>CAVUQD010000001.1:0-1499558 GCA_963743565.1 uncultured Alphaproteobacteria bacterium
ACATCGAGGAATTGGATCCCGAGTTTTCCGACATGCCGATCCTGCGCCAGCGGCGCGACAATGTGAATCTGCGCGCGGTGCTGTCCAATTCCTTCGGTTTTGGCGGCACCAATGCGACCCTGGTGTTCAAGCACCCGGACGCGTGAGTCAGTAGCATCATGAGCGAGCCTGGAGGCCCACGGTCCGGATTTTGGACCGCGAGCCTCCAGGCTCGCAATGATTTGAAAGAAGCTCGAGGACGATACTGAATGCCGAGTGCCAACGGACTGATGCAAGGCAAGCGGGGCCTGATCATGGGCGTCGCCAACGATCATTCGATCGCCTATGGGATCGCGCGCGTGCTCGCCCGGCATGGAGCCGAGCTCGCCTTCACCTATCAGAGCGAGATGCTGCTGAAGCGCGTCGCGCCGCTCGCGAAGGAACTCGGCTCAGATCTCGTGCTTCCCTGCGACGTCGAGGACGTCGCCACGGTCGACGCCGTCTTCGCGCGCTTGCAGAAGGAATGGCGCGGCTTGGACTTCCTCGTTCATTCGATCGCCTATTCCGACAAGAACGAGCTCAAGGGCCTCTATGCCGACACCTCGCGCGAAAATTTTATCCGCACGATGGTCATCTCATGCTTTTCCTTCACCGAAGCGGCGAAGCGCGCCGCGGCGATGATGGAAAACGGCGGGACGCTTCTCACCGTGAGCTTCGCGGGCGGCACGCACGTGATGCCCAACTACAATGTGATGGGCGTGGCCAAGGCCGCGCTCAACTCTTCCGTGCGCTATCTCGCGGCGGACTATGGCGCGCGCGGCATTCGCGTCAACGCGATCTCGCCGGGCCCGGTGCGCACAATGGCCGGGGCCGGCATCGGCGGCGCGCGCGCGATGGGCGCCTTCCAGAAGGCGCACTGCCCGCTCAAGCGCATGATCACCCTGGACGAGATCGGCGGCTCGGCGCTCTATCTCCTCTCCGAGCTTTCCGGCGGCGTGACCGGGGAGGTTCATCTCATCGACGCCGGCTACAACATCATGCTGCAGCCGCGTCCGGAGGATTTGGAGGCCGGCGGGGAATGGAACGCTCTTCCGCCGCCGAAAGAGAAGTCCTGAGAAGCGGTCAGCGCCCCAGGGCCCGCTCCATTTCCAGCTCCGCCCGCAGATTGTCGATGTCGCGATAGATCGATGCGATGGCGAGGGTCTTTTTGCCGCGCTTGTAGCGCAACAGGCAGTCCTTTGCTGTGATGTCGCCGTCGATCTCGATCGTATCCCAGCTCTCGGCGTGCCCGACATAGTTGATCGGCACGTCGTAGTGCTGGCTCCAGAAGAAGGGGACCGCCTCGAAGGTCTCGCGCGCGCCGAGCATGTTGCGCGCGGCGGTCTCGCCCTGACGTTCCGCGACGACCCAATGCTCCACCCGAATCTTCTCCCCGCTGTGCGGATCGGGCCAGCGCGCAATGTCGCCGGCAGCATATATGCGCGGCGCGCTCGTCTCCAGGAAAGCGTCGACGACGACGCCGCGATCCACAGCGAGCCCGGTTTTCTCGGCAAGAGCGACGCGCGGTCGCACACCGACTCCCACGACGACGAGATCGGCCGCAAGCGTGAGCCCGCTCTTCAAGGTGATCTTATCGGGCGCTATCGCCGTTGCGACATCCTCGAGATGGAAGAGCACGCCATGCTCCTCGTGCAGTTTGCGCACGAAGTCGCCCACCTCCTCGCCCAGCACGCGCGCCATGGGAACCTTTTCCGGCGCGACGACATGCACGTCGATCTCTCGCGCCCGTAGCGACGCCGCGACCTCGAGGCCGATGAAGCTCGCACCGAGCACGACGGCGCGCTTCGCCGTCTTCGCGCGTTCGATGATCGCGCGGCAATCGTCGAGCGAGCGCAGCACGCTCACGTGCGGCAGGTCCGCGCCGGGGATCGGCAGCCGCACCGGCTCCGCGCCCGTCGCGAGCAGCAGGCGGTCGTACGCAAGCTCTTCCCCATCAAAGAGCGTGACGGCGCCCTTCGCGGGATCGATGGCGCTCACCGTCGCGCCGAGCCGCAGATCGACGCCGTTCTCGGCGTAATAGGCTTCCGGCCTTAGCGGCAGCCAGTCTTCCGGCGCGGCGCCCGCGAGATAGTCCTTGGAGAGATTGGGCCGGTCGATCGGCGCCGACTTTTCGGCGCCGATCATCGTGAGGGAGCCGGTGAAGCCCGCGCGTTTCAACTCGAAAAGGGCGGCGAAGCCCGCCGCGCCGCCGCCAACGATCACGATGCGCTCGATGCCGCTCGTCGGCGCCTGGACATAGGGACCGGGCTCGCGTTTCGCGCGCACGAAGATTCTTTCGCCTTGCCGTTCGACCGACCAGCAGGAGAGTCTGTCGAAGGCCGGCGCACGCAGCGCCTCGCCCGTCGAAAGGTCGAAAGCGGCGTGATGCCAGGGGCAGCGAATTTCGCCGCCCACGACGAGCCCGTCGACAAGCGGCCCATGATAATGGGTGCAATGCGCCCCCACGGCGAAGATCTTTTCGCCGTCCACCACGAGCAACACTTCCGATTTGCCGACGCGGCCCAAGAGCTTGCCAGCTTGCCCGAGGTCGGCGTGGGCGACGCCCTGGGTGAGATCGGGAAGGTCTTCTTTGGAAGCGTCCTCGCTCATGTCAATGCTCGTGAAACCAAGGTGAAGGACTGCGTCTCGTCTCAAATAGATCGCCTGCAGCTACGATCCATGCCTCGCCAGGCGAAAGATTGCCTCAGGGCTTCACGCAGTCGTCCGCCAGGGCTCGGAGTTGCAGGGCCCGCTCGAAAGGGTCGCTCGGTAGATTGCTCTCGCGTGCGTGCGCCTCGACGCAGAGGCAGGCTGCTTGGCAGAACTCGATCGCCCCGCCGTCCGCCTCGCAGCGCGTCTCGCAAGCGGCCACGAAGTTGGCGAGTTGATCGTCGCGATGCGTTGAGAGCTGTGCGAGGGCGAAAAAAAGACCGAAGAGCAGCGGCTGGTGCAGCAGGTAGATCGCCAGGCTGTGGCGGCCGAGCCAACCGACGGCGCCCGTGAACGACCTTGCGCCGGTCTCACGCAACGCTTGCGGCGCGCTTAGCGCCTCGAGCGCGCCCGGAAATTCCGCGAAGGCCACCCCCGCGAGCAGCGCCCCCGACCAGGGTAGCAGCGGACGCCAGTCGTTGGTCGACGGCTCGACCGTAGCGAGGCCGCTCCAACTCAGCCAGGGCGTGTCAAAGACCGGCGTCGCAAGGAAGCGCGGGGCGAGAAAGGCCGCGGCCGCCGCGAACAAGGCGGCCGGCCAGGGGAGAAAGAGAAAGGGCGCGGCGAGTAGGCTCGCCGCCGCAATGCAATGAAGGATGCCGAAAAACACGAAGGCCTGCGGAAAGACGAGATAGGTGCCGAGCGAGACGAGCGCCGCGGCGGCGGCGATGCGCGCGATGCGACGCCAGAACGGACCGAAGCCCGGATTGCGCCCATGCGCGAGAACGAGGCTCACCCCGGCGATGAAGAGAAAGGAGAGGGCGATCGCATGGCCGACGTTCTTGAACTGTGGCGAATAGGGAAAATAGCGGTCGATATAGTCGAAATTGCCGAGATCCCAGACGAAGTGATAGGCGACCATCGCGACGACGGCGAAGCCGCGCGCCGCATCGATGACGACGAGCCGACCCGGCGCTGACGCGCTCATCTCACCACGGGCGCCGCTTGAAATTTTCCGAAGACCATGTCGGGCGCCGAGAGATTATGCCGCGACGGCAGATGCCGGCCGACCCAGAATTCTGTCGCGCTCGCGCCGGGGAAGCCGATCACCTCGGCCTCCTGCCAGCCGGCGCCGCGCTTCGTGCGCCAAGCGACGCGCGCCGCGTCGCTCATCGTCTGCATTGTGTACATTGAGCGTAGCGAAGCGAAGGGTAGCCCGTCCGGCATCTCGCTGCTGTAGGTGACATCGAGCGCGATTCGCTCCTGGTCGATCTTGTCAAGCTTGATCCGCGCGTTGCCGCCCCGCTTGAATTTCAGCACGAAGGTCTTCGATTCCGGCTCGAATGAGACTTCCTCGAAAGCGACGATCGGACGCTGCTGCGTCTCGACGGGACCGATGAGGAAGGAAGAGCCGTAAGCCGTCCAGCGCATGTCTTCGAACGGCAGCGGGCGAATGCGCCAGTAGCCGTCGGGCGGATAGAAGACCATGATCTCCTCGGCGCGCTCTCGGTAGGTCATCCAAAGCTGCACCAGGTGAAAGCCGTGCTCGACGCGATTGCCCACGCGCACGGGCACGTCAGCGGGGCGCCAAAAGGCGTGAGACGGGAGAATATAACCGACGAGCCAGAGGTTTGGCGTCTCCCAGATCGTGACGCGTTGCGTCTGCTCGACAACTCCTGAATAGTCATGCGAGAATTCACAGCTCGCCCATTGCGGCGCGTAGCGGTCGCTTCCGATCATGTTGATATAGGAGGGGTGCACAGCCTGCACCTGCATCCGCCGCAGGCGCGGGGCGAAGAAGTCCAGCTCGATGTTGTCCTTCTCGGCGCAAAGCTCCGGCGTCGAGTTGTTCTCGACGCGCACCTGCAACTCTTCCTCCGGCTGCGTCTGCGCAAAGGCGCTCGGAGCGGCGAGAGCGAGGCTGGCTCCCCCAAGGAGGAGGCGACGACGATCTGTCGAGGTCATGGCGGGATGGGTCCCTGGCTGCGAAGGTCTCTGGTCTAGCGCATAGGACGCCGGCAGCGCCAGAGGCTTGGCGAGCTTCCGGCGCCGCTCGCGGGCGACTGCGCCTTGGCGGAGACGCTCTGCGCCCGGCGCGCCCTCGGGTCGCGTTGACAGGGCGGGCCTAATGCTATCAATGCTGCGCCCCATCCCGCACCGCAAGGAGACGCTCATGGCCGTGAGATTGGCGATCAACGGATTTGGCCGCATTGGACGCAACGTGCTGCGCTACATCGTGGAATCCGGCCGCGCCGATCTTCAGGTCGTCGCGATCAACGACCTCGGGCCGGTGGAGACCAATGCGCATCTGCTGCGTTACAACTCCGTACATGGCCGCTTTCCGCACAAGGTCACCGTCTCGGGCGACATGCTCGACGCCGGCCGCGGGCCGATCAAGGTCACGGCGATCAAGAACCCGGCCGAGCTCCCCTATAAGGATCTCGGCATCGACATCGCGCTCGAATGCACGGGGCTCTTCACGGCGCGCGACAAGGCGAAGCTCCTCCTCGACGCGGGCGCGAAGCGCGTGCTGATCTCAGCCCCCGGCGACGGCGCTGACCTGACCGTCGTCTATGGCGTCAATCATCACAAGATTACGAAGGAACACCTCGTGATCTCCAACGCCTCCTGCACGACGAACTGCCTCGCGCCCGTCGCCAAGGTGCTGCACGAGGCGATCGGCATCGACAAGGGCATTATGACGACTGTGCACTCCTACACCGGCGACCAGCCCACGCTCGACACGTTCCACAAGGACCTCTATCGCGCGCGCGCGGCTGCCCTCTCGATGATCCCGACCTCGACGGGCGCCGCGAAGGCCGTGGGCCTCGTGCTGCCGGAGCTGAACGGCCGTTTGGACGGTTACGCCGTGCGCGTGCCGACGCCCAACGTCTCGCTCGTCGATTTGAAATTCGTGGCCAAGCGCGCGACGAGCAAGGACGAGATCAACGCGGCGATCAAAGCGGCGGCGGAAGGCCCGTTGAAGGGCGTGCTCGAATATACGGACGACAAGCTCGTCTCCAGCGACTTCAACCACTGTCCGGCGTCCTCGACCTTCCATACGGACCAGACCAAGGTGCTGGACGGGACGCTCGTCTCGGTGCTCTCGTGGTACGACAACGAATGGGGCTTCTCGGCGCGCATGACCGATGTGGCGGCGACGATCGGCAAATTGATCTAGGGCGCGACATGACTTCCTTCAAAACGCTCGATCACGCCGATCTCAAGGGCAAACGCGTCCTCCTGCGCGTCGATCTCAACGTGCCGATGGAGGGTGGCCGCGTCACCGACGCCACGCGCATCGACCGCGTTGTGCCGACAATCAAGGAGATTGCCGACAAGGGCGGCAAGGTGGTTCTGCTCGCGCATTTCGGACGTCCGAAGGGCGCAAGAAACGACGAGGATTCGCTAAAGCCCGTCGCCGCGCCGCTCGCCGAGCATCTGCGTCGCCCTGTCGCCTTCGCCGACGATTGCGTCGGCGCGCCCGCGCAAGCGGCGATCGCCGCGCTCAAAGACGGCGACGTGCTGCTGCTCGAGAACACGCGCTTCCACAAGGGCGAGGAGAAGAACGACCCCGCCTTCGTTGAGGAGCTCGCGAAGCTCGGCGATGTATACGTGAACGACGCGTTTTCGGCCGCGCATCGCGCTCACGCCTCGACCGAGGGCCTCGCGCACAAGCTCCCGGCCTATGCCGGACGCGCCATGCAGGCGGAGCTCGAGGCGCTCAACCAGGCGCTGGGCGTGCCCAAGCGGCCTGTTATGGCGATCGTCGGCGGGGCGAAGATTTCGACGAAGCTCGATCTCCTCGGCAATCTGGTCTCGAAGGTCGACTATCTCGTCATCGGCGGCGGCATGGCCAATACGTTTCTCGCCGCGCAGGGCAAGGCGGTCGGCAAGTCGCTCTGCGAGACGGCGCTGCTCGACACGGCGCGCGAGATCATGATCAAGGCGAAGGCCGCCGGCTGCCAGATCGTTCTGCCGGAGGACGTGACGGTGGCGACGAAATTCGCGTCGCATGCGCCCGCGCATGTCGTCTCCGCCGACCATGTCGGGCCCGAGGAAATGATCCTCGATGTCGGCCCCAAGGCGGTCGCCCATGTCGAGAGCCTGCTCGCAAAGTGCAACACCGTCGTCTGGAACGGCCCTTTCGGCGCCTTCGAACTGCCGCCCTTTGACGAAGGCACCAACGCCGTCGCGCAGACGGCGGCGCGGCTGACCGTGGAGGGCAAGCTCCTGTCGGTCGCGGGCGGCGGCGACACGGTTTCGGCGCTCAACCAGGCGCATGCCGCGCAGCAGTTCACCTATGTGTCGACAGCCGGCGGCGCCTTCCTCGAATGGCTCGAGGGCAAGGAGCTGCCCGGGGTCAAAGCGCTGTCGGCCTAGAATGTCCCGATCGCGTGGGATCAAGCGACCAATAAGGACCCTTAAAGTGAGAACCTTGGAGCATGTCCCTATCGGAAAACCGCCCCGCATTTTTCCGGGACACGCCCTAAGAGCCGATCCTGAAAGAAGTTAAGTCGACGGAGTCGGTTGTGATTCCCTGGCGAAGGGATGATTCGCAAGGGATTAGCCAATGTGGAAGCCGGAACATCGCGTCGCCGCGGCCCGTCGCGGCCTTCGTTATCCGTCTGACCTAACCGACGCGGAATGGGCGCTGATTGGCCCAATGATACCGCCCGCCAAGCGCGGCGGCCGCAAACGCACGGTCGATGTGCGCGAGGTTCTCAACGCGATTTTCTACGTGTTGGCGACGGGCTGCCAATGGAAGGCTTTACCCAAGGACCTGCCGCCCAAGAGCACGGCGCACTCCTATTTCATGCTATGGGATTGGAGCGGGACGCTGGAGCGCATTCACGAGGCTCTTTATGTCGCCTTGCGTGAGGCCGCCGGCAAGGAAGCGAGCCCGACGGCGGCGGTTATCGACAGCCAGAGCGCCAAGGCCGCTCAAAAAGGGGCGCATCGATTGATCCGCAAGGGTTTGACGCGGGCAAGAAAGTCACGGGCCGCAAGCGCCATATCCTTGTCGATACGCTCGGGCTCCTGCTCGGCGTAAGCGTCCTGCCGGCCAACGTTCAGGATCGCGACGGCGCGCGTGGTCTGTTGCAAAGCGCGCGGCAACGCTTTCCTTTCATCGCGAAAATCTTCGCCGACGCCGGATATCAGGGGCCGAAAATGGCGCGAACAATCGCCGCGACGGGCCCTTGGAAAATGGAGATCGTCAAGAGATCCGAGGCGAAAGGTTTCGTCGTCTTGCCCAAGCGCTGGATCGTTGAAAGGACGCTCGCCTGGATCAGCCGAAACCGTCGCCTCATGCGCGACTTCGAACGCTATGCGACCACCGTCGCCGCCTTCGTCCGCCTCGCCATGATCCGCCTCATGCTCAAGCGCCTGACCAACGCAACGCCTTGTTCATGATTCCCATCTTTGCGGATCGGCTCTAAGATTAAGAGAGGGCTCCAGCGCCGCCTGTTGAACAGTCTTGCCATCAGAAGTGTGGCGCCAATGCAACAGTTAATCGGTGGTGTGGCGCCAGCACAACAGTCAAGAAGAAAATATTAGATTGGAATTGTTGCCGACGAAGCCGCCGATAAGCAGGAAAGCTTCCAAAGAATAGCTCAGCTCATTTACCTCCCTGACGCCAAGTGCTTAGATTTCGCTAGGTGAGCGGCTCCAGGCCGCGCGAGCGAAACGGATATGAGCGATGACCGCGTCGGGACAGCAATTCGGGCAAGAGAGGCGCCAGCACCGGCTGGCGCGCTCGCGGGCCGAGAGGCTCCTGCTTGGCGTTAGTCTCTGCGCCCTCGCGCTCGCCCCCGAGGCGTCCCTCGCGCAACTTGCGCTTCCCGACATTGTCGTCAAGAAGCCGAAACCGGCGCGCGTCGTGGCGCATCCCGCTCCGCCGCCGCATCCGGTTGCGGCGGCTCGCAACTCCGGGCCCGCAGCCCCCGCAACGCATCCGACGGCTCACCCCGCTCCGGCGCCGGCGAACGCCGACTCGCGTTCTTCCGCCCCAGAGTCTGCTTCGGCAGTCTTGGACAGAAAAATGCGGACCTTCGACGCGGCGCGCGACTCGCTGCTGACCAAGACCGGCGCGTCGGTCTACACGATCGGCCACGAGACCATTAAGAACCTGCCGCAGGGCGACAACACTCCCCTGGACAAGGTCATTCTGCAAGCGCCCGGCGTTTCCTATGACTCCGCCGTCTCAAATCCAAGTTACCATGTGCGGAACGAATATGCGGGGGTGCAATATCGCATCAACGGCATTATTCTCCCCGAAGGCGTTTCCGGCCTTGGTCCCGTGCTCGACACAAGCTTCGTGGGGAGCCTTTCGCTGCTGACAGGCGCGCTTCCCGCGCAATACGGCCTTCGCACGGCGGGCGTCATCGACATCACGAGCCGAACCTTCAGCGAAAACTCCGGCAGTATCAGCGCCTACGGCGGCAGCCGCGAGACGATCACTCCTAGCGTCAACTACGGCGGAGTTTCTGGCAACACGCAATTTTTCGTCAGCGCCCGCGGAAATTGGAACGCGCTCGGGCTCGAAAATCCGACGCAGAGCTTTAACGCGTACCATGACCATACCGAGCAGGGGAAATATTTCGCCTACCTCTCGACCCTGCTTGGCGACCAGACCAGGCTTACCGTCTTCTCGGGCGGATCGGCTAGCAATTTTGAAATTCCTTACAATCCCGGACAAATGCCGGCTGGGGATTTCGGGCCGAGCTTCTATCCCTCTACGGCGGTCAACGAAACCGAAATCGACCAATACTTCTTCAACGTGGCGGCGCTCCAAACCAAAGCCGACAAGTTCGACGGCCAGATCGCCTTTTTCCAGCGCTATGCGATGACTCATTTCGTGCCCGATCCCTTCGGGGACCTGGTCTTCAACGACGTTTCCTCCAACATCATCCGCGAAAGCAATATTTACGGTGTCCAAGCCGACGCATCCTATCAGCTGAATGACGTGCAAAAACTCCGCTCGGGATTTGCCGTCACCGGCGAGCGGACGAACGTCACGAACGGCTCGATCGTTCTTCCGGTCGATCCCGTATCGGGCGACGTTGCGCCCACGCCATTCAACGTCACCGACTTCAATTCAAAGATGGGCTGGAACCTTGGTGGCTATCTGCAGCACGAATGGAAATTCACCGACAAACTGACGCTGAACTCGGGCGCGCGCTTCGACCAATTGGATCAATACGTAGACGCTAACCAGTTGAGCCCTCGCTTCGGGCTCATCTTCAAGCCGATGGAGAATACGACCCTTCACGCCGGCTGGGCGCGCTACTTCACGCCGCCGATACAGTCGCAAGCGGTCTCCCCGAATCTCCCATATTTCAACAACACGACCAATCAGCCGGAGGTTCCTCTCAGTAGTCCTGTGAAGCCGGAGCGCGCCAATGTCGTCGACGTCGGGGTCGACCAGAAGATCGCGCCGGGACTCATGGTCGGCATCGACGCCTACGCCAAAGTCGCCTGGAACCAGCTCGACGATGGCCAGTTCGGGCAGGCGTACGTGCTCACGCAGTTCAATTATGCACGGGGCTACACGAAAGGAATAGAGCTCAAGGGCGCCTTTCAGCAAGACGACTTCAAGGCGTACGCCAATTTCGCGGTCGGCACGGCGCGCTCCAAGGACGTGATCTCGAACCAAAGTCTCATCGACGGCTTGACCTATGTCTATCTTCTCAACAATTATCACAACACAGATGATTCCCAGTTTATGACCGCTTCGGCCGGCGCGTCGTACAAAGTGGAGAAGCAACTGTTCACCACGAGCATGATCTACGGAAGCGGTCTGCACTCGGGCTTCGCAAATATGGACCACGTCCCGGCCTATCTCGTCGTGAACCTCGGAACGTCGCGCGAGATTGAGCTCATCCCGGGCGCGAAGCCGCTGACGGTGCGCTTCGATATCACCAATGTGACGGACCGCAAATACGAGCTGCGCTCGGGAACCGGCATCGGCGTCTTCGCCCCGCAATATGGCGCGCGCCGCGGCTTCTTCGTCGGCTTGTCGCAGAAGCTTTAGCCGAGGAACAGTCCGCTGCAGTAGGTCTCGCCAACTCGTTTGAAGAGCAACACTTCAATCATGGTCGTTCCGCATTCCATCACGTTCGCCGGCGAGCCGATCCCTGTCATCGAAGGCTCGGTCAACGGCGTCACCAGCTTTTGAAGATGAGGGGCGCCACTGCGGCGCGACCGCCACGAGAACGGCTTACCCCAGCACTCTGCCTAGCTCTGCGACGATGGCGTCGCCCATGGCGCTTGTCGAGACGCTCGAGGGCGCATCGCCCTTGATGTCGGCGGTGCGCAAGCCTTTCGCCAGCACGCCGGCGATCGCCGCCTCGATCGCGTCGGCGGCCTTGGGCAGATCGAAGGAATAGCGCAACGCCATGCCGAGCGAGCCGATCATCGCGATCGGATTGGCGATCCCCTTGCCGGCGATGTCGGGCGCGGAGCCGTGGCACGGCTCGTACATCGCATGGCGCTTGCCGCTCTTGTCCGCGGCGCCGAGCGAGGCGGAAGGCAGCATGCCCAGCGAGCCGGTGAGCATCGAGGCCTCGTCCGACAGCATGTCGCCGAAGAGATTATCGGTCACGACGACGTCGAATTGCTTGGGCCAGCGCACGAGCTGCATGGCGAGCGCGTCGGCGAGCATGTGCTCGAGCTTCACATCCGCATATTCGCGCTTGTGTAGCGCGGTGATGACCTCGCGCCACAGATAGCCCGACTTCATCACATTGGCCTTCTCCGAGGAGGTGACCTTGTTGCCGCGCTTTCTCGCGAGCTCGAAGGCGACGCGGCCAATGCGCTCGATCTCGTAGGTTTCGTAGACCTGCGTGTCGACGGCGCGCTTCTGGCCGTCACCGAGATCGGTGATCTCCTTGGGCTCGCCGAAATAGACGCCGCCCGTGAGCTCGCGCACGATCATGATGTCGAGACCGTCCACGACCTCGCGCTTGAGCGAGGAGGCGTCGGCGAGCGCCGGGTAGCAGATCGCCGGCCTCAGATTGGCGAAGAGCCCCAAGTCTTTTCGAAGCCGCAGCAGGCCAGCCTCGGGCCGCACGTCATAGGGAACGCCGTCCCACTTGGGACCGCCGACAGCGGCGAGCAGCACGGCGTCGGCCACATGCGCGCGCTTCATGTCGTCTTCGCTGATCGCGACGCCATGCGCGTCATAGGCCGCGCCGCCAACGAGCCCTTTCTCGATCTCGAAGCTGGCGACGCCCGTCTTCGTCAACAGCGCAATGACCTTTTCCGCCTCCGCCGCAATCTCGGGACCGATCCCGTCGCCGGGGAGAAGCAGCAGCTTGAAGGCGGACATTTAGAACCCCACCAGTTTTCTCATGTTATGGTCGCCGCCGCGGCTACGGCGTTGGCTGCTCAATAAGACGCTCGCCAAAGCGGCGCAACCGCGCCCGGCGGCCCCCGCGACAATTCGTCCGGTCGGCGCGGCTTGCCCAACGCTTGGGAGGCGTGCAGCTTCAGTCGGTATAATAAGGATCGACCGCGTCGGCCCCTTGGGGCACGCCCAGCGGCCCGAAAAGAACGAAAAGGGAGGAGATCTGAATGAACGTAAAGTCCTTTCTCGCGCCAGCGGCCCTGGTCGCGGCGATAATGGTCGCGTCGCCCGCGGGCGCCTTCTGGCCTTTTGGATCATCCGAGCCGACCGAGGCGGACGCCCGCAAGGTCTTCGAGAATCTGATCCATAAGAAATTCGATCCCGATGCGAAGATCGTCGATTTCAAGGTCGACCGCTTCTGGCGGCTCGACGTCGAAGGCGCCGGCCACGAAGGCGTCGAATATTACTACACCGTCAAGGTCGAGTTCCCGAAGGGCGCCCATCTCGAGTGTAAGCCCGACGCGGCAGGCGCAGTGGCGGAAGGCTGCTCGCCAAGCACCTATTACTCGACCACGATCCAAAACAAGATGATCAAGGAAAAGCAATATATCGAGCCCGGCAAGGTGATCGAATTCAAGGACGAGACGCGCTTCGACAAGACCGACAGCGGCAAGTGGAAGGGCCAGGACGGCAATCTCTACTGATCAAGCCGTCAAGCAAACTCGGACCCGGCGCGCTCCCGCAGCGCGCCGGGCTTTTTTTGCTCGCTCTCGGGAGGCTTGCGCCCCTTTGCGCGCCAGCGCCATTCGTGTAAAAGCTGCCGCTAAACGCGGAAAGAATGCGCACATCGCGCGCAAAGGATTGAAAATCAATGCAGCAGGTCATCATGGCGATCCATCTAATGACGGTGGTCGCCCTCGTCACATTGATCCTCTACCAGAAGTCCGAGGGAGGGGCGCTTGGTCTCGGCCAGAGCGGATTCTTCAGCGGGCGCGGTCAGGCGAACGCCCTGACCCGGGCCACAGGCATACTGGGAACGGTCTTCTTCGTGACGAGCATCCTGCTGACGGTCATTCCTGCCTGGGAGCGGCGCTCCGTGGGCGGCGAGGACTGGACCAAAGCGATCGACCAGGAAAAAGTTCAGGTCAAGGAGATCAAGCCCCAGGCCGCGCCGCCGGCGCAGAAGGAAACGCAGATCCCCAAAGACAAAGAGAGCATTTTCGAACAGTTGAAGCGCGCGCAGGAGCAGCGTCAGTCCGGCGGCGGCGCGCCAGCGCTGCGCACGAGCCCCGAAGCGCCTGCGCAAACGCCGCCACAGAACGAGACGGCGGCGCCCGTTGCGCCCGAGCATCCCGCGCCGAAGAGCGAGGCCGCGCCTCCTGCTCCGGCGCCCAAGGCCGAAAGCGCGCCCCCCGCGGCCGAGCCGGTCGCGCCGAAGAGCGAAAGCGTTCCCGCCGCGCCGAAGTCCGAGGCCAAGCCCGAAGAGGCGAAGCCCGTCGTCCCCGAGGCTGCTCCGGCGCCCGCCGCACCGCCGCCTCCGGTGCAGTGGAAGTCGCCGACCAAATAGCAGCGCAGGGGCCAAATATCGGCATCGGCCCGGATTCGCGCTTCCCTGCTCTCGCGGGGCGGGAGGAGCGAAGACCTGAGCGCCGGCATCGACGCAGGCGGGCGCTATGGCTTGCCGCTCGCATTCAAGTTGAATGAAGACATCCGGCGGGCGCATCCGCCGGATCGACAGGCGGAGCGAAGTCTCATCGCTTGGCTCGGTCGAATTGCGTCAATTCGCACTAGCCGAATCGGCATTTAGGCGTTAGGCGTGGGGCCCCATGGCGCGCTACATCTTCATCACCGGCGGCGTGGTCTCCTCACTTGGCAAAGGACTGGCCTCCGCGGCGCTCGGAGCGTTGCTGCAGGCGCGCGGGTTCAGCGTGCGGCTGCGCAAGCTCGACCCCTATCTCAACGTGGATCCTGGGACGATGAGTCCCTATCAGCACGGCGAGGTCTTCGTCACGGACGACGGCGCCGAAACAGACCTCGATCTCGGGCATTACGAGCGCTTCACAGGCCGGCCCGCGTCGCGCGCCGACAATGTGACGACGGGCCGAATCTATCAGGACATCATCACGAAAGAGCGACGCGGCGACTATCTCGGCGCCACGATCCAGGTCATCCCGCACGTCACCAATGCGATCAAGGAATTCGTGCTCGACGAGGGTGACAGCGCCGATTTCGCGCTAATCGAGATCGGCGGCACGGTGGGCGACATCGAGGGCCTGCCCTTCTTCGAGGCCATACGCCAGCTCGGCAACGACCTCCCCAAGGGCCATTGCGTCTATATCCATCTGACGCTTCTTCCCTTCATTCCGAGCGCCGGCGAGCTGAAGACGAAGCCGACGCAGCATTCGGTCAAGGAATTGCGCTCGATCGGCATTCAGCCGGATATTCTGCTCTGTCGCTGCGACCGTGAAATTCCACGTGAGGAGCGCCGCAAGCTTGCGCTCTTCTGCAACGTGCGCGAAGGCGCCGTGATCGAGGCGCGCGACGCGCACAACATTTACGACGTGCCGCGCCTCTACCACGCCGCGGGACTCGACGCGCAGGTTCTCGCGGCCTTCGGCATCGAGCCCGCGCCGCGTCCCGACATGAGCCGCTGGAACGCGGTGGCCCAGCGCATCAACAATCCCGAAGGCGAGGTCACGATCGCCATCGTCGGCAAATATACGGGGATGAAGGACGCCTATAAGAGCCTCATCGAGGCTCTGGCGCATGGCGGCCTCGCCAATCGCGTCAAGGTCAATCTGGATTGGATCGAGTCGGAGATTTTCGAAGGCGCGGACCCGGCCGCGCATCTCGGCGACGTTCACGGCATTCTCGTTCCCGGCGGCTTCGGACAGCGCGGCGCGGAGGGCAAGATCAAGGCGGCGCGCTTCGCACGGGAGCGCAAGGTGCCCTATTTCGGCATCTGCTTCGGCATGCAGATGGCCGTCATCGAGGCTGCGCGCGCGCTCGCCGGCGTCGAGGGCGCGAACTCGACTGAATTCGGTCCCTGCGCAGAGCCGGTCGTGGGCCTGCTCACGGAATGGCTGCGCGGCAACGAGCTCGAGCAGCGTTCAACCAGCGGCGAGCTGGGCGGCACGATGCGGCTCGGCGCCTATCCGGCGCGGCTGAAAGAGGGCTCGCGCATCGCGGAGATTTACGGCCGGCTCGACATTTCCGAGCGTCACCGCCATCGCTACGAGGTCAACAACGCCTATTGCGCGCGTCTGGAGGAGAAGGGCATGATCTTCGCGGGCGCATCGCCGGACGGCAAGCTCCCCGAAACGATCGAAATTCCCGATCATCCCTGGTTCATCGGCGTGCAATATCACCCCGAATTGAAGAGCCGGCCCTTCGATCCGCATCCTCTCTTCGCGAGTTTCATCGCCGCGGCGAAGGCGCAGAGCCGTCTGGTGTGAATCGCGGCTCCGCCCTGCGACAGACTGTCGCCGAAACCCATTCGTGGTTCGCGCGTTCTTCCTTTATCACTGAGGGGGACGAACGGCTTCGAGCAACGGCGAGAGCGGCGAACGCAACATGCAAACGAGCGGTCCGCCGACGCCTAATCAAGCGAGTGCCGTCAACGAAGATCGTCTCGTCGTCGCCCTTCAGTGAGATGCGAGGACAGGGTCTCTCCGACCTCCGGGGTCTGGTCTAGCGGTGCGCTCGATAGCGCGCCGCTATTTTTTTGCGGCGGCTACTAGCGACAGCATCGTTCATTTGCGCTGCTGAAACCCATGTTTCGGCCGCAAGAAATAGTAGATCAGGCTCACACCCGAAAAGGCGAGGCCGAACAAGAGGACGACCATGCCGATGTTCTCGTCCTTCATGGTCTGGCTATAGAGGCCGATGCACAGTCCAACGGCGACCAGCCACAAGGGCGTCTGACTGGGCTCCGGCGTTTGTTTCCGCTTCTCTAGGCCTTCGGACATCCGAGCCTCCCCAATTCTCGTGGGCGGCGCGCCCACGCGAGGGAAGCTAGGGCGTTTCCCCAGCCTTGGCTACCGCGCCCGCGTCATTAACAGGAGAGCCCGGCGACGATCTTGCCGCGTTCGTCGGCGAACAACGCCTTCAAATGCTCCGTGGGGATCTTCGCCGCAGCAGCATCGGCCGCCGCGATCGCCTGAATCGAGCCGCCCGGATCGCTGAGAGCTTCAAGCGAGACGGCACGCGCCAAATGCAGGCGCGCCTCGTCGAGCGGGCGTTCGCCATTAGCAGCGATGACGGCTAGCCCCCTATCGGCTTCCTTCAGGCCCACTGCCGCTTCGCCCATGGCGTTAGCCGCGACGGCTTTCAGATAATGCCCAAGTTCCGCGTTGATCCAATTGCCGCACTTGAGCCAAAAGGTCAGGCTGGTCTCGGCGGCGAGCTTCATCAGCGCGTCCTCTTCCGAGGTCCGCTCGGGTTGCTCGTAAAGCTCCCAGCCGAGATTATTGCTGGCGGTCGCGATGGTGCGGTCCAGGAACGCCGATGGCGGCGCATGGCCTGCGAGGTCGAGCGCAGCGCGATAGATTTTTGCGCCCTCGCAGGCGCGCTTCGCGCCGATCAACGCCGCGGCCAGCAAAAAGCGCATCTCCAAGAAAGCCGCGCCGAATGTTTCGCCCGCGGCCTTGAGATAGGAAAGCTCCGCCTTCGCAGCCTCTATTGCGTCGCAGGCGAGCGTCGCCGCGACATAGAGCCGCCCCCAGGCCCTCCCGGTTTCGGCGAGGGGCGCCCGGCCAGCGAGCGTGCGCTTCCCTAGAGCGAGCGCGCGCGGCCAATCGGCCAGATGCTCCCCCAGCGTGTGGTTGGAGAGTTGGAGGAAACCGATGAGAAGCCCGGGCGGAACGTCTTCTTGCGCGACCGCAGCTTCGAGCTCAAACGCGAGGCGATTGCTCTGCGTGTCGTGGTAGCCCCAGCCCTCGTCGAGCAACTTCTGCAACGCGCCAAGTTCGATGTCGCCACCCATTTCGCTTCTCCGGAAGACATAGATCAGACTCGTCTTTACAGCGTCGCCACGATCAACTCTCTCAGCGCCGGCGTCGCCTCGGGCATCACGCCGAACCAATCGCGAAAAGCCGGTCGCGCCTGATGGATCAACATGCCGAGCCCATCGACCGCGACGAGACCGGCGCGGCGCGCGCTCGCGAGCAGCGGCGTCTCCAGCGGCGCGTAGACGATGTCGCAGACGACGGCCGAAGGCGGCAGCGCGCCGATGTCAATGTCGAGCGGCGGCTGGCCGACCATCCCCTGGCTCGTCGTGTTGACGAGCAGCCCCACGCCCGCCAGGCCCGCGCTGCGATCCTCCCAGGCGTGCGCGCGGACCTTTTCGCCGAAGTCTGCGGCCAGCGCCCGCGCCCGCTCCAAGGTACGGTTGAAGAGGCGGATCTCCTTCGCCCCCGCGTCGAGGAGCCCGGCCACGATCGCGCGGGCGCCGCCGCCGGCGCCGATCACGACGGCGGGAGCGGCCTCGGCGCGCCATTCCGGCGCCGCCGCCTGCAAGGCCGCGATGAAGCCGAAGCCGTCGTAATTCTTGCCCGTGAGGCGCCCGTCCTCCCCGACCACGACGCAGTTGATCGCGCCGATGCGGGCAGCCCCCTCCTCGACAACGTCGACGAGCTTTAGCGCCGTCTCCTTATGCGGGATGGTCAGATTGCAGCCCGCGAGGCCCAGCGTCGCCATGGCCCGCAGCGCCTCGCGGAGCTTCCCGGGTTCGATCGCGAAGGGCGCATAGGCGCCCTCGATCCCATGCAGCTTCAGCCAGTAATTGTGGATCTTCGGCGAGCGTGAATGGGCGATGGGCCAGCCCATGACGCCGGCAAGCTGGAAGCTTTGATGCATGTGATGGGGGTCTCGAGTGGAGGTCGCGCCTCGAGGCTACAATCTTGCGGTAGGCGGGCAAAGGCGCAATAGGTGGCAGCGGCCGGTCCGGAGGGTCATGGCGTTGGGGCTTGGGCTCTACCAAGCAAGTCTAGCATTGCAATCCGCCGCGAACCCGAATCGCCAAGCTCACGTCCCGTGTGAGACATTAACTAAAGCTAGCTGTCGATTTAGCTCTGATCTCGGGCAGCATGGTCACGTCATGCACACTGACCAAATTTAGCCCGGCGGCGCTCGCTTTCGGCAAATCTTGGGTGACCGGGCTTAGCGACAGCTGTTCTGCAATCATCATCAGATGAATTTGAGTTTCGACCCGCGCAAAATACTCCCCCATACAGTTCCGGGGCCCAGCGCCAAAGGGGCACAACGCCAATTCATGCCTATCCTGCCCGCTTTCAGGGCTCATCCGCCCAGGATCGAACCTGTCGGGTAGATCCCACAGAAGCGGGCTACGCTGAATGAGATACGGGGAGATGAAAATTTCCGTTCCTTTCGGCACAAAAAACTCTCCGAGGTGGTCGTCATTGAGAGCTTTGCGTGTCATAAGCCACAAGGGAGGATAAAGTCTGAGTGCTTCGTCGATGACTTGCCGGGTATAGGTGTATTTTGGGAGGTTATCGATTGCAGGAGTTTTTCCCCATGGTAGACGAGTCAATTCGTCAGCGAGTTTTGTTTGAACATCGGGATGTTCTGCCAACAGATACCACATCCAATTCAACAGGCTGGCTGTGGTTTCGTGACCCGCCACGACGAGGTTAACGATCTCCCTCGCAAGCTGAGCATCCTCCATGGGTTCGCCACCGTGCCGGTCACGAGCGCCCATCAGCATCCCTAAGCTGTCGGTTTCCGATACTCTTCCTTCACGCCTCCGCTGTTCAGCAATCAGCAGGACGAGCTTCCTCAAAGCAACGAGTTCACCGGCAAAACCTAAATCTCGGCTCGCTTCCTCTGCAAAAAATTCGAAATGTGGCGCAGCAGCGCCATAATCGTCACCAAAAATAGAGATAAGTGTGATCTTCAATACCATTCTGCTAACGTCACGAGTAACATTAACCGTCTCCTTATCTACAGCAGCGCGCTTCCAATTTTCAAGCAAATCCGTGCTCGCGCTTGTGAAAACATCAACCAAATTAGCAACCGCTTTTTTTGTAAACGCCGGCTGCATCATGCGCCGCTGCCTTGCCCAGAATTCTCCATTACTAGTTATGATGTTTTTGCCGAGGCTCAGCGCAATACGTTTGACTGCTAGCCCATTTCTTTCATAATTAAGCCAATTTTGTCGCAGTATACGCTCTACGTATTCAGGAGAACTGACCACAAATACCTGTGAACCTGATACGGAAGCCTTGTAAAGGTCGCCATAGCGCGCGAAATTTCTCTCTATCCAACTGAGCAGGTCCTCCGCCGGATTATAAGCCTCCTCTGGCCCTGGAGGGAGTAATCTAAGCTGCGAGATTGTCATGGGCCTTCCCTACCAACTCGGGCTAGATTCGATCGCAAGGCATCCGACCCGAGAAGAAGTTTCCTCCAGTTGAGTACTTTTGACAACATTTTTTCGCTAGCCAATCTTTAGCACCTCCTACCGCAATCCTTTCCCCGGAAGGCTGAGCCGTGACCAAAACTCACGAGCAGCCTCAACCGCAACTCCGCCCTGCGATAGGGAAGGCGGAGTTGGCGGCCATGGCGCTATTTGCGACGGCCAAGCGACGCAGTATCACCGCGAGAAATTGCGGTCGCATCCGGGAGCTTTTTGGTGGGTTTGTGCGTTAAGGGATTATGGAAAAAATCGCCAAGATCACGATGGTCACGTTCGCCGCAATTTGCGGGGCGATTGCGCTGGGGGCAAAGGGTGGACTGGCGGCGTCAGCGATCGAGGAACAGCCTGCCGGGCAGGACAGCCGGCAGGCGTGGCTGGAGCAGGTTGAGCAGGCGCGCTTACGTTACGAGTCCTTTGCTGCCCGGGCGGCGTCGGCCTTGAGCAAAATGCCGCAGCCCGCCGTCTCGAGACCCCTCAACTACTTTGAAGACGGCACGTTGAGGGCCGGCGACGTCGTGGTGACGGAACGTGGGTTGCTGGTTTTCAAGGGAGCAGCGCATTTTCCTTTCGCGGCCGCGGATTTCGAGCCGCTCGAACATTACACTTACGCCGGCTCCGCGCCGCATCGGGCGGTGCTGCTGCAGATACAGCAGGGCAATCTCGCCGGCAGACAGGGCGAGAAGAAATAGCGCTGGCGTGGTTTCGTGTCAGTGAGGGAAGTCATCGGGCGGCGGGGAAGCATCCCGCGTCTGTCCAGACATGCGCCATCCAGCCAGGTCCGCTCTGGCGCGCGGGTCGGGATCGCAGGCCCCGAAGATCGAGCGCAGACCGAGGCTGCTGCGCATGCTGGCAAGCTCCATCGCGTGACTCGAAGCGGCGAGGCAAGCGCAAACGGCTCCTGCCGGAAAGCTAGAATGGACCTCCACCAAGCGTTCGAGAGTTAGGGTTATCTAACAGGGTTACCGCCTCCACCGGCACACCTCTAGAGCGGTTTCCTGTCTGAGTGAATCGAAAGGGATTCCCGAATCGGCTGAAGTCTGATTCACCCTGTCTGCTGGCGAAGGAGGCCGGCAGGCATGTCGAAGAAGACCCTTTCGCTTGATCTTCGTGAACGCGTCGTCGCCGCCGTCTCGGACGGCATGTCCCGTCGGCAGGCGGCGGAGCGCTTTGGCGTATCGGCGGCGAGCGCCATTCGCTGGTGCGCGCGGGAGAAGGAGACTGGCAGTCCGGCGGCTGGAAAGCGCGGCGGCGACCGCTGGTCGGCGCGCATCGACGCGCACAAGGGGCTGATCCTGTCGCTTGTCGACGAAGTCTGCGACATCACGCTCAAAGAGCTTCAGGCGCGGCTCGCCGAACGCGGGCATCGCTTCAGCATCGGCGCGCTGTGGCGCTTCTTCGACCGCCACGACATCACATGGAAAAAAAGACCGCCCATGCGAGCGAGCAAGAGCGGCCGGACATTCTGAAGCGGCGCGAAGACTGGTTCGATGGCCAGCTCGATCTCGATCCCGAGCGCCTCGTCTTCATCGACGAGACCTGGGCTTCGACCAACATGGCGCGAAGATACGGGCGCGCTCCGAGAGGCGAGCGGTTGCGCGCCAGCGTCCCGCATGGCCACTGGAAAACCACGACCTTCGTCGCCGGGCTGCGCCGCAGCGGCTTGACCGCGCCTTTCGTGCTCGACGGGCCGATCAATGGCGTCTGGTTCCAGGCCTATGTCGATCAGGTCCTCATCCCCACGCTGCGCAAAGGCGACATCGTCGTGATGGACAATCTCGGCAGCCACAAGGGCGCACAGGTGCGCAGAGCGATCGAGGCGGCCGGCGCAAACCTGCTCTATCTGCCGCCCTACAGTCCCGACTTCAATCCGATCGAGAAGGCCTTTTCGAAGCTGAAGGCGCTCCTGCGAAAGGCCGCCGAGCGAACCGTCGACGGCCTCT
The DNA here is from genome assembly GCA_963743565.1 of uncultured Alphaproteobacteria bacterium. Lineage (GTDB taxonomy): Bacteria > Pseudomonadota > Alphaproteobacteria > Rhizobiales > Beijerinckiaceae > Methylocystis. Next base: position 21,389 of record CAVUQD010000001.1, read on the forward strand.
GGAACAGGATCGGCGAACTACTCCAAGCCTTCACGCCAAGCGAATGCGCAAACTTCTTCGCCGCCGCTGGATATGACCCGCTTTGAGAGGAAACCGCTCTAATGCCGCGACTTCGATACCGCTCCACGGGGCGATCATAAGGTAGAAGATGAAAAATGGCGCTTAGCGGACATTCGGATCACGCTGCCCGCCTTGGAGCTTTCCTGGGCTGAGATCGAGTGACGGCGTCTACCCCCCCACGCCATCTCGAAACTTCAGCCACTCCTGACCGAGGCTTTGACCATAGCTTTCCTTAAAAGCCTCCCCGAAACCCGCCCCGTCCTGAAGCTTCGTCAGCAATTTCGCGAAAGCTTCGGGCTGCTCGCGTTTCAGCCAAGCGACGAAAAGTCCCGCTTCTCGGAAGGCGAGATTCTGCCTGTAGTGGAAGAAATCCGCGCCCTCGCCCTTCGCCTTCGGCTCCTTCTCGAAGGGAATGGAGTTGAAATCGCGCCAAACGCCCTTGTCTTCAACCTTGATCGCAAAGCCATCCTTTAAAGCCTGCAGCGCCTCTTTTTCGTCGACGCCGTCCGCCCCGCCCCCGTCCGAGATCGTCACGGCCAGACCTTCCGTGAACCAGCTCGGCGGACGCTCCGCGATCACCCCGCGCCAGCCGAAGAGATGCGAGTGCGCGAGCTCATGCGTCAGCACCTTCTTCAGTTTCGGCTTGTCCTCCTTGCAGAGCGCGGGCGAGAGCAAGACGCGCCCAGAGCGCGCCGTGGCGAGGATGCTCGCGTCGTCATAGCCGTTGGCACGCCCGTAATCGCCGTAGGACGTATAGACGACGACGATCGGCTCCTTCGCGAAGGGGCGGCCCTGCGCTTCGACGACGCGTGCCGTCGTCTCGCCCATCAGCGCCGCCACGTCGCGGGCGCAATCCTCTCCGCCCGGCTGGAAGTGAACCCGCTCGTCGCTGAGGACCGAAGGCAAGGCGGTGGGATCGGCGAAGAGCGAAAGCGGCGAGAGGCGCTTCGACAAGGAGACGACCGCCTGATAGCCCATGAGCAGCATCAGGCCGACGCCGACGATTTTGAGGAGATGCCAAATGGTCATCGTTTCAGAGCGCTTCGATGATGTCCTTCGCCCAGGCCGCGACCGCCTCGCTCGCCTTGCCGTAGCGACGCTCGTCGAAGAGATGAGCGTTGTCGGAAGGTTCGAGATTGATCTCGCATGTTTCGAGCCCCAGCGCGCGCGCCTGGGCGACGAAGCCCGCGGCCGGGTAGACCGAGCCCGAAGTGCCGATCGCAACGAAGCGGTCAGCCCGATCGAGCGCGGCCGATATCTCCTCCATATGCAGCGGGATCTCGCCAAACCAGACGACATGCGGTCGCAGCGAGCCCCCGGCCTCGCAGGCCGGGCAGGCATGCGCCCCCGCGAGGTCGTCGCGCCAAGACGAGACCGCCTCACAACTTAGGCAGCGCGCCTTCAACAGCTCGCCATGCATGTGGATCACGCGTTGCGAGCCGGCTCGCTCGTGCAGATCGTCGATATTTTGCGTCACGAGCGTCAATTCGCCGCCCTGCGCCGTGAGCGCTCGCTCGAGCCTGGCCAGGGCGACATGGGCGCCGTTTGGCTCAGCGCCGAGGAGATTGCGCCGCCGCGCGTCGTAGAAAGCCTGGACAGTGGCGGGATCGCGGTCGAAGGCTTCTGGCGTCGCGAGCTTCATCGGATCGAAGCGCGCCCAGATTCCCTCGCCTTTCTTGTCGCGGAAGGTGCCGAGGCCGCTCTCGGCCGAAACGCCCGCCCCCGTAAGCGCGAAGACCCGCAAGCCGTGGCCTTACGCCGAGACGGCCGCGAGGCGCGGCGGAGCCGGCAGGGACTCCGCCGGGGGGACGCTCGGAGCGGGGGCCTTGGCCTTCGGTCCGTCTGCGAGCTCCCAGGCCTTCTCGTGACCGAGATAGATGAAGGGGCCAAGCACGAAGCCGAAGGCGGAAAGCACGGCGGCGGTAGCCGCGTCCTGCACGAAGGCGTAATTCGTCGCGAACTCCATCACTGTGCCGATCGTTCGGAAGGTTACGGTCTTCGCGATGGAGCGTTCCACGACGATGGCGCCCTTCTCCTGCGGCCCGCCCGATTTCGAGCCCACCCTCGGAACGGGGACGGTCACGCGCCCGTTCTTCGTGAATCGCGCGCCATATCGATTCCAGAGAGCCTCGTGCATAAAGTAGGAGAACGGCCCGGCCGCGAGCGAAACGGTCGAAAGCCCGGCAGCCGTCGCGGCCTCGCCGAGGATCACGTAGTTCCAACTGAAATCGCAGGCGGTGATGATGACGCGATAGGTGATCGTTTTCGCGAGCGCCTGCTTCATCTTGAACCCGGGAAGCGAGATCAACCGCGTCTCGGCGTCGCTCGACGGCGTGGGAGACGCAGGAGAAGCGACAGACGCGGCCTCCGAGCGCTTGCGGAGCTCACGCCAAAGGCGAGGCGCGAGAACGGCTGCGCCGCCAAGAGCAATCGCCGGAAGCGCCGCAGCCTCGAGCAGCGTGAGCCCAACGCCGACCGCCCCCAGCGTGGCCACGGCGGCGATCGCTCTCTCGCCTCTCCGCGCCCGCCTCCCCGCGGCCTCGGCGGCGTGTTTTTTTCCCCGTTTCGCGCCCTGCTGTCTCATGGCCACACCCTATGGCGGACGGGCAAGAAGCGCAAACGAGGCCGCGGGACGGCGCGGCGGTCAGTTACAAATCTGTCTTGCGCCGGTCGTCGGGGAATCCGGCGTGCAGATGCGCTCGGGAATTTTGATGAGATTGGCCTCCGCAGCGAGGCCCACCGCCAGAGCGAGGATGAGAGCCGCCGCAAAGACGAAGCTCATCACCAAAGTCGCGTTCCAAAGCAGATCGAGAAGCGCGCTCGCGTTCTGCTTAACCCAGCCTTCCGGCCTCGAGAGGGCCTCAATGGTCATGCCGTATCTCCCGTTCGATGCATCTCGCAGCTCAAAGTCTGCAGCAAATTATCAGATAGGCCCCCTTCGTCGCCAGGCAAGATCGGGCGGCGCCTCGACCGCTTTCGCTGGCTCCGCCGCGCGCGCTTCGCTCGGAAGCGGCAGCGGGAGAAAGGTCTAAAACGATTCGGCCGCCTTGCTGACGATGAAAATCAGTAGGCCCACGAGGCCGCCGACCAGCGTGCCGTTGATGCGAATGAATTGCAGATCGCGGCCGACGCTCAATTCGAGCTTGTCGACCAGCGTGCGCGAGTCCCAGCGTCGAACCACCTCGGAAACATAGGAGCCGATCTCGGCGCGGCGCGGCGGCAGCGCACGCAGCGCCCAGAGCCGGATGCGGCGGTTCAACGCCGCGACGAGAGCGGGGTCGTTCTCGAGCCAGTGACTGAATCCGAGCAGGGCGGCCTCGATTCCCTTCGCCACGTCATCGCCGCGCTCCGTGACGTTCGAAAGCAGGCTCGCCTCGATCTTCTCCCACAGCATTTCAGTCTGGCGCAAAAAGACAGGGTCCGCGAGGATGCTCGCCTTGAGCGCCTCCCCCTCTTCCCGGATTTTCGGATCGGTCGCGAGGCTCTGGATGAAGCCCTTAAGGGACTTCTGCAGCTCGCGGCGCCACGGATGTTCCGGCTTGCGCATGTTGGTGAGCGTGTCGGCCAGGCCGGCGACGACTCTTTCGACAAGCATGGCGTCGATCCATTTTGGCAACCAGCGCGGCGCCTTCTTCGTCACGCGCCGCTGGATGTCCGCGCGTCTGGCGAGCAGCTGATCGCAAGCCTCGGCGATGGCGCGGTCGAGCAGCGCTTGCGCCTCGCCCCGCGCCCAGAGCGTCTCCAAAACATGCGCGCCCAGCGGGGCGATCGGAACGGATTGCGCGCCCTGCCACGCCAGTTCGTCGACGACCTGCTTGATCCGATCCTGCGGGATGATCTTCACGACCTCCGGCAGCGCACGGCTGCAAACGCCGGCGACCTTGGCGGAGTTCTTGGGATCGGCCAGCCAGCGCGTCATGGCGCCCACCGCGTCGACGCTGCGCAGCTTGCGGTCGAGGGCGTGGCGCGTAAGAAAATTAGTCGCGATGAAGCGGCCGAGCGCGTCGGCGATGCGGTCCTGGTTGGCTGGAACGATGCCCGTATGCGGGATGGGCAATCCGAGCGGCCGGCGGAACAGGGCGACTACGGCAAACCAGTCGGCGCAGGCGCCGACCATTCCGGCCTCGGCGAAGGCGCGCACATAGGGAACCCACGGGAAGCCGTCTCCGATGAGCTTCGTCGCGACGAAAACGGCCGCCATCGCCAAAAGCAAGAGCGTCGCGACGAAACGCATTCGGACGAGGTCCGCCGCACGCGGGTCCCGGGGCGTCGCTTGGGCTGCGGCGATCCTGAAGCGGTCTAACATCGCCAAGCTCTCCGGAGCCCCTCCGCTGGGCCCGCTGCGGGCGAAAACCTACCGGCTCACCAGGCGAGGCTGCGCCGTCCCGCTACATAGCCCGCGAAGGTAACGATCGCGATACCCAGCGAATACCAGGCGACGACGAAGAAAGGGCTGTCGTCGATGCAGTGGAGCGCATAGAGCGTGGCGCCGACGCCGCCCGCCAAGAGGCCCGCGGCGGCGCCGGCCAAACCGGGATCGGCCGGCGCGCCACTTCGCAGGGCGTGGAGGAGACAAAGGAGCGGCGCCGCGGACAGAAGCGGGATCAGCGTCACGCAGTAAGGGGCGTTATGGCCGACCAGTCGGGCGGCCCAGGAAGCTGGGGGCGTCGCGACGGCCTCGGCAAGCACGCCAAAGCCCATGACCAGCAGCGTGAGAGACAAGGCGCCGAGCCACGGCTTGACCTTCGCGCCCGGCGTCGCAAGCCGCAAGACGAGCCCAAGACTCGTCACGCTGAGCGTAAGCGTCGTCGCGAACTTGAACCAGAGTCGCGGCGAGGCCATCTGCGCGCCGAGGTCGGGCCGCAGGTGAACCGCGACCAGCAGGAGCACGCCGGCCAAAAGCGCGCCGCAGAAAAGCAGGACGCGAAGCCGCGCGCCAAACCTCAGCCGAGAAGACTCCAAATCGGCGACGAGAAGATCAATCAGCGCGTCGGTTTTCACGCCTCCTCCCCGCGAAAGAAGGCGGCGAGCCGCTTCACCGCGCGATGCAGCGCAACCCGGACCGCGCCTTCGCTCATGTTGAGCATCGCGGCCGTCTCACGCACCGAGTGTCCTTCGATCGCCAGGGCGCGCACGAGCGCCCGGTCGCGATTGCCGAGCCGGGCGACCAACCGGTCAAGATCGATCCGGTCCAGATCCTCGTCCACGCTTCCAGCTGCACGCAGCATATCGGCAAAATCCTCGATGGGGGCGGTGGAGGCGCTGCCCTTTCGCCGACGCGCGTCGACCAGCTTGTTGCGCGCGATCGTCATGATCCAGGGGCCGATCGGACGGTCTGGCTCCCAGGTGTCCCGCTTCAAATGAATCGCCAGAAGCGTTTCCTGCACCACATCCTCCGCCTCGCCCGCGTCGAGACCGATGCGGCCGCAGTTACGCCTGACGATGGCGCGCAGGGCAGGCGTCAAGGAAGCGAGGAGCCGGCGATAGGCCGCGCCGTCGCCTGCAGTCGCCTGCCGCATCAGCGCTCCCCACTCCGCTTCGGCGCGGGCCAAACTCAATGCCCTCTCTCCTTCTCTCGTCGAAAAGCGATCCGGCGTTACAGCGACCCGATTTGCCGCGTGCGCCGGCGGCCATTTTTTCCGCAGGGCGGCGTGGACGAGCGGCGCAGCGCTGTAACGGCCATGCTTGTGCGCGCGAAGTCAAGAGCGCGGACCGAACGGTTCGCTTGCACCGCATCGGGAGAACGAAATGAAAACTACTGTCTATTCAAGCGCGGCTCTGGCTGGAGCCGCCATCGCGCTCGCGCTGAGCGGCGCTACTGCGACGCCCGCCATGGCGAAGAAGGCGCCAGTGCACTGCTCCGGGATCAACAGCTGTAAAGGCACGAGCGCCTGCAAGACGGCGAACAACGCCTGCAAGGGTCAGAACTCTTGCAAGGGACAGGGTTGGGTCGAATCCAAATCGCAGAAAGCCTGCGAGGCCAAGGGCGGCACGGTGGTCGAGTGATCTCGGTTCGCGCACGCCGCCGGTAAGAAATCCTGAGAAACGCATGCTAGAGCAGATTCTGTCGCAAAACAGCATCAACGTCTTGCGCTGAGTCCGCTCTGGAGAGGCCCGTCACTGCATCGCAGCCGCGAGCTGGATCTTCGATTTCGGCTCGTCGGCGTGCCTTGCAGTGAAGGCGTCGAAGTCCTTTTTGTTTTGCACCGCATAGAGCATGGCGAAAGATGCGATGGCGTCTTCGAAAGTCTCGTTCTTGCCCATATAGCCAGAAAGCGTTGCGGAGTCGGCGCTGCGCGCATGCGCGCGCGCGAGGGTCCGCCCGCAAAGAATCGCATATTGCGTGAGCGCCTTCTCCTCGAGAAGCTCGCCGATCGAGCCGAGACGGCGGTTCTTCAAGTGACGCACGTAGAATTGGCGTTTCGACACGGGATCCTGCGTGAAGCCCAGGAAGCTGTCGGCGGCCGTCTGCATGATTCGCTGGCCTGTCACGACGCGCGCACCCTGCTCGCCGCTCCAGGGTTTTACCCCCAGGCGCTCGAGCGCCGAGGTCGTCGCCTCCTTGAGCTGCAGGAAGAGCGGCGAGCCGTCCCGTGTGACATAGAGGCCGATCGCGCAATAGGTGCCGACGCTGCCGACGCCGACCACCTTCACGGCCGAATCAGCAAGGCGATAGCGCGAAAACAGCATGCCGACCCCGACCGGCAAGGTTGCGACGACCTTCTCGAAGACTTGCGGCAGATCGACGTGGATCGTCGAGTCCTCAATGTCGTTGTCGTGATAGATCAGGGGCGGGCGATCCGCGATGCGCCAGCCGTCGTTTTCGGAATCGACTGCGAGATGCGGGAAATTTTTGTCGTCCGAGTCGTCGACGCGTTGATGCGCTGCAATCTCGCGCAACGTCTTCGCCAGGGCGCCGTCAAAGAGATCGGCCGCCTCGCGCTTGAGATCCACGCGGGCGTGCCAAGCTTCATAGGGAGAAAGCGCCGCGAGCTCGCTCATGCGCTCGCGGTAGGCCTTCACCGCCTCCCATGCGACGGCGCGGGCCTTTTTCTCGCCATCGCCCGTGGCAAGCGCGGCGACGGCGCAGCTCGTCGCGAGGCGTTTCACATCGACGGTGAAGTCGACGCCGGGAAGCGTCTCGTCAAAGTCGTTGATGTCGAAAAGCGCGGACCCCTCAGGCGACACAAAGGCGCCGAAGTTCATCAAATGGCAGTCGCCGCAGGCCTGCACGGGAAAACCAGGCGCTTTCTGAGTCGAGAGATCGACGGCCATCAGCGCTGCAGCGCCACGCAGAAACGCGAAGGGCGACGCCGCCATCCGCTGGCGGCGGATCGGGATGAGATTTGGGAGACGCCCCTTGTTGGTCTCTTCGAAGATCGCGTTCGGATCTCGCGAAGGGGCGGAGAACTCGCCGAGCGACTCGCGTGAGATTTCCGATCGCCGGCGTTTTCCTGCGTCGTAACGTTCAGCGCGAGAGAGAAGCGCGATCGAAGCGGTCGAGCTGGATGCATCCGTCATGTGAGCCTCCGGAGGCCGCCTCGTTTTGCACATCCCGGCGCCGCCAAAAAAAAGAAACCTTGAGCCCGACATTATCCCATTATATGAGGGCCCTATTCCTTAATCCGCTTTCGACTCCGTCTCAGCTGGAAAGGGGCGCCCGTGCCCAAGAAATTTTTATATTGGATCGCCGCGGCGCTGATCGTGGTCGGGAGCTACCTCGGCTATCAGCATTGGCGCGCGGCGCAATCGGCGCTGCCTCCTGGAATTGCCTCCGGGAACGGGCGGATCGAGGCGAAGCTCGTCGACATTTCGCCCAAGGAACCGCTCCGCGTGAAACAAATCCTCGTCGACGAAGGCGACCTCGTGCGCCCCGGCCAGGTCTTGGTGCGGATGGACACGGCCACCCTGGCGGCGCAGCTCGCGGCAGCGAAGCTCAGTGTCGCGGCGACCGAAGAAAAGGTCACGATCAGCAAAGCGACGATCGCCCGCCGTCGGGCGGAGATCGGCCTCGCCAAGACCGAGGTGAAGCGCAGCTCGGCTCTCGTCAAGGAGCGCGCGGGGTCCCAGCGCGAGCTCGACGTCCGCAATACCATGCTGCAAACGACGACGGCGGGGCTCGCGGAAGAAGAGGCAAAGCTGCGGACGACCGAGGAGGAAGTCAAAGTTGCGCAGGCGAATGCGGCGACGATCGAGACCCGCATCGACGACGCGGTTCTGGTTTCGCCGGTCCGCGGCCGGGTGCTCTACCGGATGGCCGAGGCCGGCGAGGTCGTGGCGGCCGGCGGCAAAGTGCTAACCCTCGTCAATCTCGACGACGTCTACATGGAGATTTTCCTCCCTTCCCAGGACGCCGCGCGCACGAGACTTGGCGCGGACGCGCGCATCACGCTGGACGCGCTACCGGACCTTGCCGTTCCAGCGAGCGTCAGCTTCGTTTCCCCGCAAGCGCAGTTCACGCCCAAGCAGGTCGAGACGCGGAGCGAGCGCGACAAGCTGATGTTTCGGGTTAAGCTTCGCGTCCCGGAGGCCATCGTCGAGGCCTATCTCGACGTTGTGAAGACCGGCGTGCGCGGCATGGGTTTCATCAAGCTCGACGACAGCGTTGCTTGGCCCGCCTTTCTGCAAAAGACCGTAGCTCTTCCGAAAGGGAACTGACGCGCAGCGACAGCAAGGCTGCGCGTCCGGAGCCGCCATCGGCGAAAGGGCTACACGATGTCCCAACCCGCATCTTCTGGATCAGCGCCCATGGCGGCGGCCGCCCCCGTCGTGTCGGTCAAGGACGTAACCCATCGCTACGGCTCGACGCTGGCGCTCGATGGCCTGTCTCTCGACATTCCCGCCGGACGCATGGTCGGCGTGATCGGCCCTGACGGCGTCGGCAAGTCGACGCTCATGGCGCTCGTCGCCGGATCGAAGACGATCCAGAAGGGTAAAGTGTTCGCGCTCGGCGGCGACATGGCCGACAGGCGACATCGTCGCGACGCCTGCCTTCGCATCGCCTACATGCCGCAAGGGCTGGGGAAGAACCTCTATTTCGAGCTCAGCGTCCAGGAAAACGTCGACTTCATGGCGCGGCTCTTCGGCCTTTCCGCGAAGGAGCGTCCGGCCAAAATCAAGGAATTGCTCGACGCGACGGGGCTTGGACCGTTCCCTGACCGCCCCGCAGGAAAGCTTTCCGGCGGCATGAAGCAGAAGGTCAGTCTCTGCGGCGCGCTGGTGCACGAGCCCGATCTGCTCATTCTCGACGAGCCGACGACGGGCGTCGATCCGCTCTCGCGTCGCCAGTTCTGGACCCTGATTGACGACATCCGCCGCGGCCGTCCAAGCATGAGCGTCGTCATCTCCACGGCCTACATGGATGAGGCCCAGCAGTGGGAGTGGATCGTCGCGATGGACGCGGGCCGCGTGCTCGCGACCGGCACGCCGAAAGAATTGATGGAAAGAACGGGAACGAGCGATCTCGAAAAATGCTTCATCGCTCTCCTGCCGGAGGAGAAGCGCGCAGGGCACGTCGAGCTGACGATCCCTCCGCGCTCCGAGAGCAAGGGCGAGATCGCCATCGACGCCAAGGGCCTCACGCGTCGCTTCGGCACTTTTACCGCCGTCGATCATGTGACCTTGAAGATCGAGCGCGGCGAGATCTTCGGTTTCCTGGGCTCCAACGGGTGCGGCAAGTCAACAACGATGAAGATGCTGACCGGCCTGCTGCCGCCGACGGAAGGAAGCGCAACCCTATTCGGCCAATCCGTGGACGCCGGCAGTATGGAGGTCCGCAGGATCATCGGTTATATGACGCAGGCGTTCTCGCTCTATGGCGAGCTGACCGTCATGGAGAACCTCGTTCTCGACGCGCGCCTCTATCATATCCCCCCAGACAAAGCGAAAGCGCGCATCGACGACCTCGTCGAGAAATTCGGGCTTGGTCCCTATCTGGACGCGCCTTCCGGCGAGCTGCCCATGGGTCTGCGCCAGCGGCTCTCGCTCGCCGTCGCCGTGCTGCACGAGCCGCAAATGCTCATCCTTGACGAGCCGACTTCCGGCGTCGACCCCGTCGCGCGCGACAGCTTTTGGGAATTGCTCATCGACCTTTCGCGCAAGGAAGGCGTGACGATCTTCATCACGACGCATTTCATGAACGAGGCGATGCGCTGCGACCGCATTTCGCTCATGCATGCCGGAAAAGTTCTCGCCGCCGACGCGCCGCAAAAGCTCATCGAGGCACGCGGCGCCGCTTCGCTCGAGGATGCCTTCATCGCCTATATGGAAGACGCGATCGGCGAGGCGGCCGGCGACAAGGGAGCCGAAGCGGCGGCCGTCGCCCCCGCGCCGACCGTCGAAAGCGCAGGGCACACGCCGCGGTCCGATCTTTCCCTGCGCCTCGCCCGTCTGCTTGCCTACAGCGTCAACGAGACCATGCAGATTCTGCGCGATCCAGTGCGCCTCGCCTTTGCGTTCATCGGCTCCGCGCTGTTGATGCTCATCTTTGGTTTCGGCATATCCTTCGACGTCGAGCACGTGCGATACGCCGATTTCGACCTCGACCAGACGGCCGAGAGTCGGACTTATCTCGAACAATTTGCTGGAGCGCCGCGCTGGTTTCGGGAAATGCCGCCGGTCCGCTCGGTCGAAAGCGGCTTGGCGCGGATGCAGTCGGACGCCATTTCTCTCATCCTCGAGATGCCGCCGAATTTTGGCCGAGACCTAGTCAAAGGATCGACGCCCGAGGTCCTTGCGAAAGTTGACGGCGCCGATCCGTTTCGGGGAGAAACCATCACCCAATATGTTCAGAGCGTGCAGGACACGATGCTGCGCGATCCGTCGAACGACCTCCACGTCCCGCCGCAGAAATACACCGCCAATTTCCAAGAACGTTATATGTACAATCCGACCTTCGAAAGCGTCTATGCGATGGTCCCGAGCATCCCGCCTATCCTGTTGATCCTCATTCCGGCGATTCTGATGGCGGTCGCGATCGTACGAGAAAAGGAGCTCGGCTCGATCATCAATTTCTATGTCACGCCGACCAAGCGCATGGAATATTTGCTCGGGAAGCAGCTCCCCTACATCGCCATCGGCATGATCAATTATTTCATCATGGTGACGATGGCGGTCACGATCTTTGCCGTGCCCATCAAAGGCAGCTTCCTGATATTGACCGCATGCACGCTGCTCTATGTCGCCGCCACGACGGGCGTCGGAATGGTGATTTCGACCTTCACCAGCAGCCAGGTGGCCGCCGTGTTCATCACGACGGTGCTGACGCTGCTCCCGACGATCCAGTTCTCCGGTTTCTTGCAGCCGATTTCCACGCTGGTCGGCCGCGCGCAACTCATTGGCACGATCTGGCCGACGACCTATTACATGCATGCAAGCAAGGGCGTGTTCACCAAGGGTCTCGGCTTCGATCTGTTGTGGCAGGATCTCGCCGTGCTCGCCTGCATCGTCCCCGTGCTGTGGGCCATCAGCGTCCTGGCGCTCAGCAAGCAGGAGAAGTAGCGATGGACTCGCTGCTAAACATTCTCTGGCTCGGCGTGAAGGAATTGCGCAGCTTCACGAGCGATATGGTGATGCTGCTCTTCGTCGTTTATTCGTTCAGCGGCGCGATCTACGCCCAGGCCACCGGAACTTCGAGTGAAGTCAACAATGCGTCGATCGCCTTCGTCGACGAGGACAATTCTGCCCTGTCAAAGCAACTCGCGAACGCGTTTTTTCCGCCGCGATTTCAGGAACCGGTAATAATTGCCGCCTCGGAGGTCGAGGCCGCGATGGACCGGGGCCGGTTCATGTTCGTGGTCGTCGTTCCCCCGCGGTTCGAATCCGACCTACGCTCGGGCCGTCATCCCGACATCCAGTTGAACATCGACGCCACAGCGATGCAGCAGGCCTCGATCGGCGGCGGCTACATCAAGAACATCGTAAACGAACGCATTTCCAGTTTCTTCTCGCGCACAGACTTCCGGGCGCAGCCGCCGATCAACCTGGTCATTCGCCGGCTGTTCAACCCCAACGGCGTGTCAGCCTGGTTCTCGAGCGTCGTCGGCATCATCAATCAGATCACGCTCTTGACGGTCGTGCTCACCGGCGCGGCGGTCATCCGTGAACGCGAGCATGGAACCCTCGAGCATTTGCTGGTCATGCCCTTGACCTCGCTCGAAATCGCCTTGGCGAAAGTCTGGGCCAACAGTCTCATCATCCTCATCGCGACGGCGGCGTCGCTTTATCTAATCGTCATGAAGGCGCTGCAGGTGCCCTTCGCGGGCTCGATCCCTCTGTGGTTCGCCGGCGTGCTGCTCTATTTGTTTTTCGCGACGGCGCTGGGAATGTTCCTCGGCACGATGTCTCGCACGATGGCGCAATTCGCGCTTCTCATCATTTTCGTGAATGTAATGTTGCAATTGCTGTCGGGCGGCTCGACGCCGATCGATAGCCAACCAGTCTGGATGCAGTACATGACGTTCATCCTCCCCTCGCGGCATTTCGTCGCCTTCTCGCAGAAAATCATCTATCGCGGCGGCGGCTTCGAGGCGGTGTGGCCCAATTTCGCCGTGGTCGCGGTCGTCGGCTCCGCGTTCTTCCTCTACAGCCTGTACATGTTCAGGAAGTCGGTCGCGGTCTCGAAATGAGCAAGGACATGCTGAAAGAAACTCTCGCAGAGGTCCGTCGGTCGCTGCGAATCGGTCCAAGAGAGTGGCGGAGGCCCTCATGGGCATGATGGTGAAGAAAGCGAGAAGAGTCGTCGGCGCTACGGGGCTTGTCGGGCTCGCTGCCTTGACCGTCGGCTGCGCGGTGGGGCCCGACTTCGTCCCGCCGGAAGTCCCGGTGCAAGACAATTGGCTGGAACACCGCGACCCGCGCGTCTCACAGCATTCCGGACCGCGTCTCTACTGGTGGAGAGTGTTCAAGGATCCGACCCTCGACCGCCTGGTCGAGATCGCATCGGAACAGAATCTTCCTCTTCAGGTCGCGGGGCTTCGCATTCTCGAGTCGCGCGCGCAACTGGGCATAGCGGTCGGCAATCTCTTCCCGCAGATGCAGGAAGGGGTAGGCGGCGCGCAGGAGAATCTCCTGAGTTCGCAGGTCGCGAACCAGAACCGGGAAGGATTCAGACATGTCTTCCCGATTTACAGCCTCGGCTTCCAGGCCGCGTGGGAAATCGACTTCTGGGGAAGGCTGCGCCGCAATGTCGAGGCCGCCGACGCCAATCTTTTGGCGACGGCAGCCGATTACGACAGCGCGCTCGTCTCGCTTACCGCCGAGGTCGCGCGCGACTATACCTGGATGCGGACCTACGAAACGCTCATTCGTCTCGCACACGAGAACGCCCAGGTCCAAAAAGAGGGATTGGACGTCGCCGAATCGCGGTTCCGCAACGGCGCCGTCTCCGAGCTGGACGTGACGCAGGCGCGCACGCTGCTCGAGAGCACGCTCGCGTCGATTCCCGAATACCAAGCCGAATGGCAAAAATACAAGAACGCCCTGAGCGTGCTGTTGGGACGTCCGCCGGGAGCCGTTGACGCCCTGATCCGAGGGCCCGCGGAAATACCTTCTGCGCCGAGGAGAATTGGGGTCGGAGTCCCCGCCAATCTGCTTCGCCGTCGCCCTGACGTGCGCGCGGCGGAGCTCGCGGCGGCCGCGGAAAGCGCTCGTATCGGCGCCGCCGAAGCGGAGCTCTATCCGCGTTTCGTCCTTTTCGGCGAGGTTGGCGTGCAGGCCAGCGACGTCCACAAACTCTTTGCTCCGCATAGCCTCGCTTACACGCTTGGACCGAGCTTCACCTGGCCCATTCTGAATTACGGCCAGATCACCAACAATGTGCGCGCGCAGGACGCACGCTTCCAGCAAGCGCTGACGAATTACGAGCAGACCGTGCTCGCGGCGCAGCGAGAGGTCGAAGACGGGTTGATCGGCTATCTCAAGGAGCAGGAGAGCGCCGTGAGTTACCAGCGCGCCGTTGACGCCGCGACCGAGTCCGTGCGTCTTTCGATGATCCAGTATCGCGAGGGCGCGACGGATTATCTGCGTGTGCTGAATTCGCAGACATCCTTGCTGCAGCAAAGAAACCGGCTCGCGGAGTCGCGGTCGGCGATCGCGCTTAATTTGATCGGGGTCTACAGGGGACTGGGCGGCGGCTGGGAGATCCGCAACGGCAAGCCGGTCGTTCCCGTCGAGGTGCAGGCGGACATGGCGGCGCGCACCAACTGGGGCGATCTGCTGCCGGCGCCGCCGCCGCCTCCGCCCGACGCGCTGCCGCTGCCCACGCCCGCGGGCGAAGCCCCCGCCTTGAGGCCGCCGGATTGGTGAGCCTTGCTCACATCGGATTGACCCCGAGGGGCCAAGCCTTTACAATAGCCGTTACGCTGCCGCCCCTTTCGGGGCGGCGGTTTGTTTTTTGGGCTCCAGCGCGCCGAAGCCATCATCCAGACGACGCGCCGCCCTGGGGAGCGAGAGCTTTGACGTCGGCGCTTTATGCCACCTACGCCCGCGCGGACCTCTCCTTCGAGAGCGGCGAGGGCGCTTGGCTCGTCGCCAGCGACGGCAGGCGCTATCTCGATTTCGGCGCGGGAGTGGCGGTCAATTCGCTCGGCCACGGGCACCCGCATCTCGTTGACGCCCTGCAGCGGGCCTCCACGCGGCCTTGGCACGTTTCTAATCTCTATCAAATTCCTCAAGCGGAACGGCTCGCACGCCGGCTCGTCGAGGCGACCTTCGCCGACGAGGTCTTTGTCTGCAACTCCGGCGCGGAAGCCATCGAATGCGCGATCAAGACCGCGCGCAAGTTCCACGCCGCCAGCGGCGAGCCCCAGCGCTACCGGCTGATCACCTTCGAGGGCGCCTTCCATGGACGCACCCTCGCGACGCTGGCGGCCGGCGGCAACCATAAATATCTCGAAGGCTTCGGGCCGCCCGTCCAAGGTTTCGATCAGGCGCCCTTCGGCGACTTGGCCGCGGTTGAGGCGCTCATCGGACCTGAGACGGCGGGCGTGCTGATCGAGCCGATTCAGGGCGAGGGCGGCATTCGCGTCTTCCCACACGAATTCCTGCGGGCGCTGCGCGCGCTATGCGATCGGCGCGGGCTGCTGCTCGTCCTCGACGAGGTGCAGACCGGGATCGGCCGCCTGGGAAGCTTCCTCGCCATCGAGAAGGTGGGGGTCTCGCCCGACATCGCGGCGCTCGCCAAGGGCTTGGGCGGCGGTTTCCCGATCGGCGCCTGCCTCGCGACGAAAGAAGCGGCCAAAGGCATGACGCTCGGCGCCCATGGCTCGACCTTCGGCGGCAATCCGCTCGCGACGAGCGTGGCCAATGCGGTGCTCGACGTCGTTCTGGGAGAAGGCTTCCTCGAACGCGTCAGCCGGCTGGAGCCAGTGTTGCGGCAGCAGCTTGCTCAGCTCGAGGACGAGCACCCACGGATAATCGAGAGCGTGCGCGGCGCTGGGCTGATGCTCGGCGTCAAGACGCGCGTCCCCAATCTCGATTTCCTCAAGGCGGCGCGCGAAGCGGGTCTCCTCCTCGTCGCGGCCGGCGACAACGTCGTTCGCCTCCTGCCGCCGCTCATCATCGACGAGAGCCATATCGCGGAAGCCGGAAGGCGGCTGCGCGCCGCCTGCCTCTCGCTCGAACGCGAGGCGACTGTTGGAGCAGCGCAGTAATGACGCCAGCTCCCGCAGCGGACGCGCCGCGCCACTTCCTCGATATTTCCGAGCTCGCCGCGAACGAGCTCCGGGCCATTTTGACGCGCGCGGCCGCCATGAAGGCGCGTCGGGTCAAAGGCGCCTTGTCCGCTGAGCGCCCCCTCGCCGGCAAATTCCTCGGCATGGTCTTCGACCGACCCTCGACGCGCACCCGCGTGTCCTTCGACGTGGCGATGCGCGAGCTCGGCGGCGAGACGATCATGCTGACGGGCGCCGAGATGCAGCTCGGCCGCGGCGAGACGATCGCCGACACGGCGCGCGTGCTCTCGCGCTTTCTCGACGCGGTCATGATCCGCATTCTCGACCGCGACGATCTGCTTGAGCTCGCCGAGCACGCAGCCGTGCCGATCATCAACGGATTGACGAAACATTCGCATCCTTGCCAGGTTATGGCCGACGTGATGACCTTCGAGGAGCATCGCGGCCCGATCGCCGGACGCCGGGTCGCTTGGAGTGGCGACGCCAACAATGTGCTCACGAGCTGGATACACGCCGCCCAGCGTTTCGACTTCGAGATCAATGTGGCGACCCCGAGCGACCTGCGGCCCTCCAAGGAAATTCTCGAGTGGGCGAAGGCGAATCGGGCGAAGCTCAATCTCTGCCATGATCCTTACGAGGCGGTCGCCGGCGCCGATGCGGTCGTCACAGACTGCTGGGTCTCCATGGGGGACGGGGAAGAGGCCTATCGGCACAATCTCTTGGCGCCATTCCAGGTCGACGAGAAGCTCATGAAGGCGGCGAGCAAGGATGCGATTTTCCTGCATTGCTTGCCCGCGCATCGGGGCGAGGAAGTGACTTCGGCCGTGATCGACGGGCCGCAGTCGGTGGTCTTCGACGAGGCAGAGAATCGATTGCACGCTCAGAAAGGCATTCTCACGTGGTGCCTTCAGGCGAGCGCGTCGTGAAAGGCGAGCCGGCGAGCCGTCCAGTCTCGTATGAGCCCAAGGACGATAGCGTGCTGGCCTTCGCCGTCCCGAAGCTCGATGTGCGCGGTCGCTTCGTGCGGCTGGGGCCGGCGGTCAATGAGATCCTGACGAACTACCCCTACCCCGAACTCGGTCGCGCGCGCTCTCGGCGAGGGCGTCGCGCTCACCGCTCTGCTCGGCTCGATGATGACGCGTCGCGACCGGTTTCAGCTGCAAACGCGCAGCGATGGCGCAATCGATCTCTTGATCGTCGATTACGATCCCCCGGGGCGCCTGCGCGGATTTGCGCGATACGACAGGGCGGGAGCAACGCCGGTCGGCGCCCCCGCGGAACTCCTCGGGCATGGCCATATGGCGCTGACGATCGAGAATCCAGAGGAGGACACGCGCCACCAGGGCGTCGTCGTGCTCGAAGGCGAAGGTCTCGCCTTCGCCGCCTTCGAATATTTTCGCCAGTCCGAGCAAATTCCCTCTTTCCTGCGGCTGGCGGTCGGCGAGGTTGTGGGGCCGCAGGGTCGAAGCTGGCGCGCCGGCGGCATCTTGCTGCAATTTTTGCCCAGAGGCGGCGCGCCCCTTGGGGACACGGACGACGTTCCGGATTCCTGGAACGAAGGCGTCGCGCTCGCAAGCACGATCGCGGACCACGAACTCGTCGACCCCAGTCTCTCGGCTGAGCGCGTTCTCTACCGTCTCTTTCACGAGCGCGGCGTCACGGTGGAAAACGCCCGCCCCTTGGAGGCTGGCTGTCGCTGCTCCGACGAACGCGTCGAAAACATGTTGAGGAGCTTCTCGTCGCAAGACCGCGCCGACATGGTCGGAGACGACGGCCGCATCGTCGTCACCTGCGAATTCTGCAACAAGCGCCGGGTGTATGATCCGGCGAAACTGGACTGAGGCGCGCGCCCCGAAGCTTGCGGGCGCGGGCGCTTCGTGGCACAGCGTGCCGAGGTTTCCTTGAGCGAGAGTCGGCGGTGAACAAGACCGAATTGCGAAAGTTGCAGGCGTTCCTGCGCAAGTCCTTCGGCAACGAAGAGGTACTCGTCGGGCTCGATCCCAAGGACGAGGAGGCGGCGGCGGTGCGGCTCGGCGAACGCCAAATCGCCAAGATCACCGTCGACGACGAGGACGGCGACCGCTCTTTCGCCTTCGCGATGAAAATTCCCGTCGGCCGAGAGGTTTTGCAGTCCTATCTGCAGAAACTCTTCGAGAATCAGCGACTCACGCTGGCGGCGCGCGGCCGCAAGGGCGATTTCGTCGAGCTCAACAGCGGCGAGGATTTCCTTGGCGTCATCTCGGCAGACGACGCCAAGGGCTCGACCTACACGCTGCAAATCGCCATTCTCGACATCGATCTCGACGAGTTTTGATCACTTAGCCTGACGCAACCGGACGGCGTGGATGGCCAGGACGAGCCCGGCCATGACGACCTTGGTTCCCTCTGATCGCCCTTCGGTCTTACTTCACGTCCAGGAGCTCGACGTCGAAGATGAGCGTCGCGTTCGGCGGAATGACTCCGCCCGCCCCGCGCGCGCCATAGCCGAGATTAGCCGGAATGATGAGGGTGCGCTTGCCGCCGACCTTCATCGTCGAGACGCCCTCGTCCCAGCCGGGGATGACCTGACCGACGCCGATCGGGAACTGGAACGGCTGGCCGCGATCCTTGGAGCTGTCGAATTTCTTGCCCTTGGCGCCGTTCTCATAGAGCCAGCCGGTGTAGTGCACCGTGACGGTCTGACCGTTCTTGGGCTCGGCGCCGGTTCCGACCTTCGTGTCGATGGTCTTGAGGCCGGAAAGCGTCGTCACGGCCTTGCTGTCGTCGACCGCCGCAGCCGGGCCCGCCGCCGCCGCGCCGATGAGGGGCATGGAGAGAAGGAAACCGGCGAGGGCCTTGGCGAGAGTATTCTTCATGCTGCTGTCTCCGTCGTGAGAATATGATCGGCTTCAGGCGAAGAGCCCGTTGTCGCGGGCGAGCTGCGCCAGATCCTTCTGCGGGCGCGCGCCGAAATGCGAGATGATCTCGGCGGCGGCGAGCGCGCCGAGCCTGGCGCTTCTATCGTGTGGCAACCCTCGCGTGAAGCCCGCAAGAAAGCCCGCCGCGAAAAGGTCCCCCGCGCCGGTCGTGTCGACGATCTCCTCGATCGCGAAGGCCGGGACGCTCACTGCGCTTCTCGCGTCAGCGACGACGGCGCCTTGCGCCGAGCGCGTCACCACGCCGAGCAAGCCTTTCTCCGCGCGTAGCGCGGCTAGCGCCGTATCGAAATCGGCGGTCTGGTAGAGCGAATGGAGCTCGCTCTCATTGGCGAAGACGATGTCCACGATCCGGTCGCGTATGAGGCCGAGGAATTCGTCGCGATAGCGATCCACGCAGAAAGCGTCGGAGAGGCTCAGCGCGACCTTGCGCCCCTTGCCGCGACTGGCTTTGGCGGCCTTCAGGAACGCCTCCTTGGCCGCCGGCGGATCCCACAGATAGCCCTCGAGATAAAGGACCTTGGCGTCGGCCGCTTGCCCCTCGTCGATGTCGGCGGGGCCGAGCGCCTGACAGGCGCCGAGAAAGGTGTTCATCGTGCGCTGGCCATCCGGCGTCACGAAGATCAGGCAACGCGCGGTCGCCGCGCCATCCTTGGCGGAAGGCGTCCTGAAAGCCACGCCGGCGTTGCGGATGTCATGCGCGAATTCGCGACCGGCGTCGTCTTCCTTGACCTTGCCAACGAAAGCGACGCGGCAGCCGAGGCTCGCCAGGCCCGCCATCGTGTTTGCGGCTGAGCCGCCGGAGACGATCGTCGTCGGCCCCATCTCGGCGTAGAGCGCGGCGGCGCGGGCTTCGTCGACGAGCTGCATCGCGCCCTTATGGAGACCGGCGCGAGAGAGCGCGTCATCCTCGGCGCGGGAGAGCACATCGACGATGGCGTTGCCGACGCCGAGCACGTCGAGGGTCGTGGTCATTTATGAGATCCGTGCGTTGCATGAGGAAGCGGCCTCGAATGTCGAGACGCGGGCTTCCTAGCATCGCGGGACCCTATTTTGAAAGGCCCGGTCCGAGGCGATCGATCAATCTGCCGTCAGACGAAAACCCAATCGAATCTCTTGCGAGACGAGTTCCTTGGTGATCGCCGGATTGCCGGTCATGAAACCCGCAAAGCTCGTGTAGGCGCCGATGTTGAGCAAGCGGTAGTGGAGGTCCAACTTCAGATTCTGCGACAGATCGTAGCTCACGCCCGCCATGAGATTCCAAGAGAACTTCCAGGCGGTTTTTTTGAGCGATTGGCCATAGGAAATCTGCTGCCAGGGAAACGCGAAATTTGGGTTCACGTAGTGGGCGACATAGGTCAAAAGTGGCGGCGAGCTGGGCACGGGCAGGAGGGGCGTCGTGGTGAAGCCGCTTGCGGTAATCCAGCCGAGCGGCACACCGCCGACGCCGAGATTGGGCGCCCAAAGCTGAGCGTTCCAGTTTTGATAGAGCGCCTCCGTGGCGATCGACTGGATGTAGGAGAAGCCGAGGCCCGCGCCGATGTAAGGGGTCACGCCCCACCAGTGACCGATATCCAGGTAAGCGTTGAACATCGGCGTCCAGCGATCGATGCTGCTCGTCAGAACGGGCGTGCAGGTTTCGCGCGGATCGTAAAGATAGCCGGCAGGCTCACCCGCGCTGGGGCTCGAGACGTTGCCCGTTGCCGCGGGCCAGTCGACCACGGTTCCGGAAGGGCACCACACGGGCGCACCGGCGCCGCTCGGACGAAACACGGCGCGATCCAGCTCGAGGTCGGTGCGCAGCCAGCTGTTGTATTGATAGCCGAAGCCGACGCCGCCCGAGACCGCGCCCTTCCAGGCGAGCGTGTTCACAATATCCGCGACGATCACGGGCGACTGTGTGTTCGAATAGCCCACGTCGCCGCGCAGATACCAGCCGGCGCCGAATTCCACTGGCTGCTCGACGGGAGACGGCGCAGCGAGGAACGACATGTCCGCAGCGAGAGCGCTTTGCGTCGTCACGAACATGACGAGAACCAATGTCACCCTCGCTCGGGCGAAGAGATGCAAGACCATGCGAGTTCATCCTTGCTTCACCCCGGCCGCGCGCTCGAGGCCTGCGGCACGGAGTAAAGCAGGGGTGAAGAAGCATGCTTAATGCGTGCTTAAACGCGTAAGTCTCGCGCAAGCTTGCGCTTGCCGGCGCTCAGAATTTCAACCGCTCCAGGAATGCAGACTGCGCTGTAAAGCGCGGTCTGCAAAGGCGTATCGCGGAACTTGCGCCGAGATGGAGAAACGTCTCGCGCTTATCAGTGCAACAGCTTCGCAAGGATGAAGTCGATGACGAGGACTAAAATCCCCGAAATGGCGTAGGCCGGGAAGGAGCGCAGCTTCGCGTGGCGGTAGATGAAGGCGAAGGCGAAGAAGTTCCAGATGATGAGCGGGAACAACAGAAAGTTGACGAGACGATCGGTTGGCAGCGGCGGCGGCAGCGCAACCGCGAACACGAAATGCAGGAGAATGGAGGTCAGCGAGATCACCCCGGCGAAGAACGCGGCGGCCGTGATGGTTTGAATAACCTTATCGCGGGCGTCGTAGCGTGGGAGCAACAGTGCCGTGGAACCGCCGACGAGCGCCGCGCTGGCGAGACCGAAGAGGAGCGACCCTCCGAGACTGTGCTCGAGCAAGTGCCTGACGAACTGAAGCACGGCGTAGCCGCCGAGCATGCCGCCCATCAGCTTCGTGTCGACGGGAAGCTTCCCCTGCCCTCCCTCCAGGGTGAGGATGTCGAGAAACGCCTTAGGCGTTCCGTTCGCCCAGTTCGTCCAAGCGGCCGGCACATTGATCGGCATGGCGATTCTTATCCGTTGTTGGAGCGCGACTTTGGATTCGGCGTCGACGACGCCAAGGAGGCGGCGCTCAAATTGATGGGAGGCCACACGAGCAGGAAACCCGCTACATCCTGGCCGCTCGGAGCCTCTTATCACGGCTGTGGGCTGCCGGAAACAGCCGGCTCCTGCCAGCAACAGACCGCTTGCGAGCGAGGAAATCGCGCCGGATCAAGACCCTCGCGACCGCTCTTGACCCAAGTCAGGCCCTGTTCACTTCCGGCCGCTCACGTTGAGAACCCGCAGCAGCAACCACGCGGGAAGGACGATCGCCGCGCCGGCCAGCACATAGTCGATCAATTCGCGCACCGCACCAAAGCCCAGCGCATAAATGCGGCGGAGGAAGTTCGCGATTCCGACGATGATGTCGGCGGGTCTGATCTCGAGCCACATCATCAAGGCGCCGACGACGAGCGACATCAGAAGAAGTTTCAACCCCACCGCGGCCGGCGAGCCGCCGAGGAAGCCTTCGAGCGCATTGGCCGGCTCCGGCGTGGGCTCTTGCGGCGCCCCTGAGGACGCGCCTTTCTCTCTCGACCCTGTGCTCTCCGCGCGGTCGAGATTCGGCCAGCTGGATAGGGGATTGTCGTCTTGCGTCACGTGAAACGATCCTCGCTGTCGGTGCTAAATTCTGTCGCCGGAGTTCTCTTCCTTCAGAATGCGCATCATACGGCGAAAGAAGCGCTCGACGAAGTTGAGAGCCCGCTCGAACTCCTCTTCCTTCGGTAAGGGCGACACGCCGCTTGGGCTGGCGCCTCTCTCCAGGCCCGTCTTCAGCTCGGCGTTCTCGCGGCGCAGATCGGCGATTTCCTTCTCCAGCGACGCGCGCTCGTCTGACCCGGCCCGGCAGGCGGATTGGCCGGCTTCGACGGTGCAGAAGGAAACCGCGCCGGTCTGTTTGTCGAGCCGCAGGAAACCGCCCTGAGCGGGCGTCATCGAGAAGCGATCGATCACAGCGGGCGCGTCGCTGGCTTGCGGCGGCGGCGTTGCCGTTTGCGCGAGCGCAACCTGCGCCGCGAGCGCGGCGGGCAGTATCAGGAGCTTCATCCGCCAGGAGGCGCGCATGGCCCAGCTTCTCCAGGAAGCGCCACCGGCGCCGGGACTGGAGATGGGGAGCCCGGAGGTGAGGGTCAATGGGCGAGAGGTCCGGAGTCGCATCTCCTTTCAGACGACGGCTAGAAATTCTCACAAAGTTCGCGAATGGGGATTGTAAACTGACAAGCAACGTTGCAGAATTTGATTCATGCAGATGTCTAAAATTCAAGCGGTTTTATTCTGATTTTAGAGAAAATGCCGCCCGCGAAATAGCAACTGGAGGCAAGGAATGGCTAAAGCCGAAGCAACTGTCGAAGAGTTGGTCTCAATGATCCAGCGCGGACAACTGCGATTGCCCGAGATGCAGCGGCGCTACGTCTGGCGCTCGACCCGAGTTCGTGATCTCATGGACTCGCTTTATCGTGGCTATCCTTCTGGCGCGATCCTCCTTTGGGATACTGATGAAGAGGTTCCTTTACAAGAATTCGCAGTCACGCAAACAGTTAATCCTTATCAAAGCACGCGGCTTTTGCTCGATGGCCAGCAGCGCCTCACATCCCTCTCAGCCGTGATTCGCGGTGAGCCCGTGACGGTGCGCGGACGGAAACGTCCAATAGAGCTCTTGTTTAACCTCGAGCACCCGGATCATCTCGTCGTCGTCACGGAGGTGGATGAAAACGGGGACGACGATGACGACGCAGAGGAGGAAGAGGAACTGGGTGATATAGCCAATTCTACGGATGATGAGCTGCAACGTCGCTTCAATCAGATGACGTTCGTTGTGGCTACTAAGAAGCTTGAGCAAATGCCTCATTGGGTGAAAGTCTCGGAAGTCTTCAGAACTGACAGCGACGCGCCTTTTCTAAAGCGGGCGGGAATGACCGGCTTCGACGATCCTCGATACGAGAAATACAGTCAGCGCCTCGCGAAGCTTCGTGGCATTTGCAAATACGTGTATCGAATGGACGTGCTTGAGCGCACCCTTTCTTATGACGAGGTCACCGAGATATTTGTGCGAGTAAATTCGCTCGGAGCCAAGCTGCGAAGTTCGGACCTTGCGCTTGCGCAGATTACAGCCAAGTGGCGGCACTCTCTTGAGACCTTCCAAAAATTCCAGACGGATTGCGCTAAAGTCGGCTTTGACCTCGAACTCGGTATTCACCTTAGGAATTTAATCGCATTCGCTACCGGACAGTCGCGCTTCCGGACCGTGGGAAACCTTAGCGTCGAGGCCCTACAAAAAGCATGGAAAGAGGCCGGTGAAGGAATGCAATTTGCGATAAATTTCCTGAAAAACAACGTCGGCATCGAGAGCCCGGCCCTACTATCATCCCCCTTTCTTATGGTTGTCATCGCATACTTCGGTCATGCCCGGGGGTTCGCAATTTCTCCTCAGGAATCTGCTCAGCTCCGCTATTGGGCGTTAATTGCCAATACGAAAGGACGCTATTCGCGGGGGTCAAGCGAGACTCTGGTCGACCAGGACCTTGCGTCGCTGCGAGATGGCGGCCACATCCAGGACTTAATTGACCGTCTTCGCCTTCAAGTGGGACGCCTTGATATTTCTCCTGACGAACTTGAAGGGCGCAATCAACGCAGCGCGCTATTTAAGACGATGTTCTTGGCATTCCGCGCCGCTGGAGCCAAGGACTGGCGCTCGAACCTCACGATAGCGCTTGATCATTCCGGCAGTCATCACAGACTGCAATTCCATCATATATTTCCGAAAGCGCAGCTGAAGAGCAGCTATACCTCGCGAGAGGCCGACGACATTGCCAACATGGCCTTCATCGGTGGCAAGACTAACCGCGCTATCAGTGATAAGTCGCCAGCAACCTATCTCCCGGCTCTAGTTGCCCAGCAAGGCTCGAAGGTTTTCGAAACTCAAGCCATCCCCCTCGAGTCGGCGCTTTTAGAGGTACCCAACTACAAAGCTTTCCTCGCACAACGCCGGAAGCTCATCGCCGCCCGGCTCAACGAATTTCTTGCGCCACCGGCCTCGCTTGCCGGACAGGCTTCGGAGCGGGCGGCGCCGTGAATGACGGGGTTTGCTTAGGCCGAAATTACAGCTACTCCGCCGGCGCAGCCCGGACCGGCTTCGGGGCGTTGGGCAGCGCGGCGGCGAGGCGCGTCGCGATGACGGTCGCCGCGATCGTCGCCAGATACACGACGCCCTGCAGCGCCGAGGGCTGGTCCGCATAACCGACCAGCGTCCGCAGGATGCGCCCGACCACGCCATTGTCGGGCAGGATCGCGGAAGTGTCCCAAAGCGTCTGCGTGAGCATGGGCGCCAAGCCCGCCTGCTGCAGGAAGGCCGCGCATTGGGAGGCCAGCCCTGCCGCGAGCAGCGTCACGAGCACGGAGGTCGCGCCAAAGAGCTTCCCCGGCGGGATCTTCACGAGCCCGTAGAAGGTGAGCGCGCTCAACCCCGCGCCGAGCGCGAGACCCATGAGGCCGCCCGCGAGGAGATTGGCCGTCGACTCTCCCGAGATCAGAATGCCGTAGAGGAACAACGCCACCTCGGCGCCCTCGCGCAGCACGGCGACGCCGACGACGATGGCGAGCGCGAGAAAGCCCTTCTCGCCGGTCGCGACCGAATGGCCCACCGACGACAATTCGCGGGCGAGCTCTCGTCCATGGCGCGCCATCCAGATGTTGTGCCAGGCGAGCATCAGCACGGCGAAGGCGAGCACGCCGGCGTTGAAGAGCTCCTGCCCGCGTCCGGCCAGCGCGCTGGAGAGTTGTTCGGCGAAGGCCGCGACGAGCAGCGCGCCGAGAAGGCCCGCGATGGCGCCGGCGACGATCACGCGGCGCGTCCCCGGAACGCCGCGCGTGACCGCGAGCGCGATCCCGATGATCAGGCCGGCTTCGATGACCTCGCGGAAGACGATGATGAGCGCGCCGAGCATGGGTGAACGCCTATTCCACGATCAGCACGCCCTGGGCGGTCTTCTCGTGATATTCGCCGACGAAATTATATTTGCCGGGCGCGAGCGCGGGAATGCGGATCGTCGCCTCGGACCTGGCGGCGATGACTTTTTCGATGCGCAACGGCTTGCTCTCGAATTCCTCGGGCGTCGCGTCGTGATTCTTGACCGTCAGCGTGATTGCCTTGTTCGCCGGCGCATGCAGCTCGGCGGGAGCGAATTGATGGTCCTTGAGCTCGATGGCGAGGCTCGTTTCCTCGGCGAGCGCTACCCCGGCAAAGGCGGTGGCTACGAGAAGCACGCCCGCTGCGGCAAATTTTCCCAGAGTTCTCACGAAGCAATTTTCCTTGTTGGAGCGGCCCTCTTCGCGTCGCAGCGTAGCAGGCCGAAGCCCGCGGTCAACGTCGATGTTCTGGACAAATTCCAAGCTCGCCGCACCGCGCCGCGCGCGTCGCTGCGGGAAATTTCGCGACGCGTGAAGACGCGTCCTACTCCGGATATCCGTGCCGAGACTTGCTCGCGCGCAGAAGGCTTTGGGCTTTCGCCTCGTCGCCATAGGCGCAAGCGCTCTCGGCCTCCGCGATCTCCTTCTGGATCTGGGCGTGGACGCTCTTGTTCACGTGTCCCATCGCCAGGTCGTTGTCCTGGACCGCGCGGAAGCGGGCGATCGACGCGGCGCAGCCGGACCCTTCCGGAAGCGGCGGCGCCGCAGCGGCCGGAGGCGGTGGAGGTGGCGGCGCGGGGCTGTTGCAACCCGCAGACAGCGCGGAGAGGAACATCGCAACGGTCAGGGGAGCTGCGTTTCGTCGCATAGGCCTCATCTCCGGTTTAGAGAGAGCGCTGGAAATGCATCACGCCCGTGCCTTTGAAGGCTTTGATGATGAGCTGGTCGCCTTTGAGGTCCCAGAAGGGGCCGTTGAGCAGGATCGCCCAGAATTGCTGCTCATAGGCCTTTTGCGCCGCGTCGCAAGTCGCTTCCGTGAAGGTCGGCATGGCGCGAGGCCCGAGCCGATCCGGACCCACGATAAAGACCCCCGACCAGTTCTTGCATCCCGACGAGCCGTTGGCGCGCCCGGTCGAGTCGATTCGCAGCCACATTTCCGCGGGCGGCGCCTTCCCGTCGATGTCGACGAGGTTGAAGATCAAATTGTGGGGAAAGGGCATGTAGTGTGGCGGGGACTCGCTCTGCGGCTGTTCCTGCTGCTGATCGTCGCTGCTTTGCGGCTTCTTCTTCGCCTCGGCGGCCGGCGCGATCGCGAGAGCGAAGGCGCAGAAGGCGAGGGCGAAGGCGCTCGAAAGGCTTCTCATTCTCGGCAGTCCTTTTTGCTCAACCGAAGGGGGTGCGCCGGCTCACAGCATGCTCGGGAGGACTCGATCGGGCGGCCTGTGCCCGTCGATAAAGGTCTTGATGTTCACAATGACCTTCTCGCCCATGTCCACGCGGCCCTCGATCGTCGCCGAGCCCATGTGCGGAAGCAGCGTCACCTTGCCGGCTTGCGCCATCTTGAGGAGCTTGGGAGAAACGGCCGGCTCGTGCTCGAACACGTCGAGTCCCGCGCCCGCGAGCTCGTCGGCCTCGAGCATGCGCACGAGCTCGTTTTCGTCCACGACCTCGCCGCGCGCGGTATTGACCAGTATCGCGTGCGGCCGAAGCTGCTTCAGCCGCCGCGCCGAAAGCAGATGATAGGTCGCCGGCGTATGCGGACAGTGGATCGAGAGAACGTCCACGCGCGCGAGCATCTGGTCGAGGCTTTCCCAATAGGTCGCCTCGAGCTGCTCTTCGATCTCCGCCGGAAGCCTTCTCCGGTTGTGGTAATGGATCGAAAGGCCGAAAGCATTGGCGCGCCGGGCGAGCGCCTGGCCGATCCGGCCCATGCCCACGATGCCGAGCCGCTTGCCGGTGATGCGGCGCCCGAGCATCCAGGTGGGCGCCCACCCGCCCCAGGTGCCGGCGCCGATCACATTGGCGCCCTCGACGATGCGCCGCGCAACGGCCAGAATCAGCGCCATCGTCATATCGGCCGTGTCCTCGGTCAACACGCCCGGGGTGTTTGTCACCGTGATCGAGCGCCGCAGCGCGGACGCCACGTCGATATTGTCCACACCATTGCCGAAATTGGCGATGAGCTTCATCTGCTCGCCGGCCTGGGCGATGAGCCCCGCGTCGATCCGATCGGTGATGGTCGGCACCAGCACATCGGCGGTACGCATCGCCTCGGCCAGTTCCTCGTGGGTCGGCGGCTTGTCGGTCTCGTTGAGGCGCGCGTCGAACAATTCGCGCATGCGCGTCTCGATCACCTCGGGCAGGCGACGCGTCACCACGACGACGGGCTTCTTTTTCGGCATTTTCGCCTTCGCTCCCAGTCCCGACGAATTATTTTCCTAGCAGGAAAACCGGCCATCGGATACGCCGATCTCGCAGGCGCGCCAAGACCGAGCGCCGCATACGCGCGCTCCTCGCGGAAGCCGCGCTTCAACTCGCCGTTAACCCGGCTACGCCGAAGAATTGGGCTCGGCGGAGGCCGGCTCCGGCCCGGCCTTCTAGCAGATGCCGGGCCAAAGACAAGACGAGCGCCGAGCGGCGTCACTGCGTTGCATGAAAGGTCACCATCAATGCTCCGGATTTCGCGCTCGATCAGAAAACGGTCGTCGCTGTTGCTCGTTCTGCTCTTCGCCCTTGCCGCTTCGGTGAGCGGAGCGGTCAACGCTGCGGCGCAGCAGCAGCAACAGGTCGGGCCCGTGTCGAAGCTTCCCCTGCCGCGATTCGTGAGCCTCAAGTCGGATCGGGTGAATTTGCACGAGGGGCCGAGCAAGGAGCACCCGACGCGGTGGGTCTACCAGCGCGCCGGCCTCCCGGTGGAGATCACCGCTGAATTCGAGATCTGGCGCAGAATTCGTGATTCGGAAGGCGGAGAGGGATGGGTCCTCCATTCGCTGCTGTCGGGACGGCGCACGGCGCTCGTCGCGCCCTGGAAGAAGGAGCCGCTGGTGCTCACCGCCGCCGATCACCAGCAGCCCGTCGCAAAGCTCTCCCCCGGCGTGATCGCGCTGCTCAAGTCTTGCGATGGCGATTGGTGCCGGCTGCAGGGACCGGGATTTGACGGCTACATGAAGCAGGAAAATCTTTGGGGCGTTTATCCCGGCGAGAAGATACAGTGACGTTAGAAGGCGTTTCTTCGAAGTTGATGGTCCACCGGAGAGCGCCGCCGGCGCGGCCCGCGGCCCCGATCAGTCGCCGTCGCGGGTAAGCCGTACGACGACGTCGACGCGAGCGACCTTCAATCCTGCCGGGGGTGCGGGAAGATTGGCCACGGCGATGGAGCCCGCGATGTCGAGGAGTTCTTCGCCGTCCTCGAGCAGAAAATGATGATGCTCCGAGGTATTGGTATCGAAATAGACCCGCGCGCCGTCCACGGCGATCTCGCGTAGCAGGCCGGCAGCGGTGAATTGATGCAGCGTGTTGTAGACGGTGGCGAGCGAAACCGACATTTGCGCCGTGGTCGCCTCGTCGAAGAGCTTTTCGGCCGTCACGTGGCGGTCGCCCTTGCTGAAAAGCAACTCCGCGAGAGCGACGCGCTGACGCGTCGGCCGCAGTCCCGCCGAGACCAGCCGCTCCGCGAATCCACCGGCCGCCGTCTCTGCGGCGGTGTCCTCGGTCAGCGTAGGGGCGGGAGCAGTCGTACCCATACCAGAATAATATGCATCCGAGCCCCCCGGTGACAAGTGCGGGCTGTCAGGCCCCACGTCGAGGGGGCTTCGCGGCAAGCTACTCCACGTCCTCCACCTCCGCGGGTCCGCCGCCGTGCACGCGCTGGGCGAGCGAGGCCTGCATGAAATCGTCGAGCTCGCCGTCGAGCACCTCGTCCGGCGTGCCCGACGTATGGCCGGTGCGCAGATCTTTCACGAGTTGGTAGGGCTGCAACACGTAGGAGCGGATCTGGTGTCCCCAGCCGATGTCGGTCTTGGCGGCCGCCACGGCGCTGGCCTCCGCCTCCCGGCGCTCCAACTCCTTCTCGTAAAGCCTTGCGCGCAGCATGTTCCAGGCCGTGGCGCGGTTCTTGTGCTGCGAACGCTCGGCCTGACACGCGACGACGATGCCGGACGGGATATGGGTGATTCGAATCGCCGAATCGGTCGTATTGACGTGCTGGCCGCCGGCTCCAGACGACCGATAGGTGTCGATGCGGCAATCGCTCTCATTCACCTCGATGTCGATCTTGTCGTCGACGACCGGATAGACCCAGACCGAGGCGAAGCTCGTGTGCCGGCGCGCGTTGGAATCGAAGGGCGAAATGCGCACGAGCCGGTGCACGCCGGACTTTGTCTTGGCCCAGCCATAGGCGTTGTGGCCCTTGATGAGGAGAGTTCCGGACTTCACTCCGGCCTCGTCTCCAGCAGTCTCCTCGATGACCTCAACCTTGAATTTCTTGCGTTCGGCCCAGCGCGCGTACATCCGGAAAAGCATCCGGGCCCAGTCGCAGGACTCAGTGCCGCCCGCGCCCGAATGCACTTCGAGATAGGCGTCGTTGGCGTCGGCTTCGCCGGAAAGCAGCGTCTCCAATTGCAGGCGCTTGGCTTCGGCGAGCAGCGCTTTCAGCGCCGCGACCCCCTCCTTCTCGGTCGCCTCGTCGCCCTCCGCCTCACCCAGTTCGACCAAGGTCAGCGCATCGTCGAACTCGCTCTCGAGCTTCTTCTGCGAGCCGAGCCGCTCCTCGAGCGAGCTGCGCTCGCGCATGATCTGCTGCGCTTCGTCCGCGTCGTTCCAGAGACTGGGGTCTTCGATACGCGCATTCAGTTCGCCGAGACGGCGTGTGGCCGATTCGACGTCAAAGATGCCTCCTCAGCAGTCCCATGGACTGCTCAAGTTCTTCCTTCAATGCTAGCGGTTCGGCGCGCATTGGTTCCTTCCAGTTCGGCAAATGTGGCGGAGAGCCTAAGGGAGGCGCGGCGCCGTTGTAAAGGGGCGGCCGGCGCGCTGGCGTTTTGGTCGAACGCGCACTACATTACTCGGGCGGCGCTGCGGGGCGCGTGTAGGACTATTATCCCCGGGGCCTTATCGATCTCCATGGGAGCTGTCCCTGGCCTTGCCCGTGGGCTCGGTCACACGGCGCCCACCTACGTTGTAGGTTCCCGGGATCGATGTCCCACGGCCCAGGCGGCCCGCACCCTTCCCTCTCTCACGAGACTTCATGCGGCGAAGCCGCGCGCCGCTCTGTCGGCGACGAACATCGGCGTAAATGGGCGATAGACACCGGCGCAAAAAAAACCGCCCGCGCAGAAGCGCGGGCGGCCACTGAATTAAGCCTGTCGCTTACGCGAGCAGCGCGACGCCTTCCTTGCCGATCAGCGCATGGACGCGGCCGAGGATCTGCAGCACGACGCCGAACACGCCGAGCGCCATCCAGCCGAAGAACACGAAGCCCCAGTGCAGCGGCGCAACGAACAGCTCTTCCATGAACCAGAAGGTGTGGCCCCACTCGTTGAGACCAACGTTCGGGATGATCATGAACGGGCCAATCGCCACGATCAGGAACGCCAGCGAGTAGCCATGAGCAAAATACGGGATGCGGGTCTTCGCATAGAAGAACGCGCCCACCGCGATCACCGAGTAAATCGGATAGCTCATGTAGAACTCGATGATGTGCGACGGCGTGAAGTCCGTGTCGCGAATCACCGTCATGTGCCACGTGCCGTCCTGCTCCGTGAAGAACGAAGCGCCCCAGTAAATGGCGATGCCATAAACCGTCAGCCACTGAACCAGCACCACCAGACGGCGCATCTCCTCGCGAGGAGCGACGGCGTCGACGTTGCGGTCGCGGGTCTTCCAGAGATAGCCGGCGAGCGCGATGCCCGAAACGAGTTCCAACGGGATCTCGGTCCAAAGAATCGACAGCCAGTAGGTCTGGAACTCCGGCGCGAACGAGTCGAGACCCGCGCGCCAGCCGTAGATCTGCTCATAGATGCGAACGATCAGATAAAACACGTTCAGCACCACAAGGCCGATCCACATGCCTCGCAGATCGACGATGGTGTCTGTGGCGGCTGCGCCTGCAGCCGTGCTTGTTGTCGAACTCATGTTTGCTCTCCCATTTGAAACCCAGGGTTTGGCGCCCTTGGGCCTAATTCACACTGACGGTTCGCAGACGGAAAGTCAGGTGACTTGATCGCCATTTTAGCTACAATTTCCGCCAAGGGCTACAAAGTTCTGTGCTGCGTCGCAAAAAGGCCCGGGTCGCCCCGGGCCTTTTCGTAACTATCTCTTTTCAGGGCAGATCAGGCGGGCTGAGGCTCCGCGCCTCCCAGCCCCTTCTCTCCGCGATTCGGCGACGAGGGCACCGAACCGCGCGGTTGCGCCGGCGTCGGCGGCTGATCCTCCCGGGTCGGGACCTTGCCTTCCAGCAGCCCCTTCAGCTCTTCGCCCGTGAGAGTCTCGAACTCGAGCAGCGCGTTGGCGATCACGTCGAGCTGGCGACGCTTCTCGGTCAGAATGCGCTTCGCAGCTTCGTAGCCTTCCGAGACGAGACGGCGCACCTCGGCGTCGATGGTCTGCTGAGTCGCCTCTGAGAGCGTGACCTGCCGACCGAGCGAATAGCCGAGGAACTGCTCCTGCTGCGGATCCGCATAAGCCACCGTGCCCAGCTTGTCCGAGAATCCAAACTGCGTGACCATCGATCGAGCGACGCGTGTGCACATCTGGATGTCGCTGGCCGCGCCCGAGGTCACGTTATCGTGTCCGAACACGAGCTCCTCGGCGACCCGGCCGCCCATGCCCATCGCGAGCATCGCGATGAACTGCTCGTAGCTTTGCGAGATCTCGTCGCGCTCGGGCAGCGACTGCACCATGCCGAGCGCCCGTCCGCGCGGAATGATCGTCGCCTTGTGGATCGGCGTCGAGGCTGGCATGAGCAACGACACCAGCGCGTGGCCGCCCTCATGATAGGCGGTGAGGCGCTTCTCCTCGTCCGTCATCATCAGCGTGCGCCGTTCCGCGCCCATCAGGATCTTGTCGCGCGCGTCCTCGAACTCCTGCTTCGTCACGATGCGCTTCGAGCGCCGCGCCGCAAGCAGCGCCGCCTCGTTGACGAGATTCATCAGATCCGCGCCCGAAAAGCCCGGCGTGCCGCGCGCTACCACCTTCAGATCCACGTCCGGCGCCAGCGGCACCTTGCGCGCGTGAACCTTCAGGATCTTCTCACGCCCGATGAAGTCGGGGTTCGGCACGGTGATCTGACGGTCGAAGCGGCCCGGCCGCATCAGCGCCGGATCGAGCACGTCCGGGCGGTTCGTCGCGGCGATCAGGATGATTCCCTCATTCGCCTCGAAGCCGTCCATCTCCACGAGCAGCTGGTTCAACGTCTGCTCGCGCTCGTCATTGCCGCCGCCAAGACCCGCGCCGCGGTGGCGACCCACCGCGTCGATCTCGTCGACGAAGATGATGCAGGGCGCATTCTTCTTCGCCTGCTCGAACATGTCGCGCACGCGCGACGCGCCCACGCCCACGAACATCTCGACGAAGTCCGAGCCCGAGATCGTGAAGAAAGGCACATTCGCCTCGCCCGCGATGGCGCGCGCGAGCAGCGTCTTGCCCGTGCCGGGCGGACCGACGAGCAGCACGCCGCGCGGAATGCGGCCGCCCAGGCGCTGGAACTTCTGCGGGTCCCGCAAGAACTCGACGATCTCCTGCAGATCCTCCTTCGCCTCGTCGACGCCGGCCACGTCCTCGAAGGTCACGCGGCCCTGCGACTCGGTCAGAAGCTTCGCCTTCGACTTGCCGAAGCCCATGGCCCGGCCGCCCATCCCGCCCTGCATCTGGCGGGAGAGAAAAATCCACACGCCGAGAAAGGCCAGAAGCGGCAGGCCGTTTACCAGCAGCGTCATCATCCAGCCGCCGCCCTCACCGAGCGGCCGGGCGCTGATCTGCACATTTTTGCTCTGCAGCCGCTGCACGAGACTGGCGTCGTTTGGCGCATAGGTCTGGAAAGGCCGATTGTCGGCGAAATGACCGGTAATCTCGTTGCCCGAGATGGTCACGTCATGGACCCGACCCTGATCGATTTGGGTCAAAAGCTCGCTAAACGTGATGTCTCGGATCGAGGTGCGCTGGCTGGGTTCATGGAACAGCAGGACGAGCGCTGCGACGAGCAGACCGATGATCGTCCATAGGGCGATATTGCGAATTTGTGGGTTCATGGCGCGCCTAACATGGGCTGCGCATCGCTCGGGGTTGTCCACGGCGATGCTTCGATTGATGGTAAATTAGGCGCGCAAGCCACGCTTGCCAAGTGAGGGCCCCGTACGCGCGCGCAGACCCAGAACAGAAGACTGGTTCGAAAAAGAAGAACGACCCTTTTTAGCAAGATGCGGACAAGCTGTCGGCTGGCTGAACTGCGCGGCCGGA
Source organism: uncultured Alphaproteobacteria bacterium (assembly GCA_963743565.1). Lineage (GTDB taxonomy): Bacteria > Pseudomonadota > Alphaproteobacteria > Rhizobiales > Beijerinckiaceae > Methylocystis. Next base: position 55,283 of record CAVUQD010000001.1, read on the forward strand.
CGTAAAGCGGGTTAACGTTAATTAATGTCCTTCGAGGTCCGCGGCGGATGGTCTCGATGCGAAGCTCTAGCGGCGAAAGCGCATCAAAGTCGCCTTCTGCACGGAGATTCCAGGTGGAGTTCAGGAGGCGGGCGGCGCGCCTCGCATGCGCGGGGCGCGCGGGGGCGCCGGGCGAAAGCTCAGGAACGCCTCGTCGACGTCGATGAGGGCGCCGGCGAGAGTCATGCGCGTCGCCTCGCGTCTCGCAAGGGCGCGTGCGACTTGCTGCAACGCGCGCTCGAGACGATCCAATCGCGGGGCCGAGCCGAATCGCATCGTCTGCTTTTCGATCAGGCGCGCCAGCAGCTCGTCCGGCGCCTTGCGCAGCGCGTCCGCCTCAAAGCGCGCCGTCGCCTGGTCGCCGTCCCGGCGCGCGCGCGCCTCGACGTCAGCGGCACAGTATTGCAAAGCTGCCTCTGCGCGGGCCGCGCGGCGGCCGAGGCGCAGCAGCGCATCGCGATCGAGCCCCTCCGCGGCGAGCGTTGCCGCAAGCGCACGGAGACGTGCGCGGGCGAAGCGCGGATCGGCGTTGGCGGGATCGGTCACATAAGCGCGGCCAGCCTCCGCGCACATCGCCTCGAGCGCAGCCTTCGAAAGCTGCAAGAGAGGGCGCAACAGACGGAGTTGCCCGCGCGCGATACGATCCAGCGTCGAGACCGCGGACATGCCGGCGAGCCCAGCGACTCCGCTCCCACGGCAAAGTCTGAAAAGGATGGTTTCCGCCTGATCCTCGGCGTGGTGGGCCGTGACGACGGCGCAGCGGGGGCCGATCTCGGCGGCGCAGTCGGCCAGCAATGCGTACCGCGCTTCACGCGCTCGTTCTTGCAGCCGCGTCAACGGTTTCTGACCTGCCCATGCCAGCAGCCGATGCTCGAAGCCGAGCAATTCGGCCTCCCTCGCAACGAAGAGCGCCTCTTCCCGCGATCCCCCGCGCAGTCCATGGTCCACCGTCGCGACGACGATCCGGATTTTGTCGCGCAGGGACCAGCGCGACGCGAGCAGCATGAGCGCGGTGGAGTCGGACCCTCCCGAGACCGCGAGCAGCAGGGCCGTCTCTTCGGCGAGCGGCGCGAGCAACGCGTCCGCCGAAGCCAAGCTCAGCATTGATGCTTCTTGATCTCGCGCAGAGCGGAGTCGCGCACCCGGGCAGACGAACCGGGATAGCTCGCGCCGATCTCGGCGAAGGACTGGCAGGCCTCGTCTCGCGCGCCGATCTCGGAGAGCGACTGGCCAAGCCGCAGCAAGGCTTCGGGAGTCTGCGCCGATTGCGGAAATCTCTTCTTGATGTCGAGAAATTTCTCCGCGGCCTCGCGGAAGCGGGAGCGTAGGAAGAAGCTCTCGCCAAGCCCGAAGGTGGCCGCGGGCACATATTTGCTCTTCGGGTATTTCGCGAGAAAGGCGGTGAGCGCATGCTCGGCCGCCTCATATTGCTGCTGCTGCATCAGGGCGGCGGCCTGATCATATTCGTCCTTCATCGACACCGCCGGTGACGCTTCCGCCGCTGGCCGCGACGCGGACGGCGCTCCCTGCAGGCCGGGCGGCGTGAGGTCCAGCGGCGCACCGGGCTCGCGAGAGCCCGTTCGGCTCGTTTCGCTCGGGGCCAAAGGAGCGGAGGGCGCCGTCTGACCGAGCGGCCGCGGCGCTCCCGTGGCGGTCGGGTTGGCTGCGGGGTCAAAAGCGTCGCGCGCTCCCGTGGCCGCAGTCGTTGGCGAATGTCCCGCGACCGGGGGCGGGAGGGGGGTCGAGTCGACACGCGCTCGGGCTTGGTCCTCGAGCACTTGAACCTGGTGCTGAAGCTCCTCGATCTGCCCTGTGGCTCTGCGCAAGTCTCGCTCGAGCCGGTCGACGCGGGTGGCGACGCCGGAATCCCGGTCGGGGCCGGCGGCGGGATCGCTGTAATCATAGGGGTCCGGCGACCCGGAGCGGTTGGAATATTGCGCCTCGGCTGCTCGCGGCGCGGCGATGACGCCGAGAAGGACGAGGAGAAGCGCGGGTGCGACGCGAGAAGACAACATGGCTCAGTCGGACCGGTTTGGGCGCGGAGACGCGCGGAGCGAAGGAGGCCGAAGCATAGTCGACGTTTCGGCCAAAGTGAGGCGGCGTTTCCGCTCGCACAATTGTGTATGCTACTTGCCCCATTCCACGGCCGAGCTTGCGAAACGGAAGTCCGCCATGGCGCCTGTTGCGACGAGGCTTGTTACATTTTGTTGCAAAGCGTGATTGGCCGAGCTTATGGGAGGGCGCTAGAGTGACACTCCCGCGTTCCGCCTCAGCGGTCTCTCCGAGAGCGATCAGCATCGGAGCGAGCCCGGTCAGAAAGCAGGCAAAGAGGCGGAAATGGGATTGGCGGGGTCCAACGGGTCTCCGCTTAGGCCTTTGTCCAGCCCGCTGTGGGACCGCCAGCCAGGACTCCAAATAAGCCCATGACGTCTCTCACGCATTCCCCCTTCCAACGCCAAACGACGCTCGCACGGCGGGTGACGCTTGCGGGAAGCGGCGCCCATACGGGCCGCCCCTGCCGGATGTTCCTTTTGCCGGCTGACGCCTCGAGCGGGATCGTCTTCGCGCGGCTCCCCGGAGAGCAGCCCGTAGCCGCAGATTGGCGCAATGTGCGCGATACGCGCTTGCGCGTCGAGGTCGGCGAAGGCGACAGGCGCGTCTCGACGGTGGAGCATGTGACGGCCGCGCTCTTCGGCCTCGGGGTCGACAACGCCCTCATCGCGATAGACGGGCCCGAAGCTCCCGCCCTGGACGGCTCCGCCCGCGAAATCGTCGAGGCGATCCTCGAAGCGGGGATGACGAAACTCGCTGCGCCGCGCAGGCATTTGCGGGTTCTGCAGACCATCCGCGTCAAGCAGGGAGAGGCATGGGCCGAGCTCACGCCGATCGCCGCGTCGCGGCTCGAGATCGACGTCGAGATCGACTTTCCGCCGCCCATCGGCCGACAGCGCGTCAAGCACGGGCTCTCCCCACGCGTGTTCGTCCAAGAGCTTTGCTGGGCGCGCAGCTTCGGGTTCCTCGGCGATGCGGAGACGCTGTGGCGCGAAGGGCTTGCCCTCGGCGCCACGCTCGACAACACCGTCGTCTTCGGGAAGGGGGGAGTCCTCAACCCCGACGGGCTGCGGCGACACGACGAGCCCGCACGTCATAAGGCGCTGGACGCGGTGGGCGATTTGGGGCTCGCCGGCGCGCCCATTCTTGGCCAATTCCGCTCCTATCGCGGCGGTCACGCCCTCAACGTCGCGCTCGTCCGGCGGTTGATGACGTCGCCTGCGGCCTTCCGGCTGGAGGAAGCCGCTGGCTCCTCGCGCGAGCGCCGGGCCGCGGACCACGCCTGCTCGCCATAATGTCGCCCGAACAAGCGCGTCTCTAAGACCGGCGTCTTGCCCTCAGCGCGCCCTCCGGGGCCGCTGCTAGCGAGACCGCGCGATTCCCACAAAGCCGCGAGAGGCCGTCAGCATGAACGCAATCCTTCGCAAAATGGGCCTCCTAGCCCCGAGCGTGGCGCTGCTGCTCGGCGTCGGAACCGGCTTCGCACGCGCCGACATTTCGGATTTCTTCGATCCCGTCACCAGTCTCTTCGGCGGGAGCAGCAAGTACAAGACGGAGATCACCCCCGACATTCCGGCCGACGATCTCTATGACCAGGGCCTCGCCAAGCTCAAAGCGAAGGATTACGAGAACGCGATAAAGAAGTTCCAAGAGGTGGAGAAGCGATTCCCCTTCTCGCAATGGTCGCGCAAGGGGCTACTGATGACGACCTACGCCCAATACGAGAAGCCGGCATACGACGACGCGATCCAGTCGGCCAAGCGCTACATTGAGCTTTATCCGAAGTCGCCTGATACGCCTTACATGTACTATCTGACCGGCATGTCCTATTATAACCAGATCACCAGCGTGATGCAGGATCAGTCGAATTCGGAGAAGGCCTATCAGGCCTTCGAGGCGCTGATCGAAAAATTCCCCACCTCCGAATATGCCGCTGACGCCAAGCTCAAGATGAACATCGCGCGCGACCAGCTCGCCGCCAAGGAGATGACGGTCGGCCGTTTCTATCTGACGCGCAAGAACTTCCCGGCGGCGATCAACCGTTTCCACGCCGTGCTCGGAAAGTTCCAGACCACACGCTACGCCGAGGAGGCGCTCTACCGGCTGACCGAGGCGTACCTCTCGATGGGAATTACGAACGAAGCCGAGACCGCGGCGGCCGTGCTCGGCCACAACTACCCGGATTCGCAGTGGTATAACGATGCGGTGTCGCTGCTGAAAACCGGCGGGCTCGCGCCGCAGGAACACAGCGACAGCTGGATCTCGAAGCTCGCCAAGACCTTCAAGTCGGAGAAGCCCGAACGCGGCGTCACCCCTATCACCGCGGCGACGGGGCAATAGAGCGCAGAGAGGGCGGGCTGACGCGCGCGTCCCGATCGCATGCAATCACGCGATCGAAAAACGCACGGAGTTCGAAATCAGAAACTGAGAATATGCCATAATCGGGAAACGGCTTCGCGCTTTTTCGGGATGGCTCTATGCCGAGCGGGCGAGGCTGGTTTCGGCTAGCGAGAGTGTGACGTGCAACACGTTTCCGTCTGGACGCGTCGTCATCGGAAGACCGCTCCGTCGGAAGACTCCCAACATCGAGGCGTTGTTGCACAGGACTTCCGCTTGGAGGCTGCAGAGTCCCTTCGCCAGCGCGATGCGAGCGACGTGACGCATCAGCGCTGCGCCCACGCCCCGGCTCTGAAAGTCCTGGTCGACCGTAAAGCCCATTTCCGCGCTGCGTTGCGCGGCCCGAGGGTTGAGGACGAAACAGCTTACGCCGCCGATGACCTCTTCTTCCGGACCTTCGCCGATTGTCGCGAGAAGGACGATCGAATTCTCGAAATCGGCGCCCGTGAGGCGGGCGATTTCCTTGTCGGTGAGCTTATCCTTTTGCGATAGGAAGCGCATATAGCGCGTCCGGGAATCGAGGTGAGAAAAGGCGCGCCGTATTCTCGGCCCGTCGTCGGGACGCGCGGCGCGAACAGTGATTTTTTGTCCGTCCGCCAGCCGCTCAAGGCAGGAGTAACGCCTCAGATTGCCGAGCATCTGCCGACTCCTCGATTGCGAGCCTCGATCGAAGCCGCTGCAACGCAGCATACCAACACCTTGCAAGACTCGTTCTAGGCGCAGAATATTGCCAGAGCGTTCCCGAGAGCCGGACGGCGGGTGGGACACGACGTCGCGCCTCGACAATAACCGGCGCCCGCTTCATGCCAGCCACTCAGTACAGCTTTCTAGGTGCGGATCAAGAGGAAAGATGTCGTCATTCGAGGGTATGACATTGTCTCCTTCTGAACTGAGGTTTTGAGGCTGAGCCTTCGAAGAAAACTTGCTGATTTGCGACGAATGAATGAAAATTTTGCGACAATGCCGAGACATCGGCCAGCTTTTTGCCTTCTGGCAGAGCTATGCTTCAACAAAGGTTGCGCCTGCGCCGCCTAGGTGCGCTGCGGCAGGGCTTCTTGCGGCGCCGCGGGAGGGGCTGTCCCGGGTGAAGCGCCCCCTGACCCGGCCGGGGGCCGACTTGTTCGAAACGTTCGCGCGTCCTATAGACCTGCCGGCGGCACGACCCTGAAGCCTCGCGGCGCCCTCGCCGCATAACGCGCCGCAACGACCGCCACCCATGCTCAGTCCGCTTGAAATCGCTCTTTTCGCCGCCGTCGGCTTGATCTTCGCCGCGGGTCTCATCGTCGTCGCCCGTTGGGGGAGCAGGAACCTGCCCCGTCTTGCCGGCTACGCCCTGATCGCCGCTTGCGCCATCTATGTCGGCTTGGGGCTCGGCTCCGACAATCCGAACGGGTGGAGCGCGGTGGAGATGACGGCGCTCGCCGTCTTCGGTTCGCTCGCGTTCCTCTCCCGGTTGACATCGATCTGGGTTCTCGTCGCGGCCTTCGCGCTACACCCCGTGTGGCTGGTCTACGTGCACTACGTCGGGACGGCATCGACATTCACTCCGGCGCCGCTTGTCTTCGCTAACGCCGGTTTTGACATCGCGCTCGCTCTCTATCTCGCCTTTCTCGCTCTGCGCGGCGAGGCGGCGCCGACCCCCGTGAGCCCGACGGTGGCGAAGAGCAGGAAAGGAGGCTCGCGATGAACGCGCCTTTCGATTTTGCGCTGCGCCACGATTGGAGCGTCGAGGAGATCGTGGCGATCCACGATGCGCCGCTGCTGGATCTCGTCGCCCGGGCGAACGCGACGCACCGTCGCTTCTTCGAGGGTCATGACGTGCAGAAGGCGGCGCTGCTGTCGATCAAGACCGGCGGCTGTCCGGAAGACTGCTCCTACTGCCCGCAATCGGCGCATCACCGCGAGGTCAAGCTGGACCGCGTGGAGCTGATGGGCGTCGACGATGTGCTCGGCGCGGCTCGGGTGGCCCGCGAGGCGGGGGCCGACCGTTTCTGCATGGGCGCGGCTTGGCGCTCGGCGCCGGAGGGGCCGCGTTTCGAGGCGGTGCTGGCGATGGTGAAGGGCGTTCGCGCGCTCGGCATGGAGGCCTGCGTCACGCTCGGCATGCTGACGCCGTCTCAAGCCAAGAGCCTCGCCGAGGCGGGACTGACCGCCTACAATCACAATCTCGACACCGGGCCGGAATTCTATGGCGAGATCATCACGACCCGCGACTATCGCGACCGGCTCGAGACGCTGAAGGCCGTGCGCGGCGCCGGCTTAGAGATGTGCTGCGGCGGCATCATAGGCATGGGAGAGAGCGTTAGGGACCGGGCCGGCATGCTCCAGGTGCTCGCGGGCTTCGATCCGCATCCCGAGAGCGTGCCGATCAACGCACTCGTTGCGGTCCCCGGCACTCCGCTCGCCGAGCGGCCGCCCGTCGATCCGCTCGACCTCGTGCGGATGGTCGCGACGACGCGCATCGTCATGCCCAAGTCGCGCGTGCGCCTTTCGGCCGGTCGCTCGAGTCTCTCGCGCGAGGCTCAGGTTCTCTGCCTCGTCGCCGGCGCCAATTCGATCTTTTACGGCGAAAAGCTGCTCACGACCGCAAACGCCGACTCGGCCGAGGACGACGCGCTGTTTACGGCGCTCGCGCCGCGCGCCGAGAAGGCGGCGAATTGCGCCACGAGCTGCGCTTCGACCGAGACGATATGAGCCGCAACGGCGCGTGAGCCGGCGGCGCGCCGCTCGCAGGCGGAGGGGAGCGGGAGGCGATGACCTATTGCTGCGGCATTCTGGTGCGCGAAGGCCTCGTCATGATGGCCGATACCCGCACCAACGCGGGGCTCGACAACATCTCGACCTTCCGCAAGCTGCATATTTTCGAGCGGCCGGGAGAATCGGTGCTGTTGCTCGCGACGGCCGGCAATCTGTCGGTGAGCCAGGGCGCGATCCATCTTCTCGACGAGGGCGTCCCCGATCCCGCCGACGAAACGATCACGACGCGACTGATCGACGCGCCCAGCATGTCGGCCGCAGCCCACCTCGTTGGCATCGCGACGCGCCTCGCCCGCACGCAGGTTGCTGAAGGCTTCGAGCAGTCGGGCGTTAATTTCGACGTGTCCTTCCTGCTCGGCGGCCAGATCGGCGGCGGCGGCATGCGCCTCTTCATGGTCTATGCCGCCGGCAATGCGATCGAATGCTCGATCGACACGCCCTATTTCCAGATTGGCGAGCATAAATACGGCAAGCCCATCCTCGATCGCGCCATCAGCTTCGACATGGACCTCTATGACGCTCTGAAGATTGGTCTGATCTCCATGGATTCGACGATGCGCTCGAATCTTTCAGTCGGGCTTCCGCTCGATCTCGCGCTTTTGCGGCGTGATGCGCTGGCGCTCGAGCTGTCGATCCGCGTCGACGCCTCCGACGCCTATTTTCGCGATCTGCGCGAGCAGTGGTCCAAGGCGCTGAAAGCCGCGCATATCGCGATTCCGCGTCCGCCCTATGGCGGCGTGCAGCGCAGGTGAAAAGCTCTTGCGATTAAAGCGCGCGCTTGGGCTTCGCGGCAGATGCCGATTCGCGCGGCGAAATGCGCCCCGGCCATAATCTGTCGTTTTGGGCCAGCGTTGTCCGGCTCGACCCGAACCTGCAGAGTTTTGGACAGGAGCTCTCTATGCGAACGCTGCGTATGCTCTTTTTACTTTGCCTCGTCGCAAACGCCGCACGCGCGACGCCTTTGGAAGACGCCTATCTCGCGGCGCGCGATCACTACATTCATAAACTCAATTCGATGTACGGGACCGGGTCACGCCCCGGGGAGGTGGACGTCGAATACGACAAGGCTCGCGCCGATCTTGAAACGAGGTTACGCGGCCTCTTGGGCGACATCTCCGTCAAAGGCTTTCCTGCAGCGGGGAAGATCAATCTCGAAAGCCTCTCCGACCATGATATCGGCTACGGCATGCTCGACGGATTGGTCTACTCCGAAGGCGGCATGAACGACCCGCGGCTCGTCGTCACCACTCGCAATCTCCTAAGCAAGTGGCTCGCCGCATATGCGCAGGAGAAAGACAAGCGTTTTCAGATGCCGGTCGATCCCTTGACGGCGCTGCGGCTCGACCGATTCTACACCTTCGCTATAGGCTCCGACGCCACGTTCTTGAAAAGCGTAAATCTCGACGTGATCCCTCCGAAAGGCGCGGATTTAGTCCTTTCAATCCTCGGCGGCTGGACTCAGGAGAGCACGCCTAATCCTGCGGATTCGCTCATCGTGACGCTGATCAAAGGCGAGAAGATCTACATCGGAAGCCTTCACCCGAAGACCGCCATCGGCGAGATTGCGGCCTGCGAGACGATTGGGAGGCAGGCGCTGGAAAAGCCCGAGAAAGACTCTGCGGAGAAAGGCCAGAAGGATTATCTAGCTTGCTTCGGGAAGCGCGCGCCGAAGGAGCCCTTCTATCCCTCGCTCGTCAAGGAGGCGCAGGAGTTCGCCAATCGCATCGCAGGGAATTAGCGTCTCTTTCTATCGGCAATCCCATGAAGAATGGGAATCAGCAGACGCCTCGCGCTTTTTGGCGAATACTTCAGCTCTGCGACTGCCGGCGCGCGTCCTCGACGCGCACATGGACCGTCGTCTCTTCCGTGCCGCCGCCGACGCGCGCGCCGCGAACCGGAGCGGCGCCAAGCGCGTCGAGCGCCACCGCGACGCGCACATAGGCCTCGTTCGGACAGAGCCCGTGAACCGGGTCGAATCCGACCCAGCCAAGACCGTCCACATGCGCCTCCGCCCAGGCGTGACTGGCGACCTGCCCGCTCGACGAGTCGTCGCGGCGCAGGTAGCCGCTCACATAGCGCGCGGGGATTTCGAGCGCGCGCGCGCAGGCGATGAACGCATGCGCGAAATCCTGACAAACCCCGCTGCGTTTCGCGAAGGATTCGGCGGCGCTCGACGCCGGCGAGGTCCCCTCCTTGTCGAGCGCGAAACTTTCGTTGAGCGCCCCCGTCAGCGCATGCAGCCGCGCCAGCGTCGTCGACTCGGCGCGAGCGGCGTCGCGCGCGAAGTCAGCAAGCGCCGCGTCGGCCCGTGTCAAGCCGGTCTCCCGCAAGAACAGCCCCAGGGGAACGCGCTCCACGGCGCCGGTCACGACGCCAGCCTGATCGAAGGTTTCGACCTCGCCTTCGACGAGCGTCGTCAGCGACTGGAGCGGGCCTTCCACGAAGAAGCGATGTTCGATGTTGCCGAAGGCGTCCTCGCCCGCAACGAGGCAGCAATCGCGGTCGACGTCGATGCGCCACTGTCGAACGTGCTGACCGTGGTGATTGCGCGGCGTGACCAAGAGGCGCTGCATCGCCGATTTCGCGGGGGCGCCGTAGCGGTGAATCGTTTCGTGCCTGACGCGAATGAGCACGGGCTTGGCGTCTCCTAGGACAGATATTGCTCGCCAATCAGCGCGCCGAGCTGGTTGTTCAGGGTGATGAAGTCCTCCACGAATTCGTGCAGGCCGCCCTGGAACACGTTTTCCATCGTGAGCCGCTCCAGCTTGCCGTAGACGGCGCGGCTCTGGCGTTGCGCCTCACCCTGGCGTCCATAGGCCTTGGACAAGCGATCCAGGTTGTCGACGAGGCTTTCGTAGCAGGAGATCAGCGACCGCGGCATCTCGCGCCGCAGGATCAAGAGATCGGCGACGAGCCAGGGTTTCAGATTGTCGCGGTAGACCCAGTGATAGGAGGTGTGCGCGGAGACGGCGCGCAGGATCGCCGCCCATTGGAAATAGTCGAGCGACCCGCCGACGACCTCCTTCTCGGGCAGCAGCACGTGATATTTCACGTCGAGCAGTCGCGCCGTATTATCCGCGCGCTCGATCAGGAGGCCGAGCCGCGTGAACCAATAAGCGTCGTTGCGCAGCATGGTGCGGTAGGCGCCGCCGTCATAGGCGATCGACAGTTTCTTCACGAATTCGGTGAAGCGGGAAATCGTCGAGCGATCGCAGTCGCCCGCCTTCCGCTCGAAGCTCTTCATCTCGAGGAAGCCATCGTTGATCGCCTCCCAGACCTCGGCGGTCAGAGCCGTGCGCACCGCGCGGGCGTTGGTGCGCGCTTGCTCGAGACAATTGCGCATGGAGCAGGGATTTTCCGGCGCGAAGGCCAGAAAATGCGTGACATTCGCCTCGTCCACGGCGCGCCGCGTCGTTGCGAAGACCTCGTCGGCGCCCGACGAGAGCAGCACGCTGTTCCATTCGCTTTCGGCGCCGCCATAGGCCTTGGGGAGGGAGGCGAGGCGTCGCGACGCCTCGATCAGCCGCGCGAGATAGTCCGCTCGCTCCATGTAGCGCGCGAGCCAATAAAGATTGTCTGCGGTTCGTGACAGCATGGGCTAGCGCGTCAGGCTGAGAGGAGGAAGAACATCAAGACGCCGCAACATCATCGACCACCCATGTGTCCTTTGTGCCGCCGCCCTGGCTCGAATTCACGACGAGCGAGTTTTCGATCATCGCGACGCGCGTCAATCCGCCCGGCACGATGCGCACCTCCTTCGCGCCCTGCAGCACGAAGGGCCGCAAATCGACGTGGCGCGGCGCAACCCCCGAATTCACCGAGATCGGGCAGGTCGAAAGCGCGAGCGTCGGCTGCGCGATGAAATTTGCCGGCGCGGCCTTCAGCTTCGCGGCGAAATCGTCGATCTGCCGCTTCGTCGCATGCGGGCCGACGAGCATGCCATAGCCGCCCGAGCCCGCCACCTCCTTGACGACCAGCTCCGGGAGATGATCGAGAACATAAGCGTAGGCCTCCGGCTCGCGGCAGCGCCAAGTGGGCACGTTCTTGAGCAGAGGCTCCTCGCCGAGATAGAATCTGATCGCCTCTGGAATGTAAGTATACATCGCCTTGTCATCGGCGACGCCAGTCCCGACTGCATTCGCAAGCGTCACATTGCCTGCTTGATAGGCGCCTATGAGCCCGGCGACGCCGAGGGCCGAATCCGGGCGGAAGGCGAGCGGGTCGAGAAAATCGTCGTCGATGCGGCGGTAGAGCACGTCGATGCGGCGCGGCCCTTCCGTCGTGCGCATGTAGACGACGTCATTCTTCACGAAAAGATCGCAGCCTTCGACGAGTTCCACCCCGAGCTTGTCGGCGAGGAAAGAGTGCTCGTAATAGGCGGAGTTGAACTGGCCGGGGGTGAGCAGCGCGACCGTGGGCAGGCCGGGCGCGTTTGGCGGCGCGACGGAGCGCAGCGTCTCGAGAAGCTGGTCCGGATAGTCCTCGATCGGCGCGACCTTGTGGGTCGAGAGCAGATCCGGGAAGAGCCGCATCATGACTTCCCGGTTCTCGAGCATGTAGGAGACGCCCGAGGGCGTGCGCGCATTGTCCTCGAGGACGTAAAAGTCCTGCTCGTCGGTGCGCACGACGTCCACGCCGGCGATATGGACGAAGATGTCGTGGGGAACCCGCCTTCCGGCCATCTCGGGCCGATAGGCCGGGTTGCGATAGACAAGCTCGTCGGGAATGATCCCGGCTTTGAGAATCTCGCCGGAGCCATAGAGATCGGCGAGCAAGAGATTGAGCGTGCGGACGCGCTGCCTCAAGCCGGCCTCGAGCCGCAGCCATTCCGAGCGCGTCAGAATGCGCGGCAAGATATCAAAGGGAATGAGCCGCTCGAGCGAGCTTTCCTCGCCATAGACGGCGAAGGTGATGCCGATGCGCCGGAACAGGAGCTCCGCTTGCTGGCGGCGCGTTTCGAGCAGGTCCGGCGAGGCCGAGGAAAGCCATTGAGCCAGCGCCGCATAGCCCGGCCGCACGCCGCCGTTGGCGCCGCCCATCTCATCGAATTGCATCATCCGGGAACTCAATGTCGTATCTATCGGCGTACCGCCGCCCCCGCTAGCTCTTCAGTGCAGTCAGAGCGGAGGCAAGAGCGGCGCCAGCCATATGACGGCCTTTCGCCGCAGGATCAATCGACACGGCGTCGCAGCGGCGGAAATTGCGCCCTTCTGGGATCGCCGGGGGGCTTCTGCCGCCTTTGAGCGGCCCGAAAGCCGCCGCTGAGCCACGCCCTGTCATTGCGTCGTCGCCGAATTTGCCCAAAAAGTCTCGTTCCTCACATCCCGGTCACGGAGCGCGCGCCCAACGTGAACGCCAAAATCGGCCCCGAGTTGGACCTCTCGCGCCGCCGCCTACTCCAGGCCGCTGGCCTGACGCCCGGCGCGCTGGCGCTTTTCCTCTCCTCTGTCCAGGCTGAGGCCGCTTCCAAAGCGCGCGGAACGTCTGGCGCCGACGCTCAACCGGCTGAGACCGTCTGCGGCCTGCATCTCCAGTTCGGAGCCGACGCCCCCACGGAAATGGCAGTTTCCTGGCACAGCCTCACGCCGGTCAGTAATCCGCGCGTTCTTCTCGGCTCGGCCGACGGCAAGCTCGAACGGATGACGCCCGCAGCGCCGTCCGAGTACACCGATAGCAAGTCGAATCGGAAAGTTATCGTCCATCACGCGAGGCTGCACGGCCTGAGCCCGGACACCGCCTATCTCTACGCCGTGCTGCATGACGGCGCGCAGCCGGAATTCGCAAGCTTCCGAACGGCGCCAAGGGGCCGTTCCGCCTTCACTTTCACGAGCTTTGGCGACCAGGGGACTCCGACCCTCGGCAAGGCGCTCACGCTGACCGACGGCGGCGCGTCTTCTCGCAAGGTCTTCGTCAACGATAATCTCGGTTCGCCCGCGGCCGCCGACACCACGCTCGGAGTCGAGCGCGTCCGGCCGCTTTTCCATCTCCTCAACGGCGATCTTTGTTACGCCAATATCGCCGAGGATCGGGTGCGGACGTGGTGGGATTTCTGGGAGAACAATTCGCGCAGCGCCCGCAATCGCCCCTGGATGCCCTGCGCCGGCAATCACGAGAACGAGTTCGGCAATGGACCGATCGGCTACCGGGCTTATCAGACCTATTTTTCGCTTCCCGACTCCCCGGGTCACACGGACCTGACCCGCGGTCTTTGGTATGCCTTCTCGGCGGGCTCGGTCCGCGTGATCAGCCTCGCCAATGACGACATCGCCTATCAGGACGGCGGGAATTCCTATGTGCGCGGCTATTCGCAAGGGGCGCAAAAAGCGTGGCTCGAAAAGGAGCTCGCGGAGACGCGCGCCAACCGCGACATCGACTGGATCGTCGTCTGCATGCACCAGGTGGCGATTTCGACCGCCGACAAGTTCAATGGCGCGGACCTCGGCGTGCGCGAGGAATGGCTGCCGCTTTTCGACAAATACAATGTCGATCTGGTTGTCTGCGGGCACGAGCACCATTACGAGCGTTCTCATCCCCTTCACGGTCGAGAGGAAAACCGCACGCTCACGCCAAAGCCCGCGAGCCTCGCGACCGACCTGGTCGACACGAGCACGGGCGCCGTCCATATGGTGATGGGCGGCGGCGGCACATCGGCGCCGTCCAACAGGCTGCTGTTCGATCCTCCGGCGTGCCGGGTGATCGTCTCGGTCGGCGCGCCAGACCCCACAACCGGAAAAAGGCCGCCCGTCTATGTGATGGAAGGCGCGCCCTGGTCGGCGGTGCGCAACGGCGGCCATGCCTATGGATTTGCGGCCTTCACCGTCGACCCCGGCGCCGAGCCCGGAGGGCCGACCCGCATGCGCGTCGTCTATTACGACGTGAGCGGACCCGGGGGGATGATCACGCCCTTCGAGTCCTTCACACTCCAGCGGCCGCGTCGCGACTAAACCGCGATTAACGCTAGCCGATCCCCTGCCCTGCTCGCCGCTTGACAGCCCGGCCCTTCGACCCGATGCTGGCGAACGAACCGTTCGATATGCCGAACGAGGGGAATTCGCTTGAGCTTTTCGCCACCGCCGCCAAATGGCGCTGCGCCTGCCACGGTCGCTGCGGCAGAAATGATCGGCGCGCGCAACGGCGCGGCGACGAACGGCAAGCGCGTCCATTTCCCTCCCGACAGACCGCTCGTCACCGACGGCGGACGCAGGATCACGCCACTCACTGTCGCCTACGAGACCTATGGTGCGCTGAACGAGAGCAAGAACAACGCAATTCTTCTGTGTCATGCGCTGACGGGCGATCAATATGCGGCGGGGATCAATCCCGTGACCGGCAAGCCCGGCTGGTGGGATGTGCTGGTCGGACCCGGCCGGCCCTTTGACACCGATCGCTTCTTCGTGATCTCCTCCAATGTCGTCGGGGGCTGCATGGGAACGACGGGGCCGGCCTCGATCAATCCGGCCACGGCCCGGCCCTACGGCCTCGATTTTCCCGTTGTTACGATCCGCGACATGGTGCGCGCGCAGGCCATGCTGATCGATCATCTCGGCATCGAGACGCTTTTTTGCGTCGCCGGCGGCTCGATGGGCGGGATGCAGGTCTTGCAATGGGCGGCGAGCTATCCCGACCGCGTCTTCGCCGCCATGCCCATCGCGACCGCCGCGCGCCACAGCTCGCAAAACATCGCCTTTCACGAGGTTGGGCGCCAGGCGGTGATGGCCGATCCCGACTGGCGCTCCGGCCGCTATCTCGAGGCCGGCGTCAGGCCGGAGAAAGGCCTCGCGGTCGCGCGCATGGCGGCGCACATCACCTATCTGTCGGAACAGGCGCTGCAACGGAAGTTCGGCCGCAAGCTGCAAGACCGCTCCGCGCCGACCTTCTCCTTCGACGCCGATTTCCAGATCGAGAGCTATCTGCGCTATCAGGGACTGGCCTTCGTCGAGCGCTTCGACGCAAACTCCTATCTCTTCGTCACCCGCGCCTGCGACTATTTCGATCTCGCCGCCGATTACGGCGGGGCGCTCGCCCTGGCCTTCAAGGGTTCGAAGACTCGCTTTTGCGTGATCTCCTTCACCTCCGACTGGCTCTATCCGACCTGCGATTCGCGCGCGATCGTCCATGCGCTGAACGCGGGCGGCGCTTCGGTTTCCTTCGTCGAGATCGAGAGCGACAAGGGCCATGACGCCTTTCTGCTCTACGAGCCGGATTTCTTCGCGACGACGCGCGGCTTCCTCGAGGCGGCGGCGAGCGCGCGCGGCATAGCGCCGAGGCAAGCGAAGGCTTCGTGACGCGGCAAGCCCAACAACGATTCGATCTCGCCGTCGTCGCCGATATGGTCGCGCCGGGAAGCCGCGTGCTCGACGTCGGCTGCGGCGACGGTTTGCTCCTGGAGATGCTGGCGAGAAATAGTCAAGTGGACGGGCGCGGCGTCGAGCTGTCGCAACGCGGCGTCAATGACTGCGTCGCCAAAGGCCTGCCCGTCATCCAAGGCGACGCCGACACGGACCTCGCCGACTATCCGAAGGACAGCTTCGACTATGTGATCCTCTCGCAAACCCTGCAGGCGACGCAGCGCCCGCGGGTCGTGCTCGAGCATATGTTGCGGATCGGTCGCCGCGCCATCGTGTCCTTTCCCAACTTTGGCTATTGGCGCGTGCGGACGCAACTCCTGTTTCTCGGCCGCATGCCGCGGGCGACGAATCTTCAATACAACTGGCATGAGACGCCCAATATTCATCTGTGCACGATCAAGGATTTCGTCGAGCTTGCGGAAGAGGTCGGCGCGGTCATCGAGCGCAGTATGGCCCTCGATCGCGCCGGCGCGCCTTTTCGCGTCGCGGCGCCCTTGTCGATGATGAATCTCCTCGGGGCGCAGGCGATCTTTCTGCTCAAGCGCGGCCGCGAGCTGGAAAGCTGATTGGAATTTCTTCGTTTGGAAGCATAAAGTGTTGGGATTGCCGGCATGCGGCGGCCGGACGGAAGAATAGGACGAGCCCATGTCTGAATCGCCGCCTTTGCGAGATTTCCCTTTCTTCTCGGGCGCGGACGACGCGACCCTGCAACGGGTTGCGGCGGAAGCGAAAGTCGAAACGCACGAAGCCGGAACCGTTCTTTTCCGGCAGGGGGAACGGGTCTCGGCGATGACCTTCGTGGTGTCGGGTTTCGTCAAGCTCACGCGAACGGCCGCGAGCGGCGACGAAACGCTGATCGACATGCGCACCGATGGCCAGAGCCTCAGCGGCGCCCCGATCCGCGCTGACGAGACACATCATTATTCGGCAGAGACCGTCGGGCCTGCGACGGCGCTGAAAATCGCCGCCGGCCGCTTCGCGAGGCTCATGGCGGACAGTCCCTCGCTCGCTCTCGCGGCGCTTGCCGACGCCAAGAGAACCGTCGACGAACTCTCAGGAGAGATCGAGTCCCTCAAGGCGAGCAGCGCGGAGCACCGGCTGGTCCGCTTTCTCATTTCCTTCTGCTCTCCCGAGGAGGATCAGTGCCGTTTCCGCCTCCCTTACGACAAGCGGCTCGTCGCAGCGCGCCTCGGCGTGACGCAGGAAACCTTGTCGCGCTCCTTTGCGCGGTTGCGCGCCCATGGCGTTCGCACCGAAGCGCGCGGAATCGGCATTGAGAGCGTATCCCGGTTGCGCGCGCAGTTCGAAGAGAAGGCCCGCGAGTCGCGAGCGCCTGCCCGCCAGGCTGAAGCCAGCCTGCGGGGCCCCGGCCGCATGAAGGCCGACTTTCCCGTGTCGAGCCCGGGGGAACAAGACTCCCGGCGTTGACGTTAACGCTAAAAGAGCGTCGAGTGGTTCGCGAGTTTGCTGAAGGCTTGCGGGGGCAGCGCTTGGAGACCTCATGATTACGAGAAGATTGGCTCTCGTCCTCGCCGGCGCCTGGCTGGCGACGAGCGCCGCCGCACAGTCGGAACCGCACGCCTTTCCTCTTCGCGCCGACGACGGATCTCCAGTCGTCAACTCAAAAATACCAGCGGGGGTGGATCCGACGAAAATCCCCGGCATCGTCTGGAAAGGCCCCGAGAACGCAAAGGTCTCGCTGATCGAATATTTCGACTATAATTGCGGCTACTGCCGCGAGGCGGTCGACGATCTCGATGCGCTGGTCAAGAACGACCCCGACCTGCGCTTGGGCCTCGTGGATTATGCGGTGCTGGGGCCGCCGTCCGCCGAAGCCGCCAAAGTCCATCAGGCGGTGCTCGCGCTCGCAGGGCCCGCTGCCGCCAACGATTTCCACACGCGCCTCTTCCAGCGGCGGGGACACGCCAACGGCGCGGCCGCGCTTGCCGTCGCACAAGAACTCGGCCTCGACCCCAAGAAAGTTACGGAAATGGCCAATAGCGCGACCGTGCACGATGCGCTGGTGGCGCAGGCGCGGCTGGCGCGACAGCTGCGGCTCGAGGCGACGCCTTCCTTTGTCGTGGACCACGTCGCCATTCTCGGCTGGCCTGGCGCGGAATCGATCAAGCGCGCCGTCGCGGGGGTCGAAAAATGCGGGACCGTGGTCTGCCGGTGAGCGCCCTGGAGCCTGTCGCCGAAAAGTGCTGAGCGGTTTTCCGATAAGGACCCGCTCTAAGCTGATGATCCGGGGCGAGTTAATTTCGATCGCGTGATTTCATGCGATCGGAATGCGCTATAGAGGGGCTAACGGCGCTCCCTATCTGCTTCAAGCCGTCCTTTGGATTCGGGCCAACGTTGAGAGGCCGAAGGGTCCGATCGAGCGACGCTCGACGAGACGCATATTCCCTCGGCGGCTGATCCAGTCCTCAATGACCTCCCAGGGGAAATGAGGGCGCCAGCCGATCTTCGAGCCCAGTCGCCGTCCAATCCAAAGCTCGAGCGCCACTAAAGCGGATCCCTCGCGGCTAATGCGATTCACGACGATGATCTCGCCGCCGGGCCTCACCACCCGAGCGGCCTCGTCGAGGATCGCCTGAGGCTCTGGCGCCACGCTCAAAATATACATCAGCACCGCGCAACCGAAGCTCTCGTCCTCGAAGCCAAGTCGGCAGGCATCCATGCAGGCCAGACCTTCGACATGCGCGAGTTGCTGTCGGTGAACGCGATGCCGCGCGCGTGCGAGCATGGGCTCGCTGAGATCGACGCCGACCACGCGCGCTGAGGGCGAGAACAACGGCAGGTCCAAGCCCGTGCCGACGCCAATGTCGAGAATGGGTCCAGCCGCCCGTGACGCCGCGCCCGCACCCGCGAGTCGGCCGGCCTCAAGCCATTTTGCGAAGACGAGGTCGTAGAAGGGCGCCCAGCGGGAATAAGCGCTCTCGGCGTCGTAATGGTCGATGCGGCGCAGGGCGCTTTGGCGCTGAGGTTCCAGAAGCTCGCTCATTCACCGCCTCGACCGCGCTGGGCTGGAACTGCGAACCGGAGGAATTTGCGCCCGCTGCGCCGGCTCGGATGGGACAGTGCGCGGCTCGGCTTTTGAGGCCGGCGAAGTCGCAGGATCATGGGCGGGGGCTCCAGACGTTTCTATCATAGGCGCGGCGGGCAGCCGTTCTTCGATTCGTTCGACCAAATAGGGGAAGAATGGGTTCGACGACATCCGCAAAAGCGCTTCCAGACTGACGATGAGCGTCCCTCTCTCCCCACGCAGCGGCAGAGCGCCGAGGTGCATGCCGAAGTCTTCCGTGGAGTCCGGCGTAAGGCCATAGAGCGAGTCCGTCAGGGGAAAGGGGAGCGCGACATGAGAGAGCGAAAAGACCCCTTTGGGATAAGTCAGCCCGAGGGCGCGCGTGTGCTCCGCGGTCGAGCCTGTTTCGACGACGCGCTCGACGGCGTCGTCGGTTCCCTCGCCGGCGTTGGTGATGAGCGTCAGCCTGTAATTTCGCTTCTCCGCCGGCATCAGCCTGGAAAAAGCCGTTTCGGCGGAGGGACGGAGCAGCGGACCGAACTTGGCGTTGCGATTGACGTCAAAGAGAACGAGCTCGCTCCCATTCGCGGGCAAATGCGAATAGAGGCCCGAGACGACCGCCTCGGTGCTCACCGTGAAATCCACGACCGACTGAAAGGTCAGGATGGGCGCCAAGCCCATCAATCGACCCTCGCGCTCCAGCCGGGCAATCTGCGTCTGCAGCGCGTCGGTAAGCCGATAGGACTGGCGTGCGCCATTCACGGGGAAAGAGTTATATTTGAAGGGATTGAACTCAGGTAGCACGCTGAGCCAAGCCGCCTTCGCAAAGGCGGGCAGAAAGGCCGGCAGGCCGGCGAGGCCCGCGAAGCGCGCAAAGCGCGTGATCCCGACCATCGGGGAGATGAAGATCAACTCGTCGGGGCGCGCGAGCTCTTCGTTCTCTAAGGCGTCCAGAGCATATTTGAGCGCAAGCGAACCTCCGTTGGAGAACCCGACAATATGCAGCGGCAAGGGCTTTGGCGCGAGTTGCCGCGCCTTCCTCACCGCCAGCCGCGTGGCGGCGAGCCAAGTTTCCCAATCCGTGTCGGCGAGGGCCGCCGGGACCGTGCCATGGGCGGGCGCCCGGATCGCGACGACCGCAAATCCGTGGTCGCGATAGCGAGCCCCGAGGTGGCGAAGACTGTAAGGGGAATCCGTGAGACCGTGCAGCAGCACGACGACGCCCACAGGTTCCTTGTCGGGCGCGAGAAGATAGGATCGGTTCCAGTCGCGCGCGAAAGACGGCGGGTAAACGGGGCTCTCGGCGTAATAGCGATTGTAGGGAAGCTTGTCTTGCTCCGGCAGCTTATCGGTGACGTTTACGCGCACCGAATGGAATATCTCCTCCTCCTTGCCGAGATAAGCGCGCCAGTCCGCGTGGTCGAGCTCCTCGACGGTCATCTCGCGCGGCGCGAACTTGTGCCAGGGCTCGAGCGGCAGTCCGCGCTGGGAGTCGTAGATGCGAACGCCAAAGAACGTCAGCAGGGCGACGCCCGCCAACATTGAAACGGTCTTCAGAATTTTCGGCATGGCGATCCGCATTTGGCAGTCAGCGCTCCTCGCGATCTTTTCTCGGCGCCCGCCGCCGCGGATGGAACGGCGCTCACCTCTCGCGTTCGCCCATGCTCTCGCAAAGTTGAACCACCTCGCGCGGGCGCGTCAAGCTCTTCTGCTTAAGCATCGCAGGCGGCTTTTTTCTATCGAGCTTGACGCCATCCCGTTTGGCGAGGCTTATTGCACGGTCTGCAAATGCACGAATTCCGTCAAGGAGACAGCGTGTGAAGGTTAACGGCGCTCTGCTCAACACTGCGGCCGCCGCGCTTCTCCTCCTAATTTTCCTGGTCTTCTGCAATCTTGGCCAGGCGGTGGTTGAGCCGGTCGTGCTCGGCTTCTTCCTGATCGAGGTCACCTGGCCGCTCTATCGTTTTCTCAAGAGAAGGACAGCCGGCTGGGTCGCGACGTTCGTCACTCTCGGCGTGACCATCATCACCGTGCTTGCGCTCTTTTCGGTGATCGCCTGGGGCGGCAGCCAAGTCGCCGCTTGGTTGAGCGACAATTTCGACAGAATCAAAGCCACGCTCGTCAACTCGACCGCCTGGCTGGAGGAGCACGATATTTTCATCATCGCGGTGATCGCCGATCACTTCAACACCGCGTCGCTTATCGCCTTCTTCAGGACCGTCGCCTTACGGTTGAACACGATGGCGGCCTTCGCCACGCTCGTTTTCCTTTACGCCTTGATGGGACTCGCCGAAACCGAGGCCGTGCAGGAAAACATCACGAAGCTCAAGAACCAAGATTTGGCGCGGCAACTCCTCGCCGCCGGACGCGGCATCGGCGAGAAATTCCGCTCTTTTTTGTTGGTGCGGACCAGCGCCAGCATCGCCACGGGCCTCGCGATCTGGGGCTTCGTCGCTTTCATGCGGCTCGATCTCGCCGGCGCCTGGGGCGTGCTGGCTTTCGCGCTGAACTTCCTGCCCTATATCGGCTCGATCCTCGTCACGGTCCTCTTGCCGGTGTTCGCACTCATTCAAGCCGACACGCCGGTGACGGCCATTTATGTCTTCTTGGGCGTATCGCTCATTCAGTTCGTGACCGGGAGTCTGCTGGAGCCGTTGTTCTCCGGCAAGGCGCTATCGATCTCGCCGCCGGTGGTCGTTTTTTCGGTGGTCTTATGGACCTTCCTTTGGGGCGCGCTCGGCGCCTTTCTCGGCGTGCCGATCACAATCGCGATCCTCACACTGCTCGAGCAATTTCCGTCGGCGCGTTGGCTGTCTGACCTGCTCGCCGGAGGACCGGGTCTCAAGAAATCCCGGGCCAATCGAGGATTGGCGGGCTGACGCGGACGCGAGCTATTGCGTCAATTTGCGGCCGAGCGACAACCGCTTCCAAAAAGGCTCCAATGCGCGCTCGTGCCGCCGCCATTTTTCGAGCGACGACGCGTAGATCGGACAGCGGACCTGAAAGGCGCTCGCCGTCGCCGAGGGCGCGGGGCTTTCGTGGAAGCGCAGCACCTGATCCTCCCATGGCAAATCCAGAAATTCGATGATGCGGCGGCTCGCCCCTTCCTGGTCGCGCACGACGTCCTCATAAGCGACTTCCAGCAGCGACTCGGCAGGCAGCGCTTTTTTCCAATGCGCCGCCAGCCGCTCATACGCCAGGCAATAGTCTGCGAGCTCCTCCAGATCGTAGGAGAAGGTGAACCCCTGTTGGAAGTGCGCCTTATATAGCGCCCAGCCGACGTCAAGCGGATCGCGCCGGACGAGGATAATTTTGGCGCGCGGAAGAGCCGCATGGATCACACCGCAATAGAGATAGTTTTGCAGCGTCTTGTCGACGAAGCGCTTGCCGCAAGTCTCGTAGACGCGCTCGACAATTGCGGCGTAGCTTCGCCCGAGCTCCGTAAGATCACAGTTGGCGTCCACCGTGCGATTGGCCGAGAGGCGCGGAAAGACATTGGTCTCGCCGGCCGAGGTCATCGCGCTGTGGCTCGCGACGATGCGTTCGACGAGCGTGGTGCCCGTTCGCGGCAGCCCGACGACGAACACCGGGTTGCAGCGGCGGTCGCCTTCGCGTTTGATGTCGAGCCAATCCTTGGTCTGGCTGCCGATGATCGCATCGACCCGCGCGATCTCGGCGGCGCCGTCGCTCTTCACATATCTCTTTTGCAGCTCGGCGCCGGCGCGCACATGACGGAAGGCCGAAGCGTCGTCCTCGAGGTCTTCGAACTCCTTGGCGAGCGCGAAGTGGAGCATGACCTTCGCGCGCCAGTCCGAGCCGACGGCGGCAATGGCCGCCTCCAAATCGGCGATGTTGTTGCGCTCGGAAGTTTGTGTTCGCAAATCGGAGCGAATGTAATGGGCGCGCGCGAAACCAGGATCGCAAGCGATCGCGCGATCGCAATGGTCTTGCGCTTCGCTGAGGCGGCCGAGCATGCGCAAAGTCGCCGCGAGATTATAATGGAACTGCGCGATCTCCGGACGCGCCTCAACGGCGCGGCGGCATAGACGCTCTGCCTCTTGATGACGTCCGAGCAGTCCGAGAATGGCCCCGAGCGCGTCGTCGATTTGCGGCGAGGAGGCGGGCAGGCTAGCGGCCTTCTCTGCGGCGTCGAGCGCGCCGACGAGATCGCCGTGCGCGAAGCGCGCCTTTGCTAGCATGAGATGGGCGATCGCGTCTCGCGGCGCGCCCTCGGCGGCGCGCGCCGCGCAGACCAGCGCGGCGTCAACGCGCCCGCGCAGCAGAGCCGTTTCCGTTAGGAGAGCGAAGGCGCGGGCGTTTTTGGGATCCGCGCTGACGAGCCTCGCGCAGATTTGTTCCGCGATCGCTATATCGCCGCGCGCAAGGGCCGCCTGCGCGTCGTCCGCGGTTGTTTCCACTCCAGTGAGAGCGCCTTCGCGCATGCGATCCCGAGCCTGAGTTCGAAGACAAACTTCGAAGATAAGCAAAGGGCTGGGCTCAAGCCCAGCCCTCATTTCTTATCGCCCGAACGATTTCGTTCAAGCAGAGAAATCGCTAGTCGATTTCATGCGGCGGCCGATAGATGTTGGGAAAGTTGAACATGTTGAACAGATCGGAGATCGCCGGGCTGTTCGTGGGCACATAGGGGTTGGACGCAGACGTAGTCGGATTGGGCAGGTTGTCGCGCGCGCGGTCCGACACATGCGGCAGACGCCAGTTGCGCTCGATGAACTTCACGATCGAGGCGTGATCGGAATATTGATGCGCGACGTGCCCCCCTTGGGAATAAGGCGACACGATGATCAGCGGAATGCGCGTGCCGTCGCCAAAGTAGTCGAGCGGCTGCACATAGCCTGAGTCATAGTAGCCGCCGCCCTCGTCGACCGTCACGAAGACCGCCGTGCTCTCCCAAAGCGCCGGATTGGCCTGCAAATGAGTGATGATGTCCTTGGCATAGGCTTCGTAGATCGAGAACTTCGACGAGGCCGGATGGCCGTCGGCGAAGGTGCTGGGCTTGACATAGGACACCGCCGGCAGATCTCCCTTCGCGATCGCGTCATAGAGATCGAACGTGTCCTTCAGATGCGCGTCGCGCTCCGAAGGGTTCGTCATGGTCGATGCCGAGTAGAGGAACGGATTGCAGATGTTGCAATAGAGATAGGCCGCCGGATCAATCGAGCCGAAGTTGGCGCCGAGGCCGGGGGCTGTCTTGAAGTCGTTCCACCGGTCGCCGAAATACGCCCAGGACACTTTGTTTGCCGTGAGCACGTCACCGATATGTTGTTGCTTGATCACCGGCGGCAGCGTGAAGGGGCCGTTGTTGACAGGGTCCGTCTGGCCGCTGCCGATGAACGCCGGAACATAGTTGTTCAGGAGGTAGTAAGCCCCCGCCTGGCAGTTTGGCTTGATGTTGATCTTGCTGAGATAGCTGACGATCGGCGCGACGCCCGGCTGGGTCGAGTCGGAGCAATTGGTGTAGCTGCCGCCCTTCCCGGTGGATAGGTTGCCATAGCCGTCATTCGTGTACCAATTATTGTTGGGCGCCAGCGGATCGGGGTCCTCGATCTGACCGGAGGGCGGGATGGCTGGGTTGCCGCTCGCATCGGCGTAATAAAGCGCGTCGGCGTAGCCGAGCACCATCGAGTTCGCGAACGTGCCGCCCATCACCGGCTGATGGTAGTTGTCGGCGATCGTGTAGGTGTCTGCGAGAGACTTGAAATAGGGCGCGTCGCCGTGGGCGACGTTATAAAAGCCCAGGGCGATGTTTCCTTCCTTAAGCAGCGGAGTTGGCGCCGGATTCGGGAAAGGCCCGCCGTTGCTGCCCGAGGAAACGGTGATCTCGACCCAAGGGAAAAGATCGGCCTGGCATCCCGATGGATTGCCCGAGGTCGCCTTCGTGACGTCGCAGTCCAGCTCCTGCCACATCTGGTAGAAGCGATGCACCGGGCTACCGCCATAGGCGTTGTAGAGGCTCTGTCCCGTCGCCGTGACGAGCGGATAAACGCCGCCCGGCAGACTGCCATAATTGTTGATGCGCGAATCCGGCCAAGAGGAAGAGAGCCCCGTCGCGCCGGTCGTCAGCAGCTGCAGGTCCTCCGGTGCGATGCAGCAGCCCGTGTGCGGTTGCCCAGGAATTTGCGGAAGCCCGCCCTCGGCCTGCTGGGGAAGCGTGTAGGGTTGGGTGGGAAGGGGGGGAACAACGATGTCCAGCACCGCGCCAGGGCCATTGGTCGCCGCGCCGGTGCTCGGGTCATAGATGTTGTTGTACGGCTGCTGCGGCGCGTAGGAGGTGCCCGGCGCCTGCACCGGATTGGCCGACGTCCCGTAAGCGACCTTGCCGCTGGGGCTGATCTGGTAGGGCCCGCTCGTAAGCGCGGCCGAATACTGCGTGCTCACCCCATAGTTCGAGCCCGGGTTGCCGTTAGCGTCGATGATGCCCTTGGAGAGCAGATTGGCGACGTGGCGGCCCGGAAGCGGCTGGTAGGTCGCAAAGATGTGATCGAAGGTGCGGTTCTCGCCGACAATGACGATGACATGCTTGATCGGGCTGGAGGTGCGCCAGTCATTCTGGTTGGCGCCGAAATTCCCCCCCGCAGTTGGTCCGCCCCCTGTGGTCGCTGCAAAGCTCGCGCTGTGGCTGAGGATGGAAAGCGTCGCCGCGCTGACGAAGACGCTATGAAGCAGTTTCCGCTTGAAGCCATTGTGCATGAGAAAGTCCCCCGTCATGGCTCACAAAACCATGATGGGGAGTGCGTTAGCCGGGCACTGTGACGCTAACGCTACTGAACGACGACAACTCACGAAATTGCCGGGTCGGCCTCCTCTTGAGCAGCGGGGCCGCAGGCCGGCCCGCGCTGATGCTCTTGCTGGGCCGCCGCAGTTGGGATTTTCTTAGGTGCGCTTGTCGATCGGCGTGTAGTCGCGACGCTTCTCTCCGGTGTAGAGCTGACGCGGGCGGCCGATCTTGGAGCCGGGATCCTCGATCATCTCCTTCCACTGCGCGATCCAGCCGACCGTGCGGGCGATAGCGAAGAGCACGGTGAACGTCGTGGTCGGGAAGCCCATCGCCTTGAGCGTGATGCCCGAATAGAAGTCGATGTTTGGATAGAGTTTCTTCTCGATGAAATAGTCGTCGTGCAGCGCGATGCGCTCGAGCTCGAGAGCGACGTCAAGCAGCTTGTCCTTGATGCCGAGTTCCCGCAACACCTCGCGTGTCGTCGCCTGCATGAGCTTGGCGCGCGGATCGTAGTTCTTGTAGACGCGGTGGCCGAAGCCCATCAGGCGGAACGGGTCGTTCTTGTCCTTGGCGCGCTCGATGAAATGCGGAATGCGGTCGACGGTGCCGATTTCTTCGAGCATCTTCAGCACGGCTTCATTGGCGCCGCCATGCGCCGGCCCCCAGAGAGACGCGATGCCGGCCGCGATGCAGGCGAAGGGGTTGGCGCCGGACGAGCCGGCAAGCCGAACCGTCGATGTCGAGGCGTTCTGTTCGTGATCGGCGTGGAGAATGAAGATTCGGTCGAGAGCGCGCGAGACGATCTGATTAACCTTGTAATCCTCACATGGCACGGCAAAGGTCATGCGCAAGAAATTCGAGGTGTAATCAAGTTCGTTTTTGGGATAAACGAAGGGATGCCCGATGGAGTATTTGTAGGCCATCGCGGCCAGCGTCGGGATCTTGGCGATCATCCGGGTCGAGGCGATCATCCGCTGATTGGGATCGGCGATGTTCGTCGAGTCGTGATAGAAGGCCGATAGCGCGCCGACGGACGCCACCATGACCGCCATGGGATGCGCGTCGCGGCGGAACCCCTGGAAGAAGCGCGCCATCTGCTCATGCACCATCGTATGGCGCGTGATGCGATAGTCAAAGTCCGCTTTCTGGGCCGGAGTCGGCAGCTCGCCGTAAAGCAGCAGATAGCAGGTCTCGAGGAAGTCGCCGTGCTCCGCGAGCTGCTCGATGGGGTAGCCGCGATAGAGCAGAACCCCGGCGTCGCCGTCGATGAAGGTGATCTTCGATTCGCAGCTTGCGGTGGAGGTGAAGCCGGGATCGAACGTGAACATCCCGGTTTCGCCGTAGAGCGCGCGGATGTCGAGAACATCCGGCCCTAGCGTGCCATGCGCGACCGTCAGATCGACACTCTTTCCGCCGACTGTGAGAGAGCCTGTGGCGTCATTCATCGTGATCTCCCCATGGCTTTGGCCTGCGCGCTTCAGCGGCCCCGGTCGGTGAGCGCCCGGCGCATCTTGCGCCGCAACAGACCCGCAATATAGACTATTGTGCATTGCACAACGCAAGCAGAGCCTTGTCAAGTGAGCCCCTGCCTAACCCGCCGGGGCGCGGCGGTTCTTCCGGCCGGTCCCATGGCCGGCGTCTCGCGTCCGGGCTCGCGCCTTCGCTCAATCGTTCGAAATCTGCGCTTTTGGCATCGCCTCCCGCAGCTCCGCGAGGGCAAGCCGCAGACCGTGGAGTTGATCCATCAGATGAAGAATCACGTCGACGCCCTCGTCATTGACGCGCATGTCGTTCTTGAGATCCAGAATGAAACGCGCTCGCGCGATGTCCATCTCGCGAAAGCTCGGGCCTGCGGCGGTGTCTTCGGGAACCAGCCACTTCTGCTCCAGCCACAGCTCCAGGGTCTGCAGTTGAAGTCCCGAGACGGCCAGAAACTCGTGCTTGCTCATGATCATGAGCTTTGATCCTCACGCGGGTTGAACGCTTTGCCTTTTTCCCATTTGGCGACGAAGGCCTCAAGCTCCGGGTCGGGCGGTCGCGGAAGGACCAGCTTCAGTCGCACGAATTGATCGCCGAAACCGCCGCCGCGGCGCGGCGCGCCCTTGCCCTTCAGCCGCAAAACCGTGCCGGTGTTCGCGCCTTTCGGAACCGTCATCGTCACGTCGCCCGTAGGCGTCGCCACGCGGATCGCTCCGCCGAGCACGGCTTCGGAGAGTGAAATAGGCGTCTCCACCGTGATGTCGTCGCCGTCCCTCTTGAAGCGCGGATCGTCGAGCACCTCGACCTCGATCAGCGCATCTCCCGGGCCGCCCGACCCGGCGCCCGGCGCTCCCTTGCCCTTGAGACGGAGCACCTGCCCGCTCACGAGTTCCGGTGGAATCGTCACGTCAAGCGGGTCGCCGCCGGGAAGCGTCAGCCGTTTCTTCGCACCCGCGATCGACTCGACGAAAGCGATGGGGAGGTGGAAGTGGAGGTCTTCTCCACGTCGGTTGGCGCGGGCCCATTTTCCGCGACGGAGCAGCTCGGCGAAAGCGTCGTCTGTATCGACGAAATCGGCGTAACCCGAGGCGTTCGTATAGGGCTGCCCGTCGTCGCCGGACGCGAAGTCCTTGTAATATTGCTGCTGCGGCCGCTCCGCGCCCGTGGCGTCGATTTCTCCGCTGTCGAAGCGCCGCCGCTTCTCGGGGTCGCTCAGCAAGTCATAGGCGCCGGTGATTTCCTTGAATTTTTCCTCCGCAGACTTGTCGCCCGGATTGAGATCCGGATGCAGCTTCTTCGCGTGCTGGCGGAAAGCCTTCTGAATCTCCTCGGGTGAAGCCGTCCGCCCGACGCCAAGGATTTCGTAGGGATCGCGCAAGGCTCAAATCTCCCGGGCTTTCGACTGGTCGGCGATGCGCGCAAGACTCTCCTCGCGGCCTAAAATCTCCAGCACCTCGAAGATCGGCGGCGACACGCCTCGACCGGTGAGCGCCGCACGCAAGGGCTGCGCGAGATCGCCGAGCTTCAGCGAGAGCGCGGTCGCCGTCTCGCGCACGGCGGCCTCCGTCGTCGCGGCGGACCACTCCGAGAGCGCCTCGAGCCGCGGCTTGAGCGCCGCAAGCCGCTCCTGTCCTGCGCCCGCGAGCAGGGCCGCCGCCTTCTCGTCCAACGCGAGCGGACGTTCCACGAACAAGAATCCCGCCCCGTCCAAAAGCTCGTTCAAGGTTTTCGCCCGCGCCTTCAGGCCGGACATCGCCGCCAGGAGCTGCGCGCGCTTCGTCGCGTCGAGCTTGGCGAGCGCTTCAGGGCCGCCCTTGAGATGGGGCAGCGTGTCGATCAAGGTCGCGAGGAGCTCCTCGTCCGCCATCGCCCGCATAAAATGGCCGTTCATATTCTCAAGCTTGACGAAGTCGAAGCGCGCCGGCGAGCGATGCACCTGCGCGATGTCGAAGGCCTCGATCAGTTCGCCAGGGGTGAAAAACTCCTTGTCGCCCTGGCTCCATCCGAGTCGCGCGAGATAGTTGCGCAAGGCGATCGGCAAATACCCCATCGCCCGATAGGCGTCGACGCCGAGCGCGCCATGGCGCTTCGATAGCTTCGCGCCGTCAGCGCCGTGGATCAGCGGAATATGCGCGAAGCGGGGAATGTCCCAGCCCATCGCCTCGTAGATGTGGGTCTGTCGCGCCGCATTGGTGAAGTGATCGTCACCGCGGATGATTTGCGTCACGCCCATGTCGTGGTCGTCGACGACGACGGCGAGCATATAGGTCGGCGTGCCGTCCGAGCGCAGCAGCACGAAATCGTCCAGATCCTTGTTGGGGAAGGCGACGCGGCCCTGCACCGCGTCGTCGACGATCGTTTCGCCTTCGCGGGGCGCTTTGAGACGGACGACCGAGCTTGCGCTGGTGGGCGCCTCGGAAGGATCCCGGTCGCGCCAGCGCCCGTCGTAACGCGGCGGCCGGCTCTCGGCCCGGGCCTTCTCGCGCATCTCTTCGAGCTCCGCGGCGGTCGCGAAGCAGCGATAGGCCTTGCCTCTGGCGAGCAGCTCCTCCGCGACCTCGCGGTGGCGCGGCGCGCGGGCGAATTGGTAGATCGCGTCGCCGTCCCAATCGAGCCCAAGCCAACGCATGCCGTCGAGAATGGCCTCGATCGCCGCCTGCGTGGAGCGCTCGCGGTCCGTGTCCTCGATGCGCAGGAGCATTTTGCCGCCGTGCTTGCGCGCATAGAGCCAATTGAACAGCGCGGTGCGGGCGGAGCCGATATGCAGGAAGCCCGTGGGCGAGGGCGCGAATCGCGTGATGACTTGTGTGGGCATTCGATCGAGGAGGCTCAGGGTGAAAAGGGGTGGGCGCCCCTGTAACATGCGCATCCGGACAATTCGACCCGCTCGCGAAGGTAGTCATCTCGACCTCGCCCCGAGCCCGGCAGGGCGCCTCTCGAAGGACGTGCACCCGCAGTTCCAGACTCCCTCGTCCCTCGAGACCCCACTTCGCGGGTTCCTCGGGAGGAGGGTTGCAAAACCTCGCGACAAGCGGCTCCGCTCGCGTTAATCTTTTTGCTCCTCCTTTCTTCGGGAGCCTAGTCTTTTGCGCGTGTTGATTGGCGAAGCGTCAGGGGCGGCGGGATTTCGCCGCCTTCCAAATTTCCCGGCCCTGGCGCTGCGCCTGCGTCGCGCCTTGCGCCTTGCGCTCGACAGAGAGATTGCACTGCGCAGGCCCTTTCTCTGGACCCCGGTTGCAGGCGGCGCGGGCGCCCTCCTCTATTTCGCCGCGGAACGGGAACCGTCCTTCTGGGCCTCGCTCGGCCTGTTCCTCATCGCGGCGGGGCTCGCCTTCAAAGCTCGCGCCCATCCGCGATTTTTCGCGCCGCTCCTCGTCTTCGCCTGCCTTTGCGGCGGCTTCTTCTCCGCGGCCTGGCGCGCGGCGCGCGTCGAGGCGCCCGTGCTCGCGCGCGTCGGCGTCGGAGAGCTGACCGGCTTCGTCGAGGAGCTCGACGTAAGGCGCGAGGGCGCGCGTTTCCTCTTAAAAGTTGCGAGCGCGGAAGGGCTGCCGGGCGGCGTGCGGCCGGCGCGCGTGCGTCTCACCCTGCGCGGAAAGCCGTCGTTTGCGCCCGGCGATTTCATCGTCCTGAAGGCGCGGCTGATGCCGCCAGCGCAGGCCTCGCTTCCGGCCGGCTACGACTTCGCGCGCGACGCCTATTTCCAGCGGCTCGGCGCCGTGGGCAGCGTGCTCGGGCGCGTTGAGACGATGCCGCCGCCGGACCCGGCGCCCTTCTCGCTGCGCTTCTTCGCTGGCGTAGACCGCTTCCGCAATGCGCTCGCCGCGCGCGTCTATGAGCGGCTGCAGGGAGACACCGGCGCGATCGCCGCGGCGATGGTGAGCGGCAAGCGCGACTTCCTTTCGGAGGACGCAAAGGAGCTCATTCGCAAGGCCGGGATTTTCCACATCGTCACGATCTCCGGCATTCAGATGAGCCTCGTCGCCGGCGTCTTCTTCGTCGGCTTGCGGCGGATTTTCGCGCTCTCGCGCACGCTCGCGCTGAATTACCCCATCAAGAAGTGGGCGGCGGCGCTCGCGATCCTCGGGGCGGTACTATATGATCTCTCGACCGGCTCGCGCGTCGGCACAGAGCGCGCGCTCGTCATGACGCTCGTCATGCTCGTCGCGATTCTCTTCGACCGGCCGGCGATGTCGATGCGCAATCTCGCCTTCGCGGCCTTTTTCGTGATCCTCTTCCAGCCCGAGGCGCTGCTCGGCGCGAGCTTCCAGCTTTCCTTCGCCGCGGTCGCCGCGCTGGTCGCGGTCTATGAGACGCGTTCCGATGCGCGGTTTTCGGCGCGGGAGGAGGGCCGGCCTCGCATCGGCGCGCCCCTAGGCCCCTGGGAGAAGCTTGTCTCCGCCTTTGCGCGCGCGGCGACGCTTGGACCCGTGGCGGCGCTGCTCGCGACCTTTTTTGCAACGCTCGCCACCGCCTCTTTCATGGCGAACGATTTTCACGAATTGAGCCCCTACGTGCTCGTCGGCAATCCGCTCACGCTCGCGGTCATCGAATTCTTCGCCGTGCCCTGCGCGCTCGTCGGCGCGGCGCTCTATCCGCTCGGCCTCGACGGGCCCTTGTGGATGTATCTCGGCGTCGGGATCGAGCTCGTGCTGAAGGTTGCGCATCTGATCGCGAGCGCCCCCGGCGCGGGCCTGCCCGTGAAGAGCTTCGCGCCCTCGGCCATTTTCTTCCTTTCGCTCGCCCTGCTCTCCGGCGTGCTCTGGCGCAGCGCGCCCATGCGGCTGACCGCTGTTCCATTCCTGCTGATCGGGCTCATGGGCGCCGCCGCCGCGCCGCCCTTTGATCTCGCCGTCGCGCCCTCGGGAGAAGCCGCGGCGCTGCGGGTGGTGGGCGGCGAACTCGCCCTCCTCGGCAAGCGGCCCAATGATTTCGCCGCCGAGCAATGGCTGCGCGCCGACGCCGATCCGCGCGCGCCGCGGCAAGCCGGACGCGCCGTTTGCGATGATCTCGGCTGCGTTGCGAGAGCGCGCAGCGGGCAGATGGTGGCGCTCGTGACGCGGCGCGAAGCACTCCTCGAGGACTGCGGCAGGGCCGACGTGCTCATCGCGCCCTTCGAGGTCCCGCAAGGGTGCGGCGCGAAGATCGTTATCGACCGGCGCCGGTTGGCGGAGACCGGCGCAACGACGCTGCGCTTCACGGAAAGCGGCGCGCAATGGACGACAGCGCGCGCGACGGGCGAGGATCGGCCTTGGTCGCGGCAGCCGACCCAGCGCCCCGTTGGTACACGGCCGGCCGATCGTGACGCAAAAAGCGACTAGACTCTTCGTCATTCTCAATTTGCAAAGCAAAACAGATCGAAACTGCTTTCCATCAGAACTCCCATTGGCGCATTTTATCGAGTTAATTCACGTTAATTCAAAAGGTATCGCTTAGGCCGACCTCCTGGCGCCGTTCGTGAAACAGAGCGTGCGAATGCCGCTCACGGCGATACCGGAGGGTCGAAAATTGCTCACTACAATTGAGGCAGCCGATTGCGCACTGACCGCCGATGACGCGCTCCGTTGCCAATCTCCCGCGACCGCTCCAGAGGGTATGATCACGTCGCTCTTGCCGCTCGCCCTTTGCACGGAGATATGCGGTCTTGCTCCCGAAGAAATGATCATCGGCGCCAAGCCGCGCCCTGAACACGAGCTTCTGGCGGCGCGCTACTTCCACAGCTCGACTTTGGTCAAAGCGACGATGCGCGGCGCGATGGTCGCGGCGATCCGGGAAGCATTGAAGGCTTCTCAGGCGCGCCCGGCCGCGGAAGTACTGGTCGCTCTGCGCGTGATGCTCCAGCGCGATCGGAGTCGCGCCTGCGGCGCGAGCGCCCGCGGCGCGAGAAGGTCCGCCGTAGCTTCCCCCGCCAGCCTCATGAGAGCTTCGACGAAACGCGTGGCGAGCTCGCGTCGGCGCGCATGGATGTGAGTGCTGCTCACTACCGCAGCCACGCAGCCTGATCTAGAGCATGATCTAAGCGGGAAAGCATTTTCCGAAGGCCAGCAGCAGCCGCGGAGATCCTTTTAGCCGCACGGCTCGCGTCAGGAGAGCCCAGAGAATAGAAGAGTCCTGATTGAGGATACGTAACCAGCTTGCGGAGTCAGCCGTCACTCTGAGATCCGCCTGACCGTGCAATCCTTCTCGGACCTTGAGCCTTCCCTCGCGGATGCTCATCGTGGCCTCGCAGGCTTCGCTGCCAGTGAAGACGAAGTGATAGACCGCGTCGAGCTTCGCCGCCTTGCCCGGCTGAAAGCTGAGCGGCGCACCAGCTAGAAAATTCCGAATCGAGGTTGCGCGCGCGCCGGGTCTAACCCATCGGATCGTCTTGTGTGGGAAGCGTTTGCCCACATGGTCCGCTGCGTCCGTGCCTTTGCTCACGTAGACCGTTTCCTGCTTCTGCATCAGGGGATCGACGATTTCCCGAAGGTGGCGCCGTTTGTCGGCAAGATAGTCGCCGATGACGTCCTCGCCCGCCGGGCAGACGGCAAGGCAGTAAGCCGCGTTGTAGTTCGGGCCATAGGACAGGCTCTGCCAGCGCGTGACGGTTTCGGCGTAGCTCTGCTTGCTCCGATAGTCTCGAACCGAGCGGCTGCTCGCGATGTCCTCGACGAAATTGACGAAGCCTCCCATGAACTGCTGGTAGTTATGCGTGAGGCAGGCCGAGAAGTCGAAATAGCCGTCCGGCTTGATGGCGCCGACGGGGCAGGCGGCGACGCAGAGCTTGCAGGCGATGCAGGGATTGAAGTCGAGGGGCTTCGCGCGAGCCTCGAACTCCCGGCCGATGAGCACGGAGCCGAGAAGGACGAAGCTGCCGAACTTCGGATGGATCAAGTTTCGATGAATGCCGATTTTGCCGAGGCCGGCCGCCTCGGCGACGCGTTTGTGGGACACGATCCAGCCGCGCTCCGGAAATTTATCCGTCTCCATTGGAAAGGCCATCGCCGGGTTCAGGGCGCGCACGCCGCGCGCCTCCAAACTCCCGACGATGCGGCGAGCAATTTCGTCGACTTCGCGTCCCACCGTATGGAACTCGAGATTGGCGACGGATCGCGCGGGCGAGCGAATGGGTTCGCGATGCATATGCACCTCGAGCGCAAGCAGCGTCCGCGTCGCCGGAAACGCGCTCAAGACATGCGGTCGCTCTTCCGCCAACGCCGGATCGTCGATCGAGACGAGGCCGGCGTCGTCGGCCCCGCAGTCGCGCGCCAGCGCAAGCAGCTCCTCAGCGGTCAGCTCTTCATGCAAGATCTCGCCGGCTGCTGATGACTCGATGCGCATTGCTGCCTCCTCCGTTCAGCCGGCGATCAGGCCCGCCATCACGCGGCCGATGCCGTCGGACGCGCCGGTCACAACGGCCCAGGGACCGTAAGTATGAAAAAGTGAACGAGTTTTTGGGTGTGCATCTTCAACCATGATCGATTTTCCTCTCATTTAGATGTCGATTAACATCCATTTGATTAGATGTCAACCGCCACCTATATTAGAGGTGGGTTCCGGGGAGGTCGGTCATGAGAAAGTCGAAGGAGGCGACGGCCGAAAGTCGCAAGCGCATCGTCGCCACGGCTGCACAGCTATTGCGCGCACGCGGGCTGGAGGGGACGAGCGTCGCGGACGTCATGCACGCCGCCGGGATGACACACGGCGGCTTCTACAAGCACTTCGCTTCGAAGGATGAGCTTTCGGACCTCGCAGCGCGCGCCGCCTTCAACGAGATCGCCGCGCGTTTCGACGAGCGCGCGCGTCGCGACGGCGCCGCGGCGGCACGGAGCGCCTATTTTGCCGATTATCTCTC
Organism: uncultured Alphaproteobacteria bacterium; assembly: GCA_963743565.1. Classification (GTDB taxonomy): domain Bacteria; phylum Pseudomonadota; class Alphaproteobacteria; order Rhizobiales; family Beijerinckiaceae; genus Methylocystis. The sequence goes on from CAVUQD010000001.1 coordinate 89,947, forward strand.
GATGGCGCATGTCGATCGCCCCGAGGCCGGATGTCCCGTGGCGGCGTTTGGCGCGGATGCGGCTCGACGTCCCGAGGCGCTGGCCGCCGCCTTCACGGACGGGGCGGAAATGCTGATCGAGAGGTTGGCTTCGACCCAGAACTTCCCGGGGCGCGCCGAGGCCATCCGGAAGCTGGCGACCGCAGTGGGAGCTTTGGTCGTCGCCCGCGCCGTCGGCGAGGGGCCTCTTCGCGATGAGATACTGGCCTCCTGCGCCGGCGAGCGTGACTGGTCAAACGCTCCCGCCGAAGGCAAGTAGCGCCCTGGCGCGCCCCCGCTTTCTACATCTTGAAATCCTCGCCGAGATAAATCCGGCGCACATCGGGGTTGGCGACGATCTCGGCGGGCAAGCCCTCGGTCAGCACATGGCCGTTGTAGATGATATAGGCACGGTCGGTGAGCCCTAAGGTCTCGCGCACGCTATGGTCGGTGATGAGCACCCCGATGCCGCGCTGCTTCAAATGGCGCACGAGTTCCTGGATGCCGCCGATCGCGATCGGGTCGATGCCGGCGAAGGGCTCGTCGAGCAGCATGAACGAGGGCCTACCGGCGATAGCGCGCGCGATCTCGCAGCGCCTCCGCTCGCCGCCCGAAACCGCGATCGCCGGCGTCTTGCGCAAATGCGAGAGGCGGAACTCCTCGAGAAGCGCGTCGAGCTGCTCCAATCGCTGTTGCTTGTCCGGCTCGACGATCTCGAGCACTGCGAGGATGTTCTCCTCGACCGTAAGCCCACGGAACACAGACATTTCCTGCGGCAGATAGCCAACTCCGAGCCTCGCGCGCCGATACATCGGCAAGGGGGTCACGTCGTAACCGTCGAGCGTGATCCGGCCCCTGTCGGGCTTCACGAGACCCGTGATCATATAGAAGACGGTGGTCTTGCCGGCGCCGTTGGGGCCGAGGAGGCCGACGGCTTCGCCCCGGCGCACATGCAGGCTCACATCCTCGACAACGCGGCGAGCCTTGTAGGACTTGGCCAGATTGTGGATCGCCAGCACGCCGTCGGAATCGTTCTGCGGTCCTTCGGCGGCCCGCATGGCCTGCTGTTCGAGGGGGTCGGGCCAGGGCTCTTCCACCGGCTGCCCGGGCGGCTCGTCGTCTTGGGTTTCTTCTTGCCGCCAAAGCTCCTCCGCGATTTCGTCCTGCTTCGTCGCCTGGACATGCGGCGCAGCCTTGCGGCGCGCGAGGAACTCCCGCGCGGCGTCGACACCAGTCGAGAAGGATTTGGGCAGGCGCAAACGCGGGGTCCGATCGAAGAGTGCCGGGTGACGTCGGCCGCCGACGACTTACCCGAAGCTGATGCCGACAAAAAGTTTCCGCCGCAAGCCCGCCGAAGGAACGCGCTCAAACCCAGGGTCGGGCGGCCTCCGCCTGGCGTTCATAGTCAGAGATTTTGCCGGCTTTCTTGAGCGTGAGGCCGATCTCGTCGAGGCCTTCGAGGAGACAGTGCTTGCGGAAGGGGTCGATCTCGAACTTGATCACGCCTCCGTCGGGACCTCGGATTTCCTGCGCTTGGAGATCGACCGTCAGAACGGCGTTGGCGCCGCGCTCGGCGTCGTCCATCAGCTTGTCGAGCTCGGCCTGCGAGACCTTGATCGGCAGAATGCCGTTCTTGAAGCAGTTGTTGTAGAAGATGTCCGCGAAGCTCGTGGAGATGATGCAGCGCAGGCCGAAGTCGAGCAGCGCCCAGGGCGCGTGCTCGCGCGACGAGCCGCATCCAAAATTGTCGCCCGCGATGAGGATCTTGGCGTTGCGATAGGCGCGCTTGTTCAGGACGAAGTCCGGGTTCTCGGAGCCGTCCTCGCGATAGCGCATCTCGGAGAAGAGCCCCTTGCCGAGACCCGTGCGCGCGATCGTCTTCAGATATTGCTTGGGGATGATCATGTCCGTGTCGACGTTCATGATCTCGAGCGGCGCGGCGACGCCGGTCAGCGTGTCGAATTTTTCCATGTCTTGCCTTGGACGTCCTTAGCGCGCTTCCCGCCCGAAGATATCGGTTCGAGCGATAAGAAATCGCGTCAGATATAGACACTGAAGCGAATTCTTGTCGCAAAAGTCTCTCGACTTTTGCGGAATTCACTCTGGCGGTTTCTTGGCTCGCGGCTTAGCAAATGGCGGGGCCTTGCGCAAAGCCGATGCAGACGGTCCCGGGGAGACGGACGCTGCTGCGGAAATCCCGGCCGGCCGCCCAGCGGTCCACGCGGACTGGCGAGCTTGCCGAAAAGGCTCCTCCTATCCTAGGCTCTTCTTCCTGGGGTCTCGTGAACGCGGAACCCAACAACCTTGGGGACCGCGAAAGGATCGCGCCATGTGCCAGGCTTGCGGACATCCGAACGCAACGCGTGACCGGCGAGCGCCGCGCCGCGCCTTCATGCTCGGCGCGGCCGCGACGGCGGCTCTGACTTTCGTTCGAGGCGCGAGCGCCAGGGAGAAGCCGGCGCGCAAGCAAGCGCCCCCGCCGCCGAAGCCCGAGAACGTCATGACGCCCGACGCGGCGCTGGCGCGTCTCATCGAAGGCAACAAGCGCTACCAGAAGGGCGTCGCCAAGCGGCATGATTTCGTCGCGGAACGAGAAGCCCTAGTTGCTGGACAGAACCCCTATGCGGCGATCCTGAGCTGCGCCAACTCCCGGATTGCGCCGGAATATGCGTTCGACAGCGGACGCGGCGATCTCTTCGTCGTTCGAGTCGCCGGCAATTTCGCCAACCCCGACGGGATCGCGAGTTTCGAATACGCCGTGGAGGTGTTGAAGGCCCCGCTCTTGCTGGTTCTCGGGCATGACAGCTGCGGCGCCGTGAAGTCGACGATCGGCTCTCTTCAGGACAAGACGACGCTCCCTGGCCATCTCCCGTCATTGGTCGCCGCGCTGACGCCCGCGGTCGAGTCGTCCGCAGGTCAACCGGGAGACAAGCTTGAAAACGCGATAAGAGAGAACGTGCGGCTCACCGTCGAAACGCTGCGGTCCGCCAAGCCCTTGCTGAGCGCCGCCGTAAACGACAAGCGCTTGAAAGTCGTTGGTGGAATTTATCGCCTCAAGGACGGAGCGGTGGAATTGATCGCTTGAATTGTGCGCCACTTGCGAGCGGTTGAAATGGCCTCCTTCTTTATCGTAACCCTCTGCGAAAATTCCGCGCCGGCTCGCGGCGCAGAAAATTCCAAGCCAGGAGCGTTCGATGGTTTGTAACGGATTCAAGCGCGTTCCGAGCGAAAAGCCGGGCGCCGCTCTTTCGCAGCGCGCTCTCGTCGTGGCCGCTCTGGGCCTCACGATGGCGCTCGCCGCGACGGCCGCAACGGCAGCGGGGGCGACCGTCTACGTCTTCACGGTCACCTGTCCCGACAAGACCCAGATCGTGGAGCAATGGACGATCGATGGCGAGGATCCGGGCAAGGAAGCCATGCGGAGCAAGACCATCGAGAAGCACGAGGGCTGCACCGTCGCCGACTACAAGCCTGCGACGGACGCCAAGCTCCTGAAGAACACGCAGTTCTTCAACCTGCACCCGAAGGCGAAGAGCTGGCTGCCGGAGATCGGCAATCCCCTCAGCGGTCTTTGGAGGTAGGGCCGAATCCCTTAAAGCTTGTCCACGTCCGGATCGAGCAATTCATGCAGATGGACGATGAAATAGCGCATATGCGCGTTGTCGACCGTTGCATGCGCCTTGGCCTTCCAGGCGGCGACGGCGCTGTCATTGTCGGGATAGACGCCGACGAGATCGAGTTTCGCGACGTCGCGGAAGTGAACCCCGCCCAAATCCTCGAGTTCGCCCCCGAACACGAGATGCAGCAATTGCTTGGGCTTGGCGTGGGGCGGAAGCGTCATCTCATGATCCTCGTCTAGCAACGGCTTTGGCCAAGGCGAGGCTTTCGCCGAGAAGCGCCTTGGGCGCGGCGACGAGCATGTCGCGGCGCGGACTGGGACGGTTGTAGGAAAGCGTATCCCCGTCGAGCTCGACGAGCGCGCCTCCCGCCTCTGTCAATATCACGTCGGCCGCGGCTATGTCCCAGTCGCGGGCGTTGGGTTTTGCGATCGCCACATCCGCCTCCCCCATCGCGATCTGAGCGATGCGCAGAGCGAGAGATGGCGTGCGCTTGATGAAGCGCAGCTCATGGGGACTGTCGCCGAGAAAATCCTGATAGTCGGTCGGGGCGACGAAGGCCGCCCCGCGCAGATCCGCGCGCGTCGAGACGGCGATCGCCGCGTTGTTGAGAAAGGCGCCCTCGCCTCGACGTGCGAGAAAGGTCTGCCGCAGCGCCGGCGCATGGACGATGCCGACGACAGGCCGACCTCTCTCGATGAGCGCCAGAGAGATGGACCAGCGCGGATCGCCGCGCATAAAGGCGGTGGTGCCGTCGATGGGATCGACGATGAAGAGCGCCTCGCGCTCGAGCCGCTCCGGGGTGTCGGCGCTCTCCTCGGAAAGCCATCCCGCCGCGGGCAGGATTGCTTTGGCGCCCTGTTGGAGAAAGCGATCGACGGCGAAGTCGGCGTCGGTCACCGGCGAGCCCCCGCCCTTGAGCTTGACGGCGGCGCTGGTGCGCTCGCCCACGCGGAAATCGGCCATGGCGATCTCCCCGGCCTCGCGCGCCAATTGCTCGAGGCGGCTCGCGAGCTCTCGAAGATCAGCCGGGAAGTCATGCATGCCTGTCTGGTAGGCGACGCCCGCGCGCCCGGCAAGCCGCGATTTTACGCAGGGGCGCGACGATTGCGCGCAATTTTATGTTTCGCCTTTTCCCCCGTTTAGCCAACGAGAGCCAAACCTCGCTCAGAAGCAATGGTTTAAGCGAGATTCACCGAACTCGTTAGCAATTAGGGACGTGGTTTGGCGCAAAGATGGCCCCAACGAAGCAAGCGACCCTTCCCTGGAGGCAAAAATGTTCGAACGGCATTCGGCGCAAGAGCGCAACCTGGGCCAGATCCAGCACGACCCCCGCGCCGACGGCGGCCGGCGGACCGTTCGGGTCACGCGCAACGGCGTGCTGATCGAGCGGCGCCTGAAGGGCGTTTCGATGACGATTGGCGTGCCCTTCGCCGCCTATCAGGGGGTCGCGCTTGCGGTGGAGGCGGAGCCGTCTTCCGGGGTCGCCGCCTATCGCCTCTCCCTCTCGCACCCTGATCCTGACCTCGAAGTCCTGCTCTGCGAGACGAAGGACAGCAGCGCGGCCGCCGCCGACTGGAAATACTGGTCTTTCTTCCTCGACCTGCCGCGCCTCGCCTCCGAAAACGGGGAAGTCGCCCCGGTCGGCGAGGCGAAAGGCAAGCTGGTTTTCGCGCGCCGACGAAACGCCACGGTGGCGAAGCGCCGCCCGCGCTTTCTTTCCCGTCGCAACCGGGGCGAGCCGAGCCGTACCGGCGCGGTATTTTGCGGCGAACGCGAGATCGTCTGCTACGAGTGAAGGACGCGCGCCAAGCTCTCGGCCAAAAGGCCGAGGAACAGAAGCAGGCCCGCGTCCCGGTTGGCGCGAAAGAGCTTCAGCGCGCTGGCCGTCGGGAGATCGGGCCGCAACGGCAGGGTCTGCCACAGGAGATGCGCGGCGAAGGCCGCGACCCCGAGATAAGCGAGGATTCCGAGCTCCGCCGCCCTACAGGCGGCGAGCGTGAAGGCGCAGGACAGCCCATAGAGCGCGCCGACCGCGAGCCGCACCTTTTCGCCGAAAAGGCGCGCCGTCGAGCGGACTCCGGCCTCGGCGTCGTCTCGCGTGTCCTGGAGCGCATAGATCGTATCATAGCCGATCGTCCAGAAAATCGAGCCTACGTAAAGGAGCACGGCGGGAAGGCCGAGCGTCCCGAGCTTCGCGGTCCAGCCGAGAAGCGCTCCATAGGCGAAGGCAGCGCCGAGAATCGCCTGCGGCCAGGACGTGAAGCGCTTGGCGAAGGGATAGAGGAGCACGATCAGCGGCGAGACGAGCGCCAGCGCGATGGTCGTCAGGTTGAACGAGACCAGGACATAGAGGCCGACGAGACATTGCGCGAGGAAGAAGAGCTTCGCCGCGCGCAACGAAACACGCCCGCTCGCCAGCGGCCGGTCGCGGGTGCGCGCCACCTTGGCGTCAATCTCGCGATCGACGATGTCGTTGTAAGTGGAGCCCGCGCCGCGCATCGCCACGGCGCCAGTGAGGAAGAGCGCGAACTGCCCAAGATCGAGCGCGAGACCGTGGGCCGCCGAGGCAAGCGCGCTGCTCTGCCAGCAGGGCAGAACGAGTAGCTGCCAGCCGACCGGCCGATCGAGTCTCGCGAGTTGCAGAAATGGCTTCGCGGACTCGGGCGCGAGCCGCAGCAGCCAATGACCCGCGACGGCGTCGGGGAGAACTGCGACGCTCGATGGCCGACTGGCGTCGAGCGCGTCGTTTTCGACGATCCTTTTCACACGCGCCGTTTCTTCTCGGCTCGAGCGGGGAGCGCGCTAGAGCGGGCCCGCGGGCAGGCGCGGCGGGCCCATGCCTCCATTGGCGGCGGCTTTTTGCTGATCCTGCATCTTCTTGAAGTTCGCGGCCGCTTCGCAGGCTTTCGCCGCGAAGACCTGGTCTCGGGCCTGCGCCTGCTTCAGCCCGTCCACGTATTGGTCGGGGATTTGGCACCACTCTTTGTTCTTGACCATATAGGCGAGCAGCTTGGTCTCAGAGGCGGCGAGGGCCTGGGCGACCGGACAGGCCGCGATAGGATCGATCTTGCCCTTGCCCGCCTTGCCGATCGCGTTGAGCTTCTCGATGAGCGACATGCGCGCCTGCATCATCTTCGGCATATCGGCTTGGCAGTCGTCCGCAGCCCGCGCGGGAGAGACCGCGCCGAGCGCCGCCAGGGCGAAAAGCGTTAGAGAGAGCAGGACTTTCGTCAGCCGAAGGATCATCGGTAATTCCGTCTTCAAGCGCGCGAAACGTGCGTCGCGCCCATTAGCGGGCACTCTGGCCCCAACAAAGCGGCGGCTTGATGGCGAGTTCCATGCGGCGTTGTAAACGAAATCGGTCTTGAAGGCTGCTTTATTATGCCGTTTCGAGCGCGTCTCTGAGCAAAAGAGCCACATGGCGCGCGTCCCGGTTGGCGCCATGCGCGATTTGGTGGCGGCAGGAGAAGCCATTGGCGATGACCGGAACCTCGGGCGCGGCGATAGGGCGGGCAAAAGCGAAAGCTCGGCCATTTGCATCGAGGTCGCATAATGCTCGGCCTCGAGCCCAAAGCTGCCGGCCATGCCACAGGAGCTCGAACTCGACAACCTCGAAGGAAAGCCCGGGAATCCAGCCCAGAACCTTGCGCATCGCTTTCATCGCGCCGAAAGCCTTCTGATGGCAATGGCCGTGGACGAGCGCGCCCTGGGCTTCGACGGCCCTCAGCCTCATGCGCAAGCCTTTGTTCTGATGCTCCCGCGCCAGAAACTCCTCCAGGAGATAGAGCTGCTTGCCGAGCTCGCCGACCTGCGGCCCGAGACCGAGGCTGTAAAGCTCGTCGCGCAACGAGAGTAGGCAGAAGGGCTCGAGACCAATGATCGGCGTCTTGGCGTCGATCTCGTCCTGAAAGGCCGCGAGCACGCGCTTGGCCTCGCGGCGCGCCTTCTCGACGAGGCCCGTCGTGAGATAGGTGCGGCCGCAGCAGAGCGGGCGGTCGGGCTCCGCGTCGTCTTGCGCGGGACGCGCGATCCGCACGGAATAGCCTGCATGTTCGAGCACGGCGATCGCCGCTTCGGCGATCTCGGGCTCGAAGTGGTGGCAGAAGGTGTCGACGAAGAGCACGACCGGCCCGCGCTCTCCCGTCGCGGCGGTCATTCTCGCCCTGGAGAAAAAGGGCGTCTCAGCAGGCTCTGGCATCGGGCGCCGCGACGTGACGCCAATCCACCGTTCGACGAGCTTCGCGAGCAGCGGCGAGCGATTAAGCGCTTTCACCGCGAGCCGCAACAGGGTCCCGTGGCGCGCGAGCCACTCGGGCGCCCCGCCGAAAAGGCGCAGCCGCATAGGCTGACCAGTCGAGAAAGGTTTTCATGGGGCTCCCCGCATCGCTCGCGAGGAAGCAACATCCGTTCCGTCCCGGATGTTGGAGGCGCCATTGCGATTAACAAATCACAATTCGACGGAGCGGCTCAAATATTGCTTTAATCTCATCATTAAATCCCCAAAGCGACGCGAGGCGGCGGATGGAGCAGCAAGCGACGATCCGTATCGAGATTGACGGCAGGACTGTCGAGCTTCCGATCAAGCAAGCGACGCTCGGCGGCTACGTCATCGACATGCGCTCGCTTCAGACGCAGTCGGGGTTGTGGAGCTTCGATCCTGGCTTCCTGTCGACGGCGAGCTGCGAAACCAAGATCACCTATATCGACGGCGACGCCAGCGTGCTTCTGCATTGCGGCTATCCGATCGAGCAGCTCGCCGAGCATTCGGACTATCTCGAGGTCTGCTATCTGCTGCTCTATGGCCAGCTGCCGAACGCGGCGCAAAAGCAGGATTTTGATTATCGCGTCACGCATCACACCATGGTGCATGAGCAAATGGCGCGGTTCTTTCAGGGCTTCCGTCGCGACGCGCACCCGATGTCGATCATGGTTGCGTCGGTGGGCGCGCTCTCGGCCTTCTATCACGACTCGACCGACATCTATGACCCGCATCAGCGCATGATCGCCTCGATGCGGCTCATCGCCAAGGCGCCCACGCTCGCGGCGATGGCCTATAAATACTCCATCGGCCAGCCGTTCAACTATCCCAGAAACGATCTCGGCTACGCCGCGAACTTCCTGCACATGTGCTTCGCGGTTCCGACCGAGCCCTACGCGCAGCACCCCGTTGTCGCGCGCGCGCTCGACCGCATCTTCATCCTGCACGCCGATCTCGCGCAGGTCGCCTCGACCTCGACGGTGCGGCTTGCGGGCTCATCGGGCGCCGATCCCTTCGCCTGCATCGCCGCGGGCATCGCTTCCCTCTGGGGGCCGTCGCATGGCGGCGCCAATGAAGCGGTGCTACGCATGCTCGCGCAGATCGGCACACCCGACCGCATTCCGCATTTCCTTGCGCGCGCCAAGGACAAGGCCGACCCGTTTCGCCTCATGGGATTCGGGCACCGCATCTTCAAGAATTACGATCCGCGCGCAAAGATCATGCAGCGCACGGCGCGCGAGGTGCTGGCGGAGCTCAACACCCAGGATCCCCTGCTCGACGTCGCGCTGGAGCTCGAAAGAATCGCGCTTTCGGACGATTACTTCGTCTCGCGCAAACTCTTTCCGAACATCGATTTCTATTCCGGGATCATCCTCAAGGCCATGGGCTTTCCGACGACGATGTTCCCCGTGCTCTTCGCGATCGCGCGGACTGTCGGCTGGATCGCGCAGTGGAAAGAGATGATCGAGGATCCTAAGCTGCGTATGGGACATCCAAGCCAGCTTTACGTCGGCGAGCCGCAGCGCGACTATGAGGCCATCGAAAAGCGCTGAGCCGCGGGGACCGTATCGACGCCAGCGCCGTTGGCGCGTTCCTTGCGTCCGTAAAGGCGGCGGGTAGGGCAATCGGACAAAAGAGGCCACAAAATGAGTAGCAAGTCGCTCACGATTTCGGACCTCCAGTCACAGGGCTTCAGCGGCTTCTATGTGACCTGCACCGATCCGCTGTGCCGCTATTCGACGGCCGTTCGCTTCGAATCCCTTGGGCTCGCGCCATCGACCCCCTATTCGGCGATCGGGAAAATGCGCCGCCTTGAGTGCGCCGCATGCGGGTTAGAGGATGTTTCGATGATGCCGGAGCCGCAAGAATACGAAGTGTCTTGAGGAACGGACGTTGCACCAATATCAGGAAGAATTTGGCGCTTGCGCGCTCGTCAGCGCGCCCTATGCGGAGCATATGCGCCTGATATAGAAGAGTCGGGGCCCTGCCGTTCCCGGGGGTGACGACTTGCGCAGCATCGATCTCAACGCCGATCTCGGCGAGGGTTTTGGCCCCTGGCGCATGGGCGATGACGACGCCATGCTCACGCTCGTCACGAGCGCCAATATCGCCTGCGGCTTTCACGCGGGTGATCCGGAGATCATGGCCAAGAGCTTTCTCGCCGCCAAGCAAGCCGGCGTCATCGTGGGCGCGCATGTCTCCTTCCCCGACCTCGCGGGCTTTGGCCGCCGCCCTTTGGCCATGTCGCCGACGGAAATCGAGCACGCCGTCGCCTACCAGCTCGGAGCGGCGCAAGCTTTGGCGCGCGTCGCGCAGCACGAGATCGCCTATGTAAAGGCGCATGGGGCGCTCGCCAATCTCGCCGAACGCGATGACAAGGTCGCTCGCGCAATCGCCGACGCCGTCGCCAAGGTCGACTCGCGTCTGACGCTGCTCGCCATCGCGCGAAGCGAACAGGCGCCGGCCGCGACAAAGGCCGGCCTCAAGGTCGCGCACGAGATTTTCGCCGACCGCGCCTATGCCGAAGACGGCAGCCTCGCGCCGCGCCGCGAGGCCGATGCGGTGCTGCACGATCCGCGGGCGATTGTCGCGCGCGTGCTGACGATGCTGGACGAGGGCGCCATCGTCACCCGCTCCGGCGCGCGCCTCCCAACGCCGATCAATTCGATCTGCGTGCATGGCGACACGCCGGGCGCCGTAGCCATCGCGCGAGCTTTGCGCACCGCCCTGGAGAGCGCCGGCTGGCGCGTCCGAAGCTTCGTGGCGGCTTGAGATGGCGGGCTACGCAACGCCGCGTTTCCTCGACGCCGGCGAGGCGGCGCTCTCCATCGAATTCGGCGACACGGTCGACCCCGAGATCAACGCGCGCGTTCTGGCGCTCGACGCGGCGCTGCGTGACGCTGCGCCCGAGGGGTTTATCGAAACGCTGCCGACCTATCGCGCGCTCCTTGTCTGTTACGAACCGCTCGTTCTTTCGCGAGAGACGCTCCTAAGCATTGTCCAGCCGCTGCTCGAAAAAACAGCGGCGGCGGAAGGCAGCGCTCCGCCCGCCCGCTGGCGCCTCCCGTGCTGCTACGAGGCGGATTGCGGCGAAGACATCGCCGAGGCGGCGGCGGCTCTCGGCCTGACGCCCGCGCGCTTCATCGAGCTCCACGCGGGCGCCGAGTATCGCGCGTACATGTATGGCTTCGCGCCGGGCTGGTGCTACCTCGGCGGCCTGCCGAAAGAACTCGCGTTGCCGCGCCGCGCGACGCCGCGCGCGCCGACGCCACCCGGGGCCGTGCTCATCGGCGGTGGATTGGCGCTTGTCGCGAGCAATCCGATGCCGACCGGGTGGTACGTTGTCGGGCGCACGCCCGAGCGGCTCTTCTCGCCGAGCCGCGAGCCGCCGCTCTTTATCGCGCCGGGCGATCTCCTACATTTCGAGCCCGTGGCCATTGAGGCGTTTCGCGCGCTTGAAGCGCGCGCGGCCAAGGGCGAGCAACTCGCCCGCCGCGAGGCCGCGTGATGGCCGCACGGCTGCGCATTCTCTCGGCCGGCCCGGGCGTTACGCTCCAGGACGCAGGACGGCGCGGGTTTCTTCGCTTTGGCGTCACGCCCGCGGGGCCGATGGATGCGGACGCTTTTCTCGCCGCGACGCGCGCCACGGGCGGCGTAGCCGCCATCGAGGTCTCGCTCGGAGGCCTCGAAATCACGACCGAAGAGGACGCGGTCGGAATTGCGATCTGCGGAGGAAATTTCGACGTCCGGCTCGACGGACGCCCCCTGCCCTTCGCCCCCGCGCTCACGCTCGCGCCCGGCGCGCGGCTCTCGCTGCGGGCGGGCGTCTCCGGCGCCTGGGCCTATGTCGCGCCCTTCGGTCGCGTCGACTTGCCGAAGGTTCTGGGATCCCTCGCGACGCATACGCGCTCCGGGCTTGGCGGGCTCGATGGCCGCGCGCTCGTCGCTGGCGACGCGCTCAGCGTCCTCGACGCCCGCCCGGGCCCAAAGGAGCCGATGGCGCTGCATGCGCCCTGGCTCGGAGTCGCGCCTGAGAAGTTGCGCGTGCTGCTCGGCCCGCAGCAGGATTTTTTCGGAGAGGAAACGCTCGCGCTCTTTCTGTCCGCGCGGTGGTGCCTCTCGGCGCGCAGCGACCGGATGGCCTATCGCCTGGAGGGGCCGACCCTCCCGCATTGCGTGGGTCATGACATCGTCTCGGACGGTGTCGCGATGGGCGCGATACAAATTCCCGGCGACGGCCTGCCGCTCGTGCTCATGGCGGATCGCCAGCCCACCGGCGGCTATCCGAAGATCGCCCACGTCATCGGCGCGGATTTGCCGGCGCTGGCGCAAAAGCGCGCCGGCGAGGAGATGTGCTTTGCGGCGGTGAGCCTGGAGGAAGCGGTGGCGGCCCGGCGCGGGCGGATGAGGGCTCTAGCAGAGGGGGTGCGGCTCGAGGCGATCACGCCGGAGCTGACGAGCGAGCTTCTGCTCGCGCGCAATCTCGTCGGCGGAGTCGTGGGCGCGTTCAATCTTCCCGAATAAATCTCAACCGGCGAATTTGTACATCCCGCGACCCGATCGGGTGATCGTGCCCGACTGATTGAGCCTCGAGAGGATCACGGAAAGGTTCCCGGGAGTGACCTCGACTCCATATTCCTCGAGCTCGGCCTGCAGCTCGCGGATGGACGCCTCGCTTCTCTGACGCAAGGTCGCGACGATGAGTTCCTGCGCCGCGGAGGAGGCGGTCGCGTCCTTGGAGATCGAGTGCCCGGGCTCGGCCGGACGACCGTCATTGCCCGGAAAAGTTACAACATTACCTCCCCTTGTTGTAACTAACTTCGCCGAGAGCGCGGCGGCCTGCTCGGCGATGCAGGCCTCGATGGCCCGGGGGTCGGCGCGGTCTTCCAGCTTGAGAATGGCGTATGCGTGCGCATAGGCCCGCTCGACGGCTTCGGCGAGCTCCTGCTTTAAAATCGCAAGAATCTTCTGATTGCTGAACTCCACGGACGACACGCTTGCCTCCGGCGATAGCTGCGGGAGCGAGAACTTTCAACAAAACATTACTACGTGTCCGAGAACGAATCAACCAAAGGCCGCCTGGCTAAAAAAACATCAAGAGGAATGGTAAATTTCCCGCAAAGATAATTGACGAGCTTCTATGGATGTTGTAATGTTCTCTCAATAGCGGGGATTTGTTGTAATGTTCCCGCGGAATGGTGGAGAGTCGACATGTCCAACGCTTTGACGTCTGCAGCGCCGACGCTGGCCCTCGCCGCGAGCGCGGTTGGGACGAGCCTTTTGCTGGCCAGGGGCTTTTTCAAGAATCTCGCGGGCGCCGTCTCGCTGTCGGGCGCCACGCAGCGCGTCGGCGACACGAAGGTGTGGGACGGACTCCTGTCCCTCAGGCAGGGCAAGCTGCAACTCGGACTCTATCTGACGCTGCGGCGCGTCGATTGAGAGATGCGTCGCCCAAAGGCGGAGCCCGCGGCCGGCTAAAAAACGCCGTTTGGATGCATTTGCTGGCGCGTCACCCCACCAGGAACTCGCGCATCATGCCCATGTCCTCATGCTCGAGGTTGTGGCAGTGATACATGAAGCTTCCCGCAAAATCGCCGAAGGGCTTCAGGATACGCACCCGTTCGCCCGAGAAGACCGGCACGGTGTCCTTGAGCCCGCTCATCACGAAGCCGTCCTTGACTGTCGCATAGGCGTCCTCGTCGACCATCTCCGGATCGCGGCTCAGGACCGCGAACTGCTGTCCGTGCAGATGGATCGGATGCGCCATGGACATCATGCCCCCCATGCCCATGCCGCCGCCCATTCCCATGCCGCCCATGCCCATGCGGCCGCCCATCCCCATGCCGGCCATGGCCATGTGGCCCGACCCGCCGTGATCGTGAAAAATCTCGAAGAGCTGCGTCGTGCCGAGCGGAATCTTCTCGATATCCATCCAGTCCTCGAAGGCGTAGGGGCGGCCGTTGATCAGCATCGCCATCGGCGCTTCGCTGATCGCGATCGGACGCGGCGCGCCTTTGCTCGCGGCGTCCTCGAGGCGCGGCAGCGGCGGCGTCGACAAGCGCTTCGGAAGCGCGGGGCTCTCCGTCGTCTCGCGCGTGACGCGCAGCGTGAAAAGTGAGAAGTCGCCGCCAGCCGAAAGGCCAGAGCCGCCGCCCATCATGCGCTGCATGCGCTCCGCCATTTTGGGAACTGCGCCGACGAAGGGCGCGCTGCGCATGACGACGGTCGAGCCCGCTTTGCGGCCGGAAAAATCCGCCCACACGTCGAGCCGCTCGCCGGGCGCGAGCATCACGTAAGGCTTCGTCTCCGGCGCCGCGAGCAGGCCGCCGTCGACGCCGAGCACGACGATCGGCGAGCCGTCATCCCAAGTGAGCTTGTAGATGCGCGCGTTGGATGCGTTGAGAATTCGCAGGCGATAGGCGCGGCTCGCCACGTCCTGCGCATAATCGGCCTTGCCGTTGACGAGAATGCGATCGCCCTGGAAGCCGATCATCCGCTCGTGCATGCCGACGTCGTAGAGGAGCTGGTTGTCTTCGGTGAAGCTTCGGTCCTGCAGCACGATCGGCAGCTCATATTCGCCCGAGGGCAGGCCGAGCGCATCCTCCTCCGCGTCATTGACGATGATGCCGCCCGCGAGCCCGCGATAGACCTGCGTCGCCGTCGCCTCATGCGTATGAGGGTGGAAGAAATAGAAGCCGGCGCGATTGCGGACCTCGAACTCGTAAACGTAGCTCTCGCCGGGATCGAGCGCGTAAAGAGGGTGGCCGTCCGCCTCCGCCGGAACGTGCAGACCGTGCCAATGGGCGATGTTGGGCTCGGGCAAATTATTGCGCAGCGTGATGCGCAGCTTCTGCCCGGTCCGCAGCCTGATGAGCTCGGCGAGATAGGAATCGTTAAGGCGCGTCAGCGTTCCCTCCGGACCTCTGACGAGCCGCGCGGCGTAGCGCCAAACATTGTTCGTCGGCGTCCCCGCGAGGATTTGCGCACTCGCAGGCGCGGCGACGAGCTCGATTTCGACGTCTGGCGAAAACGCTGGCGAGGCCCAGCGTGGCGGCAGCCGCTTCATCGGCCCCATGGCGTGGGTCGCCCATGCGGCGGGAGAGGCGCCGAACGCGCCTGCCGCGAGTCCCCCGAAGAGGGCGCGACGGGAAAGGCCATTTTCTGTGGGCATGTTCGCGCTCCGAGATGTTCGCGCTTCACGAAGAGGCTTTGACACTGGAGCTAAGCGCGGCGCCCGGCGGCGGCAACGCGGCGAAAAGGCGCGGAGAGCGCACCCCGCTCCCGTTCAACCCTTCTTCTCTCTCCGCTGCATCACGAACATCGCCAGAGCGAGAACCGCTGCAAGGCCGAGCAGGAGATAGGGGATATTGGAGCGCGGCGAGCCGCCCACAGAAAAGGGAAAGCGCGCTGTCGACTGATCGCCCGAGGATCTCTCAAGGATGACGACGCCAATGAAATTCCCCGGTTCCGAGAAATGATGGCCGAGACTGAAAGTGCCGGTCGGATGCATCGCAGGCGCGACTTCGGCGACGAGCGGGCCATCCACGGGTTCTCTGTCGTCTCCCGTATTGCGCAGAATACGGAAGCCGATTTTTCTCTCTCGCAATTCCTCGTCGGGGATGTCGAAGACGAAGGTCGTCCCGTCTCCGATCTTCGGCACGTCCTCGCAGAACTTTTGCTTGCCCGTGCTGGATTGATAGCCGGAGAAATAGAGAATATCCGGACCGACTTTCAGAATGCAGGCGCCTTGATCGTAAATCAGCGCGCCGCGCGCCTCCGCCCGCGCTACCGCGGCGAAAAAAAAGGCGCCGATCAGAAGAGCCAAGAGTCCTCGGCGCGTCAAAGTGTCGCTCATAGCTGTCATCACTTCGCGGTTTCTTGCGGCGGCGACTCGCCGCCGACGGGGAAGATAGCAAGGCCGAGCCGGCAAGTTAATCGGACTCTCGCCGCGCAACCTAACCTGAGCGCAGCATTATCGCCGACTCCAAAGGCGCGGCGCTTAGCTTCGATCGCCTTGACAAAAAAGGGCGGTTACAATAATGCCATCAACAACTGCAATTCGAGGCCGCAGACGTGATCTGCGGGGTATACGGCGTGTTCCGTGAGGAAAATTGCCGGTCGCGACGTGCAGGAACATTGTCTCGGCCTGGGACCTGAAAAATTGTACCCAAGGCGGTAGACGAGTGACGCAGCGATCCACTAACAAAAGATCGTCAGCAGAGTTGTCGCTCATTGCGAGCGACGGTTGATGCGTTGGCCGCGATCCCGGACCCGCGCGTTTTGGACCTAAGGAGGAAACAATGGGCGCGATTCTCGAACTCACCAGCTATGCCGCCACGCCATTCGGCATGATCGCCATTATCGTTCTTGCCGCCGCGGCCTATTTCGCTGCGCGTTGGGTGTTCTCGGACTGAGACGCAAGCTTAATCACGTTGATCTGCTACGCGGCGTCTCGGTCAAGCCGGAGCGCCGCGTTTGTTTTTGGCGTGGGCAGCGCCTTGAAGGACCGCCGATACGTCTCGCAGTCCCGAACCAAATCGTTGCAATCGGAAATTGAGCCTAAATAGATTATGGGGCGAATACGCTAGGCTGCGTATCGAGGGAGACACGCGATGAAAGCCCTGCTCCTTGGTTTCGGCGTCCTCGCGTTCGCAGCAACTGGGGCTTTCGCCGGCGGGACTGACGTCAGATACGCCGTGCCGCACATCACTGTCCGCGCCGAAGCCAAGAGTGAGGAGCGACCCAATGTCGCCTATCTCACTTTCGGCGTGGTCAACGATGCGCCGACCGCCGAGCAGGCGGCGGCCGACAATGTGACCCCGTCCACGGCCGCTATCGAGGCGGCGAAGGCCATGGGAGTCGATCCCAAGGATATTCAGAGCCAGTCCTTCTCCGTCTCGCCGATCTACGTCGAGGATCGGGACCCGGGAACGCGCCAGCCGACGAAACAGAAGATCGCCGGCTATAGGGCCAACCATCTTTTTCGCTTACGCCTGCATGACGTGGACAGGGCCGGATTGGTCGTCGCGAAGCTCATCGCCAAGGGCGCCAACGAGGCGCAGGGCATTTCCTTCGGCATAACGGACGAGGCCGCCAAGATGGACTCGCTGCGCGTCCAGGCCGTCGCCGAGGCGAGACGCCGCGCCGAGGTCTATGCGGGAGCCGCCTCGATGAAGCTCGGGCGCCTTTTGGCCCTCGAGCCGGAGCCCGGACCGGTCCCTTACGCCCCCATGGCGGCCGCGCGCAGCTTCGAAGCAAAAGCGAGCATCCCCGTCGAGCCGGGCATGATCCCTCTGTCCACAGCCGTCGAAGCGACTTGGGAGCTCGCGCCAAAATGAGACGCGGGGGACCGGGAGACCCCAAGGCTGTTTTCAGCCCCGAAATGCGATAAGAAGCTGCGACCCAACCATTTCGAGCTTTGACCTCATGCCCCTCGCCGCCGCCATCCGCACGATTCCCGACTATCCCAAAAAGGGCATCCTCTTTCGCGACATCACAACTCTGCTCGGCGACGCTCGCGCCTTCCGCAAGGCGGTGGACGAGTTGGTGCAGCCCTGGTCAGGCTCGAAGATGGACAAGGTGGCCGGCATGGAGGCGCGCGGGTTCATTCTCGGCGGCGCCGTCGCGCATCAGCTTTCCGCGGGCTTTGTGCCGATCCGAAAAAAGGGCAAGCTGCCCCACAAGACGGTGTCGATCAGCTATGAGCTGGAATATGGGACCGACGAGATGGAGATGCACGAAGACGCCGTGTCACAAGGCGACCGTGTGATCCTGATAGACGATCTGATCGCGACCGGCGGCACCGCCGAGGGCGCGATACGGCTATTGCGCCGCATGGGAGCCGAGATCGTCGCCGCCTGTTTCGTGATCGACCTGCCGGAACTCGGCGGGGCGAAGAAATTAGAGGCGCTCGATGTTCCCGTGCGCAGCCTCGTGCAATTTGAGGGTCATTAGCTTGATGGGGGCCTTACGCGCTCTTGCAGCCTGGCGACGCGGGACGGTGTCGTCATGACTGTCGAGGCGATAAAGCCAACTCGATCGCAGCTTCTCCTGGCGATCGTCTCCGCGGCGACGATCGCGATCGGCGTTCTTGCGCTGAATCTCGCCCCGGAAAGGGAGGAGAGCGCGGAATCCCCGGAAGCCGCCGCCGTCGCCGCGCGGCGACCCGACGAGGGGCTCGGCGGCCGATTTCTGCATGCGCTTCGGGGCGGTGTCGCGACGCTGCGCGGCAGCGAGGAGCAGCGCTCCCTTTTCGAGGAAGCCGCGGTCGAACCGCCGCCGGAGGCGCCCATAACCGGGGAGCCGGTGGACGCGCCAACCCCACCGCGCCGGCCGGAAGGGCTGGGCGCTGAAGAATTTCCGCTGCCGCCGCGGCGGCCGTCCACGCTGTCGGCGGAGGTCGCCGGACAGACCCCCGAGGCGCAGGCTCCGGCCGCCGCGCCCGAAGCCGCGGCGCCGCCGGCCCCGGCTGAACAGCAGGTCGCGGCGCTCGGGCCCGAGCCGACGCTCAGAGCCGCGCCGCCTGGCAGCTTCGATCGCACCGACCAGCCGCCGCCGCGGTTCAACATGGGCGCGCCGGCCTATGTCCGCATCTTCAAGAAGGAGGGCGAGCTCGAGCTGTGGCTCAAGGTCAACAACCGCTTCACCCTCTATCGCACCTTCCCGATTTGCAAATGGTCAGGCCATCTCGGGCCCAAGCTCAAGGAAGCCGACTACCAGTCGCCGGAAGGCTTCTATGCCGTGTCGGCGAAGCAGCTCAATCCGCACTCGAACTATTACCGCGCTTTCAACATCGGCTATCCAAACGCCTTCGATAAGCAGAACGGGCGCACCGGCGGACTCGTCATGGTGCATGGCAATTGCAAATCGGTCGGCTGCTTCGCCATGACCGACAAGGGCGTCGAGGAGATCTACGGCTTCGTGTCCGCAGCGCTGGCGGCTGGGCAGCATGAGGTGCCGGTGCATATCTTCCCGTTCCGCATGACCGAGGCGGCCCTGCAAAAAGAGACGACGCATGGCGCCTGGATGTCCTTCATGTCCCAGGACGCGGAGGCCGGCAAGGAATGGGTCGACTTCTGGAAAAATCTGAAGGAAGGCTACGACCGCTTCGAGTCGACGCATGAACCGCCGACCGCTTACGCCTGCGGCGATCACTATGCCTTCGAGGCCGGCAAGGAGGGCTGCCAGCGCGTCGCGGGTTGGTGAGGGCCCCGTTCTCTCAAGTCGAAATGCTACAGCTATCGGCCAGGGATTGAGGCGCTCACTGCTGGGTCTGCGCTATCAGTTTATGCGCTTTCTTCGGTCCGACCCGGTCCAGGACACGAAACTCCACGGCCTTGAGCGCGTTATACTGCGCAAAAAAGGCCTCGAGCTGGCTGATGATATCGGGGTTGACGTCCGAGAGCGTCTTCACGAGAGCATGAGCGTGCGCGTGGATGCTGACGCCCAATAGACGGTCGTTCCTGATCCAGTTTTCTCCTTTTTTGCGTTGCTCCGCCTCGATGGCGCCGATGACTCGCACCGGCACGACGCAACCGGTTGGAGCCGCTTCGTCCATCAGAATCATGATGTCGAGAGGATCGCCATCCTCGGCTTTCGTCGAGGGGATGAAGCCAAAATCGAACGGAAAAACCATTCCCTGCGGCAAAACGCTCGCAAGCTCGAAGGCGCCGATATCCGGATCGTAGTCGTATTTTTTTCTGCTCCCTTTCGGAGTCTCGACGATAGCTGTCACGACTCCGCTGTCGGGATCGATCGACGGAAGCGTGTCGAGCTGCCTGATCACGGCTCTCTCAGTGAACGCCTCAGAGCATGTCCCGGAAAAGTGCAGAGCGGTTTTACGTTAAGGACAGGCTCCAACTTTTTGATCTTGAGCGAGTCCTTATCGCTCGCGTGATACCAAGAGAGCGGGACGAGCTCTAAAGAGACATGTATAGGCGGCGGGCGTTATCAACCCAGAGAGAACGGCCTGCGCCGTCCTCTCCGGGTTTTTCGATCAGTAACTCGCGAGGACCGGCGCGATCGGCGTCTTGTTGACGAAGTCGAGCGGGCCGCTGATCGTGATGCGGAAGGCCGGCGGGTCGATCGGCTTGAAGGTGCGCTGAGCGATACCCGCACTGCCGCCGACGTACCAGGGATTGATCGCAAAATCCTGCTTGCCGAACACATTGGCCGCGTAGTCGATCATGTCGGCGCGCGAGTTCAGAATGTTGAAGCCGTCGACCTGCACCTTCCAGCCATTCTCGAAGCGGTAGCCGAGGCGCGCATTGACCGTGAAGGTCGCATGCAACTCGATCTGGCCGTCCTCGGTCAAAGGCCGCGCGCCGAAATAGCGGCCGCGCAGCGCGCCGAACCAGCCGGTCTTCTCACCAAGCTCGAGGCCAAAAGTGGAGACCCAGACCGGCGCGAGCATGAGATAGTTGCCGGGGCTTGAGCCCGGCAGGCTGAGAGGCCAGAGCGGGTCGGCCGCGACTCCACCCGAGAGATAGGTGAACCAAGCCGCAAACTGCTGCTGGTCGTAGCCGCGGAAACGCGCATGCGTGCCGGTAACGTTGGCGTCGGCGTGCGCCCAGCTCGTGATCTCGTAAATGCTCGTCCATTCGAAACCGTAGCGGCGGCCAGGACGGCCGTAGGCGCTCTGCGCCGTGTCGGCGTTGAAGGTCTGTTCGGCGTCGAGGTCCTGCCAGAATAGCGTGATGGTCGTGTCCAGTCCCGGCAGGATGCTCTTGCTGCGCAAGCCGCCCTCGGCGCCGCGCGTCTTCGTCAAGAGCTGCACGTTGGGAATGTAGGAATATGACCCGCCATCCGTTACCCAGTGATTGGTCGCGCCGCGGATATCCTCGGCCCGCAATCCTTCGCCGAAGTTAAAGAAAAGCTCGCTGTTGTTATAGGGTCCGAGCACAGCGCCGGCCTTGGGACTCGTGAAGAACCGCCCGAGCTCGCCATTGTTGAGACTGCCCAAATAGAAGGGGGTTGCCGGCGCATTTCCCAGGAAAGCGTTCGTAACGGGGTCGAACTGGGGAACGAATGGCGGAAAAGAGCCCAAAGCAAGCAGCGGATTGGCGACGGAGTTCACCGAGCCGTGCACATAGTCGAGACGGAAGCCTTCCGTCGTGCGGAACCAGGGCGTCCAGAACTGGGTCGTGTCCGTCCAGAGCCCGTGGATATATTCCTTGATCCAGTTATTCGAGATCTGGTCGAACTGCTGCCTCTGGAATGAGTCGCCGTTGCCGTTCAGGATGAAGTCCGCGAGGCCCTGATAGCCGACGCGCGTCTGCATCTCCGTCCCCTGAAGGGTGTATTTCCAGCCGTGCATGGCCTTGAGGCCGTATTGCTGGCGATGATCGAACTGATGCGTTTGATCACCCAAGGCGAAGGTGTTGGCGCTGAGGGGCTGGAAGAGCAGACTGGCGGGATTGCTCTGCCAGTAGGTGAAGTTGTCGTAGAGATTGGTGTCGTTGTGAATCATATAGGCTTCGACGCGCGACCAGTCGTTCTTGTTGGTCTCGCTCCAGCGCATCGACAGGCTGTAGCGCGCGCCGTTGCCGCCGTCGGTCGGGTCCTGCGTGTCCCATCGCGACATGAGCCCTTCCGACACGAGGTTGTAGGGAATCTGGTCCGTCGCGAAATAATGTTGCGAATAGGCCATCGCCGTGAGCGAGAAGCCGTTCTCCGCCGTGCCCTCGCTCCAGCGGGCGAAGCCGTTGATCTTGCGCGCCTCGTCGGGACGCTGCCAAGGGCCGTTGTAGTTGGCCAACTCAAGGGCCATCATCAGCTCGCCTTGGCCGAGAGCCCAGGACTTGGCGCCCATCAGCCGGCCCCAGGCGAAGCTGCCGCCCGAGCCGATGACGAGGCCCTCGCGCAGCTTGTCGATGTAGTTCATGTGGACCGCGCCGACGGCCGAGAACACGCCCTCGTCGGCGAAATAGGGCCCCTTGCGCACCTCGAACTCGCCGAGCAGCTCGGGGATCAGGAAGTTGGTGTCGGCGTAGCCATTGCTGTGGATGTGCGACGGCTGATTGACGTTCATGCCGTCGAAGGTGATGCCGATGTCGTAGCCATGGTCGAGCGCGAAGCCGCGCAGGAAATATTGCGCCGCCTTGCCATTGCCGCTGTGCTGCGCGATGACGAGGCCGGGCGCGATCTCCAGCGCTTCCTGAGGCTGGGCGAAGACGCGCGCGTTGACCTGCTGCGGCGTGAAGTCTCTCACGCTCGAGGAAGCGTCGGATCTCTGCGGCTGCGTCAACGGCTTTTTGAGGTCGGAATATTCAGGTTGCTGCGTTCCCGGAGCAGCCTCCTGCCAGGGCTGCACCTCGGGCTGCGGCTGAGGCGGTTGCTCGGCCGGTTGCCTAGCCGGCCGCCCAGGAGCGGGGCGCGTCGTCCCCGCAGGCGCGACGCGTGCGGGCGCCGCGGCGACATGCGTCGGCTTGGCGGTTGGCGCGGCGTGGTGCGTGACTTTTCTCGCGCCGCCGACGTCGATCGACGGCAGAGTGGTCTGCGCAAGCGCTGCGTTAGAGGGGAGCGCGATCTGCAGGGCGGCGGCGGCGACGGAGCCTGCGCGTATGATGCGGGCGTAGCGATGGGAAGGCATGGCTCTTCAACTCCGAATCCGCCAGGGCTTGGCGGGCCCGCACGCCAGCTTTCTTCGCGGCGCAGGCACTGAAACTCGGGGAACGGGACGCGAAAACTTCGGCGCGTGAGCGCGCGGCGTTACGCAAGCGGCGGCGCCCTAGCCCGATTGGCGCTCGCGTGTTCCTGCGGCCGTGACGTTTGTTCGACGGTCGGCGGCGTGGGACGCAGCCGCGCGGCGATGGGCCGAGCGATCCTCGGAGATTCGAAGGGCGCGATGAAGGCGACACCGCAGAGGAGACAATGCTCGCAGGCCGAGGCCGGATTCCCTCCGACCGGCTTGTGATCGCCCAGCATGTTCGCACAGTGAGAAGGGCCGGCCGCCGTGACGCCGTGATGGCCCGACGCGCCGACCGCGCTCGCAAAGCCGGGGTTCGCGACGATCAGCGCGACCACCACGGCCAAGAGTGAGAGCCAGGACTTGATTGCGCGCATGGGAGCGAGTCACGGCGAGTTGAGGTCGGAAAGCCATAGCAACACTATGGTTAACATGAATGTAACGTGCGCGTGAGGTTGGAGCAACGCTCAATCCAATGCTGAGCATAGATTTTCAAATGACGTGACATTTGTACAACAGGCGCCAATCAAAAGTGGCCGCGCCGAAATCGATACACCCGTCAGTGATTATTGCGTGTCGCAATCGCCTCGAGCCCTCGATCAGGGTCAAAGCCACCATCTTCGCCCGCGACCTTGTCGCTGATGATGGATATTTTCGGCGCGCGCTTGCTCAGCAAGATTACTGGCAGGCAGCAAGCGAATGAGAGGTGTTCGCCAAAGCGCCGACAAATTGCTCCAGCCAATTGCAGGCGTTGCGCTCGCGAATCCGCGCCATCAACGCCCGGTGACGCGCAATCCGTTCCGCTTGCGGCATGTGTATCGCAGCCTGCATGGCGTGCGCCACTTCATCGGCGTCATAGGGATTGACGATCAAAGCCTCTTCGAGATCTTCCGCGGCGCCCGCAAAGCGCGACAGTATCAACACCCCCGGATCGCTCTCGTCCTGTGCGGCCACATATTCCTTGGCGACGAGATTCATGCCGTCGCGTAGAGGCGTGACCAATCCGACATGGCTGCCGCGATACAGGGCGGCGAGCGTCTCGCGAGCGACCCTCCTGTGAATGTAGCGCACAGGCGTCCAATCAAAGTCGCCGAACTCGCCGTTAATTTCACCCGAGAGCGCTTCGAGCTCGTGGCGAATGTCGGCATAGGCCCTGACTTCCTGGCGGGTCGGCGGCGCACTCTGCATCAACGTCACCGTCTTGCAGTTCTGAGGATACATCTCGAGCAGGCGCTTGAAGGAACGCAGCCTCTCCGGCAGGCCCTTGGTGTAATCCAAGCGGTCCACGCCGATGATGTTGATACGGGGTTCTCCCGCCCTGTGTAAGCGAAGAATCCGCGTGCTCGCTTCGGGCGTTTTGGCCATTGCGGAGAAGGCGTCGACGTCGATCCCGACAGGAAAGACGGCGACCGAGAGAAACTTGCCCGCCATGCAGAGCACATCGGCCGAGACCATCTCCCCGCCCATGAAATCACAAGCGAAGCGGCAGAAATTCCCAAGATCGGTTTTGGTTTGAAAGCCAACCAGATCATATTCGAACAGCGCGGTCAGCAGCCACTCGTGCTCGGGAATCGCCACCAAAACGTCAGGCGTCGGAAAGGGAATATGGAGGAAGAAACCGATCTGAGTGGCGACGCGCCGCTCGCGCAGGCTCGCGCCGAGCGCCATGAAATGATAGTCCTGAACCCAGATCAGATCGTCGGGTTGCAGCAACGGCGTAAGCATGTTGGCGAATCGATCATTGACCCGCCGGTAGCCGTCGACGCTTTCTTGGGTGAACCGCGCGAGATCGAGCCGGTTGTGGTGAACTGGCCACAATGCCGCGTTCGCGAAGCCAAGGTAGTATTCATTGTAGTCGCGTTCTGTGAGCGGCGCGGTCGCGAGCGTCAAGGCGTCAAATTGCGTGCGCGTCGCTTTGATTTCCGCATCGTCGGCGACAATCTCGCCATTCCATCCCAACCACAGCGCGCCTCGCTCACGTAGCGAGTCGAGGATGCAAACCCCAAGGCCCCCATGAGCCTCGCCGCACTCGGGATCTGCAACGCGATTCGATATGATGACAAGACGTCTCATGAATTGAATCCGGCTGGGTTCTAAGTCGCCTCGGGTAATGAATGCAACTAAACCTGAACAGCTCGGCGATTTGCGAGCAAAATTTTGTTTTTTCGAAGGCAATCATGCGTTTTCCTGCTCAGAGAGCGATAGGATTTGGGTCTATCACGAGCTATGCTATTCGATATCCTCCTTGAGGCAGAACCTGGACTCCCCGTTATTCACTGCAAGGAACGATTCTTGACTTGGCATCAGAGGCTTAGTCTGAATTATACTTTTGCGGCGAGTGGCGCTTTTGCGCATTTTAGGCGGGGCGCTTGACGGAAGCGACGCGAAACCAGTGCGCGCTTTGAGGAAACCCCGGCTTCTGCGAATATGAGCCGCCTGCCGCTTCAAGGCCGTCGGCAGAAGAGCGGTTCCTCGGCGAGTCAATGCGAAAGTCGGCAGGCTTTTGCGTTCCCGATTCGCTCCACCATATCGCCTTAGCGCGCTTCTTCCCGCTGGAACCTTTTGGTTCTGGGAATGGGGCGCTAGAAGCCAACCGGAGTTTTGCGCATGTCCGCGGAGCCGAACGCCGTTCCCGGAAAAATCCTCATCGGCGCGTCGCGCGTCGAGCCCAGTGGCGGGAGCGCGCATCAGCGTCATTACCAGTATCTGCTTCTGCCGCTCGGCAACCGCCATGGGCTTGTCGCCGGCGCCACGGGGACGGGCAAGACCGTGACGCTGCAACGGCTCGCAGAGGGTTTCTCGCGCGCGGGTACGACGGTTTTCCTCGCCGACGTGAAAGGGGATCTCGCCGGGCTCAGCCAGGAGGGCGACGGACGCGCCGTCTTCGTCGAGCGCGCCAAGGAGCTCGGCCTCGATTACGCCTCGGAAAAATTTCCCGTCATCTTCTGGGACCTCTTCGCCGAGCAGGGCCATCCGGTGCGCGCGACCATCACCGAGATGGGTCCGCTTCTGCTCGCGCGCCTGCTCGATCTCAACGATACCCAAGAAGGCGTGCTGAACATCGTCTTTCGCGTCGCCGACGAGCAGGGCCTGCTGCTCTACGATCTGAAGGATCTGCGCGCGACGCTCGGCTATGTCGCCGAGAATGCGAGCGCTTTGCAGACCAAATACGGCAATGTCGCCAGCGCCTCGATCGGCGCGGTGCAACGGCAGCTTCTCGTGCTGGAGACGCAGGGCGGCGAGAAATTCTTCGGCGAGCCGGCGCTCGATCTCAAGGAGTTCATCGGCCAGGACGAGCGGGGGCGGGGCTATGTCAACATCCTCGCCGCCGACAAGCTCATGCGCTCGCCGCGGCTCTATGCGACCTTCCTGCTGTGGATGCTGACCGAGCTCTTCGCGCAGCTTCCGGAGGTCGGCGACCAGCCAGCGCCGAAGCTCGTCTTCTTTTTCGACGAAGCGCATCTGCTCTTTAAGGATGCGCCGAAGAATCTCCTCACCGCGATCGAGCAGGTGGTGCGGCTGATTCGCTCCAAGGGCGTCGGCGTCTATTTCGTCACGCAAAGCCCGCTCGACGTGCCGGAGACGGTGCTGGGCCAGCTCGGCAACCGCATTCAGCATGCGCTGCGGGCCTTCACGCCGCGCGACCAGAAGGCGGTGCGCACGGCCGCCGAAACCTTTCGGCAGAACAAGAGTTTCGACACGGCCGCGGCCATCACGGAACTCGCGGTCGGCGAGGCGCTCGTCTCGATGCTCGACGAGAAGGGCGCGCCGCGGGTCGTGGAGCGAGCCTTCATCGCGCCGCCCGCGTCTCGCGTCGGGCCGATCACGCCGCAAGAGCGCCAGGCGGTGATCGAGGGCGGCCCGCTTTATGGCCTCTACGACACGCCCATCGACCGCGAATCGGCCTTCGAGGTGCTGCAGAAACGCGCCGGCGCGCGCATGGAGGACGCCGGCGCGGGGCCGGCCAAGGCGCCGGACGTCAACAGCGCGCCGCCCATCGAGGCCTCCGCCGGGGGCGGAATATGGGACGGCGTCAAGGACGCGCTCGGTGGGCTCTTCGCGCGGCCGAGCCCCAAGCGCCTGTCGCCCGCCGAGAAAGCGGCCAGCGCCGCGCTGCAATCGGCCGCGAAGAGCTTCGGCACGAAGATCAGTCGCGAGGTCCTGCGCAATATTTTTGGGCAAATGCGGTAAGCGATCGGAATCTGACGCTCAGGGAGTTCGAGTCGAGTCGCCGGAGCGGACGCGGAAACCGAATTTTTCGCTCCTCTCTTTGGAACAATGCGAAAGTTGTTTGTAAACAATTGGTTATTCCGGATATTCGTCTAGACTGGCTAGCAAGAGAAAGGGCGTAGCGAGTTGGGAAGGCGACGTCATGAACTGGAAAGCGTTCATCCTTTTGGCTGTCCTTGCTTTTCTACCCTGGAGCACGGCTTACGGACGCCCCGTGGCGCAGTCGTCCTCGGGAGCGCAGTCCATTAAGGTCGCAGCCGTCGACTTCGTTCCCGCTTGGGGCGACCTCGACGGCAATATCCGCCGCCTTGCCGAGGCGGCTAAGGAAGCGGGCCGGCAGGGCGTGACCTTCGCGGTCTTTCCAGAGACGGCGGTCAGCGGCTATCTGTTTAGCGGCCCGGATCAAATAGCGCCGTTCCTGGACACCATTCCCGGGAAGACGACGGCGGCGCTGCTGCCCATCCTCGCGCGCACCGGCATGTATATGAGCGTCGGCATCGCGGAGAGAGATGGGCAAACCGGAATTGCCTACAATAGCGCCGTACTCCTCGGCCCGAGGGGCATCATCGGAAAATACCGCAAGAACGGCCTCAACCCCCAAGACCAGAAGGTTTTCGCTCCCGGCGACACGGGTGTGGAGGTCTTCGACACCCCCATCGGCCGCATCGCGCTCGTCATTTGTTATGATGACACCTATTGGCAATATGCGCGGCTCGCGGTGCTGCGGGGCGCGCAAATCATCGCGTGGCATTCCGTTTCCGATCGCGTGATGCCCGGCACGCCGCCGGCCGAGGCCACGGGCGACCATTCGACCGTGGCGAGCGTCCAGTATATGAGCGCGCAGAACGGGGTTTGGGTCATCGGCGCCACGCGCAGCGGCATCGAGACCAATTCGATCACCGGCGGCAAATTATATTACAACGGCGGCTCCAGCATCTGGTCGCCCGAGGGGCATAAGCTCGCCCAGGCGCCCGTCGTGCCGCCGGAGGTCCTGCCGCCCGGCTTGAAGAGCCTCATCACCGCCACCATCAGGCCCGCCGAGGCCGAGCAAAGCCGAAGGACACGCCTTTCTCTACGCCGTCCGGCTCTCTACCTGCCTCTGCTCGCGCTGCACCGCAGCCCGGTGGACGGGAATGCGACACGCACCCCGCGCACCACATCCTTCGCCGCCGCACAATGGCCGGAAGGACCCTCGCTTCTCGAAGCCGCCCGGCCCGCGGAAGGCGAGCTCATGGTTCTGCCGGAACTCTCGGGGCTCCCCAGTGGGCTCAGCGCCGACGAGATCAAGGCTCGCGCCGAGAGGGCGGGCGGCGCATTTGAGAAGGCGCTCGGCGCCGCAGCGCAGGCTGGCAAGGGTTATCTCGTGGGCAGCTATCCCGAGCGCGATGGCGATCATGTCTTCCACACGGTGGCGCTCGCGGGGCCGCAAGGAGACATCCTCGCGCGCTACCGCATCACGCACCCGAAGGCCGCGCAAGCCGCATGGGCAACGGCGGGAGATCAAATCACGGTCGTCGAGACGCCTCTCGGCCGGATAGGACTCGCCTTGGCCGAGGAGCTTTCCGTGCCAGAGCTCGGCGGTCTCTACGCCGCCTTGCGCACGGATATTCTTGCCGCCCCAGCCGGCGCGCCCGAGTCGATCAAGGTCGAAACCGACCCTGCGCTCTACTCCGTCCCCGATCCTCCCACGGGCCGCGCAGACTTTTTCCCCTTCGCCGCCGCCAAGCAGGGGCAGTTTTGGCTGGTGAACGGGGGGCGCCGCGCCGGCGATCGAACCGCAGCGGGCATTTACGGACCGGAGCCTGTCGTCTCCACTCCTACGCTGACGGCCTCCGCGGGGGAGCCGGCCGTCCGTTACACGACGACTGTGCCGGCGCCGGGAACCTGGATCAACCAAGGCCAACTCATCGCTGGGCAGCAGGCCCTTTGGTTTGGCCCGCTCGTTCTTCAGGAAGGCAATGCATGTCTCGAGCGCTGGCGACGGCAGAGCGCAGGCCCTATGCCCTGCCGGTAGAGGCGCGCGAAACCCCGTCGGTCACGCGCCGCCTCACCGATACAGCCAGGCGTTGCGCGCGAGCATCCCGCGCCCGCCGATGAGCGACATGACGGCGTCGCGCGCATTCGCCAGGGGGAAGCCCGCATGCGCGAAACGCCCCTGGCTCCGCGAGGCCTGTTGCACCATTGACGCGCGCCAAACCCGTGCGCGCTCATAAAGCGCAAAAGCCTGAGACGGCGAGGCTCCATCCGCGAAGGCTCGCCCGAGCGCCTCCGCGTCCTCGATCGCCTGCGCAGCGCCCTGCGCCAGGAAGGGAACCATCGGATGCGCCGCGTCGCCGAGCAGCGTCACGGCGCCGCGGCTCCAGGAGGCTAGCCGCGGGCGGCCCCAAAGCGGCCAGCGCCGCCAGCTGTCGTAGCCAGCGATCAACGCGCGCAGCAGCGGGGACCCGCGCTCGAAGCCCGCCGCCTCGAGCAGGCTTGCGCCAGCCTGCGTCGGCTCGCTCGGGGGCGGTTCGACGTCTCCGTCCTCGATGATGAGCACGGCGTTGACGATCTCGCCGCGTCTCAGCGGATAGTGGACGACATGCGCGCCGCGTCCGAGCCAGAGATTGACCTCGCTCGCGCGCAAACCTATCGGGACCGCCTCGGCCGGCAACAGCGCGCGCCAGGCCATGTTGCCCGTATAGAAAGGGGCGTCCTTCTCCTCGCGAAAGAGAAAGCCGCGCACCGAGGAGCGAACGCCGTCCGCGCCAACGAGCCCTGCGGCCTCCAGGTCCTCGGGACCTCCGGCGCCATGCACGCGCAGGAAGACCGTTTCGTCCTCCTCCTCGAAATCGCCGACGCGGGCTTCGGTTCGAATCGCGATGGCCTCGGTCGCTTGCGCCGCTTCGAGCAGCAGGTTTTGCAGATCGGCGCGATGGAACAGGCGAAAGGGGGCGCCAAAACGCTCTTCGACGGCTGCGAGCGGGATACGGCAAAGCTCTCTTCCGTCGTTCGCGCGGCGAATGACGATCGTCTCGGGTAGAAGCGAATTGGCTTGGAGCGCGGAGGAAAGGCCGAGGCCCTGAAGGATGCGGCCGGCGTTCGGCGCAATCTGGAGGCCGGCGCCGACCTCTTCGATTTTCGGCGCCTTTTCGAGCAGCGCGACGCGCTTGCCGGCGCGCGCCAGACAGAGAGCCGCGGTGAGGCCACCTATGCCGGCGCCCGCGACGACGATGTCCGAAGCGGAAGAACTCACGAGGCGGCGACGGGCTCCGCCGGTTCATAGACGCATTCGGCCGGATCGGCGGCGCCATGGAGCGACGCGTCATAAACGAAAAGCGTCGAGCAATAGGGGCAGACAGCCTCGGTCGCCGCGCCCATGTCGAGGAAAACATGCGGATGGTCGAAGGGCGGCAGCGCCCCGATGCACATGAACTCCCTGGCCCCGACGCGGATGCGCGGGACGCCCGGCTGATTGTGGAAATGCGGTGTGGCGTGCTCTGACATGGGACCCGACCATTGAGCGGACGCGCCTCAGCGGGCGCTGGCTGTGGCCCGGTATAAAGCGCGCGGCGAAAAAGGGAAAGACGATTGCCGCAAGGTCCGAGGCCTCGGGCGGCGGAGCAAGGCGCCCCCCGGAGCCTCAACAAATCGCCACATGCGCCGCTCTTCAAAAAGCTTTGGTCGCCGAGGCCCTGAGCCTCGCTTTGGGCTTGGCCCCTAGAATGGGTCGGGTGGCGATCACGCCGTCTTGGACGACCGCGGAAAGAGTGTTGCCAAAAGCAAGAATCAGCTCCTTCAGCTCCGGCTCCGCGACCTCCTCCGCCGCGTCCATATAGGGAAACCATTGCGTCATGCGCTGGCCTTTCTCGGGCCATTTCTTGCGCTGCCGCAGGACGCGCAGCGGGAACACTTCTACCCGGCACGTCAGCACCGCCCCGTTCTTGAGGCGCTTGCGATAGTGATAGGCGCCGACCGACTTCTTCCCGATGTTTCCGAGCAGGCCGCCCTCCTGCAAGGCTTCGAGGGCCGCCGTCGCGTTCGGCTTCCGCCCTTTCATCGGCCACCCTTTGGGAATGACCCACCGCCTTGTATCGCGAGAAGTCAGCAGCATGATTTCGGGTTCGTCCCCGATGCGCCAGGGCAGCGCCCCATATTGCGCATGCGGCTCTCGCGCTTCGGCGGTCTTCTTCTTCTTTTCAGCCTTTCGCCCTTTCATGGGAGAAGCCCGGCAAGCGCGTAGAACATGGCCGCGATCAGCGCCGACATCGGCATCGTGATCACCCAGGCGACGACGATATCCTTGGCGATGTTCCAGCGGACGGCTGAGACCCGCCGGGCCGCCCCCACGCCGACGATGGCGCCCGTGATCGTGTGCGTCGTCGAAACGGGGATGCCCAGCGCGGTGGCGAGAAACAGCGTCACGGCGCCGCCGGTCTCGGCGCAGAAGCCTTGCATCGGGGTGAGCCTCGTGATCTTCGAGCCCATCGTGTGCACAATGCGCCAGCCGCCGAACAAGGTGCCAAGCCCCATGGCCGTCTGGCAGGAGAGCACGACCCAAAAGGGGACGTAGAAATGCGAGCCGAGGCTCCCATGCGAATAGAGCAGCACCGCGATGACGCCCATGGTCTTCTGCGCGTCATTGCCGCCGTGTCCCAGCGAATATAGAGAGGCGGAGACGAATTGCAGCGTGCGGAAGGTGTTGTCGACCGCGAATGGCGTCTCCCGCACGAAGATCCAGGATACTGCCAGCACCAGAACCAGCGCGAGGACGAATCCAAGAAGCGGCGACAACACGATCGCCGAGCCGATCGTGAGCAACCCGCTCCAAACGATCGAGCTCGCGCCAGCTTTGGCGACGCCCGCGCCCACGAGCCCCCCGACGAGCGCATGAGAGCTCGAGGAGGGGATGCCCAAGGCCCAGGTCAAAACGTTCCAGACGATGGCGCCCATTAGCGCGCCGAAGATCACACGATCGTTGACGATGTCCGGGCTGACGATGCCGGAGCCCACCGTCTGCGCGACATGCAGCCCGAAGAAAAGGAAAGCGACGAAGTTGAAGAAGGCGGCCCAGAACACCGCATATTGGGGCCGCAGCACCCGCGTGGAGACAATCGTCGCAATGGAGTTGGCGGCGTCGTGCAGGCCGTTCAGGAAGTCGAACGCCAGAGCGACGAGGACGAGACCGGCGAGATAGAAAGCGCCATCCTGCACGCGCCGCCTCCTAGACGTGCTCGATCACGATGCCGGAAATGCGATCGGCCATGTCCTCGAATCCATCCACGACCTTCTCGAGGTGATCATAAATTTCCGATCCGGCGATGAACGCCATCGGATCGGACCTGCGATGCGCGAGGAAGAGCTCCCTAAGGCCTTGGTCGTAGATGCCGTCCGCCTCATCCTCGATGCGGGTGATCTCTTCCGCGAATGCGTTTAGCCGCCCGGCGTTCTGTCCGATTGACCGCAGCAACGGGATGGCCTCGACGGTGAGGTCGGCGGCCTGCACAATGATGTCGCCCATGCGTCGCGCCAGCGGATCGAAGTCGTGCGCGTCATATATCTGGGTGGCTTTGGCGGTCTGGTGCATCTGGTCGATTGTGTCGTCCATCGCCGTGATGAGATCGCGGATGTCGCCGCGATCGAAGGGGGTGATGAAGGTGCGGCGGACGGCCAGCATAACTTCGCGGGTGATGGCGTCCGCTTCGTTCTCCTGGCGTTTGATCTCTTGGCAACAGGCAAGGTAGCGCTCGTCCCCATCAAGCAGGGATCGCAGAGCACGGGAGCCGGCGACGATGGTTTTGGCGTGCCGCTCGAACAGATCGAAGAAGCCCTCGTCCCGCGGCATGAGCGACTGGAACCATGAGAGCATTTCGAACCTCCGGCCGCGTTGTCATAAAATTGTCATATAGCCATTCTGCGGCATAGCCGAGCTTGTCCTGGCTGTAAAGGTCACGAGCGACTTGTGAGCGGACGGACCTTTATTCCTGCCCGCTAGCTAATGAGGCTCAGGGTGACATCGAGTCGTAGCCGGCTGAAAATCGCGTGAAGCTCCGGGCGCCGCGCATCGCAAGTGGAAGAACGCTTCAACGCGGCGAAAACTACGTCATCAGATTGAGAGAAAAGGAAAAGATAGGCCCGGCTTCGCCGCTGATCCGACGCCGCCCCGCGAATGGGACGGCGTCGCGATCGCAAGCTCAGAAAATTTTGGTGAACAGGAAGTAGAGGCTGCCGGCGAGGATCATCGCGCAAGGCAGGGTCAGAACCCAAGCCATCGCGATGCTCTTCACCGTGGACATTTGTATGCCCGACCCGTTCGCCGCCATCGTGCCGGCGACGCCTGAGGAAAGCACATGCGTGGTCGAGACCGGCAGACCGAAGGTGTCGGCGATGCCGATCGTCGTCATCGCGACGAGCTCGGCCGCGGCGCCCTGGCCATAGGTCAGATGCTCCTTGCCGATCTTTTCGCCGACCGTCACGACGATGCGCTTCCAGCCGATCATCGTGCCGAGCCCGAGGGCGACGGCGACCGCGACCTTCACCCAGGTCGGAATGAATTTCGTCGCTTGGTCGATCTCCTTCTTATAGTCGCCGAGCGTCTTCTTTTCGCCGTCGGTCAGCTCCGAGCCCTCATCCTTGGACAGGAAGCGCAATGCTTCCGAAGCGAGATAGATGTCGTTCCTCGTGTTGCCGACCGCGGCGAAGGGGATTTTCGAGATCGCGCCGTAGCCTTTAATCTCGTCCGAAATCTCCTCCATGAGCTTCGCCAGCGCGACATAGGTTCCTTCAGACGGCTTGAAGCCTGCGTCGCCATGATAGGTGATGTAGTTGGACACGGCAGGCCGCGGATTGCCCAGCATGCGATGTCCGGCCTCCTTCGACTGGACGATCTTGATCGCTGCGGCAGACGCCTTGGTGAACTCGGCGATATGGCTCGGCGGCAGGGCGCGGTTGAGCGCATAGGCCGTTGGCACCGTGCCGATCAGGATCAGCATGATGAGGCCCATTCCCTTCTGGCCGTCGTTCGACCCATGCGCGAAGGAGACGCCCGTGCAGGTCAGAACGAGCAGGCCGCGAATCCACCACGGCGGCGGCGTCTGGCCCTTGGGCTCGGAATAGAGCGCCGGATTGCGAACGACGAACTTCATGAGCAGGAGCAGCGCGCCAGCGCAGACGAAGCCGACCACCGGCGAAATCAGGAGCGCCTCGCCGACCTCCGTCGCCTTGTGCCAATCGACGCCGGACGTCCCATCGCGGCCATGAAGAAGCGCGTTGGTGATGCCGACGCCGATGATCGATCCGATCAGCGTGTGCGAGCTCGAAGCCGGCAATCCAAGCCACCAGGTGCCCAGATTCCAGACGATCGCCGCGATCAGCAGGGCGAAGACCATCGCGAAGCCGGCCGCAGAGCCGACCTGCAGGATCAATTCGACCGGCAGCAGCGAGACGATGCTGAAAGCGACCGCGCCGGTCGAAAACAGCACGCCGAGAAAGTTGAAGAAGCCGGACCAGATGACCGCGAAATTCGCCGGCAGCGAGTGTGTGTAGATGACGGTCGCCACCGCATTGGCGGTGTCATGGAAGCCGTTCACGAATTCGAAGCCGAGCGCGATCAGAAGCGCCACGCCGAGCAGGATGAAGGGCAGCCAGGTGGTGACCGGCGCGCCCGTCTCCTGGACGTCGCGCCAAATGCTGTAGGCGGTAAAACCCAGTCCCAGAGCCAAGATTCCCAAAAAGAGCAGAATGCTCTGGATGCTCGTCTCATGATCGAGCTTTGGCTTCGGGGATTCATGGCCTGTTTTAACATCGATATCGGCGCCGGAAGTAACGGACGTCATTTGCTGTTCCTCGATGGACACGGGCCCTAACCTTAGCCGAGACCCTATTCGTAATTATCACAGCAACATGACAGTGATAATTCATTGAGAACATCTATTTATCAGCGAATTAGGCGGGAATCCGATCAGCCCGCGCCTCGCTGTCGACCAAGAGAGGCCGAGCTTGGCGCGACAGCACACCATGCGGCAGAAGGCGAAACCCCTGCCGCCTTTTTCGCGAGATCAGCCGCAATTCTCGCGGGCCAACTGCAGTCGCCCTGCCCTCGTTCGGGGCGGCGCCAGGGCGCAGTCTCGGCCGCCTAAAGCCCCACCAGTTCATAGTTTTTTTGCGGTCTCACAAATAAGCCAACTGTTGAGTTACGTAATTTCCCACAGTGAAACTCACCAATTGCAAACATCTTGCAGTCGAGGTAGAGTGGAGGTTGAAGCTATGAACTTGAGCGCAACAATTCGCGAGGGTTGGGCTCCAGATCCAGGGGGACTGTGAAATGCGCTTTCCAAAGGCAGACGACCGAGACCTTCCATCTCATAGCGAGAGGCGTCGGTTCATTGCGCGCAATTTGATGGCGATCGGGGCGATCGTAGCGACAGCGGCCGTCGGCAAATCAACGCCCGCTTCCGCAGTGCCGCCTCCCCCTCCTCCTCCTGGGGGGCCTGGGGGCCCTGGAGGCCCAGGCGGGCCTCATTCTCCCTCCTGTTTCTTGAAGGGAACGAAGATACGCACCCTCGACGGCGAGAAGAGAGTCGAAGATTTGGCGATTGGCGACGTCGCAGTGACCCACTTCGGCGGGACGCGTCGTATCGAGTGGATTGGACGCTCCGCCTATAAAAAGGACGACCCGGGTGGGTCATGGCCGAGTTATGCGAAGCCGGTGCGCATCGCGCGCTCTGCGCTCGCGCCGGATGTCCCGCACGCGGATCTTCTCGTTAGCGGTTGGCACGCCTTCTTCATCGACGGCGTTCTGATCCCTGCGAGCAGCCTGGTCAACGGAACGACGATCGCGTTCCACGACGCGGAAGAGTTTGACGAGATCGAATACTATTCCGTGAAGCTTGAAACCCACGACGTCATCTACGCGGAAGGGGCGGCTTGCGAGTCGCTTCAGACCGTAAGGGAGAACGCCAGCAATTTCGGAGAGTATCGCCAGCTTTATGGAGAGCCGAAGACCAACGAGACTCCCTGCGCGCCGGTGATTTGCTATGAAGGGCGGGGCGAGAGGATAATGTCCCACCTGCGCAGCGCGATGTCTCCCTGGGTCGACTATCGCAACCAGTTGGACGTTATTCGCGATCGCTTGGCGGGTAGAAGCGAGCTGGTCGCCTGCTAGCCAGCAGAGGCCGGCCATTCCCGAGAGGGTCAGCTTCAACTAACGAATGGCGTTCGCGGCGCGAGCTTCCGCGGACGCCATTTGATTGTGGTAGATGACTTTCCCGGGATGATTTTCAGACGCCGCCGCAAGCGCGCGGGCCGACTTCGGCCGGACTGATTTCTTTCGCATGCTGCCCCAACCCTTAGCGCTGAGCGAATCCTTATCTCTCTATCTCTCTTTGGCCTTCCCACGACCGGGGCGCGCCCTAATATTTCTCGCCGGTCGCCAAGCGTCCTCAGCCGCTCTCTCGAGCGTAGTCAAACGCGGTAGCAGCGAGGTCCCACTCTTCGATTGGGAGATGGTGGGCGCGACAGGGATTGAACCTGTGACCCCTTCGATGTCAACGAAGTGCTCTCCCGCTGAGCTACGCGCCCTCTAAAGCGAATGCCGCAAAAGTTGCCGAACTTTTGCGGGCAGAATTCGCTTCAAATCTGCCCTCGCGCGCCGCTCGGGACAGGCGCGCCGCAGGGGTATAATCGGTCGGCCCTCGGGGCGCAAGCGTCCCCGAGCCAAAGCGTAAATCCGCTTTCGCGACCTCGCTAAGCGCCGGGCGCGCTCAGCTCGTCGCGGCTCGGAAGCTGGGTCCGGATCGCGTCGAAGATTTGCTCGATCTTGGCGTTCGCTTCGTTTGCGCGCAGATGCGCGCCCTTAGCGTCCGCTTCGGCCAAGCGAAGGCGGTCTTCGGTCTGGGACAGCTCTTCGGCTTTCTTCGCGAGCTGGCGGCGCGCAATCTCCAGATCGGAGCGCGTGCGCGCGAGCGCCGCCGACAATTCCTGCACCGCGGTTTCGGCATCTCTCTGCGCCGTTTCGGCGCGCTCGGCTCTCGCCTCCGCGCTCTCGAGCTGGTTCACGATCGAGTTGGCGAGGTCTTGCGCGCGCGCGACCGCCCGCGCGGACTGCTCCTCGAGCTCTCGAATGGCCGCGGCGGCCTCGGACACCATCTCCAACGCGACAGCGGCCTTGTCGTTCGCGGCGCCAGTATCCCCATGATCCTGGGCGTCCGCCGGATGAGCGCCGATGTCGTCTCTCGGCACGATCTTTCTGGCGAGTTGGGTAACATCGATCGAATTCATCACAAACTCCAACGGCTGCGGGTATCGCCATTATTAGCATTTCGTTAACAATCGGGCGGAATTAGGACGGCCAGCTAGGAATCCACTGTCTAGCGAGGGCTTTAGCGCAGCAACCCGGTGGCCGCGTCCCACAGCTCGTCGAAATGCGAGATCAGCCTATCCGGCTGGAACGTCGCGACCGGGGGGTCGCTGTAGCCGAAGTCCACTGCGACGACCGGGGCGCCCGCATTGCGCGCCGCCGCCACGTCGGTCTGCGAGTCCCCGACCATCACCGCCCGCGCGGGGTCGCCCTCGGCGCGCTTGATCGTCGAGAGCAGCGCGCGGCCATCCGGCTTCATATGGGCGAAGGTTTCACGCCCGCAGATCGCGCTGAAACGCTCCGCGGCGCCGAGCCGCTCGAGTAGCAGCTGCGCGAGGCGCTCGGTCTTGTTGGTGCAGACCGCCAGCCGAAAGCCCGCGTCTCGAAAGCGGTCCAGCGACTTCTCGGCCCCGGGAAAAAGCCGCGTTTCGTCGGCGATATGCGCCTCGTAGAGCGCGAGAAACTCCTCCAGTAGCGCCGAGAGGCGCGCCTCCTCAAGCGGGTTCCCGGCGGCCGCGAAGCCCCTTTCGATGAGCGCCCTGGCGCCGGCGCCGACGAAGGGGCGCGCCATCTCGATCCGCAGCTGGGGAAGATTTTCTCGCAATAGCAACGTATTGAGCGTCGCGACGAGATCGGGCGCCGTGTCGGCCAAGGTGCCGTCGAGGTCGAAGACGATGGTCGGAGCGCGTTCGGTCATGGCGTGGCCTAACCTCGCTGGCGGCCCGGCGCAAGGGACGATGCGCCGGCTTGCCGCGCTGCAAGACGCCCCGCCGCTTCGCGCTTTCGGAGAAGATGCCTTAAAAGGCCCGCCGGCAATCGAAGCGCCGAAGGCGAATCGCTTTCAGGCGTCATCAACCAAGGCTAGACGCGGCGTCATGAACGACTTGGAAGCGCAACGGCGGAAGATCGACGCCTATCTTCTGGAGAGCCTCAGCGCCGAGCTCGACGCGCTCAACCGATATCCGATCGATCCTTACAGCAAGTGGCTCTATGTGCGCGCGCTCGAGTTCTATTGGACGAGCTCGCGCGCGCTACGCCAACTGCGCGAGGGCGTTGACCGCTTCCGGGGCGTCACGAGAACGAAGCTGCCAGACGATCTCGGCGTCGCGTTTCCCGAACCGAAGCAAAGGCCGCGGCTGTTGATCGACATGACGCCGACGGTGCGCTCGGGGGCCAGGACCGGCATTCAGCGCGTCGTGCGCGAGATCGCGCGGCAGTGCGCGATCTTGGGACTTGGCGCGCCGATGACGATAGAGGACGATGGACGATTTCGCCGTCGCTATCCACTGCCTGGCGTCTCCGATGAGATCGAGCCGATGGAGGGCGACATCCTCCTGCTGCTCGACGCCGCCTGGAACGAGGCGGCTCTCTATCCGCCCGCCATGCGCCGCGTGAAGGCGGCGGGAGGAATTAACGTCGTGGCGATCTACGACATCTTGCCGCTTCTGCATCCGCCGCTGTTCAATATGAAGGTCGGCGGCGATTTCGCGCGCTGGTTCGACGAGATCGTGCGCGCCGCCGACGCCGCGATCGCGATCTCGCGGTCGACGGCGGAAAGCGTCGTCGACTATCTCTCCGCCGCGCCCAGCGGAAGGCCGCTGCCAGTCGGCTGGTGGCCGCTCGGGGCGGATTTCGCCAAGACCGCGGGGGGCGCTCCAGGCGCCAAGGCGCGCAGCATCGCTGAAGGGCAGCCCTATTTCCTGAGCGTGGGAACGCTCGAGCCGCGCAAGGCCTATCCGACGGCGCTTGGCGCTTTCGAGCGGCTCTGGGCCAAAGGCTGCGACATCGGCTACACGATCGTCGGCCGGCCCGGTTGGAACACGACGGCGCTGCAGGAGCGCCTGCGCGGACATCCAGAGGCCGGACGGCGGCTCAACTGGCTCGACCAGGCCAGCGACGCCGATCTGCATCTGCTTTATGAAAAGGCGCGCGGAACGGTGAACGCCTCTGTCGCCGAAGGGTTCGGTCTGCCGGTCGTCGAGGCGGCGATGCATGGTGTTCCCGTGATCGCGAGCGACATCCCCATCTTCCGCGAGGTCGGGGGGAGCGGCGCACGCTACTTCGGCCTGCTCGACCCGGAGAGCCTTGCGGCCGCGATCGAGGCGACGCTCGCCGAGCCCCGCCGCGCGCCGGAAATCGCGACGATCGGCTGGCGCCAATCGGCGGAGGAAATGGTTCGCGTGATCCGCCAAGCCGAATATCCGCTGCGCGGCGCATGATGCACGCGCGCCTTACGATCGACAACGCCCACCGCCGCTCAAGCCGAGGACCGGTCGCATGAATTTCGCCCAGCGTTTCACCTTCCTCTTCTCCTCCCCCATCTTCGACGCCGACGATCTCGAGGGCATGCGCGTCAAGGAGATCATCGCCAATATCGAGCGGATGGGCTTCGAGGTCGTCAAAGCAAGGCGTCTGGAGGACGCCGAGCTCGCTGTCCAAACGGACGCCGCGATCGGCTGCATGGTGGTGGACTGGGGCAAAAAGGGAATCGAGGGCAAGGCCGCCTCGCTCATCAATTTGATGCGTTCACGCGGCCTCGAGATGCCGATCGTGATTCTCGTGCGCCGCAAACGCTTCGAGGACATTCCCGTCGAAGTGCTCGACTTCATCGACGGCTATGTGTTCCTTGCCGAGGAGACGCCCGAGTTCATCGCCAAGAATCTCGTGAGCCGACTCAAGCAATATGCGGAAACTCTCAAGACGCCCTTCTTCGGCGCCCTTGTGGACTACGCCGAGGAAGGCAACCAGCTTTGGACCTGCCCCGGCCATAATGGCGGCATCTTCTACAGCCGCAGTCCGATCGGCCGAATCTTCAGGGAGCATCTCGGCGAGGGAATCTTTCGCGACGATCTCGACAATTCCGTCCTCGAGCTCGGCGATCTTTTGACGCATGAGGGGCCGGCGCTCGCCGCGCAAAAGTCGGCGGCCGCGATTTTCGGGGCGGAGAAGACTTATTTCGTGCTGAACGGCACCTCCTCGTCGAACAAGATCGTTTTGTGCAATCTCATCGCCGAGGACGACCTCGTCCTTTTCGACCGCAACAACCACAAGGCGGCACATCACGGCGCGCTGCTGCTCGGCGGCGGCATTCCGATCTTCCTGCCCGCGGACCGCAACGCCTACGGACTCATCGGCCCAACACGCTTCTTCGACTTCGACGAAACGGCTCTGCGGGAACGCATCCGCGACAATCCGCTCGTCAAGGACAAGGAGGCCTGGAAGAAAGAGCGGCCGTTCCGCGCCGCCGTGATCGAGCAATGCACCTACGACGGCACGATCTACGACGCCCAGACGATCGTCGAGCGGATCGGGCATCTGTGCGATTATATCCTATTTGACGAGGCCTGGGCCGGCTTCATGAAGTTCCATCCCATCTACGAGCGCCGCTACGCGATGGGCCTGAAAAATCTCGGACCGGAATCGCCCGGCATCGTTGCGACCCAATCGACGCACAAGCAGCTCGCGAGCTTCTCGCAGGCTTCGCAGATCCATGTGCGGGACCGCCACATCACGGGACAGCGCCGCCGTGTCGAGCATAAGCGCTTCAACGAAGGTTTCATGCAGCATGCTTCGACGTCGCCCTTTTATCCCTTATTCGCCTCGCTCGACGTCGGCGCACAGATGATGAAGGGTCGAAGCGGCGAAGTGCTGTGGGACGATACGATCCGTCTCGGCATCGAGCTGCGCAAGAAGCTTCGCGCAATTCGTCGCGAGTTCGAAGAAAAAGAGCGCGATCCGAACAAGCGCTGGTTCTTCGACCCCTTCGTGCCCGATCGCGTCTCGATTCCCGACGCCGCACGCGAAGGCGGGGTCCATGAAGTGGCCTGGGAGAGCGCCCCGACCGATCAATTGGCGCGTCATCCGCAGTTTTGGGAGCTTGCGCCGGGCGCGGTATGGCATGGCTTCACCAATCTCGCGAAGGGCTTCGCAATCACCGATCCCGCGAAGCTCACTTTGCTGACGCCAGGGTTCAACCGGGAAACCGGCGCCTATGAGGCGCATGGCGTTCCTGCGCCGATCGTCGCGCAATATCTGCGCGAGAACCGGGTCGTGCCAGAGAAGAACGATCTCAACTCGCTGCTGTTTCTGCTGACGCCCGGCGTCGAGTTCGAGCAAGGCGGGGACGCTCGTCTCCGCGCTCGTCGCCTTCAAGAGGCTGCATGACGAGAACGTCCTGCTCGACGAGGCGACGCCCGAGTTCGTCGCCAAGCGGCCCCTGCGCTATAAGGGCGTGCGCCTTCGCGATCTCTGCGCCGACATGCACGCCTTCTTTCGCGAGGCGAATATCAGCGCCTTGCAGAAGGCGCAGTTTCGCGCCGAACATCTGCCGGACATGGTCATGACGCCACGCGCCGCCTCGCGCCATCTCGTGAGGAACGACGTCGACTATGTGCCGATCAGCGAGCTCGAAGGCCGCGTCGCAACGACGCTCTTCGTGATCTATCCTCCAGGCATCGCCACGGTCGTGCCGGGTGAGCGGCTTGGCGACAAAGCGCGGCCCATGATCGACTATCTCAAGGCCTTCGAGCGCGCAGCGAATCTCTTTCCGGGCTTCGAAGCGGAAATTCAGGGGCTTTACCGTGAAATCGACGCGAATGGCGCCATAAGATTTTACACCTATGTGGTCCGCGAGGAGGGGTCAGCTTCATGAGCCTCAATGAGCAGGCGTCGGCCTCGGCCAATTCTTGCGGCGTTCAGGTGCGGGCCTCGCGTGAGGCCGACGTGCCGGCCATGCTGGCGATCTACCTCCATCACATCCGTTACGGCGTCGATCCCTCGCAACACAATGACATCGAGCAGCCCGATGCGGACGACATCAAGCGTCGGCGCAAGAACATGCTGAAGCACAAGTTGCCGCATCTCGTCGCCGATCTCGACGGGACGGTGGTCGGCTACGCCTACGCCGTGCCGTTTCGAAAGCGGCCAGCCTATCGGCATGTCGTGAAGCACTCGATCTATGTGCATCACGCGCATCTGCAGAGGGGCATCGGCCGCGAGCTGATGCAGGGGATTATCGACGCCTGCGCCCTGGCGGGCTACCGCCAGATGATCGGCTATATCGACGCGGAAAACCGCGCCTCCATCCGGCTGCACGAGCGTTTCGGTTTCCACCAGGTCGGTTATCTGCCACAGGTTGCTTATAAGTTCGGCAAATGGACCGACTCGATGATGATGCAGCGCTCGCTCGGACCGGGGGCCACGACCGCGCCGGGCGTCTGGGGATAGAACAGGCGGCGCTCACGCGCCTGCCGCTGGCTGCCCTGGTCGCAGGCGAGATGACTTTTTCAACAGAACAAATAACTGCGGGAGATTTTGGATGACCGGCGCCGACAGTTTCAGCAGCTCCTATGCCGAAGCGCGCGAGAAATTTCTGGAAGCCGTCGCCCTTGGCGGCGGCGAGGTGGAGAGCTTCCGACATCCGTCTGCGGGTCCCGGCGGCGAAGAGCTCGCTGCCGACGCCGCCTGGTTTGGCCCGCCGGACGCTTCCCGTGTCCTCGTGCTGACTTCGGCCGTCCATGGCGTCGAGGGCTATTGCGGTTCGGGCGCCCAGGTGGACTGGCTGCGTCGAGAGGAGTTCAAGGCGCTTCCGGCCGACACGAGCGTCCTCATGATTCACGCCGTCAATCCTTATGGGTTTGCGTGGACGCGACGGACCAATGAAGACAACGTCGATCTCAATCGGAACTGGATCGATTTTTCCAAGCCGCTTCCGCAAAACCCGGCTTATCTCGAGCTCGCGGAAAGCCTCTGTCCTGCGGAATGGTCGCCCGAGGCGCAGGAGCGAACCGCCCGCGAGATGGATGAGTGGCAGGCGTTGCGCGGAGCGCAGGGCTGGAGCGACTTTCGTCAGGCGGTGACGCAAGGCCAATATACGCATCCGCTCGGGCTCTTCTTCGGAGGCGCGGAGCCTTCCTGGTCGAGGCGAACGCAAACCGCGATCCTTCAAAAATTTCTCGCTCGCGCAAAACGCGTGGGCATAATCGATTATCACACGGGGCTGGGGCCCT
Source organism: uncultured Alphaproteobacteria bacterium (assembly GCA_963743565.1). Taxonomy (GTDB): domain Bacteria; phylum Pseudomonadota; class Alphaproteobacteria; order Rhizobiales; family Beijerinckiaceae; genus Methylocystis. The sequence continues at coordinate 133,103 of CAVUQD010000001.1, forward strand.
TCGGTTACGCAGAGCGGCTGACCCTCTTTCCTCCTGAGGACCCCAGATTCAAGCGGGCTGCCGCATGGTTCGGCGCTGACGTCACGTCGACGAAGAGCGGAACTTCCGCCTCCAAGGACATAAGCGGCGACAATCTCACGGGCTCAGCTGCGCTGCTCTCTCACGTCGAGTTCACGGCGATCGGTTTCGAAGTCGGAACGGCGCCGACGCCGCAGGTCCTGCAGGCGCTGCGAGCGGACGCCTGGCTGCACGCCTATGGCGATCCGCTGTCCGAGCAAGGCCGGCAGATCAAAGCGCAGATCCGCGCAGCGTTCTACTGCGAAACGGACTGCTGGAAAGGCATGGTCGCGGGGCAATCGCTGCTCGCCTGCCGGCAGGCGCTGGCCGGACTTGCCCGGCCAGCCGAGTTGTAGTCACAGCTTAAGCCGCATCCTCGACCACCGCCTTTTCGTCCAGCGCCAGCGGGTCCTGATACACGAGATTGGCCGCAATCGGCGGCAAGTCGAGCACGGCGCGAATCTTCTGCAGCATCGTCAAGGTGCGCGGCTCCATCTCCTCGATGGCGCCGGCGACGAACTCGACGGCGCCGATTGCGTCCTGACGTTCCTGCGGGGTCTTCAGGAGATTCGGCAACGTCTCAAGCGCGCGTTCGGGCGCGAACTCGACGATGGTCGTCTGGTCCTGAATGATTTGGTTGCGCTTGTCTTGGCCGAGGCCCGCGAAGGGCTTATCGTGCGTCAGCATGTGCGCGGAGCGCTCGAGACGATCGCGACGCACCGCCCCCCGCGCGCCGCTGAGCAGCAGCATCATGCGGATGACGGCCTCGCTGAAGCCGCCCTGATCGATATGATGAAGCGCCGCCTCGACGACGGGGAGATAGCGCAGCTGCTCGGACCGCAGTTGCGCGCGCTTATAGTCAAAGGCGCGTCCCACCCAGTGCATCATCGGCGAACCATATATCGTCAGGAACGTCGCCTCGACCATGGCGTCGCGCACATCGGTCCAGAAGTCGAAAGTCTGGCTGACGCTGTCCGCCCACAGGCGCTCGGCGAGGAGGAAGGGATTGTCCCCCGCCGCTGTCCGGCGCTGCGCCCGGGCGTTCTCCGCTGCCGCAGGAACCCACCCCATGAGCGGATTGGCTGAGCCAAAGGCGCCCCGTTGCACGCGTATGGGGTGGGCGTCGCGGAAGGCCTTCGCCGCTTGCGGCGTCACCATGGACTGGACGACGGGCCGCAGGAGGAGATCGTAGGCGTCGACCCCCGTCTCGGAGAGGCGCGCCACGGCCGCGAAATTCTTTTCGTCGTGGCGGTCGTCGTCGATCAGCAGAATGTCGGAAACCTTGCGCTCCGCGAAGCTCACGTGGAAATGCGCGTCGACGCCTTCGCCGATCTGCTCTTCGATCATCATCTCGTAGAGACCGGGAGCCAGCGCTTCGATGGTCTTCATCGTGGAGCTGACCTCGGTATGCTCCTTCTTGGCGATCGAGGAGGAGACGAAAATGCCGAGATGGCCAACCTTTTCATGCACCATGTAGATGATGCGCTGCCCGCGCACACGGATTTCATGTTCGTCGAGATAGGTGTCGGGGATCCAGTTCAGCGCTTGCTGCGGCGGCGTGATGTTGTCGCCCCAGCTTGCGAAGACGATGATCGGCGAGCGGATGGATTTGAAATCGAGCGTGCGTCCGGGTTCCAATTGCGCCGCGCCGCGCGACAGCTTGTTGCCGACGAAGATCTCCTCGACGATCCAGCGGATTTCGGCCTCATTCATATAGTGGAAGCCGCCCCACCAGCGCTCGAAACCAAGGAAGCGGTCACGCCCGCCCTCGGGGTCGGCGAAAAGATCGTAATATTTGCCGAAGAAATTGCGCCCCGGATTGAGCATTTCGAAATTGCTCACGAGCCAGGCGCCGTCGAAGACGCCGTGCCCGAGATCGGAAAGCAGGAGCGCCGGCGTCGCCCCGCCGAACAGCCCGCCGTTATATCGCATCGGATTTTCGCCCAGTCGTCCCGACCAGGCGGAGAGCGGCGAGCCATTGATGACGAGCGGGCCGGTAATGTCGGGATTGGAGGCGGCTAGCGCCATCGTCGCCCAGCCGCCCTGACAGTTGCCGACAACGATGGGCCTTGGCGACTTCGGATGGCGCCGCGCGATCTCGCGCACGAACTCGGCCTCCGCGTTGGTGACGTCGGCGATCGTCTGTCCTGGCACGGGCTCCGGATGGAAGACGACGAAATAGACCGGATGGCCGTCGTGAAGGGCGACGCCGACTTGGCTATCGGATTTGAAGCCTCCGATGCCGGCGCCGTGGCCCGCGCGCGGATCGATGATCATATAGGGGCGTTTCCAGTCGAACACCTCCACGCCCGGCGGCGGCAAGATCCGGAGGAGGTAGTAATTGACGGGGCGCGACAATTGGCTGCCGTCGACGACGACCTCGGAGTCGTAGATGAGCACCGGCGGCGTGCCCGCGGCCGCGTGCTGCTTGTCGATTTCGGCGCGCTGCCGGAGAGCGTCGAGCGTCAGCACGCTGCGTTGCGCCGCGTCGATGGCGTAGACGAGCGCGTCGTCGAGCAGCTTGCGTTGATGGCCGTCCGCTTGACCCGACCGAATCGCTTCGCTCGTCCTCGTCCACAGGTCATGCAGGCGTTCGCCGTGCTCCCGGCCAATTTTTTCGAAATGACGGCCCAAAGCGAGCATGATGCGGCGGCTCTGCAGGCCAATGTCGGCCTGTGCTGCTGCAAAGCGGGTGGCGGCGTCGTCGGGGCTGAAAGAAGGCTCCACGGCTCTCTCCATTGAACTCAAGCGGCGGCGGGAATTTGGGTGAGACCAGCCGTTTTTATTGCGTGCTGCGCGATCGTCGCTTCCTCGTTGGTGGCGAGGATGAAAACCGGAATTTTCGCGTCCTTCGCGGAAATGCGCATCTCGTTGCGGCTATTGGCCTCTGGGTTCAGCGTCAGATCCAGCCAATCCATGCCGCTGAGCACCTCGGCGCGGATGCGCGCGGAATGCTCGCCGATTCCCCCGGTGAAGACGAGCGCGTCCAGCCCGCCGAGCGTCGCCGTCAACGCGCCGATCGCCATACGGATGCGATGGGTGAAATAGGCGATGGCGTCGGAAGCCTGCGGACTGTCGCTCGCCTCCAGCGCACGCATGTCCTGCGAGATTCCGGAGAGACCCTTGATGCCGGATTGTTCGTAGAGCAGGTCGCCCAGCGCCTCGGGCGACATCTTGTCGTGCTCGAGCAGATAGAGGAGCAGGCCCGGGTCGATCTGGCCGCATCGCGTGCCCATCGGCAGCCCTTCGAGCGCCGAGAAGCCCATCGTGGTGGCGACGGAGCGTCCATCCTTCATTGCGCAGAGCGAAGCGCCGTTGCCGAGATGCCCGACGATCACACGGCCACAGGACAACACGGGCTCGAGCTCGCGCAGCCGACGCGCGATATATTCGTAAGAAAGCCCGTGGAATCCGAAACGCCGCAACCCGCGCTCATAATAGGCGCGCGGCAGCGCATAAGCCTCGTTCACAAAACTCTGGCCGCGGTGAAAGGCCGTGTCGAAACATGCGATCTGCGGCGCAAAGGGAAACACTTTGCGCGCAGCGTCGATGCCGGCCACGTTGTGAGGCTGGTGCAGCGGCGCCAGCGGCTCCAGTTCTCGTAGCTCTTCCAATACGCGGTCATCGACGATCGTCGGCGCGGCGTAGTTCACGCCTCCGTGCACGACTCTGTGGCCGACGGCCTTGATCGCGATCTCCGGAAAGGCCTGCTTGAGCCATTCCAGAATCTGTTCGATACCCGCCGCATGGTCTCCCCCGGCCATTGACCTCTGAAGAGATTTGCCATCGACAATGGAGACGGCGAAACTGGGCTGCGCTCCCAAGCCTTGGACCTGGCCCTGCGCCATGAGGCGCGGCCACGGCGCCGCCGCCGCAAATATAGCGAATTTGATCGAGGAAGATCCGGCGTTCAACGTGAGAACGTGATCGACCATGCGCTTACTCCGCCGCTTGCGCCAACGGCTCGACGCTCCCGCAGTGGGCTTTGCCCGTCTTACGCCAATATTGATAGAGCTGGGCGAGAGCGCTGGAACCCAATCGCGCGCGGTCGTCGTCCGCTCGGCTCGTCAGCATGATCGGGGCCTTCGCCCCCAGCACGAGGCCCGCGGCCTCGGCATGCGCGACGAAAGTCAGCTCCTTGGCGAGCATGTTGCCCGCCTCGAGATTGGGCGCGATCAGTATATCGGCGCGACCCGCGACGAGCGAGGAGATCCCTTTGGTTCGCGCGGCGCCGATGTCGACGGCGTTGTCCATCGCCAAAGGACCGTCGACGATGCCGCCGGTGATCTGGCCGCGGTCGGCCATTTTCGACAGAACCGCGGCGTCGAGCGTCGAGGGGATCGCCGGATTGACCGTCTCGACCGCGGAGAGCACGCCGACTTTCGGCGTCTCGACGCCGCAGGCGCGCGCGAGATCGATCGCGTTCTGGACGATGTCGACCTTCGTCGCGAGATCGGGGGCGATGTTCACGGCCGCGTCGGACACGAAGAGCAGGCGGTCGAGCGCCGGCGCGTCCATCACGAAGACGTGGGAGATGCGCCGGGTCCCGCGCAGGCCCGCCTCTTTCTTGAGGGCGGCGGCGAGAAGCGCGTCTGAGTGCACATTGCCCTTCATGAGGGCCTGCGCGTCTCCTCGCGCGACGAGCTCGACAGCGCGCGCGCAGGCCTCGTGGTCGTCGGCGGCCTCGATGATTTTATAGGGCGAGAGATCGACGCCCGCCTCTTCGGCGGCCTTCTGAATCGACGCCCGCTCCCCGATAAGGATCGGGGCGATCAGGCCATGTTCCGCCGAGAGGACGGCGCCGCCCAGCGAATGCTGGTCGTCGGGACACACGACCGCTGTCGCCAGGGGCGGCAAGCCCGAGGCGCGCTTGATCAGTTGCGCGAAATTCTCGTGGCGGCTGAGCAACAGGGGCGGCAGATCCTCGGGGAGCGTCTCGATCGTCTCCAGCGGTGCGGCGACTTCGGCGACGCCCTCGCAGGCCATCGCGCCGTCGGATTTGGTGACGCGAACCTCGAAGAGCGCCACGGGTCGCTCCCGCTTTTCGACGCAGCGCACCTCGACCGTGAGCGCATCGCCGCATGTCACGCGCGCGCCGAAACGGAAGTTCTGGGAAAGATAGAGCGTGCCCGCGCCGGGAAGAAGGTTACCGAGCACAGCCGACACAAGTGAGCCGACCCAGAGCGAGGGCGCGATGGCGTGACAACTATCCAGACTGTCCGCGGGCGGCAGCATCAGCGGGTTGAGATTCCCGGAAGCGTGCGCAAAGAGAACGAGATCCTGCGGGCGGCAGACGCGCTCAATTTTCGCTGCCGCGCCGATGGTCAGCTCGTCGTAGGTCGTATTGCGAAAAGGTTTGGTCGTCATCGCCGCCTAGCCCCCAGCCCCGAGATCATCCAAGAATGTGACGTCCGCCATCGATAGGGATGACCGTGCCCGTGATGCTGCGGGCGCCGCGCGAAGCGAGAAAGGCTGCGCAAGAGCCCACGTCGTCAATCGTCGCGAGGCGTCGCATCGGGGCGCGCTCCGCGGCCTCCGCGAGCATGTCGTCGAAATTCTCGATCCCCGAAGCGGCCCGGGTGGCGATAGTTCCGGGCGACAGGGCGTTCACCGTGATGTCGCGAGGGCCAAGCTCGGAAGCGAGTTCCCTCACCGTCGCCTCCAGGGCGGCTTTGACGGGACCCATCATGTTATAGGAGCCAATAACTTTTTGGGCGCCGTAAAAGCTCATTGTGAGGCATGCGCCGCCGTCCGTCATCAGCGGCTCGGCGAAGCGCGCCAAACGAATGAAAGAATGGACGGAAACGTCCATGGCGCGGGCGAAGCCCTCCTCCGAGGCTTCGAGCGTCGGACCGTGCAAATCTTCTTGCGGCGCGAACGCCACGGAATGCACGAGCGTGTCGAGACGGCCCCACTCCGCTCCGAGGCGCTCGAACAGGGCGCTTTCATCCTCGGGATTCTCAACGTTGAGCCTCACGATGATCGGCGCGTCGAGCTCTTCAGCGAGCGGCCGCACGAAGGCCTCGGCCTTTTCGTTGAGATAGGTGATCGCCAGCTCGGCGCCCGCCTCGCGCAGCGCTCGGGCGACGCCCCAAGCGATCGAGCAGTCATTGGCGACGCCCACCACCAAAGCTTTTGTCCCTGCGAGATCGAATGGGCCACTCATAAACGCTCCCGCTCCCGGCAAAATCTGTTGCACTGCGGAAACATTTATCGAGCCGCAACGTGACGCTGTCGTGAACTTCAAGCTCCGGCGCCGACGCCAGCGGCGCGTTCAAGAAAAGAAATCCAATGATACGAGCGCCAAACGCCCGCGGCGCGCCCCTTCCGGAAACGCGCCGCGCTGCAAACCCTATCGCTTGCGCTTACTTCTTCGCCGGCGCCGCAGCGCCGCCCGCCGCCTTCTGCGCCTCGAGCTTCTTGCGCTCTTCCTCGGCCTTCTTCATGAGCTCTTCCTGCAGCTTGCGCTGACGCTCCTCGGCGACCTTCGGGTCGATGCCGGGGCCGTCGAACGCCTTGCCGAAACCGGCGAGCGGCAGGTTGAAGATGAATTCCGCGCCATTGATCGTCTTGACCGAGACGGCGAGCTTTTCACCCTTCTTCATCGAGTCGACGAAAGCCTGCTTTACATGCAGACCGCCGTAGGCGCCCTGAGGCGTGCAGAGCTCATAGGCGCCGCCTTCGGGCGCTCCCTTGTCGACGGCGATGCGGAAGCCCGGACGCAGCGCGACGCCCATCGGAGCCAGCACCTGGATCGCCTTATCCGGCCCGCCCGGATCGGTCACGAGGATCGAGAGCACCGGATTCTCGGCCCGATCGCCGAACAAACGCGTCGTCTGACAAATCTGCTTCTGGGTCTGCGGCTCGTTGAAACAGACCTTGTTCCACTCGGGATCTACCGCGACGAATTCCTGCACGACCGGAGCCGGAGGCTGGCCCGCGGGGGCAGCCGGCTGGGCCTGCTGGGCGGTGGCCGCGCTGGCGGTCAGAAGCGCCACGGCCGCGACGCAGTGACGCAGAATGTTCAAGGACATGGGAATTCCTTTCGAGTGCCTTCTGATTGTTGGGGCTGTTTCCTAACGGAGGGGGTTCAAGCCGACGCTACGGAGGGCGCCCCATGTTAACCTTTGCGCGTTCTGCAAAGGCTGAGGCCGAGGACCCCGCCATTCCGAAAAGCGAAGGGCGCTGCGGCGCAGGGCGCGTTTCGCCCCCACTCTTATAGCCGGGAGCGCGACCGCGCGGAGGTCATACATGGTCGGCGAGGCAAATTCTAGCGCCCGGGAGGTCAAGAATCGCAAAAAGCGGAGCTCCGCCGTTTTTTTCTCGTACAGCCGGTCTATTCTGCGCGGCATGCGAGCATTTCCGATTCTCCGCCTTCCTCGAGGGGGGCTGAATGTCACCAAGCTCCGCACGGGTCTATGCTTGGCGCTTCTGTTGGCGCTGGCGCCCTGCGCGAGCGTCGGCGCGGCGGAGGAGCCGACTCACGGGGTGGCCATGCACGGCGCTCCGGCTCTTCCCCCCGATTTCGATCACTTCCCCTATGCAGAACCAGGGGCGAAGAAGGGCGGCCGGCTCAGGATAGGCCTTCCCGGCACGTTCGACAGCCTCAATCCCTTCAATCTGAAGGCGGGCTCAACCGCGCAAGGTCTCGTTGGCAACGTCCTCCAGACCTTGATGATGCGTTCACAGGACGAGCCCTTCACCTTTTACCCGTTGATCGTCAAATCGCTGGAGCTCGACGCGGCCCGCACGCGGCTCGTCTTCCATCTCGATCCCCGGGCGTATTTTTCAGATGGAGCGCCACTTACGTCGGCCGACGTGCTGTTTACCTTCGATCTCCTGAAGGCTAAGGGGCGGCCGCAGCAGCGCATCGCCTATGGGCTCGTCAAATCGATCGACGCGCCCGACGCCCACACCGTGCGTTATGATCTCACCGGCGCGAAGGATCGGGAATTGCCGCTGATTCTAGCGCTGATGCCCGTGTTGCCGAAACACGCGACGGACGTCGAGCACTTTCAGGACGCGACGCTCGCCGCGCCGATCGGGTCCGGTCCCTACCGGATCACCGAGGTCAAACCTGGCTCACGGCTCGTCCTGAAGCGTGACGAGCACTATTGGGGCGCCGAGCTTGCAAGCCAGCGCGGCTTCTACAATTTCGACGAGATGGACATCGACTATTTTCGCGACGGGAATGCGCTCTTCGAGGCTTTCAAGGCTGGGCTCGTCGATTATCGCGACGAGACAAATCCGACCCGCTGGGCGGAAGGCTATGATTTCCCCGCAGCGCGCGACGGCAGAATCGTCAAGGAAGGTCTCCACAACGACAACCCCAAGGGCATGGAGGGCTTCGCCTTCAACCTACGCCGCGACGTCTTCAAGGACCCGCGCCTGCGCGAAGCCTTGGGCATGATGTTCGACTTCGAATGGATCAACGCCAACCTCTACAACGGCCTCTATACCCGAACGAAAAGCTTCTTCGACCAGTCCGTGCTCGCCTCGACCGGCCGGCCCGCAAGCGAGGCGGAGCGCGCCCTGCTCGCGCCGTTTCCCGGCGCCGTGCGCGCCGACATTCTCGAAGGGAGCTGGCGTCCCCCGGTCAACGATGGTTCTGGCCGCGATCGTGAGATGGCGAAGCGCGCGCTCACGCTTCTGGCGCAGGCGGGCTATCGGCTCGAGGGCGAGCGGCTCGAGAAGGACGGCGTCCCCGTCGCTTTCGAGATCATGGTCAAAGATCGCGCCGAAGAACGGCTTGCGCTCAACTATGCGGCCTCGCTCAAGCGCATCGGCGTCGAGGCGAGCGTGCGCGTCGTCGACGAGGTCCAATATCAGCGGCGGCGCCAGAAATTCGATTTCGACATGATGGCCGGCCAATGGATCGCATCCGCCTCGCCTGGCAACGAACAGCGCATGCGCTGGGGCTCGGGGAGCGCAAAGCAGGAGGCGAGCTACAACCTCTGCGGAGCCGCCGCGCCGGCGCTCGACGCGCTCATCGAGGCGATCCTTTCGGCCAAGACCCGAGAGGACTTCGTCACGGCGGTGCGCGCCTATGACCGGGTTCTGCTTTCCGGCTTCTACATCGTGCCGTTCTTTCACGCCGCCGATCAGTGGACCGCGCATGATTCCGGCTTGAAGCGGCCGGAGCGACTGCCCCGATACGGCGCGCCGATCTTCCCGGCGACGCTCGACACGTGGTGGCGCGAGTAGCGACGAGCTCAGCGCGCAGACCCGCAGAGCAGCCTTCCCACGCCAAAAACGGTTTGCGCGTCAACGCTTTCATCGTCATAAGATGTAGGACTGTTTGCAAAACGCGAAGCGCCGATGATGTCGATGTTCATGGGGACGGATTGCGTGGCCCCGGCGCCCAGTCGCCGCAAGCGAGAAAAAGCAATGTATCGGCTCGCCTTCCTAGTCTCGCTCCTCATCGCCTGCTCCCCGTCGCCCGCCCGCGAGGCGGCCGGCTGGGCCCCGCTGGAACGCAATTTGGAAATCGAGCGGCCGGGAGGAAAAGCCGCCGAACGCATGGACCTCAAGGCCGCGATGAAGGCGCTGAAGGTCCCCTCCTTGAGCGTCGCGCTGATAAACGATGGCCGCATCTCTTACGCGCACGCCTGGGGCGACGCGACGCCGCAGACGCTTTACCAGGCGGCGTCGCTTTCGAAGATTGTGGCCGCGGTCGCGGCCCTGCGAATCGCCGAGCTCGGCGCTTTGGATCTCGATCGTAGCGTCAACGACGATGAGTTCATCTGGCGCGCGCCGGAGAACGATCTCACCGCCGGTCATCCGGTTACGCTGCGAAACCTCCTCAGCATGACCGCAGGCCTGAACGTCCCCGGGTATCAGGGCTACGAGCCGGACGCGCGGCTCCCGACGCTGCCGGAGATCCTGAGCGGCGAGCCGCCGTCGAATTCGCCGGCGGTCGAGGTCGTCGAGCGTCCCGATACGGTATTCGCCTATTCCGGTGGAGGGTTCGAGGTCGTGCAGGCGCTCGTCGAAAGCAAGACGAGAGCCCCCTTCGCCCAGGCGGCGCCCGAACTCGTCTTCCGTCGGATCGGCCTGAAGGATAGCGTCTTCGCGCAGCCGCCAGACGACAGCATGAAACGTCGCCTCGCTTTCGGCCACGACTCCGATGGGCGGAAGCTGCCCGGGGGATGGCGGGTCATGCCCGAACTTGCGGCGGGCGGCCTTTGGTCCACGCCCAGCGACATGGCGCGGCTTATCATCGAAATCAGCCGCGCCGCACGCGGCGAGCGCTCCGCCTTGATGGGGACGCGCGCCGCGGCGGAAATGTTCACGCCTCAGAACCATGGCCCCTATGGCTTGGGCCTTCGGATTTCAGGCTCGGGCGAAGTTTTCGCCGTCGAGAAGCGAGGCCAAAATCCCGGCTATCAGTCCTATCTGCTGCTGTTCCCGCAAACCGGGCAGGGAATTGTGGCGATGAGCAATTCCGACAATGGCTCGACGCTCATCTCTGCGCTCATCCGCCGCGCCGCCGAGGCCTATGGCTGGCCCGCCGTGGGCGAGCTGGGGGATTGACGGCGAATATCGTTCAGGCCGCCGCGAGACTCTCGAACAGCCCGCGTCCATCGACGCCGCCGGCCAGCGGATCGATGAGATTTTCGGGGTGCGGCATCAACCCCAGCACATTGCGCCTCGGCGAATAAATGCCGGCGATGTCGTTGCGCGAGCCATTGGGATTGGCCTCGCCGCCGATGCGGCCCGATGCATCGCAATACCGAAACGCCACCAGCCCCTCGCCTTCGAGACGTTCGATCTCCTCGTCGGCGGCCTCATAGTTGCCTTCGCCATGAGCGATCGCGACCTTGATCGTCTGGCCCTTTTCGTAACGGCGCGTGAAGGCGGTGTCGGCCCGCTCGACCGTGAGATGCTGCATCTTGCAGACGAAGCGCAGATTGGCGTTGCGCATCAGCACGCCGGGCAGAAGGCCGCTTTCGCAGAGGATCTGAAAACCGTTGCAGACGCCGAGCACGAGTCCGCCGCGCGCCGCATGCGCGCGCACCGCGTCCATGATCGCCGTCCGTCCGGCGATCGCGCCGCAGCGCAGATAGTCGCCGTAACTGAAGCCTCCCGGCAGCACGACGAGATCCGTCCCCGACGGCAGCTCATGATCGTCATGCCAGAGCATGGTCGGCGCGCGACCCGTGGCGGCGTGGAGCGCGCGGGCCATGTCGCCCTCGCGATTGGAGCCCGGAAAGACGACAACGGCGCAGTTCAACATGTCGCTCCGTCAAACGTCGATCGAGTAGTTTTCGATGACCGTATTGGCGAGGAGCTTCTGGCAGGCCGCCTCGAGGCTCGCTCTCGCCTCGACGGGATCGCCGGCGGCAAGCTCCACGTCGAAAACCTTGCCCTGCCGCACGCTCGCGACGCCCTTGACGCCGAGCGAGCCGAGCGCCCCTTCGATGGCCTTTCCCTGGGGATCGAGGACGCCGGGTTTCAAGGTGACGACGACGCGGGCTTTCATGGGCTCCATCCGCTGATGTCAGAGGAGCGCAGGGTTAACGGGCCGGGGAGAAAAGCGCAAGGATCGTGCAGGCGCAATTCTCGCTCCTCAGCCCGTCGCGCCTCTCGCTCGCGCCCGCGTCAGCGCGAGGGCCATCAACAGCAGCAGCGCCAGCACCCCTCTCCCCGCCCGCGGCGCCGGCGTCGCGAACGTAGGGTCAAGGAGGTAGTTGAAACCAAAGCCGTCGCCCATACGGCTGGAGGTCAGGGAATAGTCGACGACGACGCTGCTGAGGCCCGTGATCGTCCCATAGTCGATCCACTGGTCGCTGAAGAATGTCTTGGCTTGCGCGAGACTGCCGAAGACATACTGGTGCTCATTGCCATTGATGTAAACGTCGAGTTCGGAACTGCCGAAGCCCAAGCCGCTGACGGTATACGACGTAAAATTGATCTTGAAATCGCCGCTGAGACTTTGCGCGTAATTGAAGCTCGCTTGGGAGGTGTAGGTGAGCGGCTCGCCTCCCCCGCCGTAGCCGATCGACATGGCGCCGAGGCCGACCGTATTTCCACCCCCAACGGGCAGAAGCACGGCGCTGGACGCGCTCTGTCCCGCCTTGATCGGGATGAGAGCGCCCGAGCCAGCCCCGATGCTCGCCGTCGTCGTCGCGCTCGCGGCTCCCCCGACGGGAGATGTGGCCATCGTCTGAACCGAGCCAAGCCCGCTTGAGGTGGCGCTATTCGCGTAGGCTTGGCCGGCGGAGGCCCCTCGGATCGTCGCGCTTGCCATCGCCGCGCCGGCGGAAGGCCCACCGCCGCCAGAGGCGCCCCCGTTCGCATAGGCGCTGGCGCGCACAGCCGCGCCGCGGGTCGTCGTGACCGTGACGTTCGAGACCGCGTTGCCGCCCGAGCCACCGGGGCCGTCGAAGTTGCCGCCGCCAACGCCCCCGTTCGCAGTCGTCGTCGCGCCGATGGACGACGCCGCCGAGTCGGTGAAGCTGAGAGTCGAGGACGCGTTGCCGCCCGCGCCTCCCGTGCCTATGTTGGCGACGCCGCCGCCGCCGCCGATGGCGGTCTGCGCGAGGCTGAGTGAGCCGCTCGTCGATCCGCTGACGGCGTTGGCAAGGCTCACCGAGGCGCCATTGCCGGGCGTGCCGTAGCCGGTGACGGCGCCGCCGGCGCCGCCCTGAAGCGTCGCGGAGACGGTCACGGCTCCCCCGCCAGTGCTGCTGCCGCTCGCCGTCGCCAGGCCCGCGGCGCCCGCGGCGCCATTGCCGCTAAAGGCGCCGCCCACGCCCCCCGTTCCGCCGACCGCGTTACTGGAGACAGAGACGGCGTGCGCGCCGATCAACATCGTGGCGGTCGTCGCCGTCGCCGCAGCGCCGCCGCCGCCGTCGCCATAGCCGCCATTGCCGCCCGCGGCGGAATTGTTGGCCTGAATGAAGGACGCGGAGGTGTTCTTGAGGGCCAGCCCCGAGGAAGCGCCGCCGCCAACTCCGCCGACGCCGGGAAAAGCGCCGCCGATCGCGAAGCCGCCGGCGCCGCCCTGCGCGCTTTGGCTAAGGTAGAGCGGACCGCTCGTCGTTCCGGTCGCCGCGTTTTGAAGGTGAACAGAGCCGCCGGCACCGCCATTGGCGCTCGGATAACCTACGCCGCCATTGCCCTGGCCGCCGTTTCCGCCCGCCGCGTAGGCCGAGCTCCTCACGACGCCGGTGTCCGATCTTCCGAAAGCTCCCGATGTGGCGCCGCCGCCGGCGCCGCCCGTTCCGCCGGAGTAATTTGCCGCGCCGCCGGTCCCGCCTTGAGCATAGGACGTGGACACGACGTTTCCTCCCGCCCCAGTCGCGGAGGAGCTGATCGCCGTTGTGAACCCGCCCCTGCCGCCATTCGCGCCCAAGCCGTTCGGCGTCCCGGGCATGCCGCCGGCGCCGCCGCTTCCGCCAACCGCGTAGGCGTAGTTTGCGGCGTCGCCAGAGGAGATCGCGGTCGTCGTAATGGCGGTCGAAAGGCCGCCATTCCCGCCCGCACCGCCATTTCCGCCCCCCACGCCGTTGCCGCCACTGCCGCCGCCACCGCCATAGGCGTAGGCGCTATTGCTGGAGTCCCCAGGCCCAGCCGCTCTCGCGACCGCTGCGCCACCTGCGCCGCCGGGCTGGCCAGCATCGCCGGGATTGACGCCGTTTGCGCCGTTGACGCCGGGGGTTCCGTTTACGGTGACGCTGGCGGCCCAGCCCGTCTCGACCGAAGCGATCAAGAGCAGCGGAATGGTCGCGGCGCCAAAAAACCTGCGCTGACAATGAGATAGAGAAAGCTCCATCGTACCCTCCTCCAGGAAATCAATTCCTCCGCTGATTGCGAATTCTGGCGCCAGCGCGCTGGCCGCAATCGATCCAGAGGCAGATGTATCTGTATACAAGTTGATATAAGAAAGGTAAACATCTTGTATTTTTGGTAAACTCTGATCAATTCACAAATGTCACGCTCAAGTTTATTAGTTGAGCTGTCGCTTGCTTATCGGAAAGCGGGGCGACTTATTTATTTCGCCTTTCCCCGTGGATAACGAGTTCTGACAGTGGTAGCCGAAACCCTTAAGGGGTATATGTATAAGTACTCAATTCGGAGGCCGTTATGGCTAGGCCATGCACATCTCCGGAAGCTCCGACCCAGGAAAGCCTGCCCACCGGCGCCTCCAACCAGACACAGCATCAGCCTGACCCTGACCGTGTGCGCCGGCGGCTGGAGGCGATTCTCGCAGAGATGCGCGGCGAGCGGAAAATGGCCTGGGACTTCTCGGTCCAGTTGGTCTATCAGAGGATATTCCCGGACATGACCCATTTCCTGCCGGAGGATGAGGGCGCGCGCTATCGCGCCGACTTCCAGAGGGAGTGGTCGCGTCTAGAGACCCCGTGAAGCAGACGCCCATTTCCCGATGACCCTGTCCCTCGCGGGCAAGACCCTCTTCATCACCGGCGCCTCGCGCGGCGTCGGGCTCGCCATCGGCCTACGGGCTGCCCGCGACGGCGCCAATGTGGCGATCGCGGCGAAGAGCGTCGAGCCGCACCCGAAACTGCCCGGCACGATCTACAGTTCGGCCAAGGAGATCGAGGCGGCGGGCGGTCAGGCGCTCCCGCAACCTTGTGACATCCGTTTCGAGGAGCAGGTCGCTGCGGCGGTAGCGGCGACGGTCGAGCGATTCGGCGGCATCGACATTCTCGTCAACAATGCGAGCGCCATCGATTTGCGCGGGATCGAGGCGCTCGACATGAAGCGCTATGATCTGATGCAGCAGGTCAACGCGCGGGGCTCCTACCTTTGTGCGAAGCTCGCTCTGCCGCATTTGAGGAAGGCGGCCAATCCGCACATTCTCACGCTGTCGCCGCCGCTCGATCTGAACCCCAAGTGGTTCTCTCCGAACCTCGCCTATACGACGGCCAAATACGGCATGAGCCTGCTCACGCTGGGCCTTTCGCGCCAGCTTTCAGGTTCGGGCGTCGCGGTCAATTCGCTGTGGCCCGAGACGGCCATCGCCACGGCCGCCGTCGGCAATCTTCTGGGCGGCGAGGCGGCGCTGCGCCGCTCGCGAAAACCCGAGATCGTGGCCGATGCGGCGCATGCGATCCTCACGCGGCCGGCGCGCGAATGCACGGGCAATTTCTTCATCGACAGCCTCGTGCTCGGCGAAGAAGGCGTGACGGATTTTTCGTCCTATGCCGTCGACGCCAGCGTCGACGCTCTTCTGGATTTCTTCCTCGAAAAGCCCTTTACGAAGGGAGTGAGCGGAGGTTTTCATCCCGCGGGATGAAACGCGGTCAGGGGCAACGCCGCAACGCCGAGATAGACGGTGTAGACCCCTAAAGCTCCGACCAGCGCGCCGGAAACGTAGGGCGCAACGTGCGCAAAGGCCTCGAAGCCCTTCCAACGGGTTGAGACATGGCGCAAGCTCAAGGCCGCGGCGACGCCGACCAAGACCATCGTCAAGGCGAGGCCGACGCTGAAGCAGAGCACCAGCGCGGCGCCGAGGGCGATCTTGCCAAGCTGCAAGCAGAGCAGCAGCACGGTGATCGAGGCCGGGCAGGGAATGAGCCCTCCCGTCAAGCCAAAGAGCGCGATCTCGCCCGTCGTGGCCTTGCGGCCGGCGAAACGTCGGTTGATCTCCAGCGCGTGCTCGCGCTCATGGGCGTCGACAACGGCCTCGGGATCGACGAGCAGCAAGTCCTCCGTGAACTGCGCCTCTTTTGCCGCTGCGGCTCGCCGAAGCGGGCGCTCCTGGCGCGGATGTCCGAAATTGCGGTGATGGTGCCCCTGATGGCCGTGATCATGCCGATGGGGATGATCATGCGCATGCTCGTGAGCGTGATCATGCTCGTGGCGATCGACGTGAGCGTGGTCATGGTCATGACCATGATCGTGGGCGGGGTGGTCGTCGTGGTGGTGAGCGTTCCCCGCAGAAGAGTATTTTGCGTGGCCACGATGATCCTGCCAGTTCCGCCAGGCCATCCAGCCGGCGACGCCGAGGATCAGCAAGCCCGATATGATCTGCAGATAGGGTTCGGCGCCTTCTGCCGTCCATTGCGATCCGAAATACAGGCCGCCGAGCGCGATGAGCCAAACGATCGCAGTGTGAGAAAGGGTGGCGGCGAGGCCCAGCAAAATCGCCTGCGTCACAGTGCCGCGAATGGCGATGATGAAGGCGGCCATCATCGTCTTGGAGTGACCGGGCTCGAGACCGTGCAAAGCGCCGAGCAGGATCGCGCTCGGCGCGAAGAGCCAAGCGTTTCCCGATCCGACATTGAGCATCTGAGCCAAGTTTGACATTTCGGCTGGTCGCCTTTTCGTTCGCTCGATCCGCCAACCCCAAGGCCGGCGCCCCGGGTCATACGACGCGGCTCGCCTTTTTGCTCGGTCCCAAGCGCTCCTTAGCCCCTCGGGGGAGGACAGAGCAAGCAAAACGGCGACCGGGAGCCTGAGCGCGATGGCGCCTTGGCGAAGCTACGCGAGCGGTTTAGATTTGGTGAGTGCCTCAGGGACCCGGTCGCGCGGTAAACACGCGCGCCGAAACATGGCCAGGAACGAGAGCCGTGAAGGTCACAAACCGCTTCTGCAAAAAAAAGACGGTGAGAAGAGGCGATCAGGAAGGAAAACCATGTCGAGAGTTTCGAGCAAGAAACCTGATCGGTCGGCGAAAAAAAGCGGCAAGGTTCAGGCGAAGCCGAAGGGACTTGGCGCCAAATCACTCCTCGGCATGGGGCTGGCCGCCGCCCTGCTCTTTGGCGGCTTCGTCGCCTATACAAGTCGACCGGTCCCGCCGCCCGCCATCGGCGGCCCATTCCAACTGACGACGCAAAATAGCCAGAGCTTCTCCGACAAGGACATGCTCGGCCGGCCTTATCTGGTTTTCTTCGGCTACACGAACTGTCCCGACGTCTGTCACACGACTCTCTTCGAGATGTCGGAGATCATGCGGACTCTTGGCCCCGATGCAAAGGTCGGCGGGCTGTTCGTCACTGTGGACCCCGAGCGTGACACGCCTGAGCAACTCAAGCGCTATCTCGAAAGCTTCGATTCGCGCATTATCGGCCTCACCGGCGGCCACGAGGCCCTCGACCCCATGCTCAAAGAATATAAAGTTTACGCAAAGGCCACGCCTGTCCAAAACGGCAATTACGGCGTGGATCATAATACGGCCGTCTATTTGATGGACAAAGACGGCCGCTTCGTGACGATCTTCAACGTTGCGCGAAAGCCCGCCGACGCCGCGCGCGAGCTGCAAAAATATTTATAGGCCTGCGCGAGAAGAAAAATTCACACCTCAGGCGCCGAGCATGGAGCGGCGGCTTGGTTTTTGATAGCATGCCGCATGCTTCGATTCTTCCGCGCCGAGGGCGCCTCCGAATCAAATTCGTCCCAGCTCGTTCTCCGGCACGCCGGAGAGACAATCGTCGTCGCTTTGCGCCGCTCGCCGGCGGCGCGACGCTACACGCTTCGCGTTCGTTTCGCTGCGCGCGACGCAGTGCTCACGATGCCGCAGCGCGGGTCGCTGCGCGACGCGCGCGCCTTTGCGGAACGGCACGCCGCCTGGATCGCCACGCGTCTGCGACGGCTCCCCGAGGCGATCCCCTTCGCGCCGGGCGCCGTCGCGCCGCTCCGGGGCGTGGATCATTTGCTGACGCATCGACCACAAGCGCGGGGCGTGGTCTGGAGCGAGCCGCTAGCCACCTGCGAAAGCCTTGCTGAGCAAGAGGACGCGCCGCAATTCGCGCTCTGCGTCACGGGCTCGGTCGAGCACATGCCCCGGCGCGTGAGCGATTTTCTCAAGCGCGAGGCGAGACGCGACCTCGAAGCCGCGGTCGCCCGTCACACTCGAACGCTCGGCGTTCCGGCGAAGAGTGTGGGGTTGCGCGACCCGGTCAGCCGCTGGGGCTCCTGCTCCGCGACGGGCTCGCTCAACTTCTCTTGGCGTCTGATCATGGCCCCTCCCTTTGTGCTGGATTATCTCGCCGCTCATGAGGTCGCACATCTCGTGCATCTCGACCACTCGCCGCGCTTCTGGGCGCTGGTTCACAGCCTCTCGAAGGACGTCGACCACGCTGAGGCTTGGTTGACCCGCCAAGGCGCGCAATTGCACAAATACGGGGCCGAGCCCTAACGACGGGAGGGGCGGCGAGCTAGGCGTTGGAGTTGGCCCGCCATGGCTATTCGTCGGGGTCTCGCCACAGCGCTCATTCGTTCGATTGTCCCCATCCGACTGGAAATGCTGCATCTCGAGACGCTGCATTGCGCCGCTGAAGGCGGCGATGCTATAGCGCCCGGATAACCCCAGAGCGGAGCCCTCTCATGACGGTCGACCCGGCGCTCGTCCATCGCATTGCGCATCTCGCCCGCATCAAGGTCGAGGAGGCCGAGGTGGAGCGGCTTGGCCGAGAACTGTCCGCCATTCTTGCTTTCGTCGAAGAGCTGAGTTCCGTTGACGTCTCGGGAGTCGAGCCGCTGACCTCCGTGCTGCCCATGAAGATGAAGAAGCGCGCGGACATCGTGACGGACGGCGGCAAGGCCTCGGAGATCCTCGTCAACGCGCCGGAGCGCGAGGATCAATTTTTCGTCGTGCCCAAGGTCGTCGAATGACAAGCGGCGCTCCGCTTTCATGATCTGGCGCGACTTCTTATCGTTCGAACGGAAGGCGCGCTAGCGCCGCGATCGGAATCACTACATGTCGGATCCAACGCATCTTTCCTTGAGTGAAGCGCGCGACGCCCTGCGCGCCAAACGCCTCTCCGCGACCGAGCTTGCGAAGGCGCATGTCGACGCGATCGAGCGCGCCGATCTGCTCAATTGCTTCATCACCAAGACGCCGGAACGGGCGCTTGCGCAGGCGAAGGAGAGCGATGCGCGACTGGCGAAGGGCGAGGCCCGCCCGCTCGAAGGTCTGCCGCTGGGGATCAAGGATCTCTATTGCACGAAAGACGTGCGCACGACGGCGGCGAGCCGCATTCTCGGCGATTTCACCCCGACCTATGAGTTGACGGTCAGCGCCAACCTCCTGCGCGACGGCGCGCTCATGCTCGGCAAGCTCAATCTCGACGAATTCGCGATGGGCTCGTCGAACGAGACGAGCGCCTTCGGCCCCGTCGTCTCGCCCTGGCGGCGGCGCAAGAACGGCGGTTTCGACGAGGCGAGCATCGTGCCCGGCGGCTCGTCGGGCGGCTCCTCGGCCGCCGTGGCGGCAAGACTCTGCCTCGGCGCGACCGCGACCGACACGGGCGGCTCGATCCGTCAGCCCGCTGCCTTCACCGGCACGGTCGGCATCAAGCCGACGTACGGTCGCTGCTCGCGCTGGGGCATCGTCGCCTTCGCCTCCTCGCTCGATCAGGCTGGCCCGATCGCTCGCACGGTGCGCGACGCGGCGATCCTGCTCGCCTCCATGGCGGGCCACGATCCCAAGGACACGACGAGCGTCGATGCGCCGGTGCCGGACTATGAGGCCGCCGTCGGCGCTTCGGTAAAAGGCCGCCGCATCGGCATTCCCAAGGAATATCGACTCGAGGGTCTCTCCGGCGAAATCGCCGCGCTCTGGGACCAGGGCGCGCAATGGCTCAAAGACGCCGGCGCCGAGATCGTCGAAATTTCGCTGCCGCATACGCGCTACGCGCTCCCCGCCTATTACATCCTCGCGCCGGCCGAGGCTTCGTCCAATCTCGCGCGCTATGACGGCGTGCGCTATGGCCTGCGCGAAAAAGGCCGCGACGTGACCGAGATGTACGAGAACACACGCGCCAGGGGCTTCGGCCCCGAGGTGCGCCGGCGCGTGATGATTGGCACCTATGTGCTCTCGGCGGGCTATTACGACGCCTATTACGTGCGCGCGCAAAAAATCCGCACGCTGATCAAGCGCGACTTCGATCTCGCCTTCGAGGCGGGCGTCGACGCGGTGCTGACGCCCGCGACGCCCTCGCCGGCCTTCGCCTTCGGCGAGAAGGGCAAGGCCGATCCGGTCGAGATGTATCTGAACGATGTCTTCACAGTCACCGTGAACATGGCGGGGCTCCCCGGCCTCGCCCTGCCGGCGGGGCTTTCCGCGAATGGTCTGCCGCTCGCCCTGCAATTGATCGGCAAGCCTTTCGACGAGGAGACGCTTTTCGCGCTGGCTTCGACGATGGAGCAGGCGGCGCCGAAGATCGAGTTGCCCGAGGCCTGGTGGGCGCGATGAGCGGACGGTCGGGCGACGGGACGCTTTCGCCGCAGGACGAGATGGTGGAGGTTCGCAGGCAAATCGACGCGCTCGACGCGGAAATCGTCGCGCTTTTGGCGAAGCGCCAGCGGCAGATCGAGCGCGCCGCGCGCGTCAAGCCGCTCCTGAAAATGCCGGCGCGCGTGCCGGAACGCGTCAATGAGGTGCTCGCCCAAGTGCTTGAGGCGGCGAAGCGCGACGGGCTCTCGCGGGAACTCTCGACCGAACTCTGGACGCGCATCATCGAATGGTCGATCGCTTATGAGGAGAGGCTCATGGGCGAGAGCTTTTCCGTTAGTTCGCCCAAATAGCCGGATAAGTCGCTCGATAATGTGCGGAAGCCTCGCGCTTCATGAACTGCGCCGATCCCGCGGCCTGCGCCTCCAGCGAAATGCTTCGGCCGTCGGGAGCGAGAAGAGACGTATTGTCGCTGCCCTCCGGCCTTGCCACGCGCCGTCTTCCCAAATAGGTTGCCCGCGCATCTGCGATCCCGACGGCGAGCGATCGCAAAACTTCATCAAAGCGCGAAACGGCGGCCGGTTTAGGCCGCCTTCCTTTGCCGCCGCCCCGAGGACGAATTCCGCATGTCAGTGCTGATCGACAAGAACACCAAGCTCATTACTCAAGGCTTCACCGGCAAGACCGGCACCTTCCATTCCGAGCAGGCGATCGCCTATGGGACCAAGCTGGTCGGCGGCGTTTCGCCCGGCAAAGGCGGCACGACGCATCTGAATTTGCCGGTCTTCGACACGGTCGCGGAGGCGCGGGCCAAGACCGGCGCCGACGCCTCGGTCGTGTATGTGCCCCCGCCGGGCGCCGCCGATGCGATCTGCGAGGCGATCGACGCCGAGATCCCGCTCATCGTCGCCATCACCGAAGGCGTGCCGGTCCACGACATGATCCGCGTCAAGCGCGCGCTCACGGGCTCCAAGTCCCGGCTCATCGGCCCGAACTGCCCCGGCGTGGTCACCGCCGGCGAGTCGAAGATCGGCATCATGCCGGGCAACATTTTCAGCAAGGGGACGGTCGGCGTCGTCTCGCGCTCGGGAACGCTCACCTATGAGGCGGTCTTCCAGACGACGGCCGAAGGGCTCGGCCAGACCAGCGCCGTCGGCATCGGCGGCGATCCCGTGAAGGGCACGGACTTCATCGACATTTTGGAGCTGTTCCTGGCCGACCCCGCCACGAAGTCCATCATCATGATCGGCGAGATCGGCGGCTCGGCCGAGGAGGACGCGGCCCAGTTCCTGATCGACGAGGCCAAGCGCGGCCGCAAGAAGCCGATCGCCGGCTTCATCGCCGGACGCACGGCCCCTCCCGGCCGCCGCATGGGTCATGCTGGGGCCATCGTCTCGGGCGGCAAGGGGGACGCCGAGAGCAAGATCGCCGCGATGGAGGCGGCGGGCATCCGCATCTCGCCTTCGCCGGCGCGGCTCGGCAAGACACTGGTCGAGGCGCTCAAAAGCTGAGCGCCTCTCGACCTCTGGCGCAAGATTAGGCGTCCCCCCGGCGGCGGAGCGAATGTGCGTCTCCCCGCCTGACGCGATTCCGGCAGCTTCAGTTGCCGGAATGCCCCCCACATCCCCTGTCATGGCATTGGTTTTTGGCTGAGCGAGCGCCCGGACGGCCGTCGGGTCGGCGCGCGAGACGTTGTCATTGACTTGAAGTTGTCAGTTTTTCAGCCTTTACATGGGGAAGGATGCGTCCTCTATTCGCAGGGGGATGGCTGAGGGCAGGCCAAGGCGCGCTGACGCGAGCCAACCGGTCCCGAGGAGAAGAACGGCGAGATGATGCGTCCCGAAGCGACGGAAGGCGATAGAGCGACTGTGTTTCGCCACACGGCAGGCGCCGGGGAACTCGAGACGAGCTCTTTTCTGAACGGCGGCGACGCGGCCTATCTCGAGCAACTGCTCGCAGACTTCGAGGCCGATCCCGCCTCCGTCAGCCCCGACTGGCGAACATTCTTCTCCCAGATGGGCGTCGCTCCAGGCCGTGGGAGCGCCCCAGCAGGAGGCGCGTCGTGGGCCAGCCGGGACCTGCTTCAGGAAAAGGACGAGCTGATCTCGGGCTTCGACGGCGCCTGGGAAGCGCCCAGAGCCGCGCCGGCTGCGGCTAGACCATCCCGACCGCCCGAGAGCGAGGCGCTGCGACAGGCGACGCGCGACAGCATTCGCGCGCTCATGATGATTCGCGCCTACCGCGCCCGCGGCCATCTGCACGCGAACCTCGACCCGCTCGGCCTCGAGCAGCGCAGCGACCACGGGGAGCTGCATCCCGCGACCTATGGCTTCACCGACGAGGACTTCGACCGCAAGATCTTCATCGACGGCGTGCTGGGCCTTCAACACGCGACCCTTTTCGAAATCGTGTCGATCCTGCGCCGCACATACTGCGGCTCCATCGGCTTCGAGTTCATGCATGTTCTGAACCCTGCCGAGAAGTCCTGGCTGCAGGCGCGCATCGAAGGCCCGAAGAAGGAGATCACCTTCACGCCCCAGGGCAAGCGCGCGATTTTGAACAAGCTCATCGAGGCCGAGGGCTTCGAGAAGTTTCTCGACCTGAAATATACGGGCACCAAGCGCTTCGGCCTCGACGGCGGAGAGTCGATCGTGCCCGCGCTGGAGCAGATCATCAAGCGGGGCGGCGCGCTCGGCGTGCAGGAGATCGTGCTCGGCATGGCGCATCGCGGGCGACTGAACGTGCTCTGCCAGGTCATGGCCAAGCCGCATCGCGCCCTCTTCCATGAATTCAAGGGCGGCTCCTCCCTCCCCGACGAGGTCGAGGGCTCGGGCGACGTGAAATATCATCTCGGCGCCTCCTCCGACCGCGAGTTCGACGGCAACAAGGTGCATCTGTCGTTGACGGCGAACCCTTCCCATCTCGAGATCGTCGATCCGGTCGTGCTCGGTAAGGTGCGCGCGAAGCAGGACCAGCATGGTTGCCCTGACGACGATCGAAGGGCCGTGATGCCGCTGTTGATCCACGGCGACGCGGCGTTTGCGGGACAGGGTGTCGTCGCGGAGTGCTTCGGTCTCTCGGGGCTGAAGGGACACCGCACCGGAGGCTCGCTCCATTTCATCATCAACAATCAGATCGGCTTCACCACTTATCCGCGATACTCGCGCTCCTCGCCCTATCCTTCCGACCTCGCGAAAATGGTCGAAGCGCCGATTTTCCATGTGAACGGCGACGATCCGGAAGCGGTCGTCTTCGCGGCGCGCGTCGCGATCGAATTCCGACAGCAGTTCCAGAAGCCCGTCGTGATCGACATGTGGTGCTATCGGCGTTTCGGTCACAATGAAGGCGACGAGCCCGCCTTCACCCAGCCGCTGATGTATAAAAAGATCCGGGCGCATAAGACGACGCTCGAGATCTACAGCGAGAAGCTCGTCGCTGAAGGCCATGTGTCGCCGGCGGATCTGGAGACGGCAAAGGCCGAGTGGCGCGCGACGCTCGATGCGGCGCTCGAGGCCTCACAAACCTTCCGCCCGAACAAAGCCGACTGGCTCGATGGCTATTGGTCGGGCATGAAGCCCGGCTATCAGTCCTCGGACGACGAACGGCGCGGCAGAACTGGCGTTCCGATCGAAACGCTACGAGATATCGGTCGCCGCATCACCGTCGTTCCGCCGAACTTCAACGTCCACAAGACCGTTCAGCGCTTTTTGGATGCGAGACGCGCCGCGATCGAAAACGGCGCCGGGATCGATTGGGCGACGGCGGAAGCCTTGGCTTTCGGCTCACTGTTGTTGGAGGGCCACCGCGTTCGGCTCTCGGGGCAAGACAGCGAGCGCGGCACCTTCTCCCAACGGCACTCTGTGCTCATCGACCAGGAGAACGAGAGCCGTTACGTCCCGCTTGACCATGTCGGAGATGGCCAAGGAGAATTCGAGGTCATCAATTCGATGCTCTCGGAAGAGGCGGTTCTCGGTTTCGAATACGGCTATTCTCTCGCCGATCCGCGATCGCTCGTGCTCTGGGAGGCGCAATTCGGCGACTTCGCCAATGGCGCGCAGGTGATTTTCGATCAATTCCTCTCCGCTGGCGAGCGCAAGTGGCTGCGCATGTCGGGCTTGGTCTGCCTGCTTCCGCATGGATACGAAGGCCAAGGTCCAGAGCATTCCTCGGCACGCCTCGAGCGCTATCTGCAGCTCGCCGCCGAGGACAACATCCAGGTCGCCAACTGCTCGACGCCAGCGAACTACTTCCACATTCTGCGCCGTCAGCTCAATCGCAACATCCGCAAGCCGCTGATCCTGATGGCGCCGAAGTCGCTCCTGCGGCACAAGCGCTGCGTCTCGAACATCGAGGACCTAGGCCCCGACTCAACGTTCCACCGGCTGCTTCCCGACGAGGCGGAGATCGCGCGCCCTGGCGCCCTGACCTTGCGCGCGCCGGAGGATATCCGCCGGGTCGTGCTTTGCTCCGGCAAGATCTATTACGATCTCATAGAAGAGCGCGAGAAGCGTGGCGCAGACGACGTCTATATTCTCCGCGTCGAACAGCTCTACCCGCTGCCGCTGAGGCAGCTCGCGTTTAGGCTCTCGCACATGCGCGGGGCGGAACTCGTCTGGTGCCAGGAAGAGCCCAGGAACATGGGCGCCTGGACCTATGTCGAACCTTATCTCGAATGGGCGCTGGGCCAGGCCGGGGGAAAATCCAAGCGCGCGCGCTATGCAGGCCGTCCGGCCTCGGCCTCCACGGCCGCCGGTACGATGGCGCGGCATTTGGCGCAACTCAGGGCGCTGCTGGACGAAGCCTTCGCGCCCTGACGCCGAGGATGAAAAACTTTCCGTAGGGCGATCTACCGGGAGAGTTCATCCCGAAGGACGACGGCATTGTTATGGGCGACGTCCCTTGCGGCGAAGAGCAGGGTCGCTTTTGGGACGGTCCCGAGCGCCTTTTGAAGCTCGGCGAGAGCGCCGCCGTCGGCGAGTTCTTCAAGATATCGTCGGCGGAATTCGCGCCATCTTGATGGATCGTGATTGAACCAGCGGCGCAGCTCGGCGCTCGGCGCGACGTCTTTAGCCCAAGCGTCGATCTTCGCCGAACGCCGGCTCAGGCCGCGCGCCCATAGCCGATCGACCAAGACTCAATTCCATCCTTGGGATCGGGCGCCTCATAGGCGCGCTTGATCTCGATCCGCGCCACGAGACCCTCGTCTGGCGTCCTTCCTCTCCAAAACGTTCACTTAGAGCGAATTCTGCGAGTTCTCAGCGCTCGAACGTTATTCGTTCGAGCACGAGCCCGCGCTTCATCTCAGCGCTCGCTGGGTCGCCAGCCAGCGACGTCGGCGAGGATTCTGTCCCCCGTGCGCGAGTTGATCCAGTCCCCTGAAATTCGCCGGCAGAGAAACGGCAACAGATAGGTTCCGTTGTGATCGATGCAGAGCAGCTCGACGGTTGCTTCGTCGTCGGGCATCCGATCCACGACGAATTCCGCGATGCGTTCATTGAGCGAAGTCAATTGCGTCAGTCCAAGTTGATTCGCTTGCGCGAAGTGCGCCCCCGACATGAGCATATAGGGTTCGATTGCGGCTGCGGCATGGCGTGAACTTTGCCTTAAGTCAATTCACGCCCTCGACGCCGCTCTTGCGACGTTCATGAATGCGCGCGCAGCCTCGACTGGGGCGAGATCGGCATGGGCCCGCGCCCGCGTCTGAGCCGCTCGCAGCCGCTCGATGGTCTCCAGAAGACGCTCGAGGCTCCAGCGCTTGAGGTGCGCATCGATGATCCGGTCGGGGACCGAGAAGAAGCCGCCCCGCTTCACCGCCATGACGCCGCCAGCGACCCGTCCACGATGCAGGGAAAGCGCGTAGCGCAAGGCGCCGGAAATGAGCTGCGTGGCGTCGGCGCCCTTCGTCAGCGCGTCGTCGAGCTCGGCCCCCGCGGCGCGCATGTCGCCGGAGAAGGCCTCGAGCGTCGCAGCGTCCGTTGCGATCGAGGACGCATGGGCGACGATATCGGCGACGTCGGTCGCCTCGATGCGCTCTCGCCCGTCCATATAGAGGACAAGCTTTTGCAGCTCCGCGCGGCTCATCAGCCGGTCTTCGCCGAGCGCGGCCTGCAGGAGCGCGCGCGCTTCGGGCGCAGCGGCGAGAGAGGCTTCGGCCAGACTCTTTTCGATCAGCGCGGCCACATCGGCGTCGCTATCGGGCGCGCAGTCGATCGCGGCGCCGAGTTTAGAGCCTTCCACCAGTTTGCGCAGAGGGGCGTCCTTGCGCAGCGCGCCAGCAGTGACGATCACGCTGCAATCGATGGGCGGGGCGCGCAGCAGCATCTCGATGGCGTCCACGAAAGATTTCGCGCCCACCTCGACCAGAAGAGCTCGTCTGCCGCCAAAGAGGGGCGCCGTGTTGGCTTCGTCGACGAGCTTCAGCGGATCGGCTGCGACCGAGTCCCCCGACAGCTCCACAAATTGAAAGGGATCGTGACGATCATCGACGCGGCGGCCGACGAGCTTCAGGGCGCTTTCCCGGACCAGTCCGGAGTCCGCGCCGTGCAACAGGAACAGGAACAGATTGTCTGGCGGGGCCGCGACAAATCTTTCGACGTCGTGCTTCCTAATCGCGACCATGGCTCATAGTGGCTGCGCCATCGCCCGCGGCTCCCACAGCTACTTGCCGGCTTTGATCTCGGCCGTCGCGGTCGCGAGCAGCTCGTCCATCACGCGACGCACCTGATGCTCCGACTGGTCGACGCCGGCCCCCTGAAAATCCTTGACCACGCGCTCGAGCACGATCTGGCTGGCGTTGGCCGCGGTCTCCGCGGCGACAAGCTCATTGGCGTAGACGCGCGCCTGCTCCGGCGTCTTGCCGAGCTTTTCCGCCGCCCAGAGGCCCAGGAGCTTGTTGCGGCGAGCTTCGGCGCGAAAATGCAGCTCCTCCTCGTGTACGAAGGATTTCTCGAAGGTGTCCTCCCGCTTGTCGAAGGTGCTCATATTCCGTCCCCAAAGGCTTTTGGCTTCCCGTCCGCATCACGGCGGCCCGCAAGCGGTATACTGAGATCGAGACGAAAATCCAATGGCCGAGCCGCGTTTCGCCTCCAGAAGAGGCGCCCGCGCCGCAGGCGGCGAGGATCGGGATCAATTCCGGGCCCAAATTCCCTGGCTCCTCAACAGGTCTCCGCTTAGACTCCGTTGTCTCGCGCGGTTTCGTCAAAAAGGCCATCCGGCTCCCTCATGAAGCGAATTCACGGCCGCAATATCTTCATCGTCAGCCTCGCCAATGTGCTTCAGCCTATCGGGCCGGGGCTTTTCCTGGAACGGGCGATGGCCTCTCGCTTTTCCGCGCTGTGGATCCGAATCGGGCGCGGCGAGGGGATGGACCCCAATCTCACCGCCCCAGAACTGTCGGGGTTGCGGGGAGCGCTCAAGGACGCAGGCGTCGAGCTTTGGGGCTGGCATGTCTCCTTCTGCGCCACCCCGGACGCGGCTCGCCGGGAGGCCGATCTCGCGCTCGAGTGGGTCGAGCGCCATGAACTCGACGGGCTCCTGCTCGATCTGGAAAAAACCCCGGATAATCCGCGCTTCCAGGGCGGTCCGCGCGAGGCGGAGATTTATGCCGCACGCCTCGCCGAAGGTCTCGCGGGCCAAGGCCGCGGGATCGCGCTATCGACCCATGACCAGCCTTCGCTCCATCCCGACGCGCCCCTCGGGACGGTGCTGGAGATCGTGGAGGACGTTACGCCGCAGGTCTATTATCGCTCGACGGCCGTCGCCCGGCGTTTCAGAAAATCGCTGAGGGATTACGAGGCGCTCATCGGCAAGGAGGCGATCAAGCGCCGCTACAAGCCGACCGGCAATATTACGACCGGAGCCGACGTGCGGCTAAAGGATCCTGCCGTCTCTCTCGCCGCGACAAGAAAATTTCTGCGCCTCGTGCACAAGACGGGCTGCGGCGCTTACAGCTTCTGGTGCTGGGACGCGGCGCCGCAAGAGATTTGGGAATTCCTGCGTCACGAGCCGGTCTAGAGCATGTCCCGGAAAAGTGCGAAGCGGTTTTCCGATAAGGGCATGCTCTGACTCGCTGTCACCCTGTCACACTGCGGTTTTACCCGGCGTATCGTCCCGGCGGTAGGCCGTGGCGAAGACATAGTCCCACCAGATGGCGTGCACGCCGAACCCCCGCGTCGCGTCGCGGAAGTGATGCAGCATGTGCAGACGCCGAACGAGATGGCCCAGACGCGATTTCGGCTGTCCGTGGTGCGTCCAATAATGCACGCAGTCATAAATCACGTAGCCTGTCATGAAGCCCGCGAGCGCCGGCCAGCAGAAGGTTCCGCCAAACAGCAGGCGCCCCACACCGAGCGCTATCAACATGATCGGGCCCGAGAGAAGCGGCGGCATCACGAGACGAAGCGGATCGTTCGGGTAGATATGATGCACGCCGTGGATGAGGAACTGGAAGCGCGGCCCAAGCCCGAAGGGCAAAGGGTACACCGGGTGGAAGAGGAAGCGATGACCGAAATATTCGGTCAAGGTCCAGAGCAGATAGCCAATCAGGAGTCCGGCCACGATCAGCACGACGCTCAGCTGTGTCGCCGAATAGATGAGGAGCCCCAGGATGATGGGACCGTAGACGATCACCGGGGTCAGATGGTGCACGCGCGAAAGCTTGTCGAGCAGGTCGCTCTCGAAGATGCGTGGCGAGGCGGCGAGCGGATCCTCGCGGCGCGTGGCGTTATCGACGGCCATGAGTTTACTCCGCCGGTTGGGATGCAAGATTTCCCGCTTCGACGTTCTGAGAACGGGTTCGCAGCGAGTATCGCGGATCGAAGATGAAGGTGACGAGCAGCGCGATCCAGGAACGATGGCAGGCGAGATCGTCGTAGAAATCGGGCGCCATCGCCTTGAGCTGCGGCAGCCGGGTCCACGGGATCTCATGGAAGTCGTGATGCTCGTTGTGATAGCCGATGTTGAGCGCCAGCGTGTTCAAGGGGCCGTAATAGTCGAAGGTCCCCTGATCGGGCGCGAAGGCGAAATGTTCCTGAACCCAGCGCGCGCTGAGGAAATGCAGGCCGCCGACAGAAAACCAGAAGGAGAGAAAGAAGTAGAGCAGCGCGTTCGGCCCAAAGGCCCACAGCACGAGGAGGTCGAAGACCACGATCACCGCGATGTTGATATAGGTCCATTGTCCCATGATCGGCACCGTGCCCTTGAGGCGCGAGAGCCGCATAAGCTGGATCGCCGGAAAGAAGAACAGCCAGACCGCCTTGCGCCAAGAGCTGTCGCCGACCCATTCGACCTCCCAATGGCTCGGCACGTCGGCGTCATAGTCGTAGGCGGAAAGATGCGAATGATGCTTGATGTGATAGCAGCGGAAGCCCATCGCCGTCGGAAAGCCGTTGGAGAGATCGGCGAGCAACGCGTTGAGCTTGTTCAGCAGGTTGTTCTTGAACACGCAGTTGTGGATCGAGTCGTGGATGATCACGAAATTCGCGTGATTGGCGAAGGCGCCGACGCAATAGGCTAGGAGCAGCGTCAGCGGCCAATAGGCGAGGCCGAGATAGCCGAGCATAGCGGCGATCGCGAGCTGCAGGACAAAGAGGCCCACCGTGATCTTGAAAGTGAGAATGTCCGTGCCGAAGAGCTCGCGCACCTGCGGATATTTGGCGAGGATCGCATTGCGCCGCTCAATGTGCGAGCGGTCGGCGCCTGCGCTGGTGAGAGAGAGAGTCATGCGCCTCCGGCTCCTGAGCTGTTGCGTCTATAGACGCTTCTCATAGATGCGATGCGTCTTGGTGATCTTGCCGCCAAAGAGCTCGATCGGCTTGCGCATCGCGAGATTGTTTTCAAGCACCCAACCCGCCTCGATCTCGGCGACGGGCTGTCCACGGCCGCGGCGGCGGATTTCCTCGACCATCGTCATCAAGATAGCGCCGCCGGTCGCGCTGCCCTGCAGCTCCTTGCTCATTCCGAGCAGCAGCAGCTTGGCGCTCTCATAGCGGTGGTTGCGCAGCCGCGAGATCACCTTGGCGATGCCCGTCGGCAGCAAACGGCCATCGAGATCGTCAATGATCTCGAAGAGATTGGGCAGCGCCACCGCGAAGGCCACGGGCTTATTGTCGAGCTCGACAACCATCGTCAGCTCCGGCGGCGTGACGAATCCCAGCGCGTCGGCGATCGAATTGAACTCTTCCAGCGTGAAGGGAACATAGCCCCAGTTGTTGCGCCAGGCGTCGTTGAAGAGGTCGGTCATCAGCTGCGTCTCGCCCTTCTTGAGGCGCGAGAAATCGATCTGGCGAGTCTTCAGACGATTCTTCCACTCGGGCCGACCCGCCATACGCGCGGCGACATCGGACGCGCCGGGTGTGTTCTCGATCCGGTAGGAATAGACGTCGCGCGCCTTGGCGTAGCCCAGCGCCTCCAGGTGACGGCTCAAATAGGGAGGGTGCCAGGGCGTCAGAAACACGGGGCGCTCGTCAAAACCGTCGACCAGAAGGCCCATCTCGCCATTGATCGAGGGCGAGAAGGGTCCGTAAATCACCATCGCGCCGCTCGCCTTGAGCCAGGCTTCCGCGGCGCTCGTCAGTGCGCGCACGGTTTCGAGATCGTCTTCCGCATCAAGGGAGCCGAACTGAAAACGCGAAGCCTCGACGGGCGCAAACTCCGGCTTGTAGACCTGAGCCAATATGCGTCCGACCCAGCGGCCGTCGCGTCGCGCCAAAAACTCCTGCGCTTCGACCAGCTTGAAATGCGGATTGAGCTTATGGCCATGCAGCGTCCACCGCTCGACGTCGAGCGGTGGCGCAAAGCCCTCCATGCCCCGATAGAGAAGTCTTGGCAGCTTATTGTATGCCAAAAAATGCGCGAGGCCCTTCGCCGCGACGATCTCGACGTCCGGCGTGGGAGCAATGGTGCTGGGCTCGCTGATTCTCGTCTGCGTCATGGAAAAAACCTACCTGTGTTCAGGACGTGGCCGTCAGCGGCATAACGACGCAGCGCGATCTCAAAGTCGCGCTGCGTGCTCACCGACGGCGTTTTAGGCGCCGGCCATGGCGGTCGCGACCATCTGACGCGCTTCCTGCGACGCCGGCGGCATGTCGCGCAAGCAATCGATCACGTCTTTGATCTCGTCGCGCGTATGGTTGGCGGAGATGAAAAATCGAAGTCGCGGCTGGTCCTTCGGCACGCCGATCTGCACGATCGGGGGCACATAAAAGCCTTTGTCCAGGAGCCGTTGCGAGGCCCACATCGTGTCGACGTCGTCCTGGAAAAGGATCGGCACGACGCCGCGGCCGATCGCATGACCGGTCGAAAGCCCCGCTTCATTCGCGTAATCGCGGAAGAAGGTCGCATTTTCGGCGAGGCGGCCGATGCGCCAGCTCTCCTCCTGCATCAGCCGCAGCGCGGTGCGGGCGGAAGCCAGGATCACCGGCGAAAGCCCGACGCTATAGACGAAGCCCGGGAGCGTGTAGCGGAACCAGTCGATGACTTTCTTCCTGCCGCAGACATAGCCGCCGCAGGAAGCGAGCGTCTTCGACATGGTGCCGACCAGGAGGTCGATTCGCTCCGGATCGACGCCCGCCATTTCCGGAAGCCCGCGTCCGGTTTCGCCCAATACGCCGAGGCAATGCGCCTCGTCGAGCATCAGCCAAAACTGATGCTTGTCGCGCATCTCGACGAGCCGCGGCAGATCGCAAACGTCGCCGTCCATGCTGTAGAGACCTTCGACGACGACCAGAATGTGACGATATTCCTCGCGATGCCGGGCCAGAAGATGGTCGAGATGGTCGAGGTCGTTGTGTCGGAATTTAATGACATTCGCGACGGAGGCGTCGGTTCCCGCGAGGATGCTGTTGTGGGCGAGTTCGTCGATGAAGATCGCGTCCCGCTTGCCCATGAGCCAGGCAATCGTCGTCACATTGGCAAGATAGCCCGAGACGAGGGTGAGAGCGCTTTCGAACCCGAGGAACTTGGCGATCTCCGCCTCGAAGGGCTTGTGCGTGGAGCGCTCGCCCCCGACGAGGCGGGACGCCAGCGCCCCGACGCCCAAGCGGTCGAGCTCGCGCTTCGCTTCAGCGACGATCTCCGGGTGCTTGGCGAGGCCGAGATAGTCGTAGTTGGCGAAACTGACGAAATGCGTTCCGGAGTTCTCGAGCTCGGTCTTCAGCTTGTCGATCTGCGCGAAAAATGGGTCCCAGAACTCCAGTAAGGCATTGCCTGCAAAGCGGAAGCGTCTGGCCGCATAATCGGAAAGGCTCTTGTGTTTGGTCACTTCGTTTCGGCCCTCGCTCCCGGCGCGCGGCGCCGGCGAATCACGTCCCCAAGGCGCTTGGATGAGCTAACGCGCTTTCCGCCAGAACGAAAATCCGTTCGAGCGATCAGAAATCGCGGCTGCTCAGATCGTTGAAGCGAATTCTCATCGCAGAAGCCTGTCGACTTTCACGGAATTCGCTCTAGCGTCCCCGGCGAAAGGCGCTCCTTAACACTTTTGCGGCGCCCCGCGCCAGACCGCGACCGGGACGGGAGACCCGCGCCTTCTTGCGAAAAGTCCCACGCGAGAAACGAAGAACGCCGCCGTCGAAATACGGCCCTTGCCGGGCCGGGCTCGCTCCATTATAGAGCGCCTTCGCCGCGACGGCTGTCGCGACGAAGGCCGGAAATCCCAAGCCGGCGACAAAGTGGGGCCATAGCTCAGTTGGGAGAGCGCTTCAATGGCATTGAAGAGGTCGTCGGTTCGATTCCGTCTGGCTCCACCAATAAAATCAGCAGGATAGAGAGGCGCGGAAGCTTCGCCGTCATGAGCTAGCTACCGGATAGCTACCCCGCTTTGACTTTTGGGCTATGCTCGCGGCCTCGCTCGATAAAGCGAATTGCCCCAACCGCGCCCCGCGGCATTTGACCTTAGGCCGAGTCGGCCCCTCCGCCCGGACAATCCTAAACGCGCTCGGTGAATGAGAAGGCGCGGCACGGAGCCCTCCGCCGCCCGAAGAATTTTGCTCGTTGATGACCCGTCTCCGCGACCTAGAAGAGCTTCACCTTGGTGAATTCCTCCCGCCGCTGAGCCGCAGCTCTTCACTCGGGGGCGCGCAAAGATTCCGTCCGCTCTCCCCACGGCGAACGCTCGGTCGCAGCGCCGCGACCACAAATCTCTTTCACTCGAATGGCGTTCTATTTGCATTTCCCCTGCAAACTACGCGCAGAGTTTCTGTCAACCGGCTACACTCCACTCGCGTGCCGATCGACCTCGGAGCCGCCGATTCCATGCGGGGCGGACGGCGGGCTTTCCCCTCCCCATCGGCCCGTTGAGCCGAATTCGGCATGCGCGCCGTTTCGCGCTTTGGCGCGGCATTTCGGGAATTTGGACGGGGCAAAGTAGCCGCGACCTGTCCGCGCACCGGATTGCCAGATAAAAGCGACAGCCTGCGGCGTGCTGTGGCGTAGGCTGTTCTCTTGAGCATCAGCAACTTCGTGCAGGCTGCGCTCTCAGCGCCCAGCTTGTCGAGGCGGCTAACGGATTGTAACAAAACGGCCTCCCTCACCTTGCCCAGTTTTTGCTGCACCCTCTCACCCCGCCCCTTCGTTCGAGACGAGCACGAAATTCGTGCGGGGGTGAAGTCGCCGGAAAGGAGGAAGGAGAGGCTCCGCGACGCGCCTTCGGGGGCGATGCCTCTTTCCGGGCGACTCAGCTCGATTTAAGAGGCTGAGGCGCGGCGCACCCGCGAGAGCAGATGGCTTCCGCAACGGCGGCACTTCCTGGCGCGTAGCGCGCCGGTCGCATCGTGCCTCAGCCAGTCGGCGGCTCTGGGCGACGCTGCGCAGACGCCCCGCCGTCGTCACGGCGGGAAGGGTCAGAAATTACCCAAATGGGCCCCTTCGCGGCCAACGCCGTCTACGGCACGGCATTGTCAGAGGCTCCAAACAGGCGGAGGATGGCATCCGAACGGGGGCCTATCCGGCGAATCCCGGTTTCCAATCGCTCGACGGGGCCTTGCTAACAGTTAGGGACCTCTAATGTTGCTGCTAACCCGGCTGTGTTTGGTCACGATTTTCCTTATCGCTGTGATGGAGGTGGCTCAGGGCATGGTTTTCCGGATGCAGCCCTCGCCCGTAGATGGCAAGACCAACGAAGTAATAGCTGAAGGCGTTATCGAAGCCGGAGATGCGGCGCGCTTTGAGAGGGTGGTAAATTCCCTCCCGTCGCCGGAGGCTCGCATACTGGTGGTGACAAGCTTAGGTGGCGAGGTCGAGGCTGCCAAAGAACTCGCATGGATGATAAAAAAGAGATCTTACTCCGTCGTCGTGGTCCGTGAATGTGCTTCAGCGTGCGCGCAAATTCTCTTCCCTGCTGGGGAGTATTCGATCCTTACACCTGGGTCTTTGCTCGGAATTCATTCTTGCTCGACGGCGGGGGCTCGAGATGAGCTCTGCAATGAAGAAATAGCCAATTTTGCTGTTTCCAACGGCTTTCCCTACGGGACCATTGCACATTTTTCTGACCTCTATGGTCCCGGTGAAATGAAGTGGATGTCGGAAATCTCGGCTAGGTGCTTTGGTTATTATCGAGGCTCCAGTGATCCGAAACCGATCTATGGCAAGAAGGCTTGCGTTGATGGTGTGATCTATACATCGAGGACCTCTGCTGCCCCGCGACCATTTGGGCCCAGCTTCGATTGTTCTAACGCAGTGATACGCATTGAGAAAGTGTTCTGTCTGGATCGGGAGTTAATGCTCAGCGACAGCATTCTTGGAAGGGTCTATGATACGGCCCTGAGTGTCGCCAGCCCTGAAAAGAAAGCCAGACTACGTGCCGACCAACGCAAATGGATTCATGAACGGAATTCTAAATGTGATGAAGTGCTCACAGGTGCGCTTGATTTTGCCTCAACGCGGGACGGCGCTATGTGCCTTTATCGACAGAACGAGGACCGAATTTATGCGCTCATCAAAGAGGGGACCTTTTGATGATTTGCAGAAACGTCCGAGAGTTTATCCACCGTCGCTAAAAGCGCTGGTTTTCCCCTCTCTACCTGTGGTGGCCTTCCCAGGCTCCTCAGCGTGAGGAGCGTGCGCTCGGCATACTCTCTGATGCTTCGATTAGCGCAACCACTGCGCCACCCCTCCATGTCGAGAACACGTGCCGCTCTCCGCACGTTCGGCCTATGTCCGACCAGCCGACACTTCGCCCGTTCGGACCACGATAGCCGGGCCCGCCACGACAGCCGCAGCCGTCCGCTGTTCTGCGCTCCGACGGGGTTTCCGAATTACCGCCGCCTTGTCAAAAGCAGCAAATTGGAGAAAGGTTGCATCAATCCCGGTTATCAAAAATCGCAAGGGATCGCTGAAATGTTCGATCGCACAACGTTTGTTGCCGGTGTGGCGACGGGCGCTGTAGCCAGTTCCGTTGCCTTGTTCTTCATTTCCTGGGCATCCAAACTAGCCGATCCGCCGGAGCGACACAGCCTTGCTTATGACCGATGCTTAGCGACTGGCCGCAACGCAAGGGCTTGCGATGCCGCCATGCGAGTGCTGGCGGCAGAAATTGAAAAAGCCAGAGCGGAGAGTGTGGAAAGTTGCCTGGCGGATGCTGAAGCCAGGAGCCCGCACAACTCATTTAACGATATAATGTGCGGGGCGGAAGCTGAGCCGACTTATGCGTCTAAATCGTCCCATAATCCAAATGATCCTTTTGATTTTCTCGGCAACACTGGCGACAGGGTGGAGCCGAGTGCGCAGGGACGGCCTGCAAAGAAAAAATTCAAGGTCTACGACCCCGACGAGGTCGGCGACCTCGGCCGCAGCCAAGGCCCTGTGCTCAATAGATGATTCCTGGTGTTCGCTATCCACGATGTCCAGTTTCTGATAACTAAGCCCAACCGTAACCATTCTCTGCCGCCTAGAAATTGTTCAGCAGTATGTGCCCTGGGTGTTGCAGTTAAACGATCGCACGGTCGATTTGTACTCATCGGCAGCATCGTCGGACTCCATCCGCAGGCACTCGAAATAACGCTCCATTTCCATTTTGTAATCTCGTATCTGATCCTTGCAAAGTTGGAACATGGTTTCGTCACCATCGAAAGGAATGCTCACGCATGAAGGCTTATTCGGTCTATTACACAAAAAGGGCGTTGCGGCAGCTGAAGTCAAGGTCAATATGAGCACGGGTCCTATGAAGGACAATTTTTTCCATCTCGTCATGAGTGCTTCACCTACATATATATTAGCGAGTAGCAGCTAGTGCAGGCGAGACTCTCTTTCCTTCGCCAGCTTCTTCGCCTCGTCAACTTCCGATGGCCTCATCCTACCTGCTAGGTCATTCTGAAAGTTGACGATTACATCGCGTATATCCTTCTCCGTGCTTTGAAGATGCATGAGTGCCAGGTCATAATACATGTAGGCGCGCTCGTAATCACGAGAAACGCCCTGCCCGCCCTCATAGAGGGCGGCGAGCCCCAGCTCGGAGGGAGCATATTTTTGATCGGCGGCTTTTTGAAACCATTTCACAGCCTCCCCAAAATCCTGCTTAACGACCTGACCTTGCGCGAACAAGGAGCCAAGATTGTGCTGAGCTATCGCATAGCCTTCTTCCGCAGAAAGACGGTACCAACGTATCGCCTCTGCTGAGTTCGCGGATACGCCTTGACCGCTTAGATACATGGCGCCGAGACTGTTCTTGGCACCTGCATGTCCCGCATCGGCGGCAATGCGAAACCATTTAACGGCCTGATCAAGGTCCCGTGGCACACCCCGGCCTTCAAGGTATAGAACTCCCAAATTGTACGCTGCGACGGATTGGCCCTCGGAAGCCAATTTATCGAATTGTTGAAATGCAGCCACATAGTCGCCGCGCTGGTATGCGGCCGAGGCATCTTCGAGCTGTCCGGCAAGTGCCAAACCGCATAACTGCGATGTGGCGATAGTGGCGGCTAGGAGGCGGAGCGTGAACCTCATTGCGGAACCGGCTCGCTGTCTACGCATAGGGCGCTTTGTTGAGTAGCCTTGCCGCTTACCGTGCATCTCTCACTCGATGCCGTCAATCCAGGTCAGTAACCTCATGTGCCGGATGTTCGGGCGGCCACTGGTTCTGTTTCTCCGCTCCAGACGAAAGCGCCGACGGCGGCGTCAATCGAAATCTGTTGGCAAATTCATCTGCGCCAATCGCCCCGACAACGTCTTTTCATATTGAAAACAGATGCTTGCGTAGCGTTTCAAGCGTTCAATTTTTGCGTCATAACTGCGCCAGTGCATCCCCTTGGGTTTGGGCGGCGCCATTTCGTCCAGGGGCACTAAAAACGCTCCTCCAATCTCGTAGCGAATGTCCTGAGCAGCGCCCAGAGCGCGATAGTGCGGCGTCTCGAACTGTGACCCGTAAGCGACTTGCCGGCCCCAAGCCTGCCGGCTCGCAAAGCACCGTGCGCCCGGCGGCAGCCATAGGACAGAAGCGCGTCGCCCGGTGACGGGACACAAGCAATACCATTGCTCGCCGCCAAAGTGTCGCGGTGCCCTGACCAACTCAATCCGCTGATCGAGTGAGCCAACTTTGAGAGCCAACCAACCGCCTGCGTCCAGCGGCAGGCAAATCTCGAAGGAACCCTCAAGGACTACCTCGCCACAGCAACTCCATGAAATCGGCCCGCGCCCCGAGTCGCCCGACTTCAGGCGCTCGCGGCGCAAAACGTGGTTGAGATCAAGCTTTGGTCCGGCCTCAAGCCGAACCCGTTTGCGCGGTCTGGGCATTCCTGCGCTCCTCCTCGACGATCCCGCGGATTTTTTTCGATCCGATCTGTGTGCTCCTTTGCGGCCACGCGCCCCATCCCAATGTCGCCGATAGATTGACGATGCACCCGGTCACGACGAGGCGCGGTCTCGTCCACTCGCGCGTCGGGCGAGGCCTTGGATTGTTCAAAAGCTCCCATGCGATTTCGCTTGTTGCCGCGCGCGGTCTCACCAAAAAATCACGGGGCGGCTGCCCTCGATAAGCAACCTTCGCTTTTCCGTCGCGCACGTAAATGGGGACGCCTACGGTCTCGGCCTCAACAATCAGACGACGGGCGGCGCTCATCGGTCTTCCTCCTCCCAATTCTCGCTAGCGTCCTCACTTTCTTTCTGGTGGCCTTGAGGCATAGGACTCGTAGGACTGATCGGAGAGGCATCGGCTTGATGACTCCTATGAGTTCCTATGGCTGTTCGCCGCAGAGGTTTTTTGCAGGGCGTAAGTTGCGGCCGTCCATTTGCCGGTCAATTCCTGCTTGCTCATTACAAAGCCTGCCAGCCGCACGCCGGCCAAGCTGGCGACGAAGCGCGCGACATATTGGCGGCCCCGATTTTGGGGGTCGATCAGGCATAGGACTGATTGGTCTAAGGCAGCCGCAGCCATCGGGGCGTCTTCGTGTGCCTCCCACCACGCGCTGAAGATTTCCGCCGTTTTTTGCCGGCGCGGGTCGTTTGCCTTGGCCTCCGCGATGCGCTCGACAGGGTCTTTACATCCAAGTGCAAGGAGCGGGTCGCGCACTGATTGCGCCCACTGCTCGAAGCCGCCGAGGGCCTTACCGGGGTTGAGGCGTGTCTGGCGGCCCCATCGCCAAATCGTCAGGCAGGCGCAAAGGAATTCGCTTCGGCGCTGCGCCGTTTGCGCGACGATGTCGCCTTGGAACGGTCTCGCCTCGGGGTCCTCCGTCCTGGCGTCGAAGCGCACGTCGATGAAGCGCCGCGCCAGGTCTTCGGAAACCTGAAGACCATTCCCTGTGATGACCATGAATGCCGACGGATTCAGCCGCGCCATCTCCGTGCGGCCGAGGACTCGAATTTCGGCAGGGCGTTCAGTGATCGCGCTGGCGAGCAAATCGGATTTCAGCGCGGCGCCATTGACGTTATCGACGAGGATTGCGGGCGCGCTCTCGATGAGCTTGGCGGCGATGCGCTTTTCCAACTCCTCGACGCCTGATCCCGCGGTAACGGCGGCGGGTTGCCGCCCGAAGGCGATTGCGCAGATACAGCGGGCGAGCTTTCCCTTGCCGGTCCCGGCGCCAGACGTTTCAGCCGCCGTAAATAGCGCGCCCGGCGCGACGTGGAGGCTCGGACGGCACACCGCGGTCAGGAGCACGGTAAGGAAGGCGCTCTCGTCCATCGCCGGCGGCTGGCCGATGTCCACGAGGGAAATGCCACTGGGCCCTTCGATCATGTTCGCGTCCGCGAAGCAAAAGGTGCGGAACGTTTTGCGGATAAGCAGGAGCGCCTTTTCGGCATCCTGACGCGTTGGGCTCTCCGGCAGGATCGCCTCAACATCGGGTACGTCTTCAAGCCAGAACCCCGACTCGGGGTCGTATCCTCGAGCGCTTCGGATCGAGCCGTCGTCACGAAGAAGCGGCGCGCTCGCTATGCCGTTCAAGATCGGGAGTCGCCACTCTCCGCGATCCGTCAGATACATACTTGCGACCGATTTCGGCAGTCGCGCGTCAACCTCGACGATCCCAGCGTCCTTCTGGGTTTTGATCGCATAGGGACGCGTGAGCTTATGCGCCGCCAGAACGACAGCGTCAGAGTCCATGCGCAATGCGACGGCGCCACCCTGCGCTGGGTCGAAGATGACACGGACCGGAACGCCCCGGTCGTAGAACTGGTCGCTTTCAGCAAAGGCGTCACGAAGCTGAGCCACGGTCTGGTCGGGGTTCACCCCGTCGACCAACAGGCGTGGCTTACCGCTCGCTGCGCCGTTGCCCTTCGCTTTCGCCGCGGGTTTCACCTTTGCATCAGCCGCCGGGGACGCTCGTTTGAGCTTGGTGACCCGAATAGTGTCCGTCCCGAAAAGCGCGAGTTGTTCTTCGGGACCTTGAATGATATTCGCCCCGTTGATCAGGCTGCCGCCATGATCGACGTTTTGACGCCCGGCCTCGTCACCGCGAGGCTCGGGCGTCGACGGATTGCGGGAAGCCATTCATGCGTCCCTCGCGCTACGGTGTTCCGACGCGCTGCAAGCAGGCTCGCTCATTTCCGCGAGAGCCCACTCCACCACGTCGCCCCACCGATAGATCGCCCGCTTGGCAAAGCGCCGATAGGGAGGGCCGCCGCCGCGCGACGCGCGCGTGGACAACGTTTTCGCAGAGTAGGGAACGCCGCAGCGCGTGAGCGCCTCGGCGACCTGCTCGCGCGTCAGGAGCGCGTCCGCGCCTATTTCATCGAAGACCATCGCACTTTCTCGCTTTCAATTTGTTGCGATGGTTCTCAATAATCCCATGAACGCCGCGCGCGAACAGCCAAAGAAAACGAAATTTCACGCTTATTTTGTACTACCCTCAGGCTTGCCAAACCGGATTTCAGCGACTCCTATCCGCCCGTCCCCTCCCCTCATGACTACGGCGCCGGGCGGAGCCGAAGGTGGAGGCGATTCAGCCCTTTTCAAATGGCGGCGCCACCGATGGCGCATTTCTCCATCCCGCGGGCTACTCTCGCCGCCTGCTGCCTCCCAAAGCGCCTCGCAAGCATCCCAGACGTTCTGATTCTGCGATCCAGGGTATTCCCCATGCGCCTCGCGCCAGAGATCGCGGACGATGAGGGCGCACATTTCCTGCGCCGAAAATCCGTCGCCCGCATAGCGTGAAGGTCCCTTGCCTTCTGGAACCTTTTTCGCTGCTGCTTCGGCGATACGAGCGAGGTCCTCCAAAGCGTCAATCCGCGAATTGACTTCCCCCGCGGAACAACTCCCCTTCTCGGCTCGCTCTTCCCTGATAAGCGCCGACAACACAGCAGATTCGTCCAACTCTGCCCGAACTTGCCGCGCGCCATCGGCGATGGCCTGCAGCCGCTTCCGCAGCTCGGCTCGCCCGACCTTCCCTTGAATCCGCCTCTTCAAGTTGTCAAAATTCATAGCAAGCTGCATTAAGAGGCGCATTCCGGTTTCAACCGAGGCTTGCTTGCCGCAAATCACCGCCACGGCCGCGCACGACTTTTTGAACGTCTCCATGTCACCGAACGAATAGTCAGGTCGGAAAGTTCGGAAGAATTCTTCAACAGAAGAATCCACGTCAGCGCTCCACTCTACGCAGCGGCACGACACCGCGCTTCGTCTGCGCCTCGCCCATCAAATCCGCGATGCGATCGGAAACCGCGTCGGCAGCGTGCAACAGAACGGCGTCAGCGTGATGGGCATATTTCGACGTAACGCTCGCCTTGCGGTGCCCAAGCAAAGCGGCGATGGTTAACTCGCTGAAACCAAGATCGGCAGCGATCGACGCAAACGAATGTCGCAACACATGCGGAGTGATATCGTTTGGAAGCCCGGCCTTTGCAGCGATGCGGAGCCATATCTTGCGAAAGCCGGACATCCGCTTGTCATTCCCGGTCGAGGCGGGGAAAACCACGCCACCGAGGCGGGGGAGGCCGCGCAGCACTTCGCAGGCCTCGTGCGACAGTGGGCGCAGTGAGAAGCCAGTCTTCGTGTCGGCAAGCCGCGCCGTTCGCGTTACGAGGTCAACCTCGCTCCATCGCAGCGCCAACGCTTCACCCGACCGCCATCCCGTCAGAGTGAGAAATTTCGTCGCAGCCACGCCGAGCGGCCACGCCGTCTCGGGCATGGTGCGCAAGGACTCGCCGAGGGCCGCGTATTCTGCATCCGAGGCGCGCCGTTGCCGTTCGTTGCAGGCGTGTTTCTCAATTCCGTGAGCGGGATTATCGGTGCGGAGGCCCTGCCGGACCGCGTAGGAGAAGACAACTCCTAAGAGCGCTAGAGTGCGAGTCGCTGCGGCGCGACCACCTGTGACGCGCGCGAGTCCATGCTTGCCGGTCTTGACGCGCGCGGCCGTCTTGCCCTCGCTCACATCGTCATAAAAGCGTTCAAGGTCGCGAGTTGTTACGGCGGCGACCTTAAAGTGGCCCAGCTGTGGCTTGATATGCCGCCCAACATGGCCTCTATCGATCGCCAGGGTCGAGGCCTTCTTTGGCTTTCCTCGCCGCAGAATCTTTCCGGCCGCTGCGGCGTCGAGATAAGCGTCGCAAAGGGCAGCCACGGTCTCGGCCTTGCGCGCCTCCTGCTTGTCTCCCGCCGGGTCGGCACCCTCTACGACCCTACCGAGCAAGCGGCGCGCTTCGTCTCTCGCC
The DNA here is from genome assembly GCA_963743565.1 of uncultured Alphaproteobacteria bacterium. Taxonomy (GTDB): domain Bacteria; phylum Pseudomonadota; class Alphaproteobacteria; order Rhizobiales; family Beijerinckiaceae; genus Methylocystis. The sequence goes on from CAVUQD010000001.1 coordinate 175,380, forward strand.
ATATCCGGTGTCCACGGCGATCCGTAGCGCCCGATCGTCTGCCAGCGCTGGCGGCCTTCCCGCGTGCGATACTTCAAGACGAAGGTTATGGCGTCGCCCTTTTGGCGGCGGGCTCCGAGGCCGCCGACAGACCCGCGTCCTCGGTCCCATTCGGTCTTTCCGGGCGCTAACTTTTTGAGGCTGTCGATCGTGATCATGGCCACGGGGTCCGGTAGCTAGCATTCGCCAGCGACCACATAGCTACCATGCCGGCGCAATTCACAGCAATCGGAATCGAGATGTCACAAAAGAAATGGCTTCTAGATAAGCTAGTTGTAGCAGCTAATGTCGACATCGCAAACCAACACAATGGCTAGGCGCTTCAATGGCATTGAAGAGGTCGTCGGTTCGATTCCGTCTGGCTCCACCATTACAAGCAATCCTCTATTCTTAGGCGTTCATAGAACAGAGTCGGCGGGCTGTTCTTGCCGCCTTTCCCGCTTTCCGTCGTCAGACACCGCGTAAAAGGCGGTTCGGTTGTGAACGGGCTCGCTACGCATGGCGACCCGCGGCCCGAGCGACGCTCGACTGACGGCTCAAGTCTCAATTTTTCAAACAGTTCATTTCCCGATTCGACACCCTTCAAGCACCCACGCCATATACGTACTTCTGCGTATCACACGGCAGCTTTTAGACCTATAAATGCCAATCCACGCCGCCACTCAGCAAATAATTCTAGTCATAAATACTTAATAGCTGGAAAAAGGGAGGCAGCTCCATATCTGCACCCCATATCAGCGCTTTATGAAATTTATTATCCACTGGACTTGATCTACCGGTTGGTCGAATATCGACCTCGAGCTTGACTCACTGCTATTATAAATACGTTCGGGGAAGCATGGCCGAAGCCGTCGCAAAGGCAAAAACCGGCATCGCGGGGCTCGATGAAATTACGGGCGGGGGACTCCCGCAGGGACGCCCGACGCTGCTCTGCGGCGGCGCGGGCAGCGGCAAGACCTTGCTCGCCATGACCTTTCTGCTCGAAGGCGCGCTGCGCTACGGCGAGCCCGGCGTGTTCGTCTGTTTCGAGGAGACGGAAAAGGAACTCGCGAGCAATGTCGCCTCGCTCGGTTACGATGTCGACGCGCTCGTCGCCGAAAAGAAATTCGCGCTCGACTACGTTCGGGTCGAACGCAACGAGATCGAGGAGACCGGCGAATACGATCTCGAAGGACTCTTCGTGCGCATCGGCTTGGCCATCGATGAGATCGGCGCGAAACGTGTAGCGCTGGATACGATCGAGGCGCTCTTTTCTGGCTTTTCCAATCTGGGCGTGCTTCGCGCCGAACTGCGGCGGCTGTTCCGCTGGCTGAAGGATCGCGGGGTGACCGCGATCATCACGGGCGAGCGCGGCGACGGATCGCTCACGCGTCACGCTCTGGAAGAATATGTCTCGGACTGCGTCATCCTGCTCGATCATCGGGTCATCGAGCAGGTCGCGACGCGGCGGCTGCGCATCGTCAAATACCGAGGAAGCGAGCACGGGACCAACGAATACCCGTTTCTTATCGATGCCGGCGGCATTTCGGTTCTGCCGGTGACGTCGCTGGAGCTCGCTCATTCCGCCTCGAGCGAACGCATCGTAAGCGGCGTTCCAGGCCTCGACGAGATGCTCGGAGGGGTGGGGTTCTGGCGCGCGTCGAGCATATTGGTGTCGGGCGGCGCCGGAGGCGGCAAGACGACCCTCGCCGCGCAATTCGTCGAGGAAACCTGCCGGCGCGGCGAGCGGGCGCTTTTCTTCGCCTTCGAGGAAAGCCCCAGCCAGCTCGTCCGCAATATGCTCTCGGTCGGCATCGACCTGAAGCCCGGGCTCGAGTCCGGCGCGCTGCGATTCGTCGCGGCGCGTCCCTGTCTGACCGGTCTCGAAATGCATCTTGCCCGCATGCACCGGGAAGTGGAGCAATTCCTGCCGCATGTCGTCGTGATTGATCCAATTTTGAATTTCGGCGCCATTGGAAGTGTCTCCGAAGTGCGGTCCATGCTGCTCCGGTTGATCGACTTTCTCAAAAGCCGCGGGATCACCGCGCTTTTCACCGCGGTCGACGGCAGCCGTTCCCCGGACAGGGAGCAGGCGGTGGTCTCCTCGCTCATGGACGCCTGGGTGCAGGTGCAGATGATCGAGGGATCAGGCGAACGGAACCGCGCCCTTTACGTCATCAAAGCGCGGGGCATCGCGCATTCGAACCAGTTGCGGGAGTTCGTCTTGACCGATCATGGCGTCGTCTTGCGGGAAGCCTATCTCGGCCTCGGCGGCGTTGTGACGGGCGCGGCGCGGATCGCTCAGGAACTGCGCGAGAGCGAGGTCGAGGCCGAGCGACGGCTGCTCATCGCCGGCAAGACCCAGGAGATCGAAAGAAAGCGGCGCGAGATCGCGATTCAGATCGCGGCGCTGGAGGCCGAGCTTGCCGACGAGGAGAGTAAAGCCGACCTATTTTTCTCCCGCCAGCGGGCCGCAACGGACTCGGCCGCGTTGACGCGCGAAGGAATCGCCAGGAACCGGGGGGGGGGGGCAAGTGAATGACGGAGTCCGTACCTCCTGCGAAGTGGAGCCTGCGGCTTTACATCGCGGGCAGAACGCCCAAGTCGGTCACGGCGATCGCCAATCTGAAAAAGTTGTGCGACGAGCGTCTCGGCGGACAATATCAGGTGGAGGTCATCGATCTCGTCGAGCGGCCCGAGCTCGCCAGGGCGGACCAGATCGTCGCCATTCCGACTCTTGTTCGAAAATTGCCGCCGCCACTTAAGAAAATCATCGGGGACCTATCTGATAAGGAGCGCGTCCTCAAGGGGCTGGAATTCGATCCGTTGTAGGAGCCACGCGATGCGACCCGGAAAGGAGGGTGTGAAGCTTCGGTTGTTCGTCAGCGGCGCAACCGCGGGCTCGATGCGCGCTGTCTCCATTGTGCGTCGCGTTTGCGAGGAAAGGCTCCCCGGGCGTTTCTCGCTCGAGGTGATCGATATCTATCAACATCCCGAAGCCGCGCGCCAGTATCAGCTCGTCGCGTTGCCGGCTCTGGTGAAGCTCGCGCCTTCGCCCAAGCGCCTCTACATAGGCGACATGACCGACATTCGGCCGCTCGTCGCCGAGCTCGACGCGCTCCTGTGAGGCGTACATGAAAAAGCCAGGTGGAGCAGACGCCGACAACCTCGCCCACCAGTTGGCCCCGCTCGGCGTCGAGGCGGAAGAGACCCTGCAAGCCATCGTACTCGGCGAGGCCGATGCGCTCGTCCTGGAAACCAAGAAGGGGCCACGCGTCTACACGCTGAAGGACGCGAACGAGGCCTATCGGCAACTCGTCGAGAACATCGCGCAACCGGCGCTCCTGCTCGGGTCCCAGGGTACGATCCTGTATTGCAACGGGCGCCTGCCGCAGCTTCTTTCGGTGGATGGCGTCATTGGCCACAATTTCTTGGAATATGTCGCGCTTGCCGAAAAGGAGCGCGTCGAGCGCTTGCTCGGAGAGGGCGCGACAAAATCGGCGAGCGCCGAGTTCTCGCTCGTCGCCTCGAGCGGCTTACCGATCTCCGTGCGAACGGCGGCGACGCCTCTGCAATTCAATGACCAGCCCAGCATCGCCCTCGTGGTCACCGCGCTAGACGACATCGAGGCGCTGAAGGTCTCCGAGGCAAAATTGCGCAAGAGCGAAGAGCGCTTGCGGCTCGTGCTCGAAACCGAGGCCGTCGGCGTGCTCTTCTTCGATTCCCAGGGCGTCCTCATTGAGGCCAACGACGTCTTTCTCCGCATGGTCGGCTACGACCGCGCCGAGGTGGAATCCAGGCGGCTCACCTGGCTCACGTTCACCCCATCTGAAGATTTCAACGAAAGTGAACAGCAGATCGCGCAGTTCTTGCGCACCGGGCGCATCGGGCCGCAGGAGAAGCAATATCTCCACAAGAATGGCTCCCGCCGTTGGATGCTATTGTCCGGGCGCGATCTCGGCGATGGAACGATCAGCGAATTCTGTGTCGACATCACCGATCGCAAAAACGCCGAAGCCGCGTTGCAGGAAGCGAACCGGGGCAAGGATGCTTTTCTTGCAACGCTCGCCCATGAGCTTCGCAATCCGCTCGCCTCGATCAGCAATGCGCTGGCGGCGCTTCAGAGCGCAACAACCGATAGTCCAGAGAAAATCTACGCCATGGTGAGCCGGCAGACCGCCCATCTCGCGCATCTCGTCGACGATCTCATGGAAGTCGCGCGCATCTCGAGGGGAAACATCGAGCTACGCAAGCAGCCCCTCGATCTTTCCGAAATGGCGCGCCAGGTGATCGACGCGAATGCGCGGCTGATCAAGGGCAAAGGTCACGAGTTGGCGCTCCGTCTCGCCGAGACTTCGGTGATGGTCGAGGGAGATCCGACGCGGCTGTCGCAGGTCGTGGCCAATCTTCTGGATAACGCTGTCAAATTCACTCCGCCGGGAGGGCGGATCGAGATCGAGACGCAACGTGCCGACAGGCTCGGAATGCTTATCGTGCGCGACACGGGCGTCGGCGTCCCACCAGAAAAGCGAGCGACGATCTTCGAGCTTTTCGCCCAGGTCGCGCCCTTGTCCCAAGGCCCTGCGGGTGGGCTCGGCATCGGCCTTGCGCTGGCGCGCCAGATCGTCGAGCTTCACGGCGGCAGCATCGAGGCGCGCAGCGCCGGCATTGGAGGCGGCTCGGAATTTTGCGTCCGTCTGCCTCTAGCGGAAATGACGACCGAGACGGCGGACGCGTCCCTCGCCAAGCCCCCCAACTCGACGGCCGGCGTTGCGCGAGCGAAGGTGCTCGTCGTCGATGACAACGTGGACGTCGCCGAGAGTCTCTCGATGCTTCTCCGCTGCCTTGGTCTGGAAACGCGCACGGCCCACAGCGCGGATGCGGCTCTTGCCGCCATCGCCGAATCGACGCCGCAACTGGTCTTCCTCGACCTCGGCATGCCGGGGACGGACGGCTACGAAACGGCGCGGCTCATCCGCGCAACGCCGAAGGGGAAGTCGCTGGTCCTTGCCGCGCTCAGCGGATGGGGACGCGCCGAGGATAAGATGCGCACCGCTGACGCCGGTTTCGATCATCACTTCGTGAAGCCGATCAACCCCAGCGATGTGGAAGCGCTCGTCGCACATCTGCCGTCCGCCGCTTAGCTGACGTTTGCGCAAATCGCTCCCCGCGAAATACGTATGAACGTACCGGTAGTTCTCACAATTTCGAGTCTCTCCCGCGCGCCTTCATTCTATAAGTTGGGATCGAAGCGGTGATCCCGGATTCCGACGCCCTCGCGTTGGTCGCCATCTGGGAGGTAACAAGTCATGTCGGTCAATCTCGAAACGCACAAGGCGCCGCGTCCACAGCTCAAACCAAGGCCGGAGCTTCCGCCCTCAATTCGGAATTATCTCGAGAACGTGCGCGGAAATCCAGAGATCAGCTGCCGCGTGCCCCTCGATTATTTGGATCACCTGTTGAAGCAAGCCAAGGATTTCGCCCGTCGTCACGGCGTTGACTGCCCCATCCACCCCGAGGAAATGGAAGCGCTGCGCATTGTCGTTCAAGCTAGGTCGCCGGCGTCGTCGTCGAGGAAATGAATTCGGCGGCGACGTTCTAGCCTGCTGCGGGGGCGGCATCTTTTCGCGGTTGGCATTCCTCCAGGCCTTCCTGAGTCAGCCAACAGGTCGAGGCTAGGTTTAGTACCGATTGTCCTCAAAACGAACGTCGCTAGCTCCGATGAATGGCGGTTACCAGGGAGAATGCGGTGGCAAGAGCGGACTCTTCTCCATTTGCGGTCGTGACGGGCGCTTCGACCGGCATCGGCTTCGAGCTGGCGAAGCTTTGCGCGCAACACGGCTACAATCTTGTGATTGCGGCGAACGAGCCGGCAATTCATGGCGCGGCGGAGATCCTGCGGCGCGTGGGAGCGCGCGTGAAATCCGTCGAGACCGACCTCGCGACCGAAGAGGGCGTCAGCGCCGTCTATGCGGCGGTGAAAGAAATGGGCCGCCCCGTGGACGCGCTCTTCGCTAACGCCGGCCACGGCCTCGGCGGCGCTTTCCTCGACCAGGACTTCCAAAAGCTGCGCCACGTCGTCGACACCAATGTCATCGGGACGATCGCCCTCATTCACAGAATCGGGCGCGACATGCGCGAGCGTGGCGCAGGCAGAATTCTGATTGTGGGCTCGATCGCCGGTCTCATCCCCGGGAGCTTCCAGGCGGTCTACAACGGCAGCAAGGCCTTTCTCGACAATTTCGCATATGCGTTGCGCAACGAGCTCAAGGACAGCGGCGTCGTCGTGACCTGTCTGATGCCGGGTCCCACGGAAACCGAATTCTTCCGTCGCGCTGAAATGCTCGACACGAAGGTTGGCTCCGAGAGCAAAGCGGACGCCGCCGTCGTCGCGCGTGACGGCTTCGAGGCGCTCATGAAGGGCCAAGCGCGCATCGTTAGCGGGTGGAAGAACAGAATCCAGGCCGCGCTGAGCGGCGTCACGCCTCCTGAAACTCTCGCCGAGTCGCATCGGAAGCTCGCCGAGCCAGGCACGGGGCGCAGCGCGCATTAGCCCTCCGACAACAGGAGTATCGCAGTCATGTTTCTGTTGAAGAGGGGCTTGGTCGCGCTCTTGCTGCTCGCGGCCTGCGTCCTGACCTTGAATGACGCGCGCGCCGCGGCGGAGTTCCGCGTATGCGCCGATCCGAACAATCTTCCCTTCTCCAATAGCGCCGGCGCGGGCTTCGAGAACAAGCTCGCCGAGCTCTTGGCGCAGGAACTCGGCGAGAGGCTGACCTACGAGTGGCGCGCGCAGCGCCGTGGTTTCGTGCGCAGCACACTGAACGCCGGCAGGTGCGATGTCATGATGGGGGCACCGGTCGGCTACGATTCGGTCGAGACAACGAAGCCCTACTACCGTTCGGCTTATGTGTTCGTCTCACGCGCCGACCGCAACCTCAGGTTGCACACGCTGAAGGATCCGCAACTGAAAGCGCTCACCGTGGGCGTGGACCTTCTGGGCGAAGAGGGCGCCATGACGCCACCCGCGATGGCGCTCGCGCGGCTTGGCGTCATCGCCAATGTCCGAGGCTACATGGCGCATCGCAATGAAACGGCGTCGCCGCTCGACGCCGTTGGCGCCGTCGAGACGGGGCAAGTGGATGTTGCGGCGGTTTGGGGACCCTCGGCCGCGCAGCGCCAGACCGTTCTCGTCGCCTCGCCCATCCGCGATGGCGAAGACTTCGCTCCATTCCACTTCGCGTTCGACATCGCCCTTGGACTGCGTAAAGGCGACGAGCAACTGAAACAGCGGCTCAACGACGCGCTGACGCGCCGGGCGGCGGACATCCATGCGTTGCTTGTCGCGAACGGCGTGCCGCTGCTGGCGGAAGGGTCGGAGCAATGATGCGATGGCGTAAAGCTGCGCTTTGGAGCCTGACGGTGGCAGTCTGTTTCGGCTTAGCGCCTCTCTCGACGGACGCGGTGGCGACCGGAAGGCTGCCTCAGACGCAGGTCAGTCGATTGTCGCCGGAGGATATATCGCCGAGCATCTCGTCGTTGAGGAAAAACGATCCCGGCGCGCTGCAGCGCGACACCCGTCTTTGCACAGGGTCGGTCCGGGCGCAGATCGCCCTGGGCGAGTTTGAACGTCAGCAAAACGCCGCGGCAACTGCGATGACCCCGTTGAGCTCGGGCGTGGCGACGATCTCCCTCGCTGTGATGCTCGTCACTTGCGCCGTGCTGCTTGGAGAGCTGCTCCGCCGGCGGCTTCCGGTCGCCGCCACGGGAAAACCGATTCTACCCTCAAAGGAAATATCCGAAATTTCTTGGCGTTCCGCAGTCACGATGGCGACGCTCTTTGTCTTGATGGTCTGGACGATGCTTGCGGCTTTATCGAACACGCCCGCGGATGACCATTCCTTCGCGCTAAAGGCCCTGGGCCAGCGATTGCGATGATGCTTATGCGAAGTCGGCCGAGAGGCTCGGCCAACCTCCCGGCTTTCCTCTAAATCTCGGCCGCCGGCGAGGAGGTCCGCCCCTCGCCAGTATGGGTCAACTCGGTCCGGGCGGCGAAAGAGGCCAAATCGGCCTTTTCCGGTTGCGTCAGGCCGACGCTAGCCAGGCCGTCGCCGCCGTCGAGAGGCAAATTGGCCTCGACGTCGTCGAGACGCTTCCAGTCGCCGCCTTCGTTCCACGGCCCCCTGATGTCGCCTTCCCCATGCGAGGCGTTGACGTAGAGGTTTGCGAAGGGCTTCATGCCCGGCAGTTTCCCGGGCGGGAAGTTCGGCGTTATCGCCGCAAGCGCTTTCTCGAATGACTTCTGATGCGCGATCTCCCGCGTCATCAGAAAGCCGAGCGCTTCTTTAACGCCGGGGTCAGCGGTGACGTTGATCAGGCGCTCATAAACGATCTTGGCGCGGGCTTCTGCAGCGATGTCTGAGCGCAGGTCCGCAGCCGGGTCGCCGATGCTGTCGATATATGCCGACGTCCAGGGGACGCCGGAAGAATTGGTAAGAGCGGGACCGCCACCGTATAACAGGGACTGCGTATGACTGTCGCCGCCAGCCGTGAGCGAGCGATAAAGATCCGCCTCCTCGAGATTGGCCTCGGCGAGCGCGCCCTTCACGCCTTTGTTCAGCATTGCGACAATGCTGCCGATGATCTCGAGGTGCGACAACTCCTCCGTCGCGATGTCGAGCAGCATATCCTTGCGGCCTGGGTCGTCCTCCGCCAACGCCTGCGTGAAATAGCGCATCGCGGCCGCGAGCTCGCCCTGCGGCCCGCCGAACTGCTCCAGCATCAGGCTCGCCAGCGTGGGATTAGGCTCGGACACACGGACCGTATATTGCAGCTTCTTGTTGTGCGTGAACATGCCCCACTCCTCCGACGACGCCGCATTGCGCTCTTCCGCAGCCAGATACTCGAGCGTCACTTCTTTGATGGTCGACCCGGACCGGCCTGGCGCAGCCGGACGCAGCGTCGGCCATAGCCTCCTTAGAAGAGCGCCCCAATAACCTCATTCAAACCGAATTGTTCCGAACGCTGCGCCTGCGACCCAGAGCTGTCGCGTCTAGAGCGTCACCTCCACACGCGCCTTATCCTCGGAGCGGAGCACGCTCACCGAAATATCGGCGCCGTGGCGTCGAACCAGAAGATCGACCCTCGCATCGCCGACAGAGAGCGAACGGATCGCCACCTCGTCGAGGAACGGCGGCAGCTTCGGCTGGCGTAACCGCACGCGTCGCGCCGCGGGTTCGAATTCAAGGCCGAGGCTCGCCTGCAACAACGCAAAGGGCGCGCAGGAAGACCAGGCCTGCGGCGTGCAGGCGACCGGATAGAGCGTCGGCCCCTTGCCCCGCATCCGCTGGAAGCCGCAAAACAGCTCGGGCAGCCGACGCAGGTCCATGTAGCAGGCCGCGTCGAAGAGCCCCGAAAAAATCGCCTGCAAGCCCTGCTTCAGGCCGTAACGCTGCATCCCCATGCCGATCAGCGCGTTATCGTGCGGCCAGATCGAACCGTTGTGATAAGACATCGGATTGTAGCGCGCTTCCCCGACGGCGATCGTGCGCACGCCCCAGCCGGAGAAGAAAGGCTTCTTGAGGAGTTGCTCCCCAACTCTCTGTCCACGCTCTCTCGTCGCCAGACCCGCAAACAGAAGATGTCCAGCGTTTGACGACCGCACGGCGCAACGGCGCTTTTCGCCATCGAGCGCGATCGCATAGGTTCCGATATCCTCGCACCAGAACGCCTCGTCAAATCGCGCAGCGAGCGCCTCGGCCTCAGCTGCGAATCGTCTTGCGTGCGTCATGTGTCCGAGCGCCGCCGCGATCTTCGCCGCCGCGCGTTTGGCCGCGAAGACGTAACCTTGCACCTCGCAGAGCGCGATGGGCCCTTGGGCGAGGGCACCATCGGCGTGGAAGATGGAATCAGACGAATCCTTCCAGCCTTGATTGACGAGACCGGTCTCGTCGGCGCGATAATATTCGACGAAGCCGTCGCCGTCGCGATCACCGTAGCGGTCGATCCATCGCATGGCCGCGTCGATGCTCGACCAAAGCGCGGCGATCGTCTCAATGTCGCCCGTACGCTGATAATAGAGTCCCGCAAGCATCACAAACAAAGGCGTGCCATCGACCGAACCGTAATAGTGCGCAAAGGGCACCTCCCCGAGCCGCGCCATCTCGCCGCGCCTGATCTCGTGGATGATCTTTCCTGGCTCGGCGTCCGCCGCCGGCCTCGTGTCTTGGGCCTGGGTCGACGCGAGATACTTCAACACGCCTTTCGCGACCGAGGGATCAATCCAGAGCGTCTCCATCGCGGTGATGATCGAGTCGCGTCCGAAATTCGTGCTGAACCACGGGACGCCGGCATAGGGAAAAGGTCCATGCTCTGTCTCGGTGACCAGTGTGAACAAATCCGCCACGGAGCGGCACAGCACATCGTTGAACACCGTGTTTGACGTCTCCACGGTCGCTGCGTTCGAGGCGAGGCTGCGCAGTTCGCGCCGCGCGCGCCTCGTCGCCACGAGGAAGCTGCGAGGCGGGCTGATGTGCGCTTCTTCTTCCTCAACGCAACGCACGACGAAGAAGATCGACGCCCGGCCGCCTGCGCCGAGGTTGATCCGATACCGCGTGCGACCCGGTTCGAGCATTGTTGGCGCCGGATCAAAATCAACAACCGTGCGCCGTACGACGTGGTCTAGCCCGTGGTAGACGATGACGGCGCGCGTCTTCGAAAGCTCGATTCCACGCTTGCCGCGGCGTGGGCGATGGTTCCCGCGCACCTCGAAGATATCGGCGAAATCCGCGTCATAAATGATGTCGAGGTCGACCCAGAACCCCGTGGGCGCGAAACTGCGCAGCCCTAAGCGCTCATAACAGCCTCCACGCCACAAAAATTTGGAGCGGATGATATGCACCATGTCGCGCTGAAGGGCCAAGGCGCCGTCGTGGCCCTCCAGCAGGTCGGGGTTGGTAAGATCGACGCTCAACGCTGCATTGTTGTCCTCGATCTTGGAGCTCAGCAACAACGGACGCTGGGCGTTGACTAGGAGCTGGAGAGAGGAAAGATATCGCGTGTCGTTGTGGTAGATCCCCTCCGGGCTACCGAAGCCCGGAAGGATATCGCCGTAGCGATCAAAAATACCGAAGGTGTCGCCGTGCTTCAGCGTGCGCGTGCTGAGCTCGGAAAGCGATTCGGTAGCCGGTATATAGAACTGCGAGGGTGGCGCATCCTGCGTCGCGTGGGCGTCAGTGACGAGAAGCGCGGGCTCTTTCATGTTTCGGTCGATCCTGTACGGTACGACTGCAGGCGTCGACGAGCGGAGTCAGGCGCGCAATAGCGGGTAGGAGCGCGAAGCGTTCACCGCCGGTCGTCTTCTCGACGTGGGGCTCGTGCGCACGAGACGCTCGTAGAGCCTAACATAATTGCGTGCCATGACTTCAGCGGTGAAGCGCGCCTCGAAGCGGCGCCGCACGGTCGCGCGATCGAGGTCTCCGATCGCAGCCACAGCCGCCACGGCCTCGTCCGGATTGTCGACGATGAAGCCGCTGACACCGTGCTCGATGATCTCTGGCACTGATCCCCGGCGGTGGGCGATGACCGGCGTGCCACACGCCATCGCTTCGATCATGACGAGGCCGAAAGGTTCTGGCCAATCGATTGGAAAAAGGAGCGCCTTCGCGCCGCCGAGGAATGCGGTCTTCTCCTGCTCGCCGATTTCCCCAATGAATTCGACCTCTGGAGCCTTGAGCAGCGGCTGCACTACATTCCTGAAGTAGTCCTCGTCGGCGCGGTCCACCTTGGCCGCAATCTTCAACTTCACCCTGGCGCGCCGCGCGATCTCAATCGCGGCCTTCGGACCCTTTTCGGGCGAAATGCGCCCCAAGAAGGCGAGATAGCCGCCCGTCGCGTCCCGCGAAAGACAATGGAGATCGCAAGGCAGACCATGCGGCACCGTCGCGACGAAATTGGCGGCAAGCGGTCGCCGTTGGTGAGCGGAAATCGAGACGAGCGGGGCTTCGCGGAATTCTCGAAACAGCGGCGGCAGTTCCGGAAAATCAAGCCTGCCGTGCATCGTCGTCACCGCGAGCGCGGCTTCGCTGCGCAGCATCGGGAAATGCATGTGATCGGTATGAAAATGCAGAATGTCAAAATCGTCGATGCGCTGCCGGACGTGCTCGAGTTGCAGGACGTTGTAAGGATATGGATCGCGGACCCGCGCGAGCCTCAAGGGCTCAGGCGTGCTCGCGACAAGCCGTGCCGCCGTTCGGGACCCGCCGCTCGCAAACAGCGTCACCTCATGGCCCTGGCGAACCAATTCCTCAGTAAGATAGGAGACGATCCGCTCAGTTCCTCCATAAAGGGTAGGAGGAACGCTTTCCATCAACGGCGAGATTTGCGCGATCTTCATCGTTGCATCCGGGGCTGGCCAGCACGTGACCAGCCCCGCCACTTGAAGGTGGATGCAGCCTGCCGGCAAAGGCTACGATCGAGGGAAAAGGGAACATTGAGGAGCTTAACTTTCTCTTCGACAAAATGTTCCCGTTGCAGTCTCGAGGGCGACGGTCGCGACGTCGATGATCAAGTCTGCGATTCCCACGTCACGTCAAGGACAAGACTTGGCGGCGCACGCGAGGAATGGCGTCGCGTCCGGGAACAAGGGAATGGCGTGCGCGTTAGAAGTGTTCTCCGCAAGCCGCGAGGCTCCCGGCACAGAGCGCGCCTTGTCTCCGGCGCTGCGCAGACGATGGCGGCTCCGATGAAAAATTTTCGATGCACCGCCTGTGGGCAGACGATCGTCTTCGAGAACACGCTCTGCGAGAAGTGTGATCGCAAGGTGGGGTTCCTGCCGGCAATCTTAGAAATGACCGCGGTCGAGCCGGAGGGGGATCGTTGGATTGCGCTCGCGCGCGATGATAGCCGCTACCGATTCTGCAAGAACTGGGAATTTCATTCCTGCAATTGGCTGACGACGCCTGGCGAGGAGTTCTGTCTCGCCTGCCGACACAATCGCACGATCCCCAATCTCTCTGATTCCCACCGCCAGCTCATGTGGCAGAAGACGGAGCAAGCCAAGCGTCGCCTTTTCTATAGTCTGCTCAGGCTCGGGTTGCCGCTCGCTAACCCGCGGGAGCCGCTCATCTTCGACTTCGTCGCCGATACGGGCGCCAGCGCGAAACCCAAAATGGGCCATAGCAATGGAGTCATCACCATCACCGTCGAGGAAAGCGATGACGCAACTCGCGAGGGACGTCGCAACGCAATGGGTGAGCCCTATCGTACGCTGCTCGGTCATTTCCGGCACGAGATCGGCCACTACTATTGGGACCTGCTCGTTCGGGACAGCAGCCGCATCGGAGCCTTTCGCGAACTCTTTGGCGATGAGAGAATCGACTACGCGAGCGCCCTAAAGCACCATTACGAGCGCAAGATCGTAGAGCCGGGCGATGGTTTCATCAGCGCCTACGCCACGAGCCATCCTTGGGAGGACTTCGCGGAGACCTTCGCCCATTATCTGCACATCGTCGATACGCTCGACACCGCCCGCGCCATGGGCATTTCGCTGCGCCCATTCAGCAGGGCCGAACTCGCGGTGGCTTTTGATCCCTATCGAACGCTCGATGTGGACGATCTCGTCGGGACCTGGCTACACCTGACCTTCGCCGTCAATAATTTGAACAGGTCGATGGGTCAACCCGACCTCTATCCTTTTGTGCTTTCTCCGAAGGTCGCAAAGAAAATCGGATTTGTGATGACGCTTGTGCAAGCCAACCCGCGCGAGTCTGAAGGGCAAATGCGCGCCGCCGAATAAGCATTCGCGCCTCGAGGACGTTTCGCCTGAAATGGGACTGAGGCTGAGGCGCCTGCCGGCGGCGGCGCGAGCGCCCGTCGATTCAAATGAGATCACGTCACGCTTGCTTTCGAAGATCGCGCGCGAGATTTGATCCATTGCCTAATTCCATGGGGCATGGGCTCCGCGGAAACGGCAGGAGCAGAGCATGATCAAAACGAAGACGGCCATCGCGCTTACAGCCCTGCTTATCTCCGGCGCTGCGTTCGCCGCCGGCGGCGGCGCAGGCGGCGCCGGCTCGGGCGGCGCTGGGGCGGCCGGTGGAATCGGCAGCGGCGGATCGGGAGCGGGGACGGGTTCGGGAATGGGTTCGAGCGGCTGGGGATCCTTCGGAAACCATGGCTCGGGAACGGGAACAGGTTCGAATTCCGTACTTGGATCGGATGGCGCGAACTCGCCAACCGGCGGCAACAACGGCGGCTCAAACAATTCCACTGGTAACCGCTAACTAGGCTTCCGAGCGCGGCAATCCGCGCTCGGCTCCTTTTCTTCATCACCATCGGTGGAAATTTTTGCAGGCGGCGTAGACGCCGCGTTCCCCTCAGCCTACGTTGAAGTTGCAACCGACGGCGGCCGGAGCTTCGTTTCCGAGGGGGGCGCAGATGATGCAATCGCAATTCTCGCGCTTGGCGTCTTTTGTGAGCGAGGTCCGTGCTTTCGATCGGGCCCCGCTCTCCGGGGGCGTGCTGGAGCCGCAAGGACCGGTCGGCGCCGGCAATGCGCAAATTCTGCTCAACGCCGTGGCGATCATGTCGATGATCGTCATCCCGACGATCATCGCGACCTTCGCCTTCGCCTGGTGGTTTCGCGCCTCGAACAAAAAGGCGACCTATCGGCCCGACTGGACCTATTCCGGACGCATCGAGCTCATCGTCTGGGGCATTCCGCTCCTCGTCGTGCTGTTCTTGAGCGGCGTGATCTGGATCGGCTCCCATGACCAGGATCCGGCTCGCCCGCTCCCCGGCGAGACCAAGCCGCTCGAGATCCAAGTCGTGTCTCTCGATTGGAAGTGGCTCTTCATCTATCCGGAAGAAGGCGTCGCCAGCGTCAACGAGCTCGCCCTGCCGACGGGGCGCCCGGCGCATTTCTCGCTGACCTCGGGCACCGTCATGAACATGTTCTTCGTGCCGCAGCTGGGCAGCATGATCGCCACGATGAACGGCATGATGACGGAACTTCATCTCAAGGCGGACCGCCCCGGCGACTATTACGGCCAATCGGCCCAGTTCAGCGGCGACGGCTTTTCCGACATGCACTTTCTGCTACGCGCCCTCCCCCCGGAGTCCTTCGCGCAATGGACAGCCGAGGCGCGAAAATCGCGCGCTACCCTGGACGAGAATGAATATTTGTTGCTCTTGCGTGAGCACGCGGCCTCGCCGGCGCGTCTCTACGGCTCGATCGATCGCGCGCTCTTCGGGAACGTCGCCGCCCGCCGCCTCACGAGCGAAGGCGAAGCCACGAGCGGGCCGGCCGCAGGGATGGAGTGACGATGTTCGGCAAGCTCACCCTCAACGCCATTCCCTGGGACCAGCCCATTCCGCTCGTCGCCGGCGCCGTGGTCATTGTCATCCTGCTCGGCGTCTTGGCCTGGGTCGTTGTCAAGGGGCATTTTCCCTACCTATGGCGCGAATGGATCACGAGCGTCGACCATAAGCGCATTGGCGTCATGTACGTGCTGCTGGGGGTCGTGATGCTGCTGCGCGGCTTCATCGACGCGATCATGATGCGCACACAGCAAGCCTTGGCCTACCAGGCGCCGGGCTATCTCCCGCCGCATCATTTCGATCAGATCTTTTCGGCTCATGGCACGATCATGATTTTTTTCGCGGCGATGCCGATCATCATCGGGCTCATGAATTTCGCGGTTCCGCTGCAGCTCGGCGTGCGCGACGTGGCCTTTCCGACACTGAACTCGACGAGCTTCTGGCTCACCGCGACCGGCGCGCTGCTCGTCAACATCTCCCTCGTCGTCGGAGAATTCGCCAAGACTGGCTGGCTGCCGTATCCGCCACTGTCCGAACTTCCCTTTTCGCCGGGAGTGGGCGTCGATTACTACATTTGGGCGCTGCTCATCTCCGGCGTCGGCACGCTCATGACGGGCGTCAACTTCGTCACGACGATCCTCAAAATGCGCGCGCCCGGGATGAGCTATTTGCGCATGTCCATGTTCTGCTGGACGGCGCTCGCCTCCAATCTTCTCATCGTCGCGGCTTTCCCGCTGCTGACCGCGACGCTGATCATGCTCGCGCTCGACCGCTATCTCGGCTTCCACTTCTTCGGCAACGAGGGCGGCGGCAACATGGCGCTCTTCATAAATCTGATCTGGGCCTGGGGACATCCGGAGGTGTACATCCTCGTCCTGCCGTCCTTCGGCATCTACTCGGAGGTGATCTCGACCTTCTCCGGCAAACCCTTGTTCGGCTATCGCTCCATGGTCATTGCGACCTTGGGCATTTGCATCGTTTCCTTCATTGTTTGGCTACATCACTTCTTCACGATGGGCGCCGGCGCCGACGTCAACGCGTTTTTTGGCATCGCCACGAGCGTCATCGCGATTATGACCGGCGTGAAGGTGTTCAACTGGCTGTTCACGATGTACGGGGGGCGCATTCGCTACGACACGCCGATGCTGTGGTCGCTCGGGTTCCTGCCCACCTTCGTCATCGGCGGTATGACGGGCGTGCTGCTCGCCGTGCCGCCAGCCGATTTCCAGCTCCACAACAGCCTCTTCCTCGTCTCGCATTTTCACAATGTCATCATCGGCGGCGTGGTTTTCGCGGCCTTCGCCGGGGTCTCCTACTGGTTCCCGAAGGCCTTCGGTTTTCGTCTCTACGAAGGCTGGGGCAAGGCGGCGTTCTGGCTGACGCTGCTTGGATTTTTCGTGACCTTCATGCCGCTTTACGTCGCGGGACTGCTGGGGATGACACGGCGCCTCCAGCATTATGACGTCGCGGAGTGGCGGCCTTGGGTTGTTGCCGCGACCGCGGGAATAGCCATCCTCTTCATCGCGATGTTGTGCCAGATCGCCCAGCTCGTCTTGAGCATTCGCGACCGCGCCAAGCTTCGCGACGAGACCGGCGATCCTTGGGACGGACGTTCGCTCGAATGGGCGACCGCTTCGCCGCCGCCAACCTTCAATTTCGCCTTTCTGCCGAACGTCAAGGGCCAGGAGGCCTATTGGGCCATCAAGCAGCGCGCGATTGAGGATCAGCATCTCGCCGCGGCGGGCGAATATCAGCCGATCGAAATGCCCAAGAACAGCGCTACCGGCGTTGTGACCGCCTTTTTCGCGACTCTCACCGGCTTTGGTTTGATCTGGCATATCTGGTGGCTAGTCATCGCGGGGCTCGTCTTCGCCTATGCGGGTTTCGTCGTCTTCGCCTGGCGCGACGAGGACGAATACGAAATTCCGGCGAGCGAGGTTCGACGGGTAGACGGCGAAAGGCGGCGCGCGCGCGAGGAATGGCTGAAGCGCAAGGTTGCGAGGGGGACGGCGTGACGGCGACAGCGACAGCAGCCTTGCCTGGCGTTCCGAGGTCCCAGGCGAAAACCGAGGCGCCAGGCCATGGCGAGGGCGGGCCGGCCTCGCCGCTAGTCGTCGTCACCTATGGTTTCTGGATTTTCCTCATCAGCGACATCGTCATGTTCTCCGCCTTCTTCGCGGCGCATGCCGTGTTGCAGACGGCGATCGACGGCGGTCCCGCCGGGCGCGACCTTTTCGACCTGCGAAGGGTTGCGGTCGAGACGGCTTGTCTGCTTTTGTCGAGCTTTACTTGCGGGCTCTCGGCGCTCGGCGCAAGCGCGCGGCGCATGAGCTGGACGCAGGCCGCCCTTTTCGTGACGGGCCTCTTGGGCCTCGCCTTTCTGCTCTTGGAGGCACGCGAGTTCGCGCAGATGATCGCCGCCGGGGCCGGGCCTCGCCGAAGCGCCTTTCTGTCATCTTTCTTCGCGCTCGTCGGGCTTCACGGCGCGCATGTCAGCGTTGGCCTCTTGTGGCTTGGAACGATGATGGCGCAGCTTTACGTCAAGGGCTTTCGCGCCGACATCCAGCGGCGGCTGCTCTGCTTCAACATGTTCTGGCACATGCTCGACATCGTCTGGGTCGCCATATTCACACTGGTTTATCTTGTCGGAGTCGCACGATGACCGCAGACCAGGAAAAGCTTATGGCGCTCGATGCGGCCCCAGGCTCCGCGGAGCCCGGCGGAGAGCATCTTCTGAGCGGCTTGCAGAGCTATTCTCTGGGCCTCGTGCTCTCCGCGCTGCTGACGGCTCTCGCCTTTTACTTCACGGGATCCGATTGGTTGTGGGGGCCGAGCATACCAGTGGCGCTCAGTGTCCTCGCGGTGGCGCAGATCGGCGTGCACCTGGCGTTCTTTCTCCATCTGACGACTGCGCCGGACAGCGTGAACAATTCGCTGGCGCTCGCCTTCGGCACGCTGATCGTGGCGCTCGTGATCGGCGGAACGCTCTGGATCATGTACCACATGAACCAAAACATGCCGCCTATGACGCCGATGGCGCCGGCGGTCGCGGCGACCCAGCCCGCCAGCGTCGCCCCTGTCCCGGTCACGGCGCGAATCGCCGGCGTCGTCCGGACTGTCGACTGCGATGTCGGACAGCGGGTCCGGCAGGGTCAGCTCTGCGCCTCGATCGACGCCCGGCTCCTCGAGCAGGCGGTTGCTCAAGGCGACTCCGCGCTGCGCGCCGCGCAGTCGCGCGTGAGGCAGGACCAAGCTGCGGTCGGTGCGGCGCAAAGGCGGCCGCGCCACGGCGCCGCTGCAAATGCGCGAATCGGCCCCCTGCAGCAGGCGCTCGGCCGGGACGAGCGTATCGCCGCCGCCGCCGAGGCGACGCTCGAGGCCGCGAAAGCGCGCCTCGCCGAGGCGAAGATCGTCGCGCCGACAGACGGCGTCGTGCTTTCGCGCAACATAGAGCCGGGCCAAGCTGTCGCTACAGATGAAAAGCAGCCCCTCTTCTTGATTGCGCCCGATGCGAAGGCGCTCGAACCACCAACTCCCCCGCAACGCTGAGGCGCGGCAGGCTGGCAATATTTCGGCGTCGGCGTGTGGAACGTCGCGTAGTCTCAGACCGCATCGCGTCCCGCTCGCCCTGAATCCGCGAGCGAAACGGACTCGCCCAAAATCGGGCGGTTTGAGCATATCCTTATCGGAAAGCCGCTCTGCACTTTTCCGTGACATGCTCTAGGGTTTGTAGGAGCGAGAACAGTCTGAGGAGCGGCGGCATGGCGACGCCAATCGAGGATTACGGCCTCATCGGCAATTGCGAGACAGCTGCGCTCGTGTCGAAAACCGGCTCGATTGATTGGTTCTGTCCGCCCCGCTTCAACTCCGCGGCATGCTTCGCGGCGCTTCTGGGCAAGCCCGAAAACGGCCGATTCTTGATCGCGCCCAAGGATCCATCCACGCTCATCTCGCGCCAGTATCGTGACGGCACGCTGATCCTGGAGACAACATTCAAAACCAGGGATGGGATCGCGACCCTCATCGACTTCATGCCGAAATCGGGAGGCTGCGATATCGTGCGCCTCGTCGTCGGCGAACGCGGGTGCGTGGAGTTCCAGACTGAGCTCGTCATCCGCTTCGATTATGGCGTCAGCATTCCCTGGGTGAGACATTTGGAGGATGAGCCCGGCTTCAGCGCGGTTTCCGGACCGGACGGACTCGTGCTGAGGACCGCGGCGTCGCTCGAGAACCAAGACCTGCGCACCTCCGGCGAGTTCTCGGTCGCGGCTGGAGAAAGCGTTTCTTTCGTGCTGAGCTATGCGCACTCCTATGGACGCCTGCCGGCGCCTCTGGACGCCCGGCAGGCGCTCGCGGACACGGAGAGATTCTGGCGGCAATGGCTCTACAACTGTCCATCCGTCGGCGACTGGGGCGACGAGGTGAAGCGCTCCCTGATTACACTGAAGGCGCTGAACTACGAGCCGACCGGCGGAGTCGTCGCGGCTCCGACGACTTCTCTGCCAGAATTTCTACGTGGGGAACGGAACTGGGACTATCGCTATTGCTGGTTGCGCGACGCAGCCTTCACGCTCGGGGCGTTGATGAGCCTCGGCTATTACGACGAAGCCAAGGCTTGGCGCGACTGGCTCCTGCGCGCCGTGGCCGGCAGTCCTGCGCAGATGCAGATCCTTTATTCCGTTGATGGCGCCAAGCAATTGCCGGAACGCGAGTTGCCCTGGCTTTCGGGCTACGGCGACTCGCGTCCGGTGCGGATCGGAAACGCAGCAGTGGACCAACGCCAGCTCGACGTCTACGGCGAGGTGCTGCACGCGATTCACGAGGCCCTGCTCCATGGCATGCCGTCGACGCCGCATGGCGAGGCGGTCGGCCGCGTCATCCTCGAGCATCTGGAGTCGATCTGGCGCGAACCCGACGAAGGGATCTGGGAGGTGCGCGGCCCACCACGACACTTCACGCATTCAAAGGTCATGGCTTGGGTCGCGTTCGACCGCGCCGCCGACATGGCCACAAGCTTCAGCAGCCCGAAATTTGCCCAACGATGGCGTCGGAACGCCGACGAGATTCGCGCGGAAGTTTGCGCCCGCGGTTTCGACGAAGAGGTTGGTAGCTTCGTTCAATATTATGGCTCGCATCTGCTCGACGCCAGCCTACTGCAAATCCCGCTCGTCGGCTTCCTGCCACCCGACCACCCGCATGTGCGCGGGACGCTCGCCGCGGTCGAGCGCCGACTCATGCATGAGTCCGGGCTCGTGATGCGATACGAGACCCAAAGCGGCGTGGATGGCCTGCCGCCGGGCGAAGGCGCTTTTCTCGCCTGCAGCTTCTGGCTCGTCGAAAATTACATCCAGCAAGGGCGATTGGGCGAGGCGAACGCCTTGTTTAAAAATCTGCTGGCGATGCGTAACGACCTTGGGCTGCTCGCAGAGGAATATGACCCGCGCGCGAGGCGGCAGCTTGGCAATTTTCCGCAGGCCTTCAGTCACATCGGACTCATCAACACGGCGGTCCAATTCGCGCGCGCGAAACAACAGCTACCCTAGGACAGTTCCCGCCGCCTCGACATCCGCGAAGATGCGCAGAGCGCCCTCGACGCGAAGGCGTCCGGCGGGGATGCCGGCGTCGTCAGCGCGCAGGCGCTTCAACGCGGCCTTCTTCGCGGCGCCGGCAATGAGAAAGGCCGCTTCGAAACAGCTCTCAAGCGCAGGATAGGTGAGGGTGATGCGCATCTCAGAGGCGGCGCCCGCGACCTCGACAACCCACCGGCGGCGCTCATCCAAGGCGGGCGCGCCCGGCATCAGCGACGCCGTATGGCCGTTGTCGCCAAGTCCCAGAACGACCGCATCGAAGAGCGGCCGCGAGGGATCGAGATCGTCCGCGCCGTAGAAGGATCTGAGTTCGGCCTGATAGGCTTCCACCGCTGCCTCTGGCGACATGCCGACCGTTGGAATCGGATGGACATTGGCCGGCGGGATCGGTACGCGCGACAGAAGCGCCCTCTGCGCCATCAGACAATTGCTGCGCTGATCGTCGTGCGGGACGAAGCGCTCATCCCCCCAGAACCAGTGCGTTCGCGACCAAGGAAAATTCTCGCGGAAGGGTGGATCGGCGAGCAAGTGGTAGAAGCGCTTCGGCGTGGAGCCTCCCGAAAGAGCGACCGCGATGCGTCCCTCCCTCGATCTCACCAGCTCGGTCAACCAAGCCGCGGCCGCCTGCGCCAGCGCCTCGGCGTCGAGCAGGATACTGAGTTCCGCCTGCGACGGCTTGACCATCTTCGCGCTCTCTTTCCCGCGTGATCCGTTCAGGCCGCAGCGCTTTCCAGACAGTATTTGCGCATGGCCTTGGCGAAGCCCTCATTTTCGTTGCTGTCGGTCTGCGCAGCAGCCTGCGCCTTGACCTCACTGCTGGCGTTGCCCATGGCGATCGAAAAGCCGCTCTTCTTGAACATTAGCACGTCGTTCGGTCCATCGCCGATCGTCGCTATGTCTTTCGGCGAGATGTGCGACAGCTTCGCCAGCGTTTCCACCACGGCGCCTTTGTTCGCCTGCGGATGGGTTACGTCGAGGTAGTAGGGCTGCGAGCGGGATGCACTCGCTCTTCCCTGAAGTGTTTCCTGCGCCGCCTTCTCGCAAGCGGCGACGCGCGCCACGTCGTCGGAGACGCCGACAATCTTGACCGAGTGTGAAAGATGCGCGTCGGTGAAGTCAGCGACGATTTCCGGATCGAACTGAACCGTGTTTCGTTCGCGGGCGACATGCGGCGCGTCGCGATCTCGGATAAGCCACTGGCTCTCCGTGTAGATCCAGGCGTCCAGCCCCTTATCGAGGATGAGCCGCAGCGCATCGGCTGCAACAGTGGAGTCGATCGCGTGGCACTCAATCAGGGAGAGGTCAGAATGAACCAGAGCGCCACCGTTGAAGCCGGCGATCGCTCCCATGAGACGCAGAGGCTCGATTAGCATCGCCATGCCACGCGGCGGCCGCCCGCTGGTGATTGCAAGCTCAACTCCCGCCTCGCTCAGTTCCCTCGCGGCCGCCTTCGCCTCTTCCGTCAGAACTTTTTCATGAGTGACGAGAGTGCCGTCGACGTCGGCAAGCACGAGCCGAGGCTTTGGATGGCCGCTCATCTGGCGGCCTCCAGCTGTGGAGCCACGGGCCGCCAACGGCGTCTGTCTCGCTTCAAGAGCTCGTCGGCGGCGGCAGGACCGTCGCTGCCCGACGCGTAGTCGGGGAATTCAGGCGTGGTCGAAGCCCAAGC
This sequence comes from uncultured Alphaproteobacteria bacterium, assembly GCA_963743565.1. Lineage (GTDB taxonomy): Bacteria > Pseudomonadota > Alphaproteobacteria > Rhizobiales > Beijerinckiaceae > Methylocystis. Next base: position 197,973 of record CAVUQD010000001.1, read on the forward strand.
GTCGATGACCGGCTCCACGACTCGCCACGCCTCCTCCACCATATCGGCGCGCATGAATAGCGTCTGATCGCCGATCATGACGTCATAGATGAGGGTCTCGTAGCCGACGTTGGGCTCCTTGGGAAACCAATCCTCATAACGGAAATCCATCCTCACGGCCGACAATGCGACAACGGGCCCCGGACGTTTGACGTCGAATTGCAGCGAGATCGCCTCCTTCGGCGCGATCCCCAGCACGAGCCAGTTTGGGCTAAGGCACTCCACCGGCGTGTGCTGGAAGGTCGCCGCAGGAGCCTGCTTGAAGCAGATCGCGACCTCGGTCGATCGCTGCGACATGTGCTTGCCAGTTCGGATGTAGAACGGGACCCCGGCCCAGCGCCAATTGTCGATCTCCAGCCGCATGGCGACATAGGTTTCGACGTTGGAAGTCGAAGCGACGCGAGGCTCGTCGCGATAGGCGCGCTTCTGCTGATTCATGACCACGCCAGCGCCGTATTGCCCGCGTACCGCGTCTTGCGGCTTGAGGGGCGGCATGGCCATGAAGACTTCGGCCTTCTTGGCTCTGACCGACATCGCATCGAAGCCGACCGGCGGCTCCATGGCGATCATCGACACGAGGGAAAAGACATGGTTCGGCACCATGTCGCGCAGCGCGCCGGTCGCCTCGTAAAAATTGCCGCGTCCCTCGACCCCTACCGTCTCGGCCACGGTTATCTGCACGTGGTCGATGCGGTCCCTGTTCCAGATCGGCTCAAAGAACCCGTTGGCGAAGCGCAGCGCCATGATGCTTTGCACCGTCTCCTTTCCAAGGAAGTGATCGATGCGGAAGATTTGATCCTCGCGTAGCACACGGAGAATGCGTTCGTTGAGAAGCCGCGCCGAAGGGAGATCGTGGCCGAAGGGCTTCTCGATCACGACACGCCGCCAATAGGGCGGCGCTCCGTCGGCTCGAGGATGATCGCGGGCAAGACCGGCCGCGCCAAGCTCCTCGACGATGGTTTCGAAGAAGCGGTCGGCGACGGCGAGGTAGAAAACGACATTGTGCAGCTTGAGCCTTTGGATCTCGTCCGTCAGACGTTCGTAGGTTTCCGCCTGGGTGACGTCGCCCTTGAGATAAGTCATCTTCGCCGCGAGCCTGGCCCAGGCCGCCTCGTCGAGGCCGGCTGCGCTGAACTCGGCGCGAGAGGCGACGAAGCGTTCGAGAGCCGTGTGCAAATTGTCTCGCCACTGTTCCGGGGAGATGTCTCCGCGACTGACGCCGATCAGCGCGAATTCCTCCGGCAGAGAGTCCGTGCGCGCGAGATTGTAGAGCGCCGGTGTAAGCAATCGCTTCGTCAAATCGCCCTCGGCGCCGAAGATCACCATGGCGCAGGGGTCGGGGCGTTTGCGCCCTTGCGGCGTCGCGCCCTCACGGCATCCCGCCTCGTGTCGTTCGTTCATGTCGCTACTCCGCGGCGTTGCGGGACGCATTCTTGGCGTCGGGCTCGGCCTCCGGCTTCTCCTCGACGTGTCCACCGAATCCGAAGCGCATAGCGGAAAGCAGCTTGTCGCCGAAACCGTGCTGACGTCGCGAGCGGAAGCGCGCATAGAGCGCGGAGGACAGCACTTCCGCTGGCGTCGCCTGCTCTATCGCGGCTTCGACGGTCCAGCGGCCCTCGCCGGAATCCTCGACGAAGCCCGAGAACCCTTCGAGCTGCGGGTCCTTGGCCAGCGCTGCAGCGGAGAGGTCGAGCAGCCAGGAGGAAATTACGCTGCCACGCCGCCACACCTCGGCGATGTCGGGAATGTTCAGGACGAAGCGTTCGTCTTCGGGCAACTCTTGCGAATCCTTGGTGCGCAAAATGTCGAAGCCTTCGGCGTAGGCCTGCATGAGGCCGTACTCGACGCCATTGTGCACCATCTTGACGAAATGCCCGGCCCCCGCGGGTCCGGCGTGGATATAGCCACGCTCGGGGCGCGTATCCGTCGCGTTGCGGCCCGGCGTGCGCGAGATCTCGCCGAAACCGGGCGCGAGCGCGGCAAAGATCGGATCGAGACGCCCTACAACGTTCTCGGGGCCGCCGATCATCATGCAGTAGCCGCGCTCGAGTCCCCAGACGCCGCCGGAGGTCCCGCAGTCCACATAGTGAACGCCTCTCGCTTTGAGCGCCTTCGCGCGGCGAATGTCGTCCTTGTAGAAGGTGTTGCCGCCGTCGATGATCGCGTCGCCTGCTTCGAGAAGCTCGCCAAGCTGCTGCACGGTCTCTTCCGTGATCTCTCCCGCCGGCAGCATGACCCAGACGGCGCGGGGCTTTTCGAGACCTTTGACGAGCTCCGCAAGCGAGGCCGCCTGTGTTGCGCCCTCCTGCGCAAGGGTCGCGCGCGCCTTTGCGTTGGAGTCGAAAACGACCGTCTTATGCCCGGCGCGCATAAGACGGCGGCTGATGTTGCCACCCATGCGGCCCAGTCCGACGACGCCGATCTGCATAGCGCTTTCCTTCCTAGAATTATCGCAGCGCCGCCTCCATCGCGTCGCGAAGACCCGCGAGGCCCGTCTCCACGTCGCTGAGATGGACGCGCAGCGCACGGCGTCCCTTCTCGATCATGGCGTCGAAATCGCCGCGCGCCTGCGCCGCCTCCACGACGCCGAAGGAATAGCCGTGGCCCGGAACAGCGATGTCCTTCGCCTCGTGGCAAGTGATCTGCAAAAACACCCCCGAATTCGGCCCACCCTTATAGGCCTGTCCCGTGGAATGCTGGAAGCGGGGGCCAAATCCCAGGCACGACGCCGAAAGCGTGCGTTCGTGGATCAGGGCCCGCAATTCGTTGAGCAAGCGACGATGCGCCTCGTTGCGCTCGACATAAGCGAGCAAAGCCATGTAATCGCCCCTCGTCGCGTCCGCCTCCTGCAGGTGGCTGCGCAGATAGCCGGTCAGCGTATTGTGCCGGCCGAGCTTGGCTCCGTATTCCTCATCGGAATAGAGCGCGACCCCGTCCTCGCTAAACAGCGGCTCTTCCTCGGGTAGCTGATGCGACTTCTCGTATTCCTCGGTCAGGGCGCGCGCATTCGTCTTGCTCGCTTCGACGTCGGGCTGGTCGAAGGGATTGACGCCCAGCACTGCGCCAGCGACGGCGGTCGCGATCTCGAAGCGGAAGAATTCCTGAGCCAAATCCCAGATATCTCTCACGACAACTCGCGCCACCGGATGACCCGCTCTTGCAAGCCCCTCGGCGAGCTGGCGCTGGCGCATGTCCTCACGCCCTTCGAGCTCGATATAGAGGAAAAACCGATCCTGGCCGTAGCGCTCCACGGCGGCAAGCGGTTCGTCGGCGATGGGGATCAAGCCTTTTCCATGCTTACCCGTGCTCTCCGCGAAAAGCTGCTCCAGCCAAGCGCCGATTGCTGCGAAGGCCGGCGACGCGATGATCGTGACCTTGTCGCGCGCCCGCCAGCGCGCCGCCACGCCTAGCGCGACACCGAGCCGCACGCCAGGGTTTTGCGCCGGCGGCGCGTCCGGACCGCATGAGCGCATCATCACCTTTGCGCTCTCGAGCAGACGCCTCACATCGAGCCCCATCGCCGCCGCGGGGACGAGACCGAAGCTCGACAGCGCCGAATAGCGTCCGCCAATCGTCGCGTCGCCGAAGAAGATGCGCGCGAAGCCCGTCGCTTTGGCGCGCGCCTCTAAGGAGGACCCCTTGTCGGTCACGGCGACGAAATGCTCGCCCGCTCGGTCGCGCCCGTGCACGGCCGCGAGGCGCTCCAAGAAGTAGTCCAACAAAATGTTGGGCTCGAGCGTGCCGCCGGATTTCGACGACACGATCACCAGTGTCTTGGAGCAGTCGAGGGCGGCTTCCGTCGCCGCGATCTGCGCCGGATCGGTGCTGTCGAGCACGTGGAGCATTGGCCTGCCGGACTGCGGCCCGAAGATTTTTGCAAACACCTCTGGCGCGAGGCTCGAGCCGCCCATGCCGAGGAGCAGCACGTCGGAATACCCCTGCCGCTCCACATCAGCGGCGAAATCTTCATATTCGGCCACGCGGGCGAGCTCGGCGTCGACGATGCGAAGCCAGCCGAGCCATCGGCCTTCCTCCGCACCCGTCCACAGCGAGGCGTCGCCAGCCCAGAGCCGCCGGATATCGCCCTTTTTGCGCCACGTCTCCAGCTCTTCCTCAAAGCGCTTTTGCGCGTCGCAAGAATGCATGCCGAAGGCGAAGCGCGTTTGCGGACCGTCGGGCAGTCCGAGCCGCCGTTGCGCAACGGCGCCGAGTAGCTTGTCGAAAGAATCCGCAAAGAGACGGACGCCCTCCTCCGTGAGCTGTCTCGTGACATCCTCGAGGCTTACGCCGTAGTCGGCGAGCGCTGCCAGGTCGGCGCGTGCTTGCAACATGTCGCGCTCGATAGCATCCGGCGTGACGACGCCATGATCGCGAAAGGCGTCGAGCGTCGCGGGCGGCATTGTGTTGACCGTATCCCGTCCGACGAGCTGCTCCACGTAGACCGTATCCTTGTAGGCGGGATTCTTCGTGCTCGTCGAAGCCCAGAGGAGGCGTTGCACCTTCGCCCCGGCGTCCGCCAAGGTCCTCCAGCGCGACCCGGCGACACGCGACTTGAAGCGCGCATAGGCTTCTTTGGCGTTGGCGATCGCCGCCTTGCCATTGAGACCGGCTGCGCCCTCCCTCTTGCCGTCATCGAGCAGCTTGTCCACGGCGGTATCGATGCGGCTGACAAAGAAGCTCGCGACGCTTGCGACCTTCGATGCGTCGCCGCCCGCCTGGATCAAATCTTCAAGCCCAGACATGTAGGCGTCGACGACTTGCTCGTAGACGTCGACGGAGAACAGCAGCGTGATGTTGACGTTGACGCCTTGCCCGATGAGCGCCCGGATCGCCGGCAGGCCCGCCTCGGTGGCGGGCACCTTGACCATCAGATTTGGCCGCGCGACCGCGCGCCACAAGTGGAGCGCCTCCGCCATCGTGGCTTTCGTGTCGTTGGCGACGTAAGGCGAACATTCGAGGCTGATGAATCCGTCCGCGCCATGCGTGCGATCATAGACCGAACGGAGCGCGTCGGCCGCGTTGCGGATGTCTTCGAAGGCCAGCGCCTCGTAGATCTCCGAGACGCTGTGATCGCCCTGCGATTGCAGCTTTTTGAGAGCCGCATCATACTCCTGGCTTTCGCCGATCGCCTTCTCGAAGATCGACGGATTGGAGGTCGCGCCTTTCAGTCCGTCGCGCTCCGCGCGCATGTGCAGCTCGCCGCTCTCGACGAAGCTCCGCTTGAGGAAGTCGATCCAGACCGACTGGCCGCAGGCGTTCAGCTCGATCAGTGGATTCATCATCCGACCCCTGTATTGCGACTGCGTCAATCCGCGCCGCGCCCACGTTTAGAGCAAGGCCTCGACGTGCTTGCACACGTTCTCCACGGTGAAGCCGAACTCTCGCATCGCAACCTCTCCCGGCGCAGATGCGCCGAAATGATCCAGACCCAGGACGTCGCCGCGATCGCCGACGTAGCGGCTCCAGCCCTGCGTTGCGCCGGCTTCGACCGCGAGCCGCGCCGGAACGTCGCGCGGTAGAACCTCATCGCGATAGGCCTTCGGCTGCGCCTCAAAAAGCTCCCAGCTCGGCATGGACACCGCACGCACGTGAACGCCTCGCTCGGCCAGTTTCTTCTGCGCCTCGACGATCAAATTGACCTCACTGCCTGAGGCGATCAGGACAGCATCCGTTTTGCCGTTTGGCGCATCTGCCAGAACATAGGCGCCCCGCCGCAGACCCTCCGCCGCCGCGTAACGGCTGCGGTCGAGAGTGGGCACTTTTTGTCGGGACAGCGCCAGCGCCACGGGCCGATTTTCGGCGGCGACGGCGACGCGCCACGCCTGCGCCGTTTCATTGGCGTCAGCCGGTCTAATGACGGTGAGCCCTGGAATGGCGCGAAGACTTGCGAGCTGCTCCACAGGCTGATGCGTCGGCCCATCCTCGCCGAGCGCCACACTGTCATGGGTGAAGACAAAGACGACATGCAGCTGCATGATCGACGCGAGCCGGATTGGCGGGCGCATGTAGTCGGAGAAGATCAGAAAGGTCGCGCCAAAAGGCAAAGCGCCGCCATGCGCCGCCAGACCGTTCGCCACGGCCCCCATCGCATGCTCGCGCACGCCGAACCAAATGTTGCGGCCGGCGTAGCCCCAAACGCCATTGGTCTGGTGGACGGGAGGCTCGCTCTGCGGCTCGAAGTCGCCGAGGCCCTTCAGCGTGGTGAAGGTTGAAGGATTGAGATCCGCCGAGCCGCCGATCAACGCCGGAAGCTTGGGGGCGATCGCATTCATAACCTTGCCGGCGGAGACTCTCGTCGCTTCGCCTTTGGCGTCGGCTTTGAACTCGGGAATGTCGCTGTCCCAGCCGTCAGGCAACTCGCCGCGCCAGGCCTGCTGCAGAGCGTTCGCGAGCTCGGTGTATTTTTCCTCGTAAGCCTCGAAGTCTTCGCTCCATTCCGACTCGAGCTTCCCGCCGCGCTGCACCGCTTCGCGCAAGTGGCTTGCAACGTCGTCGGGCACGAGGAATGTCGGCTCGGTGGGCCAGCCGAGATTCCGCTTCGTCAGGCGGACCTCATCGTCGCCCAGCGGCGAGCCGTGGGCCTCGAAAGTGTCCTGCTTATGCGGCGATCCGTAGCCGAGATGCGTGCGCACGCGGATCAAGGACGGGCGTTCCGTGTCCTCGCAGGCAGCGCGCAAGGCCGTATCGAGCGCGGGGAGATCGTTGCCGTCGGCGACCTGCTGCACCTGCCAGCCATAGGCGTCGAAGCGCTCGCCGACATCCTCCGTGAAGGTGACATCGGTGCCGGCGGAAAGCGTGACGTGATTTTCATCGTAAAGGCAGATGAGCTTGCCGAGCTTCAAATGACCAGCGAGAGAGGCGGCCTCGGCGGCGACGCCCTCCATCATGTCGCCATCGCTCGCGATCACATAAGTCCGATGATCGACGATATCGAAGCCGGGACGGTTGAAGCTTGCCGCGAGATGGCTTTCTGCAATGGCGAAGCCGACGGCGTTGGCGAAGCCTTGTCCGAGCGGACCGGTCGTTATCTCGACTCCAGGCGTCAACCCGCGCTCCGGGTGTCCGGGCGCTTTGCTCTCCCATTGCCGGAAGCGCTTGATTTGCTCGAGCGGCAGATCGTAGCCGAAGAGATGCAAGAGTGCATAGAGCAAGGCGGAGCCGTGACCCGCAGACAAGACGAAGCGGTCGCGGTCCTCCCATTTCGGATTATTTGGGTTGTGTTTGAGAAATCGGGACCAGAGCACATAGGCCATCGGCGCGGCGTCGAGCGGCAGGCCGGGATGGCCGCTATCGGCCTTCTGGACCATGTCGACGGCGAGAAAACGGAGCGCGTTAATGCAACGCTGGTCAAGCGCCGTGTCTGAGTTGGAGCCGGTCATGACAAGGTCCGCCCACGAAAGGACACGGAGGAGTTAGGGCTTCGAAACGCCCCATCAAGCGGGCTTCGACACGAACTTTGCGGAGTTTGGGGTATCCTGCAGCCGACATCGCCAATGTTTTCCGCTTCCGTTGTCATTGGTTTGCGCAGGCCCTACTTCACCGCGAAGCCATGTCCCACGTCGTCATCTCTCCCTCCATCTTGACCGCCGATTTTGCACGGCTCGGCGAAGAGTTACGCGACGTCGTAGCCGCTGGCGCCGATCGAATTCATCTCGATGTGATGGACGGGCATTTCGTCCCCAACATCACCTTCGGCCCGGCGCTCGTAAAGGCGCTGCGCCGCGCGACGGACCGGCCACTCGACACGCATCTGATGATCGCGCCCGCCGACCCCTTCCTCCACGCGTTCGCAGAGGCGGGAGCCGACATCATTACGGTCCACGCGGAGGCCGGCCCGCATCTCCACCGCACGCTGCAAACGATCCGCGCGCTCGGTAAAAAGGCGGGCGTTTCGCTCAATCCCGCCACCTCCGAAAACGTGCTGGACTATGTGCTGAACGAGGTAGACCTCGTGCTGGTCATGAGCGTCAACCCGGGCTTCGGCGGTCAGAGCTTCATCCCCGAGCAGCTGGAAAAAATCCGTCGCATTCGCGAGAAGATCTGGCGGCGTCCTATCCGCCTGCAGGTCGATGGGGGCATTTCGCCCGAGACGATCGGCGCCGTCGTCGAAGCCGGAGCCGACTGGGTCGTCGCCGGCTCAGCCGTCTTCGACGGCGGCGGTCGCGATTCGTATACGCGTAACATCGCCGCGCTGCGAAGGGCGGCTGCCGTGGCCAAGATTATGTCGATTGAACAACCTCTTTATCGAAAAAGCACGAGCGGATCGCCGAGCCCTGGGATGGGATGAGCCTGCGGGAACGGAGGGTGCATCGGCACGACGAGATTGGAGGCGCCGCTCACATATTCAACGAAGGAGATTTTCTGCGCCGTCACGCTGGGATAGCAAGTGACGATATTTGCGCAACTCACATGGATGAAGAGCTGCGCCTCACCCTCGCCCGTCGCAACCTTCTCGACCGTGATGGCTGTCCCCTCGCTCTTGCCGTAGGGACCGAAAGTTTGGATGCGCCGCCCGTCGACCCGCTCGATCTTGTAATCCGCGTTTTGTTGGATCCAAGCGATCGCTCTCGCCCATTTGTGATCGCAGTCCGGACCCGCCCTGCAGGCGACGGCGGTGGGCGTGCGTTCATCCTCGGGCGCGCTGCCGCAGGCGGCGAGCATCAGCGAAATCACGGCGGCCAACAGCAGCGGAACACGCTTCGTCATAGGAACGATCCACGTCGATTCTGACCCAGGTTTGCAAAACAGGGGCGGTTCGACGTTGCTCCATCGGAGGCGAAAGGTAAAGCCTAGGCTGCGCAAGCGCAAAGCGAAGATGAAGCTCCGACCATTAAGAAGCGCCCGACCCGACCGTATCCGCCATGACAGCGCCGCGCGCGCCGAGCGGCTTACGTCCGCCTTTCGTCGTATCCCTTGCGGTCTGATGCTCCGTCTCGGCGTTGATCTCGGCGCCGAGCAGGAGAACGATATTGGTGATCCACAACCAGGTCATGAAGCCGACGGCGGCGCCGAGCGACCCATAGGTTTGGTTGAAAGTTCCAAAGTTCGAGCTGTACCAGGAAAACAGAAGCGACGCGACGAGCCACCCGATCGCGAAGAGAGCCGCGCCCCAAGAGAGCCAGCGCCACTGCGCCTCATTGCGGCTCGGCCCATAGCGATACATCACGGAGGCCGCCAGCGTCACACCCAGGAGCAGCAGCGGCCATCTCAGCCAATTGATCCACTCCTGGCTGTCTTTCGGTACGCCCAGATAAGCGATCAACGGCGGCAACGCCACGACGGCCGCGATCGCGACAAGCGCCAGCACAATGGCGCCGATGGTGAAACCGAGAGACCAAGCGTTGAGCTTGAAGAAGCCACGCTTTTCCTCTTCTTCATAGACGATGTTGAGCGCGTCGAACACCGCCTTCATCCCGGCGTTGGCGCTCCACAAAGCAACAGCGAGGCTTACAATCGTGGCGAGTCCGAGGGTGGTGCGGCCCTGCGCCGCGATGAGGCTGATTTGATCGCCGATCACGGAAACCGCGCCGGGCGGCAGCACGGAAGCAAGGCTGTCGAGATGCGAACGAATCGTCGAGGGATCGGCAAAGAGCGAGTAGATCGCCACGAGCGCGGCGATAAAGGGAAAGACCGCGAGCAGCGCGTAGAAGGTTACGCCCGCCGCAATCGCGAGAATCCGGTGTCGCGAGAGGTCTCGCCAAACGCGAGCGAATATGTCCTGCCAGCCGCGAGCGGGAATTTGCTTCGGCGTCGCGGCAAGCCTGCCTCGCTCGGGCGAGGACCCGCACGCTCGCAGCTCGCCCGCCGGCCCCAACCCCGTCGCCGAAGCGATAGTTCTCCGCTGCAGAAGTTGCGACCCGAGCGCAACGGCGATGAGGGCCGTCATCCATAAGAAAGGCCGAGAGGCCAGATCGCTTTTCATGACCGCCGCCGTTCGGGCCGATTGTAAGCCTGGAAGGAGCTAGCGTTGTCGACTATTGGGTCAAGGATTCCGGCTTTGATCCTGCCTTATATTCGCCGGATAGCCTGCCTATCTTATCCGCAGGCGAAGCTCCTCCCAGTCGCCACCATGCGCCGCGACCCCGGATGTAAGGGCGCGGCGTTTTTTCATGCTTCATATTAGATGCTGCAGACAAACCCGACGGAGGCGAAGGCGCCGCTTCGGCGGCTGGGCGGTCAATCAGCCCTGGTCTCTCTATTGGCTGAACCCGAACCGTAATGGGCCGAAGCGTACCGCACCACCAGGACGGCGATGGCGAGAATGAGCGTAGCCCCCGCGAGGATCAGAATGCCCGCGTCGGGCGGCGTGTCCTTCTGCACATATCCGATCATATGCCGCGTCAGCGCGGTGATGCCAACGTACAGCAGAAAACGCACGGGCATATGGTTGGTGCGGAAATAGATGCCGACCATGGACGCGATCTCGAGATAAATGAACAACAGGAGAAGATCCTCGATTGAGGCCACTCCCAGCGCCGCCATCCTGAAAAACGCTTGCGCTCCCGCAAGGACCGTCACGGCGAGGATTGCAAACAGTCCGAGGAGGTGAAAACCTTCCGAGGCGAAATAGCCCCAGGGATCGAGGATCTCACGCATACGCCGCACGGCTTGCGGTCGCGAGTTAGGATTTTCCTCGGCCATGTGCTTTCCTCGCTCCGGGCGTCGATCGTGCGGGCCTGTCATCAAAAGACGCGACTAAATTTTCAAAAGCAACGATAGTCTTGCGCTTTTTACGATTTTGACAAGTCCAAATCCGTCCGAAATTTTCATTGCTTAGGCGGGAGAGACCGGATCGTCCAACACGCCGGCGCAAAGGGGCGAGCGGGACACAGCCGTTCTCCTTCGAAGCGCCCAGGCTAGCCCGACTCGGGCACATAGGAGATCACTGAGCCGTCGACGGCCTTCGCACGCAGCCCCACCCATAGGCCAGAGTCCTCATACCAAAGCTCCAAGGGGTTTTTGCCCTGGAGCGCATAGCGTCTCGCCATTATGGGGGCTCTTTTCGAATCGGCGAGTTTCGAGAGGCCCATCGGCTTCACCGAGAAGCGCAGCAAGGACCCGTCCTGCGGGTTGATCATCGGGCCATCGAGTTGCGCGATGTTCCAATGCGTTGCGAGCAGACAATGGCGCGGGGCCGCCGTTCGGCGCGCCTTGCTGCCCTCGACGATCAACGTCTCCCCATCGCGATCGGCCCTCATATAATCGCGCTTCCCGTTATTGTCCGTCTGCGCCGCAGCCGAGATCAGGACGCCGTTGGACCAAGTCTCCCGTCCGCGAAGTTTGTAGCGAAAGAAGGTGACGGGGCCGAATTTGACGGCGTATTCCACCGAGATGTCCACCAAGAGTTCGCCGTCGCGTTCGGAGAAGGAGATTTCATGCCGACCGAGCGGATTGCTGTTGCGAAAAGCCGAGAACGCCAGTCGCCGAGACGCCGGCAGGCCAAGCCGCTGGCAGGATTCGGCTCCGCCGGCTGAATCTTCGGTCATGGCAAGTGGCTCTCTCCTCGCAGGGACCGCTCACGGCATGCGCTTCAGTTTGTAAAGTCCGACGTCGATCGCACGAGAGCGGAAGCCACCTTCGCAATAGCACAGGTAATATTCCCACAAGCGGCGGAATCGCGCGTCGAAGCCGAGTTCTGAGATCTTTTCCCAGTTCCCCTCAAAGCGTTCGCGCCATTCCGCAAGCGTGCGCGCGTAGCTCTCTCCGAATGTTTCGACTCGCGTGAAGCTCAGACCCGCACGTTGCGCCTCTTGCTCCATCCGCTCCGGGGATGGGAGGGTTCCGCCCGGGAAGATGCAGTGCTGGATGAATCCCGGTGTGCGGCTATATCTTTCGAAGCGATCATCAGCGATCGTAATGGCCTGCAGCAACGCATGACCGGAGGGCTTGAGGCGATCCCGCAACGTCGCAAAAAACATCGGCCAATATTCCTGACCCACCGCTTCTATCATCTCCACGGAGACGATCCGGTCGAAAGTCCCCCCGACATCGCGATAGTCCTGAAGACGAAAGTCTATGCGTTCGCCCGCCGGACTTTCCGCGGCCAGCGCTCTTGCGTGAGCGAGCTGGCTGGGAGAGAGGGTTAGCCCCGTAACTTGCGCCCCACGATCCTTCGCCAACTCGAGAGCAAGAGCGCCCCAGCCGCAACCGATCTCCAGAACGTTCGAATCGGCGTTGGCGTCGACGAGCTCGACGATCCGGTCGAGCTTTTGTTGCTGCGCCAATTCGAGGCTCTCCGAACCCGTGCGGAAGAGCGCCGAGGAGTAGATCATACGATCGTCCAGCCACAAGCGATAGAACTCATTGCCCAAATCATAATGGAACTGGATATTCCGGCGGCTGCCCGAGCGCGAATTGGCGCGCAACCGATGCGAGAGCCAATTGAACAGCATGGCGGGCGCAGAGCCTTGCACCGCCCGCAGAAATTTCTCTCCATTGACAGCGGCCACTTCGATCACGGCGGGGAGGTTCGGACTGCTCCAGTCTCCATCGGCATAGGATTGCGCGACGCCAATGCCCCCTGACAGAAGCGCACGCCGCAGCACGCGCATGTTGCTGATCGACACGACGCCCTGTGGTCCGGGCCGAGCCCCGGCGCCGACGATTTGCGCGCCGTTCGGCAATGTGACGATGAGGCTACCTTGATTGATCGCCGTGAACATCCGCGACAAGGCGAGCCTCGCGAGCGTGGAGAGACCGGGGTATTCGAGGATATTTGAGTTCTCGAACAAGCTGTCTTGGGACGACCGGAGTGACATGTCTAGCGATCCTAAGGCTTCTCGTGACTGGGCATTGGGGAAACCGCTTGGGCAGGCGGCGGTGGACGTGATTGAAGCGGCACGCCTTTCAACCAGAGCAGAAGCGCCTCCCAATGGATTCCCGCGATGACCTTCGCCGTCACCAGCGGATACGTGACGAAAACTCGAAGCAGAGACGCATCGGTTAGCGGGGCGCGACGCAACTTTTGGGCCGCGAAGAGAACAGGCCCATGCGCGTCCCGCGCCTCGATATCGAGCGAGAAGATTTCACCGGGGGGCTGAATGCGAAACCGGTAATCCATATCCAGACCCAAAAAGGGCGACACGTAGAAGAGCTTTCGGCCTTCGTGCGTCAGGGGGGCTCGGTCGGCGTCCCGCGCCTCCGCGAGATAGGTGTGACGCTGGCCGAAAGTGTTATTGACTTGATAGAGTATTGCCCCGAGAGCCCCATCGCGGGCATGGCAGAAGAAGACGCTGAGCGGATTGAAGGCGTAGCCGAGCACGCGAGGCATGGTGAGCAGACGAATCGGCCCGCCTTTCAAATCGATCCCCGCAGCGCTGAGAACGGACTCGACCTGATTGCGCAGATCTCCGGATTCCGCGAAGCCGTAATCCGTCGGCCGCAGCGAGAAGAGATTGAAGGCGTTGAGTGAGAACAGCCGGAGTTTGCGATCCAACGTATCGAGCTCGTCGAGATCAAGGAACAGGGAGAAGACCCGATAAGCCAACCGATGTCGTTTTGGCCGCAAGCGTTCGTGCGAGACCCGTCCGACATAAAGCGCGGAACAGAGCTCCGACATTCATAGGGCTCCCGCAGCAAGCGCGGGTGCGCGGACTTGAATACGCCCGGATTCCTCGGCAACCCGCCAGGGGCGACGCACACCGCCAAGCTCTTCCGCGACGGCTAAACCCGCCTGCAGTCCGTCCTCGTGGAAGCCCGCGCCGAAATAGGCTCCGCAAAACCAGACGCGATCTCTTCCTTGCAGCGACCACAATTCTCTCTGAGCCGAGAGCGCAGCGGAGTCGAAAATCGGATGCTCGTAGACGACGCGCTTGTGCGTGAGCTCCTCAAGCGGTTCCTCGATCGGGTTGAGGGTCACGAAGAATTGTCGCTCTCCCGGAATCTGCTGCAGTCGATTCATCCAATAGGTGACGGAGAGCGGTGCATTCTCGTCGCGATTGCGCGCGAGATAGTTCCAGCTCGACCACACCGCGCGTCGACGCGGCATAAGACGCGCGTCGCTATGCAACAAGGCGACGTTGCGACCGTATCGAAGGCGTCCGAGCACTCGGCGTTCGTCGTCGCTTGGTTGGGCGAGCATGGCCAGCGCCTGATCGGAATGGCTACCGATGACCGCTGCGTCGAAGCGCTCCGATTGATCGCCCCAAACGATTTTCACCGCGTCGCTTTCGCGCTCTATGCGCGACACGGGCGCGCCAAGATGGATCCTGCCGGCAAAGGGAGCGCTCAGAGCCGCCACATAGGCGCGCGCGCCTCCGACCACGGTTCGCCAAGCCGGCCGGCCTTTCAACTGCAGGAGGCCGTGGTTCTCGCAAAACCTCACGAAGGCCGCGACGGGATATGCCGCGGCTTGGCTCGTGGGCATCGACCAGATTGCAGCCGCCATGGGGTAGAGGTGATCCTGACGGAACGCCGCGCCATAGCCATGAGCGTCGAGATACTCGCCAAGCGTCACGTCCCCCATCTGCGGCAGATGCCCCGTCGCTTCAGCGTAGAACCTGCGGACATCGGCCAACATAGACCAGAACCGGGGGCTCACGATGTTGCGCGGCTGCGCGAAAAGGCGGTCAAGCCCATTCCCGGCATATTCGAGCGCGCCGGAGCCGAGCGAGACGGAGAAGCTCATCTCGGTGGGATAAGTCGCGACGGAAAGGTGGCGGAAAAGCGCGGTGAGATTAGGATAGGCTGGCTCGTTATAGACGATGAACCCGGTATCCACCGGCGCGGACGTTCCATCGGCGAGCGGGGCGTCCACCGTATTGCTGTGCCCCCCCACGCGGTCTTCGGCCTCGAACACGGCAACGTCGTGCGAACGGCTGAGAAGCCAAGCCGCCGAGAGCGCCGATATGCCCGTTCCGATGACCGCGATCCTCATGAAGCTCCCTAAGTTCATGCAATTCAAGGCGCCTTGACGTCCTCAAAACGCTACCGAAGGTGGTATACGCAGTTCGCCGCCGGATGGATCACCCAAGCAGCGGTGATCCGATTTGGAGTGGGGTCCGTAAAAATGACATGCAAAATGTCGTTCGCTCGAACTCATTCTCGTCGCCCCCACGCCCTTCGCTTGGCGCCTGCCGTGACGCGGGCGGACCAACGCCCCTCCTCTTTGTCTTCGAGCGCCGCTGCGGAGCTTATCTACGCCATCGCTGAACACGGTGATCGCGAAGCTTTCGTCCATTTGTTCACTTACTATTTCCCCCGCATAAAATCCTTTCTGATGCGGTCGGGCACTTCGGATTCCCTTGCGGAGGAACTCGCACAGGAGACCATGTTGCGCGTCTGGCGCCGGTCGGCGTCTTTCGATCCAGCGGCCGGCGCCCCATCAACCTGGATCTTCGTGATCGCGCGCAATCTTCGCGTCGATCGCCTGCGCGGGGAGCGATCTCTGGAGGCTCTGGAGCCCGGCGCCTTCGACGCCACGGATCCGGCGCCGACGGGAGAGGGCGTCGTGCTCGCAGCGGAAAGGCGAGAGCGCGTGCGTTCGGCGCTCGATTCGCTCTCGTCCGAGCAAGCGTCGATCGTCAAGCTCTCCTTCTTCGAGGAGCGGTCGCATTCCGAAATCGCCGAGGCCCTGGGCATACCGCTTGGGACCGTGAAATCACGCGTTCGGCTCGCCTTGGCCCGTCTGCGCGCGCAACTGGGAGACCTCGCGTGACCGCGCTTTCTCGTCCCGACGACGAAACGCTGCTCCGCCATGCCGCCGGACGACTGGACGCGGGATTTGCACTCGTTGTCGAGACGCACCTGGCGCTCAGTCCCGAGACGCGGAGAGTTTTCGCGCAATTCGAAGCCATTGGCGGACTGCTGCTCGAAGGAAGCGAACCCGCCCCGGTGAAGCCCTCGGCCTTGAACGCGGCCCTGTCCGCGCTCGGCCCGGCTCCGCAAGCCGCCCCCCCGGCCTCGCAGGAGGCACCGCGTCCGGCCGACTTGCCCGCCGATCTGACCCTTCCACCCCCGCTTCTGGGCCGAAAAATGGGGGCTTGGCGCTGGATCGCTCCGGGCGTGCGCTCGCGTCGCATAGAGATCGCCCCCTCCTCGGTTTCGCGCGCCTTCCTCCTCGAACTGGCTCCAGGATTCCTTGTTCCGCGGCATGGCCACGAAGGGCGCGAAATGACCTGCGTGCTGCATGGCAGCTTCATCGACCGCAACCAGCGCTATTCGACATCGTCATTCTCCCAGGCTGACCAGCGCGAAGAGCACGACATTTTCGTCGATTCAGAGACTCCTTGCATCAGCCTGGTCGCTCTCGAAGGGCGCACCCGCCCCACACACTGGGCTGGACGCCTGTATCAAAGGATTCGAGATCTATGAGCCTCTCGGCCCCTGCCCTCTTCGCCGGAACAGGGTTGGGGCTTTCGCTCGGGATGACTGTCGCTTGGGGGCTGCAACGACGCACAGGCCAGTCCGGTTGGATCGACGCGACCTGGTCCTTTTCGGTCGGGGTCGCTGGCGCGACGCTGGCGCTGACGCCTCTCGAGCGCGGGGGCCCGAGCGCTCGACAGCTCTTTGTCGCCGCGGCCGTGCTGATCGCGTCCTTGCGGCTCGGCCTGCACATCGCACGCCGAAGCGTCGACGCTCCCGAAGATCCACGCTACGCGGCCTTCGCCCGGGAATGGGGCGCGGCCTTCCCACGCCGGCTCTTTTGGTTCCTCCAAATTCAGGCCGCCTGCGCTTTCGTGCTCGCTGTGACGGTCTTCCTCTCAGCCCATAACCCGGCGCCGCTGGGCGGGCTGTGGGACGGGCTCGGAGCGCTGCTTCTTCTGATCGCCATCATTGGAGAGGGCTGGGCGGACGCGTCGCTCGCGCGCTTCCGCACTGAGCCCTCCAACAGGGGCCTTGTCTGCGACAAGGGCCCTTGGGCGTGGACGCGGCACCCCAATTATTTCTTCGAGTGGCTGAGCTGGCTCGGCTACGCGCTGCTCGCGATCAATCTCTCCGGCGCCTGGCCGCAGGGATGGTTCGCCTTTAGCGGACCGCTGCTGATGTATTGGCTGCTCGCGCATGTGTCGGGCGTTCCCCCGCTCGAAAAACACATGCTCGCCTCTCGCGGCGACGCTTATCGCCGCTATCAGGCGCGTGTCAGCGCCTTCTTCCCTTGGCCTCCCCGAGAAGCTAGAGCGTCTGCTGAGGATTCCTCAAAATGAATTTCACGGCCTATGCGATTTCCGCGCTGGAGCGCGCCCCTGCCCCGGATCCGCTCTTGCGCGCCGGCGTCGATTTGCTGGTCGCTCGCTCCGTCCGACGATTGCGCAAGCTTCCGCAACGCGCCGAGCAGGATTTCGCAAGCGCCATGGAGCGCTATCCGATCGCACTGTGCACGCGAGCCGCCAATGAACAGCATTATGAGCTGCCTCCTGGCTTCTTCGAGCTCTTCCTCGGCTCACATCGGAAATATTCCTGCTGTCTTTACGATCTGCCGGACATGTCGCTGGACTTGGCCGAAGCGCGCGCTCTCGAAGAGACGATCGAGCATGCGGCTCTGGCGGACGGGCAAAAAATCCTGGAGCTCGGGTGCGGTTGGGGCTCGCTTACCCTCAGCATGGCTGAGCGTTTTTCACACGCAAGCATGACGGCCGTGTCGAACTCGCATGGCCAACGAGAGTATATCGAAAAACAGGCGCAAGACCGGGGCCTGAAAAATCTGCGCGTCCTGACGGCGGACATGAACGATTTTTCCATCAACTCGCGGTTCGACCGCATCGTCTCGATCGAAATGTTCGAGCACATGGCGAATTGGCGAAAACTCCTGCTCGCTGCCCGTTCCTGGCTGGAACCGAACGGTCGCCTCTTTCTGCACGTCTTCGCGCACCGCAACCGGCCCTATCGCTTCGACCCAGATGACAAGAACAACTGGATCGCTCAGCACTTTTTCACCGGCGGGATCATGCCGAGCCACGGCCTGATCCGCTCTTTCACGGACGTCTTTACGATCGAGCGAGAATGGCGGTGGAGCGGTCTCCATTATGAAAAAACGGCAATGGACTGGCTGTCGAATTTCGATTCCAATCGAGAGCCCATCGATCGCCACTTGGGAACCGTCTACGGCGACGCCGCGTCGCTTTGGAGAACGCGCTGGCGCCTTTTCTTTCTCGCGACTGCGGGTCTTTTCGGTTCAAACGAGGGTGAGGAGTGGGGCGTCAGCCATTTTCTCCTGCGCCCCACGCAGGAAATCCGTCAACGCCAGAGTGAGGCGGAGTAATAGCCGGCGACTGCCGCGAGAGAGGTGAGCAGCACGCCCCAAATCAGGTCGACGATGGTCACTGACCAGTCCCATTCGCGGAGGGTCGCCAGATTGGTGAGATCATAGGTTGCGTAAGCCATGAGACCGAGAAGAGCGCCATCGAGAGCCGCCTTCTCCCAGCCGCCCTCCTGCACCGCAGGTAGCACGGCAAAACGCGTCACGCCGAAGAGATAAATCGCGTAAAACGCAAGCGCAGGCGCAGGCTTGAAGTTCGCCGCCAACAAATCCCCGAGCCTGGGGCGATAAAAGCGCGGGGCCATGGACGAAAGCCACACGCCATCCAACACGAGCATGGCGACGCCAGTCCCCAACAACCCCGAAATTATAGGCTTCATCACCCGACCTCCATGATGCTTCCGACTTCTTACGACGCAAGAAGAGTGTTGGATCAGATCGGCCGCAGGCTGGACGCCTTATTCCATGACGCTATCTGGCATTGTGCACAGAAAACTCAGGGTTCTCCTCCATGCAAAAAAGGACACTTTACGTTTTCGCTGCTCTCCTCATCCTCGTCATCGTCGCCGCGAGTCTCGCCGGTCCCGTCATGAGCGCCGTTGAAAAGCCCAATTACAAAGTGGTGGACAGGCTCGACAAGGTCGAGCTGCGGGACTATCCGCCGATGATCGTCGCAGAGGTGGAAGTTTCGGGCGAGCGAAAGGCGGCGATCAACCAGGGCTTCCGGCGCATCGCCAATTACATCTTTGGAGACAACTCACCCCAGCAGAAGATCGAAATGACGGCGCCGGTCACGCAACAGGCGTCTGGGGAAAAGATTGCGATGACGGCTCCTGTCATGCAGGAGGCGAACGCGGGCCTCTGGAAGGTCCGTTTCATCATGCCTGCAAGCTATCGCTTGGAGACATTGCCAGCGCCGAACGACAAGTCCGTGAAGCTCATCGCGCTGCCCGCCCAGCGTTACGCAGCCGTCACCTATTCGGGTCTTGCGAATGAGGACTCCATCGCTGCGGAGAGGCGGCTCTTGTTCCAGACGCTCGCCAAGCATGGTGTCGCGACGGAGGGCGAAGCGATATTGGCTTTCTACAACCCGCCCTGGACGCTGCCGTTCTTGCGTCGCAATGAGATTCTGGTGAAGCTCGCGCCCTGAACGCCTGGCGCTGAAAATCCGTTCCGTCGAGGTAAAGGAAATTCCATCGTCTCAAACGAATTCTGCGACGCGACCTGGGAGGCGCTGCAGTATGTCGTGACCTGCTTCATGACCAAGGCGCGCCGCGTGCTCTGGGTATCCCCTCGTCGCGACCGCGTAGGTCTCACGACCGTCGGCTCGTAGGACTTCGCCGCGGAAGACCAGCGCGTCGTCCTCGATGTGAGCGTGAGCGCCGATCGGCGTGCGGCAGGACCCGTCAAGAACCCTGAGGAAGGCCCTTTCGGCTGCGACCGCAAACCCGGTCGACACGTCGAGGATTGGGGCCAGCAGCGCTTTCGCGGCCTTATCCGAGACGCGGCAGGTCAAGCCGATGGCGCCCTGCGCGGCGGCCGGCAAAAACCCCTCGAACGGCAAAACTTCCTTGGGTCTGCTGTCCAGGCCGAGTCGCCGCAGACCGGCGAGCGCAAGCAAGGTTCCATCCACTTCGCCGCTATCGAGCTTGGCCAGACGCGTCGCCACATTGCCGCGCAGCAGCGTCGTGGCGAGGTCCGGGCGAAGGCGCTTGACCTGCGCCGCGCGCCGCAGCGAAGCGGTGCCGACGAGGGAGCCAAGCGGCAACTCCGTCAGCTTGTCGCCTCCGCGCCCGAAAAATACGTCGTGCGCGTCCTCGCGCGGCAAATAGCCGGGGATACAGATTTCGTCTGGCAGGTGAGTCGGCAAATCTTTCGCCGAATGCACCGCGCAATCGATGGTCCCGGCCATCAAGGCCGAATCGAGCTCCTTGGTGAAGAGACCCTTGCCGCCAGCTTCGCTGAGCGCGCGATCCTGTATCGCATCGCCGGTCGTCCGGATGACGACGACTTCGAAGTCGCTTTCCGAAGATCCATGCGCCAGGGCAAGCCTCGCGCAAAGCTCGTGCGCCTGAGCGAGAGCGAGCGGACTCCCGCGCGTGCCGATCCGGACGCCTTTGGTCATGGAGTGATACCCAGAAGAAACAATTGGCGAGACGCGGCCATGGCCGCGCCTCTGTCGCTCGAACCCTCTGCCGTTCCCTGCGACGTCGCTCACTCCGCCGCTTGGCGCATCTCGGCGTAGGTGCATTGCGCGGGCGCGACCTTCTCCGGCCGGCGAAGCGGCAGGATCTTCGCCTCGGTGAAGGGCAACGCCAAGGTGCGCCACACATCCACGAGCGCCTCGACGAGCGTCGCGACATGTTCTTCGTCGTGACGCGGCGTCGGCGTAATGCGGAGGCGCTCGGTTCCGATGTCGACCGTCGGGTAGTTGATCGGCTGGACGTAGATCGCGTGACGTTCCAGCAAGAGATCGCTCGCCGCCTTGCAGCGCGCCGCGTCTCCGACCATCAGCGGCACGATGTGCGATGGATTTTCGAGGATCGGCAGACCCGCCGCACGCAAGGCGTGCTTGGTCAGCGCGGCCATGTGCTGATGGCGCGCGCGCTCCTCCTGCGACCCCTTCAAGTGACGCACCGCCGCGCAAGCGCTTGCCGTCACCATGGGCGGCAGCGAGGTCGTGAAGATGAATTGCGGCGCGTAGCTGCGCACGGCGTCGACGATGGCCTCGCTCGCCGCAATATAGCCGCCGAGAGCGCCGAAGCCCTTGGCGAGCGTGCCCTCGATCACGTCGATGCGATGATCAACGCCTTCGCGCTGGCAGATGCCGCCGCCGCGCGCTCCATACATGCCGACCGCGTGGACTTCGTCGATGTAGGTCAGCGCGTTGTATTTCTCAGCGAGCGCGGCGATTTCGGCCACGGGCGCGATGTCGCCGTCCATCGAGTAAAGGCTCTCGAAGGCGATCAGCTTGGCGCGATCCTTCCCCGCCGCGATGAGAAGCTCCTCCAGATGCTCGACATCATTGTGCCTGAACACCTGCTTCTCGCAACCGGAACGGCGCACGCCCTCGATCATCGAATTGTGGTTGAGAGCGTCGCTGAGGATGAGGCAGTTCGGCAAGAGCGACGCGATCGTCGAGATGCCCGCAAGGTTGGAGATCCAGCCCGAGGTGAAAAGCAGCGCGGCGGGTTTGCTGTGTAAATCCGCCAGCTCCGCTTCGAGTTCGACGAGCGGATGATGCGTGCCCGAAATGTTGCGCGTGCCGCCCGCGCCGGCGCCATGCCGCCCGACGGCCCGCGCGGCCGCATCGATGGTCTTCGGATGACCGCCCATGCCGAGATAGTCGTTCGAGCACCAGATGGTCACTTCGCGTGGCGCGTGGGTTTCACCTTCGGGGCGCCAGAGGGCCAGGGGAAAACGCTCGGCGTCGCGTTCGAGATTCGCGAAGACGCGATAACGGTTCTCGGCCTTGAGGCGCGCGATCGCACACTGGAAGTAGTTATCGTAGTTCGACGCCATCGGTTTCATTGGACTCTCCCACTGTTTGGCGTTCACTTCGGCGGCGCGGGCGTCGCCCCTCAATCTCGGATTCAGACTCTACCAGTCGCCTGCGACGGGCGCAGCGCGACAAAACGCAGCGACGTATGCTCGGTTCTTTCTTCGGCCTTATCGTGTGGCTGTATCGCGTCTTGCGGGTGCGGCTTGACGCCCCAGGACCACAGCGCGTTGACATGCACGGGCGCGACGAGGAACCAATGCTCCGCGACAGCCAGCATCACGAGTGTCGCCAGGATCGAGTAGCCGGTGGCTTCAAAGTCGGTGCTGGCGGCCAGCGCGCGCTGCGCCAGGACCACCATGGCTACCGTCGACAGCGTGACCGAGATCGGAAAGAACAAATTCATCGGTCGGCGCGTCATGAAGCTCACGAGATAGGTCATGTGGTCCGGCAGCAGTTCCTCATTCAGATTTGGGACGCCGAAGTAGACATTGAGCTTCGCGCTGCTATGCATCCACCACAGCGCGACGAACGTCCAGAGCCCGAATTGGTTGGGCGCGCCACGCAGGAGAAGGAAAAGCGCGAGAGCAAAGACGAGCAGCGCAACCTCATGGTAAAGGCTCGTGCGAAGCGCTTCGACGAAGCGGCGCCAGCCATGGTAATGCGGCGGACAGGCCGTCTTGCGCGGGCCGGTCACGTATCCCGTGTAATAGCTCAGCAGCTGCCAAGCGAAGGCGGCGAGGCCGCTCGTGAAGGCGCAATAGGCGGCGGTCTCTGTCGTGCGCGTGCTGGAGGCCATGAGCCCCCAGATCGCCAAACCCAATAATGCGGTCGAAAGAGCCATGCTGACAGCGAAAGTGCGCCGATTTAGGCCGTCGAGATAGAGAATCGCGCCTGTGCTCGCCCACCATAGGGCGAGCGTTACGAACACAGGCAGGGCGAAAGCAGTCATGCGCGAACTCCCTTCACCAGATCGGCGCGAGGCGGATGACCGACGGCAGCGCATTGGGCTTGGCCGGGATGAGATACAGCCGCACGAAGCCGAGCCCCGCGCGCGCCGCGCACAAGGCTTGTTTCGCCTTACCAAGCAGACCGCCGCGGGCTTTCGCTGCCGCGCTCTCCTTGGCGATCTCCGAGAGACGCTCCAGACCCTGCTGAAACTTCGGATTGTCGAGGTCGAGCGTGAGCGGGAAGACCTGGCGCGAAATTTCCGAGGTCAGTCGCAGCACCTTCAAGTCGAAGTCTGTTGGACTGAAGCCGATGGCCTCATGAAAGGCGGGCCGCGCGTGGTCGCGCACATACATGGTGGCGAAGACCGCAAGCAGGAAGAATTTGATCCAGTAAACGTTGAGACCCGACAGAAGTTCGGGATTGGCGCGCATGAGCAGCGCAAAGGCCTCACCGTGGCGAAACTCGTCGTTGCACCACTTCTCGAACCACTTGAAGATCGGATGGAACCGACGATCGGGATGACGTTCGAGCTCTCGATAGATCGTGATGTAACGCGCGTAGCCGATCTTCTCGGAGAGATAGGTGGCGTAGAAAATGAACTTCGGCTGGAAGTAATGATACTTCTTGGTCTTGCGGAGGAAGTCCAGATCGATGCCGATCCGGAAATCCTTGAGCGTGTCGTTGATGAAGCCGGCGTGACGCAACTCGTCACGCGCCATGAAGGCAAAAAGCTCGCGCATGTCGGGGTTCTTGGCGCGCCGCTTCATCTCGGCGTAGAGCACGCAGCCGGAGAATTCCGCCGTGATCGAACTGATCAGAAAATCGCGAAACTCTCTCGCGAGGTCGGGGGTAAGATCCGAGAAGTCCGCGTCGAAGTCGGTGTTTCGCAGAAAATGCTTGTTGTTGGGATCCGCGCGCATCTCCGCCATCAGCGCGTCCCATTCCTCCCTGACGCTGCTGACGTCCAGCCGGTCAAGCGCGTCGAAGTCCGTCGTATAGAAGCGCGGGCTGAGAAGCGTGTTCGATTGCGCTTCCTTCGTGGCTTCAACTGAGATGGGGTACTGCGCGGCCAGTGTCATAACGCTCTCCTGTCAGTAAAACTGACTTCATAGAGTTCGGTCAGGGCGAAGATGCTCGAGAGTTGAATCCAGAGACGTTCGAGCAGACCGGCGCGCAAGATGGTGGCGCGTCTCTCGACGAAAATGCGCTCGCCATAGGGCGCGGAGGTCGGCGCGTCGTGCACGAAGACTCGATCGCCCGGTTCGGCGTCGTAGCCCCTGGCAATCACGACGTTTGTCATGAGTTTTTCCGGCGTGTTCTCGATCTCGACGGTGCAGGTCGTCTCGATGCGGCGCGGGAGGAGCGGGCGAAGCTGGGTCACTTCGACCTCCGTTGCGCCGCGAAGAGTTCCGCGAAGGCGCCAGCGTTGGTGGGACCGAAGGCGTTGAGCCCGATGTGGCGGCCCGTTGCCGGGTCTTCCAGCCAGATGACGCCGTCCTGCGAGGTCCCGAGCAGGAACGGCGTCGATGCGTCGAGGCCAGACCGCCGCCGCTCACGCGCCAACCCCCGCAATGTCGAGCGAATGAAGCCGTTGGTGCCAGGCGCGACGCTGTATATTGCCGCGCCACTTGCGGTGTTGCGGACCAGGATCGAGCCGTCATCCTGGTCCTCGAAAGAAAGCCGCAGCGTCTCGACGCTTTGCGCCGCAGGCAGCTGCTGCCTTCCGACGCCACTGTAGTGCGCCGTCGCCACAGCAAGGAACGAGAACGCGATCAGC
Source organism: uncultured Alphaproteobacteria bacterium (assembly GCA_963743565.1). Lineage (GTDB taxonomy): Bacteria > Pseudomonadota > Alphaproteobacteria > Rhizobiales > Beijerinckiaceae > Methylocystis. The sequence goes on from CAVUQD010000001.1 coordinate 222,435, forward strand.
GCCGCCGCACCCAGAAGCACGGGCTTCGGCACCTCGCCATGTCTCGCGCCAGAGTGCGTGGGGCTGTGTGTCATTTTTGTTCTTCCTTCTCGGCTCAAGCGGCAGCCGTTACGCCCGTGGTCTCGATCGGCAAGGCAGACGCTGCATGACGTGCGCCCTCCGCGATCGCAACCTGTTTCGGGTCAATTCTGGCGGTGACGGCTCTGCGAAGGATCTCCGCGATTTTCGCCGCGTCCGGCACGCTGCGCAGCGTCGGCTCCGGCTGGCTGAACCGGAACGGACGGGCATGTGGCCAGAGGTGGAGATAGGCGATCTTCTGTCCGTTCGTGAGCGTCAGAGAGATGTCGCCGGTTCCATCGTTGAAGACGCAGGCCGCCGCCGAGGCGATCTGCGAATAGGGCAGGTTAAAGAACACCGGAAGAGCGACGCCGATCTTCATGACAATTCGGCCCGAGGTCACGACGTAGAGTGTCGTGCGCGCCGAGAGCCAGCCGAGAAGCGCGAGCAGCGCAAGCGCCGCGAGGCCCGCGGCAACGGTCTGCGCGGCGGCCATCATCGCGCCGCCCTCGGGCGCCGTGATGGCGTTCCACACGGTCATCGCCGCGAAATAGATCGCTACAAAGTCCGCGCGGAAGGCGCGCCGGGTCATCCCGAACCAATCTGGACGTCCGTGCCAGAGGACTCTCTCACCGGGCGGAAGATCGGCAGGCAGCAGCTTTTCGAAGTTGACGGTTCTCATAGCAGCGGCTCCGAGCGTTGGGGCGTCGCGTAGAGCGTGCCGGCGCCATAAAAAGCAGTGACTTTCTCTTCCTCGAGCAGCGTCACTTTTTCGGGATGACGCGTCGTCGGAACTTTAGTGAAATCGTCGCCCAGCACGGCGTCAACTCGCACAACCCCGCGGCGACCATCGACATTGGCGAACATTGCCGGCAGCAGCACCGGCGCGGCGCCGGCCTTGGGAGCGACTTCATAGTAGCGCAGCAGGCCTTCGCCACGATCGACCCAAAGGTCGGTCACGACGCCGCCGCGAACGTTGTCGGCGCCGAGAACCGGGAAGCCAATCGGGTTTACGTCCTCGCTCGCCACGGCGAAATTGGTCGCGACGCGCAGCGGCACGATGAGATCGCGCCCATCATTAGTCTTCTCTGGCTCGTCGGCGCGCAGCGCATAGGAGCCTGGGCCGACACCCGCGAGCAGCGGATCGCCCATCGGCTCGAGCGGCGCGCCGGCGAAGGGCGCGGCTTTGACGGCGTTGATTGGGCGAGGATCCTCATCGAACGACGGAGCGAGGATGATCGACCCGTCGGCGCGCAGGTAGGTTTTCGGCCTCGGGATGAAGATCGAATTGCGATTGCCCTTCTTCCCCGTGGCTTCGCATTCGAGGGGATAGCCCTCCCGGCGGTCCTCGCCGCGCAGATACCAGATCAACCCTGCAAAGAAGATGAAGAAAGCGTAGAGCACCACTTGCGCTACGTCGATATGCTGCGTGATCGCTCCTCGGATCATGGCATGCCTCGTGAGTTCAAGGTTGAGGGTGTTAAGGTGAACGTTTGAGGCCGCGTCGTGCGCGCAAAGCGAACAAGCGGCCCAATGGTGACGAGCGTTGCAAAAAGAAGCGCGATCTCGAGCGTATAGACGATCGAATAGCCAGTGACCGACGCCTGCAGCGCCTCGCCCAAATCGCCTCTTTCGGCGAGCCGCTCTCCGGCGTCATGCAGAAAGCCGCTGCTGGCGATGGCAAGGCCCGCGGCCGTTGCTTGCGCAGCGCCCCAGGCGCCGAGCGCCAGCCCGCGATCCTCTGGGCGTGCAAGCTCCATCGACGCAGTCAACGTTCCATGCGCGAAGAGTCCGCCGCCGACACCAATGAGCATCACGCCCAGCGCGAAGAGCGAAGGTGACTCAGCCGGCGCGGCGAAGATCACAGCGGCGAAGGCGAGGATTCCAACGATGGCGCCGGAAGCCGCGACGCGATGCGCGTCGGCGCTTCGAGAAAGCGCGCGGGCCGCCCAGAGCAGACCAATTCCCCCTCCCGCCGCGAGCATCGCCGTCAGGGCCGTCGTCGCGCTGACGGGCAAGTGCAAAATCTTCCCGCCATAGGGCTCGAGCAGAATGTCCTGCATGCTGAAGCCGGCAGTGCCCAAGGCCGTGGCGAGAAGGCGGCGGCGCGCGCGTCCCGTCGCCGCAAAGGTCGCCCAGGCGGCGGCGAAATCCTCGGCCGGCGACGCCTCGGCGTTGGGGCGCCGCGGTTCCTGCTTCCATAGAGCGATCGCGTTGAGGACGATCGTGAGGACCGCGGCCCCTTGCACGACCTGAATGAGCCTCACCTCGCTGAAATTATGCAGGAACGCGCCGAATGTGACGGCGCTCGCGCCCATGCCGAGCAACAACATCGCGCAGAGCAGCGCGACCACCTTGGGGCGCGCTTGCGCCGGCGCGAGATCCGTCGCCAGCGCCAGACCGACGGTCTGCACCGTGTGCAGGCCGGCGCCGACGAGCAGAAATGCAAGCGCCGCGGCCGCTTGCCCCACGGCGATAGGCCCCGTGGTGTCGCCGGACAGGATCAGCAGCGCGAAGGGCATGATCGCCAGGCCGCCGAACTGCAACATCGTGCCCAGCCAAATGAAGGGCGACCGCCGCCAGCCGAGGACGGAGCGATGCGTGTCGGAGCGAAAGCCCACGAGCGCGCGGAATGGCGCCACCAGCAGCGGCAACGCGAGCATCAGCGCAACGATCCATGGCGGGACCGATAGCTCGACGATCATGACGCGGTTGAGCGTGCCAATGAGGAGCACCGCGGCCATGCCGACGGTCACTTGAAACAGCGACAGACGCAGCAGGCGCGGCATCGGAAGTTCGGCCGTGCCGGCGTCCGCAAAGGGCAGCAGGGCCGGGCCGAAGCGCATGAGCCCCTTCACGATGGCTTCGCGCGCGATCTTCATGCGCGTCGCGCCTCCCACGCCTGCGAAATGTAGAAGCCTCTCGCGACGCGATGGGCTCGCTTCAGGCCCCAATCGCTCAGCGCCTCCTCTGCGCCGAACAACCGCTCCAGCGTGCGCTGTGAAACCGGGGCGATGGCGGGCGAACGATCCCCGCGCGGAAACCACTGCCCCACCGCGTGCATGACGGTCAGCGCCAGCGTACGCGGAGCCACGGTAAAGATAATTTTTTCGGACACGCGCTGCGAGAGAGCCCCAAGCGTGCCGACGATGTCGGCGCCGTCATAGTGAATCAAACTGTCCATGGCGACGACGTAGTCGAATTGCCCGAGCGCTGGATCCAGCATATCGCCAACGATGAAGTCGATGCGACCGCCATTAAGATCGCGGGGCAAACGCTCGGCCGCATGAGCGACAAGCGACGCCGAAACGTCGACCGCGACGACATGGGCCCCGCGCCGCGCTGCCTCAACGGCCAGCGCCCCTGTGCCGCAGCCCGCGTCGAGCAGGCGCGCGCCGCTCAAATCCTCGGGGAGCCATGAGAGAAGCGTCTGCCGCATCTCTTCCCGGCCGGCGCGAACCGTGGCCCGCACCCGCCCGACGGGTGAGTCGGAGGTAAGGCGCTTCCAGGTTTCCGCCGCTGTCCGGTCGAAATAGGCCTCAAGCTCGCCGCGTCTTGCAATGTAAGTTGGCGTCGTCATCAGTCGAACCCCAGAAATTCGAAGAGATCGCGGTCCTTCATCGGCGTGGCGGGCAGAGCGTCGACGCCGTTCCAGAGGTTCTCTGCGAGCTGCAAATATTCCTGCTGCACGGCTTCAAGCTCAGGAGACGCCTCCATTTCGAACAACGTCGACTTCTTGAGCCGGCTGCGACGCACGACATCGAGATCGCGGAAGTGCGCGAGGCGCTTCAGCCCGGTGACGGCGTTATAGCGGTCGAGCTCGTCGGTCGAAGCGCTGCGATTGGCAATGACTCCACCAAGGCGCACCTCGTAATTCTTCGACTTGGCCTGAATGGCGGCGACGATGCGATTCATGGCGAAGATAGAATCGAAGTCGTTGGCGGTCACGATCAGCCCGCGCTCGGCATGTTGCAACGGCGCCGCAAAGCCGCCGCAGACGACGTCGCCGAGCACGTCGAAGATCACCACATCCGTGTCTTCAAGCAGATGATGCTCTTTGAGGAGCTTAACCGTCTGTCCGACCACAAACCCGCCGCAGCCGGTTCCAGCGGGGGGGCCGCCCGCCTCGACGCACATAACGCCGTTGTATCCTTCCGCCACAAAATCCTCGACGCGCAGTTCCTCCGCGTGGAACCTCACGGATTCGAGCGCGTCGATGACCGTTGGGATAAGGCGCTTCGTCAAAGTGAACGTCGAATCGTGCTTGGGATCGCAGCCGATCTGCAACACGCGCTTGCCGAGCTTGGAGAACGCGACGGAAAGATTGGACGACGTGGTGCTTTTGCCAATGCCGCCTTTGCCATAGATCGCAAAGACCTTGGCCGTTCCGATCGAGATGTCGGGATCGAGTTCGACCTGACAGGAGCCTTCCGGGGCGACTTTTCTGAGCGCGATGTTCATGCCGCAATCTCCGTGGCGACGCCTTCGAGGCGATCTTCAAGTTCGTCACCCGCGTCTCGCAACGCGGCGAGGACGTCTTCATCCGGGCTCCAATAGCCACGCTGATGCGCCTCCATCACGCGCTGGGCGAGACGCGCCGACGCAGTGGGATTGAGCTCGGCGAGACGGCGGCGCATTTCGGGATCGAGCACATAGGTGCGGGTGATCTGTTCATAGACCCAAGGCTCGACCTGGCCCGTCGTCGCGGACCAGCCCACGGTGTTCGTGACATGCGCTTCGATCTGACGCACGCCTTCGTAGCCGAATTTGAGCATGCCCTCGTACCATTTCGGGTTGAGGACGCGGGTCCGCGTTTCGAGCGCGACCTGTTCGGACAGCGAACGGACCTTGCCTTCACCGCAGGTCTGATCGCTGATGTAGATCGGCGCCGGCTTGCCGCCGCGCGCACGCGCCGCCATGCGGCCCATGCCGCCGAGACTGTCGAAATAATGGTCGATGCTCGTCACGCCGAGTTCGACGCTATCGAGATTCTGATAGGCGAAGTCGACGAGGGACATCACGCTTTGCAAAAGCTCGGTCTGTCGCGCGGTTCCGCCGCGCCGATCGTACGCGAAACACTTCCGCTGCGAATAGACCTCCGAGAGTTCGTCGGGATTGGTCCAATTCGCGGCGTCGACCAGCATTCCGACATTGGCGCCATAGGCGCCTTCGGCGTTGCTGAAGACGCGCAACGCCGCCGTCTCGATGTCGCAGCCGTGCTTCGCCTGGTACGCCAGCGCATGCTTGCGCACGAAGTTCAGCTCTTCGGGCTCCTCCACCGTAGCGGCGAGGAAGCAGGCTTCCGCCAGGAGTTTCGTCTGCTGCGGAAGCAGATCGCGGAAGATGCCCGAGAGCGTGACGACGACGTCGATGCGAGGGCGGCCCAGCTCGGTAAGCGGCGTCAGAGCCGCGCCGCTGAGTCGGCCATAGGCGTCAAAGCGCGGCTTAGCGCCGAGCAACGCCAGGGCTTGCGCGATCGGTCCGCCCTCGCTCTTGAGATTGTCGGTGCCCCAGAGCACGATCGCAACGGACTCAGGCAGGGGGTTTCCGTCCGCGACATAGCGAGCGAGCACGCGCTCCGCCTGACGCGCCCCGTCCTGCATCGCATAGGCGCTCGGAATCCTCAGAGGATCGAAGCCATGCAGGTTTCGGCCGGTCGGCAGAATGTCGGGCGTCCGCAATAGATCGCCACCGGTCACAGGTCGGATGAACCGCCCTTCGAGCGCGCGCAGCAGGGCCGGAATCTCGTGGTCCTCAGTCAGCAGCTTATTCGTCTTGGCTAGTTGCTCGAAGCCGGTCTGCACGACTTCGCTCGCATCCCCGCAGATTCCCGCCGCAGCCTCGGCGGAGGCGCCGTCGATGAGCGCAGCGACGGCCTCGCGCGTGTTGCCGAGGCCGAGCGACGTTTCCGCAATCGCCGTCAGCGTCTCGAGCCGCTCCGCGCGGGACATTGCCTCGCCCAGCACATGCATGCCGTGAGGGATCAGCGCATATTCGCATTCGACGATCGCGCCGGTGAGTCGGGCGATCTCCGCCGAGGCTTCGGCGCCCCATACCGGCTCCGCGGACGCAAGATCGACGGCGGCGGCCTGCGTCTGGATGAGCGCCGCCAGCTGTTTGCGCTCCTCTTCCGCTTCAGGCGCAGTAGCGCGATAGCGTTCGACCGACGCCTTGAGATCGAGCAGACCCCGATAGAGGCCCGCCTGCGAGACGCTCGGCGTGAGGTAGCTTACGAGCGTCGCTGCGGAACGCCGCTTGGCGATCGTGCCTTCCGACGGGTTGTTGGCCGCATAGAGATAGACGTTCGGCAGTGCGCCGAGCAGCCGATCCGGCCAGCAGCTTGCGGACAGACCGACCTGTTTGCCCGGCATGAACTCCAGCGCGCCATGCGTGCCGAAATGAAGCGCGACGTCGGCTCCGAAATCTTCACGGATATACCGATAGAAGGCGGCAAAGGCGTGCGTCGGCGCGAAACCGCGCTCGAAGAGCAGGCGCATCGGATCGCCCTCATATCCGAAGGCTGGCTGCAAGCCGACGAAGACATTGCCGAAGCGCTCGCCTAGAACGAAAAGCGCATTTCCGTCGCTTTGTTGACGGCCCGGCGCCGGGCCCCATTGAGACTCGATCTCGGCGAGGTGCCGTTCGCGGCGAACATGGGTTTCGGCTGGAATGCGCGCATGGACATTGGCGTTGGCGCCATAGCGCGCGGCGTTGCCGGCGATAATGCGTTCGCGCAGCGCTTCCTCGCTGGCAGGAACATCGACCGTATAGCCCGCCGCCGCCATGCTCTTGAGGATCTTGTAGAGAGATGCGAAGACGCCGAGGAACGCCGCCGTGCCCGTAGCCCCGGCGTTCGGCGGGAAATTGAACAGAACGATCGCGACCTTGCGCTCCGCGGCCGACCGACGCGGCAAGAGCGCGAGGCGCTCGACACGCTCAGCGAGCCGGTCCACGCGCTCGGGAAGGGGCGCCAGGTCGCGCGCGACGTCGTCCAGGGAACGGCTTGAGCGTCCGCCGAACACCATCGGATTGATCGAGCCGTCGAGTTCGGGAATCGCTACCATCATCGTGGCTTCGATGGGGGACAGTCCGCAGTCGGACTCTTCCCATTGCTCGATTGTCTGAAATTCCAGCGCTTGAGCTGCGACATAAGGAACGTCGAGCTTCGCCAACACCTGCTCGGCCGCTTTGGAGTCATTGAACGCCGGGCCGCCGACGAGCGAGAAGCCCGTGAGCGAGACCAGGGCGTCGATGACGGGAGCTCCCTGGCGCATGAAGAAGTTTTCGATGGCCGGGCGGGCGTCGAGGCCGCTCGCAAAGGCCGGGACCACCGCGAAGCCCCGCGCCTCCAAGGCGCCGATCACGGCGTCGTAATGGGCCGTGTTTCGCGCCAGAATATATGAGCGCATCACCAGCACGCCGATGGTCCCACGGGCGCCCGCCGAAGGCTTCGGCAAAGCCTCGGCCGACTGCGAAACGCGGCCGGGCATCCGCGGATGATAGACGCCGAGTTCGGGATATTCGATCGGAGCCGCCGCCTTGAGGCTCTTGCGCAGCTGCGCGTTGGAGCCGCCTGCGTATCGGCTGGCGAGAAAGCGGACGAGATTTGCGACGTTGTCGTCGGAGCCGCCGAGCCAATATTGCAGGGTCAGGAAATAGGCGCGAACGTCCTGCGCGGGTCCGGGAATGAAGCGAAGGATGCGCGGAATGCGGCGAAGCATCGCCAGTTGCCGCGCCCCGCCGGTCTCGGAGGGCTTCTTGCCGCCGCGCAGTTTCTTCAGCAGCGACAAAGCCCCGCCCTTTTCGCCGGCCATGTCGAAGCGACCGACGCGAGTGAGCTTGACGATCTCCGGCGCCGACATGCAGCACAACACGGCGTCGCAGCTTTCGCGGCGAGCCTTTATGGCCGGCAGAATGGCCTGCGCATGCTCCTCCATGAACATCATCGTGACCACAATGATGTCCCCCGTGGAGATGTCCTGCACGCAGCGCTCGACCGCCTTTGGGTCATTCCAATCCGCCGCGGCGTGGAAGCAGAGTTCGAGTCCCGGTATCTCCCGCTGCAGCGACTTGCGCGCACGGTCGGTAGCGCTCGCCAGATGATTGTCGAGGGTGACAATCACGAAGCGAAGGCGAGGGGCCTCAGCGGCTGTAATGGGCTTTGGCATCGTAGAGCGTCTCCACCGTGATGCAGAGCAAGCCGCGCTCGCGCGCGAAGGTTTCGGTATTGCGGCGCGCCTTCCCGCGCACGAAGATGGGTATCTTCTTGAGTTCCTTTTCGGCGTCGCCGCTCCAATTCACGACGATCGGCGAAGTGGGCTCGACGGGCGCTCGCGCGCCAAGATGCGACGGCGCCGCTTCCTCATGGAATTCCGAGTCGCCCCTGAACATCGTGAGCAGATGTTCTTCGAGACCCATCATCAGCGGATGCACGCAGGCGTCGAAGAGGACGTTCGCGCCCTCGAAACCCATGTGCGGCGAGAACCGCGCCGGATAGTCCTGGACATGCGCGGGAGCCGAAATCACCGCACAGGGGATCGCAAGGCGTTTGGCGACATGCCGCTCCATCTGCGTGCCGAGCACGAGCTCGGGCGCAAGCTCGGCAATTTTCGCTTCGACCTCAAGGTAATCATCGGTGATGAGCGCCTCAACGCCGTAGAGTTTGGCGGCCTCACGAGTCTCGCGCGCGAATTCGCGCGAATAGGTTCCGAGCCCGACCACTTTGAAACCGAGTTCGGTCGCGGCGATGCGCGCGGCGGCAATCGCATGCGTCGCATCGCCGAAGATGAAGACGCGCTTATCGGTGAGATAGTTAGAATCGACGGAATGCGACCACCAAACGGCGCGCGGATCCTCTTCCTCGAGGAAGGCGGCGACGTCGAGCCCGGCGAGTCTCCCCACGTCCGCGATGAAGTCTCGCGTCGCGCCGACGCCGAGCGGCGCAATCTTCGTGAAGGGCTGGCCGTGGTTCTTCTCCAGCCATTGCGCGGCGGTCAGCCCGATCTCCGGGTAGAGGACGACGTTGAAGGCGGCGTCGCCCAATCGACCAATGTCCGCCGGAGTCGCGCCGAACGGCGCCACGACGTTGATCTCGACGCCCAAACGATGAAGGAGGCCGGAGATCTCGCGCAGATCGTCGCGATGGCGAAAGCCCAGAGCGGTGGGCCCGAGGATGTTGCAGCGCCGCGCCGCTTCCGGTCCGCGCTCGCGGCGAGGGCCGGAGAGATGGCGCACCAGCCGATAGAGAGTTTCGGCGGCGCCCCAATTCTCCTTCTTTTGATAGGCGGAGAGCTCCAACCCGATGACCGGGATCGGCAATCCGAGCGTCTTGGCCAGACCAGCCGGGTCGTCCTGAATGAGCTCACCGGTGCAGGAGGCGCCGACGATCATCGCCTGCGGCCTGAACCGATCGTAAGCCTGCCGCGTCGTGCTCTTGAACAGTTCCGCCGTATCGGAGCCGAGATCGCGGCCCTCGAAGGTCGTATAAGAGACGGGCGGACGCTCGCCGCGCCGCTCGATCATCGTAAACAGCAGATCGGCGTATGTATCGCCCTGCGGCGCATGCAGCACGTAATGCAGCCCTTGCATCGCGGTGGCGACTCGCATCGCGCCGATGTGGGGAGGGCCTTCATAGGTCCAGAGCGTGAGCTGCATGGCCTAGACCTCCAGCCTGGCGCGACGTTGGAGCGGCCGCGCGAACAGCCCAGCGAGATCGCCCGCCTGCTCGTAGCCCTGGATGGGCGAGAACAGCAGCTCAATCGACCATTTCGTCGTGAAGCCCTCGGCCTCCAGCGGATTGGCGAGGCCGAGGCCACAGACCACGAGATCGGGCTTGGCGGCGCGGCAGCGATCGAGCTGATCGTCGAGACTCTGTCCCTCCGTCAGGCGCAGATCGGGGGGCAGGAGCGCGAGGTCCTGGGCAAGATGCTGGCGATGCAGGTAAGGGGTGCCGACTTCGACAAGCCGCATCGACATCTCGCGAGAAAGAAAACGCGCCAGCGCCGGCTCCAACTGCGAGTCAGGAAAGAAAAAGACGCTTTTGCCGGCGAGCGTGGCCCTGCGGCTCTCCAGCGCCGCCGCCGCACGCGCGCGACCCGGCGCCGTCGCGGTCTCGAATTTCTCCCGCGACATGCCGAAGGCGTCGGCGGCCGCGCGAAGCCACGCCGTCGTGCCTTCGACGCCGAGCGGGAAGCAGGCGTCGATGCGCTTGGCGCCGCGCTGCTCAAGCGCGCGCGCCGCATCGCGCAAAAAGGGATGGGCGAGAAGAAACGACGTGTTGGGGCCGATCGGTGGGAGATCGGCGGCGCGGCGCATGGGGAGGAAACGCGTCGGCGCTATCCCCAACACATCGAAGAGGCGGGCGAATTGGTCCTCCACGACGTCGGCGAGCGCGCCAACGACGAGGAGCGATGGCTTCGCATTGGCGGATTCATCGGGCAGGCAGGGGGTGAGCGCGGCGAGACACATGTCTTCGCCCTGAGTGAAGGTAGTCTCCACCCCGCTGCCGGTATAGCTCAAGACACGGACGTTGGGGCTGTGCTTGCGCGAAAGGCGGGCCGCCGCTCGGGTCAGATCGATCTTGATCACTTCCGACGGGCAGGAGCCAACAAGGAAAAGCAGCTTGATGTCCGGCCGGCGCTCGAGCAGCCGCGCGACGACCCCGTCGATCTCGTCGTCGATGTCCGCCATGCCGGCGAGATCGCGCTCTTCCAGAATTGCGGTGGCGAAGCGCGGCTCGGCGAAAATCATCACGCCGGCGGCGGATTGAATGAGATGGGCGCAGGTGCGCGATCCGATGACGAGGAAGAATGCGTCCTGGATCTTGCGGTGCAGCCAGACGATGCTCGTCAGTCCGCAGAACACCTGCCGCTGCCCGCGCTCTTCCACGGCGACCGGGTGAGCCGAAGGCGTGAAGCGAGAAGCTGGAGCGGGCGCGTTCATCTCGCTCCCTCCGGCTGCAGCTCGGCTTGGAGACGCGCTGCGCGCAGCTTCAGCAGGAATTGCGTGGCGTTGACGACGTAGGTCGCGTAGGCCGCCAGCGCGAGCCACATCAACCCGCGCGCGTCCAGCCAGCCTTGCCAAAGCGCCAGGAGATAGGCGGTGTGCAGGGCCAGCACCAGCATGCTGAAAACGTCTTCCCAAAAGAAGACTGGGGCAAAAAGGTAGCGCCCGAAAACCACCTTTTCCCAAATCGAGCCCGTGATCATGATCGCATAAAGCACGAGCGTCTTGACGACGACGGAGACGATGGCCGGCCCCTGCCCGTCGCCCGTGAGCAGATAGCGCAGGACCAAGCCGAGGCTGACGAGGAAGACAAGGAACTGTAAAGGCGCCAGGACGCCCTGCACGAGAGTCCAGACCGTACGGTCTCGCCGGAGCCTCTGCTCAGCGGTGTAAAGGGGTCTCGCCGTCGCCATCGTGGCTGAGCTCACGCTCATCGAACGCTCCCTTTCCCGCGGTCCTTCTGGACCGACAGCCTTTCTCGGTCCGTTTGGGGATCCGAGCAGTATTGAGTTTAAGCGCGACAGCGAAAGGTGTCAACTTGAATTGACGTTTAATTTGGATTACACATTGTGCGGGGCTGACATGCGGGGTTGCGCGCGCCAAGCAGAGGACACCCTGATTTTAAATTAGGCATCAGGGGCCAGCTCCAGACGATCCGCAGGTAGTCGCTACGACTTGCTTGCTGAACGCTGAATTGTGTAGCTAACGGCAGCCAGCATTCATGTCCGCGTTATTGGACTCTGGAGGACGCGAAAATCGTGAGCGACTCGACCCGATCCGTGACGGACTTTGGCCGTCTTGCGACGCCGGTCGAGACTCTGGGCGTGACCGATCCCGAAACCTTTGGGGCGCTGCTCACCGCGTGCTGCGACATCGTGATCGTTTTGGACAAGACCGGCGTCATTTTGGCCGTGGCTTTCGGCTCGGCCGATCTCGCCCGGGAGGTCTATCGAGACTGGATCGGGCGGGCGCTGGTCGAGACCGTGACGGTCGAGAGCCGCCCAAAGATTCAAGAACTTCTGCGTGACGCCACCCCGCAAGCGGTGTCGCGTTGGCGCCAAATCAACTATCCGGCGCAGCGGGGCATGGACATACCGGTGCGCGTCGCCGTCGTTCGCTCCGGACCGGAGGAGCGCATCATCGTCATCGGCCGCGACCTGCAGGCGATGGCGTCCATGCAGCAGCGGCTCGCCGACGCCCAGCAGTCCATGGAGCGCGAATATGCGCGCATCCGCGGGGCGGAAAAGCGCTACCGCCTGCTCTTCCAATTGGCGTCTGAGGCGGTGCTGATCGTCGATCTCTCCAATGGGCGCGTCGCGGAGGTCAACCCGGCCGCCGTCGCATTGCTCGGCGCGCCCGCCAAGAAGATCGTAGGGCACGAATTCAGCGAGCAATTCGACGAGTCAAGCGGGCAGGCGCTGCGCTCCTTCATCGCGGCGCTGAAGGTCGCGCCCCGCATCGACAATGTGCACGTCAAGCTGGCGGCGACCGGAGAAGCCCTGCTGCTCTCCGGATCGCTGTTTCGGCAAGAAAGCGCATCTTTCCTTCTGGTCCTGCTGACGCGCCTCGACGCCCCCCAGGCGCTGCCCGCGGAGAAAGCGAGCATATTGCAGATCGTCGAGCAAATGCCGGACGCCTTCGTTCTCGCCGACGCGCAGCGCAAAATCTTGTCGGTGAATGGCGCTTTCGTCGACCTGGTTCAAGCCACGACGGCGGAACAACTCAAGGGGGAATCGCTCGATCGCTGGATCGGACGTTCCGCCGTGGATCTCGACGTGATCTTCACCAACCTCCGCGCGCATGGGGTCGTCACGCAGTTTTCCACAATTTTGCACGGGGAATACGGCTCGTCCGAGGACGTCGAAATTTCCGCCGTCGCCGCCCCGGACGGCGCCGAGCAGTGTTATGGTTTCACGCTGCGAAGCGCAGGCCTGCGGACGGGCTCCGAGAGGCTGGGTGGACGCGAGCTGCCGCGCACGGCCGAGCAGTTCATGGATCTCGTCGGCCGCGTTCCGCTGAAGAACCTCGTCCGCGAAACCACCGATCTCGTCGAACGCCTCTGCATCGAGGCGGCGCTCAAAATCACCGGGGACAATCGCGCCGCCGCCGCCAAAATGTTGAGCCTGAGCCGACAGGCCTTTTACGCCAAGCTCAGGCGCTATGGCATGGGCGACCTCGACGAGAAGGGTGACGGCGACGAAGAGTCCTGAGAGACGACAACATTTCCTGACAGTCAACTGTAATCTTTTCTTGACACATTGCAGTGTTGCGACTAGCCTGAGTTTATGAGAACGCCCGCGCCTTCAGCCGTATTGGAGCTGCTCAAGCCGGTAACATGGTTTGCCCCGATGTGGGCGTTCGGCTGCGGGGTCGTCGCTTCCGGCGCCGCGCCGGCGACCCGCTGGTACATTGTTATTCTCGGGATATTGCTCGCGGGACCGCTCGTTTGCGCGACCAGTCAAGCCGTGAACGACTGGTACGACCGCCACGTCGACGCGATCAACGAACCGAAGCGTCCGATACCCTCGGGTCGCATTCCCGGCGAATGGGGATTCTACATCGCCTGCATATGGACGGCGCTGTCGCTCGCCGTCGCCGCGATGATCGGCCCCTTCGTGCTCATCGCAGCCATTTTCGGTCTGGTGTTGGCGTGGCTGTACAGCGCGCCCCCGGTTCGGCTCAAGCAGAACGGCTGGTGGGGCAATTCCGCCGTGGCGCTCTGCTACGAAGGTTTACCCTGGTTCACCGGAGCCGCGGCCATGGCCGCCGGACTTCCCGATTGGCGCGTGGTCGTGCTGGCGCTCCTCTATAGTTTCGGGGCGCATGGGATCATGACGCTCAACGATTTCAAATCGGTGGAAGGCGACCAGCAGATGGGCGTCATGTCGCTGCCCGTGCAACTTGGCGTCGAGCGCGCCGCGCGCCTCGCCTGCTTCGTCATGGCTGCGCCTCAGGTCGTCGTCGTGGCTCTCCTCGTATATTGGCAACATCCTGCGCACGCCGCGGTCATAGCCGCGCTGCTCCTCGGCCAGTTCGGCTTGATGCGCAAGCTGCTCAAAGATCCGCGCAAATACGCGCCTTTCTATAACGCCACGGGCACGACGCTTTATGTGCTCGGCATGTTGGTCAGCGCCTTCGCGCTCCGCTCCAGCGTATTGGGGGCGCTATGAACAGCGCGTCTTTGAGTTGGCTCGGCATCGTCCGGCTGGGCTTGGTGCAAACCTCGCTCGGCGCCGTCGTCGTGCTGATGACCTCGACGATCAATCGCGTCATGGTCGTGGAGCTGGCTTTGCCGGCCTTCGTTCCGGGACTTCTCGTCGCCTCGCATTACGCCGTTCAGCTCCTGCGTCCGGCGTGGGGCTATGGCGCCGATGTGGGCGGACGGCGCACCCCTTGGATCATTCTCGGCATGACTGTGCTCGCCCTGGGCGGAACCGGCGCCGCGCTGAGCACGGCCTTGACCGCCTCTCATCCGGCGATGGGTCTTTTCTTCGCGGCGCTTTCTTTCCTGCTCGTCGGCCTGGGCGTCGGCGCCGCGGGCACCTCGGTCCTGGCGATGCTAGCGACGCGCGTCGTGCCGGAGCGCCGCGCCGGAGCCGCGACGACCGTATGGGTGATGATGATCTTCGGCTTCGCGCTGACCGCGCCGCTTGCCGGCCACTTTCTGGATCCCTTCTCCAACATGCGGCTCGTCGCGGTGACGGCGACCGTCTCTCTCGTAGCCTTCTGCGTTGCGACGCTCGCCATTTGGGGTGTTGAAAAGGACGTCGCGGCAAGCGCCGCGAAGAAGACCGAGAGGCCGCCGTTTCGGGAAGCTTTTCTGCAGGTCTGGGCCGAACCCGCGGCGCGCCGCTTCACCATCTTCATCTTCGTGTCGATGCTCGCCTATAGCGCGCAGGAACTGCTGGTCGAGCCTTTCGCCGGCGTGGTGTTCGGCATGACGCCGGGAACGACGACCAAGCTTGCGGGTCTTCAGCATGTCGGCGTGCTGCTCGGCATGATCAGCGTTCCCCTCTGCACGTCTTTCATCGGAGGCTCGATCTTCGGTTCGCTTCGCTTCTTCACCATCGCGGGATGCTTCGCCTCGGCGCTCGCGTTGACCGCCGTCGCCGCCAGCGGCTATGTCGGGCAGGGAGACCGCCTTCGCCTCTGCGTGTTTTTCCTGGGTTTCTCCAACGGCGTATTCGCCGTCGCCGCAATCGGCTCCATGATGGGGCTTGCCGGCGCCGGCGCGCGTTCGCGCGAGGGCACGCGTATGGGCCTCTGGGGCGCCGCTCAAGCGATCGCCTTCGGTCTGGGCGGGGTGCTTGCGACGATTTTGGTCGACGCCGCACGTCTTGTCGTCGGCGCGCCCCTCGCGGCCTACGCTCTCGTCTTTCTGCTCGAAGCCGCGCTCTTCGTCGTTTCCGCGGTCATGGCGGCTCACATCGGCCGCCCCGAACAGAGGCCCGCACCCGCGAGCCTTGGACTTGAATCTTCTCAGGCGTCCAACATCTGAGGTGCTCATGAGCAACGCAGGCGAAATCTTCGATGTCGTCGTTGTCGGAGGCGGCCCGGCGGGCGCAACCGCGGCTCACGATCTCGCGCGCGCCGGACGCCGGGTCGCGCTGCTCGATAAGGCCGGCCGCATCAAGCCTTGCGGTGGCGCCATTCCTCCTCGCCTCATGCGCGACTTCGACATCCCCACGCATCTGCTGAAGGCGGTCGTGAAATCGGCGCGCATGATCTCGCCCCTTGGCAGCGTCGTGGACATGCCGATCAAGGGCGGGTTCGTCGGCATGGTCGATCGCGCGGATTTCGACGAGTGGCTGCGCGCGCGCGCCGCGAGCGCCGGAGCGACGCGTGTGACCGGTGCCTATGAGCAGCTGACGCGCGAAGACGCGGACGCCGTCACCGTCCATTACGAAACGAAGGATGGCGCCGCTTCGACTTTGCGCGCGAAGATGGTCGTCGGCGCGGACGGCGCCCTCTCAAAGGTCGCTCGGCAAGAGATCCCCGGCGCGCAGAAGACCAAATACGTCTTCGCCTATCACGAGATCGTCTCGACTCCGGCGCAGATGGCGGAGGACGACTGTTGCGAGATCCACTATCGCGGCTCCCTGTCGCCGGACTTCTACGCCTGGATCTTTCCGCATGGCGATACAATGAGCGTCGGCGTCGGCAGCGCGGAAAAAGGCTTCTCGCTCAAGAATTCGGTACGCGCCCTGCGCGAGGCCGCGGGTCTCGAGGCGACGGCGACGGAGCGGCGCGAGGGCGCGCCCATCCCGCTCAAGCCTCTGCGCAGATGGGACAACGGCCGCGACGTCGTACTCGCGGGCGATGCGGCAGGCGTCGTGGCGCCTGCGTCCGGGGAAGGAATTTACTACGCGATGTTCGGGGGCCGTCTCGCCGCCGACGCGGCGCAGTCGTTTCTTGCGACGGGCGACGCGCGCGCGCTCGCAGAGCCGCGCAAGCGATTCATGCGCGCGCATGGGCGCGTGTTCTGGATCCTGGGACTGTTGCAGTATTTTTGGTACAGCAGCGACAAGCGCCGCGAGTTTTTCGTGAAGATCTGTCGCGATCCGGACGTTCAGCGGCTCACCTGGGAGTCGTATATGAACAAGGAGCTCGTTCGTTCCGATCCCTTGGCCCATGTGCGCATCTTCTTCAAAGATCTTGCGCATCTGCTGCGCCTCGCGTCGCCGTGATGCAATTCGTCCTCGAAAATCCCGGCCTTGTCGGAGTCGCCGTCGCTGCAGCGATGGTGGTCGCCGTGCTCGGCGGCCTCGCGACGGAGGTTGGGTCTTGGTACGAAGGCTTGCGTTTTCCCAGCTGGCGGCCACCCAACTGGCTTTTCGGCCCCGTGTGGACGACGATTTATGTTCTCGTCGTCTCGGCCGGGGTCATCGCCTATAAACATGCGCCCGACGACGCCTCGCGCGCTTGGCTCATCGGCCTCTTCGCCGTGAACGGCGTGTTGAACATCCTCTGGAGCCCGCTTTTCTTCAAGTTGCATCGGCCTGACTGGGCGCTGTGGGAGATCGTTCCGTTCTGGCTCTCGATCGCCGCGCTGCTCTATCACATCAGCCGCATATCGACGGTCGCCGGATGGCTGTTCTTGCCCTACCTCATTTGGGTGACGTTCGCGGGCTACCTCAACTGGCGCATGGTCGAACTGAATAAGCCGTTCAAAACGAACTGGCCGATTCGGAGGTACTGGCAAATGAGCGCGTTATTCGTCAGCGGCGCGATCGTCAATTTCATCCTCGCGCTGGTCCTCGCCGAAGCGATCCTCGTCCTCGCCTATCGTTATGCGACGGGCGGCGGTCCGGAGCCGATCGGCTTCGTCTGCAATCTTCTCGCGGGCGCGTTCCTGCTGTTTGCTTTGCGAGGAGCCCTTAGCGGCGCGCATTGGATGTCGGTCGGCAGCTGTCTCTTGGGAGCTTTCGTCGCGCATGCGGCGGACCTCCTCACGCGTTGGTCGCGCGCGCCGAGGCGTCTGCCCCCGCATATGATATTCCGGGCCGAACGAGCGCCGCGCGCCAAACGCCATATCGCGCACCGAACAAAGGTCTGAGCGCTTCAATCGACGATTGGAAAGACTGCGCCGATCGCAAGCGCGAGGGCCAGGGCCTCGGCGAGAGCGCCGGCACGCGGGTCATTGGCCCGCCGATAGGCGTCGGCCCCGACGCGCCAGAAGATTGCGAAGAGCAACAGTATCGCTGGCGTTATGACGATGAGGAAAAACAGCCGGCGAGGCTCCAGCGCGACTGCGATTGCGAGCGAAGCCGCAAAGCAGAATTTACTCAAGACATAGCCGCCTGGAATGTCACGCGTCGCCCATGCGTCCGCGACACAATAGGCTGCGATGGCGGGAAAGAGGATCGCGAGAAACGGCAGTCGCGCAAAGGTTGGGGCGACGGCGGTCACATAGAGATCGATCGGAGCGCCCATGGCGAGAAGGTAATAGGCGGCGCAGCCGGCGACGGCGGCGATGAACGCGCCGTTGCGGAGGGCGACCGGTGGAGCAGCGCGCGCTCGAAGCCATAGCAGGGCGGCGCAGGTCAGGCAGGCATAGACCGCAAAATGCGCCACGAGATAATCCGCAAGCGGCATGGGGAGAAAGCGCGTCGGCAGCATCCACGTGAGCAAAGGCGTGAGCGCCGCGGGAGCGACGCAGAGCGGCCAGAGCCTTCGCCAGGAAAGGCCGGCGCCCAGCGGCGCTGGCGCGAGAACAGGCAACAGCATGGATGCGGGCCGCGCCAGCACGACGAGGCCAAGAAACAGTAAAAGGAGCCAGCGGCCACGCCGATCGATGAAGCCGGTTTCGTTGCGTCCGAACGCCCCGTTCATCCAATTAAGCGTCTCTTGCAAGGCGTCCGCGCTGTAGAGAACGCCGATATGCTCAACGCCCGAAGCGAGCGCGAAGCGTCTTCCTGAGCCCTCCGCTAAATCGCCATAAGTCACGCCCTCTCTCTCTGCGCCTCCCACCGCGGCGGCGGCGACGCGATAGCCGGCACGCTTCAATCGCTCACTCTCCCAAGCCCCGTCGATGACGAGCAAATTCTTCGGTCTTTCCGGCGTCACTTCCGTTCCAAAGAACGAGAGCGCGACCACGGCGCCGATCTTAGGATGTGCAGCGGCATAGCGCACGACGAGATCCGCCGCCATGGAATGGCCGACCGCGCCCAGGCGGCCATCGGCTTGCGGCAATGCCGCAGCGAAGGCGAACATTTGATCGAGCTGATCGAGCAGACTTTGCGTGCTCCGTCCTAAATCGGTGAGACCGCCCTGCAGAGGTTCCGCGTTACGGCCGTGCCCAGCGAAGTCGAAGGTCACGGCGACGAAGCCATTGCGCGCAAGCGTAACTGCGATGGGCTGCATGAATTGTTGAGACCCAGCAAAGCCATGTGCAAGAACAACCACGGGACGCTTCTGATCCCCTGGCCTATTGTAGACAGTGACTGGGATCGCGCCGACAGAGTGCGTCGCAACAGCGAGACTTTTTGTCGCGTTCGCGAGCGCGAAAAGGCTTGCTGCAACCGCGAAGAACGCGATGAAGGGAAGCGTAGACAGACGGCCCATGCTATTGTCTCCTCTGCGTTTCGACGACGGTATTGCCGTGCAGCGCAAATCCGCGATGAGCGCCTCTTCCTCCACACCGACAATCGATAGTTACAGCTGTCTGCATAGTAAACTCGGCTTTACTCTTTTCGGTTTCTGAGTTTGAATGAGCACAAGCTAAGCGACAATCCGCGTAGCTCAAGCCGGCAAGCGGCGCACGAAAAGGTGAGAAACTTCGTTCAGTCGAAACGGTGTTTTGGAACCCAACCGTCCGCTTCTTGAGGCCCTCGGATTGGTGTTTCGCAGATTCGAGAACGCCCTTTCGAGTGGTCGAAGCGATGCAATTTTGGACCTCCAGGGAGGCCGCTATGGCGTTCAAAGGTGAAGCGGCGATAGTACCCGAAAGTGATGCGCTCGTTCCATATGCGAGGCAATGCGAGTTTTTCCCCTTGGCGATTTCAGACCGTGCTTCGAAGCCCTCTGCGGCGGAGGGCAGGAAAGATCTGACCCAACTGATTGTCGGCGAAATCGTGCCACGCTTGAAAACCATGCATCACGATTTGATCCCTCCCGACGACCAGCGGCCCGCCGTAAGCGCGCATGAAATCGCGGAGTTTGGGGCGCTCGCGATGAGAAACGATGAAGCCTCCGTCTCAGCTTATTTTGAGAAGATGCGCGGCCTGGGGCATTCTGTCGATTCGCTATTCCTCGACTTGCTCGCGCCGACGGCTCGGCGTCTCGGCCAGCTGTGGGAGGAGGACGCTTGCGATTTCATCGATGTGACTCTCGGCCTCGCGCGTTTGCAGGAAGTGCTGCGCATCTTCGGCTGCGCCGAAGCGTCGAGTAGTTCCGAGCAGCGAAAGCGCGCGCTTCTCGCCACCGCGCCGAACGAAGCGCATGGATTTGGGATCGAGCTCGTCGCTAACTTCATGCGGGCCGCGGAGTGGGACGTCGATGTACTGAAAGGCGTTTCCATCGAAGAAAACGCTGAGACCCTCGCGCAGGACTGGTACGCCGTCTTCGGCGTCGCGCTGGCCGCCGAGGCGGGACTCGAAACGGTCGCCCAGCTGATTTGCGCGGCGCGCCGGGCCTCCCGAAACAGATTTATTTCGGTGATCGTCGGCGGACGGGTGTTTACGGCAAATCCTGAACTCGCGATCCAAGTGGGGGCGGATGCGACCGCCCCCGACGCGCCGACGGCGACTTTGCTCGCAAAAAAACTCTTGTTGCAGCAAATTGCAGCCGGCAGTTCCCCTTCTCCCAAGAGCGACAGCGTCTAGCTGCGCCGCGAATGCGCAGCCTCCCGACTCGGCTCGGGGCTTACGATCGCGAGCAAATCCCGGTTATTCCAGCCATCCATCCACCCCTCGAATTCGAGAAAGATTCCGCGTGCGGCGTTTGCCGCCGCCTCCATCTCGGATGGATTTTCGGCAAGCGCCTCAAGAAGGTCCGTCAAGGCCCGCCATGCGTTTCCGGGTTGAGAAAGAAAGAAACGCCTATCGTCGCCAAAGCGCGGCTCGAGCGCCCGCGCAATCAGCTGACCACCAAGCGTCGAGCCTTCGACGACATAGCGGAATCCGAGCCACTCCGCCTGGTTCGAAGGACGCGCGATCGTCGCACACAAAGGCAGATGCGCGATCGACGGGCGGTCGACGCCGAGAGCCACGAGATCCAATGCGAGCGATTCGGACCGGGAGACCCGTGCGAAACTGAGACCGGCCGCTTCAGCGAATACGGTTTCTACAAGCGCGTCTTCGTATGCGCGATGAAAGCCGAAGAGGCGCGCAAGCAACAACACGTAGTCCTCCGCCGCGATCGAGCCGCGCGCTGCCGCCGCGAGCGCCGAATGCCGATGCAGTCGCTCATGAATCTCGGCGGTCTCACGACGCAAACGATCGCGCACGACTGTTCCTAGAGCCATGGGGCCATTCTTCCCATGTTGCACCTCGCTGCGGTCCTCAATGAAGCTTCGTCGAGCGTGTCGAGCGCGCGTGCGCGGATAATTGCTCGAGCACTTCAGCCGCGCGCCCAACGGAATTGTTAACGCTCTCGAGCATTTCGGGCATCTTTGTTCCGTCGAGGCCGTCCGCAATTTCAAGCGCGGCGAGCTGCGCATTTTCTATGACCGTCGACATGAGATCTCTATAGAGCGTGTCGGCTCCGAAGCCCATGCGGCCTTGCAGCAATTGCTGGCGGCGGAAGATGTCGTCTTGGAAATGCCGGCGCGCGGTCTCGGCAGCCTTGCGTTCCGTCAGATCGGTGAACAACACGACAAAACCGAGCACTCGATCCGGCGAAGTCATGACGGGATCGGCGCGCAGCAGAAAGGGTCGCGGGAGGCCCCTGCGATTTTCCAGCAAGACCTCGCCGCGCCAAGGAATCTGCTTGAGGAGCAATGCGCGCAGCTTTTGCGCGACGGTTTCACTGTCCGCGAACCAGTGGCCGAAGTCCGACAGATGTTTCAACTGGGCGTCGCTGGGCCTCAGCATCGCGTCAAACGACGCGTTGGTCTGAAGCACCCGCCCGTCCGCATCGGCCACGACGACAGGTTGATCGGCCGATTGCACCTGATGCAGCACCCGCGCCAATTGATCTTGCGCGATCAGAATGCGCACCGACCTGAATTGCAATACGACGTCCGTAACGCTCGCCGCAATCAGTCTGGCAGCCGCCAGATCGGCGGCGGTCCATGGATCGGAAGTGCCTTCGACGACCTGGCGCCATTGGGCGAAGGAGCGGCGTGGAGACAACTCCAGCGGATCGTCGCCGGAACTCGGCGGCTTGAAGGGATTGCCGCCCCAGGTGATCGTGCGCACGCGCTCCTTGCGGAACCACATCAGCATTTCTTCGGCTTCGCCAGAGATGCGCGCTGCGACGACGCCGCTCGCCGGACCGATGAGCGAAGCAAAGCGCGAGTCTTCGGCGACGAGCGAAGACGTCGCGAAGACGCCGGGCCCGCGCCTCTGGTCGATCCAGCCCGCGAGTTGGCGGATCTGCTCCGTAGAAGGCGCTTCGCCGACCGTCTGGATGCGGCCTTCGTAAAGCAAAGTAGCGCCGGTCGCGCCGAGCGGATGAAGCAGCGAGCCTTCGCGGTCGAGCAGAGCGCCCTTCCAGTCGCCTTCGCGCGAGATGCTCTCGACCATGCGCTGCTCGAGCCGCTTCACCGAAAGCTCGCTCTGCACGCGCACAAAGCTCTCCAGCGCGGCGATACGGGTGCCCGCGACTTCCGCGAGAAGCTCGCAAACGGCGCGCATTTCAAAGTGCATCACGCGCGCCGAGTAGTGGTGGCAGGAGATGAGACCCCAAAGTCGGCCGCCGACCATCAGGGAGACGACGAGAGTCGCCGCGACTCCCATATTCTTCAGATACTGGAGATGGATGGGCGACACGCTGCGCAAGAAGCACAGCGACATATCGAGCTCCTCTCCCGTAAAGGGCGTAAGTCTCGGTTCGAGCGGCGATGGGGTAAACTCGATGTCGGCGAGCAAACGCACGCGATTGCGCTCATAGAGCCGACGTGCGATCTGCGGGATATCCGTCGCTGGGTAGCGATTGCCGAGAAAGGCCTCCAGCTCTGGGCGCTTGCATTCGGAATAAACTTCTCCGTGACCCGCGTCGTCGAAACGATACACCATGACGCGGTCGTAGCCCGCGAGGTCGCGAACGATCCGCGCCGTCTCATCGCAGAAAGTCTTGAGGCTTGATGACGCGAGCATGGATTCAATCGCGTTACCGATCGCCCCTGAATAATCGAAGATCGGCCCCGCGTGCTCGAGTTCGACGACGAAACCGCCGCCAGGCGGTTGGTGCAGCAGCGCGTTGAGCGGCCGCTCGGGATCGCTCAAGTGACACCGCACGGCGACCGGGATGGCGCCGGATTCGCCGATGAAGCGTCGAACCTGCTTCCACAGGTCGCCGCCAAATTCGCGCAAATGGCGCCCGTGAGGGCGACCTTTTATTTTGAGAAAATCGGCGGCGTTGGCGCTCGCCTGCACCACTGTGCCGTTCCGCTCGGAAACGAGGAGGAGCGCGCCATGCGGCTGGATGGAGCCAGCGAACTGAATTTGCTCGCGCTCACAATTGGTGAGGTCGGCGGCTCCAAACGCCGGACTGTCCATCTGTTCTTGGGTCAATGCGACGGTCCCCCCTAGGCGACCGCCAGCGATGCGGACGGCCGCCTATTTCGGATCGAAATTGTATTTTCGCAATTTGGCATGCAGACTTTGTCGACTCAATCCCAGATATTTAGCCGCGCTTGTCCGATTTCCATTGAAACGCTCAAGCGCCGCCAGAATGGTTTTCCGCTCCAGGGCCTCGGTCGATGATCGTACGATCTGATCCAAAGGCGTTTCCGTCGAGGGCGGCGTTCTGTCGGCTTCTTCTGTCGACGGCGCGCGCGCCCCCTCCGCGGACCCGGCGATTTCATTCAAAAATAGGCCGACCACATCGAAATCTTCCGGTTTATCGCCGACCGCCGACACTTCGACGTCTGTCGTGGCGCCCAACGAACCCTCAAGGCGCGCCGCCATGCGCCGCACCGAGCCATGCTTACGCAGGAGCTTCAGCAGGACCGATATGTCCGCGCCGGGATCGCTCATCCAGAGCTTCAAATTTTTCCCGCGAGCGCCGGCTTCCGAAGGGAGCTGCGCCAGATCGAGAAACGCGTCGTTGGCGCGCAAGACCACGCCCTTAGGGTCGATAAAGACGACCCCATGCGGCAGCCGCTGCACGACGCTTGACATCGCAAGCTGCTCGCCCCGCTCGGCGGGCGTCTCCGCGCGCGCCATGGGTGCGATTTGCAGCAGATAGGCCTGTCCAGC
The DNA here is from genome assembly GCA_963743565.1 of uncultured Alphaproteobacteria bacterium. Taxonomy (GTDB): domain Bacteria; phylum Pseudomonadota; class Alphaproteobacteria; order Rhizobiales; family Beijerinckiaceae; genus Methylocystis. Next base: position 246,359 of record CAVUQD010000001.1, read on the forward strand.
GTCCGTGCTGCTCATCGAGGCGCGCACGCTACAGGATTCCGCAACCATGGAAAGATGCAAGACGATGCTCGGCGCGCGGCCCTGCTCGCGGACTTTCTCGAGCATCGCGCGAAAGCCCTTCTGGTCACGCTCCTGCGTGCGCGCGCGAAAATCTGCGCCCGGGAAAAGTCCGAAGTCCCGCTCGGCGGCGAGATTCGCTTCGATAATCCGCAGATCGCCGGCGGCGACCAGCACGACCGCCTCGTTGGTGGCGTCGAACAAACTTCTGTAGCGCGTCTCGATCTCGCGAATGCGCCAATAGTCCTGCTCGCGAGCCTGCTGAGCGAGTTGGAGCCGCGACTCCAGATCCGAAACGAGCTGCACATTGCGTCCCACGGCGACGAAGCCGGCATGGTCGCCAAGGCTGATCGCCGTGTAATCCATCGCCACTTCACGACCGCTCGGGAAGCGCTGCTTGATCTGGAAGCAGGTCGACGCGCCGTTCTCGCGCAGGCTTTGGATCGAATGGAAGATCGACTGATCGCTGTCGGAATCGACGGTCTCGGCGAAGCGGCGACCGCTCCATTCTTCCAGGCGCTCTTCTGCTAAAGCTTCGGCTGGAACGGCGTGAAGGATGATCCCCTCGTCATCGAGTGTGAGGGTGACGTCCGGTCGCGCGAGGGTTGTGTGCATCATCGTCGCACAATCTGTCTTTAGCCCTTGACGAGCCGCTCCTTAGTGGAATCCCTTATATTCCTGGGGTCGCATTTGCAACTGTCAACCCTGCTTGGCGCCCGGCTAGAGGCTTCTCTGTCCGCGTCATATGCGCGCACCAACAGCGAAGGGAAACCGGCGATCTTCCACAACTGACTGAATTCTCGCTAACGATGGGCTTCCCGCGGGTCCGGGGCGGGCTCTCTCGCCCGCCAGTCGCCAGGATCTCGCGCCCGTCGAAGGCGGTGGTCAGCCTCAAAAGGATTTGCTCGCAACCCCTCACTGGTGTAAAGTAATATTTACACAATAAGTGTCAAGAACAGTTTGAGGCCCGAGGATGACGTTCCCGCTCAAGGCGCCGCGCGTCGATAGCCCCCCAATGAAGACGAAGAACGCTCTGAAGCCGGTCGCTTCGCCGGGCGCGGGGGTGGCCGAGGCTCCCGCGAGGACGAGCTTTCCGTTCACCGCCATCGTCGGCCAGGACGAGTTGAAGCTCGCTCTGCTCATTTGCGCCATCGATCCCGCAGTAGGCGGTGTGCTGGCCTTCGGCGATCGCGGCACAGGCAAATCGACGGCGGTCCGCGCTCTGGCCGCGCTGTTGCCGAAGATGCGGACCATCGCCGATTGCGCCTATAATTGCGACCCCGCCGCGACCTCCGGTCATTGTGACGCGTGCCGAAAACGAGCCTCGGGCTTGAGAACGGCGCTGCGTTCGCCCCCCGTCGTGGAGCTTCCGCTGGGCGCGACGGAGGACCGCGTCGTCGGCGCGCTCAACCTGGAGCGCGCGCTGTCCCATGGCGAAAAATCCTTCGAACCGGGGTTGCTGGCGCGAGCCAATCGCGGCTTCCTTTACATCGACGAAGTCAATCTGCTGGAGGATCATCTCGTCGATCTGCTGCTGGACGTCGCCGCATCCGGAGAAAACCTCATTGAGCGCGAAGGCCTCAGCCTGCGTCATCCAGCGCGATTCGTGCTGATCGGAAGCGGCAACCCGGAGGAAGGCGAGTTGCGCCCGCAGCTGCTCGACCAATTCGGCCTTGCGGTCGAGGTTGTAACGCCGACGGATATCGCCGCGCGGGTGGAGGTCGTCCTTCGGCGCGACGCCTTCGAACGCGACCCGACCGCTTTCGCCGAAACCTGGCGCGCGGAGGAGCAGAAATTGCGGCGCAAGATCGTCGCCGCGCGCGAGCGCTTGGCTACAGTCGCGACGCCCGTTGCGTCGTTGGAGCAGGCGGCGCGGCTTTGCATTGCATTGGGAACGGACGGCCTGCGCGGCGAACTGACCTTGATGCGCGCGGCGCGCGCATTGGCGAGTCTCGAAGGCGACGATGCGGTGAATGACGCGCATCTGCGCCGCGTGGCCCCGCTGGCGCTGTCGCACCGTCTACGGCGCAACCCCCTGGATGACGTGGGTTCACGGGTGCGAGTCGCTCGCGCGCTCGAAGAGACTTTCACATGACGCCGCAAAACGACTCCGCTCCGGCTTGGGCGCATGCTCTCGTCGCGGCGGCGCTGTTTGCGGTCGACCCTTTGATGAATGGCGTGGCGCTGCGCGCTAGCCCCGGCCCGGCGCGCGACGCATGGCTCGGCGCGTTGCGCGCTTTTCTGCCCGCCGAGATGCAAATGCGACGCGCGCCGTCCCAGATCGGCGACGATCGCTTGCTGGGCGGGGTGGATCTCGCGGCGTCGCTGCGCGCCGGGCGGCCCATGGCCGAGCGGGGGCTGCTCGCGCAAAGCGACGGCGGGGTGGTCGTCCTCGCGATGGCCGAGCGCTTGCCGGTATCAGCTGCGGCGCATTTTTCTGGAGCCCTGGACCTTGGACGCATTCTCGTCGAGCGCGACGGCATGACGCTGCGCCATCGTGCGCGCATCGGTGTCATCGCTTTGGACGAAGGACAGGGCGAAGACGAAACGCCTCCGGCCGCGCTGCTCGATCGCCTGGCTTTTCGCATAGACCTTTCGCCTATCGATCATCGCGCGCTCGCGCACGCGCCGCAAATCTCGGCGCAAGAAATAGCGGCGGCGCGCGCGCGCCTGCCCGAGGTCGAGGCCAATCCTTCGGCGATACGCGCTCTCGTCGCTGCAGCCGCGCAGCTTGGCGTCGCGTCGCTGCGCGCACCCCTCCTCGCCTTGCGCGTTGCGCGCGCCGCCTGCGCCCTGCGCGGCGATCGCAGCGTCAACGACGACGACCTTTCCGTCGCGGCGCGCTATGTGCTCGCGCCGCGCGCAACGGTGCTGCCACAGAGCGACGCCGAGCCGCAACCAGAAGAACCGGCACCCGATAAGGAAGAGTCCGAGACGCCGCCAGAAGCCGAGCAAGACATGCAAGCGCCGTCGCAGCTTGAAGACGTGGTGCTCGAGGCCGCGCGAGCCGCAATTCCGCCGGACCTTCTCGCCGCGCTCAGCGCCGACCGAGTGCGCGGTGCGCGGTCCGAGAATTCCGGCAAGGCCGGCGCCGGCAAACTCTCCGCGCAACGGGGACGTCCCATCGGCGCCCGCAGCGGTTCTTTGCGCCACGGACGCCTCGCGCTCGTCGAAACGCTGCGCGCTGCGGCGCCCTGGCAAGCGATCCGTCGCAGCGACGACGACAAGCGGCAAGGCCGCGTCTTGGTGCGGCCCGACGATTTCCGCGTCAGGCGGTTTCGCGACCGTCGCGAGACGACGGCGATCTTCGTCATTGACGCTTCCGGCTCGGCGGCGATGCATCGGCTGGCGGAAGCGAAAGGCGCGGTGGAGCTGTTGCTCGCCGATTGCTATGCGCGGCGCGACAATGTCGCGCTCGTCACCTTTCGAGGCAAAGCGGCCGAGATCGTCCTGCCGCCGACGCGCTCGCTGGCTCGCGCGAAGCGCCAGCTGCAAGGGCTGCCGGGTGGCGGCGGAACTCCGCTCGCCAACGGTCTCGAGGCGGCGCTCGCGCTCGCCCATGGCGTACGCCGCAAGGGGCAGACTCCGCTGGTGGTGCTGATGAGCGACGGCCGCGCCAATATTGGCCGCAACGGGACGCCGGGACGCGCGCAGGCGCTCCAAGACGCGCTGCAGGTCGGAAAGCAGTTTCGGGCGCTCGGCGTCGCGGCGCTGGCGATCGACACTTCGCCGCCCCTCGCCGCACAGGCGGAGACGCCGACGCTCCATCTCGCGCAGGCGATGAACGCGCGCTACGTCAAGCTGCCGCTCGCCGACGCCGGAACGATCTCGCAGGCCGTGCGCGTCGCCGCCCGCGAGGGCTGACCTCGTGTTCTGGCGCGCCGAAGATACGCGGCTCTCGCTCGAACGCCACGGCGGCGACTGGCCCAATCGAGAGACGAGCGCGTTGGTCGAGGTCCATGGCCTGCGCTGGCATGTCCAGAGCATGGGCGAGGGGCCGGGCTTGTTGCTCTTGCACGGCACGGGCGCTTCGACGCATTCCTGGCGCGGGCTCGCGCCGAGGCTGGCGCGCCGCTTTCACGTCGTCGCGCCTGATCTTCCCGGCCACGGCTTCACGACGGCGCGCGGGGCCGCGACGCAATCGCCACAAGGCATGGCGCGCGCGGTTGCCGCGCTGCTCACAAAGATCGGATTTAACCCGCAGGTCGTCGTCGGCCACTCCGCCGGCGTCGCCGTGCTCGCGCGCCTATGCCTCGACGCTGCGATCGCGCCCAAGCTCCTGGTTTCCCTCAACGGCGCGCTGGAGCCCTTCTCCGGCCCCGGAGGTCATGTCTTTCCAGCCCTGGCGAAGCTCGTCTTTCTCAATCCCCTGACGCCGCGCTTTTTTTCGTGGACGGCCAACCGCGCGACGGTCATACGGCTCCTCGAAGGCACGGGCTCGCGCATCGACCCGGAAGGGATCGACCTCTATTGGCGGCTGTTTCGCAATCCGGCGCATGTCGAGGGAGCCCTCGCGATGATGGCGAACTGGGACCTCGAGCCCCTCCGGCGAGAGTTTCCAAAGCTCGAGACGCACGTCGCGCTCGTCGCCGCCGCCAATGATCTGACCATTCCGCCTGCCACGGCGCACAGGGTGCAAAGTCTGTTTCCCCACGCAGAAGTGCTGGACATCAAGGGCCTGGGCCATCTTGCGCATGAGGAGGCGCCGGACCTCTTCGCCGACCTCATTGCGGACCTCGCGAGTCGGGCCACCGTAAAATTGCGCGCCTGAGCGCGCTTCCCCACTTGATCAAGATGGCCTTACACTGTTAGTGTAATTCTATGTTGACACTGGCCCCGCGCAGCCAAGATTTGGACGTCGCAAGCGAGCGTCCACGGGCGATCGTCATCGGCAGCGGCTTCGGCGGACTTGCCGCCGCGGTGCGTCTCGGCGCCCGCGGTTACCACGTCACCATCCTCGAAAAACTCGACGCTCCCGGCGGCCGCGCCTATGTGCACCGTCAGGATGGCTTCACCTTCGACGCGGGACCGACGATCGTCACGGCGCCGTTCCTTTTCGAGGAACTCTGGCGGCTTTGCGGACGCCACATGCCGGACGACATCGAGCTTCGCCCGATGCGTCCTTTCTACCGCATTCGCTTCCACGACGGCGCGACTCTCGATTACAGCGACGACACGGCGGCCATGCGCGACGAGATCGCGCGCTTCTCTCCCAAGGACGTCGAAGGGTACGAGCGCTTCTTGCGCATGAGCGACGAAATCCGCGAAATCGGCTTCGATCGCTTGGGCGACGCCCCGTTCAGCTCGCCGCTCGACATGGCCCGCATCGCCGGTGACCTGCTGCGCTTGCAGGGATATCGCAGCGTCTACGGACTCGTTTCGCGCTACTTCAGCGACGAGCGGCTACGCACCGCCTTCAGCTTTCACCCGCTGCTCATCGGCGGCAATCCGTTTCGCGCCAGCGCGATCTATTGTCTCATCACCTCGCTAGAAAAACGCTGGGGCGTGCATTACGCGATGGGCGGCACGGGGCGTCTCGTCGAAGGACTCGTCGATCTCGTACGCGGGCAAGGCGGAGAATTGCGCCTCAAATCGGAGGTCGCAGAGATTCTCGTCGAGGAGGGCGCCGCGACGGGGGTTCGACTCAAGAGCGGCGAAACAATTACGGCGCGAATCGTCGTTTGCAACGCCAACTCCGCTTACGCCTATCGTCATATGCTGCCCGCCTCCGCGCGCCGGCGCTGGAGCGATGACAAGCTCGAGCGCTCGCGCTACTCGATGGGCCTGTTCCTCTGGTATTTCGGCACGCGCCGCCGCTATGACGATGTGGCGCATCACACCATTATGCTCGGACCGCGCTATCGTGGGCTTTTGCGCGACATATTCGACACCAAGCGGCTGGCGGACGACTTCAGTCTTTATCTGCACCGTCCGACCGCGACGGATGCCTCGGTCGCCCCGCCCGGCTGCGACACATTTTATGTGCTCTCGCCCGTGCCCAATCTCGAAGGCGGTCAGGATTGGACCTCGATCGCGGAGGAATATCGTCGCACCATCGCCAGCGCGCTGGAGCAGTCGATCCTGCCGGGGCTGTCATCGCAGATCGTGACGCAGCGCATCGCGACGCCGATCGATTTTCGAGAACGGCTCTGCGCATTCCGTGGCGCGGCGTTCAGCCTTGAGCCCACACTCATGCAAAGCGCCTGGTTCCGTCCGCACAATGCGAGCGAGGACATCCGCAATCTATTTCTCGTCGGCGCGGGGACGCATCCCGGCGCCGGATTGCCTGGCGTGCTCTCGTCGGCGCGGATATTGGACAAGGTGGCGCCTGATGCAACCGTATTCGCATGAACCCGCTTTCGCGCAACGTATCGACCATTGGCGCTGCGCCGAGGCTATTCGACAAGGGTCACGCAGCTTCCACGCCGCTTCCTTGATCCTGCCCGCCGCCGTGCGCGAGCCGGCTTACGGTCTCTACGCCTTCTGCCGTCTCTCCGATGATGCGGTCGATCTCGACCGCGACTCGCCCAAGATCGCACTGGCGCGGCTCCGCGAGAGGCTCGCCGCCGTGTATGACGGGCGGCCGCAGCCGCATCCGGCGGACCGCGCCATGGCGGACATCGTTCGCCGTCACGCCATTCCTTGCGTCGCGCCCGAAGCGCTGCTCGAGGGCTTGGCGTGGGACACCGAGGGACGGCGCTACGAGACCTTCGAGGATCTCTGCGCTTACGCGATCCGAGTCGCGGGAACGGTCGGCGCGATGATGACGCTGATCATGGGCGTGCGCGATCCGCGCGCACTGGCCCGCGCTTGCGACCTCGGGGTTGCGATGCAGCTGACCAACATCGCCCGCGATGTCGGCGAGGACGCGCGCGCCGGACGGATCTACCTGCCCTTGAACTGGCTGCGCAGCGCGGGCGTCGACGTCGAACATTTTCTTGCCGACCCCCGACCGCAAGAGGCGGTGAAGACCGTCGTCGCGCGGCTGCTTTTTGAAGCCGACCGCCTTTACGCGCGCGCGCGCGCCGGTATCGCGCTGCTGCCGCTCGCCTGCCGCCCCGCGATTTTGACCGCAGCCTTGCTCTACGCCGAGATCGGGCGCGAGGTGGAACGCCACGAATTGGATTCGGTCACGTGGCGGGCACATGTTTCAACGCCACGCAAGCTGTCGCTCCTGGCGAAGGCGACGGTGGTAACGCCGTTGTTGAGCCATGAGTTCGTCGACGATCCTCCGCTTGGCGCCGCCGCCTTCCTCATCGAAGCGATCAACCGCGCGCCCGCGCCGAAGCCCGTTTCACGCCCTGCGTTTGCCGAAATCGAACGGCAGCTTCTCTGTGTGCTCGACATGTTCGAACGGCTCGAACGGGTCGAACGCTATGGAGAATGAACCGGCGGGCCCGCAATATTATGGCCTCGTGGAGTTGGTGTTTTCCTTCGGCGTCCTGCTGGCTTTCGCCTTCTGGCAACTGCGCTCCATTAGAAAGGCGCGAGAGAAGCTGCGCGACAAGGACCAAACGCGGGAACGCTGATCGTGGGTCAAAGACGCGGCATTCTGAACGGCAGCATTGCACGAACGATGGGATTGGCGAAACGATCCAGAGACAGGCTTTCGTGCATGACCTCGCGGCGCTGACCCAGGAGCGTCGTCTCGACAAGGGAGCGCGCATAAAACGGCGTGTCTTCGAAACTACGAATCAGCTTCGCGTTCCCTTCTTCGGACCGGGTGCTGCGCGACACGCGCCAGCCGCTCTTGGGCAGCGCAACGGTCGGCGGGGGCGAGAAGGCCTCGCAGGCGCCGCCGTGATCGAAGCGCATCGCGAGCGACAGTGCGGGCTCCCGTCGCCGTTCTGCGTCATAGAGGATCGCGGCGCCGTTCTCGATCGACGCGCGGGACCATGTCCAGGATGAGAAGGCCCGCTCGAGCGGCTCGTCGCCAGCGTTGCAGTCGAAATAGGCATGACCGCGCCAGCGCAAGGCCGGCTTCTCGAACGCGACCTCGACGCGCGCGGCGGGAGCGATCGGGCGCCAATAGTGACAGCCTGCGCTCTCCAACAGATAGACTTCGCGATTCACGATCATCGGCTCGACGCGGACGACGCCGCGCAACGGCAACGGGATCGGCGCGCCGATTTCATTCAGGGAAATTGATAGCGCGCCTTGCTCCCATCGCAACGAGCTCGGCCCGATTGCGAGGCGGTCGGAGGACCGCTCGACGACGTGGCGCCGTCGCTCCGTCATGGCCCAACGATTTCCCTTCCGCCCATAGAGCGCGACGTTGACCGCGCAATGATCCAGCGGATCGGCGCGGCCCGCCCAAGCGTAATAGGGGGAGAAGACGCTGCCGACGAAGGCGATAATGGTGAGCCCATAGGCTCCGTCGTCGCTCAATGCGTCGATGTACCACCAGGCGTAACCCCCAGGAACGACGGGCGCGTCGAAGCGAGGTCCGCCATCAGCCTGTGCGCCGCAAGACGGCCCGAAAGCGCCGCCATCGGAACTCCGGGCCCCGGATGCGTCGACCCCCCGGCGAGGTAGAGACCCGGCAAATTCGTCGCGGATCCGGGACGCGTGAACGAAGTTCTCCAGCCATGCGAGGCTTGGCCATAGAGCGCGCCGCCCGTCGCCGGAAAGAGACGGGCGAACTCCGCCGGGCCCGTGCGCACGCAGTTCGCTGGATCGAATGTCAGTTCGAGGCCACAGCGCGCGAGGCGCTGAAATGTCGTTTCTTGGCATGCGCGCAGCTCCGCAGAATCGATCTCTCCCGTCCCTTGCAGGGCGGGAGCGTTGACGAGGCAGAAAACTCTCTCCGGCTTAGACGGCGCACCGGACGAGGCGTCGTCCTCGCGACGGTCCTGCGCGCAGACATAGATCGTCGGCGCGCGCGGCAGGCGTCGTCGCGCGAAAATATCGTCGAACTCGGCGCGATAGTCTTCGCTGAAGAACACATTGTGATACGCAAGAGGAAATCCCGTCGCCGTCGCGGGCGCCGCCCAAGTCAGCGCCGACAGCGAATGCGCGTCTCGCGGGGTCGGAGCGCCAGCGCGCGCTGCGGCGGGACCGAGCAGCCCGGCTGCAAGAGCGGCTGCGTCGCCGTTGAACACCACCGCCTCGGCAGGGAAATGCGCGCCTTCGCGCGTTTCGACGCCGGCGACGCGTCCGCGCTCGACGATGATGCGATTCGCGTCCTGGGCAAAGACGAAGGTCGCGCCGCGGTGTTGGGCGAGCCCAGCAAGCGACTCCGCCAGCCCGCTCATGCCACAGTCCAGAGTCCAGACGCCTTCTCTTTCCACATGCGCCACGAGCATGAGCGTCGCAGGCGCAGCGAAGGGTGAAGAGCCGCAGTAAGTGGCGTAGCGCCCGAACAATTGCCGCAGGCGGACGTCGTGAAAATATTCGCCCAGCGCGTCCCAAAGCGTCGTGAACGGCGAGATGCGCAAGAGTTCCTGGAAGGCCTCCTATCCCAGCCCGTTGCGCGAGCATCAATGGGCTCGGCCGCGAGGCGCGGATGAATGTGTCTTTGAGCGTGTCGTAGACGGCGGCCGCCCGTGCGGAAAATTTCCTGTAGCCCTCGGCTTCAGCCGTCCCGGCGAAGACGGCGATGGCGTCGGCGCTGCGCTCGATATCGGTGAAGAGATCGAGATTGGCGCCGTCGCTCCAGGCGTGCCGCGCGAGCGTCTGCAGGGGCTTTGCGACGAGTTCTTGCGGCCATTCGGCGCCCGCTTCGCGAAGGATCTCCTCGAAGACCCATCGCATCGTGAAAACGGTCGGGCCGGCGTCGATTTTGAATGCGCCGGCCTCGACCTTGCGCATCTTTCCGCCAGGCTTGGCCGCCCGTTCGATGACGGTGACCTCGAAGCCGCGCGTCGCGAGCAGCAGGGCTGCGACAATTCCGCCAATTCCGGCGCCGATCACCACGACACGCGGCGTGCGCATTATTTCCACCTTCCGCAGCAATGGCCCATTGATCAAAGCGTTCAAATGTGTAAATATCATATGACACTCTACTTAGTCCACAAATAGCGACACAAGGAGGGGGCAATGAGAGGCTTGGAGCGCGTGGAAATGGCTCTGGACTCCGCTGTGACGCGCGCGCAGGGCCGTGGCGCCCCGCCGCTATTGGCCGCAGCGCTTCGCTACGCCGTATTTCCGGCCGGCCACCGCATCCGCCCCCATCTGTGTCTGGCCGTAGCGCTTGCCTGCGGCGACGCCGATCCGCAAGCCGCCGACGCCGCCGCCACGGCGATAGAGCTTCTGCATTGCGCCTCGCTTGTGCATGACGACATGCCTTGTTTCGATGACGCTTCGTTGCGTCGGGGTAAGGCGTCAGTTCATCAAGAATTTGGCGAGCCCATCGCCTTGTTGACCGGCGACGCGCTCATCGTGCTTGCCTTCGAAACCCTCGCGCTTGGCGCGGCGCGGAACACCGCCCGCATGGCCGAGCTCTTGGCGACGATCGCGCGTTCCGTGGGTTCTCCCGATGGCATCGTCGCCGGGCAGGCTTGGGAGTGCGAGGCCGCAGTGCCGCTCTCGGCCTACCAGCGGGCTAAGACTGGCGCGCTCTTCGTCGCCGCCACCTGCTGCGGCGCGACCGCGGCGGGCGCCGACGCCGCCGCTTGGCGCACGCTGGGCGAGAAACTGGGCGAAGCCTATCAGGTCGCCGACGATTTGCGTGACATTCTCTGCGACGCGAAGGAGCTCGGCAAACCCGTGGGTCAAGACGCAGCGCGGCTGCGACCGAACGCCGCCGCGCAATTGGGCGTCGGCGGCGCCAAGGCCCGACTCGAGGATCTTGTCGTCGGCGCGGTCGAGTCGATCCCCGATTGCCCTGGAGCGGTGGAGCTGCGCGGCCTCATCAAGGCGCAAACGGACCAGTTCTTCCCGAAGCAGCTTGCCTCCGTCGCGGCCTAAATGACCGCCGGCGTCGGCATGGCGGCCACGCCGCCCCGCAAGGCGAGCCGCGCGGCGTCGTGGCGCGAAAAGTGGCTCGTCTGGCGCGGACGGCTCATTGCCGACGCGGCTTTTCAGCGCTGGGCCGCAGACAATCCCTTCACACGGTTCGTCGCGCGCCGCAACATGCGGGCGCTGTTCGATCTCCTTGCGGGGTTCGTTTATTCGCAGGTGCTGCTCGCATGCGTTCGCCTCGATGTTTTCGAGGCGCTGCGTGACGGCCCCGAGGATTTGTCGCTCCTTGCGGGAAAATTCGGGCTCGACGCCGAACCCGCGCGCCGCCTGCTGCTCGCCGCGGCCTCCCTGCGTCTCTTGCGCTCCCTTCCCGGCGACCGCTTCGCGCTCGGCGATCTCGGCGCGGCGCTGCTCGGCGACCCCTCGATCGGCGCCTTCGTCGAACATCACAGCCTGCTCTACGACGATCTGCGCGATCCGGTCGCTCTGCTGCGCGGCGAGACAACCACACGCCTGTCGCAGTTCTGGCCCTATGCGGCGCCAGGCGGCGTCGAGCCCTCTGAGGAAGACTACGCCGCCTATTCAACGCTCATGGCGCGCTCTCAAGAGCTCGTCGCGCGGGACGTGCTCGATGCCTACCCCTTGCAGGGGCATCGGTGTCTGCTCGACGTCGGCGGGGGAGAAGGGGTCTTCGTCGCGGCAGCCGCGGCGCGAGCGCCGCGCCTCGCGCTGAAGTTGTTTGATTTGCCCCCCGTCGCCGCGCTTGCGCAGAAGAAGCTGCAAAGTATCGGTAGGCAGATAGAGGCGATCGGCGGGAATTTCCTGTGCGACGACTTGCCGCGCGGCGCCGACGCGATCTCCTTTGTGCGTGTGTTGCACGACCATGGCGACGCCGCGGTCGCGAAACTTCTTCGCGCCGCCCATGACGCCTTGCCCCCGGGCGGAACGGTCATCGTCGCCGAGCCCTTAGCCGGAACCGCCGGGGCCGAGCCGGTCGGCGACGCCTATTTCGGCATGTATCTGCTCGCGATGGGGCGCGGCCGCGCGCGTTCCGCCGCGGAACTCACGGCGATGCTAATGGCCGCCGGCTTTGAGAACATACGCAGCTTGTCGACACGCCGGCCTCTCCTCCTGAGCTGCCTGGTCGGGCGCCGACTGTAATTTCGTCTTGACAATTATATGTGTATGGCTACCCTTACATAGGCGCGGCTCCATCCGGTCCGCGACCAAAATTCGTCAGAGATCGCCATGCTCGACGCCCTTGCCATCGTCTTGAACCAGCCCGGGCTCGTGACCTTGACCCGGTTGCCGGTGACCGCTCCCGAGAGCGACGATGTCGTGATCGCGACGCGTTGGAGCGGAGTCAGCACGGGCACGGAGCGGCTCCTTTTCACGGGACGCATGCCGGACTTTCCGGGCATGGGCTATCCGCTCGTGCCGGGTTACGAGAACGTGGGCGAGGTCGTCGAGGCGAAGCCTGAAACTGGCTTTCACGTCGGCCAGATGGTGTTCGTTCCCGGCGCCAGATGTTTCGGACCAGTGCGCAGCCTCTTCGGCGGCGCCGCGGCGCTACAGGTGACGAAAGCGTCGCGCATCGTCGCTTTATCCAACTCCGTCGGCGAAAAGGGGATACTCCTCGCGCTCGCGGCGACGGCCTACCACGCGCGCGGCGACTTGGAGCCGAGCAACGCCGACCTCATCGTCGGTCATGGCGTTCTTGGCCGCCTGCTGGCGCGTCTGTGCACGCTGGCGGATAGCGAGCCACCGACAGTGTGGGAGCGCAACCCCGCTCGCGCGGGCGGCGCCCTCGGTTATCCGGTGACTTCACCCGAGAGCGATGTTCGTCGCGACTATCGCCGAATCTTCGACGTGAGCGGCGATCCGACGATCCTCGACCAGCTCATCGCGCGGCTGGCGCCCGGCGGCGAAATTGTGCTGGCGGGATTCTACGAGGAGCCGCTCGCCTTCGATTTCCCCCCCGCCTTTCTCCGCGAGGCGCGCATTCGCGTCGCGGCGCAATGGTCGCCGCAAGATCTCCCAGCCGTCGCGCAACTCGTGGAAGAGGGTCGACTGGCCCTCGATGGGCTCCTCACGCATCGCCGAAGCTTCCGCGACGCGGACGAAGCCTATCGCACCGCGTTCGACGATCCGGACTGCCTAAAAATGGTTCTCGACTGGAGGGACGCCGCATGACCATCGAAGACGTCTCCTTGAGCGTAGCCGGCTTCGTCGAAGCCGCCTCGGCGCCTTCGACGAGCGACGCCCCCGTCGTGGCTGAGCCCGTCGAGTCGCCGCCCAAGAAAAGCACGCAGATCATTGCGATTTATGGCAAGGGTGGCATCGGCAAGAGCTTCACCCTCGCCAATCTCTCCTACACGATGGCGCAGCAAGGCAAGAAGGTCCTGCTGATCGGCTGCGACCCCAAGAGCGATACGACCTCGTTGCTGTTTGGCGGGCGCGCATGCCCGACAATCATCGAGACTTCGACGAAGAAGAAGGCCGCCGGCGAGCAGGTGGCTATCGGCGACGTCTGCTTCAAGCGCGACGGGGTGTTCGCGATGGAGCTCGGCGGACCCGAGGTCGGGCGCGGCTGTGGCGGGCGCGGCATCATTCACGGCTTTGAGCTTCTGGAGAAGCTTGGATTTCATGAATGGGGCTTCGACTATGTGCTGCTCGATTTCCTCGGCGACGTTGTGTGCGGCGGCTTCGGCCTGCCGATCGCGCGCGACATGTGCCAGAAGGTGATCGTCGTCGGCTCGAACGATCTTCAGTCGCTTTACGTCGCGAACAACGTTTGTTCCGCTGTCGAATATTTCCGCAAGCTTGGCGGCAATGTCGGAGTCGGCGGCCTCGTCGTGAACAAGGACGACGGGACGGGCGAAGCGCAGGCCTTTGCGAAGGCCGTCGGCATCCCGGTGCTCGCCGCCATTCCGGCCGACGAAGACATCCGCCGCAAAAGCGCGAGCTACGAGATCGTCGGACAGCCCGGGGGGCGCTGGGGCGCCCTCTTCGAAGCGCTCGCCGCGAACGTCATCGAGTCGAAGCCCAATCAGCCGAAACCACTCGCGCAGGAAGAGCTGCTGGGTCTCTTCAAGGGCGAAGCCGTAGGCCGCGGCTACGTTCTCGAGCCCGCGACGATGGCGGACATGTGCGGGGCGACGGTCGTCGCCAAGCCTTCTCTCGAGGTCATATACGACGCGGTTGAGGGCAGTTGATCATGGACGACTTCGTAAGCCCTGTTGCGCCGCCCACCGAGACGCGTCAACCGCCGCCAGGCGTCGACGGTCTCGGCTGCCACGCAGGCAAAAACGTCATGCGGGAGGCAGCCAAGGCGGCCGGCATGAACGAGGTGCTTCAGGGCCTCGCGCGCGACTATCCCGCAGGCCCGCACGATCAGCCGCAGAGCATGTGTCCAGCCTTCGGCTCGTTACGGGTTGGTCTGCGCATGCGCCGCACGGCGACAGTGCTGTCGGGTTCGGCCTGCTGCGTTTACGGTCTTACGTTCACCTCGCATTTCTATGGCGCGAAGCGCACGGTGGGCTATGTCCCCTTCAGCTCGGAGACGCTCGTCACCGGCAAACTTTTCGAGGACATTCGCGAGGCGGTCTTCGGGCTTGCCCAGCCCGAGCGATACGATGCCATCGTCGTCATCAATCTCTGCGTGCCGACCGCCTCCGGCGTGCCGTTGAAACTCCTGCCGAAGGAGATCAATGGCGTTCGCGTCATCGGAATCGATGTGCCGGGCTTCGGCGTGCCGACGCACGCGGAGGCGAAGGACGTTCTCGCGGGCGCTATGTTGCGTTTTGCGCGACTGGAAGCGGAGCAAGGCCCCGTGCAGGCGCCGAGCGCCCCTCGCCCGGACAAGCCCAGCGTTTCATTGCTTGGCGAAATGTTTCCTGCCGACCCGATGCAGATCGGCGCCATGCTCGACTTGCTGGGTCTCGCCGCAGGCCCCGTGACGCCGACGCGCGAGTGGCGCGAGCTCTATGGCGCGCTCGATTGCGCCGCCGTCGCGGCAATCCATCCGTTCTATACCGCCTGCGTGCGCGAGTTCGAGATTGCGGGGCGACCGGTCGTCGGATCGGCGCCGGTCGGCGTCGAAGGAACCGCATCCTGGCTCGATTCGATCGGCGCGGCTTGTGGCGTCGCGAGCGCCAAGATCGACGCGGCGAAAAATCGACTGCTGCCGGCGATCGGCGGCGCGCTTGCCCAAACGCCGATCAAAGGCCGGATTACGCTTTCAGGCTATGAGGGATCCGAGCTTCTCGTCGGCCGCCTGCTCGTCGAAAGCGGCGCCGATCTTCGCTACGTCGGCACGGCCTGTCCGCGCACGCGCTTTTCACAAGCCGACTGCGAGTGGCTCGAGGCGCATGGCGTAGAAGTACGCTTCCGCGCTTCCCTGGAACAGGACCTCGCAGCCTTTGCGGAATTCCAGCCTGATCTCGCGATCGGCACGACGCCCGTTGTGCAGAAAGCGAAGCAAAGCGCCACCCCGTCGCTTTACTTCACGAACCTCATATCGGCGCGTCCGCTCATGGGCGTCGCAGGAGCCGGCTCGCTCGCCAAGGTCGTCAACGCCGCAATCGGCGGTCGTGCACGCTTCGACGAGATGAAGGCGTTTTTCGCCGGAGTCGGCGACGGCGACACGGCCGGCGTTTGGCAATCCGCGCCGCAGCCCCGCCCCGCGCCGAAAGCGCAGACGCGCATCACAACTCCAACGAGGGAGGTCGGCTGATGCTCGTTCTCGATCACGATCGCGCCGGCGGCTATTGGGGCGCTGTGTATGTTTTCGCCGCGGTCAAAGGGCTTCAGGTCGTCATCGACGGGCCGGTCGGATGCGAGAACCTGCCCGTGACGGCCGTATTGCATTACACCGACGCGCTTCCCCCGCATGAGTTGCCGGTCGTGGTGACGGGACTCTCCGAGGAAGAGCTCGGCCGAAATGGCACCGAAGGTGCGATGCGGCGTGCGCATTCGACGCTCGATCCGAAAACGCCAAGCGTCGTCGTCACCGGCTCGATCGCCGAAATGATCGGCGGCGGCGTCACGCCCGAAGGCTCGGGCATCCAGCAATTCCTGCCGCGTACGATCGACGAGGATCAATGGCAATGCGCCGATCGCGCGCTGACTTGGCTCTGGACCGAGTTCGGAGAAAAGAAGGCGCGTGCGCAGAAGCGCAAGACCGAGACGGGCGGCGTCAGGCCTAAAGTCAACATCATCGGCCCGAGCTACGGCATGTTCAACATGCCGTCGGACCTCGCAGAGATTTGCCGCATCGTCGAAGGTGTCGGCGCGGAGGTGAATCTTGTCTTCCCCCTCGGCGCACATGTGAGCGAGACGGCGAAGCTCGCCGACGCCGACGCCAACATCTGCCTCTATCGAGAGTTCGGTCGCGCGCTGTGCGAAGTCCTTGGCAAGCCTTATCTGCAGGCGCCGATCGGCCTGCACAACACGACGAAGTTTCTGCGCAAGCTCGGTGAGGTCCTGAATCTCGATCCCGAGCCCTTCATCGAGCGTGAGAAGCATACGACGATCAAGCCGATCTGGGACTTGTGGCGTTCGGTGACGCAGGACTTTTTCGGCACGGCGTCTTTCGCCATCGTCGCCAACGAAACTTATGCGCGCGGCGTGCGCCATTTCCTCGAAGAGGAAATGGGCCTTCCCTGCACCTTTTCCGTCGCGCGCCGCCCAGGAACCAAAACCGACAACGACGCCGTGCGTCGCTCCGTGAAGGAAAAGACGCCGCTTATTCTTTTCGGCAGCTACAACGAACGCATGTACGCTGCCGAGTGCAGCGCGCGCGCGATCTTCGTTCCCGCTTCCTTCCCCGGCGCAATCATCCGCCGACACACCGGGACGCCGTTCATGGGCTATGCCGGCGCGACCTACCTCATCCAAGAGGTTTGCAACGCGCTGTTCGACGCCTTGTTCAACATCCTCCCGCTCGGTTCCGAGCTCGACAAGATCGAACCGACGCCGTCGCGGCGGCTGCGCGAGCTTGCCTGGGACGAAGACGCCAAGCGGCGTCTCGACGAGCTCGTCGACGCCGAACCCGTGCTGACGCGGATTTCCGCGGCAAAGCGGTTGCGCGACTTTGCGGAGCGCGCGGCGCGGCGCGCGGGTGAGGATCGAGTCACATTGGAGCGCGTCGGTGATGCGCTCGAGGCGAATGAAGGAGCTTTGGCCTAACGGCCTTTGAAGCGAGAACGACGCGAGTCAACGAAAGGAAGGGGCCATGACTGTGATCCACACAACGTCGCCTGGCCGCATGGAAGTAGCGAAAATCTGCGTTGTCTGCGGTCTTTTCTATCCCATTCTGCTCGTCATCATCTTGGCTGGCCGTCTGAAGGCGCAGTTCGTGAAGGAGGCTGGAGAAAGGCCGGGGCTGGCGCGATCCGCGCTCACCGAAGCCCGCGAAAAACTCTCCCTCGCCATTTCCTATGCGCTGACGGCCATTTGAACAGAGTTTCGCCGAGGTAGGGCGACCGAGACGCCTTTCGTGACCTTGCGTCGCGAAATCATCGCCGCGTTGGGCGTGCGCGGTAACGCAACCGGAGGTCAAGAACATGGCCACTGACAAAGACAAGAGTACCCTGTCGGGTCTGACAGAGGCGGAAGCCTTGGAGTTTCATAGCATCTTCGTGAAGAGCTTCATCGGCTTCATCATCATCGCGATCATCGCGCATGTGCTGGTGTGGCAATGGCGCCCGTGGCTGCCGAGCGTCAAGGGCTATGCGTTCCTGGACGGCGCGCATCACGCCGTCGCGTCCTTGCTGACGTTCGTCGGCTGACCGGGAGGAAATCATGCACAAGCTTTGGCTGCTTTTCGATCCGCGCCGCGTCCTCGTGGCGCTCGGCGCCTTTCTCCTCACCCTGGCGTTGCTGATCCACTTCATCCTGCTCAGCACCGACAGGTTCAACTGGCTGGAAGGCCCCGGCCCCAAGAAGGTCGGACAGATCGAAATGACGATCCCCAGCGCTTTCGTCTGAAGGCCGGAGGGTTCGTGACAGTGGGCGGGACGCAAGCCCGCCCACACCCGAATATTCGCAGGGCGGATCGAATAGGGAGACCGTAGCGATGGCGATGCTGAGCTTTGAGAGAAAATACCGCGTGCGCGGCGGCACGCTGATCGGGGGCGACCTGTTCGATTTCTGGGTCGGTCCCTTCTATGTCGGATTTTTTGGCGTGACGACCATGATCTGCGCCACGCTCGGAACGGCGCTCATCATTTACGGCGCGGCGATCGGTCCGACCTGGAACATCTGGCAGATCAACATCGCGCCGCCAGACATCAAATACGGCCTCGCGCTGGCGCCGCTCAAGCAAGGCGGACTGTGGCAGATCATCACCATTTGCGCCGTTGGGGCCTTCGTGTCCTGGCTGCTGCGCGAGGTCGAAATCTGTCGCAAGCTCGGCATGGGCTATCATGTGCCCTTCGCTTTCGGCTTCGCGATCTTCGCTTATATCACGCTCGTCGTGATCCGCCCGCTGCTGCTTGGCGCATGGGGGCATGGATTCCCCTACGGCATCATCAGCCACCTCGATTGGGTTTCCAACACGGGCTATCAATACCTGCATTTCCACTACAATCCGGCGCATATGATCGCGATCTCGTTCTTCTTCGCGACGGCGCTGGCGCTCGCGATGCATGGCGGTCTCGTCCTCTCGGCGCTCAATCCGCCCAAGGGCGAGGAGGTCAAGACCTCAGAGCACGAGGACACTTATTTCCGCGATGCGATCGGCTATTCGACGGGATTTCTCGGGATCCACCGCGTCGGGCTCTTCCTCGCGCTCGCTGCGGTCTTCTTCAGCGCCGTCTGCATGATCATCTCGGGGCCGTTCTGGACCAAGGGCTGGCCCGAATGGTGGAACTGGTGGCTCAATCTTCCGGTCTGGCGCTAAGCGAAGAGGAGGGGAACCGTGGCTTATTATCAGAACATCTTCACTCAGGTTCAGCTCCGCAGCGCGGAGCCCCTGGAGAGTGTCCCGGTCGAGGGACTCGAGCGCACCGGCGAAGGGACGTTTGTTCACTTGCTCGGACGCATCGGCAGCGCGCAGGTGGGCCCGATCTATCTCGGCGGTTACGGCATCGCGTCGCTCATATTCGGCTTTATCGCCTTCGAGATCATCGGCCTCAACATGTGGGCCTCGGTGAACTGGGATCCCATCCAGTTCGTAAGGCAATTGTTCTGGCTCGCTCTCGAGCCGCCGAAGCCGCAGTATGGCCTGCAGATCTTCCCGCCGTTGAACGAGGGCGGCTGGTGGCTGATCGCCGGTTTCTTTCTCACCGCATCCATACTGCTTTGGTGGGTGCGCATGTACCGGCGGGCCGTCGCCCTCGGCCTTGGAACCCACGTGTCCTGGGCGTTCCTCTCGGCCATCTGGCTCTATCTCGTGCTCGGATTCATCCGTCCGCTGCTGATGGGGCACTGGAGCGAGGCGGTGCCTTTTGGCATCTTCCCGCATCTGGATTGGACGGCGGCCTTCTCGATACGTTACGGCAATCTCTTCTATTGCCCGTTCCACATGCTCTCGATCACATTCCTCTATGGCTCGGCGTTGCTCTTCGCCATGCATGCGGCGACCATCCTCGCCGTGGGCAGATACGGCGGCGAGCGTGAGATCGAGCAAAATCTCGACCGCGGCACCGCCGCCGAGCGCGCGGCGCTGTTCTGGCGCTGGACCATGGGCTTCAACGCGACGATGGAGTCCATCCACCGTTGGGCTTGGTGGTTCGCGGTCCTCACGCCGCTCACTGGAGGCATCGGCATTCTGCTGTCCGGAACGGTCGTCGATAATTGGTATCTCTGGGGCGTCCAGCACGGCATTGCGCCGAGCTATCCGGTTGTTCATCCGCCCGTGTTCGATCCGGCCACAATCTCGGGAGCTACGCCATGAAATTCGGACCAGCTGTGGCCTTCGTCGGCGTCATCGCAGCCGCTCTATTGACTGCGGCGATGCTGCTCACCGCGGGCTGGACGCGTCCGCCCGTTCTCGCCGAGCAACTCGGCTTCCGCGGCCTCGCTATTGGGCAAATATCCAATCCCAGAGCGGTTGCGCTGCTGAAATACGCCAACAGCGTGCCGGAGCCACTCGATCCGGCGCCGGCGACCGGCAAGAAAGCGAGCGCTGAATACAAGAATGTCAAGGTGCTCGGTGACCTCAGCGTCGATCAGTTCAACCGTGTCATGCTGGCGATCACCTCTTGGGTTTCGCCAGATCAAGGCTGCGCCTATTGTCACAACACCGACAACCTCGCGGACGACGGTCTCTACACCAAGATCGTGGCGCGCCGCATGCTTCAGATCAATCGCCAAATCAACGCCGATTGGAAAGTCCATGTCGGTAGCACCGGCGTGACTTGCTACACCTGCCACCGTGGCGCGCCGGCGCCCTCCAATCTCTGGTACAACGATCCGGTGTCGCCGCATGCCGGCGGCTTTGCCGCCCATACCTACGGGATGGGTCATCCGACAGCCGTCAACAACTCCACGGGTCTCCCGTCTGATCCTCTCACCCCCTATGTCGAGGGTCACGAGCCGATCCGTGTCAGCGGCAAGACGGCGCTTCCCACTGGGTTTGGCACGTCGATCCAAACGACGGAGCAGACGTTCTCCCTCATGATCCACATGTCGAAGAGTCTAGGTGTAAATTGCACATTCTGCCACAACACCCGTGACTTCTCAGCCTGGTCGCAAAGCTCGCCGGCGCGATTGACGGCTTGGTATGGCCTGGGTTTGGTTCGCTACATCAACACCACGTACCTCGACCCGCTCAAGGACATCCTTCCGCCCTCAAAGCTGGGGCCGCATGGCGATGCGCCGAAGATCGACTGCGGGACCTGCCATCAGGGAGCTTCGAAACCATTGCTTGGCGTGAGCATGGCGAAGGATTACCCTGAGCTCAACGGGGTTCCTGCGGCGAAGTGAAAAAGCGCCGCGCCCCGAAAAAGGGGCGCGGCCGCTCAGCGTTGAGTTGAACCGCGCCAAACATGAGGAAAACAACATGGACAGCGTGGATAGCGTGCTCCAGAACGACCTCATAAAGCTCGTCGAGAGACACGACGAAATCGGCGACTATCGCGTCCGCCTCGGCGCCCTCGAAACCATTGTCACGATCAGACTACGCTCCACCTGGGGCACGCGCACCTCATTCAAGCAGAGCCACGTTATACGGACTCCCGAGCAGCAGGTTCCGTTCTGGAGCTGCGTCGCCGAAGGCGAAACGCCTGGAGACGCGCTGCGCCGGGCCATCGATGGTCTAACGACCTACTATCGCCGAGCCGTCCTTCACGGATATACGCCGACGGAGGACTGGCTGGTCCCGGCCGACCGCTAGCGCGTCCCGCTCGCGCGGTATCACGGGAGCGATGAGAGCTCGCCGCAAATCAGAAAGCTAGAGCATGTCCTTCTCAGAAAGGCGCTTCGCACTTTTCCGGGACGTTCTCTACAGTCCAAGCTTCGCGTGCCGATGCGCTGCAGCAGATCCATCGCAGCCTTTGCAATTCGTCGCCGGCTTCCATCCCGTTTCTGCGCGGGGCGCAGGGGACAGTTGGCTTGCTGTGGGGGTCGTGCTGCAACCGAAAAATGATAAAGTCGCTCCTTGGGGCTGCGATGATCTTGAATGATCGCTCTCTCTTTCGAGAGGGACGCATCTCGCTTCGTGTGAGGATAGAGCGATGAGGCCGTTCGATGTCCTCCCGGGGCCGACGGCGCGGCAGAGGTCGACAAGGTCGATGAGCGTGAGGCATCGCGCTTCGCAAATGTTCGATCTCGTCGCCGATGTCGAGCGCTATCCCGAATTCGTCCCCCTTTGCCTAGGGGCCCGCGTTCGCCAGCGCGCCCATCCGGCAGCCGGTGTCGAGACTTTCCTTGCAGACATGCGGGTCGGCCTGGGTTCGCTGACCCAGAACTTCACGACACGCGACACGCTCGACCGGCCGCAGACGCGCATTACGATCGTCGCCGTCGAAGGCCCGTTCCGCCATTTCGAGAACATATGGACCTTCCACCCCGGCGTGGACGCAAACAGCTGCCAAATGGAGTTTTTCGCCGACTACGAGTTCAGCAACCCGCTCCTGGCCCGCCTCATGGCGCGCATGTTCGAGCTGCAGTTCCGCAACACCGCTGAGGCCTTCAAGGCGCGCGCCGACGAAATCTATCGCCGGAGCTGACTACCCCCGCCGCTCGAAGCTGACGAGTTGATAGAGTCCGCCAAAGAACCGGCGCTGGGAATAGTTGCCGATTTTTGCGTCCTTCGGAAGGAACTCTTTGACATCATGGCGCCACAGGTCGAGCGCGAAGGGCTCCAGCGCGGCGAGGATTGGCGCAAAGAGATATCGCAGCGGATTCCAGCTTGAGGGCCGCGCATATTCGACGATGACGACCCGACCTCCCGGTCGAACGACTCTCAACGCCTCCGCCAAGGTGCGACGGCGCCATTGCTCGGGCTGTTCGTGCAGCAGAAAGAACAACACTGCGCGATCAAAACTCGAACTCGCGAAATCCAGGGCCGCGGAGTCCATTGTCGTCATGCGCACAGGCGCGTCTGGGTTCAGCTTGTGTTTGAGATTCTCGAGTTGGATCGGCAGCACGTCGATCACGTCGACTTCGCCTTCTCCCGTCGCCGCCCGCTCCGCCAGCTTCGGCGTGAAATCGCCATAGGCGCTCGCGACCTGCAGCGTGCGGCCAGGCAGCTCGGCTCCCAGCGCGTTCAGTGCAGCCTCGCGCAAGTGCCGATAGTTGCCCCACAGTATGGCGCTAACCAACCATTGCCGCTCGAACACCCAAACCGCTCGCGGGTGCACATAGGCCCACCAATAATGATCGACCAAATAGCGCGGAATTTCGCGGAGCTCGTTGGGAGTTCGTGCAGGCCGAGGATCCGTCGGCTCTAGGGCAGCCGGAGTCGTCGCGGAAGGACGATCGATGAGCTGCGAGCCATTGGCTTGTTCATACACTTGAGCATCCCCGAGGCAGCGTACAGATGAACTGTTGTCTGTCTGCGTTCTTGATCCGAGAAGTGAGGCGCTATCGGACCTTGATGTGCTTTCGACATCGATGCAAGCTAGGGAAACTCCCTTCTGACTGCAAGAGATAATCTCCTGCCAAGGCGTCGCACCCTAACACTCGAGTAGCGACTTTTCACAGGATTCGGCCGGTGACAGGAACACGAAGAAGATGTTCTTCGACGCGGCACTGGAGGCCAGATGGCGCACATCATCATTCCAGATCTTCCCTGACGTGCGCAACGCCGAGCGTGGCGTACCGACGGACGAGACGCCGATCGACGGAATGAACTTTTCCGTGTCGATCGCGGAGCCGCTGCGCCGCGCGGTTCGAACGTCTATGCTTCCGTTGCGGCGACAGCTTCCGGACGCCGGCGAAGCAAGGGCGCCATCACGCCGACGGCGGCCAAGAGAAGCAACACTTCGAGAGTATAGACGGATGCATAGGACGTAGCTGGTCCAAACGCATCTTGTATCGGGAGGCCCGCGACGAGATCGCGGATGATGCTGCCCAGTGCGATCGCGATTCCAGCGGCCGAGGCCTGCACCGCGCCCCAAGCCCCCAGCGCCAATCCCGTCTGATCCTCGGGCGCAAGATTCATGGTCGCTGTCAGCGTGCCATGACCAAAGAGTCCTGCTCCGAAACCGATCAGCACCGTGCCAAGGCCGAAAAGCAAGGTGGAGTCGAAGGGCGCCGCGAGAATGACCGCGACAAAAGCGGGAACGCCAACCAAAGCGCCGTAGCAAGCCATACGAAGGGGATCGGCGCCACGGCTAAGAACGCGGGATGCGAGAGCGAAACCCAAGAGGCCGCCCACCGCGAGCGCCGCCGTCAATTTCGTCGTTTCGCCGACAGTCAGGCGCAGTATCTGCCCGCCATAGGGTTCGAGCAAAATGTCTTCCATGCTGAAGGCCATTGTTCCTATGCCGATGGCGACCAACCTGCGGATGGCGCCCTGGCCGTGGGTGAAGCTCTCCCACGCCTCACGAAACAGGGGCCGGCGGACGGTTTCTTGATTCTTTGATGGAGTCCTCTGCGGCTTCCGCGTCTCCTGCTTCCAGAGCGCGAGGATATTGAGGACCATCGTCGCTACGGCCGCGCCCTGGACCACCTGGACCAGGCGCCCTGGGGTGAAATCCGCCAGCGCCGCTCCGAACAGCAGCGCGCAGACGATCATGCCGACGAGCAGCATCACATACATCAGGCCCACGACATTGGGCTGTGACTCCTCAGGCGCCAGATCCGTGGCGAGAGCCAGGCCAACAGTTTGGATGGTGTGCAGACCCGCGCCCACCAAAAGGAACGCCGCTCCCGCCCCCAAATATCCGACCCACACGGGCGCTTGGTTCGCATTGCCTGCGCCGGCTAAAACCAGCAGCGCAAACGGCATGATGGAGAACCCCCCAAACTGCAACAGCGCGCCCTTCCAGATGAAAGGCACACGCTTCCAGCCGAGGGCGGAACTATGTGTGTCGGAACGAAATCCAATGAGGGCGCGGAACGGCGCAAAAATGAGGGGTAGGGAAATCATGATCCCGACCAATGAGGCAGGCACACCGAGTTCGACGATCATGACGCGATTGAGGGTTCCAACGATCAGGACCAGCGCCATCCCGACCGAAACCTGAAACAAAGAGAGGCGCAAGAGCCGACTGAGCGGCAGCTCCGGCGTCGCCGAATCGGCAAAGGGAAGGAAGCGGGGGCCGAGGTTCACCCAGGCCCGCATCGCGCTCTCGTTCAGACGATTCATCACATTCGCGATCCAAGTGTTGGCGATCGAGCAGATGCGGTTCCTCTGACTCAGAGAAATTATGCGGCGCCAGCCGACGCGCAGCGGCGACGCGCGATTGGGCTTTCGGCTGCAGATGTTGCCTTTGTCGTCCGGCAAAGGCTTGGCGGCCGACATCTAGGGATCTCGGCCGCCAAGATCGCTTCGAAAAGCTGAGTTCGCAGTCGTCGGCGCCAAAACGCCGGCGGCGGCGTTGGCGGATGCTTACAGGCCGGAAAGCCTGACCTTCTCGCCGCTCGGCGAGGTCAGCTCGCCAACCTGCGGAGCCGACATCGTGTCAGCGGCGCCGGTTTTCGCCTTCTTGCCGCCCTGCCAATACTCCGCAAACCACGTCGTGTGGCTGAGCACGGAGTAGTGCACGAGGAGAGCGATCACCGTCACCGAGCCCAACAGCAACGGCAACCCGACAGTCGGTTTGACCACCAACCAAATTCTGGCTTGGTTCATGATCGGCCCCCCCTTATTTCAGCCAAGGCGTGTAAACGTAAGCCAAGATGTGCGCGAACACCGCAATCACGAAGAAGATCCTGGCTCCGTCGATCACGTGTCTGTGCAGCTCCTCGGCTTCCGGCAGCGTCAAGCCCGTTGGCCAGACCCTGTTCGGATCGTCTCGATCAGCCATGTCCTTTATCTCCACTGACTATCCTCGTGCTGGACCTGCACGCAGGTACTGATCGCGCCTCAGTCGGCGGGTCGATGCGTCACTGCGGGAGCCGTGACGCATTCAACCATCTGTCAATATATATTGACGCTTGCAACTGTCAAGCTGTTATGACATAAATTCGCTTGGAATTTGGCTGCGTTTCTAAGCTGTCAGCGCCGGAGCGGCTCGTGGCTCCAACGCCCTCCGCGAAGCGCCCGAATTCAGAGGAGAAACACGATGCAGCAAGAGATCGATTTCGGGGCCGCCGCCCGACTTCGATCTGGCGCCCATTGTTCTTCCTTCAGGCAGGAGCAAGATTAGGATTAGGGTTAGCCTGTTCTGAAAGGGCGCCACCACCCGGATTGGCGAGAGTTAGGTCAAGTGAATGTGCAGGGCCGCTGGGTGCCCAAGGGGCATCTTCAGAAACGAAAGGAGACGTCATGACCACGATCATCGCCCGGCTCTATGCCGCCGGAGAAAAGGCTGCCGCAGCCGTGGACGCTCTCAAGCGCAGGGGCTACGCGTCGGATGAAGTCTATTTGGTCACTCCGACGAGCGGGGCCATCGAGGCGCTCGTCGTCAAGGGTGGCGTCCGAGAGTCTGACGCCGCCGCCTATGCCGAAAAGATTCGCCGGGGCAACTCTCTTGTGACCGTCCACGCGCCGTTCGGTTCTGCGCTAAAGACCACGAAACTTCTCGAGAGTTTTGGTCCGGTCGACGCGGGATCCGAATATCACTACACACCCACCTATTACGACCCCACGCCCCTCTCGGATTTTCTGGGATTGCCGGTTCTGGCGGAATCCAAATCCCCCACCGAATTGCTGGACAATCCGACGCCTTGTTCGTCCCTGTTTGGCCTTCCGGTGCTTTCCAAGTCGAAACCGTTCTCTAGTCTGACGAGCGACGACAGGCCCTGGTCGAAGCTCGTGAGCGATGACAGGCCCTGGTCGGGCCTCGTTAAAGACGATAGGCCCTCTTCGAAGCTGAGCCGTAACCCAACCCCGTTTTCGTCGTTCTTCGGCCTTCCGGTGCTCCTGAAGGACTGAAGCACGCATCTTCGCTATGAGTGCAACGGGGAAGGGGATTTTGGATCGCCGTGCTCGCCAGGAAGGGCAAGCCCGGCGATTTCATTTCCGCTGCAACGCGGTCTGCCGCTTCAGGAGGCGAGGGCCTCGCCCTGCCCCGGCCTGGCGCAAGAAGTCGCGTGCCTCGCGTTTCGTGATTTTTACTGTCACCAGCTGACGTTGAAGACGCACTCGGGCGCGCCCTGCGCCTCGCATTGCGTTTCGATCACGCGCACGCTTTCGCCGAGCATGGCCGAAAAGACGCGCTGAAATGTCGCAGCATAATAGCCGCAGGCCGCCTCGTCGCTCCGCACGAGTCGGCAAATGGGCGCGCCGCGCAGGCGCAAGCACAATGCAGGATCGAAGCCGTAGCTGAAGGCGCCGCTGCCGGCGAAGGTCCATGAATGCTTGGCGATCGCGCGGAGGAGCAAGGCCGCCGCCAGTCGCCGTGGCAGCAGGCGCAAGAGGCGCTGCGCCGGCTTTGGGATGCGGTGGGCCAGCAGATAGTCGCCCGTGAGCGCGCCAGCCCTTTGCGCGACCATCACGGCGGGCCCGAAGCCCAGCACTTCGACGAGGGCGCGATGCAGTCGCGCAGCGTCGCTCTCGTCGACCATTTGAGTGGGCGCCGTCTCGAGATGGCGCTCGAGACCCGCCGCGGCGAAAACGTCGCGGCAGATGCGCGTGCCAAGCATTTCCTGCAAAGCCTCGGCGACACGGGTAACCGCGTTAGGACCGATTTTGGCTTCGCACGGAAGACCGTCGCGCCGTGTTGCGACGGCCAACCGCGCCTCAGTGGACGTGTTCATGCCGATCGCGCTCAGCTTCCGCACCCGCAAGCGCCGCCGGCGTCAGCCCGACGTCGAAATCCTCCGCGAGCTGTTCCGTCGATCCGCCGCAAGCCATCGCCCGTGCGGCCTCCGCCATGGAGCTCTCGGGGCGATTGTGGGTCGTCCGCCATTCGACATCGGCGTCTGCCGCTCTCTTGCGCGACGTGTCGAAGTCGAACTTCACCTTCTCGCGAGACTGCGGACCCCAATACTCGACTTTGCCGAGATCGTAGAATTTGCGTTCGAAGCCGGCCTTGAGGAAGGCTTTGAGGCAACCGAAGAGATAGCGTCGGCGCTCGCCGGTGCCAGCCCACGGGTAGGAGAACAGCGCCTTTTTCATGTAGAAACGGCGGTAGTTGTTCATGACTCGATCGAGCAGTTCGCCGCGCTCCATCGCCCGGGGCTTGATGATCGGCGTGACAAAATTGTACTTCTCGTAGTCGAATATCTCCACCTTGTCGCCAAGCTCCTTGAAGAGATCGGAGAAGGGCCAAGGCGTATACATCGACCAATTGGCGAGGTCGGGTTTCCAATCGCACGCCATTTTATATGTTTCTTCGAGCGTCTCGGCGGTTTCGTTCTCAAGGCCGACGATGAACTGCGCTTCGACGACGATTCCTGCGCCGCGCAGCAGCTGGATGGCCCGCTTGTTTTGCGCGACGGTCGTCTCCTTGTTGAAGAGATCGAGCTTCAGCTGCGCAGCGGCTTCCGTGCCGAGCGAAACGTGGATGAGGCCGGCCTTGCGATAGAAAGGCAGCAACGCCTCGTCGCGCAAGATGTCCGTCACACGCGTGTTGATGCCCCACAAGATGTCGACCTTGCGGTCGATGAGCTCCTGGCAGAAGGCCACGAACTTCTTTCTGTTGATCGTGGGTTCCTCGTCGGCGAGAATAAAGAAACCCACATCGTAATCGCGCTTGAGCCTTTCGATCTCGTCCACGACCTTCTTTGGATCGCGGATGCGATAGTCACGCCAGAACTTCCACTGACTGCAGAAGCTGCAGGTGAAGGGGCAGCCCCGCGCCATGTTCGGGATCGCGACGCGAACGCCGAGCGGTATGTAGTTGTATTTGGGCCAGTCGAGCAGGCTCCAGTCGGCGGTGATCGCGTCGATGTTCTTGACCGTCGGCGCCGCGGGCGTCGCAATGACCTTGCCGTCCTCGATGAAGGCGAGTCCCTCGATTTGGCCCCGCCGCTTTTGCCAGTCTCCCGCCGCGACGGCTTTCACGAGCTCGACGAAGATCTCCTCGCCTTCGCCCCGCACGATCGCGTCGATCCATGGCGCTTCCGCGAGCACCTGCCGATACATGAAGGTCGCATGGACGCCGCCCAGCACGCCGATCGCGTCAGGCGCGGCTTCCTTGGCGATTTGCAACGTGCGCTCGGCTTTGTAGATCGACGGTGTGATCGCGGTGACGCCGACGACATCCGGAAGGTAGTCCTCAATGTGCTGGCGCAGCTCGTCCTCATCGACATGCGCCGTCATGGCGTCGATGAACTTGACCTCGTCGAAGCCCGCGGCTTTCAGCGCACCGGAGAGATAGGCTACCCACGCCGGGGGCCAGTTACCGGCGATCTCGGCGCCGCCAGAATGGTAATTGGGGTGAATGAACAGGATTCGCATGGCCGTTTCCTCCCCGGACACCGTAAGGCTACATTGACAGTGCTCAATGTCAAGTTATAATGACATCTGGCTGCGTTGACAAGAGCCGAGCGGCTCTCGGCGCCAAGATGCAGCCCACTTGCGACGCTCTTACGCAGGCCTGAGCTGGAGCCAGCCCATGACGCTTTCCCCCGAAGCCGTTCTGCGACATACCGCGCAGCTCACGCCTCGTTACACGAGCTATCCGACGGCCCCCCATTTCCACCCCGGCGTCGCGTCCGAGACCTATCGCCAATGGCTCTCGGAGCTTCCGTCCGACGCGTCGCTGTCCCTTTATATGCACGTGCCCTTTTGCGACACGCTCTGCTGGTTTTGTGGCTGCCACACCAAGATCACCCGGCGCTACGAGCCGATTGCGGAGTATCTGGAAGCGCTCCTGCGCGAAATTGACGC
This sequence comes from uncultured Alphaproteobacteria bacterium, assembly GCA_963743565.1. Taxonomy (GTDB): domain Bacteria; phylum Pseudomonadota; class Alphaproteobacteria; order Rhizobiales; family Beijerinckiaceae; genus Methylocystis. Next base: position 275,709 of record CAVUQD010000001.1, read on the forward strand.
GGTCGCCGCCACCGCGCCGAAGGACGCGCGCGTCCGGCATATGCATTGGGGAGGCGGCTCGCCCACAATCCTCGAACCCGAAGATATATTGCGTCTCGCCGGCGCCGCCCGCGCCGCCTTTCGCTTCGCGCCCGATGCGGAATTCGCCGTCGAGGTGGACCCGCGCGGCATGACCGAAGCGGCCGTCACGGCGCTCGCCGCGAGCGGACTGACGCGCGTCAGTCTCGGCGTCCAGGACTTCGACCCGGAGGTGCAGGAGAAAATCAACCGCATCCAAACCTTCGAGGAGACGAAGCGCGTCGTCGAGCTGTTCCGCAACGCCGGTGTGCGCTCCCTCAACATCGACGCGATCTACGGCCTGCCGGGTCAGCACGAGGCCGAACTGCTGCATACGCTCGATCTGGCGCTCGAGCTGAGCCCCGATCGCATTGCGCTCTTCGGCTATGCCCATGTGCCGTGGATGAAGACCCATCAATCTCAGATCAGCGAGGCGGAGCTCCCGGGCGTCGTCGAGCGATACCATCTGGCCGAAGCGGCCGGGGCGCGACTGACGCGCGGGGGCTTTGAACGGATTGGCGTCGACCACTTCGCGCGGCCTTCGGACACGCTCGCCGCAGCGGCGCGCCAGCATCGCGTGCAGCGCAATTTTCAGGGCTATACCGTCGATCCCGCCGACGCGCTTCTCGGCTTCGGCGCCTCGGCGATCGGGCGATTGCCGCAAGGCTACGTCCAGAACGAGCCGGCCATAAAGCGCTACCAGCGCAGCGTCGAGGCGGGAGATTTCGCTATCTCGCGCGGCGTGGGCTTCAGCGAAGAGGACCGGGTTCGCGGCGGGATCATCGAAAAGCTGATGTGCGACATGAGCTTTTCGTCGCGCACTCTGGCGGGCCTGCGCTCCGATCTTACGCGAGCGGCGCTCGCCTGCGCGGCGCAGGCGCTGGCGGAAGACCGCGACGGCTTTCTAAGGCAAACCCCCGATGGCTTCGTCGTGACCGAGCTCGGCCGCCCCTTCCTGCGCACGATCGCCGCCCGCTTCGACGCCTATCTCACGCGGCAGGAAGCGCGGCACTCGCTCGCGGTGTGACGCCAAAGGCTAGGACGCCTGCCCGGCGACGCGCGCCATCTCAAATTTTGCTGTGTCGAGGCGCATCAAAGAGCTTGCGCTTGCGGGAGCTGGGGGTGCTATCTGCGCGGCCTCTCGAAGGCTTCAGGCGCAAGGGCCTGTGGCGACCAGCCGCGCTTTAGCTGGTCTGGCCCGAAGCACCCCGACACGGAGACGCGTTCAGAATGCCGGCAATTTTTGTGCGCCGCGAATGCTGGACTCTCACTTGGACCGGTCGGGTCTTGGTCCTGAGTTGCGCCCTGGCGCTCACCTTCCTCGTAGCGCTGGGAATTTTCCCATTTCTCGCCGCAAGCCACGCGGTCGACGGCGAATTTCTTGTTGTGGAAGGGTGGGTCCCACCCTACGCTTTCTACGAGGCGGCCAAGCAGTTTCGCAAAGGCCAATACAAGAAACTCATTGTCGCCGAAACGCGGTTGAAAGACTGGGAGGCCAGGGGCGAGCCTCCCCCCGGAACTGGACAAAGATTCTTATTGAGATCAGGCATTCAGGAAGAACAGGTGGTGACCGCCGTCGCCGAGCCGGCGCAAGTGGATAGGACGTACCATTCTGCGCTCGCGGTAAGGAACTGGTTTCGCACGCAGGGCATCCGCCCGGCCTCGATAGACCTCGTCACCGTGGGACCGCATGCCCGCAGATCCCAATTTCTCTATGAACGCGCGCTTGGCGACCAAACCGCCGTAGGGGTCATCTCCGTCGAAGATCGGCATTATGATCCGAGCCATTGGTGGCGCTCAAGCGCCGGCGTCAGTTCGGTGATCCGCGAGTTTGTCGCCTATTTGTATGTAAGACTTCTCTTCTCGGCGCCAAAGTCAGATGCGCTTGATGGAACGGCGCAGCGGACTTAACACCGCGACCCACCTGCCGAGGGAAGCGGTCGCTAACGGCCCCGTTTTGCGTGATCAAAGCCCCCGCGCGAGTTGGCTCCGGGCCTTGACGACGGTCATGCTGATTGGCAGAGTTCAACTCAAGCCAAGTCCAGTGACAACCCAATTGTGAAGTTTCCGTGGGACTGTGTATTTAGAACCTGTCTTCTTAAGCTTGACCTGACCTTCAGAAGGAAATATACGGCTCGACAGCAAAAACAGCGGTAGGGTGGGGTGTCCGTTGCGTTCCAATCCGCTTGAAGTCCCGCGTATCTGCATGGTTACGTACTCGTTTTACGAGAATGATAATCGTGTCATGCGCTACGCCGAGGCCCTGGCGGAACGAGGAAATCAAGTGGAAGTATTGGCCCTGAGGCGGTCGCCGGAACTGCCGCCTCGAGAGGTCATCAACGGCGTCGTTCTTCACCGGATTCAGGATCGGTTCGGCAAGAAGGAGGCGTCGGCGCTCTCCTTCCTTTTGCCGCTCCTACGTTTCCTGGCGGCTTCCGGAAAATGGCAACTCGTCCACGGTCGCGGCTTTGATCTCGTGCACGTGCACAACGTGCCAGATTTTCTGATATTTTCGGCGCTGCCGGCCAAGCTTCGCGGCGCTCCGCTCATTCTCGACATTCACGACATCGTGCCGGAGTTTTTCGCCAGCAAATTTCAGGCTTCTCCGCAATCGTTCCTCGTGCGGAGCCTGAAATGGGTCGAATTCATATCGGCGCGTTTGGCCGACCATGTCATATTGTCAAATCACCTTTGGCTTGATCGCTACACCAAACGTTCTGCTTCACCCGAGAAGTGTTCCGTATTTATCAACCACGTCGATCGTCGCATCTTCCGCCCCCAGGAACGCCTGCCGCGGAGTGGGGGACCGATCGTCATATATCCAGGCGGTCTGCAGTGGCACCAGGGACTGGATATTGCCATTCGCGCCTTCGCGCTCCTAAAGCAGCGATTGCCGGAGGCGCGCTTTCACATTTACGGCGAAGGCGCTTGCAAGAGTGAACTCATCGAGCTCGCCAACGATCTTGGCCTCAATGAGGAAGTCAAGTTCTTCGAGCCGATGAGCATGCAGGCCATCGCGCGCGTCGTCGCCCAAGCGGATGTCGGCGTTGTGCCGAAGCGCGCGAACACCTTCGGTAATGAAGCCTACAGCACGAAAATCATGGAGTTTATGTCCCTCGGTGTTCCAGTGGTGGTTTCAGAAACGCGGGTTGACCAATATTACTTCGATGACTCCATGGTGCGCTTCTTCCGATCCGGCGATGAACGGCATCTCGCGCAGGCGATGTATGAAGTGCTTGTCGACTCTCAGCTCCGCGAATCGATGATTCGCTGCGCAAGCGCCTATGTCGAGACAGAGAATTGGGAAAATTACAAGGACAAATATCTCAGCCTGGTGGACGCACTCATCGCACGCCGGCCCGTTCCTAACGACACATTGGTGTCAGTTTGAGCATGTCGGCCGAAAGTGAGCGCCAGAAGGCTGTCGCAGCCATGGTCGAAGCGAGTATCGACCGTCTGAGTCGCTGGATCGAAGAGCATGGTTACCGCGCCTATGACCCAGGCGACGGGCAAATGTCCTATCTGCGAAGCTTGACTTTCAATTCCAAGCCTTTGGAACGGTTATTGACCGCCGCCGTTCTTCGCTCTCCGTTCAACATCCGGCCCCTGCTTGGAATCAAACCCCACACGTCGACCAAAGGGATGGGTTACATGGCCTGGGGTTATCTCAGGCTCTTCCAAGCAACTGGGGACGAGCGTCACGCGGTGAAAGCGAGGCCGTGCCTGGATTGGCTGCTACAGCATCGTTCGCCCGGCTACGGGGACCTTTGCTGGGGAAACGAGTTCACCTTTACCACCCGCGCCGGCAGAATTCCGAAAGGCGAACCGACGATCGTGTGGAGCGGTCTCATCGGCCAGGCCTTCGTCGAGGCCTTCGAAATTCTCGGCGACGCCCGCTATCTTGAGGCCGCCAGCAGCGTCTGCAACTGGATTATGAAGCTCCCGCGCGAACGGACCTCGACGGGCGATTGCTTGAGCTACGTCACCTACGAGCAAGTTTCAATTCATAACTCGAACATGTTGGGCGCTGCGCTCCTCGCGCGGGTCGGCGCGCGAGCCGGCCGAGGGGAGATGATCGAAGTCGCCAAATCGGCCATGACATACAGCTGCGCGCGCCAAAATCCCGACGGCGCGTGGTTCTATGGTGATGATCCGAAATACCATTGGATCGACAACTTCCACACGGGATACAATCTCGACAGTCTCAAACGATATATCGAAAGCGCTCGGGACTCGGACTTCAGAGAACATTTGCAGCGAGGCTACGCCTATTTCAGGGATAATTTTTTTGAAGCCGATGGTCGCTCCAAATACATGCATAACCGTTTGCTGCCCATCGACATACAATGCGCCGCTCAGGCCATCGACACGCTATGTTTTTTTTCGGCGTCTGATCACGCCGCCCTCGACTTGGCGGCTCGCGTCGCGGAATGGACGATCACGCACATGCAGGCGGCTGACGGCCACTTCTATTACCGCGACCTCGGCTGGACAAAAATACGAACGCCGATGTTCCATTGGGGTCAGGCGACCATGTTCAAAGCGCTGACGCATCTTTTAGGGAGATTGAACGCCAATGCCGAGCCTGTCCCCTTAACGTCGATGGAGAATGGATGACCTTGGCCGGCCAACTTGACCTTGTCCTGATCACCCCTGCAAGAAACGAGGCGGCGTTCATCGGGAAAGTGATAGCCTCGGTCGTTTCGCAGACGAAACGGCCGCTGCGCTGGGTTATCGTCAGCGACGGTTCGACAGACGCAACCGACGAAGTCGTGAATTCCTACACAGCCGAAAACCCCTGGATTGAGCTCCTGCGCCTGCCGGAGCGGCGAGACCGTCAATTTGCGGCGAAAGCCAATGCGTTCAACGCTGGTTATGACCGGGTCAAGCATCTGCGTTTCGACATCGTGGGCAATTTGGACGCCGATATAACGTTCGACCCGGACTATTTCGAATTCCTGCTCGCGCGTTTCGCGGAGGATCCTCAGTTAGGCGTGGCTGGGACCCCTTTCGCTGAAGACTTCGACAAGCCGACGTCGCACAGCTATGCACATGATGGCGCCAATCTCGACCATGTATCCGGCGCTTGTCAGCTTTTCCGCCGTGCATGTTTCGAGGCGGTGGGAGGCTACGCACCCATAAAAGGAGGGGCGATCGACTGGATCGCCGTTACGACCGCAAGGATGAAGGGGTGGAAGACGCGCACCTTCCTCGACAAAGTGTGCTATCATCATCGCAAGATCGGCACTGCTGACAGCAGTCCGGTGGCGGCGAAATTCCATTATGGCCGCAAGGCTTACTACGTCGGAGGGCACCCCGCGTGGGAGTTTTTGCGCGGGGTTCGTCAGATGGCCGCAGCGCCGGTCCTCGTCGGAGGACTCGCCTTCATGGCAGGATATGGCTGGGCGGCAATCACGCGCATGCAGAGGCCCGTTTCGCCTGAGCTGATGGCGTTTCATCGCAAGGAACAGCTTGCTCGCCTCAAGCGCTTACTCAGATTTGCATAGGCGCATGGAGTAACGCCTTTGTCTCCTGAAGCACGAACAAATTCCCACGCGGCAGACAGCGGGGACGAGGCTCCCGCGAGCGCCTACAACGTAAATGTCAGCCTCAGGGGAAAGACGTTTCTCGCTCCTGCCTGCAAAATCCAGGGACGAGAGATCGTTTCGCTTGGACGCTGGCTCCGCATTGCGTCGGTGCGAGACGAGGATTGGCTCGAGCTGGAGCCGATCGTCGACCTGAGTGAGTTCGCGAGCGCGTTGCGCCATTGTGGAGTCGGCGCCGATATCTTCGAATTCGCCGGGCCGATTGATGGCGTCCCGCGGTCGGATTGCGCCTTTGAGATGGACAACATAGCGGTCATCAAGACCGAGGATTTTCAGGCTTGGTGGGAAGGCCTTCCGCAGGAGGCCCGAAAGAATACGAGACGCGCCGCAAAGCGAGGGGTCGAAATCAGACCTGCAGAACTCGACGACGAGTTTGTTGCTGGCATCAAAGAAATCTACGACGAAACCCCAATCCGGCAGGGAAGAAAATTTTGGCACTACGGGAAGGATGTTGACACAATAAGACAAGAAAACAGCAGCTATTCTGATCGCGCAGAATTTATTGGCGCTTACTACTCGGGCAGGCTGGTTGGCTTCATGAAGTTTGTCTATGTTGGCAATGTTGCTCGAATTATGCAAATACTTTGTTTGAACGCGCATCAGGACAAGCGTCCCATCATAGCTCTCATTGTCAAAGCCGCAGAGATCTGCTCCAAGAAGCGAATCAAGTATCTAGTTTATGGTAGATTTATATATGGCAAGAAAGACAGCAGCGTTACCGAGTTTAAGCGACGCCTCGGCTTTGTGAAATTAGAATTCCCGCGCTACTACATGCCTATCACTCTACGAGGAGAAATCTGTCTTCGGCTTGGACTTCACAAGGGGGTCGTCAATTTGATTCCCTCCCCTTTACTGGAGTCTTTACTCCAATTCCGCGCATGGTGGCTTGGCAGGAGGTTGCAAGAGCCTAAAATTTCAGCCGGGAACTAAACCGGAGTCTTCAAGAAAAGCCAGGCCCCCTCAAAACCTTCGAGAGCGGGTCGCAGACGCGACGGCGAGAGAGAGATGCTGTTCGGCAATGATCGACCCCTGGCGGCGGGATTTGGCCATTTGAGCATCGTCCACCCGCGCTTTCGCAATTCGAGGCCATCTCCGACGAGTTCGCAGGTGGTCCCGCGCGAGACAATTTCTAATCAGCGCAGTTTTGGAGGCAACGAAACCAATCCAACGCCCAGACGCGGTAGCATCCTTTCTCAGCGTCTTCCTGATATCTCCAAGAGTAGAGTCCGTAAAAACCACGAAGCTATAGGGACAAGGAGGTATCAGTGGAGCCGGCGGCGGGACTTGAACACCGCATCTGTCAATTACGATTTAACCGCTCTACCGTTGAGCTACACCGGCATCAGCCACACTCTAGTGTGCAGGTTCGGCGAATTGCAACTGTTATTTTTAATGGTGTTATAAACTTAGATCTTGATTTCTATGACGCGCCAAAGGACGGGGACCACGAAAACGACCCAGGCTGACGGGGAGGAGGCTCTGGTTGCGCCGAGTGCGAGAGGATCCTTCGGCTCACGAGCTTCCGGCTTTGACTCGACGCCCGAAGGACGTCAAGCTGAGCCAACTCATGCTGTCGCTGGATGCGGTTTGTAACGGCATCGTGTGGGCAATCGATCGGCGAGAGGTCGACCGCTGATACGTCTCTGGGTTTACTCGGCTTGAGATGGTGTGTTATCGCCGTCGCTGTCTCCGTGGCTCGCAAGCGGTCTCCGCTCCGTGTCCGAACTGTGCATTCAGTGCCGGTTCCGCAGCCCTTTACAGAACTTGAAAAATAATGTCCCTGAGAGGGACCAAGACGGGGGCCGCTGACTGAGATTTCGGGCAAAGAGGCTAGACCAGGTATGAGCTCTATTGATGTAATTGTTCCTTGTTATATGTACGGGCACTTTTTGAGGGAGTGCATCGAAAGCATCTTGACGCAGTCTCATAAAGATGTTCGGGTCGTTATTATTGACGATGCGTCACCCGATAACACGTACGAAGTCGCCACGGAACTAGCGAGGGCAGACTCGCGGGTGAGCGTGTTACGGCACGATGTCAATAAAGGACCTATCGCAACCTTCAACGAGGGCCTTGATTGGGCCTCGGCGGATTACGTGTTGCTAATTTCGGCGGATGACTTTCTTCTGCCGGGAGCTCTTGAGCGAGCGGCGGTGTTCCTCGATTCCGATCCTGAAGTGGGATTTGTATTCGGCAACGCCATTGTGCTGACGGAAGACGGATCTGAAGCGCAGTTGATCCCGATCCCTAAAGTATCCAACGAGCGCGACTGCTTAGTCCTTACCGGGCCTGAATTTATTGAACTCGGCAATTGCCGCAATATCGTGCCCGCACCGACTTCGGTGGTTCGAACCGCTCTGCAGAAACAGGTGGGAGGATATCGCGCGGAATTACCGCATGCGGGCGACCTGGAGATGTGGTGGAGATTGGCAGCGCATTCATCCGTTGGCGTCCTGGGAGCGCGTCAGGCTGTATACCGGCTACACGGATCGAATATGTCGAGTTCGTACCGTAGATTGGCAGACCTAGAACAAAGGAAAAAAGCACTTTATTGCTTTCTCGAGGTTTGCTCGCCCATCATCGACAACCCCGAAGAGATCCGGCGCGGAAAGCTGCGTTTGCTGGGTCGAGAAGCAGTGAGATGTGCTAGCGGCGTGTTCAATGAAGGCGATATGGAACTTGTGACGCAGCTCGAGGATTTTGCACTTGAAGCGTTTCCCGAAGTCAATAGGTCGTGGCCTTGGATCGTTCTTAGGTTCAAAACACTTTTAGGGCAAAAGGGTTGGCGCGCTATTCGGCCTATCATGAATACATTGCGTAAATCCGCGCTCGGTCGGAAGGGGTGAACGAGCCGACCGTGAACCGCGCCGATATCTGCTTCCACGAGCATTTGCTGCAATCATGAGGACGCCGGTTATTTGCACAATGCACGAATGACGAAACGAACGAGGCGTCTTGCATGCAGTTTTCGGCTCCACTTTTAATTTTTCGTTTTTGCTAGAATCAACCGGCTGCCGGGCACAAGAGATAGCCATTTGGTCAGCGCGCTTCCCGGGCCCAATCTCTCCGCTAGCCCACGCAGACTGATGATCGAGCCTGAAAGTGTTACTACACCGCCCATTAGAATTGCCGCTTGATCAGCGAATACCAGAGGCACAACCATGCCTGCGCAAATACAAGCCGAGGAAATCCCGACAAGCCGTCTCACGCTTGAAGACCATGTAGAACCCATAAGAGTGCGCATTACCCACAACATGACGAGGACATATACTGCGTAGGCACCTGCAAACGCCTGGGCGGCGCCCACAAGCCCATGTCTTGCCACCAACAAAAAAAGCAGAGCGACTTGGACTCCAGCGAATACGGTTTCAACGATGGCGAACCAGCGCGAAGCACCCTTCGCCAACAGAATGAACCCCATCGGCCACGATAGAACTCGTCCGAAAACGCCAAGGACCATCCATGGTAACAAGTCGGCTGCTTGCAAGAATTGCCTGTTATAAAAAAACGAGATGATCAGCGGCGCAAAAGCCAGCGTCCCCAGCAAGCCAGGCAAGGCCAAAAGAATACCTATTTCTGTTTGCTGGTTGACCAAACGTATGGCCTGCGGCCTATCATGGATCACGGCCGTCAAGCACGGATAATAATCAGTGCCCATGGCGGAAAGAATGAAGCCGGCAAAAATGCCCGATAGCCCCCACGCGGCTTGGTACATGCCCGCTCCAAGCAGTCCAAATTCATTGGAGACGACGGAGCGCGTCAGCGTGTCCAGTCCGGCTATGAGAACGGCGCTCCACATGAATGCAATACCCAGCCCTAGTAGATGCTTCGTTCCCTGGAGCTTTTCAGTCCAGCTCACGTCCACAGGAGACACGGGGATACGGCGTGAAAAACGATAAGCGAGCGATGCGTTGATTAACGGTGTGGCTACCAATACTGGCAATATCCCGTCTTTCCCGAGCCAAGCATACAAGGTGATTCCGACCACGGTGCTAAGAAGCGGTCCCAAAAAGTTTACCCAGGCAATGTCCCGAATTCGGCGCATCCCCTGCAGCAACGCCATTTCGCCACCGCTCACAGCGCCGATGAGAAGCGTGACGCCTAGCATCGCAATGGCCCGTGTCTGTTCAGTTGATCCGAAGAGCCAGATGCTGATCGGTTCAGACAGCGCTGCAGCGAGCACCCAACCAAATATGCCGGTTACCCAACAGGCATGCCGCAGGATCCGCATTGTTCGTGCAGCTTGATCGGCGTCATCCTGGCCGCATGCTCGGGCCACTTCACGCACCGCGCTGCTCTGAATTCCCAATCCCGACACAGTGCCGACCAAGCTAATGGCCGAGGTATAAAGACCTAGAAGGCCGACGCCGGTCGGCCCTAAGAGCGCAGCAACGATCTTCACCCTAAACATGCCGATGAGATAATTTAGACCTGCCGACCCTCCAATGATGGACGACGCTCGTAAGATTTGCCGATAGGACTCGCCGTCGACGCTCACGCCGCCACCTTTCCGCTCATCTCTGTTGCTCTCGGTAGCTCGAAAACCTCTTCGCTGGACCTTCCCAGGCCCTGCATCAAGCCGATTTCCGTCCACATCATTGATCTCTTCTCGACTTACACGCCCGCGTTATAGGGCGCCCTGCGCCCCTGCCGTCGCTTTATGCTCGAGAATCGTGGCGCTGCTATATCGATCGTACGCCGATCCGCTGGTCCTTTCGAAGGTTCGGAAGGATGCGGCGTCGCAGCATGCCAAGCGAATTTCTAGCTTCACGAAGCGCCCTTTCGGAGCGCCCGTAGACTTCCTTCCACCAAGGAACTCGAAATCCCGCCCATGCGGTCCGATCCAGATAATCAAAAAAATATCTCTTCTCTTCGTAATCGCATCCCGGCAGCCAAGGCTTTTCAGCATGGATAAAGTGAACAATGCTTTTCGCCGTAGTTTCCGGCTTCCAACACATTTCTTCTTTGCCGAGTCGGATCCTTCTCCATACGATCTGCCAGTTCCAACGGTAATTCAGCTCCCCCCAATCATCCCAGAGAATGGCATTGAGAGCTTCCTGATCCGCCAGCTTGATAATCTCACGGTGGGTGTGAAGATATGTAAGGACGCGCGCGCACAAGCCGTGCTCTCTCCACTTCTTCAAGTTGAGAAGGAGCACCCCGGCATTGAAGTATGGGGCGTCCGCCGGAATACCAAGTTCTTGATAGTTAGCAATGCCACCTTCTTCGGATACCACGCCTATAGAGTCGCGAACCGCACAGAGCGATTTCCCGTCAAGGCTCGAGTTCCAAAGCTCTCCAATGTCGTCGTTTACGACGAGATCGCAATCTAGGTAGATTGCCTTCTCAATCTCAGGCGACAGTAGTTCCTGGATCAGTAATCGAGCAAATGTCAGGCAGGTCGTATGGCGATGACCGAGTTTGAAATTGGAGATACGGTCCAAAGGGGCGTCGAGCCAGTTGATACGCGCATTCGGGAAGCCGACCCGCTCCAAAGAAACCTCCACCTTTGCGCGAAGGTCGGGCCCAATGTCGCTTTGGATCACATGGAACACAAGTCCATCCTTTTTGTCGCAGTTCGTAGCTACCGAACAAATTGCGACTGTGAGCGGCATAGCGTAGTTGGCGTCTGCAGCGAAAACAATGTGGATGAATTTAGTGGTATCGACTGCGTTCATTGAGTGAACCTGATACGAAGGAGTGATCCGCGTCAGCCAACGGACCCGCCAGTCGCCAGATGAGGCTACCCGCGGCGCGAGCACGATTTCCCGTTTAGGTTCTAGCAAAGCCCCATTCGTCGGTCCAGCCGACGTTGAGCCGCAAGGCCCGCCTTGAGAGTAACGTTGCGGCTCCCAAGGCCAAGCCCCACCTCAGCGCGGGTGATGTCCACCGACAAATGCCAGCGCACGGCCCTTCTGGATCCACGCGTTTCCTTGGACGAGGAAGCGACGGGCCGAATCTGCTTGCAACCTACAATCTGTTCGTGCTTCCCTTCTTGACTGAAGCGAAGCCGCTCGCCTCGCCAAAAAGCCCGAGTCTATGCTCGGGAAATTCTGACAGGGGGGATCGCTTGAACGCAAAAATTCCAAAAAGGCTCATTCAAACCAGCAAGACTCGGAATTTGCCGCTTTTGGAGCAAGGAGCTACACAGAGTCTGCGTCTTAACAACCCCGACTTCGCCTATATCTTCTTCGACGATGCTCAAGTTGAGGAATTTATTGACCGGGAATTTCCCGAGTATCGCGCGGTATTTGACTCGTTTCCCATTCGGATTCAGCGCTACGATTTCTTTCGCTACTTGGCTGTTTATCGATTGGGCGGATTCTACTTTGATACAGATGTAATATTCGCAAAAGGACTTGACGATCTTATAAAATATAGTTGTGTATTTCCATTCGAGGAACTGACTATCTACTCTTTTCTTAGGGAACGCCATGGAATGGATTGGGAAATCGGTAATTACGGGTTTGGCGCCTCGGCTGGCCACCCTTTCCTCGGACAAATTATCAGAAACTGCGTCCGCGCGCTGGAGCAGCCGCACTGGGCGGATGAAATGATGGAATCAGTCCCGCAAATCTTTCGGAGTGATCTCTTTGTGCTTTCTACAACCGGACCGGGCCTCGTTTCGCGAACTCTCGCTGAATATTCGGGCGATTTTGGAGATATAAAGGTGCTCTTTCCCGAAGATGTCTGCGACGCCAGCAATTGGCATTGTTTTGGGAACTATGGGATCCATCTTCAAATAGGCGGCTGGCGAAAATCCAGAGGGTTCATTCACGGGCGCCTCAACCGGTGGTGGGAAACGAGAAGGCGGCGCGCGCTCTTGAAGGTCAGCGCAAAGCTCGGCGCCAAGCGCTCGCTAGACAACCTCGCGCGTCGCGCGGACCCGACAGAAGCTCTACGGGCTTGATCGGAGAAGCCCGCGATGCCAGGAATAAACGGTATAATCAGCGCTGCGCAAGGCCGACGCGACCAAGTCTCGAGGATGACGCGATCGCTGGCCCACGAGCCGTTCTACGTCACCGGCGTGCACGATTTCGATGCTGTAAACTTAAGTGTTGGCTGGACTGCGCTTCCTGACTCACCCTCCGCTTCTCTGCCATTCTGGAATGAGACTTCCGATGTTTGCCTGATCTTTTCAGGCGAAAATTTCATGAGTTCCCAAGATATCATCGCTTGCGGCCTTAAACAGGCCAATTCAAAAGCTTCCTTAGGTCAGTCGTTGATCGGGCTCTACGAGTTGCAGGGAATCGACTTTCTGGAAAAATTGAATGGCTGGTTCTGCGGAATATTGCTAGATTTCCGAAACGCACACGTATTTCTTTTCAATGACCGCTATGGGCTCGGAAGAATATACTATCATCAGGCTCCAGAGGGATTCTATTTTTCTTCGGAGGCGAAGTCAATATTGGCAATTCTTCCAAAGCTACGAAATATCGACCTTCGAGGCGTGGCAGAATTTGTTACATGCGGCTGTGTCCTGCAAAATCGGACACTGTTCCAAGGCGTGTCGCTCCTTCCGGCTGGCTCTAAATGGGGCTTTTGCAAAGAACGCGTCACGAAGGAGAGTTACTTCGATCCCGGAACCTGGGAGCGACAATCCAAACTCGGCGTCGATCAGTTTTACGATGCGTTGAGGGAAACTTTTGTTAGATCTCTCCCAAAATACTTTGCCGGCCCGAGCCCAATTGGAATGTCGCTGACCGGAGGACTCGACAGTCGCTTAATCATGGCCTGGTCGGGACAACAGCCAGGCGCGTTGCCATGCTACTCTTTCGGCGGCCCCTACCGCGACTGCGCTGACGTCGAGATAGGTCGGCGTGTTGCCGCTTTTTGTGGCCAGCGGCATGAGGTCATAAGCGTAGGCGAGAGCTTCCTGACGGAATTTCCAACCTTGGCGGAGAAGTCGGTCTATGTTTCCGATGGCGCCATGGATGTAACCGGCGCTGTCGAACTATATGTGAATCGAATAGCAAGACAATTTGCTCCTGTTCGGATGACAGGAAATTATGGATCGGAGATAATGAGATCGAATGTTGCATTTAGGCCCAGAAGAATACGGGATGAGCTGCTCGCCGAAGATTTTTTAGCTATGACTCATGAGGCATCGCGGACATATAACACTGAGCGCGACACACATGTATTGTCGTTTATCGCCTTTAAGCAAACCGCATGGCACCATTATGCTCGTCTTTCCGTCGAACAGTCGCAGCTTACGCTTCGATCCCCGTATCTCGACAATGACTTAGTGAGGATAATGTATCGCGCGCCACAGGAAGCTCTCGATGGCGTCGCTGTTGCGATGAGGCTGATACATGATGGCAATCCATCTTTAGCAAAGCTTCCGACAGACCGAGGAGTAAATTACGATAGCCCGTTAGTTATTGGACGTTTACGGGCGCTCTTTGCTGAGTTCATTGTGAGAGCGGAATACGCGTGTGATTATGGCTTGCCGCAGTCTTTTTGTAAATTCGACAAATGGCTGATGCCGCTGCATCTTGAGCGGTTGTTTCTAGGAAGACATAAATTTTATCATTTTCGCACATGGTATCGCGATCACTTCTCTTCCTACTTAAGAGACACGCTGCTCACCCAGCGCGCTAAGCAGAGGCCATATCTTAGTGGTCGAGCGCTGGAACGCCTTGTTGATGAACATTCAAGCGGAGCAGGAAACTGGACTCGCGAACTGCACCTCTTGTTAACTTTGGAGCTTCTCCAAAAACTGTTGATCGACCAATCATGACCCAGGGCGATGGCCAAGACACGGTTGCAGGCCTGGAAAACGGAGAAGTCACCAATCGGGTCGTGGCCTCCTCTCACCGCGACGCATCGCTGGATATTCTCAAGGGCGCGCTCGTCGTCGTCATGGTCTGGTATCATGCCATGAATATATTTTCGACGGCGGACCCCACCGCTTATTCCTACGTGCGATTCGTAAGCGGCTCATTTATTCTGGTTTCTGGATACGTTCTCGGCAGATTTCAGGACGCGGTATTCTCCAAGAGCCCCTGCGACGTTTCTCGGAGACTGATCATTCGAGGAGTTAAGCTTGTAATACTTTTTACGATTTTGAATAGTATGATTCTTATTACGGGTTTCGGGAACTCTACCAAAGAGGTTCCGAATTTCGACCGTCTGGGCGCCGTCTTGGTTGACATCTTCGTTGTCGGCGTTGCGGGAGCGGCATCCTTCAAAATCCTACTTCCAATTGGATATGTTCTCATTTCCGGTCCGGTGTTTCTGTGGCTTGGCCAAAGGAGCCGTTACACGTTTGTGGCAGCAATATTGCTTACCCAATTCATCGACGTAGTGCTAAACGATTCTGTAAATATGTATTTCTATACGCTAGGCTTCATTGGCCTACTTGGAGGTCAAGTATCGAATAAATATAATATATTTCATATATTTAAAAATGCCCCCGCCGCAATCGCAATGATCGTTTTAGTGGAAGTGGTCATGAAATATGCCGTGACTCACCTGCTTCTTTACGCCGTTTGTACGTTCCTTCTTGTTCAAGCGCTTTATGATCTATGTAGCGCGATCAACATCGGCGGACGCCTTGCTCAGGCGTCAATGCTACTGGGTAGATATTCACTGATTTGCTACATCGGTCAAATCATCTTCATGCAGTCTCTTTCAAAGGCGCTCTCAGGTCGACGGTGGGCGCTAAGTTGGGAGATCATCGTCATTGCTTGTCTCACAGTATTGGTTCTGCTAGCCCTCTGCGAAAGCCTAAAGTTCCTGCAAAGACGTTATGGATTTGTGGCCAAGGCTTATGATCTGGTGTTTTTATGAGGCGGGTTAGCCGAGGGGTGAGAGCATGGGGCACTCAATTCATACCGCGGATTGAAGGAGGTCGAACGGGGAATTTTGCAGGCGCCCTCGGCCACTGACGCGGTCCTGGGCTCCTATTGGATAAAATCTGACGGTTGAGTCCCTGGAGGGATTCCCGGCGATCTTCGCGCATGGGAGTCTGGCGCATGCGCAGGGGGATTTCCATCACGGTTTCGGCGGCGGATCGCAAGCGGCTTGAGGCGCTCGTCGTCCGTGAAAAACCGATAAGCGCTTGTAGCGATGATGGATACGGCTGCGCTAAAGTCATTGTTTTCGCCGGGTTGCGGGCTGTTTGCGGTGGTTTTCTTGCAAATTGATCTCGCGCCGAAGGCATGATTCTCTGCCCTCGACGGACGGGCGCAGGGAGATTCGCGATGTTGCCGAAGGAACGGCGGGACGGCGGGCAGCGGGATCTGTTTCGAGCACGGCTCGACCAGATCGTCGACATGGATCATCCGCTGGCGAGGCTCGGCAAAACCATCGACTGGGGCTTTCTCGAGCAGCGCTTCGGCGCCGTCTATGCCGACGTTCCGGGCCGCCCGCCGCTGTCCACGAGGCTCATGGCCGGCCTCGCCATCCTCAAGCACATGCACGATCTCTCCGACGAGGCGCTGTGCGACCGCTGGCTCGAGAACCCCTATTTCCAGCTCTTCTGCGGCGAAGAGTTCTTCGCCCATCAGCTTCCCTTCGACCGCTCGTCGCTGACGCGCTGGCGTCAGCGCATGGGCGAGGAGAAGCTCGCGGCGCTGGTGCAAGAAAGCCTCTCCGTCGCGACGAGGACCGGAGCGGCGAAGCCGTCAGACTTCACCAAGGTCATCGTCGACACCACCGTGCAGGAGAAGGCCGTCGCCTTTCCGACCGACGCCAAGCTGATGCATCGCGCCAGAGAACGACTGGTGCGGCTCGCCAAGAAGCACGGCGTGGCCTTGCGCCAGTCCTACGAGCGGATCGGCAAGCAGGCGCTCATCGCGCATCAGCGCTACGCCCACGCGAAGCAGTTCAAGCGCGCCGGCAAGGCGCTGCGCAAGATCAGGAGCTTCCTGGGTCGCGGATTCCGACGAAGGCGCCCGTCTCTAACGGGATAATGCCGCCCGGGGATTCCGGGATAATGGCGCCCCCCCTGTGACGGAATGATCCCGCCTGGGCGCCGCGTCGTTGACCGACGAGATTTGTCTCACCCGTTCCGGTTTTCGGTCAAGACGTTTTTGGCTCCTTTGGCGCGGGCGCGTCGCAGGCTTTCGCCCGTGAGCTCGATGCGGTGGGCGTTGTGGACGAGCCGGTCGAGGATGGCGTCGGCATAGGTCGGATCGCCGATGACCTCATGCCAAGCCGTCACGGGAAGCTGGGATGTGACGATCGTCGATCGGCGCCCGTAGCGTTCTTCGAGGATTTCCAGGAAGTCGTGGCGGGCTCCGGCGTCGAGCGGCTCGAGGCCGAAGTCGTCGAGGATCAAGAGATCGGCGCGGCCGAGGGACTTGATGAGACGCGGATGGCGCCCGTCGCCGCGCGCGAGCGCCAGATCTTCGCAGAGCTTCGGCCAGCGATGATAGACAACGGAGCGGTTGTCGCGGCACGCCTTCTGGCCAATGGCGCAAGCCAGCCAACTTTTGCCGGTCCCGCTCGGGCCGACCAGCGCAAGATTGTCGTGAGCGTCGATCCACTGGCCTTCGGCGAGCTTCTGGAACAGGGCGCGATCGAGCCCGCGCGCGGCGCGATAGTCGACGTCTTCGACGCTGGCCTGCTGGCGGAGCTTGGCGGCGCGCAGCCGCGCCGTCAGCCGCTTGTCGCGCCGAAGAGAAGCTTCTCGATCGAGCAGCAGGGCGAGCCAGTCGTTGCGGTCGAGCCCTTTCGCTTCCTCTGTTTCGGCGAGTTCGGCGAAGGCCTTGGCCATTCCGTAAAGGCCGAGGACGTGGAGCTGATCGAGGGTCGGATGTTTGAGCAAGTCGGCTTCTCCTTCAATGGTAGTAGCGCGGGCCGCGGATGTTTTGATGGAGGATCGGGGCCGTCTCCGCGGCGCGTTTTCGCGCCGGCTTCCGATCGAGCTTGTGGTCGAGGATGGATTTGACCGAGCCGTAGGTCTTGGCGCCGATCTCTATGGCGCGTTCGGCGGCGGCCTCGACGCGCTCGGACCCATAAGGGCCGGCGAGGCGAACGATGCCGAGGCAGGCGCGATACCCCTGCTCGGGATGCGGCCGCGCCTCCATAATCTGCTCGCAGAGCGCCGCGGTCGCCGGGCCGATCTTGCGAGCGTCCTCGCGAATGCGTTCGATCGTCCAGCCGGCGTAACGCCGATGGCTCGACGGCATGTGCTCAGGCGTAGTCGTGTGCTTGCGGTTGCCGCTCACCCGCAAATGGACGGCGATGCGCTCGCCTTTGCAGAAAATCTCGACGCCGCGGACGGTCAGCCGCGCTTCGACCTCGGCGCGGGCGAAGCGATAGGGGACGCTGTAGTAGTGCGCGTCGATCTCGACATGATAATCGATGCCGACGCGGCGCAGGCGCCATTCGCAATATTCATAAGGCTCAACCGGCAAAGCCCTTAGCGCTGGGCGATCCACCTCTTCGAGCAATTGGCGGCGAGTGACGCCGAGCCGGCGGATGCGCCGCTCCTCGTTGAGACTTTTCAGCATCTCGTCGATCGCGGCGTTGACCTCCGCCAGGCTGTAGAAGGTCCTCCGCCGCAGCCGGCCGAGCAGCCAGCGTTCGACGATCAACACCGCCGACTCCACCTTCGCCTTGTCGCGCGGCTTTCTGGGACGCGTCGGCAAAAGCGCAGCCCCGTAATGCGCCGCCATGTCGGCGTAGGTGCGGTTGACCTGCGGGTCGTAGAAGCAGGCTTTGACGATCGCCGTCTTGGCGTTGTCCGGCACGATGAGCTGCGGAACGCCGCCGATCGTAGAAAGCGCGCACACATGCGCGTCGATCCAGTCGGGAAGCGTCTGCGTCCAGCTCGCCTTCGCAAAGGTGAAGCTCGACGCGCCCAGCACGGCGACGAAGATCTGCGCCATGCGGATTTCGCCGGTGAGCCTATCGACGACGACCGGGACGCCGTCGCCGGCGTAATCGACGAACAGCCGCTCGCCGGCGGCGTGCGTCTGCCGCATTGTCAGCGACAGCGTCTTTTCGAACGCCCGATAAAGCTCGCAGAAGCGCGAGTAGCTGTAGCCGCCGGGATTCTCGGCGATGTATTCGTCCCATAAGATCACCAGCGTGACGTGCTTGCGCTTCAGCTCCCGATGCACGTCGGCCCAGTCCGGCTCCTCGATGCGCCGATGGCCGCGCTTTACGCCAACCGGCAGCGGCCAGGACAGTCCGGCGCTCTCCGCGCGCTTGAGCGCTTCCCGCACCGTCGATCGCGGCATGCCAAGACGCCGGGAAATCTCGTGCGCCGAAATCGACGTGGACTTCAGCCGAATAATCTCGCGCGCTTGGCGCATCGTAATCCGCTCCACCGGCATGCATCGCTCCCTTTAGGATTGCCAAAGGAGCGACCTGATCAGGCCAACAGCGGCGCCCGCCACTGCACGAAATTACCCGGGCGGGATCATTCCGTGACAGGGGGGGCGGGATCATCTCGGAATCGGGGGGCGCCATCATTCCGTAACCGGGGGGCGCCTTCATCTCGTTTTAGGGGGCGCCATCAATCGGAATCAGCACAGCAGGTTTCCTGCAGGAGCGCGATCCACAGGAGCTCTGGAATCATGTTGATCCACGACACTTCCCGCATCGGGCCGAACGCGTCGTTGAACGGAGTCACTAGCTTCGATCTGATGCGCTTGTGATCACCAAGCACCGTCGTCCGCTTGCTTTCGTTCATTAGTTCCCCCTATGCAGGGCCGATCCTGAAAATCACCAATTTAACCGCACGTGAAATATCTGCCTGACTATCCGATGCTTATAACGATCTACCAACCACTTGATTATAGGACAAATCGCCGCGAAGTTTTCAAACGAAGCGAGCGCCCTGACCCCACATTTTTCTCGGCCGGGATTTCGCGGCGGAACGTCGACTTAAATCGCAAAAGCCAGCTTAGATCTCCTCTCCGCCAGAACGTGGACACCCGAAAAATTTGGGAGGTGTACATGTAAAGCTAGGCGATTCTAGATCCGCGCCTTGTGTCTCGGCATTGAAACCCGCATCAAATGATGCCAAATTAGTGCCCGCCGGGAGGATCTCACATGCGCACGACTCTGGCGCTCGACGACGAACTCGTCGCCAAGGCTCAGGCCTTCACAGGCCTCAAAGAGAAATCGAGCTTGGTTCGGGAAGCCCTCAAAGCGCTCATCGAACGCGAGAGCGCGCGGCGCTTGGCGCGTCTCGGCGGAAGCGAGCCCGATCTCGAAGCGCCGCCGCGGCGGCGGCCTGACGACCATTGATCCTCGTCGACGCCTCCGTCTGGATCGATCACCTTCGCTACGGCAATGCGCTCCTCGCCGAGCGCCTGAACGCCGGGCGCGTGCTCGTGCATCCCTTCGTCATCGGCGAAATTGCGCTCGGTCAGTTACGGCAGCGCGAGCTCGTGCTGAGCGCTCTTTCAAGCCTCCCTCGCGCGGAGGTCGCAACCGAAGAAGAGGCGATGCGCTTCATCGAGCGCGAAGCCCTTTATGGGCGCGGCGTAGGCTACGTCGATGTGCATTTGCTGGCAGCGGTTCGTTTGACGGCCGGCACGAGGCTCTGGACGAACGACAAGAGGCTCGGCGCGGTTGCGGAAGCGCTTGGGCTGGCGCTGGACCCCACCGGTTAAGCCTGAGGCTCATCCAGCTGCGAGCGTGCAGAGCGAATAATAATCGAATAACCGCGATCCCGGCGTCTTGTGCGGCCAGTAGAGCCGGCGAAGCTCGGCGATGGTGACGCGGTCCGCGACGCGCGCGCCCAGTTTTGCGGCGAGGCCCTCGACGTCGCTCAATCCATAGGTCCAGGGCGCGCCCATCGCCGCGAAGCGCTCGACGAGGGCGGTGATGTCTTGATCACCGGTCGTCTTCGCGACGACTTCCGGCGCCATAAAGTCGAAAGAGATCGAATAGCGCGGCAGATTTTGCGCAATGGAGCCCAGCACGCGCGCGACGGCGGCGGCGCTCAGATACATCGTATTGCCTTCCCAGATGAAATGCGTGGGAAGTGAAACGTCTAGGCCCGCGCCGGAAAGAAGCGCGACCAGATCCTGCGCGACATAATCGCCCGGAATATAGGCGACGCCCGGGTCTATTCCGTTCTCCTCGAGCCGCTCTCGCTTGAAACGGAGCGTCGCGCCGTCGTCGATCTCGAAATAGGCGACGCCCGGCTTCGCCTTTCTTTGCGCCCGCGTGTCGAGCCCGGCGCCGAGAATAACGACCTGACGAAAACCGTTCTGCAATTGCGCGTCGAGGCGGTCGTCGAGATAGCGCGTTCTCACCCGCACATTGACCTTTACCGGCGGAAAGGACGCAAAGATGCGATCCGCCGCGCGCTTCGTCTCCGCGTCGAGGAACATCTCGACGACGGGGTCGCGGTAGAGGGGATTTGCCTTGAGGTTCTCCTCGGCGCGAAATTCCGCCACGACGAAAGCCGTGCCGGGGATGTTCTGGATGAGAGTCACGGCTCCTCTGACGCTCCTCGCAACGATTCCGAGAGGTTCTTGCGGTAGCGGGCAAGGCCCTCCTCGAGCCGAGCGATCGCGCTTTCCAGAGAGCAGATGTCCAAGGCCATGCGGCGCGCTCCAGTCCGGCCGAGGGAGGTTCTCTGACGCCAGTGATCGCTCTCCTGGATTTGAGCGTCAAGGCGGCGCCTCCTCCTTGCATGCTTCGTGACGAAGATGTCATTCCTTTCATCCCCCGCATTGCCGCCCGGCGCAAAATCTCTCATAGGAGATCGGCGCCTCCGGGCGCATCCTCCTTTGGCGAGACGAAGACGAGATGACGAGCGCAGAAAGCCGCCTGGAGCGCGACTCCTTTGGCGATATCGCGGTTCCTTCCAGCGCCTACTGGGGCGCCCAGACGCAACGGTCGGTCGAGAATTTTCCCATCGGCGGCCAGCGCATGCCGATCGAGATCGTCCATGCGCTCGCCCGCATCAAGCGCGCCGCCGCCGAGGTGAACGCCGCCAAGGGGCTCATCGACCCGAAGATCGCTAAGACGATCGTCGCGGCGGCGCAGGAGGTCATCGACGGCAAGCTCGATCAGCACTTCCCCCTCGTCGTCTGGCAGACGGGCTCGGGCACGCAGTCGAACATGAACGTCAATGAGGTGATCGCCAACCGCGCCAATGAGACGCTCGGCTCGCCGCGCGGCGCCAAATCGCCCGTGCATCCTAATGACCACGTCAATTACGGCCAGTCCTCGAACGACTGCTTTCCGACTGCCATTCATGTCGCCTCGGCGCTTGCGGTCTCTCAACGGCTGATCCCGGCCGTGAAGCGCCTGCAGGCGGCGCTCGACGCCAAGGCGAAGGCCTATGCCGAGATCGTCAAGATCGGCCGCACGCATCTGCAGGACGCGACGCCCGTCACGCTCGGACAGGAGTTCTCGGGCTACGCTACGCAGGCTGCGCAGGCGGCGGCGCGGCTGGAGAAGACGCTTCCCGATCTCCTCGAGCTCGCCCAGGGCGGCACGGCTGTCGGCACGGGGCTCAACACCGCGCCGGGCTTCGCGGAAGATGTCGCGGCCAATATCGCGAAGCAGACGGGCCTGCCCTTCGTCACGGCGCCGAACAAGTTCGAGGCGCTCGCCGCGCATGACGCGATCGTCTTCGCGCATGGCGCGATCAACGCGCTTGCGGCAGGACTCTACAAGATCGCCTGCGATATCCGCCTCATGGGTTGCGGTCCGCGCGCGGGCTTCGCGGAATTGCGCCTGCCCGAGAACGAGCCGGGCTCATCGATCATGCCGGGCAAGGTCAATCCGACGCAGGTCGAGGCGATCACGATGATCTGCGCACGCGTTTTCGGCAATCATCAGACGATCACCTTCTCGGCGACGCAGGGCCATCTGGAGTTGAACGTCATGAAGCCGGTGATCGGCTTCGCCTTCCTCGAGTCCGTCGCGCTGCTTTCCGACGGCATCGACAGCTTCATTCTGCGCTGCCTCCAAGGGCTCGAGCCCGACGAAGCCAATATCAAGCGCTTCCTGGAACGCTCGCTGATGCTCGTCACCGCGCTCGCGCCGAAGATCGGCTATGACGCGGCGAGCAAGATCGCTCGCGCTGCGCATAAGAACGGCACGAGCCTGAAGGAAGAAGCGCTCGCCTCCGGCAAGGTCACGGAAGCCGAGTTCGACGCGATCGTGCGGCCAGAGAAAATGCTCGCGCCGGGCGCGGAGGGGTGAGTCGAAGGTCTTACTATCGGCGCCTGGGAACGCTGCCGGAACGGCGATCCTTTGTTTTGGAAGCTCTGATAATTCTTACATCCCGACGGAGCATTTTCGGTGAGACGGATCAATCATTATCATGGACGCGAACCTCAGCTCGCGTCACTTTGCGGCGGCGCAACCTTAAATCCGACTAGGGAAGAAATTGCTGCGACAATCAGATCATCGGAGATATCATCATGAGTTGGATGCCCGGATGGGATTCGATCGCAGGCACCCATTGGTGGAGCAACTTCTATTTCGCTGCCAGTATCGTTTCATTGATAGCCTTGGGCGTAACTGAGGTTATTTCCCATCGCTATAGCGAAAGAGAAGGCGAGCTCGCCGCTATTGAGCAAGAAAAAACAAAGCTATCCCACGAAAGCGAGATAGCACGTCTTCATGTTGAAGCCTCCCAACTCGCTACCGATGCAGAAAATGCCCGCAGAGACATTTCGATAGCTAATCGCGAGGCAGAAAAAGCCAAAGCTGAGCAGGAGCGTTTAAAACAAACAGTCCAGTGGAGAACTTTAACACCAGAACAGATTAGTACACTTTCAATTGAGCTTAGAAATACAGAAGGATCAGTATCTATAGCCTATTTATCTGGAGATCCAGAAACGCAAATGTTAAGTTTCAATATCTGGCGGGCATTTGAAAAAATAAATAACGAATCTAGTTCGATAAAATGGAGCGGTTTCTTAGAAACGCGGGTATACAATGACAAGCTGATATTCGGAATAACCATTCCGGGGCCGGAAACACCGCAGGTAATTGCGATACGCCGCGCCTTTTTTGCTGCTGGAATACCTTTTTCCACATCGGACGTTCCCGAACCATCCTCTCCGATATCAATAGGGTTGGGGCTTTCATATACCCCGCCGCCCAAACGGGATGCGCTGATAATGGTTGGCCTGCGGGCGCCACCGCTCTGAATTCCGGCGGCTCCTGGGGGGCGATCATTTATTGAGACCTTTGTTCACCAGGAGCAGTCGCGAATCGCGTGCGCCCGATTCGATCCCGCTTCGTTGCCGCTCCGTGCGAAAAATCTCGCATCGGGACGCTGAGGGCGCTTAGCCCTTTCAACTTTCAATAATCATCGCTGCGTGTCGCGCGACGCCGCAACCTTTTCTTCATCGCAGCCCGGCGCGAATCGCCCGCCCCCGATTCGGACGCGATTCGTTTCGGCTTCGTGCGGAAATTCCAGAATCGAGACAGGGCTCGGGAGCGCCGCCGAAGAGTTCGGTAGGGAACAGCACATGCTGACACGCAGGCTCGCGCTCTAACGCCGCCGCCGTCCGCCGCCCCGCGCGGCTGGCTTCGCGGCGACATGCGCCGCTGGCTTGCGCGCGCTGATCTGAGCGCGGACGCGTCCGCCCCCGCGCGGCGCGGCGCGGAAGACGACCCGGCCGCCTCGACCCCGCACGGCGACCTTGCGCGGCGCCGGCGCCGCCTTCTCCGGGGCCGCGGCTTGCTTCTCTGGGGCCGCGGCTTGCGGCTGCGCCGCTGCGGGAACCGCCTGCGCGGGCGGCGGAGCCGCGCCTTTCTTCCCTCCCGCGCCGAGCGTCGCGATGCAATGGGCGTATTCCCGCGAGTCCTGGATTCCCTCGCAGGC
Organism: uncultured Alphaproteobacteria bacterium; assembly: GCA_963743565.1. Taxonomy (GTDB): domain Bacteria; phylum Pseudomonadota; class Alphaproteobacteria; order Rhizobiales; family Beijerinckiaceae; genus Methylocystis. The sequence goes on from CAVUQD010000001.1 coordinate 300,141, forward strand.
GTCATAGTTGAGGGGATCGGCGACGGCGTTCGTCACGAGCAGGACAGCGATCAGCTGGGCGATGGCGCGCATTCTCATCCGCGGAGCACAGCTCCTGTCTTTTTCGCCGCCTCGGCGACGATCTTCTCGGCGATCGCCTCGATCTCAGCGTCCGTGGGCGTCTTGTCTTTCGGCTGCAGCGTCACCGCGACGCCGATCGACTTCTTGCCCTCGGGAACGCCGACGCCCTCATAGACATCGAAGACGGTCGCGCCCGAAAGCAGCGTCCGATCGGCGCCGAGCACGGCCCGCAGCAGTTCGCCCGCCGGCCGCTCGCGATCGACGATGAAGGCGAAGTCACGCGACAGCGGTTGCAGGTCGGAAATTTCAAGCTTTGCCTTGGTTCGCGTCGCCTTGGCCTTGGCGGCCGGAAGCAAGTCGAGGAAAATCTCGAAGACGGCGATTGGACCTTCGACGTCGAGCTCGGTCAGCACGCGCGGATGGATCTCGCCGAAGACGCCGACGACCGCCTTGGGTCCAAATTGCAGCGTCGCGGCGCGACCGGGGTGGAGATAGTCCGGGCCGCCGGGAACGATTTGCGCGCCCTGAACGCCGAGCGCGGCCAGGAGCGCCATGGCATCCGCCTTCGCGTCATAGAGCCCGGCCTTGCGCGTGCGCGCCGCCCAGTGTCGGCCTTGCGTCTCACTCGTCGCGAGGCCGCGCCGCAGGCCCGCGGCGGCGAGGCGCTGGCCCTTGTCGTCGTCGTTCAGGAAGACCTGCCCGATCTCGAACAGCGCCGCGTCGTCTAGGGCCCGCGCAGCATTGCGGCCGGCCGCCGCTACGAGACCCGGCAACAGGCTAGGCCGCATGTCGGAGAGTTCGGCGGCGATCGGATTGGCGAGCGCCAGCGACGGTCCGCCGCCGCCAAAAGCCTTGGCCTCCTTTGCCGAAACGAAGGACCAGGTGACGGCCTCGACGAGGCCTTGCGCGGCGAGTGTCCGCCGCGCCGCGCGCGCCCGCTTCTGCAGCGGCGTCATGATGGGCGCGGCGATCCCTTCCGCGCGGGGGAGCGGCGTGGAAGGAACACGCTGGACGCCGGCGATCCGCAGGATTTCCTCGACGAGGTCGGCCTTGCCCTCAATGTCGGGCCGCCAAGCGGGAATGGTGATCCGCGCGCTGGCGTGGCCGGCGTGCTCGACCGAAAAGCCGAGCCGCGTCAGAATGTCGTCGGCTTCCGGCGCCGCGATGTCGATTCCGGCGAGCCGCCTGGTCTCCGCATAAGGGAAGTCGATGCGCCGCCGCTCGGCGGGAACGGCGCCGGCAAGATGGATTTCGGACGGCTCGCCGCCGCAGAACTCCATCACGAGGCGCGTTGCGAGCTCCAGCCCCGGCAGCGCGAATGCCGGGTCGACGCCGCGCTCGAAGCGATAGCGCGCGTCCGTGACGATGCCGAGCTTGCGCCCGCTGCGCGCGATGTTCGCCGGGTCCCACAGAGCCGTCTCGATGAGCACGTCCACCGTGCCCTCGTCACAGCCGGAGGCCTCGCCGCCCATGAGCCCCGCAAGCAACTCAGGGCCCGCTTCGTCGCAAATCACGACGGCGTTCTCGTCCAGCGCATAGGTTCTGCCGTCGAGCGCGAGCAGGCTTTCGCCCTCCCTGGCGCGTCGAATGGTGAGATCGCCCTTGATCTTTTTCGCGTCGAAGACGTGCAGGGGTCGGGCGCGGTCGAAGGTGAGGAAATTCGTCACGTCGACGAGCGCGTTGATCGGGCGAAGGCCGATGGCCCGCAGGCGATCCTGCAGCCAAGCGGGGCTCGGGCCGTTCTTCAGGCCGCGCACGAGCCGCAGCGCGAACAGCGGCGCCAGATGCGCATCGGCAGGCGCGAAGTCGAGCTTCACTTTGACGGGGCAGGGAAATCCGCCGGCTACGGGCTCGCTCTCATGCGTCCGAAGGCGGCCGAGGCCGGCGGCGGCGAGATCGCGGGCGATTCCCAACACACCGGCGGCGTCCGGCCGGTTCGGCGTCAGATTGATCTCGATGACGGGATCGTCGAGCCCCGCCCAGGAGGCATAGGCGGCGCCGACGGGGGCGCTCGAGTTCGAGTTCCAGGATGCCATGCGAGTCGCCGCCGAGCCCAAGTTCCTCGGCCGAGCAGAGCATGCCGAGCAATTCGACGCCGCGGATCACGCCCTTGCCGAGCGTGAAATTCTTGCCTGGAATATGAGTTCCGGGCGCCGCGAACACGGTTTTCAGCCCCTTGCGGGCGTTGGGCGCGCCGCAGACGACCTGCAAGGGCTCGCCGGCGCCGGTCGCGACCTTACAAACCTGCAGCCTGTCGGCGTCGGGATGCCGGCCCGCTTCGACGATCTCGGCGACGACGAAATCCTTCAGCGCGGCGGCGGGATCGTGGACGGCCTCGACCTCGAGCCCAATGCGGGTGAGTGTCTCTACAATTTCCTTGAGTGGGGCGTCGGTTTCGAGGTGATCCTTGAGCCACGAGAGGGTGAGCTTCATTTTGCCTAGCCTGAACGATTGATCGCGAGTTCGCTGATTGTGGCCAGGGCTTTAGCATCCTCCGTCCCGGCGCTCAATTTTGCGCGGCGGGGCCGTAAAAGCGCCGGTCGGCTTGCGCGCCTCAGGCGCGCTGCGCGAGGACTCCAATTTTCAACGGGACGTTAATGGCGGGGCCAGAGCCCACAGCGGCGTGGACGCTTTCTTGGCGCGCTCAAGGTGTCTGAGAACAATCAGGGTGAGGGCGAGGAACGAAGGCTAAGCGGGCTTGTAGCCTGAAGTCCGGTCGCTTGGGATGCGCCCCGCTCACGTGGCGATGACACATCCTCTCGTTTTGCCGCGCCCCGCGCCAGCAGCGCAGGGCCTGCCTCCTCGCCAAAGCAAGCGTGGTAATCCGCGCATTCGCCGCAGCTCGGCGCGGCGCAAAGCGTGAAGCCTTCAAGCTCGCAGAGGCAGCGAAAGAAGAATTTCTTCCACTTCATATTCTGAGTGTTGCGCGCGAAAAGCTCAGGCAAACGGCTCGAAATCAGCCGATTGAGCTCGCCGCGAGAATGAAGTCCCAGGTCCTGCCATAAATGATTTGCCGACATCGACCGGCGTGCGAGCATGTCGATCAGCCAATCGGTTTCGCGCGACAGATCGGCGCGATGGCGCTGGAAGAGCTGGCGCAGTTGCTCTTCCTCCTCGTCAAAGTCAATTCTGCGCGGCTGGGGCTCGCAAGCGAGGCGCGAGGCGGCTTCCGGCGCGTAGCGCTCAACGAGTTCCCTAAGCCCCGCTCCGTCGAGCCCGAGGGTCTCGCCGAGACTTCTCCCCTCCGCTGTCGCAACGCCAATTTCGATCAGGCATCGGAACACATGCGCAAGGAAGGCTTCTTCGTCGTCCAGCCCCGCGTCGGCGCGCGCGATTTTTTCGAGTGGCGCGAGCGAGGCCATCTCTTACCCAACGAGCTCTTCGGCCGACACGTGAGTCTGACAATTCTTCGGGCAAACTCGTGAGCAGGCGTTGCAGCCGATGCAGGCGCCGGGGTGGTCGACCTTCATGATCTTGCGGTTCAGCTCGCCGTCGAAATCATTGTCGTCATCGTCGTCGTCCGTCACGGCGCCGAGAATCTCGCCCTGGTCGTTGACGCCATAGAGCGCCATGACGTCCTGCGGACACACCTTGAAGCACCGACCGCAGCCGATGCAGGTCTCCCCATTGATGTCTGTAAGGTATTGCGGCGTATAGTCGGAGCCGTCCCGAGTCTTGAAAGCGCCCATCACGCAGCCTCCAATTCCTTGAGTTTTGCCCGTGCCGCCTCAAGCGCCGCATAGGCGTCATAAGTCTCCTGCGCGACCGTCAGAATGGTTCCCCAATTGATCGGCAGCTCCTCTGAGAGGTCGTGCAGATTCATCTTCATGTTCATCGCTTTCGCGGAAAGCTTCTTGATTTCCGCCTTCAATTCGTCGATCCCGCTCACGGTACTTGCCTCTCAGTAGTTCGCGACTTGCGGAAATTTCTCGATCATCTCCACGCCGGCGGCGACATATTTCTCGCCCTCGGCGGCAAGCTTATCCATCGTCTCGAAACCGAAACGATGCACGTCTCGCAGCTGCTTGTTGACGACGATGAGGCGCCCGGCGATCAGGATCATGCGGCCGAAGCCCTCATGACTCATCTTCATCATCGGCGTGACCATGTTGCCCGTAGCGCGCTCGATGGAAAGCCCGACCGCGTTAAAGAAGAGCTCGAGCCGCCAAAAAATCTCAGGGTCCGGATCGCCGATGATCGGGAGTTGCTTGCGCGCCTCCTTATCAACGATATACGGCGTCAGGAGATCAAGGTCGCTCTTCTTGTCCCAGGTGCCGTGCGTGTCCTGCGCACGCCACTGCTTAATGAGCTCCTTGATGAAGACGCTCTCCGTTGCGTCGGTCTTTGCGAGCGTTTCGGCGTCAGCCATTGGCGGTTTCCTCCTCGAAATCGAACACGCGCTCCTGTCCCTTCGACAGGATTTTGCGCAGCCACGGCGGCGGGTTGGTGTTGAGCATCGTCTTCAACTTTTCCAGGAGATCGACGATGTTCTCCGGTTGCTGCACCTTGATGGGGAAAATATTGGCCGCCACGACGCGCGCGGCGCCGGAGCCGCCGATCGCCGCGACATAGAGGATGACCACATCCTTCAAGGCTTCGAGCTTCGGCGCGAGCTTATCCTCGTTGCCGTCTTCCTGCAGATCGCCGACGAACTGCACCGCCTCCACAAAGGAATAGCCGTTCGGGTCGATCTCGTAGATTGCGATGTTTTTCGCCCAGCCGAAATGCGCGTCGACCCTCTCGAGGTCCTGGGTAGCGAATGCGACCTTCATGGTGTCTCCTCAAAGCCTCAGGCGAAGGTTTGGAGCTGAACGAGCGGCGAAGCGGGCGCTGGCGCCGAATGCTGCGCTTCGTCGCGGTTTGCGAGCGACCAGGTTTCGGGATCGGGCTCATGCGCTTCGGCCATCAGAATGTTGCCGATCTTGAAGATCAGATCGCGCGTGCCGCGATAGCCGACGCTCGTCTCATGCGCGGCGCCGAGCCGATCGAACATGGGGAGCCCCATGCGATAGAAGGGTATGGCGAGTCGCTCGGCCGCCTGACGGCCGTGCGAATGGGTGATCAGCAGGTCCGCGTCAGCGGCGCGGGTCTCGAGATCCTCGAGATCGCCGATCAGAACCTCCTCGCAGGGCATCTTCGCATTTTGCGGAGAGGCCGTCGTCGTCACCGCGGCCGAAATCTCGGCGCCCATTTCGGTGAGGAAGGAGCCGATGCTCCATAGCAGATCCGGTTCGGCGCCGATCGCCACCCGCTTGCCGCCGAAGTGAAAGTGGCCGTCGAGCATCGCATCGACGAGTTGCCCGCGTTGTCGGCGAAGCTTCAGTGGAACGGGTCGACCGCTCAGCCGTGAAAGCAACGCGACAAAGGCGTCGTTGACGGCGAGTCCCGTGAGCCTGTCGAAGAGCGTGAAGGGCACGCCGGCGCGCGCTTCCAGCGTTTGCGCCGCTTCCCGCATTTGCTCGCCCAACGCGAGCGTGTGGGCGGCAGTACCCATCTCGGAAATTTCCGCCTTGGTGACGCCCCCGAGGGTCGTCGGCGTGAAGTCCTGCGGAATGTGGCCGTCAAGCGAACCGGAAATATCGGGCAGGAACGTCGGGACGAGGCCGAAGCTCTCGATCACGTCGCGCAGCTCGTCGATGTCGCCCGGCGTCAGATGGCAGCCGGCGAGCACATTGACACGCTGCGGCGCGCGGCGCGGCGACGCCTCATATTGAGGCACGAAGGCCTCGATGAGTTTCGTGACCGTCTTCGCGAAGCCGTCCTGGAAGGCGTCCTTGAAGTCGGGCGTCGAGACATAGACGACGCCGAGATCGTCGAGCTCCGGCCGGCGCTGACGCATGCTTTTCAGAAAGCCGTCGACGTCGTCGCCCTTGGTCTCGGTGACGCCGGTGGAGCAGATTCCGATCACCTGCGGATTGGCGCGCTTCACGATGTTGAGAACCGCGCTCTCGATATTCTCGAGTCCGCCGAGGATCGTCGCGACCTCGTTCATCGCCGTCGTCTGCAGCGGGATCGCCTCGCGAAAATGCCGCACGAAGAGCACGAGGCCGAAGGAGGTGCAGCCCTGCGAGCCATGCAGCACCGGCATGCAGCCCGAAACGCCCATGAAGGCCAGCGCCCCGCCGATCGGCTGGCTCATCTTGAGCGGATTGACCGCACAGGCCTTCTTGGATTGCGAAACGACCGCCATGATTTCCTCACGCCGCTCGCGTTGCAGGAAGGGCGCCAGAAGCGGCGATCTCCGCGATTTTTTCCTGACAGCCGCCGCAGCCGGTGCCGGCGCGCGTCACGGCGGCGACATGATCCACGCCGCCGTCCTTGAGGGCGTCCTCGATCTGGCCGAGGCTCACATTGTTGCAGGTGCAGATTCGCGTGGCGCGGCGGGCCTCCTCGGCGCGGGCGGGATCGGCGGCGAGCGCCGCGGCTTCCGCCGCGATCGCCTTGTCGGCGCGTTCTTCCCAGCTCGGCTCCTCCCACGGCGCGGGAAGACGGACCTGGTCCCAAACGGGGTTGCGCAGCGCCTTGTCGATCTCGGCGACGAGTTCCACCATGCCCTCGTAGCCGGCGTAGGCGTGGTGGCGCTCCTGGTTGATGTCGAGCCAAGGCATCTTGGCCTTGAGCGCGATGAATTGCGAGCGACCGCCCGAAAGCATGATGTCCGCCCGCGCTTCCTTGAGCATCTTATACATTTCGCGCGGGGTCATGTCGTCGATCATATGGGCGTCGGCGCCCATCAGCTCTTTGATCTTCTCCTTGTCCTCTTTCGTCGACTTCTTGACGCTGGTGCCGACAATCTCCATGCCGGCTTCCTGCAGCGCCGCGACGACGGACCAGGATTTGACGCCGCCCGTGATGAGCAGCACGCGCTTGCCGGTGAGACGGCGTTTATAAGGCTCGATGCGCTCCCAGGCGCGGGCCTCCTCGCGCGCGATGACGGCCTCCGTTCGCTCCATCAGCTCGGCGGGCGCGCCGCGTTCGATCAGGAGGCGGGCGATCTCGCGCAGCGAGTCGCTCATGTCGCCAATGCCGTAGAAGGAGCCCTCGAAGAAGGGGATGCCGTAGCGCTCCTCCATCTTGCGCGCGACGTTGATCATGGCCTTGGAGCAGACCATCATCGCCGCCTTGGCGCGATGCGAGGAGGCGACCTCCTTATATTTCGCGTCGCCGGAGATGCAGGACAGAATGCGAATGCCGAGTTCGTCCAGGAGCGGCTTCACCTGCCAGAGCTCGCCGGCGAGATTGTATTCGCCGATGATGTTGATGTCGTAGGGCGTGGTGTATTCCGGCTCTTCCGTGCCGATCACATGATCGAGGATCGCCTCGCCCGCGAGCTTGTTGCCGAGGTTCTTGGGGCCGACAAAGCCGGGCGAAATCACCGGAATCACCGGCTTGTTGAACTTCGCCGCCGCCGCTTTGCAGACGGCCTCGATGTCGTCGCCGGTCATCGCCGGCACGCAGGTCTGATAGACGAAAACGGCCGGCGGGTCGTATTTGTCGATGATCTCCTTGATCGACTTGTAGAGCCGCTTCTCGCCGCCGAAGACGACGTCGTTTTCCGTGATGTCCGTGGTGAAGCCAGTGCGGTAGAGACGCGAGGCGGAGGATTTGGCGCCGCGATTGTCCCAGCTGTTGCCCTCGCAGGCGATGGGTCCGTGCACGAGATGGGCGACGTCGGTGATCGGCTGCAGCGCGATCTTCGCCCCGTCGAAGGCGCAGCCGCCGGCAGCGGCGCCAGGCGCAAGCTGCTTGGTGCAGCCCTTCTTACGCTCCTTCTCGGACTTACCCTGATTCTTGCCGCAGCCCGGCTCGTTAAAAACTTCCTGGATCTTGCCCGCCAGACTGCTCATCCTATCCTCCGAAAGCCGTCGCCTTCCACGTCGCAAAAAACGCGCCGCGCGGCGACCAACCCTGACGATAAAGGGACAAATGAATGAGGCGCCCTCCCCCCGCGGTGCGGGAGGAGGGATTTTTGCTCTTAGCGAATGATGTCGAAGCTGTAGTCCGACTTCGCCACGACATTGGTGTTGCGGTCGATGTCGTCGAAGATCGCGTCGAGGATCCACACCAGCACGTTCATCGAGCCCTGATAGCCCCACACCGGATAGCGGTGCTTGTGGTGGCGATCGAAGATCGGGAAGCCGATACGGATGAGCGGCGTGCCCGTGTCGCGGTCGAGATACTTCCCATAGGTGTTGCCGATGAGATAATCGACCGGCTCCGTGAACAGCAGCGACCGCATGTGCCACAGATCCTTGCCCGCATAGGCCTTGCCTTCCTTGCCGTAGGGCGAGCTGGCGAGCAGCGTCTCCACCTTCTCGGCCCAGGCCTTGCCGCCGTTGGTCGCGAGAACATGGATCGGCTCGGCGCCGAGCTCGAGCAGGAACTGCGTGAGGCCGAGGCAGAGATCCGGATCGCCGTAGATCGCGAACTTCTTGCCGTGGATATGCGCCGAGGAGTCCGCGATGGCGTCGACGAGACGGCCGCGCTCCTTGGTCAGCTCCGCCGAGATCGGCTTGCCGGTGATGCGCGAGAGCGTCATCAGGAAGTCGTCGGTGCCCTTGACGCCGATCGGATGGTTGAAGGCCACCACTTCCTGACCATGCGCCTTGATGACCGGCAGCGTCTTCTCGGTGCAATATTCCTGCATCGAGATGGTCGCCTTGGCGTGGATGGCGTTGGCCGCCTCCTCCAAGGTCGTGCCGCCGTCATACATACGGAACTCGCCGTCGGTCGGCGTGTCCCACACGTCGCTGTTGTCGCCAAAGATCGTGTAATCAATGCCCATCGAGTTGAAGATGCGCTTGATCTCGCGGAGGTTGCCGACCGTGTAGCCATCGAAGCCGCCGAGGAAGTTGATCTTCTCGTTGGGGACGCGCTCAAGCTTCTCCGCCGTGCCGGCCTTGCCGTCCCAGAAGTGCTCGACGATGCCCTTCATGACATTGTCGTAGCCGGTGATGTGGCTGCCGACGAAGGCGGGCGTGTGAGCGAAGGGGACGTCGAACTCCTGCGGAACCGAGCCCTTCTCCTTCGAGGTCTTGATGAAGGCGTTCAGGTCGTCGCCGATGACTTCCGCCATGCAGGTGGTCGACACCGCGATCATCTTCGGTTTGTACATATTGTAGGTGTTGGCCAAGCCGTCGATCATATTGTTCAGGCCGCCGAACACCGCGGCGTCCTCGGTCATCGAGGAGGAGACGCAGGAGGTCGGCTCCTTGAAGTGACGCGAGAAATGCGAGCGGTAATAGGCGACACATCCCTGCGAGCCATGCACGAAGGGGATCGTGGCTTCGAAGCCGACGGCGGCGAAAACGGCGCCGAGCGGCTGACAGGCCTTGGCCGGATTGACGGTCAACGCCTCGCGAGAGAAATTCTTCTCACGATACTCGTCGGTCTTCGTCCACTCGCGGACGCGCTCGAGCTCCGTGTCAGCGACCGGATTCTCGAAGTTCTTCTTCTTGTTCTCGAACATCTCCTTGTATTCCGGCTGGCGGAATAGATTGAAGTGGTCGAGTACGTTGTCAGCATTCTGAGGCATGTCATTCCCCGTTGTGGTTGCGAGGCGGAAGCTGCTCCCCTCCGCCGCTTAGGGAGGGGCTGGGGAAGCGGGTCGCACGAGCGCGATGCGGTCGATCAACCCGCCACCCTAGCCCTCCCCCAAAGGGCGTTCTTTTTGGGGGCCCGTCGCTAGCGACGGGCCTCCGGGGGGAGGGAGCAGACTCAGCGGGTGAGTCAGGCGGCCCAAGGGGCCTTGGCCATTTTCCAGACCGGCGAGTTGATCGCCATGTCCATGTCGCGCGCGAAGATCGCGAAGCCGTCGTAGCCGTGATAGGGACCCGAATAGTCCCAGCTGTGCATCTGACGGAACGGTACGCCCATCTTCTGGAAGACGTACTTTTCCTTGATGCCGGAGCCGACGAGATCGGGCTGGATCTTTTCGACGAACTTCTCGAACTCATAGCCCGTGACGTCGTCGTAGATCAGCGTGCCATCCTTCACATAGTGGGTGGTGCGCTGATAATCGTCGTTGTGGGCGAACTCATAGCCCGTGCCGACGATCTCCATGCCGAGGTCTTCGTAAGCGCCGATCACGTGACGCGGACGCAGGCCGCCGACGTAGAGCATCACCTTCTTGCCCTCGAGGCGCGGACGGTATTTGGCGATGACCGCGTCGCAGAGGGGTTGATATTTGGCGATGATCTTCTCGGCGTTCGCCTTGATCGTATCGTCGAAGTGGCTGGCGATCTTGCGCAGCGACTCGGCGATCTTCGAGGGCCCGAAGAAGTTGTACTCGACCCACGGCGTGCCGTACTTCTCTTCCATGTGCCGCGAGATGTAGTTCATCGAGCGGTAGCAGTGAAGGACATTCAGCTTGGCGCGCGGGGTCGCCTCGAGCTCGGCGATCGTGCCGTCGCCCGACCATTGCGCAACGACGCGCAGGCCGATTTCCTCGAGCAGGATGCGCGAAGACCAGGCGTCGCCACCGATGTTGTAGTCGCCGATGATCGCGACGTCATAGGGCGTCGACTCGAAGCGAGCCGGCTTGCCTTCCATCTTGTCGAACACCCAGTCACGGATCGCGTCGTTAGCGATGTGGTGACCGAGCGACTGCGACACGCCGCGGAAGCCTTCGCAACGCACCGGGACGATCGTCTTGCCTTCGTATTCCTTGGACTTCGCCTTGGAAACGGCCTCGATGTCGTCGCCGATGAGACCAATCGGACACTCGGACTGCACCGAGATGCCCTTGTTCAGCGGGAACAGGTCCTGAATCTCGTCAATCAGCTTGGCGAGCTTCTTGTCGCCGCCGAACACGATGTCCTTCTCCTGGAAGTCGGAGGTGAACTGCATCGTGCCGAAGGTGTCGACGCCGGTCGTGCCGATGTAATAGTTGCGGCGCGAGGCCCAGGAATACTGGCCGCAGCCCACCGGGCCATGGCTGATGTGGATCATGTCCTTGATCGGGCCCCACACCACGCCTTTCGAGCCGGCGTAGGCGCAACCGCGGATCGTCATCACGCCCGGGATGGATTTGATGTTCGACTTAACGCCGCAATCAGGCTTACCGTCCTCGAAGAGGTTGAGGTGCTTGGCGCGACGCTTCGCGGTCTTTTCGGGATAAACTTTAAGGACCTCTTGCACGAGCTCCTTATTTCTCGCCTTGATCTCGGCGATGGTTTCGGGGGCTGCCACGCTCATGTCGCTGCCTTTTTCGTTGGGTTTGGACACCGCCCGGCGGCAAAAGCCTGCCGGGCGGAGGGTTGACGGTGATTACGCGACGGCCTGGATGCCGAGCTCCGCGGCGCTCTTGCCGACCTCGGACTCGTCGATCGCCTTCATGATGCCGTGCTCCATGAGCAGGTCCTCGAGCTCGTCCATGGTGATCGGCGTCGGGATCTTGCCCTGGCCGACGTTGCCGTGAACTCGCTGGGCGAGGTTGCGGTAGTGCTCAGCCTGCTTGGACTCCGGCGCGAATTCGATGACCGTCATGCGGCGCAGCTCGGCGTGCTGGACGATATTGTCGCGCGGCACGAAGTAGATGAGCTGAGTGCCGAGCTTCTTGGCGAGAGACTCCGCCAGCTCGAGCTCCTTGTCGGTCTGGCGCTCGTTGCAGACCAGCCCGCCCAGGCGCACGCCGCCGGAGTTGGCGTATTTCAGAATGCCCTTGGAGATGTTGTTGGCCGCATACATGGCCATCATCTCGCCGGACATGACGATGTAGATTTCCTGCGCCTTGTTCTCACGGATCGGCATGGCGAAACCGCCGCAGACCACGTCGCCGAGAACGTCGTAGGACACATAGTCCACGCCTTCATAAGCGCCGTTCTCCTCGAGGAAGTTGATCGAGGTGATGACGCCGCGACCAGCGCAGCCGACGCCCGGCTCCGGTCCGCCCGACTCGACGCAGCGAATGTCGTTGAAGCCGACCTTCATCACGTCCTCGATCTCGAGGTCCTCGACGCTGCCGGCTTCCGCCGCGAGCGAGAGGATGGTGTCCTGCGCCTTGGCGTGCAGGATGAGGCGGGTCGAATCCGCCTTGGGGTCGCAGCCGACGATGAGGATCTTCTGACCCATCTCGGCGAGCGCGGCGAGGGTGTTCTGCGAAGTCGTCGACTTGCCGATGCCCCCCTTGCCGTAAAATGCGATCTGTCTTAACGACGCCATTGGTATCTCCTGGATTGGTTGACTTTGTTTCAGATCGGCGCGTGCGAAGCGCAGGCCGACGTCGATTTCTTTTCCGACCTAGCCCGGCGTCGCGCCGCCACTTCGCCTGTTGCTTCACAAAAAGCGGGCGACGGCATTTCGCCTTGCACGTAACAGTGAGCAAGGGGCGTGCCAGATCTTAAATATCTGATAAAACAGATACTATTTGATTTTTCGGCCTGCTCTTTCCACTGTTTCAAAGCCGACAAGGTTGGGAGGAAGCGAACGATTCTCCGAGGCGCCGAATTCTAAGGCACGGCCTTTGCTTCGGGATGGCGCAAAATCGGGGGATCGAATGCAGATTGGCGTCGAGAGCAACAAGGCCGTCGATAACAAGCGAATCTTCGTGATCGACGAGGACGAGATCATCCGCGCGGCGATGCAATTCATGCTGCATGACGAGAACGAAACCCACGAAGCGCCCAGCCTCGAATGGGCTTACGAGAAAGCCGTCGATTGGCCGCCGGACCTCGTCTTCGTTTCAGAGGCGCTGATGCGACGCCTTGGCCCCTCTCTTTATGGCGAGGTCCGCGAGCGGCTGCGGGGTCCCAAGATCGTCGTGGTGCTGGAGCCCGGCGGGGTTGATCTCGCCAAGCAGTGCATGGCTGCGGGCGCGGACAGCGTCGCGATCAAGCCGCTGCGCATCGAAGTCGTGCGTCGGAAGGCGGACCTCCTGCTCGGCCGGCTCAAAGAGTCTGCTTGACTTGAACTAAAGCGGACAAAGACACCCCAGAGGCAGGCAAGCGCGGACTTGAGGGCCGGGCTACCGTCCCAAGGTAGGTTTGCGTCACGCGCCGAATTTGGCTCGGGGCAGCTAGATCCTTGCGAAAAATTCCGAAGAGAAGATAATCAACCCTCTAACCTGCGTCCTTCTGCGGATCCCTTTTTCGAGCCCTATGGAGTCACATAGCCATGGTAAAAAGAATCGTCCTTTTTTCGGACGGGACCGGCAATAGCGCCTCTTCCCCCTTTAAGACGAACGTCTGGCGCATTTATGACGCGCTGGATCTGTCGCCGCAACACAACCAAATAACTTTTTATGACGACGGCGTAGGCACCTCATCAAACGAATATCTGGCCGCCATCACCGGTGCCGTTGGTATCGGGTTGAAGCGCAATGTCCTTGATATCTATAAATTTCTTTCGCGCCAATATCACGACGAAATCCTGGAATTGGAAAAGATCCACGGGCCTGCCATTCCGCCAGAGCTTCTCCCGACAATCGCCTGCTTCGGCTTCAGTCGCGGGGCGTTCACCATACGCGTCTTGGTGGGACTCGTGCAGTCCGAGGGATTGCTGAAGCACAAGACCGACCAGGCGCTCGAATACGCCGCCCGCCGGGGGCCTATGCATCCTTTCGACTGAAGGCGTTCAAGAGTAAGAATCCGCTCGTGGAAGCGTGCAGACACTACGGCGCTAAAGCGCGAGCGTTTGTCGACGCCAGACGCAATAGAGCCTACGATAGCAGTGTCAACATTCCGGCAATCGGGACCCCTGGCGTCCGGGTTGGAACGCCACAGGTAGGCTTTGAATTCGTTGGCTTATGGGACACGGTGGGCGCCTACGGAATGCCGCTGGAAGAGTTCCGGGTCGCTATCGACAACTACATTATTCCTCTCACTTTCGCGGATTTTTCCATCTGTTCCTGCGTAAAGCGCATACGACACGCCCTCTGCATCGATGACGAGCGCGACGCGTTCACGCCAATCGCGTTTCACGACGCGCTCGATCGGGCGTCAGAGCGCCTGAAGCGGGAGTCTCTGGGTCCGGGAAAAGGGGAAGACAGAAGAGGAAGCTTGGCGTCTAGTCGCACAGCGCAGCATTCAGCTTTGGTTTGCGGGTGTTCATGCGAACGTCGGCGGCGGCTATCCGGACAACTCGCTGGCCTACGAGCCCTTGAACTGGATCTTGTCTGAAGCGATAGCGAGCGGGAGCATCGTCTGCCGTCCCTCGGCAGTCCAAGACATCGCGCTCAAAGCCACCGCCTTCGGTAAGCTTTATGATTCACGTGCAGGTTTCAATGGTCTGTATCGATACAAACCGCGCGACATCGCCGGAAGCCTGCAGCCCCCAGCTGGATATTCGCGGAAGCACGCGAACATTGATCCCAGCCTCGATGCGCTGCCACTCGTTCACGAAAGCGTGATCTTCCGCCTCGCGGCTGCTTACGACGCATACGCTCCTATCGCGCTTGGAGGGAAGATCGGCGTCGTCGACTCGAAAAACCGACTTGCTCACACTGTGGATTTTGGTGTCACCAGAGAGACGCGAGCCAGAGCGATTGAGGGCTCTTCGCCACTCGACGAAGCAGTTAAAGCTCTCGATCCCCCATCGCCAACTCAGAGAGAGCTTGTCGATGCAGCGGTATTCTGGCGTCGAGTTGTCTATCAAACCACGATATGGCCGCTCATCCTCCTTGCGATTCTTCCACTCCTGGGAAGTGATCCACAAGAACCGGAGCTGCCAAAGTGGCTCGCGGGACTGATTTCCCGGTTACCCGACGACGCCGGTCAAGAGGTGTCCGCGGCGCTCAAGGGCTCGGTCGAGTTGATGATTGCCTTTTTTGGCGCTATCGGCGATTTGCTCCCGACGTGGGCGTCATCCTGGGTTGCGCCTTGGATCAACGCATGGAAAGCGCATCCGATCATCGCCTTTCTTCTCGTAGTGATATGCTTGGCCTCTTTCAGATGGGGCGGAAAACTGCGAACTCTGATCGGCGATCGCTCGCGCAGCGCCTGGTCGAGTTTTACGGTAGCGATGCCCCAGTCCGCAGCAGCAAGGAAGATCTTCGATCCGCTCGCCACCAAAATTGCTACAAACGGGCCGCTAGTGCGCTTTTGGGACAACATCGTGATGGGCGTCGTGCCGAAGCTTATCACGGTGGCCGTGCTCTTGTTGGTATTGCCGGCCATCCTGGACCGAGGAGCGTTTCAAGTGGGATCGGTATTCGGCGCGGTGTGCAAGGGGCATGGAAACAGCGTGCCCGCCCTTACCAAACCCGAGGTTTTCACTATGAGCACCGCAAATCCTTGCAATGCGAGTGGCTTTGCTTTGGAGCGGGGACGGTACTACGACGCCGACATCGAGATTGCCGACGACTGGTTTGACAAGGACCACCCAGCCGATCTGGGCGGTTTGCAGTGGCACGAGCTCAGCGGAGGCGCGCAGGCATTTTATACGCTGGTTGCACCGGCGTGGCGCAGGGTACTGAGCGAGGAGTGGTTCAAGCCGATTTTCCGCGTTGGTTTAGGCGGCCTGACCGAATTCCCCGCGGAGCCGATGACGCCTTTCTCGACCCGCGATCCTCGCCGGAAGATCCACATGCGCTTCAAGTCCCCTGGCGATGGTGAGCTGTTTGTCTTCGTCAACGATGCCTATTCGGGGATACTTCCAATTGGAGGAATCGATCGCGGATGGATACGGCATACCTATGATAACAACAAGGGAACGGCCAAAATCAACATACGGCCAGCCGACTGAATATAGCGCGTTGCGAAAAGGTGGAAACGCGTGTCTCGCAGCAATGCGCGCTTTAAAGCTTAGAAGCGATCACTATTTTGCGTTCAGGCGGTTCCGCCTGAACGCAGCGTTATCTAGTGCGAGCGCTCCGCCGATCTCAGCTCCCGCTGAGCTTCTCCGTGAGTCCGGAAATCGCTGAGCAGTCGGCTTTCTTCGAAGGTTCTGTCGCAGTTCAATCAGAGATAGAGGCGGATGGCGACTCTCTGGCGCCGCTGGAACCGAGCAACTCTGGGACTCAGCTCGTGCCGCAGCTCGACGCTAAGGACTCGGCACGATCGCCAGCCGCTCGACGAGCTTGCCCTCGACGAAATGCGACTGGATGATTTCATCGATGTCGGCTTCCGTGCGCGGCGTGTACCAAACGCCCTGCGGATAGACGACCATCAGCGGCCCCGCGCGGCAAAACCCGAGGCAGCCGGTCGCGACGATCGACACTTCCGGCATCGGCGTCGTGTTGAGCTTGCCCATCAACCGATCCCAGAGCGGCTTGGCGCCCGATCCCATGCAACTGCCGCGCGGATGTCCGGGCGGCCGCTGCTGGAAGCATGCGAAGACGTGATATTTGAAGACTTGAGGGAGTTCGTCCAAGAGCCTGTCCCCTATAGCGCGACGCGGTGTTTCGAAAGAAACGCGCCCAACCGGTGAGAGGCGGAGCGCGTTTCATGTGGATATCCAGCCGGCGCTAGACCGCTTCTGCAAGCACCTTGGCGCCCGTCAGCTCCGCGACGAAGTCCCGCAGCGGGGCGTCGATCCGCGTGATGTTCTGCTCGGCGAAGAATTTTTCCTCGTTCTTGGTCACGGGACCTTCGACCACCGCCCAATGGCGCTCGGAGGAGCGCTTCATGATCTGTCTCGCATAGCTACGCTCGATCTGCGTGGCGAAACGGCAGCCGAGGAACAAGAAGTTGCGCCCCTTGCGCAAGGTCTGCACCGTGTCCGGAATGGGCGTCTGGATGTCGATCTCTGTCAGGACTTCGACATAGTCAGAGTCCGAGACGATGTAGTTCGCCGCCGGCGCGAGCGAACCGATCGGCTCATAGATCAGCGTGCGCCAGCCCAGCGTTCCTTCGGGAGCCTCGGCCGGAGCCTTCGCGCCGGATTCGTCCCGCTGGAAGGGCTTGCCCGGAATGCGCTCTCCATCGGCGGAGAACCAGTGGACCCATTCGCCCCAATGCTCGGCCTGACTCACGCCCTGCACGAGACCCCAGTCTTTACGCTTCTGGAACGCCTTCTGCGGGAGGTCGTCGTACCAGACATTGACGAGGAGCGGCAACTTGTCCTGCTTGGCGAGCCAGTCGTGCAAAACCGACGGCTCGGCCGAAGGCGCGAAGGCCTTGTTCATCGCCGCCACGAGCGTTTTGCGATGCTTGAAGTTTTCGATGTATTGCGCCGCAGCCGTGAGATTGTTGCGGATCTTGTGCGGTACGGTCGCGGCGCTCGTCAGATGCGCGACGAGCGCTTCCGGCGATTCCGGAATCGCGCCTTGCGTCAGCTTCAAGACGCCGGGGCCGAGATAAGGGATGACCTCGCCCCGCTCAAAGGCGGCGCTGATTTCGCCTAGCATCGACTTCTCCTCGAGATGATCGCGCGGCCCTTAGAGCGAATTCCGCAAAAGTTGACAGACTTTTGCGATCAGAATTCGCCCCAATTTCGCTCCGGCGCGATTTCTTATCGCCCGAACGGAATCGTTCGAGCGGAAAGCGCGCTAATGAGCGGCACTCGCCTTCAGCGCCTGCACCGTCTCCGGGTCGATGCGGAAAAGCCCGCGACCACCGGAGAGCGCCTGGAACTGCGTTCCGCATTTCTCGCTCAGGCGGCTGAACCATTGCTCCGGGGTCAGGCCATCGGGACGCTCTCCGATCTCGAAGACGGTTCCGTCCGGAGCGAAGCGTACGTGGATGAGACTGCTTGTTGTCATGACGTTCTCCTTTGCTTGTCAGAGATGTTACAAACCCGAACCGAAACCGAGCAGCTCGACCGTCACGTTCTCGGTTCCGAACGAAGTTTGACACGCCAGCCGCGACTTGGAGCCGACGCCGGGAATCGTGTCGAGCTTTTCATTCTCCAGGCGCTGCATCTTTGAGAGGCTCTTGCGGCCTTCCTGAACGAATACATGGCATTCGCCACACTTCGCCTCGCCACCGCATTTGCTGACGATCTTCTCTCCCAATGCGAGAATGGCGTCGAGCAAACTCGTTCCGGGCTCGACCTCCGCGGTCTTGCCGGAGGGAAGCACTGTCAGTGTCGGCATGTTTATGCTCCTTTGCGTGTAAAGTGGCCGCCTTCACGCACAGGGGCAAAATCCGGGCCAAATCTCAGAGATAGATTGCCGCGCCGGCGCCGAGGTTGATCGAGGCGTCCTTGATCGTGCCGACGATGAACGCGACTTGATTCTCTGTGAGATGCGCGTGCAACGGCAGCGCGACGGCTCGCTCCGCGACCTTCTCCGTCACGAAGAGATCGCCCTTGCGACAGCCGAGATCGAAGTAGTAGCGCTGAAGATGGAGGGGCTGCGAATAGGCGCAGGCCCCGATCTTCTCTGTGCGAAGATCGTCGACGATCGCGTCCCGCGACGAGCGCGTGAAGCGCGTGCCGAGGTGAACGACGTAGAGGAACCAATAGACCTGGTCGACCTCCGGCGCGATATAGGGGTCTTTCACGCCCTCGAAGGACTTTACATATTCATAGTACCAGCGCTCGACGCGCTTGCGCCGGGCAAGCAGCAGCTCGATGCGCCGCAGCTGGGCGAGCGCCAGGGCGGCGGAGATGTCGCTCATCGACGCCTGCAGCGGCGGCACCGCGCTCAGCACCACCGACGCGCGCTCCTCGACGCGATGGCTGCGCAGGCTGCGCAACTGCGTCGCGAGCTCGTCGTCGTCGGTGACGACCATCCCACCCTCTCCGCAAACCAGGGCGCCGGGCTGCGAAAAATCGAAGATGGCGCAATCGCCAAAGGTTCCGACGAGCTTTCCCTTGTAGACAGAGCCTATGGCTTCCGTCGAATCCTCGATCAGCGCGATCCCGGCCTCATTGGCGAGCTCTCGCAGCGGCTCCCAGGGCGCAGGATGTCCATTCGTGTTGCCCGCGACGATCGCGCGCGTGCGTTCGGTCAGCTTGGCTTTCGCCTTGTCGGGCGCGAGCGTCCCCGCCCAATAGTCGATGTCGGCGAAAACGGGACGCGCGCCGACGAGCGCGATCGCATGTGCGATCTCTCGAAAGGAATGGCTCGACACGACGACTTCGTCGCCCGGCCCGATCCCCTTGGCGCGCAGCGCGAGCAGGAGACCGACCGTTCCGCTCGACAGCGCTATGGCGTGCTTGCGACCGAGATAGGCGGCAAATTCCTTCTCGAAGGTTTCGACCACGGGACCTGCGGAAAGCGTCTGCGAGTTGAGCACGTCGCAAACGGCCTCGATATCGGCCGCCAACAGATCCGGATCACTAAGAGGAAGGAAGGTCGTCTCCATATCGCTCACCCTTTCGCGACGACGACAAGGCCGGTCGCGGCTGTCGGGTCGTCGGTGATCCTCATGCAATGGTCGCGCCCATCGAGCAGATACAGCGTGCAGCGCTCATAGCTGCGGAAGGGCAGATCATCCGCAAGATCGCTCGCATCGCAGCGCGTCGCGGTGATCCCTTGGGCGAGACCGCGCAAGCGCGCGAGCGTGGGGCCGTCGGCGCTCGCTTGCGCGAGCACCGAGTTGATCTTCTCCATGAGATCTGCGGAGATCGCCATCTCAGTCGCCACTCAGCCGCTTCGCTTCGACGGTGATCGGCAAGTTCGTGCCGCTCGGCATCTCGGGAAGCTGCAGCACCCACCCATTGGCCAATGTTACGGAACCGCCCCAGAGATCGGCGTTCTCTTGCTCAACGATCGGCTCCTCCAGGTCCTTTTTCGGCACATAGAGAGAGAGGACTCCTTCGGCGTTCCTGCGGATCATGACTTTCAAGTTTTGTCCTTTCGGCTTGGCCGCGCCAACAGGGCGCTTCGGCACACATAACACATCATGCCGCTTCAATCTCTTCCTCGAGACAGCCGACGACGCGCTTGTTTTCGAATTCCACCATATAGACGGTGGTCTTCGTTTCGACATGAGCTCCGACTTGCACGACCTCGCCAGCCTCGCCCGCGGACGCCAGCAACGCCTCGGGCTCGAGATCGGGATAGCTTCCGTCGTTGAAGAGATCGACGACCGCCCGCACTTTTCTTCCCCAGTGAAATTTCGGTTGCGCGTCGTCGCTCATTGTAGAGTCTCCTCCATGCGCTCGATTGCGTCGAGCTCCTTTCGCTTCATGCCGACGCGATTGCCCGTCGAAGGAAATTCCACGCCGTAGATGTAGAACTGCTGCAGGAAGGTGCCGATGGAGACGACGTAGCCTTCGTCGCCCTTCTTGACCAAGATGTCGCCGATCTCCTTACCCGCGTAAGTCCCATCGTTTCGCACGGTTCTCTTCGCGCGCACCTTCTCGCCAAAATCGAAGGAAGGTGGATCGTTGAGCTCGACGACTTCGCTGTCGCGACTGATGTTGGTCATCGGTTCTTCTCCGCTGCCGTAAGGTTCAAGATCGTTTTGCCCGCCCGACCGGGCTGACGCTCTCGCGCGGTCTCGCGCACGATCGGATCGAGGTCCTCGAGAAGTTTCTCGACGGTTGCTTCCGGCGCCCGTCGAGCCACTTCGTAGCGAACGCGCCAATCCGGATCCGCGACGAGCGCGGCAAGCGCCAAGGGCTCGAGCCGCTGCGCCGCCTCCGCTCGCACCGCTGCGTCCTCATCTCCCGCCATCGCCGCAAGGCCCGACGAAGGAATGCGCTGGGCCACGACACGCCGCACCTCGACGTCGGGATCGGCGATCATTCCCACCAGATGAGGCGCGGAGACGCGCCGGGCGACGATCTGCCGAACGGCGTAGTCGGCGTCGTACATCATAGCGGGCAGATCGTCAGGATCGAGGCGCTGCGCGACGCGTATGCGCACCTCGCGATGCGGATCCTGCCGCAGCTTGAGAAGAAAGCGCTTCGGAAGACGGCGCGCCGCGCTCCACCGCACTGCCTCCTCCGGGTCTTCCAGCAGCGCCGGCAGGTGAAAGACCTCCGCAGTCTTGGCGGCGCAAGCGCGGACCTCGAAATAGGGATGCTTCACATAGCTCGAGCCGAGCTCGGGATTCCAGTCGAAGAAGCGGTCGATGCGGCGCGCATAGCGATCGAAGACGCAAGCGCGCAAGGGCTGACACTTGCCGGCTCTGCGCAACTCGGCGTGGGGGCAACTTTCGCAGACGACAGGTTCGCCGAGCCAGTCGATCGCCTCGTCGATCTCGTCGTTGAAACCCTCATTCGTCATCGCCGGCCTCCCGCCGCTCGAGCACGTCGAGGAGAAGGCGCGCGCCGACCTTGTCGCCGGGGTCGAGCTCGAGAAGCTTGGCGATCGCCACGCGCCCCTCTTCGAGATCGCCGAGACGCATATTGAGATAGGCGTAGCCCTTGAGCACGAACACATAGAAGCGCGCGAGCGGCGCGTCGTAAGAATCGAAGGCCGCATCGCCACGCTGCACGTTCCGCCAATCGAGAGGCAGCGAGTTTTCGATAGCGGCGCGCAGAAGGCAGGTTTCCGCCACGTCACGCGCTTCCGAAAGGCGCCCTTTGTAGAAAAAGAAGCGATAGAGCCCAATGAGCACGGCGAAATGGTCGCCGGCGATTTTTCTCGCCTCGCGCAGCAGAGCGAGCGACTCTTCCGCGCGCTCATAACGCTCGCCCGCTTCCTTCAGCAGACGCTCAGCGCTTGGCGGCAAGCCTCCCCCGAAGACGGGGGAAGCCAGCACATCATCCAACTCTTCGACGCCTGCGAGCGTCATCACCATCCTCCGCAGCCGAAGGAACGGCCGGAATCAGGCCGTCTCAGGCCGAAGCCGATTCCGGCGCGCTCGCCTCAGTGGTGGAGCACGCGCAGGATTTCGCCTTCGGATCGATGAAAACGAAACCGCTCGAGGTCGGCGTCTCGTTGAAATCAATCGTGACGCCATCGAGCAGAAGACGGCTCTGCGCCGGCAGGAACAGCGTCACGCCCCCAACCTTGACGGCGGCCTCGCCCTCGGCGGGCTTCGGCGCGACGCTGAATTCGGACGACATGCCGGAGCAGCCGCCGGGCGAAACGAGCAGGCGCAGGCCGTAGCCCGGGCCGCCGTCAAATCTCAGGAGACGTGCGACGAATTTCTCGGCCGCCGGAGTGATCGATATGTTCATCTTACGCTCCCGGCGCCTGATAGCGCGGATAAGAAGTGTCGATGATGCAGGTGTTGTCCACCGGGCAGACCGCGACGCATTGCGGGATGTCGAAGTGGCCGATGCACTCGGTGCACTTCTTCGGATTGATGACGAAGGTGCCGTTCTTCTCGGAGATCGCCACGTTCGGGCATTCCGCCTCGCACGCGGAACAGGAGGTGCACTGCGAGGCGACGATCTTGTAGGCCATTCTCGAACTCCTTGTTGCCATTTGGCTGGAAGACTCCCCCTCCATCGGCAGATGGAGGGGGAGATTTCCTATGCTTCGATGAGCGCGCCCTGCCGGATCTGCGCGTCGCCGCGCTGGACGTGCTCTATCTCGCCGCTTTTCACGCGTTCGAGATATTCCTTGAAGTAGATGATCGCCGACTGCTCGATGAACTCGTAGGCGTATTGATCGACGGGCTCGATGCCGGCCTTGATCAGATCATTCTTCGGGCAACCGCCGATCTTGGCGACGAACACCGCCACGCAGTCGTTGATCGCGCGAATGACCGTCTCGAGGCTGTCCTCGTCGCCATAGCCACCCTGGCAGTAGAGATCGACGCGTCGGTGTCCGACGAATTTCGCGCCCCCCGTGCTGAGCTCATAGATCTGGAACTCCTTGGCGTGGCCGAAGTGCTCGTTGATCTGCCCCTGGCCCTTCGTCGCGACGGCCACGAGAACCTTGATGTCGCTCGCCTCGGCGCCCTTGAGCGTCGCCAGCTCGGCCTCGCGCGCGGCGACCTTCGCCTGCCGCTGCTCCTCGACCGCGCTTTGATATTCCTGGCGCGACTTGAGGTCGTAGGTGACGTCCATTTCCATGATCTTTTCGGTCGTGAACTCGGCCGAGCGATCCTCGCCCAACAGACCCACGGCGTCGGCGCGGCACTGGCGACAGTGACGCATCATGTTCATCTCGCCTTCACAAGAATCCTGCAGCGCCTTGAGCTCCTGGGCGCTCGGACCGCGCTGGCCGTTGAGGCCGAAGACGGTGCCGTGCTCGGGAGCCGAGATGAGCGGCATGATGTTGTGCAGGAAGGCGCCGCGCGACTTCACCGCCTTGTTGACCTCGACGAGATGCTGGTCGTTGATCCCCGGGATCATCACGGAGTTGACCTTGCAAAGGATGCCGCGCTCGGTGAGCATCTCGAGCCCTTGCATCTGCCGATCGGTCAGGATCTTCGCGGCCTCCTTGCCGGTGACGCGCTTGTGCTTCCAGAAGATCCAGGGATAAATCTCGGCGCCCACTTCCGGATCGGTCATGTTGACGGTGATCGTCACGTGGTCGACGTTGAACTTGGCGATCGTATCGACGTGATCGGGGAGCGCCAGACCGTTCGTCGAGAGACAGAGCTTGATGTCCGGCGCGGTCTTCGAGATCAGCTCGAAGGTTTTGAAGGTCTTCGCGGGATTGGCGAGCGGATCGCCGGGACCGGCGATGCCGAGCACCGTCATCTGCGGAATGGTCGAGGCGACCGCGAGCACCTTCTTGGCGGCCTGCTCAGGAGACAGCTTCTCCGAGACGACGCCGGGCCGCGATTCATTGGCGCAATCATATTTGCGATTGCAGTAATTGCACTGGATGTTGCAGGCGGGCGCCACGGCGACATGCATGCGCGCATAATGGTGGTGCGCTTCCTCGCTGTAGCAGGGATGGTTCTTGACCTTCTCCCAAATCTCGGGAGCCATGTCCTCGGGGCCGTCGCTCGAGCCGCAGCTCGCCTTGCCGCTGCCGCTCGACGTGCCACAACCCTTGTGCTCTGCAATCTTCTGCATGACGTCGTCGAGCGGTTCGGCGGCGACCAGGTCGAACCCGTATGAATCGTCCATGGCTAAATCCCTCGCGTTTGGGCTTCTTGAGCCGTTGCGATAGGCCCCTGGGGATGGACCGGGAGCCCGAGGCCTCGCATCGAGGCGCGAACTGTTTGGCAGGGATGTCGCAACAAGCGTGCCATGGGTGCGAAACATTGTAATTATCTGAAAAAATGAGACTAATCAGGCCTCGAGCGCCCGCTGTCCCAATCGTGACATTGGAACGGCTCCAGCCTGGCCGCTGTCGCCTAAGCGACACTGCGACGCACCGCGGGCCGCCGCCGTGGCGTCAAATTTGCTCGACGAAAACCATGGAAGATTTGAGAGAACTCGTCCTGAACGAGCCCACGAGCATCTGCTTCGGCGACTTGCCGGCGGAAGTCGAGGATCTATTGCGGCAGGGCGTTATGGCGCAGCGGCGCGACCGCGAGCACGCGGATCGATTGTTCCGCGACGCGCTGGCGGTCGCCCCCGACGCGCTCCCCGTCTACTACTGTCTCTACAAGGTGCAGACCCGCGCGGGCCAGTTCGACGCCGCCGCGGCGATGGCGCGGCTGGGCATGGAGGAGGCGGCGCGGCAAGCCGGCTGGAGCCTGGATCCCGGCGAGTGGCCGGAGGCGGAGGCCTTGAAAGGCCCGGGCCGGTTCGCCGTCTTCACGCTCAAGGCGCTGAGCTTCATCGAATTGAAGCGCGGCAACCGAGAGACGGCGCTCGCCAATCTCTCTCATTTGGCGAGGCTCGATCCTTCGGGAGGAGTCGGCTGGCCCGTGGTCCTGGCGCTCGCCGAAGGAATTGTCTGATTATCGCCAACCAGCGTCTCAAAGAACGAGCGCGTCAAGATGCGGCAGGAGCTCGACGCTCTCCTGTTCATTGGGGTCCGTGCGCGCGACGACGGCCACCGCCGGCTCGCTTCCTGTATTGACGGGAAGATGCGGGACATTGGCGCCGATATAGACAAAGTCGCCGGCGCGGGTCTCGGCCTTGTTCTCGAGCCGCTCGCCCCAATAGGTCGTGGCTTCCCCCGAGATCATGTAGATCGCCGTCTCATGCGAGACATGCTTATGCGCCTTGGCCCGGCCTCCCGGCGGAATCGTAAGCAGCTCGAGATAGACGCCCGTGGCGCCGACGCTTTGCGCCGAAATGCCGGGCTTGAAGGTGAGCCCTTGCTTACCCGTGGTGTTTTCCGCCGCGCGGATCACGGCGCAGGGTATGGGCGTTTCCTTAGGGTTGCGGGGAGCGTTCATCGGGTCTCCTGGGTTCGCAAGACGGGGATTGCGTGAGATGTGGGGCGTCACGCGTGCAGCGACACCGGCCCTTGCCTCTCTGAGCTGTGTCAATGACGACGTTGCGGCAATCGCCCATGCACACGCCGTTGCCCCAGCGGAATCAGGGACCTGGGTTAAGTGCGACCCAACGCCTCGAAAACCACGGGCGCTTCCGCCAAAGGGCGCAAGCTTCGCCGCTCGCTGTGAGGCAAAGCATTATCTCGCCAGGCCACGGAACGCCGCGCACCGCAGGAACGCCCATAGTGAACCGACGTGCAGAATGCTTTCTCATCAAAATTATCCCGAAAGCCTCGTCAAAAGGGGTTGTCTCAACCCGGCATCCTCTATTGGAATCGTAAGCTATGAGGGGTTGATGTCGATTGTAGATGAAGTCTCCGCCGCTCGGAAGCGAATTTTCGAGACGGATATGATATTTCGTTCGGGGAGTTAGTGAGTCTTTACGAAAAGAAAGAACTCATCATCCAAGCCGAATATCAGCGGCTGTTTCGGTGGAATCAAACTCAGAAAACTCGATTTATTGAATCGCTTTTGTTGAATATTCCGATTCCAGCGATCTTCGTATTTTCCGATCAAAAGGGCCGTTGGGAGCTAGTGGATTGAATCCAACGCTTGGCGCCCGCTTCTGACGGCGGCGATGATTTTGTCTGGATCGGCGGTCCATGTGAAGGGCTTCGCGTCTCCGCTGTGTTCGCCGAGGAAGCGATTGATGGCGGCCTGGAGGTCTGCGACCGAGCGGAAGACCCCGCGCTTCAAGCGCCGCTTCGTGAGCTTGGCGAAGAACCCCTCGACGGCGTTGAGCCGGGAGCACGGGGTCGGCGTGAAGTGGAAAGTGAAACGTCCATGGCGCGCGAGCCATTGTCGCACCTTCGGATGCTTGTGGGCGGCGTAATTGTCGAGGATCACGTGCACGACCTTGCCCGCGGGGACTTCGGCCTCGATGGCGTTGAGGTAGCGGAGGAACTCTTGATGCCGATGGCGCTGCATGTTGCGCCCGATCACCGTGCCATCGAGCACGTTGAGCGCGGCGAAGAGGGTCCGTCGTTCCGTGGCGCTTGTAATCGTGGGTCATCGTGCCCGCGCGGCCCTTTTGAGCGGCAGGCCGGGTTGGGTTCGGTCGAGCGCCTGGATTTGGCTCTTTTCGTCGACGCTGAGCACGATGGCGTGCGCTGGCGGGTCGAGATAAAGCCCCACCACGTCGCGCAGCTTGGTCACGAACTCGGGATCCTTGGAGAGCTTGAAAAGCCGGACGCGATGCGGCTGGAGCCCATGCGCCCGCCAGATGCGCTGCACCGAGCTGAGCGAGACGCCGATAGCCTTGGCCATCATCGCGCCGATCCAATGCGTCGCCTCGCCGGGCGGCTCTTGCAGCGTCAAAGCCACGACGTGTTCGGCGACATCCTGGCCGAGCCGCAGGATGCGGGAGGGCCGGGTCTTGTCCCGCAAAAGGCCGTCGAAGCCTTCCTGCATGAAGCGTTCTTGCCAGCGCCAGACGCAAGTCTTGGACTTGCCGGACTTGCCGCTCCGGCGCATGATCTCGTTCGTGCCGACGCCGTCCGCCGAGAGAAGGACGATCTCGGCGCGCCACGCATGCTTTTGAGCGGCGTTGCGATCCTTGACGAGCGCCTCAAGCCGCTTGCGATCCGCAGCCGAAACCGTGATGGAAATCCCCGTGCGCATGCGCCAGACTCGCACGCGCGCAAATGCTCGGGAATCCCTCCCGGGACTCAATCGTCAGATTTTATCCAATAGGTAGTGGCCCCCTCCTGCGTCCTCTCAGCATGGGCCTTCTCTTCATCGCCTGTCTTTTACACCAATGGCGGCGGCGACGCTTGGGGGGGCCTTCGCGCACGACCAGCGAGGCTCGGCTCAAGCGCCATGGCGCACGGCGGCAGAAATCGTCGCCTTTAATGCGATCCCTGGACGCCTCAAGTTGGGAAAACCGACAAGACCGTATATAAGCCAAAGGCGTTGGCTGTTCTTGCGTGGCGAGCAAATCGGATGCGTGACGCCGCCACGGATACAAGCAGCGCGTCAGCAGGCGTGACTGCCGCGTTCCCAAAGCCCCTAGCCGGCTTCGCTCATCTTGATAAAGCAATGCTGATCGTTAATGCTGACGACTTGGGACGAACCGAAACCGCAACGAATGCGGCGATAGAGTGCTATATCGAGCGCAGGATCACGTCGACGAGCGCCATGGTGTTCATGGTCGATTCCGAGCGGGCTGCGGCTCTCGCTGTTGATGCAGGAATCGATGTCGGTTTGCATCTCAATCTGTCGGAGTCATTCTCGGGTTCAAATGCCCCGGAGAGATTGCGGACAGCTCAGGACCGAGTTCGCCGCTTCTTACGCTCAAACAAGTATGCTCTGCTCGTTTTCAATCCTTTATTAAATCGAGAATTCGAATTTGTGTTTGCAGCGCAGCTCGCGGAATTTCGTCGCTTGTATAACCGGCCGCCAACCCACATCGATGGGCATCAGCATTTTCATCTTGCCAGTAACATGTTGATTCAACGGGTTCTGCCTGAGGGAGCCAGAGTGCGCCGTAGCTTCTCCTTTGAACGAGGAGAAAAGGGCCTCGTCAATCGCTGCTATCGAAACATTGTAGATTGGGGGCTGACCCGCCGGCACCGCACGACAGACTATTTTTTCTCGCTCTCCGACCATCTCGCGCCTGCCAAGTTCGAGAAAGTGCTCTCTCTCGCAGTCGGGTCGTCGGTTGAACTCATGGTGCATCCCGAGCGACAGAACGAGTATGATTTTCTGATGAGCGACGCCTACATTGCAGCGGTATCAGAGGCGTGGCCCAACGAGCCGGGAGGGAGCTGACGCGGGGAGTGGCACGTGTGGTCCCAATGCTCCTCAAAGCGCTTCCGCGGCCCATGCCCGAAGAGCCGCCTTGCCCCAAACACCGGTTGATCCCCAAGAGAGGGACGCAGACTCGCCGAGCCCGCGTTCAAAAATCGTCAGTCGCCTGACGCAATGATCTGTGGTGGAATCGAGTTCTCGGAGATAGGCGCTTTTTCAACCATTGTGTCGATGCGTTGGAAGCAGGAAAGATATGTCCGTGGCGGCTGGCCGTGTGGATCGGCTACGTCAGGACGAATTCCTTCCGCGCCGGCGAGCGCGGAGAGAAGGACCACCTTATCCTCGAGTTTTGGAAAGCGGCGAATGAGCTCGATCGCCTGTCGCCTTTCGAAGCACACGACCAAGCTGAAGTCACCCCCCTCCTTTACCGCGCGGTCAACGCTTCTCGACCGAAAGCCAGATATGTCCACGCCAAGCCGCTCCTGAACATATCTTTCCGCGTGCGCACTTGGACGGCGGCCCGACACGGCAAGCAAGCCAGCCGACTGAACGCGCGAGCAACCGCGCGCGCGGAACAGATATTCCGCCACGACGCTGCGGTTGATGTTGCCCTGACAGACGATGAGAAGCGAACTGTCCTGGGCTATGGACGCCGCGGCTTGGACCGAAGCCATCCATCGACGAGCCGCCCAAGAAACGCGCCATCCCAACCTCCTTTGAACGGCGCATGTCCAGAATTCCAACCGGCGTAGCCTCTGCGCTGGGTCCGTTAGCGACTCGAGGTCAACACGTTCCGTGCCTTTCACGAGTTGCGCGAACGACTTGACCCAGGAGCCGAGGGCGCTGGCGTCGCGCGGCTTTGCCGCTTGTGCTAGCGCCCAGCGAACGTCCTTGCCGAAATCGCGCAAATAGACAGCCTCGCTGGGAGTTGCGATGTTGGCGCGGCGAACTCCTTCAAGGCCCTCCCTAAGAAGGCTGTAAAAATCCACGCCTGCGAACCGGGAAAGCGCGATTGCGTCATTGGGCGACCAAGCCAGCTTTGTAACCGATAGGCCTTCCCTTTCTTCCCGACACTCGATGCTCAGGAATCCTGTCCAGGAGAGCTCGCGCGCCACATCCCGGATAACCGCGAGCCGCCCGGGGCTCGGGCTCTCGATTTGCCAATAGGAGTCGCCTCCACGCGACGATTCGTGAAGACTCAGCGTTTCAGTCGCCCCAAGGACCTCTCCGTCGATGGCGCAGAAGTGCAGTCCTATGCGTCTGCCGCTGGTGGGAGCTTGCAGAACGACGTCCACACGCGGCAGATCGTCCCGAAGTTTTGCGTCGAGCGCCTCGACGGTATTCACTCTGCGAACGCTGAAGCGTTGCAGCTCGTCGTCAATCACGGCGCAAGGGACGCGAGCGCTGACATAACAGGGCAAGACCGGGAGTTGCGCGGGTTCGCCCCGCTTGAGGAGAATGGCGGCTGGTCGGCGCAGCCCAGTTCTGTCGAGTAGCGCCATGGTGGCGACTTGGTCGCGCGCCACCGCGTATGCCGCGGGGGATGGGCCCAATACGCGTGTTCGGGCCGAGATTCTAGCATCATCGAGATATGTGAGCTCAAAGGCGGCGTCGTCGATTGGAACGAGATAGTCGAATGCTTGGCTGTCGAGCAGCCCCGTGAGTCTGACCAAATATTCGGACACGCTTGCAGCGGGCGCACCGATATACACGGGCCGGTGGCAAAATCTCGACCATTCGGCCGGCGAGCGCTCCGATGAGAGCCGCAGGATGGATACTTCATGTCCGGCTTTGCCGAAAGCTCGGCAAATCGCAAGTCCGCCTTTTCCTCCATTCGACCCGAGGAGAAGGATTCTTCGAGAGCGAGAACCGCCTTTCATGTCACGGCGCCGAGCCGGACTTGAACAGCTGCTCGCATATCGTGTACCAACTGTCGTAGACGAAAACGCGCCAGTCGTCAGCCCGCCAGTTATAGAATGACGTATCACGACCGACTTTGAAAAAAGCGACCAGTGTGGACCAGAATGGGGGCCAGCTTCGGATCGCACGCGACTGCGGACCGCGCAGCACGAACAACAGATGCACGAATTCTCTTCCCAAATTACGACAGAGAAGCCCTTCGGTTTTTTGGCCCGGTTCTCCAGGCGTAAATTGCGGCTTCAAAGCCAACTCGACCGTCCACGCCGGATACTCCAGCAACTGGCGCCGCGCGAGAGCCATGCTCCCCCATGCGCGTCCATTGAATTCGACAAACCATCGTTGCCCGTCGCGGGTGCGAAGTAACTCGATCATGAACATTCCGCGCCAGCCACATGAGGCGATGAAGGCCGTGATCGGCCCCTTGAGTTCCTCTGGAACCTCCTGCGATCTACAGGCGCTTGAGCCGGAGCCGTGCGGATTCATCATCCGCACGCGGCGGTGGCAGCTCCAAGCCAGAACGCCATGCTCTGTCGCAAAACCAAAGACGCCTTCTCCCACTCCTTCGAGAAAAGGTTGCACCATAAACAACTGCGCCCCGTTCAAGTCCGAGCGGACTTTCTGCAATTCCTCTTCATTCGAACAAATCCAGTTGCGCCCCTTGCGCAAGCGACCCTTCGACTCCTTCGCCGCAAACGCCGGCCTGACGATGACTGGATAATCTTGGACGCAACGGTCGAGTTCGTCCACTGCTGAGACGAATGATGTCGCGGGCGTTCTGAGCCCAGCTTGCACGGCCGCCTGTATCTGTTTCTGCTTGTCGAGCGCCAGTTCGGCGCAGTCGCCGCTCGCTCCAGCCAAAGTCCATTGCGACGCGGGCCGGACGCGACAGCTTAACCAAACGGAAGCGTCATCGAGTGGGAGCAGCGCCAACTCGGCTCCCGATTCAACTTGCTGCGAGTCCAGCAGGGCGGCCAGCTCACGGAGCGCGGCGGCGCAATCCGACTCCGGCGCGGTGATTTCAAAGACTGTCACATAACGGCTGTGACGCAGGGCCGTCCGGCGACCTTTCCTCGAGAACGCGATGACTTCAAAGCCTGCCTCCGCCAAACTCCAAGCCGTTTCGGGCGCCGATAAGGCTTCGGCGAAACCGATCGCCACAAGACCCCTTCGGGACTGTGGACGTCCGAAATGCGCGAGCGCCACCGAATTTACCTCTCGTCAATTGGATTCAGTTTCAATATCTCCATGATCCGTCCTGCGTGATCGCAGAGTTTAATGCAATACTTCATAAATATATGCGGCCCGAAAGGCAGCGTGAATGGCAGCATCACTAAGTACAGTGGTGTCGCAATTATTGATTTCGCTATAAGTCGCTCTCTGCCAACGGGTTGCTTCAATATATTTTTTCCACGCAATATTGCGCGCTTGAGAAAATAGCTACGACTTAAGCGCTCCCGTGGCACACTTTCATATACAATGCCCTCGTTACACCATGTGAAGACATGACCCATCTGCGTCATGCGCATGAAGAAATCCTTGTCCTCTCCGCCCGTGCCGAACTCTGGGTTGAAAACCTGCTCAGCGCGTTCGATGATGTTTCGTCGAAATAAGAGATTACCTGTGCGGCTCTCCTCCCATCCCATGACCTTCCCCGTCGCCGGCTCCGGGCGCTCGCAAAATCCGCCGTCGATAATCCACTTCGGCGGCTGGATTTCGAAATAGGGGCGAACTGGACCCAACACACCGACCACTTGGTCTTTTTCGCAGGCCTCGAGCATGACCTTCAGCCAATCCTCTCTTGGAAACTCATCGTCATCGATAAAGGCGATGAAATCTCCGGAAGCATGCCGGAGCGCCGCGTTGCGCGCCAAGGCGATGTTTTGCCGCGGCTCACTCACATATGTCGTTTTTATTTCGCCTCTCTGGGCAAAATCGCTGACAACCCGACCCGAGCTCATTTCGACGTCATTGTCTGCGACAACGATCGAGTATGAAAATATGCCGCCTGTTTCTTGCTTTTCCAAATGCTGGAGCAGCCTGAGCAACAGCGACGGTCGCTTGAACGCGCAAATGCATACGCAGATATGTGGCTTTCCGTCCGTCATACGTCAAGCGCGTCCTTCGGGAGCATCCGTCGCCGTGAAGCTAACGGCGCGTCTCATAGCATGGACTGAGGCTTGCTTCTAACGCTTCGGCTGTCGCGGATTCCGTATCCTTGCCGCCGCCGCCCGACCCTTTTCAGGCGATCGCGTTCTCACGGGCGAAGGCAGGCCGTGGCCGTTCAAATTTCGGGGCTGTAGTCGAGCTTCGGTTTTCATCGACGTCGCGAGGACGCGGCGCGGCGCTGGTCGGGGGACCTCCAGACAGCCGAGCAAAAGAAGCAGCCACATGTTGTTTATGCCATAGAACGAGGCCTCGGTGGTATTGTAGAAGAGTGCTATTATGATAAACGAGAGGCGCAAAAGGCCTGCGGCCAGATCTTCCTGCATGTGCCTACGAACGGCCACCAGGCCGGACAAAACCAGCATTCCGAGCAGAGCCAATCCTGCATAACCCAAGTTCAAATATTGTTCAAAGTAACCGTTATGAGCCTGGATCAAGGTTGATTGCGTGGCTTTCCAGATCTCTTCCATCCTGGCGCCGGACCAGAAACTCATGAAGCCGGCGCCGACGAACGCGTTCACCTCATACAGCTTGAGGATCTCCCAAACCTCGGTTCTGTTCGTCAAGGTTGGATCTCGGTTAAGCAACTCGAAAATAAGCGCCTTGAGATGAAAGGTTTCCTCGAGCGCCCAGAATGTTGCAGCGGAGCCGAAGAGCAAGCCCAGAATTCTATCTGGATGCCCCTTGAGAAACGGCATGCGCCCGAGCGCCATGATGATTCCTGTGATGACCAAGCAAACAAGAGACGTTTGGCTATCTGACATGCGTAGCAGGTAAACTACCATCAAGCCGAGGATCCCTGTGATGATCCAGTCGCCTTTCGCGGACGACCGCATCTTGTCGCGTGTCCGGGCAAGCTCCCAGATGACATAGATACCCGCAAGCAAGCACATTGTTCCCAGGTCATTTTTCTGATGTCCTATGCCCGTATACATTGGTGACCCGCCCGGGCGGTAGCTCCTACCGAGGCCGGGGAAATAAATAATGAAGAGAAGCGAGAGGGGTAGAAACATAAATGCCAGCCTTCGAAGTAAAACTGCAATCGCTTCATATGGTCTATTCTCCGTGAGAATAACAAGCGCCATTATCGGGTTACCCAAATCTTTGATCCACCGCTTGAACAGGATGAACGGTTCGTCAGCCCAAAGCAAGCTCGACAGGCAAAATAGGAAATAAATCAATACCCATATATTGGTGCGCGCGAACTCTTCCCAGTTGACCTTCCTCTTTGAGAGGATCACGAGACCAGTCAAGATAAGGCTAAAAAAGACCATAGCATCGAGCGGGCTGCCTTCCGCGTAGTCACTCGATGACCCGAGCGGTTGGCTAAGACTCAGCCAGGAGGATGCGTAGCGCGAGCCGGCCAGAAACATCCAAGCGAACGGCGCCCACAACGCTGCTGACGGCTGACCCGGACGTCGGAGATCCATCCGGAAAAGAAAGGCTATGAAGACGAGGCAGATGCAGAGAGGAAGCATGGATTTTCCATCACGTCGGCGTCTCCGCGGAAGCAGCAGCAGATTGGACTGCCTCAACGCCCGCGGCGGCCTCGAAGGCTCCTCAGCCAAATTCATATGCTCCGAATTTACAAGATTTGGAAAGCCCGCTCCGCATTGCTGGGATCAAGTCACTGGCGCATCGAACTGATCTGGGGTGGCGCGCCTTGCGGCCGGTGTTGTGTGAGCGGCGCAGTTTCTTGATGAGCAGAGCGGCGAGGAGCGACGCAAGACCGGCTCGACGCCGGTGGGAGGCCGCCGGCAATCCGTCGCCAAACAAGCAATAGTTCGATTCCAGGCGCTATGCGGGAGCGCGGTCAGCGGATTCGTTCACTCCTCCGCGATCATTTAGACAAAGAACCGACTTAGCCGTGCATTAACATCCAACCGGCCTGCTGATAGGAGGCAAAACCGCCTGCCTAGGGCGCAAAACTCCCGCGCGGCCCTATCTTCGCGCGCCACCTAAATCGGTTCATCTTCCGAGGCTCCCGACAGCTTGCCAACGCCGCCGACCTGAGGGCAAATTGCAAGACGGGGTAAACCGTTAGCCAGGGGGTAGGCTGTCAACGCTTGACATTCTGCGACTCTCTGTCTTGAACAGACTGCCGGGGGCACGACTTGCCTATTGAAATCAGCCGAGAAAATATCATCGCAGTCCTCTATGATAGTATTCGAGGACTGAATGAACTACGGAGTCAGGATCAACAGCTGACGTGTACGGTCGATACTCCTTTGAATGAAGCCGCGGCTCTGGACTCGCTGGCCTTCGTCAATCTCATCGCGATGATCGAGGAAAATTGCCAGCAGCAGTTTGGAAGGAGTCTGTTGCTGTCCGACGCTGACACGTCCGAGAAAGACCCTTTTGAATCCGTGGGCGCGCTTGCTGATTTCATCAAGTCCGAGTTGGCCGAGAGATCTGCAACGTAGCCGGTAGCGCCTAGCCAGGCGGCGCGTGCTTGCGGGGGGACGCAAATGACCGACGAGATCCTGAGAGGCCTGTTGATCTCGGACTTCAATATTTCCAACCTAGGCTCATACCTGGAAAACAACGATCAGCGCCCTCTAGTCAAATGCGAAGTCGCCCCCTACGGGCAAATCGCGCAGAGTTTGCTTTCGACCGCCACATCCAGCGCCGACCCGGAGCTGGATTTTCTGGTTGTGTGGAGCCGGCCAGAAGCGGTCCTGGAGGATATTGCGCTCGCCTTATCGGGCAGCCCCGCTGATCCAGCCCGCCTCCTCGCGGAGGTTGACAGCTTTTGCAAGACGCTCGTAACGGCAAAGAATCGTGCGCGAACGATCTTCGTGCCGACATGGATCCTGCCGCCGCTGCATCAAGGTCACGGCATGCTCGATCTTGCGGGCGGGGTTGGCGTCGCTCGCCTGCTCATGCAGGCCAATTTGCGTTTGCTCGAAAATCTTGAGGAACATTCGACCATCTTCGCTTTGAATGCGTCGAAGTGGGCCGAGCTTTCGGGCGAGAAGGCCTTCAATCCGCGCCTCTGGTACATGGGCAAGGTTCCGTTCGGTAACGAACTCTTCAAAGCTTGCGCGGGGGATATCAAAGCGGCGCTTCGAGGCGTTCAAGGGCGCGCCCGCAAACTCGTGATTGTGGATCTGGACGACACGCTGTGGGGCGGAGTCGTCGGGGACGTCGGCTGGCAAAACCTCGTGCTCGGAGGACATGATTCCGTCGGGGAGGCGCTCGTCGACTTTCAGAATGATCTGAAGGGCCTCGCCCGTCGTGGCGTCGTGCTTGGCATTGTCAGCAAGAATGACGAGGGCGTCGCTTTGGAGGCGATCCGCGCGCATCCCGAGATGGTCTTGCGCGAAGAGGATTTCGCGGGTTGGCGCATAAACTGGCAGGATAAGGCCCGCAACGTCGTGGACCTCACCGCCGACTTGAATCTCGGATTGGATGCGGTTGTTTTCATCGACGACAATCCGGTGGAGCGAGCCCGGGTCCGCGAAGCGCTGCCGGATGTGCTTGTGCCAAATTGGCCTGAGGATAAAAGACTATACCCACAGGCGCTGCGAAGCCTCGATTGCTTCGATAAACCCGCGATCAGTAATGAAGATCGTCAGCGGCAGCAGATGTACTCAACGGAGCGTGAGCGAGTGCAGCTCAGGGCTCAGGTTTCCTCCATCGACGAGTGGCTGCATACTCTCGACTTGCGCGTCCATGTCGAACCCTTGAGCAGCGCCAACGTTCGCAGGATCACGCAACTGCTCAACAAGACGAACCAGATGAACCTGACGACGCGTCGGCTGACCGAAGCAGAGTTGCTCGCTTGGGAAGCAGCGCCAAACAGGAAGCTTTGGGGTTTGAGCGTGGTCGATCGCTTCGGCAACTCCGGACTCACCGGGATTCTCGGTCTTGAGACGAGCGATGGCTGGACCCAAATCGTCGACTTCATCCTCAGCTGCCGCGTCATGGGCCGCAAAGTGGAAGAAAGCATGCTGCATCTTGCGGCAAAATGGGCGAACGCCGTCGGCGCCAATGGGGTGCGCGCCATCTATCAGGAAACAAAGAAAAATAGACCCTGCCGCGAGTTTTTCGAAAAGTCGGGGCTGGAGTTAGAGGGGGAAAACGTGTTCGTTTGGCGCGCGGGCGAATACCCGCCGCACCCAGCGGTGCGGTTGGTGGAGGTCGAATCTGACCTCCAGGTTGCTTCTTGAATAGCGGGCTTCGCCATGAAAATAGTCTTCGAACTCAAAGACCGCATCTTACAATTCATCGCCCAGTTCGCGCCAGGGGCAAGGTCTTTGCGAGTGGTCCTGCATAGGTGGCGAGGCGTCAAGCTCGGTCGCAACGTTTGGGTCGGATACGATGTCATTCTCGAGACTTCGCGTCCCTCCCTGATCTCGATCGGCGACAATTCGATCATCAGCGTCAGAGCCACGCTGATTGCCCATTTTCGTGGGGAGGTGGGGATTGTCATTGAAGAGGACGTTTTTGTCGGTCCCGGTGCGACTATTCTGCCGGGCGTCACGATCGGAAAGGGCGCAGTCGTCACTGCGGGTAGCGTCGTTGCAGCCTCCGTTCCGCCGATGACCGTCGTGCAAGGCAACCCCGCGCGCCCGATCGCAACATGTCGGGTAAACCTGGTGGGCGAAGCGTCGCTCAAGCATTTCCGCCGTATGCTTCGGCCAATCGCGACCAGCGCGGTCTCTAAAAAGGCGAGTTGATATGAGGCGCGACATATACGTCCACCCTTCGGTCGACGCTCTGGATACGAGGCTCAAATACGCGCTCGAGCGTCTCGCGCCGGTGCGCTTCAAGAACTGCAACGCCATAGCCGATCGACGGCGCGGCGATGCGCTACTCTGCCTTTCCGGCGACGCCGAGGCATTGTCTGCGCTGCAGACTTCTGAGGCCGATTATTTCCACATTGCGGAGCGCAAGGCGACGCCGCGCTCCGAGGAACAGAACGAACTCGTTTGCTTTTCAGACTCGCGCCAGCTCGACCCTTTGCTGCGCGGCCGCCGCCTCGCTCAGCGAAAGTTGGGGGACTTCACCCCTGTCACGCTTCGGGACGGCGACGAGGTGCTCGCGGAATATGGCGGCCAACCCATCTGGGCGCTGCGGCCGTCGGCGCATGGCTCCGGCCATGTCGTTGCAACGCCCTTGCCGCGGTTCGCCGCTGACGAGCAGGCGCTGGACTACCTCAACGGATTAGATTTCATTCTGCTGCTGCCGTTGCTGCACTTCCTTCGGCAGGCTTCCAGGCAATTTGCCTGGAAGCCGCCGAAGCTGCGCGCCTGCTTGACGTTCGACGATCCCAATCTGCACGGGCTAACCTATGGCTGCCTGTCATATCCGGCGATCGTCGAGCGAGCGAAGCGCGACAAATTCCATGTCGCCATTGCTACGGTGCCAGCCGATGCCTGGGCGGCCCACCCCGGCGCTGTGGCCCTGTTCAAGGAGAATTCTGATCAGCTGTCCTTGCTCATACACGGCAACAACCATACGCGCGAGGAATACGGCCAGACGCGAGATCCGAAAACGCAGTTAGCGCTCGTTTCCCAAAGCCTCAACCGGATAGAGCGTTTCGAGCGCTCGACGGGCCTGCGCGTCGAGCGCGCAATTGTTCCGCCACATGAAGCCTTGACGGATGCGGCCGCCGCCGCCTTGTTAGCCTTGGGCGTCGAAGGGGCGTCGCTTGCGACCTGGTCCCTGCGTCATTGGAACCGAGTGGGCCTATCTGCCGAGTTCGGAGTTGAATTAGCGGATATTTTAGCATCGGGCTTCCCTTGCCTGGGGCGCTACAGCCTAACAGAGGATTGCGAGGGACCCGCGGTGATATCGGCTTTCCTGGGAAGACCGGTCATCTTGGTCGAACACCACAAAGGACTTGCCCGAGGGCATGAATTGCTCTCGACGGTCGCCTCCGTTATCAACTCTTTGGGCGATGTGCACTGGTGTGGCGTCGAAGCTCTGCTTCGCTCCAATTATTTGCACCGCCAAGAAGGCCGGAAGCTGCGCATAAGGCCTTATTCCTCGCGCATTGAGCTTGTCGTTCCTGAGGGTGTTGAGGAGCTTGACTTGGATGTCGGGCACGGTGAGCGCTGCGAGTCATACCGCCTGATCCGCGGATTTCAGCCTGCGATCCAGGACGAATCTTCGCTACGGTCTTTCCCCGTTACGCCGGGGGAGACGATACAACTTACTTCGCTCCGCCTTGGCGCTGAGGAACCTTTCCGGGGCGAGCCAGCGACTTTTTCCGTCGGCGCTTTTTCTCGGCGTCTGGCTTGCGAGGCTAGAGATCGCTGGGCGGGATATCGGGCTAGGGTCTGGAAAGGAGAGCAGCAATTGTAAATTCTCAGAGTCTACGATTTGTTTTTCGATTTGGGGCGTCGTGTTTGCAATTTCTGGACAAGCTTTGCTGAGATCGGTAGATCTTGTTTGGTGGCTAACGTCCGCGCGCAAATCAGCGGCTCTCCGCGAGCGGAGATTTGCTGACGCCCAGCCCGTGGAGAAATTTGGATTGTCAGCAGTCGGCAAACTGGCGAATCAGGCTGACCCGTTGACAATTTTGGGCAGACAGTGGAGGGCCAGTATGCCGGCGAAAGAAGTGATTATCTCTAATATGGAGTTGGTTGCGCGGGAGAGGGGAAAGCAGCTGCCTCCCCTGGCCGGCGCTACTAAGTTGTCAGAGCTTGGCCTTGATTCACTATGCTTCGGGATACTTGTAGCTCGGCTTGAGGACGAGCTTGGCTTTGACCCATTTACCGACTCCGAGGAGATATATTTCCCTGCCACCTTCGGCGAGCTGGTTCAGCTTTACGAACGCGGCCACCGGGAGCCTGAGCCGCACCAGGGATGAGGTGCGGAGGCCGAGTTATTCTCGTCTCGTCGATGAAGACGAGGCGCCCAGGATCGAGATCGAGTTGGCCGTAGAGCCAGTCCTCGCGCAGCTTCAGAATGTCCGGCCGCGCTTGCTCGCTCGCATGGAGGTCTCTCGTCGTCCGTGAAAAACCGATAAGCGCTTGTAGCGATGATGGATACGGCTGCGCTAAAGTCATTGTTTTCGCCGGGTTGCGGGCTGTTTGCGGTGGTTTTCTTGCAAATTGATCTCGCGCCGAAGGCATGATTCTCTGGGCTCGACGGACGGGCGCAGAGAGATTCGCGATGTTGCCGAAGGAACGGCGGGACGGCGGGCAGCGGGATCTGTTTCGAGCGCGGCTCGACCAGATCGTCGACATGGATCATCCGCTGGCGAGGCTCGGCAAAACCATCGACTGGGGCTTTCTCGAGCAGCGCTTCGGCGCCGTCTATGCCGACGTTCCGGGCCGCCCGCCGCTGCCCACGAGGCTCATGGCCGGCCTCGCCATCCTCAAGCACATGCACGATCTCTCCGACGAGGCGCTGTGCGACCGCTGGCTCGAGAACCCCTATTTCCAGCTCTTCTGCGGCGAGGAGTTCTTTGCGCACAAGCTGCCCTTCGACCGCTCGTCGCTGACGCGCTGGCGTCAGCGCATGGGCGAGGAGAAGCTCGCGGCGCTGGTGCAAGAAAGCCTCTCCGTCGCGACGAGGACCGGAGCGGCGAAGCCGTCAGACTTCACCAAGGTCATCGTCGACGCCACCGTGCAGGAGAAGGCCGTCGCCTTTCCGACCGACGCCCGGCTGATGCATCGCGCCAGAGAACGACTGGTGCGGCTCGCCAAGAAGCACGGCGTGGCCTTGCGCCAGTCCTACGAGCGGATCGGCAAGCAGGCGCTCATCGCGCATCAGCGCTACGTCCACGCGAAGCAGTTCAAGCGCGCCGGCAAGGCGCTGCGCAAGATCAGGAGCTTCCTGGGTCGCGTCGAGCGCGACGTCGCAAGACGCATCAAGGACAATGAGGCGCTGCGCGACATCTTCCGCCGCCCGCTTTATCTCGCCGGGCGCGTGCGCGAGCAGCGCCAGAAGAGCCGTGGCCGCAAGGTCTACAGCCTGCATGCGCCCGAGGTCGAATGCATCGGCAAGGGCAAAGCGCATCGCCCCTATGAGTTCGGCGTCAAGGTGTCGGTGGCGACGACGCTCTTTCGCTCGAAGGGCGGGCAGTTCGTCGCGCATGTGCAGGCGCTGCCCGGCAATCCTTACGACGGCCATACGCTGGCGCAGGTCATTCCTGACATGGAGGAGAAGATCGGCGTCTCGATCAGCCGCATCGTCGCCGACCGCGGCTATCGCGGCCACAACGCCCCCAAGGAGCACAAGTTCAGCGTGTTCATCGCCGGTCAACGGCGCCGCGTCACCGAGGCGATCAAGCGCGAGCTGCGGCGACGCTCCGCGGTCGAGCCGGTCATCGGCCATCTCAAGAGCGATCACCGCATGGGCCGCAACTTCCTCGCCCATGCGCGGGGCGACGCCATCAACGCCGTCCTCGCCGCCGCCGGCTACAACTTCAGACGCCTGCTCGCCTGGCTGGCGTTTCTTTGCGCCGCCATCCTGGCTGCCCTCGCCCGCCTCAGTTCATCACAAAATCGACCCGCCGCCGCGTGACGGCTCGTTCTTCACGGGCGACGCGCTCGTCAAGGATCGCAACGCCGCTCAAAAGCATGCGTGGCGCGCCGAGATCGTCCTTCTTTCGGCGGACGGCGTCGGCACGAACGAGATCATGCGCCGGAGCGGCAAGTCCAAGACTTGCGTCTGGCGCTGGCAAGAACGCTTCATGCAGGAAGGCTTCGACGGCCTTTTGCGCGACAAGACCCGGCCCTCCCGCATCCTGCGGCTCGGCCAGGATGTCGCCGAACACGTCGTGGCTTTGACGCTGCAAGAGCCGCCCGGCGAGGCGACGCATTGGATCGGCGCGATGATGGCCAAGGCCGCCGGCGTCTCGGTCAGCTCGGTGCAGCGCATCTGGCGGGCGCATGGGCTCCAGCCGCATCGCGTCCGGCTTTTCAAGCTCTCCAAGGATCCCGAGTTCGTGAGCAAGCTGCGCGACGTGGTCGGGCTTTATGTCGATCCACCGGCGCACGCCATCGTGCTCAGCGTCGACGAAAAGAGCCAAATCCAGGCGCTCGACCGAACCCAACCCGGCCTGCCGCTCAAAAGGGCCGCGCGGGCACGATGACCCACGATTACAAGCGCCACGGAACGACGGACCCTCTTCGCCGCGCTCAACGTGCTCGATGGCACGGTGATCGGGCG
This sequence comes from uncultured Alphaproteobacteria bacterium, assembly GCA_963743565.1. Classification (GTDB taxonomy): domain Bacteria; phylum Pseudomonadota; class Alphaproteobacteria; order Rhizobiales; family Beijerinckiaceae; genus Methylocystis. The sequence continues at coordinate 341,294 of CAVUQD010000001.1, forward strand.
CAACATGCAGCGCCATCGGCATCAAGAGTTCCTCCGCTACCTCAACGCCATCGAGGCCGAAGTCCCCGCGGGCAAGGTCGTGCACGTGATCCTCGACAATTACGCCGCCCACAAGCATCCGAAGGTGCGACAATGGCTCGCGCGCCACGAACGCTTCACCTTCCACTTCAGGCCGACCCCGTGCTCCTGGCTCAACGCCGTCGAGAGGTTCTTCGCCAAGCTCACAAAGCGGCGCCTGAAGCGCGGGGTCTTCCGCTCCGTCGCAGACCTCCAGGCCGCCATCAATCGCTTCCTCGGCGAACACAACGGAGACGCGAAACCCTTCATATGGACCGCCGATGCAGACAAAATCATCGCCGCCGTCAGACGCGGGCGCCAAGCGTTAGATCCAATCCACTAGCACTACTTTGGCAGATTTTTGAAAGGTGGAGCGTTTTTGGGATTCCCGAAATGCGTAATGCGTGATTCATGGGTGGTCGGCTTGGTGGAGGGCCGACCATGGATCAGAACTGGAAGTCCGATCTGGAGCGCTGGCTGACGCCTTTTCTGAACGCCTTTCGACATAAGGCGCGGCGCGGATGTGTCCGGTCTATGTTGCAGGGTTGATTGGCGCAGGGGATCGCAAGAGCGTGCAGCCTATGGCGGCGCGCGAGGGCGACGTCGGATACGATCAGCTTCATCACTTCATCGCCAGCGGCGTGTGGGACGCCGCGCCGCTCGAAAAGGCGCTGCTCGCCGAAGCCGACAAGATGGTCGGCGGCTCGGACGCGTGGCTGATCGTCGACGATACGGCCTTGCCGAAGAAAGGCGCGCATTCGGTCGGCGTCGCGCCGCAATACGCCTCCGCGCTCGGAAAGACCGCCAACTGCCAGTCGCTGGTCTCGCTCACCTTGGCCTCGCGCGAGGTTCCGGTGATGGTGGGCTTGCGGCTCTTCCTGCCCGAGAGTTGGACGGATGACCCCGAGCGTATGGCGCGCGCGTGTGTGCCGGAAGAGAGGCGAACCGCTTTGACGAAGCCGGAGATCGCGGTCGAGGAGATCGACCGCGTCATCGCGTCGGGCGCGCGGTTCGGGTGCGTTCTTGCTGACTCTGGTTACGGCTCCAGCGGGTTGTTCCGTCAGGCGCTGAGCGAGCGCGGCCTGCTGTGGGCAGTGGGGCTGTCGCGACGCCAGAACGTCTACCCGGCCGACGTCGCTCTGGTTTTTCCTATCGCAAAAACAGGAAAGCCCCGCAAATACCACATCCCTGAGCAGCCTCCGGTCTCCGCTGAAGCAGCGCTGGCCGACACGAAATGGCAAAAGGTCAGTTGGCGACGGGGCACAAAAGGTCGCCTGACATGCCGCTTCGCTGCCCGCCGTGTCCGCGTTGCGGATGGTCATAAGCACCGCATGCTCGACAACCGCATGCAGTGCATGCCGGGCGATGAGATCTGGCTGGTCGGCGAACGCCGGTCGACGGGCGAGCAGAAATACTATGTGTCGAACTTGCCCGCCGACGCGAGCCTCAAGACGCTCGCCGCCACGATCAAAGCCAGGTGGGTCTGCGAGCAGGCGCATCAGCAGCTCGAGGAGGAACTCGGCCTCGACCACTTCGAAGGTCGCTCATGGACCGGCTTACACCGACACGCGCTGATGACCATGATCGCTTACGCTTTCCTCCAATCCCGCCGCCTCAAAGCCGCGGGACGGAAAAAAAAGAATCGGGGGGCCGCCGCCACAACCGAGCATGCCGGCCATCCGGCAGGCCATCCTCGACCTCTTCGCGCAACCGCCACCCCAGCGATGTCCTCATTGTGAGAAACTCCTCGCCGACGCAATCGAACCTAAACTGCCAAAGTAGTGCTAGAGCACTTAGATCAAGATTTTGCATGGAGGCTCCAGGAGACCGCTGCTATTTTGAAGTCGATCCGAAGCGCTTCTAGCAGAAATCAGTCAACGCTATTGCGTACAGCTGTGCCCCTGCTATATACGCATGGGGGGGAATTCGTGAAGACCGCGACCTTTCGATACGCTGCATATATCGGAAGTCTTGGAATAAAATTTGGCGAGGCTCAAAAAAGCTTTTCTGGCCTGCGAGCGCTGGGCTATGTGAAGCAACTTCACTCAATTAATAAGTGAATTTTTGTCGCATCGGAATTGCTCGACGCGTTACACAACGTGGATGACGAAAAATTTGCGCTTCCTTTAGATAAATATATTGCGAACGTTGGTAATTTGAACTTCGATATGTTCGAGCAGGTCACAAAATTTCTATCTCTCGATACGCCATCCTATGCCACAAAAAGGCAGTTGATCGATGAATCTCTTCTCTCTCTACGCAATGACATCGCACATGGAGATTTTCTTTTGGTAGATGCAGACGGTTTTGAGTCCCTTTCTGATGAAATTTTACTCCTCATGAGGCAGTTTAAAACAGATATTGAAAACGGCGCCGTTTCCAAAGGGTACCTGCTATCAAAGTAAAGGTGAAGGGAAGGTTTTGGCCTGTTGCGGTTGAGTGCGAGCAAGCCGATGAAGCCGTGAGCATCAATCGCCCGCGCGCGGTAGTGATCCGCACGCAAAGGGGCCCAGAGTAGCAGGCCAACTAAAAAACCCCGGGCGTTTCCGCCCGGGGCTCCAAATTCCAGCATTGATGCGGATGGATCAGAAATCCATCCCGCCCATGCCGCCGCCGCCCGGAATCGGGGGCGCGTCCTTCTTCGGCGCGTCGACGATCGTGGCTTCCGTCGTGATGACGAGGCCAGCGATCGAGGCGGCGTCCTGCAGCGCGGTGCGGACGACCTTGGTCGGGTCGATGATGCCGAGCTTGATCAGGTCGCCATATTCGCCCTTCTGCGCGTCAAAGCCGAAGCCATACTCCTTGCCCTCGATGATCTTGCCGACCACCACGGCGCCGTCGCCGCCGGCGTTGTCGACGATCTGACGCGCCGGCCATTGAATGGCGCGACGCACGATGTCGACGCCGGTCTTCTGATCCGAATTGGCCGTCTTGACGTCCGCGAGAGCCGGGATGGCGCGCAGCAGCGCCACGCCGCCGCCGGGCGAGATGCCCTCTTCAACCGCCGCGCGCGTGGCGTTGAGGGAGTCGTCGACGCGGTCCTTCTTTTCCTTGACCTCGACCTCGGTCGCGCCCCCGACGCGGATCACCGCGACGCCGCCCGCGAGCTTTGCCAGACGCTCCTGGAGCTTCTCGCGATCGTAATCGGAGGTCGTCTCCTCGATCTGCTTCTTGATCTGAGCGACGCGGCCTTCGATGTCCTTCTTGGCGCCGGCGCCGTCGATGACGGTCGTCGTCTCCTTCTCGATCTTGATGCGCTTGGCGCGACCGAGCTGGCCGAGCGTGACGTTTTCGAGCTTAACGCCCAGATCCTCGGCGATCATCTCGCCGCCGGTCAGGATGGCGATGTCCTCGAGCATGGCCTTGCGGCGATCGCCGAAGCCCGGGGCCTTCACCGCCGCGATCTTCAGACCGCCGCGCAGCTTGTTGACGACGAGCGTCGCCAGCGCCTCACCCTCGACGTCCTCGGCGATGATCAGCAGCGGCTTGCCCGTCTGCACAACCGCCTCGAGGATCGGAAGCAGCGGCTGCAGCGTCGAGAGCTTCTTTTCGTGGATGAGGATGTAAGGGTCCTCGAGCTCGGCGACGAGGCGCTCCGCGTTGGTGATGAAGTAAGGCGAGAGATAGCCGCGGTCGAACTGCAGGCCCTCGACGATGACCGTCTCGGTCTCAAGGCTCTTCGCCTCCTCGACCGTGATCACGCCTTCATTGCCGACCTTCTGCACCGCCTTCGCGATTTCCGAGCCGATGAAGGTGTCGCCATTGGCGGAGATCGTGCCGACCTGGGCGATCTCGTCGTTCGAGGTGACCTTCTTCGAGTGGGTCTTGAGATGGTTGACCACCGCCTCGACGCCCAGATCAATGCCGCGCTTGAGATCGAGCGGGTTCAGACCCGCGGCGACGGCCTTGGCGCCTTCCTTGGCGATGGCTGCGGCGAGCACGGTGGCGGTCGTCGTGCCGTCGCCGGCGAGGTCGTTCTGCTTCGAGGCGACCTCACGGACGAGCTGAGCGCCCAGGTTCTCGAACTTGTCGGCGAGTTCGATCTCCTTGGCGACGGTGACGCCGTCCTTGGTGATGCGCGGGGCGCCGAAGCTCTTCTCGATCACGACGTTGCGGCCCTTGGGGCCAAGCGTGACCTTGACAGCGTTGGAAAGGATCTCGACGCCGCGCAGAATGCGGTCGCGAGCGTCCGAGGAGAAACGAATTTCTTTAGCGGCCATGTTGGGTCCACTCCGTTTAGGGGAATTCTGGTTGCTGGGCGGGCGCGATTAGCCCACGACCCCGAGGATGTCGCTCTCCTTCATGATGAGCAGGTCCTCGCCGTCGATCTTGACCTCGGTGCCGGACCACTTGCCGAAGAGCACGCGGTCGCCGGCCTTGACGTCGAGGGGGACGAGCTTGCCGGCCTCGTCGCGCGCGCCGGGTCCGACAGAGATGATCTTGCCCTCCTGGGGCTTCTCCTTGGCCGAGTCGGGGATGATGATCCCGCCCTTGGTCTTCTCTTCGCCTTCGAGCCGCTTGACGACGACGCGGTCGTGCAGGGGACGGAACGCCATGTTGCAATCTTCCTTCGATGCGCCGGCCGCCCCGAGGCGCCCGGCAAAGGGTCAACGGAAAGCGCTGTTGGCACTCGTCCGCAAGGAGTGCCAACAGCGACACCTGCGAGATAGGAGCCCGGCCGCAGGCTGTCAATGGCGCGGGGAGAAGAAATCGCCCTCAGCCGCGTCGGCGCAGGCGCATGAAATGCGGCCCCGCCCGAGGGGTTAACCCCCGCCGACCGCCGAGGAAACGTCCTGAAATCTCAGCGAGATCCAGATCCTCGATCTCGTCGAAGCCCAGCGCGCCAAGGTCGTGTGCGAGTTCGGCTGGCTCCGGGAAGGAGATCATGGGCTCGCCCGCGGCCGCCGCGCGCTGCATCAGCGCCTCGACAGAGCCGCGCCGCTCGGCCGGGTAATTCGCGAGGGGCTCGGAATAATCGAAGACAACCTCGCCGCCCGGAATTTGCGCGACGAAGCGCAGCGTCGCCAGAATGGCGTCGCGCGTGAGATAGGGAACGACGCCGAGCCAAAAGAAGAAGGCCGCCGCTCCGGAATTGAAACCCTCGGCCGACAGCCGCTCGGCCAGGCGCTCGCGCTCGAAGTCGACCGGAACAAAGGAGAGCGAAGGGGGAACCGAGAGGCCCGCCTCCGCGAGCCGCTGGCGCTTCCACGCCTGCGTCGCCGGATGATCCACCTCGAACACCCGCAGGCCCAGCGGGACGTGGGGATTGCGAAGAGCGAAGGTGTCGAGGCCAGCGCCCAGCACCACCGCCTGGCGCAGCCCCGCCGCGACGCTCGCGGCCAGGGCCTCTTCGGCGAAGCGGCTGCGGGCGGCGATGAGCAGGCGCAGCGGCCGCAAAGAAGCATCACGCGCCCGCTCGTCGGCCTCGGCGCAGCCCCCAGCGCCCAGAATCTCGCGCGCGAGCGGGTCGCGGAAGACGCGCCCTCCCTCCAGGAGCTGATGCGCGGCGCGATGTCCCGCGGCGCCCCGGGCGGTGAGGCTCGGTCGATCGTCCTTCACGGCAGGCGACGTTTTCGGTGCGACCGATCCTCAGCTCAGCGTGGCCTTGATGATCTTGTCGGGATCCTTCACCGGCTCGCCGCGCTTGATCTTATCGACATTCTCCATCCCGGAGGTCACCTCTCCCCAAACCGTATATTGCTTGTCGAGGAAGCGGGCGTCTTTGAAGCAGATGAAGAACTGCGAATTGGCCGTGTCGGGGTGCGAGGCGCGCGCCATGGAGCAGGTCCCGCGCACATGCGGCGCGGCGTTGAACTCTTGCGCGAGGTTCGGATATTTCGAACCGCCCGTGCCCGTGCCGTGCGGACAGCCGGTCTGCGCCATGAAGCCTTCGATCACGCGGTGAAAGACGATCCCGTCGTAAAAGCCCTCGGAGACGAGCTGCTTGATGCGCGCGACATGGTTCGGCGCCAGATCGGGGCGCAGTTTGATCGCAACCGGGCCTTGCGTGGTCTCTAACGTGAGCGTGTTGCCTGCTTCTGACATGCGATTTCCTTTGCGGGTATGGTTTGAGCCCCCTCCCCAGCCCTCCCCCGCTACGCGGGAGAGGGAGCGGATTCCGCCCTTCACCGAATCGTTCGCGAAACGCGAGCCGCCACCCTCCCTCGCGAAGCTGGGGAGGGTTGGGGAGCGGGTTAGAAACTCAGCTGTTGTCGTCGGCCATGCGCAGCTTGACGATCTTGTCCGGATTCGCCGGCGGCTCGCCGGGCTTGATCTGGTCGATGAACTCCATGCCGGAGACCACATTGCCCCAGACCGTATATTGCTCCTCCAAATAGCGCGCCGGGCCGAAGCAGATGAAGAACTGGCTGTTCGCCGAGTTCTCATCCTGGCCGCGCGCCATGCCGACCGTGCCGCGCAGGAACTTCTCCTTGGAGAATTCCGCGGGAATGTTGGGCAGCTTGGATTTGCCCATGCCGGTGCCGGTGGGATCGCCCGTCTGCGCCATGAAGCCCGGGATTACCCGGTGGAAGACGATCCCGTCGTAAAAATGCTCGCGCGCCAGCTTCTCGATCTGCGCGACGTGCTTGGGCGCAATGTCCGGGCGCATCTTGATGACGGTCCGGCCATAGACCGTATCGAGGTTGAGGAGCTTGTCCTCGGCGGCGCGGGCGGCGCCGGAGGTGAGCAGCGTCGCGGCGCCGGCGGCGCCCGCAACAAAACGGCGGCGGTCGATGGTCATTTATTCCTCCCGGGTCTTTCTTCAGTCGTTATCGAGCGCGCCCTAGTGGCGGCCCGCGGCTCTTTTCAATGCGGCGACGGAGGCTTCCGGCGCGAAGGCGGAAAGATCGCCGCCGAGCTTCGCGATCTGGCGCACGAGCGTCGCGTTGATATGGCGCGCCTCGGGCGAGGCGGGAACAAAGATCGTGCCGATCTCCGGCGCGAGCGCCGTATTCATCCCCGCCATGCTCATTTCATAGTCGAAATCGGCGCCGTCGCGCAAACCCCGCAGGATGGTGGAAGCGCCCAGCCCGCGCGCCGCCTCGACCGCGAGACCTTCGAAAGCGCGCGCCTCGAACTCGCAGGGCTTGGGGAGGCTCAGCATCGCGCAGGCCTCGAGGATCAGGGCGATCCGCTCCTCGAGCGACAGCATGGGCGTCTTGCCGGGATGCGCGCCGACCGCGACGATGATCTTGTCGAAAAGCGCCGTTCCCTTGCGGATCACGTCGAGATGACCATAGGTCAGGGGATCGAAAGAGCCGGGATAGAGCGCGACGCGCTTCGCCGACGTCATAGCGCGACCATAAGCGATTTCCGATGTTTCTACGAGGTCGCCCGGATCGCTCATTTCATCTTCTCCTCGAGCCCCACGCCCTTGCCGATGAAGCGCAGCGTATAGCCGTTCTTATAAGGCAAATCGGCCGGAACGACGCCCGCCTGGACCATCTTGTCGAAGAAACTTTTCACGCGCGCGTCGGTCATGACGCCGATTCCGAGCGTCTTGGCGTCGCCCGAGTCGACGACGCCCCGCTCCTTCATCCTGGCGATGGAGAAGGCGATGAGATCGTCCGTGATCTCGGGATTGTCGCGCTTGATCAGCGCATTGGCGGCGCGGTTGTCGCCCTGGAGATAATTGCGCCAGCCGATAATTGTCGCATCCACGAAGCGCTGGACGAGGTCGGGGTTCTTGGCGATGGTGTCCGCGCGCGTCTCGATCATCGTCGAATAGCTGTCATAGCCATAATCGGCGAGGAGGAAGACATTGGGCTTGAAGCCGCCCTGGCGCTCGATCTGGAAAGGCTCCGAGGTCAAAAATCCCTGCTGGATCGAACGCTTGTCGGCGATGAAGGGCGCCGGGTTGAAGCCGTAGGGCTTCACCGCCTCCTCGCGAAAGCCGTATTCCTTTTTCAGCCACTGGTAGACGGAGACCAGCATGTCGCTGGCGATGAAGGCGGTTGGCGCTTTCGGCAGATCCTCGAAACGGTCGTAGCCCATGCCCGGATGCGACATCAGGATGACGGGATCGATCTGAAACAGGCTCGCGACGTCGACGACGGGGATTTTCTGCTTCACCGCGTCGAAGGTCTGGATGAGGTTCGAGCCCATGGCGAAATCAACTCGGCCCGCGGCGAGCAGTAGCCGCGCGTTCATCTGCGGCCCGCCCTGCACGATGCGGACGTCCAGCCCGTATTGGGCGTAGGTGCCGTCGGCGACGGCCTGATAGAAGCCGCCATGCTCGGCCTGCGCGCGCCAGTTGGTGGCGAAGCTTATTTTGTCCAGGGCGCACGCGGGACCGAGGCTGGCCAGGAGGAAGAAAAGCAGGGCGAGCAGTCGGCGGGGCATGGAGTCTTTCTTGTTGGCGAGCGCGGGCGACACGCCCCTCACGCTCATGCAAGTGGTCGGCGACGCGCGGTCTTCGGATCGTTCTTGTCTTCTCGCCAGCCGGGATGATTGAAGTGGACCACGAAATCTCCGTTATAGGAGATGACCGCATCGTCGAAGGTCAGTGTGCCGATGCGATTCCAGTTCTCGAACCGGCCTCGCGTCACGCCAAGTACCGTGCTCAGGCTTCCCTCGTCCGTGACCTCGATGAGGAATTTGAGCGTGCGTTTGGGTGTGGGATCGCCCCTGTCGAAGATCTGCGCCATGATTTCATCGCGGACATCGAGGCCCTCGCCCGAGATGCGCGGCTGCTCCGGCGCGACCAGCAGACGCATGAAGCTCGGCGAACGGGTCGCCTCGTTCGGCGGCTTGCCGAGCTCGGCGATCTGATAAATTTGACGCAGCGTCGCCTTCTTGTCGAGCAGGGTGAAAACGATCCCGCTGATCCCCAGAACTGGCAAACTAAGTCCCTCTCGCCAGGGCGAGACATCGGGCGCGTTCCGGAGCTCGGCGTCGTTCACGTAATCCGAGAAGCTGCCGCCAATGTCTTCCTGGATGATGAAGCTCGCCGTCCTAAGCGGTTCGCTGTGAAACGGGTCGGTAGTGGGAAACAGCTTGCCGGCCATCCCGAAGGACCGCGTCTTTTGGCCTCGACGCGTCAGCCGGCTCGAGTAGCGCGCGATGACCAGGGCTTTGGCGCCCTTGGCGAAATAGCCGGAATAGCCCGTCTCCTCCGAGATCTCCCAGATCCCCGTCAGGCACACCCCCTTGGGATGAAGCAGTCGACGGAAGCCTTTGCGATCCGGTCCCCACCGCAAGTCGGCGTGCGAATCGACCGCCCGCGCAACGGCTTGGCCGAACCTGTAGTGACCAAGCGAGAATAGCCCGCGCACCACGCTGCCGAGCGTCGTCTCATAGTCTGGCAAAGGCGGCGCCTCAGGCGCGCCCCAAACAGGCTGATAGGGATTGGCGAAGATCGCGTCTCGCACTTCCGAATAGCGCGAGCCGCGATAGGAGCGGTCTTCCTCAACGACCTCTTCGATTCCAAAATCGTCCGACATCTTCGGCTCCCCCTCCTTGGCGCTCTCAGGGCTCGCTGGCGCGAGTTCGTCCGCTTGGGAGGGCTTCACTTGAAAAACGCAATCGGTCTCAATTTGTCTCTTAGATTTGCGCATCCGGCAAGGCCGAAGTCTGGTCGCGACCGGCCGCCCGGAGCGGGAGGGCGCTCCCTCCTGGAACCTCCCTCCCGAAGCGTGTAAAGCATCGCGCGAATCCGAAAAGCCACCCGACCCTCGGGAGAGAACCCCATGGCCCTCGTCACGCTCCGCCAATTGCTCGACCACGCCGCCGAACACGACTATGGCGTTCCGGCCTTCAATATCAATAACATGGAGCAGGGGCTGGCCGTGCTGGAGGCGGCGTCCTCGGTCGACGCGCCGGTCATCATCCAGGCCTCGCGCGGCGCGCGCTCCTACGCCAATGACACGATGCTCGCCAAGATGATCGAGGCGCTCGTGATCATGTATCCCGACATTCCGATCGTCATGCATCAGGACCACGGCAACAGCGAAGCGACCTGCGCCTCGGCGATCCGCTTCGGCTTCTCCTCGGTCATGATGGACGGCTCGCTCGAGGCCGACGGCAAGACGCCGGCGAATTACGACTACAACGTCCGCGTCACGAAAGACGTCGTCAATCTCTCCCACTGGGTCGGCGCTTCGGTCGAGGGCGAGCTTGGCGTGCTCGGCTCGCTCGAGACCGGCGAGGGCGAGAAGGAGGACGGCCACGGCGCCGAGGGCAAGCTCTCGCACGGCCAACTCCTGACCGATCCCGGCCAAGCGGTGGATTTCGTCGCCAAGACCAAGGTCGACGCGCTCGCCATCGCCATGGGCACCTCGCATGGCGCCTATAAATTCTCGCGCAAGCCCGACGGCGCGATCCTCGCAATGAAGGTCGTGGAGGAAATCCACCGCCGCCTGCCGACGACGCATCTCGTCATGCATGGCTCCTCTTCCGTCCCGCAGGACCTGCAGGACGCCTTCAACGCGGCGGGCGGTGAGATGCCGCAGACCTGGGGGGTGCCGGTCGAGGAGATTCGGCACGGGATCAAGTTCGGCGTGCGCAAGATCAACATCGACACCGACTGCCGTATCGCCATGACGGCGGCCATTCGCGCGTCGCTCGGCAAGAACAAGGGCGAGTTCGACCCTCGCAAATATCTGAAGCCCGCGCAGGAGGCGATGAAGAAGGTCTGCAAGCAGCGCTACGAGGAGTTTGGCGCGGCGGGCCAGGCCTCGAAGATCAAGCCCATTCCCCTCGCCGAGATGGCGAAGCTCTATGCGGCGGGCAAGCTCGATCCACATATTGCGGGCTGAGATACAGTACGCTGACAGCGGCCGTCGTGCCCGCGACAAGCGCGGACATGACGTGACCCAAAATTGATCGCTCCGAAGCAGGAGTTTTTCACTGGCCTTATTCCCGCTCCTTGCCGAGGTATTCCATCTGATCGCCCACATTGGAGGTCGCCCATGTTGATCAAGGATTGCACCGCGCTCGTCACCGGCGCCAATCGCGGAATCGGCCGCGCCCTCGTCGTCGCATTGCTCGACGCCGGGGCGCGGAAAGTCTACGCAACCGCGCGCGACGCGGCTAAATTGCAGGGATTCGGGGGGATAGGCGAGGGCCGCGTCGCGCCTCTGACGCTCGACGTCACCAGGCCCGCGGACATCGCCGAGGCGTCGCGCGCGGCGCGGGACGTCACGCTGCTCATCAACAACGCCGGCGTGCTGGAGATCGGCGACGCCGCGGAAACCTCAGCCGAGTCGCTTCGCCGGGTCTTCGACGTGAATGTGGTGGGCGTCCTTGAAACGGCGCGCGCCTTCGCGCCGGTCATCGAGCTGAACGGCGGCGGCGCCATCGCCAATGTCATCTCCGTCGCCGCCTTCGCCAGCATGCCGGGCTATGCCGCCTATTGCGCCTCCAAGGCCGCCACCTGGTCGCTGACGCAGGGGCTCCGCGCGAGTCTCGTGAAAAAGGGCATCCCCGTCCACGCGATCTTTCCGGGGCCGATCGACACCGACATGGCTGCGGGCATCCCGATGGACAAAACGAGCGCGCAGGACTGCGCAAAGGCGATCCTCGCCGGCATCGAGGGGGGATCGGAGGACATTTTCCCTGATCCGACGGCGCTTCGGATCGCTGACGCCTGGGCGCGAGACCCGAAAGCCTTGCAAAGAGAATTCTCCACCGCGTTCTAGCTTGCGGAATGGCGGGACGCGTTAGGGGCTGCTATATCGAAGCGGCGTCTTGGCCCCGGTTCAGCGCGCAAAACGACGGAGAGGCGGTTGCCCAAAATCCTGATCGCGCCCTCGATCCTGACCGCCGATTTCGCCCGCCTCGGCGAGGAGATTTCCGACGTGATCGCCGCCGGGGCGGACTGGATTCACCTCGACGTGATAGATGGCCATTTCGCCCCGAACATTACTTTCGGTCCCGCACTCATTAGATCGCTGCGTAACATTACCCATAAAACGCTCGACGTTCATTTAATGATTGCGCCAGTCGATCCCTTTCTTCCCGCCTTCGTCACCGCGGGGGCCGACATAATCACCGTTCATGCGGAAGCCGGCCCGCATCTCCACCGAACCCTTCAGACCATCCGCGGACTGGGCAGGAAGACGGGGGTCTCTCTCAATCCTGCGACCTCCGAGCACGCGCTCGACTATGTGCTGGACGACGTGGACCTGATCCTCGTCATGAGCGTCAATCCGGGCTTCGGGGGGCAAAGCTTCATCCCGTCGCAGCTCGAAAAAATCCGTCGCATTCGGGCGATGATCGGCCGCCGGCCCATCCGTCTGCAGGTTGACGGCGGCGTCTCGCCCAAAACGATTGCCGCGGTCGTCGAGGCGGGGGCGGATGTCGTCGTCGCGGGCTCGGCCGTCTTCGACGGCGGCGGCCAAGATAGCTATGCCAGAAACATCGCGGCCCTGAAGGCGGCGGCCGCGACGGCCGGGGCGATATCGGTCTGACCCCCCGCTGGGCTGTTGCCTCTGCGCGCGGCGGGTTTTAAGGGTATCGCCCGCGTCGGCCCCCGCCGCCGCGGCGTTGGGGCGTCGCCAAGTGGTAAGGCAGCGGATTTTGATTCCGCCATACGGAGGTTCGAATCCTCCCGCCCCAGCCAAGCCTCGGGCCAAGAGATTTCTATCTGCGGGAAGGCTCACTCCTTCGCGTGCGAGCGCCCCGCGGCTTCCGCCCGCTCCAGCGCCTCGCGCTCCGGTCCTTCCAAGGCTTCTTTCGCCTCCTTCGCGGCGGCGGCGACCTTTCCCGACTTGGCGAATTTGGCTTGCTCCTCGTTGAAGCGCTTGGCGTCAGTCCGGTTGCCCTCGCCTTCGTTCTGTTGCGACGTCGTTTGACTCATGTCTCTCTCCTGTGAGCGGGTGGCCGCTTAACTGGCCTCGACCCGATTTGTTCCAAGGCTTGAGCCGCAAGCGCTCCAGGCGCGCTTGGCCGCTGAAGGTCCCGTTGCTAGTTAGAGGCTGAAGGGTGGGAGGCCACTCGAGCGGCGAGCGATGCGATGACCGAACAAAACGCGGATATTAATTCCCTCAAGAGACGCCTCACAAAGTGGGGCCTGACGAGTGACGATCTTGCGTGGTTTGATTCGATCGATTGGCGCGACTCGAACGTGCCGCCGCCGGCGCCCGGCCAAGTCGAACAATACAAGCGATGCGAAGCCGCACTGAACGCCGATATCGCTAGCTTGGGAATGCTGGAAAAAGCCTCGACCTTGCAGAGCAGGCTCGCCGCTGCAATCGGGGCGCGCCTCGCCGATGCGCGGGAGGGGGACGCCGGCGAAGAGGACTAGCCGCGTGTCGAACGGCCCCCAACTGCTTATGGCGTGACCACCAGGCTCGCGGTGAGGCCGCGCGGCTCGAACTCAAGTGCAACCGGTCCGCCGATCTGCATCGGCAGGATGTTTCGCAGGAGCTCCAAGCCTAAACCGCACCGCTGTGGCGGCGATGTCGCCGGCCCGCCGGTTTCTCTCCACTGCACGAGGTGCTGGTTGTCCGTCGCGCCCTCGATCGGCCTCCAATGAAGTCCGACGTGGCCGCGGCTCTCGGTCAAAGCGCCGAATTTCAACGAATTGGTTTTCAGCTCATGCAGCGCGAGTCCTAACGCCAGCGCCACGTCCGAGCGCATGGACAGGTCGCATCCCGACGCCTCGATTTGGCTATAGCCCAGCGTTTCGGGCAAAGCGGTGGCGACGAGCTCGTTCATCGGAATGGTAGCCCAGGAACTCTTGCTCAGCAGGACCTGCGTGCGGCTAAGGAGACCGACTCTACCCGCGAATGCGGCGCGAAAATCCTGCTCCGCGCTTGGATAGCGCGCGCTCAAATTCGTGATCGACTGGATCATCGTCAGAGCATTGTTCATGCGGTGATGCAGTTCCATGTGCATGTGACGCTCGCGCGCCTGCGCCTGCTTCACGGTCTCGATTTCGGTGACGCAGACGACGGCGCCGGCCAGCTTTCCCTCTTTGTCGTAGAGCGGGCCGCCGTTGATCTTGATCCACAGAAAAGAGCCGTCGCCCCGTCTGTAGCGGCACTCCATCACCGGACTGCGCTCACCTCGAAGCACCCGAGCCAGGGGATATTCGTGCGCTTCGACCTGTCTCCCGTCTTCATGGAAGGCGATCCATTCGTCGTAGGACCCCATGTCCTTAGAATAGTGAATCGGATGGCCCAGCAGCGTCTCCATCATCTGATTGCCGAAGACGATGCGCCCCTCTGGAGCCGCGGCGAGCAATATTCCTACCGGCAGGGTATCGAGAACCATCCTCAAGCGCCGGGCATGTTCCGGCGCTTCGATCGGCTCCGTGAACATTCCCTCAAATCCGGACAGCGGCATTCTGCTTCCCCTGGAAACGGCCGGAGAGATCCCGGCTGTTTCGAGCGTTTTCCTGAACGAAAAGATTTACAGCGGCGGCTTCTTGTTCAGGGAGAGGACATAACCGCGCAGCCCCTTCGCACATGCAAGAGGCGCGCTCTAGATCACGCTGCGCACAGGCGCGAGCCGGCTCTGACGCGAGAAAATATGATCGGTCATTTGAAATCCGAGCGCGCTTTGCGTCGAAACTTGTTACCTATCGCGCGACGATCATTTGTCCTCCTCCGTGGCCTTTAGCTTGGCAAGCAGGTTGAGAAACGTGTCGGGCAAGGGCTCGCAAAGGAGTTGCTCGCCATAGCGCGCCACCGCCCTTCCCAATCGCTGCTGAGCTGTGACGTCGAGCCGGGGCTGTAATTCCGCGCCGCTTTCCAGTTTGGGAACGGGCGCAGAATTCTCTGTCTCGGCGTCGCTTCCCGACATTGACCTCGCCCCTAGTTAACAGATTCCGTCTCGCGGCTTTAAGCTATTGACGATATATAGGAACGCGAGTGACTCGTGACATACCGCGCGTAGTCGTCCATGGGAGGGAAAGCCAAATGACGCTGTCGCAACAAATTGGTCCTTATCTCCCGTATCTGCGCCGATATGCGCGCGCGCTTGCCGGCTCCCAACAGGTCGGAGACGCCTTCGTTGTTCAAACGCTCGAAGCGATCATCGAAGAGCCCAGCTCCTTTCCAAAGCAGCTGGGGGTCCGCGCCGGCTTGTATCGAGTATTCTCGGCCCTTTGGTCCACGATATCGGACAAGTCCTTTCCTGCGGACGATCTGCAGGATTTGGACGCTTCATCGGTTATGCAGAATGTTGCGCGCCTCACGCCCCGTTCGAGGCAGGCGTTTCTACTCAATTCCGTAGAGCATTTTGCGCCTGCGGACATCGCTTTCATTCTCGGCGTCGACATCGAGGACGTGTCCCGCTACGTCTCCGAAGCAGGACGCGAGATCGCCCAAAGCATCGCCACAAACGTTCTCATCATCGAGGACGAGGCCTTAATTGCGGCGGAACTGTCGATGATCGTGCGGGAGTTGGGCCATGCGATTATTGGCGTCGCGAGAACCCGCACGGAGGCGAAGAAGCTCGCCATGCAAAGAGCGCCGGGGCTCGTGCTCGCCGACATCCATTTGGCCGATGGAAGCTCGGGCATCGACGCCGTGAACGACATTCTCGAGCACGCCGATACGCCGATCATCTTTATCACCGCCTATCCCGAAAGGCTGTTGACAGGCCAACGCGCGGAGCCGACCTTTCTGATCAGCAAGCCTTATGATGTCGAAGCTGTGAAAGCGACGATCTCCCAAAGCCTGTTCTTCGACCAGAAAGCCAAAGTCCCGAGCCTGGCTTCCAACTCATAAACCAGGTCAGGCTGGACCGCCGCGACACGCCGCCCGTGCGACGGTCAGCGATCCGAATAAACGCCAAGGTCGCCAGGCTTGCGAAGCATTTTGTTGACCTCGCCTTGATGCAACTCTTCGATGTGGATCATCTTCCGCGCATATTCCTCCAGCATGACCGACACGCCCTCCACTTCCTTGAGGAGATCTTTGTACAGCTGCAGCGCCAGCCCTTCATGGGCGAGCGACTCGCGTAGGATATCCCCGATGTCGTGCTTGTGCGTTTCGAGCAGCGAACCGATCGCCAACGACGGATGACCGCCGAGATGCGTAATCAGCTCGCCCGCGTCATGCGCATGCGCGAGGGATTCATCGGCTTGCGCGCGGAGCCAGGAGATGATCGGCAAGCGATTGTAGCCGAACACCATGAGCGAATAGTGCGTATATCGCACCACACCCGCCAGCTCGCTTTCCATGATGCGGTTGAGAAGAGAGATGATCTTTTCATTGCCGTAGGCGCTGCTGCTCATGCTGCCCTCCCGCCGACGGCCCAACGGCGCCGCCTCGTTTTAGAATAGCGCCGGCGATTGCGTCATCCAGGGCAGCATTTGCCGGCGCCTTCACCGCCAGCATCGATCCATTTGTCGCCGAATCGCGCCGCTTTAGCTGAGCAGGAGGTCGACGGCGGCTTTCAAGTCCGCGGTCACCGCGGTTGGCGGCCTCTGCAGGCGCGTCTCGTCACCGGCGCGATATTTCCCGGTCCTGACCAAAACGCCGCGAAGGCCCGCGGCCATCGCGCCGCCGACATCGGCCTCGGCGTCGTCGCCGATCATAGCCGCATCGCCGGCCGCACAACCAAGCCCTTGGAGAGCGAGCCCGAAGAACGTCGGCGACGGCTTGCCCAAGACGATCGCCTCTCGCCCCGACGCATATTCTAGACCCGCCACGAAGGCGCCGACGTCCAGGCTGAGCTCCCCGTCCTGGTCGCGAAAATTTCGGTTCTTCGCCAGGGCCAGGAACGGTGCGCCGCTTAGGATTTTGCGGTACGCTTCGTTGAGCAGATCATAGGTAAAGAACTCGCCTGCATCGCCGACGACGACCGCTTCTCTTTGTCCGCTCGGGAGGTCACGAAAATCCTCGCGCAGTTCGGGATGAACGACCAGAAAAGGCTTGAGCTCCTCGCGGCGCAGAAAGTCGCACGCCAGCGCAGCTGGCGTGTAAATATCCTCTCGCGCCGCTTCGAGTCCGAGCGCCGCGAGATCCGCGACAATGCGCGCGAGCGGTCTCCTGGTCGTATTGGTCACGAATTTGAATGGCAGGCGGGACTGCCGCAGCTTCGCGATCGCTTCCAGCGAGCCGGGTAGAGCATCGCCGCGCACATGGACCACTCCGTCCAGATCGAGGAGAACACCCCGTACACGCCCGAAGTCGCCTCGGATTGCCGGCCCCACCATTCGCGAATCCGCCTTCGCCTTATCATCCGCTCAGCCCTTCGCCGGCTCGAATGACCGCTTGGAGCGTAAGGCGGCGCGGCGGCGCGCTCAAGTCTCGATCAAGAGCCCGCCCGCATCGACTGATTGCGACTTCGACCGCTCGACCTCGGCCAGCACTTCCTCGAAGCGGTCAAGCGCCCAGTCCAGATCCATTTTCGAGATCACGAGGGGCGGCGAGAAGCGAACGACAGTCTGATGCGTCGCGTTCGACAGCACGCCTTTTGACAAGAGGCGCTCGCAAAACGCGCGCGCGCTGCAAAAGCGCGGCTGGAGTTCCGCGCCCGCCCAGAGTCCGAGACCACGAACGGCCAAGAGCGCTGGGCTTCGAATTGCTTGCAGGCGCTGCAGCAAATGAGCGCCAAGGGTTCGGCTGCGCTCGACGAGACCCTCATCGCGGATGACTTCGAGCGCCTCGAGTCCGACAGCGGCGGCCAGAGCGTTGCCCCCGAAAGTCGAGCCATGCGATCCGGGCGTGAAGACGTCCATGACTTCTCGCCGGGCGACGAAGGCCGAAACCGGCAGCACGCCGCCTCCCAACGCCTTGCCGAGCATGACCCCATCCGGAAGCACGTTCTCATGTTGATAGGCGAAGCAGGCGCCGGTGCGACCGAGTCCCGACTGGACTTCGTCGAGAAGGAGCAGAATGCGCTTTTCATCGCAAAGCCGCCGAAGCCCGGCGAGCCAGCCGCGGGGCGGCACGATCACCCCGGCCTCGCCCTGGATCGGCTCGACCAGCACCGCGACCGTTCGCTCGGAGATCGCCGCTCGCGTCGCCTCGAGATCGCCAAAGGGAACCAAACGGAAGCCGGGCGTGAAGGGTCCGAAGCCCTCGCGGTAATCCTCATCGGAAGAAAAGCTGATCACCGTCGTCGTGCGCCCGTGGAAATTTCTTTCGGCGACGATGATTTCCGGCGATGCGACTCCCTTGACGTTTTGACCCCATCGGCGCGCCGCCTTTATCGCCGTCTCCACGGCCTCCGCGCCTGTGTTCATCGGCAACGCCGCGTCGAGGCCGGTCAGCTTGCACAGCGCCTCCAGGAATGGGTTCAAGCGGTCGTTGTAATAGGCGCGCGACGGCACCGCGAGGCGATGCGCCTGTTCGGAGAGCTTGGCGAGGATGCGCGGATGCGCATGACCGAGGCTCACGGCCGAATAGGCGCTCATCATGTCGATGTAGCGCCGTCCCGCGACGTCCCACAGATAAGCGCCCTCTCCCCGGGTCAGCATGACCGGCAGCGGATCGTAGTTTCTTGCGCAGTACGGGCTGTCGAGGCCTGAGAAAGCCATGAAGGTTCCCTCACTCTTTTCGCCCCCACAGCGCCTTCTAACTGACTTTGAGAAGCGCGTCGCAAGACGCGCACGCTATATTTAGGCTTGGCGAAGGCTAAGTCCATTGCGGAAAGTTCCGCTCGAGATAGGAGAAAATCATGGCGATCTCCGACGCAAGCAGCGAGATCGCCTGCGAGACAGCGAAGCTGCTGCGCGCGTTGGGCGTCGAGACCTCGGCCATTGCGGATGGCGAGCTTATTGCGCATTCGCCGATAACGGGCGAGGCGATCGGGCGCGTGAGGGTTAGTGCTGGCGTCGCCTTGAAGGATGCGATCGGCGCAGCCGAAGGCGCGTTTCGCGCTTGGCGGGACGTTCCAGCTCCCCGGCGCGGTGAGCTCGTGCGTCTCTTTGGGGAAGAACTTCGCGGCGCCAAGCCGCTGCTCGCCCGCCTCGTCACGCTCGAAGCGGGTAAAATCGCTTCTGAAGGTCTCGGCGAAGTTCAGGAGATGATCGACATCTGCGACTTCGCCGTGGGCCTCTCCCGACAACTCCACGGGCTCACGATCGCCACGGAGCGTCCCGGACACCGGATGATGGAGACGTGGCATCCGCTCGGCGTCGCGGGCGTCATCACCAGCTTCAACTTTCCCGTCGCGGTCTGGGCCTGGAATGCGGCGCTCGCATTGGTTTGCGGAGACGCACTCCTGTGGAAGCCCTCGGAAAAGACCCCGCTCACGGCGCTCGCGACACAGGCGTTGCTCATGCGCGCCGCCGCCCGATTTGGCGAAATGCCGAAGGGACTTTCGAGCGTGCTTTTCGGCGGACGCGACGTCGGCGAGCAGTTGGTCGAGGACGAGCGGGTCAGGCTCGTCTCCGCCACCGGTTCTACCGAGATGGGTCGCGCAGTCGCGCCGCGGCTGGCGCGACGTTTCGCGCGAGCGATCCTGGAGCTCGGCGGCAACAACGCGGCGATCGTCTGCGCGTCGGCGTCTCTCGATCTGGCGACGCGCGCCATCGCCTTCGCCGCCATGGGGACAGCGGGCCAGCGCTGCACCACGCTGAGGCGCCTTATCGTTCACGAAAACGTCTATTCAGCGTTGCTTGATCGTCTGCGTTCAGCTTACGCCTCGGCGCTCGTCGGCGATCCAAGGGACAGCAAAACGCTCGTGGGGCCGCTGATCGACGAGGCCGCCTATGCCGCGATGCAGGCGACGCTGGAGGAAGCTCGGACGACTGGCGGCGCCGTCGCAGGCGGCGAGCGCGTGTTGGCCGATCGGTTTCCCAATGCCTTCTACGTGGCGCCGGCCTTGGTGGAGCTTACGGAGCAAGCCTCCGTGGCGCGGCGCGAAACATTCGCGCCGGTTCTCTTCGTTATGAAATATCACGATTTTGATGAAGCGATCGAGATGCACAACATCGTGGCGCATGGACTCGCCTCTTCGATCTTCACCAACGATCTCCGGGAAGCCGAGCAATTCCTCTCCTCGCAAGGATCAGATTGCGGCATCGCCAACGTGAACATCGGCCCTTCCGGTGCAGAAATCGGCGGCGCGTTCGGCGGCGAAAAAGACAGCGGCGGCGGGCGCGAGGCAGGCTCCGACGCATGGAAAGCCTATATGCGGCGCGCGACCAACACGATCAACTATTCAACGGACTTGCCGTTGTCGCAGGGCGTCAAGTTTCTGGAGCTGTAAAGCGCGCCCGAACACTGCACTCATCTCAACAAAGCAAAGCGCGGCGCTAATTTACAGACCAAGTCGCCGGTCAGAAGGACCGGCGCGAGGAGCCTCGCTGCGTCATGGGCGTCCCGACTTCGGCCGATATGATCCGTGCCATGTTTTTGGCGCGGCTGTCGGCCATGTGCAAATCAGAAATGCCACGCTACCGGGCCATGATCGAGGTCGTCGCCCGCGTCAACGCCCAGGTCCTGGCTGCTCAGCCAGAGCCTGCGGAAGGTGGAGTGGAGGCTCAGGCTCTCGATGTCGAGCGCCACGGCGCCGTTCGAGTTGGAACTGCGGCGGAACTTCTCCTGTTGCGGCGTCTCTTCGCCGTCATGGGCATGGCGCCGGTCGGATACTACGACTTGTCGGTCGCGGGCCTGCCGGTTCATTCCACAGCGTTCCGACCGACGACGCAAGCTTCGCTTCGCCATTGCCCATTTCGCGTGTTCGTATCCTTATTGCGTCTGGACTTGATCCCGGAAGCAGAGTTGCGTGACGCAACCGCAGCCATTCTCGCCCATCGGAGCATCTTGACGCCGCGGGGACTGGAGCTTTTCGACCAATTTGATAGGGCAGGCGGCTTCGATGAGGCAGAGGCGCGGGAATTCGTGGGCGAGGCGATTGAAACCTTCCGCTGGCGCCCTGAAGCGACCGTTTCAAGGGACGTATACCGCAGTCTGAAGACGGCTCACCCAATCCTTGCCGACATCGCCTGCTTCGTGGGTCCGCACATCAACCATTTGGCGGCGCCGACGCTCGACATAGACAAAGTCCAGCATACATTGAGCGAGCAAGCGTTCGAGCCCAAGGAAATCATCGAAGGCCCCCCGCGACGCAGTCGTCCTATCCTCCTGCGCCAGACGAGCTTCAAGGCTCTGGCGGAGCCGATTGAGTTCCCCGCGTCGCGCGGTGGCGGACAAGCGACGCATAGTGCGCGCTTTGGCGAAGTGGAGCAGCGCGGCGCAGCGCTTACAAGCGAAGGACGGGCGCTTTACGATAGGCTTCTTTCCGCAGCGCTCGCGAAGAGCCGCGATGCGTCGGCGGCTTCGAATCCCGCCGTCTATGAGCAAGAGCTAACTCGGCAATTCAAGGCCTTTCCGGACGATGACGCGTCGCTTTGGGCGAAAGGGCTTGCATTCTTTCGATACAGACCGACGGCGAAAGGCATCGGTCTGAGCGGCAGGGCTCCAACGTCGATTGAAAGGCTGTTGTCTGATGGACGCCTTTCGATCGAGCCGATCCTGTACGAAGATTTTCTGCCGGCCAGCGCCGCCGGCATCTTCCGCTCTAATCTCTCCGATGCCGCGCAAGCCGAATTCCCGGCGCAGTCCAATCGGCAGAGCTTCGAGGACGCCTTGGGCTGCGCCGTCATCGACCCCCAGTCGCTTTACGCGGCGATCGAGGCGGAATCGTTGACGAAGAGCCTGGAGGTTCTCAATGCGCCTCGAGCCTTGCCGCGCGTTGAGCGGGGTGCACCGCTTCAGTCGCAGCAGAACATCGCGGGTTGAAGGATCTACTCGTCAAAGCGGACGGTTGGCGTGACGAGGCGACGCCATAGTTAGCTGATCTGGGCGGCCTGAAGTCGTATTAGCGCTGCGCGAAGGACGGATGCATGCGACGCATATTGGTGACCGGCGCGCTGGGCCAAATTGGCTCCGAGTTGGGCCCCGCGCTGCGCTCGCGCTACGGCGCTGAGCGAGTCGTCGCCTCCGACCTCGCCGCTGCCTCGCCATCCGTGACAGGCGAAGGCCCTTGGGAGCATCTGGACTGCATGGAGCTGCAAGAGCTACGCGCCGTGATACGCCAACACGACGTAGGCGAGATTTACCATCTCGCGGCGAAGCTTTCGGCGATTGCAGAGACCGATCCCGAAAGAGCCTGGCGCCTCAACATGGGGTCGCTTCTAAACGTTCTCGCAGCCGCGCGCGAATTCGGAGCTCGCGTATTCTTTCCAAGCTCCATCGCCGCATTCGGTCCCAGCACGCCGCGTGTCAACACGCCGCAGATCGCCATCCAACGTCCGTCGACGATCTATGGCGTGACCAAGGTGGCCGGCGAGCTCCTCTGCGATTATTATGCGGCTGCCCTCGGCGTCGACGTTCGTGGCATGCGTCTGCCGGGTCTCGTCTCTTATGTTGCGCGACCGGGCGGCGGCACGACGGATTACGCGATCGAGATGCTCCGGGCGGCGGCGTGTGGGCAACCTTATACTTGCTTCCTTGCTCCAAACACGCGGCTCGACATGATGTATATGCCGGACGCCGTGACGGCGATCATCCAGTTGATGGAAGCAAACCCCGTGCAGTTGAGACATCGCAACGCATACAACGTCACGGCGATGAGCATCACGCCCGCCGAGCTCGCGGCGCAAATTCGTGAGCACGCGCCGCGATTCGTCGTCGATTATCGCGTCGATCCGCTGCGCCAATCCATCGCCAATTCCTGGCCGCAGTCGCTCGACGCCAGCGCCGCGCGCGAGGACTGGGGCTTTGCGCCGCGTTTCGGGCTCGCCGCTATGACGCAGGACATGCTTCGCCATTTCGCAAAGCAAATCGATGGCGCAAAGGAAGTGCGAAAGGTGACGATCGATGCAGAGCGAAAAATTGCGCAGAACGCTCGCGGCGCGGCTCGATGAACTCGCCAGAGCCGGCCGAGCGAAGGGTAAGGAAACCGTCATCTGCGGAATTATCCCGCCACGAGGCGGCGATGGACCGCGTTATCTCGTCGATGGAGAAGGCGATCGGCCCTTCCTGCGGATGAACGCCAACAATTATCTCGGCATGGCCTTGCGCCCCGAGGTCATCGCGGCTGAGGCCGAGGCCGCCTCCCGCTTCGGTGTCGGTCCCGGCGCCGTTCGCTTTATCAGCGGCACGTGGTCGCCACACGTCGACCTCGAGCGGCGTCTGGCGGACTTCCACGAGCGCGCTGCGGCGATGTTGTTCTCATCCGCTTACGCCGCCATGCTGGGAACGCTAGGGACCCTGATAACGGACCGCACCGCCGTGATCAGCGACGCGCTCAACCATAGCTGCATTATCAACGCCATCGCGCTGGCGCGGCCCGCAGAAAAGCATGTTTACAAGCATCTCGATCTCGGCGATCTCGAATGCGCCCTTGAGCAGGCGGCGAAAACCTGCGCCCGAGCGATCGTGATCACCGATGGCGTTTTCAGCATGCGCGGCGATCACGCGCCCCTCGATCGCATCGTCGCCTTGGCACGACAATACGACGACGCCTTTTCGGAGGGCGCAATCGTCGTTGCGGACGACTCGCATGGAGTCGGCGCTTTCGGGCGGAGCGGCCGCGGCGTCGAGGAGCATATTGGATCTGTGCGCGTCGATGTGCTCATTGCAACGCTCGGCAAGGCGTTCGGCGTCAACGGCGGCTATGTCGTTGGAGACGATACCCTCATCCGCTATCTCCGCGAGACCTCGCCTTTGTACGTCTATTCAAACCCGATTGCGCCCGGCGAGGGCGCCGCCGCATACGCGGCGGTCGATCTCCTGGACAGCCCGAAAGGACTGGCTCTGCTCAAGCATTTGCGGGCCATGACGGCGCGCTTCAGGGCGGGGCTTGTCGCGCTCGGGTGCGAGACGTTGCCGGGTGAGCATCCGGTGGCGCCGCTGCTTACGCGTGACACGCAGCGCACGCTGGCGTTGACGGCGGAGCTGCGAAGACGCGGGGTTCTCGCCACCGGCCTCGCCTATCCCGTCGTCCCCAAGGGTGAGGAGGAGATTCGCTTTCAGATTAGCGCCGAGCATACGCTGTCGGACATCGACGACGCACTCGCCGCCCTAGCGGCGTCCCTCTCGGCCATAGAAGCCATGAGCGTGGTCGAAACCCCCTGAGCTCGGCTCACGCCAATTCGCTGCCTCAGGCCGCGTGTCGCCTCCGATAGTTCACGACGCCGCCGTCCAAAATAATGTCGATCTGCTCTGCCGTCAGGTCGTGTTGCGTCTCGACCCGGCATCCCGCGCAGATGAGGGAAATCGGCGCGCCCTCCCGCAGTGTACGACGCAAGTGGGAAGCCTGCAGCCGTTCGCCGACCGCGATTCGCTCGAAGTCGCCCGGATCAGCGAAGCGAAGCGGTAGCACGCCGTAGTTGATGAGATTCTGTCGATGAATGCGCGCAAATGATTTCGCAAGCACAATCCTCAGCCCCAGATAGCGCGGCGCAGCGGCGGCGTGTTCTCTGGAAGAACCTTGCCCGTAATTCTTGCCCGCGACGACGGCGTGGACTCCTACCTCACCAGCGCGGCGCGCGAAGGTCGGATCGATGCGGGCGAAAGAGAACGCCGAAATTCTTTGTAGGTTTGAGCGATAGGGGAGGACCTTCGCGCCGGCAGGCATGATTTCGTCGGTCGAAATATTGTCTCCCATCTTCAGCAAGATCGGGAGATCGAGGGTGTCGGGAAGCGCGTCGAACTCGGGCAGCGAATGAATATTCGAGCCCTTCACGAGCGTGACGCTGCCAGCCTCAGGCAATGCCGGCGGTCTTTCCAGCAGGCTCAGCGAAGAGAGGGGCGCCGCCGGCTCAGTGAGGTTCGGATAGGGAATGGAGAGAGTTCTCGGATCGACAATCCTCCCGGCAAGCGCCGAAGCCGCAGCCGTCTCCGGAGAGCAGAGGAAAACCGAGTCCTCTTCCGTTCCCGAGCGCCCTCGAAAGTTGCGCGGAGTCGTGCGCAGCGAATTGCGACCGATCGCCGGAGCCTGCCCCATGCCGATGCAGCCATTGCATCCCGTTTGATGAATTCGCGCGCCCGCGGCGACCAGCATGGCCAGCCGGCCGTCGGCGATGAGCGCCTGCAGCACCTGCCTGGAGGTTGGATTCACGTCGAAGGAGACCTGCGGAGGAACGCTCTTGCCGCGAACGATTTCAGCCGCGATCGCAAAGTCGCGCCATCCCGGATTTGCGGAAGAGCCGATGTAGGATTGCGCGATCTCGAGGCCTACGACCTCGCGAACGGGAACGACATTGCCGGGGCTAGAAGGCTTGGCGATGAGCGGCTCGAGCGTCGAGAGATCGATATGATCATGCTCGTCATAAGCGCATCCCGACTCGGAAACGATCTCACTCCAATGTTCCGCTCGGCCCTGAGCCTCGAGATAGCGGCGCGTGATTTCGTCGGAGGGAAAGACCGAGCTCGTGGCGCCGAGCTCGGCGCCCATATTGGCGATCACATGTCGATCCATGGCGCCAAGCGCGCGCAGCCCCGCTCCGAAATATTCGATGATCTTGCCAACCCCTCCAGCCACGCCGCGCCGTCGCAGCAGCTCCAATATGACGTCCTTGGCGCTGACCCATTGCGGTAGCTCTCCGGTGAGCTCCACGCCCAGAATCGTGGGCATGACGATCGCGTAAGGCTCGCCCGCCATCGCCAGCGCGACATCAAGGCCGCCGGCGCCCATGGCGAGCATGCACAACGCGCCCGCAGCCGGCGTGTGGCTGTCCGATCCGAGCAAGGTCTTGCCCGGGCGACCGAAATTCTCCATGTGCACGACATGGCTGATCCCGTTCCCCGGAGGAGAATACCAGAGCCCGAACTTGCGGCAGGCGCTTTCGAGGAAGAGGTGATCCTCCGCATTGAGATTGTCGACCTGCAACAAATTGTGATCGACATATTGCACGCTGACCTCGGTCTGCACGCGGTCCACGTCCATGGCCTCGAGCGAGAGCATCGCAAGCGTGCCGGTCGCATCCTGCGTGAGCGTTTGGTCGATGCGCAAGGCGATCGGCTCGCCGGGAGAGAGACCGCCCCGCACGAGGTGGGCCTTTATCAGTTTCTGCGCAACATTTAGGGGCATTTAAGTCGATCCGTAACGCCGAGACCCTTCGTGCTTCAGCAAATAGAAAGACGGCCCTGTGCTGACAGGTCGTCAGAAACCCCATGCGGAGAAGGGATGTGGGCAGCGACGCCAGAACGGCTGCGCTCGCGCTCATTCCGGCCCATCGGAGGGCCGGACGCCAGTTGCGCGCCGAGGCGTGCAGATGCATGATCAACGCCATTCAGGTTGCGAACGACATAGGTGAAGCATGAACACAGCCAATCTCCAACTTGAAGGCGTTTACGCAGTGCTCGCCGCTTTGCTTGTGGCGCTAAGAGACAAAGGCGTGCTGAACAATGGCGAGTTGGATCAGCTATTGGCCGGAGTGGAGGCGGACCTCGCCTGCGACGCTCTCCGACCCACGGAGTTGAGGGACGCCAACGTTGACGCCATCTGCTTTCCGGCGCGCTTCTTGAGACAGGCGTTGAAGGCTGCAGACGACGGCCGCGCATTCTCTTTCGCGCGGCTCGCCTCGGAAGTTGGACAGGCCAAAGCCGAGCGGTAACGCGGATTACGGTGTCTTCGAAGAATAGAGCTCGTTCGGGTTCGGCTCCGGCGCGCCGTTCAGCCGGGGATCGTCCTTCGGATTGACGTATTCGATATTCCAGGGACCGTTGGCGGCGAGTTGCACGATCGAATCCTCGTTGACCAGGACGTAATGCACGACGCCGTGCGGCATCGAGGAGAAGCTTCCCGCGGGCAGGGCTTGGACCGCAGCGCGATCCGCTGCGGGCCCAAGCCCCAGTTTCAGGCTTCCCGAAATCACCGTGAGAAGTTCGGACTGATCGTGCATGTGCGGCGCAATCTTGTAGCCCTTGGGCATTTTCAGGCGCAGCACGAACATGCCGGACTTCTGCGGATCGCCGTAAAGCACGGCTGATTGCGCGCCCGCTGGGAGGCTGGGCGGGGGCGAGCCCCACTGGATTTCCTGCGGCGCCACGACCCTGTGCGCGCCGATTGAGTCCGCCGCGATGGCAAAGCCTGTTGCGCAGAGCATCCCTGACAAGGCTGCGATGACGATCTTCATGGCCCTCTCCTTGGCGCAGCTTGCGCCGCCAGTCGTTTCGACTCGCTGTAGCGCTTTTTCCTGCCTTAAGGAGCGACATATAGGGCGCGGAGCTTCGGGCATGCTCGGGGTCATTTTCACGTCTTTCCGATTCTCGCGCTTGAGCCTTCCGTCTTGAAATCTGATGTCCAAGCTCTGACCGGCGGTCTTAGGAGACAAGAAGATGGAAAGCGAGACGCTGAGAAATTTCGAAATCAATTTCGGGCCGGTGCACCCCGCCGCGCATGGCGTGCTTCGCCTCATTCTCGAGCTCGACGGCGAAGTGGTGACCCACGCGGATCCGCATATCGGCTTTCTACACCGCGGCACTGAGAAGTTGATCGAAGATAAGACCTATCTACAAGCCTTACCTTATTTCGATCGGTTGGATTATGTCGCGCCGATGAATCAGGAGCACGCCTTTTGTCTCGCTGCAGAGAAACTTATCGGAATCGCCATTCCTGCTCGCGCACGGCTTATTCGCGTTCTCTTTTGCGAAATCGGGCGGCTGCTATCACACCTGCTCAACATCACGACTCAGGCCTCCGACGTCGGCGCGCTGTCCCCCAACCTCTGGGGGTTCGAACAGCGTGAAAAGCTGATGGTGTTTTACGAGCGCGCCTCTGGGGCGCGCATGCACGCGAACTATTTTCGGGTCGGCGGCGTGCACCAGGATCTTCCACCCGCTCTCCTCGACGACATCGAAGCTTTCTGCGATCCCTTCCTGAAAGCCTGCGACGATTTGCAGGTGCTCCTCGGAGACAACCGCATCTTCAAGCAAAGGAACGTGGACATCGGCGCCATTCCGCTGGCCGAGGCGTGGGCGTTGGGCTTTTCGGGCGTCATGGTCCGCGCCTGCGGGGCCGCCTGGGACTTGCGCAAGGCTCAGCCATACGAATGCTATGAAGAGCTCGACTTCGACATCCCGGTTGGCAAGCACGGGGACTGCTACGATCGCTATTGCGTGCGCATGGCGGAGATGCGTCAATCCGTTCGGATCATGCGGCAATGCCTTGCAAAGCTGCGGTCTGCGGAAGGTGCCGGTCCGGTCATGATAGAAAACCACAAGATCACGCCACCCCGACGTCGCCCCATGAAACGCTCGATGGAAGCGCTGATCGAGTCTTTTAAGCTCTATACGGAAGGCATTCGCGTGCCGGCTGGCGAAGTCTACGCCGCGGTGGAGGCGCCCAAGGGCGAGTTCGGCGTCTATCTCGTTTCTCAAGGCGCCAACAAGCCATACCGGTGCAAGATAAGAGCGCCTTCCTTTGCGCATCTGCAAGCGATGGAGCGTCTTTCGCAAGGTCATATGCTAGCCGATGCATCCGCGATTGTGGGTTCGCTCGACATCGTCTTCGGAGAGATCGATCGTTGAGCCTGCGTTGGGCCGTCGCGGATGGCAAATTCTCGGAAATCGCGAAAGCGCGCCCTTGCGGATAGAAAACGCCGCCGGGTACGCCATGTGTCCGATGAACGCCTCTTGCGAGGTTTACGCCTCGCGCCGCGTCACGCCTGTGGCGTTGCGGCTGCGACAATACGCACGGGCGTCCAGGGAGCAATCAGATGATCGAGTCGCACTGGGACGCCGATCTCCTGGCCAAGATCTTTGGCCTCGCTTTTTTGCTGTTGGGAGCGGTAGGCTTTACGGAAAACTCCATTGTGTCGCCGCACGGGTTCTTCGTGGTGAATGACTCGCACAGCTACGTGCACGTCGCCACGGGCGTCTTGTTCCTATTGGGCGCTCTCTTAGGCGCCCCGGTCACGACAATCCGCGTGGTCGCCATTCTCTACACCTTCATCGCGATCGCCGGCTTCGCCTTTCCTGACGCGGAGATGCTCAAGGGAATCCAGTTGAACATGGCCGACCGGTGGCTGCACGCTGGGCTGGCGCTCGCACTGCTTCTGGTGGGCTTTCTTGCCCCCATCCAGGAACGGCTAAGCCACGCGCAGCTGTGACATAGAGTCAGCGTGGAGAGGCCCAATGGACGCAGATCAACTCGCTAAAACGGCGCAAGGGCTCGTCGCGCCGGGTAAGGGGCTCCTCGCCGCCGACGAAAGCGGCGGGACGATTGCAAAGCGTTTTGCAGACATCGGTGTCGGATCGACGGAAGAGACGCGACGCGACTATCGCGAATTGCTGTTTCGGTCGAATGACGCGTTGAGACGATATATCTCCGGCGTCATCCTCTTCGATGAGACGATCAAGCAGTCGGCCAGCGACGGGACGCCGCTCGTCAAGCTGATTGAGACCGCCGGGGCGATCCCGGGGATCAAGGTCGACCTTGGCGCGAAGCCTCTTCCCGACTTTCCCGGCGAAACGATCACGGAAGGTCTCGACGGCCTGCGGGAGCGGCTCATCGACTACGCCGGCCAGGGAGCGCGTTTTGCCAAATGGCGCGCCGTCATCGACATCAACTGCGACACGGGCATTCCAACGACTTACGCGATCGAAGAGAACGCTCGGGCCCTCGCGCGCTACGCAGCGCATTGCCAGAATGCGAATCTTGCGCCGATCGTCGAACCCGAGGTGTTGATGAACGGAGATCACGACATCGAGCGTTGTGCCGATGTCACCGCATTCGTGCTCGATCGCGTATTCGAGGCGCTTTACGAGGCCCGCGTGTTTCTCGAAGGAATAGTGCTCAAGCCCAATATGGTGATCCCGGGCAAGAAAGGCGCGAAGCCGGCGCGGCCGGAACAAGTCGCTGAGGCGACTCTGCGGGTGCTGCGACGCTCCGTTCCGGTGGCGGTTCCCGGCGTCGCTTTTCTTTCCGGCGGGCAGTCGGAAGTGGAGGCCACCGCAAATCTCGACGCCATCAATCAAATCGGGGGGCCTTGGGCGCTTACCTTCAGCTATGGCCGCGCCTTGCAGGCGGCGGCGCTCAAGGCTTGGTCGGGAAAGCCTGAAAACGTTCGAGCCGCGCAGGCGGCCTTCACGCACCGGGCTCACATGAACGCGCTTGCTTCGCGGGGGGAGTGGACCGAGAAGCAGGAGCAGCTGGTCGCCTGAGGTCCAGCGCGCAATTCCGCGCAACTGATGTTTCCTCTTCGCGGAGTGGGGCCTCGAGGGGCTATGCCTGCTGCGTCGCTCCGCTCTTCACTCGCGGCATGGCGATGAAGAATGTCGCGCCGTGGCCGGGTTCGGACTCGATAGACAAGTCCCAACCATGGCGGTCGGCAATCGATTTGCAAATGGCGAGTCCAATCCCCGTTCCCGGATATTTGGCTTTCGAATGCAGCCGCTTGAACGGTTCGAAGACCATCGTTGCGTATTTCGCTTCAAACCCGATCCCGTTATCGACGATGGAAATGCGGACGCCGCCTTGTTCCAGATCATCCACATGGATGAGCACCTTCGCGATCTGGTTCGGCTTGCGATATTTGATCGCGTTGGACACGATGTTTTGCATCAGGCTCCTGAACTGCGGGCGATCGGCTTCGAACTGAAGATGCGGGGCGCGGTTGTCGATTTCGGAGCCGGTCTCGCCGATCAGCTGCGACAAATCCTCGAGAGCGAGATCGATCTCGTCTCTCAGGTCGAGAACGTCGAATGTCACGGCGTCATTGATTGTCCTTGAGTAGGTCAATAGGTCCTCAACGAGTTCGCGAGCCCGCAACGCTGAGGAGCGGATCACCTCCTTGGCGCGGGACATTTCCTCCCGATCAGATTTTTCGATGGCCTGCCCCAGAAAATCCGCGAAGGCCGCAATCTTGCGGAGAGGCTCCTGCAGGTCGTGGGACGCGACATAGGCGAACTGGGCCAGACGCTCGTTGGCCCGCTCGAGTTCCGTCGCGCGGCGTGCGAGCGCCGCGTCGGCTTCCCGTCGCGCGGCGATGTCGAGCACGGTCGCCAGCACGAAGGTTTCGCTCGCGGTCTCGATCGGCGTCAGTCCGATTTCAACCGGGAATTCCGTGCCATCCCGCCGGAGGGCGCGCAGATCTCGGCCCACCCCCATGGCGCGCTTGCTGGGATTACGGAAGAAGTCTCGCTGCAAATGTGCGTGATTTTGGCGCAAATTTTGGGGAATGAGCAAGTTCAGAGGCATTCCCGCCAGGTCGATCGTCTCATAGCCGAACATGCGCAGCGTTTCGGCATTCACGAAACGGATCCGGCCTTGCACGTCAGTCACGATCATCGCCGCCGGCGACGCCTCGATCGCCAAGCGAAACAGCTCATCGTCTTCTTTGAGGAGATCGACGGTCAACCCTTGCCCTCTCCGTATCAAGTGCTAAGTGGCTCTCGATGGACGGCAAGCAAGCCGTTTCCAGCGCAGGGCGGGTGTAGCCGCTCGCGTGGTTTCGGAACGAGGGTTCCTATGGGGTTAAATCCAGCTGGGCAAGGACCGTGTAGACTGCTGTTGGTTGAAGATGACGAAGATGACGTTTTTCTGCTGGAGCGCGCCATCGATTGCGTTCGTCACAAGTTAAATGTCGAAATCGAGTGCGAACATGTCGAGAATGGTCTTGAGGGCTTGTATCAGGTTTCGAAAGACGACCTAACAGACAAGCTTCCGAGCGCAATCGTGCTCGATCTCAACATGCCCAGGCTTGGCGGGGTAAAATTTTTGAAGGCTCTGCGGCAGTCCTTCTTGCTGAAGGATCTACCAATATTTGTGCTAACAACAACGACATCTTCTTCTATTCACGAAGAGGCGTTGCGGGCTGGGGCCGATAAGGTTTACGTCAAACCAAACGACGCTGACGCTTTGGTGGCGATTGCAGGAGAAATCGTTGCAGCCTGCTGCGGCTGCGGTGCTGATGGAGCCGTTTCCTCTTAGGCGGATTGCTCGCGCGGCGGAGCCTGTCGATGCCCAGCGCTGGGTCGGATGCAGGCGGATTCGTTGAAACGAACGTCCCCGCGCAACTCGACGCATTACCCTGGAGCCGGTTTCATAGCCTGATCGTGGTCGCGCTCGGCGTGACCTGGATCCTCGACGGACTCGAAGTAACCCTCGCGGGGGCCGTCGCCGGGAGGCTGACGCAAAGCGCTGGCCTTCGCATGACCGCGTCGGACGTCGGACTGGCGGGCGCGGCTTATCTGTGCGGCGCAGTTCTGGGCGCTCTGGGCTTCGGCTGGCTCGCGGACCGGCTCGGAAGACGAAAGCTGTTCTTCATCACCCTGGCAGTCTATCTCGCGGGGACGGCGGCGACGGCGGCGGCCTGGGACGCATCGAGCTTCATGCTGTTTCGTTTCATCGTGGGCTGCGGCATCGGGGGCGAATACGCCGCGGTCAATTCGGCGATCCAGGAGCTCATTCCCGCCCGCTTCCGGGGCTGGACCGACCTCGTGATCAACGGCTCCTTCTGGTTGGGCGCGGCGCTCGGGGCCGGCGCATCGATCGTTCTGCTCGACCCGGCGGTCATCGACCCGCGGCTGGGTTGGCGATTGGCCTTCTTGATCGGCGCATCGCTCGGGCTGCTCATTCTCCTCCTCCGCAGATGGATTCCGGAAAGCCCGCGGTGGCTCATGATGCACGGGCGGGTCGGCGAGGCCGAAGACGTGGTCGCCCAGATCGAGAGACGAGCGAGCCATAGGCTTTCCGAGCAGGAGCTCGGCCGCCTTCCGAAGATCAGGCTCAGAGCACGCGCCATGATTCCGCTCGCCGAAATCTTTCGAACGATGTTTCGCCTCTACCCGCGCCGCACGGTCGTGGGTCTCGCGCTCATGGCCTCACAGGCCTTTCTCTATAATTCGGTGTTTTTCACCTATGCCTTGGTCTTGACCGACTTCTACGGCGTGGGCGCGGATAACCTAGGCTGGCATTTGCTGGCCTTGGCCTTAGGCAATTTCCTCGGCCCGCTGTTGCTCGGGCAATTCTTCGACACGCTCGGTCGCAAGATCATGATCACCGCGACCTACGTCATCTCGGGCCTGCTGCTTCTCGGCGTCGGGCGTCTGTTTCAGGAAGGGCTGTTGACGGCGGAGCAGCAGACTCTGGGGTGGATGGTCGTGTTCTTCTTCGCCTCGACGGCGGCGAGCTCGGCCTATCTCACCGTCAGCGAGACCTTTCCGCTCGAAATCCGCGCCATGGCGATCGCCATTTTCTATGCGCTGGGAACGCTTATGGGCGGCGCCGTGAGTCCCTGGCTCCTCGGAACCCTGATCGGGACCGGAAACCGCGTGCGCGTGTCCGAAGGCTACGCCCTCGGCGCCGGTCTGATGATCGCCGCCGGCTTGATCGAATGGGCGTGGGGCATTGCAGCCGAACGAAAACCTCTGGAAGCCGTTTGCCGGCCGCTCGGCGCCCCCGAGAAGTGAGGCGCGGAAATCGCTCCCAGCCGCAACCCCTCGAACGCTGGGGCTGGCGTGAAGAGCGAGCCAGGCGACTGCAGGGAAGGCGCGTCCAGAGCCCTCAAGAAACCGTCCATCCAGCTGCGCGCGTCTCTCTCGCGCACGCGAGCGAGCAGCGCCGCGTGGCGTTCGATCTTCTCCTCCTTCGGCATCAGTATGGCGCGTTGCATCGCCTGCGCCACTTCATCCGCATCATATGGATTGACGACGAGCGCTTCCTCCAAATCCTCGGCGGCGCCAGCGAAACGGGAAAGCACGAGAACGCCCGGATTGCGTTCGTCTTGCGCGGCGACATATTCCTTCGCCACGAGATTCATGCCGTCTCGCAAAGGGGTGACAAGCCCAATCTGACTACCCCGGTAGAGCGCGGCGAGCGTTTCCCGCGGGACGCTGCGGTGCACGTAACGGACCGGCGTCCAGTCGAAGTCCCCGAACTGTCCATTGATCTCGCCCGAAAGCGCCTCGAGCTCATGGCGAATGTCGGCGTAGGCCTTGACCTCTTCACGCGTCGGCGGCGCGATCTGCATCAAGGTGACGGCCTTACGGTTTTCCGGATGCAGCTCCAGCAAACGTTTGAACGATCGGAATCTGTCCGGCAGGCCCTTCGTATAGTCGAGCCGATCCACCCCGATGATATTGACACGCGGCTCGCCGCGCCGATGCAGCCACTGTATCCGCCGCTCGGCCTCGGGGTTGCTGGCCATCGCAGAGAAAGAGTCGACGCAAACGCCCGCGGGAAACACCCTTGCGGTCACCATGCGGGCGCCGACGCGGACGACGTCGCGCGCCAGCATCTCGCCGCCCATCGTCTCGCAAAGGAACCGGCAGAAATTCGCCTGGTCGGTCGTCGTTTGGAAGCCGACGACGTCATAGGCGAGCATCGACTCCATGAGCCATTCATGCTCGGGCACCGCCACCAGCATGTCCGGCGGCGGGAACGGGATGTGCAGGAAGAAACCGGTGCGATTGCGGACCCCGCGGGCGCGCAACTCGGACGCGACGGGGATCAGATGATAGTCGTGAACCCAGACGAGATCGTCCGGATCAAGGAGAGGCGCGAGCTCCTCGGCGAAACGGGCGTTGACCCTGCGATAGGCCCCTAGGCTTTCCGGCGTGAAGCGCGCGAGGTCCAGACGGTAGTGATGCACAGGCCATAGGGCTGCGTTGCAGAAGCCGAGGTAGTGCTCTTTATAATCGCGCTCGGCGAGCGGCATGGTGACGAAAGTGACTTTGCCGTCTCGTCTGCACGAGAGCCCGATCTCCGACTCGGAGGCGACGATCTCGCCATTCCAACCAAACCAAAGACCCCCTCGCTCTCGCAAACTGTCCAGGATGCAGACCGCTAGGCCGCCCGATGCGGGACACCCCGGGTCGGCGACCCGATTCGACACGACGACAAGCCGCTTCATGCACACGCTCCGAGACGCACGAGGCGCCATGTTCCCGCTCGAAATTGACTCGCGGGCCGCTGTCTCAATTTTTCCGCATGGAATTCGCGTCGATGGTTTGAAATCGCGGCAGGTTTTTGAAAGCGAGAATGAGCGCTCCACCCTTCGGCGCTCTGGAGCCGCGAATGCGACATCGTGGCTCATTACAATGAGATAGAGTAGTAATCTCAAGAGGATTGCGCCATTGGGGCTATTACCTACTACGCTGCCATAAGGCTCGCGCCCGCAAAGCTTACGTCGCAACTCTCGGATTCTAGTGCATCGTGAGTCACGGAGTTACGAAGTCGACGCAAGCGCGTCGAGAGTACGTACGGGTCAAGGTTTTGGCGGCGCCGCGAAATACGTGTATTATAAATGCAAATCTGTGCATCATAAATGCTATTGATCGTCGGCGCCGGCGGAATCATTACGCGGAAAGACAGGAATTGAACGAATGAGGATGACAGGCACAACCCAGGATCGCCTCCGCGGGCCGAAAGAGTCTGGCCACGTCGGTGAAAAAGCCCTGGAAGGCGTCAAGCCTCGGGCGCCTCACGAAATTCTGGAGATCGGACGTGAGGCCGCGGGTCGCAAGCAAGTGGTGCACGTCATCGACGATGACGCGGCTGTTCTCGGTTCCGTGCGCTTCCTGCTGACGATCGAGGGCTTCGAGGCGAAAACATATTCGTCGGCCGAGGAGTTTTTGGAGGCGATCGACCAAGGCGACCCAGGCATCGTCGTGACGGATGTGCGTTTGCCCGGCCTGAACGGCGTCCAATTGATCGAAGGCATGAAAAAACGCGGTCTCAATCTTCCCGCTATCGTCATTACCGCTTACGCCGATGTTGCGCTCGCCGTTTCTGCGATGAAGCAAGGCGCGGTGGATCTCCTGGAAAAACCTTTTGATCCGTCGGCGCTGGTCCAGACGGTCCGGCAGGCGTTTGCAGGCATGTCGGAGCAGGGAGAAAGCGTCGCCTCGGCGCAAGCGGTTCGCAAAAGCCTAGCCAGCTTGAGCGCAAGAGAAAAGGGCGTGCTTGAGGAACTGATCAAAGGAAAGACCAATAGGGCGATCGCGGCGGAACTCGGCATCAGTCAGCGAACCGTCGAGGTTCATCGCGCCAATATCATGAAGAAAACCGAGGCTGGCAGTCTTTCGGCCCTCGTGCGGATGGCTTTGATCGCCGAAAAGCAGGCCTGAACTCTCGCTCGCTTAGGGGGCTATTCGGACAGCGTTCGTCCGCCAGCCCTCGGCGTCTTCCGCAAACCCAATGAGCACCCGGGCGGAACGCGCGTAAGGATCGCGCTTATGATAGGGATTCGTTTCTAGCGTCGATTTAGCGAAATGGTCTTCATGAACAGCGACGATCAAGTTCCTTTAGAGACTGCGCAGACTGGCGGGGAACGCCGAGAGCGCCGGATCCCGACGATCGGAATCGGGGCGTCGGCCGGGGGCGTCCGCGCTTTGCAGGAGCTCTTCGGGAATCTGCCGGATTACGTTCCCGCAGCTTTTGTCGTCATCCTTCATCTCGATCCTGGGCATCAGAGTGAGTTGCCGAGCATCCTGGCGGCGCACACGAAGATGCCGGTCGAGCAGGTGACGAGTCGCGTACGGCTCGAAGCCGGGCATGTTTACGTCATCCCGCCCAACCGACAGCTCCTCATCGACGAGCGATATCTTGCCGCCGTCGAATTCGCCGAGCCACGCTGGCACCGCGCGCCGATCGACCTGTTCTTCAAATCCCTTGCGGCTCAACAAGGCGACGACATTGCGGTCGTTCTTTCCGGCGCGGGCTCGGATGGTTCAGTTGGCGTCAAGGCGGTGAAAGAGGCGGGCGGCATCATTCTCGTCCAGGATCCGGAGGAGGCCGAATATGCCTCCATGCCGCAAAGCGCCATTGCGACCGGCGTCGCCGATTTCGTGCTCCCCCTGCGCCAGCTCGCTCAAAAGCTTCCCGAACTAACCGCCGGAGACCACTTTCCCGCAGAGCGGCTCGCGGAAAGCGACCAGGAGACGATGCAGCGCATTCTCTCCCACGTGCGTGTTCGCACCGGACATGACTTTTCCAAATATAAGAAATCCACGATCCTGCGTCGCGTCGCCCGCAGGATGCAAGTGCAGCGTGCGGCAACGCTCGCCGCTTATTTGTCCATCCTCCGCGAAAGCGCAGAGGAGGCTCGGGCGCTCTTCGCCGATCTTCTGATCTCGGTGACGTCGTTCTTCCGCGACCCCGACGCCTTCAACACGCTCGCCGAGTCCATCATCCCGAGGCTTTTCGAAGAAAAGGGCGCCGGCGACTCCATCCGGGTCTGGATTCCCGGGTGCGCGACGGGGGAGGAAGCCTATACGATCGCCATGCTCCTGCTAGAGGAGTGCGATCGTCGCGACATCCACCCGGAAATTCAGCTCTTCGCTTCGGATATCGACGACGCCGCGCTCGCTCTCGCGCGCGATGGCCGTTACCCGCAGTCGGCCGAAGCTGAAGTCGGCGCAGAGCGGCTGCGGCGTTTTTTCACGCATGACGGGCACCACTACCAGGTGAAGCGCGAGCTGCGCGACGTCGTCTTGTTCTCGAGACACAACCTTCTCAGGGATCCGCCTTTCTCGCGGCTAGATCTCGTCTCCTGCCGCAATTTGCTCATTTATCTCGGGCGGGATCTCCAGCAGCAGGTTTGCCTCACATTTCATTTCGCCTTGCTGCCCAGCGGTTATCTCTTCCTCGGTTCCTCGGAGAGCGCGGACAATCCAAACGGGCTGTTTCGTCTCGTCGATCGAGCCGCGCGCATTTACCAGCGCGCGGCTTCGGTAGCGAGCGGGACTGGGGTGGCGCGGGCGCTAACGGCTGGCGGCGCGCTGGAGCCGCTGCCGCCACGGTTCGGGCTCAGCCCCAGGATCTCTGTCGAAGCGGCCATGCATCGTGAGTCGCTGGAAGGCGCCGCGCCGCCGAGCGTCGTCGTCGACGAAAGCTTTCGCGTCCTTCACCTGTCGGAGAGCGCGGGACGCTATATGCAGCCCTCCGCCGGCCCGCTCATGAACGACATTACCGCGCTTGCGCGCGAGGAGCTGCGCGTTGAGTTGAAGACCGCGCTGCAGCGCGTCTTCTCGCAGGGGGAAGCCAGCCTCAGTCCGCCTATTGGCGTGCGCTTCGACGACGCCGTTGAACGCCGTGTCTATCTGCAGGCGAAGCTCGTCCCCAACGAATCGCATGCAGCGCGTTCTGCGATCGTCTTCTTCTTCGAGGGCGAGGGGCTCGGCGACGATTCGGTCAAGACGATGGACCTCGAAGGACGCGCGGCGCAAGCTACGATCCACGAGCTTCAGCAGGATCTTCAATTCACGCAGTCGCAGCTGCTCACCTCGAGGGAAGAATATGAAGGCGCCAACGAGGAGCTGCGCGCCGCCAATGAAGAGCTGCAGTCGATCAACGAGGAATACCGCACGACCGCCGAGGAGCTCGAGACCAGCAAGGAGGAATTGCAGTCGATCAATGAGGAGCTGCAAACCGTCAACAGCGAGCTGAAATCGAAGCTTGAGATCGTTTCGCGCGCTCATAGCGACATCCAGAATTTGATGGCGGCGACGGATGTCGGCATCCTCTTTCTCGACAACGACCTGCGCATAAGGCGATTTACCGAGCGAGTCGCAGACCTCTTCAATGTCGCGGTCGGCGACGAAGGGCGAGCGATCACGGATTTCACGCACAGCCTCGATTATGAAGCTTTCGCCGCTGAGGCCCGCGAGGTCCTGAGCACGCTCTCTCCAACCGAGCGTGAAGTGTGCGGTCGCCGCGGCGCGTGGTATCTCATGAGAGTGCGGCCCTATCGCACGGTCGAAAACAGGATCGACGGGCTCGTCGTCACTTTGGTGGACATCAATGAACGGCGTAAAGCAGAGCAGGCTCTGCGCGCGAGCGAGGCGCGAATTCACGCCGTCTTGGATGGCGCCGCCGACTCAATCGTCACAATCGACGAGACCGGGGTCATCAAGTCCGTGAACAAGTCCGCTGAGGAGATGTTCGGCTATAGCGTGAAGGAACTCCTGGGAGCCGACATCGCCATGCTCATGCCCGAGCCTCCTCGCCTGAGGCAAATCGGCGCTAGAAACGATCAACAAGCCGACGTAGCGAAGAACTTCGGCGTCGGCCGCGAGGTCGACGCGGTGCGCAAAGACGGCTCGATATTTCCTGCGGAGTTACGACTTTCTGAGATTCGCCATCACGACGAACAGCTGTTCATCGGCTTCATTCGCGATCTCAGCGAAAAGCGAGCGATGGAGCTGCGTCTGCGGCGCCTGCACGGCGATCGGCTCTCCTCGATGGCGGCGATGGCCAGCGCGCTCGCCCATGAGCTCAATCAGCCGCTCTCGGCGGCTGCGAACTATTTGCAGGCTGCGACGCGGCTGCTCGACTACTTCCCGCAACGCCCTCCCGCAGTGAACGAAGCCTTGGACGCCGCCGCGTCGCAGATGCTGCGCGCGGGGCGAATCGTCACTCACCTGCATCAGTTCATCTCACGTGGCGACAGCGCCAGGACGTTGCAAAGTCTGCATGGGATCATCAAGCACACATGCGAGTTTTCTGCTCCGTTCATCAACGAGAACGATGTCAGCTTGATTCTGCGTCTGGACGCCCCCAGGGACCTCGTCTTCGCGGACAATGTGCAAATTCAGCAGGCGCTGGTCCATCTGCTCCGGAACGCCTGCGAGGCGATGAGCACGTCTAAAACTCGCAAATTGACGATTGCGACGACGCTGAAAAACCAAACTTTGCAGATCGATGTGATCGACACGGGCGCTGGTCTCCCGAAGTCTGCCGACGCGGACTTTTTTGAACCCTTCTCCTCCACGAAGGAGAGCGGCCTCGGCGTCGGCTTGTCGATCTCGCGATCGATCATAGAGTCCCATCAGGGGAGAATATGGGCCGAGCGTGACGCTGTCGGCGGCGCGCGGTTCAGCTTCACCCTGCCGCTCGCATCAGAGAACGCTGACGAGGAATAGAAGCCGGAGGAACTCGTGACTCCTCTCAGGTCGCCTTCTCCCAAGCGCGAGATAGCCGCACCGCACAATTGATGATGCCGACCATCGAATAGGTTTGTGGATAGTTACCCCAGGCTTCGCCGGTCTGAACATCGCAATCCTCGGACATCATCCCGAGCGTGCTGCGACAGGCGAGGAGCTGATCGAAATAGTCCCGGGCTTCCTCGGTCCGCCCCATACGGGCAAGAGCGTCGAT
Organism: uncultured Alphaproteobacteria bacterium; assembly: GCA_963743565.1. Taxonomy (GTDB): domain Bacteria; phylum Pseudomonadota; class Alphaproteobacteria; order Rhizobiales; family Beijerinckiaceae; genus Methylocystis. The sequence continues at coordinate 381,308 of CAVUQD010000001.1, forward strand.
CCGCCAAAAGGAGCAGACATTGAAGGCCGTCTCAGGCCGGCCGAAGTCGTCGGCGGCTTCGTAGCGCATGAGATGCGCGCCGCGACCCAGAGTCGTCTCGATTTGTTTGATCGTCGAGGACATCCGAGGATCTTTCGCGTCGAGGAACCCCACTTCGACCATCAGCAGGACCCCGGCGTCGAGATGCTCGCCCTCGAAGGATTCGACAAACGCCCCACGTTGCTCGGACCAAGCGCGTTCGAGAATAACACGCTTGACCTGATTGGCTTTCTCTCTCCAATCCCTTGCCCGTCCCGGCTCGCCGACATGATCGGCGATGATGGCCAGCCGGTCCAACGCCGCCCAGCACATCAGGCTGGACGTCGTGTGCACGCGCGCGCGTGAACGCAGCTCCCACATGCCGGCGTCCGGCTTGTCGAAGAGGGCAAGCGCCTTGCGCCCCATCGACTCGAGACGCAAGAAATCCACGCGCGTCGGCGGCGACATCAGACGTTGGTCCAAAAAGGCTTGCGTGACGCCAAGCACGACATTGCCGTAACTGTCGTGTTGGAAATGCTCATAGGCTTGATTGCCGACGCGGACGGGACCCATTCCGCCGTAGCCGGGCAGGGAGGTCACGATTCTTTCGGGAAGCTCCGACTCGAGCCCGACTCCATAGACAGGGTGGATGTCATCCTCATTGGCGGAAGCGACGATGTTCATGAGCCAGCGAAAATAGTTCTCCATCTTGCGCATCGCCGCCAGCCGATTGAGCGCGCGAACGACGAAATAGGCGTCTCGAACCCAGCAATAGCGGTAATCCCAGTTTCTCTCGGTGTTTGGGGCTTCAGGAATGCTCGTCGTGAGCGCGGCGACGATCGCTCCCGTCGGCTCGTAAGTGCACAGCTTGAGCGTGATCGCGGCTCTGATGACGGCGTCCTGCCATTCCATCGGAATCGCGAGCCGATGCGCCCAGCGGCGCCAATAGTCGCGCGTGCGCGCCTCGAAGTCCTCGGCCGTCTGCATGACGCCCGCGCTCAAAGTCTCGTCGACGCCGAGAACCAAGTCGATCGGACCATAAAGGTTGAAGAAGATTTCATCCCGCACATAGTCGATCGGCATGTTCGTGGTCAGGCGCAAGGTGGTGTGGGGGCCGACAAATCGGATGTGGTGGGAGCCTGTGGTCAGCGTCGGCGCCGTCGCGCCATAGTCGAAGCGAGGACGAACGAGAACACGGACGCGCGGGCTCCCCGAAACGGGTGTGAGGCGGCGCACGAGAGTCTGCGGGCGGAAGACGCGGTCGCGCCACCAGAACCGTGGCGCGAAATCGCGGACTTTCACTGAGCCGTTTTTGCCATGCAAGATCGTCTCGAGGATCGGCGTATTACCGTCGTAGGACTGCTCGCTTTGGACGTAGTGCTCGACTTCGATCGCGAACACGCCCGACCCCTCGGCTCCCTTCGGGGCGCCGAGAAGACAGTGGAAGACCGGGTCTCCGTCAAATCGCGGAACGCAGCACCAGACGACCCTGGCGTCGCGATCGATGAGCGCAGCAAAGCTGCAGTTTCCAACGACGCCCAGGTCGATCAATGCGCGCGCTCCCTCCCTGCGCTGACCAGCAGCTTTCGCAGCCAGCCGTCCAATTCTCGAACGTCATTGGCGCGAAAACGAGCCTCTGTCTTCTGGCCGCCGACCTTGATCGAAATGCCTCCGCGGCGATTCACTGCGGCAAAGCCCGCTTCGTCCGTGGCGTCGTCCCCCGCGAAAATCGGAACACGGCCGTGGAAAGGCGGCTCGTCAAGGAACGCGTTGATCACGCTTCCCTTGTCCGCTCCTTCTTGAAGAATTTCGAACACCATTTTCCCATGGATCAATCGAAGATCCTTCCTCTGTCCGACGACCTCCTTTACGATTTCGCAGCAACGCTGTTCCAGATCGGGCCGCAAGCGATAGTGCACCGCCACTGCGCCGGGCTTCCTTTCGATGATGACCCCGGATTCGTCGCCCAGGACTTTCTCGAAGACAAAACTGATGGGTTGAACTTCTTCAGTTCGTGCGGCATGCAGGACGCCGGCTGCATCGCGGCGTTCGAGTCCATGTACGCCGGCGGCGGGCAGCTTCAACGGATGCAGTAAGCGATCGATCGCCGAGAGCTCGCGACCGGAAATCACGGCGAGAGCGCCATTAGACTCGTCGTTGAGCGCCCTGAGAAGGCGCAACGTGGCCGGGCGCACGCATACGGCGTCCGGATGCTCCGCGATCTCCACGATGGTGCCGTCAAGGTCCAGAAAGATCGCATGGCCCTCTAGGCCGTCGATCGGAGGGAGCATAGCATTTTCCAACTTGAGGGTCTTGGAGCGGCATGGGCCTGCAAACGCCGGCGCCCCTGCAACGGGCGCACGCAAGCGGAAGCTTGGGCGTTTCGCGCTGGTTGCGCATTATGGCAACTGGGGCTCGCCCTCTCGCTTTCAATGATCGAAATATTGACCGCGACTTAAGTTGCCACCTCCTCAATGCTTTTCGCGTCCAGGCTCTCCAGGATGGCGCGACTTTGCGCGCGCCTCTGCGGATCGTTCACGCGGGCCAGGAGGAACCAGCAATCACGCATGGCCTCGGGCTTCGCTGCGACGTCGTCGACGCGAACGCGGAAGCGCATTGCCCCTAGTGCGGCCCCACCAATGGCGCATAACGCGACGCCGACAAGGAAAGCGATCGGCGCCAGGGATAGCCATGAGGATACCGGTTGTCCGCCGGCGCGCAAAGGGAGGGTCGCCACATACGAGTGGTCGTGCAGAAGGAGCCCGCTGGCTATTCCCATCAATCCGCAGATGAGGATGAACCAAGGCAGCGGCGAGGATATCGGGGTTCCCCGCCGGTCCTGCGGCGCGAAGGTCTGTACATCGGCGAGTCCCGAAGCCCGCAATCGCTCGAGCGCATTTTCCATCTGCGCTTGCGTCCGGAAGGCGCCCATCACACCCGGCGTCGATGGCTTGCTTGCCGGCGCCTGCGCCGCCGCCAGCGGAACCGTGGAGATCGGCGGCTCGAGCTCGCTCGCCTCGTAGATCGAACTCAAGCTCGGGCGTGTAGGCGCAGGCGGCCGGATCGCAATGTTTTCCGAGCCGCGCCTCAAAGAGGAACAACGTAGAACAATAGGAGCAACGCGCCTCGTTGGCTTCACCCATGTCGATAAAGATGTGCGGATGGTCGAAGGGCGGCAGTGCGCCAATGCACATGAACTCCTTCACCCCGATGCGCACGCTCGCGACGCCGGGCTGATTGTGGACATGAACGGGGCCGCTATGCTCCAACGGTAGGCTCCGATTGCGCCGGCGCAGTCATCCGCGAAGCCCAAAGCATCCGCTTCAAGGGTACTTATGCGCCGCTCGATGGCGTATAGCCGAGAACGCGACAAGCGCTGCGCTCGCTGCGGCGAGGAACAAGAACAGCGCGGGCGGCACGCCATGTATCTGGAGGGCGCCATCGGGTTAGCAAGCGTCAAGGCCAGAGCGGGTCAGCGGATTTGCTGCATCGCAATACGAGATGATCCCAATTTCAACGACTTCGAAGTCATGAGATAAAAACGCCAACGCGGCGATTGGGTCGGCGTTGCGAGACGAGGGCGGGGTGATGGTTAGCGTCAAAGAATGCAAAGCCTTCGCGGGCCTCGCGTCGAACCAGATCGTTTTGGGCGCAACGCCGTCGGTGAAGCATCGGGCGCTTCTCTCGAGCTATCTCTTGAGCCTGTGGCGAGGCCCAGAAGCCGTTCGCGGAATGATGGTCGCCGATATCGGAATGTGGATCGATCTAGGACGGGTCGAGCAGGCGTCGGACGTGCTCATCGTGCTACGACAATTTTTATCAGACTATCCTGAGGCCAGATTCGAGTGAGAGGGCTTCAACTCTCTCGCCGAAAGCCTGGGCGCCGCGAGCGCCAGCGTCGCCGAGAGCGGAAGCGCTTATCCTCGCTCGCATAGGATACATGCCATGCATGCGAGTTGCGTACGAGGATATACCGGATTGACGCTGCCCTGCCTCTTAAGGCTTATCGCTCACCAGACGCATATGCGGCGGACACGTCCACTCAGCGGTCACCCAAAACCCAAAGCGTGATCCTCGAGTGGCGGTCGCGTCATCAGACCGGAGAGGATGTTTGATGCTTATGAACCCCCAGCAACTCGGAAACGCCGGCCTCTCTCAATTCGAGGCACTGACGGCCGCTCTGACTTCTGTAACCCAAGGCTTCTGGGCCGTCACCCGGGAGACGTCGGGATACTCGCAAAAGAGCTTCGCCAATGCATTCGCCTTTAGCGAAAAATTGTCTCACGCGCGCAAGCTCGACGAAGTCATTCAGCTCAACTTCGACTTCGCCAGAACGACCCTTGACGATTTCACGGCGCAAGTGACCAAGGTCGGCGGAATCTACGCCGATATCGCCAATCAAACGATGCGTCAGACGAAAGAAGGGTTCAACGCCGCGAAGGAAGAGCTCGACGCGCGGCCCGTGGAGGAGTCCTCGGTGAACGCCCTGAAGTCCGCTGCAGCGCGAAAGCGAGACGCAACACCGGCGAACGCTGTCTGAAGCGCCACCGGCTGCGGCGCCGCTCGGCCGATGTGAGGTCCTGAGGCCGAAGCTAGCGCCTTGCGAGTCGAACCCGAGCGGGTTGTGCGCCTGATCAGGAATTCGTGGACGGGGCGAAGCCCCGCTGCGCCCGTAGCCCTTGTCAAGCGGTAGCGTCGAGGCCATGCTCGCAGCGAACCGTTCAACCGGGGTTATCTCGATGCCCGTTCGCCAAGACGCCGGCACGATCTTCGGGCAGATCATGTCCGCGCCCCAACTCGCCCGCGCAAACGCGCTCGGTCGCCTGATCGCGGCGAGTTCGACCGGCTCCCCTACCAAGTCGGTTTCCCAGCGCATCGCCATCGGCGTCGGCGCCGCTGCCGTCGGCCTGGCGCTCCGTTTCGCCCTGGAAGGACTCCTCGGAACCCGTGTCGCCTATGTGACTTTCTATCCCGTCTTCACTGTGGCGGCCATCTGGGGCGGCTCCGTGTCGGGCCTTGTCGCGGCGCTTCTTTGCGCGGGCGTGGCCCATCTGTGGCTCTTTCCCTTGGCAGTCACCGGCGACTGGGTCGGGCTTTCCATTTTCCTCACCAGCGCGGCGATCATCTCAGGCGTTAGCGAGATGATGCATGGCGCCCTTTCTCGCGCGGATTACGCCGAGGAGCGCGCCGCCGACAAAGATCGGCTTCAAATCGCCAATGAGCGCCTGCGCTTGGCGATGTCGGCAGGCGCAATCGGCGCGTGGGACTTTGACGCCGGCGCGGACAAATTCGAAGCGAATTCGCAAATGCTTAAGATCTCCGGGTTGTCCCCAGACACGCAACTCAACCTGGATGCTCTCTTCGCTATCGTCGCACCGGAAGACAGATCTGCCGCGAAGGAAGGATTTCTCGCAGCGCTCGATCCCGAAGGGGACGGTCGCTACTTCGCAGAATATCGGATTCGTCGAGCCAATGATGGCGCGGTGCGTTGGATCGGCTCGCAGGCGCAAGCCTTTTTTACCGAAGGCAAATCTGCTCGCTTGATCGGAGTGAGCCGCGACATCACGCACCAAAAGGAAGTCGAGGGACTGCTCTTGGAAAAGGCGCAGCTGGCTGACCAAATGGTGAAAGTCGCGGCGTCGGTCCCGGGAGTGATCTGTTCGTTTCGTAGGAGCCCCGACGGCAAAGACTCGCTTCCATACGTCTCCGGGCATTTTCCGGATGTCTTCGGTCTTCTGCCGGAGGATGTGAAGGATGATGTCGGGCCGCTGTTTCAACGAATTCATGCTGACGACATCGACAGCGTGATCGCCAGCATCGATGCATCCGTGCGCACGCGGACCCCTTGGCGCGGCACATTCCGCTATGACCACCCAGACAAAGGATGGATTTGGATCGAAGGGCAATCGGCGCCGGTTTTTGAGCCGAGCGGAGCGATTCTGTGGCACGGCTACGTTACGGATGTGACGGCTCGCCAGCGGGCGGAGGAGGAACTGAGGGAAGGAGAGGCGCATTTGCGCGCCTTCTACGATTCGGGATTGCTCGGCGTCATTTACTGGAACGCCGATGGGGTGATCGCGGAAGCCAACGACGGCTTTCTCGAGATGCTCGGCTACAGCCGTGAGGACCTGGACCGAGGCCGGATCAACTGGATCAAGATCACACCGCCCGAGTTCCTTGCCCGCGACCAGGCAGCCTTGGAGGGGATCAGGGCGAACGGTTCGACCAAGCGGCCATACGAGACGGAGTATCTCCGCAAGAATGGCGAGCGTATTCCCGTTCTGATGGCGGGCTCGGCCCTCGACGCCGGCGCAACAAAAGGCGTCGCCTTCGTGCTCGACATCTCCGATCGCAAGCGGGCCGAGGCGCGGCTGCAGACGTTGTATATCAATCAATTCGATGTGATGAGGAATATGGCGGCGCGCTTCGCCCACGAAATCACGCAACCGCTGACAGCCGCGGGCGCCTATTCGGCAGCGGCGAGACGAATGCTCGATCCGGATCCAACACAGCATCCCGCCGGGGTCGGCGAAATCCTGGAGAAAGCCACGAGAGAAATCAGACGGGCGGGGCAGATCATTTCAAGATTGCGAGAGTTCATCTCTCATGGCGATCCGAACATGCTCCAGACCAATCTTCATGATCTAATCCGGCAAGCCCTCGCGGAGTCGGGCGTGAGTGCGGACGGGCGAGTCAAGATACAGCTTCAACTGAACGCGGCGAGAGACGGCGTGCTGGTGGACAAGGTGCAACTCGTCCTCGTGCTCGTCAACCTCATCCGGAACGCCAGAGAGGCGATGTCGACCTCCCCAAGCGTGGAATTCATGATCGAGACCTCTTGCGACGACGAACAGATCCAAGTGGACATCATCGACAAGGGACGGGGCATCTCTCCCGAACTACTAGAGAATTTGTTCGAGCCATTTCAAACGGCCAGTAGCGGCGGCATGGGCATCGGCCTGTCCGTCTCCCGCGCGATCATCGAAGCGCATCATGGACGGATATGGGCAGAGGCCGGGCCGGGTTGCGGAACGGTTGTTTCCCTGTCATTGCCGCTTTTCGATGGGGGCGCCGAGGCCTGATTGATCCCGAGAGCGCGTCAGGCTCGCCTGGAAACGCGCGAGCGATAAGGACACGCTCAAAGTCAGAAAATTGAAGCATGTCCTTCTCGGAAAACCCCTCTGCCCTCTTCCGGAATATGCCATAGCGGAATGGATCAACCCGGGGTCGCCGGCAATTCCTCCGATGGCACGACCAGGGCAAGCTGCACCAGTTCGGGCAAACTCTTCGCGTCCATTTTCATCATCAACGTGCCGCGATGCACCTCGACCGTCCGCATGCTTATGCCGAGATCATGGGCGATGACCTTGTTCGATCGTCCCTTGAGCAATCCCGCAAGCACTTCCTTCTCGCGTTTCGTCAGGCTTGAAAATCTTCTCAGGATGGCCTGTGTCTTCGTCCGACGCGCCTCGTCCACGTAGGTTCGCTTCAACGCCTCGCGAATGGTGGCGAGCAGCGCCTCATTGTCGAAGGGTTTTTCGAGCAGCTCCACCGCGCCCATCTTCATCGCCTGCACGGCCAGTGGGACGTCCGCGTAAGCGGTGACGAGAATGACCGGCATCGTAATGCCCCGCGCTTTCATGGCTTGAATGAGCTCGAGCCCCGTCATTCCTGGCATTCTCATGTCAGTGACGACGCAGCCGCTTTCATCCTCATTCAAGGAATCGAGGAGCGATTGACCGGAAGAATGCCGGCGCACGGAAAATCCTTCGGTCGTGAGAAATAAGCCCAACGCTTCGGTAACGCTTGGATCGTCGTCAACGATATAAATATTTCGAACGCGGTTCATTCCAGGACCTCCCAGTAGCTCGCCCTGACAGGCGAGCTCCTCAACAACCCAGCGTGCCCTGTCCGATCCAGAAACGGTTCGAGCATCCGGTCAAAAAGCTCGGTCGCGCATTTCCGGCGAGCCGGCCGACGGCCTCTTGATAGGGACCGACATAACGCAGAGACGCTGGCAAAATCGAATAGAGGCTCCGAAGCCGACGGAGCGTTCTTGTCGCGAGGCGCTGCTCGGCTTCGTCATACGGCAATTTGAAATCCTGTCGAATACGGGGCGGCAACAACCGAGCTGTGACGGCAAGATACCACTTCGGCGCCCGAAAGCCGAACCGACGGCCTCTGAGCAGTTCGTCTGCAACCGCACGCGCCTGCGGCGTCACCGTCAAAACGTCCGAGGCCCACATCGCTTCGTTGTAAGCCATGAACTCGTCCCAGCTCTTCGGCAGGTCGGTCTGCGAAATCCCAAACAGGGCGGCAAACATCCGGCTTTCCGCGTAGTATTGCGCGCGCTCCGTGGCCGACAGCGGCGGAAGGACGAGATCGCAAGCCATCGGCGCCGTCTCGACGAGCGTGGCGTGCACCCACCGGAGTGCGGAAAACTCGTTGGCGACGTAACGCGAGCCCAGGGCGAAAGGGCTCGTCGCAACCGGCATGCGGCCGGCAATTCCCGCGTGACGCCGGTGCAGCCGTCGCGCCGCATCGCAAGCTTGATCGAGCGTGCCAAAGACCATGGTGAAAACGGTCCTGAAGGTGCGATGAAACCGGCCCACAGGATCCGCGAAAGCCTTCGAGTGCTGCGTGACGGCGGCTGCGACCCAGGGGTGGGCGAGCTGCAACAAAAGGGCGCGTCCCGCCCCCAAAAAGATCGCCGCTTCCCGTTCGACGCTCCAAATCATGGATTGGGGACCGAAGACTCCCGCCTCGGCGCCCGCGGCATGAAGTCGCGCATAGCTGAGTTCCGCTTCGAGATCGTCCATGCTGACCATGGAATAACTCCTTTGCAACCCTGCTTAAAACCGCAATAGTAGATGAGCAAGTGAGCCAAGCTGGCGCCACTCGCCCACGATAAGCATTTTTTTGGCTGTACGGCTGCGCTCGAGGAAATAGGCGCGCCGCTCGCCCCCCCGGCTGCCTAGCCCAAGAGGCCTCGCAGCACGTAGGGCAAAATCCCGCCGTTCCTAAAATATTCAAGCTCGTCCAGCGTGTCGATACGCGCCAGCAGCGGAACGTTCCGCACGCCGCCATCGACGGAGATAATTTTGGCCGTAAGCGTCTGGCGCGGCGTCAGGCTCGCGCCCAGGCCTTCGATCGTCACCTCCTCGGCGCCGGTAAGCCCAAGCGACTGCCAGCTCGTTCCCGGTTCGAAGGTCAAGGGCAACACGCCCATTCCCACGAGGTTGGAACGGTGGATGCGTTCGAAGCTTTGCGCGATCACCGCGCGCACGCCGAGCAGCGCCGTGCCTTTCGCCGCCCAGTCGCGCGACGAGCCATTGCCGTATTCGGCGCCGGCGAAGACGACCAGCGGCGCTCCTTCCCCTTTGTATTTCATGGCCGCGTCGTAAATCGACATGGTCTCGCCATCGGGGAAATGCTTGGTGTTTCCACCCTCCGGCGCATTGCCGGCAGCGTCCCGGAGAATGAAGTTCTTGATGCGGATATTGGCGAAAGTGCCGCGCATCATCACTTCGTGATTGCCGCGGCGCGTCCCGTACTGATTGAAGTCCTTGGGCTCCACGCCTTGGCTCTGCAGCCATTTGCCAGCCGGAGACGCCGCCTTGATCGAGCCTGCCGGCGAGATATGGTCGGTTGTGATTTTGTCGCCAAAGAGCGCGAGGATGCGCGCGCCGACGATGTCGGCGATCGGTTTCGGCTCTTTCGTCAGCTCGGTGAAATAGGGGGGATTGCGGACATAGGTCGATTGTCCGTCCCAGCCGTAGGTTTCCCCCTTCGGCGCCTTGAGTTTTTTCCAATGGGAGTCGCCATCGAAGACTTTGCCATAGGCGTCGCGGAACATCGCGCGCGTCACATTCTTGGCGATGACCTCTTCAATCTCCTCATTGCTCGGCCAGATGTCGCGGAGATAAACCGGCTTGCCCTTCTTGTCGGTGCCGAGCGGCTCGGACGAGAGATCGATTCCCACCGTACCGGCGAGCGCAAAGGCGACGACGAGCGGGGGCGAGGCGAGGTAATTCGCCTGCACGTCCGCATTGACGCGGCCTTCGAAGTTGCGATTGCCCGAAAGGACCGACGCAGCGACGAGATCATGCGCCTGGATGGTCTTGGAGACCGGGGCCGGCAGAGGACCGGAATTGCCGATGCAGGTCGTGCAGCCGAAGCCGACGAGATTGAAGCCCAGTTTGTCGAGCGCCTTCTGCAGGCCCGCCTTTTCGAGGTAGGCGGCGACAACCTGGCTGCCTGGCGCGAGCGATGTTTTCACCCATGGCTTCGCCTTGAGGCCACGCGCGAGCGCATTGCGCGCCAGAAGACCGGCGGCGACGAGCACGCCCGGGTTGGAGGTGTTTGTGCAGGAAGTGATCGCGGCGATGACCACGTCGCCGTGGCCGAGCGCGTAATCCTCCCCCTCGACCGCATGGCGCGCTTCGATGCCGCCGGGCTTCCGATATTCGCCTTCGAGAGCCGAGAGAAAGGTGGATTTCATGTCTTGAAGCGCGACGCGCCCTTCCGGGCGCTTCGGCCCCGCGAGCGAAGGAACGACGCTCGCCAGATCGAGCGTCACCACGTCGGTGAATTCCGGGTCCGGCGCGCCCCCCGAGCGGAACATCCCCTGCGCCTTGGCGTATGCTTCGACGAGCGCCACGCGCGCCGCCGGACGGCCGGAGGCCTTCAAATAGGCGAGCGTGACCTGATCTATGGGAAAGAATCCGCAAGTCGCGCCGTATTCGGGCGCCATATTGGCGATCGTCGCGCGGTCGGCGAGCGTGAGGTGCGCGAGGCCGTCGCCAAAAAACTCGACGAACTTGCCGACGACGCCCTTCTTGCGCAGCATCTGCGTGACCGTCAGCACGATATCCGTAGCGGTCACGCCCTCGCGCGGCTTGCCCTCGAGCTGGAAGCCGATCACTTCCGGCGCGAGCATCGTCTGCGGCTGGCCGAGCATGGCCGCCTCCGCCTCGATGCCGCCGACGCCCCAGCCGAGCACGGCAAGGCCATTGACCATGGTCGTATGCGAATCCGTGCCGACGAGCGTGTCGGGATAAGCCCATTCGACGGTCTCGCTCTTGCCCTTGTGCTTGACTCGCTCTTTCTTCGTCCAGACCGTGTGCGCGAGATACTCGAGGTTGACCTGATGGCAAATGCCCGCGCCGGGCGGAACGACCCGGAAATTGTCGAAGGCTTCCTGTCCCCATTTAAGAAAGCGGTAGCGCTCGCCGTTGCGGTCATATTCGAGCGCGACATTCTCCTTCAGCGCGCGCGACGTGCCGAATTGATCGACGATTACCGAGTGGTCGATGACGAGATCGACCGGCGCGAGCGGATTGATCTTCTGCGCATCGCCGCCGAGGGCGACGAAGGCGTCGCGCATCGCGGCCAAATCGACGACCGCGGGAACGCCGGTGAAGTCCTGCATCAGGACGCGCGCCGGTCGGAAGGCGATCTCGACCTCCGTCTTGCCCTTGTGGGTGAGCCAGCCCGCGAAGGCCTGAACCGTCTCTTTCGTGACCGAGCGGCCGTCCTCATTGCGCAGCAGGTTCTCGAGCAGGCTTTTTAGAGAATAGGGGAGGCGGGCGACGCCTTTCAGACCGTTCTTTTCGGCGGCAGCCAGAGAATAGTAATGGTAGGTCTTGGCTCCGACGGCGAGCTTTTTTGTAGCCTTGAAACTGTCGAGAGAAGCCATCCCGGCGTGTCCTTTGCGAAAAATCGAGGGCGCGAGCCTCCCTTCTAGGAAATTTCATGCCAAAGACAAGGCGTTTCCCTCGAGCACCCCGGCGCCTTCGCCGAAGTGCGAGGCCGCCCGGATCCGCGCTGGCCACCTCCTCCGGCGCGGGCGTGAGAACTCGGCTAGGAAATTGATTTTAAGAGCCGATCCGCTATGGTCGCGCCGCACGCGGAGGAAGAGGGGATCGAAACAGCATTGAACACAGAAAGTTACGCCGCAGCTTGCATCGTTCCGCTCGCGCGGCGGGTCTTGGCGCGGGCCGCCTTCCGGTTGCTGCTGGCCCTGGACGTCGGCGCGAGCGCCGTGGCGCCCTGCACGGCCGGGGTGCTCGACCTTTCCGACCGGGGGGCGCTCTGGGAGGTGGTGCACAAGCTCTGCCTGCCTATGCATGCGACGCTCGGCGTTTCGCTTCCCTGCCTCTCCGTTGACGAGGAGCGCGGCTATGTCGTGATCCGCGCGCCCGGCGACGCGACCCGCATCATCGTCGTGCCGACAGTCCATACGGCGGGAATAGAGAGCCCGAGCTTGTTGCGTGACGACGCGCCCAATTTTTGGGCGTATGCCTGGCAAGAGCGCGAGCGGGTTGCCTCCGCCGCGCAGCGTCCGCTTGGCTGGAACGACATCGGCATGGCGATCAATTCCCGCCCCGCGCGGACTCAGGATCAGATGCACATCCACGTCGATTGTATCGACGCGCGTCTGAAGAAGGCGCTCGCGGGCGCGAAGCTCTCGACGCAACGATGGTCGCAACTGAACCTGAGGCCCTGGGCCGGATCTTATCGCGCCAAGCGTCTTCCCGAGAACGGGCTCGATCGTAGCGTCTTTCAGACGGTCGCCAAGGAGATTCCGGGGGCGCAGACGAACATGGGCCTCCAGACCATCGCCGTCGCTGGCGTCACCGACGCCAAGGGCGGGCGGGGCTTCGTCGTGCTCGAGAACGGGACCAGCGGCTCGGCGGAGGAGCTACTTGACCATAAATGCCGGGCCCAGCGGCGTTGAGGGGTTCGGGACGCAGCCGACGACCTGACGACGCTTGAGCGATTCCATCCGGACGGAAAGCGCGCTACTTTGTGAATTATGGCCGAAGCCGCTCCAAAACAGATGGATATCCAGGCCTTCCTCTCCTTCGCCCAGGGGCAGGAGCGCGGTCGCTTCGAGCTCTGGCGCGGCGAAGTGGTGGCGATGGCGCCGGAGCGCGTAGAACACGTGCGCGCCAAATTTGCGATATCGCGCGCCTTGGCGGAGGCGATCCAAAAAGCCAACCTCGGCTGCGAGGCTTTCGTCGACGGGCTCGCTGTCGCAATCGATGCCGACACCGCCTACGAGCCCGACGCGCTGGTGAATTGCGGCGAGAAAATCCCTGCGGGCGCCATGCTTGCCCCCGCGCCGATCGTCGTCGTCGAGGTCGTCTCGCCGACTTCGTTGAAGCGTGACACGAGTCTCAAGGTCGAGGGTTATTTTGGCGTCGCGACGATCGCACACTATCTCGTTGTGATACTTTCGAAGCGCGTGGTCCTGCATTACCGTCGCGAAAGCGGCGCGCGCATCGGCCTCACGATATTACGCAGCGGAACGCTGACGCTCGATCCGCCGGGGCTGAGTGTCGAGGTGGCGGACTTTTTCTCATGACCTGGCCCGGCGTCTGTCAGCCCCGTCACCCGATGACGAAATTAAGCCCGACCGACGTTTCCAAGGTCGCGCTTGCGGCGTGCAACGAGACGTCCCAGGTCTGGTCCCCTACTATCCCGTCCTGAGCGACCCCGCCCCACTTCTGGAAAGCGTCGACCGACGCCTTGGTCTTGGGGCCGAACTGTCCGTCTACCGCGCCCGGCGACACGCCCCATTCTGTCGCCCCGTTGGAGAGAACCTTTTGAAGGCTCTTGACCACATCCCCTGAGGACCCTTCGTGCAAGGTCGGCATGGGCCCGCCGTCCGGCAAGGCCGCCCAGGTCTGGGGGCCAACGACGCCATCGGTCGTCAGGCCGGCGCCCTGCTGAAAATTCTTCACCGCGGCTTCGACCTGAGGCCCGAATTCGCCATCGACGACGATGCCGAGGTCGGGCGTGCGGCGCAGCGCTCGCTGCAACCTCTTCACGACGGGACCGCTCGCTCCCCTCTGGATCGTCGGCTGTCCAGGATTTGACATGGGCGTCTCCCTGGCTAACGGCTTTTTACAGTTCGGTCTGCGTTCGACCCAATCAATGACGCCGCCAATTTGCCTGCTTTCGACTCGCCTGCGGGTGGCCCGTTAAACGGGAACGCGCTGGCGCGCCTTTTGTTCCTAATTGCTGTCAGGCGGGATCGCCGCGCCACCCCACCGCCCGCCGCTCTCGCGATGCAGTGGCCGGGCCTGGACCTTCAGCGGCGCGAAGCGTCGCGGGGCCGCGTCAGCCCCATGCGTCGCATGAAGAAGAGCATGGCTAGGGCGGCCAGGACGCAAAGACCGAACGCGAAAGCCGTGCCCCACTCGGCGTCAGCATAGGGCAGGTTGCGCGTGTTCATGCCGAAGAAACCGGTGACGAAAGTCGCAGGCAGGAGCAACGTCGTCACAATCGTCAAAATATAGAGACGGTCGTTGAGCACCATCTCTGTGAGCGAATTGAGTTCGTCCTGCAGTAGACGCGCGCGATCCTGCACTTCGCCGAGGTCATGGGCCAGAATATCGACGCGATGGGCAAGCCGCCCGCCCGCTTCCTTCAGTTCGTCCTGCTCGGGCTCGTTCAGCACCGCTTCGAGCCGCAGCAGCGGCGAGCGCAGGCCTGCGATCTCGCGAGCGAGGCGCAGCGCCGAGCGGCGCGTGACGCCAAGCGTCGCGCGGTCACCCGCGCCGCTGCTGTCGCTGACTATACCCTCCTCGATGTGATCGAGCGCGACGGAGAGCTCGAAGATGATCTTGCCGAGCTCGTCGCAGAGATGCCCGACGATGGTCTCGAAAAGGTCGAGCGGAGTCTCGGTCAGGCGGCCCGCGGACAGAGCCATTCGTGTCGCCTCGACCGACTCGAGCGGGCGCTCCCTCGCGCTGATCAAAAACTGCTCGCCGAACACGAAGCGAAGATATCCTGTCTGCGGCAAGCGCCCGCCGATACCGCGCTCGTAATCGACGATCGCGCCGCGCACGAGATTTCCGGCGTGGTCGATGAATTGGTGATCGATGGGCCGGACCAACGTCTGGCGTGCGTCCTCGGGCAGCACGACGAGAGTTTGCAGGAACCGGTGCACTCGCAGGTCATCGAGGTTGAGATGCAGCCAGACGAAGCCTTCGCCGGGCGCGCCGAGCTTTTCGACGTCGGTCGCGTCGCCCGGCGAGGCGCGCCCCTCCTCGTCGAAGCGCAGCACGAAAACGCCACCCGGAATATCCACGTCGAGGGCGGGCTTGAGACGGTCGAAGCTCATAAAGGGCCTCCTTCGCGAAAGGATACTCGAAGGTGACAGGAGAGGAGAGAGCGGGCAAGCCTGCGAGCTCGATGTCGCTTAAGCGAGGCGCTTGCTCGCGATCTGTTGAGCGCTCCGGTATTGCACGTAGTTGACGCCGGCCCACGCGGTCCTAGTTCATTTGTCATCAGTCGCTCCCAAAAAGAGCGCTGGGCGACCGACCCACGCGCGGGACTCCCTCGGGAGTCTCCTCCACGTGGGCCGCGTTGTGTTCAGCTCCGGCGGACGCGAGAGGCAATCGCGACGGCTATGTTTCGATCGAACCGACCGGCATTTCCACTTTGAACGTCGCGCCTTCTCCGGGTTGAGCCTCGGCCTTTACCGTCCACCCGTGCTGGTCGCAGATCGATCTGACGGCGGCGAGGCCGATACCGTTGCCTCTGATACGCGAATGAGACTGCAATCTCGCGAAGGGCTGAAAAATGTTCTCCGCGTCTCGCGGCTCGAAACCGACACCCTTGTCCTTCACAGAGAGTTGGACGCCGGCTCGCGAGTTTTCCGAAGCCAATACAGTGATATCCGGATGTTCGCCTTGCTTATGAAACTTGATCGAATTCGTCATCAGGTTGCTCATTAGTCGCGTGAATTGCAATCGATCGGCCTTCACCTTGAGGTTCTCGGGAACGAGATTTTTGATGTTTGCGCGGGTCTCATGGATCGGTTCGGAAAGGTCCTCCAAGACCTGCTCGATCTCCTTTCGCACATCAACGGCCTCGAGTTTCGGCGCGGAAAAAGCAGCCAGGTGAAAATCCAACATGCTGGCCACGAGCTGGCGCGCGCGCGCGGCGGAGCGGTTCACCACCTCGCATGCATGTTCGGCCGTTGGTTGATCGCCTTCCGACAGCGCGGTTCGCATCAGGTAAGCGAAGGACGCAATCTTGCGGAGCGGCTCCTGCAGATCGTGCGACACGAAATACGCGAAGCGGAGAACTTTCTGATTGGCGGCTTCCAGTTGCGCGGCCTGGGCACGCAGCTCTGCCTCGACCTGTTTGTATTTCGTTATGTCGAAGACCGTGACCGAAAGGAATGTGGCGGTCAGCGTGCGAATGGGGCTTGTCCCCACACGTAGAATCAACTCCGTTCCGTCCTTCGTCCTCCCCTTGATTTCCTGATTGTCCCCGACGACCATCCGGATAGGACTGTCGAGGCGAGGCAAGGCGATTTCGCGGTCAAGGGGTGTCGAGAAGATCACGTCGATCGCCTTGCCTGCGAGCTCTTCGGTCGAGTAACCAAACAGAGCCTCGGCGGCGGCGTTGGCGAAGAGGATCTTGGCGTCGCTCCCGATCAGGAAGCAACTCGCGAACGATGAGTCCACCAGCATCCGCAGCCAGTCGTAGCTCTCCTCGCTCGCCATACGCAGCTCCTTCGACGTAAGGAAGTTAGATAGAGCGGCGTTTTGGGCTCGTCTCCAGTGCAGCTCACAGAAAGTCGGGCGCCGCGCCCGCCGAATCTTAGGGGCGCCGCCGGCTTGATGAAATTGCTGAGCTTTCGTAGAAAGCCTGCCCCCTTCGGCGCCAGAGAATCTCTCTGAGACGGACGAAAGCGCCGCGCGTGTCCGCTCGCGCTCCACGAGGAAATTAGGCGTGAGCACAGCCTGCGGAATCGACTTTGGGACATCTAACTCCTCCGCAGGCTTCTTGCAGGCCGGAGCGCCGGTGCTTGTGAAGGTCGAAGGCGAGAGCACGTCCATTCCCAGCGCGATCTTCTATTCTGCCTTTGGCGGAAGCATCTGCTTCGGGGGCCGTGCGATCGACGCCTATGTCGAGGGCGAGAACGGGCGTCTCTTCCGCGCGATCAAGAGCATCCTCGGCAGCTCGCTCGTCAATGAAACGACCGTAGCGGGCGGCAAGCGGACCAAATTCACCGCGATCCTCGGGAGCTTCCTCGGCCATATCAAGAAAACCACGGAGGAACAGGCGGGCGCGCCGATCGAGCGGGTGGTTCTCGGGCGGCCGGTCTTCTTCGTCGATGGCGACGCCGAGGCCGACCGCGTCGCGCAGGATCAGCTCATGCAGGTCGCGCGCGCGCAGGGCTTCAAGCATATCGAGTTTCAGTACGAGCCAATCGCCGCAGCGCTCGATTACGAGCATAGCGTCAAAGGAGAGGAGATCGCGCTCATCGCCGATATCGGCGGCGGCACCTCCGATTTCTCGATCGTTCGCGTGTCGTCAGAGCGCAGAAACCGGCCGGACCGCAAACAGGATATTCTGGCTTACGCGGGCGTCCATGTCGGCGGCACGGACCTCGACTACAAGCTCAGCCTCAAGCAGGTCATGCCGCATTTCGGCTATCAGACGCGCCAGCGCAAGCGCCCGGAGCTCGACCTGCCAAACGGCTATTTCCACGAGCTCGCTCTTTGGCATCGGATTGCGTTCCTCTACACCCACAAGGTGGAGGCGGAGCTGAAGCATTTGCGCGCCATCGCCGAAGAGCCGGAGAAGATCGAGCGCTTCCTGCGGGTCGTGCATGAACGCGCGGGCCACAGGGTCGCCGGAGAAACGGAAAAAGCGAAGATTGGTCTTTCTGACAGCGCCACCGCGACGATAGATTTGACCTCCATCGTCGAGGGTCTCTCGATCGAGACCTCGCAGGCGCTGTTCGAGGAGACGATCCGGGCGGAATGCGCAAAAATCGCCGCTTGCGTTGAGGAATGCCTCAAAAGCGCGGACCTTCGCGCCGACGCTATCGACGCGGTGTTCCTGACGGGGGGCAGCACCTCGACGCCGGCCGTCGAAAGAGCCTGCCTCTTGCACACGCCTCGGGCGAAGATCGTGAGAGGCAATAAATTTGCCAGCGTCGGCATGGGGCTCACGATCAACTCGGGGCTGAAGTTTGCTCAGTCCCTCGAATGACGGTCGGGAGCGCAGGCTCGGGCCCGACCAGCAGAGGGGGGCTATCGCAACGCCATCCTCCCGCCGTATATAGGCTGCAAAGCGAAAGCGCGCGGCGCGCCCCGGCCTCTTCGGCCTAGAACTCAAGGACTTGAGCTTGTCCCTTCCCTTTCGTTACGTCGCCAAGGTCGGCGCCTATCTCCTTCGCCAGCAGCTTTCAGGCCGGAAGCGCTTTCCGCTCGTCTTGATGATGGAGCCGCTGTTTCGCTGCAACCTCGCCTGCGCCGGCTGCGGCAAGATCGATTATCCGGACGAGATCCTGAACCGCAGGCTCTCCGTCGAGGACGCACTGGCCTCGGTCGACGAATGCGGCGCGCCGGTCGTCGTGCTCGCCGGCGGCGAGCCGCTGCTGCACAAGGACTTGGCGGAGATCGTCGAGGGCGTCGTCGCAAGAAAGAAATTCGCGATCGTCTGCACCAATGCGCTGCTGCTCGCCAAGCGCATCGATCAGTTCAAGCCGAGCCCCTATTTCACCTGGTCGATCCACCTCGACGGGGACAAGGAAGCGCATGACGCCGCCGTTTGTCAGGAGGGCGTCTACGAACGCGCCGTCGAAGCGATCAAGCTCGCCAAGTCCAAGGGCTTCCGCGTCACGACGAACAGCACCTTCTTCTCGAACACCGATCCGTCCCGCGCCGCCGCCTTTCTCGACGAGATGACGAAGCTCGGCGTCGACGGCATGACGGTCTCTCCCGGCTACGCCTATGAGCGCGCGCCCGACCAGACGCACTTCCTGAACCGCTCCCGCACCAAAGAGTTGTTCCGCGCCATTCTGAAGCGCGGCCGCGGCGGGCGGAACTGGGCCCTGCAGCAGTCCGGGCTCTTCGTCGACTTCCTCGCGGGCAACGTCAGCTATCACTGCACGCCCTGGGGCATGCCGCTGCGCACCGTCTTCGGCTGGCAGCGCCCCTGCTATCTCTTGGGCGAGTCCTACGCCCCGAGCTTCAAGGCGCTGATGGAGGAGACCGATTGGGATTCATATGGCGTCGGCAATTACGAGAAATGCGCCGACTGCATGGTCCATTCCGGCTTCGAGGCGACCGCGGTCGCCGACACGGTGCGGCGGCCCTGGCGCGCGGCCAAGATCGCGCTCTTTGGCGTGAAGACCGAAGGTCCGATGGCGCCGGACATTCCGCTCGATAAGCAGCGCCCGGCCGAATATGTCTTCGACGCCAATGTCGCGACGCTGACCCAGCTCCGAGAGCACGAAGCCGCGCAGCGGGCGAAGCGCCCGCCGACCGCGGCGTGATTTTGAAAATAACGGCGGCCGCGCTGGCGACCGCCGCCTGAAGGACGAGCAGGACGCGGATTTATTCGAAGATCGCGCCTGCGCGCTTCAGCTCCCAGTCGGGCGCCCAGCCGCTGAGCGCGCCGGCGGTGACCCGGCACCAGTGGCCGCGCCAGCCCGAGACGCAGGCTCCCTTATTGACGGTCTGGCCTTGCGCGACGATCCCGGCGACCGGCCAGTTCCGCCCCGGGCCCTTGTGCACGTGGACGGCCCATTTCGCGACGACGGGCCCGATCGCGACCTTTCCTCCGCCGGCCGGGGCGAGCGTGACGCCCTTCACATAGCCCTTCATCTTGCCGTAGCTGACCTTGCACCAGCCCTGCTTCCAGCCACCGTAGCAATTGATAACGTTCACATCCGCGCCCGCCGGAATTTGACCCTTGACCGGCCAGGCGGTCCCCGGGCCCCAATAGACCGTCGCGGGGCTCGTCATCGGTTTTGCAAAGGCGCTCCCCGCCACGATCATCCCCGCGCCTGCGCATAGCGCGAGAAAGAGCTTGTAAGGCTTCATATCGGTCATCTCCCCTCCCCAAACTGCGGTACGCCAGGACTCCGACGTCGCACGCGCGCGCGCCTTGTTTTTAGGCACGCGTCGCGCTCGACCTCAACGAGCGCTTCACGCGTCGGTTCCCCCCGTATGACACGAAATTCGCTTATGGTTTCCCGGCCGCTTGGCCTTGAGCGTCAAACGAGCGCGAGGCGCAACAGCGACCCGATGAGCGGCCCCGAACGGCCCAGCGCCCCGAAAGCTGCCCCCGAATCGAGCCCGGCCGCAATGAGGCCCATGAGTTGACGCGGCTCGCGCCGAATTTCACGCAGCACCAAGGCCACGTCTACGGAGCCGTCAGGCTTTACCGCCTTGGCGGCGAGCGGCGGCAGCGCCCGCGTCGCCGGATCGCTGACCACGCGGGCGACGACGAAGGGAAGGCCGCGCTGACGCGCGAAGGCAGCGGCGAGATGCGACTCCATGTCGACGGCAAGCGCACCCGTCTCCCGGTAAAGCTGCGCCTTGGCCTCGGCCGTCATCACGGGAGCCTCGGCCCCCGCGACGAGCCCTTGCCGCACCGCCATGCCCGCGCCCGAGAAACCCTCGACCAGGATCCGAGCCAGGGCCGGGGGGCAGTCGAACCGCTCGCTCCCGGCGACGACCCCGCTCGCGACGATCATCGTTCCGGGGGAGAGGGAGGGATCGAGCCCGCCGGCGAGGCCGAAGCTCACGACTGCGGAAAAGTTCTCCGCAGCCTTCTCTGCGAGCGCGGCCCGCAGCAGGCCAACGTCGGCGCCACTGATCAGAGGAACAACGTCGGCGCCAAGCGAGGCCGCCTCGCGCGCAAGTCCCGTCACGACGAGGGCCGGCCCGGTCGGCGCGCTCACGCTTCTTCCACGGGCGCGCCCGACGCCTGGCCGGCCGCTTTCCGTCATACCGCCGACTCCCGCGCGAAGTTTCTCGTCCATCTTAGTTTTTCCGGCGCGACGCTTCGTCTCGCCCCCTTTGAAATGGTAGAAGCGCCCCCATATCGCGCTAAAGCTCAGTTCCGTGCCAGGGGAATATATGAATATCGACAAATATACCGATCGCGTTCGCGGCTTCGTGCAATCCGCCCAATCGCTCGCCACGCGCGAGGGACATCAGCAATTTACGCCCGAGCATGTACTCAAGGTTCTGCTCGACGACAGCGAGGGTCTCGCCGCCGGGCTCATCGACCGAGCGGGGGGACGCTCGCGCGAGGCGTTGGCCAAGACGGAAGCCGCGCTCGCCAAGCTCCCGAAGGTGCAGGGCTCCGGCGCCGGCCAGCTTTACATGGCTCCCGCCACCGCCAAGCTCTTCGACAACGCCGAGAAGATAGCGCAAAAGGCTGGCGACTCCTATGTCACGGTGGAGCGTCTGCTGCTCGCGCTCGCCCTCGAGAAGGGAACCGACGCCGCCCGGATTCTCTCGGAAGCCGGCGTCACCCCGCAGACGCTCAACGCCGCCATCGAGGCTTTGCGCAAGGGCCGCACGGCTGACAGCGCCTCGGCCGAGAATCAGTACGACGCGCTGAAGAAATATGCGCGCGACCTGACCGAAGCCGCGCGTGAAGGCAAGCTCGATCCGGTTATCGGCCGCGACGAGGAGATCCGCCGCACGGTACAGGTGCTCTCGCGCCGCACCAAGAACAATCCCGTGCTGATCGGCGAGCCCGGCGTCGGCAAGACGGCGATCGTCGAAGGCCTCGCGCTGCGCATCGTCAATGGCGACGTGCCCGAATCGCTGCAAGACAAGAAGCTGCTCGCGCTCGACATGGGCTCGCTCATCGCCGGCGCCAAATATCGCGGCGAGTTCGAGGAGCGCCTGAAGGGCGTGCTGAACGAGGTCACCGCCGCCGAAGGCCAGGTGATCCTCTTCATCGACGAGATGCATACGCTCGTCGGCGCCGGCAAGGCGGACGGCGCGATGGACGCGTCCAATCTGTTGAAGCCTGCGCTCGCGCGCGGCGAATTGCATTGCGTCGGCGCGACGACGCTCGACGAATATCGCAAGCATGTCGAGAAGGACGCCGCCTTGGCGCGGCGCTTCCAGCCCGTTTTCGTCGGCGAGCCGACGGTCGAGGACACGATCTCGATCCTGCGCGGGCTGAAAGAAAAATACGAGCTGCATCACGGCGTGCGCATCTCGGATGCGGCGCTCGTCGCCGCCGCGACGCTCTCCAATCGCTACATCTCCGACCGCTTCCTGCCCGACAAGGCGATCGACCTCGTCGACGAGGCGAGCTCGCGCCTGCGCATGCAGATCGACTCGAAGCCCGAGGAGCTCGACGAGCTCGATCGCCGCATCGTGCAGCTCAAGATCGAGCAGGAGGCCTTAAAGAAAGAGAGCGACGCCGCCTCCAAGGACCGTCTCGCGCGCTTGGAGAAGGAGCTTGCGGGACTGGAGGAGAAGTCGGCGGCGCTCACGCAGCGCTGGCGCAGCGAGAAGGACAAGCTCGGCCAGGCGCAAAAATGGAAAGAGCAGCTAGAAAACGCGCGCAACGAATTGGCGCAGGCGCAGCGACGCGGCGACTTCCGCCGCGCCGGCGAGCTCACCTATGGAGTGATCCCCGATCTCGAGCGCAAGCTCGCGGAGAGCGAAGGCAAGGCCGACGTCCTCGTCGATGAAGTGGTGACGGCCGATCTCGTCGCGCAGGTCGTTTCGCGCTGGACCGGCGTGCCGGTCGACAAGATGCTCGAAGGCGAGCGCGAGAAGCTGCTGCATATGGAACTGGAGATCGCGAAGCGCGTCGTCGGCCAGAAAGAGGCGGTGATAGCGGTGTCGACGGCCGTGCGTCGCTCGCGCGCCGGTTTGCAGGATCCCAATCGCCCGATGGGCTCCTTCATGTTCCTGGGACCGACGGGCGTCGGCAAGACGGAGCTCACCAAGGCGCTCGCCAATTTCCTCTTCGACGACGAGACCGCCATGGTGCGCCTCGACATGTCTGAATACATGGAGAAACACTCGGTCGCCCGCCTCATCGGCGCGCCTCCCGGCTATGTCGGCTATGAGGAAGGCGGCGCGCTGACCGAGGCCGTGCGCCGGCGCCCCTATCAGGTCGTGCTCTTCGACGAGATCGAGAAGGCGCATCCGGACGTCTTCAACGTGCTGCTGCAGGTGCTGGACGACGGCAGGCTCACCGACGGCCAGGGCCGCACGGTCGATTTCAAGAACACGCTGATCGTGATGACCTCGAATTTGGGCTCCGAATTCCTTGTGATGCAAAAGGAGGGGGAGGACTCCGCCGCCGTCCATGATGAGGTCATGGGGGTTGTCCGCGCGCATTTCCGGCCGGAGTTCCTGAACCGGATCGACGAGATCATCCTCTTCCATCGGCTGCGGCGTGAGGACATGGGCGCGATCGTCGATATCCAGTTCGGGAGGCTCTCCAAGCTGCTCGAGGATCGCAAGATCACGCTCGAGCCCGACGCCAAGGCCCGCGAGTGGCTCGCGCAGAAGGGCTATGACCCGGCCTATGGGGCGAGGCCCTTGAAGCGCGTGATCCAGAAGGAGCTGCAGGACGCGCTCGCCGAGCGCCTTCTCGCCGGCGAGATCAAGGACGGCTCGCGCGTGATAGTCTCGGCCGACGGGAACGGACTCTTGATCGACGGACGTCCGGCGAAGAGCGGCCTCGGCGAGAATGTCGTATCGATGAAGCGGGCGTGAGGCGCGACCGGCGCCTCCCTCCTCAATCCGGCTTGTTGACTGAAATCGCCTCTCTTTCCGCAATAATCAATCGTTGCGGAAAGAGAGCCAAGTCGCTGGCGCATCCGAATATATAGTCTGGCTTGATTACGTACGGTTCAAACCGAGATTGCCGGCGACAGCCTCGCCTCCACTTCTTTGCTCGCGTTGCAGGAGAACAGACCTGCAAAGATCAAGAGCGAACGGAGTGGGCCATGAGTAATCTCCTCTACTGGGCTGTAGTATTTCTGATCGTCGGAATAATCGCGGCGGCGTTCGGGTTCGGCGGGGCAGCCGGAACGGCGGTGGAAGGAGCGAGAATCCTCTTCTGGGTGGCGGTCGTGTTGTTCATCGTCTCGCTGATCGGAGGCCTCGTGAACCGAGGCAGAAGCCTTTAGGCGAATCCGCTTTCCATCTGGCGGAATTCTCGCGCTCGGACGGTTGCGTCCGAAGGGAGCGCCAAAGGCGCGGCCGGGCCTGCCGACGGGTTTTTCGCCTGTTGGCCCGGCCGCGCCTTAAAAGCTTTTGCTTTCCTGATCTGCCAAAAATCCCAGCTTCACTTTCCGCCAGCGTGCGCTAATTGTCTTGCGGCGCGAGCTTGGCCAGCAGCCGGCGTCGCGCCTTTCTCGACGCAGCAGAGATCAGATTAGCCCGCCATGTATGTCGCGATCACCCATGACATCCAAGTCACAGCAATCCCCGACTTCCTATTGGAGCGCTCGGACCCCGCGCAAGATCGATATTTTTGGAGCTATACGATCGAGATCGCCAATCTGGGCCGGCGCCGCGTGCAACTGCTCACGCGCCACTGGGTGATCATCGACGCCTTCGGCCGCAAGGAGGAGGTTCGAGGACCGGGCGTCATCGGGGAGCAGCCGGTGCTGGAGCCGGGTGAGACGTATCGCTATAATTCCTTCTGCCCGCTCACGACGCCGTCGGGTCTGATGAAAGGCAGCTATCGCATGGTCGACGATGCGGGCGAGAGCTTCGATGTCGAAGTGCCGGCCTTCTCGCTCGACAGCCCGCTGTCGAAGCCGACGCTGAACTAGGCCGTCGGATGTCGCGTCTGGAATCGGCCATTGCGATGACCGAGAGGCTCGTCGCCTTCGACACCGAAAGCGCCAAGAGCAATCTCGACCTTATCGCCGACGTCGAAGCCTATCTGCGCGAGCAGGGCGTCTCCTTCGTCCGCATCCCGAACGCCGAAGGAGACAAGGCGTCGCTCTTTGCGACCATCGGTCCCAATGTCGAGGGCGGCGTGCTGCTGTCGGGCCACACCGACGTCGTCCCTGTGACGGGCCAGGCGTGGAGCGCCGACCCCTTCAAGCTGCGCCGCGAAGGCGAACGGCTCATCGGGCGCGGCGCGGTCGACATGAAGGGCTTCGACGCGGTTTGCCTCGCGATGATCCCCGAGTTCAAGGCGGCGGCGCTCAAGCGTCCCATCCACATCCTTTTGAGCTACGACGAGGAGACGACCTGTGTCGGCCCGATCGACGCCATCCGCCGCTTCGGCCACGACCTGCCGCAGCCCGGGGCGGTCATCGTCGGCGAACCGACCTCCATGCAGGTCGCAGACGCCCATAAGAGCGTCACGACGCATACGACGCATGTGCGCGGCTTCGAGATCCATTCCGCCAATCTGCATAAAGGCGTGAGCGCGGTTCACCTCGCCTGCCGGCTGGTCGGGGAATTGGAGCGGATCGGCGCCGCGCTTCGCGAGGAAGGCGACCCCTCGGGCCGATTCGATCCGCCCTATTCGACGATCCATGTCGGGGTAATTTCAGGGGGCACGGCGCGCAACATCGTCGCGCGCGACTGCGCCTTCCATTGGGAGTTCCGTGGCCTGCCGGACGCGCCGACGCGTTTGGCGGACGACAGGCTCGCGGCCTTTGTCGAAACCCTGGCGCCGACCTTCGCCGGCTTTCCCGAGGCGGGGGTGCAGACGATCCTGGAGGCCGAGGTGCCGGGCCTCGCGCCGCAGCCGGGTTCGCGGGCGGAGAATCTGGCGCTGCGGCTCGCCAAGGCCAATCGCACGATCGCCGTGCCCTATGCGTCGGAGGCCGGGCGCTTCCAGCGCGGCGGCACGCCCACCGTCATCTGCGGACCCGGCCGCATCGACGAAGCCCATCAGCCGGACGAATATATCGAGATTGCGCAGCTTGCGGCCTGCGTGGATTTTATGCGCGGGCTGGCGCGCGAGCTCTCGGCTTAATGGACCTCGGGCGCTGGGCCGAGGACAAGGCCTAAGGGTCTGGTGCTATGTGCATTACAGTAGAGAATGCTCACTTCGAGCAGGTAGTTCACGACATCTTGGCTTAATCGAGGGATTCGCACCACATGCCGCTTATGACGCTATGGAGCACGAGTCCAAGCGCTGTAGATCAATTCACCATTGAACAGGTCGTGGCAACTGCGGGCGACGGTGTTCTCAAAGACGGCTCAGTCTGCTCATCAGAGTTGCGCGGCTACCTTTCGCAGATTCCCAGTGCTAAACTTGAAGTCTACGTCGAGCGTTGCCTAGAATCTCCGTTTTCGAAAGGCGGGATGGTGCTTCAGGACCTTGTAAATGAGCTGGGTAGGAGACTGGACTACAGGGTAACCAACGGACGCTACCAAGGAATTTCAGGCGCCATAGGGTTCGACGGGATTTGGCTATCGCCAGAGGGACATTCAATAGTCGCTGAGGTTAAGACCACGGATGCATACCGTATCTCGCTGGACACAATCGCTACCTATCGAGATAAACTTCTTGCCGGCGGACAAATCACAAAGCCTGCATCCATTCTTATCGTGGTCGGTCGGGACGATACTGGTGAACTGGAGGCGCAGGTTCGCGGATCTCGTCACGCTTGGGATATAAGGCTTATCAGCGCTGATGCCCTGATGAAGCTGGTCAAGCTTAAGGAAAGCGCAGACGCTCCAGAAACAGGCCGAAAGATTCGGAGCTTGCTCACGCCCATGGAGTATACGCGTCTTGATGGAATGATTGACGTGATGTTCACAACTGCAACAGATGTAGAACAATCCAGCCAGGTCGTTGAGCCTGACGCAGGGGAAAAAACTGTCGCGTCAGCCACTAAAGAGCGGGTCAAAGGTACTTGGGAATTCACAGATAGTAAGCTTCTTCAGGATAAGAGAGAGGAGATAATAGCCGCGCTTTCGAAGAAAACCGGAAAGAAACTAATTAGGAAGAGCGCTTCCCTATATTGGGATTCTGATCACTCTGTGCGCATCGCATGCACAATATCTAAACGCTATACCGCTAAAGGTGCTTACAGATATTGGTATGCTTACCATCCGACCTGGGATGCGTTCCTCTCTGAAGGGAATACGGCATTCCTGGTCCTGGGATGCATGGATCTACAGGCAGCTTTCGCCGTTCCTTTTGATGTAATCCATTCATTGCGGGAAGGCCTCAACACCACCGAACTCGAAAGCGGAACGATGTATTGGCATGTCCACTTAACGAAGATCGCCGACGGCATCTCAATTCTTTTGCCCAAGAAAGGGCCGCCTCTGTCGCTTGAGCCATTCAGGGTGCCCTTGGAGCCTTAACGGCCAGGCCCTCTATCTCCGATAACCGAAAAAAGAGATGATATAAAATCCGTTGGTGCGGTCGAGAGGACTCGAACCTCCACTGGTTGCCCAACTAGCACCTCAAGCTAGCGCGTCTACCAATTCCGCCACGACCGCTCCGGGCGCTCTTACCGAGCGCCAGAGGGGAGCCGTCTAACAAATCGGTCCCGCGATGACAAGCGAATGTATGGAGCCCGAGCAAAGCGCGCCAAGATTGGCAATTTGCCGTTAGATTGCATGGCGGAGCGTCGCGGCGGTCCGTGGATGGCCGGGACAAGCCCGGTCAAGACGCGTCCAGATTCAGAACTCCGTGGGTCTGCATCAATCGTCGCGATAGACCTTCTCGCGCCGCTCGTGGCGCTCCTGCGCCTCAATCGACAGCGTCGCGATCGGGCGGGCGTCGAGGCGGCGCAGCGAGATGGGCTCGCCCGTCTCCTCGCAGTAGCCGTAAACGCCTTCGTCGATTCGCTGGAGCGCCGCGTCGATCTTGGAAATCAGCTTGCGCTGCCGGTCGCGCGAGCGCAGCTCGATGGAGCGGTCGGTCTCCGAAGAGGCGCGATCCGCGAAATCGGGATGATTCTCATTGTCGCTTTGCAAGACGAGCAGCGTTTCCCGGCTCTCCTGAAGAATCTCGTCTTTCCAGGCAATAAGCTTTCGCTTGAAATATTCTCTCTGCCGTTCGTTCATGAACGGCTCTTCCTCCGATGGTCTATAATCCGCTTCGAGTTCGACCGCCATTGCGCGCATCCCCGTTGCCCGATGGGCGGGGCCTATATAGCCGCGACGCGAATGGCTTACAATTGTCTTTGCGACAGTATCTATACGATCTTGTGGGCTTCCCTCAAATGCCCCCGGATCGCGACGAGAAAGTCACGCCGGAAACCAGCATCGGCGGCGCGGCGCTCAACCCCTCGTCCAGAAGCGTGCGCCAAGTGCGCTCGGCGGGGCCCAGCGCCTCGATTCGCGCGAAGAGCGTCGCGAGGCTTTGATTGAACCTCAAATTGCGCGCCGGGGCCACGATGCGCCCGTTTTCGATGAGAAAGTTGCCGTCGCGAGTTAACCCAGTGAGCAGAAGCGAACGCGGGTCGAGCATGTTCGTGTACCAGAGGCGCGTGACCAGGAGCCCGCGCTTCGTTGCGCGAATCATCTCCTCGATCGGAACCGGTCCGCCCTCCATGCGAAAGCTCGAGGCGGGAGGAACGGGTGACTCGCCCCGCTTCTTGGCGTAGGCGCGGTCGAGAGAAAGCGAGACGACTCTGCCCTTCTCGATCCAGCCGCGCCGGCGATGCGGCGCGCCCTCGTGACCGATCGCGCTTTGCGGCGCGACGGGGTCCTTGGGGTCGGATCGCAGGGTGAGCTTTTCATCGAACAGCAGCTCGCCGCGCCGATTGCCGCCACCCTTTTTCGAGAAGAAGCTCCGCCCTTCGTCCGCCGCGCGTGCGGCCAGCGAGTCGAGCAGCCAGAGGGCGAGCTCCGCGGTCGCCTCGGGCTCGAAGATAACCGTCCACTCTCCTGGCTCCAGATCGCGAGGCTCCTGCGACCATGCCGCTTTGTCGCAGGCCCGCCGCGCCAGCGAGGCGGCGTCGAAACCCACGGCCTCGATCGACTTGGCGCCTGCCCAGCCCGACCATGCGTCGGAGCGGTTGCGCGCGGTCGTGGAAAGCTCGATGGCGCTCTGCCGCTGGTAGGAAAAGAGGCCGGCGCTGCTCGCCCGGGCGAAGAAGGAGGCGCCGCTCGCGACCTGGCCGAAAGCGGCGACCTCTCGCGCCTTCGCCTCCTCGATCGCGAGGCCCGCGTAGGAGGCGAGCGCATCCAGGCCGAGCGCCGCCGTCTGCTCGCAGAAGAGGTTCGACCTCGCATAGCGTTGAGGTTCGAGCGGCGGCACGTAATCGGGGTCGACCGGCAACGCGCGCGCGAGTTCCTGAGCTTTCGAGAGCGCGCGCCGCGCGGCGGCCTCGTCGAAGGACGCGATCTTGACCACGCCCACGCGCTCTTTCGCGTGGGCGGAGATTTGAAGCGTCACCCATTCGGCCGTGCGGTTCGTCGTCGCGCCGCCGTTCGCGAAGCGCAGATTGTGCTCCCGCCCGCCGCGAAGCAGGATCTCGCAACCCTCGCCGCTCGACGCGGCCAGCAGCCGGTCTACGATCGAACGCGCTTCTCGACGCGACAGAAGCAAATCGCCCTCCCCTTTGCCCAAAACGCCGCGCCGCGGCCTCTCCCTTTATGCCGCATCTCGCGCGATTTTTCCCTCTTCGGCGCGGAGGGCGGGAAGAGCGTGAGGACGCTCGCCTCCGGCTTCCTTCCGGCGCCGCCTCGAGCGGTTCGCCACGCGCTCTTTCGGGGCAGCTTCGGCGCAAACGGTCCCCCGCCACAGCCGCGGCTCCCGCTCCACGACATGGACGTTCCCAAGCCTGTCCACCTGGAGCTTCCGAAAGCGCAGCAGATTGCGCGCGCCGATGCCACGACGAATGGATGACGAGTCGGACACGTCTGAGACCGCCAGTGCGCCCGTATGACGGTCGAAGCCGCGAAAATAGCCGAGAATCGTCTCGCCGTCCGGCTTCGTCATTTCCACGAGGTTCATCGGGTAAAGCGAGAGAAGGAACTCGAACCCTGAATTTATCGGAATCCACTGCGACTCATCCACGCAGCCCTTCGCGACACGCATCGGCGGATGCGCCAAGGTCGCGATCTCATGGCGATAGACCGGCGCGAAATAGTAGCGCTCGAGGCCCGCTTTGTTGAGCTGGCGAAACACGTCCAGGCGCACCAGCCCGCCGCGCGACGCGCTCGCCGGTCTGGCGCTATTGCCCGTGTCGATTTCGACGCCGATCCGTTCGCTCATGGCGAGCCGCACTTTGCGGATCTCGACCGGACCCAGGCGCGGCGGCCGGTCATTGGGCTTGCCCGCGTCGATCCAGGCCCGCAGCGCAGTGACGAGCGCCTCGTTGCGCTCCCTGTCCTTGATGCGGTCGAGGTCGCCCCGCGTGAGCCCCTCGACGGCCTTGCGCTCGAAAAGTGTCCGCTGCCCACCTCGCACAGCCACGTGGCGCAGCGTAGCGTGATGCGCCTTGCCGCGGGCGCGCCGGCGCTCCGCTCGCGCGACGAAGACGCTATCGTAGGCGGCGCGCGCCTGTTGTGGAAATTCCGGCCAAGGGAACTCGACGCCTGCGAGCGCGTCGTCGCCGTCGAGGCTCTCCGGTCGTCGACTCTCTCGAACCGCCCGATTGAGCGCCCCTTCCGTGGTCGCCGCGACGAGGATCGCGTCGAGGGCGTGATGGCGATCGTCGGGGATGCGTTCGCCATTATCGCGCTTCTTCAGGCCTTGCAGTCCGAAAGCGCGGCGCAGCTTCTCGGTCAAGGCTCCCGGCCGAGCGAACACGCGTCTGACGCCGGAGCCGTCGGCGCGGCGTTCGCCCGGCGGATACATCGCTTTCAGAGCCTCGGCGAGTAGGCGGCAGGCCCAGCGGGTGTCGTTGAGATTGCGCTGACGAAATTTTGCGGCGAGCGCGTCGGCGTCCTCCAGCAGGAAGTTGCCCTTCTTTCGACGCTTGATCGACAATGAGTTCACCCTATCGACGAATTCTCTCCACGCCTGCGGAGACCTTTCGAGCGCGAACCATTCCTGAGGGGTGCGATCGCCTTTGGCTCGGTTGGCTTGCGCCATGCACAATGTCTTGTTGGCGAGAGAGTCGTCGCCAAATCGGCTCCAGGGGAGGATATGGTCGACATGTACGCTGTTGTCCCCGGCCAAGAGCCGCGCAGCGTCGATCGCCTCCCCACTATAGAGACAACGACCGTCTTGCTCGCGCCATAGCTCGAAGCGAAGCAGCTCTTCGGCTTCTGGCGGGCGTCCGAATGCTTCCTGAAAGCCCGCTCGAAGGCGCCGCTTTTGCGCTTCCCGGCTCATCGCTTCAACAGCCATGAGCCGACGCGCCTCCGCCGATTTGCCGATCTCGCGCGCAAGCTCGACATGGACGCGATCGGGCACGCCATGACGATCCACCACAGCCTTGACTTGCTTGAGCGCCTCGATCAACGCCTTGCGCGCCGTCGGGCTCGCCACGAGCTCGCTAGAAATTCGCCCTTGCGAGAGGAGACGCTTTAAAGCCTCCTTGCCCGTCGCGCCGACGTCGAAAGCGCGGCGTTCGCGCGTCCAGGCAGGATCGTAGCCTGCCGCGAGACATGCTTGGCTGTGGGAAAGTCCCCGCTTGAGCTCCAAGACGATCTTTCTCGCCGCCTGGGCTGACATGTGCGCGGCGCCGGAAAACAGCTCCAGCTTTCTCGCCCGCGCGGCGGCGGCGAGCGTTTCGACCAGCGGCGGCGCAAAGCCCTCCGCTTCGAGCGCCGCCTCGATGGATTCCGGCCCGGCGCGAAACGTCAGGATTTCCGCAAGCGTGTCGAGCCGCGCCGGGTTCGAACGAAGCTCGCGCCAATCCTCCTCGCCAAGGGATCCGACAACAAGCTCGCGCAGACGATATGCCCCGGCGGCGGCGCCCGATCGCGTCACGCAATCGGCGTCTTCGCCAATGGAGCCGAGGAAACGCGCATTCTTTGGCAGTCCGAGCTTTCGGCGCAAGTCGGCATAGGTGATCGTGGAACTCTCGCCAAAGTCATGAATGACACGGGCGATCTCCAGCGCCGACAATCGGCGCAACCGAGCGTCCTCAGAGAGCCTCAAGCTGTTGAGCCGCGCCAGACAGCGAAAGAGCTCCATGGAGAAGCTTCGCTTCGCGGTTCGCGTCTCGCTCGGCTCGAACGGACACGAGCCGACGCGAGCGACGTCGTCGGCGAGGGGCCGCTGGGCGAAGGCGATGCCCATGAATTCCTCCTCGAAATCCCGCGAGATGGGGGAGGCCGGGAAGGAAGCCTGCACCTGCAGAATGGCGCGCGCCTCGCACATGAGTGCGTCGCGCGGCCCCGAAGGGTTCGCGGAGAAGGCGTTGGACTTGAAGCCACGGCGACGCGCGAGATGACCCAGGGCGACCGCGATCTCGGATGCGGTGAGCGGGAGGCTAAGCGCCCGCTGGCGCAACTGCCCCGGATCGAGTCCGGGCGCGCGCAAGGCCTCGCGGTCGTCGTTCGGCAGGAGGCCTTGCCGGTGAAAGAGAGCCCGGAGAAGCCGCATGCGCTGACGGCGACGACGCAAATTTCGCCTCCTGCCGCGCAGCTCCCGCCGGATCTGCGCCTTTGAGAGGGCGCAGTCGCGCGTCTTCTCTTCGGGCGGGTCGAAGGTCCAGACGCCGCAGGCGATGATGGCCCCGCGCCTCTTGAGGACTTCTCCGGCTTGCTCCAACTCGATGAGCGCCCATCCAATCGAGGCGATGCCGACGTCGAGTCCCAAGATTCGCATTTCAAAATTCCTTGCTGAAAATTCCGATCCGCAAGGCGGGTCGTGCAGCGATTAAGTAGAAGTACGTAAAAACTTTGACGATCTCCATAATTTGATGCATCAAATTCGCGGGAAATCGGAAGGGAAGCCACGGTAAGGTGGCTTTGTGTAGCCACTGCAGGATTACCCCCACCGCCGCGCGGTGGGGGGATTCCTTCTTCACCGCCCGCTCGAATCGGCCCAAAATGACGCAATTGGGCAACAGTCCACAAATTCGAGACAAAGCCTAGAAATTCGCAGCTGCGAATAAAGGTCGACGCCGTGCTGTTGAGTTCTGGGTGAAGCGGGTGGTAAAATGGGAAAGCTCGGGCCGTTCGGCAGGCGACAGGGTCGCTCCCTCGAGCTTTATCCCGTCGCCGAAAGAGCAGCAGTTTCCGCACGATTTCGGGGACTCGCAGAGCCGCCGGTTGGGGCGGGCGGACGTCAACAATCCCGCAGTCCCTGACCGCAGCGCGATGGCTTAG
Organism: uncultured Alphaproteobacteria bacterium; assembly: GCA_963743565.1. Lineage (GTDB taxonomy): Bacteria > Pseudomonadota > Alphaproteobacteria > Rhizobiales > Beijerinckiaceae > Methylocystis. The sequence goes on from CAVUQD010000001.1 coordinate 414,301, forward strand.
GGATGCGGCGGATTTACATGAGCTTTCGACTTGGTAAGCGAAGCGCCGGGCGAGTTAGGCTGAATCCGCGGCGGTTGGAGGCGCGGGCGGGTCGACTTTTCCCGGGTGAATGCGCGAGCGCCCATCGACTCGGTCCGTCCCGCACGGCGCCGAGCTTGTGGGGCTGCTCGCTTCGCTCGCGCCTATCTCTCGCCCTGGCGGCCTGCGCGGCTGCGGGACTCTCGGGCTGCAATCTGGATTGGGAGAAGCCCGATCCGAGCATCCCGCCGCCGGAGCGGTTTCGCGAGGCGAAGCCGCACTCGGCGCCGCCCATCGGCGCGGCGCATGACTTTTCCGCGCATTTCGGGTCGAAGGAGCTCGTTGTCTTTGTGGATCGCGCGCTCGAGAACAACAACGACATCGCCGCCGCGGTGGCGCGCATCCAGGAGGCTGACGCGCAGGCGCGCGTTTCAAGCGCGCCGCTGTGGCCGTCGCTCTCGACCGCGAACACGTTTCAGCAGATCCGCGTTCCCGGCACGGCGACGAACTTGGCGCCGACTTACAATCCGCTGCAACAGTTCTATAACGCCGCCGGACGCAAAGACATCGGCAACGCGCTCACCGACCAAACCGGCTTCAACGCCACACGCACCAATCTCTGGAAGCTCGGGCTGACGGCGAGCTACACCCTCGACTTCTGGGGCGTGAACAACGACGCCTCAAAAGCCGCGCGCATCCTCGCCAATGCGAGCCGTTTCGATCGCAACGTCGTCGAGATCTCGACGATCGCCTCGCTTCTCAACCTCTATTTCACCGTGTTGAACGACCAGGATCTGCTGCGCATCACCAATGAGAATGTCCGTATCTCCACGGACGTGTTGAACGCCATCAAATTCCGGCTCGAGGTCGGGACGGCGACCGCTTTCGACGTCGCGCTGCAGGAGACGGTCGTCAACACTCAGCGCGCCAATATTCCGATTATTGAGGAGCAGCTGCGCCAGGATCGCAATCTCCTGGCGGTGCTGCTGGGGCAGACGCCGGAGAGCCTGCGCACGACGGGCTCCACGCTCAAGACGCTGCAGTTTCCCAATGTTCAGCCCGGACTGCCGTCGGAGGTCCTGCTGCGCCGCCCCGACGTCGCGGAGGCCGAAGCGAAGCTCGCCTCGCAGGAATTCTCGGTGCTGCAGGCGCGCGCCTCCTTCTTCCCGACCTTCACTTTGACGGGGCCGTACTATGGCGTTCAGTCGATCGCCACCAAATATCTGCTACAGCCGGAGGCGATCGCTTGGTCCTTGGCGGCGCAGGCCGTGCAGCCGATCTTCGACGGCTACAACCTGCAAGGTCAATATATGCTGCAGCAAGGCAAATACGCCGAATTGGCCGCCCTCTACCGCAAGCAGATCCTGACGGCGCTGTCGGACGCGGAAAACGCGATGATCGCCATCGTCGAGACGGGCAAGACGCTCAAGATCGACCAGGAGGGCGTGGACGCGGCGAAGCGGGCGCTCGACGCGGCGCAAGCGCGCCTGCGCGAAGGCACGATCGACATCGTCACACTGTCGACGACGCAGAACACCTATTTCCAGGACATGTACGCCTTGGAGCAGACGCGCCTGCTGCATTTCGAGGCCGCTACCAGCCTCTATCAGGCGCTCGGCGGCGGCTGGTCGCCGACGACGCGCGAGAAGGAAATCGCCGCCGCCAACGCCGCATATGAAGCCGACAAGGGCTTCTTCCCATGATCGCCATCTCGCGCAAGACGATCATCATCGGGCTTTGCGTCACGGCCCTCGCTGGCGCCGGTTACTGGTGGGCTGGTCGCTATGGCGACGACGACGCCTCGACCGGCGGAGGCGGAAAGCACAAGCGCCTTGGGCAGGAGATTCCTGTCCGCGTCGCGGTCGCGCGGACGCAGGATGTGCCCGTGACGATCGACGCGATCGGCACCGTTCAGGCGCTGAACACCGCGACGATCCATACGCAGGTCGATGGCCGCCTCAGTGTGCTTCACGTCACCGAAGGAGAAGACGTGAAGAAGGGCGAGCTCGTCGCTGAGATCGAACCGTATCTCTACCAAGCTCAATACGATCAGGCGGTCGCGAAAAAGGCGCAAGACGAAGCCAATCTCGCCAACGCGCGCATCGACCTCGTCCGCTATGAAAAGCTCGCCGCGAGCAACTATGGCTCACAGCAGCAGTTTACGACGCAGAAGTATCTCGTGGCGCAGCTCGAAGCGCTGGTTAAGACCGACCAGGCCATCATCGACAGCGCGAAAACCACGCTTGGCTATACCAAGATCCATTCGCCCATCGACGGCCGCGTCGGTATTCGCAACGTGGACGTCGGCAACATTCTGCACGCCTCGGATCCGTTCGGGATCCTCAACATCACGCAGCTCAAGCCGATCTATGTGATTTTCGTGATCCCGCAGGAGAAGCTGCTCTCCGTGCAGAACGCCGTGGCCCGCGGCAGCAAGAAAGTCACCGCGCTCGGCCCTGACAACCAAACGGAGATCGACCCTGGCCATCCCGGGGAGGTCACAGCCATCGACAATCAGATCGATCAGGCGACCGGGACGGCGAAAATCAAGGCGACCTTCGCCAATCAGTCGCTGAGACTTTGGCCAGGGCAATTCGTGAACGTCCGAATGGTCGTCGACACGCTCTCGAACGCCGTCGTCGTGCCGGCGATGGCGATCAGGCCGGGTCCCAGCGGTCCCTACGTCTATATCCTCACCGACGGCGATCTGGCGATCACGAGAAACGTCAAAGTCAGCCAACAGGACGAAAACATCGCGGTTGTCGCGTCGGGCCTGAAGGGAGGCGACACGGTCCTCACCAGCGGCTTTGGACGGATCTCCGACGGCGCTAAGGTGCGCGTGGTCTCCGACGAACCCGACGTCGCCTCAGGCACGGGCGAAAAGCAGGCGCAGGGCGACGCCGGCGCGCTTGCGCCCCCGAGAGGCGAGCGCAGACGAAATCGCGAAGGCGGCCGCAATCCGCGGGCGCAACAGGGGGGCGAGCCGCGGTCCGGAGGGGAGCAGGAAGCGCCCGCTCTGCCGGCCCCCGCGAAGCCCGACGACAGTCCCAAGCGGAGCGAGCCGGCGCAAGCCGGCCGGCCGGCGGAGCGCTAGAAGCAGACATGAACATTTCAGCGCCCTTCATTCTGCGACCGGTTGCGACAACGCTCTTGGCGTTCGCCGTGCTGCTCGCCGGCATCGGCGGCTATCTGAGCCTACCGGTCTCGCCCCTGCCGCAGGTTGATTTCCCAACGATCCAGGTGACGACGCGGCTTCCCGGCGCCAACCCAGACACGATCGCCTCGCTGGTGACCGCCTCGCTCGAACGCCAGTTCGGGCAAATTCCTTCGCTGACCACGATGACGTCGCAAAGCGCCTTCGGCTTCTCGCAAATCACGCTGCAATTCGAGCTTGATCGCGACATCGACGCTGCGGCGCAGGACGTGCAATCGGCGATCAATGCAGCGGCCTCGACATTGCCGCGCAATCTTCCCTATCCACCGGTTTACGCGAAGGTTAATCCCGCCGACTCGCCGATCGTCACGCTGGTCCTGCGCTCCAAGACGGCCACGCTGCGGGCGATGAGCGATCTCGCCGACACGCAGCTCGCGCCCAAGCTCTCGGAAGTTCCCGGCGTCGGTCGCGTGCTGGTCGAGGGCGGAGTGCGGCCAGCGATCCGCATCCAAGCCGATCTGGCGCGACTCGCGGCCAACCGCCTGAGCATGGACGACCTGCGCATCGCCATCGCCGCCGCCAATGTCGCCGGCGCCAAGGGCTCGCTCGACGGCGCGCGGCAATCCTACACGCTCGACGCCAACGATCAGATCCTCGAGGCCAACCAATACAAAAGCGTGGTCGTCAATTGGGTCGCCGGCAGGCCGGTGATGCTGAAGGACGTGGCCAATGTCGTCGAGGGACTCGAGAACAGCCGGGTCGGCGGCTGGTACAATGGCGAACCCGCGGTGATTCTCGACGTTTTTCGTCAGCCGGGCGCCAACATCATCGGCTCCGTCGATGGGCTGAAGAAGGAATTGCCGAATCTGCAGAGCGTCCTGCCGAGCGGCGTCACCCTCGACATCGTGAACGACCGAACCGGAACCATCCGCGCCTCGATTGCCGACGTTCAATTCACGCTCGTCGTCGCCATTGTTCTCGTCGTGCTGGTCGTGCTGCTTTTCTTGCGCAGCCTTCGCGCGACGATCATCGCCGGCATCACCTTGCCGCTCTCGATCATCGCGACCTTCGCGGTGATGTGGTCTGCCAATCTCTGGTCCAGAGGGTTTTCGCTCGACAACCTCTCCTTGATGGCGCTGACGATCGGCTCCGGCTTCGTCGTCGACGACGCCATCGTCATGATCGAGAACATCGTCCGCAACATGGAGAAGGGCAAAACGCCGCTCGCCGCCGCGTTGGACGGCGCGCGCGAGATCGGCTTCACCGTCGTGTCGCTCACTGTGTCGCTGATCGCGGTTTTCATCCCGCTCCTGTTCATGACCGGCATCGTCGGGCGCATGTTCCGCGAATTCGCCATGACCCTGACCATGGCGGTCGTCGTCTCGGCGCTCGTCTCCTTGACCCTGACGCCGATGCTCTGCTCCCGCCTGCTGCGCCCCCTGGGCCCCGGAGGCGGAGGGCATGAGGAGAGGCCCTCCTCATGGCTCGATCGGCTCTATCAGCGGACGCTCGCTTGGTCGCTTGAGCATCAGCCTTTTATTCTGATGCTGACTGTCGCGACCTTCGCTCTGACGATCGCGCTCTATATCTTCATTCCGAAGGGCTTTTTGCCGCGCCAGGACACGGGCGTGCTTTCGGTCGTCGTGGAGGCGGCTCCGGACGTTTCCTTTGACGCGATGAAAAGGATGCAAAAGGACGTCGCGCAGATCTTCCGGGAGGACAAGGACGTTACGGGCGTCGCCTCGGTGCTGGGCGTGGGCTCCCTGAACCCGACGACCAACGTCGGACATCTCACCGCGGTTCTGCGGGACGAAGCGCTCCGCAAAGACAGCGCGGACGTCATCGCCGACCGGCTCAAGAAGAAAGCTGAATCGATACCCGGGGTAACGCTGTACATCGAGCCCGTGCAGGACATCCAAATCACGACGAAAGCCAGCCGATCACAATACCAGTACACCATCACAACGGCCGACAGCGAAGAGTTGATGCGCTGGACCGAGAAGCTCGTCGACGCGCTGCGCGACGAACCCGCCCTGCGCAATGTCGCGGCCGAGACGCAGAGCGGAGGCCTGCGCCAGGTCGTGCGCACCGATCGCGAAACCATGGGGCGGCTGGGCATCTCGATGCAGAATGTCGACGACGTCCTCAACGACGCCTTCGGCCAGCGGCAGATCTCTATCATCTACACCCAATCCAACCAATATCGCGTCATCCTGGAAGCATCGGAATATTATCAACGCGATCCGAAGGCCCTGGAGAAGCTCTATGTCGCGGCGCCCGGCGGCGGCGCGCAAACGCCCCTGTCGGCGATCGTGCACATCGACAAGGTCGATGCCCCGCTGTCGGTCGAGCATCAGGAGCAATTCCCCGCTTCGACCATCAGCTTCGATCTCGGGCGCCACGCCTCGCTCGGCGACGCGCTGAAGGTCATCGCCAGGGTGCAGAAGGACATTGGCCTGCCGTCCTCCATCCTCGGCACCTTCAGCGGCGACGCCGCCGAGTTCGACAAGTCGCTGCGCAGCGAGCCCTATCTAATTCTCGCCGCGGTCATCGCGATCTATATCGTGCTCGGCGTGCTTTACGAGAGCTTCATCCACCCCTTCACCGTGCTGACGACCCTGCCGTCGGCGGGCGTCGGCGCATTGCTCGCGTTGATGGCCTTCCGTCTCGATCTTTCGGTCGTGGCGCTGATCGGCATCGTGCTCCTCATGGGCATCGTCAAGAAGAACGCGATCATGATGATCGACTTCGCGCTCGACATCGAAAGAAGCGAAGGCGCCTCGCCCGAGGAGTTGATTGTGCGCTCCTGCCACTTGCGCTTTCGCCCCATTATGATGACGACGCTCGCCGCGCTGCTCGGCGCGCTGCCGCTCGCCCTGTCGCACGGCCCCGGGAGCGAGTTGCGCATCCCTTTGGGCGTTTCGATCATCGGCGGCCTGTTGCTGTCGCAGCTGCTGACGCTCTACACGACGCCGGTCATCTATCTTGCGGTCGAGCGCCTGCGCCGCCGGCTGTTCGGCGTGAAGCCGCACGAGGCCGTGCTGTCGCATAAAGCGCCAGAAACGGCGCCCGCCGCGGGGACCCCTCACAATGAGGACCCACGCCAGGAAGCGGCGGAATGAGCATTTCCGATCCCTTCATCAGAAGACCCGTCGCCACCACCCTGCTGGCGATCGGTCTCTTTCTGCTCGGCGTCGTGGCCTACGCCTTTCTTCCGGTGGCGAGCCTGCCGGCCGTGGACTTCCCAACAATCGGCATCTCGGCTTCGCGACCCGGCGCCGATCCAGAGACGATGGCGGCGTCCGTCGCGGCGCCCCTCGAGCGGCGACTCGCCACGATCTCCGGATTGTCAGAGCTCACCTCTTCCAGCTCGCTCGGCAACACGCAGATCGTCGCGCAGTTCGACCTCAACCGAAACGTCGACGCCGCGGCGCGCGACGTGCAGGCGGCGATCAACGCGGCGGCAACGGATCTTCCAACAGACCTTTCCAACCGTCCGACATTCCGCAAGAGCAACTCCTCGACGATGCCGATCATCGTGCTGGCGCTGACGTCGGACACGATGCAAACGAACGCAGTCTTCGACGTGACGGACACGGTGATCGCCCAGCGTATCTCGCAGGTGGCCGGCGTCGGCGGCGTGGTCGTGGCCGGCGCCGAGCAGCCGGCGATCCGCGTCCAGATCGATCCCTCTCGCGTCGCCTCCATGGGACTGGGGCTTGATCAAGTGGCGACGGCGATCGCCAACGCGAATGTGCAGTCCCCGACAGGCGATTTCAGCGGGGATCAGCTCGGCGTGACGCTGGCCACCAACGACCAGCTCAATACGCCGGAAGATTACCGCGGGATCGTCGTCGCTTCCAAGAACGGCCGGGTGGTGCGCCTCGGCGATGTGGCGAGTGTCGACCGTAGCGTCCGCAATCGCAACGCCGGCGGCTGGTACAATGGGAAGCCGGCGGTCATTCTGGTCGTGTTCAAGCAGCCCGGCGCCAATGTGCTGGAGACGGTCGACAACATCCAGGCCCTGCTGCCTCAGTTGCAACAATGGATCCCGACGGGGATCAAGATTTCGGTGCTTGCCGACCGAACCCAAACGATCCGCGCCAGCGTCGCCGACATTCAGCGCACGCTTCTGATCTCGATCCTATTGGTCATGGCCGTCGTCTATCTTTTCCTGCGGCGGGCGTCGTCGGTCATCGCGGCGGGCGTCACCGTGCCTCTGTCGCTGGTCGGCGCGACGGTCATGATGTGGCTCTTCGGATTTTCGATCGACAATATTTCGCTGATGGCGCTCACCATCGCGGTGGGCTTCGTGGTCGACGACGCCATCGTCATGATCGAGAACGTCGAGAGTCACGTCGAGCGCGGGATGAGCCGCCTCGACGCCACCTTGCTCGGCGCCCGGCAGATCGGCTTCACCGTCGTCTCGATCAGCCTTTCGCTGGTCGCCGTGTTCATCCCGCTGCTGTTTCTGCCGGGCATCGCGGGGAAGCTTATGCAGGAGTTCGGCTACACGCTGACCTTCGCAATTGCTGTTTCGATGGTCGTTTCTCTGACCGTTACACCGATGCTCTGCGCCTGGCTCCCGGCGCCCAAGGACAAGAAGCCGACGAAATTCGACATGATGTTCGAGAGCGCGCTCGACAAGATCGTCGAGGCCTATCACGCCTCGCTCGAGAAGGTCGTGGACCATCCCTGGTCCTCGCTTGTCGCGATCCTGCTGACCGCGGTCTGGACCGTGCATCTCTACCGAACGATCCCGAAGGGAGCGATGCCGCAAGACGACATCGGCCTCATCAACGGCACGACCGAGGCCGCGGCCGACGTATCCTTCGACGAGATGGCGCGGCTGCAAAAGCTCGCCATGAAGGTGCTGGACGAGGATCCCGATGTGCAGGAGGTGGGCTCTTTCATCGGCTCGGGGAACCTGTCGTCGTCCTCGAACCAGGGGCGGCTGTTCGTCGCGCTGAAGCCCGCTGGAGAGCGGAAGTCGACGAGCTTCGAGGTGATCAATCGTCTTCGGCCCAAATTCTCGAATATTTCGGGTCTTACCGTGACCATGGTGCCGTCGCAGGATTTGCGCTCCGGCGGCCGCCTCAGCAAGGCGCAATATCAATTCACGCTGTCGGACGCGTCGCTGGCCGAGCTCAACGAATGGACGCCGAGAGTCCTCGATCGTCTCAAGAGCCTGCCGGAGCTCGTGGACGTCTCGACGGATCGCCAAGCAGGCGGCCTGCGCGCCAGAGTCGTGATCGACCGCAACGCCGCCTCGCGCCTAGGCGTCTCCATCGCCTCTATCGACGCCGCGCTCAACGCCGGCTTCGGGCAGATGCAGGACTCGATCATGTACACGCAGCGCAACAACTACCGCGTGATCGTCGAGACGCCCCGCGCGCGCCAACAGGACGTCCGCGATCTATCGGGCGTTTATGTCACGAGCGTCAACGGTGGGCAGATCCCGCTGACGGCGGTCGCGCACATCGAGCGCGGCCTCATGCCGCTCGTCGTCAACCATCAGGTGGTCTCCCCGGCGATTACAATCACCTTCAACCTCGCGCCGGGAGCCTCGCTTGAGAAGGCCGTCGACGCGATCGACGCGGCTGTCGCCGACATGGCGCCACCGAAGGCGCTGCACACCGGCTTTGCAGGCGACGCCGCGGATTTCCGCAAGACCTCCGGCGGCATGGGCATCGTCATTGTCGGCGCGCTGCTCGCCGTCTACATCATCCTCGGCGTGCTCTACGAGAGCTTCATCCATCCGATCACGATCATCTCGACGCTGCCTTCCGCTGGTGTCGGCGCCTTGCTGGCGCTCGAGCTCTTCCATAAGGAGTTCACCGTGATCGCCTTCATCGGCATTCTGCTCCTGATCGGCATCGTCAAGAAGAACGGCATCATGCTCGTCGATTTCGCGCTTAGCGCCCAGCGCGAGCGCGGTCTTTCCGTGCGCGACGCGGCGCTGGAAGCGGCGCGCGAGCGCTTTCGCCCCATCATCATGACGACCCTCGCGGCCTTGTTCGGCGCCCTGCCGCTCGCCTTCGCGACCGGCGTCGGCACCGAAATGCGGCGCCCGCTCGGCATCACGATCGTCGGCGGTCTGATCTTGAGCCAGCTGCTGACGCTCTACACGACGCCGGTCATTTACCTGCTGATGAGCAAGCTGCGGTGGCCCAGGCGCAAGCGGGCCGCAGCTGGCGCCGCCGCCCCGCCACCCGCCGCCAGTGGCGCCCGCTCTTGACGGAAGCGCCCGCGCGCCCGTAAACGAGGCGTCAGGTCCGGGCGGCTAGCTCAGCGGGAGAGCACTCCCTTCACACGGGAGGGGTCACAGGTTCAATCCCTGTGCCGCCCACCATTTAAATCAGAGGCTTCCAATCTGAACCTCTGGGCGGCGCCGGCCCAGTCAGCCTTGCCGCAGACGGCCGCGCCCACGTTCCTAAATCGGCGGAAGCCGCGCCGCTCGAAGTCGCCGCCGCACGCTCTCGCTCGCCGCACACCGCCGATTCGGAAAACCCTTATTGGGAATCCCTAGCTTGTTCGGCCTGTCGCAAAGCGTAAGGTTCCGCCCGCAATCGCGCATCTCGTCGAACCCGTGCATTCGAAGAAGCGCGCGAGATCAAAATCCCCTCCAGAAGCGAGCAGGCTTACATGTCCCTTCAGAGTATCAAAGGCGAAATCGTGCAGGAGAATTATGGCTTCGTGTTCGCGATGCGCGTTCCCGGCTCGTCGAAGACTGTGCGGGTGGTCGTTGCCAACGAAGCCCTCGAGATTGAGGACCCCACGGCGGCCGACGAAGAGCTGCAGGCCGAGTTTGAGCAGCAGGTGTCCTATTTCGAATATGTCGCGAACGAAAAATACGATCAGGGGCGAATTGCGCCCGATGGCGTCATCCTGATCACCGCGGGGGATCTCGTCAACCTGCTCAACTGATCGCGCGCCCGCCGCTCATCTCTCGGCGAGGCCGAGAACGGAGACCTTGGCGGTGGTGATCTCGGTCGGCCACAGCACTTCCGTCAGGCCCGTCGCGGCGGCCACGCGCTGACCCCGCGGCGTGGCGAAGGTGATGACGCCGCCGCCCACCGCGCCGCCGATCTTCTCGCCCCAGAGCTTTCGGCCTGTGTCCACGTCCAGGGCGTAGAGATTGCCGCCCATGTCGCCGAAGAAAACAACGCCGCCCGCCGTGGGCGTCACGCCGCTCTGGACGGGATAGTTGGTTTTGGCGCGCCATCGCCACTGTCCGCTGTCGGCGTCGACCGCGTACAGCCATCCCGCCCAGTCGAAGATGGAATCGGCCCGACCCCACATGTTGAAGGGGTTCATGGAGTCCTCCCCCGACCAGGGCGTGAATTTCGCGGAAGTTTCGAGTTTCTTCTCGGTTTCGAGCTTCACGGAGGTGCACCACTGCACCTCGCCGACCAAAACGAGATTGTTCTTGGGGTCGTAGGCGGGTCCGTTCCACTCCGCGCCGCCGACGGAGCCCGGGCAGAAGTGCACGCTCTTGCCGATCGCGAAGGGGGTCTCGGCGTTCTCGATCCGGGTTACCGGAAGCCGGTAAAGCTGCTCCCCCGTGTCGAGGTCATAGGCGTAGAGATGCCCATCCTTGGGCGCGACGATCATCAGGCGCTTGCCCGCGGCGGAGGTGATGAGCGCGGGCGCGCCGGAGACGTCCCAATCGTGCCAGTCCTTCGGCACGAGCTTGAAATGCGTGCGATAGTCGCCGGTCTTCGCGTCGAGCACCACGACCGAGCCCGTGTAGAGATTGGAGCCGCCGCGCAGCATCGCGGCGAAATCCGGCCCGGGATTGCCGCCCGGGACGTAAAGTAGCCCCCTCTCGGGATCGAGCGAGTAGGAGGTCCAGGTCGCGCCGCCCGAGATCGGCGACCCTTTGCTCACGTCCCAGGTGGAGACGTCGAGCGGCGAGGCGCCCTCCGGGCCGCGGGTCACATCCCCCGGCTGCTTGGGCACCAGATAAAACTCCCAGACGATGCTCCCGCTCGCGGCATCCAGCGCATACATGCGGCCCTTCACGCCTTTGAAGTCGCCGCCAGCATTGCCGATGAAGACGAGGCCGTTCCAGGCAATGGGCGCGGCGGGCGCGCTCTCGCTCCGTTTGGGGTCGGCGATCGCCGTTTCCCAAAGGCGCGCGCCGCTCTTGAAATCATAGGCGAGCACGCGCCCGTCCTGCGTGCCGCGAAAAACGCGTCCATCGAGATAGGCGACGCCGCGATTAACGGCCTGCGGCGTGGCCGGCGCATAGTTCTCGTGCTTGCGCCAATTTTCGTGGCAGGTGAGCGGGTCAATCGAAAAGGTGTCGTGCTCGGTCGCAAAGAGCAGCGCGCCGTCCACCATGAGGAGGCCCGAGTTGAAGCCCGTGTATTGGCCCGTGTCATAGGTGCAGAGCACTTTGAGCCGGCCGGCGTTCTCGCGGTTGATCTCCTTCAGCGACGAGAAGCGGTCGGAGGCGAGCGTCTTGTTGTAGCTGGACCAGAGCCCGTCATCCGGCGCCGCAGCAGAGGCCACCGGCGTTTTTGCGGCGGCCAAGTCCTGCGCGGTTTCAACCGTCAGCTCGCCCTTGGGAGCGTTGAGGTAGCGAACATAATTGATGCCCATCGCCGCGATGGGAACGAAGGCGTTCCAATTCGCGTAGATCGCGACCGCAACCGCAACGCCGACGGCCGCGAGACCAGCAGCCAACTTCACCGAAGTCCTCATAGAAACTCCTTTGCCCGTGACGCTCTGGAGGCTAAAGCGCTCCCGCCCCTATTCGTCCTTGGTCAAATCCAGCGTCACCACCCCTCCGGGCGAGCGCTTGCGGTTCAGCCAATCCGGATGGCGGAACGTCTTCTCCACGTCGAGCTTCCCGTCGCCCCAATTGCGCTCCATCGTGTGCCGGGAAAACTCGTAATCCTTCGAGGCGCCCTCGCCGACCGCGCGGCGATGGATCAGATGCACGATGGTCGTCGAATCCTCGTGCGCGGCATCGTTCAGGATGCGCCAGTCGGGATCGTCCTTGAGCGAGTCCGCCACCTTGGGGCCGAGGCGCGCAACAGCGCGGCTGAGATTATGCAGCCGGCACATCAAGTCGGTGTTCATGCGGGTGCGCGAGGAATAGCGAATGTCCTTCTCGCGCTGCGTGACCTCGAGCAGGGTCTCCGGCAACTGCCCGCGCGCGCTGAAGAGATCGAGCTGGAACACCAGCATGTCCCTTGGCGGCCGCTCGTAGTCCAGCACATATTGCAAGGGCGTGTTCGAGACGACGCCCCCGTCCCAATAATAGTCGCCTTCGATCTCGATCATCGGGAAGCCGGGCGGTAGCGCGCCGCTGGCCATGACGTGCTCGGGACCGATGCGTTCGTGCGCGCTGTCGAAATAGCGAAAATTGCCGGTCTTCACATTGACCGCGCCGACGCTGTAACGCACCGCTCCCGAGTTGAGCAGATCGAAGTCGACGAGCGACAGCAGCGTGTCGCGCAGGGGCTTCGTGTCGTAGACGCTCAGGAGGTTCGGCGGGTGGGGGAAGCCGGGGAGCGCCGGCGGCACGCGGGGACGAAAGAATCCCGGCGCGCCGAAGGTCGCGGTGATCGCGGCGCTCGTCTCGTCGAAGATCTGAATGACGCCGTCCCGATCGTCGGGCGGCGGCATCGTGACCACGCTGGAGGTCTGGCGCCAGAATTTCTCCAGCCGCTCGACCCGCCGTTCCGGCGGATTCCCGCAAATGATCGCGGCGTTGATCGCGCCGATTGAAATCCCGGCCACCCAGTCGAACCGTTGGCCGGCGGCGTGCAGCGCCTCATAGGCGCCGGCCTGGTAAGAGCCCAGCGCACCGCCCCCCTGCAGCACCAGCGCGGAAAGCTCGCCGTCGCTTGCCCCCATGTCGCCCCCTGTCCAGCCGGCCCGATGTGCACCTAGGCTTGGCGATGGCCAATTCCAGCCGGGCTCATACGGAGCCGATCCGCGTGACCCGTCAAGGGGAGAGCGCGGCCCCCCGCGCCCCGGCCGTCCGCCGCGCTTCCGTTCCGGCGCCAAACTTGTCATACTCGCGGCCATGCGAATTCTCGCGATTGACACGGCGCTACCCGCCGTCTCGGGATGCGTGCTCGATCTGGGCGCCGCCGCCCCGCTCGCCCTCGAAACGATTCCCATGGAGCGCGGCCATGCGGAGGCGCTGCTGCCGCTGGTCGAGAGACTGCTGGCTTCCACGGAAGGCGGCTTCGCCTCGCTCACCCGCGTCGCCGCGACGGTGGGACCCGGCTCCTTCACGGGAATCCGAATCGGTCTCTCGGCGGCCCAGGCGATCGCGCGCGCGCTTAAGATCGAGGCCGTCGGCGTCTCGACACTCGCCGCGCTCGCCGCCCCGCACTTTTCAGAGCCTTTCGAGGGGCTCTTGGTTCCCTCCATCGACGCCCGCCACGGCCAGGTCTTTGTCGCCGCCTATAGCGCCACGGGGCGCCAGGTCCTCCCGCCGCAGCGCATGGTCGCGCGCGAGGCTGTGGAGGCGCTGCGAGAATTCGTGGGCGAGGCCGAGCTGCATCTCGTCGGCTCGGGTTCCGTGATGCTTCAGAGAGCGGCCCGCGGCGCGCTGATCGGCGCGGGAACCGTCAACTCCGACCCCACGCCCGACATCGCCTATGTCGCTCGGCTCGGCCTGCTCGCCGATCCGCGCGAGGCGCCGCCGCGCCCGCTCTATCTCAAGGCCGCCGATGTGACCATGCCGGGAGGCGCCCCCGCGCCGGTCGAGGCCTAGGCCCATGTCGCTGATCAAGGGGTTCTTCGCCAAGCCGACCTTCTCCATCCGGGCGATTGGGCCGGAGCGCGCGGAAGACTGCGAGCGGTTGCACGCCGAAGCCTTCCACTTTCCCTGGTCGAGCACGGATTTCGAGGCCTATCTCGCTGAATCCACGATTCTTGCGGACGGCGCCGTGAATGACGTCACGCCCTCGGACCCGCTCGCGGGCTTCGCGATCTCGCGGCTACTGCCTCCCGACGCCGAGCTTTTGACCATCGCCGTGGACCCGGCGCGACGCGGAACCGGCCTCGGCCGGGCGCTGCTCCAGACGCATCTCGCCAATCTCGAGCGCGGCGGCGCGATGCTGGTGTTTCTGGAAGTCGCCGACGACAACCCCGCGGCGCTGGCGCTTTACGCCCGCGCCGGGTTCAAGACCATCGGCCGCCGCGAGAACTACTATCAGCGCACCAGCGGCGAAAAGCGCGCGGCGCTGACGATGCGGCTGGAGATTTGAGGGGGCGGGAGCGGCGCAGCGCGCAGCGGTAGCGTCTCGGTTCGAATCTCAGTCTTGCCTAACGAACCTGTTTCCGCTCACTTGGGCAAGGCGTTAGCCAGCGGAGGATCGTTTTCACAGATCGGCTGAAGATTGGTCAGGCCATAATCGCTTGCAAGATCGGTCAGGTCGTGATCCGGGAGCAAGGCGCAGGCGATTTGGAGGAGATTCCCCTTAGGGAGCGCGGCAACGTCCCAGACCCGCGCCGTCTTGTCCAGGGAGGCGGTGACGATTCGCGCGCCGTCCGGCGAGAAGGCGGCGCTCCAAACCGCATCCTCGTGGCCGCGCAGGATGGCGACTTCCTTCGCGGTCGCGGCGTCCCACAGCCGCGTGGTGTGGTCATGTGAGGCGGTGAGAATGCGCGCGCCGTCCGGCGAGAACGCGGCGCTCAAAACCCCAGCGTCGTGTCCACGCAGGGCGGCGGCTTCCGCGCCCGTGGCGGCGTCCCACAGGCGCGCTGTCTTGTCCTGTGAGCCGGTGACGACGCGCATGCCGTCCGCCGAGAAGGCGGCGCTCAAGACCCAACCATCGTGGCCGCGCAGGACGGCGACTTCCTTGCCGGCGGTGGCGTCCCACAGCCGCGCGGTTTTGTCCGCCGAGGCGGTGACGACGCGCGCGCCGTCGGGCGAGAAGACCGCGTTGAAAACCTCACCGTCGTGGCCGCGCAAGACGGCCACTTGCTCGCCCGTGGCGGCGTCCCAAAGCCGCGCGGTCTTGTCTGCTGAGGCGGTGACGACGCGCGCGCCGTCCGGCGAGAACGCGGCGCTCAAGACCTGCCCCTCGTGGCCGCGCAGCACGGCGCCTAGCTTGCCGGCGGCGTCCCAAAGCCGCGCGGTCTTGTCCTTTGAGGCGGTGACGGCGCGCCCGCCATCCGGCGAGAAAGCGGCGCTCCAAACCCAATCGTCGTGGCCGCGAAGGACGGCCACTTGCTCGCCCGCGCGGACGTCCCAGAGCCGCGCGGTCTTGTCCAGTGATGCGGTGATGACGCGTACGCCGTCCGGCGAAAAGGCGGCGCTGGTAACCCCATCATCGTGGCCGCGCAGGACGGCGAATTGCTTGCGCGCGGCGGCGTTCCACAGCCGCGCCGTCTTGTCCCGTGCGGCGGTGACGACGCGCGCGCCGTCCGCCGAGAAAGCGGCGCTCGAAACCCAACCATCATGGCCGCGCAGGACGGCGACTTGCTCGCCCGTGGCGACATCCCACAGCCGTGCGGTCTTGTCCGACGAGGCGGTGATGATGCGCGCGCCGTCCGGTGAGAAGGCGGCGATCCAAAGCGCAGCGTCGTGGCCGCGCAGCACGGCGAGTTGCTTTCCCGTGCGGGCGTCCCAAAGCCGTGCGGTCTTGTCCTGTGAGCCGGTGACGACGCGCGCGCCGTCCGGCGAGAAAGCGGCGCTCAAAACCCAACCCTCGTGGCCGCGCAGCACGGCGAGTTGCTTTCCCGTGCGGGCGTCCCAAAGCCGCGCGGTCTTGTCCTGTGAGCCGGTGACGACGCGCGCGCCGTCCGAAGAGAAGGCGGCGCTGGCGATTGTATCCGTGTGGCCGCGCAGGACGAGGGCTTGCTTGCCATTGGCGGCGTCCCACAGCCGTGCGGTCTTGTCCCGTGAGGCCGTGACGACGCGCGCGCCGTCCGGCGAGAAAGCGGCCGCCAAAACCTGATCCTCGTGGCCGCGCAGGATGGCGACTTGCTGGCCCGTGGCGGAGTCCCACAGCCGCGCGGTCTTGTCCAATGAGGCGGTGACGATGCGCGCGCCGTCCGGCGAGAAGCCGGCGGTGGCAACGGCGTCGGCGTGGCCGCGCAGGACGGCGGCTTGCTTGCCCATGGCGGCGTCCCAGAGCCGCGCCGTCTTGTCCGCCGAGGCGGTGACGACGCGCGCGCCGTCCGGAGAGAAGGCGGCGCTCAAAACCTGATCCTCGTGGCCGCGCAGGATGGCGACTTGCTGACCCGTGGCGGCGTCCCAAAGCCGCGCGGTCTTGTCCGCCGAGGCGGTGACGACGCGTAGGCCGTCCGGCGAGAAGCTGGCGCTGTTAACGTCATCGGCGTGGCCGCGGAAAGCTCTTAGCTCCGGCGATTGCCCGACGGCGACGGCGGCGCTCAGGGCGTTCAAAACGACTTCGAGCTTCGGCGTCCGATCTCTAAAATTTCTCGGCCAAGCAGCGAGCGCAAGTCTTACAGCGCGCGTCGGACTGGTCGTTCGCGCGGCGTTTGACAGCGCCGCAAGGGCGGCGGATTGATTATGCGATGCCAGATCGCGTCCATCTATCGCATCACCGCGCTCTTTGAACGCCCAGATGGTAAGCAAAAGCAAGGCTGCGGCAATCGTGCTTCCTGTCCATCGCAAACGTGAGTTCGATCGGAGGAAATTAGGCGTAATACTGAGCCTTTTCACTATTGCGGGGCTTACGATCCCATATTGCACAGCCTCGTTTGTTTCATCGAGCCAAATTCGTTCTTCATCACCGAGCCAGGAAGAAGCCTCCGACTGAGCGCCATATTTCTGTTTGGCGTTGTCAATATCGAGAACAATTATAGGCCGATCCGGGTGTCTTCGCCTATACTCTTTGACCTCCTGCGGCACCCAAATCGAATGGAGCAAAGCGCCTTCATTCAGAATAACGACGAGAATTCGGGCAGAATGTAGCGCCTTTGTCAATGTCGAGCTGAGTTCCTCTCCTGGCGGCGCTTCTTCTTCGCTGAAAAACACGGTGAAGTCTTTTTCACGCAGCCGTCTCGAAAGGTCAGAAGCATAGCTTTGGGCGCCAAGTGGGAAACTTCCGAGCTTGAACGATATAAAAAAATCGTATCCAAAAATATTAGTGGCGAAACGATTTGACGGTGGGACGACTGCCATTTTTGCCATCATGGATTTACCTATCAAATTCCCAAGATAAAACTTCAGCGCCGTAGCCGGTCAGCAGGACGGAATGAGCGTGAGGCCCGGCTCGGGCGTGCATCTCGTATTATGCTAATGGGCCCTCCTCAGAACAGCAATGGCTTGCCCACCGTTTGCGACGGGTCATGATATGCATTCGAGCTCATCGGGGTCGACCCTGATTCCCCGACCGCAAGGCGCTGGCGAAGCCGCGGCAGGCGGTCCCAGAAATTTGACAGCCGCGTGCTTCGAGACGGCTCCTGCGGAAATTCCTTAGAATGAAGTCTGGGGACGAAAAGCCGGTGATCCCTTCGGCGCCCCGGCTTCGGCTTTCTCAAAGCGGTGAGGAGTATTATGCTTGGCCCCGGGCCCAGCCCCTCACAGGAGCCAGAGAGATTAGCGAAGACGCAAAGACCATCGCCCCGCGGGGCGCCACGGGCCAATCCAAAGCGCTGGTTCGGTCCTACGGCTGCCAGATGAACGTCTATGACGCCGCGCGGATGACGGATCTCTTGGCCGGCGAGGGTTACGGCGCGACGGAGCGCGAGGAGGACGCCGAGCTCGTCGTCCTCAACACCTGCCACATCCGCGAGAAGGCCGCCGAGAAAATCTATTCCGAGCTCGGGCGCCTCGCCCTGCTCAAACAAGAGCGCCGCGCCGAGGGCAAGAAGTTCGAGATCGTCGTCGCCGGCTGCGTCGCGCAGGCCGAGGGCGAGCTCGTGATGCGTCGCCAGCGCGCCGTCGATCTCGTCGTCGGACCGCAGAGCTACCATCGTCTGCCCGCGCTCTTGAAGGAGTCGCGCGAGGGCGCTCGCGTCGCCGACACGGATTTCGCGGTCAAGGAGAAGTTTCAGTCGCTCCCGGCGCCCACGCGCGCGCAAATCGCCGCGCGCGGCGTCTCGGCTTTCGTCACCGTGCAGGAAGGCTGCAATAAATTCTGCTCCTTTTGCGTCGTGCCCTATACGCGCGGCGCGGAAATCTCCCGCAAGGTGGAGCATGTGCTCGACGAAGCGCAGCGCCTCGTCGACGCCGGGGTGCGCGAGATCACGCTGATCGGGCAGAACGTCAACGCGTATCGGGGTGAGGACGAAGCCGGGCGCGCGACGCCTCTGGAGAGCCTGTTCGAACGGCTCTCGGCGTTCGACGATCTGCTGCGACTGCGCTACACGACGAGCCATCCCGTCGATATGACGCAAGGGCTGATCGACGCGCATGGCGCGCTCGAAAAGCTCACGCCCTTCGTACATCTGCCGGTGCAGTCGGGATCGGATCGCGTGCTGAAGGAGATGAACCGACGCCATGACGCGCGCCATTATCTCGACGTCGTCGAGAGGCTGCGACGAGCGCGACCCGACATCGCGATCTCCTCCGACTTCATCGTCGGCTTTCCCGGCGAGACGGAAGCGGATTTCGAAGCGACGCTCGCGCTCATCGACGCGGTTGGATTCGCCTCGACCTTCTTCTTCAAATATTCGCCGCGTCCCGGCACGCCGGGCGCCGAGCGCGCCGATCAGATCGACGAGGAGGCGAAACGCGATCGTCTCGCGCGCCTGGAAGAGCGGGTCGAGGCGCAGCGCCGGGCGTTCAACGCCGCAACGGTCGGACGGACGGTCGAGGTCCTGTTCGAAAAGCTCGGCCGCCATGACGGTCAGATCGCCGGCAAGAGTCCCTATATGCAAGCGGTGCACGTCGAGGGCGACGAGCGGGAAATCGGGCGGCTGCGCCCCGTGAAAATCGTCGCGGCCGGCCCCAATTCGCTTTCGGGCGAGATCGTCGAAGCGCGGGAGTTTGCATGAACGACATGGCGCGTGTCTCTCGCTCCGATCGCGAGCCCGAGAGCGAGGACGACGCCGAGGTCACGCTCGCTTTCGACGACAACCGCCGAGCGTCCCTGCTTTTTGGCCAATATGACCAAAACCTCGTCAAGCTCGAGAGACGCCTGCGCGTCAGCTGCGTCGCGAGCGGCAATCACGTCACTTTGAAGGGCGGCGCCGAAGCTTGCGAGCACGCGCGGCGGGCGCTGGAAACCCTCTACGCGCGGGCGCAGCTGGGGCTCGATATTTCGCCGGGCGACGTGGACGGCGCTATCGAGGAAACGACGCGGCAGAGAAGCCTCTTCCCCGACGCCGCGGTAGGGATCGCGGGCTTCGATCAGATCGGCACGCGCAAGCGCGGCCCGGTGCGCGCCCGCAATCATGCGCAGGACTTGTACCTCCGCGCACTGAAGCGCTATGAGCTCGTCTTTGCGGAAGGGCCCGCCGGCACGGGCAAGACATGGCTCGCGGTCGGCCATGCGGTGTCGCTCCTGGAGAAGGGCGCCGTCGAGCGCCTGATCCTCTCGCGTCCAGCGGTCGAAGCCGGTGAGCGGCTCGGCTTCCTGCCGGGCGACATGCGCGAGAAGGTCGATCCTTATCTGCGTCCCATCTACGACGGCCTCTATGATTTCATGGATGCGCGCATGGTGGAGCGCGGCCTGCAGACCGGCATGATCGAAGTGGCCCCGCTCGCCTTCATGCGCGGACGGACGCTCACGAAATCCTGCATCCTGCTCGACGAAGCGCAAAACGCGACGACGATGCAGATGAAGATGTTCTTGACGCGACTGGGCGAAGGCTCACGCATGATCGTGACGGGCGATCCTTCGCAGACGGACCTTCCCGCCGGGCAGAAATCCGGGCTGAGCGAAGCGATTACACTGCTTGCCGGACTTGACGAGGTCGGACACGTGCGCTTTGCGCATAGCGATGTGGTGCGGCACGATCTCGTTCGCGCGATCGTCGCCGCCTACGAGCGCGCGCAGCGCCGGCCTTCGGACCGTGGATGAGCGATCCCGCAATCGACATCATCATCGACGCGCCAGCTTGGGAGCGGACCACCGATCTCTTGGGTCTCGCGACGCGCGCGGTGAGAGAAAGCTGCAATACAAGCGGCGCGAAGCTCGCGCCCGCCTGCGAGGTCGCGATCACCTTCTGCGACGACGCAGCCATTCGGGCGCTCAACGCAGAATGGCGCAAGCGCGACGCGGCGACGAACGTCCTCTCCTTCCCGACTCCCGGGCCTCTCGAGCAGAAGCTGCTGCTTGGCGACATCGTCATCGCTTACGAGACCGTGGCGCGCGAGGCGGCGGAGCAACGCAAGACATTTGAAGACCATACGTCGCATATGATCATTCATGGATTTTTGCACCTGATCGGCTATGATCATGAGACCCCCGAGGAGGCGGACGTCATGGAGGCGCTCGAGCGACGCATCGCTGCGGCGCTGGGCTTGAGCGACCCTTATGAGCAGGAGCCGGGGGAATTGAGCGGAAGCGATGTCGTCGAAGAGTGAAAGCGTTGAGGCGGATACATTTTCGAAACTCTCCCACCGGGGCGGCCTCTTCGAAAGGCTGCGCGCGGCCTTGGGTCTCGCGCCCGCCTCCGTGCGCGAGGAACTCGAGGACGCGCTCGACGATGCCGGGGCGGACGTCACGGCGCAGGAGCGCACGTTGCTCAAGAACGTGCTTGGCCTGCATGAGCTTCGTGTCGCCGACGCGATGATTCCGCGCGCCGATATCGTCGCCGCGCCGCGCGCGTCGACCTTGCGCGAAATTCTGGCCTTGTTCCGAAGCGCGGGCCATTCGCGGCTGCCGATCTACGGCGAAACGCTGGATGATCCGATCGGCATGCTGCACATCCGCGACTTCGTCGACTATCTTGCCGAGTTGGCCGAGAAGTCGCGCGGCGACGACAAGGAGCTCAGCGTCGCCGCCATCGATTTTTCGTCCACGCTCGAAGGCGTCGATATCCTGCGGCCGGTGCTCTTTGTGCCGCGCTCGATGCCGGCGCTCGATCTTCTGGTCAGGATGCAGGCCATGCGCACGCACATGGCGCTGGTGATCGACGAATATGGCGGCACGGACGGCCTCGTTTCGATCGAAGACATCGTCGAGATGATCGTCGGCGACATCGAGGACGAGCACGACGTGAGCGAGGGCCCGTCGATCGAACGGTTGCCCGGGGGCGACTTCCTCCTCGACGCCAAGGCTGATCTGGACGAGGCCGTCGAGGAGATCGGCGTCGACTTTCGAGAGGAGGACACGCCGCAGGAGGTGACGACCTTCGGCGGACTCGTCGCCTATCTCGCGGGCCACGTGCCGCCTCGCGGGGAAATTGTGCAGGCCCCGGTCCCGGGCTACGAATTCGAAATTCTGGAGTCCGATCCGCGCCGCGTCGCGAAACTGCGGCTGAGAGCCAAGCCGCCGCAGGAGGAGCTCCCGGAAATCGAAAAAAATTAGAACAAAATTAACCTCGGCGGCTCCCGGCCGACCCGGTCGCAGCGCCGCAAAAAAGCCATCTTCATCCGACACTTGTCGCCAAAAGGTAGGAAAAAGAGCGGCGGCCAGGAGCAGGAAATGGCCCCCGTTCCCGTCCGCGTGCCGAGAAAGCGTATGTAGACTTCCGTATTGTGTTCGACATAAGATTACGCCATCCTGCGACGGTTAGGCTCGGACCTTATGGTGTTGACGCCACGGGGCAGACGAGCAGAGTTTCGTTAAGGATGGGATTCGGCATGACGATCGCAGCTCCCAACCCCCGAGTTAGAACCAGTTCGGCGCGACGAATTATGGCGTTTCGCAATCTTCGCTGGTGCGGATTCTGGGTGATCCTGCTGGCCGTTTCCGGCGCCTTCGTCCTAAACCCGAATATTTATATACAGTTGCCAGCGCTGCTCGTCTCCATCTACGCGCTGCAAGCCCTGATTGCGGAATATCTGGGGGTGAGAGTCTCGGTCGATTGGGTGTCTGCGCCGCGGCGGCTGCCGGGTTTGTGGGCGCCTCGGCAAGCTTCGGGAATTTGGCCGATAGCCGTGTTCTGGCGAACCTACGGCACCCCCGCCGAGATCGAAGGCGTGACTTCTCTCAGCGCAGAAGGCCCCGGCGTCGTCGAAATCCAATGGATGCGCGGCAGTCGCGTGTGGCTCCTGCTCTCCGACAGAGATAGCAAGCTCGAGTTCTTCGAGGCGCTTCGCCGCTACCGACCCCAGGTTCGCATCTTCCGCGAAGTCAGAAAATTCCACGATTATAGAGAAAACAGGCCGGATCTGGCCTAGTCATAATCAGCTTCACTGAAGCGCTCGTCATGCGCTGGGGAGTCCTATTTTCCTAGCAACTCCTTCATCTTCGCGAAGAAGCCCGTCGATTCGGGATGCGTATGATGCGAGGATTCCTTCTCGAACTCCGTCAAGAGCTCGCGCTGGCGCTTGGTGAGATTTTGCGGCGTCTCGACGCTTAGCTGGACGTGCAGATCGCCTTGGTCGCGTCCGCGCAGCACAGGCATTCCCTTGCCCTTTATCCTCAGCTGGCGGCCCGACTGGGCGCCCTCGGGGATTTTCAGCTTGCATTCGGAGCCGTCGATCGCGTGCACGACGATCTCGCCGCCAATGGCCGCACGGACCATGGATATGGGCACGCGACAATAGAGATCGGCGCCGTCGCGCTGGAAGAACCCGTGCGGCTTGATCGACAGGAAGATGTATAAATCGCCTGAGGGGCCGCCGCGCATGCCCGCTTCGCCTTCGCCGGCCAGACGAATGCGGGTGCCGTCCTCGACGCCGGCCGGAATGTTGACGGAGAGCGTGCGCTCCAGCGTTTTGCGGCCGGATCCGGCGCAGGCGGGGCAGGGCTGCTCGATAATCTCGCCGCGGCCCTGGCAGGTGGGGCAGGTGCGCTCGATCGCGAAGAAACCCTGCTGCGCGCGCACGCGCCCGTGGCCGGCGCAGGTCGCGCAGGTTTTGGGCTTGGACCCCTTTTTCGCGCCCGAGCCGCCGCAGGCGTCGCAGGTGACCGAAGTCGGCAGCTTCAGCGTCGCCGACTTGCCCGTATAGGCCTCCTCGAGCGTGATCTCCATGTTGTAGCGCAGGTCCGATCCGCGCTCGCGTCCACCGGAGCGGGAGCCGCGCCGCCCCATGACATCGCCAAACAGATCCTCGAAAATATCGGCCATGGAGCCGAAGCCCTCGGCCGAAAAGCCGCCCATGCCGCCGCCCTGCTCGAAGGCCGAATGCCCGAAGCGGTCATACGCCGCTCGCTTCTGCGGGTCGGACAGCGCCTGATACGCCTCGTTGATCTCCTTGAAGCGCGCCTCGGCCGCCTTGTCCCCGGGATTCCGGTCCGGGTGGCATTCCATAGCCGCCTTGCGGAAGGCGATCTTCATCTCGACGTCGGTCGCGGTCCGCGTGACGCCGAGGGCTTCATAATAGTCGCGCTTGGCCATGTCCGTCGTTCGTGATCCCTGCGCCCACGCGGGGCTCTGAAAGAATGCTCGCAGCTCTCTTCGAGGATTGCGGCGATATAGCAGGTTTGGCCGGTCTGTCAGCAGGTTCGATGTAAGGACTTAGCAACTCGAGCGCCAGAGCGCTGGAAGGTTGAGCCGGACCTGCCCAGCCCCGGCAGCGGCTTCCAACATGACTGCTCGAGAAGGTCACAAAAACCCTCAACGTAGCGTGAGTAGCGCCTCGGCATTGGTGCCATAGAGTGAGCGAAGCTTCCCCGCCGCCCAGGGGGAAACTGGAGCCCAGTGATAGACGGAATTGGCGTAGAGGGCGATATAAAGCATAAGCAAAGCGACGTTAAGCGCGCCAAAGGCGGATTTCCAATTGATCAGATAGCCGAGGCGCGGGAGCATAGCCACGACCCTCTGCTCGCGACCGGAAATTTTTGAGTCGACAACCAGCGCCTGTGTCCAGAATACGATGAAGAGCGTCAGCGCGCTGGCAATGACCGAGATCCACTGAAAGAGGGGAACCCTCGACCATTCGACGAGGAACAACAGCGCCGCAGAGGATAACAGGGGGGCCTCGCTCCGATGATTTACGACCATGGCCTTCAATTGCTCGCCGAAGAAGAATCCGCCGACACCGAGGATTGCGAGAGCGATCGAGACCCAGGCGATCGCCTTGCAGTAGGCGTCAGCGCGAAGTCCTTCTATGCCAGCATCGATCTTCGGCGCGCCACCGACGACGAATAAAATCCACCAGAACCAGAACGTGGATTTAAGGACTAGGCGATAGGCCCAGCCGGGTAGAAAAAGGAACGGAACAAAAATCAGAGTGGACAACTTGTCAGCTTCCAGCTTCGGAAGTCCCACGGCACAAGTGTTTATTATATTTTCACACCTAAGGGGATGATTTAGGTGAAGGCCAGGCAAGAGCTCTGGAATGTGTAATGGGGAAGTGCAGAAGCAGAGACTTCGTAGATTAATTGGCGCCTGTCGGAATCCATCCCAAAAATACTTAGCTGTAGCTCGTATACGAATGAAACTACACGCAATAAAGATACTGTAAAAATACCCAGGAAGCCAAATAATTATGGACGTAATTTGTAGCAAGTTTGCTCTAGTTGGTCGGCTCATCCCCTCCTTATCGGCGACGGTTGCAATTAGAATAACCATCAATATAGTTGACATTGCGAAGATAATCATTCCCACGATTTGAGGCTCGCTAGCTCCGTAAATTAAGGCACAGAATGGCAATGTCATTGCGGTTATCATCCAAAGAGAAAGTGCAACAATTAAGGCCATCCTCCCCAGCTTCAGCCAAAACCCGATAATAATCCCGAAAGATCCTGCTATATTTGCCAAACACAGGCTTCCAACGAACGAAATAACAATATTTAACGCGTAGCTATTGAATATTACATAGAAATAATTTTGATATTTGTAGACAATAGTTATAACAGCAATTATAGATATAAATACAATCACCATAAAATATAATAAAAAGTGAGATAATCGCTCTTCTCGTAGAGGATTCATTGGTTGATACAGTGGCTGAATGGAGTAAAAGGCGTCCAGCCAGGCTACTCCCTGCCGCACCGACTCCTCCGACCGCAAAAATAGCAGCGGTGCGACGAAAAGGCTTGTGTAGAGAAGAAAAAATGTCTCGTAATTTAGCGCTAACCACCAAAAACCGGCGATAGCGAGCAGCGTTTCCAGAATCGCCCAAAAATTTACCTGTCCCAGCGCGACGCTTTCATCATCGGACTGTAGGCTCCAGAAGCCCTTGGGGGGCCGTTCCGGCAAACTTTCTATTGAAACGCTTTCGTCGATCATCGCAGCGACCTTAAAAAAAGCTGCACTCGAAAACCAGACTTCACCCGGCGCGCCCCTCGATCTCCTCCATGTCCTCGTCGGAGAAGCCGAAGTGGTGTCCGATCTCATGCACGAGCACATGGGCGACTATCTCGGCCAGCGTCTCCTCGCCATCCGCCCAAAAGTCGATGATCGGGCGCCGATAGAGCCAAATCAGGTTGGGCTGATCGCCCGTCTCGGCGAGGTGCTCTCTTTGCGTGATCCCCGCGCCGCGGAAGAGGCCGAGCAGATCGTATTCGCTCTCGGCGCCCATTTCATCGAGCGTCTCGTCGTCGGGGAAATCCTCGACCCTGATCACGAGCCCCTCGCAAAGCGCCGTGAAGCGCGAGGGGAGGCCCGCGAAGGCTGCGCGCGCCAGCGTCTCGATGTCGTCGAGCGTCGGAGCCTTGAGCGCCGCAAGCGCTGGATCTTGGAGGGGCTGAGTCATCCGGCGCGCCCCCTCCCCAGCCCTCCCCCGCTTCGCGGGAGAGGGAGCAGACACGGGACTTCACCAGCACATCCCGCAATGTGGATCGTTAGGGTCCCCTCTCCCGCTTGCGTGGGAGGGACAGGGAGGGGGCCTTCCCGCGCAGCGCTCAAGACCGGTCCGCCCATCATCGCCACTCCCGCACGTCAACGAAGCGGCCGGCGATCGCGGCCGCCGCGGCCATCGCCGGCGAGACGAGATGGGTGCGGCCCTTGAAGCCCTGGCGTCCCTCGAAATTGCGATTGGACGTCGAGGCGCAGCGCTCGCCCGGCGCAAGGCGATCCGGGTTCATCGCGAGACACATGGAGCAGCCGGGCTCGCGCCATTCGAAGCCGGCATCCGTGAAGATCTTGTCGAGACCCTCGGCCTCGGCCTGCGCCTTGACCAGTCCCGAGCCCGGCACGACCATCGCCGCGACGCGCCCGTTCACGCGCTTGCCCCGCGCAATCTCGGCCGCCGCGCGCAAATCCTCGATTCTTCCATTCGTGCAGGAGCCGATGAAGACGCGGTCGATTTCGATATCCGTGGGCTTCTCGCCGCCGCTGAGGCCCATATAAGCGAGCGCGCGCACGATCGCCGCGCGCTTGCCGGGGCTGGCGGCGTCGTCCGGCGTGGGCACGCGGCCGTCGATGGCGATCACGTCCTCCGGGCTCGTGCCCCAGGTCAGGATCGGCGGCAGGTTCGAGGCGTCGAGCGTCACGATCTGATCGAAATGCGCGCCATCGTCGCTCGCCAGCGTCTCCCAATAACGGCGCGCCGCTTCGAATTCTGCGCCCTTGGGCGCCTTGGGCCGATCCTTGAGATAGTCGAAGGTCTTCTCGTCCGGCGCGACCATGCCGGCTCTCGCCCCCGCCTCGATCGACATGTTGCAGACAGTCATGCGACCTTCCATCGAAAGGTCGCGGATCGCCTCGCCCGCATATTCGATCACATGCCCGGTCCCGCCCGCCGTGCCGATCTTGCCGATGATCGCGAGGACGATGTCCTTGGCGGTCGCCCCGGGCGCGAGCTTGCCGTCCACACGCACCAGCATGTTGGCGGCCTTCTTCTGGATGAGCGTCTGGGTCGCGAGCACATGCTCGACTTCCGAAGTGCCAATCCCATGCGCGAGCGCGCCGAAGGCGCCGTGCGTCGACGTGTGGCTGTCTCCGCAGACGATGGTCGTTCCCGGGAGCGTGAATCCCTGCTCGGGGCCAACGATGTGCACAACCCCCTGGCGTCGGTCGTGCTCATTGTAATATTCGACGCCGAACTCGCGGGCGTTGGTCGCAAGCTGCGCGACCTGAGCGCGGCTTTCGGGGTCCTCGATCGGCAGCGAGCGATCGGTGGTCGGCACATTGTGGTCGACGACGGCGAGGGTCCGCTGAGGAGAGCGCAGGCTCCTGCCGCTCGCGCGCAGCCCCTCGAAGGCCTGCGGGCTCGTGACCTCGTGAACAAGATGGCGGTCGATGTACAGAAGGCAGGCGCCGTCCTCCTGGCGGTCGACGACATGGTCGTCGAATATCTTGTCGTACATCGTGCGCGGCGCGCTGGAATTCTTCGACATTTTGTGAGACTTCTCCCCGGGGCGTCCTCGGCGCCTTTATCTGGGTGCGTATTTACGCGCCCGGAGCGATTTCGGAAAGTCTGTTGGTCGCCCTTCGACGAGAGCGCGTCCCGATCGCCTGAAATCACGCGATCGAAAAGGACTCGCTCCAGATTGCGAACTTAGAGCGTGCCCTCATCGGAAAACCGCTTCGCACTTTTGCGGGACATGCTCTAGGATTTGGATGGAGAAGACAAATAGCTCGAGCCGAGCTAAGGCGAAGGTCGCCGCCGTGAGGCGGGGGCCAAGAGCATTTCAGTAGAGGAGGATAACCGCCAGATGACCCGCCCCAGGATCGCTCCCTATCTCACCGTCACGCCGGCGGCGGCGGCGATCGCTTTTTACACGGCGGCCTTCGGGGCGAAGCAGAGGGCTCTGATGCCCTCTCTCGACGGTTTGCGCATCGCCCATTGCGAATTGTTGATCAATGGCGGCTCCGTGATGCTCTCCGACGCTTTTCTGGAGCTTGGCCAAACGCGCTCGCCGATGCCGGGCGAACAGGTGACGATGTCGGTGAGCGTCGAATACGACGAGCCGAAAGAGGTGGACGAGATCTGCTCCCGCGCAACGTCGCTCGGCGCCAAGATCGAGACGCAGCCCACCAATTCTTTCTGGGGCACGCGCTATGCGTCGCTGCGCGATCCCTTTGGCCAGCGTTGGATCTTGAACGCGCCGCTCGACAAGAAGAAATGAGCGGGGGGCCCCGAGGCGACCAGTCGGCGCAGCTTGCTCTCTGCGGATAATCTCTCAGACCAGCTTCGCGCCGCGAGAGAGACTCCGCCCCCTCGCGAATTCGGCGAAATCCATCGGGCCTTTGCCGGAGCGCTGCACGCGCAGGAGACGCAGCGCGCCGCTGCCGCAGCCGATGAGCCCCTCGTCGTCGAGCGCTTCTCCCGGCTGGCCCTCCGTCGCTTCGACGCGCGTCTTCAGCACCTTTACTCGGTCAACTCCTTGTCCAAGGTTCGCCTCGAAAAAGGCGCCGGGAAAGGGCGAGATGCCGCGCACGAGATTGTGCAGCTCCTTCGCCGAGCGGCGCCAGTCGATGCGCGCTTCGCTCTTGTCGATCTTCGCCGCGTAGACCGCGCCGGCTTCGTCTTGTGGCGTGAAGATCAGCGCTCCCTGCTGCAGCGCCTCGAGCGCGTCGGCCATCAGCGGTGCGCCGGCGTGGGCTAGCGCGTCATGCAGCTCGCCCGCGGTCATGTCGCAACCGATGGCGACGCGCGCCTCCATCGCCACGGGACCGGTGTCGAGCCCTTCCTCCATGCGCATCACGCCGACGCCGCTCTCTGCGTCGCCCGCCATGATGGCGCGCTGGATCGGCGCGGCGCCGCGCCAGCGCGGCAGGAGAGAGCCGTGCAGATTGAGGCAGCCATGCTTGGGCGCCTCGAGGATCTCCCGCGGCAGGATCAGCCCGTAAGCGGCGACGACGGCGACATCGGCCTTGAGCGCCGCGAAGGCCGCCTGCTCCTCTTTCGCGCGGAGGCTTTTCGGGATGTGGACCGGCAGTCCGTGCTTTTCAGCGAGGAGATGAACGGGAGATTTCTTTAGCTCCATGCCGCGCCCCGCAGGCCGCGGCGGCTGCGTATAGACCGCGACGATCCCGTGCCCGCGGTCGATAAGCTCCTGCAGCAGCCCGGCCGCAAAGACCGGCGTTCCCATGAAGGCGACGCGCATTCGCGTCACGCGTCTTCGGGCTGACGCTCCCCGGCGCGCGCCTCGTGTCGTGCGGCCTTGGTGAACTTTTTGACGACGCGCTCGCGCTTCAGACGCGACAGATGGTCGATGAAGAGTCCGCCTTCGAGATGATCGAGCTCATGCTGCACGACGGTTGCGAGCAGCCCGTCGGCCTCGAACTCCCGGTCCGACCCTTCGCGGTCGACGTGGCGCACGCGCACGCGCGCCGGGCGCTGCACGTCCTCGAAATACTCGGGGACGGAGAGGCAACCTTCGTTGTAGCTCGAAAGCTCCTCGCTCGCCCAGACGATCTGCGGGTTGATCAGGAAGAGCGGCGCGCGCGGCCCCTCTTCCTTCTTGGTGATGTCGATCGTCACCATTCTCTTGGCGTGACCGACTTGTATCGCCGCGAGCCCGATGCCAGGCGCCTCGTACATGGTCTCCAGCATGTCGTCGAGAAGCTTCAGGATCGCCGAATCGACGCGCTCGACCGGCTGGGAGATAAGCCGAAGGCGCGGATCGGGTAGGGTCAATATTGGAAGCAGGGCCATGGGGTTGAGCCACGTTTGAAGGGTCTCGCCAAGAGATAGGCGCGGCCGGGCGCGCCGTCAAATCATGAGCCGGAAAATCAAAGCGCTCAGGTCGTCAAGGACACGCCGCCCGCCGAGCTGGTAAGATATTGGGCCATGCTGCCCTCCTCAGACGCCACGATCGAAGCCCTCGCCGGCAACCTCCCCCCCAAGGGCCGTCTGCTCGGGCTCGACCTCGGGACGAAAACCATCGGCCTCGCCCTCTCCGATGTCGAGCGCCGGCTGGCCTCGCCCTTCGAGACGATCCGGCGGACGAAATTTTCGGCCGACGCGGAGGCGCTGATGAAGCGCGTTCGGGAGCTCGAGATTTGCGGCCTCGTCGTGGGTCTGCCGCTCGAGCTCGACGGCAAGGCGGGGCCCCGGGCCCAGGCCACACGCGCCTTCATGCGCAATCTCGCGAGCTGCGCGCCCCCGCTGCACGCCTATTGGGACGAGCGCTTCTCGACCGCGATCGTCACGCGCGAGCTCATCGCCCAGGACGCCTCCCGTGCTAAAAGAGCGAAGGTTGTCGACCGAATGGCCGCCGCCTACATTCTCCAAGGCGCTCTCGACCGGCTAGCGCGCATCCCGCTCGAACGGAACAATTCCAGCGACGTGGAATCGCGCTAAACCCTATCTTCGGAGCGACTTCTGATCGCAAAAGTCTGTCAACCTTTGCGAAATTCGCTCTAGGCGGGCTTGGCGCGTAAAATACAGCGGTTACAACCTTAGAAGGTGGTTGCCAAATTAGACACGCTGTGGTTGTCTCTTCTTCAGGAGGAGTGCTTCGCTTGCGAGAAGGGGCAAGCCTGTCGCTCTTTGGAGCTATTGCTATGAATCGATTGGTCAAAGCCGTGGCGGCGGCCCCGGACCTGGAGCGGCAGTCGTCGCGTCAGGATCAGGCGGACCTCGCCGCTTACATTGCCGAGATGACGGGCGAACTTGCCCAACTCGCTGGAGAAGCGGGCATGCCGATGCTTGCCTATTTCCTCAATCTCGCCCGCGTGGAAGCGCAGATCACTGTGCGCGAGAACGATTTGCGCGAGCCGCGGCGCGGGCTCTGAGGCAAGGGCGGGGAGTGCAAGAATACGCCCGCAAGAGCGCGGGCGTGCTCGCAGGCTCGGCTTTCGCGCTACTTCGAGGCTTTTTCCGCGTCCTCGATCATCTTCGGCAACGACGCCGCTTCCATGCGCCCGTCGAATTTGACGCCATTGATGAAGAAGGTCGGCGTGGCGTTCACGCCGAATTTCTGGCCCTGCTCGGCCACCGCGTAGATCGCCTTCTGAAGCTTCTCGTCCTTCAGAACCTCTTCGAACTTTTCCTGTCCGATGCCGAGTTGCTTCACCGCATTGGCGAGACTCTCGAAGGGCGTCTCGGTGAAGGCCCAATTCCGTTGCTGCGCGAAGAGGAAGTCTATGGCCGCATCGCGTTTGTCGCCAAGCGAACGCGCCAGCATGAAGGCGGCGGCGGCGCGCTCATCGAGCGGGAACTCGCGCAGAATGAATTTGACCTTGCCCGTGTCGATGAAGTCCTTCTTCAAAGTCGGATAAACGTCGTGATGGAAGGCCGCGCAATGGCTGCAGGTCATCGAGGCGTATTCCACGATCACGACCGGCGCGTCGGCCTTTCCTTCGACGACGTCGGGAAGCGCTTGCGGCGCAAGCAGCTCGACGAGCGGAACTTTCGTTTCCGTCTTTTCCGCAAGCGCCGGCGCCGCCAAGGGAAGCGAGAACGCCAGTGTGGCGGCGAGGAAGAAGCGGCGAGAGGGCGCGAATTTCTCTATCGTCATGGCGGGCTCCGAAGCGACGAGGCGGAGGACGAACGTCCCGGCCGGCGACATAGCGCGCTTTCGGCTCGAACGGAACCGTTCGAGCGATCGGCGTGCGGGCGGCGCGCGCTGGACGCCGCCCACACTAGAGGATTAACGGGAGTAATATTCGATGACGAGGTTCGGCTCCATGCGGACCGGATAGGGAACCTCGCTCGCGTGCGGAACGCGGCTTAGCTTCGCGGTCATCTTGGAGTGATCGACCTCGTAATATTCCGGCACGTCGCGCTCGGCGAGGCCGACCAACTCGAGGACGGTGACCGCCTGCTTCGAGCTCTCTTTCACCTCGACGACGTCGCCGGGCTTGATGAGATAGGACGGGATGTTCACGCGCCGGCCGTTCACGCGGATATGCCCGTGATTCACGAATTGGCGCGCCGCAAAGACGGTTGGAACGAATTTGGCGCGATAGACGATCGCGTCGAGGCGACGCTCGAGAAGCCCGATCAGATTGTCCGAAGAGTCGCCCTTGAGCCGGATAGCTTCCGCGTAATATTTGCGGAACTGCTTCTCCGAGATGTTGCCGTAATAGCCCTTGAGCTTTTGCTTGGCCTTGAGCTGCGTGCCGAAGTCGGAGGGCTTGCCCTTGCGGCGCTGTCCGTGCTGACCCGGGCCATATTCGCGCCGGTTCACGGGGCTCTTCGGGCGGCCCCAGATGTTCTCGCCCATGCGGCGGTCGATTTTATATTTGGCGTCTGCGCGTTTGGTCACTTCGGTCCTCTTTGCTCATCGCGTTGCGACGAACGCGCGAAAGAGGGTCCGAACGCGAAGCCCCGGAAGGCTCGCGTTGCCAAAAAACCCGCGTTTCGCGCGCGACTTGCGGATGTCCGCAAGGCTCGAAACGCGCCCTCCTCTGCCGACGGATCACGGCCGACAGGCGGTCCTATGGGACTCGCCACGGGTGCGCACCCGGCGAAGGGGTGTCGCCCAGCCGGATGGCGTCGTCTAAGGAGACGGACAGCGCATGTCAAGCCAATTGGGGCGGCGGCCGTTGCTCAGGTTCAATGGCCGATTGTCTCGCGCTAGCTCGAGAAGAGTTTTACGAACCGACGACGCGAAGATATGCGCGGCTCGTGTTCGGCGTAGCCTTGGTCAGCGAGCTCCGCCACAGCTCGACGATTTGCGGCAGGCCCTTTGCTAGCAGCGAGGCTTGATTCCCTGGCAAAGCATAGATCAAGTCGGACAAGAGTTCGAGGCACGCCTCGTTGATTTCGTCGGGTGCTTCGTCCGGCAAGATCGGAAGGCCCGCCCGCTCTATTTCGTTTCCAATCAACTCGTGCAACACGTCATGCAGGCGGCCAACAGCTAGGCAGGCGTTTTGAGCAAGTTGAGCAGCTTCGTCCAGGACCGGATCGTCGGGGGCGGCTTTATCCACCATTGAAGCCTCTTTTGTTGCGCTTCTGATCGATGTGTCGAGTTCGAGCTCTCGAGCACACTCTCGGCGTCGGCGCCTGTGATCGAGCAAGACCCGAGCCACTTCCATGTTTGGGACCTGGATCCCCAAGATGCGCAAAAATTCTCATTAATGCAAGGCTTGCGCTATGTAGAATCATTGTCACATCGAGCGCTGACCGACGCGCAATGGGGCAACGCCAGCGGTAGGAAGCAATATCGCGTCGAAGATCGGCCCTCTCTGCAAATCCGCAGGTCTCTGTCCCCGCAATACGCAATTGAGAAGAAGCTTTTCAGAATAGCTAAGGTGGCAGTTAGATCCTTTTCCGCCAAAATGACACTTGCGGATCTTGCCTTTGCTAAGTGGGGCTGGCCTTCCGTCTTGCGGACTTCTTGGCTAACTGTCGCTGGGTTGCCTCAAGATCTGAGCGAAGCCGCGCGAGTTCTGCGGTTAATTCCTGGACCGCGATCTCCGCCTCTCGCTGCGCCATTTCGGGTTCGGTTCTCCCCTCCGTGCTCACCGGCCGGCCGCCGATTGCGCTGACCGGGTCCTGCGAAGGCTCGCTCCGACTGATTCCGCATTGCGTTTCTGAAGCCGTCGCGAGCGATCCGCATTGGCGTTTCACGCTAAGGAAGGCTGGATCTTCCTGCTCCAAGCGTCGGCCAAGTGAGAGGGGCGCGTAGCGAATCACGCCATCCTCGTAAAAGAATTCGCAAGTTTCATCTTCGGCGAGCGCATTCAGCAGTTCGGGCCACACCCTCTTTTGTGTCCAGCGGCGGAAACGGGTGTAGTTCGTGTACCACTTCCCGAAATGCGGCGGGAGCTTGCGCCAGGACGAACCGGTGCGCACGATCCAGAAGACGGCTTCGACGAAGAGGCGATTGTCGCGGCCATGACAGCCTGGATCTCCGTCTTTGCCTGGGATATGCGAGGAAATCAGAGTCCAGCGGTCGTCGGTGAGATAATAATCCGTGAATTCCATCTCTTTGTCCATGAACTTATTCCCGGCGCGAGGCGCTACGTATAGATACGTACAACTAGGAGCTTATACTTACCATATGATTCGTCATTTGAAAAGCCTACAAGTACTTAGCTTTATTGTACACGTGAGACTATGAGTAAAAATAACTGTAGCCTGAGCTTAGCTTACACGTTCGCACGCGTGTACAATTACAATTGCATCTTGCATCGCATATTGCAAGTCAGAGCTAGAACTGCGCGCAACACTCGCTGCTGCTCTGCAACCGATCTTCAGTGGAGCGGCAGGTCCATTTGCGCCCGCCTTTTCATGGGCGGCACACTCGTTGGTCGCAGGGATGAATATTGGTCGGTTCGATGCGCCACAGCGCGAGCCCGCGTGCGACTGAAGGCGACTTAGACAGCCTGCGCCATCGCCGCGACCTTCCCCCAGGCCGTGGCCTGAAGGCTGGGCCGCGCCAGCACGCGCACATGCCACGCTCGCAAATTCTCATGGGGCCCCATCAACGGCCCCATTCGGGAATACCTGAGAAAAAATCGATTTGCGGCGCCAGCGTCAAATCTGCGAGCGAGGGCGCTTCGCCCGCGAAATAGCTTTGGTCGCCGAGCAGGCGCGCCAGTTCGTCGAAGACGATTCTCGCTTTCGGCATCGCTTCGGCGACGGCCGCCTCGGACAGGCCCTTCTCCTCCAGCGCCGCCAGCACGGCGCGCGCGAAGGGGCTGCCGGGAACTGTGTGCACGACGAAGCTCGACATGGCTCAGCCTCTTCTCATGTCGGCGTCCGCTTTGATTCGCGCTCCCTCTCCCCGATCGCGGCGGAGAGAGCAGCGCCCGCTATGCGTGCGGCCACTGCCGCTCGCGGAACCAGCTGCGATACTCCGACATCTTAGAGCGCTGACCCGAGGGGGCGTGCCGCGCGCAGGTCTCCGCCTCGGCGCTCCCCTGGGGCGCGCCCCAGCGCAGCTCGACGCAGTCATTGGGATTGTAGGCCATCTCCAGCTCTTCCGCGCGGTCCATCACATCCTTGAGCGTCAGCGTCCAGGAAGAGCCATCGCTGCGCGTATAGGTGAACTTGCGGTTGGCGAGTTCGGCCGTGAGCTGCCGTTGCAGATCGGCTTTCGCCGAAGCGCCGCTTTGGCCGAAAGACATCGCGTAGCGCTCGGGATGCCGCGCGACGCGATCGGGATAGTTGCGCACCACGTCGATGGCGATCAGCAGGCGCAGATCGCGCGCCGGCGTCGAAAAGTCCTCCCAGGCCCCGTTGGTCTGGAAGATCGCGGCGCCGTCCGGCATGGAAGCCTCGCCCTTACCGCTGCTTTGGAACTTGCGTCCGTTCTCCACCGCCGTCGCGCGCGTCTTCACCTGCTCCTCAAGCGAGCGGATGGCGCCCTCCATCGCGTGCGTCGGGTCGAGCGGCTCGGGCGACATCACCTCGTCCATGCGATCGTAGAATTCCTCGGTTCCGAGCTGCGTCTGTTGCTGCGAGAAATCGCCGTAGTCCGGGTTCTTCGCGATCTCCGCATTGGTGAGCGCCCGCAGCCCGCCGCCCGGCTGCCGCACCACCGGCCGGAAACGCTTGAAGCCGGGGCTGCCGAGAGAGGGATCGTGGACGAACAGGAAATTACCGCGCCAGAAACGCTTGCGGGTGACGCTGCCGTCCGGCTCGGCGTCGACCGCGAAGAAGAGGCCCGCAGCGTCGGACGTCTCCGGAATGCGCTGCGCGAGCATGAGAACGTGCCCATAGGGATCGGCGTAGACCGTGCCCGGACGCAGGCTCTCCTGCGTCAGCGGGATCATGTAGAAATCGTTTCTGTCGCCGTTCCCCGAGGCTCGCACCGAACCCGATTGGACCACGTCGCCGACGGCGCGCAGGAACTGGCCGAAGCCCGTCACGCGCTGACGCTTCGGCTGCGCTGGTTTAGCCGATTCAGGCCTGTCAGACGCCGCCGGTTGAGCCTGCTGAGGGGAAAACAATTGTCCGAGCAAATCCCCGGAAGGCGCCGCCGCGGCGCGCGGCGCGGCCGGCTTCGCGTCAGCCGAGGCCTCCTGCACCCGGGCAGGCCGGACGGACTCGGGGTGCATCATGTCGAACCATTCGTTGCAGTGGGGAGGTGAGCCCCCGCCGCCGCGCGAGCAGTTCGAGTAGCCGAAGGGAAGCCCCATCTTGTAGGCGAAATAGGCGCGCAGGAAGTAGACGAAGTCGGCACAATCGGGACGCACGGTCGAGACGGCCTTGTCCTCGTCCTGGCCGAAATGGTTGAACAACATGTTGCGGGAGCGATCGCGCAGCACGTCGGACCAGTTCTTCCAGGACGGCTCCGCCTCGAGCGGCGCGTCGAAGAGCTTGGCGATCCACGCCGAATAGAGATTCTCCGTCTCGCGGTTCCAGGAGTTACGAAGCTCCCAGAGGCCGCGCTCGGCAGCGGGCGGCCCGGCGGGCTTCGTCGCGCTGACTTCGATTTCCTTGGTGACCGTGCTGCAGCCGCCCACGGAGGAGTCGAGAGTGAGAACGGCGCGCCAGGCTCCGGCGGCGGGCGTGGCGACCTCGGCGAACCAGACAGAAGGGGGGCCGGCAATATGCCCGCGCGATTTGGCCGCGACGCCGCCATCTGGCGCGATCAGCGTCAACTCGCCCCCGACCGGGTGCTCCCCGGCGACGAGGACGCGCAAGGGCGCGCCTTTCCACGGCGCATAGGGCGAGGGCAGGATTGCGACTTCGGCGGCTTCCTCGCACCCGCCCTGCGCTTTCGCCGGCGAAAAGGGGAAAAGGAGCGCCAACAATGCGCCTGCGAAGGCCAAAGATGCAGCAAGTCGGCGCGCGGAAGCCATATCTAGATCCTCGTCTCGGACCGTCCTCGACGCTTCGTCGGTCGGAGGCCGGTTTGCAGGAATGCAAGAGGGCGAGCCGGAGCAGCGTGTTGGAAAACCGCTTCTACACAGTCGCCGATCGCGAGCCATTTAGTTTCGGAATGGGTCAAAATGTCGACCGTGACGAGCCGTTCTCAAGGAGATCGCGCTTTCGCCTTGAGCGCGACAATTATGGGATTTCAAGGGGTTGGATCTGCTGGCGTTAAGCAGGGCGCCAAGCGAGAGCTTGTATATTTCATTCAGAATGCGGAACATGACTGGCCGCAGGCGCGTTTTGCGGAAGAGGGGCGGACGTCGCCGCTCTGGAGCTACGAGAGGAGAAGACGATGGATCGTCGCGCATTCTTGGCGAAGACCCTGCTTTCCGCCGGCATTCTCGCCGCGACGGCCAGCACGGCGTTGGCGCTGCCGTCGATGGCCCCGCGCGATGCGATCGCGCCGGAGGGGCCGATCGAGACGGTTTGGTGGCGTCGCCGCTGGGGCTGGCGGCGTCGGCACTGGCGCCGCTGGGGTTGGCGTCGTCGCTGGTGGTGACGTAAACGACGCGAGCGAAGCGGGCGGAGCCGTCCCGCTTCGCCCTGCTCCCTGCGTTATGCCGTCAGCGCATGCGCATGCACGTCGCGGCCCGAGCGGTTTGCGAGAATTTCCTTGGCGGCATATTCCTCCGCCCCGGTCGTCGTGCGCACAAAGAGAAGCAGCCCGCCGTGCTCGAGCTGGTTCTTCAGATAGCGCGCATGCTGATCGTCGACAAAATCGCCGAGGACGCCGCCGAGGAAGGCGCCGGCCTCCGCGCCGATCACTCCGCTGCCGAGCGTCGCCAGGAGCGCGCCCCCGCCCACGAAAATCGCGCCGGCGGTGGCCACCGCGCCGATCGCCGCGAGCGTGCCGAGAATCATGGTCTTCTTCGTGTCGAAAGCGCGATAGAGGATGCGCGGAGCTTTGGGATCGTCCTCGAGCTCCTCGACCCTCTGATACTTGTGGCCAAGCTTCTCGGCGATCGCTTTTTCGCCCGCGAGCAGGGTGATCTGCGCCTCTTCGAACCCGGTCTCCAGCAATTCGGCGATCGCGGCCTCCAGGGCTATCGCATCCGCAAAGACGCCCACAACTTCTCGCGCCGGCGCCGCGCTCCGCGTTCTTTCATCCATTTGCGTTTCCCCGTTTCTCATTGCGCCGAACAGCGACCGCCGATCTGAACCGCGAGCTTGTGTCTCCCCATGTCCAGCACATAGAGATTGATGGCCATGGTGGTGCGATCGATGTTGCCGCCTTGAGTCTTCGAGCCGTTCTTGAACACGAGGAAGTGCGCATCCTGCTGAATGAGCGAAAGGCTCTTCGAAAGCTCCGGCACGCCGTCCAGGGTCACGGTCTTGCCCCGAATCTCCACGGTGAAGGGCTGCATCTGCGCTCCCGTCGTCTGGTTGACACCCTCGCAGCGAAAGCTCGCGTCCGCCCGAGCGGCCGAGCAGCCGAGGATCACGACGAGCAGGGCGGCGCCGAGTTTCGCGAAGGTCATTTTCCGATTTTCCTTTTCCGTTAGCAGCCGCGAAGCGCGGGCCCGGCGGCCTCGCACCGCCCCGCGCCCTTTGACGATCTAGCCGGCGGACGTCGAAAGCGTCGCACCCTATCTCTCCCCGGCTCGCGAGGAAAGCCAAGCCACGGGACGAGACCTTGCGCGAACGGCGCTGCGATGTGCTAGAGCCCTGGCGACGCCGTCGGGAGCGCTCGGGCGTCTGGGAAAGCTTCGCAAATGAAAAAAGTTCCTACGCCGCGCTGGGGCTGGGCGTTGACCGGCTCCGGCCACTTCTTCACCGAATCGCTCGACATGATCCGCACGCTCGACCACGTCGATCTCTTCGTCTCCAAGGCGGCGGCCGAGGTCGTGAAGATGTATAAGCACGACTTCGCGCTGCCGGACAACATTCGCGTCTTCAAGGACGTGACCGCGAGCGCCGCGCCTGTCGGCAACTTTTACTACGGCGTCTATCACACCCTGGTGCTCGCGCCCGCCACCTCCAACACCATTGCGAAATGCGTCTTCGGCATTTCCGACAATCTCGCGACGAATGTCTTCGCGCAGGCGGGCAAGTGTCGCGTGCAGACGATCGTCTTTCCCTGCGACACCGCGCCCGAGCTGGAGACGCGCGCGCCCAAGGGAATGGTCAAAGTCTATCCGCGCCGCATCGACCTCGAGAACACCGAGCGGCTGAAATCCTTCGAGGCGACGACCGTCGTCGAGAGCCTCAAATCGCTGGAAGAAGCGGTCGAAGCGCGCAAGAAGGAGCTTGCGGAGCCGCAGGGGTGAGCGAACGCCTGCTGTTGCTGACCGGGCGTCTCGCCTATCCGCGCCTGGAGCGGATGGTCAGGAGCTTTGGCGACGCCGCCAGGGACTGGCGCGTTCACGACATCGGGGTCAAGGTCGCGGCGCTGATGACGCAGGAGATCATCTTGCGCCGCCTGCCGCGCCCCGTCGAGGCGGATCGGATCATCCTGCCGGGACGCTGCCGCGCCGACCTCTCGCTCCTCTCGCGGGAACTCGGCGCCGACGTCGAGCGCGGACCCGAGGAGATCGCCGATCTCCCCGCCTATCTCGGCCGCTCCGGGAGCAAGCCCGACCTCTCGCGCCACGACATGCGCCTCTTCGCCGAGATCGTCGACGCGTCCACGATGAGCGTCGCGGCCGTCGTCGAGCACGCGGGCCGGCTCGTGCAGGCGGGCGCGGATGTGATTGATCTCGGCTGCCTGCCTGACACGCCTTTCCCCCATATGGAGGAGACGATCGCCGCACTACACGCAACAGGTTTCCGCGTAAGCGTCGACTCGGCCGACATCGAGGAGTTGAAGCGCGCGGCGGCGGTCGGCGCCGATCATCTTCTCAGTCTCGACGAGCACAGCCTCGACATCTTGCCGCAGGGCTCGACGCTCGTTCCGATCCTGGTTCCGGCTCCGCATGGCGATCTGGATTCTCTCCAGCGCGCCGCCGCCAAGGCGCGCGCGCGCGGAATTATATTCATCCTCGATCCTATTCTTGATCCGATTCACTTCGGCTTTGCGGAATCGATTGCGCGCTATGTCGAGACGCGCAAGCGCGAGCCGCAGGCCGATATGATGATGGGCACCGGCAATCTCACGGAGTTGACCGACGCCGATTCATCCGGCGTCACGGCGATGCTCCTCGGCCTCTGCTCGGAGCTCCATATCCGCAATATTCTGACGGTGCAGGTGAGCCCGCACACGCGCCGCACGCTTCAAGAACATGACGCCGCGCGCCGGATGCTCTTTGCCGCACGCGCCGACCGCTCGCTCCCGAAGGGCTATTCCAACGCGCTGCTGCAGGTCCACGACAAGCGGCCCTACGCCTCGACACCGGACGAGATCGCCGAGCTCGCGCGCGAACTGCGCGACGCCAATTTTCGCATCGAAGTCGCCGAGGATGGCGTGCACATTTTTGCGCGCGGCTTTCACGCGCTGGCGGCCGATGCAATGTCGCTGTTTCCTCGGCTCGGCGTCGAGAAGGACGGCGCACACGCCTTCTATCTCGGGAGCGAGCTAATGAAGGCCGAGCTCGCCTACCGGCTCGGCAAGCGCTACCGCCAGGATGAGCCGCTCGATTTCGGCGCGGCGCTCGATGCGAACACAGAAGACCAGGAGCAATTCAAGGAGATCGGCCACACGCTGCGTAAGCAGAAAGGAGGCGACGATGCCGCTGATTCGTGAATGTGTCGTCACCACGCTCAACGCGTCGGGCGAGCCGCATCTTGCGCCGCTGGGCCTCATCGAAGACGGGGAGCACTGGATCGTCGCGCCTTTCCGCCCTTCGACGACGCTCGACAATCTCGAGAAGACGCCGATGGCCACGGCAAGCTTCACCGACGACGCAGAAATCTTCGCGGGCTTCGTCACGGGAAAACGCGATTGGCCGATCGAAGCGGTTCCGGATTGGCCCGCGCCCCGCCTTTCCGCCGCGCTCGCCCATGGGGAGCTTGAAGTCGTTCGCGTCGAGGCCGACAAGCAGCGTCCCCGTTTCGTCTGCGCCGTGCGGCGCATCGAGAACCACAGACCCTTTCTCGGCATGAACCGCGCACGCGCCGCCGTGCTGGAAGCGGCGATACTCGCGACGCGGCTTCGCACGCTGCCTCCCGAGAAGATCGAGCGCGAGATCGCCTATCTCAAGATCGCCATCGACAAGACCGCGGGCGACGCCGAGCGCCGCGCCTGGGCGCGCGTGATGGAAAAGATTCGCGCCGCTCTGCCCTCTCCCCTTGCGGGAGAGGGTGGCGCCGAAGGCGCCGGGTGAGGGGTTAAACTTCCAAGCAACGGCCGCTTTGCCCCCTCATCCGGCCGCTTCGCGGCCATCCCACAAGGGGAGAAGGGCACGCCCCCCAGCGTGTCGCGCCTGGGCTCACTCGCCGGTGATCTTGCCGAAGTCGGCGACGGCGAGCATCGCCTGGCGCAGCTCGTTCAAGAGGCGCAGCCTGTTCAGTCGCAGCGCCTTGTCCTCGACGT
Source organism: uncultured Alphaproteobacteria bacterium (assembly GCA_963743565.1). Taxonomy (GTDB): domain Bacteria; phylum Pseudomonadota; class Alphaproteobacteria; order Rhizobiales; family Beijerinckiaceae; genus Methylocystis. The sequence continues at coordinate 455,611 of CAVUQD010000001.1, forward strand.
TGACTGTGACATCATCGAAGAAGGCGTCGACCGGCGCGCGCAACTGGCTCAGCGCGCTCATCGCGCCGGCGAAGTCTTCTTTCGCGAGCCATGCGCGCGTTTCTTCGCTGGCGCGCGCGACAGCCTTGGCGAATTCATGCTCCTGCGGTTCGACCAGCAAGGCCGGCGCGTGCGGGTCGTCGAAGGCGCCGGCGCCGTCCTTCTTCTCCTCGATCTTCAGGATGTTCACGGCGCGGCGGAAACCCGCCAACAAATTCTTGCCGTCTTCCGTCTCGAGGAATTTCGAGAGCGCCTCGACCCGGGCGACGATCAGTGCGAGATCGTCCTGCGCCTGGGATTCGATTTCGCCCGAGGACGTCGCGCCTAACGACGCATCGATCAGATCGTAGCGCGCGCCGCGGTCGCGGAGATAAACTTTTAAGCGGTCGATGAAGAAGCTCAAAAGATCGAGGCAGCGCTCATACGCCTCCTCAAAGGTATCCTCGGTGAACTGCGCAATCGAACCCCGAGTCACTTGGGAAGCGACGCCGTTCTCGATCCGCTTCAACTCATCGGAATTAACGCCCGCGGCCGACAAGGCCTCAACGGCTTCGATCTGGTCGACCACCCCTCGGACCAGCGACGATCCGGAATGCCGCCCAAAAGCGGCCACCGAGAGATCCAAAAGCCGCAATCGCAGCCCGTTCTCCAGCACGAGCCGGATCACGCCCAGCGCCGCGCGCCGCAGCGCATAAGGGTCCTTGCTGCCCGTGGGCTTCTCGTCGATGGCCCAAAAGCCGACGAGCGTGTCGATCTTGTCGGCGAGCCCCACCGCGATGGAGACCGGATCGTTCGGCACGCGGTCGCTCGGGCCTTGCGGCTTGTAATGTTCCTCGCAGGCGGCGGCGACGCTCGCGTCCTCGCCTTGCGCCGCCGCGTAATAGCGGCCCATGAGCCCCTGCAGCTCCGGAAACTCGCCGACCATCTCGGTGACGAGATCGGCCTTGCAGAGTTCTGCCGCGCGCTCGGCTTTTGCAGGGTCCGCGCCGACGAGCGGCGCAAGCTCTTTGGCGAGCGCGGTGATGCGCTCGACGCGCTGCATCTGCGTCCCGAGCTTCTCGTGAAATACGATGTTCTCGAGCTTGGGCAGTCGATCTTCGAGCTTCGTCTTGAGATCGGTCTCGTGGAAGAATTTCGCGTCCGAAAGCCTTGCGGCGATGGGCCGTTCATTGCCGGCGATGATTGTCGCGCCGCCATCGGTCGCCTCGATGTTGGAGACGAGGATGAAACGATTGGCGAGCGCGCCGTCCGGGTTCTTCAGCACGAAGCATTTCTGATTGACGCGGATCGTCGCGCGGATCACCTCCTTGGGGATCGACAGAAATGCTTCGCTGAAAGAGCCCATCAGCGCGACCGGCCATTCGACGAGGCCTGCGACCTCTTCCAGAAGCCCGGGGTCCTCGACGAGCTCCAGCCCCTGCGCCATCGCGAGAGTCTTGGCGTCCGCCAGAATGATCTCGCGCCGCCGCGCCGCGTCCAGCACGACCTTGGCGCGCTCGAGCGCCGGCACATAATCGCCGAAGCGCTTCACCCGGATCGCTTCCGGCGCCATGAAGCGATGGCCCTTGGTCACGTCACCCGACTGGATGTCGTTCACCGCGAAACGCACGATGTCGGGCGTCTCGGTCTCGGGACCGAAGGTCGCGAGAATCGAATGCAGCGGACGCACCCAACGCAGCGCGTCGGGGCGCAGCGAATCGGCGCCCCAGCACATGGATTTCGGCCAAGGGAAATTGCGGATCGTCGCGGGAATGATCTGGCTGAGAATGTCGATCGTCTCGGCGCCGGGACGCTCGATGACGGCGAGATAGAAATCGCCCTTCTTCGGATCCTTCTGGATCGTCGCCTGATCGATCGAGGCCAGTCCTGCGCTTTTCAGAAAGCCCTGAATCGCCGCCTCGGGCGCGCCGACGCGCGGTCCCTTCTTCTCCTCGCGCGTGTCCGGCTGGCGCGCGGGCAGCCCGGCCACATGCAGCGCAAGCCGCCTCGGCGTCGCGAAGCTCGCGGCGCCCTCATAGAGGAGCCCGCGTTCGACGAGCGCGTTGGTGACGAGCTTGCGCAAATCCTCCGCGGCCTGCGCTTGCATGCGCGCGGGGATTTCCTCCGAGAAGAGCTCCAGAAGAAGGTCGGGCATGGGCTTCTGCGCTTAGGCCAAGGCTTTCAGCGCGTCCTTGCCCGCGTAGCGCGCCGCCGGACCCAGCTCCTCCTCGATGCGGATGAGCTGATTATATTTGGCGATCCGGTCGGAGCGCGCGAGCGAGCCCGTCTTGATCTGGCCTGCGTTCGTCGCGACGGCGATGTCCGCGATCGTCGAGTCCTCGGTCTCGCCGGAACGATGCGAGATCACCGTCGTGTAGCCGGCGCGGTGCGCCATGTCGACGGCGGCGAGCGTCTCGGTCAGCGTGCCGATCTGATTGACCTTAACCAGCAGCGAATTGGCGACGCCCTCCTTGATGCCCTTGCCGAGCCGCTCGACATTGGTGACAAAATTGTCGTCGCCGACGAGCTGTATCTTTTTGCCGAGGCGGTCGGTCAGAAGCTTCCACCCTTCCCAATCGTCCTCGGCCATGCCGTCCTCGATCGAGACGATGGGATAGGCCGCCGCGAGCTTGGCGAGATAGTCGACCTGCTCTTGAATCGAGCGCGTCACCTTCTCGCCCTCATAGACATATTTGCCGTCTTTGAAGAATTCGGTCGAGGCGCAGTCGGAGCCGAGATACACGTCGACGCCCGGCTTGAATCCCGCGCTCTCGATCGCCTGCATGATGAAATCGAGCGCCGCCTCGGCCGAGGGAACATTCGGCGCGAAGCCGCCCTCGTCGCCGACTGCGGTGTTGAGCCCCGCGTTCTTCAGCGCGCTTTTCAGCGTGTGGAAAATCTCCGCGCCCCAGCGGATCGCGTCGGCGACGGTGTCGGCGCCCGCCGGCAGGATCATGAACTCCTGGAAATCGATGGGGTTGTCCGCGTGTACGCCGCCGTTGATGATGTTCATCATGGGCGTCGGCAGCACGCGCGCCTGCGTCCCCCCGATATAGCGATACAGCGGCAGGGAGGCGGCGTCGGCGGCGGCCTTCGCCACGGCGAGCGAGACGCCGAGAATCGCATTGGCGCCCAAGCGCGACTTGTTGGGCGTCCCGTCCAACCTCAACATCGCCTCGTCGATCGCGACCTGCTCTTCGGCCTCAAAGCCCAGAAGGGCGCCGGAAATCTCGTCATTGACGCTTTCGACCGCCTTGAGCACGCCCTTGCCGAGATAACGGCGCTTGTCGCCGTCGCGCTTCTCCACCGCCTCATGCGCGCCGGTTGACGCGCCGGAAGGAACGGCGGCGCGTCCGAAAGAACCGTCCTCGAGCGTGACGTCGACCTCGACGGTGGGATTGCCGCGCGAGTCCAGAATTTCGCGGGCGTGGACGTCAACGATCTCGGTCATGGAGAAACCTCTGTGCTGCTATTCGGAAGGGCGCCGGGTTGTAGCTCGAATGCGTGGACGAAGGAAGGAGGGCGGCTGGACCGACGTGAAATCCGACTATAGAGCATGTTCCGGAAAAGTGCGGAGCGGTTTTCGGATAAGAACATGCTGTAAGTTTTTGATTTGGAGAGCCTCCCGATTGCGTGATTCCATGCGGTCGGGAAGCGCTCGCAGGGACGGCGGCGCGTGAAGGACCGTCCGCCTCGCCGCCAGCCCGGCGGAGGGCTGTCGGCCAAGGCTGTTCGCAAGGACTTAGGAGAGAATGCAGGCAACGCCAATCGTTCGAAGAGCCCACGCATGAGCGGCGTGACCCATGTCGTCGGCGCCGGGCTGGCCGGCCTCGCCTGCGCGGTCAAGCTCGCTCAGGAAGGCCGCCCCGTCTCGCTCTATGAGGCCGCGCGCATGGCCGGCGGGCGCTGCCGGTCCTATTTCGATCCGGCGCTGGGTCTCACCATCGACAACGGCAATCATCTGCTGCTCTCGGGTAACCGGGCGGCCCGGGAATATCTGGCGCGCGTCGGCGCTGCCGACGCGCTCGTGGGGCCACAGCAATGCGTCTTCGATTTTCAAGACTTCACGAGCGGCCTCAAATGGAAGCTCGCGCCGAACGCCTCCCGCCTGCCCTGGTGGATCTTCGTCGAATCCCGTCGCGTGCCGGGCACGAGGCCGATGGATTATCTCGGCGCGGCGAAGCTCCTCTACGCCAAGCCTGACGCGACGATCGGCGACACGATGGCCTGCTCGGGCCTTCTTTACGAACGCCTGTGGGGCCCGGTGCTGCTCTCGGCGCTGAACATGGAGCCCAAGGAAGCGAGCGCGGCGCTCGCGGGCGCCGTGCTCCGTGAGACCCTGGCCGCGGGCGGCGACGTCTGCCGGCCGATGGTGGCCAAGGAGGGTCTCGGCCCGGCCTTCATCGAGCCGGCGCTCAAATTTCTCGCCGCGCGCGGCGTCGATGTCCGCTTCGGCGCCAGGCTGCGGCGCATCGATTTCAGCATCGATTTCAACAGCGCGCGCGCCTCGCGCCTGGATTTCGGAGAGACGCAAATCGCATTGGGGCCCAGCGATCGGGTCGTTCTCGCGGTTCCGCCCTGGGCGGCCGCGGAGCTCGTGCCCGATCTCGCCACCCCAAACGAGTTTCGCGCGATTCTCAATGCACATTACAAAGTCGCCCCGCCGACAGGCCAGCCGCTGCTCGTGGGACTCGTCGGGAGCCTGAGCGAGTGGCTCTTCGCTTTCGAGGATCGCCTGTCTGTGACGATAAGCGGCGCCGACCGGCTTATGGATGAGCCGCGAGAAGATTTGGCGGCGCGCATCTGGAACGAGGTCGCGAAGGTGACGGGGCTGCCCGCGGCGCTCCCGCCCTGGCAGATCGTCAAGGAGAAGCGCGCGACCTTCGCCGCGACACCCGCCCAGGAGCGTCGCCGGCCCGGCGCGACGACGAGGTGGGACAATCTGTACCTCGCCGGAGACTGGACCTCGACCGGCCTGCCCGCTACGATTGAGGGCGCGATCCGCTCCGGCTTTCGCGCGGCGTCGATGGTTTAGCGGTCCCGGTCGCCGCAGTGAGACAGTTTTGGGATAGCGTGGATCTTTGTGACTGGCGTCACGTTCGAAAGGATAACAAATGGCTGAGCAGAACTTCGAGGTTCCCGTCCAGGCGCGCGAATTCATGGAAAAGAGCATCGATCAGGCGCGCAACGCCTTCGAGGCGTTCACGGGCGCTGCGGAAAAGGCGGTCAGTTCCCTAGAGTCCGCGATGCCTGCTCCCGCGAAAGAGGTGAACAGCAAGATTTTTGCTTACACGCAGGCGAACATCGAAGCGACCTTCGACCTTGCCAAAAAACTGGCTCAAGCGAAGGACCCCCAAGAGATCATGCGGTTGCACGCCGATTTTGCGAAGGCGCAGACCGAGGCGTTCCAGAAGCAGGCTTCGGAAGTCGGCGCTGCGGTTCAGAAGGCCCTGTCAGGCGGGCTTTAACTGTCGCCGTCAAGGATGTCCTGATCTCGAGGCGGTGGGTTTCACGCGAAGATTGGCTCTGAGGGCTGGCTCGCGAGAGAGAGGGGCGCGCCTTGCCTTGTTGGCGAGGCGCTGACACGCCCTCGACCTCTCCGCTCTCGCGGAGAACCGAGGTCAGTGGAGCTTGTTCAAAAGCGTGGACGCCCCAGCATCCGCGATGGGAATCAGCATCGTGACGATGAGTATGTACTCGACCAGGGTCACGTTCGATTTTTTGTTCGCGCCCATACGGGCAAGGAACGCGCGCATACTTCACTCCCTCTCAGGTTGGCGCGGCCCGCAGCTGCCGACAGCGCGCACTTCGGATGTTCATCAGAGTGAGCCTCCGCTCGTTAATCAGCGATGAAGCGGACCAAATTGGGGCCACGCGCGGGAGGCCCGCGCCCCTCGATCGCAGTTTCGTTGGCTCATCGGTTCACAATATCCTATCATTCCATAATCAGCGGTCATAGCGTGGCCGATCCGCGGAAGAGGCCCTTGCGGCGTTAATTCCAAGCCTTGGGAGAGACCGATCGAGCCTCGTATCGATGAGCCCCCGACGGACCATTGGCCGGCGAAGGGGGTGTTGGCCTTGTCTTTGGCCTCGCTCCTCGTCGGCGCCGGAGTGGGCGTCGTGAGCGCCTCGTTTCGGCTCCTTCTCGAAAGGGCAGATGTTCTTCGCGACGCAATCATTAAATGGGCGCATCAATACGCCATCGGCGGGTTCGTTCTGGTGGTCGTCCTTTGCGCCGCCGCCGCCTGGATCGCCGCGTGGCTCGTGCGGCGCTTCTCGCCGCAGGCGTCGGGCAGCGGCATCCCGCATGTGGAGAACGTGCTAAACGGAAGAATGCCGCCGGCCCCCGTCACTCTGCTGTTCGTGAAATATTTCGGCGGCGTCCTGGCGATCGGGGCCGGCCTGGCGCTCGGTCGCGAAGGCCCGAGCGTGCAAATGGGCGCGACCATCGGCAATCTGTGTGGGGAAAGCTTCCGTCTAAGCTGGAGGACGCGCCGCGTGCTGCTCGCCGCCGGCGCCGGGGCCGGCCTCGCCGCGGCGTTCAACGCGCCGGCCGCCGGAGCGGTCTTCGTGCTCGAGGAACTCGTACGCCAGTTCGAGCTGCATATCGCGATTGCTGCGCTCGGCGCATCCGCCACTGCGATTTTCGTGTCCCAGGAGATCCTCGGCTCATCGCCGGACTTCCATGTGGAGGAATTGGCTTTCGCCGATCCGCAGAGCGGCTGGCTCTATTTCGTGTTTGGCGCGATCGCCGGAGCGGCGGGCGTGATCTATTGCAGGGTGCTGCTCGGGGCGATGTCGGTCGCGGAGAGAATCGACCGCCGGGCGCCGGGATTGGCCTCCATTCTCGTCGGGGCGATCGTCGGGGCGATTGCTTGGTTCGCGCCGACTCTAGTCGGCGGCGGCGAGAATCTCACGCAGAAGAGCCTTTTGGGCGTTCAGCCGCTCGCAGCGCTCGGCTTCGTGTTTCTGCTGCGCTTCGGACTCGCGACCGTTTCCTACTCTGCCGCAACGCCGGGGGGAATCTTCGCCCCTTTGCTCGTTCTTGGCGCGCAGCTCGGGCTGTTCTGCGGCGAGATCGCCAAAGTCTCGTTTTCGGGGCTTTACGTTCAGCCCGTCAGTTTCGCCGTGGTCGGCATGGCCGCCCTTTTCACGGCGGTGGTTCGCGCGCCGCTCACGGGGATCGTGCTCGTCACCGAGATGATTTCGGATGCGACGATGCTCTTGCCGATGCTCGGCGCGAGCTTCTGCGCGATGATCGCGCCGACTCTCGCCCGGGAAGCGCCCATCTACGACTCGCTGCGGGAGCGTGCGCTGCCGAAACCGCCTGCGCGGAGCGGGCGTCGCCGGGGCGCCGGGGCGGGGCGAAGCCTTGCAGAATGATCGCGGATGCGGTCGATTTTGCGCCGAGTCGCGCGAGCGCCAGACGACAGCGCGGAGAATTGTGCTATGCAGCAAGCCGCCGTCGCGTCGCACGCGTCGAAGGAGCGGAGGATTACATGAACTGGATCAACTGGTTGTTCAAACCTAAAGCGACCGTTGGGACGCCGAATCAGGCCGTGGTTGAAAAAACGATATCCTCCGAGGAGGATCAAATTCTCAAGCTCATTCACGATTATTTCGAAAGCCAGGGCGGTGTCTCGGGGGTCGTGAAATTGTTCGAGGAACGCGGCTTTATCAGCAAGGTTCGCTCCTGGGTCTCCACCGGCCCCAACCAGCCCCTCAATTCAGTCGAGGCGCTCCAGCTGCTCGGCTGGCCGGGCATAATGGACATGGCGAAGAAGGCGGACTTCTCGGTTGAAAATCTGAGGGAACGTCTCGCCAAGCTTTTGCCGATCGCCATCGATCGCGCGACCCCCGAAGGGAAGGTATAGAGCGCCGCGAGGCAGACTGATCCGGGGTTACCGTTTCCGGCAGTCCCGGACGCCCTATCTAACTCGACGCCTCACACATTCTTGAGTTCGCCGAGTGCTTGACGCGAGTCGCGCTATCGGGAGCCGAGCCGCTCAAAAGAAGTTGATCGCTGTCTTCGCTGCGTCGCAACGGAAATTTAACTGTGCGGCGTCGATCTTATCTCATCTCGTGGTGGAGGATGGACCATGGCTGGCAAAATGGAAATCGAACTCGCTTTGACCAATCTGGAAGCGGGCAAGTTTTCGTTCCGGATGGTTGACGCCATCAAGGAGCGCCTCGAAAATCTCGAGAACGAGGTCACGCTTCTGCGCGGTCAGCACACAGACGCGATGAACGAGCTCAGGCAGCAGCAGCTCGCCACTTGGCGGCTCGAGCTCGAAGCGACGCGGCTCAATGAGAAGATCCATACGTTGCTGAAGGCGAATGCGCTGACCGAGAAAGCTTCTCATCTCACGGCGAAGGTCGCGAGCCGGACGGGCGAACAGCTGCACCTCCTGCAAGAGCAGGCGAAGCCCACGGCGACCCGCATGCTGGAGAAGGCCATCGACGGAATGGCGCATCTCGCGATCAAGCTGATCAATTTCGCCCACAAGGCGCCCATGGCCAAAATCGAGGAGAGCCTCGAGATGCTGAAAAAGCAGGCCAGTGCGTCGTTGGAGAGGACCCCCTCACACATTTCGGCTTCGGGCAAGAACGCCGCGTGAGTTTAAGCGGGTCGGCGGCCGGCGTCGCGACGGCGTCAGATTGAAAAACCAAATTGAATTCCCTGCAACTCGCGGAAACTCCCCGCGGGGATCAGAAGCAGTTGTTCGCTTTCAGCGCAACAACCCAGGCGGCGCAGTTTTCGTTCGGCGCCCCCTCCTGCCCCCAGGGCGGCCCTTCGGGGCCCCACTCCATATAATCGCGGTAGCGCTCCCGCTCCCAATGGCGGCGCTGTCGGTCCTGGCGCTGCTGGCAGTCCGCGAAGTTCTTTTGCATCGCCAAGCACATCGCCACATTGGGCCCAGCCTGCGCCGGCAGGGCCCCGAGCGCGAGGAGCGGCAAGGTCGTCAAGAGCAGTCGTCGCATGCTGCTTGCCTCCAGGGCATATGGACAAGGGAGCAGCTTCGATTGCTAACGCAGGCGCAATGAACATCGAGTGAATGCGGGACGCCTCCGGCTGGCCATTCCCACGCGCGATGAATTATGAGTGGCGGAGTCGATCCCCGCTGCCCCGGACCGAAGCAATGACCGTGTCGAAATCTACGATCCGCAAGCACGCCCTGGAGCGACGCGATCTCATCTCACCGGCCGAAGCGCATGAGGCGGCAAGCGCGATCAAGGCGGCGGCTCTTGCATTGACCGAGCGGCTCGCCGGAGCGGCCCGACCCGCTGTCTCGCTCTATTGGCCCATTCGCAGCGAGCTCAACACGCGCCCGTTGATCGAGGCGCTGCATGCGAGAGGCTTCCCAATCCTGCTGCCGGCGATGAGGGCGGTTCGTCAGCCGCTGCACTTTCGCGCCTTCCAGCCCGGCGACGAGTTGGAGAAGGGGCCTTTCGGCCTCTCGGAGCCCTCGCCAGAACGCCCGGAGGGGCGCCCGGGGGTCGTCTTTGCACCGCTTGCCGCCTTCGACCGTCGTGGCGTCCGCCTGGGCTACGGGGGCGGCATCTATGACGCGACCCTCAAGGCCTTGCGGGCCGATGGGCCGGTCACGGCCATAGGCCTCGCCTATGCGCTACAGGAAGCGGAGGCCGTGCCGGACGAGCCGCACGACCAGAGGCTCAATTTCATCATCACCGAACGCGAGACGATCGACTGCGCCCAGAAGTCTTGAGCGCGAGACGCCGTTAATCGGCCCGGTCGATCTTGTTGCCGATCAGCGCGATGGCTTTTTCATAGACGGGGGCGGCGTTCCAGGCCTGAATCGCCGCGAAGTTCGGCTCGCCCGGCTGGTATCCCGCGCCCGCGCGCCAGCCATGCGCCTTGAGGAAATTCGCGGTCGACATCAGCGCGGCGCTCTGGGCTTCGAGACTGCCGCCGACGCCATATTCCAGGATGTTCTTGGGCAGGAACTGCGTCTGGCCGATCTCGCCATGCATGGACCCGCGAGCGGCTGGGTCGACCCGGCCGTGGTCGATGAGCGTCAGGAAAGCGTTGAGCTGGTCGGTGAAATATTCAGTGCGCCGGCAGTCGTAGGCGAGGGTGGCAATGGCCGAGAGCGCGTGCTGATTGCCGTGCACCGAGCCGAAGCCGGTCTCCATGCCCCAGATGGCGAGCAGCGGTCCGGGCGGCACGCCGTAACGCGCCTCGATGTTGTCGAAGAGCGGCGCCAAGCGCTGCTTGTAGGAGCGGCCCTTGGTGGCGATAACTGGGCCGCCGCGCTTGGCGAGGAACTCGTCGAGCGACAGGTGAAAGCTGTGCTGGCCGCGGTCGGCGCCGATGGTCGGATGGTTGTAATGCGTTTCCATCAGCGCATCGATCGCCGCCTGGCTGTGGCCCGCGGCGCGCGCCTCCTGCACATAGGCCTCTTTCCACGCGTCGAAGCCCGCCGCGCCATTGCCGCAGTGCGCGGCCTGCGCAGCGGGAGCGAGAGCAAGGCCCGCAAACATCATAATCGTAAAGCTCAAGATCGAGCGCGCTGAGCCGATCATCCCGAAATCCTTATTTAGCGAGGGGATAGCACCCCGGTGGAATCTTTCGATTCGAATCATGAACAGAGATTCGGCCAAATAAATGGCGTTGGGCTTGACCGCAGCCGAGAGCGACGCCTTCGCCGGGTGATTTGCGCCTTTTTTCTCGCAGATCGCTGCTTGCCAAGCTATGCTGTTTCAAAGTGGAGGCAGGGCATGCCAGTACTTGCGGAAAAAGCGATGACGGTCGAGGAATTTTTGGCCTTTGCCGTCGAGAAGCGCGGCAAATGGGAACTCGTCGATGGGCAGGCCCTCGCCATGTCTCCCGGGCGCGTCATCCACGGCGATCTAAAATACCGCATAGCCCGGGCGCTCGACGCGGCCATTGCAAGGGCCAAAATTCCTTGTCGCTTCGTGCTCGACAGCGCCGCGGTGAAGATCGACCAGCTGAACAGTTTTCAGCCGGACGCGATGGTCTATTGCGGCGCGCCGGTCTCCCCCGACGCGTATTTCGTGCCCAATCCCAGCGTCGTCATCGAAATTCCCTCTCCGGGGAGCGAGCGTCGCGATTCGTACCAAAAGCTTGCCGGCTATTTCAGGGTGAAGAGCATCGAGCATTATTTGATCGTCAATCCCGACGCGCCCTTCATAATCCACCACCAGCGGCACGGCGACGACATCCTCACGCGAATTGTGCGGGATGGCGTGATCAAGCTCGATCCGCCGGGGATGGAATTGGCGATCGCAGAAATTTATCCGTCTGACGGCTGAAAGCTCGGAAACCACCCAAGCCTAAGGTCCGCTTTTGCCGCAAAGCTGCGTCCTCACCCCGGCCAAAACTCTGAGTCCATCGCCTGATCAAAACTCCAGGGGCAGGCGGGCGGAAAGGTCGTCTCGGGCAAGCCCGTCTCCCGCTTCGCCTCCTTGATCGCTCTATTGTAAGCGCGCGTGAGAACTTCCGGCAGGAGGTTTTTCAGGCTCGGATTGTCCTCGAGCAGATCCGCGATATCCAGGCGCTGCACGTCGATCGTCGCTCGCCAGGATCCCCCCTGCAGATTGGGCTGGTAACGCCATTTGAGCAGATGGAGAAGCAGGACGGTCAGACGGGCGACGAGCTCGCGCTTCTCCGTCTTCCCCATGCTCTCGATCTCCTCGGCGATGTGCTGGATGTCCGCCTCGGCCAGCTTACCGTTGCGCAGAAGCGCAGCCTGTTCATTCGCCCAAGCGTAAAAATCCTTCTCATAGGCGGAGCCCATGGCGCGCGTCTCCTCAACGGCTTTGACCCTCATCATATTGTGTCGTCATCTTCCCGCCAAATCCGCCCCTCGCCGGGAAACCCCATCGGCGCGGGCTTTATTTTCTCCGCCAAACCGCTTAACCAAAGACTTGGCCTTCGATTTTGCGCGATGGAGTAGCGTTTTCGCCGAAGTGGGCTCACGTTCGGCGCAGAGACGCGTCAAATCATGAAACGAGACTGTTTTCCGGGCCGTTTGGACCGGAAACCGGTCTATCGCAACGGAGAGAGACTTGACGGATAATCCTCAAGATAGAGAGCAACTCGTCAACGAGATCATAGAAGTCGTCGCCGCCGAAGGGATGATCGATCGCGCCAAAGTCACGCCGGACGCGACGATCGAAAGCCTCGACCTCAAGTCTGTCGACATCGTGATGATCCTCACGGCGCTCGAGGAAAAGTTCAACGTCTACATCCCTATGGACGGCAATCTGCAGGAAGCGAAGGACGTCAAGAGCCTGATCAACGCGATCGCTGATCTCATCGTCAAGGAAAGGGAGAAATCCTGAGATGACCGCCGCCACATCGAGCGGCGAACGCGCGGCGAACCAGCCGGGCGAAGCCTCAACGCGCGCCCACGCATTTCCGCGCGTCGTGATCTCCGGCATGGGCGCGGTTTCGGCGGCGGGTCTCGGGGTCGAGGCGCTTTGGGAGGCGGCGCGCGACGGAAAGTCGCAAGTTCGCGAGCTCTCCTTGAAGCGCCCCTATGACGGACGCATCAAAACGGCGGCGCAAGTTCCGGGTTTCAAGGCGGCCGATCATGTGGAAGAGGCCTATCTTCCGATCTGCGATCCCTTCACGGCCTTTGCGATCGCCGCGGCGGACCAGGCGATGGCGCAAGCCGGCTTCGGACAGAAGGATCTCGCCGGCCCGCGCACCGCGCTCCTGCTCGGCACCGGAATCGGCGGCGCCGAAACGATCGATAACGGACTCTACACCTATTACCGAGAGTCGAGCCGCATGGATCCGCTGTCGATCCCGAAGCTCATCCCAAGCGCGGCCCCGACGACGCTCGGCATTCGCTTCTCGGTTCTGGGTCCGACCTTCTCGATCTGCAGCGCCTGTTCCTCCGCGACGCAGGCAATCGGCCTCGGACTGCAGATGATCCGCTATGGACTGGTCGACAGGGCGATCGTCGGCGGGACCGAAGCCTGCGTGATCAATGGTCCCATGAAAGCCTGGGAGGCGCTGCGGGTGATGACGCCGGATCGCTGCCGCCCCTTCTCCAAGGGCCGCAACGGCATGACGCTCGGCGAAGGCTCGGCGATGTTCATTCTGGAGACGGCCGAGTCGGCGAAAGCGCGCGGCCATCGTCCGCTCTGCGAGCTCAAGGGATATGGCACGACGAGCGACGCCAAGGATCCCGTACGCCCCGATCTCCCCGGCGTGACGAGCGCGATGACCACCGCGCTCGCTGACGCCCAAATCGCGCCCGAGGAGATCGACTACATCAATGCGCATGGCACGGCGACGCACGCCAACGACATCACCGAATCGGAAGCCATTCTGAACGTGTTCGGCGCGGAGCGCGGTAGAAAGATCCCCGTCACATCGACGAAGCCCATCCACGGCCACGCGCTCGGCGCGAGCGGCGGGCTGGAGCTCGCGATCACCATCAACGCAATGCGTGACAGCGTCATTCCGCCGACGATCAATTTTCTCGAGCCGGACGAACGCTGCCCCATCGACGCTGTGCCCAATGTCGCGCGCGCGGCGAAGATCCGCACGGCGATGTCAAACTCCTTCGCCTTCGGCGGCATCAACGCCGTGCTCGTCCTGAGAGCGCTGGAAGATGGGTTCTGAGGACGCCGCAATCGACTTCGGGCCGCCGACGGAAGTCTTCGTCGATGCGGCCTTGGCGGAGGACTTCGCACGCGAGATCGGCGTCCAGCTCGACGGGGATGCGGCGCCCCTCGCCTATCCGGCTCTGTGGCTAGCGGCGCCGCGGTTGCGTGAGCGGGTTGCGCAAATCTGCGCCGAAGCCGACGCTTTGCCCGTGCATGAGTCGCAGCGCTTCGACTATGAGGCGCCGCTGCGCCAGGGCGCACGCTACGTCCTGGCGGTCGTCGCGAGGCGCGAAATCCAGCCCTCTCGCCTCGTGCTCGACGCAACGCTCTCCGATTTGCAAGGCGCGGCCATTGGCCGCATCGAGACGGTGCTGAGACTGGTTTCCCGCGCGGACTTGCCCAAAAAGGGCGAGGCATGAGCGAGGCGCACGCCCTGCCCGAAGTTGGCGACCGTCTCCCCCCGCTGGAAATCGGACCCTTCGACGCCGCGGCCTTGGCGCGCTACGCGGAAGTCTCCGGGGACGACAACCCGTTACATCTCGACGACGCGCTCGCGGGAAGCATCGGCTTCGCCGCCCCGCCCGTGCACGGCATGAAGCTGCTCGCAGCCTTCCAGTCACTGCTCAAAGCCTGGCGCGAAGATCTGACCGTCGTTTCGCTCGGGGGAACCTTCGTGCAGCCGGTGCTGCGTGGCGAGAAGGCGACGCTCACCGGCCGCGTGTTGCGCGTGTCGCTGCAGGAAGGCGTCTTCGTGCGCCTCTATGCGCATGGGCCGGGCCGGGCGCCAGCGATCATCGCGGATGCGACCTTGCGACCGCAGCGGTAAAGGGAGTCTCCGCATGAGCGGAAAACATGTTCTCATCACCGGCGCATCGAGCGGCATCGGACGCGCGCTCGCTTTGCGCTACGCGAAAGAAGGCGCAAGGTTGGAACTCTTCGGGCGCAACGAGGCGCGACTTCGCGAAGCCGCCGAGGCCTGCCGCGCGGCGGGCGGCGCGGCCGAATGCCACGTCGCGGACGTGCGCGACCGTGCGGCCATGCAGGCGGCGGTCGCCAAAGCGCTGGAGTCTGGGCCGCTCGACGTCGTCATCGCCAACGCCGGCGTCTCCAGCGGCCCGGCGCCGGATCAGCCGCTCGAGCCTGAAGAAACCGTACGCGCCGTGTTCGCGATCAACCTCTTCGGTCAGCTCAACACGATCGAGCCGGCGGTCCCGTCGCTTGTCGAGCGCCGCTCGGGAGTCGTCGCCTTCGTGGGCTCGATGATGGGGCTGCGCGCCATGCACTTCTCGCCCACCTATTGCGCCACCAAGGCCGCCCTGCACAGTTATGCGACCTCGCTCCGCGCCAAGCTTTCGCCTTATGGGGTCGATGTGAGCCTCATCGTCCCGGGTTGGGTGGACACGCCGATGTCGCAGCGGACCACGGCCTGGAAGGCGAGCATGATTACAGACGCCGAAGCTGCGGAGATCGTCTATCGCGGCCTCGAAAAGCGTCGCCCCATCATCGCGTTTCCGCGCTATATGTATTGGGCGCTGCGAATCATCGAGCTCCTGCCGCCGCGCCTCGTCGATTTCTTCGTGCTGCGTTTTCCCGCCGAGGTCCCACAGACCATCGAGAAAGAGAGCGCATGACGCTCGTGGCGACGGAATTCGCGCAATGGGCCGCCGCTTTTCTCTGGGCGGTCTCGATCCTGTTGCTCGTGCTGTCGACGCTCGGAGCGCTCCTGCAGCCGCGTATCGCAGGGCGCCGGGCGACCCGCACGGACCAGCCGCCCGTCTCGATCGCGCTGCCGGTGAAGATTCTCGAGAATTGTTTCGAGCCCGCCCAGGAATCGGCCTTCGCACAGCGATATCCCGATTTCGAGGTCGTCGCCTCGTCGAGCGAATTTGACTCTCCCGCTTCGCGCGCAATGCAGGAAATCTTCGCCCGACATCCGGAACGGTCGTCCCGCTTTTTGAAATCGACGGCCAAGATCGCGGTAAGTCCGAAAGTCGACAATCTCGTCGCGCCCTTCACCGAAGCGGCGCACGACACGATCTTCATGAAGGACGCGAATGTCGTGCTTGCGCCCGACGAGCTTGCCGAGCATCTACGTCAGCTCCTCCCCGGAGTCGGTCTCGTCTGCGCGATTCCGTATTGCGCGGACGCCGTCAGTTTCGCTGCGCAGATTGAAGCCGCGATTGTGAACGGTCCGCATGCGCGCATGCTCTATCTCGCCTCCTGTCTCGGTCAGGGCTATGGCGTCGGCAAGATCATGCTGTTTCGTCGCAGCGATTTTCTACGGGCGGGCGGTTTTGACGCGATTTCCCATACGGTCGGCGAGGACAACGCTTTGGGCCGCGCATTCCGGCGCATAGGTTTGCGCACCGTTTTCTCGCACAGGCCCGTGAGGCAGGAACTTGGTCGCCGATCCTTCACCGAGGTCTATCAGCGCCAGTTGCGCTGGAGCGTCACACGGCGCGGCGACGCGCTGTTGTCGTTCCTTCTGGAGCCATTTTGTCAGGCCGCTCCTGCAATCGCGGCCGCCGCGGTCGCAGCGCCTCTCGCAGGTTTATGGCCATTGCAAGGCGCCGCCGCGACATTTATGCTTTGGCTTGTGATCGAAGGCCTGTTGAGTTCCGCCAAGGGCAGAAGCCTGACATGGGGAACGCCACTGATCCTGGCCGTACGCGAGATCGTCATGCTGATGGTCTGGCTCCACGCTTGGACCACGAATCGGGTGGTCTGGGCGAATAAGAGTTTCGGGGCACGGGCGAACGCGTCGTCCCACGACCCCCAGACCTCGAAAGGCTCGGCCGTAGCGGCGAGGGAAGAGGGGTAAGTCTCAGGTGCTCGATCTTTTGACCTTCCTGGTGGACGCGGTCGCCGACCTCTGCGGTGTCACACTCATTGCGATCGGCCTCGGCTTCTTCCTGATCATCGGCAAGTTTCTTCTCGACGAGCTGCGCGGCGTGCGCGATCCCGCGCCAGTCACGCTCCTCGACGAGGAGTTGCCTTATGTGCTCCTGCAAATCCCGGTGTTCAACGAGCCGCTCGTGACCGAACAGGCGCTGCGTTGCGCCGCGCAGCTCGACTGGCCCAAGGACAGGCTGCGCATCCAACTTCTCGACGATTCCACCGACGACACGCCCGCGCGGGCCGACGCCGTCGCCGCTGAATTGCGCGCCCAGGGCGCAGATATCGAGCATGTTCGGCGACCGAACCGCGAGGGTTTCAAGGCTGGGGCCTGCGCTTATGGGCTGACGCTCTCCGATGCGCCTTTCGTCGCCATGCTCGACGCCGATTTCCGGCCGCCGACGAACTGGCTGAAGGCCGTGATCCCCCTCCTGGTCAAGGATCCGACCGCCGGCTTCGCGCAGTCGCGCTGCGAATTCGTCAATTACGAGAAGAACTGGCTCACCCGCGCCCAAGGCCTCATCCAGGACGGCCATTTCCTCGTGGAGCAACGCACCCGCGCCCGCGCCGGCTGGCTCTTCCAGTTCAACGGCACGGGTGGCGTCTGGCGGCGCGCGACGATCGACAGCGCCGGCGGCTGGTCGGATTATTCGCTCGCCGAGGACCTCGACCTGACCGTGCGCGCCGCTCTCGACGGATGGCATGGAGTTTTCGTGTCCGAGCCCGCCATTCCCGGTCAGGTGCCCGAAGGCATTCGGGATTTCCGCCGGCAGCAGAGACGCTGGTCAAACGGGTTCGTGCAGGTCGCCAAGCGCACGCTGGCCCCGCTCTGGAACGCGCCCTGGACGCTGACGCAGCGTATCGCGGCGGTGGCGCTCATCAGCCATCAGATATTCTTTCCGGCCGCAGCAATCGGCGTGATCGTGTTTCTCGTCGGAGTCGGCCTGCACGGCTCCGTCGCGCCCTACCTCTTCCAGCTCAAGATCGTCGGCTTCATGACGACCGTGGTCGTCCTCGGCATGACGCTGCCCTCCTATCTCGCCTTGAAGCGCGGCTCGCTTGCGAACTACTTCAAGACGATGGCGTCGATCCCGCCGCTCATGATCTATCTCGCCTTCTCGAATGGCGCGAAGGTCGTGCAGACGCTGCGGGGACGGCGCTCTCAGTTCAAGCGCACGCCAAAGGTCGAGCATGTCGATGTGGCGCCCGTCGATATCGATGCCGAAGCCTGAAGATCCGCGGGCCCTCTCCCAGCAAGCCTCGACGTTGACCTGTCCGGCCTGCGGCTTCCAAGAATTGCTGAAGATGCCCGAAGACGCATGCGTGATTCGCTACGCCTGCGCCTCCTGCGGCGCGCAAATTCGACCGAAGCCCGGCGACTGTTGCGTCTTCTGCAGTTATGGCGACGTTCCCTGTCCGCCCGTCCAGAGGCACGGCCATTGCTGCACGCCGCCCGCGCCCTAACCACAGCGTGATTTAGAGCATGTCCCGGAAAAGTGCAGAGCGGTTTTCCGATAAGGACATGCTCTAACTTTCTGATTTCGAGCGAGGCCTCATCGCTCGCGTGATTCCACGCGAGCGGGACGCGGTCTAGTGCTCCGCGGCTACCGCGCGACGCCGATCGGAAACCAGGTCGAAGCGCGTTCGAAACAGCGTGTCGCAGATGTTCGTCGAGCCGAAGCCGTCCGAGTAAGAGACGTTGCCGCGCGAATGATGCGCCGCATGGGCTTCGCTCGACACCATTTTAGCGAGCGCCAGCCTCAGGCGGCCTGGGGCGATCCCATCCTTGGGCTCGCGAAGAGCGACTGCGAAGTCATAGCCCGAATGTTCGTACAGCCCGCCGAAGGCCCCAAACGTGACGACCAGCGAATGGACGAGGAAGTTGGTCCCGAGCGGCACGAGAGCGAGCGGGATCAGATAGGGGCAGACGATCTCCAGAAAGAAGTCGGCGGCGCTCATGTAGCAAGCGCTGATGCCGAGGCTGCCAATCGTCGAGTGATGCACCGCGTGGCCGAGCCGGCGCATCATGTCGGGTCGATGAAGTATAAATCGATGCGCAATATATTGTACAACGTCATGCCCCACGGTCATGGCTGCGACGCACGCCACAAAGAGGGGGATCGAAATCGTCGGCGAGCCGACATAGGCGAGTCCGGCCCATTGCGTAAGGAGCATCGCCGGCAACAGAACGAAGGTCTGGTTGGCGAGAACGCGCGGCAGCACCTCAAAATAGCCTATCCGCTCCTTGGCTTTGACCTTGAAGCGCTTGAGGCCGCCGGTGCGGTCGAGCCACTCGAACCAGAGCCCGATGCCGTGATAGGCGAGCATCTGCACGAGCCAGATTTTCGTCGAGAGCGGCGCCCAAGCGATGAGCGAATCAAGCATTCCCTAACCTTCGAAAGGTGAAACCCCGTTCCGTTTTTAGCCTAGGTAACCCGGAAGGCACAATTTTGTTCTTCACGCGTGCGGGGTGAGGCCTCCCCGGGAAACGCACGCCAAGGCGCCCTGGATTTTGCTTGGCTGCTGGCGCAAATAGCGCACAGCGCAAAACTAGAGGAGCAAGAGCGTGGCGACGGAAGACCAGGTTTTGCAGACCCTCCAAAAGACGCCGGGCCCGGACGGAACGCCGCTTTCGCGTGCGGTCAGCGGCGTCAATTTCTCCGAGGGCAAGGCGTTCGTCACGCTCGCTGGCGATCCCGCCAGGGCGAAGGAATGGGAAGCCGCGCGTCTCGCGGCGCAGGAGGCGATCCAACATATCCCCGGCGTCGAGCGCGCCATCGTCACGCTTACCGCCGAGCGGAAAGCCGCCCCGGCGGAGCCCCGGCGCCCGTCGCTCGCGGCACTCGATCACGTGCGGTTTATCGTCGCAGTCGCCTCCGGCAAGGGGGGCGTCGGAAAGTCGACGACCTCGGTCAATCTCGCGCTCGGCCTCGCGGCGCAGGGCTGGCGCGTCGGTCTTCTCGACGCCGACATCTACGGGCCGTCGGCGCCGCGGCTGCTCGGCCTCACCGGCAAGCCCGAGGTCGCGGGGAATAAGCTCGTCCCGATGCAGGCCTATGGCCTGAAGGCCATGTCGATCGGCTTCCTGGTCAACGAGAACGAAGCGATGATCTGGCGCGGGCCGATGGCGACGCAGGCGCTGACGCAGATGCTCGGCGAGGTCGCCTGGGGCGAACTCGACACCCTCATCGTCGATATGCCGCCGGGCACGGGCGACGTTCAGCTGACGATGGCGCAGCAGGTTCCGCTCGCTGGCGCCGTTATCGTCTCGACACCGCAGGACCTTGCCTTGATCGACGCGCGCCGGGCGGTGGCCATGTTCGGCAAAGTCGAGATCCCAGTGCTCGGGATCATCGAGAACATGAGCTACTTCATTTGCCCTCGCTGCGGCGAACGCTCGGACATTTTCGCGCATGGCGGCGCTCGACGCGATGCAGAGGCGCTCGGCGTGCCCTTTCTAGGGGAGATTCCGCTGGAGGCGAAAATCCGAGAGACGTCGGATTCCGGCCGGCCGGTTGTCGCCACGGATCCCCAGGGCCCGCAGGCTGCGGCCTACCTGAATCTCGCGGCCAAGGTGAAGACGCTGCTCGAAACCCAGACGCGCCGCGCCCCGCCCCGAATCGTCGCCGGCTGAGGGCGCGATGAACAATAGAGCGCAAAAGTATTTCGACCTGCACAAGATCAAGGAGAACTATCAGCACGTCATAGACGATTTCGACCGAATCAACGAAATCGTCAGTTGCAAAAGGGATAAATTCGACAGCTTCATCGCGAGAAACATGCTGCATGGCTATCATCACATCAACAAGCGATTTGCGTCAAATCCGGGGGGCACGATGCTCTCCTGGAAGGAGATGCTCGACCTGAACATAATGGTGCATCTCGGCGCCGACGCTGACCGGCGCAATGAGTATTACGGGTTCGTCAAACACACCGAACAGCGCTTCGAGGCCCGTTTCCCGTCGGTGATGCAGTGGTATGATCGACACGAGGCGCATGGGGCGGACCCATATAAAATTGCCGCGGGGCTTTATGTAAGAATATTGGCGCAGCCACAGTTATTCATCGAGGGTAATCATCGTACGGGGTCATTGGTCGCAAATTACTATCTCATGCTGAAGGGTGAGAACCCTTTCGTCATGACCCCCGAAAACGCCGTGAAATTCCTGAATCTCGCTTCCGACGTCAAATTCACGAGCGTCGACATCGGCTCCCGGTTCAAACGCGCGATCGGATGGCGCGACGAACTGGCGAGGATGCGGGAGTTTCTCAAAGAGAATGCGCTGCCCTTCACGACGGATGAAATGCCCGAATGGACGCCCGACCTCTACCAGCGGCAGGAAACCGCGGATGTGCAGAAGCTTTTCCGTAAGCGTCGAACGGCGCAATCGCGTCCGCACGGCCAGGAAGCATGAGCCAGCGGCGGATTCGTGAGGCGACCTCCAAATCCGAGCGCTTTTATCGCGCGCTGACCTTGCGCGCCGAGGCGGGGGAAAGGATCGCGAGCCAAATATTGGGGTCTTCCTGCGACTGGCGCTTCAGGAAGCGATAGCCGGTCTCGTCCCAGGACAGAATGTCGTCGGTGAGATTGTCCAGGATGAGATCGCCCTTGTCCGTATGCACTGTCAGGATCGTGTGACCCATGTTATGGTGGTCTCGCACGATGGTCATCAGCAGCGCTTGGCGCGGCACGCCGCGTGCGATGAGCTGCCGGCGTTTTTCCAGCGCGTAGATCTTGCAGTCGCCCTTCCCATCCAACGGATAATCCCAGTGATCCGCGATGGTGCCCCAGTGCTCGAGGTTCGAGACGGGCTCGATAGCGGCGTTGACCTCGGCGTTGATTTTCTCAAGCAGCTTCAGGGTCTTCGCTGTCAGCGCGACGTCCTGCGCCGGAAGAGCGGGCTGGTCGCATTCCTGCGGCTGTCGCGAGCAGAAATCCATCCAGCCATAGGGGACCGAGGTTTCGTCGCCGACGCGGGCGAAGCTCGCCCTGAAAGCCGCGGCTGACAGTTCTTGCGTTTGCAGGGAGAGCGCCAGGAGGCCCAAGAGAACCAGCAGGCTGACCCTGAGCGCGCTCGCCTTGCCACGCTCGAAAGTGAGCTGAGCCTCGCCAATCCGTTTCACCACCGCCTCCCCACGACCATCGGGCAGGCTCAGAGAGTAAACGAAATCCTAACGGGCTCCAGCCAATCCTTAAGGAATAGTAAATGGTTCTTTTTGAGACACTTATCGCCCGCGGCGAGTTCTCATTCGAAATAGCCTTAGGACCGCTAAATTCGTGCCCACTCAGGCAGGAATCAACTAACCCGCGAGCTTCCGACAGAGCGCGTCGAGCTGCTCGAAGGTTTCATAGCGGATGCGCAATTCGCCACGCTCGCCGCCAAGAACATGCAGCGAGACCGAGAGCCCCGTGGCGTCGGTGAGGGTCTTTTCCAGCGCGCGTGTGTCGGCGTCCTTGACCTCCTCGCGCCTCGCCCGAGGCTTCGACGCGCCCGCCGTCTCCGCTTCCTTCTGCGCGATGCGCTCCACGTCACGCACCGTCAGCCCTTCCGCGACGATGCGCGCGGCGACGGTTTCTGGCGCCTTGACCGAGAGCAGCGCGCGGGCGTGGCCGGCGGAAATCTCGCCCTCCGAGACGAGCCGGCGCGTCGAGAGCGGGAGCTGCAGCAGCCGCAGCGTGTTCGCGACATGCGGCCGGCTCTTTCCGATGACCTTGGCGAGGTCGCCCTGGGCGTAGCCGAATTCCTCGATGAGCCGCTGATAGCCGCGCGCCTCCTCGATCGCGTCGAGGTCGGCGCGCTGCACGTTTTCGACGATGGCGAGCTCAAGCGCCTCACGATCGTCGAGCTCATGGATGACGACCGGGATTTCGGAAAGATGCGCGAGCTGCGCCGCCCGCCAGCGGCGCTCGCCCGCGACAATCTCATAGGCGTCGGCGAGGCCCGCGATCGTGCGCACGATGATGGGCTGGATGACGCCCTTCTCGCGGATGGAGGCGGCGAGGTCGGCGAGATCCGACTCCCGGAAGTTTGTGCGGGGGTTCCGAGGATTTGGCCGCAGGAATTCTATCGGCACGCGCCTTTGCCCGTGACCGCGCTCACCGGCGGGAGCGACCTCCGCCGCCTCGCCGATCAGGGCCGCGAGCCCCCTTCCCAGACGACGCGGACGCAGCTCCTCTCCCATGATCTGTTTCCTTCACTAATGGCCCGGGCGCTGGGGGCATTCTTCCCCCTTGCGGAGAAGGACGCGCCACAGCCTGCCTAAAGACGCCCGTCTTTTTTCGACGGGCTATGGCCCCGGATGAGGGGTTAGCGCCCGCCTTTACGCCGCGCGCAGACGCTTTTCCCGCTGGATCACCTCGGATGCGAGCTTCAGATAGGCTTGGCTGCCGCTGCATTTTAGATCGTAGAGAAGCACCGGCTTGCCGTAGGAAGGCGCTTCCGAAACCCGCACATTGCGGGGGATCATCGTCTCATAAACCTTGTCGCCCATGAAGCGGCGCACGTCCTCCACGACTTGGTTCGCCAGATTGTTGCGCGGGTCGAACATGGTCATCACGACGCCGTGGATGGACAGCCTCGGATTGAGCGAGCGTTTCACCTGATCGACGGTGGAAAGGAGCTGCGACAGCCCTTCCAGCGCGAAGAACTCGCATTGCAGCGGCACGAGCACGGCGTCCGCCGAGGCGAGCGCGTTGATGGTCAGCAGATTGAGCGACGGCGGGCAGTCGATGAGGACATAGCTGTAGCTGTGCGCATCGGGATGGCGCTCGCCCGCGACGAGCTCGGCGAGCGCGCGCTTCAGACGGAAGTTGCGATCCTTGTCCGACGCGATCTCTAATTCGACGCCGAGGAGATCGAGCGTCGACGGGGCGACCCAGAGGCGTGGGACGGCCGTGTCGACCGTCGCATCCTCGAGGCTGCATTCGCCGATCAGCACGTCATAGGTGGAGAGCTTGCGGCTCTTGCGGTCGACGCCGAGGCCGGTCGAGGCATTGCCTTGCGGATCGAGATCGATGATCAGCACCCTCTCGCCGACGGCGGCGAGCGCGGTGCCGAGATTGATCGCGGTCGTCGTCTTGCCGACGCCGCCCTTCTGGTTGGCGAGAACGAGGACGCGCGGAGCTGGCAGAGCCTCGGTCACGGCAACGTCCCTTGAGGTGAGAATGATCGGTCCCGCCGCGTCACGATGACGATTCGTCCCGAAGGATGCGTTCGGCTGGGCTTTTCTACAAGCGAAAAATTAACTTCGACGTCGGCGCCGGTCAATTCGGCCCGCCAGTTTTCACCCTTTAAGAAGGCTCCCGTCGCGCTTTTCAACAGGAGTCCTTCGCTCCAGTCGAGAAGCTGCTGGAGGGGCGCGAGCGCGCGGGCGCTGATCCCCTCGACCTCGCCCGCAAGTCTCGGCAGCTCCGATTCGAACTCGACCACAGATCACGTTGGCGGGGGCGCCTGTTTCACGTGAAACAGCCCTCAGGAACGCCGCCTTGCGCTGATCGCTCTCAATGAGGCTGACGCTCGCGCCGGGTCGGCCCTTGAGGAGCAGCGCCAGAACCATCCCTGGAAAGCCGGCGCCCGAGCCGAGGTCCACCCAGCTCGAGATATCCGGCAGCAGCTCATAGAGCTGCGCCGAATTGGCGAAATGGCGCGTCCAGAGCTGATCCAGCGTCGAAGCCGACACGAGATTGATTCGCTTGTTCCAGTCTCGGAGAAGGCGTTCGTAGATTTCGAGTTCCGCGCTGCTCTGTTCCAAAACAGGACAGAGCCGCAGCGCCTCCACGCGGTCGTTCGCCGGGGGCCTGGTCATCGGGTTTCCACGATGCCTTTCGCTTGCGATTGACAGCGACAAGTCCCGCGCGGGATGGCAACGCCCACGAATGAGGTCTCACAAAATCCCATCAGGCCCGACGCGCCCGCGCGGCGAGAAGCGTCAGCGCTGCAGGCGTTACGCCCTCGACGCGCTGCGCCTGGGCGAGCGTGCGGGGCCGTAGGCGAGAAAGCCGGCCCGCAAGCTCGGTCGAGAGGCCCTTGATCGCGCCATAGTCGAGCGTGGGCGGCAAAGTGAGCTGATCGTCGCGACGATAGGATTCGATGTCGGCCGCCTGCCGATCGAGATAGACCGCATAGCGCGCATCAATCTCGACCTGCGCCGCGATCACCGGCTCGATCGCGCCAAGCTCGGGCCAAATGCCGCGCAGCCGGCCGAAGCCGATGTCCGGGAAGGAGAGCAGTGTCCAGGCGCTACGGCGCTGACCGTCCTGATTGACCGGCAGCCCCGCCCGCGCAGCCGCCGAGGACGTCAGGGACAGCCCCGTCAGTAGCGCCCGCGCCTGCGCGAGCTTTTCGGCGCGCGCTGCGTGGCGACGCCTTCGCTCCAATCCCACACAGCCGAGCGCGACGCCGCGCGGAGTCAATCGCTCATCCGCATTGTCGGCGCGCAAGGAGAGGCGATATTCGGCACGAGAGGTGAACATTCGATAGGGCTCGCTGACGCCACGAGTGACGAGATCGTCGATCATCACGCCGAGATAGGCCTCGGCGCGATCGAAGTGAATCCGGTCCTGGCCGGCGGCGAAGGCAGCCGCATTGAGCCCCGCGACGAGCCCCTGCGCCGCCGCCTCCTCATAGCCCGTCGTCCCGTTGATCTGGCCGGCGAAAAACAGCCCGGCAATTCGCTTCGTCTCGAGGCTCGGCTGCAACTCGCGCGGATCGACATAGTCATATTCGATCGCATAGCCGGGCCGCAGAATCCGCGCCCGCTCGAGACCCGGGATCGCGTTGATGAAAGCCTGCTGCGTCGCTTCGGGGAGCGAGGTGGAGATGCCGTTGGGGTAGACTGTCGGATCGTCCAGCCCCTCGGGCTCGAGGAAAATCTGATGGCCATCGCGGTCGCCGAAGCGCGTGATCTTGTCCTCGATTGACGGACAATAGCGGGGACCCGGACCGGAGATCGCCCCCGTGAAGAGCGGCGAAAGGGCGAGATTGCGCGCGATCACCGCATGCGCTTGCGGCGTTGTGCGGGTGATGTGGCAGGCGATCTGCGGATTGGAAATCCGCTCCGTCATCGACGAGAAAGGCTCGGGCTCGGCGTCGCCCCACTGCTCCTCGAGCGACGCCCAGTCTATCGTGGCGCCGTCGAGCCGAGGCGGCGTTCCGGTCTTGAGCCGGCCCACGGTGAAGCCGGCGCGGCGTAGGGTGGCGCCGAGCTCGCGGGCGGGCGGATCGCCCATGCGGCCGGCGGGCGTCTGCTCCCCGCCGATGTGGATCACGCCGTTGAGAAAAGTGCCGGTCGCGAGCACCACGGCGCCCGCCCGGAGCAGCGAGCCTTCGATCAGGCGAACGCCCGAGACGCGGCCTTCTTCGAGGGCGAGATCGGTGGCTAGGCCCTCGACCAGCTCCAGATTGTCGATCGCTTCGATCGCGGCGCGCATGGCCCCGCGATAGAGGCGCCGGTCGGCCTGGGCGCGCGGGCCGCGCACTGCGGGACCCTTGGAGCGGTTGAGCACCCGGAACTGGATGCCGGCCGCGTCGGCGACCCGGCCCATCAGCCCGTCGAGCGCGTCGATCTCGCGCACGAGGTGGCCCTTGCCGAGACCCCCGATCGCCGGATTGCAGGACATGACGCCGAGGTCGCTGCGGGATTGAACGATCAACGCGACCCGTGCGCCGAGCCGGGCCGCTGCCGAGGCCGCTTCGCAACCAGCGTGTCCGCCGCCGATGACGATGACGTCGAAGGAGGTCATAGGGAGCAGGGAGTGCGACGCGTTGGGGTCGTCATGGTGAGGAGGATGATCGCCGGTCCGGTTGAGGCGCCGCGTTTCACGTGAAACATACTCACTTCCCGATGCAAAAACGAGAGAAAATCAGGTCGAGCACCTCCTCTGCGTCGACGCTGCCGGCGATTCTCTGCAGCGCTCTGGCGGCGAGCCGCAGGTCCTCGGCCACGAGCTCCGGGGCCTTTTCCCTCTCCATCGCCGTCCGCAGCCGGGCGCGGGCGGTCTCCAACTCCGCCCGTTGCCGGGCATGCGAGATGAGCGCCGAGCCGCCGTCACCGAGCGCTGCGCCCGCGCGCTTCGCGATCTCGTCGCAAAGGGCGTCAACGCCCCTGCCCTCTCGGGCCGAGATCGCCGAGGCGCCGGGCTCGGGCGCAATCGCATCGGCCTTGGTCGCGACGCGCAGGACTTCCGCCGCCGCCGGTCCGAAGTCCGGGGCCGGCTCGGCGCCGCCTTCGGAGAGCCAGAGTATCAGATCGGCCTCCCCGGCCCGGGCGCGGGCGCGCGCCACGCCGATGCGCTCGACGGCGTTCTCGCTTTCGCGCAGCCCCGCAGTATCCACGAGCGTGATCGGCAGACCGCCGAGGTCGAGATCGACCTCGATCAAATCACGCGTCGTGCCAGGCTCTTCCGAGACGATCGCCGCCTCGCGTCGCGCCAGCGCGTTGAGCAGCGTCGACTTCCCGGCATTGGGCGGACCAAGGATCAGCACGAGGAAACCCTCGCTCAGCCGTTCGGAGGCGGGCGCCAGGGCGAGCGCCTTGTCGATGGAGGCGAGCGTTGGCGCGAGCCGTCTCGCGAGGTCTTCCGACGAAACCGCGGAGACCTCGTCTTCGTCCGCGAAGTCGAGGTTGCTTTCGACGAGCGCCATCGCTTCGACGATCGCAGCGCGCCATGCCTCGATTTCCCGGCGCAGTTCGCCGCCGGCCAGACGCAACGCCTGGCGGCGCTGAAAGACAGTGCGCGCGTCGATGAGATCGGCGAGCGCCTCGATCTGCGAGAGGTCCAGCTTCCTATTAAGGAAGGCGCGGCGCGCGAACTCGCCGGGCTCCGCCGCGCGCAGCCCGGATTCGCGCGCGAGCGCCGCGAGGATCCCGCCGACCACCGCCGGCCCGCCGTGGAGGTGCAGTTCGGCGCAATCCTCGCCGGTCGCGGACGCGGGGCGTTCAAAAAAGAGCGCAAGACCGCGATCGAGTGTCTCCCCGCTCTCGGGATCGCGGAAACGCGCGTAATGGGCAAAGCGCGGCTTTGGGTCCAAGCCGGAGAAGCGCTGTAGCGTCAGCCTTGCGCCGGGTCCTGAGACGCGGATCACCGCGACGGCGGCGCGGCCGGCGCCACTCGCCAAGGCGAAGATGGTATCTCGACCCACAGCCATATTGAGCCCCCAATGACGGGAGGGCGCCACGTTCTCCCCTTGCGGGAGAAGGTCGCGTCCGGCCTCTACTGGAGACCGGCATCCGCGCTCACGCTCGGCTACCCAGGAGCTTCTGGCGGTAAATGCGGCGGAAGGCCAGCGTTCCGGCGTCGGTCGCGACGGATTTCTCCTGCTCGGGCGTGGGCACGCAAGACGGCAAGGAGGATTCGACGATGACGCGGTCCTCCTCGGCGATGCGCAAATTGGCGCGCAGGAAGAGCGGGTCGAGCCATCGCGCACGCAAAAAGTTGCGGGCGGTGACGAGCATCAGCCGTGTCTCGTTTTGAGACAGAGGGATGCAGATCGCGAGGATGCGCAGCAATCGACCCTTGGGATCGAGCGTCAGCTCCATCAGATTGGGGAAGCGATAGTCGAGCGCCGCGGCGCGCGGCTCGCCGTCGACCTTGGCCGAAACGCGCCCGCCATGTTCATGCGGCTCGAAGCGGACTTCCATGCGCGCGTCGGGATGGTCCTGCAGAAGCCGCGAGACCGGGCCGCCGAAGGTCTTTCGGTGCACGAAGGCGGCATGCGGCGTGTCGAGCATATTCTCCATCAGCCGCGTCCAGTTGATCTTCCAGACGACGGACTGCGTGAAGACATGCACGTCCGGCCGCAAGAGCACGTCGGGCGGGAAGGGTTCGCTCGCTGCGGGGCCGGGGCCGGTGAAGAGCCAGATCACGCCGCCGATCTCGCGCACGGGAAGGCTCGCCGCCGAGAGGTTCCCGCGCTTCGCATCCGGATTCCACGGCGTGCAGAGGCAGGCGCCGTCCGGGCCGAAGCGCCAGCCGTGAAAGGGGCACTCGATCTCGCCGCGCTCCACGCGGCCGAGCGAGAGCGCAACGCCGCGATGGGGACACTGATCGATCAGCGCTGCGGGTGCGCCCGCCCCGTCGCGGAAGAGCACAATCCGCTCGCCTGCGACGACGAGCGACATAGGCTTATCGGAAGAGAGCTCGCGGCCCAGCGCCATGACCGTCCAGACATTGGCGAAATCGTCGAACACGCTTCGCTCCGCCGTGCATGCGCGACCAATGTATAGCAAATTTTCGAGCCGAGCTCTGGCGGCGGATCGCCGCACGAAAGCTACTTGAAGTCGAGCGCCGCGCGCCGCCTTACGTATTCATCGAGTCGAAGAAGGCTTGATTGCCCTTTGGCGTCTCGCGCAGCTTGCCGAGCAGGAACTCGATCGCATCGACCGTGCCCATCGGGTTGAGGATGCGGCGCAGCACGTAAGTCTTCTTCAAGATGTCGGGCGGGACAAGCAGCTCTTCCTTACGGGTGCCGGAGCGCGTGATGTCGATCGCCGGGAAGACGCGCTTGTCCGCCACCTTGCGGTCGAGGATGATCTCCGAATTGCCAGTGCCCTTGAACTCTTCGAAGATGACTTCGTCCATGCGCGAGCCCGTGTCTATCAGCGCGGTCGCGATGATCGTGAGCGAGCCGCCTTCCTCGATGTTGCGTGCGGCGCCAAAGAAGCGCTTGGGCCTTTGCAGAGCATTGGCGTCGACGCCGCCTGTCAGCACCTTGCCCGAGGACGGCACGACCGTGTTGTAGGCGCGGCCGAGACGTGTGATCGAGTTCGAGCAGGATCACCACGTCGCGGCGGTGCTCGACGAGGCGCTTCGCCTTCTCGATCACCATTTCCGCGACCTGCACATGGCGCACCGCCGGCTCGTCGAAGGTGGAGGAGACGACCTCGCCGCGCACCGAGCGCTGCATGTCCGTCACTTCCTCAGGACGCTCGTCGATGAGCAGCACGATCAGATAGCATTCGGGGTGATTGGTGGTGATCGACTGCGCGATGTTTTGCAGCAGCACGGTCTTGCCGGTGCGCGGCGGCGCGACGACGAGCGCGCGCTGGCCTTTGCCGATGGGCGCGACGAGATCGATCACGCGGGACGACAGCTCCTTGCGCGTCGGATCGTCGATCTCCAGCTTCAGGCGCTGATTGGGATAGAGCGGCGTCAGATTGTCGAAGGGCACCTTGTGGCGCACCTTCTCCGGATCTTCGAAATTGATCGTGTTGACCTTGAGCAGCGCGAAATAGCGCTCGCCCTCCTTGGGGCTGCGGATCATGCCCTCGACCGTGTCGCCGGTTCGCAGACCGAACTTTCGGATCTGCGAGGGCGAAACATAGATGTCGTCGGGCCCGGCGAGATAATTGGCGTCCGGCGAGCGCAGGAAGCCGAAGCCGTCCTGCAGCACCTCGACGACGCCCTCACCGACGATCTCCACGTCTCGGCCCGCGAACTGTTTCAGGATCGCGAAGAGCAGCTCCTGCTTTCTCAGAAGCGAGGCGTTCTCCACCTCGTGTTCTTCGGCGAATGTCAGGAGCTCGGCGGCGCTTTTGGCCTTGAGATCGGAAAGCTTGATTTCCCGCATGGGAAGTGTCTCGGACATGAGGCTTTTTTCGGAAGGATGGCGGCAGGGGGAGAAACCCAAAGGCGCCGTAAAAATTCGGCGGTCGCGGGCGCGACAGTCTGCCTGGAGGTGGGACACGTGGGATGTAGAGGGTTTTTGGGCGGAAGGCAAGACGTCCAACCGGGACGCGTATGGCAAGGGTTGGATGTCCGCATGCGTCAAGAGGTTTCTCGAAAAGCGAAGTCGCCGTTTGGTCAAGTCCGCGAGAAAAAGCCGCCGCCCGAGTAGGGCGGCGGCCGGAGGCGCCGGGCGCGGCGCGCGCTAGCATGAGAGCTGGTGAGCGGGAGCGGGCGACACGCTCCATCCGGCAAACCCACGCTAAGATGCACTAAGCCTATTAGAACTCTCGCGGCGACGGCGGCGGATCATTGACGCAGTAGCGACCGTAACCCGTCGAAAAGCACTTGAACGGTTCGATTTTGTCGGGCGTTGAGCAGGCGGCAGGTGGCTCTACCGCCACCCCAAGCTTCGCCAGAATGTCCGCCGAAGCGCTGCTGGCAGCTGACGCGTAGGGCGCGACCGCCGCGATGATGCCGATCGCGGCTTCTCTTGCCGCCGCTTCGCTGACAATCCCATCGTTCGGCGCCGGATCGCCGCCATGGATTGCGACCCATAATGCTATCAGCCACTGAGCGTCTGGAACATGAATTCCGACAGGTGCAGCCTGGTTCATCTGTTACTCCATTTCGAGTAGTTAGTGGGATCGTTCGAACAGAGAACCGGTTGAACCGTTTAAGCCACCCGGCTCTCAGAAACCGAGTAAAACACCCGTCCCTACCGACGGCATCGTCTAATCGGACTATGGGAGCCCGATCAACGATCGTTGTTCAAAGGAAACGTCGGCACTCGCGCCAGCAGCGCCACGACCTCGGCCTGACGGCCGCAGGCGGTCTTGTCCATCACGGCCCGCAGCTGC
The DNA here is from genome assembly GCA_963743565.1 of uncultured Alphaproteobacteria bacterium. Taxonomy (GTDB): domain Bacteria; phylum Pseudomonadota; class Alphaproteobacteria; order Rhizobiales; family Beijerinckiaceae; genus Methylocystis. Next base: position 486,652 of record CAVUQD010000001.1, read on the forward strand.
GCGCGAATCGTGTTGCGCGAGACGCCGTTGGCCTCCGAAATTTCGTCGATGCTGGCGCCGGAGGCCAGATGCCGCGCCACTTGGCTTTCCGCTGGCGTCAAGTCGAAGAGGGACTGCAACAGCTCCACCGGTGGGGCATTCGGGCCGGCGGCGGGCGTCAGGATTAGCGCAAAGGCGCCTCTTGAAAAGATGTCGCGCGCGGAGAGCCTGATGGGCAGCACATGCGCGACCCTGCAGGCCAGCCCTTCCGTGTCGCGCACGGGAAACGATCGGCCGACGCCCACGCCGAAGCTCAAAGCGCCGAGCGCTTGATCGAGGAGCTTCTGTCCGAGGCGGTCAGATAGGGCGACGCGATCATGCGACCTCCACTCGATTACTGCGGTCAGTGGTTCCATCAGGGCGTTGGCTGCTAGCGTCTTGCCCTGCGCGTCCAGCACGAGAGCGGGGATACCGAGCGCTTCCAGCGTCGCGCCCGCCGAGCGCGCCGCCTCGAGCCGCAACCGCGTCGCCATCTGCGTAGCCCGGCCGAGATGCGGGCGCAGCAGGTCAAGCTGCGCGAGTACTTCGCGTTCGACCGGGCCTTTGGCGCGCTCGCGCTCTAGCGAGAAGCAGACCGACTCTCCGGTCGGCAAGTCAAAGAACGTGGCGGCCGCCCAACCAAGGCCGCGGGGATATTTGAAACGATGGTAGAAGGGATCTCTCTCGATCTCTTCCAGGGTGAAGAGATCGAGGTCGCTCAGAAACCCCGCGCGTCGAAGATCTTTGGCGCGGCGCCAGAGCTCGGATTGCATGATAATGCCGCTCGCGGCCAGCGGCGAGAGATAGCTCCGCGCAAGCTCGGTCGAAGCCGCAGAGAGGCGTAGGTCGCCGTCCGCAACCGCAATCCAGCCGTTGCGCGCCGACGCGATCTCGGCGAGCGCCCCGAGCGTCGAAGGCCAGAGCTCTGGAACGACCGCGCTCTCGTAAATCTGGTCGATAAGTTTTTGGCTCATCCTCAGAATTTTATACAATGGTCATTCACTTACAATGGGATGGTCTCGACACCTGCGCCACCCCGCCCTAGGTTCCGCCAAAGCCCCTTCTCCCATCCAGGAGCTTCCCTTGCTCGATCGTCTTTCTGCCCTCGCGGGAGGGTTGCCCGCCCCCGGCGAGCTTCGCTGGCATGCCAATGTCTCGACGCAGATCTCTATGCGCAAAGGCGTATTGCTCGCCAACGGAGAGTCGCGCGACGGCGGAATTTCCGCGCGGCTTTTCGACAATGGGGTGTATGGCTTCGCGGCGAGCCCACGCGACGACGACGACGCGATCAGCGCCGTTATCGCTGCCGCGCGCGACAATGCAGCGAGCGTGACCACGTGTTCCCGCGGCCGCCCCATCACGCCGGCGGCAAGCGTCCCCGGCGAAGGCGTTTTCGATTATCGCAGCCGCAAGCCTGCTGCGTCTCCCGCCGAGCGCGTGGCGATTCTGACGAGCCTCGACGCCGCCTTGCGACGCAAATTCCCCAGCCTCGTCAATGTCGATCTCGCGCTCAACGCGAACGCGAGCGAGAAGGCGCTCGTGACGAGCGACGGCGCCCGCACCTATTCTTATGTTCCGCGCGCGGTGCTCATGGTGAAAATGGCCGTCGAGGCGAATGACGGGCTCGTCGAGCTTTACGACGCCATCGGCGGCTTCGGCGAAATCCAGGACCAGTCTTTCGATGCGGAAAGCCAGCTTCCCTGGCTGGACGGGCTTTACGAGGAGCTGCGCCTGAAGGCGGAGGGCGGCCAATGCGAAGCGGGGTCCCACGACGTCGTGCTCGATTCGGAGCTCGCCGGCATCCTCGCGCATGAAGCCATCGGCCACACCTGCGAAGGCGATCTCGTGCTCGCGGGCTCGGTCGCCGGCGACCGGCTGGGAGAAAAGGTCGCCTCGGAGAAGATCACGCTCGGCGATTATGCGCAGCGCGGACCTGACGGCGGCGGAACCATCGCGATTCACGTCGACGACGAAGGCACGCTCTGCCGCGACGTGACGATCATCGAGAAGGGCGTGCTGAAGGGATTTCTGCACAGCCGCCAGACCGCGGCGGAGCTTGGCGCGGAACCGACGGGCAACGCCCGCGCCTTTTCCTTTTCCGATGAGCCGCTCGTGCGCATGCGCAACACGGCGATCCTGCCGGGCGAGGACAAGCTTGCGGAGATGATCGCCTCCATCGATCGCGGCTATTACCTGAAGCGCCCGTCGAACGGCCAGGCGGATCTTACCAGCGAATTCATGTTCGGCGTGTGCTGCGGCTATGAGATCCGCAAGGGCAAGCTCGCGCGCGCCGTGCGCGACACGACGATTTCCGGCGTCGCCTTCGACATGCTAAAGACCGTCACGCATGTCGGCGACGACTTCAAATGGTCGATGCCCGGCGGCTGGTGCGGCAAGAAACAGCGTATCGCGGTCGGCAACGGCGGCCCCTCTCTCAAATGCAAGGTCACCATCGGAGGTCGCGGTTGAGCGCGATGCGAGACGCGTCGCTGGGAGACTTCGCCGCCGAGCTCGTCGCCAAGGCGCAACGAGCCGGCGCGAGCGAAGCCCAGGCGCAAACCACTGCGTCGCATCACTTCGAGATGCAGTTCGACAATCGCGGCGTCAATCTCGCGCGCTCGACCGAAAATGAGCTCTCCTCCGTCACCGTGTTTATCGACGGCAAGCGCGGCGGGGCGACGCTCAATGGGCGCGCGCCGGAAGCGATCAAGACGGCTATCGCCTCAGCCCTAGCCTCGGCGAGCGCGGGCGTCGCAGACGACGCCAATGACGTCGCGGCGGCTGAAAGCTTGGCCCCCAGCCGCCACGGACCCGATACGTCCGATCGCACGGCGATGGCTCGGGGCGTCGACGTTTTTCTCGACCGCATCGAGGCGGAACATCCGCTCGTTCGCACCCGCGACTGCCTGCAAAGCTTTAATGACGTGGACACGGCCTTCGCCAATTCGCACGGCCTGCAGCAAAGCGAGCGGCGCAGCCATTATGGCTTCTCGGCGATGTTCATGGCCAAGGACGGGCCGAAGACGACCTCCATAAACTTTCTCGGTCTTTCCGCCTTTTCGCCCTTCGACGATCCGTTCCATTGCCCGGCGCTCGATCGACTTCTGCGGGAGACGACCCGCTCGCTCGACAAAAAGCCCCGGCCGGAGAAATTCGAGGGCGACGTGATCGTCACGCCCGAATGTCTCTCGTCGCTCATCTGGCCGATCGTCTCGGCGCTCTCGGGCGCGGCGCTCTTTGCGGGAACGACGCCCTATAAGGAACGCAAGGGCCAGGCCATCGCGAGCCCGCTCTTTTCGCTCACAAATCTGCCGTGCGATCCGAACGCGCCCGGGGGCGCAGACTTCGACGGTTACGGCGTTCCGACCCGCAACCTCGAGGTCATCGAGAACGGGATCTTAAAGGACTATCTGATCGACTTCTTCTTTTCGAGAAAGCTCGGGGTTCCACAAACCGCGGGCGCGAATCTTTTCGTCGTGTCTCCGGGCGCGACGCCGCTTGCCGAAATCATCGCCAAGACCAAGCGCGGCATCGTCTTCTCCCGCTTTTCCGGCGGCAACCCGACGAGCAATCTCGACTTCACGGGAATCGCGAAAAATTCCTTCTACGTCGAGGACGGCGAAATCCGCTACGCCCTGGAGGAAACCATGGTGAGCGGCAATTTCCAGGAGCTTCTGAAGAACATCCTCGCCGTCTCGCAAGAGAGCGTCGATTTCGGCTGGGCGCGCTATCCGTTTCTCGCGGCGGCGGGCGTGACAGTGTCGTCGAAGTGAGTGAAAAGCCCACAGGCGCTCAAAACGGCTTGACGATCACCAGGATCACCGCCGCGATCATCAGCAGCGTCGGAAGCTCGTTATAATAGCGATAGAATTTCGAGGAATGCGCATTGCGGTCCTCGGCGAAGGCCTTCTGCAGAAAGCCGTCGTAAAAATGCACGCCGGTGAGCAGGATTACGGCGGAAAGCTTTCCGTGGAACCATCCGTCGCGAAAGAAACCGCCGTCCCAAGCAAGCCAGAGGCCCGTGGCCCAGGCGACGAGCATCGCCGGGACCATGATGAACCGCAGCAGCCGGCGCTCCATCGTCTTGAAGAGCTCCGACTGCGGGCCTGGACCGACGCCTGCGTGATAGACGAAGAGCCGCGGCAGGTACAAAAGCCCCGCCATCCAGGAGATGATGGCGATGACATGCAGCGCCTTGATCCACAGGTGCATCATCCTCTCCCCTCCCGCACGAGCCGCACCAGCGCCTCGACATGCGGAACCGGCGTCTGGGGCAGCACGCCATGACCGAGGTTGAAGATGTGCCGCTGATTTTTGAAAGCGGCGAGGATAGAGGCGACTTCCCGTTCGAGTGCGGCGCCTCCGGCAAGCAACGCCAACGGATCGAGATTGCCTTGAAGCGCGACCCGGTTCTGCGTGTCCCGAACGGCGCCCGCGGGATCTGCCGAGGTGTCGAGTCCAATGGCGTCGGCCCCCAGTCCTTCGACGCAATGTTTAAGATGCGCCCCGGCCCCGCGCGGAAAGGCGATGACAAGCGCCTGCGGCCTCGCTTTCTTCACGCGCGCAACCATCTCTCGCAATGGCTCGAAGACCCATCGCTCGAATTGCGTTGGCGGCAGCACGCCCGCCCAGCTATCGAAAATCTGCACGACTTCGACGCCGGTGTCGATCTGGCGAATGAGATAAGCGACGGAGGCCTCGATGAGCCGCGCGATAAGCGCCTCGAAGACTTCGGGGCGCCGATAGGCGAAGATGCGCGCCGGCGCCTGATCGGGCGTGCCATGACCCGCGATCATATAGCTCGCGACCGTCCAAGGCGCGCCGCAAAAGCCGATGAACGTTGTCTCACGCGGCAAGGCGCCCTTCACACGCTCGATCGTCTCGAAGACCGCCGCGAGCTTTTGGAGATCGATCTCTTCGCTGAACTTTGAAAGCGGGGACTCTTCGTTCTCGAGCGGTTCGAGCTTTGGCCCGTGTCCGCTCTCAAACTCCACCCGCTGACCCAACGCGTCGGGCACGACCAAGATATCGCTGAAGAGGATCGCCGCGTCGAAGCCGAAGCGGCGAATGGGTTGAAGCGTCGCTTCCGCGGCTGCTGCTGGCGCGTAGCAGAATTCGAGGAAGCTCCCTGACCTCGCTCGTAGCTCCCGGTATTCTGGAAGAAAACGCCCGGCCTGTCGCATGAGCCACATTGGCGGGACGTCGCGCGTCTCGCCGCGCAGCACCGAGAGCAAAGGCTTTTCGGTTGAAATTTTGTTGCTTGCCTTGATGTCGCTCATGTTCGCCGCTTTCGTCACCAACGGCACCTAAGCGCCAATCACGGGAAAGATAAAGAATTTAATTTAAGAAAAAATTAACCATTTTCATTAACCGGTCGCGAATTGATGACGCCAGCGAATACGCCCTTCTTCCATAGAAAATTCACCTGTGAATTAGCGAGAGGAAGTAGCTGGGGAAATCGAGGATAAGTGGTAAAAGACAGGAATATCAATATTTTACATTGAGGCCTTTTGTCGCTTATGCATGAAAAACATGTGGAAAATTCTGTGTCACACAAGTCCGTTCCAACGATCCCACAGGCGAAGGCCTGTTGAGGAATCGGTCGAGTTGTGCCCGGCTTTTCTTTTCTGGCGAATTTCGGCAGGTTTTTTCCCCATCCATTCGCCAAGGGAGTTTTAGCGTGGATAAGGGTGGGGAGAGATGGCTGGAGGCCGCGGGCTTCTGGAAGGAGCCGCAGCCCTTGCTGCTCGCATCCAAGAGCGAGGGGCGCCGGCTTGCGCTCTCCCAGGCGGCGATTCCTTTCGAGACCGCGCCCGCCGAGATCGACGAGCGCGCGATCGAAGCGGAAGTGATTCGCGGCGGCGGCGGCCCCGATTCGGTCGTCCGGTCGTTATCTCGCGCCAAGGCGCTAAAAATCGCGCAAGCCTACCCTGGCCGGCTCGTGGTGGGGGCGGATCAGGTCGGGAGCTTCCAGGGCAAAATCTTCGGCAAGCCCGTGGATCTCGCAGCCGCGAAACGCCAGCTCGTCACATTTTCCGGCGCCACGCATCGGCTCCATTCGGGCGTCGCACTCGCGCGGGGAGACGAGGTGCTCTTCGAGACCGTCGCCCATGCCGATTTGACCATGCGCCCGCTCGACGAGGCCTTCATCGACGCTTATCTCGCCGCTGCCGGCGATGTGGCCTTGAAATGCGCCGGCGCCTATCAGATCGAAGGCCTTGGCGCGCATCTCTTCGACAGGATCGCGGGTGACCACTGGACGATCCTGGGTCTGCCGTTGCTCGAGCTCTTGTCTGCGCTGCGTCGCGCGGACGCGCTCTTGGGATAAGTGTGATGGTGATCGTGGGGCTTACGGGATCGATCGGCATGGGGAAGTCGACGACGGCGCAGATGTTTCGCGATGAGGGCGTCGCGGTCCACGACTCCGACGCCGCCGTGCATGCGATCTATCGAGGGCCGCACTCGGAAGCGATCGAGCGCGCCTTTCCCGGGTCAACCCGCGACGGCGCGGTCGATCGGGGCAAGCTCGCGACGATGACGCTGGGCAAGCCGCGGGAAATCTCGCGCCTCGAACGGATCGTGCATCCGCTCGTGCAGGAGATGCGGCGCGAGTTTATCAAGGCCGAGCGCGCGCGCGGCGCGAAAATCGCAGTCGTCGACATTCCGCTGCTCTATGAGACGGGAGCCGAGAAAGAGGTCGACAAGGTCGTCGTCGTGTCGGCTTCGGCCGACATTCAGCGCGAGCGCGTCATGGCGCGGCCGGGAATGACGGAGGAGAAATTTCGAGCGATACTGGCCCGCCAACTGCCCGATTCGGAAAAACGCAAGCGCGCGGATTTTGTGGTGCGCACGGACCTGGGGATGGAGGCGGCGCGCCAAGACGTGCGCGCCATCGTCGCCGCCCTGCGGAGGGAAGAGGATTAATGCGGGAGATCGTGTTCGACACGGAAACGACGGGGCTCAATCCCGCGGACGGTCATCGCATCGTCGAGATCGGACTCGTGGAGATCGCAAATCTCATTCCGACGGGGCGGACCTTCCACGCCTATCTCGATCCCGAACGCGACATGCCCGAAGAGGCTTTTCGCGTGCATGGGCTCTCGAGCGAGTTTCTCTCTACGCAGAAGAAATTCGCCGAGATCGCGGAGGAGTTTCGCGCATTCATCGAAGACGCACGGCTCATCGCCCACAATGCCGAATTCGACCTTCGCTTTCTCAACGCGGAGCTCGCGCGACTCGACGCGCCGCCGATAAATCCAAATAATGTCATCGACACGCTGGCGCTCGCGCGCCAGCGTCACCCCAGCATGGCCAATTCGCTCGACGCCTTGTGCCAGCGCTACGGCGTCGACACCTCGCGACGCGAAAAGCATGGCGCGCTGCTCGATTCGCTGCTGCTTGCGGAAGTCTATGCGGAGCTGATGGGCGGGCGTCAGGCCTCACTGCAACTCAACGTCGCGCGCAGATCTTTTGCGCGGGAGGATTTGGGATTGCTGCGTAAAAGGCCCACGCCTCTGCCGCCGGGCCTGAGCGCCGAAGAAGCCCAGGCGCACCGCGCCTTTGTCGCGACTCTGGGCAAGAGCCCGATCTGGATGCGCTATCTCGAGAGCGCCGAGGCCGAGCAAGGCGCGGCCTGAGGATTCTCGCCGAGCTCAACCGAACGGACCGATCCGCAGCGCCAGCCCGCCGAGGATCGAGAACCCGAGACAGACGACCAAGGAAGCAACCGCCAGCGCCAGGTCGAAAGGGACGATCGGAGAAAGGCGCTTGAGGCGCCTTACGTAACGCCAATGCTGAAAGCAGGCGATGAGGAGCGCGAAGGTGCCGAGGCCGGCGAGGGCCAGACCCAGCTCTCGCGTCCCCCGCGGGGACGCCGCAAGCGTATTGGCGCTGAACAGACGAAGCTCCTGCATGACCTTGAATATCGTGAACCCAAAGGTCATCATCGCGAAGCAGGTTCGAATCCACCCCATCAGAGTCCGCTCGGCGGCGAGGCGGGTCCGATCCACGGCGAGAGTGTCTGTCAGACCGAGTTTTTCTTTCGGTTCCTCCATCGCGCTCTCCTTTGCGATTTTCCCTCGTCGGCCCCTTCGAAGCGACATAGGGCGTGATCGAAAGCAGGACCGTGGCGACCGATCGGCTAACTAAGCCTGCTTTTCCGTCAGGGACATGTTCTTCATCGCAAGGGGCGTGACGAGATATTGATGCCGCGCCTGCAGCGAGTTGATCCGCAACCAGGCCGCGGCGCCGAAACCGATGAAATGCGCGAAGAGCAGACTGAAATTGACGAGCAGGACGAAAATATCGAGGGCGCGGATGATTTTGGTGGGATCGGTAATGGCGATGCCCGGCGGCTGCGACATGGTCTTCCCGACGAGAAGCGCGACGCTCAGGCCGAGGCCCCCAAAAGAATCCAGAAGCCCGAGCACGCTGAAGAAGCCGCCGACGATGACGAACCAGAAGGACCAACGATGCTCTCGCGAGAGGTAGCGCGGCGGCTCCTTCCTGATCCTTGCGGCCGTCTTCATGTATTTGAATGCGAAGAGTGTGGTGAGCACCAAAGTGCCCAGCGCGGCGGCCGCCCAATAAATCGCGTCGCCAAAAACCGATTCGCCGGGACTGACGGTGCGCCCGGCGAAGCCGAAGCCCAGCAAGACGGCGGAGATGACGCCGAGGAAGAGCTGGAGCCAAAAGGCCGCGCCCCCGAAGAAGCGGAAACTTTGCGCGAGGCTTCCGGCGATCAGCCCGGCGGCTGACGTCGGCGCCCAGGGTTCGAGCTCGTCTCCAGCGAGCGCAGGGGCCAGCCGATCGTAAATCCCGAAAGCGGCATAAACCAGCACGATGGCCGCGAAGGCATAGGCTGCATAGGCGTGCGCCTTTTGCAGCGTCTCGGAAGGCGCGTGCCGCGGCAGGTCGAAAAGCGGTAGCGCCTGTCCCCAGAAAAACATGCGTTCGCCGGCATAGGTCACCGCAAGGAAGCCGGCGCCGACCGTCACGATGAAGGCGAGAAACGCAAGTTGCCTGAGCCAGAAGCCGATCATTTCGCGGCTCGAATGCAGTCCGACGCCGCCGCGGTAAATGAATAGCCCGATGCCGATGATGAATTGCGCGAGCAGCAGGATCGCCGCGGAGAGGCCGAGCGAGACGTGAACATCCGAAAGGTCATCACGCGCGGCGGGATCGATCGGCGCGTGGTCCAGGCTCCAGCCCACGATGAAGGCCGCTGCGCAACAGAGGACAAAGAGCCAGAAGATCACCGCTGACGCGATGTTCCGGCTGGGGTTGAAGCTCATGAGACCGTCTCCGTAAATCCTCGAATTCAACCGGCTATAATTGCGCTCGACGCTCACGTTATGACCGAAGCCGACAGCTCAACTATCTAGCGCGCTTGCCGCTTCAACGGAATCATTCTCGCCTCCGCTTGGGACGCGATGCGAAAACGTGGAAAACGTGTTTGCCCGTTTACCATCGCCTGTTTTGCGTCCGACTGTGCCCAGCGCGATCTATGGCAAGAGCTGTAGCCGCCCCGGCGTGACGAGAAAAATCTCGGCGCGGCCTCGAAGCGATTCGAAGAGAGCAGCATCGGCGCCGCTCATGAATACCTGCGAGCCGAGCCGCTCGAGCTCCTCATACAGCGCCTCGCGCCGCTTGGCGTCGAAATGCGCGGCGATCTCGTCGAGCAGCACGAGCGGCGCAGCCCCTCGCAGATTGGCGAGAAGCCGAGCCTGGGCCAGCACCAGTCCCACGAGCAGCGCCTTTTGTTCTCCCGTAGAGCACTCGCGCGCTGGCGTATCCTTGGGACCATGGCGCGCTGAAAGATCGCTTGTCTGGGGCCCAACGAGCGCGCGACCGGCGGCGGCGTCGCGGCGCCGCGATTGCGCGAGCCTTTGCCGATAGCGTTCCTCGACCGTGATGGCCGGATGCTCCGCCAGCGTGGCTTCGAGCTCGCCTTGCAGCGCGATGACCGCATGGGGGAAGGCGGAAGCTTCGGCGCGCGTCGTTTCGATGAGCGCCTGCAGGCGCTGCGTGGTTTCCAGCCTCGCGCTCGCGACCGCGACACCCAGCGCTGCGATCTCCTGCTCCGCGGCCGTGAGCCAGCGCGAATCCGAGCCGCCATCCTCCAGCAGGCGATTGCGGCCTCTGAGCGCCTGCTCGAACTTCGAGACGCGCGCGCCATGCTCGGGATCGACGCCCAACGTGAGGCGATCAAGGAAGCGTCGCCTGTCCCCGGCGGGGCCGGCGAACAACCCATCCATCGCCGGCGTCAGCCAGACGACCTGGAGGCGGTCGGCGAAAGCGCGCGCCGAGGAGACCGGGAGCCGATCCACGCGGAAGCGGCGGCCCTCGCCGGGCTCGAACCCATGGCCGAGCTGTGTGACGCGCCCGTCTGTTTCGAGTTCGAGCGAGACCGCGAACCCCCCGGGCCCCGCCTGGCGTGCGCAGTCTTCGCTTTCGGCGCGCCGCAACCCGCGGCCCGGCGAAAACATCGAGAGCGCCTCGAGGAGATTGGTCTTGCCGGCGCCGTTCTCGCCGGTGAGCGCCACCAGTCGCTGAGCGAAGCGAACCTCGAGCGATTCGTAGGAGCGGAAGTCGCGCAGCATCAGCCGCCGAATCAAGGGACGGCGGGCGGGCGGGCGGGCGTCGGAAAAACTCATCGCGCCGTGCTTTGCCACGGCGCGAGAGCAGGAGCCAGCGGAGCGGGCCTCCGCCGTGCTGGCTTATCGTCGGCCGACTTAGAACTTCGCCGCGATCGGTGATGCGGCGGCCGTATCGAATTTATAGGTCCAGCTCACGGAGAGCTCGAGGCCGCTGAGCCAGGCGGTGATCTTCGTGTAGGGGTTGTAAGCCGGAGGAACTGTCACCGGGATTGACGCGCCCAGGAAAGGCGTGAGGGGCGCCGGCACCGTATAGGCGAAGCTGGAATAGAACTGGTTTTCCGGTCCGCTCACGGAGCTCTTGAAAGCGTAGACCGTGGCGAAGTCGATCGACTGGTTCTTGTCGATCTCATATTTGAAGCCGCCGCTGATGTGATTGCGGCTGAGCGCCGGGGCGAGCACGTTCAGCGTCACGTCCTGCCCGCCGATCATCGGCGTCGAATAGGCATAGCCGAGCCGCAGCGTCAGCGGCTTCCATGCGCGCCATTCGAGGCCGATGGACGCCATGTCGGTGTCGCGCCATCCGAAGCCCGGCCCGCCAAAAGACCCGAGCTGGCCGTAGAAGATCGGGAAGCTCGGCGCGCCGAGCGAATGAACCTCGTGGTAGAAGATATGCCTCCAGCCTGCCATCAAGGTAAGTTCCGGCACGGGGTCGAAGGCCAGGCCGGCGTTGACGCTGGCCGGGACGTCAAGACTGCCGTGATCGGCGATCGCGCCCGCATATTTGCCGAAGGGAGTCATCCACATCGGCGTCGCGCCGGCGAGGGCTAGGCGCAGATTGGGCAGGATCGAATATTCGAGGCCGACACGCAAACCCCCGCCGAAGGACCAGTCGTAGCCGTTGTTGGAGAGGTGGTAGGGGTCCCAGGAATAGGGGTACAGCGTCTGCAAACCTTGAATGTTCAGGATCTGCGTCGCGATCGTCGGCGCGATGCCGATTTTGACTGGCCCGAAGCTGCGCGCGTAGTCGGCGCTGACAAAAACCTGCCGAAGGTCGATGCCCGCGGGGCCGTCGCCGAAGGGTCCGCCGAAAGAGGGGGAAATCAAGGGGCCAGTCAGGCTCAGTCCAGGTGGTAAGGGCGGCGAAGGTAGAGGAACGTTCGGCGCGTAAATCGCGGGCTTGTAATTGTTGAAGCCATAAGACGTGTTGATCCCGCCATTGCCGTAGACCACCACGCCCCAGGCCGACTCGGCGTCGATGCGACGGATGAAGCCGCCGTTCGGCACGGGAAAGACCGGCTCGCCGCTCTGCACATAGCCGGGGGCGACGACGACGAGCGGTCCGGTCGCCTCGTAGCCGCGATCCGGCAGGAGCAGCGTCCCCCCGGCTTGAAACTGGTTGTCGAGGCTGGCGATTCCCGCGGGATTGATCGACATGGACATGGCGTCGCGCGAATTGGCGATGTCCCCACCGGCGAGCGCCTTCTGGCGCGCGCCATAGCCGATGAGCTCGATGCCCTCAGCGGCGAGAGCGTGTGACGCGGGGAGGAGCGCCACCATGGCGATATATACAAAAGAAGAGCGCTTCAGCGGGTGTTTCATTGTCCACCTAAAGGCTTATACGTATCAGCAGGGAGCGTTGCTGTGTACAACAGCAACGCCGAAGTTTTTCCATTCTCAATTCTACTCTCCAACATCGTTCTTGCGCAGAGCTTGAGGAGGGTTCGCGTACGATTTTTCGCGTACGTCACATTTTTGCAACATCGCTTGGGCGCGGCCGTTCGCAACGCGAAGCTTGCTTTGATCTCGGTTAGGCCTACTAATTCCGATTTGGCGAGGGGCGCCGCGTCGCGGCTGAGAAGCACCCTTTGAACCTGATCCGGGTCGTGCCGGCGGAGGAACGCCAAGGCTTGGCGCCCATGCGGGCGTTGGCCGCGTCGCTTTCCCACAGCCGACGGCTCAAGTCGAGGAGAGCGTCATGAGCGCACAAGAATCGCGAGCAGCCACACCGAGACGGGTGACGACCGGCCCTATCGGCGGTTCGCGCAAGGCCTACTCCTCGCCGCCCGGAGCTCCCCATCTAAAAGTGCCCTATCGCATAATCGATCTGCACGAAGCCGATGGCGCCGAGCCGTTGCGGCTTTATGACTCTTCCGGCCCCTATGGCTGCGGGGAATTCGCGCCCGATCTCGAAGCGGGGCTGCCCATCGCCCGGCCCTGGCTGGAAGGGCGCGCGGGCTTGGCCTCCTACGAAGGGCGCGCCGTCAGACCAGAGGACAATGGCTTCGCGATGGGCCGGCATCTCGCCCCGCCCTGCCCCGCCAAGCGCAGAGTCTATCGCGCCTCGGGCGGCGCGCCGGTAACGCAGCTTGAATTCGCCCGCGCCGGCGTCATCACCGAAGAGATGCGCTATGTCGCGCATCGCGAGAACCTCTGCCGCGAGCGCGCCTTCGACGAGGCGCAGGCGCGACTGCGCGACGGCGAGGCCTTTGGCGCCGCAATCCCGGAATTCGTGACGCCTGAATTCGTGCGCGACGAGGTTGCGCGCGGGCGGGCCATCATTCCGGCCAACGTCAATCACCCTGAGCTGGAGCCGGTGATCATCGGCCGCAACTTTCTCGTGAAAATCAACGCCAACATCGGCAATTCCGCCGTGACCTCCTCCGTCGCCGAGGAGGTGGAGAAGATGGTTTGGGCGAGCCGCTGGGGCGCCGACACGGTGATGGACCTCTCGACAGGCCGCAACATCCACAACATCCGTGACTGGATCATCCGCAACGCCTCCGTGCCGATCGGCACCGTGCCGATCTATCAGGCGCTGGAGAAAGTGGGCGGCGACGCGCTGAAGCTCGACTGGGAAGTCTTCAAGGACACGCTGATCGAGCAGGCCGAGCAGGGCGTCGACTATTTCACGATCCACGCGGGCGTGCGCCTCGCCTATGTGCCACTCACCGCGAATCGCGTGACGGGCATCGTCTCGCGGGGCGGCTCGATCATGGCGCGCTGGTGCCTCTCGAAGCACAAGGAGAGCTTCCTCTACGAGCGCTTCGACGAGATCTGCGACATCATGCGCCGCTATGACGTGTCCTTCTCGCTCGGCGACGGGCTGCGGCCCGGCAGCAACGCCGACGCCAATGACGCGGCGCAATTCGCCGAGCTCGAGACGCTCGGCGAGCTCACCAAGATCGCCTGGGGGAAGGGCTGCCAGGTCATGATCGAAGGTCCGGGCCATGTGCCGATGCACAAGATCAAGGCCAATATGGAGAAGCAGCTCGCGGCCTGCGGCGAGGCGCCCTTCTATACGCTCGGGCCGCTCGTGACCGACATTGCGCCGGGCTACGACCACATCACGTCCGGCATCGGCGCGGCGATGATCGGCTGGTACGGCACCGCCATGCTCTGCTACGTCACGCCCAAGGAGCACTTGGGTCTGCCCGATCGCGACGACGTGAAGACCGGCGTCGTCACCTATCGTATTGCGGCGCATGCTGCGGATTTGGCGAAAGGCCACCCTGCGGCCATTGAGCGCGACAATGCGATGAGCCGCGCGCGCTTCGACTTCCGCTGGACGGATCAGTTCGACATCGGTCTCGATCCCGACACGGCACGCAAATATCACGACGAAACGCTGCCGGCGGAGTCGCACAAGGTCGCGCATTTCTGCTCCATGTGCGGCCCGAAGTTCTGCTCGATGCAGATCACCCAGGAGCTGCGGCGCGAGGCGCAGGAGATGGAGGCGGTCGCGCGCGAACGCGGCATGGCGGAGAAAGCCGCGGAGTTTATGGAGCGCGGCGCCGAGATCTATGTCGAGGCGGGGGAGTAGCCGTCAGGCCGGGATCTTCTCGCTTTCGCGCAGCGTCTTTTCTGTCTCGCCGATGTAGTCGCGCGTGAGCGGAAGGGCTCCTACCCTCTTGACGAGCTGGATCTGGAAGATGACCGTGACGCCGAGCCGGAAGGAGGCCTCCGAAATCGCGAGGTAAAACTCCCACATGCGGCAGAAGCGCTCGTCCATGATCGCCTTCGCCTCGTCGCGCCGGGCGAGAAAGCGCTCCCGCCAATGGCGAAGCGTCTCGGCGTAATGCACGCGCAGGATCTCGATGTCCGAGATCATGAGCCCCGCGCGCTCGATGGCCGGGACGATTTCCGAAAGGCTCGGGACATAGCCGCCAGGGAAGATGTTCTTGACGACCCAGGCGTTGGTCGGGACGGGCTCGCCGGTGTTGCCGATCGTGTGCAGCAGCGCTACGCCGTCGTCCTTCAGCAATTCCGCGACGCGGCGGAAGAACTCGTCGTAATGCGGCTGACCGACATGCTCGAACATGCCGACGGAGACGATGCGGTCGTATCGCGACGCGATGTCGCGGTAATCGATGAGCTCGAACTTCGCCTTTTCCGATAGGCCGGCGTTTTGGGCGCGCTGCCGCGCGATGGCGAGCTGCTCGCTCGCGAGAGTGACCCCGGTGACTTTGGCGCCGGCGCTTTCGGCGAGATAGAGGCCCAAGCCCCCCCAGCCGCAGCCGATGTCGAGCACGCTCTGGCCCGGCGCGATCTGAAGTTTTGCGGCGATGTGGCGCTTTTTGGCGCGCTGCGCGTCCTCGAGGCTCTGGCCTTCATGTTCGAAATAGGCGCAGGAATACTGCTTGTCCGAGTCGAGAAAGAGGTCGTAGATCCGGCCGTCTATATCGTAATGGCTCTCGGCGTTCTGCTTGGCGATCGCCGGAGTGTTGCGCTGGATGAAGAGCCGCATCGCACCGCGATAGCGTTGCACGGCGACGAGCCACTTCGGCGGTTGCGACACATTCACGTTGCGCGTGCCGATCATCAGCGCGTCGAAGATTGAGCCGCGGGTGACCACGAGGCGGCCGTCGGTGAAGAGATCGCCGAAGGCGCTTTCGGGATCGAGCAGCAGGCGCAGTTCGGCGGCGGCGTCCTTGAAGCAAACCGCGACCGGGGTTCCCGTGCCGTCGCCCACTCGGAATTTTTGACCGGAGGCGGTTTCCACCTCGAGGTCGCCGACCTTGATGAACCGGGTCAGAAATTTGCGAAGCAGCCCGCCCATCGGCGCCCTTTTCTCCAACGCTGTTTTGGATGGGGCCTCTATGCCCGGTTTGGGGGCCTGCGACAATATCCTCGTCCTACCTGCGCTGGATGATTCATGTGAAATCTATTATGACAAGCACTTAAGATCATCATCGGAGATCTTGTGCCGGCCGGTTTTTGCGCGTCCGAAAATATATATTTCGGAAATAATTGAAACAGTTCCTACCCAGCGTGAAAAGACAAGCGAAGGGGTGCAGGAGCTGGCCAACAAAACCAGTAGGGAATGAGCTCGCCTCAAGCCCGTAGCGCTGTGGCAAAATCGCATCGGGCATGTAAAAAGTCCCGAACAAGACGTCCCACAGCGCGAAAGTCCCGCCGAAATTCTTGTTTTGCGCCTGATTGGACGAGGTATGATGCCAACGGTGAAACACGGGGCTTGCGAGCAGGTATCTGAACGGCCCAAGTGTGAACTTGAGATTTGAATGCACAAAATAGGCGTACAATGCATCAAAATACGATATGACGATAATGACCTTCGGCGATATACCTATGTAAATAAGTGATATGTTGATGACCATAACACCCATCAATGTGTTCAAGGGATGGACCCTGTTGCTTGTGGTCCAATCAACGTCTTTTGCAGAATGGTGGATCGCATGGATGGGCCAGAGAAACCGCCCGTGGAAAGCTCTGTGAGCCCAATACGCAAAAAAATCACCCAATACCACATAGACCAAAGCCTGCAACGGAAGCGATAATTCCGTAATGAACCTCAGACCAGCGAAATCTATCGCAGACACGCTTCTCAAAACGTAGAATGAGATGATAACTATGTTGGCGGCAAATATGCGCATTTGCGGAATAAAAAACGGTATGACAAATACGTAGAACAAATCAGTTTTTAGTCCAGCATTTCTCCACCATTTTTTTCCTGCATTGCAGGACAGACCGTCAAAAGCCGAGACGACTGTCACGCTCACCGCGACAAGAGCCGTGAGCGGAAGCACGTCCGATAGAGTTTTGACGGCGAGCCCCATCGCCGAGTTGAGAAGATGTAAGGCCATGCCTGAACCTGGTGGGCGGCTGCACGAGCTTGGCGGAGAAAAGCGAGGCCGACTTCGCCGTGAGCGCGGATTTCAAGCATGTTAACGGCGGAGCCGGCCCAAAACCAGGGTCTCGTCACGACAGGCGGAGGCGCGGCGCGCAGTCGGTCGCGGTAAAGCATGGGCGCGCCGATGCCCAGGGCCTTCATATCCGCCTCTTCACTGGCGCCGCCTCAAGTCGCGGGAGCAGGTGCAGTTTCCGCGCAAACCGCCCCTCTGAAACAAAAGCCAGACTGAAAAGCTGCAGGAAATTTTCCGCCTCGATCAGTTCCAGGCCAATCTTTTTCGGGACCAGCTCCTTCCTCGTGCCGAACAGAATGTCCCACACGGACAGGACAATGCCGTAGTTGCTGTCATGCTCGCTTCGGAGCGTCGAATGATGGACCCTGTGCAGAGCGGGCGTGATCACAACGTATGAGAGCCATCTCTCGCCCGGAATCCAAACATTGGCGTGATGGAAAAAGACGAAAATCATGCGAACGAGCTCGCAGACGATGACGACGTGCGGCTCGACGCCGATGACGACCATGCAGCAGCACTTGAAAACGACTTCGAGCAATTGATCGAATACGTGGAATCGCAGGCCCGTCGAAACATGCAGATTCTTGTCGCTATGGTGGATCTTGTGGAAGCGCCAGAGCTGGTAGGATTTGTGGCCTAGGAAGTGCCAGGCGTAGACGGCAAAGTCGAAAGCGACGAAGGAAACGATCCATTTGAAGGGATCGTCTGCGACGCCGCTCAGCAAGCCATAACGCGAATAGGTCGCGGTGATCACCAACAAGCTCGTGACGGAAAGGATGTTCATCGTCACGGTGTTGAAAAGGAATGCGGAGGTGTTGGTCGCGAAGGAACGCTTCAGGCTTGAGGTCGCGACCTTTCTGTAGGGCCGAAGCTTTTCCAGCAGCAAAAGCGCGACAAAGCCGCCAAGCGCCGCTGCAAAGAGTGCGTTCTCCATAACGTGGCTTGCGCCCATCCCCGCCTCCTTCATTGCGGTGTGCAACTGCAGCCGCGGCGTTGCATCGATTCTATCTTGGCGGGCTTCTTCGGACGTCAAGCTGCAGCGCAGCTCTCTGCGCCTGCGGAGACGGTAGCCTTGCGTTAACTCCTCAGTTGAATTCGTCCGGCGAGGCTCCAATTCCGACAATGGACGCGCTGGAGGATGAAAATGTTCCGCTTAAGGAGCCCAAAGGCGATTGCCGCGCAGGCTCGCACGGTGGTCGAATGTCCGCTTTCAAGCTCGTTCAACTTTGTGGGACATGGCTTTTTTGAGAACTATGCCAGATGGTCTCCGCAGGTTGTGGAGCTCGAGCCGCTTTCCCCGGGGCCAGTGTGTGAGGGGGCGAAGGCGCGACAGGTGACGCTTGATCGCGGCGTTCGCACCGAATCGACTTTTGAGATCGCGCAGTTCGGTCCGCCCCGGGTTCTCGCCGTCAAGGGAATATCCGAGCCATTCAGAACACTCTACCAATTCGACGAAGCCGAGACGGGAGCGACGCAGATCGCCTTCAGCTTCGAGGTGGAGGAAAACGACCCGTTCATGCTGGCCTTCGGGCCGCTCTTCCGCGCCTCGCTCCAGGACGGGGCGCAGCGGACGGTCGAAAACATCAAGCAACTTTTGGAAAGCCAGCACACCAGCGCGGCGAGTCCGGAACGTCTCGCCCGCTTCGTTTACGTGGCGTCGCTCGACCTGCAAGAGCCGCTGCGAAAGATCGAGGCGTTCTCCGAGCTTTTGGACAATGCGATCGCGTCTTCCAACAAGAAGGACATGGCCTACGCGAGAAGCGCCATGCGCAGCTGCGCGCTGTCCGCGCGCAAGCTCGTGGACGATCTCCTGACCTACTCCTCGACGATTTTGGGCGAGCAACGCATGGAAGCGCTGGATCTTCGGCAGGAGATCGATGCGGTCCTTGGGGAGCTCTCGGATTCGATCGCGGAAACCCGGGCGCAGGTTAATGTCTCGGCGCCTCCCGTAAGGCTGATGGCGGATCGGTCGCAACTGGCCTGCTTGCTGCAAAACATCATCTCAAATGCGATCAAATATCGTAAGCCCGACCAGGCGCCGCGTATAGACATCGTCGCCGTCGTCGTCAGCGAAGGCACGCTCAGCCTGACAATCACCGATTACGGCGTCGGCTTCAAAGACGATTTCGCGCAGTCCATTTTCGAGCCTTTCAAGAAGCTCGGCGGCAAGATCGAATATGCAGGAACCGGGATAGAGCTCGCGATTTGCAAATCAATCGCCGACCGGCATGGATGGGGCATATCGGTAAAGGCGCGGCCGGACGAGGGCGCCGCATTTTCCTTCTCCATCCCGCTGTTGGTTGGGGATTTCGCCAAAGGGCCCGACCGCTGCGCCTCGACGCGCGCTATTTGACGCATTCGATCAGCGTGATCGGGGGATAATCCAGAAAGTCCTTCCAGAACGAGCGCCCGCGTTCACCCTCGCCCTCCGGCGAGATCCGCAACGGCGGCCAGTCTACGCGGCTGAAACCCGCCGCGCGAAAGGCTGCATCGTGCGTCTGTTTTCCCAGTAGGTAGTTTTCGATGATGAAGGAGTCGCCTCCTTCCAGAAAGAATGTCCAGAGGATTGGCGCTCCCTAGCGAACCGGCCCCAAGACTTTCGCGTCAAAGCCCTATTGTCTGTGGGATCGGCTAGGGGCGAAGTCAGCCGGAAGGCCGCAGTTGACGGTCAAGAAGATCTCGAAAGGCGGCGCCAACGGCTGCTCGCGGGCGCTGCGAGAACGCCAGGCTCTTCGGGCCTTTCGACTATCTCCTGCATGATTTGCTGCGCGCTGCTCACGACGCCCATGTCCTCCCAGATTCTCCTCGGAATGATGCAGACTACCTGCAAGGAGCGCGAAGGGCTCGAGGCCGGCGACACGGAGCGGATCAACCTGTCTTGCCCTCCTTTTCTCTTTTCGGCGGCGCGGGGATCGGCCCTGCTTCCAAGCTCCCATCCCTGCGGCGACGCGTGGGATTGGCCATCGGCGCGGTTCGTGCCAAAAGTCGGCGGACGAAGGCTAAATCCGGGCTATGGGCATGACGTTTGACGATAAGGGCCTCGGCGGAGAATTCCCGCAGGCGGCGGAAGACCATTGGCGCAACGCCGTCGATCGCGCTCTCAAGGGCGGGACCTTCGAGAAGCTCATCGCGAAAACCTACGACGGCGGCAAGATCGAGCCGCTCTATCCGCCGGCTGCGGCACCCGGTCCGCGCGCCCTCCGCAAGACGCCCGGACGTTGGGCGGTTCTGGCCAGGGTCGATCTCGCCGACGCGGAGAAAGCCAACGTCCAGGCGCTCGAGGATCTCGAAGGCGGCGTGGACGGCCTTCAGCTCGTATTTCGTGGCGCGCTCGGCGCCTATGGGACGGCGCTCGCCAGCGCCAGCGACGCGGCGATCGCGCATCTCTTCGAAAAAGTGCGCATCGACTGGGGCCTGCCGGTCGCGCTCGAAGATTCGAACCTCGCGCCGCAGGCCCCGGAGGCCGTGGCGCGGCTCGTCCAGAGGCTCCACATCGAGCCCTCGATCACGCAAGTGCTCTTCGGCCTGGATCCGCTCGGCCTCGCGCTGCGCTTCGGTCCTCGCGGCGACGACTGGGCGAAACGCCTCGGCGAAAGGGCCCGGCGCTTCGCGGGCGCGGGCTACAAGCAGGGCGTCGTCGCCGCTGACGCGCGCGTCGTCCACGCCGCTGGCGGGACCGAGGCGCAGGAGCTGGGTTTCGCGCTCGCGGCAGGCATAGCCTATCTGCGGGCGCTGACCGACGCGGGCCTCAGCGTGGAGGAGGCGCGCCGCCTGATCCTTTTCCGCCTCGCGGTCGACGCCGACGAGTTCGCCTCCGTGGCGAAGCTGCGCGCGCTGCGCCGGCTCTGGGCCAAGGTCGAGGAATCCTGCGGCCTCCAGCCGGAGCCCGCGCTGATTCACGCCGAGACGGCATGGCGCGTGATGAGCGCGAGCGATCCATGGAGCAATCTGCTGCGCGTGACCGTCGCGGTCTTTTCCGCCGCCGTGGGCGGAGCGGACGCCGTCGCGGCGCTGCCCTTCACCCAGGCGCTCGGGGCGCCGGACGCCTTCGCGCGCCGCCTCGCCCGCGACACGCAGCTCGTGCTGCAGGACGAGAGCTATCTGCATGTCGTCGACGATCCGAGCGCCGGCGCGGGCGGCTTCGAGGCCCTCACCGAGGCCCTCGCCGAGCGCGGCTGGGACGCCTTCCGCAAGATCGAGAGCGAGGGCGGCCTGCCGAAGGCCCTGGAAGTCGGGCGCTTCCAGGCGGAGATCGCCGAGATCGCGAAAAACCGCGCCGCCGCCGTCGCCCGCGCCAAGGAGAAGATCACCGGCGCGAACGAATTTCCCGACATCGCCGAGAAGCCGCTGTCGGTGCTCGCTCCCTTCGACGTTACGGCTTCGGGCGAGGCGCCCGCGGGCGCAAAAACGCTTGTCCCGGCGCGGCTCTCCGAGCCCTTCGAGGCGCTGCGCCGGCGGTCGGACGCGCATCTCGCCCAGACGGGCGCGCGGCCGCGCATATTCCTCGCGACGCTCGGCCCGATCGCTGCCTTTACGGGGCGGGCGAATTTCGCCAAGAACTTTTTTGAGGCTGGCGGCGTCGAGGCGGTCTTCGGCCCCGTGACGGACGACAGCGCGGAAATCGTCGCAGCTTTTCGCACGAGCGGCGCGAAACTCGCTTGTCTTTGCTCGTCCGACGCGATTTACTGCGACGCAGCAAAGCCTGCCGCGCTTGCGCTGCGGGGCGCCGGCGCGACACTCTATCTCGCCGGCCGCCCGGGCGATCTGGAACAGGAGCTGCGCGCGGGGGGCGTGGAGAAATTCATCTTCGTGGGCTGCGACATGCTCGCCTTGTTGCAGCGCGCGCTCGAGGAGGCCCTGTGACCACGCGTTCCCTCTTATCGGCGGCGTCGATCGCCGCGCTCGTTCTTCTCGCCGCCGGCCCGGCCCTGGCGCGGCGTTCCTCGCAAAGCGGCGACGGACCCTCGGGAGGCCGCGCCGACGGCCTCTGGACCTTCAACTCTTCCACGACGGCCGGCAATTGCCCGCAGCTCGAACCGCGCGACGTGACGATCCAGGGCGGCCGTGTCGTCTCGGCCAATGGCGGCGCCTCGCAGCCCTGGGGCTATGTCGAGGGGAACGGCACCTTTGTCGCGCGCTTCACCGATGCGAACGGCCATGTCTCCCGCGCGGTCGGGAGGCTCGCCGGCTCCAGCGGCAAGGGCGCCTGGTCGTCTGGCAGCGATTATTGCGGCGGTCGCTGGACGGCCTCACGCAGCGGGCGGTAAATGTTAAGGTCTGTTGATTTCAGGCAGCCCCATCAGAAATGCTGCGTTGGGCAGTTATTTAGTGCGCAGCGCTTCTGAGGGTCCGTAGCGGACTACCTCGAAGCATGGCGGCAGCGAGTCGTAGTTTATGGGGACGGCGGCGTGGATGTTTTCAAAGAGCGTCACGGTGATCTGCGTTTCGCGACCGCTCTCCTTTAGCCGAGCAAGGGCACTGAAAGACGTGTTCTTGGTAGCCTGAAGCGATTTGCCCTTTCCAAGGAAGTGCCGGATGATCGTCCGACTTTCAACGCCGAGCTGCAGCGTGAGTGCGCCATACATCGCGTGGAGGAAATCGTGGTCCTCGGTGCCAGATAACTGCAGCGGGTCGTAGGCATTGAAGACGACTAATACTGTCGGATTTCCGCGCTTTGACGCGGCTTGTATTTGCGCTTTGCTACGGTTAATCAGTGCCCGCACCCGCGCTCCCACTTCGCCCCCATGGACATCGTCGGCTTGCCAACTTCGTTCTGTTTCGATCTGCTTGACCTCAAAAATAATCTCTTCGTTCGGATGCAGAGCGACGGCGTAGTCCGGTGTCCGGGTAGGACCTGTCGGGACGCTACGCCATGCCAGCCCGTTCGCATCAAGCCAACGTTCGAAAGCGATCTCTGAGCGGGTCTTCTGCATATCGGCGTTCCGCCGTTTTGTGAAATTATCAACTTACATCAAAGCGCACATAGCTCGTATCGTCGAACAGCGCGCCGCCCGCTGCGAAGGGGCGGGAGCCGTCATAGTGGTAGATCAAAAGCGGGTCGACTTCGCTGAGCCTTTTCGTTTCCAGGATCGCCCCTTGCAGGCTGGGATAGGGCTTTATGAAACCGTCCGAGCACAGAACGATCTGCTTCGCCTGAGAGGCGTCGATTTTTTCGATAAATCGACGCGGAATGGGGGAGCCATTTATTGCCCCATAGGCCATGGGATCGTCGCTATCCAAATTCATGAACGCATGTTGGACCATAACGAGAGGCCGATAGGGCTGGTCGAGAGCGGCGATTTTTCTCTCCGCGTCCACGGTCGTCAAGCCGAGCGCGAGGCGTGCGCGGACGACGCCGCAGCGGAAGGCGTACGCCACGCGGTCGACTTCCTTCTCCCCGATGTAATCCTTCTCATCGATGCGAAAGTGACAATCGCCGATGCGCCAGATTTCCCTTCTTGTGCTGCTCCAAACCACTGCGGCGGCGAAAGGCGGGGTGGCTCCCTGGTCGAGCAATCCTCTCGTTCGCTCGCTCAAGAGCGAATTTGCGGCGTCGACGAATTCATGCACCGTCGCATCCGCCTGCAGGAGCTCGAGCGCGTCCTCGACGGCGCGGGAGGCGACAATTCCTCCGGACACGCCATTGATCAAGCCCGAGACCGTGGCCCCATCGACGATCGCGACGAAGCGATCATTCATGATGAGACGGTCTTCATTGAGCCCCGGCTCGCCCTTGGGGGTCTCGCACATCCATTCGATAATCTCGAAGCGACCGAACTTGAGATTTCCCCCGCTTTCAAATTGGACTTGAGACGCCTTCGAATTTGCCATGGGCGCTTCCTTTGACGAGACAGAGTGGAGATGGGGTCAAAACCTTCCTACCGGGAACTGCAAACCTTGCCCCGTCGTGCCCGCGCTTGTCGCCTGGTTGTCCGGCCAAAGCCAAGGGGAGAGAGTGCAACGCGCCACCGCACGATTCACCCCTTGAATAAGCTACGCCTATGAAAATCGAGGTAGTTTTTGCCCGGAAATGACTCGCTGTGTTCGGGAAGTAGCAACCTCCGGTCCGGTCTCAGCATGCCTGCCGACCGCCGCGGCTGAGCACGTCACCGCATGTTCGGCGGGGTTCGTAGCCGGGGATCGCGTGTCAGAGCGCCATTCGAATTAGGCTTCATTGACATTGCAATTGAAGCTGAGATTGTCGTGTCTTTCGCCGATAGCCGCGGATGGGTGGGCGTTGCTATCGGAATGTGTGGGCGGCGGGACCTTCTCCGGCGAACACAAGATTGCCCAATCTGACGCTGCGACCTAAAGAGCGAAGCCGCGCGCGGCGTCACGAAAAGGATCGATGCATGACCATTTCACCGCTTGCCGGCAAGCCGGCCCCAAAGGAGCTGCTGGTCGATCTGGCTCGCCTTGAAAGGGAATATTTCGAACGACGGCCCGATCTCGACGATCCTGAGCAACGGGTCAGCTTCGGGACCAGCGGGCATCGTGGCTCCTCGCTGCGCGGCTCATTCACAGAAGCGCATATCCTCGCCATCACCCAGGCCATCTGCGACTATCGGCGGGAGCAGGGCGTCGACGGCCCGCTGTTCATGGGAAAAGATACGCATGGGCTTTCCGGGCCTGCCCAGCGCACCGCGCTCGAGGTCCTCGCCGCCAATGGCATGAACGTCGTCATCCAGCAGAACGACGGAGTCACGCCGACCCCCGTGATCTCGCGGGCGATCCTTGTTCACAACCGCGGGCGGGTCGAGCGTCTCGCCGACGGCATCGTCATCACCCCCTCGCACAACCCTCCGGAGGACGGCGGGTTCAAATACAATCCCACCCACGGCGGTCCGGCCGATAGCGACGTGACGCGATGGATCGAGAACCGGGCCAACGACATGTTGCGCAAGGGCAATGCCGATGTGAAACGGCTGGGTTTTGCCGCGGCCCTCTCCGCAGACACGACGCGGCAGGACGATTTTGTGCTGCCCTACGTCAACGATCTGCGCAACGTCGTCGATATGGAGGCCATTCGCGCCGCCGGTCTCAAGCTCGCCGTCGACCCGCTCGGCGGCGCCGCCGTGCACTATTGGGAGCCGATCAACGCGGTCTACAAGCTGGATATCGCCGTCGTCAATCCGAAGATCGATCCGACTTTCTCTTTCATGACCGTCGATCACGATGGCAAGATCCGCATGGACTGTTCCAGTCCCTATGCGATGGCGAGTCTCGTCGGGCTCAAGGATCGTTACGACGTCGCCTTCGCCAATGACCCGGATTCGGATCGGCATGGTGTCGTCACGCCATCGTCGGGACTGATGAACCCCAATCATTATCTGGCCTCAGCCATCCATTACCTGCTGACGCATCGTCCCCACTGGCCGGCCCAGGCCGCAGTGGGCAAGACCCTTGTCAGCAGCGGCATGATCGATCGGGTGGTGCAGAAGCTGAATCGCCGACTTTACGAGGTCCCTGTCGGCTTCAAATGGTTTGTGCCGGGGCTGTTCGATGGAAGCTGCTGTTTTGGCGGTGAGGAAAGCGCGGGCGCGAGTTTTCTGCGCCATGACGGCAGCGTGTGGACGACCGACAAGGACGGTCTGATCATGGACCTGCTCGCGGCGGAGATCACGGCGCGCACGGGTAAGGACGTCGGAGATTACTACCGGGAGCTGACGGCGGAATTCGGCGCGCCGTGCTATGCGCGCATCGACGCGCCGGCGTCGAGCGCGCTGAGAGCGAAGCTGAAAAGCCTGTCGCCCGACGCCGTCAGGGAATCGTCTTTGGCCGGCGAGCCCATTGTCGCCAAGCTCAGCCGCGCCCCCGGCAATAATGCGCCGATCGACGGCCTCAAGGTGATCGCACGCGACGGCTGGTTCGCTGCGCGGCCGTCGGGAACCGAGCCGATCTACAAGCTCTACGCCGAGAGTTTCAAGGACGAAGCGCATCTCGACGCGATCATACGAGAGGCGCGCGAGATGGTGGATGCCGCGGTTTCGGATCCTGTCGATTGAAATCCTGAAAGCAGTCCCGGCGCTGGGGCGGCATCGTAGCGGGATTCGGTATGGGCGCCGTGTCCAATGCTCGCGCCGATCGCCCCCCAAAATGACTACTTCAAAGAGTTGAGTTCACTACGGAGACGGTCCCGGTGTGCGACATGCTCGGCTTGAAGCTCCTCGAACAGCTTCAGCAATGCTCTTTCGTTGTATGAATCAAGACCGCGCGCCTCTCGCTTCAAAATGAGCGCCCGTTGCTGATCGACATGGCGTTCGCCAAGCGTTGCATGCGCTTCACACTGCGCCAGCCACTTCTCGATAACGGCTCGCTCCATTCCGGAAGCTTATCATTTAAAGCCGTGCAAGTCTCTGCCGCGTTCAAGCAACCGGCAGAGCGCCAAAGCGTCGCTTGCGCCTCTAGTCAATTTGACAATGCGCGTTATACTTAGGAGCGGTTCACCGCGGCGCTAAGTATAAATACTTAGTTTTTGCGAGGCGGAGGGCGCGAGGCCACCTTCGGCAATGAGTCGAAAATGACAGAATATAACACCCTGCAAGGGCCCACCGCGCCAGCGCAAAAAAGGACAGAGCTTCATCTTCGCGCGCAGTTCGCCGCAGCCGGCGTCGTCACTTGGTCCTGTCCCTCCTCGGGGCTGCATGTCGAGCCGCAGCCCGATTGGATCGCGTTCACCGGGATGAGCGCAGAGGAGATGCGGGGCTACGGCTGGACCAAAGCCGTGCATCCCGAGGACTTTACTGCGTGGGCGTCGGCGTGGCGAGAGGCGGTGCAGCGCGGCGAGCCTTTCGCTAGCGAGCATCGGGTCCGCCGTCACGACGGGAAATGGCGCTGGATGAGCGGGCGGGCCTTGCCGGTCCGCGACGAAAGCGGCGAGATCGTCGAGTGGTGCGGCGTGAATATCGATATCTCCGAGCGCAAAGAGGTCGAGGCAGCGCTTCGCGAGAGCGAGGAGCACCTACGGCGCGTCTCGGAAGCTGACCTCGCAAAGGACGAATTTCTCGCCACGCTTGCGCAAGAATTGCGAAACCCTCTCGCGTCCGTCCGCAACAGCTTGGACGCCCTGCGCAAGCTCGAAAGCTACGAGCCGCCGTCCGTTACCCCCTTGCTGGCCACCATTGGGGGACAGGTCGATGATCTTGTCCGCTTCGTCGACGATCTGATGCGTAGCTCCTGCATCCGCCGCACCCCTTCCGGGCGGCCGTCGCTGCTACAAGAGGCGGCGACGCAAGCGCCCGCTCCGAGAAGCGCGCGCCTGCGCCGGGAAACGCGGCGGCGCGTTCTTGTGATCGACGACCTGCCCGAAGTGGCTGAGTCCCTGGCTTTCTTGCTCAAGTTCTTGGGTACGGAAGTTCGGGTCGCACACAGCGGCGCGGAGGGGCTTCAAATCTGCGCGGAGTTCGAGCCCGAGCTGGTGTTTCTTGATCTCTCCATGCCGGAAATGGACGGGTTTGAGACCGCCCGCCGGATGCGGGAATTCCGGGCAGGGAGAAGGTCAAAGCTGGTGGCCTTGACCGGATTCGGTGAAGAGCAAAGGGGCGCCCGAATGCGAGAGGCCGGTTTTGACGGCCATCTGTCGAAACCCGCCCGCCTGAGCCATCTCCAAGAGCTTCTGGGACTTCCGAGCGTAGAGACGGCTGTGCAAACTCCGAAGTCAATCTTCTGCGCTGAATGCGGTGTCGGTGCTGATACCTACGACCGCGACGGAATCCGATGGATACGCTGTCCTGTCTGCAGACAGAGATCGCGCGTGTCCGAAATTCAATGTGACGCGATTCAACAGCACATTAGTCGGGCATTGAACCTGCAGGACGAACCGCGCTGCTGGCATAACTGGATTCTCCCGGCGACGGCCTGAAGGTCAACCGGAATGGCTCGCCGCTGCAGGGCGAGAAGGCCCCTTGTGTCGCATCCACAAGGACGGTTTGCGTCAATTCACCCGATTAGAAAGAAATAGCGCAAGAGCCCGAGCGCCTCGGCCGCGAGCGCCGCAAAAAGCGCGACGACCACCGGCGGCGCGCGCCAGATGTCCAGCAGCAGCCAGCAAATGAGCGCGAGGCCGAAGTCGCCCGGCGTGCGGACCGCGGTCGTGAATACCGGCGCGTAGAGCGCGGCGGCGAGGAGGCCGACGACGACGGCGTTGACGCCTTTGAGCGTCGCCTGCGCCCGCGGCTCCCGGCGCAACCGCTCCCAAAAGGGCAGAGCGGCGAATAGCAGCAGGAAGGACGGCAGGTAGATCGCGACGAGGCAGAAGAGTCCGCCGCGCCAGCCGGAAAGCGGGGCGTCGGCGACGGCGCCCAGAAATGCCGCGAAGCTGAAGAGCGGCCCGGGCACGGCCTGCGCTGCGCCATAGCCCGAGAGAAACGCCTCCTTGCCGACGAAGCCGGTTTGCACAACGGCCTCCTGCAGCAGCGGCAGCACGACATGGCCGCCACCAAAGACGAGCGCGCCGGTGCGGTAGACATTCGCAAAGAGCAGCGTCGCGCGGTCTCCCGTCACGCTCGCCGCGAAGGAGGGCAGCACAAGGAGCAGGAAGAACAGCACGAGCGCGCCCGCCGCGACGGGGCGGGAGACCAGCGGCGCCAGCGGCGCCGCTGGCGGAGGCTTGACCTCTGCCGGTAGGAAGCGCCAGCCGAGATAGGCGCCGAGAAGGATCGCGGCGATCTGCCCCTGTGCGGAAGGAAAGGCGAGGACGAGAATCGCCGCGCCAACGGCGAGCGTCGCGCGCTCGCGATCGGGACAAAGACTTTTCGCCATGGCCCAGACCGCTTGCGCCACCACCGCGACCGCGAGAATTTTCAGCCCGTGCAGAAAGGCCATCGTCTCGGGATGCGCGACGAGGCCGATTCCATAGGCGAAGGCGATCATCGCCAGCGCCGAGGGCGCGGTGAAGCCGATCCAGGCGGCGAGACCTCCGAGATACCCCGCGCGCGTCATGCCGATGGCGACGCCGAGCTCGCTGCTCGCGGGGCCGGGGAGAAACTGGCAGAGCGCGAAGAGATCGGCGAAGGTTTCGGCGTCGAGCCACTTGCGGCGCTCGACAAATTCGGCGCGAAAATAGCCGATATGCGCGATCGGCCCGCCGAAGCTCGTCAGACCCAGGCGCAGGAAGACGAGCAGCACCTCGGGGAGAAAGGCGAGCCGGGGAGGGCTGGGCGCTGTGCTTTGAGCGGTCATCAGTTTTACGGCTGGGCCGACGAAGCCTGGCGTTAGCCGGCGCGACGATGAATTTTCGGCGCCTCGGCCGGGCGCGCCAGTGCGAAGGCCTCTCTCGCCATGCGAAGGCATTCCTCGAAACCGCCGAAATCGCGATAGCGCTGGCTGCGTGGCGGCGAGCGCCGGACCATCGGATGTCCCCGCGCGGCAAGCGATCCGTCGATCATGAGATTGTCCGCATTGCCGTAATCCTCGACCTGCATGCCGTTTTGGTCGCGCCAAACGCCATCGTCGACCGTGAGAACTTCGGCTTGTCGCGTTCGCGCCAGAAGATCCTCGCTATCGTTCGAATAACCGAATACCGGTTTTCCCAAACCGATCATGACGCCGAGCTCGAACACAGTCCCCGGATCGGCGCTCACGCCCCGGAAGGGGGTTAAATTGAAGATACCCGCATCCGCGGCTCTTATCATGGCGAGATTGGCGCGGTACACGAAGCAGTCTTCCCGCTCGCTCGCTGGAATAGGCCCCGATTCATTATCGAGGGGCAAGAGCCCGAGGAAACCGTGCTCCTTGCAAAGGGCTTTTTTCCGCTGGCCAAGCTCGAGCGCGTCCGAAAGGAAGACGTCAGGGCCGGCAAGATAGATCTCTCGTTCTTTCGACCGCATTCCGTTCACCGTCCCAACCGCTAACATTTTAGCGTGGAAGGCGGCAACGCGCATCATTCATTGCTTGTTCAACGGGGTGGATTTCATGTTCGCGTGAGTGACGGCCGCTAGGGGGCGGCATCTAATTGAACAGATCGCGAGTGAGCAGTTTCGAAAGTTGTGCGTATCCATCGACATTGAGGTGCAAACCATCCAGCGAATATTTTCTGTCTAGTTCCTGGTCGCCAAGAATTTTGGTTGCGTCAATGAATTTGCATTCATGAATGCATATGGAGCGGAGTTGTTCGTCGACCGTCCCCACATTGCCATTGAGGTATGCGTAGCTCCCTGAGGTCGGCATGATAGAAACAAGACTTATGTTTGAATGCGGTTTAAGCATCTGAATGATCTGACGGATGTCATTGCTGATATCGTCGGGGCTCCTCCCTTCGATAAGATCGTTAACGCCAATCAATATAACGACCTGCTTTGCACCAGAACCGATCACCGAATCCAGACGCTTGAGAGCGCCTTTGGTTCCGTCGCCGCTGATGCCGAAATTGGCGATGTCCGAGCGACCCATGAGGGCGTTCCAGTCTGCCCGCGCGACATGGGAATCGCCGACAAAAGCTATGTCGCCCTTCGGTGGAAATTTCTCCAGGAACTGAACGTTGAAGCTATAAACCGCTGGCTGCACGCTGGGATGCAGCATGCGGCTGATGGCGTCATGTAGCTTCAAACCAAGAAAAAAGGACAATGCGAGTCCGAGAGAAAAATACAGTGGAACTGGCGCGGGTCGATGTAGCATTGCAGATCGAATTTTCCTTGGGACGCTCCTATGCTGAGGATGCTAGAAGAAATTCGCCGACCTGTCTAGGTAAAAGTTCTCATTATATGTACAATTAACCGTATCAAACGAATATCAATCTCGTGGTTATCAACACAATTAGCCTCGACAATGTA
Source organism: uncultured Alphaproteobacteria bacterium (assembly GCA_963743565.1). GTDB lineage: Bacteria > Pseudomonadota > Alphaproteobacteria > Rhizobiales > Beijerinckiaceae > Methylocystis. Next base: position 517,198 of record CAVUQD010000001.1, read on the forward strand.
CACATTATTGCTTGTATGCTAATATTCCAAAGGTGATAATAAAAGTCAGGGCAAAAGCTGGTCGTCGAGAGCTTCTGCGCTTCGATCTCTTGGCGGTTCAAATGCGCAGGAATCATCGAAGCGAGCGAAGAGGGATCGGTGACGGTTCCCGACGATCTCCGCCCGCATCGTTCTGGACACGGCGTCATGTTCCTCGCCCGGATCGAAGCATGCAGGCGCTTCGACAGCGTCAGGCGGTCCGGGGACCGCGAGCAGCGACCAGGAGGCGATCAGCAAACTCAGTGCCGTCGCTTTCGCGCCGTCCAGTGAAGTCTCGCTTTATTGCCGCGGAGGCGGGCGTAGGGGTCGCCAACTCAAGACCGGCGCCGATGCCTGCAACGAGGCCCCCGGTCGCGTTCATGTTGCAACGATCGCGCGGAGTCGCCGAGTCTCTTTGTAAGCTATTGGAAATCAGAGGAATGCGCTTACAGCAAGAGACAGCACGAATTATGGAGGGTCAATTCGCGCCTCAATGAGTGAATTTTAAGTGGAGGCCTCGGAGGGAATCGAACCCCCGTACAAGGATTTGCAGTCCTCTGCGTAGCCACTCCGCCACGAGGCCTTTAGAGCGCGCGTCATACAGGAGGGGCGGGGCAGGAGCAAGCAGGCGGCGCCAAAGCGGCTCTCGTCGCATCCCCGTTTCCTCGGGGCTTCCCTTGCGCCGCCATTTGCAGCACTCTGCATTGCCGACGCTGGCCCGTGGGTCGGCTGCGCGCCGAGCCGTGGGGGACGCTGCATGCCCATTCTGAAGCAAATCCTGGAATGGCAGGTAGAGCATCCCAACGCCACCTGGATCGGCTGGGGCGCGATCTGGGCCGTCGTGCTGGGAACCTTGTTCTGGCCGCAGTGCTGATGAACGCCGGGCGCCCGCTACTTAGACCGAAGTGCGGAGAAGACCATGGCGACTTCGCCGGTTTGCCTTGCCACGTCGCACGCGCCGTTGACGGCGGCGGCCTTCCTCCCTTATAAGCGCGCCATCGAATGGCTCGAGCCTCGCGCGCGGGCCTTTTTTACGTTTCTCGTTCCAAGGCCCACGCGCGGCGCTCTCCGCCCCGGACCTTGCGAGCGTCTCGAAAGGAAAGAACCATGTCGCGACGTTGCGAACTGACTGGCAAGGGCGTCCAGTCCGGCAATCTCGTCAGCCACTCGAACCGCAAGACGCGCACGCGCTTCCTGCCCAATCTCGTCAATGTGACGCTCGTCTCGGACGCGCTCGCGCGCGCGGTGCGCCTGCGCATCTCGGCGGCGGCGCTGCGCTCGGTCGAGCATCGCGGCGGTCTCGACGCGTTTCTTGCCAAGGCGCGCGAGGAGGAGCTGTCTCAGAACGCCCGGGAGTTGAAGCGCGAGATCGCGAAGAAGCTCGGCGAAGCTGCTGCGGCGGCGTAAGAGCGCTCGCTGCGCTCTCGGCGCAACGTTCGGCAATCGCGCCTGAGGTCCATCCTCAGGCGCATTTTTTTGCGTCAATTTTCAGCTTGATCGGCGAGACGGATCGGCTGTGGCGAGGAGCTTTCTCGCGGGAAGCGCGAGAAAATCGACGGCCGCGCCTGGCGGAGATTCTCTCTTAAGCCTTCGGCCCGCCCCTTGTGACCCCGACCTTGGCGGGGCGCAGCACGCGCTCGCCGATCATGTAGCCGGGCTCGACCCATTGCGCGACGGTGCCGGCGGGGCGGCTTTCGTCGGGAATCTCATAGAGCGCTTCGTGCTTATTGGGGTCGAAGCGATTGTCCCCCTCATCCATCTTCTTCACGCCGAAACGAGCAAGGCGCGAGAGAAAATCGCGCTCCGTGAGCTCAACGCCCTCGATGAGCGCCGCGACATGCGGCTCGAGCTCTTCCTTGGCCTTCGCGGGAAAGGCCGCGATCGCGCGGCGCAAATTATCGGCCAGCGCCAAGCTTTCGCGGGCAAAACTCGTGACGCCGTAGAGCTTCGCGTCCGCGACCTCTTTCTCGGTGCGACGACGCAGGTTTTCCATCTCCGCGAGCGTGCGTAGCAGACGATCCTTCACGCTGGCGAGTTCGGAGCGCGCCACCTCCAGCTCGGCTGCAGGGTCGACGGATGCGGCCCCTACAGTCGGCGTTTCGCCGGCAGGCGTCTCAGTCTTGGCCGCATCGCCCTGATGAGGAAGGTTTTCGCCGTTGTCGTCGTTCATCTTGAAAGGTTCCCGTTCACTCTAGCTCCGGATATCAGGGCTGAAGCCGGAAAATCAAGACGGCGAGCCTTGCCCCAGGCGTTGCGGTGTCGCGCCTCGGGTCGCCCGCTTGTCGCCTTTCGCGGCGAAGACCTCGATGAGATTGCGCCGGATCGTCCCCTGGCGGAACGGAGCGACGATTTTGTCTCCGGTCAAATCCTTGACGTAGAAAGTGTCGACGGCTCGTTCGCCGAAGGTCGTCACATGGGCGGAGATGATGTTGAGACTGAGTTTGGAGATGGCGTTCGTGAGCTCGAAGAGCAGGCCCTCGCGATCGAGCCCCGAGACCTCGATCACCGTGCAATCGGCGGAGATCGCATTGTCGATCAGGACCTCCGGCGCGATCGTGAAGGCCGAAGCCGGGGATGTTTGATTCGATCGCGCGCGGATCGCCTCCGAGATGACGATCTCGCCGCGCAGCGCCTTGTTCAGATAGTGAGCGATGCGGCCGCCACGCCGCATCTCGTCCTCGTCGAATTCGAAGGTGCGCGAGCACAAGATCGTGTCGAGGGCGAGCCCGTCCGCGGTGGTGAAAATATGCGCGTCCACGATATTCGCGCCGCTTGCGGCGCAAGCGCCCGCGACGGTCGACAGAAGGCGCCGATGATCTTGCGCGATGACGGTCAATTCGACCGCGCCGCGCGTCTTGTCGAGCGCGACGGCGGCGGCCAATGGCGGGCGATCCAAAGGGAGTCCCTGCAACAGCTCCGCGTGGCGCAATTTGTGGGGCAGGTCCATCTTCAGCCAGTAAGCTTGGTAATGGCGGCTTGCGTAGGCCTCGAATTGCTCGTCGCTCCAGTCGGACAGCGCAGCGCGCAGCTCCGCTTTCGAGGCGGCCACCCGGCTCCTGCGGTCGACCGCGGAATGGCCGCCGCCGAGCACGACCTCCGTTTCCCAGTAGAGCTGGCGCAACAGCTGCACCTTCCAGGCGTCGAGGACATTGGGGCCGACCGCCGCGATGTCGCAAAGGGTCAGCACGAAGAGAAGCTTCAGGCGCTCGAGGCTCTGCACCACGGACGCGAAGGTCTCGATCGTGCGTGGATCGCTGATGTCGCGGTTCTGCGCGACGATCGACATGAGCAGATGATGTTCGACGAGCCAGGCGACGGTCTGGGCCTCACCTGGGGTGAAGCCCAGTCGCGGGCAAAGCGCGAGCGCCACGTCGCGTCCGGCTTTGGAGTGGTCCTCCTTTCGGCCTTTGGCAATGTCGTGCAGCAGCAGGCCCAGGTAGAGAACCTTGCGGTTGAGGATTTTTGGCAGGATTTCCGCAACCAGCGGCCCAAATTCGGGGAGTCGTCCCGCTTCCAGATCGGAGAGCACGCCAACCGCGCGCAACAGATGCTCGTCGACCGTGTAGTGATGATACATGTTGAATTGCATCATCGCGACGACGCGCCCGAAATCGGGAATGAATCGCCCCAGCGCGCCCGTTTCGTTCATCTTGCGGAGCACCGCCTCGGTTGTGTTGCGCGAGAGCAGGAGCTCCAGAAACAGCCGGTTCGCCTCCGGGTTGGCGCGCAGATTTGCGTCGATGCGGCGCAGATTGCGCGTCACGCCGCGCAGGGCGTCGGGGTGGAGCGGCAGGCTCAGCTGGTCGGCGAGCCAGAAGAGCCGAATGAAATTGACCGGGTCCTTGGCGAACACGGCGTCGCCGCGCGTGTTCAGCCTATCGAAATCGACCGTGAAATCCTCGGGCAGGTTACTGACCTTGCGTCGGCGCAACGAGCCGAACATCCGATCGAGAATGGCCGGCGGCTTCGCCTGACGCGACTCCAACGCAGCGCACACGATCGCCGTGAGATCCCCGACATCCTTGGCGACGAGAAAATAATGCTTCATGAAGCGCTCGACCCGCGACAGTCCGGCGCGATCGCGATAGCCGAGGCGATTGGCGAGCCTCGGCTGCATTTCAAACGAGAGCCGCTCCTCGGCTCGTCCCGTCGCGAAATGCAGATGGCAGCGCACCCGCCACAAGAACTCTTCGCAGCGCTCGAACAGGCTCATCTCGGCGCTCGTCAGGAGGCCGACGCCGACGAGATCGCGCGCCTCGCGCACGCGATAGACATATTTGGCGATCCAGAAGAGCGTGTTGAGATCGCGCAGTCCTCCCTTGCCTTCCTTGACGTTCGGCTCGACGAGATAGCGTGAGGCGCCGGCGCGGGCGACGCGGAGGTTGCGCTCTTCGAGCTTCGCGCCGACGAATTCGCGCGCCCCGGCGCGCATGATCTCCCGGTCGAAGGTAGCGAGCAGCTCCTCGAAGAGCTGCGCATTGCCGAGAAGGAAGCGCGACTCGATCAGCGTCGTGCGGATGGTCATATCGGTCTTCGAATAACTCATGCATTCGGCGATGGAACGTGAGGCGTGACCAACCTTCTGTCGTAGATCCCACAGGTACATAGAGGATCGCCTCGGCGACGCTCTCGCCCCAAGGCGTTTGCTTGCTTGGGAGCAGGAAAAGGAGATCGATGTCGGAACCCGGGGCCAGCGCGCCACGGCCATAGCCGCCGACCGCGACGATGGTCAGTCTTCCTTCTACCTCCGGATTGTCGGCGACATGCACGTAGCGGATGACATAGCGGTAGATCGCGCGGATCAGCTCATCCTCGAGATCGGAGAGGAAGCGCGCGCAAGCGAGACCCTTGCCGCCGCCTTCCAGCGCGCGCCTCGCGTGGTCGCGACCCTCCTCGAGCGCCGCACGAAACTCATCGACGACCGCGGGGCGCGCCGCAGCCGGCGCCGGCGTCTCCGCAAAGATCGCCGCGATGCGCGCATCGAGCTCTGCTCCCAGCGCCTTCAGGTCGACGAACGACCCCAGCGGAGCGGAAAGGGCCGCAAAAGGCGGAATGTGGCGCGCGTCCATCATCGGCTCGCTTGCTGTTGGCCTCGACGCCGTTCGATCACGTCGATGAGTGTCGAGGAGAGATCAGGACCGCCGTGCTTCACGAGCGCCCGCAGTCCGGTCGGAGAGGTGACGTTGATCTCGGTCAGCCAGCCGTCGATGACGTCGATGCCGACGAAAAGGAGGCCACGCGCGACGAGCGCCGGCTGAAGACGGCGGCAGATTTCGCGCTCGCGCGCCGTTAGCTCTGTCGCCGATGCGGCGCCGCCGCGCACCATGTTGGAGCGGATGTCGTCTTGCGCCGGCACGCGGTTCACGGCCCCCAGCGCCTCGCCATCGATGAGCAGGATGCGCTTATCGCCCTGGGCGACTTGCGGCAGGAAACGCTGCACGACCCAGGGCTCGCGGAAGGTCGTCGCGAAAAGATCGTAGAGTGATCCGAAGTTCGGGTCGCGGGGGCCAACCTTGAAGACGCTCGCGCCGCCGTGCCCATAGAGCGGCTTCATCACGATCTCGCCATGCCGTGCGCGAAAACGCTCGATCGCGGACTTGTCGCGTGTGATCAGCGTCGGCGGCATGAGGTCGAGGAACTCGGTGACAAAGAGCTTTTCCGGCGCGTTGCGGACATGCGCGGGATCGTTGACGATGAGCACGCGCTGCGAGATGCGCTCCAGAAAATGCGTCGAGGTTATGTAGGCGAGATCGAAGGGCGGGTCCTGTCGCAGCAGCACGACGTCCACCTCCGCGAGGTCGAGCTCGCGAGTCTCTCCGAGCGTGTAATAATTTCCCGGCTCGTCGCGCACGGAGATTTCCTGTGCGAAGGCCTTGGGCCGCCCGTCCTCGAGCGAGAGGCGGTCGGGCGTGTAGAACCAGAGCCTGTGGCCGCGACGGGCAGCTTCCAGCATCATGGCGAAGGTCGAGTCGCCGGAAAAGTTGATCTTTTCCAGAGGGTCCATCTGGACCGCGATCTCGAGCATCCGTGAGCCTCGCTGTGACGCGAATCCGTCTTCGTTCGCGCCCTCCGCTTCGAGGTAACGCTTTTTCGACGGCGGGAGAAGCCTAGGATGAAAGTCTTCGCGCGGAGACCATTCAGCCCAGCGCGAAAATGTGCTTGCATGGGCGCCTGAAAAAGCGTCGGGGAGAGGGCTTTAGTCATATTGCACGAAAACCGCCAAGCGGACGAGCTTGATCTCCAAGCGCGCCTCCTCCACCGCGACGGGCTCATGCTCGTCATCGACAAGCCGGCGGGCTGGCCCGTTCACCGGGGGCCGAAAGGCGGCCCGAGCCTCGAGGATCACTTCGGCCAGTTGACCTTCGGGCTGCCGCGCGCGCCGGCGTTGGCGCACCGCCTCGACAAGGACACCTCGGGCTGCCTCGTGCTCGGCCGCCATCGTAAGGCGCTGGAGCTTCTGGGGAAACTGTTCAAGCGCGGCGCGATCGAGAAGACCTATTGGGCCGTGGTCGAGGGAGGCCCCGCGGAGGAGAGCGGCGAGATCGACTTGGCCCTCTCGCGCCTTGACGCGCAGCGCGGATGGTGGATGCAGACCGACCCTCTGGGGCTGCCGGCGCGCACGAGCTGGCGCGTGCTGGGAGGGGGAACGGGTCGCGGCGGCGCGCCGCTGACCTGGCTCGAGCTTCGCCCTCACACGGGGCGCACCCATCAGCTGCGGGTCCACGCCCAGGCGATGGGCTGGCCCATCCTCGGTGATCCGGTCTACGGCTCGGTCCGTGAGCCTGGCGCGCCGCCACTGCATCTCCACGCGCGGGCCCTCAGAGTGCCGCTCAAGATCGATAAGCCTGCGATCGAGGTCGAGGCGCCCGCGCCGGCGCATATGGACGACGCCTTGGCGGCTTGCGGCCAGGCGGCTTCGACCTCCTAAAGTATTCGCGCGCCGCAAAGAAAAACCCGGCGGAGGCGTTGAGCCGCCCGCCGGGCCACTGCCCGTCTCGCCTTTTCCATCATTTGCGGAAAAAGCGATGAATTCACGCCGCCGTCCCAGACGGCGGTTCTCGTCTTTACATGACGAGAACCTTGGTGCCGATCTTGACGCGGCTATATAGGTCGATCGCGTCGATGTCGCGCATGCGGATGCAGCCCGAGGAAACGCCCTGGCCAATCTTCTCCGGCTCGTTGGTGCCGTGGATACGGTACATCGAGTCGCGGCCGTCGGGATAGTGAAGGTAGAGCGCGCGCGAGCCGAGCGGATTGTCGGGACCGCCAGGGAGGCCGCCCGCGTCCGCGGTGGGCTGCAGATGCGGCCACCGCTCCAGCATGTCCTTGGGCGGCATCCAGCGCGGCCATTCCTGCATCGCGCCGACGTAAGCGCGGCCGGTCCAGCCCATCGAGTCCTTGCCGGTCGAGACGCCGTAACGAATCGCCTTGCCACCCGGTAGGATGTAGTAGAGGTAATGGGCGTGAGAATCGACGACGATCGATCCGACCGGCTCGCTCGTGCGATAATCCACTTGGTAACGCTCGAATTCGGTCGGTATCGCCGCTTTCGGCGCGAGAGCCAGAAACTCCGCGTCGCGACCCGAAACCCTCGGATCAGGTGTGCGTTGGCCGGCCACATTGCAGCCCGCGAGTGAAACTGCGCCAAGCGCAACCAGGAACCATTTTGAGGGCGACATCGAGAAACTCCTTTTCGCCGCAGGAGAGCATGAACTGTGGTTACCACAATCTTGCCGGATTAGGAGGTGCATGAGGACAATATAAATTTTGTGTGGCTTCGGCGCCACACTTTGTGTGTCTTTGGCGCCACAGTAGAAGCCAAGGCTGGAGGTCAGGGAGAAAAGAAATGACACAAGAACTCATGACCTTGCGCGGCGGGCGCGGATAAGGGCGAAACGCTTGCGCACGCTTCTCGCCACGCATCCGAGCGCCATCGAGCACGACATGGGGCTGGGCCATCCCGAGCGCCCTGATCGTGTGCGCGCCATCGACCAAGCGCTCAGCGATTCGCGGTTTAGCGAGCTTCTCAAGATCGTCGCCCCGAAAGCCACGCGGGAAGCCGTGTTGCGCGTTCATAGCGAAGCCTATCTCTCGGCGCTGGAGAAGGCGTCTCCCCGCGAAGGGCTGACGCCGCTCAACTCCGACACGGCGATGAATCCGAGCACGCTCGACGCCGCTTACTTCGCAGCCGGCGGCGCGCTCGCCGCCGTCGCGGCGGTCATGGAAAAGACGGCGGAAAACGCCTTCGTCGTGGCGCGGCCCCCTGGGCATCACGCGGGCGTCTCGAGTCCGATGGGATTCTGCTTCCTCAACAACGTCGCCATCGCGGCGCGCAGCGCGATCGCCGTCCATGGCGCGGAGCGCGTGGCGATCGTCGATTTCGACGTCCATCACGGCAACGGCACGCAAGAGATCTTCTGGGACGATCCCAACGTGCTCTTTTGCTCGACGCATCAGGCGCCTTTTTATCCCGGGACGGGATGGCGCGAAGAGACGGGCGAGCACGGGACGATCGTCAATGCGCCGCTACGCGCGGGCGCGGACGGCGAGGTTTTCGCTGAGGCTTTGCAGGACGTCATCCTGCCCCGCGTAAGAGCGTTCCGGCCAGATCTGCTGCTGATCTCGGCGGGTTTCGACGCGCATCGGAGCGACCCGCTCGGCGGGCTCATGCTCGAAGAGCAGGATTATTTCGAGGCCACTCGGCGACTGCTCGAGGTGGCGGAGAAATCCTGCGAGGGGCGCGTGGTGTCCCTCCTCGAGGGAGGCTACCATCTCAACGCGCTCGCCCGATCCGTCGCGGCGCATGTCGCCGCGCTGCAGGGCGCGTGAGAGAATCGCGCCCCTGACCCTCGTCCGGAGGGAGGCTCCGGAGGAGCCGTCTTCGAGCGGGGGCGAGGGCTTAGCCCTGGCGGGCCTTGAAGCGTTTCTGAACCTTATTGATGATGAACACGCGTCCCTTGCGGCGCACGATCTGGTTCGCCCGATGGCGAGCGCGCAGGGATTTCAGGGAGTTGCGGACTTTCATCGTTCTTTCCTCGGCAAATAGATCTCTCCGCCGGGGAACGCCCAGCGCGTCGTTGCGGGAGCCTATGCCCTAAATCGGAGCCTCGATCAAGGCTGGCCTCCCCCGAGCGCCCGGTAGCGCTCCCAGCCCGCCGCACGCAGCTGGCAGGCGGGGCACGTGCCGCAGCCATAGCCCCAGTCGAATCGCCGGCTTCGATCGCCGAGGTAGCAGCTGTGGCTTTCCTCGACGATGAGCTCGACGAGCGCCTCGCCGCCGAGCTCTTCCGCGAGCCGCCAGGTCGCGGCCTTGTCGATGTGCATCAAAGGCGTGAGAATCTCGAGGGGCCGGTCGAGGCCGAGCGAGAGCGCCTGCTCCGTGGCCTTGATCGTCGCCTCGCGGCAGTCGGGATAGCCGGAATAATCGGTCTCACACATGCCGCCGACGAGTGTGCCGATGTGGCGCCGATAGGCGAGCGCCGCCGCGAAGGTGAGGAAGAGGATGTTGCGGCCCGGCACGAAAGTGTTGGGAAGGCCGTCCGCCGACATGACGATCTCAGCCTCGCGCGTCAGGGCGGTGTCCGAAATTTCGCCGAGCGTCGGGATGGCGAGCATGTGGTCCTCGCCGAGACGCGCACCCCATTCCGGCGAGAGCGCCGAGAGGCCCTCACGGATGCGGGCGCGCTGCGCCAGCTCCACCGCATGACGCTGTCCGTAGTCGAACCCGACCGTCTCGACGCGCTCGAAGCGCGACAGCGCCAGCGCCAGACAGACGCTCGAGTCCTGTCCGCCGGAAAAAAGGGTCAGGGCGCCGCCGCTCGAAGTATACTGGCTGAGATCGGACATGGTGATCGCCTTGCGACTCTCCGTATGCGTTCGGTCCTATAGTTCCACTAAGGCATAAAGCAGCGGCTATAGGAGAAACATCCATGCCCCTCGCTTTCAGGCGAAAGGAATTTTCGCAGGGAATCTAGGCCCCCGCAAAGCTCGGCCGCCCAACGGGCTTCGCGTCGGTCTCGATGTGTGGCAGCGCGTCCATGACGCGCTGGGGCGGGAGGGCCATGATCGCCTCCGTGCCTTCGCGCAGCTTCGAGCGCAGCATGAATTGTCCGCCGTGCAGCTCGATCAGCCCCTTCACGATCGGCAGGCCCAGTCCCGTGCCCTCCTCCGCGTGCTTATGCGCAAGGGAGCCGCGTCCGAAGGAGGACATGACGATCGCGATCTCATTGTCCGGAATGCCGGGTCCATTGTCCTTGACCGACAAATATTGCCCGCCGGCGCTCGTCCAGCCGACCTTGATGGTAATGAGCCCGCCGCGCGGCGTGAATTTGATCGCATTGGTGAGAAGGTTGAGCACGATCTGGCGCATGGCCCGCTCGTCGGCCCAGATACGCGGAAGGTTCGGCTCGATGAGCTCCTTGATCTCGAGATCGCGCTTCTGCGCGCGGATGGCGAGCAGATGGCGGCAATCCTGCGCGATGGCGCCGAGTGAAAGACTTTCCTCCTTGAGCTCGTAACGACCGGCCTCGATGCGGGAAATGTCGAGGATCTCGTTGATGAGCGTCAAGAGGTGCTGGCCACTGGAATGGATGTCGTTGGCGTAATCCTTGTAGGTCGGATTGGAGTGCGCGCCGAAAATCTCGTTCTTGAGCACTTCGGAAAAGCCGAGAACCGCGTTGAGCGGCGTGCGCAGCTCATGGCTCATCGTCGCGAGGAATCGGGATTTTGCGAGATTGGCCTCCTCCGAGCGCCGTCTCGCCTCGTCGGAATTCGCCTTCGCCTGCTCGAGTTCCGCGATGAGGTCGCTCTTCTCGCAGCGGTAGAAGACGCTCTCGAAGGAAACCTGATGGAAACGCCGCGCCAGCAGGACGAAGAAGAGCTGCGCCGCGGCGATGAAGACGAGCGCGAGCGTCGCCGCGGAGCCGTCGCCGATGGTGTGAAAGCCGATGATCCAGAGCGTTGCGCAGAAGATCGGAACCGACGCGGCATAGGCCGCGAGCGGCATCGTTGCGGTGACGACGCAATTGAAGGCGGCGACGAGCAGGAGGATCGCAATCGTAAAAACTTGCGCTTTCGGGTCGTCGGAATCGGCGACAATCAGCGCCACGCTGCTCCAAATTGCCGCATGGACGCACTCTGTGACGATGAGGCGGGTGCTCCATCTGCGCAGATGGACTTTCGCATCGTCGAGCGCGACGAAGATCTTGGCGGCCCAGCAGCAAAGCATGAGGCTCGCAAAGGTCAGCGCGCCCCAAAGCAGGACGAAACTCGACCTCATCCACCAATAGCTCAGGAGCCACACGATGACGATCAGCGTCGTGGCGGAAAGAACGGACTCGAGCCGCGCAGAGGCGTAGGCGCGCAACAGCTCGAGGTCGCAACCGCGATGGCCGGTGTCGGAGGTGGTCAAGCGCTCGCGCGCCTGCTGCACCGTCGCGCCGCGCCTTCGGCGCTGAGCGGTGCTTCTGGGATCGCTCCCGCGGCCCCTCTCGATCATTTCGGCGGTGACTTCGCTCATGCTGCACGCGAACGCAAAAGAGAACGCCTCGGAGACGCGCCGAAGCCGGCCCGTCCCTCCGTGGAGGCGGATGGACTCTGGACGAAGCCGCAGCGCGAAACTCGATGAGTTTTGATGATAATCGGGAAATCTTAACGCGGAGCTTCCTGAGCGTTGGTTTGTTTAATCAATTTGTTCTTATTGGCCGGGGATTTCATATTCTTCAACCGCGTCGCGACGGCCGGCTAAATCCCTAAATCGATGACATCGTGCACCTGATCCATCGCGAGCGACGGTTCGGCCTGGGTCACGTCCCCCACGACGCGCGCGGGCGATCCGGCGACGGTCTTGTGCGGGGGCACGTCTTCCAGAACCACGGAGCCGGCCGCAACGAGCGCGCCCGCGCCGATCTCGATATTGCCGAAAACCTGCGCTCCCGCCCCGATGAGCACGCCCCGACGCACCTTAGGGTGCCTCTCTCCGCTCTTCTTGCCGCTGCCGCCCAGCGTCACCGCGTGGAGCATCGAGACCTCGTCCTCGATCACCGCGGTCGCCCCGATCACGACACCCGTCGCGTGATCGAGGAAAAAGCCGCGGCCGATCCGGGCCGCCGGGTGGATGTCCGTCTGGAACCTCTGAGAGGACAAGGACTGCAAGCTGAGCGCGAAATCGCTGCGCCCGCCGAGCCACGCCGCATGGGCGACGCGATGCGCCTGGATGGCGTGGAAGCCTTTGAAGTAGAGAACCGGCTCGAGAAGCCTGGTGCAGGCGGGGTCGCGTTCGAGAACGGCGAGGAGATCGGCGCGTAGGATCGTCCCTGCGTCGCCGTTGCGTTCGAAATATTGGGCGAAAGCGCGGCGTATCGAGGCGGCCGACACTTCCTGGCCGGCGAGGCGCTCGGCAACGCGATAAGCGACGGCGTCCTCGAGACTGTCCTGGGCAAGGACGGCGTCGTTGAGAAGCGCCCCCAGCACCGGCTCAGCCTTCAGCGCGGACTCCGCTTCTGCGCGCAAGCGCGCGAAAACGGGGTCCGGGGAGGAGCCTCTCGCCGAGGAATTCGCGAACGCCATCCGCATTCCTTTCGGCTTCGACATAGCGCGCCGTCCATTCGAAAGAAATGGTTTGAGCGATAAGCGCGGCCGAATCTTTGGAAACGCTAAGGCCGCGCCGCCAGAAACTCGAGCACCGCCTGCTTGTAAACCCGATCGCCGACGGCTCGGTTGTGATCGCGTCCGGGAATGTCGATGACGTCGGCCTGCGGGAAGAGCTCGCCGAGTGGATGCGGATCGCCCGCCACGTCGTCGCGCGTTCCGGCGCAAATCAGCGTCGGCGTCTCGACCCGCGCCAAATCCTGAGGCCCAAATGTTGGTCGCAAGCCGCGCGCGCAGGCGGCGAGCGCCTTGAGATCGCTGCGTGTCGACTCGGCGAAACCCCGGAAAATCTTCAGGCTGTGGTCATCGATGTCCTGAATGTCGTCGGCCTCCATCGCCTCGGCCATGCCGGGCAGGAGCGCCGACGGCGCGAGCAGATTGGAGCCGACGCCGCCCATGATGAGCGAACGCACGCGCTCGGGATGCGTGAGCGCGAGCTGCGTCGCAACGCGACCGCCCATGGAGTAGCCCATGATATCGGCCCGCTCCATCCCGAGGTGATCCATGAGTCGCAGCGTGTCCTCGGCCATGATGTCGAAGCCGTAGGCTTGGGGCTCATAGAACTTCTGCGAACGGCCATGACCGCGCAAGTCCAGCATCACGACTCGACGGCCATCCTCAGTGAGCGTCTTCGCCCACTGGTTGAACAGCCAATTTACAGCATGCGTCGAGGCAAAACCGTGGATAAGCACGATCGGCTCATTACGATCCTGATCTCGGGGCTCGAAAACCACATAGGAGATCCCGACGCCTTCAGAGAGAAACTCTTCCATCTCGAATCCTTGTTATTTTGCTGATATTTATCTCAAAAATCCGCGGTTGCAAGCCGCTGCCGCAGAAAAATCGGGAGACGAGGGTTGTCCACAATCTCGGCATGCGATCGTCAACTGAGCGACAAAAATAACGATCTCGACTGCAACTTGGCGCGCTGTAACAAAAAGTCAAACGCGCGGCGCAATCGCGAGCGGCGGCGCGACGGTTCGCGAGTGGATGCTCGGCGCTTCCCAAGGCAATCATAAAAGCGATGAGAGACAGCGCCGAGCCTCACTGCGCGCGTGGATGCGACAGCCGATAGGCGTCGAGAAGGCGCGCCTTGTCGACCGCTGTGTAGATCTGCGTTGTCGACAGTGAAGCGTGGCCGAGCAGCTCTTGAATCGTGCGCAGATCGCCGCCGCGACCCAAGAGATGCGTCGCGAATGAGTGGCGGAGCGCATGCGGCGTCGCGCCGGCAGGAAGTCCAAGCGCGCCGCGCATGCGCTCCACCGCGAGCTGGATGATGCGCGGGCTCAAGGGACCGCCGCGCGCGCCGACGAAGAGCGGGCCACCGGAGAGCTCATAGGGGCAGAGCGCCAGATACTCCTCGATCAGGCGGCGCACGGGCTCGATCACGGGGACCACGCGTGTCTTGCCGCCTTTGCCTCGAACGGCGACGCGGTCGGTCGCGCCGATCGGCGCTTCGGCGCGTGACTGCGACAGCGCCTCGGAGATGCGCAGGCCTGCGCCATAGAGGAGACCGAGCACGGCGCAGTCACGGGCGATGATCCAGGGCTCGCGCGTCTCCCCCGCTCGCGTCTGCGGATCGATCAATTCTTTCGCGTCAGCGACGCCGAGCGCTTTGGGGAGGTGATGCGGGCGTTTGGGCGGCCGCACGGCGGCGAAGACGTCGGTGCGCCCGAGCCCCTTCTTCTCCAGATAGCGCATGAAGCCGCGCGTCGCCGCGAGCGCCCGCAGGAGGGAGCGGCTTTCGAGCCCTTCGTTGCGCCGGCGCGCGAGAAAGGCGCGCAGGTCCGAGGGTTCGAGCTCCTTCAGAAGCGTCGCGTCGGCCGGGCGGCCGCGGTGCTCGGCGAGAAAGGCCAGAAAAACGCGCAGATCGCGCCCATAGGCCTCAAGCGTGTGCGGCGAGAAGCGCTTCTCGTAAGCGAGCGTTTCGAGCCAGGCCGCGGCTTCAGTGCGAATTTCTGCGTCGGCCAGAAAGGCTGGGGGCGCGAGCAGCTTTCCCTTCTTCGAATCGGACATGCCGCCATTCTAGCGCGAAGTCGTAAAGAAGGTTCGCTCGCCAGCCCGACCTAAAGGCTACTCGCCTCCAATCTCTTCCAGGTTCACGCCCGTGGTGTGAATCTGAAAGGCCCAGGTCACGACCGCGCCGATGAGCGAGGTCACAACGAGGCCAAGAAGAAGCGCGCGCTCGCCGATGTCCGCGAGCAGGATCGGGAAGAGAAAAGCCGTCATGACGGCGCCGATCTTGGCGAAGGAGGCGGCAAAGCCCGCGCCCGTCCCGCGCACGCTCGTCGGAAAGACCTCGCCCGCCAGCAAATACGTCTGCGCGTTGGGTCCAAGGTTGGTCATGAAGTTGAACGTCATGAAGCCGAGGAAGATCAGCGCGATCTCTGTCCCGCCGTGAAAGAAGGTCGAGCCGGCGGCGATGGCGAGGCCGACGGCGCAGCCGACAAAGCCCCAGATCTGCAGCTTGATGCTGCCGAACTTGTTCACGAACAGGAAGGCGCAGACGATGCCGATGATGAGCAGGACGTCGATCAGGCCCGAGCCCTTGGCGGCGAGAACGTCATTGTTGATGAGGTCCGCAATGTTGCGCACGTGTTCCGTCTTATGCCCGATGGTGGCGGCAAGGATCGTCGGGGTGAAGATGCCGATGCCGTAGGTGCCGAGATCCTGGAGGAACCAGGGAACCGAAGCCAAGATCGTCGCACGGAGAGTCTTGCCCTTGAAGAGCGAGAGAAAGTTCTCGCGCGTGGCGGCGCGTTTCGGCGCGGACAGCCGCACGGTCTTCGGGTAGGCCGGTTCCCGTTGCAGCAGCATGTTGATCTGCTCTTCCGCTGCGGAGTGGTCGCCCCGCTGCAGCAGCCAGTGGGCGCTTTCGGGAATCCAGAATCGCGCGATGGCGACGATCAGGGCGGGGATGATGGCGGTGGCGTACATCCAGCGCCAAGCGCCGATCTCAGGCAGATTGGTGAGGACGAGATATCCCACGATGGTGCCCGTCAAGGCGCCGAGCGCCTGAAAGCCGAAGGCGGACAGCACAAGCTGGCCCCGCATCCGGCTCGGAATGCTCTCCGAGATGATCACATGCGCCGTGGGATAGTCGCAGCCGAGCGCCACGCCCAAGCCAAAGAGGAAGATCGCGAGCCACAAAAAGCTGGGGCTGAAGCAGGCGAGGCAAAGGAAGAGCAAGAATAGGAACATCTCCACGATGAACATGCGCTTGCGGCCGAAATGGTCGGAGAGGCCGCCAAGACCCACTGCGCCGATCAGAATGCCGAAGAGGCTCGCGGCGCCGATGACGCCGTGCTGCGCCTTCGTCATCTGGAATTCTTCTGCGATCAGCGGCATCGCGACGCCGGTCATGAAGACGATGAGCCCCTCGAAGAATTTGCCGGCGGCCGCGAGATACCAGATGCGCCACTGCATACGGGTCATCGGCGTGCCGATGAGCGGCGTTCCATCGGGCCAATGCGTCGCCTCGTCGAGGTAAGACTGCACGGATCGCGCGGTCGTTCCTGTATTCTGTTCAAATTCAGTAGAAACGACGTCGTCCATCTCCGAACTCCTCTCGATGCTTTCGGCGCAAACGAGATTTTTCTTGGGGCCCTGCGAGCCGCCGCTCCGACCCTAATCGCGAGCGCTTTGCGAAAGGAATTCAATCAGGAAAACGTCTCATTCTGACGACGAACGGCCGCCGAAAGCGATTTCTCGCGCCGGACCGGGGCGCCGAATGGTCGCAGGAATGCGCGCTTTAAGCCGCCCGTCGGGGCTCGGTCAGTGGACCCCCGGCGGCGGGGCGACGGGCGCGGCTACGGCGAGCTGCGGTCCGCCGAGCGCGACCGCGAGCCGGGTGCGGATGCTGTCGGCGAGGACCCTGGCGTCGCGGATCTCGGCATCACGGGCGGCGCGGACGTTGGAGACGCGATTGCTGAAGCGATCATAGCTCGCGAGCGCCATGGCCGTGCCCTCGGTGACGAGGGCGCCGTCAGGTATTGTGACGAGCTTATATTCGGCCTTGATCACGACGGAAGCCGAAGTCGCGCGCCCGGTCACCGTGTCGACGATGGGCGTGCGCACCTGCTCGCCCAGCTTGACGTCGAGCCGATAGCGCGGCGTGAAAGTCGCCCCGGTTCCGTTGAGATCGAAGATGAGCTCGTCGCGAACGTAATGCCCCATGCGATCGGGAATCGGCGTCACCTCGATCGAGGCGAGTTGCGCCGGAAGCTCGGGATTGGCGGAGAGCGGGCCGTACATCGGCTCGATGCAGCCCGAAAGCCCCAGCGCGGCGAGGCCGGCGATCATGGCAAGGACCGACTTAGACGACGACATTGACGATCCTGCCCGGGACGAGAATGAACTTCTTCACGGCGCGGCCTTCCAGCGCGCGCTGAACGGCTTCCTGCGCCAGAGCCTCGGCGCGCACGGCCTCCTCGCCTGCGTCCCTCGCGACGAGAATCTCCGCGCGCCTCTTGCCGTTAACTTGCACCGGCAAGCTTATCATTTCCTTTGCGACCAAATTTGGATCGGCCTGCGGCCAGGAAGCCTCGGCGACCAATCCCGCCGCGCCCAGGTCCGCCCAGCACTCCTCGGCGACATGCGGGGTCATGGGCGCGACGAGCCGGATCAGCGCCTCCGCCGCCTCGCGATAGGCCCAGGCTGCGTCCGGCGCGACGCCCGCCTCGGTCACGGCGTCGAGCGCCGCGGTGAGCTCATTGGCGAATTCGCGGATACGGGCGATGGCGCTATTGAAACGAAGACGCTCAATGTTTTCCGTGACTTGTGCGATGGCGCGGTGGGTCGCTTGCCGGAGCGCCGTCGCGTCGGGCGAAAATTGCGCCGGGGTGGCGGTCCCTGCCGGCGCGGCGACGCGGCCGAGCTCGCCCGAGAGCCGCCACAGGCGCTGCACGAAACGCCAGGCGCCCTGCGCCCCTTCATCCGACCAGATCACGTCGCGGTCGGGCGGACTGTCGGAGAGGACAAAGAGCCGTGCCGTGTCGGCGCCGTAGCTCTCGATGATTTCGTCGGGGTCGACCGTGTTCTTCTTCGACTTCGACATCTTCTCGATCGGGCCGATGGCGATCTCGGAGCTGTCCTCGATGAAAAAGGCCCGCCGCCCTTCGGGTCCGGCCTCGATCCTGATGTTGGCCGGAGAGACCCAGCCGTCCGGGCCCTTGTAGGTTTCATGGACGACCATGCCCTGTGTGAAAAGCCCTGCGAAGGGCTCGGCCATGGCGCCGTGGCCGGAGTCGCGCATCGCCCGCGCGAAGAAGCGGGAATAGAGCAGATGCAGAATCGCGTGCTCGATGCCGCCGATATATTGGTCGACCGGCAGCCAGCGCTGCGTGGCCGCCGCGGAGGCCGGCGCTTCTTGATTGTGCGGATCGGTGAAGCGCGCGTAATACCAGGACGAATCGACGAAAGTGTCCATCGTGTCGGTCTCGCGCCGCGCGGGCTTTCCGCACTGCGGGCAGGCCACATGCTTCCAGCTCGGATGCCGGTCGAGCGGGTTTCCTGGCTGGTCGAAGGTGACGTCCTCGGGGAGCTTCACCGGCAGGTCCTTTGCGGGAACCGGTACGACGCCGCAGGCTTGGCAATGGATGATCGGGATCGGGCAGCCCCAATAGCGCTGACGCGAGACGCCCCAGTCGCGCAGCTTGTAGTTGACCTTGCGCTGGCCCTGCGGTGCGCCGAAAAGCGCGGTGGTCTCGAGGCGGCGCGCGACCTCCTCCTTGGCCTCGGGGACGGTCTTGCTGTCGAGGAAGCTTGAGTTGATCAGCCGCCCCTCGCCGTCGAAAGCCGTGTCGGTAATCTTGATCTCGGCGGGGTCGGTCCCCTCGGGGCAGACGACGGGAGTCGCGCCCAAGCCATAGGCGTTTGAGAAATCGAGATCGCGCTGGTCATGCGCCGGACAGCCGAAAATCGCGCCCGTTCCGTAGTCCATCAGCACGAAATTCGCGACATAAACGGGCAGCGTCCAGTTCGCGTCGAAGGGATGGATCGCCCTGAGCCCCGTGTCGTAGCCCTTCTTCTCGGCGGTCTCGATCGCCGCGACCGAGGTGCCGATATGGCGGCACTCCTCGATGAAGGCGGAAAGCTTCTCGTCCTTCTCGGCGGCGGCCCTCGCCAGCGGATGATCGGCGGCGATGGCCACGAATTTCGCGCCGAACAGCGTATCGGGGCGCGTCGTGAAGACCTCGACCTCGCGCGTCTCGCCGAGCGGGCGGCTGAGCGCGAAACGCAGCAGTAGGCCTTCCGAGCGGCCGATCCAATTGTGCTGCATGAGCCGCACTTTTTCCGGCCAGCGCTCCAGCGTCTCGAGGCCCGAGAGCAGTTCCTCGGCGTAGTCGGTGATTTTGAAGAACCACTGCGTGAGCTCGCGCTGCTCGACGAGCGCGCCCGAGCGCCAGCCGCGCCCGTCGATGACCTGCTCATTGGCGAGCACGGTGTTGTCGACGGGGTCCCAGTTCACCTTGGACTGTTTCCGGTCGACGATGCCGGCCTTGAGAAAATCCAGGAAGAGCTGCTGCTGGCGGCCATAATATTGCGGGTCGCAGGTTGCGATCTCGCGCGTCCAGTCGAGCGAGAGGCCGAGCGATTTGAGCTGCGCCTTCATCGTCGCGATATTGGCGTAGGTCCATTCTGCCGGATGGCGCTTGCCCGCCATGGCGGCGTTCTCTGCCGGCAGGCCGAAGGCGTCCCAGCCCATGGGGTGCAGGACGTCGAAACCCTTGGCGCGCATGAAGCGGGCGATCACGTCGCCCATCGAATAATTGCGCACATGGCCCATGTGGATGCGCCCCGAGGGATAGGGGAACATCTCGAGCACGTAATATTTCGGCTTGTCTGGGGACTGGGCGGCTTCGAAGACCCGCGCCTCGTCCCAGGCCTTGCGCCATCTGGGCTCGGCGACGGCGAAATTATAGCGATCGGGTCTCATGGGAACGCCGCGGGGCTGGGGATGGGGTCGCGGCTGTAATGCCGGGCGGGGCCGATATTGTCAAAGCCTTGGCGGGCCTGAAAGATATCCGTCCGCCAAGGCTGCGCGGCACGAAGGCGCGCGCTGGCCCCCCGGCAACAGCGGCGACCTCACTGAGGCGGGTCTAAAGAGCGACTCGATGAGCCCTGAGCGGCCCGCCCCTGCGGCTCATCAGAAGCAGCGAAGCGTGCCATCCGGCATGCGAACGGCGGGATGGCCGGTTCTTCTGAGGCACCATGCCTGATTCTGACCGCCGAAGACGCATTGCCCCCAAGCGTTGCGATGCCCATTGGGACCGCAGCCGCCCAGCGCGGAAGCCGGCGTGGCCAGCGATGAGAGCACGGCTGAGAGAATAGCGCCTCCAAGCATTGCAACGGACAATTTTTTCATGACTTTCCCCCTTTTCGCCATTGTTACAAATGGCGATTTCGATGTTACCACCGCGAAACACGCGAGCGTATGCCAACATTTCACAGCCACGCCGGAGCACCGCTCGACCATGGAACTTTCCGCCCACGGCGGCGTTTCCGCTTAGGATTGTGCGTCCGGCCTGGGCGCCCGAGGGAATAGGGGAACAGTCAGAATGAACCGGAGATCTTTTTTGACGGGCGCAGGGTTTGTCGCAGCCGCGCTCGCTACCTCCGGCGCCGCCCTCGCTTCGCCCAGCCTGCCTCTCCCCGAAAAGCTCCTCCTCAACGAGGAGATCGAAAACGTGTGGTGGTACCGCTGGCGCCGGCGGCATCGTCGCTGGCGCTGGGGCTGGTGAGGATCGCGCAGAGCCGGAAGGTCCCTTCTCCCGCGAAGCGGGCGAGGGCGAGGGAGGGGGCTCAGTGGCTCACCCCTTCGTCGCGTTTCCCCATCTTTGCAGCGCGACGAGCGACCATATCGCCTCGACGAGGCCGAAGGGCCAGGCGCCCTGCAGAAAGCCATAGATCGAGCCAAGCGCGCAGGCGCCCGCGAAGCCTAGGATGAACCAGGGGCTACGCGCTTCCAGCGCATAGGTTACGAGCATGGCTGTCACGGCGAAGAGCCCAAAGGCCGTCAGAGCGTCCATAGCCGGCGACCTTCGACGATTGCGAGGGTGAGAGCGGCGAGCGCGTCGGCTATCAATTCCGACAGGCCGCAGCCCTCGCGCACGGTGGAGACGAGCTTGGGCGTGAAGCTGTCGGAGAAGCTCTGAGAAAGGCTCATTTCGGGGTGATTTGCATCTGGAATCGAGTTGAGCGCTCCGGACCCTAGGGGGTCAAGTTCGAAAATTGTACCTGTGCGGCGCCGAAGCGCCCCCTCCCCAACCCTCCCCCGCTTCGCTTTGCTTCGCGAGAGAGGGGCGGCGAGCGTTGCGCGAAATCTCGATGGCGTCCGAAGCCGAACTCCTTCTCCCGCGAAGCGGGGGAGGGTTGGGGAGGGGGCAAAGGTGCGCGCCCCAACTCAAAAAATCCCCGCATCGAGCCCCGCGGCCATGAACATCCCCAGCTCGCGCGCTTCATCGACAAATTCCTCGCTCCAGGGGCCGCGGCAGATCAGCGGTTCATGGACACTGCGCCAGCGCAGTCCCGTTGCGATGCTCTCGACCGCGCGGCGCGTGCCCGTGCCGTCGCTGCCGGCGCGGATGTAGAGCGCGTAGGGCAGACCCTCGGTCTTCTCGAGCAGCGGATAGTAGCAGCGGTCGAAAAAATCCTTCAGCGCGCCGCTCATGTAACCGAGATTCTCGGGCGTGCCGAGAAGGATCGCGTTAGCGGCGAGCACATGCTCCGGCAGCGTCTCGAACGGGCTCAACGCCAGCGTCTCGACGTCCTCGATCTCTGGCGCGCGCGCGCCGGCAAGCGCGGCGTCGCGCAGCCGCTCGAGATTCGGCGAGGGCGCATGAACGACGATGAGAAGGCGCTTCGGCATGGGTCACGAATCTCTCTCCCCAGCGCTCGCGGGAAGAGGGTCAGGGTGAGGGGCTTGGCGCGTTTGCGCAAGATGCCATAGTTGATCTCGCTCTCCTAAGAGGCAAACCCGAGATCCCAATGCGCACCGAAAGACTGACGGCCTTCAGCGACGGCGTCATCGCCATCATCATCACGATCATGGTGCTTGAGCTGAAGGCCCCGCATCAAGCCGATTGGTCCGCGCTGCGTCCGCTGGCCCCGACCTTTCTGGCCTACGGGCTGAGCTTCGCCTATGTCGCAATCTACTGGAACAACCACCATCATCTGATGCATGCCGTGCGATGGGTCAATGGCGCGATCCTATGGACCAATACGATCCTATTGTTCTGTCTTTCGCTCATTCCCTTCTCGACCGCTTGGCTGAGCGAGACACAATTCGCGCAAGCGCCGACGGCCCTGTACGGCCTGACGCTGCTCGCGCCCGGGACCGCTTATTACGCGCTTTACCGCATTTTGATCTCTTCTGGCGCGCTCGAGCCCAAAGTCGCGGCGGAGATCGGAAAGGATTGGAAAGGCCGGAGCTCTCTCGCGCTTTATGCGGCGGGGCTCGGGTTGAGCTTCGTCTACCCCTCTGCCGCGATCGCGATCTACGCCCTTGTCGCCGTGATGTGGACTGTCCCCGATCGCCGGATCGAGAAACATCTCGGACCGCACGGGGATTGATCCGCCGCCGGCTAGAATCATAGCCGCGTTTCAGAGTCGCAAGTCGCTTAGACCGGAACGGCGACATTGCTTTTACTGAAATCTCTGCTTATACTTTTCGGGGAGCAATCTTCTGAGCTCCACGCATTGTATATAGGCACGTATCTAGGCGCCACAAAATGAAACAGCAAAACGATTGGTTTGATGATTATAATGAAGAAGAGGATGATTTCGATATCGAGGAGTATGATATAACAGCAACTCCGAATGATTTCAACGTGCTTACGTTATTCAATTTCGTAGAGTCCGGAGCTGTAAAGGTTCCCGGATTTCAAAGAAATTACGTTTGGGACCAGGTCCGAGCGTCTAAGCTGATAGAATCACTCATTCTAGGTATTCCTGTTCCACAGCTATTTCTTTACGAACAGGCCCGCAACAAATTTTTGGTTATAGATGGGCAACAGCGACTACTGTCCGTTTACTATTTTAAGAAAAGACGATTTCCTCGGAAGAACAAGAGAGTAGAGCTTAGAGCAATATTCGACGAGCATGGCTCAATTCCTGAAATTATTCTTCATGATGACGCTTATTTTGATGATTTCAAGTTGAAATTCGCCGAGCGCCTGCCAAATCGGAAAAATAAATTTGCGGGACTAAATTATGCTACATTAGGAGATTACCAAACGCAATTCGATTTGCGTCCTATTAGAAACATAGTTGTGAAGCAGAACAGCCCAAGAGATGATGATTCTTCGATATATGAGCTATTTAATCGGCTCAATACGGGAGGTATAAATCTAACAGCACAGGAAATCCGCGCGAGTATGTATCATTCTAGGTTTTATGACATGCTTTCGAGAATAAATTTGGAGCCAAAATGGAGAGAAATACTCGGAGCAGCAGAGCCGGATATCCACATGAAGGACGTGGAGATAATATTACGAGGTTTCGCGATGTTAATCGAAGGGAATGAATACGCCCCTTCGCTCATACAATTCCTAAATAATTTCTCTCGTAAATGCGAACGCCAGTCGGACGCGCAAAATGCGTACTTAGAGAACCTTTTCAAATCGTTCCTCGATAGCTGTGAAGACCTTCCTACAGATGCATTTATAAATCCTAAAAACAACAGATTTAATATCGCTCTCTTTGAAGGCGTTTTTACAGCAATCTGTTCGAGAGCGTTTCAAGAAAAACGTTCGATCAGCGGCTTGATAGCAGAGTCGTCTCTCCAAGCACTTGAGCATGATCCCCAATTTATATCTGCTGCGACCCAGGCGACAACACGAACGACAAGTGTCAAGAAAAGGCTGGAGCGAGCTGAAAGGATCTTGAAGGCGCTGTAAGGAGGTCTATTATGGACCCTGTCGTCCGGTTACACAATGAATTCAAGGATATAATTGAATTTCTTGCTGAAAAATCTGACCTGACGCTGCTAAACACTTTGGAGGAGAACTTCAGAAAGGCAGTATTGCTTTCATCGGCGAGCCTATTCGAGCATGAAATAACAACATGCGTCTTGAAATACTGTGCTGAAGCGACAAACAATAACAATATAATATACTCTATAGTGAAGACAAAAGCCATTTCTAGGCAATACCATACTTGGTTTGAATGGGATAGCAGCAATGTCAATAGGTTTTACGGAATAATGGGAGGGGAGTTTGGAAAAGAAATGAAAAAATACATTGAAAAAAATTCGATGGGGAGTTCAGTAAAGGCTTTTTTAGAATTGGGGAGAGAGAGGAACAAGCTAGTCCATGGCAATTATGCTTCGTTCCCGATTGAAAAAACAGCTCAGGAGCTATTCAACTCCTACCTTGACGCAAAAAAATTTGTCGAGAGCATACCCGTAGTACTGAAGCTTTGCGGGAAAAGCGCGGGGCAGGAGACTGAACAAAAGGAAGGTTAACAATCAGCCAGCGCCGCGAGCACGCGCGCCCAGCTCCTCGCGCCCTTGTGGAACGAGGT
Organism: uncultured Alphaproteobacteria bacterium; assembly: GCA_963743565.1. GTDB lineage: Bacteria > Pseudomonadota > Alphaproteobacteria > Rhizobiales > Beijerinckiaceae > Methylocystis. Next base: position 541,387 of record CAVUQD010000001.1, read on the forward strand.
CAGCGAATATTTCTCGTTCGGCGAATGGATGCGGTCGTCGTCGAGCGCGAAGCCGATCATGAGCGCGTCCATGCCGAGCGTTTCCTTGAAAGCGCCGACGATCGGGATCGAGCCGCCGCAGCCGACGAGCGCGGCGTCGACGCCCCATTCCTCGCTCAGCGCCTTGCGCGCGCGCGAGAGTTCAGGCGAGCCGAAGGGAAGACTGAGCGCCCCCGACGCGCCATGCGACGAAAATTCCGCCTTCACGTCGGCCGGCAGACGCGCGCGCACGAACGCGCGCAGGCTCTCCAGAACTTTCTCGGGGTCTTGCGTCCCGACGAGGCGGAAGGAGAATTTGGCGCCGGCCTTGGCGGGCAGCACGGTCTTCGTGCCCTTGCCGATATAGCCGCCATAGATCCCGTTCACCTCGCAGGTCGGACGCGCCCAGATTTGCTCCAGCGCGCCGCGGCCGCGCTCGCCGGCGACCTGCGTCAGGCCGAGGGCGGAAAGGAAGGCGGATTCGTCGAAATCGAGGCCGCGCCATTGCGCCGCGACGTCGGCTGGGACTTCCGGCACGCCGTCGTAAAAGCCCGGCAGCGTCACGCGGCCCTCGGCGTCGTGCAGTTCGCCAATGATCTTGCTCAGCACATGAATCGGATTGACGATGGGGCCGCCGAACATGCCCGAGTGGAGATCGTGGCTCGCCGCCGTCAGCACGACTTCTTCATGCGCGAGGCCGCGCAGCATCACGGTGATCGCCGGCGTCTTCGCGTTCCACATGGAGGTGTCGCAGACGAGCGCGAGCGAGGGCTCGGACAGCTCCTGACGATATTTGGCGAGGAATTCGGGGAGCGACGGCGAGCCCGTCTCCTCCTCGCCCTCGAAGAGAAAGGTCACGTTGCAAGGTAGGCCGCCATTCGCCTCATAGGCGCGGCAGGCCTCCACAAAGGTCATGAGCTGACCCTTGTCGTCGGAGGCGCCGCGCGCGACGATCTCCTCGGCGTCCTTGCCGCGACGGAAACGCGGTTCGAAAGGCGGCGCCTCCCAAAGCTCCAGCGGATCGGCGGGCTGCACGTCGTAATGGCCGTAGAACAGCACATGCGGCGCGTCCGCGCGCTTCGCCTTGGCGTGTCCGACGACGATGGGATGACCGGGCGTCGCGCGCCGCTCGGCTGCATAGCCGAGGCCCTGCAGCGCGGCGACAAGCCAGTCGGCGGCGCGCTCGCATTCCTTCGTATAGGCCGGGTCCGTCGAGATCGACGGTATGCTGAGCAGATCGACGAGCCTGCCCTTGGAGGCGTCGATATTGGCGTCGATGGTGGAAAGAACGGCGTCGAGATTTGCCATGTGAGGCCCTTTCGTCTCCTCATATACAGCAGATTAGGCGGGGTCGTGGAAAGGGTTTGCGCACAATCCCAGTTCCTCGGGATGAGGGCGCAGTAAGCGGGAAGCGCCGCTCAGTTCTTCAAACGCTAGGCCGCCGCCGGAAGCGTGTGGACATGCACGTCCTTGCCAGAGTGTCTCTCAAGAATGTCTTGAGCGCTCGCCTCCTGCTCGTTGTCGGCGCAGCGCACCCATAGCAGCAGGCCGCCATGCGCGATCTGCTGCGTGACGCTCTCCGCATGGTCGCGCCCGATGAATTTCGCGAGAAGCTCGCCGAGCAGTCCTCCGGCGCCCGCTCCCAAGCCCGCCGCGACCAGGGCGATGGCGAGCGCCCCGCCCGAGGCGGCGACGACTCCCGTGGCGCCGAGCGCTCCAAGGAGACCGAGCGCGCCGATCGTCACGCGTTCGGCTTCGTCGATCGGCATGTAATGGGCGCGGGGAGCGGCGGGATCGTCCTCGAGCTCGGAGACCCTCTGATATTTGTGGCCGAGCTTGGCTTCCACGCTCTCCTCGGAAGCCAGGAGGCTCAAGGCGTCGCTCGCAAAGCCCTCGGCGAGCAGCTCGTCGACCGCGCTTTGCAGACTCGCCGCATCGGCGAAGACCCCTACCGCCTCACGACTTCCGCCGCCGCTCGTCATATCGCTCCTCCGATTGCGAGTCCGGCTCAAATCTAAAGCGTTGCGCGGGCGATGCAAGCAAGCGCGCCGAGCTTGATCGCGCCCGTTGCCGTCTCATGTTATGGAGCGAGCGGGCGCAGCATGCTCGTAGAAATTTTCAGACTGGAGAGACCCGATGACCCTCAAGGCAGGCGACAGAATTCCCGAGGCGACTTTCACGATCATGGGCGCGAAGGGCCCCGAGCCCGTGAAGGCCTCCGACTATTTCAAGAACCGCAAGGTGCTGCTCTTCTCGGTGCCCGGCGCCTTCACGCCGACCTGCCACAAGACGCATCTGCCGGGCTTCCTCGCCAACGCCGACGAAATCAAGAAGAAAGGCGTCGGCGCCATCGCCGTCGTCGCGGTAAACGACGCGTTCGTGCTTGACGCTTGGCTCGATTCCTCCGGCGCCAAGGGCAAGATCGACGGGCTCGCCGACGGCTCGGGCGAATTCGCCAAGGCGACCGGCACGGAGCTCGACCTCGCAGCGCATGGATTGGGTGTGCGTTCGAAGCGCTATGCGGCGCTTGTGGGCGACGGCGTCGTGCTATGGATCCATGTCGAGGACGATTCGAGCAAGGCGACCGTCTCCAGCGCCGAAGCGGCGTTAAAGCATTTGAACGTGTGAGAAAGGCGGCGAGCTGATGGTCGAGTCTAACCTTCTCCCCTTGCGGGAGAAGGGAAGCCCAGGCGTTCGAGGCAAACGACTCCCCCTCAATACCCCGTCATCTCCAGATATCCCTCGCCGTCATGGGTGCCGCGGAACGTGATGGGCCCCTCCCAATAGGCGTTGCGCGTTCCATTGAAAGCGAGAGGGTTGAGCGGCGCGGTCTCGATGTCGAGGCCGAGGCTCTTCACCACCGCGCGCCAGCGCGTGGGCAGCTCGCGCTCGCCGATAACGGTTTCCTGCAGCGGCGTCAGCGCAATGTCGTCCGAGGACAGTGCGCGCGTGGCCCCGGTCGGCTCGATCCACGTGCCGGCAAGATGATTCGACAGCCCGCGATAGCGAAACAGCATCAGCTTGTGGCCATCCGCGAAATGCAGGGCGAACCAGTCCCAGCCCTTTTGATCCGGGCTCATCGGCTGACTCGACCATTCGTGATCCATCCAGGCGCGCCCCGTCACTCTCGCGTCGCGCCCGCGCAGACTGAGCACGCCGTCGACGACGCGATAGAAGGGCTGGCTGTAATAGTAGGACGCCTGTCCTTGATCCGATTTGCGGCTGAAGCCCTTGTCTCCGTGCAGGACCAAAGGGCCATCGGCCGATAGATCGAGGCGATAGGCGAAATCCTGCGTCTTGGCTTCTATTCTGCAGCGCGCGTCGCTCTCGCAAGCGAAACGCCAGTCGTCGATGAAGGCCTCGAAGGGCGTGGCTGTGACGCCTGCCTGCCCTATGCCGCCGCGCGCATAAGTCTGCGCGAAGAGATGGTCGGACGCGCTCGTCGCCGCCGCATGGCCCATGTAGGCGTTGCGGTCGGCCCAGCCCACGCCTTCCGGCTTCGGCTGCAGGGCGAGGCGAAACAGGGTCCATTGTGCGCCGAAACGCGCGCCGTCGTCTCCTGTGAGATTGGCGGTCAGATACCACCACTCGATGCGAAAGCCCGGATGCGCGCCGAGATCCTCGGGGAAGACGAGCGGGCGACCGGGCAGGGCCGGTTCGAAGCCTTCCGCAGAGTCGGCGAGCCCGGCGTAGCCCTGTGCGCGCGCTTTCGAGTTCGCGAGGAGGAGCAGGGTGGCCAGGACGCGGCGCCGGTCAAGCGTCATCTTCGAAGGCCTTCAGCAGAGCGGAGGGCGGGGTCCGCGCTAGTCGCAACGACGGCAAGGCCACGGAAAAGAACGCCGCGACGAGCGCGAGGGCCAGCATCTCCACCCATTGTCCAGGAAAGACATGGTAGGGCAGCCGCCACCCGAAAGCGCGCACGTTGATCTCGGCGACGAGAATCCAGGCCATGGCGAGCCCGAGCGGCAGGGCGCAGAGCGCCGTGGCGACGGCGAGCGCAATGACGCGCGCGACCTCGAAAAGCGCAAGGCGTCCGCGTGTGACGCCAATCGCGAAAAGCGGCGCCAGTTGCAAAAGCCGCATATTCGCGAGCGTCGCCAGACTCGCGAAGAGCGCGACGCTCGACACGAAGAGCGTCAGCGCGCCGAGCGCCGCGGTCACCGCGAACGTATGGTCGAAAATGCGCAGCGACAGCGCCTTGACGCCGGCCTGATCCATCGCCCGCGCGAGCGCCGGTCCAAATCGCGCGCGCAAATCGGCGAGAAGTTTCGGCGCGGCTTGCGGGTCGACGCGCAGGCTCATCGCGACGCGCCTGAGCTGCGGCCAGTGCCGCGCGAGCGCATCGAGATCGACGCGAAGCTGCCCCCTGGGATTGCCGTAGTCGGCATACACGCCGACGACTTCGAGCGGCCAGGAACCCTGCTGCGTCGGCAGCTCCAGCGTCGCGCCCAGATCGAGCTTGAGGCGGCGCGCGAGTTGCTCGCTCACCAGCGCGGCCTGCCCCGAGGCGATCCGCTCCCAGGCGTCGCTGCGAAGGGAAAGGGTTGGGAAATGCGTGCGATAGGTGTCGCTCGGCGTCAGTCCGAAGACTTCGATAGGCCGCCCATCCAGTTGCGAGGGCACGCGCGCCGTCGGCAGGATTTCAGCGACTTCGGGGCGTGCAGCGAGAAACTCTCGGATTCGCGCGGCGTCCGCGTCGCTCGCCGATTCGAGATAGACTTCGGCGACGAGCCGCTCGTCGAGCCAGGAGACGAAGGTGGTACGGAAACCCACGACCATCGCGCCGACGCCGATGTTCGTCGCCAGCGCCAGGAGAAGCGCGCCGAGCGCCAAGGCCAGCACGGGCGTTTCGGCGCGGCACTCCGCCCAGAACCATTGCGCCAGCGGCCCCTGCGCGAAAGCCTCGCCGAGCCGCATCGCGCCGGCGACGAGCGCGGGGAAGAGCAGGATCGCGCCTATTCCGAGGAAACCCACCGCCGCGAAGGAGGCGGGAAGGCTTTCGGAGAGAAAGAGGGCCGCGAAGGCTGCGGCGAAGGCCAGGCCGCCCAAGAGCGCGCGTGCGCCGAAATTGACTGCGCGCGCCCGAGGTTTCGCCATCTCCGCGATGGGCAGGCGCATCGTGCTGACGAGCCCACTCGACGCCGCGGCGACGGCGCCGCTGAGGGCGACCCCGAGCGCGAGCGCGGCCCAGCGCGGCTCCAGCGGCAAGGCCGTGTCAAGACGCGCGTTGTAGAGGCTTTCCAGGCTCGCCGCGACGTCCGGCAGCAGTGCTGCGGCGATCAGGCGGCCGAGCGCCAGCCCGAGAGAGCCGGCGACGAGACCGAAAAGCAACGCCTCGAAAAGCAGCGCCGCGCCGAGCGCTCGGGCCGAGACGCCAAGCGCTCGAAGCGTCCTCATCGTGGGCAGGCGCTGGGCGAAGGCGAGGCCGTTTGCGGCATAGGCGATGAAGAGCCCGACCAGAAAGGCGAGCGCGCCGAAGGCCGAGAGATTGAGGTGGAACGATCGGGTGAGCTTTTCGAGATCTGGCGTCTCTTCGGGCTCGATGAGACGCAGCGCTTCGCCGACGATCGAGTCGAGCGGCGGCGCCCCTCGCTCCGCTCCGGCCTGTATGACGAGCCGGGTGACCAGTCCCGGCCGGTCGAGCAGCTCCTGCGCGATGCCGATGTCGACGATCAGAAAACCCGGCGGCGCCGAGGGCGCCAGAGACAGCGGCGGCAGCCGCCCCCCGCCCCGATCGACTTGCGGGCGATCGCCTTCATGCGCGGAAAGCGCTGCAAGCGTGCTTTGCGACAGCACCGTGACGCCGGCGCCTTTGAAGAAACTTCGCGTCCCGGCTGATTCCGCCATGGCGCGGAGCTTCGTTTCCCCTGGGGCCGTGATTGGCTCGACGCCAAGCAGCGTGAAAGCGCGGTCGCCAATGCGCAGCGTTCCTTCGAGAACCGGCGAGACCTTCCAGCCGGCGCGGCGCAGGCGAATGTAAAGCTCCTGTGGGAAGGGGCCGCCGTGCCGGGCGACGAGGTTCTGCGTCGAGGCTTCGTTGAGGAGCGAGGCGGCGTCCGCGTAACTCGCGCGCGCCTTGGCGTTGAGCGCCTCGACGCCGGCAAAAAGCGCCGTGGCGAGAGCAAGGCCCAGGAAGAGAGCGGCGAAATTGCCGGGATGGCGCCGCCAGTGAGAAAGCAGCGCCAGAAGCGCCTGGAGCAGCGGCCTCATGGCGACGCCATCACGCCATGCTCGAGCCGCGCCTGCCGCGAGAGACGTCCGGCGAGCCTGGCGCTATGCGTGACCATGAGCAGCGCCGCGCCCGAGGCCGCGACGAGATCGAGCATGAGGCCGAGCGCCTCGTCGCCGGAGGCCTCATCCAGATTGCCAGTGGGCTCGTCAGCAAGGATTAGCTTTGGCCGGGCCGCCAGCGCCCGGCCGATCGCGACACGCTGCTGCTGACCGCCCGAAAGCGCTTCCGGATAGCGCGCCTCCAGCCCCGCCAGTCCGAGGCGCGCCGTCAGTTCCGCCAGCCACGCCCGGTCGAGCCGCCCGGCGAGCCGCGCCTGAAAACCCAAGTTTTGCGCGACGGTGAGGCTCGCGATGAGATTGAAGCGCTGAAAAACGAGCCCGATGGTCTCCCGGCGCAGCCTCGCGCGCTCGGTCTCGGAAAGGCTGCCGAGCGAGGCCCCGCAGATCTGGATCTCGCCCGCGTCGGCGGCGTCGAGCCCGGCCGCGAGATTGAGAAGCGTGCTCTTGCCGCTCCCCGACTCCCCCATGAGCGCCAGCGTCTCGCCCGGCCGGAGTGAGAGGTCGACGCCTTTGAGGATCGGCAGCCATCCCTGCGGCGTCGCGTAGGACTTCACGACACCGCGGGCCACGAGGATGGGGGCGAACGCTCCCTTTCCCCGGCTGCGGGGAGCGGGCTGGGGTGAGAGGCCGGGGGATTTGTTTTGAATCATTGTCACGCCCGCGAAGGCTTCGATCCCAACGGCGCTGGAGCGAGGGGCCAAGCCCCTTCCCCCTACCCTTTCCCCGCAAGCGGGGTGAGGGTGCAGATTGCACACTTCGACGTCCATGCCGCAAGACGCAAGGAAAAGCGACATGGCGCGTTGCGCCGGAGGTGGCGAATTGCCGTAAAGCCAAGGAATTTCGCGCTCTCCGGCATTCTGCCCCGTTACATTGACAACCTCTGCCCCCCCTCTTATCTCTCCGGCCGAAAAAGGGCGCCGGAAAGCGTCGGCCCTCGCGCGGGTCCTCGAAGCCGGGGACGACGGCTTTTATCAAGGACACATCGGATGATCGGCGCGCTCGCCAAGAAGATTTTCGGCACGGCCAACGAACGGCGGCTCAAAACCTATCAGCCCCGCGTCAAGGCGATCAACGCGCTGGAGCCGGAGATCGAGAAGCTCTCCGACGAGGAGCTGCGCGCCCGCACTCAGGAATTCCGCGACCAGCTCGCCGCCGGCAAAACGCTCGACGATCTGCTGGTGCCGGCCTTCGCGACCGTGCGCGAGGCGGCCAAGCGCACGCTCGGCCAGCGCCACTTCGACGTGCAGCTCATCGGCGGCATGGTGCTGCACGAAGGCGCGATCGCCGAGATGCGCACCGGCGAAGGCAAGACGCTCGTCGCGACTCTCGCCTGTTATCTGAACGCGCTCTCGGGCGACGGTGTCCATGTGGTCACGGTCAACGACTATTTGGCCAAGCGCGACGCCGACTGGATGGGGCAAGTTTACAGGTTCCTCGGCATGAGCGTCGGTGTGATCATTCACGACCTCTCCGACGAGGAGCGCGCCAAGGCCTACGCCTGCGACATCACCTACGGCACGAACAACGAGTACGGCTTCGACTATCTGCGCGACAACATGAAATATGAGCTCGCGCACATGGTGCAGCGCGGCCATAATTTCGCGATCGTGGACGAGGTCGACTCGATCCTCATCGACGAGGCGCGGACGCCGCTCATCATTTCCGGTCCGGTCGACGACAAGTCCGATCTCTACAATACGATTGACACGTTCCTCCCGAGGTTGCTGCCCGAGGACTTCGAGCTCGACGAGAAGCAGCGCACGGTCAATCTGACCGACGCCGGCAACGAGCATATGGAGCAGCTCCTCTCGGAGGCCGGCGTGCTCGTCGACGGCGCGCTCTATGAAGCGCAAAACGTCACGATCGTCCATCACATCAATCAGGCGCTGCGCGCTCACAAGCTGTTCCAGAAGGATAAGGATTACATCGTTCGCAAGGGCGAGGTCGTCATCATCGATGAGTTCACCGGCCGCATGATGCCGGGGAGGCGCTATTCCGAAGGGCTGCACCAGGCGCTCGAAGCCAAGGAGCATGTGCAGGTTCAACCGGAGAACGTCACGCTCGCGACCATCACCTTCCAGAACTATTTCCGGCTTTATAAGAAGCTCGCCGGCATGACCGGCACGGCGTCGACGGAGTCGCTGGAGTTCGCGGAAATCTACAAGCTCGACGTCGTCGAAATCCCCACGAACCGACCATTGCAGCGCAAGGACGAGGACGACGAGGTCTATCGCACCGCCGAAGAGAAGCTCGCGGCGATCACGGCGGAGATCGAAGAGGCGAGCTCCAGGCTGCAGCCGCTGCTGGTCGGCACGACCTCGATCGAGAAGTCCGAGCAGCTCGCAAAATATCTCGCGAAGCGCGGCTACAAGCAGATCGACTTCGAGGACAAGAAGGGCATCCCCAAGCTCTATGAGGCGGCCCGGTCCGGCAAGCCTTCGAAGCTCTTCGCGGTGCTCAACGCGCGCTTCCATGAGCTCGAGGCCTATATCGTCGCGGAAGCCGGCGTTCCCGGGGCGATCACGGTCGCGACCAACATGGCTGGCCGCGGCACGGACATTCAGCTCGGCGGCAACGTCGAGATGCGAGTTGAGCAGGAATGCGTCGGCTTGGAAGGCGAGGAGCGCGCCGCCAAGGAAGCCGAGATTCGCGCGGAGGTCGCTCGCTTCAAGGAGCAGGCGATCGCCGCCGGCGGGCTCTACATCATGGGCACCGAGCGCCACGAGAGCCGCCGCATCGACAATCAGCTGCGCGGCCGCTCGGGCCGTCAGGGCGATCCTGGGCGCTCGAAGTTCTATCTGTCGCTGCAAGACGATCTCATGCGCATCTTCGGCTCCGAGCGGCTCGACGCGATGCTCGTCAAGCTCGGCCTGCAGGAGGGCGAGGCGATCGTCCATCCCTGGATCAACAAGGCTCTGGAGAAGGCGCAGCAGAAGGTCGAGGCGCGTAACTTCGACATGCGCAAGAACGTGCTGAAGTTCGACAATGTGATGAACGATCAGCGCAAGGTGATCTTCGAGCGCCGTCGCGAGATCATGAACGAGGAGAGCGTCGAGGAGACCGTCGCCGAGATGCGCGAGGACGTGATCCATGGGCTGGTGGCGCGCCACATTCCGCACGACGCCTATTCCGACGCCTGGGATGTCGAGGGTCTCGACCGCGAGGTGAAGGCCAAACTCAATCTTGACGTGCCCATCAGGGCGTGGGCCGCGGAGGAAGGCATCGCCGACGAGGAGATCACGGATCGGCTCCTTTCTGGCGCGAATGAGGCTTATGAGGCGCGGGTCGAGAAGAACACGCCACGGCTCCAGCGCATGCTGGAAAAGCAGTTCGTGCTGCAGTCGCTCGATCTCTTGTGGCGCGACCACCTCGTGGCGCTCGATCACCTGCGTCAGGTCATCGGCTGGCGCGGGATGGCGCAGCGCGATCCGTTGAACGAATACAAGGCCGAGGCCCTCGAGCTCTTCAAGTCGCTGATGGCGCATTGGGACGAGCGCGTGACGGAGCAGCTCATGCGCATCGACGTGACCTTCGAGGCGCCGCCTTCGGCGCCGATGGAGCTGCCGCCGATGCAGATGACGCATCCGACGCCCTTGGGGCTCGGCGAGCCTGGCGGGGAGCCGGCGGCGCTTGCCGAGCTCAATGAGCGGATCAATGCGACGGATTTTGCGTCGCTCGCGGCGCCGGGCGCCGCCGCTCCCGTGCGCGACCCGCAGAACTCCGCGACCTGGGGCAAGGTGGGGCGTAACGAGCCCTGCCCCTGCGGCTCGGGCAAGAAGTACAAACACTGCCACGGGGTGCTGGTTTAAAAGGGGAGAAGTTCGGCGGATTGCGAAGCCTTTTGCAATTCGTTCTGCTTCCTCCTCGACCTTCGATACTCCTTTTGCTCTGACCTGGGAGCTTGCGTTTGTCCGCCATCGATTTCTCCAAGGTGCTGGTCGCTCAGGGCGGCGGCCCGACCGCCGTGATCAACCAGTCGCTCGTCGGCGCCGTGCTCGAATCGCGCAAGTTCCGGGAGGTTTCGCGGGTCTACGGCGCTTTTCATGGCGTGCGCGGCATCGTCAACGAGGACTTCGCCGATCTCACGCAGGAGACGACGCACAATCTCGAGCTTGTCGCCGGCACGCCGTCCTCGGCGCTGGGCTCGACGCGGGACAAGCCGGACCTGAAATATTGTCAGGAAATCTTCAAGGTTCTGAAGGCGCACGGGATCGGCTGTTTCTTCTACATCGGCGGCAACGACAGCTCCGACACTGTGCGGATCGTCTCCGAGCAGGCGAAGGCCGCCGGTTATCCGCTACGCGCGGTTCATATCCCAAAGACGATCGACAACGATCTGATGGTGAACGACCACACGCCCGGTTTTCCCTCAGCGGCGCGATTCGTCGCGCAGGCCTTCGCGGGCGCCAATCTCGACAATTGGGCGCTGCCGGGCGTCTACATCGGCGTCGTCATGGGCCGCCACGCGGGCTTCCTGACCGCGGCTTCGGCCCTCGGCAAGAAATTCCCGGATGACGGTCCGCACCTGATCTACATGCCGGAGCGACCCTTTATCGTCGACAAGTTCCTGGCTGGGGTCAAATCGACGATGGAGCGTCTCGGTCGCTGCGTCGTCGCCGTCTCTGAAGGCGTCTGCGACGAGAATCACACGCCAATCGCCGAAAAGCTGGCCAAGAGCGTCGAGCGCGACGACCACGGCAACGTGCATCTGGGCGGCGGCGCGCTGGCCGACGAATTGACCGATCTCGTGCGCGAGAAGCTCGGCTTCAAGCGGGTGCGCGCCGACACCTTCGGCTACCTGCAACGAAGCTTCGTCGGCTGCGTCTCCGACGTCGACCAGCGCGAGGCGCGCGAGGTCGGCGAAAAGGCGGTGCAATATGCGATCTGGGGCGACCGCGACGGCTCGGTCACGATCCACCGCACCGGCTTTTACTCCGCGGACTATCAGCTGACCCCGCTGGAGCAGATCGCCGCAAAAACGCGGGTGATGCCGGACGAGTTCATCGCGTCCTGCGGCTCGGACGTGACCGACGCCTTCCGGTTTTATTTGCGGCCCTTGCTGGGCAGCGGCATGCCCGACGCCTTCCGGCTGAGGCTCGCGCCGGTCCAGAAGATCGTCAAAGCCTCAGCTTGAGCTGAGCTGCCACCCCCCTTTTCTTTCGGGCGGGCGAGTTGCAATCCCCGAGAAGGCAATTAAAGTGAAGGGTCGTCGCGCCCGAACGGGGGCGCGCCGGGCCCGGGCCTTGCACACTTTGTTAGCTGGAAACAGATAACGATTGTTAGAGGCGCGGATTCGGCGGACGGAAGATCGAGGTGGGAGGGATGTTCGGATGATTGCCGAAACCGCTTTCATGCTCCTTCCCCGGCACGAGCGAGGGCGAGGCGCACCCGCTCACCGCCGGCCCCGAGTCCAGATCCGCGACGCCTGCGTCGACGGTTGCGCGGAGATCTTGCGCAGCGAGCGCGCGAAGCGGGATGGCGGATTGGGCGCGCCGGCGGCAGGAGCGAACGGAGCGTGGCTCGGATGATGCATTCGGAGACCGCGATCGGTCACCAGGAGATATGAAGATGAGCAAGGTCGGCTCCACCGACTCCAAAAATACGCTCTACTGCTCGTTCTGCGGCAAGAGCCAGCACGAAGTGCGCAAGCTCATCGCCGGACCGACGGTGTTCATCTGCGACGAATGCGTCGAGCTGTGCATGGACATCATCCGGGAAGAGAACAAGACCGCGCTGGTCAAGCAGCGCGACGGCATTCCGACCCCGCGCGAAATCTGCAAGGTGCTCGACGACTATGTGATCGGCCAGGCGCAGGCCAAGCGGGTGCTGTCCGTCGCGGTGCACAACCACTATAAGCGCCTGAACCACGCGACGAAGCACAGCGACGTCGAGCTCGCCAAGTCCAACATCCTGCTGATCGGCCCCACGGGTGTCGGCAAGACCATGCTGGCGCAGACGCTGGCGCGTATCCTCGACGTGCCCTTCACGATGGCCGATGCGACGACGCTCACCGAAGCGGGCTATGTCGGCGAGGATGTGGAGAACATCATCCTCAAGCTGCTGCAGGCTTCCGACTATAACGTCGAGCGGGCTCAGCGCGGCATCGTCTACGTCGACGAGATCGACAAGATTTCGAGAAAGTCGGACAATCCCTCGATCACCCGGGATGTTTCGGGCGAAGGCGTCCAGCAGGCGCTGTTGAAGATCATGGAGGGCACCGTCGCGTCGGTGCCGCCTCAGGGCGGGCGAAAGCACCCGCAGCAGGAATTCCTGCAGGTCGACACGACGAACATCCTGTTTATCTGCGGCGGCGCTTTCGCCGGTCTCGAGAAGATCATCTCGGCGCGCGGTCGGAATACGTCGATCGGCTTCGGCGCGAGCGTGCAGGCGCCCGACGAGCGGCGCACCGGGGACATCTTCCGCCAAGTGCAGCCGGAAGACCTTCTGAAATTCGGCCTCATACCGGAATTCGTGGGCCGTCTGCCGGTCATCGCGACGCTCGAGGACCTCGACGAGGCGGCGCTCAAGCGCATCTTGACCGAGCCGAAAAACGCGCTGGTCAAGCAGTATCAGCGTCTCTTCGAGATGGAGAACACCGAGCTCACCTTCCAGGACGAGGCGCTGACCACGGTCGCCCGCAAGGCGATAGAGCGGCGCACCGGCGCGCGCGGGCTACGCTCGATCATGGAAGGCATCCTGCTGGATACGATGTTCGATTTGCCGGGTCTTGAAGGGGTCGAGCAAGTCGTCATCGGCCCCGAGGTTGTCGAGGGGAAAGCGCGTCCGCTGTATATTTATGCGGAGCGCAGTGAAAAAGCGGGCGCCTCGGCCTGAGACCCGGGCGCCGCTCCCTCCTTTGCGAACATGGCCGGTGCTTCGGCATAGCGCCGATTGGCGCGGACGAGACCTGCGCCTTGAAACGGCGCCGACGGTTCCCAATTTCCCTTACTGGAGCGCGCTGCCGCGCTGTTTTTTGTCCCGGAAACGCGCGCCGGATGAAAGGGTTCTCCTTGCTTCGGCGCCTGGATTGCATCGACTTTGCCGCAGGTGGCGTGAAGGATCGACTGGAAAGGTTAGGAACAAGCAGATGACGAATGAGAAGCGCGGGGCGGTCGCGCCCGGTACCATCGAGGGCTTTCCGGTTCTGCCCTTGCGCGATATCGTCGTGTTCCCCAATATGATCGTGCCGCTCTTCGTGGCGCGTGAGAAGTCCATCCGTGCGCTCGAGGAGGTTGCGAAGGGCGACCGGCCTATTCTGCTCGCGACTCAAAAGAATGCAGCGGACGACGACCCGGACACGGACGCGATCTACTCGATCGGCACGCTGGCCAACGTCCTGCAATTGCTGAAGCTGCCGGACGGTACGGTGAAGGTCCTCGTCGAAGGCCAGAGCCGGGCGAAAGTGCGCCGCTATACGAGAACTGACGATTTTTACGAGGCGGACGCCGAGGTCTTGGCCGACGAGATCGAATCTCCGGTCGAGGTCGAAGCGCTCGGCCGCTCGGTCGTTTCGGAATTCGAGAGCTATGTGAAGCTCAACAAGCGCGTCTCTTCGGAGATTCTCAGCACCGTCACGCAGATTGAAGATTACTCCAAGCTCGCGGACACGGTGGCCTCGCAGGTTTCGGTGAAGATCGCCGACAAGCAGGACGTGCTGGAGACCGTCAACGTTGCGCGCCGGCTCGAGAAGTGCCTCGCCCTGATGGAGAGCGAAATCTCCGTGCTGCAGGTTGAGAAGCGTATCCGCACCCGCGTAAAGCGCCAGATGGAGAAGACGCAGCGCGAATATTATCTCAACGAACAGATGAAGGCGATCCAAAAGGAGCTCGGCGACGAGGACGGCAAGGACGATCTCGGCGAGCTCGAGGAGCGGATCAAGAACACCAAGCTCTCCAAGGAAGCGCGCGACAAGGCGACGGCCGAATTGAAGAAGCTACGCCAAATGTCGCCGATGTCGGCGGAAGCCACGGTAGTGCGCAACTATCTCGATTGGCTGCTGTCGATTCCGTGGGGCAAGCGCTCCAAGGTCAAGAAGGACCTCCCGGCCGCGCAACAAGTGCTGGACGCCGACCACTTCGGGCTGGAGAAGGTCAAGGAGCGCATCGTCGAATATCTGGCTGTGCAGACGCGAGCGAACAAGCTCGCCGGACCGATCCTGTGTCTCGTCGGCCCTCCGGGGGTCGGCAAGACCTCCCTCGGCAAGTCGATCGCGCGGGCGACGGGACGCGAGTTCGTGCGCATGTCGCTCGGCGGCGTGCGCGACGAAGCGGAAATCCGCGGCCACCGCCGGACCTATATCGGCTCGATGCCCGGCAAGATCATCCAGTCGATGCGCAAGGCCAAGACCGCCAATCCGCTCTTCCTGCTCGACGAGATCGACAAGATGGGCATGGATTTCCGCGGCGACCCCTCCTCGGCGCTGCTCGAGGTGCTGGACCCGGAGCAGAACGCTTCGTTCAACGACCATTATCTCGAGGTGGACTACGACCTTTCTGGCGTGATGTTCGTCACAACAGCCAACACGCTAAATATCCCCGCGCCGCTCTTGGATCGCATGGAGATCATCCGCATCGAGGGCTACACCGAGGACGAGAAGGCCGAGATCGCGCGTCGGCACTTGATCCCCAACGCGATCAAGAAGCATGGGCTCGAGCCCAATGAGTGGCGCATCGAGGATGCGGCTTTGCGGACGCTCATCCGTCGCTACACGCGCGAGGCCGGCGTGCGCAAAATGGAGCGCGAGATCTCCAACCTCGCCCGCAAGGCGGTGAAGGAGATTCTGCTCAACAAAGACGTCAAGCAAGTCGTGGTCACGGACGCCAATATTGCCGACTATCTCGGCGTGCCGAAATATCGCTACGGCGAGGCGGAGCTCGAGGATCAGGTCGGCGCGGTTACGGGTCTGGCCTGGACGGAGGTCGGCGGCGAACTGCTGACGATCGAAGGCGTCATGATGCCGGGCAAGGGCCGAATGACGGTGACGGGCAATCTTCGCGACGTGATGAAGGAGTCGATCTCCGCGGCCGCCTCCTATGTTCGCTCCCGCGCCGTTGATTTCGGCATCGAGCCGCCGCTGTTCGATAGACGCGACATCCACGTGCACGTGCCGGAAGGCGCGACGCCCAAGGATGGGCCCTCCGCGGGCGTGGCGATGGCCACCGCGATTATATCCGTAATGACCGGCATCCCGGTGCGACGCGAGGTCGCGATGACCGGCGAGATCACGCTGCGTGGCAACGTGTATCCGATCGGCGGCTTGAAGGAGAAGCTGCTCGCAGCCTTGCGCGGCGGTCTGACGAAAGTGCTGATCCCCGAGGAGAACGCAAAGGACCTCGCCGAAATCTCTGAAAACGTAAAGAACCAGCTCGAAATCGTGCCCGTGTCGCGCATGGAGGAAGTCCTCAAACATGCGCTCGTTTCGCAGCCCACGCCGATCGTCTGGCACGAACCGCCGGCGTCCCTCACGACGCATGGGTCGGACGAAGACTCGACGGGCGTGCGCGCCCATTGAGGCCAGTGGCGGCGCCCGCCGCCGCCACATAGGTTGCCTTATCCCGCCTCGTCCCTCCCCCGAGGGGCGAGGCGTTCGTTTCACAGGGCCCGCGCCTCACAGGGGCTTCCGGCCGATGTATCGCCCTAACCCCCGGATTTTCTGAAAATTTTACGCTGCGACCCAATAATCCCCCGGGTTTTGGGGCTTTTTTGAGCCAAAACGTCGTTGCAGCCTTGCATTCTCTTGGAATCGAGGTCACCGTCGCACGGTCGCCGTAGCGGGCCGATTCGATTTCGCTCTGCCGAGTTGAGCGGAGCAGGGGGCCTCAGAGGCTTCCTACGGCGCGGAGCAGAAGGAACAGCCCATGGTCAATAAACTGGAACTCGTGGAGCACGTGGCCGAAGCGACGGACACGTCGAAGGCGGCTGCGGCTGCGGCGTTGGACGCCGTGATCGAAGGCATCACCAAGGCGCTCAAGAAGGGCGAGGAAGTGCGCCTCGTCGGCTTCGGCACATTCTCGGTCAAGAAGCGCGCCGCCGGCAAGGGCCGCAATCCGGCGACCGGAGAGGAGATCAAGATCCCCGCCTCCAAGAGCGCCCGCTTCAAATCCGGCGCGACTCTGAAGGCCGCGCTGAACAAGAAGTAAGACAGCCCTGCGTCTTTCAGGGAAGAATTTTCGCCGCCGAGGGCTTTGGGCTCTCGGCGCTTCCCATAGAGCGGCTCTTGCGCCCAGTCCGCGCCATCGCGTAAGTCTGTCGGCGCATGGGCGGTTAGCTCAGCCGGTAGAGCATCTCGTTTACACCGAGAGGGTCGGCGGTTCGAACCCGTCACCGCCCACCATAAAACCAAAAAAGGCGACCATCTCGAGCGACAGGGAAACTGCTTCCCCGGACAGAGCCAGGCCTTAGTCACTGAGTGCGGTGGAGGCTTAGCCCTGCGTCAGCCCTTGAGCTTCGCCGTTCTACGCCGTAACGAAGTATGCGGCTGATTGGAGGAGAGAATGAGAAAGTTGCTTATGATTGCGGGCGTCGCCTGCGCGCTGTCGCCCGTGGTGGCGCATGCGCAAGTCAAGATCGATATGACGAAGGTCACGTGTTCCCAGGTTCTGGGCATGTCGCCGGAAGATCAAATCGACTTCGGCGCTTGGATGGCCGGCTGGTACGCGCAGAAGAGCGGTCGCACCTTTATCGACATGGGCCTTTTCCAGAAGAACTTCGAGGGCGTGAAATCCTGGTGCGCGTCAAATCCGTCTGAAGCGGTGATGGCGGGTCTTCAGCGCGCCTTCGAGCAGAAATAATCACGCCAGATTGGAGAAGGCACATGACCCGTAATTTCACCATCGCGGCCGCCGCCGTCGCCGCCGTTTTCACCATAGCCGCTCCCGCCCGCGCGCAGGTCACGGTCGAAATGGCGCAGATCACCTGCAAGCAGTTCGCCGATTACGACGATGACGCCAAGGCGTTCGTCTCTGAATGGATGCGGGGCTATTACAGCGCCACGAAAAACCTGAGCACCGTGGATGAGCAGTACGTCAAGCGCAACACCGCAAAGGTGCTGAAATACTGCAAGAAGATGCCGAAGGCGTCGCTGATGAGCGCCATTCAAAAGAACGCGCGCTGATTGCAAAAGCCGGCCTCTGGGCCGGCTTTTTTTGACACGGGCTTTGCGCCCCTCAGGCGCCTCTCAAAAGCTGATTATTTGCGAGCTCTTCTCGGCTTGGTGGGCACGAAACCGAATTGATGCTGGCAGGCCGGGCTTATCGAGCGAATGTGCCTTCTGAGGCAGGCTTCGATGGCGGCCGGGTTGGGCACGTCGTTCGGACAGAAGCGGAAAGCGTCGTCGTGGCAAGCCGCCCGCTGCTCGGCAGTTCCTACCGCCCAGGCCGCGGGAGCGGCAAGCGAAGCGAGGATCGTGATCACCGTGAAAAGTGTCTTCCTGTTCATGCGACGCGCCCTCTCCCTATAGTGCTGATTGCTCGACGCCGATATCATCGTTTTGCATAGAGGACAAGCTTACGCTCGACGATGTACGACGAAGTATCAGCGGTGCTTACTAGAATTTCTTCTGAAAGATACGGAAAGAAACATGGCTTCCTGCATCTCGGTGAAAGCGGGAATGTCCGTGATGACGGCGGTTCTCCCAACAGTGATGGCCGCCGCAGCCATGCGCAGTCTCGGCATAAGCGCTATGGGTCGAAAAGCTCGCCAGAAGGGTGAGCAAAACCAGACTCCTAATGGCGTTTCGACCGGCTGCGATCATTTCTGCGCCCTTCCCTCAATCCGATGTCTCCAGAGCGTGTCCCGTAAAAGCGCAGAGCGGTTTTCCAATCCGGACATACTCGACTTTCTGCTTTTGAGCGTGTCCTTATCGCTCGCGTCAGTCCACGCGCGCGGGACGCGCTCCAGGCCTTTAAGGAAATCGCGCGTCCGGCGCAACGCGCCGACCGCTCGCGAGAGAGCGGGTGCATTGGCGCTCACAACGCCCTTCACCCCGCCGCTGCGAGGCATTAGGATGGCCCAAACTTTAAGCTCGAGGCGGATTCACAATGAGAAGCATCTGCGCCGACCTGTTCCGTCGGCTCGCGGCGGGGCTGAGCCTCTTCGCCTTTCTGACGGCCGGCCTCCCGGCGAGAGCCGGCGAGACGATGAGCTTCTCGCTCGTCTCGGTCAACTCGCCGAACTGCCGCGGCGGCTGCCCGCAAGTCATTTCCGCGGAGGGACAGATCGACGACGGGACCGCCCAGAGCCTTTTGGAGTTCGTCCAGCAAAATGGGGGCGGCGCCAACCGCGTCCTTCTGCTCAATTCGCCCGGTGGACACGTGCAGGCGGCCATGGACCTCGGCGCCGCGATCCGCCGCCTGGGCTTGGCGGTGGTGGTTGCGCGACCCGGGAGCGGTCAGGCTTACGACGGCAATCTGCCGCCGGGCATCTGCTATTCCGCCTGCGTCTACGCCCTCATGGGCGGCAAGAAGCGCGTCGTCCCTCCGCAGAGCCGCGTCGCCCTGCATCGGATGTACAACTACAATACGAGCTTCGACGCGGCGCAAGGCGGTTTCGTGAACGAGCGCTATTACGACGACGGCAGCCTGCGTCGTAAGCTCTCCAACTATGCGCGGCGCATGGGCGTCGACAGCGGGCTCGTCGAGTTTGCGGAGCACGGCTCCTCGGACCAGGTGCACGTGCTGTCGCGCGCCGAAATTCAACGCTGGCGGCTCGCCTCGCAGCGGCTTTGAGGCCCGTAGCCGGGCGCTCCCTACGCCTTTCACCAGCGCGAGGCCGGTCGACTCGGCTGACGCGATGATCTATCCAACATCCTGAAAATGCGCCGGCCCGTTGCGGGTAGGACGCGATGCAGAGCGTGAAACATGAAGCATATTCTCGACAAGCTGCAGGAAAGACGCGACTCCGCCCAGCTCGGCGGCGGCCAAAAGCGTATCGACGCCCAGCACGGGCGCGGCAAGCTCACGGCGCGCGAACGCATCGAGCTGCTGCTCGATCACGGCTCCTTCGAGGAGTTCGACATGTTTGTGCAGCATCGCTGCACCGATTTTGGCATGGACCAAGGCGAGAAGATTTCCGGCGACGGCGTCGTGACCGGCTGGGGCACCGTCAACGGACGTCCCATCTTCGTCTTCGCCAAGGATTTCACGGTCTTCGGCGGCTCGCTCTCCGAGACGCACGCGCAGAAGATGACGAAGCTTCAGGACATGGCCCTGAAAAATCGCGCGCCGATCATCGGCCTGTTCGACGCCGGCGGCGCGCGCATCCAGGAGGGCGTCGCGGCGCTTGGCGGCTATGGCGAGGTTTTCACGCGCAATGTGCTCGCCTCCGGCGTCATCCCGCAGATTTCGGTGATCATGGGGCCCTGCGCCGGCGGCGACGTCTATTCGCCGGCGATGACCGACTTCATCTTCATGGTGCGCGACACGAGCTACATGTTCGTGACCGGCCCGGACGTCGTGAAGACCGTCACCAACGAGATCGTCACGGCCGAGGAGCTCGGCGGCGCCTCGGTGCATACGACCAAGAGCTCGATCGCCGACAAGGCCTATGACAATGACGTCGAAGCGCTCTTGCAGATACGGCGGCTTCTCGACTTCCTGCCCTTGTCGAACACCGACGAGCTGCCTGAGTGGCCGAGCTTCGACGATCCCGAGCGCATCGACCATTCGCTCGATACGCTGATCCCCGACAATCCGAACAAGCCTTACGACATCAAGGAGCTGATCCTGAAAGTCGTGGACGAGAGCGACTTCTTCGAGATTCAGGACACCCACGCGAAGAACATCGTCGTCGGCTTCGGGCGAATCGAGGGCCGCACGGTCGGCTTCGTGGCCAACCAGCCGATGGTGCTCGCGGGCGTGCTCGACATCGACGCCTCGAAGAAAGCCGCGCGCTTCGTGCGCTTCTGCGACTGCTTCAACATTCCGATCGTGACCTTCGTCGACGTGCCGGGCTTCCTTCCGGGAACGGCGCAGGAATATGGCGGCCTGATCAAGCACGGCGCGAAGCTCCTCTTTGCCTATGCCGAGGCGACCGTGCCGAAAGTGACGCTCATCACGCGCAAGGCCTTTGGCGGCGCCTATGACGTCATGTCCTCGAAGCATATCCGTGGCGACGTGAACTACGCTTGGCCAACCGCGCAGATCGCCGTGATGGGCGCGAAGGGGGCGGTGGAGATCATCTTCCGCTCCGAGATGGGCGACCCGGAAAAGATCGCGCAGCGCACCAAGGCTTACGAGGATCGTTTCCTATCGCCCTTCGTGGCCGCCGAGCGCGGCTATATCGACGAGGTGATCATGCCGAGCGCCACGCGAAAGCGCATCAGCCGCGCGCTCGCGCTGCTGCGCCACAAGGAGCTCGAGAACCCCTGGAAGAAGCACGACAATATTCCGCTGTAGGGGCGGTGAAGGTCCAGCCTAAGTGTCTCGCTTCTTGTCGCGGGCTTTATGCGTCTAGGACGGCCGTCAGGGTCCCGCCTTGCATCGCACCGGCCCGTTGTCGAGCTGCAATTCATTGCCTCCGGAGTCGATGACGAGCTGGCCTTCATAGGCGCCGGTGGCCTTGTTGAGCTGCGCCGAGGTCACGAGCCGCACGCGCGACGGATCAGATTCGTCCACCGCGACGAAGAGAAAATTTCCGCCGCGGAAGCTGAAGAGCGTGGGCTTCGAGGGATAGTCGAGCTCGATCTTCGGCAGATCGCCCAGCTTCGCCGGCTTCACGAAGATCAGACTTTCGCCGCCGGGCAGCGGGCAGGTGATCGTCTGACGCCCCTTCGCCGCCGCTGTGGCGAGTTGCGGCGCGAAGAGGAGACAGAGGAGCGCGACGATGACTGGGGTAAGCGTCAGATCGCTACGGCCTGCACACCTTCCAGAATCCTCTGGCGCCGTCATGGCCGGGCTTGTCCCGGCCATCCACGCCGACCAGCTGCGGCGTCGCTGAGGCACGCTAGAAAAATCAGAGCTATCATGGTCACGCGTTGCCCGATTCTTGGCAAATTCGCGAAGCGCGGCTCGCAAAGGTTCATATGATGGCGGCAAGTTCGTGGGAAATCTCGTAGAGCGGCGTGAACTCTTGGCGTGGATGGCCGGGACAAGCCCGGCCATGACGAGCCCTGGAGACGCGTGATCCATTTGGCTTATCGCCCTCCGCTCATCCAAACTCAGCGCGGATGGGCACATGGTCCGACGGCTTGTCGCCTCCACGCAGCGCCTTGTCGATCGAAACGCTCTGCAGGCGGTCCGCCGCCTGTGGGGAAAGCAGCAGATGATCGATCCTTAGGCCCTTGTTCTTCTGCCAGGCGCCCGCCTGATAATCCCAAAAGGTGTAAAGCCCCGCCGCGTCGCTCGTCGCGCGCAGCGCCTCGGTGAAGCCGAGGTTCAATAGCGCCTGAAACTTCGCCCGCGTCTGCGGCAGAAATAGCGCGTCGCCGGCCCAGGCTTTGGGGTCGTAGACGTCTTGCGGCGCCGGGATGACGTTATAGTCGCCGGCGAGTACCAGCTTTTCCTCGAGCGTCAGCAGTTTCCGCGCCTGCGCCTGCAGCGCGTCCATGAAGGCCAGCTTGTAGGGGTATTTCTCGCTGTCAGGCGGGTTGCCGTTCGGCAGATAGATCGACGCGACGCGCCAGACGCCGCCCTTCCCGTCCGAAACGACGCCTTCGATGTAGCGCGATTGCGCATCGGCAAAGCCAGGCAGGCCGCGCGACACGTCCTCGAGCGGGGTCTTGCTCAAGAGCGCGACGCCGTTCAGTCCCTTCTGCCCGAAGACGGCGGCATTATAGCCCGCGTCCTCGATCTCCAGGCGCGGGAAGGCGTCGTCCTGGCATTTGAGCTCCTGCAGCGCGAGGACGTCGGGCTCATTTTCTTTCAGATAGCCGAGCAGCGCCGGCAGCCGCAGCCGCACGGAATTGACGTTCCAGCTCGCGATGCGCATCGGCGCCCCGACTCCCCCTTGGCGCGACAACCCGTTCCGTTCGACGAAGGCCGAAGAGAGCGCCGAGGCGACGCTTTAGCGTGGTTTCCGCTCCAACGGAAACGCTCGAGCGTCCGTTCAGAAGCGGGCCGAATTTTGCGAGGGGGCTGGAGCGGGGCGGCGAAGCGCCCTATTAGTTTTGCAACTCCGCGCGCTTTCCGCTGCAACGCAATGTTGAAGCCAGGGAAAATCGCGCCAGACTACAATCAGTTGGCGTGAGCGTTGAACGCAAAAGTCTGCTAACTTTTGCGGAACCCGCTCCGGCGCCGATTCGGGGACCTGTGACATGACGGACATAGTTGCGCCAACGCTGGGCGAATCGGTCACGGAAGCGACGGTTGGCCGTTGGTTTAAGCAGGCGGGAGAACCGGTTCGGCTCGACGAGCCCGTGGCCGAGCTCGAGACGGACAAGGTCACGCTGGAGGTCAACGCGCCCGCAGCGGGGGTGCTCGCCGAAATCCTCGCCACGGAGGGCGCGATCGTCGCCCCGGGCGCTCTGCTGGCCCGGATCAGCGAGGGAGCCGCAGCGCCGCCGTCCGCGCCGAAACCTGGGCCGGCGCAGCCGGCCGCCCCGCAAGCGACGCCCGCCGCCGTCCCCGCGCGGGCTCCTGCGCCGCCTCCGCCTCCGCCCGCCATGCCGCCCTCGCCCGCCGCGCTGAAGACGGCCCTCGACCGCGGCATAGACCCGTCGACCTTGGAAGGTTCTGGCAAGCGTGGGCAAGTCCTGAAGGGTGACGTTTTGGCTGGAGCCGCCGCGCCCGCGCCTGCGGCTCGCCCCGCGCCCGCAATTGCCCGCGAAGCGCCGACCCCGGCCCCAGCGTCGGTTCCGCGGCCCGCCCCTCGCGGCGACCGCCAGGAAGAGCGCGTCCGCATGAGCCGGCTGCGTCAAACCATCGCGCTGCGCCTGAAAGAAGCCCAGAACACAGCCGCCATGCTCACGACCTTCAACGAGGTCGACATGAGCGCGGCGATCGGGCTGCGCAACCGCTACAAGGACCTTTTCGAGAAGAAGCACGGCGTCAAGCTCGGCTTCATGGGCTTCTTCGTGAAGGCCTGCTGCCGGGCGCTGGAGGAAATCCCCTCGATCAACGCCGAAATCGACGGCTCGGACATCGTCTATAAGCGCTATGTCGATCTCGCCGTCGCGGTCGGAACCGACAAAGGGCTCGTCACGCCAATCTTGCGCGACGCCGATCAATTGGGCTTTGCGGAGATCGAGATGTCGATCGCCGCCTTGGGCGCCAAGGCGCGGGAAGGCAGGCTTTCCATAGATGACCTGCGCGGCGGCACCTTCACGATTTCGAACGGCGGCGTCTATGGATCGTTGATGTCGACGCCGATTCTGAACCCCCCGCAATCGGGCATTCTGGGCATGCATAAGATCGAGCAGCGGCCGGTCGTGGTCGCCGGCAAGATCGAGATCCGCCCCATGATGTATCTGGCGCTCTCCTATGACCATCGCATTGTCGACGGCAAGGAGGCGGTGACGTTCCTCGTACGCGTGAAGGAGCAGTTGGAGGAGCCGGAACGTTTGGCGCTCGACCTTTAGCTCCAGAAGCCGGCGGTAGATCAAGGTCTTTAAAACTGGTCAGGGCCTACGTATCTAACCCCTTAGGCGCGCTGCGTGGCGGGGGCGCCGCAACGGGCGGGCTCTTCGAGCCGCCGGGAGAACGGTCATGGATACCAAAACCTCATCCGAAGCCCACGTGCCCCAGCTGACGCCGGAGCAATTCGCGCATCTCGGAGCCGGAGCCCTCGCCTATGTGCGGTCGATGCGGTCCGAGGATGTGTCGCGACTGTATCCCCATGCGCCTGAGCTGGCCCCTGGCCTCACGGTTTTCGCGCTGCTCTCCGCCGATGGCCAGCCGATCGTGCTCGCCGACACCAAGGAGGGTGCGCTGGGCAGCGCCTATGAAAACCAGCTCATGCCGGTAAGCCTCCACTGAGAGCAGCGCTTGGGCAGGAAACTTGCTTCTCCTCCTCAGCGACAGCGTGGGAGGAGCGCGTATGGAAGAATCTTCTCAAATTTTTGCGGTTTGCCACGTCAACGACGTGATCAAGCGCCGGGCGATCGGTTTCGTCCTGGCGCGGCGAAACGCCGAAGGCAAGACCGTTCCCTTTCCGATCGTCATCAGTCGAGAAGCGGGCAAGGTCCAAGCCTATTTGAACCGCTGCCCTCACCAGGGATCTCCGCTTGATTTTGAGCCCCGGCAATTCCTGGATGCAAGCGGGAAAAGGCTCCTGTGCGGCAAGCACGGCTCTGAGTTCGAGATCGGTACCGGGCTATGCATCGAGGGCCCCTGCAAGGGCCAATATCTCGAGCGCGTGCAGGCGCTGGTCGACGGCGAGGACGTCTGCATCACCGGCGTTGACCTCGTCGAGGAAGACGGACTCGACAGGGCCGAAAACGACGAGACGCCCGAGGTCGTGATATTGCCGGAATAGGGCTCGCCAACTCAGGGCAAATTGCTGAAGGGCGCGGCCCGCGCTTGGCCAGGACCGCGCCGCGCTGGTGGCCTCAGGGTTCTGAAGCCACTCGCAGAGATCGTCTATGCCTTCTTTTTAGATGGCTGCGCGCAATTCGAGCAGTTGCTGGAGCTGCTCGGAGGCCTCACGCCGCGCTTCCTCAGTCTTGGCGTCGGCGACATCCTCGCGCGCGTTCTTGATGTCCTGATCGAGCTTGGCGACGTCGACGTCCTTGATCGCGATCGCTTGCTCGGCAAGGATGGTGAAGCTCTTCGCGGAAACATCGGCGAATCCGCCGCGCACAAAAAGCTTCTCGGCGCCGTTGATCGTCACGACGCCGGGTCTCAGCGTGGTCATGACCGGCGCGTGATTGGCGAGCACGGTGAACTGCCCGTCCGAGCCCGGCGCGACGACCGAGTCGACCTCCCCCGAGAACAGAAGCTTTTCGGGAGAGACGAGTTCGAAGTGGAAAGCAGTCATGGGCGCACCTTCGGGAGGTTTCCCCTTCTCCCATCGCGGAAGAAGGTGGCCGAAGGCCGGATGAGGGGGCCTTTCAACCTCTACGTTGATTCAGTCTACGCCCACCGACCCCTCATCCGTCGCCTTAGGAGCGACACCTTCTCCCCGCGAAGGGAGAAGGGGGCGTAGACTCGCTTGCGTTCTCGTTTACGCCGCTTCCTTGGCGAGCTTCGCCGCCTTCTCGACGGCTTCCTCGATGGTGCCGACCATGTAGAAGGCGGCTTCCGGCAGATGATCGTATTCGCCGTTCACGAGACCCTTGAAGCCCTTGATCGTATCGGCGAGCGCCACGAGCTTGCCGGGCGAGCCGGTGAAGACCTCGGCGACGTGGAAGGGCTGCGACAGGAAGCGCTCGATCTTGCGGGCGCGCGCGACGACGAGCTTGTCCTCTTCCGAGAGTTCATCCATGCCGAGAATGGCGATGATGTCCTGGAGCGATTTATAGCGCTGCAGGGTCGACTGCACCTTGCGGGCGACATCGTAATGCTCCTCGCCGACGACCGCCGGGGAAAGCATGCGTGAGGTCGAGTCGAGCGGGTCGACCGCCGGATAGATGCCCTTTTCCGCAATCGAGCGCGACAACACGGTCGTGGCGTCCAGATGGGCGAAGGAGGTGGCGGGCGCCGGATCGGTCAAGTCGTCGGCCGGGACGTAAATCGCCTGCACCGAGGTGATCGAGCCTTTCGTCGTCGTGGTGATGCGCTCCTGCAGCGCGCCCATGTCCGTCGCAAGCGTCGGCTGATAGCCCACGGCCGAGGGAATGCGGCCGAGAAGCGCCGACACTTCCGAACCCGCCTGGGTGAAGCGGAAGATGTTGTCAACGAAGAAGAGCACGTCCTGGCCGCGGTCGCGGAAATCCTCTGCGACGGTCAGGCCGGAGAGCGCGACGCGCATGCGCGCGCCCGGCGGCTCGTTCATCTGGCCGTAGACCAGCGCGCATTTGGAGTTGCCGCCGCCGCCCTTCTGATTGACGCCGCCCTCGATCATCTCGTGATAAAGGTCGTTGCCTTCGCGCGTGCGCTCGCCGACGCCCGCGAAGACCGAATAGCCGCCGTGCGCCTTGGCGACATTGTTGATGAGCTCCATGATCAGCACGGTCTTGCCGACGCCCGCGCCGCCGAACAGGCCGATCTTGCCGCCCTTGGCGTAAGGCGCGAGCAGGTCCACGACCTTGATGCCCGTCACGAGGATCTGCGCCTCGGTCGCCTGCTCGGCGTAGGAAGGCGCCGGCTGATGGATGGCGCGGCGCGCGCTGGTCTTGATGGGGCCGGCCTCGTCCACCGGCTCGCCGATGACGTTGATGATGCGGCCGAGCGTCTCGTCGCCGACGGGAACCGAAATCGGCGCGCCGGTGTCAGTGACGCTCTGCCCGCGGGTGAGACCTTCCGACGAGTCCATCGCGATGGCGCGCACCGTATTCTCGCCCAGGTGCTGCGCGACCTCGAGAACGAGGCGCTGGCCCTGGTTCTCGGTCTCCAGCGCGTTCAGGATCTCCGGCAGTTGCCCTTCGAAAGCCACGTCCACCACCGCGCCAATGACCTGCGTGATGCGCCCCGTAGCCTGGTTGCCCGTCGCCATTTTCCGTCCTCTTTCTTGCTCAGAGCGCCTCGGCGCCCGAAATGATCTCGATGAGTTCCTTGGTGATCATCGCCTGCCGCGAGCGGTTGTACTGCATCGTCTGCTTGCGGATCATCTCGCCGGCGTTGCGCGTCGCGCTGTCCATGGCGCTCATCCGCGCGCCCTGCTCGGAGGCGGCGTTCTCGAGCAGACCGCGGAAGATCTGCACGGAGATGTTGCGCGGCAAGAGATCGGCGAGAATCTCGTCCTGGCCGGGCTCGTATTCGTAAGCCGTCTGCGCGCCGGAGACCGCGGGCGCGTTCTCGTTGACCGGGATCTGCGCCGGGATGAGCTGGAGCGCGGTCGGAATCTGCGAGATGACGGACTTGAAGCGCGAGTAGAAGAGGGTCGCGACGTCGAACTCGCCGTCCTCGAACAGCTTAATGACTTTCTTGCCGATCGGATCGGCGTTGTCGAAGCCAATCTGGCGCAGCCCGCGCAGCTCGATGAGCTCGATGATTTCTTTCTCATACTGCCGGCGCAGCTGGTCGTAACCCTTCTTGCCGATGCAGAGGATCTTCACCGTCTTGCCCTGGCCTTGAAGGCGTTGGGCGTGCTCGCGCGCCAAGCGCACGATGGACGAGTTGAAAGCGCCGCAGAGTCCGCGCTCGGCGGTAGCGACGACCAGGAGATGCGTCTGATCGGCGCCATTGCCGGTGAGCAGCGCCGGCGCGCCGCCCCCGGAGATGCCTCCCGCGAGATTGGCGAGCACGCTCTCCATGCGCTCGGCGTAGGGACGCGCGGCCTCGGCGGCCTGCTGAGCGCGGCGCAGCTTCGCCGCCGCGACCATCTGCATGGCTTTGGTGATCTTCTGCGTCGCCTTGACGGAAGAGATGCGGTTGCGAAGATCCTTCAGCGAGGGCATGGGCGCTCTTCTTGCCTATCTCGTGCCACCCCGGACCGTCATGGCCGGGCTTGTCCCGACCATCCGTGCCAGGACACTGCGAACTGGGATGCAGGACGATATGCGCTTTGACGCGCCTTCTTCCTGCTTCAACGCGCGGCTTCCACTCTCAAGAGGAGGAGCCGCGCCGCGTGGATGGCCGGGACGAACCCGGCCGTGACGCTGCTTAAGCGAAAGTCTTCGCGAAACCTTCGACGATGCTCTTCAGCTTCGCGGCCGAGTCGTCGGAAAGGTCCTTCGAGGCGCGGATCGCTTCGAGCAGGTCGCCGTGCTGCGTGCGGAGCAGCGTGAGCAAACCGTCCTCGAAAGCCTTGACCCGGTTCACCGGCAGCGGATCGAGATAGCCGTTGACGCCGGCATAGATCACGCAGCACTGCTCTTCCATCTTGAGCGGCGAGAACTGCGGCTGCTTCAGCAGCTCAGTGAGGCGCGCGCCGCGGTTGAGCAAGCGCTGCGTCACTGCGTCGAGGTCGGAGCCGAACTGCGCGAAGGCCGCCATCTCGCGATACTGCGCGAGCTCGCCCTTGATCTTGCCGGCGACCTTCTTCGTCGCTTTCGTCTGCGCCGAGGATCCCACGCGAGACACCGACAGACCCACGTTCACGGCGGGACGGATGCCCTGGTAGAAGAGGTCGGTCTCGAGGAAGATCTGACCGTCGGTGATCGAGATCACGTTCGTCGGAATATAGGCCGACACGTCGTTCGCCTGCGTCTCGATGACGGGCAGCGCCGTCAGCGAGCCCGCGCCGCGCTCGTCGTTGAGCTTCGCCGCGCGCTCGAGGAGACGCGAGTGCAGATAGAACACGTCGCCGGGATAGGCTTCGCGTCCCGGGGGACGGCGCAGCAGCAGCGACATCTGACGGTAGGCGACGGCCTGCTTGGACAGATCGTCGTAGATGATGACGGCGTGAGAGCCGCTGTCACGGAAGTATTCGCCCATCGCGCAGCCAGAGAAGGGCGCGAGGAACTGCATGGGCGCCGGGTCCGAGGCCGTCGCCGCGACGATGATCGAATAATCGAGCGCGCCACGCTCCTCGAGCACCTTGACGAATTGCGCGACGGTCGAGCGCTTCTGGCCGATCGCGACGTAGACGCAGTAGAGCTTCGCCTTCTCGTCCGGGCCGTCGTTCAGCGACTTCTGATTGAGGATGGTGTCGAGCGCGATCGCGGTCTTGCCGGTCTGGCGGTCGCCGATGATGAGCTCGCGCTGGCCGCGTCCGATCGGGATCAGCGCGTCGACCGCCTTGAGGCCGGTCGCCATCGGCTCGTGCACGGACTTGCGCGGAATGATGCCAGGCGCCTTCACGTCGACGCGGGCGCGCTTTTCCGTCTTTATCGGGCCCTTGCCGTCGATTGGGTTGCCAAGCGCGTCGACGACGCGGCCGAGCAGCTCGCGGCCGACCGGAACGTCGACGATGGCGCCCGTGCGCTTGACGGTCTGGCCTTCCATGATCTCGCGGTCGGAGCCGAAAATCACGATGCCGACATTGTCGCTTTCGAGGTTCAGGGCCATGCCGCGCACGCCGTTCTCGAACTCGACCGTCTCGCCGGCCTGCACATTGTCCAGGCCATAGACGCGGGCGATGCCGTCGCCCACCGAGAGGACCTGGCCGACCTCGCTGACCTCGGCCTCATTGCCGAAATTGGCGATCTCTTGTTTTAAGATCGCGGAGATTTCCGCGGCGCGGACGTCATGCATCAGCCGACCTCTTTCATGCGTGTTCGAATGGAGTTGAGCTTGGTCCTCACGGAGGCGTCGACCATGCGCGACCCAAGCTTGACGATAATGCCGCCGACGATCGTCGGATCGGTTTTGACTTCGAGGCTGACCGCCTTGCCGCCCGCAGCTTCCTGCACGGCGTCGCGCAAAGCGAGCTCCTGCGACGGGAGAAGAGGCTTGGCTACGATGGCTTCAGCGCGCGTCAGCCCCTTCGCCTCCTCCTCGAGACGCTGATAGGCGTCGATGATCGAGGGAAGCGCGAAAAGCCGGCGCTTGGACGCGACGAGGCGGAGAAAGTTGGCGGCGACGCCTTCAATATTGGCGTGCTTGAGAAGTGCTTCGAGCGCCTTGAGCTGTTCGGCGGCGGAGAAGGCGGGGCTCTCGATGAGGAGACGCAGGTCCGGACTCTCATCGTAAAATTGCCGGAAAGTCTTCAGCGCTTCCGACACCGCTTCGCTCGCGCCACGTTCCGTGGCGAGCTCGTGCAAGGCGAAAGCGTAGCGTCCCGCGACGCTGGAAAGGTCAACTCCTGCTTGAGCCACTGGGCCTTGCTCTTTCAGATCGGCGTCGCTTTTTTGCTCTCCGGGCGCGCTTGGAAAACGCGGCCGCGATGCAGCATGGAGCGCTTGAGCGACGGTAAGGTCGGGAGGAGCTCGGACAGCAACGTCCAGGGCTCCGACGCGCGGCTCCCCTAACACAGGGCTATTTGAGGCGCAACCCTACGAAAAGTACAATTCTTGGGCGGCAGGCATCAACGCGAAAACGCGCGACAGCGCCGCGCCCGCAAGCTATCAAAGCCGACGATCGCGTCGCATGTGCGAAGCGCGCAGAATACGGGGATTGCGATGACGGCGGCCGTCGTAGGAATCATCGGAGGATCGGGGGTTTACGACCTCCCCGGATTGGAAGACCTGCGCGAGGAGCGGGTCGACACGCCTTGGGGCGCTCCTTCCGACGCCCTGCGTTTCGGACGCATCGGGACAACAAACGCCGTGTTTTTGCCGCGACACGGGCGAGGCCATCCGCTCTCGCCTTCGGGCATCAATTATCGCGCCAACATCGACGCGCTGAAACGCGTCGGCGTCACCGACATCGTCTCGGTCTCCGCTTGCGGCTCTTTCAAGTCAGAGCTTTTTCCCGGGCTCTTCGTGCTCGTCGACCAGTTCGTCGACCGCACCTTCTCGCGCGCCTCCTCCTTCTTCGGAAACGGCTGCGTCGCGCATGTCTCGATGGCGCATCCGGTTGCGCCGCTGCTCGTCAAACGCATTCACGCTGCGGCGCAGGCGGAAGGCGTGGCGTGCGTGCGAGGCGGGACTTATGTGTGCATGGAGGGACCGCAGTTTTCGACCTACGCCGAGTCGCTCACCTACAAGAGCGCCGGCTACGAGGTGATCGGCATGACCGCGTTGCCGGAGGCGAAGCTCGCGCGCGAGGCGGAGATTTCCTATGCGACCATCGCGATGGTGACCGACTTCGATTGCTGGCATCCCGAGCACGACAATGTCGATGTCGCTTCCGTGATCGAGGTGGTGAGGAAGAACGCCGCAAGCGCGAGCCGGCTGCTTTCGCGGCTGTTGCGCGACTTCCCCGAAGCGCATGAACCCTGTCCGATCGGTTCGGATCGCGCTTTGGAAAATGCGATCATCACCGCGCCCGAGGCGCGCGACCCGGCGCTATTGAAGAAGCTCGACGCGATCATGGGACGGCTGAATGGCGGACGTTGAACGCGCCCTCCCGAATGGCGCAAGCCTGCGACAATCCGCCTCGGCGCAACGAAACAATGACAGCGACAACTACAGGATCGCCGCAGGAATCTTTCTGCTGTGCGCGCTGTCGCTCGCCTGGCCTTTCCTCTCGGGCGAATACACGGTCCCCTGGGACGCCAAGGCGCATTTCCAGCCGCAATTCGCTTTCCTTGCGCATGCGCTGCATCGCGGGCAGTCGCCCTTTTGGACGCCCAACGTCTTTGCTGGCATGCCGCAGATCGCCGACCCGCAGTCGCTGATTTTCTCGCCCTTCTTCCTCCTCGCTGCGGCGATCGTTCCTGAGCCCTCCTTCTGGCTCGAGGACGCGATCATCCTCGCGATGCTCGCGATGGGCGGCCTTGCGCTGATGGCCTATTTTCGCGACCGCGGCTGGCATGCCGGCGGGGCCCTGCTCGCGGCTCTGGCTTTCGCCTTCGGCGGCTCGGCGAGCTGGCGCATTCAGCACACGGGCCAGATCATGAGCCTCGCCTGGCTGCCGGTGACGCTCTGGCTCCTCGCGCGCGCGCTCGACCGGCGCTCGGCGCGATGGGGAGGGGCGGCTGGCGTTTCCGCGGCCTTCATGGTGCTGGGACGCGATCAGATCGCCTTCCTCTCCGTGATCCTGCTCGCGGCCTATGCGGTCTTTCGGGTTTTTGCCGACGCCGCGGAGTGGAAGACGGCGTTTCGCCCGCTCATCGCCGGCGCCGTCGCCGGCGGCGCGCTCATCGCCATCCCGCTGCTCTTCACGTTGCTGCTCGCCGCGCAGTCGAATCGACCTGCGATCGATCTCGACGGCGCGTTCAAGGGCTCGCTGCCGCCGGGCTCTTTCTTCACGCTCGTCTGCGCCAATCTCTTCGGCGTCGACGGACCGCTCAAGGACTTCTGGGGGCCGCCGTCGCAGAGTTTCGGCACGACCGACATTTATCTCGCGCGCAACATGACGACGATCTATCTCGGCGCGCTGCCGCTCGTCGCCCTGATCGCGACTTTCGGGCGGCGCTTTTTCGTCCCCGCGGAAATAAAATTCTTCTCGGTCGCCCTGCTCGTCTTCGTCGTCTATGCGCTCGGCCGCTACACGCCGCTCTTTGCCGCGATGTTCCACATTCCCGGCGTCGATCTGTGGCGGCGGCCGGCGGACGCGACCTTTCTGCTGGGCTTCACGCTCGCCCTCCTCGGCGGCTACGGGCTTAGCCTGTTGCTCGAGGGCGAGGTCAGCGCCTCCCCATTGCGGCTCGCGCTCGCGGCGGCGCTGCTCCTCGCGCTCTGTATCGGCGTCGCCATCGATAAGGACCGGCTCGCTCAAGCGAGCGCGCCGCTCATCGTCGCGGCCTTATCTTGGGCGGCGGCAGCTTGGGTCGCGGTCTTCGCGCCGCGGCTCGCGCGCTCGGGAGGCGTTGCGGCGCTCGCGATCATCGGCGTCGCGACCGCTCTCGATCTCGGCGTGAGCAACAAGCCCAATAAATCGACGGCGCTGCCGCCCGCGCAGTTCGACGTGCTGCGCGCCGCGACGAAGAACGAGACGATCGCTTTCCTGAAAGAGAAGTTGAAGGGGCAGCCGCCTGATCATCGTGACCGCATCGAGCTCGCGGCGATCGACTTCCATTGGCCGAACGCGAGCCTCGTTCACGATCTCGATCACGATCTCGGCTATAATCCGATCCGCCTCAAGCTCTTCGAGGATACGACCGGCGCCATCGACCATGTCGCTCTGCCGGACCAGCGCCGCTTCTCAAAACTCTATCCGCGCTATCGTTCGCCGATCTCCGATCTTCTCGGCCTTCGCTATATCGCGACGGGCGTTCCGATCGAGGAGATCGATCCTCGAACTCGAGCCGGGCGACGTCGTCGAGGTGGCCCGGACCAAGGACGCCCACATCTATGAATACGCAGGCGCTTTGCCGCGGGTGCTGCTGCCCACATGCGTGCACCGCGTCGATTTCGAACAGATGCTGGAGGACGGCGTCTGGCCGAGCGTCGAATTCCGCGAGACCGTGCTGCTCGAGCAGCCGACCATGTGCCGGCAGGCGGGAGCGAACCATTCCGGCGTGGCGCGGATCGTCTCCTACGAAGACACCCGGGTCGTCATTGAGGCCGAAGCCCCGCCCGGTGGCGGCTGGCTCGTCTTGAACGACGTCTGGCATCCCTGGTGGTTCGTCTACGTCGACGGCGTCGAGGCGCCGATGCTGCGCGCCAATGTCATGTTTCGCGCGGTCGAGACCCCCGAAGGGCGGCACAGGATCGAGTACCGATTCGAGCCCCTGCGCGGCGCCCTGAAGGAATGGCTTGGATAATGGAGCTTCTAGGCGCTTAGAGCACGTCCTTATCCGAAAGCCGCTCCGCGCTTTGCCGGGACATGCTCTAACTTTTTGATTTGGAATAAGTCCTCACCGCTCGCGTGAGTCCACGCGAGCGGGACACGCTCAGGCCGCGAAGAAATACTTGGCGCGGACCGTGGACATTTCCTCGGCGTGACGGCCGAAAGCGCGCAGGCGCTCAACCGCAAACTTGGAGTGCGCCTCGACAATCTCGCCGGGCGTGCGCGCCGCGCCGAGTTCACTCGCCAGACGATACAGCGCCTGGGCGTTTTCCCTCCAAAACTCTACGCTCCTCGTGGACCAGGAAAAGGAGACGCCCGACCGCTCCTCGCGCCCATTCGCCTCAGCCTCGCCGGCGAGCAAAATGATTTGCGTGGGGACCTCGACCGGCGGGGGCGCCGGGACTAGGGCGACTTCGGGCGACGCCTCGGCGATGAGGGGCGCAGCATCGGCGACGGCCGGTGTCGCTGCCCAAGCCGTGGGCGCTTCCTCTTCCGCGACCGAGACGGTCTGCTCCGCGGGAGGACTGCTTTTCTCGACCGGCGGAATGGCCGTGGCCGCAGGGCTGGCCGCGCGCCCGCGCGTCGATCCGCTTCTCACTTCTGTGCTCGATTTTTGTTTCGTCATGATATGTCGGCTCCTCGTTGTTCGCCGCGTCAATGCCGCGGCGCGGAGGCCGGCAGCGGCGAAACCATTCTTGGCGGCCTTATTTCGGCGACGCCGCCTTCTGGAATAACGCGCCAAACTCCTTGGCCTGCTCCTGGAACAACTCGAATTGCGCCTTTAAGAACTCCGCTTGGAGCTGCAAGACCTCCTGGGGGTCTTTCGCTTGCACCAGCTTTTGCGCGAGATCGAAGCTCGCCTTGACGTTGGAGTCCGCATAGGAAAGCGCCTTGAGGCTCAGATCCTTCGCGCCGTCGCTGAAGGGCACCGAAGAGTCCAGGGAGGAAATCGCCTTGTGCGCGGCTCCGGAAAAGCCTTCAAAGGCCTTGCGGGCCTGCTCGACGCTCTTTTCGGCGAAATCACGGACTTCGCTGGGAATCTGATAATTCGAAGCGGACATCTCTTCTCTCCACGCTTAGGAGCGCTCGCCAGATCGTCCGCGACTTTCTGGAGCCGCGACGAATCGTCCTGCGAGCGCATCGGACTATGGACCAAAAAATTGTGCAGCGCAATATAAAGGCCAAAATTGCGCTGAGGGAAAGTTTCCGTCGGGTCGTTGTCAAGTTTACGATGAATGCCCAAATCCCTAAAATATAGGGTAATTGCGTGGACCTCGGCATGACGAGCGTTTAATCTTGCGTTAACTGAAAGCGAATGCGGGCGACGATCGCGCCAGCGCCGAAGACAGGCGGGAAAACCCGAGATGGTCGAGGAAGACCAAGCCGTCGCGGCTCTCATTGCCGCAGACCCCGCTTTCGCCGCCCTCGAGGCCTCCGGCGCTCCCGTCCTCGCCCTTGCCGGCGCGCCCACGCGCATCGTCTATCGAAACGAGGCGGCGGTCGCGGCGCTCGGCGAGCCTGTCGACGCAAGCGCTCTTCTCGGCGAGGAAGAGGCGAGCCCGCGCCTTCAGACCCTTCTCGAATCGTCGAGACACACTGCTGCGCCGCGACTGGAGCGCTTGCCGATACGGCTCCGAGAGGGACCGCGGGCGGTGACGATCCTCTGCCGCCGCATCGAGCGGGGGGGCCAGGAACCCCTCTTCGTGATTGCCGCCCTGGGCCTTCGCTCCGAACGCCCCGCGGCGAGCGCTGGCCTGAGGGAGGCCGAAAGCGAGCGTCCTGTCGCGCCCGCCGCGGATGACGACGTTCGGGCGGTCTTGGCTGCCCGCTGCGGACAGAGCGCGCCGCGCTTCTTATGGAGGACCGACGCCGAGGGCGTCTTCACCGAAGCTTCGCCCATTCTCACCGAAGTGGCGGGGGCGAAATACGCTGCGCTAGCCGGGCGTTCCGTGGCGGAGGTCGCGCGCGCGCTCGAACTTGGTCCGGCCTTCGAAGCGGCGCTCGCCACGAGGCGCTCGTGGAGCGGGGTGCGGGTCGACTGGCCGATCGAAACGCCGAGTTGCAGGGCGCCCACTTTTCTCGGCGGGATGCCGATCTTCGACAAGACCCGCGGCTTTCTAGGCTTTCAGGGGTTCGGGGTGCTGCGCCTCGATCAGGCCGAAGCCCGCGATCCCCCCGTCACCGCGCAATCCCGGCCGGCGCCCGCGACGCCGTCTCCGCAAGAGAACGAGCCTGCGATCGACAATGTCGTGGCGCTTCGTCCTTCGAGCGCTCCCCATCGCGACCCGCCCGAGCGGCTCACAGCGGCCGAACGCGACGCCTTCGAAGAGATCGGGAGGACCTTGGGGGAGCCGCTCGCCGCGTCCGCGCCGGGCTCTGCCCGGGAATTGATCGACCAGGTGGCCAAGGCGCTGGAGCAGAGCCCCGCGCCGGGGAGCGACAGAGAGGAAGGCTTTCGCGACGAGGCGCGGCTGCTCGACCTTCTACCCTTCGGCGTCGTCGTGGCGAGGGGGCCGGAAGCGCTTTACGCCAACCGCACGCTGCTGGAGGAGCTCGGCTACCCTGATCTTCCGGCGCTCGCGGGAGATGGCGGCCTCGCCCGCATCTTCACGGCCCGCCTCCCCGCTCGCGGTCAGGCGGCCAGCGACATCGAGCTGCGGGCTCAGGATGGAGAGCCGATCGACGTCGAGGCGCATTTGCAGACGATCGATTGGAGAGGCGCGCCGGCAACTCTCGTTAGTCTGCGCCGCCAGACCAGGCGGGGAGCGCCCGAGGAGGGACGGCTGCGCGCGAAGGACGCCGAGATCGCCGGACTGGCTGCGCAACTCGCCCTGCTCGACGCGTGTTTCCAGCAAAGCCCCGCCCCCGCGGCGCTCCTCGCCAAGGATGGCCGGATCGAGCGGGCGAACGGAGCCTTCGCCAGCCTCTTCGGGAAGTCGCCGGCCGAACTCTGCGGGCAGGAGCTTGCGACGCTCCTCGGGGAGGAGGAAACCCACCGAGCGCGGGCCCGGATCGTCGGCCTCTCGCTTGGCGACGCCTATGAGAGCCGCGCTTGCGTCGATCTCGTTCGATTACGCGACCGCGCCGGCGCCCCCTGGCGCCTCAGCGCGCGCCGGGTCGGGCCGATGCATATTCTCTGCGCTGCGACAAGCGAGGCGGCGGGCGAAAGCATGGGCGCGGCGCAGGCGGCGATAGCCGAAGCCGAACGAGCGAGCGAGGCGAAGACCGCGTTTCTGGCGCGTATCTCTCACGAAATTCGCACCCCCATCAGCGCGATCATGGGTTTTGCCGAGGTGATGATGGAGGAGCGCTTCGGCCCGCTGGGCTCCGAACGCTATAGAGAATATTTGAAGGACGTGCACAGCTCCGGCGCGCATGTGCTGAGCCTCGTCAACGATCTCCTGGACCTTTCCAAGATCGAGTCCGGCAAAATGGACCTCGTCGTCGAACGGCTCGACGTGAACGCCGTGATCGAGGAGTGCGTCTCGATCATGCAGAACGAGGCCAACCGGGAACGCGTCATCATCCGGCTCGCGCTCGCGCCGCGCCCGCCGCGCATCGCCGCCGACGAGCGCTCCTTGCGTCAGATCCTGCTCAACCTGCTCTCCAATGCGATCAAGTTCAACGAGCCAGGCGGTCAGGTGATCGTCTCCAGCGCCCCAACGGACGATGGCCGAGTTCTCGTGCGCGTGAAGGACACGGGCATCGGCATGTCGGAGGATGAGATCGGGCTCGCGCTCGAGCCTTTTCGCCGCGTGCCGAGCGCGCGTCCGTCGCACGGCACGGGATTGGGGCTCCCCGTGACCAAGGCGCTCATCGAGGCCAATAGGGCGAGCTTTGCGATCCGGAGCCGCAAGAAGGAAGGCACGCTGATCGAGATCGCCTTCCCCGCTGCGGCGTCGGCGGCGGCCGCGGAGTAGACTCCGCAGAAAGCGCTGGTCTGGCGCCTGCGCGCCCCAGGGTCGGAGCAGAGCGGGAAGTGGGCTACCGCGGCAGCCGCCGCGTCGCCTTCTTGACCCAGCCGCGCGTCTCGCTGTCGACGAGGAGCGAAAAAGTGTTTCTCACGCGCGCGTGATAGGCGTTGAGCCAGTCGGCTTCCTCCGGCGAGAGCAGCGCGAGCTCGACGAGATTGAGGTCGAAAGGCGCGAGCGTGATGGTCTCGAAGCCGAGCATTTTGCGTTCGCCGCCCTTGATCTCGCGCGGTTCGACGACGACCAGATTCTCCAGCCGGATTCCATACTCGTCCGCGCGATAGTAGCCGGGCTCGTTGGAGAGGATCATGCCGGGCTCTAGTGGCGTATGCCCCATTTTGGCGATGCGCTGCGGCCCCTCATGCACGCTGAGATAAGCGCCGACGCCGTGACCGACGCCGTGATCGAAATCGAGGCCCGCTTCCCAGAGCGGACGGCGCGCCATCGCATCGAGTTGGGCGCCTGTCGTTCCCCTGGGAAAGACAGCGCGAGCGATCGCGATATGTCCCTTCAGCACGCGCGTGAAATGCTCGCGCACCGGGCGCGCCGCATAGCCCACCGTGACGGTGCGGGTCACGTCGGTCGTGCCGTCGAGATATTGGCCGCCCGAATCGACGAGGTAGATTCCGCGCTCGATCTTGAGATTGCTGCGTTCGGTGACGCGGTAATGCGGGATCGCCGCGTGCGGGCCGAAGGCCGAAATGGTGGGAAAGGAAATGTCGCGCAGCAGCCCCGTCTCACGGCGAAAGGTTTCGAGCGCCTGCGCCGCGGAGATTTCCGTCAGCTCGCCCTTGATGGCCTCGCGCTCAAACCAGGCGAGAAAGCGCGTCAGCGCGAGCCCGTCGCGCACATGCGCGGTTCTGATCCCCGAGAGCTCGCGCGCGTTCTTGATCGCCTTGGGGAGCGCCGCGGGGTCCTCGACGAGACGCGGCTCGCCTCCCGCTTCGCGCAAAGCCTCGACGAGGCGAACCGGCGCCGTCGCCTGATCGAAGAGCACGGTCTTCCGCCTTTTGCCGAGCTCGGCGAGATCGGCGCGCAGGCTCTGCGCGGGCGCGACGACGAGAAGCTTCTCCAGCGCCTCGCGGACTTCGCCGCGAATCTTTCGCCCGTCGGCATAGAGCGTCGGCGCGCCGCGCGCCGGAATGAGGGCGAAAGCGAGCGCGATCGGCGTGTGCGCCACGTCCGAGCCACGGATATTGAAGGTCCAGGCGATCGAATGGGGATCGGAGAGAAGCAGGGCGTTGGCGCCGTCGAAGGCCCGTCGCAATTCCGCGAGCTTCTCGCCGACGCCCTTGCCGGCGAGGCGGGCGGGATGCAACCGCACCGGCCCTAGCGGCGGCGCGGGCCGATCCTTCCAAATTTCATCAATCGGGTTGGGCTCGACCGGAACAAGCTCGGCGCGCTTGGCCCCAAGCGCCTTCGCGAAGGCGTCGATCTGCCGGTTGGTGTGGACCAGCGGGTCATAGCCGATGCGCGCGCCCTTCTGGACGCGTTCCGCGAGCCAGCGCGAAGGCGGGGTCGCCGTCAGCTCGTTCGGGCTAAAGAGCTTTGCGTCAATTTCCTGCTTGACCTGCAGGACATAGCGTCCGTCGACGAAGATCGCCGCCTCCTTCTTCAGCACGATGGCGATGCCGGCCGAGCCCGAAAATCCGGTAAGCCAGGCGAGGCGCTCGCTGCAGGGGGCGACATATTCGTTTTGGTGCTCATCGGAGCGCGGGACGATGAATCCGTCGAGGTTCAACGCGTTGAGGCGTGCGCGGAGCGCTTTGAGTTTGGCGCCGGTTTCTTCGGCGCCGTGCTCGGCCTCGCTAAAGCTCTGGAACTTCGCTTCGAACATACCGTCAGGCTAGTCCCGGACCAAGGGAGTGGCAAGGGCCGCGACCGCCTCGGGACAAGGCGCCTCGGCGGGACCGAGGTTCCCATTTGCTTGGTGGGCCGCGCCCCTTGCGCGGCTCCGCTGGCGGCGCCATGTCACCGGCAACCCTGGGGAGACCCTGAATGCTCGCGATGCTCGACGCCGCCTTCGCTGCGCTACGCCAGATTTTGACGCCCCCCTTCCGCTCGGTCCTGCTCAAGAGTCTCGGCATGACGCTCCTGCTGCTTGCACTGGTCTGGGCCGGATTGGATCGCCTCGCCCTGTCAATACTCGTCGTCGATCACCCCCTGCTGCACAGCATGCTCGTCTTCGCCACGGGTTTCGGCATTGTCTTCGCGCTCGCCTTTCTGATCGGACCGGTGTCGATCTTCGTGGCGGGCTTTTTCATCGACGATCTCGCGACAATCGTCGAGCGCGAGATCTATCCCGCGGGCCGCCAGGGAACGCCGGCGCATCACGTCGAGGCGTTGCGCTCGGCGATCCGCTTCTCCTTCGTGTCGCTCGGCGTCAACCTCGTCGCGCTGATGCTGCTGCTCGTGCCGGGCATCAATGTCATGGCGTTCTTTCTCGCCAACGCCTATCTCTTCGGACGGGAATATTTCATGCTTGCCGCCATGCGTTTCCGCAGCAGCGGCGAGGCGGAAGAGATGCGCAGCCTGAACAGCCTGACGCTGTTTATCGCGGGTCTCTTCATCGCGATCTTCGTCGCGACGCCAGGACTCAACCTGCTGACGCCGCTCTTCGCGACGGCCTTCATGGTGCGCGTACACAAGCTGCTGTCGCGGGACTTGGCCACGGCTTAGGACGCCCCCCTCCCTCACCCTCCCCCGCTTTGCGTTGCTTCGCGGGAGAGGGGCCGGCAAACGCTACGCGAACTCTCGATGAAACCCGCAACATGACTCCCTCTCCAGCTTGCGGGGGAGGGCTGGGGAGGGGGCAAGAACCCATAGCGTCCTGTTACCCCGCCGCCTGCAACCCGCGTTCGAGGTCGGCCAAAATGTCGTCGATATGCTCGAGGCCGATGGAGAGTCGCACATAGCCCTCCGTCACCCCCGTCCTGAGCTGCGCCTCCGGCTCGAGCTGCGAATGCGTCGTCGTGGCGGGGTGGATGGCGAGGCTGCGCGCGTCGCCGATATTGGCGACGTGATAGAACATCTGCAGCGCGTCGATGAAGCGGCGTCCTGCCTCTGAGCCGCCCTTGAGTTCGAAGCCGACGAGCGCGCCATAGCCCGCTTTCAGATATTTGTCGGCGCGGGCGCGCGCCTCGCCCGTCTGCAGCGACGGATGGATCACCTTCGTCACCTCGGGGCGCTTGGCGAGAAAGCTCGCGACGGCTGTCGCATTCTGAGCGTGGCGCTCCATGCGCAGCGTCAGCGTCTCTATGCCCTGCAAAGTGAGAAACGCGTTGAAGGGCGACGGCGCGGCGCCGAGATCGCGTAGAAGCGTCGTGCGCGCCTTGATCGCATAGGCGACGGGGCCGATGGGCTTCACGGCCTCGACCCAGACCGCGCCGTGATAGGAAGAATCGGGCGTGTTTAGCGCCGGCTGTCGCTGCGGGAATTTCTCCCAGTCGAAATTGCCGCCGTCGATGATCATGCCGCCAATCGACGTTCCGTGGCCGCCGAGATATTTCGTCGTCGAATAGACGACGACCGCAGCGCCGTGGTCGAGCGGGCGCGCGAGAATCGGCGCCGCGGTATTGTCCATGATGAGCGGAATGCCGAGCTCGCGACCGATCGCGGCGACCTCGGCGATGGGAAAGACCACGAGCTTCGGATTGGGCAGCGTCTCGGCGTAATAGGCGCGGGTTCTCTCATCCGTCGCGCGCCTGAAATTCTCGGGATCGGAGGGGTCGACAAAGCGAACCTCGAGGCCCTGATCCTTGAGCGTGTTGGCGAAGAGATTCCAGGTTCCGCCATAAAGATCGGTCGAGGAGACGATGTTGTCGCCGACCTTCGCGAGATTTTGCACCGCGAAGGCCGACGCCGCCTGACCGGAGGAGAGCGCCAGCCCCGCCGCGCCGCCTTCAATCGCCGCAAGCCGCGCCTCGAGCACGCTCGTCGTCGGATTGCCGATGCGCGTGTAGATGTGGCCGAGCTCTTTCAGGGCGAAGAGATTGGCGGCGTGTTCTGTGTCTCGAAATTGATAGCTCGTCGTCTGATAGATCGGCAC
The DNA here is from genome assembly GCA_963743565.1 of uncultured Alphaproteobacteria bacterium. GTDB lineage: Bacteria > Pseudomonadota > Alphaproteobacteria > Rhizobiales > Beijerinckiaceae > Methylocystis. Next base: position 582,966 of record CAVUQD010000001.1, read on the forward strand.
GGCCACCGCGCCATTCGTCGCGTCGGCGCGCCAGCCGGCGTGAAGCTGCAGGGTCTCGGGATGATTCGATTCGATGGCCATGTGTTTCTCTATCTCCCCTGGTTTTTTTACGAGGGAGCTTAGCTCTGAGCGGGCAGCGGATAAAGGCCAAGGCGTCACGGTGTTGTGGACGCTGTTTCACTCCCCAATCTCCACCCGCGCGCCGGCGCTCGTGCCGACAATGCCCTTCTTGTACATCGTCTCGGCGACGCCCGCGGGTTGCGCAAAGCTTCCCGGCGTCTGCGCCTTCACGCGGAAGACGAAGCGGTAATTGCCCTTGGGCAGGCTGTCATAGGCGTAGAACACGCGGTCGTCGCCATAGCTCGTCCAGCTCGGCGCGAGCGTCAATGGCGCGGAGGGCTGCGCCTCGCGCGGCGCCGTCGCGAGATTGGGATTGAGCGGCTCGAAGCCCGCCGCGAGCGGCAGCGAGATCGCGACGTGCGTGCGATCCTGCGGATTGACCAGCTCGGCGACCTCTTCGATCACTTCGCCCGCCTTCAACTTGATGACGCCGTTGGCGTTGGGCTCCGCCTTATCGCTCGCGGCGCCGTCGCCTTTGACGCGCCAGAGCGTGCGCGTGAGCGCAAAGCCACGCGAGTCCGGTTTCGCCTTGGCGCCGGGCTCCGCCGCCTCGAAGCGCGTCTCGACGAGCGCCACGACCGGCGCATTGGCGCCGTTCACGACACTCAGTGGCGCGTTCTCGCTGCTCGCAAAATCCTGCGCGGGCGCATTGGCGTCGATCGTGAGCCCTTGCGGCGCGGCCTGACCCTGCGTTAGCGTCAAGACGATCGGCGCCGGCGGGCGTTTCCAGCTTTGGGCCAGCGCGCGAACGGCCGCGGAATCGGCGTCGGTTTGGCCCCAGCCGTCGCCCTCGCCGATACGCAGCAGCGCGTCGCGCAGCAGTCCCGAGCGCGGGTCCTCCGGGGCGCCAAGCGCCGTCGCGCGCGTCATCTCGGCGAGCGAGCGCGCCTCGTTTGGCAGGATGAGCGGATTGCCATTGTCCTCCGCCTGTCCGCCATAGACCTTCTGGCCGCCGCGCTGCAGGAATTTCACGCGCGTCCACAGGGTGTCGATGAGCGACGCGACGATCCGCTGATCGGCGCCGGAGCCCTGCGCCGAGGCCGCCGAGGCGAGTTCCGCGACGGCGACGGCCGGCAGGAAATCCGCCTGCCGCGTGAATTCGGCGAGATAGGCGTCGTCGAGCCTGCCGCCTTCGCCGAGCGCTGCCAGCGCCGTCGCGCGCTCGCGCAATTCCTCGCCGCGCAGCAGGCGCGGGAAGTCCGAGCGCAGCGCGTTCTTGAGCGCATTGGCGAGGCGGTCCGAGAGCGTCTTGTCCACCGGCTCGCCGGCCTTGGCGGCTTCGCTCAAAAACGCATAGGCCCAGGCGGTGAGCGAGACGTTCCCTTGCGCGCGCGGCCAGAAGGCGACGAGACCGTCGGCGTCGATCGCCTGATCGATCGCTTGCGCGGTGGCCTTGGTCGCTGAGGAAATGCGTCCCTCGAAGCCCGCGGCGGAGAGAAGCGGCGAGAAAGCCTTCAGTGCGATCGCCGCGCGCGCGAGCGACACGCGCTGCTCCGTGCAGCCGTAGGGATATTGCACGAGCGCGTTCAATCCCGCGACGAGCTTGGCGACGGCCGGGTCACCCGCGAAGACGATTTTGCGCGAGAAGCTTCCCGGCCGCACCGCGTCGTCGAGCGCGGCTAGCGTCTTCGTCTCGCCGGGACCGATCTCGACGACCTCGAAACGCTGCGTCGGGGTGCGATCCGGCTTGATCGGCAGATCGACCTCGACAGCGTCCTTGGCGTGATCGGCGTCGCGCTCGATCCTGAAGCCGAGCTTCACGGTCTCGACGCCGGCTTTCGGCTCGGGAACAGAAGCCTGCAGCATGACGCGCGCGGGCTTGCCCTGCGACCAGTCGAGCTTCTGCGTCGTCGCGCCCGTCAGATCGAGGCCCTTCGCGACAATCGAGGCCGCGCCGGCGCCGCCGGGACCCTCCACGACGCGCGCCACCAATCCGACATCGAGCGTGTCGCCCGGGCGCACGAAACGCGGCAGCACGGGTTGCGCCACGAGCTCCTGGCGGATCAGCATCTCGCCGCCGGCATAGCCGAAGCGGTCGGGCCCGCTCACGGCCTTGGCGCGCAGCTTGAAAACGGTCAGCGTGTCGGGAAGCTTCACCTTGATCTTCACGCTGCCTTCCGGGCCGACCTTGACGCTTGGCAGATAGATCGGAACGGGCGTGAAATTCTTGCGCACGGAGATGTTGCTCTCGGCGCCCCATTCCTCGAGCCCGGCGTCGCCGCTCGGAATTTCCTCGAGCGGGATGACGCCGAAGGCCATGTTGCGCGTATCGCGCGCCGCCATTCTCGTCTCGCGCGACACGATGAAATTGGTGAGCGGATCGAGCGGCTGCTCCTTGGCGAGCGAGAGCACCGCCTGATCGACCATCCAGAAGGTCGCTTCGCCCGCGAGCGGCTTGCCCGTGTCGTCCGCAAGCGACAGCGCCACCTCGACCTCTTGGCCCGGCCGCGCCTTCTGCGGCGCGTCGAGCTTGACGGTCACGATGTTCTTGACCGGCGTCACCTCGATCCATTTGGTCGCGGCGATGGTGACGGGCTTACCCTGATCGAAGCTCGCATTCGCATTCGCGTCGCTGTCCTTCAGGCGGCCACGCATGATGAGGAAATGGACGGCGAGCTTGGGCGTCTGCTCTTTCTTCAAGGCGAGCTTGAACCGGCCGAAGCCGTTGGCGATGTCGAAGAATTGATAGTCGTAACGGCCGTCCGGCTGCTCGACGATCGCGAGCGCCCGCGCGTTCTGGAAGGGCGACTGCACGAGGAGCGTCGCCGTCTCGCCCGGCGCGTATTTTTCCTTGTCGGGCGTGACGGTCGCCGTGGCGGAGGGCGCGCGCCGGAAGGTCACCGGCGTGTCGCCGCCGACGAAAAAATCGACGCTGACCTGCTGGCGCCGGCCGATGCGGTCATAGGCCTCGAGCTGCACGAGATAGACGCCGGCGTTCTTGATCTCGAGCTCTATTCTTTGCGCCTCCTTCGCGCTCGCGATCTTGCGCTCCAGGACCGTCTCGTCCTCGATCTGAGTCACATATTTGGCCGCGCCTTGCGCGAAGTCCGAGGCCTGCAGCGTGGAGTTCCAGTTGCGCTTGATGAGCCGCAGCGTCATCGGAAGCCCTTCGACCGCCTGGCCCTTGCCGTCGATCGCGATGAGCTCGGGCGTTATCGTTCCCGGGCGTTCGACATAGCGCGGCGTCTTCACGCCGAGCACGAAGGGCGGCACGGCGATCACATTGGCGACATTGCGCACCTCGACGCCGTCGTCACCCGTCACCGTCGCCTCGATCGAATACCGGCGCGGCTGCGCCGTGGGCTCGATCGTCGTGTCGAAGGTCATGCGCGCCGCGCCACCCGCGTCGGTGCGTTGATCGCGCTCCAGCACGGCGGTGGATTTGAACTTGCTCTCCCCCGAGAAACGTTGATCCGTCGAGAAGAGAAAGCCTTCGCGCCCCGGCGGCTGGAAGATGTAGGGAAATTGCGCGGCGCGCCATTTGACCGGCCGGTCCGCCGCGAGACCCCCGGCGAAATAGCGGGCGATCAGGTCGACGCTGAACTCGCCGTCGAGCGCCGTCATCTGCGGCGCGTTCAGAACGACCTCGAAGGTCGGAAGACGATAAGCCTCCTTCTTGAAGGTGAAGGCGCCGCATGACGTATCTTCAATCGGCGCGGGCGCGGCGGCAGTTTGATCCTGGCTCTCTTCTGTCGTCTGCGCGTCATTCCCCGCGGCGGTTTTCTTCTCGGCCTCTTTCGGCTTTGCGGAGGCAGGCTCGTATTTGACGGCATAGTCGCCGGTCGCCTGCGTCTCGGCGTCGAATTTGTGATAAAAATTTCCCAGCGCGTCGGGCTTCACCGGAATGCGCCATTCCTGTCCGCCCGGGGCATTGATCACCAGCGCGCCGGCCGCTTTGGCGGGCGTCAGCGCGCCGCCTGCGTAGTTCCGCACATAGCCTTTGATATGCACCGGCTCTTCGGGCCGGTAGATCGGCCGCTCGCTGAAGAGATGGCAGAGCGTGCGCGGCGCTTCGACGCGCGGCTGCTCGGGGTCGGTCGTCCAGGAGAGCCAAGCGGCTTCGGGCTTGGTCCAGTTCTCCTTCGAATATTCCGCGGGCGCGCTCTCGGGATCGACAACGAGCGTGTCGAGGCCTTTTTGCACGACCACGCGTCGCAGTTCGGCGTCGCTGCGCTTTGCGAGCGGCCAGGAGAAATAGCCGAATTCATCGGTGACGCCTTTGGCGAGCGTCACGAATTTATCGTCCTTGACGCCTTCGATCCGAATCTCCGCGCCGGAGACGGGTCGCGCCAGCGCAAGCGACGTGACGGCGAAGCGCACGCCCGCAGGCTCCTCGATCGCGGTGAGCGAGAGGTCGGTGACGATCACGCGCAGCCAATGCCGCGCCGCTTCGCCCGGCGCGCGCAATCCGACGAGATAGGCGCCGGGCTGCTCGCGCCCTTTGATGCGCGCGAAGTCTTCGGAGAGATCGAGGCCGAAGCGCGCGTCGGAGCCGGCGCGACGCAGCGGCAGGGAGGCGAGGCGCGAGATGGCTGGCGATCCCAACGCCTTGATGCGCTCCTTGATCGCGTTCGCTTCGATGACGCCCGGCTCCGACCAGCGTCCCGGTTCATTCCCTGCAAGCGGTGGGGCATCGGCGTCCAAGGTCGCGACGCCTTGCGAGGGGAAGGGCCAGAAATCGCGCGAGAGCGGGTCGATCGGATGGATGCGGATATCCGCGCGCTCATAGCCGCGCCCGCGCAGCGGCAGGATTTGCGGGCCATAGCGCTCGACGAGACCGTATCCGGCATCCCATTGAAGCGCGGGCGCATCGCGCGAGAAGGCGAAGCGTTGCGAAAAGTCCCGGGCCAGCGGACGCTCCTGCGCGTCGTGCAGCGCGCCGGGCGCAAGCGAAATCTCATAAACGCGATCGGAGAGGAATTTCGCCGCGATCCGCAAGGTGGCGCCATCGGGCTCGATCGCCAGATCGTCGACCGGAGGGGCGATGCGCAGCGCCTCGCGCGCCTCAAGGATCGAGAGCGCTTTCGGCTCGGCGGAGAAACGCAACGCGATGCGCCGCCCGCTCGCCGCCGAATAGGGAGTTTCGCCGCCCGAATTGCCGTTGCCCTCGGTCGCCGGCGAGGCGCAACGCAGAACCTTGTCGAGCTTCTGGTCGTTCCAGCCGCGACCGCAGCTCGCGTCCAGCACGGCGAAGGGCGGGGAGGTCGGAATGCGCAGCTCGAAGGTCTCGTCCTCGAAGCCGGGCTCGTCGGCAAGCTTCAGCCGCAGGATCGCGACCTTGCCCTCGCCGATCGGGTTGCGCAGCTTGACGACATAGCTCTGATGATCGCTGCGCGCGCCGCGCTCGATCGGCGTGATGTCAAAGTCCTTCTGCGCGAGACGCTCGCCCTCCGCGACGCCGGGGGCTTGGCGCACCTCGATGGAAATCAGCCGCGACAGCGCTGTGGCGTCGACCGGCGTCGCGAAAGTCAAGGTGAGGCGCGCGAGCTCGGGGATCGGCTCACCGCTTGCGAGGGGATCGGTGGAGAAGGGCGTCGGCAGCAGCGAGACGAGCTTCGTCTCCGACCCGCCGGTTCTGATCGTCACGCGCTTCAGAGGCGCCCAAGGTTCCGCGGGACGGAATTGCAATGCGCGTGGACCGAGCCAGCGCCATTCGCCGGCCGGCTCGTCGTCGATCGTCGCGAATTTCGCGTGGGCTTCGGCGGGCCCGCCGTTCTTGGGGCCGGCGTCGGTCGCAAAGAAGATCGTGATCGGGTCCCATTCGCGCAGGAACCGCTCCGGCACCACGCGAGCGCCGTCGGCGCGCTGCGTGAAATCGAGATTTTGCGCGAAAGTAGGCCCCGCGCTGAGGGTGAAGACGCTCAGGAAAAACGCAAGCAGGAGGTTCTTCATGTCTAGCGCCTGGTCTTTCATATCATCACTTCCGACTCTTCTTCAGACCCGCCTTATCGAGATAGTCGGCGACGACCTCCTCGGGCGGTCCGGCGGGCGGCGGCGAAAGACCGAAGATCGCCAGTCGCACGACGGTCGTCGCGCTCGCTGCGGGCGTCCTGATCTCGACGTAGTAGCGGCCGGGGGAAAGCTTCTCTTTCTGTGCGACGCCTTCGCCCAGCGTTTCGCCCTCCTTTGACAGAAGCCGCATGGTCACGCGGTCGGGATCGGCGCGAAGGCCGAGACCGATCTCGCCTTCCTTCTTCACATCGAAGAAATACAGCGCCGCAGCGCCCGGCGCGAGCGTCGCCGCCGCGTTGATTCCCTCACGCGCCTCGATTGCGGGCGCGAAGGAAAGATCGAGCGCGCCGGAGAGCGGACCGTCATGCGGGGAATAGAGATCGAGCGTCGCATTTCCCGCCGCGATGAAGCGGGTCAGGCGCACACCGTTGGGGAAGGCTTCGAGATCGCGGCGTCCATTCTGGGTGAAGCGCAGGATTGCGGGCGATGCGCCATTTGCGGTGAGGAGTCCCGGCGCGTCGGCCTTGAACGAAAAGCGTGAGGCGTCGCCCGCGAGCGTGATGCGCTGCGGAAGCTTCACGGGTTTTGCCTCGGCCTCTGGCCACGGACCTTTGCCGTCGCGCTCGACGCCCATCGCGGCGAGACCCGGCGGATGGTCGAAAACAACGAGGCCCGGCCCGTCAAGCGCAATGCGCGCGCCCTCGCGAACCGCGCCAGTTGCGGAAACGAAACGGGCCGTTCCGCCGATCGAAATCAGCGCGTCGCCTTTTTGAGCGGCGACAGGCACGACGATCTCTCCCGCGGCGCCGAAGAACCCTTGGATTGGGCGGGACGCGTCGAGCGTCCGGCGCAGCTCAGGAGCAGCCTGCAGAGAAATCGGCGCCGGCGCGTCGTTCAGATTGACGAGCCAGAGCTTCGTCGAAGTCGCTGCGCCGTGATGCGTCACGGAGAGCGCGGCCTCGCCCCCATAAAGCCCCAGACGCGTAGGGTCGTCGGGCGCTGAGAAAACCGCGACTCCCGAAGGAAGCTCCAGTGCGAGCGGGGCTTCGCCCAAGTTGAGGGCGAGGGGCTTGGCGCTCAAGGGCGCGAGGGTCGCGCGAAAGGCGCCGTCCGCGTGCGCCGGCGCGTCGAGCGACACGTCTATGGCGCGCAGGTTGAGGCGCAGCGGCGCCTCGCCGCCCGCGTTCCAGAGCCGCAACGGCCCGTCGCCCGCGAGCGCCAGCGTCGCATCCGTGGCGACCGCCATGCCGCGGCCGGCGTCGAATCCCGCGCGCCCGTCGAGGCTCTTCGCAAGAAACACCCGCGCCTTGCCGCGTGGCGGCCCAGCGTTTGGCGCAACGGCGGTTTCGCCGGCGCCGATATCGAGCGCGATCTCCTCGCCGCGCCAATCCAGCGGCGCTAGGGCGAGTTCGCCCCGGCAATCGCCGGTCGAGGCGAGCCAAAGGTTTTGACTCTGTGACGAGAGCGCGCCGGCTTTGACGGGGTCGAGCAACTGGCCGGGCGACGAGCCGGCGACGAGCGGGAAAGGCCAGGCGCCGATCTCGACGATCGAGGGCGCGCCCAAACTTGCAAGGCCGACGCAGGGAGAGGCCGGGGCGTTCGCGACGGGCTTCAGCGCAATTTTTCCGGGACGCTCGCCGCTGCGATCGACGTCGCGATAGGCGATCTCGATCGGCGCGCCGGCGTCGCCGACCGTCCAGGCGACGACGCGCCAAGCCGAACCGTCCGTGGGCGCGGGCCAGGCGGCGAAAGGCGAAAGGCCGCGACGCGCGCCGACGACGCGCCACACGCCCTTCTCGTCGCGTCGCTCAATCGAGAGCGCGACCTCGTCCGCCGATTTTGCGACGACCATGGCCAGGGTCCACGGCTCAGCCCGCGGCAGGGCGAGCGCATGGGCGAATTTACCGGCAAAGGTCTTCGAGTTGATCGCTTCGAGCGCGCCCTCGTCGCGTTCCTCGGGGAAGGCGAGGCGAATTTCCGTACCCGGGGGCCGGGCCGGTTGCGCCGCCTGAGCCTCTTCACCCTCCGTGCTCTCGGGCGCTGGTTGGTTCTCGCTCAAGGTCTCATCGGGCGACTCGCGCGTCGCCACCGCGCCGAGACTGTGCAGAGACAGTCGATAGGCGCCCGCGGGAAGACGACGCGTCAGCGCAATGTTCCAATCGTTCGTTCGCGCCGAAAGCTGCTCGACGACCTCGCCCTTCTCGTTCTTCAACACGCCGTAGAGCGGCTTGTCGCCGAAGCTCGTCAGATCGACGAGCGTTTCTTTCGCGAGTGCAAATGTCAGTTTCGCGGGAAGGTCGACGAGGCGCGGCGCCTCCGGTTGCAGTTCCTTCGACGAGAGCAAAATCTCGTAGTCGAGCCGGTCGTCGCTCGCGAGCGCGCGCGCTTCCACGCGATAATCGCCCGCTGGAAGCCGCTGCTGGAAGTCCCTACCCGCGGCGACCCTGCCGACGGTTTCGTTGTCGCCGCGGATGATCTCGCCGATCATTCCTTCCGACAGCGACAGGGTGATCTCGGCGTCGCCTCTCAGCGGGAAGCGCCAGACGTCCGGCTCGCGCTTTGCGCCGCGCGTCGCCGGCTCGCGCCACTGCAGCTTCTGCTTCGTCTCGAAAGGCAGCGGATGCGGGCCGTGACCCGAAAGCTCCTTTTCCGGCTCAATGCGCGCGAGGCGGAAGGCGAGGCGCGCGTCGACCGCCTCGGGCAGGGCGACAAGACGATAGTCGCCTTTCTCGAAATTGCGATCGAGCCGCGTCAGGGGGCCAGGCTTGGCGAGCGGCCAGCCGTCCTTGTCTTCGAGCCGCGCACGCCACGCTCTGCCGAGGCCGTAGAGATCGAGCCGGTAAGCGCCGGGCTCGGCGATCTCGAAGGGAATCATCGCGCCCTTGCCGGGGTCGAGCGTCGCGCGCGCGGAGCCGTCGCCTGCGATAGTCGCCGTCTCGACGCGCGCCACCGGAGAGACCGCGAGGCCAGCGCGTCCTGCCGAGTTTTTGGCCGTCACGGCGGCGCGATAGGGGCCGGCGCGCAGATAGGCCACGACGAGGCCATTGTGGCCCGGCCCATTGTCCTCGCCCTCGCCAAGATGGGCGGAGACGTTCGAGGCGATGGCGACGTGAGTCTTCAACCGACCGAGCGATTCGATGCGATAGAGGCCGCCTTCGGGCGCCTCGAAACGGATTTCTTGCGTTTCGTCGCGGCCAAGATCGAAGAAGACCTGGCGACCCGGGCTTGCGGCGAGCGGCGCGCGGCCGGGTTTAGCGCCCTTCGCCTTCTTTTCGTCTTGGGGCTCGGCTTGCGCTGTGGCGGCGTTGGCGATGAAGGCCAGTCCCAGCGCGCGCTCCTTGTCGGCGGGCCTGATCGTCAGCCGCTGCTCGGCGATCTCGTCATGGAAGACCTTGGGGCCGAACTCGAGGGGCGCCTCGGTCCCGCGCGCGTCATGGGCGACGATCCGACCGTCCTTGGGCGCGAGCACGGGGATCGAGATCGTCTCGCCGGCGCTCTGCCAAAGCGTCAACGGGCCTTTGGAGAGATCGGCGGGCAAGGCGACGACGCGCGGGCCGACGATGAGCTCCGGTGCGACATTGCCGATGATGAGATAGGAGCCGTCTTTTTCGAGTTTCTGCTCGCCGAAGGAAATCCCGAGGCGCGCCGACGCCGGCGCGGGCTCCGGCGCGGCGACGCCGGGGGCGCCGAGCGTGACGTCGATGACGCCGCCTACGCCGCGCGCGGGGTCGAGGGAGAGAAGATAGAAGCCTTTGGCGAGATCATAGCGTCCGGGCCGCTTGCCGTCGGCGCGCGGCGCCGGTCCGTCTGAGAGCGCGGGGTCGATCGTGGCGCGCAAGCCAACGCCCTTCGCATCGATCGCGACGGGTCCGGCCTCCACCACCTCGAAGAAAAGCCCCGTAGGCCCGCGCAAATTGAAGCGGCCGCGCCAGGGTTTGCGGGTCGAGATGCGCGGCGTGTCGGAGGCGAGCACGCGGCTTTTGCCGTCCTTTTCGACGCGCGCGAGGATTGCGGTCGCGGGAACCTCGTCGGCGCCTTCGCCCGCGATGTCGAGCCCGATGAGATGCGGGCCAGAGGCTTCCAAGGAGAAATGCGTGTCGCCGTGCAGCGCATGCAGCGTGAAGGCCTGGCCCTCTCGGCCCGAGACTTCGAGCGTCGCGGGCTCCGTCTCCTCGCCCTGCGAGCGCAGCGTCGCGAAGGCGTCTCGGCTGTTTTTCGCGATCTCCGCGAAACCGCGTGACTGGCCGCCGCGCCATTCGTCGAGACGCAACGGTGCGGGCTCTCGCGCCTCCAGCCGAAAGGCGTTGCTGTTTGCGGGCGCGACGAAGCGCGCAGAGCCGAAGGGGCCGAGGGCTCCTTCCGCGACGCCCGCGTCGAGCGGCGTTGGCGGCGCCAGCCGGATCATGAAGGGTTGCGCCTTGTCGCCCTCGCTCCAGATGGCCGGCTCTCCGCCATAGGCCGTGACGATGTAACGGCCGGGAGCGATGGCGCCTTCGAGACGGATGCGCGTCATGGCGCGACCGGGCTTCGGCTCGGCGCCGCGCTTCTCAAATGCCAAATCCACCAGTTCGCCGTTCTCCCGCCAAAGGCGGAGATCGGCGAGGCTGCGGCCGATGGCTTCGACATAAGCCCGGCCCTCGGGTCCGACCTCGAGCCGATAGGAACGTTGCTGCATGTCGGATAGCTCGGCGCTCTGGATCTTCCCCAGGGCGAGCGGAAGCGGTTCGTCGTTTCGTTCTTGAAACGGCTCGGCGGAGAGACGCAGCGCGCCGGGCGCGCCCTTGGCGCCGAAGACGCGAAGCTTATAGGCGCCCTGGTCGAGGAGCGCGTCGATACGTCCGTCGCGTATTCCCGGAGCGCCCGCGGCGTCCAAGGGGCCTTCGATCATGTCTACGAGTTCTATGCGTGCGCCGGACGGACTTTTGACGCGGATCGCGTAACGTCCCGCGGTGGGCGCATAGAGCATCGCGGCGCCGTCGCGGTCGGCGGGCAGTTCCCCGGGAGATAACCGGGCCGGCGCTGTTCTCGCGCTCTTCTCCGCCAGGGCTTGCGGCGAGCCGCCAAGCGCGACCACGGCTCCCAGCGCGCTCGCAAGCAACGAGGCGCGGAAGGCGAGGAGGAGCTGCCGCATGAGGTCTCCGGGGAAGAGGCAAAAGCTGAGGCGAGGCGTTCCGCTCACGTAAGCGCTCTCGATGAGAAGGCGAGAGGCGGCGACGAATCAACGCGCCTTGACGCGACGTTTAGCCGCATGTCAAGAAACCGATGTTGTCGACGTTTATTGGGCCGGTCGTGCGTCGACATGCGCCGCACTTGGCCGAGAGGCGGAAAAAGCGCAGATTGTCGGGATGCAGGCTCACCAGCGGAGTTCGATTGAATGGCGTTTGGAGAATATTCGAGACGTGGCGCATGGCCTTTCGTGATGGCGGCGGCGCTCGCCGTCTCGGCGAGCGTGGCGCTGGCGGAAACGCGCGTCGAAGCCGCGGGACGTTATGCGATTCTGCGCGCCGACGACAAAGACACGGGGTGCATGCTCACGCTCGAATCGAGGCCCGCCAAGGAAGGCGGCCTGAAGGCGCAGCTCGCTCCCGCCTGCCGCGACAATGGCCTCGTCGTCTTCGATCCCGTTGCCTGGAGCCTTGATCATGGCCGGCTGTCGCTCGTCGCGCGCAAGGGCCACAAGGCGCATTTCGATCGCGAGGCGAGCGGCCTGTGGCGGCGCGACGCCAAGGAAGGCAAGGCGTTGAGCCTGCGTCCGATGTAAGGCCTGGCCACGGTTGGGCGAGGTTAATCGTCGGTTCACCATGATCGGTTAACCCATCCCGAGATGAAATGACCGCTGCGCCGGTTTCTGCGCGCGAAGAGCGTCGGACCTGCGTCGCGGTCGTCACTCGGTGACGGCGCCATGAAAAAATTTGCGGCACTCGTCGTGGTTCTTGCGGCGCTTCCCTTGTCCGTTGCCGCGGCTGCGGATGTCTCCTCTCTGCAACTTCAGGCTCTGCCGACCCATAACTGGGAAGGCCTTTACATCGGCGGCTTCGTCGGCGGCGCCAGCGGCGCCGAAGCGCATACGACAGAGCCCATAAGGCTGGACAATTTCAATTTCTGGTTTCGCCCCTTCAGCAGCCCCTATGGATATGGCCTCGACGCCTCGCCGTTAGCTGGCGTCACGGTCGGCTATAATCTGGAAATCCCTCAGACGCCCTTGGTCTTGGGAATCGAAGGCGAATACGGCCATCTCGGGGAATCTGGATCAGGCCGGGACGTCAATCAGCTCTCCTATAGCGCGCTCATCGGCGACTATGTTTCCGAGGGGTCGCAGCACCGGACGAGCCTCGGGAGCCATTACGGCTATGGGCTCATCGGCGGACGGATCGGCTACGCGGTCGATAATGTGCTGCTCTATGTGAAAGCCGCCGCGCTGTTCACGACGATCGACACGAGTTATTTCGCCGTCAAAAAAGAAGACGCGATCAGCCCCTTGCCGCATCTGAGCACCAGCAGCTCGGTGAACGAGCTTGCGTTCGCCGTCGGCGGCGGCGTGGAATATGCGATTCCCATCAAGGGCTGGGAGAATGTGTCGTTGAAGGTCGAATATTTGTATTTCGCCGTCGCCAACACCCAGCCGTCATACGGCTATTGCTCTTGCAACTTCCTCTGGACGAACTCGGACACGATTAGCGGCGTGCACACCGCGAAGTTCGGGGTGAACTACAAATTCTCCGGCCTCCATCTCTGACGCCGTCATTCGCAAATTTGGACCGGGCGGCTCGGTCGGGCGCGGCCGTTATTCGACACGGGCGGAACGGCGACGTAGCAGCGTGGCGCCCAAAGGGGGAAGAAGAGCGGCCATGACGTCGGCGCGGCGACGAGGCCGAACATCTCATGGAGGGCCGGGTCCAAATTGGGGTCGGGCTTTCCGATTACTCCGCCCGGCAGCGGCGCCGGCTCCCACCATCCGTCTGCAAGCGCCGGAGCGGCGAGGAGAAGCACGCAGAGCGTCCCGGCGGCGAAGATGTTGAGGCGTTTCGCGGTCATCGTGCAGCTCCCCATAACCAGCGCATTCCGCTTTCATACAGAATCGACGGTGTTGGAGCTACGCGCCGAACAAAAAGACGGCCTCCCGGGGGTTGATCCGGGAGGCCGAACCCGTCGCCTTCGGGGCGGGGAGCTGGAACTGGCGACGGGGCTTGCGAGAGCGAAGGGGGGTTGAGCCGATCGTCAGTCGCAAACCTGAACCGGGCGATAGCCCGCGACATAGCCGTAGGGGTCGAAAACGGGCTGACTGACCACGCGGCAGCGCGGCCCGTAATAATAGGGGTAAGGGGCCGCCTGCGAGGCGGCGAGGCCCACGGCGAGACCACCGATCGCGCCAACGGCCGCCGCCGCGCCCCAGCCGGGACCGCCGCCCCAGCCCCAGCCACGGCCCCAGCCGCCGCCCCAACCCCAACCACCGCCCCGGCCGTAACCCCAGCCGCCGGCGAGCGCCGGCGAGGCAAGCACGAGGGCCGATAGTGTCACGGCCGCGAAGATTTTGGCGCGTTTGGAGATCATGGTGAGCGTCCCCTTAGGCTCCCGAACGCCGCCAGAATGATCAAAGCGCCGCTCGACATCGAACCGATGCGCGAAACTAGGCGGACGACGCTGAATGCAAGCTGAGCGGGTCGTTCAGCTTTCGTTAAGGATGAGATCTCACGTCCCTTGCGCGCCCCCAGGCGCGCCGCGTCACGGCAGCGCCGCGCGCATGAGCTTGCCGTTGGCGTTGCGCGGCAGATGGTCGAGCCGCAAGACGGCGCGCGGGCGCTTGTAGGCGGCAAGATGCTCGGCGCAAAAGGCGAGCAGCTCGCTCTCCTGCGGGTTGCAGCCGTCGCGCGGGACCACATAGGCCTTGATGATCGACGTTCCTTCGTCCCGCCCGGGCCGCTCCGCCACGGCGGCTTCGGCGACGCCCGGATGCGAGAGAAGGCAGCGTTCGACCTCGGCGGGCGAGACGCGGTAGCCGCCCGCGTTCATGAGCTCGTCGGCGCGCCCGTGCAGATGGACATAGCCCTCGGCGTCGAAGGAGACGAGATCGCCCGAGACGAACCATTCGCCGCGCCGCGCCTCGCGCTCCTCGGCGTCGCGATTCCAGTATTGCAGCATCAAGCCCGGCTCGTCCTCGCGCACCGCGAGGAGGCCCGTCTCGCCGGCCGGCTGCGGCTCGGTCCCCCCGTCGCGCGGCAGCGCCGCAATGATCCTCCCCGGTTGCGGCCTTCCCGGCGAGCCGGGACGTACGGGCGTCGTGGGGCCGCTCGAGACGAAGGTCGAGATCTCGCTCATGCCATAGGCTTCGAAGATCTCCTTACCGGTGCGCGTCCGCCATTCGGCGAGAAGCTGCGGCGAGAGCGCGGCGCCCGCCGAAAGTCCGTGGCGCAGCGACGAAATGTCGTGGGTTTCCAGCGCGCCGTGCTTGAGAATTTGGCGATAGACCCCCGGCACGGCGGCGAAGATCGTCGCCCGCCGCTCCTCGATGAGGCGGGCCCAGACCGAAGCGTCTGGCTTGCCGTTGTAGAGCACGGCCTCGGCGCCGCAGGCGAAGGGATCGACGATCCCGACGCCGAGCGTATAGGTCCAGTTGATGGCGCCGGCGTGCAGCATCGTGTCGGCGCGCGTCAGGCCCATCCAATGCGGATACATGAGGCGGCGCGCCCAGGCGGCGCGATGCGCGTGCAGCACGCCCTTGGGGCGGCTCGTCGTGCCCGAGGTGTAGACAAGATAGGCGGGCTCGTCGCGTCCGGTGTCCTCGTAATCGGCGAGCGGCGCGGTCTCGAAGAGACGGGCGAGCGCCTCGGGGCGCAGCGTGTAGAAGCCGTCGGCCGCGTGCGGTTCCCCCGCGAATTCGGCGCCAAGCAGAAGCGCCGAGGCGGCGCTGTCGGCGCGCAAAAACTCCGCCTCCTCGAAAGTGAGCTGGGACGATGCGATCAGCGCGACATAGCCGGCGGCGATGGCCGCGAAATAGGCGAGCGCGGCGTTGGCCTCATTGCCCATGCGGATCATGACGCGCGCGCCGCGCGGCAGGCCCAGCGAGCGCAAGCCAGCGGCGAGCCGGCGCACCTTCTCGTCGATCTCGCGATAGGAGAGCCGCAGCGCGCCCGCGTCGCCGGCGATGGTCAGGCCGATGCGATCGGGCTGTGTGCGGGCGTTCTCGCTAAGGCAGTAGCGGGCGAGGTTGAAACGCGCGGGAACGGCTTCGCGCGCCGAATGAGCAAGGTTCATGCGCCGTTCTGACATCGGGAGGGACGCTGGGGCAAGGGGTGGGGCGAGTGGTGCGGACGAAAGAAGCGTGAAGACCTCTTCCATGCGCCAGACATTCCGTTAAAGTGAGGCGCATGGCCGGGTTTGGTTTGCGGAAGAAGCTCCGTGAGCGACATTTTCATCAGTTACGCTAAAGAAGACAGACCCCGGGCGCAGCTTTTCGCGGTGGCGCTCGCGCGGCAAGGCTGGTCGGTGTTCTGGGACCGCACCATTGTCGCTGGCAGAACATGGCGCGGGACTATTGGAAAGGAATTAGAGAGCGCGCGCTGTGTCGTGGTGCTCTGGTCTCCGAATTCCAACGACTCCGATTGGGTTCTCGACGAAGCCGACGACGCGAAACGGCGACAAATTCTCGTCCCCGACTTGATCGCCGACATCCTGCCTCCGCTCGGTTTTCGTGGCGTCCAAGCGGCCAATCTTTCACATTGGGATGGGACGGAAACCGATCCCGCCTTCCACGAGCTGGTCAAGGACATTGCCACGCATATCGGGCCCTCGCCGAGAGAAGTCGCGGAGGAGCGCCAAAGGGCCGAGGCCGCGGAGGCAGCGTGGCGCGCCGAGGAGGAGCGGAAGCGCCGCGAGATCGAAGAGGCGGCGCGTCAGGCGGAAGGAGAGCGCCTGAAGGCGGGGGCCGAGCACCTCAGGATGGTCGCCGAAGAAGAGAAACGGCGCGCCGAGGAAGCGGAGCGCCTTCGACAAGAGGCGGAGGCCAGGGAAGCCGCCGAAGCAAAGCGAATTGTTACAGAAGTTGCGAAGGCGACGAGCCTCTGGGAGGAGGGATCAAAGCGTGAGGAGGCTCCTGAGCCGCTCTCGCAAATGGAAATTTTGCCTGTCGCGGTTCCCAGTGTCGACCCGCCTAAGAAAATTGGATGGCCCCTTCCCGCCTCCATTGCCGCCGTGTTGGTCGCGGCCGCAACTGCATTCATGCCTGCCGAGCGGGGAGTGATGTCTTTGCCCAATGCGTCGTTGGCGACAACCTCGCAGCCAACGAAAAGGGGATTTGAGAGCCTGAAGGCCGCCGCAGAGTCGGGCGATGCCGACGCGGACGCGCTATATCGACTCGCAACGGTCTATGATCGCGGCGAAGGTGTCGCAGAAGACAAAGCAAAGGCCGCAACATATTACCGCTCGGCTGCTAACAAAGGAAGCATAGCAGCGTCGTTGGCCTTGGGGGTGCTTTATGAATACGGGTTTGGTGTCAACAAAGACCCGGAACTTGCAAAGCAATTATATGAACAGGCCGCGAACCACGGTAATGATGAGGCCGCTGGAAGACTTGGTGAGCTGATTGCCCAAGGGAACCCCGGTTCCTACACCAAGGCCTGCGGTCTTTTACGAAGAGCAGCTCTTGCAGATGCGCAGTCAAAGGAGAAGTGGAAATCTAGTCTTAAATGGTATCTCTGCCCCTAGACCGTCGAGAAGATCTATCACCAAAAACAATTGGAGGGGACGCCTCCTGTGCCTGTCTCTGAGTAAACGATTACATCTTCAATAGTCTTTAGTCAAGCCTCGACAACAGAAAGGCACAAAGCGCGACCAACGGAGGGAAAGGGCCCTTTAATTGCCGACTCGCCCGTCGCATGCTCTGCGCGTAGCCGCCCCTCACCCTCCCGCAAGCCTTCCCGCTGCCCGCGCATGCCCGATCAGCGGGAGCAGCGCCGCGAGCTCGGGCCCTTTCTCCGCGCCCGTCAGCGCGAGGCGCAGCGGATGGAACAGCGCGCGGCCCTTGCGGCCGGTCTTCGCCTTGATCGCCTCGGTCCAGCGGCTCCAGGTCTCGTGATCCCAGGGCTCTTCGGGCAGCAGCGCGCGCGCCTCCTCGAGAAAGCCCAAGTCCTCGCGATGCGGCTCGATCTCACCCTCGACGACGCGCCACCATTCGAGCACATCAGAGAAGCGCGTGAGGTTGCCGCGCACAGCGAGCCAGAAGGGCTCGGCCTTGAAGCCGACGATGTCGTGCAGCGCCAGCCGCTCGCGCACGTCCTCGAACGTCAGCAGCGCGAGCGTGCGATGGGTCAGCGCCTCGAGGTCGTGAGGATCGAATCGCGCCGGATTGCGCGAAACATGCGCGAGGTCGAAATGATGCGCGAGCTCGTCGAGCGAACGCACGGCGCGCACGGATTCCGAAGACCCCGTCAGCGTCGCGAGCGCGGCCACCGCGAGCGCCTCGTAGCCTTCCTCGCGCAGCGAGCCGATCGAGAGCGCGCCGGTGCGCTTCGAGAGACCCTCGCCTTCGCCCGAGATGAGCAGATTGTGATGCGCGAATTGCGGCGCCGGCCAATCGGGCGCGAGCGCCTCGAAGAGCTGCAGCTGCACGCCGGTGTTGGTCACATGATCCTCACCGCGGATGATGTGGCTGATCTGGAGGTCGATGTCGTCGACGACCGAAGGGAGCGTATACAGATAGCTGCCGTCCTCGCGGATGAGCACGGGATCGGACAGCGACGCGCAGTCGATATGCGCTTCACCGCGAATGAGATCTCGCCAGGCGACGGTCTTGTGCTCGAGGAGGAAACGCCAATGCGGGCGTCGGCCCTCCGCCTCGAGGCGGGCGTGGTCCGCCTCGGTGAGCTTGAGCGCGGCGCGGTCGTAGACTGGCGGCTGGCCGCGCGCCTGCTGGAGCTTCCGACGCTTTTCCAATTCCTCGGCGGTCTCGAAGCAGGGATAGAGCCGTCCCCGCTCCTTGAGCTGCACCGCAGCACTCTCGTAAAGCTCGCCGCGTTCCGATTGTCGCACCACAAGGTCAGGCTTTAGGCCGAGCCAGGCGAGATCGAATTCGATCTCCTGCGCGAAAGCCGCGGTCGACCGGGCGAAATCGGTGTCATCGAAACGAAGCACGAATCTTCCATGTTGCGTCACGGCAAACAGGGCGTTGAACAACGCAACCCGGGCGTTGCCGATGTGTATGCGTCCCGTGGGGGAGGGGGCGAATCGTACGATTGGAGCATTCATGAGCAAGCTTCGACGCGATGTTGCCAAAAGCTCACGGCAGGTCTGGGCCTTAGAGCTCGGCTCCTTTTGCCAAGACGCGGAGCAAATGTCAGGTGGAATATTGACTTTGCCCCGTCCGGGCCTCCGTTTCGATCCGGCTTGGCGGGGCCGGCGGCGGATGCGCCCGCGCGCGGCGACGCCCGCGCGCTGAGGCCGAACCGAGGCCTTTTTGTGCGCCCCACGAAGATTGGATAAAGGAACGAGACGCCACAATGACGATGGTCGCCTATATCTGCGCCGTTTGGTGCCTGCTTCTTCTCTGCCTCAATTTTTTTGCGATGCGCGTGACGGCGCGCAAGTGCCGTGCGCGCGAACGTAGCCTTCCGGCGCCCGCCTCCGCGCCGCCCGTGTCGCTCGTGCGGCCGCTGCGCGGGATCGAAGCCTTCAGCGAAGAGACTTTGCGCGCGAGCTTCGAACTCGACTATCCCGATTACGAGGTGATCTTCTGCGTGCAGGCGCCGCATGATCCGGTCATCCCGCTCGTGCAGCAGGTCATCGCCGAATACCCACATGTTACCGGGCGTCTGCTCGTCGGCGACGACTATGTGAGCGCCAATCCCAAGCTCAACAATTGCGTCAAGGGCTGGGACGCCGCCAAGCATCGCTATGTGATCCTCGCGGATTCGAACGCGCTTCCGCCGCGCGATTACATCCAGACCATGCTCGCGGCCTTCGAGGACGAAGAGACCGCCATGACCGTCTCGATGCCGATCGGATCGCGTCCCGGCGGGTTCTGGGCGTTGGTCGAATGTGCGATTCTCAACACTTTCCAGGCGCGCTGGCAATATGGCGCGGAATCCGTGGGCATTGGCTTCGCGCAGGGCAAGAACATGATGTGGCGCCGCGAGGTGCTCGATCGAGCCGGCGGCATTCGCGCGCTCGCCTCCGACATCGCCGAGGACGCGGCCTCCACCAAAATCATCCGCGCCCAAGGCATGAAGATCCGCCTCGTGGACATGCCCTTCGAACAGCCGCTGGGCCCGCGCAAGGCGCAGGAAGTCTATTCCCGCCATGTGCGCTGGTCGCGGCTTCGTCGCGTGACCTTCCCCGGCTATTTCATTCCGGAGTTCCAGAACGGCGCCTTCATGCCCGTGCTGCTCGGCGCCTATGCGGCGGAACTCCTCGTTGGTCCCTGGCTCGCGGCGATTGTCGCGGTCTCGATCCTGGCAGCGCTTTACACCGCCGAATATCAGCTCGCGCGCGTGTGCGACTGGGTGCGTGACTGGCGGCTGCCCTTTGCGATGTTTATCCGCGACGCGATGCTGCCCGTCATGTTCGTCGACGCCTGCCTGTTCGACGACTTCGTCTGGCACGGCAACGAGATGACCGTACGCGAGGAGCAGCAGGAGTTGGTCGGGTAAGGCGGGCGCGTCGCGCTCGCGCTGACGCGTCGGACAAGGTCTTTCATCGCACGATCTGTCCGGCTCGCTCGCTGCGGACGCTCTTTGGCTTTCCCTCCTCCTCAGGCTGGAGGGAGAAAAAGATCCAGGCGACCCGGCCGATGAGATTCTCAAAAGGAACATAGCCGATTCCCTTTTTCTCGGGGCTCACGCGCGAATCCATCGAATTGTCCCGGTTGTCGCCGAGGACGAAGTAGGAGCCGGGCGGAACCTCGAAGACCTCGGTATTGTCCAGGAAGGCCGCATCGCCAAATTCCTCCGCGATCGGATGGACGACGCCGCCGGGCAGCGTTTCCTCATAGGTCGGGATCGCGCCCTCTTCGCTTGCGACAGTAATCGCTTTGCGCGGAGCAACCTCGCCATTGATGTAAAGGCGGCCGGCAATAAGCTGAACCCGGTCGCCGGGCAGTCCGACGATGCGCTTTACATAGGCGGTCTGGGGATCTCTTGGCAGGGCGAAGACGACGACGTCGCCGCGCTTGGGCTCGGCGGCGAAAATTCGGCCGGTGAAAATGCGCGGCGCGAACGGCAGGGAAAAGCGGCTGTAGCCATAGGCGAACTTGTTCACGAAGAAATAGTCGCCGGGAAGCAGCGTCGGCTCCATCGAGCGACTCGGCGCGTTGAAGGGCTGGAAGAGAAAGGTTCTCACCGTCAGGGCGAAGAGAGCCACCGCAACGATCTCGACGAGCGCGAGCGCGACGAAGGCGCTCGGCCAGGGAAATTTGTGCACCCGGGCGACCATGACGACGGTCGCGACCCAGGCCCAGAGCTCGAAAAAGGAGAGCGCGGCCGACGCGAGAAAGGAAAGCGTGTCGCCATTGCCGATTCCACTCGATCTGAGAACCTCGAAGAGGAGCGCCACGGCGCTGCCAAGCGTTGAGGGAACCGAGCCCCAGGCGAGCGCCGCGCGTGTGGTCAGCGGCGACCCCGCGCCCCCGAAAAGACGCGCCGCAAGATTGAGAAGAAAGCCGGAGAGATAGAGATTGACGACGCCGCCGAGCGCGCCTGCGGCCGCAACCAGGCCGTGGAGGGTGACGCCGGAAGCTTGCGTGAGGGAGGCAAGCGGCGCGCCCAGCAGGTCGCCGTCGAGAAGGTAGAGCGCCTCCAGGCCGCCGCTCGCCGCCGAGAGCGCCAGGACGTGACGGCGCGGATCTTCGGCGACGATGCGCGCGATCGTGTCGCCAGGCGAAAGCCACAAGGCGGCCCAGGGCGAAAGCGGCGTCTTCACAAGGTCCTCCTCAGCGTCTTGGCCTGTGGTTTCATGCGAACCCACCAAGCGGCAATCGTATGACTTGATCTTTCCCTCTTGGCGACCTTCGATTTCGTGCCCATATCCACCGCGCCGCGCCAGCGCGCGGTCAAGATTGGAGAGATCCATGTCACCCGAAGAAGCCAAACTTCTCGCCGGCCTTTTCGAGCGCATCAAAGCCAACGCGAATGCGCCGCGCGACAAGGAGGCGGAGGATTTCATCGCCGAGCAGGTGAAGGCCCAGCCGGAGGCGCCCTACCTTCTCGCGCAAACCGTCATTGTCCAGGATTTCGCGCTGCGGTCGGCGAATGAAAAGATCCAGCAGCTCGAACAGCGACTGCGGGAACTCGAGTCGCAGGCCAAGCCGTCCGGCGGGTTCCTCGGGGGTCTGTTCGGCGGGGCTGGGGCTCCGCAGCCGCCGCGTCCCGCTCCGCCGCCAAGCTACCCGCCGCAGGGTGGGCCTTGGGGCGCGCCGCCTCAAGGCTACGGCCAGCCGGGCTACGGCAATCCGGGCGGCTTTGGACAACCGCAAGGAGGGTTTAGCGGCGCGCCGGCCCCGGGTGGCGGCTTTCTGAAGGGCGCTCTCGGAACGGCTGCGGGAGTCGCCGGTGGCGTGCTGCTTGCCGACAGCATCCGTAACCTTTTCCACGGCGGTGGAATGGGCGGCTTGGGCGGCTATGGCATGGATGCGGGGTTTCACCCGGGCGGCATGAACGAAACGACCATCGTCAACAATTATTATGGGGACTCGCCCGACGGCGATCGCGATCCCAGCGACGCTTCTTACGATGGGCCCTATGACGACTCGTCAGGAGCGCAGGACGCCGACTGGGATACGGGCGGTTACGATGACGGCGGCGGCGACGGGGGCTTCGACGCTTAGCCTTTCCTAAAACAGCTGACAGAAACAGGCCCGGCGGGGGGACCCCTCCGCCGGGCTCATTTTTCGTGGCGGCGAGTCTCACGCCATCGCCGCGAGAATCATCCGCGCCAGCGCGCCCAGGCGCTGCTCGACGAGCGCCGGGGTCTCGCAGGCGAAGACCACGGCCTTGCGGCGCTCTTCGAACATTCGCGTGTTCCACTGGAGCGCGGTCGCGAGTTCCTTGAGCTCGGCGGCGTCCCGACGCGCGTCCTGCGCCTCGCGCAGCTTTTGCGTCTCGTCGCGAAGCCGTTGTGCGGCCTCCTTCTGCGCGCGCCCGTAGCGCTCAAGCCCGGAGATGATCTGGCTTCTTTCCGAATCGAGCTTGTCGTAGAGGCGTGCGAAAAGCTGGGTCAGCCGCTCCTTGCGCTGCGCCCCGGCGCTTTGGGAGTAGTCGCTGATGAGCTTCTGCGCGTCTTCCAGCGGCGTGCGTCGCGCGGCAAGCCGAGCAACGAGGTCGGACAGCGCCGGATCCGCTCCAGCCTGAGGCGTGCGGTCGAGCGGCGGTCCGCTCCAGATCGCCTCAAGCGAAAGACTCGCGACCTTCACCTGCCGGCAGGGCCAGTCGCTTTCCGCTCTCCCCGACGGCGGCTCCGCGCTGCAGGGCTGGAGGAAGGCGAAAAGCATCAGTGTGGCGAAAGAGATCTTGCAGAACATGGCGGCGGCGCTCCCGGGATCGGCTCTAGCGCATGGGAGCCGGCCTGTCAGGGCCGTGGCAAAAGAAAACCCGGCCGCGAGGGCCGGGTTTCCAAAAGCGATGGTCTTTCTGGCGTGATCAGTATTTCGCGAGAACCGGAGCGGCCGCGAAGGGATTGAAGTGCCAGTTGACGCCGACGCGCACCGTGGACCAGCGGGTCTGCGAGGTCTGCTGGTAAGCGAAGGCCGGTCCGCCGGTCGGGATGGAGCCGATGGACGATCCATACAGCTTGGTCGAGCCGAGGTCCGTGTAGAGGTACTCGAGCTTGACCGAGAAGGTCTTCAGCAGCGGGTGAGCGGCGAAGGGGAAATATTCGACGCCGCCGCCGGCCGTCCAACCGACTTTCGTCTGATCGTAGTTGGTGCCGGCGCCCAGGATCGCCGCGCCGAAGCCGGCGCCGGCGAACGACTGGAAGTAGTCCGAGACGTTGACGCTGTGCACCACGCCGCCATAGGCGACGCCGCCCGTGCCGTAGACCAGCAGGGCCGGCATGGTCGGGAAGGTCACGCCGACGCGACCGCGCACCGTGCCGAACCAATCGACGCTCTTGTTCTGCGTGGCGTAAGGAGACACTTGGGCCGAAGGCGCCAGCCGCGCCGCCAATGCCGGCCCCCTGGCTGTGAATGTCTGTCGCCTGGATGTCAGCCTCGAGACCGACAACGAGCCACGGATTGAACTGGTAGTTGTAGCCGGCCTGTCCGCCGCCGAGCACGCCGCTGAGATTGTTGTTGATCGACCAAGCCGCGACCCCGGGGGCGCCAGAGACCGTGAAGTCCGTGCCCGGGAGATAAGTATAAGGCGAGAAGGCCAACGCGCCCGGGTCCTGGTTGCTGTTGCCGAAGCCGTAGCCGATGTTGATACCGCCATAGAGGCCCGTCCAAGTGAAGACCGGCGGCGGCGGCTCGATGATCGGCGCCTTGCGGCTGGGAAGATCGGCTGCGAACGCCGATCCGGCGACGAGCGCCAGCGCAAGGCCGGCGACGGCAGAATGTTTTCTCATGATATTCGCCTCGTCGTTAGAGTTAGGCGCAACCGCAAAGCCGATGTAAGCGAATCGCGGACTGCACATTCGATGGCGAGTTGTCTTTCGACGTCGCCGATGCAGTGAACCTAAGTCGAGGCCTGTTTCTCGGTCAATCGAAACTGCGCCGTTTGCGGGCGTCGCGCGTCGAATCTCGGCGAGCGTGACATATTCGCCACAGTTTGGATCACCTTGATGAGGGTCAAAACATCAATGATTGAGCCGGTTTCGCGATTAGCTGCGATCCTTGCGCAGCCGCTTCCAATACTCGAGACGCTTGCCGATCTCGCGCTCGAAGCCGCGTTCGACGGGCTCGTAAAGCTTCTGCGGCGCGAGTGATTCGGGCCAGTAATTTTGTCCAGAGAAAGCGTCGGGCGCGTCGTGATCATATTCATAGCCCTCGCCGTAGCCCTCCTCGCGCATGAGCTTCGTCGGCGCGTTCAGAATGATCTTTGGGGGCGCGAGCGATCCCTTCTCGCGAGCGAGTCTCGAAGCGCGCTGCATTGCGACATAGGCGGCGTTGGATTTCGGCGCCGTGGCCACATAGATCACGGCTTGGGCGAGCGCGAGCTCCCCCTCCGGGCTGCCGAGAAAATCATAGGCGTCCTTCGCGGCGTTCGCGACGACCAGCGCTTGCGGATCGGCGAGGCCAATATCCTCGACCGCCATGCGCACAACGCGCCTCGCGAGGAACAGCGGGTCTTCGCCGGCGTCGAGCATGCGCGCAAGATAGTAGAGAGCCGCGTCGGGATCGGAGCCGCGCACGCATTTATGCAGCGCGCTGATCAAATTGTAATGCCCCTCTTGCGCCTTGTCGTAGATCGGCGCGCGACGCTGCACGATCTCGGCGAGGGCCGCGCGATCGAAGATCTCGCCGGGCTTTGCCGCGCGCCAGACTTCCTCGGCGAGCGTCAGCGCGGCGCGTCCATCGCCATCCGCCATGCCGGCGAGCGCCGCGCGCGCGTCGGCGTCGAGAGGAAGAGGCTTCCCTTCGACTTCCTCGGCTCTCGCCAACAGTTGCTCGATCGCCACCGCGTCGAGCGGTCGAAAGGTCAGCACACGCGCGCGCGACAGCAAGGCGGCGTTGAGCTCGAAGGATGGGTTTTCAGTCGTGGCGCCGATCAGGGTGATCGAGCCATCCTCGACGACGGGCAGGAAGCTGTCCTGCTGCGCGCGGTTGAAGCGATGAATCTCGTCGATGAAGAGCAGCGTGCCCTGCCCCGTCGCGCGGCGCGCACGCGCGGCGTCGAAGATCTTCTTGAGCTCCGCGACGCCCGAGAAGATCGCAGAGGCCTGCACGAAGGCGAGGGTGGTCTCCCCAGCGAGCAGCCGCGCCACCGTCGTCTTGCCGGAGCCGGGAGGACCCCAGAAAATCATCGAGCCAAGCGCGCCGCCGTGGAGCAGCCGGGTCAGCGCGCCATCGGGGCCGAGAATCCGGTCCTGTCCGACGACCTCTGCAAGGCGCCGGGGCCGCATCCGGTCCGCGAGCGGGCGTGGCGCCGTTTCGTCGAGGCCCGCCGCTTCAAAAAGGTCGCTCATGATCGAAGGGCCCGGCGGGCGCTGCTCTCGTTTTGACCCGCGTGTCAGTGCGGCTCGCGAAAAAAAGCGCCGGCTTCTCGCGCGATATCGCTTGCGCCATTCATCGCAGAGGCTGCGTTAGAGCGCAACGGCGAGCGCGCCGACGAAAGCCTCACGCATGTTTACAAATAGGTTAACGAAGAATTAACCCTGCCGCAATTATTTCCATTTGGTGAACGACGGGACGATTCTTTTCGAAATGAGCTTCGCCTTGCCGCTCGGGTTCTCAAAGCGTCGCGTTCGCTACGGCGTAGATGCAACCCTTCTCACCATGGATCGATTTCTCATGCGCAGCATCGCATTCGTCACTCAAAAAGGCGGCGCCGGAAAAAGCACTCTCGCCACCAATGTCGCCGTCGCGGCTTCGCTTGCGGGAGAGCAAGTTGTCGTCCTCGATCTCGATGGATCTCAGTCTGCGGCCTCCTGGTCGAAGATACGTGGAAAGAGCGACGTGGCGGTCGAGAGCCTCACCGCCGCAAAGCTTGCGGGCAAACTCCAGACGTTGAAGGAAAGAGGCGTGACGCTCGTGGTGATCGACGCGCCGGGCGGACTTGGCCCCGAGCTCGACGCTGCGGTTCGCGCCGCCGATCTCTGCATCATCCCGGCGCGCCCGAACGCGTTCGACCTCTGGGCGAGCGAGCACACGCGGGCGCGGATCAAGGCCATGGGCAAGGACCACGCCTTCCTGCTCAATCAATGTCCGCCCGCGCAGCAGGGCCAGCGCGTGGAACAAGGCGCCAAGGTTCTGCAAGCGATGGGGGCGCTGCTCTCTCCGCTCGTCTCGGCCCGCGTCGACTATCAGGAGGCGGCGCGGTCGGGGCTCGCGGTCGTCGAATGCAACCCGCGCGGCGTCGCTGCGCGCGAGATGGCCGAGCTTTGGTCTTGCCTCAAGCGAAGGCTGAAGAAGAATGCGCATCCCGTTCGACGACTGGATGCGTCCGCCAAGCCGGCGCTTCGCCCCGTGGAAGCGGTGCGAAAAGCCGCCTAGAGCGGGATGTGTTTAGGCGGAAGCGTATCCTGAGTTGGCGATGTATCTGGCGCATTCCTCGGGTTTGAACCTGTCGAGCAAGGCTCCTGCGCGTCTCCAGGTGGTTTCGACGGAGCGCTCGCCAGCCTTGCGCATAAAGTGCTTCAGCTTGGCGAAGAGCTGCTCGATCGGGTTGAGATCGGGACTGTAGGGCGGCAGGAAGACGAGCCTGGCGCCGACGGCGCGGATGGCGTCACGCACCGCTTTTCCCTTGTGACTGCCGAGATTGTCGAGGATCACGACGTCGCCCGGCGACAAGGCGGGCGCCAGCAGTTCGGCGACATATCTCTGGAAGGCGACGCCGTTGATCGGCCCGTCGAGCACGAAAGGCGCAACGATGCCGTCATGCCGTAAGGCGGCGACGAAGGTCAGCGTCTTCCAATGGCCAAAGGGGACGAAGGCCTTCAGCCGACGCCCTCGCGGGGCCCAGCCGCGCAAGGGCGCCATGTTGGTCTTGATCCAGGTTTCGTCGAGGAACACCAGCCGCCGCGCGTCAATGCGGCCCTGATAGGCTTTCCATCGCCGCCGCCGCCGCGCGACGTCAGCGCGCGCCTGCTCGCTGGCGAACACGGTTTTTTTTGAAGCTCAGCCCCTCGTCATGGACGAAGGCCCACACCGAGCGATAATCGACGCAAACGCCGCGCTCGGCGAGTTCAGCGACGAGCCCGCGCAGCGTGAAAGGGCGCTCGCGCATGCGCTCCCGTAGCCACTCGGCGTTGGCCCCCGAGAGGACCCGCGGCTTGTGGCCGCCCATCTTGCCGGGCGCGACACTCCCGGTCGCCCGCAGCCGCTGCGACCACTTCGATACGCATGAGGGACTGATCGAGAGAGCCGTTGCGATCTGACGGATCGACCAGCCTGCGGCGACGCGGGCCATCGCCCGCTCGCGAAGATCATTGGAAAGGGGGTGCGCCATTCGTCCCGGCCTCCGTTTCCGGCAGCCAGTTTGAATCAGATCCCGGCCGATTCGGGAATCCCTAATCGATTCTGCTAAATCTCATCCCGCTCTAGAGCGCGATAAGGACTGAGCTCCAAATCGAAAATGCTAGAGCATATCCTCATCGGAAAACCGCTCTGCGCTTTTCCGGGACATGCATCGGATTCGCCTTCCAAGCCGCGCATTCCCAACGGCTTATCGAGGTTGGGCGCTTTTAGCGTCAGCGAGGAGCTCGCCTCTGGCGGGCTCCTTTCCACGACAATTCTGGCCTGTGTCATGAATTCGCAACGCGAATCTGATTCATCCTAACGAACGGTTAAGACGCGTCGCCCTAGCGGCAACTCGCGCATTCGGGCGTGGATCGGATCATGGAAGACATCCCGGCCAATCGATATCGCACTCTCTTTCTCTCGGATCTGCACCTCGGAACCCGCGGGCTGCAGGCCGATCTGCTGCTGGACTTTCTGCGTCATAACGATGCTGACACGATCTACCTCGTGGGCGACATCGTCGACGGCTGGCGTCTGAAAGGCGGTTGGTACTGGCCCCAGGCGCATAACGACCTGGTTCAGAAGCTGCTGCGCAAGGCGCGCAAGGGAACGAAGGTCGTCTACACGCCCGGCAACCACGACGAATTCGCTCGGGACTACACGGGACTGACCTTTGGCGGCGTCGAGGTCGTTCCTGAAGCCGAGCACGTCACCGCGGATGGCAAGCGCCTGTTGATCATCCACGGCGACCAGTTCGACATCGTCGTGCGCCATGCGAAATGGCTGGCCTTCCTCGGAGACTGGGCCTACGAGGCGGCAATTCAGCTGAACACGCATTTCAATCGGCTGCGACACAGCTTTGGATGGGGTTATTGGTCCTTCTCAGCCTGGGCGAAGCTGAAGGTGAAAGACGCGGTGAATTTCATCGGGGACTTCGAGCAGACCCTCGCGTCAGAGGCGCGTCGGCGCGAATTCGATGGCGTGGTGTGCGGCCACATTCACCATGCGGCGATCAAGAGCATTGGAGACATTCTCTATATCAACACCGGCGACTTCGTTGAGAGCTGCACAGCGGTTGCCGAGCATGACGACGGCCGTCTTGAGATTCTTCATTGGCGCGCGACCGCGGAAGAACGCGAAGCCGCAGCTGCGACAGCGGCGGGGACAGCTGAACGGCTGTTGTCGCGCAAGGCTGCAGCCTGACGCCCGCACTCGTAGAGCGCGCTTCGGCATGAGCTCAGCCGCGCACTAAGGCGAAGTCCAGGGATATGTCCAGGTTTCGGTCAAGGTGCGGCTGCCGGCGCGCAGATACAGCCGCAGGTCCGCGGTCTCGCCCGATTTCACCGAGACGTCGAACATCGCGCGCACGCCTTCGATATGGGGGTTTGCCGCGATGGCCTTGCGCAGGATCTGCCCGCTCGTCGTGGTGGCCACGACCTCGACCTCGCTGGGGTCAGCAACGTAGTAGCCGAGATCTCCCCCCGCGAAGTCAACGAGAAAGCGCTTTGAATTGACGACGGTCGTCTCTGAGGAGCCCAGGGCCTTCGCGGGAGCGATGAAGGTGTTGACGACGCGTCCGTTCGGGGAGAGCCGCGGCTCGTCGAGACAGGCCGTTATCTTATAGGCGCAAGAATACGGCAGGAGCGGCGCGGGCGGTGTGGCCGGCGTCCAGCTGGCGACGACGTTGTCGTTGGTTTCGTCGGCGGTCGCAAGCTCGATGAGCTCGACCCGTCCCGGGCCCCACTGACCGGTGGGCTCGACGAAATAACTTGGCCGCAACTCATAGCTGAGGTCGAGGTCCTGGTAGGACTCGAAGGTGCGGTCCCGCTGCATGAGGCCGAAACCCCTGACGTCGGAGTCGAGAAAAGAGGTCGTCCGCGCAAAGGGCGGATTGGCGAGCGGGCGCCAGAGCCATTCGTCTGCGCCGGTGCGCATCAGCAGGCCGTCGGAATCATGCAGCTCGGCGCGAAAGCCCGGGCTGACGCGGCGATCGTTTTCCCCGGCGAGGAACATGGAGGTGAGTGGCGCAAGTCCAAATTTCACGCCGGCTTGGCGCGGAAACAGCGTGGCCTGAACCTCACATTCGCTGTCCTGGCCCGGCGTCAAATCGAAACGGAAGGCGCCGGTCGTGGCCTTGTCGTCGAGGAGACCATAGATCGTCGCGCGGCTCGCCCTGACCCCGGGGGTCTCGATCCAGAACTCGCGGAAAAAGGGAAAGCTTTCGTGCTCCGTTCCAGCTTCGACACAGAGGGCCCGAGCGGAGAGCCCATATTTTTGCTCGCGCCCCAGAAAGCGAAAATAGCTCGCGCCGAGGAACGAGATCACCTCGTCGCTCACATGCGGGTCGTTCAGCGGATAATGCAGCCGGAAACCGGCGAACCCGAAATTGACCGGCAGCAACTCCTCCGGCTTGACGCGTCCGTAATCGAAGAGCGTCGTCGAATAGGGGATCGGCGCGGCGATGCCGTCACGAATGAGATTGATCGTCACCGGCCGCCGGTAGAGAAACCCCAAGTGGAAGGTCTCGAGGCGGAACGGCCCGCCAGCCGAGCCGAGCATCGCCTGTTCCGGCCGGAAGCGGATTTCGCGCCAGGCGTCATAATCGAGCTTGTCGAAGGCCGGCGGCAGACGCCAGCTCGTCGTCTCCTGGAAGGGTTGCTCGGCGAGGCGCTTCGCGCGCTCGACGACCTCTTGATAGGAGAAGCGCGGCCCCTTTGCGCTCTCGGAAGCTGGAATGGTCGGATTTGTCCCTGCCGCCAGAGCGAATCTCGTCGCCACCTCGGGCGCCGTTACGCCAGCGAGCGCCGCGAGCAGCTTACGGCGAGTGATCGTCGTCATCCAGGCCTTGTCGTGCGGAGCGCTTCGCATTTCGGATTTCGGGAAAGACGCCAGCGCCTTCGGCAGCCCAATTCCCACCTGTCACAACGGCAGGCGCTCGTTGCCTAAACATCTTCGCGAGGACTGGCAAGATGGACGACAATCCGCCCAGTAGAAGGGGTTTTGGGGGCTTGCAGCTAATCCCGGGACGGTCGTTTTCCGGCCCCGGAGAGCATGATCCTCGCTTGCCCCCGAAGACGCCTTAGACTTCCGCCCGATGCTTGATCAGGTCTCCGACCACCGCAGGGTCCGCGAGCGTCGAGGTGTCCCCCAGCGTTCCGAATTCCCCTTCCGCAATCTTGCGAAGAATCCGTCGCATGATCTTCCCCGAGCGCGTCTTTGGCAGGCCGGGCGCGAACTGGAGTGCGTCGGGCGAGGCGATGGGGCCGATTTCGCGTCGCACCCAGGTGACAAGCTCCTTGCGGAGCGAATCGTGCGGTTCGACACCCTCCATGAGCGTGACATAAGCATAGATGCCCTGGCCCTTGAGATCATGGGGATAGCCGACGACCGCCGCTTCCGAGACCAGCTCATGCGCGACCAAAGCGCTTTCGATCTCGGCCGTGCCCAGGCGATGGCCGGAGACATTGATCACGTCATCGACGCGGCCCGTGATCCAGTAATATCCGTCCTCGTCACGGCGCGCGCCGTCTCCGGTGAAATATTTGCCGGGATAGGCGTTGAAGTAGGTCTGCGCGAAGCGCTCGTGGTCGCCCCAAAGCGTGCGCGCCTGCCCCGGCCAGGAATCCGCGATCACCAGATTTCCTTCGCAGGCGCCTTCCAGCACCTCGCCCGTCGGGCCGACGATTTCAGGAACGACGCCGAAGAAGGGCTTCGTGGCCGATCCGGGCTTCAGCGCGATCGCGCCCGGCAGCGGCGAGATCAGAATGCCGCCGGTCTCGGTCTGCCACCAGGTGTCGACGATCGGCAACCGATCCTCGCCGACCACCCGGTGATACCACTCCCAGGCTTCCGGATTGATTGGCTCGCCGACCGAGCCGAGAACCCGCAATGATTTGCGGCTGGTCTTCTTTACCGGTTCTTCGCCGGCCGCCATCAGCGCGCGGATCGCCGTGGGCGCCGTGTAGAAAATGTTTACCGCGTGCTTGTCGACGACTTCCCAGAAGCGCGAGACGGTCGGGTAGTTCGGCACGCCCTCGAACATCAGCGTCGTCGCGCCATTCGAGAGGGGGCCGTAAACGATGTAGCTGTGGCCCGTCACCCAGCCCACGTCCGCCGTGCACCAATAGATGTCGCCGTCGCGATAATCGAAGATCAGCTCATGGGTGAGCGACGCGTGGACCAGATAGCCCCCGGTCGTGTGCAGGACGCCCTTGGGCTTGCCGGTGGAGCCCGACGTGTAGAGGATGAACAGAGGATCTTCGGCACCCATCTCGGCATAAGGGCAGTACGCCGACACGCTCTCGCGCTCCTCTTCGTAGACGAAGTCACGACCCTTCTCCATGCTGACGTCGCCGCCGGTGCGCGTCACCACGAGAACGGTTTTGGCGGCGACTCTGGTCAACGCCTTATCCACGTTTTCCTTGAGGGGGATGCGCTTTCCGCCGCGCACGCCCTCGTCCGCCGTGATGATGACCTCCGAACCCGCATCCTCGATGCGTCCCGCCAGCGCTTCGGGTGAAAAGCCGCCGAAGACGACCGAATGGATCGCTCCAATCCGTGCGCAGGCGAGCATTGCAAAGGCCGCTTCGGGGATCATCGGCAGATAAATCGTCACCCGATCGCCGCGACGCACGCCGTGCTTCTTGAGCACATTCGCAAAGCGGCTGACTTCGTGGTGCAGCTCGCGATAAGTGATGTGGCGTGACTGCGACGGGTCGTCGCCCTCCCAGATGATCGCCACCTGATCGCCGCGTGCGCGGAGGTGCCGATCGATGCAGTTCATCGCGATATTGGTGGTGCCGTCCTCAAACCATTTGATCGAGACGTTGTGGGGATCGAAGCGCGTATTTTTGATAATCGTGTAAGGCGCGATCCAGGAGATGCGGCGGCCTTGCTCGCTCCAAAAACCCTCGGGGTCCCTGTAAGAAAAGTCATAGAGTCTCTGATAGCGTTCGGCACTGACAAGCGCTTGGGTCGCCCAGTCCTCGGGGATTTCGTAGATTTTATGCTGCATGGGGGCGTCACTCTTGGTGGTGAGTTGAGACCGACGGCGCAAGGAAGGCCGCCACCTTCCCGTCAGTGGCGACAGGGAAACCACGATAGCGCAGGGCTTTCGACGCGTCGAGCCAAAGCTCGCTCTTGCTTCCGCTTTCTCAGGCTCAGTCGAGGCTCCCGCTTTTCGCGCCGCAACAGCAAGCAGTCGCTGAGAAAAAGGACGGGCTCTCGATGGCCGGCGCCGCGACTGCGAAAGCGGGGCGCAAGCGCGACATATTCCGCCGCACACATTGATCGAAGCGGCGAGCGCGTCAGAGCGAGATAGGATGACGGGCGTCGGCCGGCTTACGGCTCGCGAGGCGCAAGGGCGCGCGCCGCGATCCCCAGTCGCCCGGACGCTCCTCGAAGACGCCCCCGCACGACTCGCCGCATTCGGCGCAGCGGCCATCCGCCGTCAACGTCCAGCCGGTCAGGTCATAACCGTCCCGACCGATGAGCCGGCTTCCGCAGCCGTGGCAGTAGGTGCTCTGTGCGGCCTCGTCATGGACGTTGCCGGTGTAAACGTAACGTAAGCCGTTCTCCAGGGCGATCCGGCGCGCAAGGCCCAGCGTGGCCTTTGGCGTTCGTTGCGTGTCGCGCATTCGCCAGTCGGGATGAAAGGCGGAAAAATGCAGCGGCGTATCGGGCCCGAGTCGCTCGCTGACCCATTTGGTCAGCGCCTCGAGCTCGGCGGGAGAATCGTTCTTGCCGGGGATCAAGAGCGTCGTGATCTCGAGCCAGCACGAGGTTTCGTGCTTCACATATTCGAGCGTGTCGAGCACCGCGCGGAGTTCCGCTGTGCACAGCGTCCTGTAAAACTCCTCGGCGAAGCCCTTGAGGTCGATGTTCGTCGCGTCCATCGCGCCGAAGAATTCCTTGCGCGCGGCGGGCGTGATGTAGCCGGCCGTGACGGCCACGGTCTTGACGTCTGCCTCCCGGCACGCGTTGGCGACGTCGACGGCATATTCGAGAAAGATCACGGGGTCGTTGTAGGTGAAGGCGACCGAACGCGCGCCAATCTCTTTTGCCGCGCGCGCAATATCTGCTGGCGAGGCCTGATCCTGAAGCCGATCGAGTTCCGTCGCTTTCGATATGTCCCAGTTCTGGCAGAACTTGCAGGTGAGATTGCAGCCTGCGGTGCCGAAAGACAGGATCGGCGTGCCTGGCAGAAAATGATTGAGCGGCTTCTTCTCGATGGGGTCCACGCAAAAGCCTGACGAGCGGCCGTAGGTGGTCAGCGCCATTGCGTCGCCCTGACGCGCGCGCACGAAGCAAAGCCCGCGCTGCCCGTCCCGCAGCTTGCAAAAACGCGGACAGAGATCACATTGAATACGACCGTCGTCGAGCAAATGCCAATAGCGGGCCGTCGGCGTCTGCGCGTGAGCGCGGTCGATAAGGTTTGGTCCGTTCATGACGAGTAGATGGAGACGCTTAATGCCGAATGAAAGGCGCCGGCGATGATTGAGGCGCATCCGGCGAGCGCGGCGAGACCGGCGGCCGTGGCTGGAACCTTCTATCCCGCAGAGGCGACCGAACTGCGATTCACCGTCAACGGACTGCTCGCCGATTCAATCGCAGCGCGGACGGGACCGTTCTCCGGCGAAGCGCTCTCCACAACGGCGCCGCCCAAGGCGTTGATCGCGCCACACGCCGGTTACACCTATTCGGGAAAGGTCGCCGCCGCCGCCTACCGGCTCCTGGCCAAAGCCTGCGGCAAGATTTCGCGCGTCGTGCTGCTCGGGCCTTCGCATCGCGTCGCCTTCACGGGCATGGCGGCGACCTCGGCTAGCGCGTACGAAACTCCGCTCGGCCTTGTGCCGGTCGATCGGCAGTGGCTGGACCGAGCGCGGGCACTACCGCAGTTTGGACTTTTGGACGAGGCGCATGCGGGAGAGCATTGCCTGGAGACGCAATTGCCGTTTCTCCAGGTCGTGCTCGGAGATTTCACGCTTGTCCCCATCATCTGCGGCGCCGTCGGCGCCGAACAGGCGGCCGATGTTTTGGAGGTGCTGTGGGGCGGCCCCGAAACGCTCATCGTCGTCTCCTCCGACCTTTCCCATTATCTCGACTACCAAGCTTGCCGCACACTTGATCTGAGGACTTGTGCGGCGATCGAACGGCTCGACGCTGGCGTGCTCAGTTCCGAGCAGGCTTGCGGCGTTGCGCCGGTGAAGGGGCTGCTGACCGCGGCGAGGCGGCGAGGCTTGCGCGTGCAGACGCTTGACCTGCGCAATTCAGGCGACACGGCCGGCTCCCGCCATCGAGTCGTCGGCTACGGTGCCTGGGCTTTTTGGGAGCAGAACGACGTGATCGCGCCTGACGACGACGTCGCGACGCGTCATGGCGCCGCGCTGAACGACGTCGCTCGTCGCGCCATCTGCGGCGATCAAGCCACCGCGCCAAAGCTGCCGCCCGCATTGGGGCGGCCGGGTGCGAGTTTCGTGACGCTGCACAAAGCCGGAAAGCTGCGCGGCTGTTGCGGTTCGGTGACGGCCAGACGCCTGCTCATCGAGGACATCCGGGCCAACGCTGTTCGGTCGGCCTTTCGCGACCCTCGTTTCAAACCGCTGGAGCGCTCGGAGTGGCCCGAGGTGTCGCTGACGGTGACGCTGTTGTCGCCCTTGGAGCCGATGCGCTTCGAAAATGAGGCCGATCTCCTGTCCAAGCTACGACCGCAACGGGACGGGCTCTTGATCGAGGATGCGGATCGACAGGCGCTGTTCCTCCCCGCCGTTTGGGAAGAGCTTCCTCAAGCGGAAGATTTCCTCGCGCATCTGAAGGCGAAGGCGGGGTTAGCACGCGGGCATTGGTCGCCAAGCTTTCGCGCAAGCCGCTTTTCAACGACGCATACCGACTCGGAGCCTTTGCTCAAGGGTACGTCCGAGCGGGAGGTCGCCTGACTTGCCTTGGTCGCCCGAAGACGCGCCGAAACACACGCACAAGGCGGATACGCCGCATTTATGCCGGTTGTGGAGCGAGGTCGCGAACAAGGTGCTGGCGAACACGGGAGACGAAGGGCGAGCCGTGCGCTCAGCCAACGCCGCGGCCGCGCGAGAAAGGTGACGCGCGGGTGGCGCGTCACCGATGTGACAAACCGACCCGTTACCTAATCCGGCAGGGCGACTATCTCTAGGATAGTTCATTTTCACTTCAGCAGAGGAGACGCGACGATGAAAGTGCCAAGCTTATGGAGCGGTCCGGATCTCACGCCGGATCCTTTCAAAACCCTCCGGCGCGAGATGGAGGACATGGTCCGCAATTTCGGTCAGAACCTACCCACCGTGAATGTCGGGGCGGGGGCTCCCGCAATCAACGTCGCCGAAACCGACGGCTCCATCGAGGTGAGCGCGGAGCTTCCCGGCGTCGAGGAGAAAGACATCAAGGTGAGCGTCGACGGAAATCGGTTGGTGATCTCCGGCGAGAAGAAGCATGAGGAGAAAAGGGACGAAAAGGACTGGCATGTGGAGGAGCGCAGCTTCGGCTCGTTCTACCGCTCGATGAGCCTGCCTTTCAGCCCCGGGGATGGAGCGATCTCCGCCCATCTCGACAAGGGCGTGCTTCACGTGACCGTGAAGAAGCCCGTGGAAGCCGCCAAGAGCGCCAAGACCATCGAGATCAAGACCGGGGCACCGCCGAAGGCTGGCTGAGGGAACCGACCGATGCGAGTTGCGTGACGGACAGCTTTTTCCGTCGCGCAAGTCTTTCGTGATCGCGGCATCCGTTCTTCGATCAGGGCTTCGCGGAGCGGAAGCCGCGCCAATTCGCGATGCTGGAGAGGGCGCGCTTCGAAAGCTCTTTCAGCCTCTCAAAGCTCTCTCCCTCTCCGGAGTCGTGCAAGCTGGGATCGGCGTGATCCTCGCGCCTCCTCGCTTCTTCAGCTTCTCTGATCCGTGTCGTCACCGCGGCGCGGATCGGCTCGAGATCGGCTTCGCCAAAGGTCTCTTTGTCGAGGAGGAGAACGGCGGCGGCTTTGTGCTCGCTTGCGCAGATTTGCAGAATGTCGATCGCGCGCCGAAAGGCGTCGTCGATGAGATTGCGGATCGTAACGTCGATCTTGGCGCTTGTCTCCTCGCTCATCTCGGAAGGTTGCGGGCCCAGTCCCGCCAGATCGAGGTAGCGCGGCCGATCGGTGATGTAGGACGCCTGTCCGATCTCCGTCTCCATCCCGTAGCGCGTCGCCATGGCGCGCGCCAATTCCGTCGCTCTTTGCAAGTCGTCCGCGGCGCCCGTGGTCGCCTCGCGGAAAACCGCCATCTCTGCGGCCCTCCCGCCGAGGAGCACGGTCATGCGATTCAGCAATTCCGTGCGGCTCATGAGATAGCGGTCCTCCGCCGGCATTTGCATCGTGTACCCCAGCGCGCCCATTCCTCTCGGAATGATCGACACCTTCTTGATTGGATCGGCGCCCGGGAGAACCATGGCGACGATCGCGTGCCCCATCTCGTGATAGGCCACGATCTCCCGCTCATGAGGATTGATCAGGCGCTTGCGCTTTTCCGGCCCGGCGATGCTGCGTTCGATCGCGGCGGTGAAGTCCTCGAGCGTCACGGAAGCGGCTTGGCGGCGGGTCGCCAGCACGGCGGCTTCGTTGACGATATTGGCGAGATCGGCGCCAGTGAAGCCGGGGGTCAGCGCCGCGATCTGCGCGGGATCGATGTCAGCCCCGAGCTTGATCTTCTTGAGGTGCACCTCGAGGATTTCTCTCCGCCCGTTCTTGTCGGGACGATCGACCGAGATTTGCCGGTCGAACCGCCCCGCGCGCAGCAGCGCGGGGTCGAGCACTTCGGGGCGGTTCGTCGCGGCGAGCAGCACGACGCCGATCGTCGGGTCGAAGCCGTCGAGCTCGCTCAACAGCTGATTGAGCGTCTGCTCCTTCTCGTCATGGCCGCCGCTCAAGCCCGATATGCCCCGCGCGCGCCCCAGAGCATCGAGCTCGTCGATGAAGATGATGCAGGGCGAATTGGCGCGCGCCTGCTGAAAAAGGTCTCTCACGCGCGCGGCGCCCACGCCGACGAACATTTCGACGAATTCGGAACCGTTGATGGAATAGAAGGGCACGCCGGCTTCTCCCGCGACCGCGCGGGCGAGTAGCGTCTTGCCGGTGCCGGGCGGCCCGACGAGCAGAATGCCCTTGGGGATGCGCGCGCCCAGGCGCCCGTGCGTCTGCGGGTCTTTCAGGAAGGCCACGATTTCTTGAAGTTCTTCCTTGGCTTCATCGACGCCGGCGACATCTTTGAAGCCCGTCTTCACGTCCGTCTCGACGAAAACCCTCGCCTTGCTCTGCCCCACCGACATCAGCGAGCCGAGCCCCTGGCCAGCGCGACGCGACAGCAGGCTCCAAACGAAGAAGAACAGGGCGGTTGGCACGATCCAGGAAAGCAGGGTGACGATCCAGCTGTTCTCCATGACGCCGGAAACCTTCACTCCTTCCTTTTCCAGCTCTCGCGCGATCGTCGGATCGACCCGCACTGTGACCAATTGCTTACGGCCGTCGGGGAGCGGCTCCTTCAAGGTTGCGCGAATGACCTTCTCGCCCACCTCGACCTCGGCGATCTTCTTTTCATTCATCAGCTTTGAAAATTCGCTGAAGGGTATCACCTCGGTCGAACTGTAAGCGGACCAGAGCTGCTGGAAGATCAGGATCGCGATCAAAGCCAGCAGAAAATAGCCGATGTCGAAATGCCAACCCCGCTTGTTTTGCTCTCGCACATCATCCGGCTTAGCCATCGCTTTCGCCTTGCAAATTTTGCCGCCTGCGGCAGTCCGAGAAGGGCAACGGCCCCATGACGCTCTACTTTAGAGCGCCTGCCGCAAAAGGCGCGGCATTCCTTTTTTACCCTACGACCCCAGCGCAGGCGTTACCGAATCGTTGGTCCCCAACGGCTCGCAGTGGCCTGCGATGCGGATGATCTGCGGGAACTCCTGCCGCATCGTGCGCTCGACAACGTCGACCGCTTCATGCGCCGCCTCGACCGAGAGGGCGCCGTCGACCTCGCAGTGGTAGTTGACGACGAGTCCTCCGCTAACGCCGCGCACGCGCAGATCATGCACGTGACGCAGCACGCCGTCCTTCGCGGCGCAGCGCACTAGCGCCTTCTCGATGGTCTCGCGCGTTGCGGAATCGACGTCGTGACCGACCATCACCAATGGCGCGGCAGGCTCCATATGCGTCTCGATCTCGACCTCGGCGCCGAATTCGTCGCGAATCGCCTCTTCGAGCTCGCTGGCCATCTTATGGGCGCTACGAAGGCTCATGCCGCCGTCGACCTCGAGATCGAGACTGATCGACAGCCGCCCTTCTATCTCCTGCGCGACGATGTGATGCACCGGCATATGGCGGCGCG
Organism: uncultured Alphaproteobacteria bacterium; assembly: GCA_963743565.1. Taxonomy (GTDB): domain Bacteria; phylum Pseudomonadota; class Alphaproteobacteria; order Rhizobiales; family Beijerinckiaceae; genus Methylocystis. The sequence goes on from CAVUQD010000001.1 coordinate 621,513, forward strand.
CTCCGACCATACGCGTGCGCTCGATCACGGTTTCGTCGTCGAGCGTGCGCGGCGCGGCGATGAGCGAGATCTCCGATCCCGGGGCGAAGGCTTTTATCGCGGCGTCGACACGCCGGCTGATACGCTCCGCCTGATCGACGCTAAGGCTGTGCGACACCGCGATCGTCGCCTCTCCCACGAGCTTGCGGCCGACCCGGCGGAGTCGCAATTTCTCCAGCGCGACGACGCCCGGCGCTTCCGTGACGACGGCGCGCAGATGCGGAATGAATTCGCTTGGGGCCGCGTCAAGCAGCGTCTCGATCGTGCGTCGGCCGAGCCGGTAGCCGGCGATCGCGATGAACAGCGCGACGCCGAGCGCGGCCGCCGCGTCTCCGTGCTGAAAACCGAGACGCATGGCGCCGAGACCGATGACGACCAGCACAGAGGAAAGGAGGTCGCTCGCAAAGTGCAAAGCGTCAGCCGCGAGCGCGTCGCTGCCTTCTTCCTTCGCGACGCGCGAAAGCTGCAAGGAGCGCACGAGATCGACGAGGATCGACACGCCGAGGACGGCGAAGACCGGCCAGCCCGCATTGACGTCGACCTCATGCGGCGGCTCCTGCAGGCGGCGCACGGCTTCGCTCACGACGAAGAGCGCAAGGCCGAATAGCAATCCCGTCTCGACGAGCGCGGCGAGCGATTCATACTTGCCGTGGCCGTAGTGATGCTCGGCGTCGGCAGGCTTGTCGGCCTCGCGCACGGCGAAGTAGGTGAGGATCGTCGCGCCTGTATCGACACCGGCGTGCCCCGCCTCGGACAGCAGCGCCAGCGAGCCCGACCACAACCCCGCCGCGAGCTTCCCTAGCGCCAGGAGCGCGCTGGCGGCGATGGAAGCCAAGGCCGCGCCCTGCTTGCGTGAGGCAGTCACCCTTGCGGTTTCTTGGGTCGCGTTCATCGCTTTGGCTGATCAGGCTCGGGAAAGCGCGTCAAGCCGCTGCGACGGCAAGGCGCTTTCTTCTCGGCTGGGAGGTCTCCCGCCGGCGATCATACCCTGCGACTGGAATCAATAATATGAATTGCCGCCGAAATGCTTTGGAATGGAGGACAATCCGCTCCAGACATCCGAGGTGAATCGGTTGACGGCGCGTCCGACCGCCGCGAAGGGGTCTCGCGAATGCCGGGACTTCGCCGTCCCATGTCCTGGCCGCCGTGCGGCGGGCTTGGACGGAGGTGTGGGCGCGGCAGCGGTGGGTTTTGCGGCTGCTTCGCTCTCAGGCTGGCTCTGGCTGACGACAGGAGACGCATTGTCCACGTGGGGCGGTTCGATCGAGGCGACGGCGTCTTTAGCGGTCGTGGCCGCGACGGCGGCTGTCGGCGTTGCGGCGACGGCGGCCGGAAGCGCCGGCCCTTGCGCATCCCTCGCCTCGACGCGCGGCGCCTCGGCTTCGGCCTTACGATAGAAACTCATGAAGGCGCCGACGCTGACCATGAGCGTGAGCGGAATGACCGCGGCGAACAGCCCGGCTGCGGCCCCGCGCCAGGCTCTTCCGCCAAGCGCGACTTTCTGATCCGTGGCGAGAGCGGGCCCGGCGCCCTCGCTCGCAACGAGCGGTGCGGAGGCGGAAGCTTCGATCGGCGCAGGCTCCGGACGCGGCGAGAGCATCAGAGCCATCGCCTCCGCTCGCGTTTGGGGGAGCGGAGCAACGAGCGTCTCGCTGCGCGGCTCGCGACCGTCGGCGAGAGAAAGGGAGATGAAGTCCTCCAGGGCTTTCGGCGCAAGCTTCGGCGCGCCCAGAAGCTCCTGCGCGGCTCTAAGGCTCCAGACGGCCATGCCGAGGCGTTCGCTGGCGAAGAATTCGCGCGACTTGTCCCAAAGGCTCGAGGCGACGCGCCGGCACAATGTTTCACAGGATTCGAGCGCGTCCGACTCGAAGGGCTCGCGCCACTCGACGACGAAGGTCGGAGAAAGACGAAGGCTCAGCCGATAGTCGCCCGTGTTCTCGATGGGCTCGACTCCGATCGGCGTCTGCGCGGCGAGGAAAAACGCGCAGATGAGCGCGAACTTTTCCTCTTCATCGAGAGCTGTGGCCAGCGGGCGGCGTTCGCCGTCGCACAGCGCGCAGTCGATCAGGAGCGGCAGCCGCTTAAGCGGAAATTCATGGCGGTTGACATAGGCTTTGTCGAAGCGCGCCTCGAAGCGGAGCCAGCCGTCGCCGATCGCGGCGTAGTGCACGGCGCCGCCGCTTCCCTCCACTTCGCCCGCCTCGCGAATGAGGGGAGGCAGCACCGGTTGTCCGGCCACGCCCTCACCGAGCGCACGACAAGCCTCCAGGAGGCTCTTTTGCCCAAGAGCCGGCATGGCTTTCCTCCAAACCTAACGCCGCTCGCTAGGGGCGGCGCGACGCAGGAAGATGCCTGCGCCGCCCCCATAGCGGAAACCGCCAAATGGGGTTAATTTTTGACCAACGGCCCTTTGCGAGCGACTGCAAGCCTAGTCCAGGCTTAGATTCCCTCGAACTGCGTACAATTAGCTAGCAGGCCGTTGAAAAAGTCGCTGGCTCTGGGAATCGGGGCGTGATTCAGTAATCTCGCGGCAGCGAGGAATGAATCATGCGGGGCGGCGACGCGCGATCCGGGGCGCTTTTCAGCTATGTCGATCTTGAGGCGCGGGTTGGGAAGACCCATCCCCTGCGGGCGATCCGCCAACTGGTGAACGAAGCTCTGGCGGCGCTCGAGAAGGAGTTCTCGGCCCTTTATTCCTCGACTGGCCGGCCGTCGATCCCGCCGGAGAAGCTTCTGCGGGCGATGCTGCTGCAGGCTTTCTATTCGATCCGCTCGGAGCGCCAGCTGATGGAGCGACTGGAGTTCGACCTTCTCTTCCGCTGGTTCGTGGGGCTTGGCGTCGACGATCCGGTTTGGGATCATTCGACCTTCTCGAAGAACCGCGATCGGCTGCTTGCGGGCGACATCGCCGTGAAGTTCCTGAATGCGATCCTGGAGCAGCCGCGCGTGAAGCAGCTCTTGAGCACGGATCACTTTTCGGTCGACGGCACGCTGATCCAAGCCTGGGCGTCGATGAAGAGCTTCAAGCCAAAGGACGGAGCGGACGAGCCGCCAAGCGAAGGCGGCGGACGCAACAAGGAAGCAGATTTCCATGGCGAGAAGCGTTCGAACGAGACGCATGCATCGACGACCGACCCCGAGGCGCGGCTCTATCGCAAAGGCCCCGGCAAGGAAGCCAAGCTCTGCTTCATTGGCCACGCGCTGATGGAGAACCGACACGCGCTCTTCGTCAGCGCCTGCCTCACCCAAGCCGACGGCCACGCCGAGCGCGTCGCGGCGCTGCACATGATCGAGCCGCGCGCCGACTGCCCGCGGACGATCACCTTGGGGGCCGACAAGGCCTATGACGCCGAAGACTTCATAAACGAGCTGCGATCGATGAAGGTCACGCCGCACGTCGCTCAGAACAACAACGGACGCGCCTCGGCGATCGACGGTCGCACGACGCGGCACGCAAGTTACGCGATCAGTCAGCGCATCCGTAAGAAGATCGAGGAAGGCTTCGGCTGGATCAAGACCATCGGCGGACAGGAGAAGACGAGGTTCAGAGGCCGTGAACGGGTCGGCTGGGCCTTCACCTTCACGGCGGCCGCCTACAATCTGGTGCGGCTGCCGAAACTGTTGGCGGAAGCCGCATGAGCGCGCCCGTGGGCTGCAAGCTCGTCGGTCGTTGGCGGATCGTCGAAGCCGACATCTGGGATCGAGCCTATCTCGACCTCTGCGGCCCGGCGACAATCGTCATCACCGCCGGCGGCCGCGGCGAAATCGCCTTCGGCGCGATGAAGGCGACCCTCGACGTCGAATACGGTCCGACCTCCATCGCTTTCACCTGGATCGGTTTCGACGAAGGGGACGAAATCTCGGGCGAAGGAAACGCCGAATTGCTCGACGACGGCTCCATCGAGATCAAGTTTGATTACGACAGCGGCGACGAAGCCGTCCTCAAAGCCAAGCGAGACGGATTTTCAACAGCCTGCTAGGCGCTTTTTCTCTCCAAGTCTATCGATTTGGAGGGCCGGAGGAGGAACGACGATGCGCTATCTGCACACGATGGTCAGAGTGTCCGATGTCGAGGCGTCGCTCGCCTTTTTCTGCGGCGGGTTGGGCCTGGAGGAAATTCGCCGGGTTGATGATGAGAAGGGTCGCTATACGCTAATCTATCTGGCGGCGCCCGAAGATGTGGCGGCGGCGCGCGCGAATGGCGCGCCGATGATCGAACTGACTTATAATTGGGACAAGGAAGACTATGGCGGGGGTCGTAATTTCGGCCACTTGGCCTTCGCCGTCGATAATATTTACGACATTTGTTCGAAGCTTTCCGCTCAAGGCGTGACGATCAACCGCCCGCCGCGTGACGGGCGCATGGCGTTTGTGCGAACACCGGATAATATTTCTGTCGAATTGCTGCAGCGCGGTTCGGCGCTCGCCCCGGCGGAACCTTGGAAATCCATGCAGAACGTAGGATCGTGGTGATTTTCTGAAGAATCTTTGCGCGCTGCACAATCGAAATATTCGAAAAGGACGGAACGGCCTCTAGAGTTGCGCGTTTGCGTTACGGGCCCATGGGGTAGACCGCGGCGTCGCCTCCATTTAACGCCGGGATTTTGTCTCTCTTGGCGAGCTTCTTGCGGAAGCGCTCGTGATGGCGAGCCTTTCATTGCGCATGTCTCAACCGCCGCGCAATTTTCGGGAAGTCAATGAGACCAGAAAAGGACTAGAAAAAGCGGAGGGTTTGATGGTGATCGCAGACTTGATCCATTCCTGCTCCAACGCCCATGTTGCGAAAGCGGCGGTTTCCTGCATTGGTGGCGTATTCGCCGACAGGGTCGCGGCTGCCGCGCGCCAAAGGGGTATGGAAACGGGCGGATTCGTCGCGGTCCTAGTCCAGGACTTCGCCCGCGCCGCCGACGGCGAGGCGATGATGGCCCTTTCGCGAGACATCGCGGGCGCGGATCAGCCCATACTGAAGGGGCTTGCCCGCGTCCTGGAGCCGGCGCTGGGCGCCGAAGCGCCAGAGGCGGGAGATCTCCCGAAGCCGGCGGCCTCGCTGCACGATTTGCGAAACTGCGGCTCGCTCGCTTACGGACATTGACGGTTGCAACGTATCAGCGCTCGCCCGTATTGAGTGGCGTGACCGGGTCGCGGGGTCGGGCGCTTCGGAGCCGACGCCTGGGGTCAAGCGTCGCCAGTTCAAGGGGACGCAAAACGCGAACGCTTTGCAACGCCGTTGCGTTGGTCTTTGCGCTGTCGACCGCCGCAATGCGCGCCGAGGCCTCGGAGCCGGTTCCGATCGCCGCGCTCGACTTCGATTACTCCGACAGCTCCGGCGAGCCGCAGGACCAGACGGCGCTCCATCGCGCGCGGCTCGAGGCGTTCGACGCGCGCATTCGCGCGGCGCTCGCTGATAGCGGCGCCTATCGCGTTGTGGCGGCCGCCTGTCGCGCGCGGCCCTGTTCGGCAAAAAGCTATGCGCCGGACGAGCTTTTCGAGATGGCGCGTGGAGCGGGGGCGAAACTCATGCTGTTTGGCGCCTTGCACAAGATGAGCACGCTTGTGCAATGGGGCTGGGTCGAATTGATTGACGTCGACGAAAATCTACTTCTCGACGAGCGGCATCTGAGCTTTCGAGGCGACGACGATCAGGCTTGGCCACGCGCGGCGGATTTCCTCTCGGAAAAGCTGATCACGCAGGCGGAGGCGAAGGGCCGTCGCCAATGACCGCCGCATCATTATCGAATAAAATGTGCTTGCGTTGTCTAACCTCCCGCGCAAAGCGGTTGCAAGCGGGGGCGCATCCTTCCCCACACGACCTCGGGAAGCTTTGAGCCGGCGCAATTTCACGCTATGGCGCCCGCATCGACGTTGAGGCGCCCCGGCGGCGATGACGGGAGACACGGAATCGGATGGCGGATTTCGACTATGATTTTTTCGTGATTGGCGGGGGCTCCGGAGGCGTGCGCGCCGCGCGCATCGCCGCTGGACACGGGGCGAAGGTCGGCATCGCCGAGGACTTCCGTTTTGGCGGCACTTGCGTCATCCGCGGGTGCGTGCCGAAGAAGCTCTATGTGATGGCGTCGCGTTACGCCGACGATTTCCAGGACGCCAAGGGTTTCGGATGGAGCGTCGGCGAGACTGAATTCGACTGGACCCGGCTGGTCGCCGCTAAGGAGCGCGAGATCACGCGCCTCGAAGGTCTGTATCGGGGAAATCTGGAGAAGGCGGGCGTCGCGATCTTTCCCGCCCGCGCGACGGTCCAGGGGCCGCAGGCCGTTCGCCTGTCCGACGGTCGCGCCTTCAGGGCGCGGCACATTCTCGTCGCAACGGGCGGCGCCCCGGTGCTTGCGCCGCAGGTTCCAGGCATCGAGCTCGCGCTGACATCGAACGAGATCTTCGATCTTTCGGTCTTTCCCCGACGGCTGCTCATTCTCGGCGCGGGCTATATCGCAGTCGAATTCGCCGCGCTGTTTGCGCGGCTCGGCGCGAAGGTCACGCTCCATTATCGCGCCGATCTGCCGTTGCGCGGGTTCGACATGGATTTGCGCGAGCGTCTCGCGGCCGCGCTCGCCGAGGCCGGGATCGCGCTCTTCCCCCTGGCGAAGCTCGGCTCGGTCGAGACGTCGGGCGAGGCGCTTCGGGCGCGGTTCGAGGACGGCAGCTCACTTGAAGCCGACGTGGTGATGGCCGCCACCGGAAGAAGGCCGGCCACCGCCGGGCTCGGACTGGAGGCCGCCGGCGTGCGGCTGTCTCCGGACGGGGCGATCCTCGTCGATCCCGCCTCGCAGAGCAGCGTCGCGTCCATCCATGCGGTGGGCGACGTGACCGATCGGCTCAATCTGACCCCGGTCGCCATCCGAGAAGGCCATGCGCTCGCCGACCGGCTCTTCGGGAAAGGCGCGCCGCCTGTCGATTACGACTTCACCCCGACCGCCGTTTTCTCGACGCCCGAGATCGGGACGGCGGGGCTTACCGAAGAGGAGGCGGTGCGGCGCTTCGGAGACCTCGACATCTATGAATCGGAGTTTCGCCCGATGCAGGCGCCGCTCACGGGGCGGCCGACCAAGGCCTATATGAAGCTTCTCGTCGCGGCGGACGGCGGCAGGGTGCTTGGCGTCCATCTGCTCGGGCCCCAGGCGGCCGAAATGGCCCAACTCCTCGCGCTCGCGCTGCGCATGGGCGCCACCAAGGCCGATTTCGACGCGACCATGGCGCTGCATCCGACGCTCGCCGAGGAACTGGTTACGATGCGTACGGTCTCGCGAAAACGTCGGACTCCGGGGTCCTGAACCGCGCCGCTAGAGCGGTTTCCTCTCAAAGCGGGTCATATCCAGCGGCGGCGAAGAAGTTTGCGCATTCGCTTGGCGTGAAGGCTTGGAGTAGTTCGCCGATCCTGTTCCAGAGGCCGTCGACGGTTCGCTCGGCGGCCTTTCGCAGGAGCGCCTTCAGCTTCGAAAAGGCCTTCTCGATCGGATTGAAGTCGGGACTGTAGGGCGGCAGATAGAGCAGGTTTGCGCCGGCCGCCTCGATCGCTCTGCGCACCTGTGCGCCCTTGTGGCTGCCGAGATTGTCCATCACGACGATGTCGCCTTTGCGCAGCGTGGGGATGAGGACCTGATCGACATAGGCCTGGAACCAGACGCCATTGATCGGCCCGTCGAGCACGAAAGGCGCGGTCAAGCCGCTGCGGCGCAGCCCGGCGACGAAGGTCGTGGTTTTCCAGTGGCCATGCGGGACGCTGGCGCGCAACCGCTCGCCTCTCGGAGCGCGCCCGTATCTTCGCGCCATGTTGGTCGAAGCCCAGGTCTCGTCGATGAAGACGAGGCGCTCGGGATCGAGATCGAGCTGGCCATCGAACCAGTCTTCGCGCCGCTTCAGAATGTCCGGCCGCTCTTGCTCGCTCGCATGGGCGGTCTTTTTTTCCATGTGATGTCGTGGCGGTCGAAGAAGCGCCACAGCGCGCCGATGCTGAAGCGATGCCCGCGTTCGGCGAGCCGCGCCTGAAGCTCTTTGAGCGTGATGTCGCAGACTTCGTCGACAAGCGACAGGATCAGCCCCTTGTGCGCGTCGATGCGCGCCGACCAGCGGTCGCCGCCGCGCTTTCCAGCCGCCGGACTGCCAGTCTCCTTCTCCCGCGCGCACCAGCGAATGGCGCTCGCCGCCGATACGCCAAAGCGCTCCGCCGCCTGCCGACGGGACATGCCGTCCGAGACGGCGGCGACGACGCGTTCACGAAGATCAAGCGAAAGGGTCTTCTTCGACATGCCTGCCGGCCTCCTTCGCCAGCAGACAGGGTGAATCAGACTTCAGCCGATTCGGGAATCCCTTTCGATTCACTCAGACAGGAAACCGCTCTAGAGCCCGTCCCGCTCGCGCGGAATCACGCGAGCGTTAAGGACTCGCTTAAAATCAGATAGTTAGAGCATGTCCTCATCGCAAAACCGCTTCGCACCTTTCCGGGACATGCTCTAGGTTCTGTGGACTTTAGGGATTCCCATTTGTGCGCGAGTCAGATTCAAGGTTGCTTTTGGGGAGGCGGCCTTGGGTGTGATGGATCGACTGGTTTTGACCGACGCGGCGTGGAAGCGGATGGCGCCGCTGATCATCGGGCGGCCCGACCAGAAGGGCTCCACTGGCCGCGACAACCGCATGTTTGTGGAGGGCGTGCTGTGGATCGTCCGGACGGGTTCTCCGTGGCGTGATCTCCCAGAGGCGTTCGGGGATTGGAACAGCGTGTTCCGTCGTTTCAGTCGATGGAGCGTCAAGGGCGTCTGGCAGCGGATTTTCGAGGCGATGTCCGATGATCCGGACTTCGAATATCTGATCGTCGATTCCACCATCGTCCGAGCGCATCAGCATGCCGCCGGGGCAAAAAAGGGGGGCCTGAGGATCAGGCGATCGGTCGCTCGCGCGGCGGGCTGAGCACCAAGATCCATATGGCGGTTCGCGGCTTGGGATGCCCCGTGCGGTTCACGCTGACGGCGGGTCAGAAGGGCGATGCGCCGCAAGCCGCCGCATTGATCAAAGGATTGCCCGCCGAGGTCGTCATGGCCGACACCGCCTACGACGCCGATCATTTACGCCGAGCCATCGCCGCCAAGGGGGCGCGCGCCGTCATCCCCAACAACCCGTCTCGGGCGCTCAAACATCCCCTCGACAAACACCTCTACGCCCAGCGCCATCTCGTGGAATGCTGTTTCTCAAAACTCAAGCAGTTCCGGCGCGTTGCGACCCGATTTGAAAAGACCGCCCAAAACTATCGGGCGGTCGTGACACTCGCAGCCATCGTCCTATGGCTCAGATAACTGTCCACAGAAGCTAGTCCTTCCGCACGGGCGAGATGCGTTCGAGCGCGGTGATGGACAAGAAGCCGCCAGCCCAAGAGCCGAGCGCGGCGAAAAGCACATAGACCCAGTTGGACGTGTAGCTGATCACCGCAAAGGCGGAGAGCAGATACCAGACGCTGCTCCAGCTTGCCGCGGCGATGCGACGGCGCGCCACGACGGCCGCGTTGAAGAACACATAAACGGCGTCGGTGACGGCGGTCGACAATACGACTCCGACGGCGATCAAGGGATCGATCGACGGCAAATCCATTTGATTTCCCCTTTCCTGCCCGCGCGCGCGGGCTGTCTCCTCAATTCGACAGTTTTTCATAACCCGGGCGCAAGTGCGGTAGCGCACAAGTCTGCGGTCCCGACCTCGCGTCGCGTGTGGCGGCGCACGGAGCCACGAAGCGCGTTGGGGCATAACCGGCACGTCTCGCAAAGACGAACAACGGAGATTTCCCCATGCTCACGCTTTCGATGCTGCGCCGCCTTCTGGTCGCCCTCACCGCATTCGGCCTCGTGGCGATGCTTGCGTGGGAAAGCTCGTCCGCCGCGTCCGCCTTTCCAATCCACGGCGTTCAGGTCGCGAGCGACTTCTGAGCGGGGTCGCGATGCGGCGCGTTGATCAAAAAAGCACAAGGCGCACACCAACAAGTTCAGCGCAGGGAGTCTTAGAAATGTTCGACGCGAACGAACTTCCAGTCTCATACCCGGATGCTTCCACGAGCTCCACGACTACAACCAAAACTTCCATCAAGACCTCTCGAAAAACGGTCACGCGATATGATATCGCAACCGCGATCATGAAGCGGTTCCCGACCTTATCTCGGCGGGAGGCGACGCACCTCTTTGAATGCGCTCTGCAGGAAATCGCCGAAGCGCTGTCGAAGCGAGAAGAGAGCGTGAAGCTGCATGAATTCGGAACGTTTATGGTGCGCGAGAGGCTCGCCCGTCCGGGGCGCGACTCCTCCTGTTCCGAGCCCGAGCCCGATCGGCGACGCAAATTCTTGAGCTTCAGGCCCTCGGTTGGATTGAAAGAAAAGGTGGAAAAGGCGCAGGCTCGGGCGTCGAGACGGCGACAGGAGTCGCCTGAGCGATGACACGAGTCTCGGCGGGCGCCGAGGGAGTGGAGGCGGCCTCCTCCCCGACCCAGAGGGGGTTAACGTCCTGATCGATCATACCCCTGCGCAATGGGCGACGCCGCCCTCTCATCGACGGGAGTTGCTCGCTACATCGGTCGCCACGATCGGCCGGTCGGCGTGATCGATATTCTTGGTCTTCAGGTCGCGCTCGATCTCGACCAGGGTCGTGCGGGCGCCGGGGGCCAAGGCGCGCGTTTCAGCAAGCGTCCGAAACTCGGAAATGGGGTGGGGGCAGACCTTTCGCCCTTCGAAAACGCGCACGCCCTCGTCTGTAACGACCGCGTCGCCACGTTGCAGGGTCGGATCCTGCATCAGGGCTTGGGTGGCTTCGACGACCTTGGACGAATTGTCGTCCTTCGAGCAAAAGAGAGGGCGCCTCGGCTGGGCATCCTTGGAGAAGAAGAGCGGCCTTGCGGCAGCTGGGGCCTTGTATGCCGCCCATGTCGCCTTGGTGAGGGTCACGGGCGCAGGCTTGAGTTCCGCCGCAGACGTTGCCGGGCGCGCGGCGGCTCGCCACACGTGTTCTACTCTCCGAACGTGATCGACCCTCCGCGACGCCTGTGGGCGGCTCGTGTGCATCGGCCCTGCGATCGGCGTTTGCGTCCCGCCCCCGAAGAGATCTTCGAAAAAGCCCGCTTCCGCGGGGCCGCAAAATGCGACGACCGCGAAGAGGGCGACGCTCGTCGCCAGCTTTGCGGCGTAGGAATTTGCTCGAGGCCTCGCTAGCCCCGTCTTGCCGCGAAGCACAGCCTTATACAGTAGATCGGTGGTGTTGATTGACATCTTGAAGCTCCAGCACGCAGCGCGGAATTCGCGTCCGAGACCTCAAGAGACATGCCAGGGAGGCAAGCTTCAAAAAGCCGCTGGAATTGCTTGAGAACCAGAAAGTCGAGCGAAGCGAAGCCGTCGTTTTGAGGCTGACTCGAGGCCTTTTGCTTTGCAAATTTAGAATCCTGAAAAGTGATGCAGCGCTTGCCGCGGGCTGAAGCGTATGAGTCTCAACCTACCTTGCAGAGAAGCCTGCCTCTGACCATGATGATGGAGCGGCGTCAGACGGGGGATCACATGTCGTTTCTCGGACTTTTGATCGTAGCGGCCTTGGGGGGCGTTATCGCGCTCGCCTCACTGAAGCCCAACAACTTTAGCGTATCGCGCAGTGCGGTGATCGACGCGCCGGCAGAGGCCGTCTTCGCGAAGCTCGTCGATTTTCACGCGTGGAAGGACTGGTCACCCTGGGCGCGGCTGGACCCCGGTGCGACCCAGAGTTTCGACGGGCCAGAAAGCGGCGTTGGCTCCAGCTTCGCCTGGTCGGGCAATCGCAAGGTCGGCGCCGGCAAGATGACGATCCTCGAGTGTGTGAAGGACGAGCTGCTGCGCATCAGGCTCGAGTTCGAGCGGCCGATGCGGGCGACGAACGCGGCGTCGTTCGAGCTGAAGCCCGAGGAAGGCGCCACGCGGCTCATTTGGACCATGAAGGGCAAGAATGAGTTCCAGGCGAAGCTTTTCTCGCTCTTCGTCAATTGCGACAGGCTCATCGGCGGGGATTTCGAGCGGGGCCTCGCCAATTTGAAGGCGCTCGTCGAAGGGAAATCTACCGCTTGAACCGAAGCTCGGGAGGCTGTTCCATCGCGTGGAACAGGCTCGACCGCGTTGCCAGGGAACGCCCCGGATTCCGACCGGGAGCTCGGTGAGTTCAGTGATTGGGGGCGGCTGAAAAGCCTGAGACCGATCGTGAAGGGCGCGGCGCTGGAAGCGCCTCCCTCCGCGGAAGGATTAATGATGGGGGCATGTTTTTTTGCTGGTTTTGCTGAGGGTTTCGCCGGGGGAGGCGTCTGTCGCCGTAGGCGCGCTCGCCGTGAAGGGCGATTTCCAGGCCATCGCGCTTCGGTTCGGGCGCCGGGCGCAGGCCAACGAAACTCTTGCCAATGAAAGCGAAAACCCGGCCACAGGGGCCGGGTTTTTCAGTTGGTTGCGGGGGCAGGATTTGAACCTACGACCTTCAGGTTATGAGCCTGACGAGCTACCGGGCTGCTCCACCCCGCGCCAAGTGAGGGCTCTATCTAGGGGGTCGGCCAGCCGAACGCAAGAGTGACAGAAATTTTATGCCGCGAGATCCGCGACGACGGCGTCGAGAACCGGAAAGCCCTCGCTTGAAACGCGCAAACGATTGTCGCGCGTATATTCCACGAGTCCGTCGCCGACCAGTTCGGAGATGCGCGAGGGCGCGAGCTTCTTGCCGGAAATCAGGAAGAAGCGCTGCGGGTCAACCCCTTCGCGCAGTCGCAATCCCATCAGCAGAAACTCGTCGCCCTGCTGCTCCGGGCTCAGGACGTCGTCCTCGACGAGGCCGTGGCCTTCCGTCTCGACGCAGGTCAGCCACATCTCCGGGTGGCGCTCGGTCGCCTGGGCGCGTCGGCCGCGCGCCGTATTGATGCGGCCATGCGCGCCGGGACCGACGCCGGCATATTCGCCATAGCGCCAATAGATGAGATTGTGCTGGCTCTCCGCGCCGGGCCGCGCGTGATTGGAGACCTCATAGGCCGGCAGCCCCGCGCGGATCGTCGCCTCCTGCGTCACGTCCCAGAGCGCGCGCTGCGTGTCGTTGTCGGGCAGCTTTAGCTTTCCGGCCTCGACCATCCGCTCGAACATCGTCTCGGGCTCGATCGTCAGCTGATAGAGCGAAAGATGCTCGCCGGCATAGGAAAGCGCGATCTCGAGCTCCTTCTTCCAGTTCGCCGCGCTCTGGCCGGGCCGCGCATAGATGAGGTCGAAGGAGCTGCGCTCGAAAATCTTGTTGGCGACATTGAGCGCGGCGAGCGCCTCGGCGACCGTGTGCTGGCGCCCCAAGGTCTTGAGGTCGATGTCGTTGAGGGCCTGCAGGCCGAGCGAAACCCGGTTCACGCCGGCGGCCTTGAAGCTTTTGAAACGCGAGGCCTCGACGCTCGTCGGATTGGCCTCCAGCGTGATCTCGGCGTCCTTGGCGAGTGTCCAGCGCTTGGCGATGTGCTTGAGGATCGCATCGACCGTGGAGGGGAGCATCAGCGACGGCGTGCCGCCGCCGAAGAAGACGGAGCGCACCTCGCGGCCCGGCGCGAGCTGCGCCCTGTGGTCGATCTCCGTGCGAAACGCCTCGACGAAGCGGTCCTCGTCGACGTCGCCACGGCGCACATGGCTGTTAAAATCGCAATAGGGGCATTTCGACAGGCAGAACGGCCAATGAACATAAACGCCGAAGCCCGGATCGAAGGCGTTGCGAATCGTCGCGACCATGCGCCTTTATGCCATGCGCCGCGGGAAAAATCACGCGGCGGAGCCGATTGGCCGCTTTGGGAAATAAGATTCCGCGCGGCGGTTGCAAACCGAAAAGCTTTGGGCCATAAAGCGCGCCTCGCGCGCTGCAAGGCTCGCGTGATGGACGCGGGTGTAGCTCAGGGGTAGAGCACAACCTTGCCAAGGTTGGGGTCGAGGGTTCGAATCCCTTCGCCCGCTCCAAATTATCCAAGGAAGATCAGTGTGTTAAGAGAAGGTCGCTGTGAGGCGGCCTTTCGCTTTCTTGGCGTGGTGTCCACATGGTGTCCACCATGGAGCCGCGGACATTCACTCGCCTGGCATGTCAATCGAAATAGCCGAGGCCTGCGCTTTTTGGATTGATCACACTCATCCGCCACAGCCTTAAGCGGGAAGCCGAGTCCTGCCCCCTCCCTCCGACTTCTGCCAGCCAGCCGGATTAGCGCTCACTGGAGGTCGCGAACTATCCGCTCCGTTCGCCGTGCCTAACTCACACGCTCACTAGCCGCCTCAGATTCTGAATTATCGCGCCCTCCGTAGCTTCTACCGAGAGATCTCGTACGGCTGCCAATTCATCGACCGTATGCCGAACATCGTGCGGTCGGAGCGCTCTCCCATCCTTTTGTACGAAAGGGCCGTCGGTTTCCGTGAGCAGACGATCGAGCGGCAGGCCCCCAACCAACTGTCGATGCTTGGACGACCGCAACATTTCGACATTTATGGAGAAGTAGCAGCCGAGAGCGATCGCGCGGTGCGCTTCTGCCGGGGTACCTGTAAACCAGTGCAGGACGACGCGACCGCGATCCTGTGGCAACGCGCGCTCGATATGACTGAGCACTTTACCCACTGCGCGAACGCTGTGGACGGTCAATATCTTTCCACCCTGCTCGGCGCAGGCGCGAAGGGCGTGCTCAAACACGCGTTCTTGCGCGGGGAAGCTTCGATAGAAACGAGGGCCTGCATCTAGGCCGACCTCGCCGACATAGCGCGCATCCGGAAGGTAGCGCTCGAAGATCGGCAACTCATTCTCACGTTCGGCGACGAGCTGTGGGTGAAGGCCGAGTGCGACGCGAACATGCGCGGACTTCGCCGCCAAATCCCGGTTCCGCGGCCACGCCTTCGGCGTCGTCGTGACCGCGAGCGTCGCCACACGTTCACGATCGCATTCGGCAATCAGAGCCGCATGGTCGTCGTAGAGATCGACGTGACAGTGGAAGTCGACCCAGCGCGGCGCCGATTGGCTACGGGTTTCCGTCATAGCGGACGAGCTCGAACACCCTGCAGCAGCCGGCCGACCTCCTGAAGGCCAGCAACATAGACCGCCTCATAGTCGGAGAGCCTACCGGGATGATCGATCAACGGTCCGGGGCGATGAATATCGAACCTAGCCCGTCCCGGCTTCCTCGCGAGGCGCGAGAGCGCGAGCTGGAAGGAGCGCACATGCTCACCCTCTGCCTTGTTCGTATCAAGAACCTGCGCCCGGAGATCGGCAATGCGATAGGACGTGTCGTCAGAGCCAAGTCCTTCCAAAATCGCGGCGCGCCGGATGAGACAGGGTACGCAACGCCCACAATGTTTGGGTGCCCTTTCATTCGGTGTCGATTTCCGCCGAGATTTGACCCGGGATTTCCATTGAGAACTGACCCGGGTTGATGATGGTTTGAGGGTCAGGCGTTCGTCAAGTTGCGGGTTTTCTCCTTTGTGGGTTTAGCGGCTTTCGCCGAGCTGTCCTTGAAGCGGAAGCTGTCGTTTCCGGTCTCGAGGATGTGGCAGCGGTGGGTGAGGCGGTCGAGGAGCGCCGTCGTCATTTTCGCGTCGCCGAACACGGCGGCCCATTCGCCGAAGCCGAGGTTGGTCGTGATGATGACGCTGGTGCGTTCGTAGAGCTTGCTCAGCAGGTGGAAGAGCAAGGCGCCGCCGGAGGCGCTGAACGGCAGATAGCCGAGCTCGTCGAGGATGACGAGATCGGCGTGTGTGAGCCGCGCCGCAATCTGCCCGGCTTTTCCTTGAAGCTTTTCCTGCTCGAGCGCGTTGACGAGTTCGACGGTGGAGAAGAACCGGACGCGCTTGCGGTGATGCTCGATGGCCTGGACGCCGATCGCCGTGGCGAGATGCGTCTTGCCCGTTCCGGGGCCGCCGACCAAGACAACGTTATGGGCATCCTCCAGGAACTCGCAGCGGTGAAGCTGGCGAACGAGAGCTTCATTGACCTCGCTGCTGGCGAAGTCGAAGCCGGCGAGATCGCGATAGTTTGGAAAGCGCGCGGCCTTGAGCTGGTAGGCGGTGGATCTGACTTCCCGATCGGCTGTTTCCGCCTTCAGAAGCTGCGACAAGATCGGCAGCGCGGCCTCGAAGGCCGGAGCGCCTTGCTCGGTGAGTTCGCCGACGGCTTGCGCCATGCCGTGCATTTTGAGGCTGCGCAGCATGATGACGATGGCGCCGGCGGCGGGATTATGACGCATGGCGCGCCTCCCGGGCTTTGCGCAGGGCGTCATAGCGCTCGACATTGGCCTGCGGTTCGGTGGTGAGCGTCAGCGCGCTGGGCGGCTTCACTGGCGGCGCGTCGATCGGTTTTCCATCGACCAGCCGGTGCAGCACGTTCAGGATATGCGTCTTGGTCGGCGCGCCCGCCTCCAACGCCAGTTCGACGGCGGCGAGCACGGCCTGCTCGTCGTGCTGGAGGACCAGGGCGAGGATCTCGACCATCTCGCGGTCGCCGCCTGGCGTCTTGAGTATGCGCTGTTGCAAGGCCCGGAAGGCGGGCGGCAGTTCGGCGAAGGGCGCGCCGTTGCGCAAGGCGCCGGGTTTGCGCTGGATGACCGCGAGATAGTGGCGCCAGTCGTAGATCGTCGCGCTCTTGCGATCGTGGGAGCGGGCGAAGACGCGCCGATGCTCGCAGACAACCTGCCCCTCGGCGGCCACGACGATGCGTTCAGGATAGACCCGCACGCTGACGGGGCGATTGGCGAACGAGGCCGGGACGCTGTAGCGATTGCGCTCCAGGTGGATGAGACATGTCGGCGAGACGCGCTTGGTGTGTTCGACGAAGCCGTCGAAGGGGCGGGGAAGCTGCATCAAGTGTTGCGCTTCCTCGCTCCAGGCGTCGGCGACCGTGCCCGCCTGCGCGCCATGCGGAATCTCGGCCCATAGCTCCCGGCATCGCGTCTCCAGCCAGTCGTTCAGCGCCGCCAGGGAAGGAAAGTTCGGCGTCGGCTGCCAGAGCCTGTGCCGCGCGTCCTGCACGTTCTTCTCGATCTGCCCTTTCTCCCAGCCAGAGGCTGGGTTGCAGAACTCGGCCTCGAACAGGAAGTGGCTGACCATGGCCGCGAAACGCGCGTTGACTTGCCGCTCCTTGCCGCGCCCGACCTTGTCGACGGCGGTGCGCATGTTGTCGTAGATCCCGCGCCGCGGCACGCCGCCCAGCACGCGGAAGGCGTGGTTGTGGGCGTCAAACAGCATCTCATGCGTCTGCTGCGGGTAAGCCCGCAGGATGAACGCGCGACTGTAGGAGAGCTTGAACTGGGCGACCTGCAGTTTGATCCGCTCGCCCGCGATGACCGCCCAGTCCTCCGACCAGTCGAACTGGAACGCCTCGCCGGGCAGAAACGCCAGCGGCACGAAAGCGCCGCGGCCACAGGTCTGTTGCTCCCGATGCCGCGCCGCCTTCCACTCGCGCGCGAAGGCCGCCACGCGATTGTAGGAGCCGTCGTAGCCGAGGGCGACCAAATCGGCGTGCAACTGCTTGACCGTCCGCTTCTGCTTGCGCGACTTCGCCGCCTCCAACCGCAACATCTGCGCCAGCTTGTCAGCGTAGGGATCCAGCTTGCTCGGGCGGTCAGGGATGTTGAACTTCGGCTCAACGCTGTCCGAGCGCAGATACTTGCGTACCGTGTTCCGCGACAGCCCCGTTCGTCGCGCGATCTCCCGGATCGAGAGATGTTGCCGATGTCGCCAGCGTCGGATGACGCTCAATAACTCCATGTCGATCACTCCATGCTCCCCCGCGATGCCCGTGGGGGAAGGGTTCGAACATGGGTCAGTTCTCGGTGGAAAAACCCCTGCTGCCCGGGTCAGCTCTCAATGGAAATCAACATCCAGCCGACCCTGACCATCCGGCCGGGGTTCCCGGTCCGCGTTGTCGTCACGCGGGATCTCATGTTGGCGCCTTACGGACAGGGAGCGAAACCATGACGAAATTGAAGCTTGGACCGCTTGCCGATGACAAGCCGCTCAAGGTCACCGTCGAACTGCCGGCGGTCGTTCATCGGGACCTCGTGGCTTACGCAGAGGCGCTGGGGCGGATGAGCGGGCAACCAGTCGCCGAGCCCGCCAGGCTCATCGTGCCGATGATCGAGCGCTTCATGGCGACCGATCGAGCCTTCCTGAAAGCGCGCCGCGCAGGCAATGTTCAGTCAGTCGCGACAACTGGAGAGAGATCCGGGTAGCGCTCGAGCAAGATTTCGAGAAAAGGGCCGAGCGTCGGATTCTTGTTGGCTTCGCGCCAATAGGCGGCGAAATTGAATCGGGTAGGTCCGTCGGCGTCGCAAATCTCCCGATAGACGACGCCATCGTATCGTGCCCCGGTGGCGCCCTCGAGCATCAGGCTGATGCCGATCCCGGCCCCGGCCAGGCTCGTCAATCGATCGAAGCTGACATCCTGATGGAGAAGCCGCTGCGCCCCGAACGCATCGAGCTTGGCGGCGATAAGCCTTCGCATCTCAGGTCCCGAGCCGCGTTGCTTGACGAGCAATGGGTGTCCAGCAAGGTCCGCCCATTGGATCGCGGGCTTTTCGCACAGCGGATGTCCATCCGGCAGAGCTGCAATCACGCGTTCGCTCCAGAGCGACAGCTTGCGATCTTCCCAACTCGGGCAAGAGGTCGTCATGATCGCGATGTCGATGATGCCAGCAGTCACGTCGAAAAGCAGCCGATCCTGAGCGCCGTCGATGGTGTGGATGTCGACCTCCGGGCAACGCCTATGATATTCAGCTAGCGTGGCGCGCAGGTTTCCAGCGGCGAGCGATACATAGACGCCGATCGTCAATCGTCCCGATTGGCCGCTCGACATGTCCTTGAGCCTTGCGAACGCGGCGTCAGTTTCTTCAATGATGTGCCTCGCCGTTCGGAGGAACTCGCGACCGACCGCGGTCGGTCGAGTGCCGCCATTGGTGCGTTCGAACAACTCCGCTCCCACGCGACCTTCGAGACTGCGGAGCGTGCGGCTTAAAGTCGACTGGCGCACGTTCAAGCTTTCGGCGGCCTTACGAAGGCTACGATGCTGAGCTGCAATGACCGCCCATCTCATATATCGTAAATCGAAATCCATTCCGCAGCCCTTTCAAAAGGGGGGAACCCAAGCCGATACCCGTCGAGGCCGTATTAACGTCATCAGTGTGGCCTGAAAGTGTTCTCGGAGCCGGCAGCGATTCCATTCCGCGCGGCGAGGAGCGATGGCGGAAAGTGGGTGATGACAGCGTTAGCCAGCCGGCGTAACGGTCCAGCCGGACGCGATCGACGATCCGCTCACCGAAATTCTGCGTAGCGGGGCTCGTCGGCTGTCAGAGGCGCTCGGCACGGTGACGGAGCTGCGAGCGACGAAGAACTACGCCCGCCACCGCTTTAGCCCGCGGCTCGCACCACTCGCGGTCTCGCGCCAAAACCGCGACGGCGCTGCCGACGCCGAGCGAGGTGATCCAGCTGCCGCCGAGTGGCGAGGTCGTGCTCCTCTCCGGTCTGCCGCCGAATCGCACCGCCAGCGAGCCTGCTTTCATCGGCATGAAGCGAAGTTCGCTTGGACGGGTCGACGACGACAGCCGATGTGGTGCTTGCAAATCCCGGACCGACCCGCCATACGCGGTCATGGCGAAGTTCTGGGCTCAAACAGCACTATGGTGTTCAGGCCCTGTTAAGCGGCAGCAACCTTGGGCGGCAAGAGCTATCAGCGAGCGCGCCACTCACGCTAATCAGTCTTGCACATAGGGCAAGGAGGTGGGAGGGGACTTGAAATGGGAGCAGTCGACGAAATCCTGGATTGGTCCACGACGAAGCTAACTCCCTGGCGTCAAGACGCGCTCCGCCGATTAGCCGGCTCATCCCCGCTTACCGCACAAGATGAAACCGAACTGCTTGATCTCATTAAAGAGAAAGCGGGCTTTTCGCTGGCCGCAAAGCCGCCCGCGCCGACCCCGTTGCAGAAAGCTCATTTCGCGACCCTCGCGGACGGATCACCTCTTCAGATCAAAGGTATTCGCAACGTCAAAAACGTCAACCGTCTCGCGCCGGCCGCCGCGCTACAGTTCGCTCCCAACGGCATGACGATCATCTACGGTCGCAATGGCAGCGGCAAGAGCGGCTTCGTCCGAATCTTCCGTACAGCGTGTCGCACCCGCACTGACAACCCAGGCAAGCTCAAGGTACTGGCTGACGTTTATGGATCAAGTGGAGGGCCACAAGAAGCTGAAATCATCGTCGAGCTGGGCGGCGGCGATGTCGTCGTGCCCTGGACCGCCGGCGCGCCTGCATCGGAGACCCTGCTGCAGGTCGCAGTGTTCGACAGCAGCGCAGCGCAACTCTATGTCGATGGGGGCAACCAGAATTCAGTTTCTTCCATTCGGCTTGGCCCTGCCTCACAAACTTAACGAGCTCTGCCTCACCCTCAGGGATAGGCTCGATGCTGAGCGTAAGCCCATTACGGATCAGATCGCCCTTGTCACCGTTGCCTTCGAGGCGCACAGAACGACTAAGGCCCAGACCTTCTATGCTGGCCTCACCGGCAAGACGACCGATGCGCAGATCGACGCCGCGACAACGTTTTCACCGGAAGACCAGAAACGCATTGACGAGCTGACGCGTCTACTCGCCGCTAACACGGCCTCAGCAACCGACGTGTCCGCGCTTTCCACTTGGGTTAAAAACCTGGCGTCCGAGTGTGCCAACTTTAGTCAAGCATTCAGCGACCCGCAGCTCGAGGGCTATCGCACACTCAAGGAACAGGCCATCAATGCGCGGACCGCCGCCGGCACGAAGGCGGCCGACCTCTTCTCAAGTGAACCTCTCCCTGGCGTCGGTGGTGAAACCTGGCGACGGCTTTGGCTTGCTGCCCGCGAATATTCGATCACGGACGCCTACGCCGGCCGGGAGTTTCCAGTCCTCAGCACGCCGGAGGCGACCGAAACCTGCGTTCTTTGTCAGCAACCACTCAGCGCTGAAGCATCGGAACGCATGGGCCGCTTTCAGACGTTTGTCAGCGGATCGCTCGCCGCAACTGCTGACCAGGCTGAAACCGCGGTTACCCAGGCGATCAAGTCCTTACCTCAGCTCGAGATCTTCGCGTTGAAAGATTGGGGGACCCGGCTCGAACAGATCCGTAAGCGCGATGCACAACTCGCCGATACGGTCGCGTCCTTCAAGAAAGCCGTAGAAGCCAGACGTGCGACCGCTCTGGCCTCGCTCCAGACATCTGAGGCGCCACCGCCCTCATTAGCTGCCGCAGTTCTGGTCTCCCCGCATGTTGCCCTGCAAGATTTGTCAGCGGTTCTATCCGCCGAGTCCGAGGCGTTGGCGAAGGCCGATCAGAGTGGAGAGCGCGCGAAACTGGAAACTGAGCGGGCTGAGCTCGCTGATCGCAAGGTCCTCTCCGCAGGCCGTAATCGTGTAATCAAACGCCGGGACCTTCTCAAGGAGGACGCGCTTTACACCGCAGCGCTTGCTGAGGTTCAGACGAAGGGCATTACCCAGAAGGCAAATGAACTCGTTGACACGCATCTGACGAAGATCGTGACAGACCATTTCGAGTCGGAACGCAAAACTTTAGAGATTACGCACCTCAAGGTTGGTTTGGCGCGAAAGAGCGGACAGACCAAGGCCGCATTCCAAACGAATCCGGGCACCACGCTAACAAAATTGACCTCCGAAATTCTTAGCGAAGGCGAGCAGCGCGCGCTCGCGCTTGCAGCATTTCTAACGGAAATCGCTGTGACGGAGGGAGCGGGTCCGATCGTCATTGACGATCCCATTTCATCCTTGGACCGTGATCGCGGATTGAAGGTGGCGGCCCGCATCGCGGTCGAGGCGCAAAAGCGCCAGGTAATTGTCTTTACGCACGACTTGATCTTCTTCAACGACCTCTGCCGAGAAGCCGATGATCTGGGCGTTATGACCGAAACGATCGCACTCTTCGCGGATGGCACCAATGCGGGCAAGGTCGATCCCGCCGGGGTGTCGTGGAAAGGGCTGAGCGTGACCAAGCGCCTCGCGCGGATCCGGAACGACTTCGCGCCATTGAAAAAACTCCGTACGTCGAGCCCGTCGGACTACGAATTCAAGGTGAAGTACCTCTATGGGCGCCTGCGAGACAGTTACGAGCGCCTCGTGGAGGAACACATCTTTTGCGACGTGGTCCGGCGCGGTGTCGACAGGATTGAGACCCAAAAGCTGCGCATGGTGCATTTGTCCGATGCGCTAGCGATCCGATTCCACGATGGTATGACGAAAGCCAATACGCACAGCCATGACAATCCGGCGTCAGACACCGTCTCAATTCCAGATCCAGCCGCGTTCGAAGCGGATCTGGCCTACATCGAGCAGCTCATCACCGACCTCAAGGCGGAGAGCATCTCGGCGGAAAGCAACCGTCCCAGCATGAAGCCGAAAAAGGATTAGCTTGATCCGAGCGCATCGCTCCGAGTTTGATCCTCGCACCCTTTCATCCAGCGAGTCGTCGTACCACTTCAATCGTCCCGCCCACTGCCGCCGCGTCATTGCGCGGTGCTGGCTCCGATGGCGGACCACGTCGATCCCAGCCCATTGGAAATTCGGATCTCCGAACGTCCCGCCCCGCGCTTCTCGACGCGTACTTGCACGCCGATCCGGTCGATCATGGCGGCGACGTGCGTGATAACACCGACCTTCTGGCCGCGCCCCTGCAAAGTTTCCAGCGCGTCCACCGCCATGTCGAGGGTCTCCGCGTCAAGCGATCCGAATCCTTCATCAATAAACAGTGTATCGACAAAGGACGCCCGCCCTTCGAGACCTGAAAGCGCCAACGCGAGCGCCAAAGAAACCAGGAAGCGTTCACCGCCTGAAAGGCTTCGGGTCGCGCGCACCTCGTCGCCCATGTCTCGATCGAGAATATGCAGCGTGAGATCGGATGCTGCCCCCCGCGCGAGCCTATATCGCGGGCTCAATGCCTTGAGATGATCGTTGGCTAGTTGAACCAAATGATCGAGCGTGATGCCCTGTACGAAGCGGCGGAACCGGTCGCCGCCGGCCGAGCCGACGGCATCATCGACCGCCTGCCAAATCGCTAGATCGGCTTTCGACGTCTCGATCTCCATCGACAGGGTTGCCGCAGCGCGGCGTGCCTCGTCGTCTCGCACCAGCGCAGCGGCAAGTGCGCCGATTCGCTGGTGCAAGTCCCCAATTTCCGTCGTCAGCACCGCGACGGCGGCGGTCAACGCCTCCGCGTCGGTTGTCTCATCGAACTCTTCAAGGGACCTGTTCAAGTCGTTCTGCCGCGTCAGGACGGCGGCGTCGGCGTCGTTCACGACCCGGTCGATTTCTTGAATTCGCGCCCGCAGCGCTGAGCGCACGGTTGGCTCAGTGGCAATGAGCGCGGAAACCTGATCAAACGACCGCGTAACGCTCCGACAGGCCGCGCTGAATGCCTCCTCGGCTGAAGCGCGCCGCCGCGTTGCGACCTCCAACGCCGAGACGGCTTCCTCGCAGCGGGCGCACGCCGCCTGGAACGCGGCGGCAGCGGCGGATTTTGCCTCGCGCGCTGTCGCGACGGCTTCGCGGGCTATTCGGCGGCCTTCGTTGATCCGCGTGCGGTGATTGGCCGTGGCTTCGCCTTCAAAGAGCTTGGCCCGGGCCACCGTCTTCTCGTCTACGACTGAACGACGTTCATTAAGGCGGGCTGTAGTCTCCGTCACCTGCGTCCGGGCATGCTCCGCCGAGGTAGCGGCCGCTGCGCGCTCAGGTGCCAACCGCTGCAACGTCAGATCGAGTTCGCCAACCTGCTTACGCAAGATATCGTACTCTTTGGCGACCGAAATGAATCTGGCGGCCACGCCCTCGGGATCGGCATCGAGTTGCTCGGTTGTTCGGTCCGCTGCGGCGAGAAATGGTGTGATTTCGCGGTCGATGGAGCCGAGACGCTCGGCGATATCCGTTCCCCGAATCGTGTGTTCCTTGGCCTTCAATTGCGCGGCGTGCAGCCCGGTACGCCTTTCCTCGATATCTCGGATCGCTGCCTCGATCGTCACGCCAAGTACGTCATACTCCCGCCGCAAACCGTCAATCTCCGTCCGAAGACGTCTGGCATCTGCAAGCGGGGCGCCGGCAGCCACACGCTCCCCCCTCGCCGCCGCGGTAAGTGCCGCCAATTCGGACGCGCCTTGCGCGTTGGGCGCGAGTGGCACACTCGCCACCAATCCAGCCCTTCCGCAGAGATCGCTCAACAATCGGCTCTGCTCGCTATAATCGCCCTCGGCCGCCAACGCTTGGCTGCGCGCGGCCTCAATTCCACGCGTCGCCTCGGACTGTCGCACCTCGGCGGCAGCGAGCGCACGCGTTGCTGCGCCTAAGCGCAGGCTGATCCCGTCCAGCGCTGCATCGAGTTCCTGGCGGCGGCGGCGGACTGTCGCGACCATGTCGTTCAGCGCGCTGGGGTGTGCAAGATGAGGATGATCTCTGCTGCCGCACACGGGGCAGGCTGCATCCGGCGCCAACATGCTGCGCAAATGCGCAGCCTCTGGCGAGACGGCTTCGTCGGCAAGGTCAGCGAGCGGTGCTATTTCCGCGCGGGTCGTTCGATCGCGGAGTTGTTCGCATTCGGCACTGGCGATCTGGCCGCTGGCCGAGCTTACCTCCTGCGCTGCGGCGGTGAGTTCCGTTTCCCCTCGTGCCAGATCCGCCGATGCGCGTATATGCCGATCACAGGCTGTAGTCGCCTCACGCAGAGCCTCAAGGACGCGCTGGAGAATTGTTTCGCGTTCCAGGAGTGCTGGCTCATCAATCGCAGCAAGGCGGCTTCGACGCTCGCCGATATCGCGAGTGAGGCCGTCTTTTCGATCGCGATCCGCCGCGAGCTTCTTTGACAGATCCGCTATTTCGCCTTCCAGTCGCGCCTCGGTCTTGTGGGCTTCCGCCGCGCTGGATGCCACCGTGGCGTCGTCACGTTTGAGTATGACTCGCTTCTCCAACAAGGCGGTCGCATCGCTTAGACGGTCGGCAAGAATAGCGCGATCAGGCTGCCCCTTTAATTGTACCGCCGCTATACGGTGCGCTTCTGCTGTCTCGCCAAGAGTCTTATCAAGCGCGGTGAGCGCATCTACCTGATTGCGCGATGCCGTCTCTGCCTGCTGCCATTTCTCCGTCGCATCACTGAACTCGGCCTTGGCCGTCGCAAGCTCCGCATCGAGCTTTTCCGCCTCGCTCCAGAGGGGTCCAAAACGCTTGAAGATATCTTCTGCAGCCTCGTCAGCCGTTACCGCCTCAGCAAGCTGAGTTGCCGCCGCCTCGTCGAGGGTCCGCATTTCCTCACGTGCAACTTGCAAATCAGCGAGGCGTGAATCGGCTTCGCTCGCTGTGCGCCGTGCATTATCCAAGTCGACGGACAGTGGACGGAGCGGTTCGACAAGTTCGAATTCTGCCAGGGCGCTATAGTCATCGGCTGCGGCCTCACGCGCCAAGCGTGCAGCCGTCGCTTGGGCTTCCGCCTGAGCGAGATCGCTTCGAGCGCGAACAACTCGCTTGAAATGATCCAGGTGTCCATTGTGGCGATCCCGTTCTGCCGCCTTCTGGGCCGCGGCCTCCGCAAGCTGGCTTTGTTCGTCAAGCAGCCGCTGTCTAGCATCGTCGTCGAGAAGACCGATGTCGCTGCGTCGCTGTTCAAGCTGCTCGACAGTCCTCCGCCGCGCCTCCGTGCCTTCATGAACACGGATAGAAATTGCGGCATAGATCTCCGTACCGGTTATTTTCTCAAGCAATTCGGCACGCTCGCTCTCGGCGGCGAGAAGAAAGGTATCGAATTCGCCCTGGGCGAGAAGCACCGTTCGCCGAAACTGATCGAATGTGAGGTCAGTTCTCGCTTCTACAGCTTCCCGAACCTGGGTCTTACCCGCCGCCACGGCGCTGCCGTCGTCAAGGCGAAGCAGCGCACGTTGTTCATTCTGGAGCCGCCCATTTGCGCGACCGCGGGCGCGGTTGGCTTCCCAGCGAACACGGTAACGTTCCCCGTCCTTTCCGACGAAATCGACTTCCGCGTAACCGCCGCCAGCCCCACGGCGGAGGATCGCGCGGCCATCATGAATGGAGATCGCCTCTCCGCTGGGATCGGGAGCATTTTCCCGACGGCCTATAGAGACACGGGGATATTCGCCGTAGAGCGCAAGGCACAGTGCGTCAAGAATTGTCGACTTGCCAGCGCCCGTCTCGCCAGTGATGGCGAATAGCCCAGATCCTGCGAGCGGCTCGGCCGCCAGATCGATTTCGAACGGCGCTGCAAGGCTCGCCAGATTTGCGCCACGGATCGCGAGGATGCGCATGTTCAGGACTCCGCGCGCGCACGGTGGAAGACATCCAGATGCGTAGCATCCGGCGCCACGCCGAACGCACGTTCGAACGCGAGCTTGAACAAGTCCTCCGGGTCTCGTTCCGCTAGCCTGATCATCGGATCGGCAACGACCGGTTCATTCAGCATGTTAGGCATCGCGGTAACACGGGCCTCGACGATGCGAACGGGAAAATTCTCGGCAATCCGGTCTATCTCCTCCCGAAATCCGGGCTGGAGCCCCTCGCGGGCAAGCCGGACCTGGACGAATGGCCTCTCGCTAATCGGCAAATCTGGTTGGAGATCCAGCGCCGTCAGGTGATCGCCAAAGTCGGACAGACGCATATCACCTGCATCTGGCATGCGAACAAAGGCGACGGGACGCTCGATCGGGATGTGTTCGGATACGATCTTGATCCCGTCGAGGCTCACGAGGGTCACCCCATGCAGGTACGGCTGCTCCGTGGCGGACAACGGAATAAGTGAACCCGAATATCGGACGGTATCTCGTCCGACGGCCTGAGCTTTATGCAGGTGACCGAGCGCGACATAGCTCGCCTCCGGCGGGAATACATCATGCGGCACCGCATGCTGACCGCCGACCAAAATTCTACGCTCAGCGCCTTCAGACTCGATGCCTCCTGCTACGTGGAGATGCCCAGTGGCGACAAGTGGCAAACCATTCATTTGCGATCGCAACGCTTCAAGTAGCTCCGCGTACAGGGTCCGCACGCCTGCGACAACGGCCGAACCTGCCTCGTCATCCAGCCGCGCAAGGTTGGGAAGGCACGCCGCCGTTGGGTAGGATACGGCGAGGACATGAGCTGCCAAGGCGCCGCTCGCATCGACGATCGGCACTAGGTGGCGCGACGCCTTGATCCGTCCGTCCTGCCTTCGCACATTTCCAACGACCCGGATGTTAAATGCTTCCAATAAGGGACGAGGCGCCTCCAGCCGACCGGCGGCGTCGTGGTTGCCTGAAACAATCACGGTTGTCATATGTGGCCGAGCGTGGCTCAGTCGCACAAGCGTGTCGTAGAAAAGTTGCTGCGCCTCTCCAGAGGGGTTCTGGCTGTCGAACACGTCGCCTGCAATGATGAGCGCATCGACGTTGCGCTCAACGATGATCTCTTCCAGCCGCCCGAAAACTTTGCGGTGCTCATGTTCGCGCGAGAACCCCCGCAGCGTTTGACCGATATGCCAATCAGCCGTGTGAAGGATACGTATCACGGGAGCCGGTCAGTGGGGACCGCCGCGGGTGACGCCCACGGATGGTCGCGTTACAGGGCCAACGTTGGCTGGCGCTTCGCTTTGTCAGCAGCTCGCGCATCGCCCTATGATGCAGCAACATGCCTCGGAGAGCAACGCTCAGCGCGGAATGGACGCTCAGATTTATGAGCAACGATCAAGCGCATTACGGCAACTCACGTGTTGAGCGCGACCACCTGGGCAATAATTGATCGAAGGCGGACGGCGTCGGAATTCTCCTTCGATAGACGTTCGGCCAGCACACGGATCAGGTCAGCGTCGAGTTTCGGGGGCGCTTCCACTTTCTCCAGCTCGCTCCTATCAGCGGACTTGCCCTCCAACGCGGTCGCTAGCAGCTGTTCAACACGCTTGGCCGCCTCAAGAGACGGGTCGCGTTGGACGTGGGCATAAATCGCCGTCGATCTATGGTTCGCATGTCCAAGGATCGCGCCGGTCAACGCCAATGCTTCGCCGCTCGACGTAGCGGTCGATCCGAGCGTGTGCCGGAGCGTGTGCGGCGTGATGCCCGGCAATTCAGCAATCTCGATCACCTTTGCCCAAATTTTCCGGGTACTTTGATAGTAGCCGTCACCTTTCTCGGCGGGAAATAGATAGCCTGTCTTGCGATCCTTCAAGAGCGCTTTCAGCAACGCAGCAGCCGCGGGGCCGAAGGGACGAATCGACTTCCCTGTCTTCGTGTCGTCGAACTCGAAGAGGTTCCCCTCCAACTTGACTTCGTGGACTTTGAGTTCGGCGATCTCGTTGCGCCGACAGCCCGTCAGCGCCCAAAGTCGTGCAATTGCCACGGCCTTAGGATTTGCTCCGTCTGCCTCCACCTTGTCGAACGCCCCGCCAAGCCGAGCGACTTCCTCAAGCGTGAGAAAGCGATCACGGCGGTTGTCGGTTTTCCTGACGGACGCTTTTTCGACGGGGTTCTTCGCAACAAAGCCGTGCCGGCCGGCGAAGCTGAACACCGCAGACAGGTCACGAACGACTTTTCGGGCCGCGCCGTCTCCGCCGCGGACGATGACGCGTTTGCGTGGTCCGACCTTTTCATCCTTCGCTGTCTTGCCAGCTTTGACCTCAGCCACGAATTTTTCAATTTCGCCTGAAGTAATCTCGCTCACTCGCCTGTGACCGAGGAGCTGCTCGGCATGGTTACGAAGCCGCGCCATCGTATATTGCTTCGTCAGCGGCTTCATCGGCTTGCCTTTATGGACGCCGCGTTGGATGAAACAGCCATGCTCCTCGTAAAAGTCGAGCAGCTCTTTCATCGTCTTTTCGCGCCGCTTCTCTTGGACCTTACCGGCGGGATCGTCGCCGCTGGCCGCAGCGCCGAGCAGCGCTTTGGCTTTCTTCCTCGCTTGCTCGACCGTGAGCGTTCCGAAGCGCGCAACGGTCATGAACCGCCTCGGCGCGGATCGGCCTCCGCCATCGGTACGGTAGCGAATGATGAAGGTCTTGGTGCCGCTCTTCTCGACCCGCAGCCCGAACCCGGCGAGTTCCAAATCCCACAGGTCGTACCGGGTGCCCCGAGCCTCGGCCTTCTCAACCACGGTCTTCGTCAATCGAACGCTCGCTGCCCGATCCATCAACGGCCTCCATTCGCATTTCTCGGTGGACACCATCCTAAAATGGTGTCCACATGGTGTCCACCGTAGAGAAAAATCACAGAGTATCTGAGCGCAGGGCAGCGAAGACGCAAACATTTAAGATATTGATATACAAGCAATATGTAAAAGACGAGGGAAGACCAGCGAAGCCTAGCGCAGGCATATCACAACCTTGCCAAGGTTGGGGTCGAGGGTTCGAATCCCTTCGCCCGCTCCAAAAAATCGCCTGTCCGGACCGGACAGATAGGTGACAGATTGTTCCTAAGACATGGGTGACACCCGTGGCCCGAACGGGTTGTCGAGGGGTTGCAGGGTTTTCTGTTCCAGATCGATGAAGCCGAGATCGTAGCTCATAAAGCTGACGAGCCAAATGCCGTCGTCGACTTCCTTGATCCCCAGGCGCTGACCGGCGAGCACGGTCGAGATGTTGACGCGCTTGCGATACATGCAGATGCGTCCGCAGGCTGTGACCAGCACGTCGCGGTCGTGCAGGGGATAGGCGAGTTCCGGCAAGCGACCGTCGAAGGGCTTGGCGGAAGGCGCATAGACCTCCGCCGGCCGTTTCATGGCGAGCGCCTCATGCGGCCTTTCCTCGTTGAATTCGTGGACGAACGCGTCGAAGCGCGCCTGTTGCTGCAAGGCGTTCATGCCGGGCGGTCGCGTGGCCTCTTTCTTCAAGGTCAGATGCATGCGTTCGTGGCGGCCGTTCTGCTGGGGATGGCCGGGCTTGATGCGCTCGATCTCGACGCCGAGGCGCAGCCACCAGACGGAGAGCTTGGAGAGGCCGAAGAGGCCGTTGGGGCTGGCGAAGGGAACGCCATTGTCGGAGCGGATGGCGCAAGGCAGGCCGCGCTCGCGAAACAGCCGATCGAAGGCGGTGATCGCAGGGGCTTCCCTGACCAATTCCAGCGCCTCGCACAGCAGCAGGAAGCGCGAGGCGTGGTCGGTGACGGTGAGCGGATAGCAGTAGCGCCCCGAGCCGAGCTTGAACTCGCCCTTGAAGTCCACGCACCAGAGGTCGTTGGGCTTTGCGCCTGGAGAGAGCTTTGTTCCCTGGGCGCGCGGGCGGCGGCGTCCGAGCGCCTTGACGAGGCCATGCCGGCACAAAACCGCATGGATCGTGCTGTTGGCGGGGACGCGGAAGTCGCCGTCGAGCTTTCGCAACAACAGCTCGCGGATCTTGCGCGCGCCCCAATGCGGCTTTTCCCGCTTGGCCCGCAGGATGAGCGCTTCGATCTGCTCGGGGAGCTGATTGGCGTAGCGCACCGGGCGCCGTGAGCGGTCGGAGAGGGCCTCGAGCCCGTGCTCCTTGTAGCGATCGAAGATTTTGTAGCCGGTCTTGCGCGAAATGCCGAACTCCCGACAGACCTCGCTCATCGCCTCCCCACCGAGCAAACGCGCGACGAACCGAAGACGCTCTTCCATAACCGAACACTCCTTCCAGGGCATTCGACACCTCCAGCCTGGCTAGCCAGGCTGGAGGTGTCACCCATGTGTCCGGAACAATCTGTCACCCATGTCTCGGGACGCTCAGAAGCACTTTCAATAATCTTTAAACCGCGGCCGATGCTTGGATGTGCTCCAATCTCGACAATCTCATGGAAATCTGACCTTCTCACGAGAGAGCGCGGGGGCGCGCTTCTGATTCTTCAGCGAATTGGCGATGGGCCGGCAAAGGCGCTTGCGTAGCGGCGCCACGGCGCCCGGATTTCGGTTCTAGGAGGCGACCGGCCGAGGAAGAAGGGCTGCGCCGATTTTCGTGACGAGTTTCAGGCCGTAACGGTAAAAGAAAGACGCTCGGCGCGCCCGTCACGGAGATGGGTCAGAAAGCCAGCTTGGCCGAAAACCTGCAATGCGCACCCTTGCATCCGCTCGATCAGTTCCGAGCCTTCTAGGCGCTGCGCGAGCGGCGCGCGCCCCAGGGCCGCGCGGGTATGGAAACGGTAGAAGCGCTCACTTGGCGGCGCCGAAGGACCCCCCGGTGGTGGCCAGCACATTAGTCGTTCCGCGGAACAAGTTCAGAAGTACCAAACCATTTTGCGCGGAGATGATGGGATCGTTGATGGTCGCTATAACTGTCCTAAAGTAAAGCATGGCTTTGGTGGTCTCGGTAGCCAGAGAATTGGCGACGTAAATGACGTCCTTGTTCTTCATAGCGAATTGTCGGGCCAGAAAATACCCGAACGGATCGCGGAGATCGACGGTGTAAATGATCGGAATGATCGGTTCTTGAAACCTGCTGCAATCGACGCCGAGCGCCTCCGCCACCTCGCGGGTCTCGCCGCGATAGAGAAAAACAGCGCCAGGGTCGGCTCTGTCTTGCACGAGGCCGCCCGCCTTCCCGACAGCCTCCGCCAGGGTTATCCGCCAGGCGTTGAAGGGGAATTGTCCCTGGGCCCCAGAAGCGCCAAAGGCGACAAAAGTCTGAATCTCGCGATAAAGATAAATGACGTCATCCGGGCGCGTGTAGACGTTGTTGGACGGGTCATAAAGGAGAGCGCCGAAGGGAACGGTCGCACGTTTTCCCTCTCGCTCCAGCAATACCGAGCTCTCGAAGCCTTCATTCTTGAGTCCGCCGGCGCGCGCGATCGTGTCGATGAGGCGCTCGCCGCCGGAAATAGCGGGTAGACGACCCGGACGGTTCACGTCCCCGAGAACGCTCACCATGTTGCTCTTCTGGTCGGCCAGCGTGACGATCACCTGAGGCTCGATCGCCCGGCTTTTGAGCGCCTCGACGATCAAATTCTGCACCTCCGTGGTGGTGCGTCCCGCAGCCCGGATCGGCGGCGAGTAAGGAATTGAAATATTGCCATTACTATCGACGATCTGCGTCGGCAACGCGACGAAATTCCCCGGCCGAACCCCGGCCTCCGCCGGAATGAACAGGCCTCCCGCCCCGGCCTCGAAAATGCTTACCGCAACAGAGTCGCCGACGCCCAAACGGATTTCTTTAGCCGGTCGTCTATCGGCAAACGCCTTTGACAATTTGGGCGTTTCGTTCGCAAGAACATCGAGCGTTTGTTGTGTCACCTTGACGAAAGCGTAAGGATAATCCTCGGGATTGTTTTGGGCCCCTCGAACGTCAAGGCTGCCCGGCCCGGGAGCAGGGAAGATTTCACAGCCGCTCAGCACGCTCGATATACAGACTATCGTCAGAGCGACGAGGAGCGGCGACCTCATTTTGCGCACAGACCTCTTCAACAGATGCAAATTCAATTCTAGCCTATTCGTGGCCCTGGGGGCAAGGCGACTTCGTGCCGCCCCACGTCTCAACGATTGGCGCATCGAGATTCGTTTGACTGAGAGACAGTTAGGCGTAAGGAGCGCCACCCCTTCACCAACCGATGATCCTGGGCGAGGCGGAGCTTTGCACCGACTTTGGCAGATTTTTACAGAGATTCATGAACGGCCGGCTAAGCGCAGCAACGACCATGGATGAAATTTGGAAGTCCAATCTCGAGCGACGGCTTGCGACATTTTTGAGCGCCTTCCGGCACGCGGGCGCTAACGCGCCATGCTTCGTCCGTCTCGCGGCGTTGGATCAACGGGCCGGCGAGCAGGGCAGCGATCAACATGGAGGCGGCGTAATGCATCGCATTGGGATATCCACTCAAAATTCGCGGTGAGCCTTTCAAACAAGGTACGCTCTGCGTCGCTCCACAGAGGGCGGCGGGTAAACCTTGGAGGCAACAATCGAATTGGTTTCGATGTTATACTTGAGACACCGCGCCGTAACCTACGATTCGCCACCTGGCGCCGGATCCGAGTGGAAGTTTCATCCAATCGCGTGTTCTCGGGGAGGCCGGGCCACGCGAATGCTGAACCGTGGCGGAAAGCTCCAAACCCACATTCAACGGCAGAGCCGGATCAGCCACGGAGGCGGCCATGATCTCTGACGAGGTCCGCCCTTATCAGTTGGAGCGCAAGGCTTCGACGAATAGGGGCGAATTTTTCCAGATCAAGCCATGGGGCTCTCCGCATAGATCGCCTCGTTCACCATTCGACGATCTTCAAAATGAACATCGACAACTATCACCAAAAGGCCACTGTCGAAAACAATGCGGCGCCGGATGTCCGCTTTCGCGCGAGACTCTCAAAATTACGTCCCGATTGACCCGCGCCGCGGCAATCAATGATGAAAAAACTCTTGCGTTCTTGTCGCCCCGCGATAGTCATCATCGCGTCGCGAGAAAGGGAACCGCCTTGAAAGAGATGACGCCTGTCACCTTCGATGGATGTTTCGGATGGTTACACCAATGCGGGGGTGGAAGTCGGGGCGCAATATTATGCGACGCATGGGATTACGAGGCGCTGAAAATTCATCAAAGCTGGCGGGTTCTCGCCGATCGTCTTGCCGACGCGGGGGTGCCAACGCTCCGTTTCGACTATCGTGGCTGCGGCAATTCATTGGACAATACCGGAACCTTGGGCTCCTTGGAGTCCAAGCGTGCCTCCATTCGCCACGCCGTGCGATTCTTACAAGAAAATGCTGGGGTGAGCAGCGTCACACTGATCGGCCTGCGGCTCGGGGCGGCGCTAGCCTTGGAAACGGCCGTTGGACAATCCGCCGTTGATCGAATCGTGCTCGTGAGACCCATTGTTCGTGGGAAGGTTTACTCTGCGGAAATGAAGGCGCAGGCGAAAATTCTCGCAGCACAAAAGAGTCCCGGCCTCATCCGCGAAAGTGAGGACGACTCCATCGAGATAGAAGGCTTCACCTTGGATCGAGACGAACTCGACGCGATAGCAAAGATTGATCTCTTGTCGATTAGTGAATTGATGGCTCCGCGAATTCTCATCGCTGGCGAAGCAGGCGCGCGGCAGTATGACGCCCTCGTGGCCAGATTGACCGAGCTTGGCGGTCTTGTCTCAAAACTGCAACTGTCGGAGGTCGCCGCGTGGGCGCCATCGGCGATCCCAACGCCGCCTCCCGTAGCCGATATCGACTCGATTATCGAGTGGGTTCGAGAGGGATCGCAATCTCGGCAGGCGCATTCAATCGTCTCAGGCGCCATTGAGACGGAGACCTTCGTCGAAACGGGGATTCAATTCAGGGAAACTGATACGTTACGCGGCATCCTCTGTCGTCCGAAGACGGGGGACAAATCATATGAGCGCGAGGTGGTGCTCTTCATCAATTCCGGAGCGAATCATCACATAGGGCCTGGTCGTACAACGGTCGAACACGCTCGCTATCTGGCGTCGAAAGGCATCGCGAGTTTGCGAATGGACTGCGCGGGAATCGGGGATTCAGCATGGTGGACTGAGGGGCCCCTGGCTGCGATCCATCGCGATGAACGCGTCGTCGACGTTTCTCGCGCTCTTGATGAATTGGAGTGCGCGGGATTGGACAAGGTCAGCGTGATTGGATCCTGCAGCGGCGCATTTCTTGCTTTCAGATCGGCGTTGAAAGACCCGCGGGTCAAACGCCTCATTATAGTGGATCCTCGCTTTTGGTTCCCTCTCTCGAAGGAACAGTTGGCGGACCCATCGCATGGAATTTACATCCAGGCTCCATCGACATACTTAAAAAAAGGCTTCAGTCTGGAGAGTTGGCGGCGCCTATCAAGAGGGAAAATTCGCATTGCTCCGCTGATATCGTTTGGGCGCCGAATTTTGAAACAAAAGAGCAAAAAGCTTCTCGCGCAGTTTTCGTGGGATGGCGGTCAACGGCCGGAGCTTGAACGCAAACTGGCAGACTTGGGCGAGCGCGGCTGTCGGACCTTACTTGTCTTCAGCGGAGCGCCTACGGGCGGCGGCCTGTCGAGGGAGATCTTCGCCGTCCATATGGGCTCGGCCGATTTGACGCCGCTCCCAAAAGGGCTGACAATCGTGACGCTCGAGGGCTCTGACCATGCCTTGGTGGGCAGGAAAGCTCGCTACCAATTCCAGCAGCTAATAACCAAGTTCGTAATAGATAATGTGGCGACACAAGAGTGAGGCGGGGCGTCGCGACGGCGAAGGCCGCGATTGGCGGGCATCGACGCATACAAGGGCTTAGTCTTGTCGCTTGTCGACGAAGTCCGCGACATCACGCTCGAAGAGACTTCAAGCGCGGCTCGCCGAGCGGGGGACATCGCTTCAGCATCGGCGCACTCTGGCGCTTATTCGACCGTAACGACATCACATGGAAAAAAGAGACCGTCGCCCGTGAAGAACGAGCCAGCACGCAATGGCGGGTCGGTTCTGTGAGGACCTGAAGCCAGTGAGGGCGGCCAGGATGGCGGCGCAAAGAAACGCCAGCCAGGCGAGCAGGCGTCTGAAGTTGTAGCCGGCGGCGGCGAGGACGGCGTTGATGGCGTCGCCCCGCGCATGGGCGAGGAAGTTGCGGCCCATGCGGTGATCGCTCTTGAGATGGCCGATGACCGGCTCGACCGCGGAGCGTCGCCGCAGCTCGCGCTTGATCGCCTCGGTGACGCGGCGCCGTTGACCGGCGATGAACACGCTGAACTTGTGCTCCTTGGGGGCGTTGTGGCCGCGATAGCCGCGGTCGGCGACGATGCGGCTGATCGAGACGCCAATCTTCTCCTCCATGTCAGGAATGACCTGCGCCAGCGTATGGCCGTCGTAAGGATTGCCGGGCAGCGCCTGCACATGCGCGACGAACTGCCCGCCCTTCGAGCGAAAGAGCGTTGTCGCCACCGACACCTTGACGCCGAACTCATAGGGACGATGCGCTTTGCCCTTGCCGATGCATTCGACCTCGGGCGCATGCAGGCTGTAGACCTTGCGGCCACGGCTCTTCTGGCGCTGCTCGCGCACGCGTTCGGCGAGATAAAGCGGGCGGCGGAAGATGTCGCGCAACGCCTCATTGTCCTTGATGCGTCTTGCAATATCGCGCTCGACGCGACCCAGGCTGCTGATTCCGATTGATGGCGCCCCCTAAAACGAGATGAAGGCGCCCCCCGGTTACGGAATGATGGCGCCCCCCAATTCCGAGATGATCCCGCCCCCCCTGTCACGGAATGATCCCGCCCGGGTAATTTCGTGCAGTGGCGGGCGCCGCTGTTGGCCTGATCAGGTCGCTCCTTTGGCAATCCTAAAGGGAGCGATGCATGCCGGTGGAGCGGATTACGATGCGCCAAGCGCGCGAGATTATTCGGCTGAAGTCCACGTCGATTTCGGCGCACGAGATTTCCCGGCGTCTTGGCATGCCGCGATCGACGGTGCGGGAAGCGCTCAAGCGCGCGGAGAGCGCCGGACTGTCCTGGCCGCTGCCGGTTGGCGTAAAGCGCGGCCATCGGCGCATCGAGGAGCCGGACTGGGCCGACGTGCATCGGGAGCTGAAGCGCAAGCACGTCACGCTGGTGATCTTATGGGACGAATACATCGCCGAGAATCCCGGCGGCTACAGCTACTCGCGCTTCTGCGAGCTTTATCGGGCGTTCGAAAAGACGCTGTCGCTGACAATGCGGCAGACGCACGCCGCCGGCGAGCGGCTGTTCGTCGATTACGCCGGCGACGGCGTCCCGGTCGTCGTCGATAGGCTCACCGGCGAAATCCGCATGGCGCAGATCTTCGTCGCCGTGCTGGGCGCGTCGAGCTTCACCTTTGCGAAGGCGAGCTGGACGCAGACGCTTCCCGACTGGATCGACGCGCATGTGTGCGCGCTTTCTACGATCGGCGGCGTTCCGCAGCTCATCGTGCCGGACAACGCCAAGACGGCGATCGTCAAAGCCTGCTTCTACGACCCGCAGGTCAACCGCACCTACGCCGACATGGCGGCGCATTACGGGGCTGCGCTTTTGCCGACGCGTCCCAGAAAGCCGCGCGACAAGGCGAAGGTGGAGTTGGCGGTGTTGATCGTCGAACGCTGGCTGCTCGGCCGGCTGCGGCGGAGGACCTTCTACAGCCTGGCGGAGGTCAACGCCGCGATCGACGAGATGCTGAAAAGTCTCAACGAGGAGCGGCGCATCCGCCGGCTCGGCGTCACTCGCCGCCAATTGCTCGAAGAGGTGGATCGCCCAGCGCTAAGGGCTTTGCCGGTTGAGCCTTATGAATATTGCGAATGGCGCCTGCGCCGCGTCGGCATCGATTATCATGTCGAGATCGACGCGCACTACTACAGCGTCCCCTATCGCTTCGCCCGCGCCGAGGTCGAAGCGCGGCTGACCGTCCGCGGCGTCGAGATTTTCTGCAAAGGCGAGCGCATCGCCGTCCATTTGCGGGTGAGCGGCAACCGCAAGCACACGACTACGCCTGAGCACATGCCGTCGAGCCATCGGCGTTACGCCGGCTGGACGATCGAACGCATTCGCGAGGACGCTCGCAAGATCGGCCCGGCGACCGCGGCGCTCTGCGAGCAGATTATGGAGGCGCGGCCGCATCCCGAGCAGGGGTATCGCGCCTGCCTCGGCATCGTTCGCCTCGCCGGCCCTTATGGGTCCGAGCGCGTCGAGGCCGCCGCCGAACGCGCCATAGAGATCGGCGCCAAGACCTACGGCTCGGTCAAATCCATCCTCGACCACAAGCTCGATCGGAAGCCGGCGCGAAAACGCGCCGCGGAGACGGCCCCGATCCTCCATCAAAACATCCGCGGCCCGCGCTACTACCATTGAAGGAGAAGCCGACTTGCTCAAACATCCGACCCTCGATCAGCTCCACGTCCTCGGCCTTTACGGAATGGCCAAGGCCTTCGCCGAACTCGCCGAAACAGAGGAAGCGAAAGGGCTCGACCGCAACGACTGGCTCGCCCTGCTGCTCGATCGAGAAGCTTCTCTTCGGCGCGACAAGCGGCTGACGGCGCGGCTGCGCGCCGCCAAGCTCCGCCAGCAGGCCAGCGTCGAAGACGTCGACTATCGCGCCGCGCGCGGGCTCGATCGCGCCCTGTTCCAGAAGCTCGCCGAAGGCCAGTGGATCGACGCTCACGACAATCTTGCGCTGGTCGGCCCGAGCGGGACCGGCAAAAGTTGGCTGGCTTGCGCCATTGGCCAGAAGGCGTGCCGCGACAACCGCTCCGTTGTCTATCATCGCTGGCCGAAGCTCTGCGAAGATCTGGCGCTCGCGCGCGGCGACGGGCGCCATCCGCGTCTCATCAAGTCCCTCGGCCGCGCCGATCTCTTGATCCTCGACGACTTCGGCCTCGAGCCGCTCGACGCCGGAGCCCGCCACGACTTCCTGGAAATCCTCGAAGAACGCTACGGGCGCCGATCGACGATCGTCACATCCCAGCTTCCCGTGACGGCTTGGCATGAGGTCATCGGCGATCCGACCTATGCCGACGCCATCCTCGACCGGCTCGTCCACAACGCCCACCGCATCGAGCTCACGGGCGAAAGCCTGCGACGCGCCCGCGCCAAAGGAGCCAAAAACGTCTTGACCGAAAACCGGAACGGGTGAGACAAATCTCGTCGGTCAACGACGCGGCGCCCAGGCGGGATCATTCCGTCACAGGGGGGCGCCATTATCCCGGAATCCCCGGGCGGCATTATCCCGTTAGAGACGGGCGCCTTCGTCGGAATCCGCACTGGGGTCCTCGTCGCGGTGTGGAGATCATAACCGCCTTCACGCGCGATTTGCGTGCAAGCGATCCAGCGCGCGACCGAACGATTTGGGCAGCAGCCGGCAAGTTCGCGACTCTTCCAGACGGCGTGCTCTCGAGCATTGTGGAAGGCAGGCCTTATCGGGATGACCTGTGCGGATCGCTCGCGCCGCTCCACGCCCACTACCCCGGCCACCCCATGCGCGAACTGGCCCAAGCGGCCACGGGAAAGCCTTGGCCGCAAGATATTGGCAGGCTCAAGACGTTGCTTGGCGTGCTATTCGATCGCTCATCGAAGCGCGCCACCATGGTCCAGGCGACCGCGACATGGCTCGCATTCGATGCTGATCGGCTAAAGGTCTCGGCCGGCTTGGCGCTCGCTGACTTTCCCCGGATCGAGGATTACCCCGAAACCGAGCAGTCACAGCGGATCGCCGCGTCGATGCGCGCGACCCTCAACCAGATGTTCTCTGAAATCAACATGATGGCGTCGGGAACCGACTGGTCGACCGCCTTCTGGAACCGTGGCTTGAAACTTGAACAGTGTGACGATTGAGCCCGCATACCCCGCATACCCCCTCCCGCGAGGCCCTTCGCCGCAGCGGTCGGGGCCTGCCTGAACACGCACACATAGCTCCCAAATTTTTCACGACGTCCGCCCACCGACCGCAGACCCACACCGCCGAGCCAAAGCGGCAGCTCGTTCGCGCGTGTTCGGCACTCGCCAGCGCTCTTCCCCCTCCCTCCCGAGGGAACGCGCCGGAGGCCCATTTGCAGAGCGCCGAGGCACCGTCCGCAATCGGGAGGTGCGGCTCAGCCGAGGCGGCGCTCGCCTTTAGGGCTTAGGGGCATGCTCGCTCAAGAGAGCGTCTTTTAATCTCTGGCAGAGGCTTGGCTTAACACGGATCCGCCACCGCGACCACGGCGAGGAAACGCTTGCGGAAATTGGCCGCAGCTCTAACGTGTGGGGGTGGACGATAGCGAGGCTAGGAATATGAGCGGGGCATCAGGCCGTGACTGGATCAGAATCCATCGAGCAGATCAACGCTGAAAGCGAAAAGATTCGACGTCTTTACCTTGCAATTGGGCGTTTTGTCTTTGCGTTTTCGCAACTTGAACTCATGATCCGCCACACGCTTGGCGCAGCTTTAGATCTAAAGAATGATGAATTCTACGTTATCACCTCTGCCCATGATTTTGCCAGCTTATGCAATGTCACTAAGTCATATTTTGCGCGCTTTTGTGGTTGCTCTGATGAAGAACGCCATGAAATCAAGGAATTGATGGAAGGCTGTCTAAAAATCAATGACAAGCGCGTGCAAATCGTGCACGGGACATGGGTCATTGACGAGGAGGAAAAATCTTGGCTTACGCATGTTTCTCGGAGCAGTCTAGAGCCAAAGGATTACTACTCGCGCACTAACGAAATAGACGCGGATACCAGTGAGGTGATGCGCCTAAAGAGCGGAATTGTGAAGTTCTTGAAAGGCCCGATTCCTCCCAAGTAATGCTGTGCAGCGAACTGCGTTCCATAATGAGCATTCCGCGTCTTTGACCCCGCATGCCCGAGCTAGCCTTGCCCATTCGGTAGTTCACCCGCCCCCGACTCCGCCAGCGCCGGACGCGGCTCCTCAATCAAAGTGAAGGCTGCCAGGCCTCGCGGAGGTTACATCTCCGCCTAACGCCTCAGCCTTCGTCGCCCCCGCCATCACCGCCTCCGCCATCACCGCTGCCGCCATCACCGCTGCCGCCATCACCGCTGCCGCCATCACCGCTGCCGCCACCGCCACTGCCGCCGCCACTGCCATCGCCACTGCCACTGCCGCCGCCACTGCCGCCGCCACTGCCACTGCCGTCGTCACTAGAATTCACA
This sequence comes from uncultured Alphaproteobacteria bacterium, assembly GCA_963743565.1. Classification (GTDB taxonomy): domain Bacteria; phylum Pseudomonadota; class Alphaproteobacteria; order Rhizobiales; family Beijerinckiaceae; genus Methylocystis. The sequence continues at coordinate 662,073 of CAVUQD010000001.1, forward strand.
ATGATGTCAAAGGTACCCAAATCCAGTGGAGGCGCATTTACCACAGTATTCAAATCAACGTTTGAAGGTCTCCCTACGATAACTATTTCGGGAATATTCAATGGACCACTTCCTGAACCATAAGCATCCCCACCCGCGCTGCTACCAATTTGCTCACCAGAAGTTTCAGAACCAAACTGACCATTTAATACAAAATCGATAATAGTGGTGATTCCAACAGCTATCGCTCCAACTCTAACAAGAAAATGCCCGGCTCCCCCCGGGAGTATATGGCCAACGACAATAACATCTTCGCCTAAACGTTGTAGCTGTTCGAACCAATCTGGTTCTGTGAGACTAACTCCACCAAAACCTAGCAAATTCTTAATTGATGATGATATTCCTACCGTCCTTAAGTCTTTAGACACAAAAACCATGGAAATGTTGCGAGATAACAAATCCTTAAAAAATGCGGTGAGCCCAATTTTTCCTGGCCCCGCATATTTCGGATCGTTCCATGCCAACGGTAAGTTTTTAAATGTTCCGGCATCTAAGAGATTCCCCGGATTTCCAACTTCCAAAAAAATCAAGTTTCTTTGATTCTGGATACCAGTAATCGCCTGCTTAAGCGAAAAAGGTTTTTTTGGATCTCCCTTAAATGCAGATCGTAGTTCTCCGACCCGCCAAGGTGGCAGCGGTCTGCGGGTGACCCATCGAAGGGCCTGTGTTGCCGTGATCATCTCTTGGCGACCTCACGAATTGCATGCACCAACAAGTCTTCGGCGATACTTTGTCACTGCAAAGCAATCAGAATCGGGATCAACCCCTGTCCAGATTTCAATGGTCGTAGGGCCTTTCCGATTACCGCGCCGAAAGCCTTAACGGCATCGTCTGCTTTCATCGCGTGACCTAAAGTGGGCGAGGTCGTTAGCAGGTCACCGACCTCGACAGCGGCATATTCAGCGTCAACCTTGCAGTAAACTTTGCCCACTAAAGCGACTGGCATTCGCTTGTTTGACGAGTTAATCCGGTCCAGAATCATTCCTGGTCTGTAATCTCCCGCGCCGGAAATCACCCCAGCAACCGTTTTGTCATAGGCTTTGCAACATGGTTGTAATATGCCATTTTCATCTATGATCATCACAGTGCCAGGTTCGATTTCAATGGCTTCTCCTATGTCAAATTCCTCCGCGCAGTCGGCTCCGCTCAGTACAACATCCTTGCCGACCGTTATGGTTCCAGTCGTGTTGTAATCTCCCGAGTGAACCATATTTCCATTTAAACTAAAGCCGCCAACGAAAAACCCTGCATTACCAGATTGACTATGTCCAACTACCGCGTTGCCGCTTACACTTGTTGCATAGACCCCATTACCGCCCCCAGTATGTTCGCCCCTTAGGGCGCTGCCGTTGCCGTTGCTAGCGGTTCCATGGACGCCAACCATTGACGCTCGATCCAAAAACCCCGTCTCCAGCGCCCGTGGAATTGCCTGAGACGCCCGGTCCAGAGGCACTGGTCCCGAGCACACCCGGCCCGCCAGTTTCGCTGGTGCCAGAGACGCCAGCTGCTGGGATCGTTGGCGGTGGAGGATTGCGTCCAAAAAAGGGGAGGGGTGAGCTAAGACCCGAAACGCCAGGTCCCCCCGAGAAGGCGGTACCGGAGACACCAGGACCACCGGATGAATTAGCACCGAGGACGCCGGCACGTTGGGCTGATTGGGTTAAGCCCGACACTCCGTCGCTCTCGACAGAGATCCCCCTAACGCCCCAGTTACCTGTCGCTGAGCCATAGATCGCGGCGATATCACTCGGCACGGTCGCCCCAACCCCGCTCAATCCGAGAACGCCGATTCCCTGAGTATTCTGTGTTCCGCTGCCAGCGGTGTTTTTTCCTGTCACCCCAGGCGTCTTTTGGACTGTTGAATCACCCTCGAGTGGATTCGCCATGTGGTCCTCCTCCGAAAGCAAGAAACAATTACCGAAGCAAATTTGCCTGCGATGCGCCCCGGCGCGCTACCTAAAACGCGGCCCGTTCGAAGGAAACGCTGCTCAGTGCAAAAAAGTTCCGTTGGCCTTGAACCAGGATTCTCCTGATGGGCCCCCGTTCAGACGCGAGGATTCCCAAGTTAGCGCTTTTGACAAGGCGGATCCGTCGTGGAGAGCGCCTCCGTAGCCCAAGGTAGTCGACGGCGGGCCGAAGCCGCTTTTGCGACGAGGGATATGGACGAATTGCTTGCCATCAGGACGCACCTCTCCCGTCGGTTGGCTCAAACTCAAGACACGGGAACGCCTTACGCTGCGGCCGCCAAGGGCGGTGGCCGCAGCTCGGCGATCATCCGCAGGATGTCAGAGAACAGGCTTTTGGGAATGGCGACCTCCGCCATCTGGAAGGCGACGTAGCGCCCGTGGCTCACGACCTTCGCGCCGATCTTGATCAGCTTCTCCTTGAGCGTCGTGAGCGACCATTCCTTGATAGGCTCCGGCGTCGCCAGCGTGCGCAGGAAATTGGCGAGATTGTAAGCAAGCGCATGAAGCTGAAGACGCACGGCGTTGGCGGCGAAGGAGCGACATGACAGCCGAGTCCAGTTGATCGCCCCCTTGCCTTCCTTGATCCATTGCTCGCATGTGCCGCGCTTGTTGTAGAAGGCGACGACATTCTCGGCGGACCGCGACATGTTCGTCACGATGAACCCAACGCGAGGGCAGAGTTCTCCAGGATGCCATTCGACCTTGGCGACGACCCGGCGCGCCTTCGTCCAGCTCCCGGCCTGATAGCTGAAGCTCGCATAGGAGCGCCGGACCGCATTCGGCGGGCGTCCCACCGGCCGTGACAGCAGATGGCCGACCTTCTCTTGCAGGATGCGGTTCGTCGGGAGGCGGATGGCGTATTTGACGCTTTCGGCTTCGAGATAATCGTATATCTCGGGATTGGCGAAGCCGGCGTCGCCTCGGAAATAGATGCGTGAGACCCGGTCCTTGTAGCGGGCCACGACCGGCTTGAGCACGCTATCCCAGCTGTCGGCGCTGTGGACGTTGCCGGGGCGCAAGGCGCAGCGCTCCAGATCGCCGAACTGGTTGAACAAGAATAGCGGATGATAGCACGTGCACTCGTAATGGCCGTTCCAACAGCGATTTTCCTGTTCGCCGTGGGTCGGACTGACGCTCGAGTCCATGTCGAGCAGGATGCCTCTTGGCGGTCTGCGGCCGTGAATGCGGTCGATCCATCGACCCGAAAGATCGGTGAGTGCGGAGAGATTCTTCTCGGCCGTGAGCCAGCGCGTCTCAAATCGCCCCATCTGGCTCGGCGACGCCGCGCCGGAGATGGCGGCTTTGCCGCCAACGACCCAGCGCATGGCCGGATCATGCCGAAGCCGCTCGGCGTCGTTCACGTCCTCATAGCCGGCGAGGCGACCGAAGACGGATTGCCGGAACAATCCGGCCAGGGCATGTCGTCCGTTTTTGCCGGTGCGGGCGTCGGCCAAAACCTCGCTCGCCATCTTCGTCAGGCCGAGCGCGTCGTCGAGTTCGCGGTAAGCCAGCAAGCCGGCGTCGGAAGTTACGACCGAGCCCCGGAATTGCAACTTCAGGCGGCGATCGAAATCGAGCCGTAGAGCCTCGCCATCCGATTCACCCGTCGGGTTTGTCATCGCCGCCTCGCTCAATGAAACATAACGCTATGAAAACTATGCCATAAATGGCGAATTTGTACAGCAAAATCAGAACTCATCCGGCGAATGCGGGTTGAGATGACTCAGCAGGAGGCCGATGGCGACGATGACGAAGGCTTAGAAATTTGGCCGGTCATCGAGAACTTTTGTACCGATGTCGATCACGAACTCAAGGCACGCCTGGAGGCATGGCCTACCGACTTTGCGCACATCCAAGTCCACGAGGTGATCGGCGGCATGCTCGCAAGACAGGCGACGCTCGCTAAGGATCTTGCGCGCGCGCCCACGCTATGGACGGGGCATAGTGCGCCGATCCTGCTACGCGCTATGGCCGACGCTCACATCAACATCTCGTGGCTGCTGCTAGATCCGGTTGATCGCTGCCGCAAATTCGTTCTGTTTGGATTAGGTCAGGCTAAACTCGAACTCGAGCATCGCCGCGCGCAGATCGGGGCGCGCGATCCCACACCGCAAGAGGCAGCCATGCTGGAAGCCTGCGAGAGGTGGATCGACGAACAGCGGATAGACGCGTTGCTCGACGTCGACCTCGGAAAATGGTCGAGCCTGTCGGTTCGTCAAATGGCCGAAGAGGCCGATTGCATCGACTACTACAACTATGTTTACACCCCATTCAGCGCCTGCGTGCACTCTATGTGGCACCATATCGCACGTTACGACCTCAGGAAGTGCGGCAACCCGCTGCATCGATATCATCGCCGCCCGACTAGCGAGGCGTCCAGGCCAGACATCCACTATCTGACACTCGCGGCAAAGTACTGGAGCAAGACGCTAAGTACCTTCGATCGGGCGAACGGGGTCGCGATCCCAGGTCCCTCCTGCTACGAGACGCTGATTGATGCCGTCGCTGGTAGAAGAACCGTCCCGCAGACGGAATGACGAGGAAGGTGCCGCGCTTGAGATACTCGAGTAGTGGGTAGCCACGTGGGGTCTAAGTTTGGCGATGTCGCTTGGTAATATGAGATAATTGACGGAAATATAGGGCTATCGCTCGAAGCTGGCGGAGGAGGCGGGATTCGAACCCGCGATACGGTTTCCCGTATACACACTTTCCAGGCGTGCGCCTTCAACCACTCGGCCACCCCTCCATCCCGCGCGTGGCTTGCGCCTGCGCCCGGTCCCGATTCCTCGGGGCTCTCTCTATAACGGGGACTTTCCCGGCTGCAAAGATCGTTCGCGCGCCTCAGCCGGAGGCTGCTGATTGAGCCCGTTCTTTTCCAAAAGCCCTCGGAAACAGGCGTTACCGCCGCCGCAGCACCACGATCCGGTTCGAATTCGTGCCCTTGCCGTTGTTGGCGACGCCCCAGCAATGGCTCGTCTTGGTGAACTGCTGCTCATTCACCAGCACGAACAGACGCTCGAAGGGCAGCCCTTCGACGGCGCGCCAGACGAGCCGTTCCAAGAGCAGCTTTCCGCCTTTGACCTCGCCGACCTCGAAGGCGACATGGCCGCCCGGCGTCAGCACGCGCGCCAGCTCCTTGAAGACGGCGGAAACCATCGCCGACCAGTCCGTCTCGTTCTTATGCGACGAAATCCTCACGCTCGCGGGGTCGATGCCGGCGAACCAGCTTCGCAGCCAATTGTCGTTCTCATATTGGACGACGTCGAGAAAGGGCGGCGAGGTGACGACGAGCCGGATCGTGCCCGAGGCGATAAATGGCGTTTCGCCCGCGTCGCCAACGCCGAGCCGCGCCTCCATTCGCGCTGGCGCGCCGTCAGCCAGCAGCGCGCGCGATTTTCGCAGGATGAGGCGCGCCACGTCGCGCGGCGGCGGGGTCTGGGAGCGCTTTTCGTTGATCTTGCGTTGCGCCTCGACCGAGACGGCCTGGTTGGGCGGCAGCGTGTAGACGGAGAAGAACCCCGGGGAATGGCCGGTCAGCCGGTTGAGCGCGACCATCCTGATCCAGTCGTCCACGGGATCGGGGTCCTCCGAGAGAGGCGCGCGCGCCATGAGAAAGCGCCGCAGCGCGCAAATCTGGCGCAGCGTCTCGGGATGGTAGAAGACGAGGAGGTCCTCCCGCTCGATCTCGCCGCTTTCCCAGGGGACTTCGTCTAGCCGCGCCTCGACCGCGGCGAGCGTGGGGACCCGCAGGCGCGGGCGAGTCAGCAGCACGCTCAAGGGATTGACGTCATTGCCGACGGGCTTGCGTCCCGCGAGCGCCGCCTCGATGGGCGTCGTGCCACGCCCCATGAAAGGGTCGTAGACCGCGTCGCCCGGCTGGCTCAGGCGGTCGATGAAAAAGCGCGGCAGTTGCGGCTTGAAGCAGGCCCGGTAGCTCACCTCATGGATCGAATGCGCCTGCCTTTGCGCCGCGGTCCAGAATTCATTGACATAGTAGGGAAGCCCATCCCGTTCCTCGACGCGCGTCTTGGCGCCGAAGGCGCAAAAGCCGCGGACCTGTTCCTCGAACTCGGAGGATAGATCGCAGGAGATTGGTTTGCGCGCCGCGGCGAAGGACATGGGGAAAGGGGCTCAAGGGAATGGTCGGCGACGACTATGCGGGGCTGAGCGGGGAATTACAGCGTCCGAGCGCCTCGCCGCGGAGCGTTCTCCACCCTTTTCGCGCGCTCCCGATGGGATCTCCAGACCCACCTGACAGCCGCCCCATTCGGATCTAGATCCCTCGAAAGCCAAGATATTTCATAATCGTGTCATGCACCAACTAGTCCCCCCGTCCACGAAACCCTTCCGGGAACCTGAAATTCGGATCCAATTTGCGGATCCGCAAAACCAGATCTTGACAAGCAGATCCATTCTGAATTAACACTCCGCTTGCGCTTCGGTGATCGCCGAGCGTGCGGATCCAGGGCCCAAAAAAACGGGCCCACCGGTGGCACCCGGCGGACCCGCTGTCTCAACACTCCTCTGCAGGAGCATCAGATGTCTACCGCATTTGTCACCGACTTGGAAGGATTCGCGATGAGCCGCTTCAACTTCAGCGGAGCCGAGCCGTTCGTCGCCCCCCGCGTATTGCCCATTGTACGCGGCCCTACGCTGCGTCGTTCGGGGGTGCCGATCGTCGCCGGGTTCATGCCGGTCGGCCTCCTTGTCCCCGACAACTACACCATTCCCTACTACAACGATCGCACGAAGCAGGGGTACCAGCGTCCGCCCCAAGAAGCTCGTGTCAACGAGCTTGCGGCCGATCTGCGCAAGGGTCGCGCGGACCTACCGACCGCGATCCTCCTGAACCTGCGGAGCCGGGACGCGAAGCAGTTGCTGAATGAAGGAGGTCTCGATCTTTCGTTCCTACAAACGAGCCGCAGCGGAGCTGCGGCGATTGCATCGCACTTCTTCGTTGTAGATGGCCAGCACCGGGTGCTGGCTCTTGCAAAATTGATCGAGGACTTCCCTGAAGAGGGTTGGGAGCGCTTTGAACTCCCGTTCATTTGCATGTTGGGTGCGGACCAATTCCAGGAGATGGAGCAGTTCCATACCGTGAATTCCAAGGCTAAATCCGTGCGCACTGATCTGGCTCAACAGCTATTGCGGACGAGAGCGGAACAGGATCCCGAGTATCGCGAGAGCCTCGTGGAGCGCGGACAGGACTGGACCGCGCGCGCCGTCGAAATCGTCGATCAATTGGCCAACCAAAGCCCCATCTGGCAGGGAAAGATCAGATTCCCTGCGATGGAAAAAGGCCACACCATTATGCCTCAGGCCTCGATGGTAACCTCGTTGAAGCCGCTGCTCGCGTCTCCGTATTTCAAGATCTTGACGAAGGATCAGCAGGTGAAAATTCTCGATGCATTCTGGCGGGGAATGCGCGATCTGATGATCGAGGCGTTTGACAATCCTGCCGAATTCTCAATTCAGAAGGGCGTGGGCGTCATCGTCCTGCATACCGTGCTCGTCCAAGTTCTAGAGGTTGTCAGAACTCAGGGGCTGTCTGTGATTGAGCCCGACAGCTACAGCAAGATCATGCGGAAGGCGTTAGAGAGTTTGCAAGGTGATGACGCCAATGGTCGCACCGTCTCTGGCCTGGATTTTTGGAGGGCTGCGCCCAACGGAGCTGCGGGGTCTTTTTCGAGCAGTGCGGGCCGTCGAGTGCTCATCGTGAAGATCCAGCAGGCGCTGCCTCGCGTCGAGGTCATCTGAGGAGGTCGGGATGCCGAGAAGTGCAAGTTCAACCGCTCGATCGCTGACTCACAGTGACGCGGCGATCGTCAAGGGCATGCTTCAACGCGGCGACCGTCAACATGACATCGCGGCTTGGTTTGGTGTTAACGCGGGTCGCGTCGCAGAAGTCGCAAAGGGGAAGCGGTTCTCGGAGGTCGTTGCAGCAGGCGATCTCCCCCCACAGAGACCCTACGTCGCCGTGCCCCTCGAAGCTTTGGGCAAACTCGGCCCGCATGGGTGCCGCTAGGCGCCATAAGGAGCCAAGGTCCGGGACGGGTTTCCGCCCCGGATACCATTTACGTTTCCTCGGCTCCGCGCTCGCAAAATAACTCTGCTGGCGCTGGCATTTTTCGGTGTAGCTAAGAGGCAATGAAAATGGCAAGAGGCCCACGGCCCTTCAGGTTTCAGCTCACACCTGGTGAAGCCAATGCAATCCGTGGGGCGGTAGGAAGCGGTGGTCAGCAAACATTGCACAGGCGTATTGTTGCGGAACTCAATGCCAACAATGGTGCCGTGACCTTCAATGATGAGGAACTCGGAATCCTTATCCGGTACATGACGCAATACGGTCCAGGCGGTTTCCAGGACAGGTTGCGAAAGGCTTTCAGCCGAGAGCTCAGAGCGCTTCTTGGCTTCTGAAGCCGCGGCCGCTCGCCATCAGAACAAGAGAATTTATCCTCTGCGAAGGTATTCGAAAAAACCGTCGCGGAGAAGGCAATGCGGCCGATGAGCTGAAGACCGCGCGGCTACCGTACAACGTCGACGACGACGTGTCGCGTCTCACCCGACAGCGTTTGTTCCCATGGCCGCCGGTAGACGAAGACGATGTCCGCGTGGCCGGGCTTCAGCGCGCGAAGGGTCCAGCGCCGCGTTCCCGGCGCGCCGGGCATTGGGGCGCCGCGATGGTGACCTCCGTCCACGACCGCGACGATGTCGAGGCCCTCGCTTGCCGCTGGATCGATCGCCCATGTGTAGCCGGTCGAGGGATTCTCCGCGAAAGTCACGCTGCGGCTTTGGCCGGGCGCGAGGCGCAGAGCCTCCTGCGCGCCCGCGGGAGGCGCGTCGAGCGAGAGCGTCGCGGCGCAAAGAAGGGCTAGAGCAAAATTCTTCATCGGAAGGTTCCTTCGATGGCGTCTCTGGTAGCGCGCGACGGGAGGCCGCGCGTCTTCGCGCGCTTCGTTGTCGAACGTCGTCGGCTCTCTAAATGCTCGCCTCAAATGATGGAGGACGCGCATGAAAGCGATCAGAGTTCTCGTGCTCCTTGTCTCAACCCTGGCCTTCGGCGCGGCCGCAGGGGCCGCCCAGCCGTCGCGCTCGCCGGGAGACACGAGCGGCCCGGCCGTGGGCACGACGGTCGAGCCGTCGACCGTCGTCCAGAAGGGAAATCCCTTCGTGAGAGGCCGGCCGAGCCGGCAAAGCGAAGCCGCGGCGGGAGCGCCGGGAATTGAAGCCGCGCCGGGCACCCAGGCCGGCGCGGCGGCGGGCGACGCGCCTCAGAATCGCTGAGCCAGCCTCAGAAGCGCGCTAGCGCCGCTCCCGCTGCGCGTAGCCGAGCCGGATATTGAGCTCCTCCAGGAGCTTTTCAGCGGCCTGGGGGATGTTCGTGCCGGGCGGGAAGATCGCGCTCGCGCCGGCGTCGTAGAGCGCGTCGAAGTCCTGTTTGGGGATCACGCCGCCGACGACCATCATGATGTCGTCGCGGCCGACGCCCTTCAGCGCGTCGCGCAGCTGCGGCGTCAGCGTGAGATGGCCGGCGGTCATGGTCGAGACGCCGACGACATGCACATTCGCCTCGGCCGCCTTCTTCGCCACCTCGTCCGGCGTCGCGAAAAGATCGCCGATCACGACCTCGAATCCTAAGTCTGCGAAGGCCGAGGCGATCACCTTCTGACCGCGGTCGTGACCGTCCTGGCCCATCTTGGCGACGAGGATGCTGGGCTTTCGCTTCTCGTTCTCCTCGAAGGCCTGGGTCATGCCCTTGACGCGCGTCACGACTGGCGTCTCCGCGCCCGCCTCGCGCGCGTATACGCCAGAGATCACATTGGCCTTGGGCTTGTGGCGCGAGAAGACTTTTTCCAGCGCGAAGGAGATTTCGCCGACGCTCGCCTTGGCTCGCGCCGCCTTGACCGCGAGATCAAGCAGATTGGCGCCGGATGTCGCCCCTTCGGTCAGGGCGTCGAGCGCGGCCTGCGTTTTCGCTTCGTCGCGCTCGGCGCGCAGACGCGCGAGCTTGGCGAGCTGCGCGGCGCGCACGGCGGAATTGTCGATCTTCAGCACGTCGGGCGCCACGTCGTCGGTCGGCTGATATTTGTTCACGCCGACAACCACCTGCTGGCCCGTGTCGATGCGCGCCTGCGTCTTGGCGGCGGCCTCTTCGATGCGCTGCTTGGGCACGCCCGCGGCGATGGCTTTCGCCATGCCCCCGAGCTTCTCGATCTCCTCGATATGCACGAGCGCGCGCTTGGCGAGCTCGGCCGTGAGCCGCTCGACATAATAGGAGCCGCCCCAGGGATCGATGATCCGCGTCGTGCCGCTCTCCTGCTGCAGGACAATCTGCGTGTTGCGCGCGATGCGCGCCGAGAAGTCCGTCGGCAGGGCGAGCGCCTCGTCGAGCGCGTTCGTGTGCAGCGACTGCGTATGGCCTTGCGTCGCCGCCATCGCCTCTATGCAGGTGCGGATCGAATTCACATAGACGTCTTGCGCGGTGAGCGACCAGCCGGACGTTTGGCAATGAGTACGCAGCGTCAGGCTCTTCTGTGACTTCGCGCCCAGATCCTTCATGAGCCTCGCCCACAAGAGGCGGGCGGCGCGCAGTTTCGCCACCTCCATGAAGAAATTCATGCCGATGGCGAAGAAGAAGGAAAGGCGCGGCGCGAAAGCGTCGATGTCGAGCCCGGCGGCCATGCCGGCGCGCACATATTCCACGCCGTCGGCGAGCGTGTAGCCGAGCTCGAGATCGGCGGAGGCGCCCGCCTCCTGCATGTGATAGCCGGAGATCGAGATCGAGTTGAACTTCGGCATATGCTTGCTGGCGTATGCGAAGATGTCGGAGACGATGCGCATCGAGGGGGCGGGCGGATAGATGTAGGTGTTGCGCACCATGAATTCTTTGAGAATGTCGTTCTGGATCGTGCCGGTGAGCTTGTCGGCCGAGACGCCCTGCTCCTCCGCCGCCACGATGAAGAGCGCGAGAACCGGCAGCACCGCGCCGTTCATCGTCATCGACACGCTCATCTGATCGAGCGGGATGCCGTCGAAGAGCGTGCGCATGTCATAGATCGAGTCGATCGCGACGCCCGCCATGCCGACGTCGCCGGCGACGCGCGGGTGGTCGGAGTTGTAGCCGCGATGGGTCGCAAGATCGAAGGCTACGGAAAGGCCTTTCTGCCCCGCCGCGAGGTTGCGCCGGTAGAAGGCGTTGGAGTCCTCGGCCGTGGAGAAGCCGGCATATTGCCGGATGGTCCAGGGCTGCGCGACATACATGGTCGGATAGGGTCCGCGCACGAAGGGCGCGAGACCGGGATAGGACTGCTGGAAGTCGAGGCCGGCAGTGTCCGCGCCCGCATAGAGGTTCTTCACCTCGATCCCCTCCGGCGTCAGCCAGCGCCGCGGCTCAGGGACGGGCGGAAGGGCCTTAGCCGGCGCGAACGGGATTTGGGAGAAATCGGGAATGGCGGCCATGGGACTCGGGCGGGTTGGGGGTTACGGCAGGAGGCCGCCTCTGTGTTCTAACAGGCGTCATCTTGCGGGGGAAGGCGCCGCGGCGGCGGTAGGCGCGCCGGGGAGGGCAAGACGATGAAAGCCGGAAATCTTTTCGCGGAAATCGTCGCGAAGGCGGAGCAGGAAGAGATCGCGATCCTCGCGGACCAAGCGGGGGTGCGCATCGAGCGAATCGTGTCGACCGGCCAGGCGAGCCCGCCGGGCTTTTGGTATGATCAGGCTTGGGCCGAGTGGGTGGTCTTGCTCACTGGCATGGCCGCGCTGCGCTTCGAGAGCGAGCCCGAGCCCCGCCTGCTGGGTCCGGGCGACTGGCTCGAAATCCCGGCCCACGCGCGCCATCGCGTCGAATGGACGGACGCCGAGCAGCCAACGGTCTGGCTCGCGGCGCAGTTTGTGGCGTGAGCCGAGCCGTCATCGCGGGCGTAGCCAAGCGTCCTAAAGCTCAGCCTTCGATGCTCCCCGCCCTTAATCACGGCGAATGAAATCACTTGTTGTCGCAGTGCACAAAATATCTCGTTGACGCTGCATGAAATACTTATATTGTTATGCTAAGCCGCTTTATCGACCGGAGTCGGAAGAAGCGATGGGTTTTCACCCCGCAAGCACCACGGCCGGACCGAGTGTCCGCACTGCGGATCTGAGCGAATCCGCACTCGTAGGCATCTACGAAGTCTCTAAGCTCCTGGCCTCGCCCAATCGCCTCGAGCGCACGCTCGCTGGCGTGCTGGGCGTGTTGTCGAGTTTTCTCGACATGCGCCACGGCCTCTTTGCGCTGCTCGACAAGGATGGCGATCCGGAGATCGTCGTCGGCTCGGGCTGGTCCGAGGTCAATGCGAAGCAGTTTTTCGATCGCCTGCCCGAGCGGGCGATCGGACAGATCGTCGCGACCAAGATGCCGCTCGTCGTCGAGAATGTCCTCGACTCTGCACTGTTTGAAGGCGCCGACCTGTCCGGCTGGGGCCCAGCGGACGGGGAGCCCTTCTCCCTCGTCGGCGTGCCGATCAAAGAGGGAGACGAGGTCGTCGGCACGCTGACGGTCGACCGCGCGCTGTCGAATCGCTCGTCCGTGCGCTTCGACCACGACGTGCGCTTCCTGACGATGATCGCCAATCTCGTCGGCCAGACCTTGCGCCTGCACAAGCTCATCTCCCGCGATCGCGAGCGTTTGATGCTCGAGAACGCGCGGCTCGGCAAGGGCGAGCGTCCGCTCCCTCTCGATAGCAAGTCCGAGGGGATCAAGGGAATCATCGGAAGCAGCGCCGCGGTCCGGACGGTCGTCGAAAAAATCCGCATCGTCGCCAAATCGCGCTCGACCGTGCTGCTTCGCGGCGAGTCGGGCACGGGCAAGGAACTCTTCGCGGCGGCGATTCACAATCTCTCGCCGCGCCACGCCAAGCCCTTCGTCAAGCTCAATTGCGCCGCACTGCCCGAAAGCGTGCTCGAGTCGGAACTTTTCGGCCATGAACGCGGGGCCTTCACCGGCGCCGCCGCCATGCGCAAGGGCCGTTTCGAGCTCGCGGACGGCGGCACGCTGTTCCTCGACGAGATCGGCGAGATCACGCCTGCGTTTCAAAGCAAGCTCCTCCGCGTGCTGCAGGAGGGCGAGTTCGAGCGCGTCGGCGGAAATCGCACGCTGAAGGTCGACGTGCGTTTCGTCTGTGCGACCAATAAGAATCTCGAACAGGCGGTGCAAAAGGGCGAGTTCCGCGCCGACCTCTATTACCGCATCAGCGTCGTGCCGATCTTTCTGCCGCCCTTGCGCGACCGCAAAGGCGATCTCGCGCCGCTCGCCAACGAGTTCCTGCGCCGCTTCAATGCGGAGCAAGGGTCGCATCTTTCTCTCTCGACCTCGGCGATGGAGGTGCTCTCGGAATGCGGATTCCCCGGCAACATCCGTGAGCTCGAGAACTGCATCTACCGCACGGCAACTCTCGCGCGCGGCTCCGAAATCGTGGACAAAGACTTCTCCTGCCAAAATGACGGCTGTCTCTCCGCCGTGCTTTGGGGAGGTCCGCATGAGGACGGCGCGCCGCCGCGTTTCGCGAAGCCCTTGCCCATCGTCTCGACGCCGAAGAGCCCCGCGCCGCCTCCGCCGGCGCCTGGTCCTGTCGGAGAGGCGACGCCAGCGACCTGTCCCGGCGCCGAGAACTGCAACGTCGTCGGCGGCGACCCGCGCAGCGAGCGCGACAAGCTGATCGGCGCCATGGAGGAGGCCGGCTGGGTCAAAGCCAAGGCGGCGCGCCTCCTTGGCCTCACGCCTCGTCAGATCGGTTACGCCTTACAGAAGCATGACATTCCCGTCCGAAAATTCTAGCGCCGCGGGTGGCGGTGACGCCGAGCCCGACACGCATTCGCTCGACTGGCTTGGTCAACCGATCCGCTGCCGCGAATGCGATCACGTGGCGCTCAATCGCGAAGGTCTCTGCCGCAAGGGGGCGGCTTGCGTGCGTGATCGCCGCGCGCGGCGCGTCGACGGCTTTTTTCGCAAGCATCCCGAGCTCGCCAATGATTACCTCAAGCACTCCTATTTCGAGGTGCGCGCCGTCGCAGCGAAATATGCGAGCGTGATGCGGCTCATGCCACTCCTCGCCGACGCCGAGGCGGAAGTCCGCGCGATGGCGGTGATGCGTCTGCCCATGGAGCGCGTGAAGGCGCTGGCGAAGGACCCCGAGGCGCGCGTGCGCATGGCGGTCGCCAATCGGCTGGAAGGCGCGAGCCTCGTCGCGATGCTCAGCGACGAGGACTATCTCGTCCGGATCAATGTGGTTCGGCGCCTGCCGCCAGAGCTCGTCGCGCTCGCCGTCCGCGACGCTGACCCCGAAGTCAGGCGCTGGGCCGCGCGCCGTCTCCCGGAAGAGCGGCTGGAGCTGTTGATGTTCGACGAAGAGCCGCTCGTGCGGCTTCTCGTGGCGGAACGGCTGCCGCCCTCGCGCCTCGCCGCGATGGCGAAGGACGAAGATTTGCGCGTGCGGTTCACAGTGGCGGAACGCGCGCCCCCGGAGCTGCTGCCGAGCCTCCTCGACGACCCCGACGAATTGGTGCGCGACGTCGCCCGCTCGCGTTGCGCTGAGCAACCGGATCAGGTTAGTCCACGGCGACCATGACGTCGGACGCCTTCACGATCGCATGCACCTTGTCGCCGACCTTGAGACCCAGCTCCTCGACGAACTCGTTGGTGATTGCGGCCGTGACGATCGAGCCGTTCACATCGATCGTGACATGCGCCGTCGTCGCGCCTTTCGTGATCGCCTTAACGGTACCCGGCAGCGCGTTGCGGGCGGATATTTTCATCTGGATCTCCTTCAGAACAAGAGGCTTGTTTAGCTCACGCTGCACTCACGCGGAAGCGCCTGAATGCAGAATTAAGTGATCGACTGTAAAAGCGCCTCCCCGCTTTGTCTGCTTTCCGACAGGCATGCGCCCGGCCGCCTGCGATCCCTGTGGCCCGATTTTCGCTTTTCCATGGGGCATGACCGCCCTGCGACAAATCGTCCCCGGAAAGAGCCTGCCCCTCGTTACGAGGCTGGAAGCGCGCGTCCTGCGCCATGACGAGGGATACGGACTCTCGACGCTGTATTTCGCGGATGGGGAGCTGCGCGCGCCGCTGATCGATGCGCCGGTCGGCGCAGGCCTGCGCGTCAAGATCGACGCGCGAGACGTTTCGATCGCGCTCTCCCGCCCCATGGATGTTTCGATCCTCAATCGGCTTCCTGGCGCCATCGTCGACCTCACGCCCTTACGGCTCCCCTTCGTTCGTGTCGCCGTCAGCTTGGGAACGAGTCAAATCTACGCGCTCGTCACCGGGGAATCGGTGGATCGTCTGGCTCTCGAAGAAGGGCTGAGGGTCTGGGTGATGCTCAAGAGCCTTGCGATCGCCGAGGAGCGTCTCCCGGCTTCGCGTCTTCCGACGCCGCGTCGCTGGCGCGTCGTTGGAAGCTCGGATTGAGCGCCGCCGTGATTTCCTCGAGCGCGAGCTTCCCCTGAGCGCGCGCACGCCGCTCAATGGAGGCATAGAGCGCGACAAGCCGCTCACCGAAAGGGGTCAGTTCCGCGCCACCGCCGCGTCGCCCCGGATGGGTGGCGATAACCGGTTGCTCGAAGGCGCGATTGAGCGCGTCCACAATGAGCCAGCAGGTGCGATAAGAAAGGCCGGTGGCGCGGCTCGCCCCAAGGATCGAGCGCTGCTTGCGCACGGCTGCGACGACCCGCAGCTCGTCCGGCGTCAGCCTTCCGCCATTGGGGAAATAGAGCGCGATTTCGAGCCGTGTCTCTGCGCCAGTCTCCGCGCGCTTCGCTTCGTTGCTCATTCAAACCGTCTCATAGGCTTCAAAAGAGACATGTGCGCGCCGCTCCTCGGCCTCCTCGGGGAAACACGGCAGAGCTCCGTGGGTCTGACCCGCCCACCAGAACTCCAGCGCCTCGGGGCTTCCCTCGATAAACTGAAACAAAGGAGCGGCGAAACGCTCCCATTCTTCCGCTGCAGCCGGCGAAACCACCGTGAGGACAGGAATGTCTGCTTCGATCGCTGCGCGGAACGCGTCGGCGAGGCCGCTGCGGGCCGCCTCCAACTTGCCGAACTTGCTGAGCACCACGAGATCGGCCCCATCCGAGATGGCGGACTCGATGCAACCGCAGGCTTTGATCAGCGCGGCGGGATCGAGATTGCAGGCGGTCGAGCCGCGCCCGAGATCCTGCGAGATCGGGATCGTTTCTCCGGATCGCAGATCGCGAACGCGAAAACGCTTGCAGGCCCCGTCATGCGCGCAATCGGAGTCTTCGACGACGCCGGCAATTCGTAGGCCGGCGCGGGCGCGACGTTGCGCGAACTCGTCGAGCAGCGTCTGCATCGCCCAGCTCGGCGCGCCGCGCAGCGCGGCGATGCGTGGAACCTCGTAACCGGTCGCGTCCATGAGGATCTCGCCTCCCTGAGGTCAGTGCATGAGCGCCGGCGATCGCGACGGGCTGCGTCCGCCGATGCGCGCCGCAATCACCGCCCGCGTGGTCGCTTCGCCGATGGCGCGCCCGCGCTCGTCCGTGCCGGTCCAGCAGGCCAGGCGGCCGCGCACATCGATCTCGACGAGCTTCGCGCCCTCCGGCGCGCTCGCGCCGTCGCGCGCCAAGCCGCGCAGAAAGCCGTCCATCGGCGCGACCAGAGGGGCGCCGCCCTGACGCCCGATCGTCACGCCTTTATAGACTCGATCCCCGATGTTGAGCGGGGTGCGCCAGACTCCCGCGCGCGGCGCGCGGAGAAACCGTTCCTCTCCGAGGCCGCCAAGGGCTCGCGGAATCCCGTCGCTGCCCCAGGTGCGGCCCCTCTTGACCACCTCCCCGGCGCGCGCGGGATGCGTCTCGATGGCGACGTCGCAATTTATGCCGACCGTGAAATTGGGTCCGAGCCCCACGGCGAGACGGGCGAGGCCCCGCAGATCCGGCGTCACGCGGTCTTTCTGCATACGCGCGTCGATGATCGCGTCCGCCCGGCGCAGGGGGATGAGGTCCGTCGCGTGCAGCGGGGTGACCGCGACGCAGCCGCGGCTCGCGAAGACGTCGAGGAGTTCTACGGCGTTTTCGGCGCGGCGGCCGACAATGCCGTCGACTTCGGCGCAATCGTCGAAGAGGGCGTCATGAAAGGACATGCCGCGTCTAAGCACCGGCGGATGGGGATCGTAGCTCAGCGCCACGTTGTAACCCTCCCACAAAAGCCGGACGGCGACCGCCGAGGCAATTTCATTCGTGCCGAGAATGATCGCAAAGCCGCGGTCGACATTCCGCGGCGCGCTTCCCTTCGTTGATCCGTTCATTGCCGCACTCCTTCAGGTCGAGGTTCGACGAGACAGAGCAAGGGCCGCGCCAGCGACATAAAATTCATGTATATCAATAATTTGTCAGTTTTACAGCCGACCCCGCCTCTTGGCGAAAGCTATGTTGTCAGAAATATAGCTGGGGAGTGTCAGTTATGTTGTCGGGAATACAACAAGCGTGTCGGCGCGCGCCTGCGCCAGCGATCGCGACGAGCCGCGCCGCGCCGGATTTCTGCTTAATGCACGCGGATGTGCGCCTGGCGCCCGCCCTGCATAACGGGGATGCGCGGGCGCTGCGCAGGCCACATGCTTGGCGCGGGAGCCTTCGCTCGTCCCTGACTCTGATGAGAGAGAACCGATGACTTTCGATTTTCCGAAGATCGACGACGCTGCCGAGAGAGAGCGCATCGAGGCGGCGATCGAGACCTGCGTGCGCGCTTTCTATAAACGCGGCCTCGCCGATCCGGTTCTCGGACCGGTCATGGCGGGAAGCATTCACGATCTTGATTCTCATGTCTCGACGGTGACGAACTTCTGGTCCAAGTCGTTGCTCCATACGGAACGTTACGACGGCCATCCTTATACCGCGCATACGCATCTGCCGGTCCAGCCTGAGCATTTCGCCCGCTGGCTCGAGCTCTTCACGGAAGCCGCGATCGAGAATCTCCCCAAGACCCAGGCAGAGCAGGCGCTCGCCAAGGCGACGCATATGGCGCAGTGCTTCCAGGCGGGGCTGTTTCCCTTCACAGGCGCCGACGGGCGGCCGAGCCGCGCGCCGACGCAGGCGCCGCCTCCGCACGGTCATTGACAACCCACCCCAGCGTTCGCGGATTGCGGAATTTGGGTCTTGCGCCGGCACGATAAGCCGGCGCATTTTTTTCAATTTTGAACGTTTCTAGTTGAGCGGAAAGCGCCCTGTCGGGCGTTGTTCGAGAACGAACATTTTATCGGCGCCGCACCCGTCGCCAAAGCTACTTCTCTGAAATGGAAAGATTCTCTCGCTGGCACGCCCTGTGCTTGCTGCATTGCAGGAAGGGTTGTTCTCGAGGGAGACCGAAACATGATCGAGCTGACCGACAGCGCCATTGGCGCGGTGCGCACGGCGATCGCCGGGGCCGGCAAGGACGTCGAGGGATTGAGGATCATGGTCGAGGCCGGCGGCTGCGCGGGCTTCAAATACATGATGGGTCTCGTCGACAAGACCGATCCTTCCGATCTGCTGATCGAGAGGGACGGCGTGAAGGTCTTCATCGATGAAGGCAGCGTCGCCTATCTCGACGGCGCGAAGGTCGACTTCGTGATCGGCCTCGAGGGATCGGGATTCACTTTCGACAATCCGAACGCCAAATCAAGCTGCTCTTGCGGCAAGTCTTTCGGTTGATCGCAACGGAGCAGAGCGATGTGGGATTATACGGACAAGGTCAAAGAATATTTCTTCAATCCGAAGAACGCCGGCGTCCTCACGGAAGCCAACGCGGTCGGCGAGGTCGGCGCCATCGCCTGCGGTGACGCGCTGAAGCTGATGCTCAGCGTCGACCCCGAGACGGAAGTCATTCTCGACGCGAGGTTCCAGACCTTCGGCTGCGGATCGGCGATCGCTTCCTCCTCCGCTCTCACCGACATGATCATCGGCAAGACGCTCGCCGAGGCCATGAAGATCACCAACCAGGACATCGCCGACTTCCTCGGCGGCCTGCCGCCCGAGAAAATGCACTGCTCGGTCATGGGCTATGAGGCGCTGCAGTCGGCCGTCGCCAATTTCCGCGGCGAGGTTTGGAGCGACGACCACGAGGAAGGCGCGCTCGTCTGCAAGTGCTTCGGCGTCGACGAAGGCATGATCGAACGCGCGGTCAAGATGAACAAGCTCACGACCGTCGAGGCCGTGACCGATTACACCAAGGCCGGCGGCGGCTGCCTGACCTGCTTCGACAAGCTCGAGGAGATCCTCGTGCGCGTCAACGGCGAGCTCGTCGCCGAGGGCCTCCTGCCCGAGCACGAGGCCTACCGCGTCGGCGCGGCGGATCGGCAGAAGATCAAGGAGAAGGCGAAGGCCGCGAAGCAGCAGCAGGAAGAGCAGTCCCAGAAGCCGGTCCTCGTGGAGCTCTCCCCGCTGGCGCCGTCCTCGCCGCTGCCGCCGCCCTCCGCTGGCCTCACCAATCTCCAGCGCATTCGCCTGATCGAACAGGCGATCGAAGAGATGCGGCCCTTCCTGCGCAAGGACGGCGGCGACTGCGAGCTCGTCGACGTCGATGGCTCCAATGTGCTCGTCAAGCTTTCCGGCGCCTGTGTCGGCTGCCAAATGGCGAGCGTCACCATCTCCGGCATTCAAGAGCGCTTGATCGCCAAGCTCGGCGCGTCGATCCGCGTCGTGCCCGTCGGCCGCTCGCACTGAGGAGAGAGCGATGAATCCCGTCTATCTCGACAACAACGCGACAACTCGCGTCGATTCGGAAGTCGTCGCCGCCATGTTGCCCTTCTTCACCGAGCAGTTCGGCAATCCGTCGTCGATACACGCCTTCGGCGCGAGCGTCGGCGCGGCCGTGAAGACCGCGCGCGGCGAGCTGCAGAAGCTCCTCGGCTGCGCGCATGATCACGAGATCATCTACACCTCGGGCGGCACGGAAGCGAACAACACCGCCATCCTCTCGGCGCTCGAATCGATGCCCGACCGCGACGAGATCGTGACGAGCAAGGTTGAGCATCCGGCGGTCCTGGCGCTATGTCAGCATCTCGAAAAGATCGGCCGCGCCAAGGTCCATTACATTGGCGTCGATTTGATGGGGCGCCTCGATATCGAGGCCTATCGCGCCGCGCTCTCCGACAAGACGGCCATCGTCTCGATCATGTGGGCGAACAACGAGACCGGCACGATCTTTCCGATCGAAGGTCTCGCGGAGCTCGCCAAGGAGAAGGGCGCGCTATTCCATACCGACGCGGTGCAGGCGGTCGGCAAGGTTCCGATATCGCTCAAGGACAGCGCGGTCGACATGCTGTCGCTTTCCGGCCACAAGCTGCACGCCCCCAAGGGAATCGGCGCGCTTTACGTGAAGCGCGGCGTGCGCTTCAAGCCGCTCCTGCGCGGCGGTCACCAGGAGCGCGGGCGTCGCGCCGGCACCGAAAACGCGCCGGCCATCATCGCGCTCGGCAAGGCGGCGGAACTCGCCCTCAAGCATATGCAAGAGGAGCAAACGCGCGTGAAAGCCATGCGCGATCGGCTGGAGAAGGCGCTGCTGGAGGTGATCCCCAATTGCTTCGTGAACGGAGACATTTACGATCGTCTCCCAAACACCTGCAACATCGCCTTCGAATATGTAGAAGGCGAGGCGATCCTGCTCCACCTCAATCGCGCCGGCATCGCGGCCTCTTCGGGCTCCGCCTGCACCTCCGGCTCGCTCGAACCCTCGCATGTGCTGCGCGCGATGAACATTCCCTTCACCGCGGCGCATGGATCGATCCGCTTCTCCTTCTCGCGTGAGAATGTGGACGCCGATGTCGATCGCGTCATCGAGACGCTGCCAGCCATCATGGACAAGCTCAGACAGCTCTCGCCCTTCTGGGCGGGCGCGCAGCAGAAGCAGGCCGATTTCAAGCCCGTTTACGCCTGAGGTTAGCCGTGACTACGGAAGCGCCCCGCATTGACATAAACGATACGACGCTTCGCGACGGCGAGCAGGCGCCCGGCGTCGCCTTCACGGCGGCGGAGAAGCTCACCATCGCGCGCGCGCTGGCGGAAGCTGGCGTCGACGAGATCGAGGCCGGCACGCCGGCGATGGGCGAAGAAGAGATCGAAGCCATCGCCGCGATCGCCGCCGACGGCCTGCCTTGCCGCGTCACGGCCTGGTGCCGGGCGCGCGAGGCCGATGTCGATGCGGCGCTCCAAGCCGGCGTCACGCATGTCAATATCTCGACGCCGATGTCGAAACTGCAAATCGGCGTCAAGCTCGGGATCGACGTCGAGGGCGCGGCGGCGCAGGCCGCGCGCGTCGTCGCCTATGCGATCTCGAAGGGTTTGACCGTCGCGCTCGGCGGCGAGGATTCCTCTCGCGCCGACGCCCGTGACATCGGCCGCATTGCGCGCGCCGCAGCGGTCGAAGGGGCTATGCGGCTGCGTTTCGCCGACACGCTCGGCGTGCTGGATCCCTTCACCGTTTACGAGCATATCCGGGGGGTTCGCGGCGAGACCGACCTTCCGATCGAATTTCACGGCCATGACGACGTCGGCTTGGCTACGGCCAATACGCTTGCGGCGATCCGCGCTGGCGCGACGAGCGCCTCGGTCACCGTGCTCGGTCTTGGCGAGCGGGCCGGCAACGCCGCGCTCGAGGAAGTCGTCGTCGCGCTCGGCCATGTCGCGCCGGGAAAAAGCGGCGTGGACCCCAAGCGCCTACGCGATGTGGCGGAGCTCGTCGCTCGGGCCGCCATGCGGGACATTCCTCGCGCGAAGGCCGTCGTCGGCGAGGACGTCTTCACGCATGAATCCGGCATTCACGTCGCCGCGCTGCTCAAGGACGCCCGCGCCTATCAGGGAATCGATCCCGCCAGGCTTGGACGGCGCGACAAGATCCTGATCGCCAAACACTCGGGAACATCGGCAATCGCCGGCAAGTGCGCCGAGCTCGGAATCGATATCGATCCCGTCGCGGCGGCAAGAGTGCTGGCGCGCATCCGCGCGCGGACGCGGGTCTCCAAGGAGCCGGTGCTGGAGAGCGAGTTCAGCCGCTTCGTCGCCCTGGCGCAGGCGGAATCCCGGGGCGAGAAGCCTCTGCAGAACCCAGCGGGGCCGCGATGAGCGACATGGCGTTGACACGAAGCTCCGGCGTTCAGGCGTCCTCCCTGATCGCGAAACTCCGCGAGGACGTCGATTGCGTCGCCAAACGCGATCCCGCCGCGCGCAATTCCTTCGAAGTGCTGCTGCTGTATCCCGGAGTTCACGCGCTCCTGTGGCACCGGATCGCGCACCGCCTTTGGCGCGCTGGCGTCAAGTTTCCGGCGCGTTTCGTCGCATGGCTGTCGCGTCTCCTGACCAACATCGACATTCATCCCGGCGCGACGATCGGCCGGCGTTTCTTCATCGACCATGGGGCCGGGGTCGTCATCGGCGAGACGGCGGTGATTGGCGAGGATGTGACCCTCTATCACGGCGTCACGCTCGGCGGCGCCTCCTGGGCGCCCGGCAAACGCCATCCGACGATCGGCGACGGCGTGTTGATCGGCGCCGGCGCAAAGATTCTCGGACCCATCACCGTTGGCGCCGGCGCGCGCATCGGGGCGAATTCCGTCGTCATTGAAGATGTGCCGCCGGAAATGACCGTCGTCGGCATCCCGGGCCGAATCGTGCGCGAGGAGCGCAAGCGCACCTCTGGCGACGGCCGCATCGCGCTCGAGCATCATCTCATTCCCGATCCGGTCGCCGATGCGATGTCGGCGCTCATCGACCGTATCGACTTCCTCGAGGCGCGCCTCGCGCATCTGCAAAGAAACCTCAACGGCGCCCCGCGCGCCGAGCAGCAAAGGAGCTCGCAACCATGAGCATACTCGACAATCTACGAAAGCTGTCTTCGGCGGAGGAGTTCTTCGACACTCTCGGCGTCGAATACGACCCGGCTGTGGTGCGCGTCGCGCGTCTCCATATCCTGCGCCGCATGGGCGAGTATCTCGTGGCGGCTCCCCTCGACGCGACGCCCGAGGCGGAGGCCTTCGAGGCCTGCAAGACCCATCTCGCGCAAGCCTATGCCGATTTCGTCGCCTCCACGCCGATCGAGCAGCGGCTCTTCAAGGTTCACAAGGACGCGGTGAAGCCGAAGGAGGAGCCTGCGAAACCCTTCGTGCCGCTCAACATGCTTATCACCCCGGACAGTCGCCCGCTTTGAGCGGCGCTCGCCGCCGCGCCCAGGGACAAAACCACTATGAAGATCCTCGTCTGCATCAAACAAGTGCCGGACAGCGCCCAGATCCGCGTGCATCCGGTCACCAACACGATCATGCGCCAGGGCGTGCCGACGATCGTGAACCCATACGACCTCTTCTCGCTGGAGGAGGCGCTTCGCCTCCGCGACAAGCTCGGCGGCGAGGTGACGGTGCTCACCATGGGACCGCCCATGGCCGCCGAAGCGCTGCGTAAGACGCTCGCGATCGGCGCCGATCGCGCCGTGCTGCTGACCGACCGCGCCTTTGCCGGCTCGGACACGCTCGCGACGACCTATGCGCTGGCTCAAGCGATCCGCAAGATCGAGGAGACCTTCGGCACGCAAGATATCGTCTTTGCGGGAAAGCAGACAATCGACGGCGACACCGCACAAGTTGGTCCTGGCGTCGCCAAGCGCCTCAATCTTCTGCAGCTCACCTATGTGTCTAAAATCGTGAGCTGTGACAAGGACGCGAAGAAGGTCGTCGTGGAACGGCGCGCCGAAGGCGGCGTGCAGCTGCTCGAGACCCAGCTGCCCTGTCTCATCACCATGCTCGAGGGCGTCAACGAGGTGAGACGCGGCACGATCGACAACTCTCTGCGCGCCGCGCGCGCCGAGGTCGTCACCTGGAGCGCCAAGGACGCCGGGATCGCCGATCTTACGAAGTGCGGACTGAAAGGCTCGCCGACCATCGTCAAGAAAGTGTTCGCGCCCGCACCGCGCACCGAGCGCGCGTTCTTCATCGAGCCTCAAAAAACCGCGGGCGACTCGGCCGAAGCCGTGATCGGCGCAATCTTTGCAAGGCAGTCGTCGCTCGAGGGCGATATGGCGAAACTCGCCGGCAGCGCCTAACGAGGAGATAGCGATGTCGCAAACGCCTGCCGCCGCGCCGCAAGGGACCCGCGCCTCCGCCAAGAAGGAGCTTCCCGAGCATTTCCGCGATTACAAGCACGTCTGGGTCTTCGTCGAGCAAGAGCGCGGAGAGATCCATCCGGTGTCTTTCGAGCTTCTCGGAGAAGGTCGCAAGCTTGCCGACAAGCTCGGCGTCGAGCTTGCGGGCGTCGTGCTCGGCGCGCCGGGCGAAGCGACGAAGGCCGCGGTCGCCGAGGCGCATCATTACGGCGCCGATCTCGTCTATCTCGTCGAGCACGAGACGCTGAGGGACTATCGCAACGAGCCTTATTCGAAGGCCATGACGCAGCTCGTCAACACGCATAAGCCGGAGATTCTCCTGCTCGGCGCGACGACGCTCGGCCGCGACCTCGCGGGCTCGGTCGCGACGACCCTGCTGACGGGCCTTACCGCTGACTGCACCGAGCTCGCCGTCGACAGCGATGGCTCCCTGGCCGCGACGCGGCCGACCTTCGGCGGGTCGCTGCTCTGCACGATCTACACGCTGAACTATCGCCCGCAAATGGCGACGATCCGCCCGCGCGTGATGCCAATGCCGGCGCGCGACGAGAATCGTCAGGGGCGCGTGGTTCCCTTCGCGGCCGACCTCGACGAAGAGACGATCATCACCAAGATCCTGAAGTTCATCCCGGATCGCGAATCGTCGAAATCCAACCTTGCCTTCGCCGATGTCGTCGTCGCTGGCGGACTCGGGTTGCAGAGCGCGGAAAACTATCAGCTCGTGCGCAATCTGGCGATGACGCTCGGCGCCGAATATGGCGGCTCGCGTCCCCTGGTGCAGAAGGGCTGGATCACCTCGGACCGTCAGATCGGCCAGACGGGCAAGACCATCCGGCCGAAACTCTATATCGCCGCGGGTATCTCCGGCGCGATTCAACACCGGGTCGGCGTCGAAGGGGCGGACATGATCCTCGCGATCAACACCGACAAGAACGCGCCGATCTTCGACTTCGCGCATGTCGGAATCGTAACAGACGCGATCCGTTTGCTACCCGCTTTGACAGAAGCGTTCCGCGCGCGCCTGTCACCCCACAACCGCGATCGACTCGCCGGATAGAGGAGGCATCGTCATGATCGAAGAAAAATTCGATGCGATCGTCGTCGGCGCCGGAATGGCCGGGAACGCCGCAGCCTACACGATGGCCTCGCGCGGCCTGAAGGTGCTGCAGCTCGAACGCGGCGAATACCCCGGCTCCAAGAATGTGCAGGGCGGCATTCTCTACGCCAATATGCTGGAGAAGATCGTCCCGAACTTCCGCGAGGAGGCGCCGCTCGAGCGGCATCTCGTCGAGCAGCGGTTCTGGATGATGGGCGACCGTTCGCATACGGCGCTGCAGTACCGGTCCGACGACTTCAACGAAGAGAAGCCGAACCGCTATACGATCATCCGCTCCCAGTTCGATCGCTGGTTCTCGAGCGAGGCCCAGGCCAAGGGCGCGATCGTGATCAAGGAAACAACGGTCACCGAGCTCATCAGCGACGCCTATGGCAAGGTGATTGGCGTGGCGACGGATCGTCGCGGCGGCACGATCTTCGCCGACGTCGTGGTCATCGCGGAAGGCGTGAACGGGCTTCTTGGAACCCGCGCCGGACTGCGCGAGCCCCCCAAGGCGGAGCAGGTCGCGCTCGCCGTCAAGGAAATGCACTTCCTGCCGCGCGAGACGATCGAGGCGCGCTTCAACCTGCATGGCGACGAAGGCGTCGTGATCGAGTGTGCCGGCACGGTCTCGAAGGGCATGACCGGCATGGGCTTCGTCTACACCAACAAGGAGAGCATCTCGGTCGGCTTTGGCTGCCTTGTCGCGGATTTCGCGGATTTCGACCGCGACGCCCTACGGCCTTCTCGAGAATTTCAAGAAGCATCCGTCGATCGCGCCGCTGCTCGAAGGCTCCGAGGTCAAGGAATATGCAGCGCATCTCATTCCCGAGGGCGGCTACAAAGCGGTGCCGCAGCTCTTCGGCGACGGCTGGGTCGTCGTCGGCGACGCGGCGCAGCTCAATAACGCCATTCACCGCGAGGGCTCCAATCTGGCGATGACCTCCGGTCGGATCGCCGCCGAGACGATCTTCCAGATCAAGTCGCGGCGCGACGCGATGTCGAAGGCGAATCTCAGCGCCTACAAGAAGGCGCTCGAGGAAAGCTTCGTCATGAAGGACCTCAAGAAATACAAGGACATGCCGGCGCTGCTGCACACGCAGTCCAAAAACTACTTCGTCGCCTATCCGACGCTTGTCGCGAACGCCATGGAAAATTTCCTGCGCGTCGACGGCACGCCCAAGTTGGAGAAGGAAAAGGCCACCGTGCGCTCCTTCATCAAGGAGCGCTCCTGGTCTGGCCTCTTCGGCGACGCCTGGCGTCTCGCCCGCGCCTGGAGGTAGCGCGGAGCGAAAGAGACATCGAGAAGGAGAAGCACCATGTCGCTACAAGCTGCGCGCGTAGAGGAGAAGCTCTACCAAAACCGTTATCTCGTCGATGTCGGCAAGCCGCACATCGTCATCGAGCCGCACGAGAAGCCTTCGAAGAATCTCTTGGCGATGACGACGCTCTGCCCGGCCGGCTGCTATGTCGAGAATTCGGCAGGCCAGGTGGAGATCACGCCGGATGGCTGTCTTGAATGCGGCACCTGCCGCGTCTTGTGCGAGCCGTCGGGCGATATTCGCTGGAATTATCCGAGAGGCGGATACGGCGTGCTGTTCAAATTCGGCTGAGGCCAAGCGCCGTATGCGAATGCGACATAGCGACGCAAAGGGCTTCGAGGTCGTACATATGGCTGCAGGTTTGCTAGCTTAAGGGGCGGGCGCATCGCACGGCAGCTGCGCGCTTGAACCCAGAAGCTGAGGAAACCCATGCCGAATGTGACTTTCGAATCCCCTTTGCTCCACAAGAACCTCACGGTTTACGCAGTCGCCGGCGACACGTCGTCGGTTCTCGCGGTCGCCGAAGCCAACAAGGTGCCGATCCCCCACGATTGCCGTGACGGCGAATGCGGCTCCTGTTTGGTCGAGATCGTGACGCTGTCGGGCAAGACCATGGGGTCTCTGCTGACAGAGAAAGAGAAGACGCAGCTGAAATCTCTCGGCAAGATCACGCCAGAGGAAATTCGTCGAGCGGAAGTCGATGACGTCGCGCCACGCTTTCGTCTCGCCTGCCAATATGTGGTCCGCGACCAGGACATATTGGTGAAATTCACCGGCGAACCCGGCGGCGCTTGAGGAGGATTCATGGAATCCGTCGAGACTTTTCTCGCTTATGCGATCCGCGTCGAGGAGGAGGCCGCGCTACGCTTTGGCCAACTCGCCGACGCTATGGAATCCTGCGGCAACCGCGAAGTGGGCGGTTTGTTTCGTCGGCTTTCCGACTATTCGCGTCTGCATCTGGCCGATGCGAAGGCCCGCTCGGGCTTTCGCGACATTCCCAAGATGTCGTCGGACGATTTCGAGTGGCCGGATCTCGAGAGTCCGGAGACGGCGGCGATCTGGGCCGCCGATCCCTTTATCGGCCGCAGCGATGCGCTCGAGATCGCGCTCGCGGCGGAGCAGGCTGGCTACGACTACTACAAGAAGATTCTCGACGAGACGGACGATCCCGAGGTTAGGGCGCTGGCGCGCGAATTCGTCGAGGAGGAAAGCGGCCACGTCGCCGAGCTGAAGAAGTGGATCGCTGCGAATTCGACCGGCGACGCCCTTCCGGCCAAAGGTTGAAGCAGCATCAGGAGCAGGAAGAGGCAAATGACAAAGATCGAGGACACGGCTTTCGCAAGATTGGAGAAGGAAGGACGTCTGCTGAATGCGGTCCATAAGGGACCGACCGAGAAAGCGGGCCGGATCGGCTTTCGCGGCGAGCTTGCCCTGAAGTTCGCGCAGCAGTTCGCCGACGAAAAGCGGCCGCCGGAACTCTCCGCCGATCAGGTCATCGCGGTCGCTGAGGCGGGCGAGCCGACGTTCAAGTTCCTCGCGGCCTATCTGCACTCTTTCGAGTCGCTGACCGCCCTCGCCGAGGTCCTGCAGGGACTGCTTTCTCCCGACGGAAAATACATCATCTTCTGCAACAACATCGATCTCCTCAGCAAATATAACGTCGAGATCGATGGTGTGCCTTTCCGTGTTCTGCCGATCGACGAGGCGACGGTCTACAACGAGCTTCTCGAGCTGCTCTATCTCGACAAAACGCAGCTGAAGCGCGCGACGACCGGCGGCAAGATCGACGCGGTGGCCGACGCGGCGGCGAATTTCAACGACTCTTACCAACTGATCGCATATGCGGAAGGGCTGAAGGTCATGGGTCCGGTCCGCAATCGCAACGCGAATCGGCCTGTCTGAGAGTGGCGCCCAGGAGATGCGGCGGCGGAGAGGCGGCGCGCGGCTTCGCGCGCCGGTTCTTTTTTTTAGCCCTTTGTCTCGGCGGCGCCTCGGGCGCCGCGACACAAGAGTCGGCTCAGCCCACGGGGGACATGCCATCCTCGCACCACATGCATCAGATGGACGGCGGCGATGGCGCCTTCCATCATCGCTTCGAGGGCGCGGAGACGTGGGCCAAGGAATTCAACTCGTCCGAACGTGACGCTTGGCAGAAGCCGCAGGAGGTGCTCGAGGCGTTGAAGATCGGCAACGCCGCGACCGTCGCCGACATCGGCGCCGGCACGGGCTATTTCGCGATGCGCATCGCTCGCCTAGCGCCGCAGGGCCGCGTCTATGCGGTCGATGTTGAGCCCGACATGACGCGCTACCTCGCCGAGCGCGCGAAGCGGGAAGGGCTGACGAATGTGATCCCGGTGCTCGCGCAAGGCGACAACGCGGGTCTGCCAAAGCCCGTCGATCTCGCGCTCGTCGTCGACACCTTCCATCACATCGGGAATCGCGTCGCCTATTTCACGCGGCTCAAAGCCTCACTGAAGGACGACGGGCGGCTGGCGATTGTCGATTTCAAGGCGGACTCTCCCAACGGGCCGCCGCCGCAGTTTCGCATCCCGCCCGAACAAGCCATTGAGGAACTCATGGCCGCCGGCTACACGCTTGTCGAGACGGGTCCCCGCCTGCTGCGGCAATATATGCTGATCTTCCGCAAGAACGCGAAATAAGCGCTGAAGCGGGCGTTGGCGGCTCTCTCAGGCGTCGATGTCGCCGAGCTTCGCAACTGTCGCCGCGTCCATCACGCCCCCGCAACAGCGATCGATCGCCTCCCCGAACACGGCCTCCTCCGGGGCGACGGCGAAAAAGAGCGTCACGCAGGATCGAAACTTCATGTCGTCGGGAGAGCCAAAGAACTCGGCCAAAGATCTTTGCGACGCGATGACGAGGCGAACGCAGTCGCGTAGCCGCCGACCCAGCAGGGGGTGCGCGAGATAGGCGCGGGCCTCCGCAGGTGAGCTGATTGCGTAGCGCACCGCCATGGCGCTGGAGCCAAGCCCCGCAATCTGCGGAAACACGAACCACATCCAATGCGTTCGCTTGCGCCCCGCGCGAAGCTCGGCGAGCACGGTTTCGATGACCGGCGCCTGCGCTTCGACGAATCGCTGGAGATCGAAAGGATCGTCGTGCCCCGGCATCGCTCGTCCTCCTCCACTTCCTAATCGCGCCAATAGGCCTTGTAGCTCAGCAGCCCGCCGACGAGCAGAAAGACGACGCCGACGGCGAGCAGCACGACATGCAGCAGCGGGGCGAAAGATCCCCGCTCTATGACGCCCGCCAGTTGGACCGGAAAGACCATGCGGATGAAGCCGACGACGACGCTGAGCCAGCCGAACACAGTGATGAGCACCGGCCAGCCGGCGGCCCAACGGTTGTGAAAATAGACGATCGCGAGGCCGGGAACGAAGGCCGCATAGCCGGCCAGCACGATCAGCATCGGGCTTTTGGCGAGCTCATCGATCATGCCGGGCATCGCGTCGAGATTGACAAGGAGCATCAGAGCGGTGGCGAGGAGCGTCGGCCCGAGCAGGGCTGCGATGATCTTCGAGGTGGTCATGTCGATGCGCCCCGATCAGTTGCCCGTCCGTCCCTTGTGGACGCGGCCTTTGCTCGCCGGGCGCTCCTTTTTCGACTTGGGGAGCGGCTCGCGCTTTGAACCGTGCAGTGAGGCAGGAGCGGCGCGCGGCGGACGTTCGCCCCCGCCCTTTGCATCCTCGGGCTTGCTCATCTGCAAAACTCTCTTGCGCGATAGCTCGGCCGCCGGCCGCAGCGCGCCTCGCGTCTGATCGTCGTTCCTCAAATATGGGGCTTCGCCCTAAAACCCAGGCTCCGGCGAACGATCTTCGAGAGGATGGCCCTCCTTCTCCCATCCGTCCGTGCCCTCTGGATACCAGGAGACGTCGGCGTAGCCGAGCGACAGCGCGCGTTTCGCCGCGTTCCAGGACATCCAGCAGTCCGCAAGGCAATAGAAGACCAGGGGCTTCATCTTGTCGCCGCCGGTGGCCTTCGCGAGCCCCGTCTCGAAATAATATTCCGTCGCCTCCGCCAGCGCGCCATAGCCCGTGTTGACGAGCCAGACGCTGCCCGGAATGTCGACCCTTGGCTTGTCGCGCCAGACTGCCTTGGGTGGCAGGTCCGCAGGCTTGGGCGGACGCGCCATGGCGTCGACGAAGACGGCGGACTTGGCCTGCCACAGCGCGAAGGCCTGCTTCGAGTCGATCACATGCGCGCCCTTGAGAGTCGAGGGCGTCGGCGCGCGATAGTCGTCGAGGCGATAGCTCTCCGGCTCCTGCACCACGGCCCCCTCGGCGAGCGCCGACGCGCGGGCGAAGAAGGCAAGAAGCACAAGAACGTAAGCCAGAGCGGCGCGAAGGGGTAAAGGCGGCATCGTCTTTTTTCTCTCCGAGTTCGATCGCTGGCCATTATCGACGCAGCCCGGGCCCCGGCAAGCCGCTTGTCGCCCCTGGGCCCGGCGGCTTAAAAGACGCCTCCCGCCCCTCGGCCCAGGCCCGTCATGCTGTTGTTCCTGCGCTCGTTCGTCTTCCACTGCCTCTTCTATGTCTCGACGGCAGTGTTGATGCTCATCTGGCTTCCGGCCCTCGTGACGGGTCCGCGCGGCGCCGTGCAGGAGCTCGGCCGCCAATGGGGCCGCACGAGCCTTTGGCTCCTGGAGCATATCTGCGGGCTCAAGCACGAGATCCGCGGGCTCGAGAACATTCCGAAGGGCGCGGTGATCGTCGCCGCCAAGCATCAGTCGACGTGGGACACCTTCACGCTGCCCATCTTCTTTACGGATTTTTCCTTCATCCTGAAGCGAGAGCTGCTCTTTGTGCCCCTCTTCGGCTTGTGTCTGCTGCGGGCCGAGCAGATCGCGATCGACCGCGCCAAAGGCCGCAAGGTCATGCCGCAGCTCGTCGCCAAGGCCAAGGCGCTCTTTGCCCAAGATCGCCAGCTCTTCATCTTTCCCGAGGGCACGCGGAGGCCCGCAGGCGCGCCGCCCGCCTATAAGTTTGGCGTCGCGCTGATCTATCACGAGACGGGCGCGACGGTCGTGCCGGTCGTCTTGAATTCGGGGCTCTTCTGGCCGCGTCACGGTTTTCTGATACGCTCGGGCGTGGCGGTCATGGAGTTTCTGCCGCCGATCGCTCCGGGGTTGGAGCCCCGGGCCTTTTTCACCGAGCTGCAGGCGCGCTTGGAGGCGGGGACCGAAAAGCTGCTGCAGGAGGCGGCGGCGAAGGACGCGGCGATCGCGGCGATCATCGAGAAGAACCGGCTAGCGCCGGCGCCGGTGGCGCAGCGTGCGTGAGGGATAGTTGAGGTGAAAAATTCCACAAACGACCTGATCTCCCGCTACCAAGCTATCGCAAATATAACGTAACTACTTTCTTCAGGCGCAACATCCATTGCGGATGCGTGACAGACCGCTATTACAATAAAAGAGTTGCATCCTTACCCGGCAAGACATAGTCGGTCAGTCTGCGTTTCTTAAGATCACGTACGC
Source organism: uncultured Alphaproteobacteria bacterium (assembly GCA_963743565.1). Lineage (GTDB taxonomy): Bacteria > Pseudomonadota > Alphaproteobacteria > Rhizobiales > Beijerinckiaceae > Methylocystis. The sequence continues at coordinate 694,105 of CAVUQD010000001.1, forward strand.
AGGCTGATTGCACGCTGTTACGCTTTCCTGAACCCCAAGCCGGCACGCGCGCTTCGAAGTCTGCCTTGTTGATAGCGTGCGGTTCCCACGTAACAGGCTTTTTCACTGCTATCGGATCCCGCGAGAAAGTGAGCAGGATGTCTGCGCGACGCTTGCCGTCGTCGGAATAGTGGAAATGGTATCCCCACCCGTGATTCTCCCGTATCAGCGATTCGCCCTTTGGGAGAGTTATTAAGGCGAGATATAGGACAGGAGTCTCAGCGCGCGTGATTGCCGGCCGCGAGCACACCACTTCGAGATAGCGGCGAATAATAGGATATCGATCCACGATCACGGTTGCGCGGAGGGTTGCAAGGCTCTCAATAGGTAAGTCGCCTGCGGCCCTCTGCAGGATGTCTGCCAGCTCGATTTGCCGGAGCTGGCCATCCACAAGCTGCGGCTCAATTCGCTCGGGGTTGATTCCCGCTACACGAATTAAGCAAGCTTCGAGGCGGCGAATTTTTTCGATCGGGCGCAGAAATCCTTCTGCAAGCTTTGGGGGTAGCTGGCCTTCGGTATTTTCGGAACTTGCGCTTACGCTCAACAAACCGCCACCGCTGTCCAGGGTGCCGTTCAAGATTTCGGCTAGCTGCCACCGGAGATTATCCATCGCGTTGTTTACCTTGAAAATCTGTCTGTTGCATCAACAACGACTGCATCGATGGTAAGATCGTGGAGTTCTCTTCCGGGGGTTTGCAAGCTCCAGATTTTTCAACTGCGCTTCAAATTCTGACCTTAAAGTCCAAGACATTGTCGCTCTCGCGGCATCTCATTATGAACGCAGCGCGATCTACGCCACCGCCTCCTGGCGCCGTGCGACGAAAGGATAGGCGGCCTCGACGACATACGGGCCGCCGCCGACTGAATTCCGCGACGAATAGAGAACGAAGCGCGTCGGCGAAAATTTCAGTGACGGGAAGTAGCCGCGCGCGCCCAGATAGTCGGCGACCGCCATGGGAGACGCGCCGCGCAGCCGCGCCAGAGTCACATGCGGCGCGAATTTGCGCACCTCGGGCGCAGCGCCGAGCCGCCGCATCAGCCGTTCCTGGTCGGCCTGCAGCTCGACGAGCGCGGGCTCGGGCCGCGCCTTCACGACAATCGCGCGCGGCTTCTCATTGCCGAAGGCGGTGAGCTGGTCGAGCGCCACGACCGGGGCCGTGCGCCTTATCGCGTGGAGCGAATGCTCGACGTCATGGGCTGCGCGGTCGTCAATGTCGCCGATGAAGCGCAGCGTCAGATGGTAGTTTTCGACATCGATCCAGCGGGCGCCGAAAATGCCGCCGCGCAGCCGCGCGAGGCTCTCGCCAATTTCGGCCGGGATCTCCAAGGCTGTGAACAGTCTCGGCATGACTTTCCTCCCCGCGCCCGGATCACGCAAAAACGTGATCGAATTTAGTATCTTATAGCGCCTGCGGCGCGAAAAACATTCCTGCGCGCGCTCAATGCGCCTTCTTGGCGCGCTCGATCATGATCTCGCGCAGGCTCTCCTCGACGGCGGGCGCAATGCCCGCCACGATGCGTCCGACGCCCTCGGCGGTGGGATGGAGGCCGTCGCCCTGCAACAGCGTCGCGTCCTTATCCAGGCCGTCGAGAAAGAAAGGGTAGAGCGGGAGAGTCTGCGCTTTCGCGAGCCCCGGGTAGATCGCGTCGAATTGCGCCTTATAGGCGTCGCCGTAATTGCCGCTGGCCTTCATGCCGGCAAGCAGGATCACCGCGCCCTTCGCCTTGATCGCGGCGAGCATCTTTTCGAGATTTGCGAGCGTGACCTTGGGGTCGACGCCGCGCAACATGTCATTGGCGCCAAGCTCCACAATGACGAGGTCCGGCTTCTCCGACAGCGCATAGTCGAGGCGGGCGAGCCCGTCGGCGGTCGTGTCGCCGGAAACCCCGGCGTTGACGACGCGAACGGGGAAGCCGTCCGCGGCGAGACGCCTCTCCAATTGCGCCGGGAACGCCTGGCTGGCCGGAAGCTGGAAGCCCGCCGTCAGGCTGTCGCCGAAGGCGACGACCGTCAGGGTCTCGACGCATTTCTGGTCGGCGCCGATGATTGGAGGCGCGCTGGCGCATTCCGCCGCCGCCACTGCAGGGAGAAGCAGCGCGATGAGGGAGAAGATGGAGGAGAGAGCTTGGAAGGCCGCGCGCAAAGCGGCATAAGAGCGCGCGCTTGCTTTGAGCGCGTTGTCCGAGGCCCCGCCGGTGTCGCTCTCCACGATTGAACTCATCGATGTCGACCTCACTCTCGGAGCCGGGGCGGCGCGGGTGCACGTCCTCAAGTCGCTGAGCCTTACAATAGCGCAAGGAGAGACGATCGGTCTCGTCGGACCTTCGGGCTCGGGGAAATCCACACTTTTAATGGCGCTTGCGGGGCTGGAGCGCCCCGATGCCGGGGCCGTCCGCATTGGCGGTCTCGATCTTGTCCAAATGGACGAGGACCGGCTCGCCCGCTTTCGCGGCGAGAACATAGGGGTGGTCTTCCAGTCCTTCCAGCTGATTCCCACCATGACGGCCCTCGAAAACGTCGCCGCGCCTTTGGAGCTCGCCAATCGGGCCGACGCCTTCGAGGTCGCCGCCGCCGAACTCGCGGCGGTCGGACTTCAGGAACGTCTGCGCCACTATCCGCGCCAGCTCTCGGGCGGCGAGCAGCAGCGGGTGGCGCTGGCCCGGGCGCTCGCCCCGGACCCGCTCATCCTCGCGGCGGACGAGCCTACCGGCAACCTCGACTCCGAAACCGGCGCGCAGATCATCGAGCTGATCTTCGCGCAGAAGGCCCGGCGCGGCGCGACGCTGATCCTTGCGACGCATGACCCGGCGCTCGCCGCCCGCTGCGACCGCGTGGTGCGGCTGCGCTCGGGGAGGATCGAGGCGGACGAGAAGCCGACGCGAGCACGCCGAGGCGGCTTTTGGAGATGAACACGCCCGCGGAACTCAAAACGGCGCGGGCCGCAGGCCGCGCAGTATAGCGTCGGCGGCCGGCGCATAGGCCCCGTCCGAGTGGTGCAGGATCAAGGGAGGCAGGATCGAGAGCGGGGCCTTCGAGCCCTTTACGCCCCGTATCAGCACGCGGGTCGCCGCGGCGCCGTCGCGCGGAGAGACGGGAAGGATCGCGACGCCGCCAAGCCGCGCCTCCAGGGCCGCCAGGCAGTCGGCCAGCGCCTCGGCGCGATGGATCATCGCAAAAAAACCGCCGGGGGCGAGCAAGGCCAGCGCCGCGCGCGTCCACTCGGCGAGCGGCGCGGCGGCGACATGCGCGAGCGCCTTGGCCGGATCGGGGGAGACGCGGACGCTTCCCTTCGCGTGATGCGGAGGATTGGTCAGAACCACTGCCGCCTCCTCGTCGATGAGCCCGCAGGCGCGGCGATTCGCCGCGTGGGTGAAGTCCGCCTCATAGACGCTCACCCGCTCGTCCAACTGGTTCAAGCGAATGTTTTCACGCGCCAGCGCCGCCGCTTCGGGCGCGATCTCCACGAGACCGACACGCGCCTTTGGGGCGAGGAGAGCTGCGGAGAGGCCCACGGCGCCGACGCCTGCGCCGAGATCGAGAATGAGCCCCGAGGTCGCGCTGGGCGTCGCCGCGGCGAGAAGCGCGGCGTCGAGGCCGACGCGATGTCCGCGCTCGTCCTGCGCCAGTTGCAGACGCCCGCCGAGAAACCCCGAGATCCGCACCGCCATGATTTGGAGCCTTCTCACTGCGGGTCGCCTCCCGCAAGCCGATAAGCGGCTTTGCCGGATGAGCTTGCCGCCCGTAGCGCAAACAATTAAGTTGCCTTAGCCGTCGAGAGGATGGTTTTAGTCATTGGGGGACCTGTGGGCATCGTCATCTCGCTCGACGAAAGAGAAAAGAAAACCGGCGCAAGTCTCGACAGCCTGCTGGCGATGATCCGGCCTGATCTCGAGCGCACCAATCAGCTCATCATCGCGCGGATGGGCTCGGACGTCACGACGATCCCGGAAGTCGCCAATCATTTGATTTCGGCGGGCGGCAAAAGACTACGCCCGATGCTCGTGCTCGCGACCGCCGGCATGTGCGGCTACAAGGGCGACGGCCACCTGAAATTCGCCGCCGGCATCGAGTTCATGCACACGGCGACGCTGCTCCACGATGACGTCGTCGACGAGAGCGACATGCGCCGGGGCAAGATCGCGGCGCGCATGCTGTGGGGCAACGAGACCTGCGTGCTCGTCGGCGACTTCCTGCTCGGCCACGCCTTCAAGATGATGGTCGAGCCGGGAAACCTCCCGTGCCTTACCGTCGTTTCGAGCGCCGCGGCGATCATCGCCGAAGGCGAGATCATGCAGCTCAACGCGGCCAAGGACACGCAGACGACCGAAGACGCCTATATGGAGGTCATCCGGCGCAAGACGGCGGAGCTCTTCGCCGCCGCCGCCGAGGTCGGCGTCATCCTCTCAGGCCGCCCCAAGGCCGACATCGCCGCCGCGCGCAGCTATGGCATGAACCTCGGAATCGCCTTCCAGCTCATCGACGACGCGCTGGACTATGGCGGCTCCTCGGCGAAGCTCGGCAAGAATGTCGGTGACGATTTCCGCGAGGGCAAGATCACGCTGCCGGTCGTGCTGGCCTTCCGTCGCGGCAATGAGAGCGAGCGGGAATTCTGGCGGCGGACGCTGGAGAAAGCCGAGATCAAGGACGGCGACGTCGAGATCGCCTGCGGCCTCATGAAGAAGCACAAGGCGCTGGACGACACGATCGAGCGCGCGACCCATTACGCCGCCATTGCGCGCGACGCGATGGAGATTTTTGCGCCCTCGCCGTGGAAAAGCGCGCTGCTCGAGGTGCTCGATTTCTGCATCGAGCGTGTCTACTGAACGCCGGTTGCGCCTGGGGAATCGCTTTTTTTTGCAGATCCTCGTTCGTCGCGGCTCGCTGCGACGCGCAGGGGAGACCGTTACCGGAGGTCGGTGATTTGAACGGGGATAAGAGCAAAGGCTTTGGAGCGAGGCTCAAAAGGGGGCTCATTCGCGGCGTCGCGAGCTTGCTGATCGGACCGACGGCGGCGTCGCTCGCGCAGACCCCCGCTCCGCCGCCGGCCTACGAGCCCGCGCCGGCCGCCCCGCCGGCGGCGCCAGGGCCGGAGGCGCAACCGCCGAAGTTCACGCAGGCGGAACTCGATCACTTGCTGGCGCCGGTCGCCCTGTTTCCCGACGCCTTGCTCGCGCAACTGCTTCCCGCCGCCGCCTATCCGCTCGAGATCGTGCAGGCGCATCGCTGGCTCGAGCGGAACGCCGCCGCCGTCGCGAAGCAGGATTTTTCCGGCGCCGATGCGCAGAACTGGGACCCATCGGTGAAAGCCATGGTGCGCTTTCCGACCGTCCTCGAAAAAATGAACGACGACCTGGATTGGACGCGCAATCTCGGCGACGCCATCGTAAACCAGCCGCAGGAAGTGGCGGAGACGATCCAGCGCCTGCGCTTCGAAGCTCAACAGGCGGGGGCGCTCAAGTCGAGCGACCAGCTGAACGTCGTGACGCGCAAAGACGGCGCCCGGGACGTCATTGTGATCGAATCCCCGAATCCCGAGGTGGTCTATGTTCCGCGATACGACCCCGCCGTCGTCTGGGGCGCCAATCCCGGCGTGGCGATCGCGGCCGGTCTGCTCACCTTCGGGGCGGGCGTGGCGATCGGCTCCGCGTGGCGCGGCAATTACTGGAACTGGAACACGGGCGTGTTCTACCCGCCGATTTGGCCGGGTTATCCGGGTTGGCATCCCGGAATGCCCGGGGGCGGCGGCAACAATATCTCGATCGGCGGCGGCGGGAACAACAATACCGTGATCGGGGGGCGACCTTGGCGGCCGGACCCTGATCGCCGTCCGGGCGGAAGGCCCGGCGGCGGCGGACCCATCAACCGTCCCGGTCCGGGCGGCGGCAACATTGGCGTCCGACCGCCAGGCGGCGGCCCTGGCGGCGGCTTACCGATCAATCGCCCGGGTCCTGGCGGCGGCGGCAACGCGGGCGTCAGACCGCCGGGCGGGGGTGGATCGATCAATCGTCCAGGCCCCGGAGGGGGCGGCAACGTCGGGCGACCCGGCGGACCGGTGACGCTGCCGGGTCCCGGCGGCGGCAACATCGGAATCAGGCCGCCGGGCGGCGGTCAGATCACGCGTCCGGGTCCGGGCGGCGGCGGCAATATCGCGCGACCTGGCGGACCGGTCACACTGCCGGGGCCGGGCGGCAGGCCCAACGGCGGGGTCGGGGGACTTCCGGGACAACGACCCGGCGGCATGCCCGCGGCGCGCCCGGCGCCGGGAGGGCGTCCCGGCTTTCCGGGAGGCGGCGGCGGCGCGCCCGGCCATCGCGGCGGCGCTCAGGCCCGGCCGGCGCATCCTGGTTTTCAGGGAGGCGGAGGCCATGGAGGACATCGCCCGGGCGGCGGCGGCCACCATGGCGGCGGGGTACGCCATCACGGTGGCGGTGGCGGCGGGGGTGGCCGGCGTCGCTGACGGCGCGCACGTCTCCAGTCGAAGCCCATGAGAGGGGAGCGCGGGACGGATGGCGGAAGCGCCTTCGAAGACTGAAATCCTGCTGGCGCGGACGGCGCTCGCGCTGCTGCTCGCCTTCGCGCTCGCCGACGTCCTCTGGTACGGCCTTTCCACGCACCAGCTGGAGCGGCTGTGGCGCAATATCGTCGCCCGGCCCGGGGGTCCGATGACCTTCCGTTTCGTTCTGCAGCCGACGATGGCGATCATCGCCGCGCTGCGCGACGGAGCGGAGGACGCGCGGCAGGGTCGCACGCCTTATCTCTCTGCGATCCTGCTCGGCGGCGATAAGCGCGGCGCGCGACTATGGGAAGGCGTGCTGTCGACCGCCAGGATCCTGATCCTCGGCGTCGTCATGGATGTCGCTTACCAGCTCGTTTTCTTCGACTCGTTCTACCCCGGCGAGTCCGCCGTCATCGCGATCCTGCTCGCCTTCCTCCCCTATCTGCTGCTTCGGGGCCCCGCGGCGCGCTTGGCGCGACGGTGGTTCGCGCGAGTTGATAAGCCGGCTCCCACAGGGGTGGCGGGCGATAAGCCTGACGCTCCCGACAAAGATGCGGCTCGCCCCTCCCCATAAGACCGCGCGACCATGGACGAGCCGTTCTCAGGCCCCGGTAGGTGCAAGGGCGTAGCGGCGGCAATGCTCAAGATAGGCGCGTTCGTGTAGCGCCAGCAGATCGACGACGCTTCGCCAGAGCCATGTCGGCGCGTCGAGCGTGCGGGTTCGATTGCCGGAGAGCTCAGCGCTCCAGGCCTCGCGCATCGCGCCGTTCATCTGGCGCGCATGCGCCTTCCCGACCACGGCGGCGAGATAGCCCGCGACCTTGACGGCCTCATCGATCTCAATGGCGTCGATCTCGAGCTTCAAATCTTGTGGACGCAGCTCGCGCACGATGACTGGCGTTTCGTTGATGCGCCCCGCGCGCATGCGTTCTCCGAGATAGGGCGAGAGGGCGCGTGCGCCCGTGACGACGCGTCTCGCGGGATCCTCTGGCGTCCTTTCATCGTTCGCGGCCGGCGCGGCTTCCTTTATTGCCTCCTTGATGTCGATCAGACAGAACGCCGCTCGCTTATCCTTTCGGCCCCTGACCATCAGAAGCGCTGCATAGCGCAATTTGCCGAGCGAGCTGCAGCCCTTCATCCAGTAGGCGCAGTCGATCACCTCCACTTTCGCCTCGTCCTCGCGAGAGCGCAGCATCGTGACGAGGCGGCGAATGTCCTCGCGCTCGAACAGGGCGAAAATCTCCTGGCGCTCGTCGTCGGAGATCGGCCAGAATCGTCTTCCCAAAGGAATGTTCGGCAAAGGATCGCGAAGACGCTGGCGCGCAAGCGACGCCCAGTTAGCGAGACGCGATTGGCGGATGGCGAGCGTCACGGAGCGAGGCTCCTCCATTTCCGCACTCTCGAAGCCCGGCTCGAAGGCGCGTTCGTAGCCGTCCATCATCGCCTCGAGCATGCGCGCCGTCGTCACGCCGGGGAGATTGGATCCTCGCGCCGCCGAGGCGAGGGAGAGACCGAGGCGGATAAGGTCATGCGCAGGATTGCCGACCACCGTCTGATCGAGGTCTCGAATCTGGATCTGAATCTTCTCGTTGGCGCCGGCGATCGGCCCGAGGTTTCCGACGTGGCAGTCGCCGCATATCCAGACGGGCGGCCCCTCCGGCAACTGGCGGCTCTGGATGTTCGAGAGCCAGTCATAAAAACGTTCCGTTGACCCGCGCACATAGCGGTGCGGGGAAGCGGCCATCTTGAGGCGGCGAACGGCGTCGAGCCGGCTCAATCGCTCCTGCGGCGCTGGAATGTCGCTGATCCGACGCATGCGAAGTTCCCTTCGCTCATCGAGCTAGCGTTGCTGATTTCAAAGACAAGACCGCGCTGGATGCCCGAGCCCATGCATTCTAGGCGCGCGCCATCGGAACGACTCGGTCGAAGCAGCCGCGCAGCGCGCTGGCGTTTCCAAAGCCGGCTTTGGCGTAGGCTTTCTCCGCGAGGCGGGAGTCGTCAGCTTGGCCGAAGCCCACTGGCAGGAGTGGAGGGACTCGAACCCCCAGCCCCCGGTTTTGGAGACCGGTGCTCTACCAATTGAGCTACACTCCTGCGGCGCCTCAGGCCGGCTCTCCATGCCGCAATGGCGGCCGGGATGCAAGGGCGCTTCGCAGGATTGGCGCAAAGCGCGCCTGCCGCTCTTAAGCGTCGCCCTCCTCGGCGCCCCCGTCCTCGAGGATTTTCTCGGCGACGACGCCGGCGTTGGCGCGGACCGCCTGGTCGATCTTCTCCGCGACCGCTGGGTTCTGCTTCAGATAGGTCTTGGCGTTCTCGCGTCCCTGCCCGAGCCGCTGGCTGTCGTAGGAGAACCACGCGCCCGACTTCTCCACGACGCCAGCCTTCACGCCTAGATCGATCAACTCGCCGACCTTCGAGATGCCCTCGCCATACATGATGTCGAACTCGACCTGCTTGAACGGCGGCGCCACCTTGTTCTTGACCACCTTCACCCGCGTCTGATTGCCCACCGCCTCGTCGCGGTCCTTGATCGCCCCGATCCTTCGAATGTCGAGCCGCACCGACGCGTAGAACTTCAGCGCGTTGCCGCCCGTCGTCGTCTCCGGCGAGCCATACATCACCCCGATCTTCATGCGGATCTGGTTGATGAAGATCACCAGCGTGTTCGAGCGCGAGATCGAGGCGGTCAGCTTGCGCAGCGCCTGGCTCATCAGCCGCGCCTGCAGGCCCGGCTGCACCTCGCCCATCTCCCCCTCGATCTCCGCGCGGGGCGTAAGCGCCGCGACCGAGTCCACGACCAGCACGTCCACCGCGCCCGAGCGCACCAGCGTGTCGGTGATCTCCAGCGCCTGCTCGCCCGTGTCGGGCTGCGAGATCAGGAGATCGTCAAGCTGCACCCCGAGCTTCTTGGCGTAAACCGGATCGAGCGCATGCTCGGCGTCCACGAAGGCGCAGACGCCGCCCGCCCTCTGCGCTTCGGCGATCACATGTAGCGTCAGCGTCGTCTTGCCCGAGGACTCCGGCCCGTAAATCTCGACGATGCGCCCGCGCGGCAGGCCGCCGACGCCCAGCGCAATGTCCAATCCGAGCGAGCCGGTGGAGACGGTCTCGATCTCGACCGGCTTCTGGTTCTTGCCGAGCCGCATGATCGAGCCCTTGCCGAAGGCGCGCTCGATCTGCGAGAGCGCGGCGTCGAGCGCCTTGGTCTTGTCCACGGAGGTTCCTTCCAAAAGGCGGAGATTGGCGGCTTGGCTCACGGCGAAATTCCTTCTGACACACGAAAAGCGGGCGGCGCAACGGCGGGCGGAAACGAAGAAGGGCCCAATCGGCCGAGCCATAGTGTGCATGTTTTGTTCTCTTTGGCAAGAGACGGTTTCGCTTTTCGTTCGCGGGTCTCCCCTTGCCCGTCTCCCGCCGGGACGGCGGCGCGGAAATCGGCGAGCCGCCAACGCGAGCGACGCGTTGACACAAATCGCGGCGCGCGCGAAAGGGAGCTTGAGGATCCGAATTCAGGCGGCCTCGCCAAGGCCCTAAGCGGGCGGGCATCCTTCACCTTGTTGTTTGAGGCGCTCGGAAACCTCGCGACGAAATCTCAGACCATCGAAACACGCCGCCGCGAGAATAAAGCCGCAAAAAGGAGCGACGCATGAAATTCCAGTCGAAGAATCTCCGCATCTTCTGTTTTCAACCGAGCGCCGCGGCGCTGGCCTTCGGCATGACCGCGCTACTTTTGGCGGGCTGCGGCGAGACGAAAGACAAGCCCGCCGAAAAGGCGGCGGCGGCGCCGCAATTGCCGGCGAGCCCGACAATCGCGACCGTCGGCAATGAGGACATCAAAGCCTATGAGCTCGCCAATGAGATGCGCCTTGCGGGCGTGCCGGTGGGCAAGGACAAAGAGAAGCCGGACGATCAGATCACGAAGCGCTTCATGCGCGAGCTCGTGCAACGGAAATATATCGTGCAGAAAGCCATCGCCGAAAAGATCGATCGCGATCCCGTCTTCCTCGTGGAGGCGCAGCGCCAACGCGAGCAGCTGCTGGCGAACGCCTATTTGCAGCGGGCGGTCGCCGACACCTCTCTCTCAGGCTCGCGGATTGAAGCCTATCAGGCCAACCATCCGCTGATGTTCGCGAAGCGGCAGGCCATCGAGATCGAGCAGATCATCTTTCCGCTCAATCAGGCCTCGAAGCAAATTCCCGAGCTAGCCAAGGACGCCAAGACGCTCGACCAAGCGGCGCAACTGCTGAAAAGTCACAACATCGCGTTCTCGCGCGGCGATAACGCCATCGGCAGCGGCGACATGCCGCCCGAGGCCTTCGACTTGATGCAGAAGAAGTCTGCGGACAACGTGTTCTTCACCGCGCGCGGCGGATCGGGCGTGTTCTTCGTGGTGAAGGAAATCAAACCGCAGCCGCTGACGGGCGAGCCGGCGACGCAGCTCGCCAAGCGCATGCTGCTGAACGAGGTGGCGCGCGAGAAGGCGACCGAGAAGCTGCCTGACGATTTGAAAGTGCATTACGAAGGTGATCTCGAGCGGATCATGAATTTGCCCGACGCGCCGCCCGCAAAGGCCGCCGAAGCCGCCGCCAACGCCGCTCAAGCGGCTGCGGCGGCTGCGCCAGCAGCAGAGGCGACGGCGAGCAAGACCGCCGCGCCGGCTGAGCCCACAGCCGGCAAAACAGCGACCGATGGCGCGAAGGCGAAGCCGACGCTCAGGAAGTGAGGCGCGCCACCGCATCTTCTGCGATCGAAGAGCGGCGAGGGGTCGATTGACTTCATGCCGCCCGACGTTCGGGTGTCGGGGCCTTAGGACCAGTCATGTCACAGCCCCTCGACTCGACTCCTCCAAATCCGCTGGCCGCGGGCCTGCAAGGCCTCCGGATTTTGATCGTCGAGGACAACCCCTATATCGCGATCGCGCTCGAGGACATGCTCAGCGAGCAGGGACTCGTCATCGCCGGCGTCGCCGGCGCTCTTGACGACGCGCTGCTGCTCGCCGCCTCCACCTCCCTCGATATTGCGCTCCTCGACGTGAACATCGGCGACAGGAGGATCGACCCTGTCGCGGAAGCGCTCATCGCTCGGGGCATCCCTTTCGTCTTCACGACGGGATACGGACGGGCAGGCCTGCCCGAGGCCTTTCTCGATCGCCCTGTAGTCGAAAAGCCCTTCTCCACTGAAGAAATTCTGCAATCTCTACAAAATGCGTTAAATCCGGCATAGCGCCTTGAATTTGTCTGGGTCTTGACATAAAAAAGCCCTAGTGGAGGTCCTCTCCCGTAAACCGGACCTTAAGCAATGCGCCCGCGTTACTATGTAAACAGCGTTCTGTCGGCCAGCGTCTACATTTTGCGCATTTCTGACCGCTGCGGCGCTTCGAAATTCCTCACCTACCTAGCGATCGTCCTCGGGTTGTTGGCGTTCGACGCGCCTCGTAACAAAGCTTGGGCGTTCCTTTTCGACGACTTCGGCGGCTCCGGCTTCAACTATGGTGACTACGGCTATTCGCCGCGGCCAAGCGGTGAGTACGGGTCGCGACGGCGACATGAAATCAGGCCGCGTCACGTTCACCATAGGCCGGACCATCGGTGGGCGGTCGCCTCGGACGCGCAGAACATTCCGTCCATCCTGCACAAATCCGGGTATTCGGCGGCGCTTCCCCCAGGCTCGGGGTTCTCCACGCCGCTTTTCGTCAGAACCATTTGCGTGCGCGCTTGCGATGGCTACTCCTTCGGCAGAGCCGCGGCCTATGCCGGTTACAATCCTGCGTCGCGCGAAGCCGTGTGCAATGCAGCGTGCCCCGACGCCGAGACGAAGCTCTTCGTGCTGGCTCCGGGCGTCGACGACGTCGACAAGGCGAAGGAGGCCCGCCACGGCGAGTCTTACGCGCAGTTGCTCGCAAAATTCAAAGAGCAGGACGGCAAGCCGGCGAGTTGCAGCTGCCACGTCGCCTCGAGTTCGCACGGAGACGCCAAGGCGCTGCTCTCGGATCCGACCCTTCGTCAAGGCGATCTGGTCGTCACCGAGAAGGGTGTCCAGGTCTTCCAAGGCGGCGGCGCCCTCCCGCACAAGACGACCGAATTCCTCGCGCTCGCCCATACCCGCGCCGTCGACTGGAGCCACCGCGGGGCGCTGACCGCGATCGACAAGATGCTGAAGATTCGGCCAGCCCAAGCGGCCGTTGATTCCGAGCAAAAAGCGCAGAGCGAGACCGGAAAATAGTCAGTCGCGCCGCGTATCAGGGGGCCGTTGTCACCGCTCTAACATAGAGTTCGCGCGCATGCGGCATCGCGGTGCCGCGGGCATCGAAGACGTCGCGGCGCAGGAAATGGCCCGTCAGGCGGAACGCCGCGGCGAGCTCCTCGAAGTCGGGCGCCGATGAACTCGGCGCGGCTTGCAGGAAGGCGGGGAAAGGCAATAGCCTTGCCCGCCAGGGAGCGCCGGCCGCGCGAGAAACGGCGCGTCCGCTCTTCGGCGATACATAAGCCAGATCGTCTCGCACTCCGGTGAGCGCGCAAGCGTCGAGATCGAGCCCGAAACCCAAGGCGCTCAGCAAAGCGATCTCGAAGCGCGCGAGAAGCGCCGGCGCGCGATCCTTCAGGGCGAGGACTTCGGCGATCGCGCGGGCCATTTCGTAGATGTCCGGGTGGGGATCGCGCTCCGGCAGCAGCCTCAGCAGCGCGCAGAGATGGCCGACCCCATGAAGCGCGTGGCCGTGTTCGATGAGCGACGCCGCGCGGGCGCGCAACGGCTCGACGACGAAGATCCCGAGCTGCTCCGGGAGGCGGGCGCGCCAAAGGGCGTCGACGTCATTGCCGGGTTGAAGCGCGCCACGAATGGATTTGCCGGCGCCGCCACGCACCAGACCGAGATGTCGGCCATGCTCGCGCGTCATCAATTCGAGCAGCGCCGACGTCTCGCCATGACGCCGCGCCCCGATGACGAAGCCTTCGTCCCGCCACTGCATGGAGCCGCCTATGCGCCTCTGCTCGAGGCGCCTTGTTCAAGCGCAAACTTCATATAATTCCAGGCATCCCTTCTGGGAGGTCCGGTTCGACCCCGTGATTCCACGCGATCGGGACGCGCTAAAGCTCCGAGAGTTTCAACTCCGGCGAATATTCGCGTCCCTCGAGGTCCTTGGTCACGGCTTGGCCGCAGATCACGCATCCCTTCGCGGCGTCGAAAGCCAGCGTCGGCGAGCCGTAGAGTGACCATCCCGCGCTGAGCGCCTGCGTGACGCGATGGCAGAAGGCTGCATCGTCGGGGCCGGTCAGATAACGGTAGACGGTGAGCGTCCTTTGCGCCTTGCCGGACATCTTTCTCCTCGCGCTCTGCGCCGCGCGACCAGGCTCGCGCGAATCTGGGCCTGCGAGAGAGTATACCGATCCTCGCGACGGCGTAAGCGTCTGCAGCGCCGCCCAAGCTTGCCGGGCCCCTCCGCGTCGCTTCGACGCCGTTGACGGACCCGGGCCTTCGCGTTACGAATTTTAGAAGAAGGGGCTGCAACCCACGTCGAGTGCCATGCCGATACAGAGCATCGCCAAATTTGCGATCGGGCAGGTCGTGCGTCACCGCCGCTACCCGTTCCGTGGCGTCATCTACGATGTCGATCCCGTGTTCTCGAACACCGAGGAATGGTGGCTCTCGATTCCAGAGGAAGTCCGGCCGCGCAAAGATCAGCCCTTCTATCATCTTTTCGCCGAGAACGCCGACACCGAGTATGTCGCCTACGTATCCGAGCAAAATTTGGTGATCGATACTTCCGGAGATCCCGTACGTCATCCCCAGGTCGAGGAAACCTTCATTCGCGCCGACGACGGCGCCTATCGGGTGCGTACGGGCAGTCGGCACTAGCGTTTGGAAACGGCCGACCGATCTCTGCAAATTGACCCAAAACTCAATCTGCTCTGTAGAGGCTCGCTAGGCGCTCTCGATCCGGCGGCGCTGTTCACGCCTGAGCGTTCTTGCACGATGGGGCGCGGCTAGATGATTAGGCTCTACTGCTTCGGTCGCGGTCCCGGCCTGCCGGACTTCAGCCCCTTCGTCGTCAAGACGATGCTGCTCCTGAAGCTCGCCGGACTCGACTATGTCGAGGATCGCTCCGGCCTGCAACGCGCCCCAAAGGGCAAGCTTCCCTATATCGTCGACGACGATGGAGCCTTTGTCGCCAACTCGACGCTCATCCGTTGGCGCATCGAGAAGACCCGCGGGATCGATCTCGACAGGGGGCTCACCCCGGAACAGCGCGCGATCGCCTGGGCCGCCGAAAAGATGTGCGAGGATCACCTCTACTGGATCGCCGTGCGCGGGCGCTGGCTCGACGACGCGAACTTCGCGCGCGGTCCGGCGCGACTCTTCCAGAGCGCGCCCGCCCTGCTGCGGCCGTTCATTCGCAACCTGGTGCGCGGCAAGGTTCGCAAGGCGTTGTACGCCCAAGGGACCGGCCGCTACACGGATGAAGAGACGACCCAACTCGGGCTCCGGGACATTGAGACGCTCGCGACGCTCTTAGGGGACAAGCCCTATTTCTTCGGCGACGCGCCCTGCGGCGCCGACGCGACCTTCTTCGCCTTCATCGCGGCGGGGCTCGCCCCGATCTGGGAGTCGCCGCTGCGCGACGCGATGGAGAAAACGCCCAACCTCGTAGCCTATCGCGACCGGATCCTCGAAACCTATTTCCCCGACATCACCGGGGCGAAGCCCTGATTGTTGGCCTATGCGGCCGGCGCCTCGGCTTCGAGACGCTCCAACGCTTGCGCGATGAGCTCCATGTCTTCGGGACGCGAGAGCCGATGGTCGCCCTCCGCGACGAGCGTCACGACGACCGGATCGGCGGCGAGCTTTTCGGCGACCCGAAAAGCATGACGCCAGGGTACGACCTCATCTCGGACCCCCTGAAGGATGCGCACCGGCGCATGCGAGCGGAACTGCCCGCCAAACAGCAGATGCTTGCGGCCCTCCTCCAGCAGACGGCGGGTCAGGGGCGGGCTTCCGTCGGGGCCTCTCGGCCTGATGATCTTGCCGCTGCCGTCATCGAACGCCTGTCTTTCCGTCTCGGAGAGGCTCGGCAGGATGAGCTCCTCAGTGAAATCGACGGCCGGCGCGAGCAGCACGAGGCCGCGCAGCCGCTTCGCCTCGCCAAGCGCCTGAAGCCGCTGCGCCAGCAGCAGCGCGATCCAGGCCCCCATCGAGCTGCCGATCACGAGCTGGGGGCCCTCGGTGGAGGCCAAGAAAAGCGCCAGGCTTTGCTCCAGCCAGTCGCCAATCGCTCCCTCCTCGAAGCGACCGCCGGGAGCGTCAAACGCCGATTCTCCATGGCCGGAGTAGTCGAACCGGAGCATCGCGCGACCGCTCGCGGCGGCGCGAGCGTCCAAAAAGCTCGCCTTGGAGCCGAGCATGTCGGAGGCGAAGCCGCCGAGCCAGACCTGGCCTGGGCAGGCTGGAGCGTCCTGGGGCGCGCGGCGGAGCCGGCGCGCGATGCGCCAAGACCGCGCCCCCTCGCGCGGAACATCCACAAAATCGAGCGACGCCTCAGTGGTCATGCGGGATATGATTCCTCGGGCGCGAGCGACGCGGCGACGAGCCGCAGCGTTCGCGCTCCACGGCGCGCAAGGCGCTCATAATTGCTTAGGAGTTTCGTAAGACAGTAGCCCCATAGCGCGCGTGTCGCCAAACAAGCACGGCCCGCGCAAGCTCCGAAACTCCGGCGCGTTCTCTCTTCTGACGCGGCGCGAACCTCGCCCTTTTCTCCGCTCATGACGTCGATGTCCTCCGCCTTGTCCTACTCGTCGCCGCCCGAGCGTCTCATCGCCGGCCGAACCATCATGCAGATCATACCCGATCTGCAATCGGGAGGCGCTGAGCGCACCACCGTCGACATCGCCCAGGCGCTGACGCAGGTCGGCGCCCGCTGCCTCGTCGCCTCGCAGGGCGGCCGCATGGTCAGCGAGCTGCAAGGCAAAGGCGGCGTCTGGATGCCTTTCCCGGCGGCGACGAAGAATCCGCTCTCGATGGCCTTGAACTCCGTGCGCCTCGCGCGGCTTCTCCGCGACGAAGGCGTCGATATCGTCCACGCGCGTTCCCGCGCGCCCGCCTGGGTCGCCTACTACGCGACGAAGCAGGCCGGGGTGCCTTTCGTCACGACCTACCACAGCGCCTATTCCGGAACCTCGCAGGTCAAGCGCCGCTACAATGCGATCATGGCCTCGGGCGACATGGTGATCGCCAATTCTGAGTTCACGGCGCGCCGCATCGTGGAGATGCATCCCGAGGCGCAAGGTCGCATCGCCGTCATTCCGCGCGGCATCGATTTGAACGATTTCGGCCCGCATGTCGTGTCGGCGCAAAGCGTGCAGCAGCTACGGGCCGCTTGGAAAATCGAGCCGCACTGCCGCATCGTCCTGCTTCCGGCGCGGCTTACGGAGCGCAAGGGCCAGCTCGTGCTCATCGAAGCCGCGCAGCTCATCCTCTCCCAGGGCCTCGAGGACGTTCGCTTCGTGATGGTGGGCGATGCGCGTAGCGACTCGTTCAAGCGCGAGCTCGAATCGAATATCCGTCGCCTCGGCCTGACCGAGCGCGTCATCCTCCCGGGATATTGCGCCGACATGCCGGCCGCCTATCTCGCCGCGGCGGTCGTCGTCGTTCCCTCGACCGCGCCCGAAGCCTTCGGGCGGGTTGCGGTCGAAGCGCAGGCGATGGGCGCGCCCGTCGTCGTCTCGGATCTCGGCGCCGCCGCGGAGATCGTCCGCGCACCTCCGCAAACGCATCCGCTGCAGGCCACGGGTTGGCGCGTGCCGGCCGGCGATCCGCAAGCCTTGGCGAGCGCCATCGCGCAGGCCCTGTCGCTCGCCGCCACCGCGCGCCAGTCGCTGGCGCAGAGAGCGCGAGACTTCGTGCAAAGCCGCTACTCGCTCGAAGGCATGTGCGCGGCGACCCTCGCGGTCTATGAGAAGCTGCTGGTCGATCGTTAGCGCTCAACTCTTGCCTTAATGGTTCTGCTCGAGGCGCTCCGGGACGGCGGATTGGTTCGTCGGGAGCACTCGCTGCGCAGATTTCCACAACGTCCTGGAACCGCCGCCCGCCTCGTTTTTTGCGGTGCTGTAATATGCGCCGACTGTCATCAAAATGTCATAGTTAGATTCATTCATACGACGTATAAACGAGACAAAGTTGCCGTAGGAGATCGATAGCCTCGGGGTCATGACGTTCTTGCCCCACTCGCTTTCACCCGACTTGCGGTTTCCGCGGCTCGCCCGCTTCGGCGCCGTCGGTCCTGTCCTTTGTCGCTGGGCCTCGCACCTGATCGAGGTCGATCTGAACCTCGTGCGCAAGCTGAACGCCGAGGGCTCTGCGCTTGGCAGGCCCGCCGCCGTGGCGATCAGCAAGCTCGGCAACGGCTGGATCTACCTCTTCATCGCAGCTGGGATTTTCGGGCTGCTCGGCTGGAACGGCGGCAAGCTCATGGCCCTGCTCGCGGGCGTCAATGCCGCCGCGCTGCATTTGCTCTACCCCGTGATCAAGAAGCGCTTCAAACGGCCGCGGCCCTTCGCCGTAGACCCGAGCCTTCCGTCTCTGCTGCGGACGCTGGACGAGCACTCCTTTCCCAGCGGCCATGCGATGACGCTCGTCGGGGTGCTCACGCCCATCGTCCTGCTCTGGCCCGCCGCTTTCCTTTCGGCCGTCATCATGGCTTGCGGCATGTCCTGGTCGCGCATCGCCACAGGTCATCACTACCCGAGCGACGTGCTAGCCGGCGTCACCTTGGGCGGTGGACTCGGTTATTTTCTCTCATCGAGCATTCTGGCTCTGATCTGAGCCTTCGCGTCCCAACTCGGCGCGAAGCTCTCTGAGCCCTCACTCGAACGCGACGACAAGCAGGCGCTTGTCGCATTCGCGCTCTATCGCATCCAGGATTTTCCCAAGTTCTTCCAGCGAGATCAGGACCTCCGCGTCTGGGGCGTCCCAGTGCTCGATCTCGTCGAGAGAGACCACGACATCACCCTCGTCCTCCGCATCTTCTGGCGCTGGCGCGAAAGGGATCGTCACACAGCGTCCCCAGGCGAGCACGCGAAAAGCGTCATCGCCAATCTCGACCTCGATGGAGCCGCCGCGTCGCGTCATCTCATTTCTCTCCGTCGCGGCGTCGCGTGGCGATCAACCCCGCGTGGACGGCGACCTTGCGCATCACGGTCGGCAAACCCTGTTCGTCCAGCGTCGCGGTCGGCGCCCAAAGACCCTTTGCGCCGGCGCCGCCTTTCGCGACGTAAACGGTAAGCTCCAAAGAAAAATGCGTGAATGCGTGCGGCACGGCGCCGTCGAGCCGGCGCCAGCGCGCCTTGAGTGGCGCGTGCGCAAGCTGCGCTTCGAGGGCCACATCCTCAACGAGCGGGGTCGTCGGAAAGGCCGTCATGGCGCCGAGCAAGCCTGCATTTGGCCGGCGCAGCAGCAACACCTCATCGCCTTTGAGCAACACGAAAGCGGCGCCGCGACGATGCGGCTTCGCCGTCTTCGCGGCCTTGACGGGATAATCCTCGGGCGTCCCAGCGCGCCGTGCTTCGCAAGCGGGCGACCAGGGACAACGACTGCAGTCGGGAGAGCGCGGCCGGCAGACTGTCGCGCCGAGATCCATCATGGCCTGTGCGAAATCCCCGGCTCGGGCGCTGGGCAAGAGCAAGGCCGCGCGCCGCTCGACCTCTTGTTTCAGAGCTGGGCCCGCCTCCCGCAAGGCGTAAAGGCGGGAGATCACGCGCTCGACATTGCCGTCGACGGCGATGCAGGGCTCGTCATAGGCGATCGCGGCGATGGCTGCGGCCGTGTAGGCGCCGACGCCCGGCAACTCGCGCAGTTCGGCCACGCGGCGCGGAAAACGTCCCCCGTGATCGCGAGCGACGGCGATTGCGCAAGCGTGCAGATTGCGGGCGCGGGCGTAGTAGCCGAGCCCCGCCCATTGGGCGAGCACGTCCTCGAGCGGCGAGGCCGCCAAGGTTTCGACGGTCGGCCAGCGGGCCAGAAACCGCGCGAAGTAACCCTTGACCGTCGCGACGGTCGTCTGCTGCAGCATGATCTCCGAGAGCCACACCGCATAAGGATCGGCGCGCCGCCCCGGAGCCGCGCGCCAGGGAAGATCGCGACGCTCGCGGTCCCACCAGTCGAGCAGGCCGCGCCCGAGCGGCGGCTCCGCATTTAGATTGAGGGTCTTGGCCTTCTGCGCCACGTCCGGGACCTTGAGGCAAGCTCGCCTCGCGGCGGCGCAGGCCTTATAAACCAGGGTCTTCGCGGGGACGACAATGGACATTGCAAAGCGATCGCGTCCCGAGGCGCGCCGGCTCGCCGATTTCGTCAATCGTACGCTGGATCCGCTCATCGCCAAGCAGGGCTTTGGCGAGACGGCGTTGCTGACGCAATGGGAGACGATCGTCGGGGCGCGGCTCGCCGCCATCTGCGAGCCGGAGCGCCTCAAATGGCCCCCGCGCCCGAAAAATCCCGTGAAGGAAGCGCCCGGTCAGGCCGCGACGCTGATGCTGCGCGTCGAGCCGGGCTTTGGGCTGGACGTGCAGCACATGGCCGGCGCTCTCATCGACCGGGTCAATGCGCATCTCGGCTGGCGATGCGTCGCGCGCATCGCGATTCGCCAGGAGCCGCTTCGCCGCGCCGCGCCAAAGCGACGGCGCGACCTCCCGCAGCCAAACCCCGCGATTCGGGCGCGCGCCGAAGCGGCCACCCAGGGGATCAAAGATGACGCTTTGCGGCGGGCGCTGACGACGCTCGGCGAACAAACATTCGCGCAAAACGTTCCCAAGGGACAGAAATGAGCGCGGGCGAAGCCGCGCAGTCTGGAAGATTTCCAGCTCGCTAAGTCTTCGCGCTAGAAGGAAATCGAAGCTGCGGTCGCGCCAATTCCTTAAAAAACCTCAGGGAGCGCGATGACGGACATCGCCGTTCGTCTTCCGCTGACACAGATGAGTCGCACGCACGGAGTAGGGTTCGCTTCGGTCGGCACGGCGATTGCTCCTCACTTCCTCGAACAGCGCCGCGTCGGAAAAGCGACGAAAAGGCTTTGCAGTTTTGGACGAGACCGCATAAACTGCTGAAAGAAAAAGCAGTTTGTAATGTTTCCAAACTAGGGCCGCCGATGATACTCTGCTCCTGCAACGTGCTCTCGGATCGCGAAATCCAGGCCGCGCTCGCCTCCGGCGGGCGCCCCAGTGTCGGGGGACTGTTCCGCAGTCTCGGCTGTGAAGCGAAATGTGGGCGCTGTGCGCGCAACATAGCCGCCGCCATCGAAGGCTGTAGCGGCGGCGAGGAAGCCTGCGGCGGCGACGCATGCGGGTCATGCGACGCCGACGAGCGGGCGGCGGCCTGAGCCGCGCACGGGAAATTTGTAGGAGGAATCAAGCATGCGCGGCGACGCGAAGGTTATCGACTATCTCAACCGCGGCGTTCGCGCCGAGCTCACCGCCGTCAATCAATACTGGCTTCACTTCCGCCTCTTCGACAATTGGGGCTATCGCGAGCTCGCCAAGAAGTGGCGCGAAGAGTTGATCGAAGAGATGAAGCACGCCGACGACTTCGTGAAGCGTATCCTCTTCCTCGAAGGTTTCCCGAACATGCAGACGCTCGATCCTCTGAAGATCGGCGAAAGCGTCGAGGAGATCATCAAGGCCGACCTCACCACCGAGATGGAGGCGCGGGCAATGTATATCGAGGCGGCCGCCTATTGCCTCTCAATCAACGACCGCGTCTCGGAGAAGCTCTTCCTGGAAATCGTCAAGAGCGAGGAAGGTCACATCGACTTCCTCGAGACGCAGCAGGAGCTCATCAAGCAGCTCGGCGTCCAGCTCTACGCGCAAAGCCACATCGGCGAGCTCAACTCCTAGACGTCCCCCTTCTGATGGCCTCTTCCCGGCTAAAGGGAGAGGCCATTCGGATCCTCGTTCGCTATTCCGAACGGAAACGGCTATCCTGCCGTCCGCACAGGACGGGGAGCGGCCCTCATGGGCGTCGAGGGGCAGGAAAAACAGAAGATCATGGAGGCCGGGGCGCTGGCGCTTTCGGGCCAGCTCGGCGCCACCGTGCAGCGGCTGCGCAAAGCCTATAATCTGTCGCTTTCCGAGCTGTCGCAGCAGTCGGGCGTCGCCAAATCCATCATCAGCCAAATCGAGCGCAACGAGACAAATCCGACGCTCGCGACCATCTGGCGGCTCGCCCAGGCGCTCGACGTCTCGATCGAGCGCGTGCTGCAAAGCGCGGCCGATGAGCCCTTTCTGGAGAAGACCTCCAGGGCCGACACGCCGATCCTGGTTTCCGACGACGGCCGCTGCCGGCTGGCGATCATCGGCTGGATCAAGACCGTCGAATGGCTGCAGGTCTATGATTTCGCGGCCGAGCCCGCCGGGGTGCTGGAGTCGGAAGCGCATCAGCGCGGCTCCGTCGAAAGCCTGTCGGTCTCCGAGGGAGAGCTGACCGTCGAGGTCGACGGAGGGGTCGAGACGGTCAAGGCGGGCGAGACGCTGCGCTATCGCTGCGACCGCGCGCATGTGATCCGCAACCTCGGCCCGGTCCCGGCGCGGGCGACGATGATCTGCATCTTGAAGGCGGCGGCGATGGCGTGAGGGGCGGGCGGCTACTTTCTCACAGCATAGACCGCCAAAACCTCCGTCGACTGCGGCAGCCGCTCCAGCCAGTCCGGCGCCTCGCCGCGTGAAAGTTTCGCCGCGAGCCCGTCGGGCGCGCGATCGGCGAACCCCAGCGGCTCATGCGCGCACCAGAGGACGAGCGTGGCGCCGGCCTCCCGCAGGATCGTCTCCGCTTGGCGAGGTTCGGCGAGAAAGGCGTCGATCACGACTCGATTGCCGTGATTGTCACGATGGTAGGGGCCGGCGAAAACGCCATGCGGCGTATACGCTAGAACATAGGGGCCGAAATCGAGAGACGCTGCGACGCGCCCGGGTGGGAGGCCTCGCAACGGCGAGAGCGCCTCTGGCGTGAGGCAAACGCGCTCGCTTTTCTCTGCGCTTTTGGCGTTGGCCGGGGTGGGCAGCAGCGCCGCGAGGCCGACCGGCGACATGACGATGCAGGCCACGATCGCAATCAGCGCGCGCGTCGCAGGCCCGAAGCGCGCGCCGAGCCGTTCGGCGAGGCCGGATGCGACGCCGATGAGCGGCGCCATCGCGAGCGGCGTCACCGAGGTGAAAATGCGCACCTGCCAGAAAAAGCCGAGCGCAAAGCCGATCGACATGAGGGCGAGCGCGACGCCCCAGCGTCGCCGACTCAGGCCCCGCGCGCGCGCGAACCGCACCGCGCCCGCGATCATCGCGAGAATGACCGGAACCGCCGTCGCGATCACCAACACCGGCGCCTTATGCCAATCCCTCCAGAGCGGCAGCGCCTCGTTTACATGGGCGAGCCAGATGTCGCGGACGAGAGGATCGACGCCGCCAAGCGGATCGCCGACGCATTGCGGCGCGATTTCAAGAAATGTCGCGCCGACCATAGCGCCGATGACGGCGATCGCCGCCGCACGCGATGCGACGCTGGCGAGTCTCTCCGAAAGCGCCGCCAGAGCGGCGAGCCCGGCGACGCCGACGGCGATCGAGAGGATATGCACGGCGGAATAGGCGTCGCAGGCCGTGAGTCCGTAACGTTGTGGCGCGATGGTCGCCGCATAGGCCGCGGGAAAGGCGACGACGGAAGCGGCGGCAAACCAGGCGAGCTGCGCGCGCATCTTGTCGCCGTCGATCACGAAGAGGGACGGCAGGGCGAGAAGCATCACGGCGAAGAAGGGGAGGTTCTCGAGGCTGATCGCCATGGAGACCGCCATGACGAAGGACGCTCCCGCCATCCATCGCGCCTGCGCCGAATCGAGGCCGCGCAGGAAGCAGCCGGCGCAGGCCATCAACAGCACGATTTGCGGCGCGTGATGATCGATGCGGCCCGGCAGGAATTGCGAGTAGAGCTGGGAATAAACGGCGAGCAGCACGGCGAGCGCGGCGTTGGCCTTGGCGTCGAGCGTGCGCGCGAACCAGGGCGAAAGCGCAAAGAGCGCTGCGAGCATCGCCATCGGGAAAAGTAATCGAGCGCCAAGCTCGGCCATCGGCTCAGAGAGGAAAAAGCGGAGCAGCAGCTCGCCGACCGCCAAAGGCGCATCGACGATTCGGCTCCAGTGACTGAACACGCCTCGCGGCGGATCCAGCCGGTAGGCGGTCATGTCGAACCAGGCCTGACCGGCGAGAAGATCGCGAACCTGCACGGCGCGCATCGCGTCGTCGGTGTCCAAGAAGGCGCCGGTTTTGACGACTTCGAGCGCATGTGATGTGAGCATCGCTTCCGAGGCTGCGAGCGCAAGCAGGATCAGCACCCAGTAGGGCAGATGGAGTTTCGGGAGCGCCTCGCTTCCCTCCTGCCGACGGAAGGGAATTGCCTGACTAAAGAACCTGGATACCGTCATGGCCGGGCTTGTCCTTGCCATGACGAGACCCGAGGTCCGCGCTCTGATACGCTGGAAAAGAGCAGCGTGCGGCGCGAGAGAAAGTTGAACAGGAAGGCCAGGGCGACGGTCGCGATCTTCGCCCCGCCAACCGGAAGACCGCCGGCGCTGACGAGAATCGCCATCGACGCCTGCGTGAGGAGGAGTCCAATCAGACCCGTTACGAGAAACCCTGCGCTTTCCTGTGCGGGCCGCAGCACGCGAGCGTCGTCGTAGACGTAGCGCACGCTCAGCACATAGACGACGCCGAGTCCGCTCAGAAAGCCGATCGAAGCCGCGACGAGGTAATTCACGCCCAAGAAGGAGAAGAGGAGGAGCAATATTCCCGCGTCGACGACGAGCGCCGCGGCGCTCGCGGCGCCATAGCGCAAGAGGTCAACGAAGAACCTGGCGCGAGGCGTAAGTTCCCCGCGCCTGATTGTATCGAGGAGAAAGGCGTCGGAAGGCGTCATTCTGCGGCCACCGGACGCGGCACGAGGCGTTCGCTCGAAAGCGCCTCCTCGACGCCCGAAATCCCGGCTTCCGAATATTCCGCGTCTTCGTTGACCCGCCAGACGTCGTGGATTTTCTGCCCGGCGATGATGTTCAGCGCCGTGAGCAACCCCGTCATCATCGCATGGTCCTGGTTGTTGTATTTGTGCATGCCGTTGCGGCCAATGAGATGCAATGTCGGGTAGCGCATCCCGATCTCGAGGCGGATCGCCTGCAGATGGCTTGCGTAAGCTTCATCATAAACCGGATAGGCCTTGGGCTGGCGCACGACGCAGGCGTCGAAGACGTCGGCGGGATCCATCAGGCCGATACGGCCGATCTCCTCTTTGGCGAGCGCGATGAGATCGGCGTCCTCAGCCGACCACAATCCGTCGCCTTCGAAGCAGAAATATTCCAATCCGAGACAGGTTGAGACGGCGTCCGGAATCATTTCAGGAGACCAGGAACGGAAGTTTTGCACGCGCCCGACCCTGACCGATGGATCGTGGATGTAGATCCAATTGTCCGGAATCTCGTTCTTCAATCGACCCATCAACGCGACGATCAGGAAATCGCGATAGTTTAGAGCGCGTGCGTTGAAACGGCTCAAGGGCTCAGGGCTGAGCGAATTCATCAGTTCCCGGAGCGGCGCGGAGGAGACGAGATGACGCGCTTGGAAAACTTCCTCGGCGCCATCGTCGCGCCGCGCCGTGACGATCCATAGAGCGTGCGCTTCCTCATAACGCAGAGTCTCGACAGAACAGCCCATCAGCACCCGGCCGCCCCCATCCTCGATCTTTTTGGCCGCCGCCTCCCACATCATGCCAGGACCGCGGCGCGGGTATCGGAAGGATTCGATCAGCGACTTGGCGCCTCGGCCTGCGCTCTTGCGCAGGCCAAACGAACGGCGCAGGCCGTCGAGAATCGCCGCGCCGAGATTGAGGCCCTTGATGCGCTGGGCGGCCCAATCTCTGGAAATCCTGTCGCAGCCCATACCCCACACCTTCTCAGTGTAGGTTTTGAAGAAGATGGCGAAGAGCCTCTCGCCGAATTCATTGCGCACCCACTCGTGAAAGGAGCGAGGGTTTCTGACCGGAAAGGCTTTGGCGACGGCGAAGGAGGCGACGCAGCGCGCGCTCTCCAAAGCTCCGAGATTTCGCAACGCCTCTAGGGCTCTGAGCGGATAGTTGTAAAAGGCGCCCCGGTAATAGATGCGCGACAGCCGGGGACGCTCCAGGAAATCGTCCGGCAGGATCTCGCTCCAAAGATCCGTGATCTCCTTCGACTTCGAGAAGAAGCGATGGCCGCCGATATCAAATAGGAATCCGTTGTGGCGCACGGTGCGGCTGATGCCGCCGACATAAAGGGGATCGCGTTCGAGCACCAAAACCTCGCGGCCCTCCTTCGCCAGCCGATAGGCGGCGGTGAGACCGGCCGGACCCGCCCCGATGACGAGTGTTTCGACAATCTCGCTCATGATGTCCCTGAAATGCCCGCCTCGGCGCCCGAAGCGCGTGGTCATACCGGCGGAATTGCCCGCTCCGTCCCGCGCAAGACGATGCCGACGCGCCGTTAACGGCGGATTACCATGTGATATACAACATACTGAATGTAAACGCATAACGCCGTCGGAGACGCCATATGGCGAAGCGTTGCCAAGAACACCGAACGAGCGAAAAATCCTCCCCGCCCGATCCATCCGGCGGGCAATGGCGATTTGGAGGCGGGGCGCGGGCGAGACCGTCGTTTGACGCTATGGCCGGCAGGAAGACAGAAACTCCGACATCCTCGCGAGGCTCGCCGCCAACACGTCGCGGTTGTTCGCATAGCCGATCCGCACGTAGCCCTCGCCCTCCAGCGCACTTCCGGGCACGAGCAGCACGCCTGTCTTCTCGAGGAGCGAGACGCAAAAATCGCGTGAGGTCATCTTGACGCCGATGCGAAGCCACGCCGTCGTGCCGGCTTTCGGCTTCACATAGGAAAGACGCGGCTCCTTGGAGAGCCATCCGTCGAGAAGCGCGAGATTCGCGCGCAGGATTTCGCGATTGCGTTTCAAAATCGCGCCTCGGTTTTCGAGCGCGATCGAAGCGAGCAGGTCATTCAGCATGCCGACGCTGATCGTATTGTAGTCGCGGTGGATCTCGATGCGGCGAAGCAGGTCGGTCGGCGCAACGATCCATCCGAGCCGCAGGCCTGCGAGCGACCAGGTCTTCGACATGCTGCCCGTGCTGATGCCTCTTTCATAAATATCCGCGATGGACGCCGTGAAGCCGTCGCCTTCCTGAGCCGTGCCGCGATAGACCTCGTCGTTCAAAACATAAACGCCCGCGGCGCGCGCGATCTGAACAATCTGTTCGAGGAACGCGCGGTCCATCAGGGCGCCGGTGGGGTTGTTGGGATTGTTGATCGCGATCACGCGCAGCGACGGCGTAATCATTCCTCTCAATTCGTCGAGGTCGGGCAAAAAGGCGTTTTCCTCGCGCAAGCGCAAAATGTCCACCTTTGCGCCGATGCTCTCGGGAATCGAGTAATGCTGCTGATAGGTCGGCTGTACCGAGATGACCTGATCGCCGGGTTCGACAAGCGTCTCGTAGACGAGCGCATTCGCGCCGATTGCGCCATGCGCGATCAGCACATTTTCCGCGCGCTGGTTCTCATACAGCGAAGCGATATTGCTTCTCAGGCGCTCCGTGCCATCAATCACGCCGTAGGTGAGCTTCATCGGCAGAATTTCGCGAAGCAGGGACTCTTCCTTGCCCGCAATCTTCAATAGCTCGCCGAGGGTGAGGGACTCGACGCAAGTCTCCGCAAGGTTGAGCTCGCAGTCGTTCTCGTAGAGATAGAGCCAGCGTTCGACGCCGAATTCCCGAATGCGCATAAGCTCCACCCTCGCCCTTAGGCCCCCGGCCGCGACTATAGAACCTGAGGCGAGACAGCGGAACGCAGGCCGCGCGTGATCTGAAGCCCCGCCCCCCTTGCCGCCGCTGGAAAAGCGACGGAGGCGGTTGTATCCTCCTGTTGGGATGCGTCCGGCAAATTCTCCGAGCGTGAAAGAGGGGACGAAACCCCCAGGTCCCAGTATCGGAAAGCTAGCGAATGGAACTGCACGGCGCGATCCGCTTTTGGCTGAACCCGATCCGCACCGAGCTGTTTGCACCCGGCTCCATTCTGTCGGTCTATTCGCTGGCGACAAGCTTTTGCGTCGCCGTCTTCGCTTTGGCCTATCGCCACAAGGCGCGCCGAGGCTGCGCCAATTTCAAAGCCATCAGCCGCGCCATCTTCAATTGGCGCCTCCTACGGCATGAATCCTTCTACGCGGATGTGAAGCTCGTGATCCTGAGCGTGCTCATCGCGCCGCCGATCTTTGCGTCCCTTGCGCTTTCCTCAAACGCCGTTTCGATGGCCGTGAGCGCCGCGCTGAAGAGCCTCTTCGGTCCGGTCTGGCCAGTGACGGGTCACGATGCGACGATGCGGGCGATGTCCACGCTCGTGCTGTTTCTCGCCTACGAGCTTGGCTACTTCGTCGATCACTATCTGAAGCATCGTGTTCCGTTTTTGTGGGAGCTTCACAAGGTGCATCACACCGCCGAGGTGCTCACACCCCTGACGAATTATCGAAATCATCCGGTCGACAATCTGATCTTCGGCTACATGCTGGCCCTGTTCATCGGCGGCGCGTGGGGCGTGCTGGCCTGGCTGTTCGATCGCAGGATCGACATCATTTCGATTGACGGGAAAAACCTCATCTTCCTGGTCTTTCTCTGGACCATCGGCCACCTCCAGCATTCGCAATTCTGGATTCCCTTCGGCGGAGTCTGGGGGCGTGTGTTCATGAGCCCCGCCCATCATCAAATTCATCATTCCGACGACCCCAAGCACTTCAACCGCAACCTCGGCAGCGTGCTCGCGGTTTGGGATTGGATGGCGGGAACGCTCGAAACGCCGTCGATGGAGAATCCGCGCCTCACCTACGGCGCCGCCGAGGAGCGCGCCAACGCGCACTCTTGGGTTGGGTTCTTGATCACGCCGCTCGTCGGATCGGCCATTGCGCTCGGGCGCGCGCTCGTCTCGCTGAAGCATGCCCTGATGCGCGCGCCCAAATTCCAGACCGATCAGCCCTCGACCACGGGTCCGAGCTGACCGCTATCCCTCAGAATCCGGGGAACCCGCCCGTGGGATTCGCCTGCCATGCCTTGATCGAACGATGGGCGGCGCGTCGCGTCGGCGCATAGGCGAGCGCGCCGCCGCGATGCGCCGCGAAGCGCGGGCCGTGGCTGCGAGCGGCATAACGCGCCGAAGCCGGCGGCGCGCCGCCGATCGTGATGGTCGCGCCCTCGGCCTCGACCATGGAATAGAGCTGCGCGGCGTGCGCGGGAGAGAGGCGAACGCATCCGTGCGACGCCGGACGACCAAGCTGGCCGACGGCGTTCGTCCCATGGATCGCCCAGCCGCTGTGGAAGAAGATTGCATGCGGCATCGGCGCGTTATTATAGAGCGTCGAGTGGGTCATGCGCGTCATATAGGTCGGCGAGAAGGTCCCGCGGGGCGTGAAATAGCCGGCCCGCGCCGTCGAGACCGGCCAGGAGTAGCTGCCCGTCGAGGACTCGACATGCATGGTTTGCGTCGACAAATCGATGTGGACGTTCACCTTCGCGTTCGCGATCGAGACTCCAAGCAGGCCGAAGAGCGTCGCGAGCAGAATCCCCATGTAACGCATGACTTTACCCCCTACACGGCGTCGGCGCCGCCTTTCGCCATTCTATAATCTTCTGCTCCAATAAGGGACAATCGAAACCCCTGGTTAAGGTTGACACTCGGCGGAGAATCGGAGCCCATTCGAGAGGCTCGTTTCACTTGCGACGGGGATCGCGCATGCTAGACCGCTACTGCTGGGCGCTCATTGTTACGGCGCTCGTCAGCTCCCCGGCGACCGCTCAGGACAAGGGTACGGTCGATCCCAAGCCCCTGCCGCCGCTGGCCAATCCCTCCGACCCCAAGACGCCGGCTCGAGAGCTGTTCGGCCGCGCAACCAGCGGGGCGCCGATGGACCCTGAGCCGATCGGCTTCTATTCGCACGGCTGTCTCGCCGGCGGCGTCGAGCTGCCGCCCAACGGGCCGCATTGGCAGGTCATGCGCCTATCGCGTCACCGCAATTGGGGCCATCCGCAACTCATCGCCTTCATCGAGCGCCTTTCGGAGACGGCGAGCCGCGCCAGCGGCTGGCCAGGTCTGTTGATCGGCGACATGTCGCAGCCGCGCGGCGGCCCCATGCTGGGCGGCCACGCCTCGCATCAGATCGGACTCGACGTCGACATCTGGCTTACGCCGATGCCGGCGCGCGAGCTGACCCCGGTCGAGCGCGAGGAAATGTCAGCGACGGAGATGGTGCGCGAGGATAGGCGCGATGTCGTCCCCGGCTGGACGGAAGGGCATGTCGCCGTGGTGCGCGCCGCCGCCGAGGACCCGGCGGTGGAGCGCATTTTCGTCAACGCCGCGATCAAGCGGGCCATGTGTCGCGTCGCGGCTGGCCAGCCCTGGATGCACAAGGTGCGCCCCTATTTCGGGCACGACTATCATTTCCACGTGCGGCTCTTCTGTCCGAAAGACGCCGAGGCCTGCACGGAGCAGGCGCCGGTCCCGCCGGGCGACGGCTGCGACGCCTCGCTCGCCCATTGGTTCACGCCGCAGATCCTGGCTTGGAAGCCCTCGGGGAAGACCTGGCCGCCGATGACCATGTCGGGCCTGCCCGCGGAATGCCGACAGGTGCTGAAGGCGAAATAGAGCGGCAATTCGTAGAGCCGGTCCCGATCGCGCGATATCACGCAATCGAAAAGGACGCGCTCTAAATCAGAACTTAGAGCTTGTCCTTACCAGAAAACCGCTTTGCACTTTTCCGGGGACACGCTTACAGCGGAGCCAGCGGAAAGCGTCGTTCCGCTCCCTCCGCCGGCCACGGGTCGGCGGCCTGGGCGACATGCAGCGCCTCGACACGCTCCGCCTCCTGATTGATTCGGTAGAAGAGCGAGAGCCGCGTCCCCGCGACCCGCAGCTCGCGGACTCCGTCGCCGATCGGACGGCCGGCCGCGCGCCCGTCGCGCAGCGCCTCGGCCGCGGCGAGCAGCCGGTCCGTCACCTCGATCGCCGCGCGGGGGCTCACCAGCGCGATCTCATCCGCGTGGTGCAACAAATCGTCTGAGGCGCGGCGCAGCCAACGCAGCTTCATGAGGAGGCCTCGTCGGCCAGTAGCGATTCGCGCACCGCCGCCCATTCCCGCTTCAGGTCTTTGTGCGAAAGCCATTGGGCATTGGGCGCGTCGGCCTCCCGGACCGCCGCCTCCAGCGCCTGCGGCAGGGGCGTCCCGGAGGCCGCGGCGCGATGCACGCGGCGGAGCGCCTCGGCGCGGTCCGGCCGGCGACGCGACGGCGCCGCCTTGGCCTCGAAGTGGGAGGCCTCCACCTCGAAGCGGTCGATCTTCAGACCCCGGAGATACGAGACGAGGCTTTCGAAGCGCGCAAAGAGGCGAGGCTCGCCGGAGCGCTGCGCGCAGAGCCGGACCCCGGACTGCGCGCCGAAACTGATGGCGAGGAGCCAGCCGCCTCTCTGTCCGATCGCGCGCACCTCCCGCACCGCGCCCGCCCGCGCGAGCTGCGTCAAGGTCGCGTGATTGAGCTTCTGCTCGGCGTCGTCCATGCAGGCGGGAATCTCCTTGCCGCCAGCTTAGGCGGGATATGAAGTTTTGCAAATGTCCTTATTATAAATTGCGCGACGAAATTCTGTTAAGCCGCCAAGCATCATCGCGCGATCTCGACACGCACCGAGCCGACCTTCTCAATCTCGCCATCGGCAACGTCGCCGGGGCGCAACGGTCCGACGCCCTCCGGCGTGCCGGTGAAGATGATATCTCCCGCCTCCAGACGCACATAGCGGGAGAGTTCCGCGATGATCCCGGCGGTGTCGAGGATCATGTCGGAGAGGTCGCCCTGCTGCCGGATCGCGCCATTGACGGAAAGCGCGATGCGCCCGGCTGCGGGGTGGCCGATCTCCGCCGCGGTGCGGATGGGGCCGAGGGGCGCCGACTGGTCGAAACCCTTGGCGAGGTCCCAGGGCTTGCCTTCGTCCCGCGCAGCCTTTTGCAAATCTCGGCGCGTGAGATCGATGCCGGCGGCGTAGCCGAAGACGTGGTCGAGCGCCTTGTCCCGCGAAATGTCCGAGCCGCCCGAGCGCAGCGCTGCAACGAGCTCGATCTCATAATGGAGATTGCCGGTCATCGGCGCATAGGGGATTCGCGCCCCGCTCTCGACGACGGCGTCGGCGGGCTTGGAGAAGAAAAACGGCCTTTCCTTCGTGGGGTCCTTGCCCATTTCCCGTGCATGTGCGGCGTAGTTGAGGCCCACGCACCAGATGCGGCGAACCGGAAAGCGGTGGGGCCGGCCCTCGATACGGACGCTCGGACGCACAAGGGAAAACAGCAATTCGGCTTCGCTCATTTGTCTCTCGTTTGCGACCACTTTCTAGCGATGCGTTGGGGATTGCCCCATCCGGCGTCGCCCGTCAAACCGGCCCAGTCCCGAACAGCCCCCGACTTGTCTGGCCTTAGGCTGACCGCCGACGCCGGACACGCCTTGACGAGCGGCCGCGGAGGGCGTCACTCCGACAGTGTCCAAGCTCCCCAAGCCGCACGCCTCGACATGACTTCCCTCGCATGGCAGAAGCGCGCGCATCCCATCTCCACCGAGCCGCAGCATGACCGATCTCGCAAGCCTTCAGTCCGAGTTGATCGCCCGCATCGAGGCCGCGGACTCCGAGGCGGCGCTCGAGGCCGTGCGGGTGGCGGCGCTCGGCAAGAAGGGCTCGATCTCGGAGCTCCTCTCCACGCTCGGCCGCATGCCCCCCGAGGAGCGCAAGACCGGGGGCGCGAAGATCAACGCGCTCAAGGATGCGGTCGCGGCGAGCCTCGCCGAGCGTCGGGCCGTGCTGGAGGCGCAAGCGCTCGAAGCGCGCCTCGCCGCCGAAAGGCTCGATCCGACCTTGCCCGCGGCCCCGAGCGCGCAGGAGCGCGGGCGCGTGCATCCCGTCTCGCAGGTGATGGAGGAACTCGCTGTCATCTTCGCCGACATGGGCTTTGCCGTCGCCGAAGGGCCGGACATCGAGACCGACGACTACAACTTCGTGAAGCTCAACGTGCCGGAGGGCCATCCGGCGCGCGAGATGCAGGACACGTTCTACTTTCCGCCGGGTCCCAATGGCGAGCGCAAGCTGCTGCGCACGCACACGAGCCCGGTGCAGGTCCGCACGATGCTGACGCAGCCGCCGCCGCTGCGGGTGATCTGCCCGGGCCGAGTTTATCGCTGCGACTCGGACCGCACCCATACGCCGATGTTCCACCAGATTGAGGGTCTCGTCGTCGACGAGTCCACGCATATGGGCCATCTGAAGTGGGTGCTGGAGGAGTTTCTGAAGGCCTTTTTCGAGGTGAAGACGCTCGATCTGCGCTTCCGCCCCTCCTTCTTCCCCTTCACCGAACCGTCCATGGAAGTGGACGTGCGCTGCCGACGCGGGGCCGATGAGGTGCGCATCGGCGAGGGTGACGATTTTATGGAGATCCTCGGCTGCGGCATGGTTCATCCGAAGGTCCTGAAGAATTGCGGCCTCGACCCGGACGTGCATCAGGGCTTCGCCTTCGGCGTGGGGCTCGACCGCCTCGCCATGCTGAAATACGGGATGCCGGACCTGCGCGCCTTTTTCGACGGCGACCTGCGTTGGCTCGAGCACTACGGGTTCCGGACGCTCGACGTCCCGAGCCTCGCGGGCGGATTGAGCGGGTGAGGCGCGCCTCCCGGCGGGCTCGGGGGGTGCATCTGCGCTCAAACCAAGCTGTCGGCGCTGCAGACCTCCTTATTGCGTCATCACGTGATCGCGCTTTATGATGAGACCAGCAGCGACATTTTCCGCCTCCGGACCCACGCCGGCAAAATGCCTCCTTCCGATTTCAGAGCGAAGATCGAACAGCTCAAACGTCCCGGCGCCTTCCCAAAACTCCTGCTCCTCGGCGGCGTCGCGATCGGCGTGGGCTATTTTCTCAGCGGGATGGTGACGGTCTCTCCCCTCAGCAACCCGGCGGCATGGGCCTATCAATCGGCGATCGTCTTGATCCTGATCGGCCTCGCCGTCTGGGCGGCGGCGAAGATCATTGGCTACCCGCCGCCGTCGTCGGAGTAGAAGTTCGCGCTCAACTTGGCGTTAGTGGAACATCGCCGCGGTCTTTTGCAGCGTGACCCAGACGCCCCAGGCCAGCGGCCCGCCGACGGCGAGCCAGGCCAGGACCATCGCAATCAAGCCGCCTACCCCCAGTTTCGCGGCCGCCTCGGTGGGCCGTGAGCGCGTCGGCCGGCCCTCCCGGTCTTCCTCCTCGAAGTCCTCGAAGTCGGCGTGCGTCTCTTCGTCTTCCTGCCGGATAGCCGCGACGCTCGTCTTCTTCTCGGCCGCCAGCTCTTCGTCGGTCATGAAATATTTGGCGGCGACCGGTCGCACGAGGATGTCGCAGACGAAACCCACGACGAGAAGTCCGGCCAGCACATACATCGTCTGGTCATAGACGGCTTCCCGCGGCGCGCCGGCTGCGAGCTGGCGCTCGCGAAACGAGGTGACGAGCCAAGGACCCACCACGCCAGCTGTGGACCAGGCCGTGAGCAGGCGGCCGTGGATCGCGCCGACCATATGCGTGCCGAACAGGTCGGCGAGATAGGCCGGAATCGTGGCGAAGCCGCCCCCATACATGGTCAGGATGACGCTGAAGGCGAGCACGAAGGCCGCGAGCAGCCCGGCCCGCGCCGCCGCCGGGGCGAGCGCGTAGAGAACGCCGCCGAGCACGAAGAAGACGGCGTAGGTGAGCTTGCGCCCGAGGCGGTCGGAGAAGCTCGCCCAGCCGATGCGGCCGAAGATGTTGCACAAGGAGAGAAGGCCAGTGAAGCCCGCCGCGATCGTGGCAATCTGCGCCTTTTGCGCCGCGTTGAGGCTATCGAAGCCGATGTTCAGGCCGAGCAGCCGGCCGCCGAAGACCTCCTGCAGCATGGGCGAGGCCATGCTCAGCACGCCGATGCCGGCGCTGACGTTCATGCAAAGCACGCCCCAAAGCAGCCAGAACTGCGGGGTTTTCCAAGCGGTTTCGAGGTGGACGTGGCGATGCGTCACCATGGCGTTGGCGGCGGGGGCGGGCGGCGTCCAGCCCGCGGGACTCCACCCGTCGCGCGGCACGCGATAGCCGAAGGCGCCGCAAACCATGAAGATGAAATAGATCAACGCCAGGACCAAGAAGGTTTGCCAGACGCCGACCCCGTGCGGGTTGGCGAGATGGCTGAAGATGGCGCCGAAGGGGGCCAGCAACGCCGGCGTGGACGGGGTCGGGCTCGTGAAGTAGCCGATGAGATAATTCGCCAGCGGCGCGCCGATCATGGCGCCGCCGCCGAAGCCCATGATGGCGAGCCCCGTCGCCATGCCGCGGCGGTCGGGAAACCATTTGATCAGCGTCGAGACCGGCGAAATATAACCGAGGCCGAGGCCGATTCCGCCGATCACGCCGGAGCCGAGCCAGATCAGCCAGAGCTGATGGACATAGACCCCCAGCGCAGAGATCAATAGGCCGCCGCACCAGCAGAAAGCCGAGGCGAGCCCCGCCTTCCGCGGGCCGGCCGTCTCCAGCCAATGGCCGAAAACGGCGGCGGAGGAGCCGAGGAAGACGATCGCGAGCGTGAAGGTCCAGGTGAGCGAGCCGACTTTCCAATCGCAATTCGTGGCGATCGCTTCGGCGAAGAGGCCCATGTCAGCGGGGCAGGTCTTGGCGCTCGTGACGCCGATCGCCTTCGAGAGCGGCAGCCAGAAGACGCTGAAGCCGTAGATCATGCCGATGCAGAGATGGATGGCCAAAGCCGCCGGCGGGACCAGCCAGCGATTGAAGCCCGGCCCGGCGATCGTGCGTTCGCGGCTCAAAAAGCCCGGCGTCTCGGTGGCTGATTGCAACATCACATTCTCTCCAAAAAGAAAGCGGCGATTGTCTCCATAAATCTTGCGTATGCCGTCATCAAGCAGAAGAAGGCCGAGGCGCGGGCCGTCCCAAGCCCGACTCACGCTTCGCATTGATACGGAAACGGCTTTAGAGCGGACTTTATCGAGAAGCGTCTTGGAGAATGCGCGTGGTCGATTGCCCCTCGGTGAGATTGGCGCGGACGATCTTTCCGCCGCGCGCGCGGACGACGTCCGCGCCGACGATCTGATCTTCCTGGTAATCCGCCCCCTTCACCAGGACGTCGGGCTGCAATTGCTCAATGATGCGCTGCGGCGTCTCCTCGTCGAAGAGCACGACGGCGTCTACCCCCTTGACGGCTCCGATCACCTGCGCCCGCGCGAGTTCGTTCTGCACGGGGCGGGTCGGGCCCTTGAGGCGCTTGACGGACGCGTCGGTGTTGAGCGCGAGGAAGAGCCGGTCGCAGGCCGCGCGCGCCTGCGCGATGAGCGAGACATGGCCCGGATGCAGCAGGTCGAAGCAGCCATTGGTGAATCCGACCGAGTAGCCCTGCGCCTCCCAAAGCCGGCGCAGCTTGATCGCCGTCTCCGTATCCACGAGCCGCCCGTCCTGAACATCCGTCATATGCGAGGCTGCGAGCGAGACCGTCAGTTCCTCCAAGGTCAGCGTCGCCGTGCCGAAACGGCTCACGACGACGCCGGCGGCGTGGTTTGCGATTTTCATCGCTTCGATCATCGGCAGCCCGGCGGCGAGTCCGACGGCGATCAGCGCCACCACCGTGTCGCCCGCGCCCGACACGTCGAAGACGGATTTCGCCATGGTCGGCAAATGGATCGCCTCTCCCTGCGCGGGGAAGAAGGACATGCCCTTCTCCGAGCGGGTCAGAAGCACTTCCGCGCCGGTCGCCTCGCGCACGCGCCGCGCGGCGGCTTCCGCCTCTGCATCCGTCTCGCAGGGCATGCCCGTGGCCATCGTCAGCTCGGCGCGATTGGGCGTGAGGATCGAAGCGCCGCGATAATCGGTCAGATCGCGCCGCTTGGGATCGACGAGGAGCGTCTTGCCGGCTTCGCGCGCGCGCGCGACGCAGGCCGCGATGACGCGATCGTTCAACACGCCCTTGGCGTAATCGGACAGGACGGCGATGTCGCAGCCGTCGATCGCCTCGATGGCCTTCGCGATCAGAAAACGCTCGATGTCCTCGCCGAGAGGGCGGTCGTCCTCGCAATCGATGCGCAGCATCTGCTGCGCCTGACCGACGACGCGGATCTTCTTGATCGTCCTGCGGTCCTTGTCCGCGAGGAGGCCGTCGTAGCCGATCCTGCCTGCGGCGCGCAGGAGCGCGAGAAGCTGCTCGCGGTCTGCGTCGTCTCCCGAAACGCCGACCAGCGCGACCGAGGCGCCGAGCGAGGCGACGTTCGCCGCGACATTGCCGGCGCCCCCGACGACCGCCTTTTCGGACTTCCACTTGATGACCGGCACCGGCGCCTCGGGCGAGATCCGTGTGACTCCCCCGTGCAGATAGGCGTCCAGCATCACGTCGCCGACGATGGCGACCTTGCAGCCCGCCAGCCGTTTCAGGAGTTCATAGGGCATCGGAGTCCTCTTCTCGGCGGCTCGATGGCGTCAGGACATTGAGGGCGTCGCCTGCCCGGCGCGAAAGCGATGGACCTCGCGAAAGGCGCCGTAAAGGTGGTAGAGGCTGCTTGCAGGCACATGGTCCACGGTCGGCTCGAGATCGGCGTCGAAACGGTCGATCCAGCCGCCCGCGAAGGGACGACCCAGGAAAACGTCGTTCAGGGTTTGCGCCATTTGCGCGCAGAAGCTCAACCCCTGCGGATCGCCCGCGGCATGACGCGCGAGCCCGGCCTTGGCGCCCTCCGTGTGCGGCCAAAGCCGCGTTGATTGGTCGAGTGGCCGCCGGTCCAGCCCGACCCGATCATAGCACCAGCCGCGCGCGTCGAGGCCGTGAGCCCGGGCCGTCTCCCAGAGCCGATCCTCCGCCTGTGCGGTCACGCGCCCGCCTTCCCGATGAAACCAGTCGAGAAGCCAGATCCACTCGAAATGATGCCCCGGCTCGAAGAAGGCCGGAACGGCGGGGTCGAGCGACCAGTCGGCGTTGAAAACCTCCGGCAGCGCGCCCGCGTTTTCTTGAAACAGCCGGCTCTCGAAGAGCCGGACGATCCTCTGCGCGCGGTCCAGATAGGGCCCTTCCGGCGCCGCCGCATGCAGCGCGAGGCAGGCTTCGAGAAAATGCATGAGCGGATTCTGCCGCTTCACGGTCTCTGCGGATGGGCAGCCGTCGAGCAGCCCGCCATGATCCTTGCAGACGAGATGGCGGTCGACGAACGCGAGCGTCGATTCGGCCGCCGAGAGGAGCCATCGGTCGCCCGTGACCTCGTAGAGCGAAGCGAGCGCAAGCAAGACAAAGGCGTGCGTATAGGAGTCGCGAGCGTCCGAAACCCGTCTCCCCGCCGCGTCGATCGAGAAGGCGAAACCCGCGCGGGGATCGCCTTCGTCGAGATAGAGACGCAGGAGCCTGTGCATCGTAAGGTCCGCGAGAGCAGCGCCGTTTCGGAAGGCTCCATCCTTGTCGGCGGCGCTATAGACATAGATTTGACGCGCCTGAACCATGGCGCGGCGCGGAACGGCCGGACAATCGCGTCCCGCGACGTCGAGCCGCTCACGAAAGACGCCGCAATCCCGGTCGAAGCCCGCTTCCGCCCAGAAAGGCAGGGTTTCCTCACAAATCCTTCGCTGGTATTCGTGAAGCGGATCGATCCGGTCGGAGACAATCACCGCCGTGCTCTGCGCCGGTAGGCCCGACATGGTCTTTCGTCCCTGAAGTCTTCCCCGCGAGAATATAGACTGAGCTTACTCACCCATCGACAAGGATCGCCTTTTT
Source organism: uncultured Alphaproteobacteria bacterium (assembly GCA_963743565.1). GTDB lineage: Bacteria > Pseudomonadota > Alphaproteobacteria > Rhizobiales > Beijerinckiaceae > Methylocystis. The sequence continues at coordinate 732,519 of CAVUQD010000001.1, forward strand.
AACGAGATACTGCAAAATCTCGTCGGCGATCTCGCCCGGAGAGCGCCGATGCGTTTCAAAATGCAGCTCGGGCCGTTCCGGGCGCTCATAGGCCTGGCCGACCCCCGTGAAATCCTTGATTTCCCCGGACAGCGCGCGCCGATAGAGCCCCTTGGGATCGCGCGCGACGCAGACCTCGAGCGGGGCATCGAGGAAGATCTCGATGAACTCGTCATTCCCGACGAGCTCGCGCACCACGCGCCGCTGTTGGGCGAAGGGCGAGATGAAGCAGCACACGACGATCAGCCCGGCCTCGGTCATCAGCTTCGCCACCTCGCCGACGCGGCGGATATTCTCGTCGCGGTCGGTTTCGGTGAAGCCGAGATCCTTGGTCAGTCCTCGGCGAACATGGTCGCCGTCGAGCATCATGCTGTGAGCGCCCCGCGCGAGAAGGCGCGCCTCGACATGATTGGCCACTGTAGATTTGCCGACGGCCGAGAGGCCGGTGAGCCAAAGTATCGCCGGTCGCTGGTTTTTGATCGACGCGCGGGCCGCCTTGGCCGCTTCGTCGTTGAGCATGGTCATTCAATTACCCCCCCCCACTGCGGGGATTTTGAACGGACCCAAATTGAGAATACAAGCAGGAACTTGGCAATAGCAGTCCGCCGCCGAGCCTCCAGACAGGAGTTGGACCGAGGGCGATAGATCTCAGCTGAAAATGGTGGGGGAAGTAGGACTCGAACCTACGAAGGCTTAGCCAGCGGATTTACAGTCCGCCCCCTTTGCCGCTCGGGACATTCCCCCACAGAACCCGCGCGAGGCGCGGGCCATGAAGCGCGGCTTATGGAGAATGTGCCGGGGTGCTGTCAAGACAGCCAAAAACCCACTCGCCCGGCCGCGCGCGCCAGCGAGAGAGTTCCCTTCCCCGGGCGCGAGGAAGGCGCTAAAGAGCCGCAAGTTTCTCTTCACGGCGGACCCACGATCCCATGGCGCGTCAATTCATCTATCACATGCAAGGCCTCGCCAAGACCTGGCCCGGCGGCAAGAAGGTCTTGGACAACATCAATCTGTCCTTCTACCCGGACGCCAAGATCGGCGTGCTCGGCATCAATGGCTCGGGCAAGTCGACGCTGCTGCGCATCATGGCGGGGATCGACAAGGAGTTCGTGGGCGAGGGCTTCGTCGCCGAAGGGGCGCGCGTGGGCTATCTGGCGCAGGAGCCGCAGCTCGACCCCGAGCTCGACGTGCGCGGCAACGTCATGCTGGGCGTCAAGGCGAAGAAGGACCTCCTCGACCGCTACAACGACCTGGCCATGAACTACTCGGACGAGACCGCCGACGAGATGACGCGGCTGCAGGACGAGATCGAGGCCAAGAACCTCTGGGACCTCGACAGCCAGGTCGATCAGGCGATGGATGCGCTCGGCTGCCCGCCGGACGACGCCGATGTGACGAAGCTCTCGGGCGGCGAACGGCGCCGCGTCGCGCTCTGCCGGCTGCTGCTGGAGCAGCCCGACCTCCTGCTGCTCGACGAGCCGACGAACCATCTGGACGCCGAGACGGTCAACTGGCTTGAAGGCCATTTGCGCAATTATCCGGGAGCGATCCTCATCGTCACCCACGACCGCTACTTCCTCGACAATGTCACGGGCTGGATTCTCGAGCTCGATCGCGGCCGCGGCATTCCCTATGAGGGGAATTACACGAGCTGGCTGAAGCAGAAGCAGAAGCGCCTCATGCAGGAGGCCTCCGAGGACAAGGCCCGCCAGCGCGCGCTCGAAGCCGAGTCGGAATGGATCGCCGCCTCGCCCAAGGCGCGTCAGGCCAAGAACAAGGCGCGCATCCAGCGCTACGAGGAGCTCGTCCAGAAGTCGAGCGAGAAGGCGCCGACGAGCGCCCAAATCATCATTCCGATTGCCGAGCGCCTCGGCGAGAACGTCATCGACTTCGAGCATCTGTCGAAGGGCTATGGCGACACGCTGCTCATCGACGATCTCTCCTTCAAGCTGCCGCCCGGCGGTATCGTTGGCGTGATTGGCCCCAACGGCGCCGGCAAGACGACGCTTTTCCGCATGATCACCGGCCAGGAGAAGCCCGACAAGGGCTCGATCACGGTCGGCGAGAGCGTGCATCTCGGCTATATTGATCAATCGCGCGACTCGCTCGACGGGAAGAAGACCGTCTGGGAGGAGATTTCCGGCGGCAATGAGGTGATTTATCTCGGCAAGCGCGAGATCAACTCTCGCGCCTATTGCTCGAACTTCAACTTCAAGGGCGGCGATCAGCAAAAGAAGGTGGGGAGCCTGTCAGGCGGCGAGCGCAACCGTGTGCATCTCGCCAAAATGCTGAAAAGCGGCGCGAATGTCTTGCTGCTCGACGAGCCGACGAACGACCTCGATGTGGAAACCCTGCGCGCGCTCGAGGAAGCGCTCGTCGATTTCGCCGGCTGCGCGGTGGTGATCTCGCACGATCGCTTCTTCCTGGATCGCATCGCCACCCACATGCTGGCCTATGAAGGGGACTCGCATGTGGAGTGGTTCGAGGGCAATTTCGCCGATTACGAGGAAGACAAGAAGCGGCGGCTGGGAACCGACTCCGTCATCCCGCATCGTCTGAAGTATAAGAAGTTCAGCCGGTGACCCTGGTTCGCGCCGCCGGCAGCTAACACTATGCTCAATTCAGATGTCTTTGACGCATCTCCTCGAGCGGTTCAGTCTTAGAATAAAGAGCGGGCTTGATAGATGGCGTACAACTCCCGAGTGTATCGGATACTCATTGCGTCTCCGTCCGATGTCGAGGAGGAAAGGGAGATTGCCGTCCGGGTTATTCAGGAGTGGAATGACCTCCACTCCTATACACGTAAAGTCGCGCTCTTGCCGCTTCGATGGGAAACCCATACCGCTCCAGAATATGGAACGAGGCCTCAAGAGGTTATAAACAGGGCTATCGTTGACGAATGCGACTTGCTGATAGGCATTTTTTGGTCACGCATCGGGTCCCCAACGGGTATTGCGGAAAGCGGAACGCTTGAGGAAATCGAGCGGGTCGGCAACGCTGGCAAGCCTATTATGCTCTATTTTTCTAGAGCAGGGATCGATCCAGAAAAAATAGATTTGAAACAAATCGAAAAATTGCAAGCCTTTAAAGACAAGACGTATCCGAATGGGCTCGTAGAAGGATTCAAGTCATCAATAGAATTCAGAGATAAGCTATGGCGGCAGCTTGAGCTCAAGGTTCGTGATTTACAACACGACGATAAGCTACCGAAAGTACCGCTGTCAATTGACCTTCTGTCACTAGATCATGGCCGCTTGACTTATAATAGTCCAGAATTTGAGGTCGAATATCCACTATTACAGCTCGATGACGAAGCAAAAAAGGAGATCACTGAGAAAATCAAAACACGCATCGCATCCGAAGTAAGGGCGCGAGCTACCATACCAATCGCAATGATCCTGAAAAACAATAGTTCCTCTGGTATAAAGAATTTGTTCATCAGGCTACATTTACGCTCTAGTCCACCAACAATCCAAGTAAGCGATACATTTATGGAGGGATTCTCTTCAAATGTGTGGAAGAGAATTATTGTTAAGAATATGGATCTTAATTATAGTATATTCAACCGTGAAGAATTTGATGGAAGCATATGTACCTACCGACCCGATAAGCTCGACGATCTAGAGAAAAAAATATCCGAACTTGAGACGATAGCCCACTTAAGAAAAATCGGTGAAGACTGGGAATTTTCTTTTGACTGGGAAGCAATTCAACCACAAAGAATTCGACCGATTAAACCGATATTTTATATACATGCAGTAGAAAGCGTCAATATAGAAATCACGGCAGAAGTTTTCGCTGAAATCTTTCCCTGAGCCCCTCATACTAAAGCATGAGGTTTCTCTTAATGTCATTAAAAAACCTGTCCTCCTTAGTGATCTGATATCGGAAGCCGATCTAGCAGCCTCACGGAACAAAGGCGCAGGGAACGACGAGGAGGAGTAGGACTCATGCTGCTGTTGTTTCGGGTCGCGCTCAGCTAAGAGCCAGGCTCGCTCCGCCGAAAACCGCCCGCCAATGCGGCCGATCCCCTCTCGCCGAGAGCGTCTCGACGGACTGTAGCGTCAGCCCATCCACCGCCAGCGCCTCGATCTGCCGGCGCGTCAGTGGCCAAGGCGGCCCGGCGACCTCCTCGCCTTCCTCGCGCGCGCGGGCGATGACGAGCAGGCGCCCGCCAGGCGCAACCGTCGCGGCCAAGGCCTCTGCCCCTTTGCCAAGCAGCGTCTCGGGCAGCGCCTGTAGCGTGTAGCACTCATGCACGAGATCGAAGCCGCCGCGCCATTCGTCGGGAAGCGAGAAGAGGTCCGCCGCGCGGTAATCGACCGCGCTTTGGGGAAAACGCCCTTTCGCCCACTCGACTGCGCCCTCGACGAGATCGAAGGCCGTGACCGTCGCGCCGCTGGCTGCGAGCGCTTCGGCGTTGTCGCCGAGCCCACAGCCCACATCGAGCGCGCGAAGCCCCGCGAGCGACCCCTCGCGCGCCAGCCAATCTGCGAGCAGCGAATGCGGCGCGAGATCGCCCCAGGGCACGCAGGCGGCGTCGCCTTCCGCGAGCCGGTAGACGGCCTCGAACCAGTCTCGCCGCAGCGGATCGGCCTCGGCGCCGCCCGCCTGTCGATGCGGGTCGATGGCGTCGAGCCTTGCGCGCGCCGCCTCGCGCCGCGCAGCGAAATCCGGTGTCAGACGCTCGGATGGCGGGATTTCTCGATCCATTTTCCGTTCTCGTCCTCCTGATAATAGACCAGCTCATGGCCCGTCTCGCGCAGCGCCTTCCATTGCGCCCGGGCCTCCAGAAGTTCAGCGGGATCGGACCCGCTGAACATGAGCACGGCGCGCAGTTTCGGCGCCGCGGCGGGATCAGCGAGGATGGCCGCGACAGCGGCGCCTTGTACGAAGAAGCGCACGTCGGCTGCGTTCGGATTGTCCTCCTCGGCGGTGAGATAGATCGGCTGCGTCTCCGGCTCCCCGTCGGCTTTGGTTCCATGCGGCAGGAATTTCTCGGGATCGTAGGACCACAGATGGTCGTCCAGCGCCTTGAGACGGGAAGCGTCCCCCGTCTGCACCGCGACGCGCCAATTGCGCGCCAGCGACATTTCGAGCAAACGAGGCAAGGCTTCCTCGAGGCGGCGACGCGTGAGATGGTAGAAAAGCACTTCGGGCATGCGCCATTGTAGGGGAGAGCGGCGCGCGGGTCATGCCTCTGTCGCAGGGCCAATGGCAAAATGAGGCCTAGGGCGCCGCCGTCCTAGACAACCGCCGACACGACCGCTGGCATTCGGCGTCCGAGCGAACTTGGCGCGATGCTGGAGCCTCAAGGGACAGGGGATGGCTGATCAGATATGAACCGTGACGCAACCCTTCCCCTCGCTCCGCCCTACAATCGCGACATCGTCGCAATCCTCTTCGCGAAACTCTGCCTTGCTGCTGGTCCGCTTGCGATGGAGGTTTTCAACCGCGAGGATCAGGGCGCGCGCCTCAAGGAGGATGCGAGCCCCGTGACCGAGGCGGACGAAGCCGTCGAAGCCTTTCTTCTCGGGGAGCTTTCGCGCCTGATGCCGCAAGCGCCCTGCATCGCCGAGGAGAGCGCCGCGCGCGGCGAGACGCCGGCGCAGCGCGACGCCTACATTTTGATTGATCCGCTCGACGGCACGCGCGAATTCATCGCCCGCCGCCCGGAGTTCACGATCAACATCGCGCTCATCGAACAGGGCTCCCCCAAAGCCGGCGCGGTCTATGCTCCGGCCTCGAGCGAGCTATGGTTTGCGGGCGAAACGGCCTTCCACATCGTGGCCAGGCCCGGCGCGCCGCTGCCCCCTGAGCCCGACTGGCGGCGGCTTGCAACGCGTCCCGCCCCGCCTGAAGGGCTCACCGCGATGGTCAGCATCTCGCACTTCGATCCCGAGACGGGGGCCTTTCTGGCGCGCCTGCCGGTCAGGGCGCAAATGCAGGCGGGCTCCTCGCTGAAATTCTGCCGTATCGCCGAGGGGCTCGCCGATATCTACCCCCGTTTCGGTCCGACCCACGAGTGGGACACGGCGGCCGGGGACGCCGTGCTGCGCGCGGCGGGCGGGGCCGTGCTGACGCCGCAGGGCGCGCCGTTTCCCTATGGCAAGGCCGCGCAGAACTATCTCAATGGCCCCTATGTCGCCTGCGGCGACCCGAGCATTGCAAGCCTTTTTTAACCTTCGAGGACCAAGCTCGCGCCAACGCGCTTCTGCGCATGGAGGTCTTCGACATGAACAAGCATGATCCCTCCTCCCGTTACTCGCGACGCTCGCTCCTCGGACTGGCCGCGGGCGGGCTGGCCTTTTCGGCGCCGCGCGCCTTCGCCATACCTCAGCAGTCTGCCCCCGAAAGCTTTCAGAACAATGAGGTGATCGAGAGCGGTCATCAGTTCTTCGGCTCGATCTCGCGCGGCCTCGGCGAAGGCGTCGAGACCTTGACGAGCAAGTGGGGTCGCCCCAACGCCTATATCCTTGGGCAGGAGGCGGGCGGCGCCTTCATCGGCGGCGTGCGCTACGGCGAGGGCGAGATGTACACCCGCAACGCCGGCCGTCAGCGCGTCTTTTGGGAGGGTCCCTCGCTCGGCTTCGACGCCGGCGCCGACGGCGACCGCACGATGATGCTCGTCTATAATCTTCCGGCGGTCGAGGCGATTCACCAGCGCTTCGCCGGCATCGACGGATCCGCCTTTTTCATCGGCGGCCTCGGCTTCACGTCGCTCTCGTCGGGCGACGGCGGCGTCGTCGTCACGCCGATCCGTTCCGGCATTGGCGCGAGGCTTGGCGTCAGTTTGAGCTATCTGAAATTCACCGCGGGTCCGACCTGGAACCCTTTCTGAGTTCAGAGAGATGCCTGCGCGCGCCAAGCCGAAGATCTTCCAGCTGGGAGAAAGAAGGGTCGTCGCCGAGGGCCTGCCGCGAAGCTTCTGGAATGATCTGAATCATTACGCGATGACGGCGAGCTGGCCGCGCTTCTTCGCCGCGCTGGCTGTGGGCTTCCTTTGCCTCAACACGCTCTTCGCGCTTATTTACCTGCTGGGAGCGGCCTTGGGCGACGATCCAGTCGCCAACGCCCGCCCCGGATCCTTCGCCGACTATTTCTTCTTCAGCGTCGAGACGCTCGCGACCGTTGGCTATGGCGATTTGCACCCGCGCTCGCTCTATGGCCATCTCGTTGCGACGGTCGCGACCTTCGTCGGCGTTTCCTCTGTCGCGATCGTCGCCGGCGCAACCTTCGCCCGCTTCGCGCGCCCGCGCGCCCGACTGCTCTTCGCCCAAAATCTGGTGGTCGCGCCGCACGATGGCGTGCGCATGCTGATGGTTCGCTTCGCCAATGAGCGCGTCAACGCGATCACCGAGGCCACCGCGCAACTGTGGCTCTTTCGCATCGAGCGGACCGCGGAGGGCGCCAACTTTCGCAAATTCTACCGCCTACGGCTCACCCGCGACGACAACCCCATCTTCGCGTTGACCTGGACCCTGATGCATCCGCTCGACGAGGAAAGTCCGCTACACGGCTGGAACGAGGAGGACTTCGCCAGCTCCAACGCAAACATTGTCCTCATCTTCAGCGGGCATGATGAGAATTCCAATCAGCTGGTGCGCGACCGACGCCTTTATTCGGCGCGGCAGGTGCTTGTCGACCACGACTATGTCGACATCGCGCGAGGCGATGCGCAAGATTTCACCGTTCTCGACTTTGGTCAGTTCAACGAAACGCGGCCCATCGGCCCTCGCCTCGATCCGCTTTGATTTCCCAGCGATCATGCATTAAAAAGACAACTCCGCAGATAACGTCCGGCGGGAGGTTTTTCGAGCGCGCCCTTACTTCGAACGCGGAGGTTCGAGGGAGATGTGGGCGCGCGGCTAACAGAGCGTTGGAGCGATTCTCATCGCAAGGCTCTCGAGCTTTTGCGTAAATCCACCTTAGAGACCCGGGGGCGCGAGCGTGCCGATAGAACAGGCGATGTATGTGGCGCTCGGCTTTCTGCTGGCCGGGCTTGTCGTCTTGCTGTTCCTGCCGGCTCTTTGGGCGCGGGCCTCACGGTTGTCGATGCGCCGGCTGCAGATGCTCGCGCCGTTCACGCGCGAGGAGGCGATCGCCCAGCGCGACCTCCTGCGCGCCGATCATGCTTTCCGCGAGCGCAGGATCGCGCAGGAGCTCGACGAGGCGAAAGCCACGAAAGCCAAAGATCTGCTCGAGATCGGCAGAAAGACCGTGCAACTCCACGAGCAGGAGGAGAAGCACAAGCGCGCCGAGGCTCATTCTCGGGAGTTGGAGCGCCAGCTCGACGAAGCGCGCGGGCAACTCGCGGAGCGCAGCGAATTGCTCGCCCTGACTGAAAGCGCGCTGCACGCCGCAACGGCGCGCTACGAGAGGATCCTCAACGGCTTGCGCGCGGAGCAGCTAGATCCTCAGAAATTCGGAGCCACCGCTCCCGGCGGGGTCGGCTCCCCGGAAGACGCGCTGAAATCGAAGCTGGCCGAGCTGCATGAACAGAATGTCGATTTGCGCCGCGCTCTCGAAACCTTGCAAAGGGAGCACGCCTCGCTTTCTCCAAAAGCGCAGAGCTTCGACGCAGTGACCGCCGACCTCGCGCGCCTGCGTCCGGAGCTCGAGAGCGTCCAGGCGAGAAAGCAGGAATTGGAAAAAGAGCTCAACACTTTGCGCGCCGCAGGCCGTGAGGACCAGGACCGCCAGGGAAGCCGGATCGCCCACCTCGAGCTCGCTCTTCGTCAATCGCGAGATGAGGCGCGCGAACTCGCCGAAAAGCTCGAGACCGTGCGCGCCGACAACTCGATGCTGCAGGGCGCGATCAACGCGTTGCGCAAGGACCGCGAGCGCATGCGGGGCTCCGCGCTTCCGGCGACTTCGTTGGATGCGGGCGACGTCGCCGCCTTGCGTCAGGAAATTGTCAATCTCGGCGCGAGGATGCTCAACTCAAAAGAGCCCGCGAGCTGATTGGTCGTTCATTTCTCCAAGGGCGTCTTCTCGACCATGCAAGCGCCCCTTCTCGAGGACGTGCTCGTGCTGTTTGCCGCCATTTGCCTGGACAAGCCGAACGCCCTGGATTTGCGTCTCTCGACGCGAGCGGCGCATCTCGCATTTCTTGAAGCGCACTCGCCGCGCGTTAAGCTCGGGGGTCCGTTCCTCGATGCGGAGGAGCGCCCGATCGGCTCACTGCTCATCCTCGAATGCGCTAGCCTTGCAGCGGCGCAGGCACTTCTGGACGAGGACCCTTACGCCAAGGCCGGTCTCTTCGCGCGCGTCGACGTCAAGCCGTTCCGGCGCGTGGTTGGCGCGGAGCTCTGAGCATGGCCTATTGGCTGTTCAAGAGCGAACCCTCGACCTGGTCGTTCGAGCAGCAGCTCGACGCCGGCGCCAAGGGCACTTTCTGGAACGGTGTGCGCAACCATCTCGCCAAGCAGCAGATGATGGCGATGCAGCTCGGCGACCGCGGATTTTTCTACCATTCCAACGAAGAGAAGGCGATCGTCGGCATAGTCGAAGTGATCAAGCTCTATTATCCCGATCATACCGACCCGAGCGGTAAATTCGGCATGGTCGACGTTCGCGCGATCAAGCCTCTCAAACGCAAAGTGACGCTCGCCGACATAAAAGCGGAGCCCCGATTAGCCGACATGGTACCTGTGAAAAATTCCCGACTCTCCGTGCAACCGGTCACGGACGCCGAATGGCGGATCGTTATGGCGCTCGCGGGTGAAGCGACGTAGAATGTATTCAATCAGGAATTGAGAGCGTGTCCGACTCCTCCGCCACCAACTACGCGCCCTTAGGCGCCGCCGATCAAATCGACACGCTCGAGCAGGCCTTTACGATCGAGCGGATGAAACTCGCGCTCGACGCGGGACGCGTCGGGCTCTGGGACTGGAATCTCGTCACCGGAGAGGTTCTGCTCGACGATCGCGTCAGAGCGCTCTGGGGCCTCTCGAAGGACGCGCCGGCCAATCTCGACGTGTTTCGCGCGGCGCTGCATCCTTCCGACAAGCGGCGCACCAAGGAAGCGATCACCCAGGCGCTCGACCCCGAGAACGTCGACGATTACGAAGCGGAATATCGGGTGATCGGCCAAGACGACAAGGTCGAGCGCTGGGTTTCGGTGCGGGGGCGCACCTTCTTCGACGACGGCCGCCCCGTCAGGATCGTCGGAACGGCGCGCGACATTACCTATCGTAAGCATCGCGAGCAGCATGTGCGCACGCTTCTGCGCGAGCTCGTGCATCGGTCCAAGAACATTCTTGCGGTCGTTCAATCCATGTCGCGGCAAACCGCAACGGGCGCCGTCTCGGTCGAGGAATACCAACGTAAGTTCTCCGCGCGCCTGCAGGCGTTGTCGATGGCGCATGATCTCCTGATCTCGCAGGACTGGCGCGGCGCCTCCATGCACGACCTCGTGCGCGCGCAGATCGCCTATTGCCTCGATGTCGGCGCGGGCGAGGTCGGCGAGCATGCCCACGTCGAGGGACCAAAGTTGATGCTGAAGCCGGAGGCCGCGCAAAACATAGGGCTCGCCTTGCATGAGCTCACCGCCAACGCGTTGACCTATGGCGCCTTTTCCGTCGCTGGCGGCAGCATTTCTCTGAGCTGGCGCATAGAAGCCGAGCGCTTCTTCTTCGTGTGGCGGGAATTCGGGGGGCCCGCCGTGTCGCCACCGCCGCGTGCCGGCTTCGGCCACAAGGTTCTGCGCCGCCTCGTCGCGCAAGCGCTCGACGGCGCCGCGACGCTGGACTTCCTGCCGGAAGGCTTTGTGTGGACCCTCTCGGCCCCGACGCGCTCCATAATCGCGGCTTCCTGCGAAACCGCCTGATTGTCGGACTTGCTGCGGCGAGCGCCGGCGAGCGCCCCTTCCTCATGAACAAGAAGAATGGCTGTGTCGTTTCGAAACGAAACATGCAGACAATACGTAGTTTTAGCGATGTATTCGGCATTGCAAAGCGCTGGCGCGCCGGATCGTGCAAGCTTATATTTTCGCTTGGTCTGCGCGGGGCTCGAGGCGACTGGGCCTGCGTCGGATCACAACGATAAGCAAAGGGAGTGAATCATGAGAAAGATCCTCGCGGCGGCAGTGATGATCCTTTCCGCCTTCGCGCTGACCGTTTCGGGCACCGTCCCGGCGGACGCCAAGGCCAAGAAGCATTCCAAGTCTTCGAAGTCCAAGAGCAGCGACGCCGATAAGTCTGCAGACAAGCCCGCCGATCAGGCGGCGGAACCGGCCCAGAAGTAATCTCATCGAAGCGCGATCCCTGCGCGCGCCGCGCGGGGATCGCGCAATTCTTGAGTCCTCACGAGGCTTGCCGCGCCCTCCAACGGAAAGGCGGCTTGCAGCGCCCCTGCTTATCCACAGCGCTCCGTCCTCTCAGCCGGCCGTTTCCCCGCCGCTCGCGCTTGGGCGCCCTATAATGGCGATCCGTCCTTCTGAAGATTCGCCATGCCCGTTCGTCGCCTCGACCCGATCCTGATCGACCGCATCGCCGCCGGCGAGGTCATCGAGCGGCCGAGCGCCGCCGTGAAAGAACTCGTCGAAAACGCGCTCGACGCCGGCGCTCGGAAGATCGACGTCGCCATCGAGGACGGCGGCCGTCGGCTGATCCGCGTAATCGACGACGGCTGCGGCATGGAGGAAGCGGATCTTCTTCTCGCGGTCGAACGCCACGCGACCTCGAAGATCCCCGACGGCGACCTGACGCATATCGCGACGCTCGGCTTTCGCGGCGAGGCGCTGCCCTCCATCGCCGCGGTCTCCGATCTCTGGATCGAGACGCGCGCGGCCGGCTCTCCTCATGGTCTCGCGCTGCGCGTCGAGGCCGGGGAGAAGCGCGGCATCAGAGCCAGCAACTGGCCGAAAGGCGCGAAGATCGAGGCGCGCGACCTTTTCGCGGCGACGCCCGCCCGATTGAAATTCTTGAAGTCCGATCGCGCCGAGACGCTGGCCGCGTCCGACGTCGTCAAGCGCCTCGCCATGGCGCATCCGCAAGTGGCTTTCAGCTTCAGCGGCGGGGGCGGTTTCGACTACGCCGCGTGCGCGGGAGACCGAGCGGGGCGCGCGCGGCGCCTTGCGCAGGCGCTCGGCGAGGACTTCGTCGCCAACGCCCTGGAGATCGAGGCGGAGCGCGAAGGCTTCCGCCTGACGGGCTTGGCTGCGCTTCCCACTTTCAATCGCGCCAATGCGCAGATGCAATATGTCTTCGTCAACGGCCGGCCGGTCCGCGACAAGCTTTTCGCCAGCGCGCTGCGCGCCGCCTACCTCGACTTCCTGAGCCATGATCGTCACCCGGTCGTCGTGCTCTTTCTCGAGAGCGACCCGAGCGTCATCGACGTCAACGTGCACCCCGCCAAGGCCGAAGTGCGCTTCCAGGACCCGGGACTCGTGCGCGGCCTCGTGATCGGCGCGTTGAAACAGGCGCTCGCTTCCGCCTTGCATCGCGGGGCCGACGCGCCGGTGCGTAAGGCGTTCGGTGACCTCTCCGTCCGGCGTGAGTTTCGTCCCGCGCCGCCAGCCGATTGGGACTATCGCCAATCGCCAAAGGCGCCGGCCATGTTCGCGTCGCCTTCTCGTTTCGAAGAAGCGGCGCAGGCGCCCTATCTCCACGCGCCACCGCAAGCCGACGCCCGCGCCGCCATTGAGCCCGCAAGGGCGCCAGACCTCGACGCGCCGCTCGGCGCCGCCCGCGCGCAACTGCACGAGACCTATATCCTCGCGCAGACGCACGATGGTCTCGTCATCGTCGACCAGCACGCCGCGCATGAGCGGCTCGTCTATGAGAAGCTCAAACGCCAGCGCGAGACGGAAGGCGTCCCGCGCCAGATGCTTCTCATACCGGCCGTGGTCGATCTCGATCCGCAGCGCCTGGAGGCTTTGACGCCGGCGCTGGAGGAACTCGCCGCGCTCGGACTCGTCATCGAGCCCTTCGGTCCCGGCGCAGTTCTGGTGCGCGAGACTCCGGCGATCCTTGGCGAGATCGACGCGAAGCGCCTCGTCGCCGACATCGCCGATCTTCTCGCGGAAGAGGGAGACGCGCGTGCGCTGACGCGCCGGCTCGACCATGTGCTCGCGACCTGCGCCTGCCATCACTCGGTGCGCGCGGGCCGCCGTCTCGCGCCGCAGGAGATGAATGCGCTGCTGCGCGAGATGGAAGCGACGCCGGGCGCGGGCCAATGTAACCACGGCCGCCCGACCTACGTGGAGCTTAAGCTCTCCGACATCGAGCGGTTGTTCGGGCGGAAGTAAACGATCCTGAAGGAATGGAAGATGCGTAGCCTCTACCGGCACAGACAGATCGGCGGGACGATCATTACTGTCTTCGGGCTGACCGCGCTCTTCGCCGCCGCCGCTGGCCTGACGTCGGCACGGCCACCGCTTCTTTTCGTCGTCGCGGTCGTGATTGTTTCCGGCTTGCTCTTCTCCTCGCTGACGATCGAGGTCACCGAAAGCGAACTCGTCTGGTTCTTTGGCCCTGGCTTCCTCAGGAAGCGCGTCCTGCGAAGCGAGATCGCCACCGCGGAGCCCGCGCGCAACAAATGGTGGTGGGGCTGGGGCGTGCATCTCACACCGCGCGGCTGGCTATATAATGTCGATGGACTCGAGGCCGTTGAGATCATGCAGAAGGACGGCAAGTCGTTTCGACTGGGCACTGACGAGCCGCAGGCGCTCGCGAGCGCGCTGACTGTGAGATCGGGGGAAAGGCCCGTGTGAAAAAATTGAAAGGTGCGTCGACCTTCTTCGTCCATTGCGCCGCCGCTGCGTCCTCTGAGTCCGGCGCCTATACGCTGCTCGTCGCGCTTCGCGCGCCGCTCGCGGTGCAAGCGGGCTCGAGGCGAGGAATGCTGGCTCCAGGGCTCTATCTCTATTGCGGCTCGGCGCGGGGACCGGGAGGATTGGCGGCCAGACTCGCCCGGCACATGCGCCGAGAGAAGCGCGCGCACTGGCATGTCGATCAACTCACATGCGCTGGCGATGTTCTCGGCGCCTGGGTCTTTCCGGGCGGCGACGAATGCGCGGTCAACGCCACGCTCGAAAAATTTCCAACGCCGCTCGAAGGCTTCGGCAGCTCCGACTGTCGCCATTGCCGCAGCCATCTACGCTTTTGGGCGAGCGGGCTGAATTTGCCGATGGAGTTTGAAACGGTGCTCCAGAAGCACGTGGACAAGCCTCCGTGCGCTGCAGGGGGCCAAGCTGGCCCGTCAGCGATTATCCATATGTCGCCGGATAGCCGTCACAGCAACCTTGAGCCTGGGCAGCTCATCGACGACCACGTTCCAAATGATTCGATCGGAAAGGCTGTGGTACTGATGCCGTAGCACATTCCCGATCGCGTGAACGCTTCGCCAGGGGACGTCGGGCTGGAGAGCTTTCACGTCGTCCGGGATTGCTCTGCTCGCTTCGGAGATGATTTCTACGCCCCGCTCGATGGCCCGCCGCAACAACCATTCGTTCCTGAAGTCATCAAAGCTCTTGCCGGCGCTCGCCTGCTCGATCCCGGCGATGGTTTCGAGAATGTCGTCGATGGCGTGGAGACAGTCGCGCGCCATCAGAACACGCGCACAGCCGATTGCTCGATTTGCTCACGCAGGCGCGGATGCAGTCCGTCGCGCGTTGTCAGGTCTACGCGGGCTCCAAGCTCATCCTCGAGAAAGAGCTTGATCCCAACGAGGTCGAACGCGTTGAACCGCCCGGCGGGATCGTAATCTAGGAAGAGGTCGAGATCGCTGTTCTCGCTGGCTGCGTCGCGCGACGTCGAGCCGAACAGATAGAGCGCGCTGGCGCCTCGCGCCCGGATTTCGGGCGCGCGTTGGCGGAGCTCCGCGATGGCCTCGGCACGCTTCATGCCTCGATCATAGCCCGAGACGAGACATCGCCAAAATTCTTTCGCCTGCTACCCCTCCGCCTCCACGCGAAAGGCGGCGGCGAACAGCGTGCGCGTATATTCGTTCTTGGGATCGGCGAAGATCTCCGTGGCGGGTCCGGCCTCTACGACCTTGCCGTGGCGCATCACGATCAATTGCGCGGCGAGCGCCTTCACGACCTTGAGATCGTGGCTGATGAAGACGTAAGCCAGATCGCGCCGCTTCTGCAGGTCGCGCAACAGATCGACGATCTGCGCCTGCACCGTCATATCAAGCGCCGAGGTGGGCTCGTCGAGGATAATGAGCTTCGGCTCCAGCACGATCGCGCGGGCGATGGCGATGCGCTGACGCTGACCGCCCGAGAATTCGTGCGGATAGCGGTCCATCGTCGCGGGGTCGAGGCCCGTCTCCTGCAGCGCCGCCGCGACGGTCGCGCGGCGCTGGGCCCGGGAAAGGTCGGGGCGATGCAGTTCCAAGCCTTCGGCGACGATCTCGGCGACCGACATGCGCGGCGACAGCGAACCGTAGGGATCCTGGAAGACGATCTGCATATCGCGCCGTAGAGGCCGCATCTCGTTGCGCGACTTCGCGTCGATGCGGCTGCCCATGTAGACGATCGGCCCCTGCGAGCTTACGAGTCGCAGCAGCGCAAGTCCGAGCGTCGTCTTCCCAGAGCCGGATTCGCCGACAACGCCGATCGTTTCTCCGGCCTTGAGCTTCAGCGAGACGCCGTCCACCGCCTTCACGTAATCGACGATGCTGCGGAAAAAACCTTCGCGGATGGGAAACCAGACGCGAAGATCTTGCGCTTCGAGCACGACGGGCGCATGCGGCGGCGTCGGATTGGCGGCGCCCGAGGGCTCCGCAGTGAGCAAGGCCTTCGTGTAAGGGTGCTGCGGGTCGGAGAAGACGCGCGCGGCGGGCCCGGCCTCGACGATTTTCCCCTTCTGCATCACGCAGACGTCGTCGGCGATACGCCGCACGAGACCGAGGTCATGGGTGATGAACAGCATCGCCATGCCGTACGTCTTGCGCAACCGATCGAGCAGCGCGAGGATCTGCGCCTGCACAGTTACGTCCAGCGCCGTCGTCGGCTCGTCGGCGATGAGGAGATCGGGCTTGTTGGCGAGCGCCATCGCGATCATCACGCGCTGGCGCTGGCCGCCGGAGAGCTGATGCGGATAGGCCCCGAGCCGCTGGCGCGGATTGGGTATGCCGACTTCCTCGAGCAGCTCGACGACGCGGTCGCGCCGGGCCGTCTCCGAGCGCATCCCGTGCAGCTCCAAAATTTCCGCGATCTGATGCTCGATCACCTGCAACGGATTTAGCGAGGTCATCGGCTCTTGAAACACCATGGTGACGCGCGCGCCGCGCAGGCCGCGTAGGGCGCGCTCGTCCATCTTCAGCACGTCCTGGCCGGCAAAATAGATTTCGCCCGAGGGATGATGTGCCGAAGGTGGCAAGAGCCGCGGCACGGAGAGCGCCGTGATCGACTTCCCGGAGCCGGATTCGCCGACGAGCGCAAGCGTCTTGCCCTTGTCGACGGAGAGCGAGACGCGGTCGACCGCAAGCGTCTCTCTGCCGCCCTGGAGGAAGGATATGGAGAGGTCGCGGATATCGAGGAGGGGTGGGGTCATGTAAACCTGTCCAAATAGGCGCGCACACCATCCGGGGTCGGTGGCAGCCATATCATGCCGCTAGGCACGCGCCTCGTGTCAGAGTCCCCAGACATGAAGAATTCGCAGTCGGTCTGGATCGCGGTCACGAGGTGTATCGCGTCGGCAAGCTTGCAAGCCGTCGTAAGCCTCAAGCTTGCCGTTGCAACAAGGACGTCTCGGCTAACCGGCTCGAGGCGAACAAAGCCGCCTTCAGCAATCAAATCCATGTAGAGACGCTGCTTGACGGCCAGGGACAGGGCCGCCTGCCTCCTAGGCGGAGCCAAAACCTCGGCGAGCGTAAGCTCGCTGGTCACGGCGAGGCTCTCATTCTTCACGAGACAGTCGAACAGATCGCGCAAGGCTGTAGCGATAGCCGGTTCGCCTTCGACGAAATAGATGAAGACATTGGCGTCAAGATAGATTTTGGAACGCACAGAAGCTCACCGGCCCTACTCCTCGCGATCCGCCCGCAAGTCATCATCGATTTCTTCCTTCTTGCGGAAGGGGGGGCGGCGGGCCGCGAAGATATCGTGGAAGGTCATTGGGGAGTCCGAGCTTCCGTTGTCCTCAAGCTCAACGGTTATCGTTGCTTTCCTCGTGAGATCTAATCCGACCCGCAACTCCTGGGGCAGCTTCTCGACGGGAAAATGCGCCCGCACGATCCTGTTCATGTCCCGCACTCCTTCAAGGTAGAATCTAACATCCGGTCACCTGAAAGTCTTCCTCGGATCGAAAGCGTCGCGTACCCCTTCTCCGACGAAGAGCAGAAGCGACAGCATGGTGGCGATCACGATGAAGCCCGTGAGCCCGAGCCAGGGCGCCTGGAGGTTGGACTTGCCCTGAAGCAGCAATTCCCCGAGCGAGGGCGAGCCGGGCGGCAGGCCGAAGCCCAGAAAATCGAGCGAGGTGAGAGTCGTGATCGAGGAGTTCAGGATGAAGGGCAGGAAGGTCAGCGTCGCTACCGTGGCGTTGGGCAGCAGATGCCGCACGATGATCTTCCAGTCGGAGAGTCCGAGCGCGCGGGCGGCGTTCACATATTCGAAATTGCGCGCCCGCAGGAACTCCGCGCGCACCACATGCACGAGCGTGACCCAGGAAAAGAGCAGCAAAATCCCGAGCAGGATGAAGAAGCCCGGGGTGATGAATGAGGAGACGATGATGAGGAGATAAAGCTGCGGCAGCGACGACCAGATTTCGATGAAGCGCTGCGCGATTAGATCGACCTTGCCGCCGAAATAGCCCTGGATAGCGCCCGCTGCGACGCCGATCACAGATGAGACAGAGGAAAGGATGAGGCCAAACAGCACCGAGAGGCGGAAGCCGTAAAGCAGGCGCGCGACGACGTCGCGGCCCTGGTCGTCCGTGCCGAGCCAGTTCCATTCGATGTCGCGACAGCCGCGATTGGGCGCGCCCGGCGGGATCACCTTGGCCGCGGCGGCTTCGCATTGCGCCTTGGTGAGAAGCCAGGTCGGCGGCGAGGGCGCCGGCGTCGGCAGATCGAGGTTGTGGGTGTCGTAGGAAAAGCGGATCGGCGGCCACAGCAGCCAGCCATGCGCGTCGATCTCCCGGGCGATCGTCGGATCGCGATAATCCGTATGCGCGTAGAACCCGCCAAACTTCTCCTCTGGATAGTTGACGAAGATCGGAAAGAGCAGCTCGCCCTTGTAGAAGGCGAGAATGGGCCGGTCGTTGGCGATGATATTGGAGCACAGGGAGATCACGAACAGCGCGAGGAAGACCCAGAAGGACCAGAATCCACGGCGGTTCGCCTTGAAATTCTCCAGCCGGCGCTCATCGAGCGGCGTGAGATGGACGCCGAGAAAGGAGCGCGAGTCGAGCACGGGCGCATCGGTCATGGACGTCAGACCTCCCGCGTTTCGAAGTCGATGCGCGGATCGACCCAGGTGTAGACGAGGTCCGAGATGAGATTCACCACAAGCGACAGCATCGCGAAAATGTAGAGATCGGCGAAGACGATCGGATAGTCGCGGTTGACGATCGCCTCGAAGGACAGGAGGCCCAGCCCGTCGATTGTGAAGATCGTCTCGATCAGCACGGAGCCCGTGAAGAAGGCGTGCACGAATGCGCCCGGAAAGCCGGCAATGACGATTAGCATCGCATTGCGGAACACGTGTCCATAGAGCACGCGCCGTTCCGAGAGGCCCTTCATGCGCGCAGTCTGCACATATTGCTTGCGGATCTCGTCGAGGAACGAGTTCTTGGTCAGCATGGTTTGCGTGGCGAAGGCGCCGAGCGTCATCGCGAGGACGGGCAGCGTGATATGCCACAAATAGTCGCCGATCTTGGCCGGAAGCGACAGTTCCGAAAAATTCTCCGAGACGAGGCCGCGCAGCGGGAAAATCTGCCAAAAGGAGCCGCCGCAAAACAGCACGATCAGCAGCATCGCGAAGAGAAAGCTTGGCACTGCGTTGCCGATGACGATGAGGTTGGACGTCCAGGCGTCGAATTTGGAGCCGTCACGCACGGCTTTAGCGATGCCGAGCGGGATGGAGATCAAGTAGGAGATCAGCGTCATCCAGAGGCCGAGCGAGATGGAGACAGGAAGCCGCTCGCCGATGAGCTTGATGACCTTCTCGTCGCGAAAATAGCTGCGGCCGAAGTCGAACATCGCATAGTTCTTGACCATGAGCAGGAAGCGTTCCCAGGCCGGCTTGTCGAAGCCGAACTGCTTCTCGAGCTCGGCGACGAATTTGGGATCGAGCCCCTGCGCCCCGCGATATTTCGAGGAAGCGTCGGCCGCCCCGGCGGTCGCCTGAGTGCCTTGGCTCTGCCCCACCTCGCTGCCGCCCCCGGAGAAGCGCGAGGTGGCGCCGACGTCGAAGCCCTGAAGCTGCGCAATGATGCGCTCGACGGGTCCGCCCGGCGCGAACTGTATGATCGTGAAGGAGATGAGCATGATCCCGAGGATCGTCGGGATCATGAGCAGCACACGCCGCAGGATATAGGCCGCCATCGGATCAGCGCATCGGAAAGTTGATCTGCTTGGCTCTTTCGGCGTCCCACCACCAGGTCGAGATGACGCCGGGATCGAATCGCGGCGGCGTCTGCGGCCGGCCGTATGCGTCCCAGAAGGCCAAGCGATGCACGGGGTTATACCAGTGAAACACGCGGTAGAAACCTGCGCGCAGCACGCGGTCAAGGGCGCGGCAGGTGGTCTCGAGCTCCTCGCGCGTTTCGGCGACCATCGCCTTTTCGATCAAAGCGTCGGCAACGGGATCGGCCGTCCCCGCGAGGTTTCTGGAGCCCGTCACCTTTGCAGTTTTCGAGCTGAAGTAATTCTGCAGTTCCTCGCCCGGCGACCAGCCCATCGTCAAATTGTCGACAACGATGTCGAAATCGAACTCGTCGAGCCGCTGCTTGAACTGGGCTGCGTCGACGACGCGCATGCGCGCATTCACGCCTAACAGCTTGAGGTTCTTGATGAAGGGCTGCGTGTGGCGCTCGAGCAGGCTGGAAAAGTCGAGGAATTCGAATTCCAGCGGCTTGCCGTCGGGAAGCAGAAGGGCGCCGTCCTTGCGCTTGCAGCCAGCGGCGGCGAAAAGGTCGGAGGCGCGCTTCAAGAGCGCGCGATCCTGTCCCGAGCCGTCGGATACAGGCGAAGTTGGCGCCTCCCCGAAGACCCGCTCCGGCAATTTGTCGCGGAAGGGCTCGAGCAGCGCCTTCTCTGCGTCGCTCGGCATTCCGGAAGCAGCGCAAGGCGAATTTTCGAAATAAGAAGAGATGCGCTTATAGGCGTCATACATCAGGTTGCGGCTGGTCCATTGGAAATCGAAGCACAGCCCGATCGCCTCGCGCACGCGCGGATCGGCGAACACCTTGCGCCGCGTGTTGAAGACCCAACCCTGTATGCCGGGGATGTTGGCGTTGGGGATTTCGGTCCGCTTGACGCGACCGTCCTTGAAAGCCGGGAAATCGTAGCCCGTAGTCCAGACGCGCGCGATGTTCTCCTCGCGCTCGCTGAAGGCCCCTGCTTTGAATGCCTCAAATGCGACCTGACTGTCGCCGAAATATTCGAAACGGATGACGTCGAAATTGGACTGTCCCACGTTGACGGGGAGATCGCGGCCCCAATAGTCCGGCACGCGCTTGTAGACAATGAATCGCCCCTGCTCGAGCGAGTCGATCTTGTAGGCGCTCGAGCCGAGAGGCGGCTCGAGCGTCGTCGCTTCGAAATCGCGCTTTGCGTAATAGGCCTTCGAGAAGATCGGCTGACCGGCGGCGAAAAGCGGCAGGTCGCGCGCGCGCCCTGGCGCAAAGCGCAGGACGAGGAGATCGTCGGCCTCGGCTTCGGCGCTCTGCAAATCGCGAAGGGTCTGCGCGATGACGGGATGGCCTTTGCTGCGCAGAATGTTGAGCGAGAAGGCGGCGTCATGGGCGGTGAGCTTAGAGCCGTCGTGAAAGCGCGCCTCGGGACGCAAGGCGAAGCGATAGGTGAGCTTGTCCGGGGAGATGCGCACCGATTTGGCGACGAGCCCATAGAGGGCGTCGCGTTCGTCGAGACTGCCGACCATGAGGCTGTCGAAGATCAGCCCGACTCCATGGGCCGGATTGCCCCGCAGCACATAGCCGTTCAGCGTGTCGAAAGTCGGCGAGGGCGGCGACTGGATCAGCAGCCCGCCTCTCGGGGCGTTCGGGTTGACGTATCCGAAGTGCTTGAAGTCGGGAGCTTCCGCCAGTTCGCCGAAGGTGGAGAGTCCGTGGCTCTCCTTTTCGCCCTCCGGCGAGGCCGCGAGCAGCCGCGGCGGAATGCCGGAGAGCGCAAGGCTCGCGGCGCCGCTTTGCAGCAGTCGTCGGCGCGAAACGGGAGGCAGAAGGCGCGGCTCTTTCACGTAGGACCTCGAATCATCAAGGAGCGCCCGCGCGGGAAGCTTCGCGCGAGGTCGATGCATGCGGGGCGATTATGTCGGAATTTGGCGGCGCGGCTAGCCCTGGATGTTCGAAAACAGGCGTTCTTGGGTGAAATACGCCACGACTGGCAGAAAGCGCTCGAAACCTAAAAAATGTAGAAAACTCATAGTCCTAGAAGGCAAGGCTCATGACATGAGCCTTGCGAGCGACACCGCTTGCGCGAGCGCCAAAATCCAGGCGCCGATCAGAATGTTTCCGGAAAGCTCGCGCGCTTCCAGGCGATGCAGGGCGCTGTCGCTCTTGAAGAAGTGCACGATCCCGCAGGCGAGAAACGCGACGACGAAGATCATTACGAGGCTGGTCATGGCTGTGCTCCTGCTGCGAGGCGTTCCTTTCCATGCTGATCAGGCAAAGCCCGTGCCGCAGTGCCGCATTCTCGCGGATCAAACGCCAAGCTGGAGCGAAAATATGACCGCCCGCAAAAGGATGCAACAAAAATGCTGCACTGCGACAATTTGCGCAGGCGAGTCACAAAAAGCGTGGCGAAACGCGAAAGTTAGAGCAGCGCCGCGGCGAGCGCTTGGAAGGCGCGCGCGCGGTGCGAGAGCGCCCGAGAGCCGTCGCCGGGCATGGCGTGCTTTTCGGCCGACATCATCTCCCCGAAAGTCTTGTCGAGCCCGTCGGGCAGAAAGATCGGATCATAGCCGAAACCCTTCGTTCCTTGAGGTGGGAAGACGAGCACGCCATCGACGCGTCCCTCGAATTCCTCCACATGGTCGTCGGGCCAGGCGACCGCGAGCGCGCAGAGGAAATGCGCGCGAAAGGGCGGCGTCGCGCCACGCGCCTGCAGCTCGCTCTCGACGCGCGCCATCGCCGCGCTGAAATCGCGTTCCGGCCCCGCCCAGCGCGCCGAATAGACGCCGGGCGCGCCATCGAGCGCCTCGACGCAGAGCCCGGAATCGTCGGCGAAAGCGGGCAGGCCGGAAGCCAAAGCCGCGGCGCGCGCCTTGAGCAGCGCGTTGCCGGCGAAAGTCTGCTCTGTCTCCTCTGGCTCGGGCAGGCCGAGTTCGCCCACGGACACCGTCTCGACGCCATGTGGCGCGAGCAATTGCCTCAGCTCCCAAAGTTTACCCGGATTGTGGGAGGCGACGACGAGCCGGCCTTCGAGCTTTCGCGCGCTCACGCGAGCGCCGATTTTTGCAGCGCCACGAGCTCGCCTATTCCCTTTTGGGCGAGCGTCAGCAGGTGCGTCAACTCGTCCGTGGTGAAGATCGAACCCTCTGCGGTGGCTTGCACCTCGACAAGGCCGCCCGACCCCGTGATCACGAAATTGGCGTCCGTCTCGGCGATGGAATCTTCCGCGTAATCGAGATCGAGGACTGGCTTGCCTTCGAACATGCCGCAGGAAACCGCCGCGACGTGATCGCGCAGCGGCGAATCCTTGACGATCGAGCGCGCGCGCATCCATTCGAAGCAGTCGCGCAGCGCGATCCAGCCACCGGTGATCGCGGCGGTGCGCGTGCCGCCGTCCGCCTGCAGCACATCGCAGTCGACGACGATTTGACGTTCGCCCAGCGCCGAAAGATTGGTCACAGCTCGCAACGAGCGGCCGATGAGGCGCTGGATTTCCTGAGTGCGGCCGGAGGGCTTGCCGGACGTCACCTCGCGGCGCGTGCGCGTGTGCGTCGCCCGCGGCAGCATCGCATATTCGGCGGTGACCCAGCCCCGGCCCTGGCCGCGAAGCCATTGCGGCGGCTTATCCTCGAGCGACGCGGTGCAGAGCACATGCGTCGAGCCGAATTTGACGAGGCAAGAGCCTTCCGCATAGCGGGTGACGTTCCGCTCGAAGCTGACCGGACGCATCTCGTCGAGGGCGCGTTTGCTGGGACGCATGAAGGCTCCGTGCCGCAGGGAAGCGGCTTTTAGTATCGTCAATCCGGGGGGAGGGGAAGCCGCAGGAAAAGCTACCCAGCGACCTTCGCCGGATAGCCGGCTTCTTCAATCGCCTTGGCGACCTTGGCGGGATCTGCGGGCGAGGGCGTCACGGTCACCTTGCCGGACGAAAGCTCCACTTGCACCTGCGCGCCGGGCTCCACGCCCTGAACCGCCTTCGTCACGTGCCTCACACAGTTCTGGCACGACATTTTTTCCACGTCGAAAACCGTGCTCATGCTTCTCTCCTGGAGAGTTTTCCTATTCGGACCGGCGCGGGACTTTATGTCCTCGACTCCACCCATCCTAGAGCGCGTCCCGATCGCGGGGAATCAGACGATCGAAATTGGCGCCCTGGAAGCGCCGCGCGGTCGAGGCATTGTCGGCGCAAGCATCAGCCTGCGTTCGGTCGCTGTCCTCAAAAGAAACTGCGCCCTTAAAGGAGCGCCGAGGCTCACAGAGCGCGTATAGCCAAAAGGCATAAAGTACAACGCATGACACTCCTCTCGGTTGAGAAAGGAGCGTCGGCGACGAGCTTCCTTTTGACTTAGGCGACGGTCGTCACTTGGCCGCGCGGCGGCGACGCTGCTGGCCCAAACCCATCTGCTTCGCGAGATTGGAGCGCGCCTTTGCATAATTGGGCGCGACCATCGGGTAATCGGAAGGAAGCCCCCATTTTTCACGGTATTCCTCAGGCGAAAGTCCGTATTGCGTCCGCAGATGGCGCTTGAGCGACTTGAACTTCTTGCCGTCCTCGAGACAGATGATGTGATCGTTCGTAACCGATTTCTTAATAGCTATGGCGGGTTTAGGCGGCTCGGTGGGCGTCACGACGACGCCGGAGCCGACGCGCACGAGCGCCGCATGGACGTCGTTGATCAGCTGAGGCAAGTCTGCGGCAGGTACGGAATTATTGCTAACGTATGCGGAGACTATCTCAGCTGCAAGTTCGATGTTGTTGGTGGAGGTCATCGTGTCGCTCATCGCTTTCTCTTGCTCGCCCCTAAACACATGGACCAATTGGCGCGCCGCGCTACATCTGTCGGAGTTTGGCAGAAGCGAAAAATGGCGCCCACGGATCAAAAAAGGTGTACATCAAACTTCTGCTTTCCACAACAATGAAGGGCAAAAAATTTTGAAAAATCGACAAATGAATATTCGGAACTTCGTCTTCCCAGGCTAGAGCCTGCACAAACTCGTATAAAAATCCTGATGAAAGCCCCGGCATCCCTGCCCAATACCGAAGTTCTGGGAGTAGCCGGGGCGCTGCGCGTCGCCGCGGCCAGCCGCCTCGCCTTCAACCCGGCACGCCGATTCGCTTGATTTCCCAGCGCAACTCGACCCCGCTCGACGCTTTCACGCGCGCGCGCACCTCTTCGCCGAGGCCTTCTATGTCCGCCGCCGTCGCAGCGCCGCGGTTGATCAGGAAGTTGCAGTGCATTTCGCTGACCTGCGCGTCGCCGCGCTCAAGCCCCCGGCACCCGGCCGCGTCGATCAACGCCCAGGCCTTGTGACCCGGGGGATTGGCGAAGGTCGAGCCGCCCGTCTTCTCTCGGATCGGCTGCGAGGCCTCGCGTGCAGCGGTGATTCGCTCCATCTCGGCCAGGATCGCCTCCCGCTCGCCGGGCCGTCCTTGGAAGAGCGCGCGGGTGAAGATCACGTCTTCCGGCGCCCCGCAATGACGATAGGAGAAGCCCATCTCCGCGTTGGTGAACCGGCGAAGCTCGCCCGCGCGGGTCACGCCCTGCGTCTCGATCAGCGCGTCCTTGGTCTCGCCGCCATGCGCGCCAGCGTTCATGCGCAAGGCCCCGCCGATCGCGCCGGGGATGCCGCGATAAAATGCGAGGCCGTCGATCCCGGCGTCCGCCGCCGCGCGCGCGACTTTCACGTCGGGCGCCGCCGCGCCGGCCCGCAGGCGATGTCCCTCCTCGACCTGGATCTCGCCAAAGCCCTTGGCCGAGAGGCGAATGACGACCCCTGGCACGCCGCCGTCGCGCACGATCAGATTGGAGGCGAGCCCGATGACGGTAACGGGAATTTCCGCTGGCAGTCCTAACAGGAACAACGCCAGATCGTCTTCGTCGGCCGGCAGGAAGAGGAGTTGCGCCGGCCCGCCGACGCGAAACCAGGTTAAAGGCGCGAGCGGCTCGTTGACCAAGACGCGTCCGCGCACGCCGGAAGGAACTTTTGCGCTGATGTCCGGAAAGGTCATGGATTTCCTGATTCGCCGAATGTTGCTGGATTTGTCCCAATAACTGCGAAAGTATAAAAAGTCACAGTCGGGCTTGGCGCTGGCGGCTTCGCGTTTCGCGGCGCGCGCGTTAAACTCAAGGCCTTCTTTTCGCCCTTCAAGGCAGTCGAGCGAAGGCATGAGCATCGTTCCCATTCGCTATATCGAACCCGTGTTTCGCCCGCCGAGCGAAGCGGATTCGCTGATCCTGCCGGTGACCAACGGCTGCTCCTGGAACCGCTGCACTTTCTGCGAGATGTACACGGCGCCGCAGAAGCGGTTTCGTCCGCGCGACGAAGAAGAGGTTCTCGATAGCATCCGCCGTTGCGGCGAAACCTATGGCGATTCCGTTAAGCGCGTGTTCCTCGCCGACGGCGACGCGATGACGCTCTCCATCCGTCGTCTCGCGCGCGTGCTCGAAGCGATCCGCCGCGAGCTGCCGGGCGTGCGGCGCGTGTCGAGCTATTGCCTGCCCCGGAACGTAAAGAAGAAATCGGTCAAGGAGCTGCGCGAATTGGCCTCGCTCGGCCTCTCGCTTGTCTATGTCGGCGCGGAATCCGGCGACGACGAGGTTTTGGAGCGCGTCAACAAGGGCGAGACGTTCGAAAGCTCCCGCGAAGCGCTGGAGAAATTGGGAGAGGCGGGGATCAAGCGCTCGGTCATGATCCTCAACGGCCTTGGCGGCGAGATTTTGTCTCGCCAGCACGCCGAAAACTCCGCGGCGCTCATGAATGCGACGCAGCCAGAATTTCTCGCGACGCTCACCGTGAGCTTCCCGATGGGCGAGGCGCGCTTTCGCGAAAACTTTCCTCAGTGGGAGCCGCTCGACGTGGTCGGATTGATGCGGGAAATACAGGTTTTCCTCTCCGCGCTCGCGTTGAAGCGCACGGTATTTCGTAGCGATCACGCCTCCAACTGGCTGATCCTCAAAGGGACGCTCGGCGCCGACAAGGAGCGCCTGCTCGCCGAGTTGCGCGCCGCGATCGCCGCGCCGGAGGCCGCGCCTCTGAGGCCGGCCTGGGCAAGGGGGTTGTGAGTCTGCTGGGTCAGCCGACCGCCCCGCCCTCATCCTGAGGAGACCACGAAGCTTCGCCCCGACAGCCTCTTGGTCATAACGAAGACTCTTTCCTCTCCGAGCAAATCCTCGCGCACGACGGCGAAGCCGCGCCTCTTGTAAAACTCGCATGCGGTGACGGAGGACTGGAGCTCCAAAGTCGTCTCGGAATTTTCCCTCGCCGCCTTCTCGACCGCATCCAGGAGTTTTGCGCCGACGCCGCGGCCCATGTCCTTCGGGTTGACGAAAACCGCGCTGACCATACGGCCTGTCAATCTTGCCGTTCCGACGACGCGCCCCGCGTCTGTGGCGACATAGGCTTGCGCTTGCTCGAGCGTCGTGGCGATCCTTTCAGGCAAGGTCGCCGCCAACCGGTCGATGACCGACGCGGGATAGTCGCGCGCGTTCACTTCGCGCAGGGCGCGCAGGACGATCTCACGAACCGCATCGGCGTCCTCAGCGTTCGCACGTCGGATGTCGACGCTCATCGCATTCGGCGCTCCTCACCCGGCCCCTGGCCCTCCCGCGGCGAGCTGTTCGGGGAGCGCATAGGCCCATTGCGTAATGTTTCCGGCGCCAAGGAACACGACATAGTCGCCGGGCGTGGCGATCTCGCGGATCATCGCCGGCAGCACTTCGGGCGCGGGAAGGCTGGAAACCCGCCGATGTCCATGCGCCTTGATCGCCGCGACGAGATGGTCGCGGTCGACGCCTTCGATCTTCTGTTCGCCCGCCGGATAGACATCCGCGATGATGACCGCGTCGGCGTCGTTGAAGCAGGACGAGAACGGCTCGAACAGCGACTGCAGCCGCGTGTAGCGATGCGGCTGCATGACGGCGATCACCTTGGCTTTGGTCGAGGCGCGGGCCGCGCGCAAGACCGCCGCGATCTCGACCGGATGATGGCCGTAATCGTCGAACACCTGCACGCCGTTCCACTCGCCGGTCTTGGTGAAGCGCCGCTTCACGCCGCCGAAGCCCGCAAGCGCCTTGCGGATCTCGTCGGGCGCGATGCCGAGCTGATAGGCGACGGTGATGGCCGCCGTGGCGTTCAGCGCGTTATGATGGCCGGGCATTGGCAACATGATGTTCTCGAGATAGACGGCTTGCGAGCTCTTGCGGTCGCGCAGCAATACGTTGAAGCGCGAAACGCCGCCTTCGAGATTGACGTCGAGCAGCCGCACGTCGGCCTGCGGATTTTCGCCATAGGTGATGACGCGCCGATCCTCGATCTTGCCGACGAGCTCCTGCACCGTCGGATGATCGAGGCACATCACCGCGAATCCGTAGAAGGGCAGATTCTCGATGAGCTGGCGGAAGGCCTCCTTGATCGCGTCGAAGGTGTGAAAGTGATCGAGATGCTCGGGATCGATGTTGGTGACGATCGCGACGTCCGCGGGAAGCTTGAGGAAGGTGCCGTCGCTCTCGTCGGCTTCCACCACCATCCAGTCGCCGCCGCCGAGCCGCGCGTTCGTTCCGTAAGCGTTGATGATGCCGCCATTGATCACGGTCGGATCGAGGTCCCCAGCGTCGAGCAGAGTCGCGACAAGCGAGGTCGTCGTCGTCTTGCCATGCGTGCCGGCGACCGCGACGCATTGCTTGAGCCGCATCAGCTCGGCGAGCATTTCGGCGCGCCGCACGACGGGCAGGCGCTTCTCCCGCGCCGCAACGAGCTCGGGATTGTCGCGCTTGATCGCGGTCGAGACGACGATCACGGCGGCGTCGCCGAGCGCGCGCGCGTCATGTCCGATGGTCACCCGCGCGCCTTTCTCGACGAGCCGCTTCACATTGGCGTTCTCCGAGGCGTCCGAGCCCTGGATCGTGTAGCCCTGGTTGAGCAGTACCTCGGCGATGCCGGACATGCCGATTCCGCCGATGCCGATGAAATGAATGGGCCCCAGCTCGCGCGGCAGCTTCATTGCGGGTCTCTCTCCTGTGCGGCGCCTCGGGTGCGGCGAAGTTGGGAAATGTCGTCGTCGGCACGCGCGATCTAGCCGCGGGCGACTTGCTGCGCCAGATCGGCCAGGCGCTCTGCCGCGTCGACGACGCCGGCGCTTTTCGCTTTTTGTGCGGCGAGGCGCAACTCCCCGGGATTGTCGACAAGAAAGGCGAGGCGGGAGGCGAGGAAGGCCGGCGTAAAGGCCTCCTGTCGCACGATCTCGGCGCCGCCCGCCCGGCTCAGCACCGCCGCGTTCGCCGCCTGATCCTGGTCGAGCGCATGCGGCAAGGGAACGAGGATCGACGCCCGCCCGATGGCGGCGAGTTCGGAGACCGTCGAAGCGCCCGAGCGCGCGATGACGAGATGCGAGGCGGCGATACGCGCCGGCAGGTCGTCGAAGAAGGGGGCGAGCTCGGCGTCGACGCCGGCCTGGGCGTAGGTCGTCGTCACGCGGGGCAGATCCTCCGCGCGGGTCTGCTGTGTCACGACGAGACGCGCTCGCGTGGCTTCGGGCAGCAGGGCGATCGCGTCGGGCACGATGTCGGCCATGATTCGCGCGCCCTGCGAGCCGCCGGTGACGAGCAAGCGCAGCGCGCCGCTCTCCTGCGGATAGGGGGCGTGCGTCGCGGCGAGCGCCCTGGGACGCAGCGGGTTTCCCGTGAGCACGATCTTTTCGCTGAGACCCGGCGGCGCCTTGTCCAGCGGAAAGCCGACCGCGATCGCGCTGACGCGAGGCGCGAGAAAGCGATTGGCTTTGCCCATCACGCCATTGGCCTCGTGGACGATCGTCGGAATCTTGAGGAGCGAGGCGGCGAGCAGCGGCGGCACTGTGGGATAGCCGCCGAAGCCGATGACGACCCTGGGCCGCAGGCGGCGCAACAAGGCGAGCGAGGCGAAAAGGCCTTGGCCGAGCCGCGCCAGCGCGCGCGCGCGCTCCAGGGGCGAGCCGCCGCGCGGCGTCGCCGACGGGATCATGTGCGTCGCGCGCGCCGGAAAGGTCGCGCCGTAACGCAGCGCCCGCTCCTCGGTGACGAGTTCGACCGGAATGCCACGCGCCGCGAGCACATGCGCGAGCGCCTCGGCGGGGAACAGATGGCCGCCAGTGCCGCCGGCGGCGAGAAGCGCGGGCGCTCTGCTCATACAACCGGGCTCGGTTGCGCGGTCAGGGCGATCATGGTCTGCGCTCCTGCCCCGCGGTCGGAGCTTCGGCGGCGTTTGCGGGTCACGGCGAGGAGAAAGCCCATGCCGAGCGCGAGCGAGATGAGCGACGAGCCGCCATAGGAGACGAAGGGCAGGGTCATGCCCTTCGCCGGCATGAGCTGCAGATTGACCATCATGTTGATCGCGCCCTGCAGGCCGAACAACATGGCGAGGCCGGCCGTGGCGAAACGGCAGAACGGGTCTTCGTTGCGCGACGCCAGCAGAAGGCTGCGCACCACGATGAAAGCGAAGAGGCCGGCAAGCGCCATGCAGGTCAGAACGCCGAACTCCTCTCCGATGACCGCGAAGATGTAGTCCGTATGCGAGTCGGGCACCATGCGCTTGATCGTGCCTTCGCCCGGCCCTTTGCCGAACCAGGAGCCCGAGATAAAGCTCTCGAGCGCCGTCTCGCCCTGAAAGTTCGTCGGCACGCCGGCCGTGACCGGCGGCGGCGGCTCGAGAAAGGTCTGGATGCGCGCATGCACGTGCGGCACGAATTTATAGGCGAGCAGCGCCGAGGAGGCGCCGAGGCCGCCGATGCCCGCGACCCACAGCCAATGCAGTCCGGCCATGAAGAAAAGAATCGCCCAGACGAGCGAGATCAGCATGGTCTGGCCGAAGTCGGGCTGCAGCACCAGCGGCGCCACCGTGAGCGGGAACAGCAAGAGAGCGATGGTGTTGCCGGGAAGGCCCTTGCGCTGCGCGCCCTCCGCGAACGCCCAGGCGACGAGCACGACGAAGGTGGGTTTCACGAATTCGGACGGCTGAATGCCGAAGATCCAGCGGCGCGCGCCTTTCACCTCCTGCCCGAAGAAGAGCGTTGCGACGACAAGCCCGAGCGAGACCAGGAAGAGAACGAGCGCCGCCCGTCGGATGTGACGAGGCGAAAGCAGCGACACGCCGAACATGATCGCGATCGCCGGCAGCAAGGTCAAGGCTTGCCGATTGACGAAGTAGAAGGTCGGAAGATGCAGCCGCTCGGCTTCTGGCGGGCCTCCTGCCATCGAGAACACGAGGCCCACGACCATCAATATGCCGATCGCCGCGAGCAGCCAGCGATCAACCGTCCAGGCCCATTCGCCAATCGGCGAACGATGCGCGCGCGACATCATGAGGCGTCTCCTTGGTCGAGGGCAGCGAGTTTTTGGACGATCTCGCGAAAGGCTTCGCCGCGCGCTTCAAAGCTGGCGAACTGGTCGTAGGACGCGCAGGCCGGCGCGAGCAGCACGACCGGCTCGCGCGCCGCGCTCGCCTCCGCATCGCTCGCCGCCCGGTCCGTCGCGACGGCGAGCGCGCCGCAACGCTCGTAAGGAACGAAACCTTCCAGGGTTTCGGCGAATTCCTCGGTGGCCTCGCCGATGAGATAGGCTTTGGTCACGCGCGGAAACAGCGGACGCAGCGGCTCTATGCCGCCGTGCTTCGGTCTACCGCCCAGAATCCAGAAAATCTCCGAGAAGCCGGCGAGCGCATGCGCCGCGGCGGCGGCGTTGGTCGCCTTGCTATCGTTGACGAAGAGCACGCGGCCCATCTTCGCGACGATCTCCAGGCGATGCGGGACCCCGGGAAAGCTCGCAAGCCCCTGCGCGATCTCGTCGTCGGTGAGGCCGAGCTCCCAGCAGGCGGCGGCGGCGAAGATCGCGTTCTGGCGATTATGCGCGCCATGCAGGCCGGGCAGCCTGGGCAGTTGGCCGAGCGATTCCGTCTGAACCGCCGGATCACCCTCTGCGCGGTAGAGGATTTCGCTTCCGTCGGCGTAAAAACCCCAATCGAGGGCGCGTTCCGCGGAAACGGGCGCGACACGTCGGCCCTCAGTGGCGCCCGCGATCAGCTTTGCCCCGATCGCGTGACAATGTGCGTCATCCACGCCGACCAGCGCGATTTCGGCGGTGGCGGGGACGCGCTCCTTGATCGCCGCATAGCGCTCCATTGTCCCATGTCTGTCGAGATGACTGGGAGCAAGATTGAGCAAAAGTCCGATGGTCGGCGAGAGGGACGGCGCGAGGTCGATCTGGAAGGAGGAGACCTCCAGGACGTGAATGCGTTCGTCGTCCGGCGGCGCAAGCGCGAGGATGGGGTGGCCGACATCCCCTCCAAGCTGCGGCTCCCGGCCGGCCTCGCGCAGAATGTGCGCGATGAGCGCGCTCGTCGTGGACTTGCCGTTCGTGCCGGTCACGGCGACGAAGGCGGCGCCGGGCGCGCGCGCCTCACGCTCTCGGCAAAAGAGCTCGAGGTCGCCGATGATCTCGACGCCCGCGGCCTGTGCGCGCTCGACCGTCCAATGCGGAACGGGATGGGTCAGCGCCGCGCCGGGCGTCAGAATGAGGGCGTCGAAACGGCGCCAATCGGCGACGGAAAGATCTGCGACGTTCACGCCTTCCGAGATCGCTCGCAGGCGCGCGCTCTCGGCGTCGTCCCAGGCCGTGACCGACGCGCCGCCCGCCACAAGCGCGCGCGCAGTGGTGAGGCCCGAGACGCCGAGCCCGAACAGCGCGACGCTTCTGTCGCGGAAGCTCTCGATTGGCGTCATCGGCTCACCTCAGCTTCAGGGTGGACAGACCGATCAACGCCAGCACGAAGGCGATGATCCAGAAGCGGATCACGATCTGCGGCTCCTTCCAGCCCTTCTGCTCGAAATGGTGATGGATCGGCGCCATGAGGAAGATGCGCTTGCCGGTGGCCTTGTAGTAGCCAACCTGCGCGATCACCGAGACGCCTTCGAGCACGAACAATCCGCCGACGATCGGCAGCAGGAATTCCTGCTTCACGGCCACCGCGATTGTGCCGATGAGGCCGCCGAGCGCGAGCGATCCCGTGTCTCCCATGAAGATCTGCGCCGGCGGCGCGTTGAACCACAGGAAGCCGAGGCCCGCGCCGATCATCGCCGCGCAGATGATCGTGAGCTCGCCGACGCCAGCCACGTGATTGATGCCGAGATAGGAGGAGAAGACGCTGTTGCCGACGAGATAGGCGATGATGGCGAAAGTGCCGGCGGCGATCATCGACGGCACGATCGCCAGCCCGTCCAGACCGTCCGTGAGATTCACGCAATTTCCCGCCGCGACGATGACGAAGCCGCCAAAGATCGGGAACAGCCAGCCGATGTCGAGCAGATAGCCCTTCATGATCGGGATGGCGACCTTGTGCATGTCCTCGCCGCCGGCCCGCATCATCAGATAGCAGGCGCCGATTCCGATGGCGAACTCGAAACCCAGCCGCAGCCAGCCGGAAAAGCCGAAGTGCGACTGCTTCGTCACCTTGAGATAGTCGTCGTAGAAGCCGATCGAGCCGAAGGCCACCGTGACGTACAGCACGATCCAGGCATAGGGGTTCTTCAGATTGGCCCAGAGCAGCGTGGCCGCGACGAGCCCCGACAGGATCATCAGCCCGCCCATCGTGGGCGTGCCCTTCTTCGTCAAAAGGTGCGAGGGGGGGCCGTCCTCGCGGATCGGCTGTCCCTTGCCCTGCTTGACCCGCAGGGCGTCGATGATCTGCGGGCCGAAGAAGAACACGAAGAACAGCGCGGTCGCCGCCGCGCAGGCGGCGCGGAAGGTGATGTAGCGGAAGACGTTGAGCGGGCCGAACATGTGCGAGTATTCGGCGAGCAGCGAGAGCATGTCAGCGTCCTTCCTGCAATTTCGCTGCTGCCGTCGAACTGGCGCGCAGACGTTGCGCCAGCGCGCCCATGCGCATCGCGTTCGATCCTTTGAGCATGACGACATCTCCGTCGCGCAGCGCCTTGAGGAACGGCTCCTCGAGCTCGGCGGCGGTTCTTCGATGGGCGCCCTGCATGGCGTCGGGAACGGCGTAGAAGGCGTTCGCCGCCTGCGGCCCCGCGGTGAAGAGCAGATCGACGCCGGCGCGCCGGCAATCGGCGGCGAGCTCGGCGTGCATCTCTCCCGATTGCGGACCGAGCTCGAGCATGTCGCCGAGCACGGCGATGCGCCGTCCCCGCGGACCGGGCTTCGCGTCGGCGAGGAGCGCCAGCGCCGCGCGCACGGAGGCGGGGTTGGCGTTGTAGCTCTCGTCGATCAAAGTGATCTCGCCGTTCTCGATGGCGATTCTCTCCCGTCCGCCGCGGCCTTTGCAGGCCTGGAAGCCTTCGAGCTTGGCGGCGGCGGCGTCGAGATCGACGCCGAAGGCGTAGGCCACGAGCAGAACGGCGAGCGCGTTGAGGGCAAGATGCTCCCCCGGCGCGCCGATGTCGAATTGCATGGAGAGCCCTAAAATCTCGGCCGTCGCGACGCCCTTGCCGTCTCTCGTTTCATAGGACAGCAGGCGCGCCTGCGCCTCGGGACTCTTGCCGAAGGTGAAGACATGCGCCGCGCCGAGAACGCGCGCCGCGCCGAGCAGGCGCTCGAACACCGCGTCGTCGCGGTTCAATATGGCCACCCCGCCTTCGAGCAGGCCGCCGAAAATTTCCGCCTTGGCGTCGGCGATGGCTTCGACGGAGGAGAAGTGTTCGAGATGCGCCGGCGCGACCTTGGTCACGACCGCGACATGCGGCTGAACCAGTTGCACGAGCGAGGCGATCTCCCCGGCGTGATTCATGCCGAGCTCGAAGACGCCGAAGCGCGTGTCCGTCGGCATGCGCGCGAGCGACAGGGGCACGCCCCATTGATTGTTGTAGGAGGCCGCCGAAGCATGCGTCGGACCGAAATGCGAGAGAACTTCCCGCGCCATCTCCTTCGTCGAGGTTTTGCCGACCGAGCCCGTGATCGCCGCGACATAGGCGGCGGCGCGCGCGCGCCCTTGCTCGCCGAGCCTTTCGAGCGCCTGCTGCGTGTCCTTCACGATATAGAGCGGCCGCCCCGAGCCCGAAAACTCGGCGGCATGCGCCTCGTCGATGACCGAGGCCGCCGCGCCGCGCTCGAAGGCCGCCCGCACGAATTCGTGCCCGTCGCGCGCGTCTCCCTTGATCGCGAAGAACAGGTCGCCGGGGGTGAGGCTCCGCGTATCGATCGAAATTCCGCCGACGCCGAGCGGCAAGGCGCTGCCGGAGACCCGCGCATTCAGCGCGCCGACGAGGGCGAGGCCGCTCCAGAGCGCATTATTCGTCACGCCACGTCCTTTCGAATGAGACCGAGCGCCTTGGCGACGACGTCCTGATCCGAAAACGGATAGGTCGTCCCGCCGACGATCTGGCCTGTCTCATGGCCCTTGCCGGCGACGACGAGGACATCTCCCCCCCGCAATCCGTCGACGGCGCTCCTGATCGCGTTCTCGCGATCGGCGATTTCGGTCGTCTTGGCTGCATCGACCTCGCGGGCGCCCGCCAGAATGGCGGCCCGGATGGCCGCCGGCTCCTCGCTGCGCGGATTATCGTCGGTCACGATGACCGTGTCGGCGTCGCGCGCGGCGATCGCGCCCATCAGCGGCCGCTTTCCCTGATCGCGATCGCCGCCGCAGCCGAAGACGACGATGAGGCGCCCTTTCGCCAGTGGACGCAGGACCTGCAGGACTTTCTCCAGGGCGTCCGGTTTGTGCGCATAGTCGACGAAGATCGGCGCGCCGTTTTTATCGCCGACCAGTTCGAGACGTCCTGGCGCGCCGCGCAGCCGCGACAGCGCCGAGAAGACTTTCGCGGGCGCGTCGCCCGAAGCGATGGCGAGCCCCGCCGCGACCAGGGCGTTGGAAGTCTGGAAGGCCCCGGCGAGCGGCAGATCGATATCATATTCCGCGCCGGCATGGCGCAGGCGCAGGCCGGTCGCGAGCGCCTGCGGCCGCATCTCCAGCAGCGCAATCAACTCCCCCTTCGCGCCGACGGTGAAGGGCTGAAGCCCCCGCGCGCGCAAAACATCGAGAACGCGCGGCGCCGCATCGCTGTCGGCGTCGACAACGACCGTATGCCCGGGCGACACGAGCGCCTCGAAGAGGCGCATCTTCGCCTGGAAATAGGCTTCGAGGCTCGGGTGGTGGTCGAGATGGTCGCGCGAGAAATTCGTGAAGGCCGCGAGCGTCGCGTTTACGCCGTCGAGCCGACGCTGCTCGATCCCGAGCGACGACGCTTCCATCGCGAGGTGGGTCACGCCGCGCCGCGCGCTGGCGTCGAGAATCTCGTGCAGCTCGACGGGGCCAGGAGTCGTGAGGGCGCCATAGTGCGAGCCGTTCTTGTCGACGAGGCCGACCGTGCCGAGCGAAGCGGCTTCATGCCCAAGCGCCTGCCAGATTTGACGCAGGAAGGCGACAACGGACGTTTTTCCGCTCGTGCCCGTCACGAGGGCGATGGTGCGCGGCTGGAGCGGGTGGAAGCGCGCGGCTGCGAGCGCCAAGGCGCGGCGCGCGTCTTCGACGACGATGGCCGGCAGCGCGCTCGCGGCGTCGCGCTGGGCGACGACGGCGACGGCTCCGCGCGCCGCGGCGTCGGGCAGGAAGTCGAGACCGTCGCCCTTGTGCCCCGGTATCGCGAAAAAGACGTATCCCGGCTCGATCGTGCGGCTGTCGGCGCTCAGCCCGGAAATTTCCAGGCCGCGCAGCGCGGGCGCGAGATCCTCGCCAGGCAGGAGCTCCTCGAGCCGCATCAATGCGCTCCGGCGGCGCTCGCGCTGGCGCTGGCGATAGCCGGCGTGAGCGAGCAGCTATAGCCCTGCTTGGCGAGCAGCGGGAAAGGCTGCGTCGGATCGGCGTGAGGTGCAATTCCGAGGATCGGCGCGACGCGCTTGATGATCTCGCCGGTGACCCAGCCCGAATTCCAGGCCGCCGTGGCCTCGCCGTGCGTTTCCGGCAAGCCCTGCGGCTCGTCCATCAGCGTGAGGAAGAGATACTTCGGCTTGTCCGCCGGCATCACCGCCATGAAGGTCGTGAACAGCCTGTTCTTCACATAGTGTCCGTGGATGGCCTTCTCGGCCGTGCCGGTCTTGCCGCCGACGAAAAACCCAGGAACATTGACCTTCTTGGCCGTGCCGACCTCCGCATTGAGTCTCATCAAACAGCGCATCGCCTCGCTGGTTTCCGGCTTGATGACCTGCGTCGCATTCTTCCTGGCCTCTTCCTCACTGCGCTTCAAGAAGGTCGGGTTCATGAGATAGCCGCCGTTGACGAGGGCGGCCACGCCCATCATGGCCTGCATCGGGGCCACGGCGATGCCGTGGCCGAAAGCGATCGTCGCCGTGCTGAGCTCGCTCCATCTCTTTTTCGGCCACATGGGCTCGGCGCTCTCGGGCAGCTCGGTGTGCATGCGCGTGAGCTGACCCAGCTTATACAGGAAGGCTCTGTGCTTCTCGACCCCCTGGCCAAGGGCCATGCGCGCCGTGCCGATATTCGAGGAATGCACGAAAACCTCGGGCACGGTGAGCATCGCGTGCGTCGCATGATAGTCGTGGATCGTCGCGCGCCCGAGATTGAGTTCGCTGCGCGCGTCGAGCCGCGAGTTCAGATTGACCTTGCCGGAATCGAGCGCCATCGCGATGGTCAGCGCCTTGAAGGTCGAGCCCATCTCGTAGATGCCGACGTTGAGCCGGTTGATGAGCTCCTTGTCGCGGATGTTGGGCGAGCCGTTGGGGTCGTAGTCCGGCAGCGAGGCCATCGCGACGATCTCGCCGGTGTTGACGTCCATGATCGCCGCCGCGCCGGCCTTCGCCTTGAAGTGCTCGATGCCCTTCGCCAGCTCGTCGCGCACGGCGTGCGTCGCCTTGAGGTCGAGGGACAGCGAGATCGGCTGCAGCGTTTCGGCCGTCAGCTCGAAGCCCAGGCTGTGCAGGCTGGCGAGCCCCTGACCGTCGACATATTTCTCCAGCCCCGCGACGCCGATGTTGTCGGTGTCCGCGAAGCCGAGCACATGCGCGGCGAGCGCGCCATTGGGATAGATGCGCTTGTTCTCGGCGATGAGTCCGACGCCCGCTAGGCCGAGGTGGAACACTTCGTCGCGCTGGTGCGGAGTCACTTCGCGCTTGACCCAGACGAAGCCCTTGCGCGATCCGAGCCGCTCGCGCAGCTGCTTCGCGTCGACCGGCAGAGCCGCGGTCAGGAGCTCTGTCGCTTCGTCCTTGTCGCTCAGGCGTCTGGGTTCGGCGAAAACCGACATGGTCTTGACGTCGGTCGCGAGGATTTCGCCGTTGCGATCGAGAAGATCGGGCCGCGCCGCCGCGACCGCGTCCGCCGCGGCGCGCCGCAGATTGACGGGCTCGGGCTTGAGGCCGAGATAGACGAGCCGGCCGCAGACCAGCCCGTAGAGTCCGAGAAAAAGCAGCGCGATGAGACGCATGCGCGATGCGCTGGAGGCGAGGCTCGTCGAGAAGAGCCCGCGCAGAATTTTGCCGAGTTGCAGGCTTCGGCGCGGCGCGCGGGCGTTTCGGGTCATGGATTTTTCGTCCGCGATCGTCATCTTGCGGTCGCCGTCGTTTTGGAGGAGGCGCCGCCGCGCGTCTTCGGCGTCGCCGGCGCCGCGGCCGGATCGACGGAGGGCGTGCTGGCGACGCCAAGTCCCAGCAGGTCGATTTTGTCGCCGATCGCGTCGGCGTGCGGAAGCCGTTCGGGCAGCGATGCAAAGCTGTCGATTTGCGAGAGGGCGAGCGGTTCCAGGTCGAGATAGCGATCCGCAAGTTTCTGCACGCGCTCGGGACGCGTCATGAAGGCCCATTCCGCGTGCAGCACGCCGATGGCGTCCTTCTCCGCCTTGATCTCGAGTTTGGCCTTGGCGATCTGCTCGGTGCGAAAGCTCGTCTCATATTTGATCGTATAGGCGTAGACCGCCGAGCCGAGCAGCACCAGGATCGAGAAGATGTTGAAGAGGCGCAACATGCCTAGCCCCTCCCGCTCGCCGGCGCCGGCAGGCTCGCGCGGGCCGCCAGAGCGTCGTCGAACCCCCTGGCTGCCGCCTGCGTGCGCGTGGCGACGCGAAGCTTCGCGGATCGGGCGCGCGGATTGGCCGCGATCTCGTCGGGCGGCGGCGTCACGGGCTGGCGCCCTTCGAGCTGGAAGGTCGGGGGTAGGGGCATGGGCTCGCCCGGCAGGCGGCGAGACTGCGTCTCTCCACGTCCCGAGCGCGCCGCCAGGAAGAGCTTCACCAGCCGATCCTCGAGCGAATGAAAGGTGACGACCGCGAGGCGGCCTTCGGGAGCCAGCGCGCGCTCGGCGGCGCAGAGGCCCTGCACCAGCTCGCCGAGCTCGTCGTTGACGGCGATGCGGAGCGCCTGAAAGCTTTTCGTCGCGGGATGGATGTCGGCTTTTCGCTCCGGCGCGACGCGCGCGATGAGGCGCGCAAGCTGACCCGTCGTCGTGAAGGGCTGCTCGTCGCGATCATGTACGATGGCGCGCGCGATCCGCCGGGCGGCGCGCTCCTCGCCGAAATAATGGAAAATGTCGGCTAATCGCTCCTCGGACGCCGTGTTGACAATCTCGGCCGCAGTCGGGCCTGCGCCGCCCATGCGCATATCGAGCGGCCCGTCGTCGCGAAAGGAAAAGCCGCGTTCCGGCTCGTCGAGCTGCATCGAGGAAACGCCGATGTCGAAGACGATTCCTGTGAGTGGGAGAAAATCCTCGCGGGCGGCGATCTCCTCGAGTTTCGAGAAACGCGCCTCCGCGAGCCTGAGCCGGCCCTGGGATTGCTCGACGAGGTCGGCGCCGCCACGGATTGCGGTCGGGTCGCGGTCCAGTGCGAGGACGTGCGCGCCCGGGGTCGCGAGCAGGGCGCGGCTGTAGCCGCCCGCGCCGAAGGTCGCATCGAGGTATCGGCCCTCGGCGCAGGGGCGCAGAGCGGCGATCGCCTCGGAGAGCAGCACGGGAACATGTCGGTCGAAGGTGGGGCGCGATGGCGTCATGATCCTTCTCTCGGGCGGCCGCCGCCCAAAAGACCCTCCTTTGCGATGAGGATTCGCTCCAGAATGTAGACTCTGGCGCGATTTCCTGTCGCTGGAACGACTCCGGTCGAGTGGAAAGCGCGCTGGCGCCTTCGGGCTTTTCAAGGGTCGCCCCCGCGCGGGCTTGAGGATCGCAATGGGCCGCCCGGCGCACGCTGCCAGCGTCCAAATGACATTAGGCGTCGTTAAGATTAAGGGCGAGTTTACACTGCGCGGAAAGCACGCGGGTTTTCGCGTCGCGAGAGGGCTTGCCGGTGGAAAGGGTCGGCGAGCGGGTCAAATTTGGCGCTCGGCTCTGTCCGACGTGGCGCGCGACGAGCAGTGACGGGCGCCGGCGTCGCTGGCCTGGCGGTTTTCGCTGCCGGCCTTTGCAGAGACGCGCCGCGCCTGAGCGTTCCAGCCTCGCTCTCGAAGGCTGCCGCCGGCCAGCTCATAGGTATAAATACGTATAAAATCCGTGGTGTATTTGCAACTCCTGGAGGAAATTATACGTGGAGGCGCGTACGCACGTTTACATCCATGCATTTTCCTGGTCTGTCTGGAGTGTGGGGAGGCGAAGGTCACGGCGCTACGGCGCCGGCCTGGGGAGGATGTCTGTTATATGAAGGCCTTGAAAGCTTACCTCGTCCTCGCCGCGGCGGCAGGGCCTTTGGCGGTCGCCCCGGCAGCGCAGGCCAGCGTTATCGACCTCGTCACAATGACCTTCCAGTCAGGAGCGACCTTCACCGGCACGGTCACCTTCGCCAATGACTACAGCTCGGTTCTTGCTGTGACGGGCACGCTGACGGGCTATCAGTTCGGAAGCTACGGCAACGTCGGCGGAGGCGCGACGGACTCGATCAACTGGGTTTGGGCTGACGGCCAGAATTACTCGACCGGCGCGGGAAACTACAGCACCTTCCTGATGGACGGTCCTGGATCGGGCTACGCGAACACGGACAGCTACAGCAACTGGATTCAGCTTTCCTACAATTACAACACGGCGCCAGCGCTCAGCTTTACCTCGGGCGTGTCTGTCTATGGCACTGACAACTACCTCGACTACAATGATCCGCTGGTGAGCGGCTCCATTGGCGCTGACGACTTCAAGGATTCGCTGAGGGGCGCCATCATCTCCTCCCCCGGCCCGGTTCCCGGCGCTGGCCTCGCCGGCCTCGCGGCTTTGGCGCTCGCCGCTCTCTATTCCAGCACGCGCCGCGGCTGAGCGCGCTGGATCGTCCTATTCGATGCTTCGCGCCGCCCATGTCGGGCGGCGGTTTTCTTTTGGCAGGG
Organism: uncultured Alphaproteobacteria bacterium; assembly: GCA_963743565.1. Lineage (GTDB taxonomy): Bacteria > Pseudomonadota > Alphaproteobacteria > Rhizobiales > Beijerinckiaceae > Methylocystis. The sequence goes on from CAVUQD010000001.1 coordinate 773,371, forward strand.
GCGATGCTGCAACGGCGTAAGGGACGATGACATATCGGCGCAAATCGCGCGTCGTCTATTGACGACTACTCCAGCTCGATCAGCTGTCCGTCGCGCAACGTCACGCGGCGGGTGAGCTGAGCGGCGAGTTCCAGATTATGCGTCGCGACGAGCGCAGCCAGGCCGCTTCCGCGTGCGAGCGCGAGCAGCGTCGCGAAAACATGATCGGCGGTGCGGGGATCGAGATTGCCCGTCGGCTCGTCGGCGAGCAGGACAGCCGGCGCGTTGGCGACGGCGCGGGCGATGGCGACGCGCTGCTGCTCACCGCCCGAAAGCTCTCCGGGGCGATGCGAGGCGCGCGCGCCGAGGCCGAGATAATCGAGAAGCTCCTGCGCCCGCGTGCTCGCCTCCTGGCGAGAGTAGCCCGCGATCGTCTGGGGGAGCACGACGTTCTCGAGCGCCGAGAATTCGGGCAGCAGATGGTGGAACTGATAGACGAAGCCGATCGAGTTGCGCCGGAGCTTCGTGCGCGCATCGTCGCTCATCTCGAGGGTCGGTTGTCCGTCGATCACCACTTCGCCGGAGTCGGGCCGCTCCAGCAGGCCGGCGATGTGCAGCAGCGTCGACTTGCCGGCGCCAGAGGGCGCGATCAGCGCCACCGTGTCGCCGGGACGGATTGTGAGGCTCGCGCCGACCAGGATGTCCAGGCGCGCGTCGCCCTCGCGATAGTGGCGGCGCAGATCGACGAGCTCGAGCGCGGGACGGGCCATGCGGCTCACTCGCTCCGCAGCGCTTCGACGGGGTCGAGCGACGCCGCCTTCCAGGCCGGATAGATGGAGGCGAGGATCGCCAGCGCGAAGGCCATGCCGACGACGAGCGCGACACCCTGGGGCTCGACGATCGAGGGCAAGCGCGAGAGGAAATAAAACTCCGCCGGAAACAGGTTGAAGTGCAGCAGTTGATTGAGCATCGTGCGGATGGTCTCGAGATTCTTGGCGAGCGCCAGGCCCAGCGCGAAGCCGAAGAGATCGCCCATCACGCCGATCGAGGCGCCGATGATCAGGAAAATGCGCAGCACCGCCCCGCGAGTCGCGCCCATCGTGCGCAGGATCGCGATGTCCTTCGTCTTGTCCTTGACCAGCATGGTGAGGCCCGAGACGATGTTGAAGGCGGCGACCACGACGATCAGCATCAAGATGATGAAAAGGATGTTCTTCTCGACCTGCAACGTGTCGAAGAATGTTCTGTTCCTTTCCCGCCAATCGATGACGATGAGCGGCTTCCCGGGCAATTGACCGGTCGCGGCCGAGAAGGCGTCGATCTTTTCCGGATTATCGACGAAGACTTCGATGACCGTGACCTCCTTTCCGCGATTGAAGAACAGCTGCGCCTCAGGGAGCGGCATGTAGAGAAACAGATTGTCGAACTCCGACATGCCGATCGAGAAGATCGCCACGACCGGATAGGCCTTGATGCGCGGCATCACGCCGAAAGGCGTCTGCGCCCCCTTGGCGATGATGAGGCTCACCTTGTCGCCCACGCCGACGCCGAGCTGCTCGGCGAGACGCGCGCCGATCGCGACGCCGCCCGCCTTGTCGAAGCCGTTGAACGTTCCGACGCGCAGATTTCCGGCGACGCCCGGCAGGCGTTTCAGGTCCTCCTCGCGGATGCCGCGCACGAGCACGCCCGTCTGCCTGTCCTGCGAGGAGACGCCCGCGGGGTTCTCGACCAGGGGCGCGGCAAGCGTGACGCCGGGGATCGCGGCGAGCTGTTTCGTCACCTCGGGCCAGTCGGTGAAGGGCGGCTCGGCCGTCTGCACGAAGGCGTGACCGTTGACGCCCAGGATCTTGTCCATCAACTCGCGATGGAAGCCGTTCATCACCGACATCACGACGATCAGGGTCGCGACGCCGAGCACGATGCCCAGAAAGGAGAAGAGCACGATCACCGAGACGAAGCCGTTCGTCCGCCTCGCGCGCAGATAGCGCAGCGCCACCATCCATTCGAAGGCGGAGAAAATGCCGCCGCCTCTGGGGGCGGGGGAGGCGTCTGTCATGCGCGCGCCCCGATGTGCAAGCGGGGAACGGGCCCCCTCCCTATTCCTCCCCCGCTTCGCGGGAGAGGGGACGAGTCGCATTGCGCGAATTCAAGATGACGCTCGCCACCTGCTCCCTCTCCCGCGAAGCGGGGGAGGGTGGGGGAGGGGGAGCTTGACGTCATCGCTCGGTTCACCCCTGCGCCGCCTTTACTGCGGCGACGACATGCGCGACCGCCGCTTCGGGAGAGAGATTCTCACGCTCGCCCGTGCGGCGGCGCTTCACCTCGACCTTGCCGTCGGCCAGGCCCTTGGGGCCGACGACGATCTGCCAGGGCAGGCCGATGAGATCGAGCGTGGCGAATTTCGCGCCGGGGCGCTCGTCTCGATCGTCGTGAAGAACGTCGAGCCCGGCCTGCTCGAACTGCTTGGCCAAATCGGCGCAGACCTTGCCGGTGGCGGCGTCCCCCGCCTTGAGATCGGCGATTCCGACATGGAAAGGCGCGACCGTCTCCGGCCAGATGATCCCATTGTCGTCGTGATTGGCCTCGATCAGCGCGGCGACGAGGCGCGACGGGCCGATGCCATAGGAGCCCATGGAGAGCGTGACCTCCTTGCCGTCCGGACCGCTGACGACGGCCCGCATCGGCTCGGAATATTTGGTCCCGAAGTAGAAAATATGGCCGACCTCGATCCCGCGCGCGGCGACGCGCTCCGTCTCCGGAATCGCCTGATAGGCCGCCTCGTCGTGCATCTCGCTCGTCGCCGCATAGCTCCCGGTCCACTGGTCGACGATCGCAGCAAGAGACGCCTTGTTATCGAAATCGACTGTCGCGGGCGGCGGCGCGAAGCTGAGAAAGTCCTTGTGGCAGAAGACCTCGCTCTCGCCCGTGGTGGCGAGAATGATGAATTCATGCGAGAGATTGCCGCCGATCGGTCCGGTCTCGGCGCGCATGGGTATCGCCGTCAAGCCCATGCGCGCAAAGGTGCGCAGATAGGCGACGAACATCTTGTTGTAGGCGTGGCGTCCCGCCTCGGCGTCGAGATCGAAGGAATAGGCGTCCTTCATGAGGAACTCGCGGGCGCGCATGACGCCGAAGCGCGGACGCACCTCGTCGCGAAACTTCCATTGGATGTGGAAGAGATTGAGCGGCAGATCCTTGTAGGAGCGCACGTAAGCCCGCACGATCTCAGTGATCATCTCCTCATTCGTCGGCCCGTAGAGCATCTCGCGATCATGGCGGTCGGCGATGCGCAGCATCTCCTTGCCATAGGCGTCGTAACGTCCCGACTCCCGCCACAGCTCCGCCGATTGGATCGTGGGCATCAGCACCTCGATCGCGCCGGCGCGCGCCTGCTCCTCGCGGATGATCGCATTGATCCTGTTGAGCACCTTGAGCCCCAGAGGCAGCCAGGCGTAGATGCCAGCCAATTCCTGCCGGATGAGGCCGGCGCGCAGCATCAGCCGGTGCGAGACGATCTCGGCCTCTTTCGGCGTTTCGCGCAGAATTGGCAGAAAGTAACGGGAAAGACGCATGCGGGTCCTTTTGCGGGCGGCGAATCGGGCAGGCGGCGAGATCGCGTCAGTTCAAGCTTAGACGGAGAGGAAAGGCAAGGGAGGCCCCGAGCTGAGACTAAGGCGCTGTTCCGCCATTGGGGGCGCTCGCCGGAAGCTTTATGATCGCACGGTCATCCTAACGTCATCGTTCGCGCGGGAGAGTCCCTCGAAGGTCGGGGGCGCCTCTCCAATGGGAGGCCAGATGGAAGGGTCGGAGAAGTTGGGTCAAAGCGGCGTGGACGGAGAGGCGTTGGCGATGGAGGGCGCGGGGCTTCCCGAGGCCCTCGAGCCCGAGGCGCGCGAGATTCTGCCGCGTAACGTCCGGGGCTGGCTCGGCGTGGCGCTTTCCGTGGCGATCTTCGGCGTCGCTCTCTTTTTTCTCGGCCGCATCATCGTTCATCTGCGGTTCGAGGAATTCATGGCCGCGCTCAAGGCGACCGAGGCGTCAAGGCTTCTCTTCGCCGTGGCGGCGACGCTTGTCTCCTATTGCGCGCTTCTCGGCTACGACCTTCTGGCGCTCCACATGCTCGAACGGCGCCCCCCTCTGCGGGTCACGGCGCTCGCCTCGCTCGCCGGCAACGCCTTTTCGTTCACGCTCGGCTTTCCGCTGCTGACGGGAGTCGCGACCCGCTACTGGATCTACGCCAAGGAGGGACTTTCCGCGCGCGAAGTCGTGACGATCACGCTCTTTGCGACGCTCACCTTCTGGCTCGGCATGGCGGCGCTCGCCTCAATCGGTCTCGTCTTCGGCGCGGTCTCGCTCGCCGATCTCGACCATCTCCCCTGGTACGCCAATGTCGCGAGCGGCGTTCTGCTCGCTCTAGGGCTCGGCGCCTATGGGAGATTCGTCGCCGGCAAGCCTCGCGTGCTGCGCCTCTTCGGGGGCTCCCTGAGGGTGCCCGGCCCGCGAGTCTTTCTAGGCCAACTCGCAGTCGGGATCGCCGATTTCGGCGGAGCGGCCTTGACGATCTATGCCCTCCTGCCGCCCGAAACCCAGACCGTCGGCCCGCTGGCCCTCGGCGCGGTCTATGTGGCGGCGGCGATCATGGGCGGGGCCAGTCATGCGCCGGGCGGGATCGGCGTGTTCGAGGCTTTCATGCTTGGCGTGTTGCATGCGCCCTCGCAGGAGGCGCTGCTCGCCGCGCTGCTGCTGTTTCGACTGGTTTATTATCTCATCCCTTTCTCGCTCGCGACGCTGCTCATCGCCCGGCAGGGCGGCAAAAACCGCTGGGCCGAGCTTCGCGAGGTCTTTCGTAGACTACAGCGTGGGCGAGGCCCGGCATGAGGCACGGAGCGGTCGCGCCCTCGAAGGACATGAAGCCTCTCCAGGAGGACGCGCCGCTGCGCGCGCTGATCGACACGCTGCCGGAGGCGATCTTCCTCATCGACGTGGGCGAGCGTGTCGCCGCCGCCAACCCGGCCGCGCGCGCGTTGTTGCCGACGCTGCGGGAGGGCGACCCGCTGGCGCGGAGCCTGCGCGCGCCCGATGTGCTGGACGCGCTCGGACGGGTGCTGGAGAGCGGGCGGCCCGAAAAGGCGATGTGGATCGAACGACTGCCGGTCGAGTGCTGGTTCGAGGTGCTGATCGCGCCGCTTCGCGTCGCGGGCTATGCGCCAGCCGCTGTGATCGCGCTGCGCGATCTCACCGAAGCGCGACGAGTCGAGCGAATGCGCGCCGACTTTGTCGCAAACGCCAGTCACGAGCTGCGCACGCCGCTCGCCTCGCTTTTGGGCTTCGTCGAGACGTTGCAGGGGCCCGCGCGCGACGATCCCAAGGCGCGCGAACGGTTTCTGGGCATCATGCGCGAGCAGACGCAGCGCATGGCGCGGCTCGTCGACGATCTGCTCTCGCTGTCGCGCATCGAGCAGCATCTGCATCTGCGCCCCGACACGCCCGTGGATCTCACCATGCTCGTCGCCCATATCTGCGACACGCTGGCCCCGATGGCCGAGGATACCGGCATTTCGCTTGAGATCGACGCCGCGCCCAATGTGATCACGCCGGGCGATCGCGACGAGCTCGCGCGCGTCCTCGAAAATCTGATCGAGAACGCGATCAAATACGGTCGTCCCAACGACGGCGCGCCCGGTCGGATACGGATCACGCTCGTCTCGACGGGGCGCGAGGCGATCTTTTCCGTGCAGGACAATGGTCCCGGCATCGCCCCCGAGCATATTCCGCGCTTGACCGAGCAATTCTATCGCGTCGACGCGGGCAAGAGCCGCGCCAAGGGCGGCACGGGGCTCGGCCTCGCGATCGTCAAGCACATCGTGCTCCGCCATCGCGGCAAGCTCACGATCGACTCGGCGCCGGGGCTTGGCGCGCTGTTTCGCGTGATCCTTCCCTCTCTCCGCCCCGACGCGGAAGCTTAACGAATTTGGTCACTGAAAAATTACGTGCTTCGGTTTGAAAACCTTACCTCTTACCTTCGTTGATCCCGCAGCGCGGTAACCAAAGCGCAACCTCCTTCACGCATAGTCCACCCGTCTCGCAAGCAAGGTGACCCGTTTCGTCGGCTTGGCGCTGGCGCTTTCCGCCATGGGGGATCGCGCCGGATTGTGCGTATGGAGCAGAAGAGTATGAAGTCGCGAGATACATTGGTGCGCCTGAAGCAATTTCAGGTCGACGAGAAGCGTCGGCGGATCGCCCAGCTGCAGCAGATGATCGCCGAATTCACGCGCATGACGAACGAGCTCGACCGCGAGATTGCGGGCGAAGAGCAGCGCGCCAACATCAACGATCCGAGCCACTTCGCCTACCCGACCTATGCCCGGGCGGCGCGGACGCGGCGCGACAATCTCAATCATTCGCTGAGCGATCTGCGCGAGAAGCTCGCCGCCGCCGAGCGTCAGCTCGAGGAGGCCGGAGAGGAGCTCGCCAAGGCGAAGAGCCAGGACGTGCGCGATCATGCCGCCGAGCGCATGGTCGACATCGTCGCCGAGCGCCACGCCGCCGAGCGGGGCGAGGGGTTCCGGCGAGTCTGAGGGCGGCGCTATTTGACGCCGCACTGCTCGCACCATGTACGCAATTCCCGACGGAGCAGCGGCCAAGACCAAACCCCATCGGCGCTCCGCCGGCGGCCCGCGTGCGGTCGGCGCGGTCCCCGCGCGCGACTCGCCACGCCCCTGCCGGCTCTGCTCACTCCTGAACTCGGGCGCAGCGAAAGCCGATACTGTTGTAGCGAACGTCCGGAGCGCGCGCGAACCGGTTCGCGGAGCGGACGTCCTGCGCCTCGTCGAACCAGGAACCGCCGCGCAAGACGCGCCCCGCAGCCTGCGCATCGTCCCAGACAGAACCGTCGCTCGGCGCGCCCGCGTAACTCTCATGCCAAGCGTCCGCGCACCATTCCCAGACGTTACCGTGCGTCTCGTAAAGTCCCCCAGGATTCGCCGGCAAACTCCCGACGGCGACCGTCTCTCTTCGATAAAGCCCCTTGGAGCCGTCGCGATAAGGATAATTGCCGTCGTAATTGACTTGCTGCGGCGTGATGTCTTCCCCGAAGCTGAAAGGCGTCGTCGTTCCCGCCCGGCACGCATATTCCCACTGCGCCTCGCTGGGCAGGGAGAGATTCAGTCCCGCAACCAGCTTGTTGATTTTGACAATGAAGTCTTGCGCCTCGTTCCACGAAACCGTCTCGACCGGACGAACCGCGCCTTGAAATGCGCTCGGATTATTCCCCATCACCGCGTGCCAGAGCGCCTGCGTGCATGCCGTGTCGAACAGCCAGAACCCCTTCGATATTGTCACCTCGTGCTGGGGGCCTTCGCTGTCCCAACGCTTGGCTTCCGTCGCGGGAGAGCCCATCAAAAATCTGCCAGGGGCAATCCAGCGCAATTTCTGCCGCGCCGCGCCGACGGAAATTTCTGTCCACTGGCCATAATTGTCGCGACCCATAGCTGAGGCCCAGTCGGGCTTTGTCGGCGCCTCGCTGGCTGCGCTTTCTGCCTTGGGCGTTGTGAGGAATTTCCTTATGATACTTGGCTTGGCTTCCGCCAATTCAGCGACGGCTGAGCGCGCCAATTCTTTCCCCTGACCAGTTCCGCTTTTGGCTTCGGCTCGCGTCTCTCTGATCACGTCAATCAACCCGCGCACGTCAGGCCCATACCGCTCATGGGTCAAACGCGCGGCATGGATTCGGGTTAGGGACGCGAGGCTATCAGGTAGGCGCAACGCGCTCGGCATTTCCGCATAATTGAGCAGGACAGGAATAATGATCTTACTTTGTTGTAGGGCCAATTCGATCTCGATCCGTACCCAGTCGTTGGGATTGTCGAGTCGTCTCCCACCCTCGCCATCCTTGGTCTCTGTCCACCCCGGCCCGATGACGGCGAGAAATACATCGCACTGGGCGATGCTCGCCGAAATCTCCTCCACGAAATCCTTCCCTGGCCGAATGTTGTCCACGTCGATGAAGACGCCGTCCTCGGAAAATGCGCTCTCTAGCCGGTCACGCAATCGACCGGCGGCGTCCTTATCTGTCTCGCGGCGGTAGTTGATGAAAATTTTTTCCGGCATGGGACTCATAAGCTTCGCAACGCCGACGAAAAACTATCGGACTGCTCCCCCCACTGACAAGCCTCGGCCGTCACTCCGCGGACTGTGCCCCCTGAGTAGCGACGCTGGGCGCTATGGAACCCGCCGGCCCGCGAGCGAAGCCGCGCGGGGTCCGCACACCACCCCGGCAGCACTTCCCTACAGCGCGTGCAGCCGACGCGCCTGCAATGTCGCGAAGGCGAGCACGGCGATGCCGACCGCCTGATGCGCAAGCGCCAGCGAGATATGCGGCCAGTTCGCCCAGTACCAAAAGCCTTCGACGAAGACGAGCGCCGCGACGCCGAGGGCGACCTGCGCCAGCACATGGCCGAAGAGGAGCGCGGCGCCCCGCACCGCCATGCCGGTCGCATTGGCGGTCGCGTCGAGCAGGTGCAGGAAGACGATCACGAAAATCACATAAGCGGTGGTTCGGTGCATGAACTGCACGGTCACTTCATTGTTGACGAGATTGAGCCACCAGGGGTCCAGCCGGAACAGCGTTTCGAGCGAGGGCGCGAAGCTTCCTTCCATCAGCGGCCAGGTGTTGTCGATGCGTCCGGCGCGTAGTCCCGCCACGAGCGCGCCGAGCCCGAGCTGGACGAAGACGAGGAAGAGGATGAGCTTCGAGACGAAGCGCAGCCTGCCTCTGCCCGCGTGAATTTCTGCGGGTCGCGGCGCGCCGAGACCCCCCGCGACCCACAGGCAAGCGGATAGGATGAGCGAGGCGATCAGGAGATGGATGGCGAGGCGTTCCTGGGCTACATCGACGCGCTGGGAAAGTCCCGATTTGACCATCCACCAGCCGACGACGCCCTCGAGCCCGCCGAGCGCCAGGATGAAGAGGAGCTTGCCCTTGTAACCGGGCGGAATGCGCCCCCTCAGCCAGAAGAAGGCGAGGCCGACCGCGAAGACCAGGCCGATGAGCCGGCCGAGCAGCCGATGCGCCCATTCCCAGGCGTAAATCGCCTTGAAGCCCTGGACGTCCATGTCCGGGAACATCTGAGAGAACTGCGGGATTTTCTTATAGTCCTCGAAAGCCGCCTGCCATTCGGCGGCGGACAGCGGCGGGATGACGCCCGTGACGGGCTTCCATTCCACGATGGAGAGCCCCGACTCGGTGAGCCGCGTCGCGCCGCCAACCTGCACCATCGCAAAGACCAGCGCAGCAACCAGATACAGCCAGTTGCGCAGCGCAATGGCGTTTCGCGGCGTCGGCCGGTGCACGATGTCGGGGATTTGATCAGGGAAGTGGAACACGTCGACCATGTCGCGGACTCTCGGACGGAAGGCGGGGAAGGTGGCGTTTTTCTTAAGATCGCCGTCGCGGCTTGTCCACAACCCGCCGCCGCCAGGACCCCCATGGGAGGCGAAACGCCCCGCAAGCGCGTATCCTCCTGTTTAGCCTTAAGGCGATTCGCCCGGGCAAGGGGACGGCATGGCGATTGAAAAGCAGGAAGGGGCCTTTCTGACGATCGGCGAGGTCGCGCAAAAGCTCGACCTGCCCCCGCATGTGCTGCGCTTCTGGGAGACAAGGTTCGATGAGCTCGACCCGCTGAAGCGCGCGGGTGGGAGGCGCTACTACCGGCCGCGCGACGTGGCGCTCGCGACCGCGCTGCGCGCGCTGCTTTACGGCCAAGGCTACACCATCAAGGGCGTGCAGCGGCTCCTGCGCGAGCGCGGGGTCAATGCGGTGATCGAGAGCGCGCAGGCCGGCGGTCTGATGCCGCTGGGCGAAGCGTTGGAGGACGAGGCGGCTGATATCCCCTCGCCAGCGAAGCGGCGGAAGGAGGCGTCTCTAGAAACGCCGGCCGCCCCCGAAACGCCAGCAGCCAGCGAACAGCCTGCCGAAGCCGAAAGCCCGCCTGCCCCTCCGGCCATGCTTCCCGCCGTCGTCGCGCCCGCCCAGCATTTTTCCGGCGGCCTCGGCGACGAGGACATTCACGCGCTTCGCCTGGCGCTCGCCGATCTCGCCGAGGCGCGGCGACTGCTGTTGTTGAGCAAGGGATAGGGCCGCCGGCTTCAGGCTTCAGCTAAAGCTGGGCCGCTCAATTGGCTAAAACGACGGCGTGGCCGCCTTGATTTTAGCCTTTCTGTTCTCGGTCGCATCCCTCCCTTGCCGCTATGGCGTGGCCGCCTGCTTTGACATAATGGAGGCGCCCCGCCGGCGCCGAATCAAAGGCCCTGATCGACCATGATTGATGTCACCAATTACCCGCTTTCGATCATCTTCGCCGTGAGCCTCGCCGCGCTGCTCGCGGCGATCGAAGCAGGGCATTGGCTCGGCTCCAAGGTTGAGGAGGGTAGAAATGTCGCGACTCTCGAGGCCTCGGTGCTGGGTCTGCTCGCGCTCATGATCGGATTCACCTTCTCGATGGCGCTTAATCGCTTCGAGGCGCGCCGCGACGCGCTGGTCAGCGAAGCCAACGCCATCGGAACGGCGGCGTTGCGCGCGCGTCTGTTGCCTGCCCCCTATGGGGAGGAGAGCCTGAGGCTCTTCAAGGATTACGTGCACATTCGCGCGATTTCCGCCGAGAGGGAGCCAAACTCCGCGGAAAGCAGAGAGGGCCTGCGCCAATCGAGGGACCTTCAGGAGACGCTGTGGCGGCAAGCCCAGGCGGCGGCGGGCAAGGACAACGCCATGGTCCCCACCGGAATCTACATCCAGGCGCTGAACGAGACCTTCGACAGTCAGCAGAAGCGCTCGGCGATCATAAGCAACCGCGTGCCGAACATCGTCTTCGTGGGCCTCTATTGTGTCGCCATCGCCGCGCTCTGGCTCACCGGATACGCCAGCGCGGTAGACCGGACGCGCTGGCGCCGGCCGACCTATGTCGCCTGCCTGCTCGTGGCGGGCGTCATTCTACTGATCCAGGACCTGGACCGACCGGGCGCCGGTTTCATTACGGTGAGCGAGCAGCCCATGATCGATACGGAACAAGCGCTCCATGGCTATTCGAGCCAATCCGTCGCCCCCGCGAGACCGGGTCCGCTGACCTCGGGCGGCGCCTCGGTTCCGCCGCCGGCCGCCCCGCTTCCGCTCCGATCGCGTTGATGGGCTGGCGCTCCGCGGCGCGTATCGAGGCAGGCCGAATGGGACGAAGAGATTGTCGCGACGAGGCGTGCTGAAGATGGGCGCAGCGATGGCGTTGACGGGCCTAGCGGCCGCGGCCTCGGCCGAAGGACGGGCGCCGGACCGGACTCGACTGGATCGGCCAAAGCGCCCTTTGGTGTTCGGCCATCGCGGGGCGTGCGCGTTTCGACCGGAGCACACGCTGGCGTCTTACGCAAAGGCCATCGCCGACGGAGCGGATTTCATCGAGCCCGATCTGGTGGCGACGCGCGACGGCGTTCTGGTCGCTCGTCATGAGAACAACATCGTCGACACGACGGACGTGGCGGATCGGCGCGAATTTGCGCAGCGGCGCACCAAGAAGACGATCGACGGCAAGGAGGTCGAGGGGTGGTTCACGGAGGATTTTACCTTCGCCGAGCTCAAGACCTTGCGCGCGAGGGAGCGCCTCGGCGTCGCGCTGCGGCCGGAAAGCCATTCTTACGACGGCGATTTCCAGATCGTGAGCCTCGACGAGATCGTCGATTTCGTCGCCGCCGAGACCGCGACGCGCGGGTGGCGCGTCGGACTGATCCCCGAACTCAAGCATTCGACCTATTTCGCTTCGATCGGCTTGCCCTTGGAGGATCAATTCCTCCACGCGCTGCTGCCGCTACGCCATGCGCTGAGCAAAATGCGCGTGATCGTGCAAAGTTTCGAGATCGGCAATCTGCGGCGGTTGCGGGGCGAGCTCGGCGGCGACCCGAATTTCCAGCTGATGCAGCTGACCGAAGGCGAGGAATCGCCGGCCGACCGGGCCGCCGCGGGAGACAGGCGGAGCTGGGCGGAGCGACTGAGAACCGACGAAGGACTGGGGGAGATTGCCGACTATGCGGATTGGATCGCGCCCTACGCCCGCGATCTCATTCCCTGGGCGCCTGACGACCGGCTTATGCCCGCTACCGGATTGATCGACCGGGCGCACGAGGCGGGATTGCTGGTTTGCGGTTGGACATTCCGTCCCGAGAACAAGTTTTTGCCCAGAGACTTCCGCGACAGCGCCGGAGAAAATGCGCGCAACCCCGAAGGCAGCGTGGCGGAAATCCGCAGCTATATCGAGGCTGGAGTCGACGGTTTCTTCACCGATGACCCTGCCCTCGGAAGGCGCGCCGCCGACGGCTGAAGAGGCCCGAGCCGGCGCGACAAGCCACGCTCAGGCGGCTTGCAGCCAAGCTGCGGCAGGAGCCGGAACGCGGGGAAGCGCCTGGAGCGCCTCAACGATCGACGCGATGGAGCGCGCCGTCTCTCGTCTCAGCATATCAAGCGGCCATTCGATGCTGAACTCGCGCTCGATGGCGAGAAGCAGCTGAACGGCTGCAAAAGGGGTGAGGCCTAGTTCATAGAGATCGGCGCGCTCCGTGATGTCGGCCGCGGGCAGAGCGAGCGGCGTCTCACGATCAAGCAGGCGTTGGATGGCGGTGATCATTGTGCTGGTTCCGTTGACTGAAAACGCGATGGCAGGACTTTACCGGCGCGGCTCCCTTTCTTCGGTGCGTAAACACACATGCAACGGGGGCGCCAGAGTTTGGTTTCCAGTATTCGGGAGATATCTGCTTGCCCACTATTGCCGCGCCATAGCTTTCCGTTAAGAAACCGTCATCGTCCCAACCTCGCGGCCCCGCATGTCCCGACTCCACGACGGATATTTCTCCCTCGGCCTCGACGCCGATCCGGAGCTGGCGCGCTCCATCCGCGGCGAGCTGCGCCGGCAACAGGACGGCATCGAGCTCATCGCCTCGGAAAACATTGTCTCGCGACTCGTGCTGGAGGCGCAGGGATCAATCCTGACGAACAAGACCGTCGAGGGCGCCCCCTTCGCGCGCTATTACGGCGGCGCGCAATTTGCCGATGAGATCGAGGCTTTGGCCGTGGAGCGGGCAAAGCGTCTCTTCGGATGCCAATTCGCCAATGTGCAGCCGCATTCGGGCTCCAACGCCAACGCTGGCGTATTCTTTGGTCTGTTGAATCTCGGTGACGTGTTGCTGTCGATGAATGTCGCGGCCGGCGGCCATATCAGTCACGGCCACAAGGCGACTTTGACCGGCCGCGATTACATGATCGAGCACTACGGCGTGCGGCGCGACACGGAGCGGATCGACCTCGACGAGGTTCGCGACCTTGCGTTGAAGCGCCGGCCGAGAATGATCGTCGCGGGCGGCTCCGCCTACCCGCGCGCCATCGACTTCGCGGCCTTCCGCGCGATCGCCGACGAGGTCGGCGCGCTGCTGCTCGTGGACATGGCGCATTTCGCCGGGCTCGTCGCCGCCAAGCTGCATCCCGACCCGTTTCCGCACGCCCATGTGGTGACGACGACGACCTATAAGTCCCTGCGCGGCGCGCGCGGTGGTCTCGTGCTGTGGAACGATCCGGCGCTTTCGGGCGCGATCAATGCGGGCGTCTTCCCGGGCGTTCAGGGCTCGGTCATGCTCCACGCCGTCGCGGGCAAGGCCGCCTGTCTCGGGGAGGCGCTGCGTCCGGAGTTCAGGGCCTATAACCAGTCGGTGCTCGAAGGCGCGGCCGCGCTCGCCGAGACGCTCATTGAGGGCGGCCTGCGGATCGTCACGGGCGGAACCGACACGGGCCTCATGCTCGCCGATCTTTCCGCGAGGCGCATCACCGGCGATGTGGCGGCCAAGGCGCTCGAGCGCGCGGGCCTCGCGGTCAACAAGAATCTCATCCCCTTTGACGAGCGACCGCCGGAGGCGCCTTCCGGCCTGAGGCTGTCGAGCAACGCCGGGGCCGCGCGAGGCTTTGCAGGCGAAAATTTCCGCCAGATCGGGTTCTGGATCCTGCGCGTGCTCGCAAACCCCAATAACGAGCGCGAAATCGGAGCGATCCGCGAGGAGGTGCGCGCCCTGTGCGCGCGTCATCCAATCTACTGACGCCGCACATTTGCTCTTGCTTCTCCGATGGGCGAAGAATCGCGCATGATCATTTCCTGCGTCGAGGATTACCGGGAGGCGGCCCGGCGGCGGCTGCCACGGTTTCTTTTCGATTATATCGACGGCGGCGCAGGCGCCGAGCAGACGCTTGCGGCCAATGTCGCCGATCTTGCGCAAGTGCGGCTCAAGCAGCGCGTGCTGGCCCATGTCGAGGAGCTGAGCTTAGAGACCGAGTGGTTTGGACGGCGCGTCGCCCTGCCGGTCGTCCTTGGGCCCGTCGGCCTGACGGGCATGTTCCGGCGGCGCGGAGAAGCGGCTGTCGCCAGGGCCGCCGCGGCTGCGGGCGTCCCCTATGCGCCGTCCACGGTCTCGGTCTGCGGGATCGAGGAGATCGCCGCAGAGAGCGCCGCGCCGCTCTGGTTTCAGCTTTATGTGCTGAAGGACCGCGGCTTCATGCGAAGCGTTCTCGAACGGGCGCAGGCCGCGAGGGTGACTACTCTTGTATTCACGGTCGACCTGCCCATCACGGGAACCCGCTGGCGCGACGCGCATTCGGGACTATCGGGACCGTTCAAGGCGCAGCGCCGGCTCCTGCAGGCGCTCGGCAGGCCCGCCTGGACCTGGGATGTCGGCGTCCGCGGACGGCCGCATGATCTCGGCAATATCTCGAATTATCTCGGACGCCGGGTCGGGCTCGAAGACTATATCGGCTGGCTCACCGCCAATATGGACGCCTCCATCGGCTGGTCGGACCTCGAATGGCTGCGCGACTTCTGGAGAGGTCCGCTCATCATCAAAGGCGTGCTGACGCCAGAGGACGCGCGCGACGCCGCCCGCTTCGGCGCAGAGGCGATCGTCGTCTCGAACCACGGCGGGCGGCAATTGGATGGCGCCGCCTCGACGGCGCGCGCCTTGCCGAAGATCAGGGACGCCATCGGCGACAATCTTCTGATCTTCGCGGACTCCGGCGTGCGCACTGGCGTCGACGTCCTGCGCATGCTGGCGCTCGGCGCGAAGGGCGTGTTTCTGGGACGTGCTCAGGCCTTTGCGCTTGCGGCGCGCGGGGAGCAGGGTGTGCTAGAGATGCTGGAGATGATCGCTCAGGAAATGCGCGTCGCGATGACGCTGACGGGAGTCAGTTCCGTCGAGCGGATCGACGCCAGCATTCTGGATTGATGCGTCTTCCTTCGGTCGGTCGCTGCTTTTCCGCCTCTATCGAAGAAGCAATGCGCCCGCGAAGAGAAGATAAAGCAGGCTCGACCGCGAGAGCTGTTTGCCCGTGACTTCCCCGCCGCGGAACATGAGGTACAACAGACCTGTGGCGACGATGGTGACGCAGCCGGCGAGCACGAGCGAATGATCGAAGAGCCATGGCGTATAAAACAGGCCGAAAGCGGTAGGGATCGTCGCTTGGATCATCATCGCCCCGCTAATATTGGCGAGCGCAAGTCGTTCCTTCCCCTGCCGAACCCAAATGATTGCGTTCATGGTTTCCGGCATTTCCGTCGCGACTGGACTTAACAGCAAGGCAACGAGCTGCGCCGGAAGGCCGAGCGCGGGAGCGATGGCGTCAAGTTGCGCAACGAACACCCGTGAGGCGGCGAAGACGAGGCCGAGGGCCAAGGCGGTTTGCAGCCCCGCCCAGAATAGGCCGGGATCGCTAACACGCGGCCGAAATTTCAGCGGGTGCAACTCCTCGCAATCATGCAGGTCGCCGTCCCTCCTCAGCTCTTTGGCGACATAAAAGCCATAGGCGGCGAGAAACAGAAAGCCCAACCAGCCTTTCCCTGAAAATGTCACGAGGCCCAATATGAATTTGAAGAGAAAGATAACGAGAAACCACGCCTGATCCTCGCTGAGGCGCGGGCAGTCCGCCTCCACCGCGGCTTTCTTGTGGACATGGAGGCTCTTCGAGCCAATCAGCGTCAGGCCCACCACGCCATAGGCCAGGGTGCTGAGGGCGAGCGGCCCCCCAAGCGCCGCGCCGATGCCGATATCCTTGCTCCCGGAATCATGACCGAAGGCGACCGCGACAAAGGTCACGACGCTTTCCGGCAGGGCCGTGCCGAAGGCGGCGAGGATTGTGCCCGTCGCGGTCTGCGTCACGCCCAGGCGATGACCGAGCCACTCGACGCCGTTGACGAAGAATTCGCAAGAAAAATAGATCGCGGCGGCGGAGGCGAGAAACAGCAGGATTGCGAGGGCCATGACAAATCCGAGGTCGCGCCAGATCCACTGGCGCCAACGCACGCCGGCAGGTTAGCCGTGGAAGCAAAGGTCTTGCCAGCAGTTCGGATGTGACCCGCACCGTTGGTCTCGCCATGCCGGAGTGAAACCGGGGGTCCGTTGACGCAATTCCTCTCCTAACGAGAGGCGGCTACTTCCCATCGATGGGCTGCGTCTAGCGGAAGCTTCACGCCTCAGCAAGGGCTCAACGGCGCCACCGGCCAGAGCGGCTCACAGGACTTCATAGGCGTCGTCGATCGGCACGCCCAACGCCGTGACGAGCCGGTTCGTCTCCGAGGCCATGCCAACGATCGCCAGCAGCTCGCGATATTCCGCCTCGGTCATGCCCTTGGCGCGCGCGCCCGCCGTATGTGAGTGGACGCAATAGGGACAGCCTTGTGCGACCGAGACGGCGATGTAGATCATCTCCTTGACCTTCGGATCGAGCGCGCCCGGGCCCATGACCGCCTTGAGGCTCTCCCATGTGCGCTTCATCGTCTCCGGATCATGGGCGAGCGCCCGCCAGAAATTGTTGACGAAGTCCGTTTGCCGGGTCGCACGGATGTCGGCGAAAATTTCCCTCGCCTCGGGTGAGAGCTCGTCGTCACGAAGCAGCCGAACAGTCGCCATGGTCGTCGTCTGTCCTTCAACGGAGCGAATGAAAACGAAAATAGGCCAAGGCGTCGCTTGAGTCGATGGCTGATCACTTCGGCGCGCCCATTCTTCGAGAAGAGCCCATGGGGGCGCTCCCGAGGGAGAGAGCCCTTTGCGCCCCTTGCTCTCGGCGAAGGTCCGCCTATGATCCTCGCCTCGACCCAGGGAAGCGGCATGGCGCCCTCAGCGCAGAACGACATCGTCACGGCGGCCGTGCTCGTCATCGGCGACGAAATCCTGTCCGGCCGCACGCAGGATCAGAACAGCCACTACATCGCCCGCTATCTCGCGGACCTGGGCGTGGATCTGCGCGAGGTCCGCGTCGTGCCCGACGTCGAGGACGAGATCGTCGCCGCGGTCAACGCGCTGCGCGCGCGCTACGACTATGTTTTCACCACGGGCGGCATCGGCCCGACCCATGACGACATCACTGCCGACGCCATCGGGCGCGCTTTTGGCGTCCCCGTCGAAGAGGATCCGCGCGCCATCGCGATGCTGCTCGAGCGCCTGAAGCTTGATCAGCTCAACGCGGCCCGACGCCGCATGGCGCGCATTCCGAAGGGCGCTGAACTCGTCGAGAACAGCCTCACCAAGGCCCCGGGCTTCCAGATCGGCAATGTCTTCGTGATGGCCGGCGTGCCCATGATCATGCATCTCATGCTCGACGCGGCGGCGCCAAAGCTCAAGACCGGCGCGCGCGTGCTCGTCGAGACGATCGACGCGGCGGGCGTTCCCGAAGGGAAATATGCGGAGGGGCTGACAGCGATCGCCGCCGCTCATCCCGCGGTCACCGCTGGCTCCTACCCGCATTTCTCGCACACCGGCGTCCATAATGAGATCGTGCTGCGCTCGAGAGACGCCGAGGCGCTCGCCCGGGCCTCTGTGGCGGTGCGACATTTGCTCGAGAGCTTGCGCGAAGACGGCGCGACGTGCTGAGTGAAGACCATGCGAAGATCTCTCCATCTCTCCTGGGACCAGTTTCACACCGACACGCGCACGCTGGCGCATCGCCTGGCGGAGCGCGGCGGCTTCTCGGCCATCGCCGCGGTCGCCCGCGGCGGCCTCTTTCCGGCGGGCGTCATCGCCCGCGAGCTCGGCATAAGAGTGATCGAGACGATCTGCGTCGTGAGCTATCACGAGGAGACGACGCGCGGCGAAATCGCGGTGCTGAAGTCGCTTTCCGAGGACATTCTGGCGCGGCCTCCCCAGGAGGTTCTGATCGTCGACGATCTGGTGGATACGGGCAACACCGCCAGGATCGTCAAGGCGCAGCTTCCCGGCGCCTTCTTCGCCACCGTCTACGCCAAGCCGCTCGGGCTTCCGCTCGTCGACGCCCATGTGCGCGAGATCCCGCAGGACACGTGGATCTATTTCCCCTGGGACACGGGGCTCTCCTTCCAGGAGCCGATCGGCGCGCGCAACTGGGGGTGAGCGCCATTCTCCCTCTCCGCACTCGCGCGGATGAGGGAAGCTGCCCCGGAAATCAGAGGGCCGCGTGGAAGCGCACGGGCGCGCCGGTCGCGGGCGTCACGAGCTCGCCCTCCCACATCACTTTGGCGCCGCGCACGAAGGTCCCGACCGGCCAGCCCGTCACCTCGAACCCGTCATAGGGCGTCCAGCCGCAGCGCGAGGCGATCCAGGCGTTGCGGATCGTTTCGCGACGCTTCAGATCGACGATGGTGAGATCCGCGTCATAGCCGACCGCAACGCGGCCCTTCCCGGCCATGCCAAAGAGCCGCGCCGGGCCGGCGCTCGTCAGATCCACGAAGCGTTGCAGAGTCAGCCGTCCCGCATGAACGTGATCGAGCATGGTCGGCACGAGCGTCTGCACGCCGGGCATACCGGAGGGGCTATCGGGATAGGGCTTCGCCTTTTCCTCGCGCGTATGTGGCGCGTGGTCGGAGCCGAGCACATCGACGACGCCTTGTTGCAAAGCCCGCCAAATCCCCTCGCGATGCGCCGTATCGCGCACCGGCGGGTTCATCTGCGCGAGCGTGCCGATGCGCACATAATCGGCGTCGGACAGGGTGAGATGGTGCGGCGTCGCCTCGACGCTGGCGATGTCCTTGTGGTTTGCGAGCAAGGCCATCTCGTCGGCCGTCGAGACATGCAGCACATGCACCAGCGCGCACTTTTCGCGCGCGATCCTGAGAAGCCGCTGCGTCGCGAGCAGCGCGGTCTGCGCGTCGCGCCAGACGGGATGCGAGCAAGGATCGCCGGCGACTCTTAAGTTCGACCGCTCCTTGAGGCGGTCCTCGTCCTCGGCGTGGAAGGCGGCGCGGCGTCGGGTATGCGAAAGAATCTCAGAGATTCCCGCATCGTCGGCGACGAGCAGCGAGCCCGTCGAGGAGCCCATGAAGACTTTGACGCCCGCCGCGCCCGGCTCGCGCTCCAGCGCAGGGATATCGCGCGCGTTCTCATGTGTGCCGCCGACCCAGAAGGCGAAGTCGCAATGCATGCGCCCCTTGGCGCGCGCAACCTTGTCGGCGAGATCGGCCGCGGTCGTCGTGAGCGGCTTGGTGTTGGGCATTTCGAACACGGCCGTGACGCCGCCGAGGACCGCCGCGCGCGAGCCGGTTTCGAGATCTTCCTTGTGCGTTGCGCCCGGCTCGCGGAAATGCACCTGCGTGTCGACGACGCCCGGCAAAATATGCAGGCCTGCGCAGTCGATGTGCTCGGAGGCCGAGGCGCGGGCGAGATCGCCGATCTCGGCGATCTTTCCGTTCCTCAGACCGATGTCGCGGGGTCCTTCGCCGTCCTGATTGACGAGGACGCCACCGGCTAGAATCGTGTCGAAGCTCTCGGCCATAGAGTGGCGCCTTGCTTGCAGTGGCGGTGGCGCCGGGCGAGATGTCCGAAACCCCTCAATGGCCGGAACCGTCGTCGGCTTGACGGAAACTTGCGTGAGACGCATGTCAAGTCAAGCGCGCCGTGCGCCGCGCTTTTCGCTCGGAAGGAGCGTAATTTACATGACAGGACCCATTCTTTTGGCGGATCGCGGCGTCGTCGAGGTCTCCGGCCCCGACGCCACTAAGTTCTTGCACGGACTGGTCACGAACGACGTCCAGCGCCTCGTCGCGGGGGAGGCGCGCTTTTGCGGGCTGCTGGCGCCGCAGGGCAAGATTCTCTTCGATTTTTTCGTTTTCGCGATCGGAGAGGGAGAGGGCCGGCGTTATTTGCTGGACTGCTCCAAGGCGCTCGAGGCCGATCTCATCAAGCGGCTCAATCTGTATCGGCTGCGCTCGACGGTGACGATCGCGTCTTTGAGCGATTCCCTCGCGGTCTTCGTGCTCACGGAGGCCTCGCAAGGGGGCGAAGCTGCGCTCGCGGTCGCGCCCGATCCGCGCGCCGAGACGCTGGGGTTCCGCGCCATTGCCCCGCGCGCCGCGCTCGAAGCCGGCGCGGAGCGCGCCGACTATGACGCGCGCCGCCTCGAGGCCGGCGTTCCGGAAGGCGGGTTGGATTTCTCCTACGGCGAGACTTTTCCGCACGAGGCCAATATGGACCTTCTGGCCGGCGTCGATTTCAAGAAAGGCTGCTTCGTTGGCCAGGAGGTCGTCGCGCGCACGCAGCATCGCGGCCTCGCGCGCCGGCGCATCGCCCGCTATCGCGCCGAGGGCGGCGCGCCTGCGCCTGGAACGCCGATCAAGGCGGGCGAGATCGATCTCGGCGTCACCGGCTCGCGCCAGGGCGAGCTTGGCTTGGCGATGGTCCGGCTCGACCGGCTCGACGACGCGCTGAACGCCGGCGTGACCCCGCAGGCGGGCGGAACGAAGCTCGAGATTAAGAAGGCGGGTTGAGCCAGAGCGCGATGCCAAAAAGTGGAAACCGGTTTTTCGCCTAGATCGCGCTCGGCCATTTTACGAACGATCACGTTTCCTGCGGTCGGGCAATCTCCGCCCGACCTCGGCGTGATTTAGAGAACGACCACCCGCGCACCCTTCTTCACGCGCTGATAAAGGTCGATCACATCCGTGTTGAGCATGCGGATGCAGCCCGACGAGACGGCCTGTCCGATCGTGTCCGGCTCATTCGTGCCGTGGATGCGGAACATCGTGTCCTTGTCGCCGCGGAAGAGATAGAGCGCCCGCGCGCCGAGCGGGTTCTCGATGCCGCCTTCCATGTGGCGCGGCAGATCGGGCCGTCGCAGCAGCATCTCCTTGGGTGGCGTCCACCCCGGCCAATAGGCCTTGCGGCCGATCTCCGCCTGCCCCTTCCAGAGGAAGCCCTCGCGTCCGACTCCGATGCCATATTGGATCGCCCGCCCGTCGCCGAGCGAGAGGTAGAGCTTGCGCTGGCCCGTGTCGATCGTGATCTCCCCGCTGCGGCGCCCGTAGGGATCGTCGACGAGCGTCGCCGTCCTCTGACGAAAGTCAACCCCCTGGTCGAGATCCATATCCGTCGAATAGGCTGGATCGGCGTCGGGCGGAAGCGCCGCCATGCGCGAGTCTCCGCCCCTACGGCCGGCGGCCGGTGGGGCGCCATAGGGATCACTGTAACTGTAATAGTCCTCCTGGCGCGCCCGCGCCCGCGGCCGGGCGCGGGGCGCATAATCCTCCTCATCGGAATAGTCGCGCGGATAATCGCTGCGTTGGCCGTAGCCGCCCGGATTGTAATATCGCCCTCCGTAGG
Organism: uncultured Alphaproteobacteria bacterium; assembly: GCA_963743565.1. Taxonomy (GTDB): domain Bacteria; phylum Pseudomonadota; class Alphaproteobacteria; order Rhizobiales; family Beijerinckiaceae; genus Methylocystis. The sequence continues at coordinate 794,980 of CAVUQD010000001.1, forward strand.
CGTAATAATACTCGTCATAATATCGTCGGTCATAATAGGCGCGCGCCTCGGGCGACGCGTAATTGTAATAATAGGAGTTTGGCGAGCCGTAATATTGCGCGAGGCTGGGCGGCGCCGCGACCAGCGGCAGCGCCGTCAAGAACCATCCGAGGAGAACGCGTTGCGACTTCAGCATGGAGGATTGTCCATTTATTCCTCAGCTCCCGGTTGGAGAATCGGCGCCGATGGCGGCAAAAATATGAGCGCGCAGAGCCTAAAAAAGCGCCTTCGGCTCCGCTTGCCCTCCCTAAAAAGAGCGCCAGTTTTATTGTTCAGATAAAGTATTCGTCCTCGTGTCACTCCTGTCTGCGATTATCAAGGCGAGGCGGGGTCAAAGCAGAACCCCTAGGGGTTCGGGCGGCGTGTGGAGGCGCGTGTGATCGAGCCAGCGATGTATTTGACGCTCGGGTTCCTCGCCGCTGGTTTGTTTTTCGTAGCCATTCTCCCCCTTCTGCAGCGACGGGCCGAGCGCTTGACGCAGCGCCGGCTCGAGAGCCGCATGCCCTTATCTTTCGACCAGATCGACGCGCAACACTCAATGGTGCTCGCGCGAACGGCCGTGCGAGAGCGGCAAATGGAGCAGAAGCTCGAAACTCTGGATGCCGCGCGGACTCAGGCGATGGTAGACGCCGGCCGACGGCTCTGTCAGGCGGACAGGCTCGAGGAGCGGCTTAACGCGTCGAGCCGGGACGTCGCGCGATTGGAGAAGGAAGCCGCCGCGCGTGCGCAAGATTTGGCGGAGACGCGAACCCGTCTCCAGGGCGCGCTCACCGAGGTCGAGGCGCTCAGGCTCGAAAAGGACGCGCTTGCGCGAGAGTTCGAAACGCTTTCCGCTCGGCTCGACGCCTATGAAACCCGTCATGCTGTGGAACCGGACGCGGGCGCGCTTGCGAAGACAGGCGTGGCGCGCGAGGCGTTCTCGGACGCGTTCCCCGCGGGGGCGGACGGGTGGGACGACTGGGCCGATCAAGCCGCGCTCGAACCGCTCGCTCGCATCGACGCCTTTGATTTCGTGCGGCGTCACACGGGGCGCGCCGAGCCTGGCGTGGCGGATCTCGTCGATGTTCTGGGCGCAACGCCGCTGTCCCTGGAACTCGCGGCGGCGCAGTGCCGGCGCATGGGGACGCCAATCTCCGCCTATGCGGCCAATGCGCGGCTCATCATTGCCTCAGCGCCGGGTCAACTGGGCGCTCCGGCCGGCCTCGCGGCGGCTTTTTCGTTGTCTGTCGGCGCAGCAAGAAGACTGAGCGAGACTGCGGAGCGGCTCGTCGCTTTCTTGGGTCTCTGCGCCGGCGAGCGCGCGCCATTGCTACTTCTCGACGGCGTGGACCGCGATGCGGCCGAAACGCGCGCGGCTGTTCACATTCTGACAGATCTCGCGCTGGCGATTCCCGGCTCCTTCTCGGACGGCGTTCCGGCGCTCCGCATGCGGCCGGCCATTCACGCCTTGGCGCGCGAGCGCGCGCATCGGCTGTTGGGTTACGAGGCCGTCGCCGAAAGCCTCGTCGCGCGTCTGTCCGAGATCTATCCCGCCGACGCTTTCGGATGCCCCGAATCACGCCCGCTTTGCGCGAAGTTGACGCCCCATCTCGTCGAGGTCTGCGCGACAGAGCGATTGCGGACAGAGTTCAACGAAGCGCGCGCTGGTCTCCTCGTCCGCGCGGGCGACTATCGTCTCGTTCTCGGCGATCACCCCGGCGCGGAGGCTCTGTTCGCGTCCGCGCTCTCCATTCGCGAAAAGCTCTATGGAACGAACCATCCCGAGACGGCGGCGAGCCTCGATAATCTCGCGGCGGCCCGCAGCGCTCGAGGGGATTATGCCGAGGCGTGCGACTTGCTCGAGCGGTCGCGCCGCATTTTCGAAACGACTTTCGGGCTCGACTATCCGGCGACCGGCCGCCGCCAAATCGCATGCGCGCGCCTGCTGCTGAAGCTCGGGCAAGCGCAAGAGGCCCTCACGCTTGCGGAAGGGGCGCTCGGCCGATTGAAAGCGGAGGGCCGCGCGCGCCATCCCTGGACGATCGAGGCCGTCTTCGTCGTCGCGGATGCGCTCGATGCACTGGGGAAGAAAAAAAGAGCGGCGTTGCTGCGGGAGGAGTTCTCGGGCCTTGTCACGCTGCCGAAAGCCGAAGGACTGGCCGAACCTCTGCTGGAGCGCCTCAACGGACTCCTGTGGGGCAGGGGCTACGCTGCGCGCCATCATCACTGAGCGGAATGCGTACGCCGCCGGAACCGCTGGCTCGTCGCGCGTCGATGTCCTAACATCCGTCATTCGAGGCTCAAGACGAGAGCCCCATAGGCTCCAACACGCCGAGGCGCGCATGGAAGACTGCCCGTTCCACGCCATATTGCATCCGACCGACTTCTCCGAGAACAACGAAGCCGCTTTCGTTCACGCGGTCCGTCTCGCGGTCGCCGGCAAAAGCGCGCTGCACGTTCTCCACGTGGACGAAGAAGAGCCCGGACTCTCCGCCGAAGATCGGTTTCCGAAGGCCCGCGAGCTCTTCCATCGCTGGGGCCTGATCGAACCCGCCGCCGCGGCCGGAGGCGTCGAACAGCATTTGGGGGTCAAGATCGTCAATGCTTCGGTCGCGTCTCAGGACGTCGCCTCCGCCATCGGCGCCTACTCCGATGCGCACGCTTGCGATCTCCTCGTGCTCGCCACACACGCGCCGGGCTGGCTCGAGCGCCTTTTGACCGGGTCGCTCGCCGAGGAAAGCGCCCGGCTTTCCCACGCTCCAGCGCTGTTCCTGCGCGCCGGCGCGCATGGTTTTGTCGAGCCTGCGAGCGGCAAAGTAAAATTGCGGCGCGTGCTGATGCCGGTCTCCGCGGAAGTCGCGCCGATGCACGCCTGGGGCTTCGCCTCCCCCTTCGTGCGCATGCTCGAACCCACGGCGGAGTTTCATCTGCTGCATGTCGGCGACACGCTGCCCACCTACGGCAATCTGTTGCCGCATGTCGAACTTCGACGAGGACCGGTCGTCGAGACGATCCTCGAGGTCGCCGAGGAAATCGGGCCGGACCTGATCGTCATGGCGACCGAGGGACATAAAGACCTCCTCGACGCCATCACGGGGAGCACGACGGAGCAGGTGCTTGCCGAAGCGCCCTGTCCGGTGTTGACCGCGCCGAGCCGGCCGCGCCGCGCCGCCGTCTGACCGCCGCTCGGCGTCCTGTGTCCGCATGGACGCGCCTATGTGGCCGCGCTATAGAAATCTCGCACCGATCATGGAGCCCGCGCCAATGTTCGACACGCTCAAGAGCTTCATCGGCGAGCTGTTCGAAGCTCCAGAGGAACGCGCTTTCGAGGAGCAGGATTACCGTCTCGCCGCCGCAGCGCTGCTCGTACACATCGCCGCGGTCGACGGCGTATTCGACCCAGGGGAGCGGGAGCACGTGCAGAAGCTCGTCGAAGAGCGCTTCAATCTTCCGCCCGCAAAGGCGCACGAACTGATCGCGCAGGCGACCGAAAGCGAGCGCGAGGCTGTCGATCTCTATCATTTCACCAGCGTGTTGAAGCGTTCGCTCGGAGAAGAAGGCCGCCGCCAGCTGGTCGGCATGCTTTGGGAGATCGCCTACGCGGACGACGACATTGACGAATGCGAGGAAAATGTCGTGTGGCGCGTGGCCGAACTGCTTGGGGTGTCGACGCGTGAGCGCGTCACCTTGCGGCGGTTCGCCCGCGAAGAAGCAGAGCGCGAAGAGGCGACGCCTCGCGGACCCTGGTCGGATTCCTGATTACGAACGCCGCGAGCGGCGCGTGTTGCTTCTGGAGACTTCATGACGACTGCGGACAGCAAGCCGCGCGGAGTGGCCGTTGTCACCGGCGCCTCCGAGGGGATCGGCGCGGAGTTGGCGCGCGTATTCGCGGCCAAGGGGCATGATCTCGCGCTCGTCGCGCGCCGCGCCGACCGGCTCGAGATCCTCGCGGACGAAATCGTCTCGAAGGGGGCTGCACGAAGGCCGCTCGTCGTCGCGCTCGATCTCGGCGCCCCTGACGCCGTCGAAGCGCTCGCCAAGGCGCTCCAGGCTGCGGGAGCGCAGGTCGAGGTTCTGGTCAACAATGCGGGCTTCGGACTCGTGGGTCCTGCGGAGCAACTTGATTCCGCCGAGCAGCTTGCGATCATCGACGTGAACGTGCGCGCCCTGACCGCGCTCACGCTGCGTTTCCTCCCGCAAATCGTCGCGAGCCGGGGCGCCATCCTGAACGTCGCCTCGATCGCGGCCTTCATGCCGGGGCCGAACTTCGCGATCTATTACGCGTCGAAGGCCTATGTGCTTTCATTCAGCGAATCCCTGGCGCATGAGCTTCGGGCGAGGGGCGTGAAGGTCTCTTGCCTCTGCCCTGGGCCGGTCGAGACCGGATTTCAGGCGCGATCGGGCTTCGAGCTGGAAGGGAAGATGGCGCTCGCGCGGCTTGCGCTCGTTTCCGCCGCCGAGGTGGCGCGTCAAGGCTATGACGGTCTCATGGCGGGCCGGCGCGTCATCGTGCCGGGAGCGATGAACAAGATCATCGTCCTCGTTGCTCGGTTTGTTCCTCGCGGCTGGCTGATGTCGCTCACGGCGGCGGCGCTGGACAGGCGATGACGGCAACTCGGAATTCGTCCGCCCGCGGACGGCCAAGTCGAAGGGAATTGAGGCCGGGTTTAAGCGAATTTCCCCTGAAACCAAGCAAAGACAAACGGCGCGAGCGCTTCCCGCGCCGCGCCGTCGGAGGCTCAGGCCTCTTCCGTCTTCAAATTCAGCACCTGGCGACCGCGATACATGCCGGTTTTCAGGTCGATATGATGAGGACGGCGCAGCTCGCCGGAATTCTTGTCCTCGACATAGGTCGGGGCCTTCAACGCGTCGGCGGAACGGCGGAAGCCACGCTTCATCGGCGAGGTCTTTCGCTTCGGAACGGCCATGATAACTCTCCTCTGGACCCTTGGCCCAAAGGGCCCTGGCAAAAATTTCGGAAGGGGGCGCTTACACCAAATTCGCCGCCCTGGCTAGGCCTGCCTGAGCCCGAACAGGCGGGGGCACCCCGGCGCGCGGCCGTGGACGACTTGCAACCGCGAGCCTAGAGGGCAATCTACGAAACAAAAGAGGAGGAATGCTTGGACACCCCATCGCCCGCGCCGGAAGTCCGTCCCGCGAGACTGCCCTTGCCGCAAATGCTGGTCGGCGGCGCGATTATCGGCGGCCTCGCCGTCGATTTGGCGCTGGGCGCGGAGAGTCCTGATGCGCTCTTCACGGTGATCGGCGGACCGATCGTCGTCGTCGCGATCCTGACGATCATCTGGTGCTCGAGGATGATGCGAGAGAAGGAGACCCCCTTCCAGGCCAATCGCGCCGCGACCGCTCTCCTGACCGAAGGCCCCTTCTTCTACTCGCGAAATCCGATCTACGTCTCCTACGTCGCCCTCGTTTTCGGGCTCGGGCTGGTGCTCGGCTCCTGGACCGTCACGCTTCTCGCGCCGCTCGTCGGTGTCGCGCTGCACTATTTGAGCGTGCTGCCTGAGGAGCGTCACCTCCAGCAGAAATTTGGCGAGGATTATGAAATCTGGGCGTTGGATACGCCCCGATGGCTATTCAAATGACGGACGGCGCAGCCATCGCCGCGCGGGGTCGCGAGCTCGCCTTCGATGTGGGCGGCATGACCTGCGCTTCTTGCGTCGGTCATGTCGAGAAGGCGCTGGCGCGCGCCCCCGGCGTCGCGAAAGCGACCGTCAATCTCGCGACCGAACGCGCCAGTGTGACCCTCGATCCCGGCGCGGACGCGTCGAAGATCGCCGATGCCGTGACGGAAGCGGGCTACGAGCCCGTCGTCGAGAGCTATGATCTCGGCGTCGGCGGGATGACCTGCGCGTCTTGCGTCGCCCATGTCGAAAAGGCGCTGAAGGCCGTTCCCGGTGTGATTGAGGCCAACGTCAATCTCGCAACCGAACGCGCGAGCGTGCGCGCGCTCAAGGGCCCTGGGCGGTTGGAGGCGTTGCGGCGCGCCATCTCTGACGCCGGTTATGAGCCGCGCGAGAGCAAAGGCGCGCTCGCCCAAGAAAAAGACGCGCGGGCCGAGGAGACAAAGGCGCTGTCTCGGCGCCTCGCCCTCGCGGCGGCCCTGACCTTGCCCGTTTTTATCCTCGAGATGGGCGGCCATCTGATCCCCGCCTTTCACGAGTGGATCATGGCGAATGTCGGCCACGACAATGCGCAATATCTTTCTTTTCTCCTGACGAGCCTGCTGCTCGCCTTTCCGGGGCGCCTCTTTTTCGAGAAGGGGCTCGCGACACTGCTGCGCGGGGCGCCGGACATGAACGCGCTCGTCGCGGTCGGCGCGGCCAGCGCCTATCTCTTTTCCGCCGTCTCGACCTTCGCGCCGGAGCTTCTGCCCGCAGGCTCCGCCCAAGTCTACTACAAGTCCGCCTGCGTGATCGTCACGCTCATCCTCCTCGGCCGGCTGCTCGAAGCGCGCGCCAAGGGGCGGGCGGCGGGCGCGATCGCCGCGCTTGCCGCGCTTGCGCCGCGCGTCGCGCATGTCGAGCGCGACGGCGAGGCCCTCGACGTGCCGACTCAGGAAGTGCGCGTCGGCGACGTGGTGCTCGTGCGTCCCGGCGAAAGGATCCCCACCGACGGCGTCGTGCTGCGCGGCGACTCGCACGTCGACGAATCGATGATCAGCGGCGAGCCGGCGCCCGTGGCCAAAACGGCCGGCTCGCCCGTGACGGGCGCCACGATCAATGGGACCGGAGCCTTCGCTTTCGAGGCCACGCGCGTGGGCGCCGACACTTTTCTCGCCGGCGTGATCCGCATGGTCGAGGAGGCGCAGGGTGCGAAGCTTCCCATTCAGGCCCGCGTCGATCGCGTCACCGCGGTCTTCGTGCCGGTCGTCTTCGCCATCGCCGCCGCGACCTTTTGCGTCTGGATGGTCGTCGGGCCGGAGCCGCGTATCTCCTTCGCGCTCGTCAATGCGGTCGCCGTGCTGATCGTCGCTTGTCCCTGCGCCATGGGCCTCGCCACGCCCGCTGCGATCATGACCGGCACGGGCCGGGCGGCCGAGCTCGGCGTGCTGTTTCGCAAGGGCGAGGCGCTGCAGACGCTCGGCGAAGCGCGATTGATCGCCTTCGACAAGACGGGGACGCTCACTTTCGGCAAACCGCGCCTCACCGATCTCGTCGCGGCTTCGGGCTTCGATGCGAACGAAGCCCTGCGACTCGCGGCGAGCGTGGAAGCGCTCTCGGAGCATCCCGTCGCCAGCGCCCTGGTAGACGCGGCGCGCGATCGCGGGCTCAGGCTCGCGGCGGCTACGAAGTTCCAGTCGATACCCGGCATGGGCGTCCGGGGAACGGTGAACCGGAAACGGATAGAGGTCGGCGCAGAGCGCTTCATGGCGTCGCTCCACATCAACGTCGACCCCTTCGCCGAGACCGCTACGCGGCTCGCCGAGGAAGGCAACACCGCACTCTATGCGGCAATCGGCGGCAAGCTCGCCGCGATCCTTTGCGTCGCCGACGCGGTGAAGCCCTCGAGCGCCGCGGCGGTCGGCGCGCTGCATGGGCTCGGCGTCAGCACCGCCGTGATCACCGGCGACCAGGAGCGGCCGGCCCGCGCCATCGCCGAGCAGGTGGGCATTGACGAGGTCGTCGCGGGCGTGCTGCCCGAAGGCAAGGTCGCGGCCGTGAAGCGGCTGCGAGAGGCGAAGAAACTCGCTTTCGTCGGCGACGGCGTCAATGACGCGCCGGCGCTCGCGGCCGCCGACGTGGGGCTCGCGATCGGCACGGGTACGGATGTCGCCATCGAAGCGGCCGATGTCGTGCTGATGTCGGGCGATCTCGCCAAGGTTCCGACCGCCGTGGCGATCTCCCGCGCGACGATGAGGAACATCGCCCAAAATCTGTTTTGGGCCTTCGGCTACAATGTCGCGCTGATCCCGGTCGCCGCCGGCGCGCTTTATCCGATCAACGGGACGCTGTTTTCGCCGATGCTCGCCGCGGGCGCGATGGCCTTCTCCAGCGTCTTCGTCGTCACGAACGCCCTGCGGCTGAAACGCTTCCAGCCGACGCCGGTCGAACTTTCGCCGACTCCGGGGCTTCCCGAATCGGCGTCGGAGGCATGAGGTCGCGAGCGCCGCTCGCGCGAACGAAAGACTCAGACTGCTTTGGCACGCTGCGTGCTTTAACCATGCGCAATAGATGGCGTTTTCTGCCTTCAGGCGACTTCGTCTGAATTCGGCGTGACCCGGCGCCTTCGCAGTGCAGCAGCGAGATTGCCCGAGGAAGCTCGTGGCCAAGCTTGGTGCTCAAGGACAAATAGGCTATATTTGTTTACAACTAGGGTTACCTTCGGAGAGTGGAGACATGTCCGTTCCCTCGGGCAACGATAAAAATCTGCAATGGACGGCTTTCGCCGCGCTCGTCGTGGTCGCGGTTTTGGCGTTTGCGGCTGGCTGGATGCTGCCCGTGAACCCGCCGAACGGTCCGCGCGACGCCAGCAACCCCGTTCGTCACGATCAGCCTCACCGGGCGTCGTAAACGACTGCACGGGGGTGGGATGAGCCCTCACCCCCCGATCATCGTCGTGATGGTCTGGCCGCCGCGCGAAAACGTGATTTTCCAGTAATAGGCGCGGCCTCCGGTCGCCTGCTCCATGTCCCGCGTCGTCGCGATCTTCCTGTCGTTGACGGCGAGAATCACGTCGCCCTTCTGCAGATTGAACTGCTGGGCGAAGGAGCCTTCCTCGATCTCCGCCACCACCACGCCGCTCGTGGCGTTCCCCTGAACCGAGAGTTCCTCGACCGTCGCCGGTGAAAGATTGACGATCGTCGCGCCCGCGAAGGGATTTTTCCCTTTGAGCTTCACCGGATCGCGCGGCGGGTCTTCCGGCGCCGGCACGAGCTTCGTCGTGAGCGCGAGCTTCTTGCCCCCGCGCAGCACGCCGAGGTTTGCAGCGCCGCCGAGCGGGCGCGTGCCGAGCCGATAGCCGAGGCCCTCGGGATCGTCCACTTCCTGCCCGTCGACGGAGAGAATAACGTCGCCGCGCTTGACGCCGGCTTGCGCAAGCGGCCCCCTCGCGTCGAGATCGGCGACGAGCGCGCCGGCCGGCCGTTGCATCGCGAGACTCTCGGCGATGTCTTGCGTGAGCGCCTGCAGCGTCGCGCCGAGCCACGGCCGATGCACCTGTTTGCCGCCGCCCTTGGCCGTCGCCAGCACCACTTTCACCATGTTGCTCGGAATGGCGAAGCCGATGCCCACCGAGCCACCGGATTTCGAGAAGATGGCGGAATTGATTCCCACCGCGCGCCCGTTCATGTCCACCAGCGGCCCGCCGGAATTGCCCGGATTGATCGCGGCGTCCGTCTGGATGAAGAAGCCGTAGTCGGAGATGCCGACCTGCGTGCGCGCAAGCGCCGAGATGATGCCCTGGGTCACTGTCTGCCCGACGCCGAAGGGATTGCCGATCGCGAGCACGAGGTCGCCCACCTGCAATTGATCGGAATCGGCAAGCTCCATCGACGGATAGCCCTCGCCTTCCTGGAGCTTCAGCACGGCGAGATCGGTGCGGGGGTCGCGAAGCAGGATCTTGGCGGGGATCTCGCGCTTGTCGGCGAGCGAGACCTTCACGTCGGTCATCCCCTCGATCACATGGTGATTGGTGACGACGAGGCCGCTCGGATCGACGATCACGCCGGAACCGAGCGACTGGGCCATCTGCCGCCCGGGCATTCCGCCGTCGCCGAAAAACTGCCGAAAGATCGGATCGTCGTAAATGCTGTTCGCCGGGCCTTTTTCAACTCGGGAGGCGAAGACGTTGACGACGGCGGGCTGCGCCTTCTTGACGATCGGCGCGAAGGACAGGGCCGCCTCGGCGCGGGAGCCGGGAACGGCGCGATCCTGCAAAGCTTGCGCGGAGGCTTCGAGCGGCGCAGCCGTGATAGCCGCGCCGAGCAGCGCGGCGAAGGCGGCCTGCAAAAGCTTTGGTCCGAGGCTCGCCCGCCCGGGAAGGGCGCCGGCGGCGAGCCGTCTCGTCCCTGCGATCATTCGCTCGCTGTCTTGGCCTTGGTTTCGACGCGCTCGGCGATGCGGGCGGACTTGCCGCGGCGGTCGCGCAAATAATAGAGCTTGGCGCGGCGCACCTTGCCGCGGCGCACGACCTTGATCGAGTCTATCAGCGGCGCATGGATCGGGAAGACGCGCTCCACGCCCTCGCCATAGGAAATCTTGCGGACCGTGAAGCTCTCGTTGAGACCGCCGCCCTGACGCGAGATCACGACGCCCTCGTAGGCCTGCACGCGGCTACGGTCGCCTTCCTTGACCTTGACGTTGACGATCACCGTGTCGCCGGGGCGAAAATCGGGAAGGGTCTTGCCTTCGAGAAGGCTCGCCGCATGCTCGGCTTCGAGCTGAGCGATGAGGTTCATGATAAAAATCTCCTGCCGTTTCGCGCTTTCCGTTCAAGCGGGCGCGAGCGTTTGGCACGCTGTTTTGAGTTGAGCCGTGTTCCCTAAAGGAAGCGGAGGCGGATGTCGAGAGGGGCGGCGGCTGGAACGAGTCGATTTGTGCGGCGGGAGCACGAGAATCGCGGCCCTCGCGAAGGGTATGGAAGCGCCATTCAGCGTCCCCGCTGAGGGGTTGTTGCGTCTTAATGTCACCTTCGCGAAGCACAGAGTCGCCATGATGGAGCTTCGAGGTTGCGCAGTCTGCCGCCCAGAGCGGCGGGTCTCCGGTTTGTTTCGATCTTGCCGAAAAAGGTATAGTACGCGAGGATATCGCCCCGATTCGAATAGCCCCTATTCCGCGAAAGTCGGCAAAATGTCAAACGCAAAGGTCTGAACCATGAAAGACGGACTTCTTGATCTGTTGCGAAAAATTGAGCAAAAAATTGGCGCCGATTTATTATCGGTAAGAAAGCTGGTTGCCAAGGAGCGAAAACGACCCCTTACTGCTGCGATATTTGGTCAGACTGGTTCTGGGAAGACATCTCTAATAAACGCGATTTTCGGAACAAACTTCGATGTGGATGACGTAAAGCCCTGTACAAAGGAGCCTCAGGCTCATCAGGGTCATGATGCCATGGGAAACCCGATTACGTTTTGGGATTTGCCTGGTATCGGCGAGTCTGCGGATGCGGATGAAGCTTATCTCGATTTGTATGCTCGTTACGCCACAACCTGTGACGTAGTATTATGGGCATTTCAAGCCGATACCCGTACAATTACTTATGACTGCTCGGCTCTTGCAACAATCCTAAGCAGAATTGGTGAAGAGGACAAGGAAAAATTTCTGAGCCGTTTGTCCGTGGTGATTACCAAGGCCGACGCCATAGCGAATTCACCATGGATTTTTGCACGAAACGGAGAGAGTGCAACAATAGCAACCAGTAAAGACACGGCAGTGGCTCTGGGCAGAAAAGCCGCATATTTTTATGATGGCTTGTTTGGCGCCCATCAAGCGGACATAGTGCGTAGGACATTCATAACTTCGAAGCCAGAGGCGTTGGAGAAACTCCCGAGCGATTTCTGGCTGGCCGATTCTAAGGCTTTCCTTTGCCACAAGGGGAGTTTCGATGACACGCGCTACGCTGAATTGGCGGTCGCACATCCGTTAGCTAGAGACGAGCTCTTTAGAATATACGAGCAATCTCGAGCTGTATGCTGTTCGGCAAAGTACGTCTTCAATCTGAATGCGGTCAAGGCGAAGCTTGCTCAGAATTCGGAAGGCGCAGCGATGTTGAGATTTGGGCGGTCGGTCTCGAAGGCCGGCAGCAGCCTCGCGTGGTCGAAGGTGAAGGCGCTCGGACTTCCCGTTTTCTTCGATCGTGGGACGAATCAGGTCATTTTTGATATTGAAGCCATAGATTGAGGGGGTAACAATGAACGAAGCTGAGCTAAAGGCATTCGTAAATCAGGCCATTGACGCTGATGAGAGATTCGCTAACGAGCTTGGCGAGGCGATAGAAAAAGGAACATGGGAAGTACTTGTGGAGCTAATCGGAAAGGCCGTGGGCCAGGCAATGGATTTAACGAGCGAGATGATGGAATCGCTGAAAAAATTTCTTTAGATTTGTTGAAAGCCCAAATTTTTGAATTGGTTGGAGAATTTCGCAGGGAAATCTATTTAATCGCCAAGCGAGCCGTCGCCGGCTTTAGAATTTCCGGCCGCTCAAAGACCTCGCCAGTCGGCCGATGGCAGATCGCCCTCGGCCTCCATCAGCTCAAGCAGCATGCCCTCGCGCAGGCCCCGGTCGGCGATGCGTGTGCGCTCGGCGGGGAAATGCTCCCGGATCGCCTGGAAGATCGCGCAGCCAGCCAGAACGAGATCGGCCCGCTGCGGCCCGATGCAGCCGTTCGCGACGCGCTCCTCGAAATCCATGGCGCGCAGCTTCGTGATGGCGCGGCTCGCCTCGCCGTCCGACAGCCAGAGCCCGTCCACACGCCAGCGATCGTAACGATCGAGGCCCAGGTGGACCCCAGCGAGCGTCGTGACCGTGCCGGAGGTGCCGAGCAGATGGAATCGCTCGCAACGCCGCCTTCCGGCGAGCGCTTCCGCGAAGGGCCGCAATGCGTCGCGCGCAAAGGCGGTCATGGCTTCGAAAGTTTCGGCGCTGACGCTCTTGCCCCCGAAATGTTCGGCGAGCGTGACCACCCCGAGCTCGACGGAGGTCCATTGGTCGAGCTCGAGGCGGCTGCTCGACGCCGCGTCGGGCCGCGCGAGCCAGACGAGCTCGGTGGAGCCGCCGCCGATGTCGAAGAGCAGCACGCTCTCGGATCGCGCGTCAGCGAGATTGCCACAGCCGCGCGCGGCGAAGCGCGCCTCGGTTTCGCGGTCGATGATCTCGAGATCGAGCCCGGTGCGCTCGAGCGCCCGGGCGGTGAATTCGTCCCCGTTCGCGGCTGTGCGGCAGGCCTGCGTCGCGACGAGACGGGCCCGCGTGACGCCGCGCGCCTCCATCTTGTCGCGGCAAATCTCCAACGCCTCGAGCGTGCGTTCGATCGCCGCCTCGCTGATGCGGCCGTGGCGGCCGAGGCCCTCCCCAAGGCGCACGATGCGCGAGAAGGCGTCGACGATCCGCAACGCCTCCGTCGCGCGTCGGCGCGGTCGCCGCTCTGGGCGGGCGATCAGCAGGCGGCAGTTGTTGGTGCCGAGGTCGAGCGCGGCGTAAACATGCTCGGCGTTGCGCGGCGCGGTATGATGGGGGCGCGGCGCCGGCGATGGCGCGGGCGCCCTGCGGCCGTCCAAAGGGGGCGGCGGCGAGGTTCTGGGTCTCGCCTGGCTGGCGATGCTTCGGTCACTTCCGCTCAAGCGACGCCTCGCCGATCTGGCTGCATGTGGGCGGTGCGATAACCGCCCGATCTCGAACTTCCTTCATGCCCAATCGCGACGAAACCTGCAAGCCTGCTGTCATGCAACTTCGCAGGAAAATGGGAAATTCCGCGGCGCCGCATAATTTTTGTGCATGACGCGATCTTGCGAGCGCGAACCCGGCCTTTAAGCTGAGATAGTCGTCCTCCTCCTCCCGAGCGAAGAGCGGATTTGCGTCGGCTGCCGCGATTCCGCTCGAAAATCCTGCGGGTTGCAATAAATTCGCTTCCATGTCGTTTCGCAGCCTCTCCCCCGAGATCACGCCGCAGATGCTGTTGCGCGCCTATGCGCTCGGCATTTTCCCCATGGCCGAAAGCGCCGACGACGAGGAAATTTTCTGGGTCGAGCCCCGCGAGCGGGCCATCTTCCCTCTCGACGGTTTCCACGTCTCGCGCTCGCTCGCCAAGACCTTGCGGCAGGACCGCTTCGAGGTCTCGGCCGACGAGGACTTCGACGCGGTGCTGGACGAATGCGCCGCGCCGGCCCCGTCGCGAGAGAAAACGTGGATCAATCCGCCGATCCGCAGGCTCTATCGCGCGCTTTACGATCTTGGCGTCGCGCATACGGTCGAGTGCCGGCGCGACGGCAAGCTCGTAGGCGGCCTCTACGGCGTCGCGCTCGGGGCGGCCTTCTTCGGCGAGAGCATGTTCCATCGCGACCGCGACGCGTCGAAGGTGGCGCTCGCCCATCTCGTCGCCCGCCTGCGCGCAGGCGGTTTCCGTTTGCTCGACACGCAATTCATGACCAGCCACCTCGCCACGCTCGGCGCCAGGGAGGTGTCGCGCGACGCGTATCGCAGGCTGCTTACAGGGGCGATCGAAGCGCCGGGGGCGGAGTTTTGGGTTTGGCCCAAAGCGCGCCGCGTGCCGGGCGCAGAGGCGCTCGCCGCGCTGGCGACGAACTCCGGTGGGCGAAAACCTTAAAAAATACCAAAGGGATCGTGGATCTGCGGCGCTGCCGCGGGAGTCGGCTGCTGCGGCGACTGTCGCTGCCGTCTCTGCTTTCCGCCTCTTTGCTGCTGCGTCGCAGCCGCGGCGGCAGGGGCGCCGGTGCTGTTGAAGACGGGTTCGTCCGCAGGTCCGATCGGCTGCGCCTCGGGATTGACCGGCGGTTTCGGCACGATCTTGCGCGTGCGACCCTTGGCCGCCTGCTGCTGCGACGCGTCAGGCGCGGGCGCCGGGGCTGCCGCGGCCGCCGTCGGCTGGGTGGCGACCTCCTTGCCGCCTTTGCAACTGACGAGCCAGACGTCATAGACCGGATGCTCTACGCCGTGCAGGCCAGGGCTGGACGCGAACATCCAGCCCGAGAAAATGCGCTTGCTCTCGTATTTGATCGCGCTGCGGCCCGGAACGTCCGGGTCGTGTTTCTGGTCGGGCTTGGGCTCTTGCTCGTCCACCTCGACGAAGGTCGTCGTGAGCGGCGTCTCGGTCTGCGGCCTCGTATTACAGACGCGCGGCGTGACCTGAAGCGTGCCGAACTGGACGGTCTCGTCGATGGCCACGTCGAAATTGATAATCCTGCCGGTGATCTTGTCGAGACCGGCGAAAACGGCCGTCGGATGGCGTATCAACTCCGCGCGCGCCAGGGAGGGCGCGTTCGTCGTCGCGAGCGCGGCGCCGAGGAGGGCGCTTCGCAAGGGAAGCGGAAGGCCCTTGAGCGATGTCATGGCGGGGTCGAAGCCTCTGTAGAAGCCGCAGGCGTGCGGCCCGCGCCGAAGAAGCACGCGATAAAGGCGATTGCGTGGTGGCTCCGGGCCGGAGGCGGACGGGAAATCCTGCTAGCCCTCCGGGCGCCAGGCGTCGTAATCGCCGCCCGTGGCCGGGCGCTGACCCGACGCCAGGATCGACCCGGGTGGCCGGTAGGCCTGGGCCGTGCCGGTCATGTTCTCGACGAAGGGAATTTCCCAGGCGTGCGGATTGTAGCTCTCCTGCGTCGGCGGGGTGTCCACCGTATGGTGCAGCCAGCCATACCAGCCGGGCGGCGTCGCCGAGCCTTCCGCATAGCCTTTGTAGATCACCCAGCGCCGCTCGAAGCCTAGCGAACGGTCCTTCTTGCCGCCTTTTCGGCGGTAATAGACATTGCCGAACTCGTCCTCGCCGACACGCTCGCCCATGAGCATCGTGTAGACGCCCATGCTGAGCGTGGCCTGATTCCACCAAGTGAAGAACCGAACGATGTACGACATGCGCCTTGGGTTCCTTTCGATCTCGAGCGCCTTATCGCGTCCCGCGCTGCGGATGTCCAGCCTCAATCGGCCGCGCGCACGAAGGCGCCGAAAGCGCGCGGACCTTCCCCCGTCTCGGCCCTGCCGACGACCTCGAGGCTTTTCGCGTCGATCGCCCATAGTTCGTTCGAGAACCAGTTGGTGACATAGACTTTGCTTCCGTCTCGGCTCGCCGCGACGCTCTCGGGATATTCGCCGACCTTGATCACGCCGACGGGCGCGAGGCTCTCCGCGTCGAGGACGCTTACCGTCTCGTCGTACTGGTTCGCGACGAAGACGCGGCCGTTCGCGAGCGTCACGCCGTAGGGGCGCTTGCCGACCTTCAGGGTCGTGACGAGTTTTTGCGACGCGAGATCGACGACGCTCAAGTCGTCGGACTCCACATTGGCGCAATAGGCGCGCCGGCCCGCAGCGTCGATCGCGAGGCCGAATGGGTGATGGCCGACCGCTATCGTCGCGCGTTTCGCGAGGCGCGGCGCGTCGAGCAGGACGAGCGCGTCGTCGTCGCGCGCCGAGACGACGATTGTGGCGCCGTCGGGCGTGATCGCCACGCCGGACGGCACGGCCCCGACCTCGGCCTTGCGCTTAGCGCCGCTTAGCGCATCGATCTCGGTAAGCTCGCGGCCGTTCATGTCGGCGACATAAATCTTCTTGCCGTCCGGCGAGACCGCGACGCCGAAGGGCAGGCCCGGCGCCTCGATGCGCTTTTCGACGCGGCGCGAGTTGGCGTCAATGACGGAGACGAAGCCGCCCTCCGGGCTCGTCACATACACGCGCAGACCGTCCGGCGCGATCGCGACGCCCGCGGGCTTGCCGCCGAGCTCCAGGCGCGCCGCGACCGTCATGCTCGCGAGATCGACGACGGCGAGATCGCCGCCGCCCTGATTGGGCACGAAGGCTTCGTCGGCCTGGGCTGGAGAGAAGGCCAGGGCGAGAATGATTGAGGCGACGCCGACGCCCGGCTTGTCGTGGCGAGAAGCAAAGGGACGAAGCCATCCCGGGGGCGTAGAGCCGCTCATGGCCGCTCTAGCTTCGCCTTCAGCGAGGCGAGCCCCGTCTTGAAGAGCCGCGACACGGCCTCGGTGGCGACTTCGTCAGTATATTGCTCGGGCGGGTTGCCGCCGGGGAAGGCGCGGTAGAAGCGGCTCTTCCACTCGACGCGCGACGCGCCGTCGGCGATTCCGCGAACGGTGAGCGTCGCCGAGAGATTGCCGACCGGAAGCACGGCGATATCGGCGCGCTCGATGATGTAGCGGAGCGACATCGCCGGGCCGTCATATTGGACGAGGCGTTCGTCGAGAAAGCCGCCGCGCCTGTAATAGAGGCGTCGCGTCGCCGTCTCGGGGACATTGCCCCCTTGCGCCTCGACGCGCTCGATCTCCGGCCGCCAGCTCGCGTCCGCGAAGTCGCCGACGACCGCCCAGACCTTTTCCGGCGGCGCCGCGATCTCGATCGTCTCGACGACTTTTTGGGGCGTCGCGCCGTGCGCGCAAGCGACGGATGGCGCGAGCGCCAGCGCGAAGGCGAGAAAGAGCGGGCGCCAGCGGCCCGAGCCTCCGGGCGAAGCGCCGCCCGGGAGACCGGAAACAGTCAAGGCTTACTTGCCCTCGGCCTTGGCCTTCAGCGCGGCGAGGCCGGACTGGTAGAAATCGGTGATCGCCTTGAGCGCGGCTTCGTCGGTGAGCTCCGGCGGCGGATCGTTGTTGAGGAAGCCGCGGTAGAAGGCGCCTTTCCATTCCACGACGCTCTTGCCGCCTTCGTCTTTGACGCTGATGGTCGAGGAGTAGTTGGCGACCGGGACGACCGACGGCTCATCCTTGTCGATTTTGTAGGAGAGCGTGTGGCTGTCGGCGTCGTATTTCGTGACCGACTCGACTATCGAGCCGCCCTTTTTGAAGGTGACGGTGCGCTTCGCGTCCACGGCGTTTCCGCCCGTCCCTTCGGTCTTGGCGACGGCGGGATGCCAGCTCAGATCCTGGAAATTTCCGACGATCTCCCAAACCTTGGCGACCGGCGCGTCAATCTCGATCTTCTCGACGACTTTCTGGCGCGACGGCCCATGCGCGAGCGCCGCGAGCGGCAGGAGCGAAACGGCCGCGGCGAGGATGAGCCGGCGCGAGACGACAAAGGACATGCGGTTTCTCCCGAAAGCGCCCGCAAGCCGCGCGAGCGGAAATAAACTCGCCCGCCAGTAAAGGCGCCAAAGGCGCCGCGTCAAGCGGCGGTCCAATCGGGAGGCCCGGCGGCGCGCCCGGCCCGGCAATTGCAAAGATTCCCCGCGCGGAAGGCGCCTTGGCTCGCCGACGAACTCTACCTATAGCTTCCTCCATTCTCGATCAGGCGCAACGAGACCCACCATGCGTTCAATCTTGAGGCACTTCCTCGACACTCCGCTGCAGTCCGTTGCAAACGGCGAGGTCCTGCTCGCCGAAGGCGACCGGACCGGGCGCGTGTTCGCGCTCGCCGAGGGCGAGCTCGAGGTGCTGCGGGGCGACACGCAGGTGGCTGTGCTTACCGAGCCGGGCTCGATCGTCGGGGAGATGTCGGTGCTGCTCGACGAGCCGCACAGCGCAACCGTGCGGGCGCTCGGCGACGCCAAGGTGCATCGGGTCAATAATGGCGAAGCCTTCTTCGCCGAGCATCCGGAACTCGGCTGGCTGCTCGCGCGCCTGCTGGCCCGCCGGCTGAACGCGGGCACAACCTATCTCGCGGATCTGAAGCGGCAGTATTCGGACGCTGGCAACCACCTCGAAATGGTCGGCGAGGTGCTGGAAAGTCTCCTCCATCGTCAAGAGGGAAGGCTGCACCCTGGCTCGGATCGCGACCCGGGTTATTAAATTCAGGGACTGGGCTCAAACCAGGCGGGCAGCGCCGTCAGTGGCGCGATCGGCCGCGAGAGCGGAGCGTCGAGCCGCACCGACTGGGCGCCCATGGCCGATATCCAGAGCGCTTCGCCGGCCGTCGTATCGACGACGATATGCGCCGGCGGCGCCCCGAGATAATGGCCGGTGTTGAAAACCCAGGTTTCTCCGAGCCGATCCGCCCAGGAGCCCGACTTGACGTAAGGCGCCTCATGGACATGGCCCGAGATGACCATGTCCGGCCGAAACTGCCCGATCCAGCCGGGCAGGTCCGCGTCGCCGAAACTGCGGTGGCCCGACCAGCTTATCGGCGAGCTGAAAGGCGGCGCGTGATAGACCCAAATCCAGCGCCTCCCTTCGCGCTTCGCGGCGTCCGCAGAAAGCTGCGCGATCAGCCGCGCCTTGACGGTCGGTCCGTCCCACCAGGGAAAGACCGAATAGAGCGCATCGTCGATGACGATCGCGTCGCCGTCGGACGTGACGCCGATTTTGCCGAGCGTCCCGACCCAGCGCGCGATCTTCTCCCCGTCGGGCGAGCGCGAGTCGAGATCGTGATTGCCAGAGCAGAAGATCAACCGCGTCGCCTTCGCAATGCGCTCGAGATATTTGCGCACGACGAGCGTTTGCGCGCCGAAATCGACGAGAGAAGCAACATCGAGCGCGTCGCCGGCGAAAACGACGAGGTCATAATTGGGCGCGGCTTGCGCCAGCCAGTCGAACAGCGGAAGCGCATAGTGCAGATCGGAAACGATAAGGCAGCGCATCGACTGGTCGTTTCCCTTGCTTATCTCGTCGGCGCCCTCGAGAGCCGCCGATGGGCTTAGGCCGTTCGACGCAATGCCGGAGGCGCAAATCCCACCCTATCCAACAAGGCCGTCGCCGGAAAGCTACAAACCGCGCAACTCTTCACCGCGCTGCTCGGCGATAAGGCGTCGACGCACAGCTTCGCCTAAACTCCAGGCGTAGAGCCTACAATTTATGCTGGAGCCCTTCAGTTCATCGCGCAAATACTATGCGGCACGAACATCAAGGACGCATAAGTGAACGAGCTTCCCTTCCGCGGAGGCAAAGCAGGCCGCGCGAAAGCGCCGCTGGCCGCGCCATTGCAACAGTTTCTTGTCAGCCAACACGAGGCCTTGCGCGAAGAGGGAGAGGGGGCGGTCGCCGACTATATCCCTGAGCTGAGCAAGGCCGATCCGCGGCACTTCGGCGTGGCGCTCGCGACGATCGACGGCCATGTCTATGAGGTCGGCGATAGCGGCGTCGAATTCACGATCCAATCGATATCCAAAGCCTTCGTCTTCGCCTTGGCGCTCGACGGCCTCGGCCATCAGGAGGTGGAGCAGCGCGTCGGCGTCGAACCGAGCGGCGAAGCCTTCAACTCCATTCGCCTAAACAATAAGAATCAGCCCTTCAACGCGATGGTCAATGCGGGCGCAATCGCGTGCTCGGGTCTCATCGTCGAGAAGGAGGGCAACGGCGCTTTCGCGGCGATCCTCGAGTCGCTCTCGCAGTTCGCCGGACGGGAATTATCGGTCGATGAGAGCGTCTACGCCTCCGAGAGCGCGACGGGCGACCGCAATCGCGCGATTGCGTGGATGCTGCGCAATTATGGCGTCATCAAAAGCGATGTCGACGCCGTACTCGACGCCTATTTCCGGCAATGCTCCGTGCTCGTCACCGCGCGCGACCTGGCGGTGATGGCCGCGACGCTTGCCCATGATGGCGTCAATCCGGTGACGGGCCTGCGCGTCGCCTCCTCCTATTCGATCGCGCGCACGCTCTCGGTCATGACGTCATCCGGCATGTACGACTATGCGGGGGAATGGACCTATCGCGTCGGCGTTCCGGCCAAGAGCGGTGTCGGCGGCGGCATCATCGCCTCGCTGCCGGCGCAGTTCGGCATCGGCACCTTCTCGCCGCTGCTCGACAGTCATGGCAATAGCGTGCGCGGCCTGAAGTTCTGCGAGGCGATCTCGACGCATTTTGATCTGCATTTCCTGCGGCGCGTGAGCGACGTGCGGACATGCGTCGTCGCGGATTACGAGTCGGCGAGGCTCGGTCGACGTGGACGCCTCCCCGAGGACCAGAAGATCCTCGATTCGCATCCGGGCGCCATTCGCATTGTCGAGCTGACCGGCGTGCTCGGCTTCGCCAACGCAGACTATGTCGCCAGGCGGATCGAGACGCACGAGACGCCGCAGTTTCTCATTCTCGAAATGCGCCGCGTCGCGCTCGTGTCGAGCTCCGCCGTCAAGCTGCTTGCGAATTTTATCGAGAAATTGGCGGAGGAAGGCTGCCGCTGCGTAATCTCGGGGCGGAGCGGAACCTCCGATCTCCTGGACGGACTCGGCGAGGACCTCGCACAGAACTTCGGGCTGCGCGATTTCGCGCGGCTCGACGAGGCGGTCGATTGGGCCGAGGATCAGGTGATTTTCCGTTACGGCGGGTTCAACGACTCACAGAGCGTCGCGCTCGATAAGCAAGACTTGCTGGTGGGCCTGTCGACTCAGGAGTTCGGCGCGCTGGTGACGCTCTGCGAGATCTGCAACTATCGGTCGGGCGAAAAGATCGTCGCGGCGGGCGACCCGCCCGATTCCGTCTATTTCCTGCAAAGAGGCATGGTCAGTGTGAAGATGCCCGACGGCGTGCGGCTCGCGACGCTCTTTCCGGGCGCGGCTTTCGGCGAAATGGCGCTCGTCGATTTCGGCCGCACGGCGGACGTTTGGGCGGATAGCGCGGTGCTCTGCCAACGCCTGTCGCTCTCGGCGCTCGACCTTTTCCGCAAGCGGCATCCGGCGGCGGTCGAACGCATCATGCGCAATCTCGCGCTGATGCTTGCGAAGCGGCTGGGCCAAGCCAATCTGAAGGTCGATCTGCTGAGCGCGAATTAGAGTTCGTCCCGCTCGCATGGAATCACGCGAGCGAGGACCCGCTCAAAATCAGAAAGTTGGAGCATGTCCTTTTTGGAAAACCGCTCTGCGCTTTTCCGGGACATGTTCTAGGCTCACACGTCCAAATTTGCGACGCTCAATGCGTTCTCCTGGATGAATTCGCGGCGCGGCTCGACGACGTCGCCCATGAGCCTGACGAAGATTTCGTCGGCTTCGACGAGATCCTTGACCTTCACCTGCAAGAGCGAGCGGACATTGGGGTCGAGCGTCGTTTCCCAGAGCTGGTCGGCGTTCATCTCGCCCAGGCCCTTGTAGCGTTGGACCGTGAGGCCTTTGCGGCCCTGCGCGTTCATCGCCTCATACAGCGCGAGCGGGCCGGAGGACGAAGCCTCGTCGCCTTTGCGCGTGAGCAGCGCCTGGCCGTCGAAGACCTCGCGCAGGGCTGCCGCGCGCTCGCTCAGCTTGCGCGCCTCGCTCGACGCCAGGAGCGAAGCGTCGAGCATCGCGACATGCTCGACGCCGCGTAGCGTCCTGCGGAAGATATAGCCGCCGTCGCGAAGGGCGCCGCGCCAGCCGCCCTCTGTCTCTTCGGCGATGACGTCGAGCCGGCGCGCCACCTCGTCGGCGAGGCGCTGCGCCTCGTCGGCGTCCTCCGGCAGGGGCTGTAAGGCGGAGGCGAGCGCCGCCTGCTCGACGACGGTCTGATCGTAACGCGAGTGCAGCGACAGCACGAGTTGGCGGAAAGCTCGGCATTCCTCCAGCACGCGGCGCAGATCGGCGCCGGCGCGCTCCTCTCCCGAGGGCGAGCGCAACACGGCGCCGTCGAGCAGCGTATCGATCAGATAATCCTCGAGCGCGCGCTCATCCTTGAGATATTGCGTGGATTTGCCCTTCGTCACTCTATAGAGCGGCGCTTGCGCGATGTAGATGTGACCGCGCTCGAGCAATTCGGGCATCTGCCGATAGAAGAAGGTCAGGATCAGCGTGCGGATATGGGCGCCGTCGACGTCGGCGTCGGTCATGATGATGATCTTGTGATAGCGCAGCTTCTCGATGTTGAACTCGTCGCGCCCGATGCCGGCGCCGAGCGCCGTGATCAGCGTGCCGACCTGCTCATTGCCGAGCAGCTTGTCGAAGCGGGCGCGTTCGACGTTCAGGATCTTGCCGCGCAGCGGCAGCACGGCCTGGAATTCGCGGCTCCTGCCCTGCTTCGCCGTGCCGCCGGCTGAATCGCCCTCGACGATGAAGATCTCGGATTTGGCGGGATCGCGCTCCTGGCAATCAGCGAGCTTGCCCGGGAGATTGGCGACGTCCAGCGCGCCCTTGCGTCGCGTGAGATCGCGCGCTTTCCGCGCCGCCTCGCGCGCCGCCGCGGCCTCGCAGACCTTGCCCACGACGGTCTTGGCGTCGCCTGGATTCTCTTCGAGCCATTGGCCGAGAATTTCGTTGACGATGCTCTCCACCGCCGGACGCACTTCGGAGGAGACCAGCTTGTCCTTGGTCTGCGACGAGAATTTCGGATCGGGAACCTTCACCGAGACGACGCAGGTCAATCCCTCGCGGCAATCGTCGCCGGTGAGATCGACTTTCTCGCGCTTGGCGAGGCCCGAGGTCTCCGCGTAGCCGGTGATCTGGCGCGTCAGCGCCGCTCGGAAACCCGCGAGATGCGTGCCGCCGTCGCGCTGCGGAATGTTGTTGGTGAAGACCAGCACATTCTCGTGGTAGCTATTGTTCCACCAAAGGGCGACCTCGACCTGAATGTGCTCCCGCCGTCCCGCGATCATGATCGGCGCAGAGAGAAGAGGCTCCTTGGCGCGATCGAGATAGCGCACGAAGGCCTCGAGCCCGCCTTCGTAAAAGAGCTCATCCGTCTTCACCTCGGCGTGACGCGCGTCGGTCAAGACGATGCGCACGCCCGAATTCAAAAAGGCGAGCTCGCGAAGCCTGTGCTCGATCGTCGGATAATCGAACTCGACCATGGTGAAGGTCGCGGGGGACGGCTGAAATGTGACTTCGGTGCCGCGCTTCGCCTTCCCGTCAACCTCCGGCGCCGGCCCCACGGCCGCGAGATCGCCGACGGCGTCGCCATTGGCGAACTCCATGAAGTGCTCTTTGCCGTCGCGCCAGATGCGCAGCTTCAACCAGACCGAAAGCGCATTGACCACCGAAACGCCGACGCCGTGCAAGCCGCCGGAGACCTTGTAGGAGTTCTGGTCGAATTTTCCGCCCGCGTGGAGCTGCGTCATGATGACGTTGGCGGCCGAGACGCCCTCCTCGGGGTGGATGTCGGTCGGAATGCCGCGGCCATTGTCGGAGACGGTGCAGGAGCCGTCGGGATTGAGCGTCACCGTAACAAGCGTCGCATAGCCGGCCAGCGCCTCGTCGATCGCATTGTCCACCACCTCGTAGACCATGTGATGCAGGCCGGTGCCGTCATCCGTGTCGCCGATATACATCCCGGGGCGCTTGCGCACGGCGTCGAGGCCGCGGAGCACCTTGATCGAGCCCGCGCCATAGTCTTCGCCGTTCGCAATATCTTGATCGCTCATGCTTTTTTCGTCTCCCGGGGCGGCGCGCCCCTCAAGCGATTCGTCAGAATTGAGTTTACGACGATTCAGCCCCCGGTTGCACGGACAAAAGGCGTGCGCGTCTTGGTTCGGCTGGGGGGCTCAAGCTCCCCGCGAGTCGGCGAGATCAGGAAAGCTGAGCGGTTGAATTGCGCCGCCTATCGGATCGTGGGCGCGTTGTGCTGCGCTTCGATCCTTACGGTCGCGCCCCCCAGTGCGGCGCCACGCCGATATCGGACGTCGATGTCCCGTCCCACGGGGAGAAGGCCCACGAGATTGCGCAGCTGCGCCGCATTCGCGATCGGCTTGCCGTCGACGGCGACGATCGCGTCGCCTTTTGTGAGGCCCGCGCGTTCCGCCGGCGACGCGGGTTCGACGGCGGCGATCTCCGCTCCCTTGCCGCCGTTAGCGCCGCCCGGCTCGCGCAGGGTAATGCCGATACGCCCCCTCCGCACCTCGCCATGCGCGACGAGTTGCTGCATGACGCGTCGGGCCATGTCGATCGGAATGGCGAAGCCTATGCCGTTGCTCGCTCCTGTTTTCGAGAGGATGGCGGTGTTCACGCCGACCAGCCGTCCATCGAGCGTCACCAAAGCGCCGCCGGAATTTCCCGGATTGATGGAGGCGTCGGTTTGGATGAAGTCCTCGTAGCCTTCGATGCCGAGGCCGCTGCGTCCAAGCGCCGAAACGATGCCGGACGTGACGGCCTGGCCCAGCCCGAAGGGGTTGCCGATCGCGAGGACGAAGTCTCCGACCTCGAGCGAGGCGCTGTCGCCCATCGGCACGGCGGACAGGTTTTCAGCTTTGATCTGCAGAACGGCAATGTCTGTCGGTCTGTCGCGTCCGACGAGGCGGGCGCGGAACTTTCGTCCGTCCTTCGTCGTGACCTCGATGAGCGAGGCGCCGCGCACGACATGCTCGTTGGTGAGAACATAGCCGTGCTCCGCATCGACGATGACGCCCGAACCGGCGGAACTGGTCTCGCGGCGCAGCCGTTGCGTCGGCAGGTCGAAAAAGTCGCCGAGAATGGGATCGCCGAGCGCCGGGACCTCGACCTGCTCGACCCGGCGCGTGGCGATGTTGACGACGCCGGGCGTCACGGTCCGCACGACCGGCGCGACCGTTTCCTTCCCGCTCCCGGGAAAGGCGCCGGCGTGGGCCGCCGTGGCGAACAACAAGAAAAGGATTAGCAGCCGCGAGCGCATGGAAAGTGCGCCTTTGAGTGTCGAGATGGGCGGCGGCGCCCGTTCGAGGAGCGCCGCCGATACGCTTTCACACGGACTCTCTTACGCTACACGCTTAGTAGTCCATCCCGCCCGCCGGCAGAGCCGGCGCGCTCTCCTTCTTCGGAAGCTCGGTGACCATGGCTTCCGTTGTAATCAGCAGACCCGCAATGGAGGCGGCGTCCTGAAGCGCTGTGCGGACGACCTTGGCAGGGTCGATGATACCCTTCTTGAAGAGATCGCCGAATTCGCCCGTCTGCGCATCGAACCCATGCGCATAGTCGTGGGCCTCGAGCAGCTTGCCGACCACCACGGCTCCGTCGCCGCCGGCGTTCTCGACGATCTGGCGGGCCGGCCATTGAATGGCGCGGCGCACGATGTCGACGCCGGTTTTCTGGTCCGGGTTTTCAATCTTGACCGCTTCCAGCGCCTTCAAGGCGCGCAGCAGCGCCACGCCGCCGCCCGGCAGCACACCCTCTTCGACGGCCGCGCGCGTCGCATTGAGCGCGTCGTCGACCCGGTCTTTCTTCTCCTTGACCTCGACCTCGGTCGCGCCGCCGACGCGGATCACCGCGACGCCTCCGGCGAGCTTCGCCAGACGCTCCTGCAGCTTCTCGCGGTCGTAATCGGAAGTCGTCTCTTCGACCTGAGCCCGGATCTGCGCGACGCGTCCCTCGATATCCGCCTTGTTCCCGGCGCCGTCGATGATCGTCGTGTTCTCCTTCTCGATGCGTACGCGCTTGGCGCGGCCGAGCATGTCGAGCGTGACGTTCTCTAGCTTGATCCCAAGATCCTCGGCGATCATCTGACCGCCGGTGAGCACCGCGATATCCTCCAGCATCGCCTTGCGGCGATCGCCGAAGCCTGGGGCCTTCACCGCCGCGATCTTCAGACCGCCGCGCAGCTTGTTAACGACGAGGGTCGCCAGCGCCTCACCCTCCACGTCCTCGGCGATGATGAGCAGGGGTTTGCCTGTCTGCACCACCGCTTCAAGCACGGGAAGCATGGCCTGCAAATTCGACAGCTTCTTCTCGTGGATGAGGATGTATGGGTCGTCGAGCTCGGCGACCA
Organism: uncultured Alphaproteobacteria bacterium; assembly: GCA_963743565.1. Taxonomy (GTDB): domain Bacteria; phylum Pseudomonadota; class Alphaproteobacteria; order Rhizobiales; family Beijerinckiaceae; genus Methylocystis. The sequence goes on from CAVUQD010000001.1 coordinate 821,196, forward strand.
TCTTCTCCGCATTGGTGATGAAATAGGGAGAGAGATAGCCGCGGTCGAACTGCATGCCCTCGACAACGTCGAGCTCGGTGTCGAGGCTCTTCGCCTCCTCGACCGTGATCACGCCCTCATTGCCGACCTTCTGCATCGCCTCGGCGATCATCTTGCCGATAGAGGTGTCGCCGTTCGCCGAAATCGTTCCGACCTGCGCCGTCTCGTCGGCGGAGGTCACCTTCTTGGCATTCTTCTTGAGGTCGGCGACGACCGCCTCGACGCCGAGATCGATGCCGCGCTTGAGATCCATGGGATTGAGCCCCGCCGCAACGGCCTTGGCGCCTTCCTTCGCGATGGCGGCGGCGAGCACGGTCGCCGTCGTCGTGCCGTCACCGGCCTGGTCGTTCTGCTTGCTGGCGACCTCGCGCACGAGTTGCGCGCCGAGATTCTCGAATTTGTCGGAAAGCTCGATTTCCTTTGCGACGGTGACGCCGTCCTTGGTGATGCGGGGGGCGCCGAAACTTTTCTCGATCACGACGTTGCGGCCTTTGGGGCCGAGCGTGACCTTCACGGCGTTGTTGAGGATCTCGACGCCGCGCAACATGCGATCGCGAGCGTCATGCGAAAACTTTACGTCTTTCGCGGCCATTTCTCACTCCTTTGAAGACATGAGAGGTTGAAGGGCTTGGATGTCAGGCGGCTTTCTTCTGCGCGGAGGCGGTGGCCTCGATCACGCCGAGAATGTCGCTTTCCTTCATGATGATGAGGTCTTCGCCGTCGATCTTGACCTCGGTTCCCGACCATTTGCCGAAGAGCACGCGGTCTCCTACCTGCACATCGAGCGCAACCAGCTTGCCGCTGTCGTCCCTTGCGCCGGGGCCGGCGGCGACGATCTCGCCTTCTTGCGGCTTTTCCTTCGCGGCGTCGGGAATAATGATCCCGCCCTTCGTGCGCTCGTCGGCCTCGATGCGTCGCACAAGGACACGGTCATGCAACGGACGAAACTTCATGGAGCTTCTCCCTTGGTTTTTCAGAGATGTCGAAAGCGAGGCCGCGGCGGCCTCGCCGGACGAGGTAGGAAGCGGTTTTTTTTGGTTCAAGGGGGGCGCGAAAATTTTTTATCACTCGCTGCCGTTTGCTGCTAGCAATTTGATTCTGAACGGCTTTGGTATGCCCATTGCTTGCCAAATCGCAGGGACGCCGGCACAATCCGCCCACGTCCGAAGGCAAAGCAAAGAGGAGAACCGCGATGGCTTCGAAGGAGTTCCGGTTGCAGATGGCGGGCTATGGTCTGACGACGGCAAACATCTTCTACCGTCTGCCCGACCATCCGGCGATCATCCAAAGCTACATCTGGCAGGAGTACGATCTGCACCCCGAGTTTCCAGAGTTGCGGCGCTTCCTTGATTTTTGGGTGCAGAAGCTGGAAGGTCCCCTCCACGCCGTGACAGTCACCCACTCCGGCCTGATCAAGCCTGCCGAACTGCGCCTGCTCGACGGAGAGTTTCGAGTGCATTGACCCCCTTGCCGAGCGGCGCGCCCGAAGCGACGAGCTTCGCCGAAACTGGCTGGGCAGGCGCCGCTCGAGGGCCCGGGTCTTGAAATCGCCGTTGCCTCTCCCATCTGCTTCGCCGGGGTCTGCGAGGCCCCAAATCGCAACACGAAAACAGCCCTGGAGGGAACTCATGGAGTTTCATCCTTCGTATGCTCGTGCCGTCGATTGCGCGAGCAGAGCCGCGAACAATCCGCCACCCACATCTCCTTTGGCCGGACTCGACGTCCCGCGGTCGCTGGCCGCCGACGCGGCCGGCAGTGGATCGCGCGCGACGCTCGCGCCGGACCGACCGCCACGTCTCATCGACTTGGAGCGCCGCGTGAAGTTTGCGCGTCCGGACCCCCTCTTCGCTTGAGTTTTGTCGAGATTGCAGGCCGGGCGGAGCTCGCGGGCTCCGCCCTCCAGCCTTCGCGCGCCAGTCACAATTCCCGATCAGGCCGATGCGCCTCTGTTGACAGTCATCGGCCTTGCGGCCGCGACGCTCTATTGGCTCATTCGCGATCAAGATACGCGGGACAAAGAGCGCTAACGTCTCTGAACGAAACGCCGCCGCCGCATTCGTTCTGTTGGCTGGGCGTGGTATGAGCGTCGCTCTAGCCGCCCATCGGCTAAATGTACGCAAATCCCGGGGATGACTGGAGATCGGCCGTGAAAAGAACCTCCCTTTGCCTCTTGATTTCTGTTTCGCTTTCGCTCCTCGGCGTCGGCGCTGAAGCCTGCACGCGCATCCTCTACGAAACCGGGGCGAAGAACTTTCTCGTCGGCCGCACCATGGATTGGATGGAAGACCCTCGAACCGATCTCTGGGCATTTCCGAAGGGCTTGGCGCGCGACGGCGGCGTCGGGAAAGGGTCGATCAAATGGACCGCCAAGCACGGCTCGGTCGCGAGCTCGTTCTATAATATCGGCACGGTCGATGGGATGAATGACGCGGGCCTGGTCGCCAACGTCCTCTATCTCGTCGAGTCGGACTACGGCGACGCGGGCGCGTCCAAGAAACCGAAGCTTTCCATCGGCGCATGGGGCCAATATGCGCTCGATAATTTCGCGACGGTGGCGGAGGCGGTCGCGGCCCTGCAGAAGGAGCCCTTCGTGATCGTCGCCCCCGAACTGCCGGGAGGCCACAAGGCGGGCGCGCATCTCGCCATCGCCGATTCTTCGGGCGACAGCGCGATCTTCGAATATCTCAACGGCAAGCTCGTCATCCATCATGGGCCGCAATATCGGGTGATGACCAATTCGCCGAGTTACGACCAGCAGCTCGCGATTGACACCTATTGGAAGGACGTAGGCGGCCTCAAATTCCTTCCCGGCACCGCGCGCTCCGCCGACCGCTTCGCCCGCATGAGCTGGAACCTCAACGCCGCCGCGAAGGAAAGCGACCCGAGGCTCGCAACGGCCACAACCTTTTCGCTCATTCGCGCCATCTCCGTGCCGCTCGGCATCTCCGATCCGGAACGACCCAACATCGCCTCGACGATTTGGCGCACGGTCTCCGATACGCAGGCCAAACGCTATTATTACGAGTCGGTCTATGATCCGGCGATCTTTTGGGTGGACATCGACAAATTGAAACTCAGCCCGGGTTCCGCGCCCGCCAAGCTTGATTTGAGCGAAAGACCGATTCTCTCCGGCGAGGTCTCCGAAAAGTTCGCGCCGGCGGCGCCGTTCAAGTTCCTATCGCCGTGAGCGCGGGGGTTAGTTTTTACGGAAGGCGCGCGTTGCGCTCAGGTTGGACGCGTCTCGCGCAAGGATGAAAAGCAATGCGCAAGCCAAGCTACGTCAAGCAATGCCTCTTCATCGCCCTCGTCATGCTGGCTGCCTCCATCGCCTATATCGAATCCGCGCCGAGATATTTAAGCGACACTGGCGCTGAGGCCGTTTTGAATTGATCGAACGTCTGGCGCTCGTTCCGTCTGTCCATGGCCCTCATCGAGCGAGAATGACCGAGTCCCACGGCTGCTTCGACTTCATCGGCGGATCGTCGAAGGACACCGAGAAATAATCGACCGTCAATCGCTTCGTCTCCGCCGTCACGCGCAGGAAGCCCGCGTTCATAACGTCGTAGCTCTCCAGCCGAACCGTCGGCAGCAAGGTTGTGAAGGGAAGCGGATCGACGATCAGGCCCCGTTGCAGCTTGTGAAGCGAGCGCGACGAATTCGCAAAACCGCCGCCGCCGACGACGATGTAGGGCAGCGTTTTGCCTTCGAACTCGCGCGAGAACCGCTGGTAGGAATGGACGTGTCCCGCCAGAACGACGTCGGGTATTCGGCCGCTGGCGAGAAAGGCGGAATCCATTGCCGACTTGATTTCGACATAGCCGCCATGGGTTTCGTCGAGCGAGAAACAGGGATGGTGGGCCGCCACGATCAACCATTTGTCGGACGGCGCGTCTCTCAGTCGTTCAACGAGCCAATCGCGTTGGCCATTTTCGCCTCGCCGGTCCAATTGTCCGTCGATGTTCGAATATAAACCGATGACATGGACATACGGAGCCTCGAGCACCCAGTAACAGTGGGGCTGCGTCATCGTCGAGCGGTATTTGAAAAGTCGTTTTGGCTCGGGGCTGCAAAAATGCTGCATGAAGCCGTGCAGAGAGGGCTCGCTCTCCAGGTTTTCACGCCCGGCGACCTCGCCATCATGATTCCCAGGGATCGCGAAAATCGGCGCGTCGTAATATTGGTAGGGCTCGTAGAACTGCGCGACGTACTGACTGCTTTCGCCGCTCAAATAGACGATGTCTCCCAAATGAAAGAGAAATCGCGGTTTTTCGCGATCCTCCGCATCCGCAATCTGATCCTGCATGGCCGCGGCGACCGCATTTTGCGTTTCGTTGCCGTGGATCCCGCCGCTGTCGCCGAGCGCATGAAACACCAGAGCACCAGTCTTTTCCGCTTGGTCGCTCACGCCGGGAAGGATGCTTTCCAAAGGGAGATTGAAGCGTGCGCCGGCAGGAGTCGGCGGCGGCCGGAAGCGAGGCTCATCGGGGAAATTCGTGACTGGATTGCCGATTTCAGGCGCGACTTTCGCGAAGGCCGAGCCTTTGACGTCCTCGTTCACGACGGAGCCTCCTCCTCAGCCCGGCTGCAAGAGAGGCAAAATGAGGCGCGAAGACGACAACCAGGCGACGGTCGAGCGCTACGCTTTTGCATCCGCCCCGTTAGGACTCTAATATCGCGTCAATGCTGGCGACAAGGGCTGATCAACGGGAAGACCGCGTGCGAAAACGCGTGTGTTGTTTGGGCAGCATCAACGTCGATGTTAGCCTCCGCCTGGACCGTCTCCCCGTGCCGCATGAGAAGCTCGAGGCGCGAGAGTCGCGCGTAAGCGGAGGCGGCTCCGCGGCCAATACGGCGGTCTGGTTGTCGCGGCAGGGCCTCGCCGTCGAAATGCGCGGCTGGGTCGGTGACGACGCGCTCGGGACGCTCGCTCTTGCCGATCTTCGAGCGAATGGCGTCGACACGCGCGAGGTCAAAAGGCTGCCGGTCGCGTCGCCGATCGCCGTCTGCCTAGCGCCCCCGGGTGACAAAAGGATCATCATCAGCCCCATCGTCGCGGCGCCGTGGACGCCCTACGACCAGGGCGATTCCTACAAGGATGTCGATTGGTTGCACACGACCATCGGCGACGCGGCCTTCTTGCGCCACGCGAAGCGCGCGAGCCGCGAGCAGGGAACCCTGCTCTCATTGGAACTGGACGGTCGCTACGATCCCGCTTTCGCCAGCACGATCGACTATCTCTTCACGAATTCCGACGAGCTGGCGCGCCGGCTTGGAACGCGTGACCTCGCCGGCTTCATCGGAGAAAAGCATGGGGCGGATCGCGCGACGTGGTTTGTCACCCAAGGCGAGCAGGGGGCGATGATCATAGGCGGCGGAAAAGTCGAGACCGTCACGGCCGACCCCGTCGACCCCGTGGACCGCACCGGCGGCGGGGATGCGTTCAACGCGGGCGTAATTGCCGCGCTATTGTCCGGCGCGGAGCCTCGATCGGCGGCGATGGCGGGATTGAAAATGGCTGGGAAGGCTCTTCGCCGGTTGGGCGCTCATTAAACCGTTGAGATCGCTCGCCGCGCTTCACCCGCCCCAGAGTCAGTCCTTATCCTCGTCTTCGTCTTCTTCGTCGTCCTCATCATCGTCGTCGTCATTCTCCTCGTCGTCGTCCTTGTCGTCTTCGTCGTCGTCAGCTTCGTGCTCGGAGCCCTTGTCGCGGGCCTTTTCGAGTTTTTTGAGATCGTCGGACAGCTTTTCGATGAGCGACGGCAGCGCGTCCGCGACCTTTTCGAGGCCCTTGGTCACGGGCTCCTCACTGCCGATCTCGAGGAGTTCTTCCGCCCGACGGATAGCCTCACGCGTGTTTTCGATTGCGCCTTCGATCTCCTCAGCGCTGAGCTTGCCATACGCCATATCGCCCTCCTTGAGCAGAACCGCGAAGGACAGAGTCGTGGCACGTCTGCGTAACGTGCGTGCGACGCGCTCCTTGCTCTCAGTTCTCTCGTGCGAGGGCCGCCCCGGGCGACGCCTTCAGAAACGCGGGTGCGCCAGCGCCGCGCGATGGGCTAAAGGCGCAACCTGCGCGAAAACGCCATTCAACTCATCCAGGGCGAAGAGGCTCGCGTCCTCGATGCGGAAGAAGGCGCCATGAAGCGCGAGTCGCCCAGCTCTCTCGGCAGTGACCACCTTCTCGAAGGTTCGCAAATTGGCGAGTCCTTGCTTGATCAACTCCTGCGCGAGGCGATCGGCGTAGATCGGGTCGAAGACTGTGGGCGCCGGAGCGATCGCTTGCGCTGCTGTGGCGATCATCGCAATCCAATTGCCGATGTAATCTTCCTCGCCGGGGGCGGTGTCGCCCAGGCCGCGTTCGAGGAAGGCACGGACGCCCCCGCAACGCGCGTGGCCGAGCACGACGATCTGACTGACCTGCAGATCGGATACGGCGTAGTCGATCGCCGCCCAGGAGCCGTGATGGTAATTGCTCGCGCTGTGCGGCGGCACGAGATTAGCCACATTGCGCACGTCGAATATCTCACCGGGCTCGACGCCGAAGATCTCTTCGGGCGTCACGCGCAAGTCGCAACAGCCAATGACGAGCGTGTGCGGATGTTGGCCGCGCTCGGCGAGCTCGTGAAATCTTTGCCGCTCGCCTTGAAAGCGTCCGGCAAGGAAGCTCTCATAGCCTTCGAGAAGCGGATGGCTGAGAAGGGGCGTTTGGCGTTCTGGCGTGGTCATGGCGGCTCACGGGCGAAGGGTTTCGATGTGGAGCTTATCACGTGATTCCCCGCGATGGGGACGCGCTCTAGGCGTCCACCGCAGCGAGCGGGTCGCTGCTCGCTACAGAGAGCTTGATGGCGGGAAGACCCAGAACTGAGCGAAAGCGCTGTAACATTTTGACCGTCGGCGGATCCATGTCGTCGACCGAGCCCGCGATAAACTCCACGACGGCGATGGCGTCCTTGCGTCTTCTGTCGTCGGGGAGGAGGGCGGACAGGGTGCTTATCGCCCGATCCAACTCGAACTCGACGATGATCGACTGCTCCCGGATCAGCGCCGCCCGGCGCTCTGCTCCCAGCGATGCGAAGGGTTCGTCTTTCGACAGAACCGACGCCGCTCTCTGCAGGCGGTCGCGCCGCACAGAACCACGGGATTCGGCAAGCAAAATGAGCATGCGGATGACGGCCTCCTCGAAGCCGCCACGTTCGACCCCCAACAGGATCGCCTGCACCTCGGGCAGGAAACGAAGCTCCTTCGGGTCCTTGCGCGTGCGCTCGAATGCGTGTGTCGCCCCGACCCAGGTCATCAGCGGCGAGCCATAAATCAGCAGAAACATGGCTTCATAGGTCGCGTCGCGCAGATCGCGGGTGAAATCGATGGTCTGCAACAGGCCTGACGCCCACCATTTCTCAAAAGCCAAATATGGATTGGACGGGTCTGCGGGCCTGCGGTCGGCGGCGATGTGCTTTGCGGCCTCCTGAAGGGGCCGCATCGCGAGATTTTGGCTCGAGAACATCATGCGCGAGACGCGCTCGGGATGCATCGCGCTCATCATCTTGGCCGATCCGGCGGTGACCGAGGCCTGGATCAGCGGCCGCCAAGAGAGATTATAGAGCTCCACGGCGAGCTCAGAGAGTCTTGCGACGGCGGCGAAGCCGGTCTCGTCGGTTCGGTCGTTGTCGTCCAACGCCAAGAGATCGGTCAATTTTCGCTCTTCGAAGCTCACGAGAAAACGTGCGTCAACTCCTTCGCCGATCTGCTCCTCGATCTTCATCTCATAGAGACCGGGCGCCAGAGCCTCGATCGTCTTCATGGTGGAGGCGACTTCGGCATGCTCTTTCTTCGCAATGCTCGAAGAGACGAAGATGCCCAGATGGCCAGTCGTTTCATGCACCATATAGATGATGCGCTGGCCGCGGATCTTGATCTCGTGCTCGTCCGCGTAGGTGTCGACGATCCAGTTGAGCGCCTGCTGCGGCGGGGTGATGTTATCGGCCAGGCTCGTGAATACGATGATGGGGGACCGGATGGCCTTCAGATCCAGCTGGCGTCCGTGTTCGATCCTTGCTTCGCCGCGCGCGAGGCGATTGCCGATGAAGAGCTGCTCGACGATCCAGCGGATCTCCGCTTCATTCATGAAATGCAGGCCGCCCCACCAGCGCTCGAACTCGAGAAAGGTCCTGCGGTCGCGATCGATATTCGCAAACAGATCGTAATATTTGCTGAAATAATTGCGCCCCGGGTTCAGCAGGCCGAAATTCGCGACGAGATGGACTCCGTCGAACTCCCCATTTCCTAGATCGGCGAGCATGATGGCGGGTAGCGCGCCGCCAAAGAGCCCACCGTAATAGCGCATGGGGTTTTCCCCGACGCGCCCGGACCAGTAGGCGACGGGCGCGCCATTGATGATGAGCGGTCCGCTGATGTCGGGATTGGCGGCGGCGAGAATCATCGTCGCCCAGCCCCCTTGGCAATTTCCGACGATGATCGGCTTGGAGGCGTCGGGATGACGCCGCCGGATCTCGCTGACGAAAGCAGCCTCAGCTCGCATGACGTCCGCTAGCGTTTGCGAGGGCTCGGGATGAGGCCGAAAGACGAGGAAATAGACGGGGTGCCCGTCGCGCAAAGCGACCCCGACCTGACTGTCCGCCTTGAAGCCGCCGATTCCCGCGCCGTGCCCGGCGCGAGGATCGATGATCAAATAGGGGCGCTTCCATTCGAAAACCTCGACGCGCGGCGGCGGCTTGATGCGCAGAAGCGCGTAATTGACCGGCCGTGGCAGCTCGCGTCCGTCGAGAACCACGTCGCTCTCGTACACAAGAACTGGGGGGTCGCCCGCCGCCGCATGAACGAGGTCGTTGTCGCCTCGCTCGCGCAGCGTGTCGAGCGTCAGCACGAGGCGCTGCCATGCGTCGACGCCATAATGCTGCGCGGGGCCGAGCAGTCCTCCCTCCCTGGCCGCCGCAGCGAAACCCTGCTGCACGGCCTGCGCCGCGGACCAATGCGCGCGGAGGCGTCCGCCGTGCTCATTGGCGAGCTTTTCCAGGCGCCGCGCATAGCCCGTCATCGCTCTCTGGAGCGCGGCCGCCGCAATCTCCTGATCTTCCACAAGGCGCTTCGGCAAGGTCTCGAGGTTGAAGCGCGGCGGCACGTCGGCGTCCTTGCATCTGGCTAGGGGTCGTCGGTCGTCGGCAATGAGGAGCGCGCCAGCACGCGCCGAAACCTCTCTCGCCCGGGAGGAAACGCTACGGATCGACGGAAAGCCGCGGCCGAACCTCTTCGGCGCGCATTCTCTTCAGCGTTGGTGACAGATCGGTGACCCGCCCACGGATCGGAGGTCTCAGGCCTCGCCCGGCGGGCTGCGCTCGTCACTTTCGCTCGACGCCTGCGCGATGACATGATTGAGCGTGCCGCCGAAGAGCAGCATGGCGGCGAGCGAGTTCAAGAAGACGACGGCGATCATAATCGACGCGAGGCCGGCGTAGGTGGACACGTAGCTCTGCGCGAAGCCGAGGAGATAGGCGCCGAAAGCCGCGCCGAAGCCGAGCCAGGCGGCCATCGTGACCAAGGCGCCGGGTGCGATCATCGCCAGCGAGCGCCTGCCGGCCGGCAGGTATTTGTGCGCGACAATGAGCACGAGCAGGATGACGGTGGAGGAAACGCCATAGCGCACGGGTGTGTAGAAGCGCGCGAGCCCGCGCGAGGTCTCCGGCGCTGCTTCTTGCAAATGCACCCATATCAACGGCGCCGCCACCATGAGCAAGGTGAAGGCCAGGAGCGCCATCGCAGCTAGCAGCACGAAGAGGGTCGCCTCGATCCGCAGCAGCCACCAAGGCCTCAACTCGTTGCGCCGATAGGCTCGGTTGAGGCCGACGCGCAGCGCTTCGACGCCACTCGTGGAGAAGAACAGGGAGAGCAGCGCGCCGATCGTCAGCAAGCCGCCGCGTGGCGTGGTCAGCACCCGGTGCACCTCGGCGCTGATGGGACCGGCGATGTTCGGCGGCCACACGTCGAAGAGCAGCTCGGCCGCTTTGTCGGCGATCTCGGGCGTGCCGAAGAAGCCGGCGACCGCTTCGACGAAGATCAAAAAAGGGAAAACAGAGGTGAGCACGGACAGCGTGATGTGGCTCGCGATCGGCCAGCCGTCATCCTCGTTGAATTGGAGCCCAGCCGCATAGGCGAGCTTCACGAAGCGAAACATGATGGGGCCTCGACGGGTGCTCAGGGCGAAAGCGCCTTTTCATATGAACAGCGACTTCGCACAGGGCCGCGGCCGCGTTCAAGCGCCAATGCGGGCAAGCCTCATGCGCCCGGCATTGGTCGAGCGTGGCTTCTTCAATGCCGGGTTCCGCGGGCAGTTCGACCCCGAAGGCGAAATCTCCGTTGTCGAATTCTTGAGCAAAGCTGAGGCGCCTTGCCGGCTCCGGAGCGCTGACTAGGTAACGCTAACCAATAAGCATTCAAGAGCATTTGCGCTCGCCGCGCACTAAAAATGTATAGCTTATGTCGTCTTTCAATCTGAGGACTTACGGCGCAAAGCTCGCGGGGCCTACACAGACCTCGGCGTCTTCATAAATTTATCGGTGTGCCGTGGAACTTATTTTTTCGCGCCGAGTTTGCCGAGCATATCTCTCGGACCGGCAAGCATCGAAAGGATCTTTGCTGTGCTCGACGCAATTCCTTCTGGTCAGAAGCCCCTCTCCGCTCCAAAAATCGAAGCGCTTCGCCCTTGCCTTCCGGCGACCATCGAGAATCGGCAGCTCTTGGCTTTCGGCGTCCTCTTTCCCGAAGGCTTTGCCGAGGCGCCGTCGCTCCGTGAGACCGAGGCGCTGCTCGAAGCTGGAGAAGGCGCCGCGATCGACATCGTCTTTCGCTTTCTCCACACCTGCCGCCGTCAGCTGAATGGCGCCGACGGCGTCCCTACGTCTTGGCTCGATGTCGACGGAAAGCGCCGCCTCTCGCTGGACGAGGCTGTCTTGCGCGAGACGACGCTGCGCAATCTGCCCTTGCGCGCGCTCGAGCGAGCGCCGTGCCGGGAGACCTTCATATTTCCGGAAGAGCGCGTCACCGAGGCTTTGAGGTCAAAGGCCGGACAGATCGTCGGCGTCGCGACGCATAGCTGCGAAGGACTGAAATGCGCGCTCGAAGCGCGGGCGGAAACCGTGGATGAAGGTCTGTATCGGCTTCGCGTCAGCCTTCGCAACACGACGCCGCTCGAAACTGGCGTCTCTTCCATCGCCGCGCCGCGCTTCGCTCTGCTCTCGACGCATATCGTGCTCATGCCGCGCGACGCGAAATTCGTCTCGCTTCGCGAGCCTCCCGAAGAGCTTGCTACCGTAGCCGCAGCTTGCCATCAGCGTGGATTCTGGCCGGCGCTCGCAGGCGCGCCCGGCGAAAGGGACATCGTGCTGGCGTCCCCCATCATTCTGCGCGATCATCCCCTGTCCGATTCCGCGCCGGGTCTACAAGATTCGCCCGGCCTCGAACCCGGAGCCGAAGCATGAGCCGCATCCTTGTCGCTGGCGTCGGCAACAGATTTTGCGGCGACGACGCCTTTGGCGTCGAGGTCGTCTTACGCCTGCTGCGCGAGCGCAAGCTCCCGGTCGCGATCGACGTCGTCAATTTCGGCGTGCGGGGACTGGATCTCGCCTACGCCCTCTCCGACGGCTACGACTGCGCGATCATCGCCGACGCCGCCGCGCGCGGCGAGCGGCCCGGCACGGTCTCACTGCTCGAGCCTGAGCTCACCCTCTCGCGCGCCGATGCGCCGCCGGTCGCGCTCGAATCCGCATATGGCCTCGATCCCGAAAAGGTGCTCGGTCTCGTCACCATGCTCGGGGCCGGTTGCGGGCGTATCCTCTTCGTCGTCTGCGAGCCGCTCGATCTCGGCGGCGACGACGGCGCAATGGGCTTGAGCGACATCGTGGCCGCCGCTGTGCAGCCCAGCGTCGAGCTCATCGAGAGAGTGGTCTTGTCTCTTCTCCAGGAGGAGACCGCGCCCCGCCAAAGGTGGCTGTCGTGAGCGCAGCGAACGCGCTGGCCGAGACATTCGAACTTAACTGACCGCCATTCGCCGAAACGATGCGCGCCGGCCGGGAGTCCGACTCTCTCGTTTCGTTAGCGTACGCCCGGTGGGGGCCTAGGGTGAGGCTGGCTGCGCATCATCACAGTTTACTAGATCCGTAACGGGACTCAGATTCGGAGAGCTGTGGGTGCTCCAAGGCATAATTGTGATATAGTTACAAGTTGGATGCAGTTTCGCATCGACATTGCCGTCATATTTTGAAGGGGTTTGAGGATTTTGAGCGCCCGTTCCATTTGGCGGAGTGGGATCTTCATCCGAAGCAAATCCATAACCCATGCCCATAGCTCCGCTTCCACCTATCGCTATGATACTCGGCTGTGACATCATCGGAACACTATTTATCTGCGCGGTATGTAGCCACCGGGAAAAGAGATTTTGTGTGATATCTCCTGTATAATACGTAGCAGAATTGCCGCTTATCGGATACCAAAACTGTGGATTGTTCCAGCATTGGCTGATTTTCGTATAGCCCTCACAGAGCCCGCCCGTATTTGGCAAACCACCAGCCACTCCATGATTGAAAGCCATTGAGATAACAAAGCCTAAGCGAGAGACAACTGCTCCGTAATTCGAACTACCTCCGAAGTATCTATTCCACACCCCCTGCTCGGTGGACGTAAGCAACTGAAACTGATTATTGTCGACCGGAGTGGTCAGGGCTCCAGCTGTAGCAAAGACTTGGTATGGCGTGGAATATGCCGAACCACACTGAATTGATCCGGCTAAACACAATGTCTTATAAGAATCCGGACTTAGTACATAAGCAACGACATTCAATATTGTGCGAACCTGCGCTGTAAATTTTATCGCATAGAGAGGCGTTCCTCCTGAATAGCTAGGATACTCAATCTGCACTGCCTTGCCGCTAAAAGTAACTTGCGGCAACGATCCAAATGCTCCCCCATCATCGATTTGCCCCGACCACCCGGGGCTCCAGATATAATTCTTAACCAAATTATCGAAATAACCCGCAAAGCTGGTCGGGTCAACGGAGCCGATATACTGACCAGGATTTAGCAGTATTGAGCTGACAGCTGAAGTGCTTTTCATAAGATTATTATAATTTGTTTTATCCTGACCGCTCAGGCTATTAGCAAAATTTGTGTATGAAGATAAAACACTCTGCCAACTTACATTATTAGAGATTGCCGAAGGGGGGTCAAAGGAAAAGCCAATGCCCCGCGATGCCACGGGGATGCTTACATTCAGCGGAAAGCTGTTCGGCTTCGCCGATACATTCATTAGGAACCCAATGAAATCGACCTGTGACGTATCTATAGTATTCGTCCCCAATTCGCTGTAAGTCCATGGCGGCATTGTGCCGGTTTGAATGACTTCATTGAGCGCCGGCCCTACCAAGCCTCCGCCGCCAGTCGTGGCGAAGTAACTAAAGGGGGCAGCCCCTCCCGAGCCAGGGGTGAACGTATTATTGAAAACTCCATTCACGAAATTGCCCGTAGATACCGTATTTTGGCATGGAGTATTAAATAAAGTACTGCTGGAGTTTACCTGAAAAAAGTATACCCTTGCACCGGTAATGTTTGCCGGTAAGTTTATAATCGCACTGCTTTGAAGCTGATAGCAGGGCACAATACCAGCTCCGGTATTTTTATTATGACCAGCGGCATTTGGATTATAACCTGTAGGATTCCAGCCATTGGCGGTTGAAGCCTGGGCCCAAGTGCCGTCTTGGTTCAGCACATAAAAGGCATTGCCTACTTGGCCATAGCCTAAATAGTAGAATTTTGCCTGCGCGACAGTAAGTCCAGATCTATTCAAGACGGTAAATGACGTATCTGAAAGCCCCGAAGATGAGGAAAGCAAAAATAAACCTATGGAGGAAATTATCGTCTTATTTCTCATTGACGTCCCCTATTTGGTCAGTTCTGCGGCTTCTTTGGCTCAGAAGAATTACTCAATGCTCGATTTGGGAGCGTTGTCTTGTGCTTCTCGCTTTAATGGCGCGCTTCGGGCAATGGTCAGGCATTCCAGCAAATGGCCACGGTGTGTAGGCGAGGATATGGCCACGCTAAATACCTTTATGGAGTCATTCCCTAAAGCTCTCGACCATGGGAGCGAAGACGATATCATAATCTCCTTGGCGAAGCCGGCACGGATGGGCTTATACACAAGTTTTCGCTAATAACAAGGCAATTATGTCACTTATAGCAGTTTTTGTTGCTTATTTTTGTAAACGTCTACATTTATGATGCGCATGTCGTTTGCATCCATGGTGAAAATCTTGAAGGTGTGGCGAATTTAGCACACTATAACGAAAAATGTAATGTAGACATTCGTTTTATCTCCAGAACGCTTGACGGCCATTACAACAATATTCATTCTATCCGAAGAGCTATACTGAACATAGGATAAGACGATGATGAAGTCCCTTGTCTCAACGGCAGCTTTCAGCTTTGCGTTAACCGCGTCAGCCCTCGCCGCTGACCTTCCCGATACGAAGGCGCCCCTTGTCGCGCCACCCCCGCCTCCGGCATGGGGCGGCTTCTATGCGGGCTTGAACGTCGGCGGCCTCTGGAGCGACGGCCTCTCGATCACTAATGTTGCGGGCCCGATTTCCGACTTTTCTACGGCGGGCGGCGGAGGTTCGTGGGCGGGCATGGCGAGCCTTGCCGCCAGCGGCGCCCTCAACATGAATGGCGGCTCGGGTTTCATCGGGGGCGGCCAAGTCGGCTACAATTATCAGTCTGGCCCGAGCGGCTTTGGCTCCTGGATCGTTGGTTTCGAAGCGGATCTCCAGGGTCTCGCTGGCAATTCGAGCAGCGCAAACAGGGTCTCCGCGGTTGGCCCCTTCTCTTTCCTCGACGGGGCTGAAGTCCACACCGCCGGCATCTACGGTAGGGCGAGCCTCGATTACATCGGGACAGTGCGCGGTCGCATCGGTTGGGTGTTTACGCCGACCCTTCTCGTTTACGGAACCGGCGGCCTCGCTTACGGTGGAGCGAACGCTTCGACCTCCATCGCAGAGTTCAACAATGACTGCAGCCTCTTTCCCGCATTCTGCGTGCAAGCCACCGCGGGAGCGACCGGGGGCTACACCGGCACGCTGGTAGGCTGGACGGTCGGCGGTGGCCTCGAATGGATGTTTTTGCCAAACTGGAGCGCAAAGGTCGAATATCTCCATTACGACCTCGGAACGGCGCACTGGAATAACAGCGTGCTGGGCTTCACGTCGAACACGTTCCCAGACGCTGGGGGCCCCGCCCTTATCGCTTCGCAAGCGTCCACCCGCTTCAACGGCAACATCGTGCGCGCCGGCGTGAACTATCACTTCAATTGGGCCGCTCCGGCTCCGGTCCTCGCCAAATATTGAATCTCCCGGCAGGAAGGAACTCCTGGCCTTGCAGATCCAAGGCCGGGCTTTCCCGTTGGTTCGCCCCTTTGCGGGCCTTACCGACGGTTACTAAAAGGCGCTCGGCGGACAAATCCCGGCAGCCTCTCCACGCTATGGGCGCACAGGGACATCTTCCCAGCGCGAGGAACTGGCGCAAGGGCGGTAACGACGGCAACAATTCTATTCGGTGAGCGTCCCGAGACATGGGTGACAGATTGTTCCGGACACATGGGTGACACCTCCAGCCTGGCTAGCCAGGCTGGAGGTGTCGAATGCCCTGGAAGGAGTGTTCGGTTATGGAAGAGCGTCTTCGGTTCGTCGCGCGTTTGCTCGATGGGGAGGCGATGAGCGAGGTCTGTCGGGAGTTCGGCATTTCGCGCAAGACCGGCTACAAAATCTTCGATCGCTACAAGGAGCACGGCCTCGAGGCCCTCTCCGACCGCTCACGGCGCCCGGTGCGCTACGCCAATCAGCTCCCCGAGCAGATCGAAGCGCTCATCCTGCGGGCCAAGCGGGAAAAGCCGCATTGGGGCGCGCGCAAGATCCGCGAGCTGTTGTTGCGAAAGCTCGACGGCGACTTCCGCGTCCCCGCCAACAGCACGATCCATGCGGTTTTGTGCCGGCATGGCCTCGTCAAGGCGCTCGGACGCCGCCGCCCGCGCGCCCAGGGAACAAAGCTCTCTCCAGGCGCAAAGCCCAACGACCTCTGGTGCGTGGACTTCAAGGGCGAGTTCAAGCTCGGTTCGGGGCGCTACTGCTATCCGCTCACCGTCACCGATCACGCCTCGCGCTACCTGCTCTTATGCGAGGCCCTGGAGTCGACGAAAGAAGACCCCGCCATCACCGCCTTCGACAGACTATTCCGCGAGCGCGGCCTGCCGAACGCCATCCGCTCCGACAATGGCGTTCCCTTCGCCAGCCCCAACAGCCTCTTTGGCCTCTCGAAGCTTTCCGTCTGGTGGCTGCGCCTCGGCGTCGAGATCGAGCGGATCAAACCCGGCCATCCCCAGCAGAACGGCCGCCACGAGCGCATGCATCTGACCTTGAAGAAGGAAGCCACCCGCCCGCCCGGCATGAACAGCTTGCAGCAACAGGCGCGCTTCGACGCGTTCGTCCATGAGTTCAACGAGGAAAGGCCGCATGAGGCGCTCGCCATGAAACGGCCGGCGGAGGTCTATGCGCCTTCCGCCAAGCCCTTCGACGGTCGCTTGCCGGAACTCGCCTATCCCCTGCACGACCGCGACGTGCTGGTCACAGCCTGCGGACGCATCTGCATGTATCGCAAGCGCGTCAACATCTCGACCGTGCTCGCCGGTCAGCGCCTGGGGATCAAGGAAGTCGACGACGGCATTTGGCTCGTCAGCTTTATGAGCTACGATCTCGGCTTCATCGATCTGGAACAGAAAACCCTGCAACCCCTCGACAACCCGTTCGGGCCACGGGTGTCACCCATGTCTTAGGAACAATCTGTCACCTATCTGTCCGGTCCGGACAGGCGATTTCTGGCGGAGACGGTGGGATTCGAACCCACGATAGGGTTTCCCCTATAACGATTTAGCAAACCGTCGCCTTCAGCCTCTCGGCCACGTCTCCGCGTCGCGCCAGCGAGGCGCGTGCGCCTCTATGCCAAAGCGGCGCCGGCATTTCAAGCTGGGAGGGCGAACGCGGCTTGACGCCTGAGCGGCGCCCTCAATGCGGAATCTGCGAGAAATATTGCGTCAGCGCGTCGATTTCCTCGTCCGTGAGATGGCGGCTCAGATAGTGCATCTCCGAGCTTTTCCGCTTGCCGGAGCGGAAGTTGCGCAATTGCTCGGCCATGTAGCGGTCGTGCTGGCCTTTCAGATTGGGGATCTCCACGTCCTTGGCGACGCCGTCGGAGCCGTGGCAGGCGGCGCATTGCGCGAGAAGCGCCCCGAACTCGCCCTGATCGAGCGCGTGGGCGGGCGCGGCGATCGCCAAAGCGGCGAGCGCGCAGACGAGAAGAAGCCGGGCCGCTTTCATGAGCGTCTGCCTCATTCAGCGGGCTTCTGAGCCGCGTAATAGGCCTCGGCGCATTGATGGATGAAGTCGCGCAGCGCCGCCCGATCCAAATTCTTGGCGAGCCCCTGCTTGCGGCACTCGCGCCGCACGGTTCGTCGCATCGCCGAGCGCCCGAAGATGCAGCGAGTCAGGAACTCCTCGCGCTCCTTGCCTTTGAGCGTCTTTTCATTGGCGTGTTCGAGGCAGGCGTGGCGAACGCGCCGCGCCTCGAATTTGCTGAGGTTGCTGGAGGACGTCGCGGCCGCAGCGGGCGGTGGGTGCTGCGCCGCGCCTCCACTTTGCGGCGCGGCTCCATTCTGTGTCGTGGCCGGCTGTGTCGCGGCGGGCTGTTGTGCTGCGACGGGGCTGGCCGGGGTGTGGGCCGGAGCCGCCACGGTCTGCTGGGGTTGCTGGGCCAAAGGCTCCCCGCAGGACAGGAGAAGAAGCGCGGCCGCCATCAAGGACACAGGACGGCCCCGTCTGCGTGCAGCGCTGTCAAAAATCCATCCCATAACGCCTGCCCCCCCGATGCCACCGACCACCTCACCCTACGATAACATAGATGGCGGGGGCGAGTGTGTTGGGCGCGTTTCGAGGCGGGCGGAAAGGCGGCGGCGGCGGGGCGAAATTTGGACAGACGACACGCGACTCGCCGGGGAGGAAATTAACCCCGATGGGGCGGCAGCCTTAACCTTTGGCCGCCCGAGCCTTCTTGTCTCGGCGCCGCCGCCGCAAGAGGCGTCTGACCGCGGTGGTAACGCAAATAAAATCAATATGATATGAAATACCGTCAATTTTACGCATTCCGGTGACGGAAAACTATACTTACCGTCATTCTCGGAGTTTATCAACGAATGCGCGTAAAATGCGACAGAATTACTTTCTGAGATCGCAAAACCTCGACTTTATTCTCGCCTCATCGAATGGAGGCGGTCATGAACGGCGTGGTGCTCAAATGGGCTTTCGCAGCGGCGGTTTCAGGAGCGCTCGCCCTTTCTCTCGCGCCCCGCGCATCCGCGGAGCCGATGAGAGCGAGCTTCGCCTCGGTCGGGCCGGAAACGAGCGTGCCCTACGGCTGGGTGGATTTCTGCGGCCGCTATGCCGGCGAATGCCAGGACGACGACCGAGCGCCGCAGCCGATCCATTTCACCGCCGCGGCGATGAAGACGATCCAGGAGATCAACGTCACGGTGAATCACGAGATCGAGGCCGTTTCCGATATGGAGCACTGGGGCGTCGTCGACCAATGGGACATCCCGAGCGATGGGCGCGGCGACTGCGAGGATTACGCGCTGCTGAAGCGCAAGCGGCTCATGCGGGCGGGCTTTCCCCGTCAGGCGCTGCTGATGACCGTCGTCAAGGAGGCGAACGGCGAGGGACATGCGATCCTGACGGTCAAAACCGATCAGGGAGAGTTCGCGCTCGACAATCTCGACGACGCCGTGAAGCCGTGGCGCCAGACGCCCTATCGCTTCGTGAAGCGCCAGTCTGAAACCAATCAGAATGTCTGGGTCGCACTCGGCGCGCCGACCGCGGCGCCGGCCTATGTCTCGCAGGGACGCTCGCGATGAAGCAGCGGCGCGACCTCGCGCGCCAAGGCGCGGGCATAGGCTCGGGGAGAAAAGCTCGCTTCGTATAATTTCCGAGTGTCTGAATCCGGTCGGGCCGGTTCCGCCTTCCCGGCGGCGAGCGCCTCACAACGCGCGCGCAACGCCGCGGCGAAAGCGGGCGCCTCGTCGCAAATCGTCACATTCGCGAGCGTCGCCGGATCGATGCTCATCCCGCGAAAAGCCTGCCGCGTGGCGATCAAGGGCGCGCCGCTGCTCAGCGCCTCGACCGCCTTGATCGAGAGGCCGTGGCCCTCGACGGTCGGCAGCAGAATGGCGGCGGCGCGGTCGTAGACGGCGCCGAGGTCCGCGACGCGTCCCTTGAAAAGCGCGCGCTGCGAATCATAGAGCGCCTTGTCTCGGTTTTTCATGCCGGCGTCGATGTTGCCGTAAATCGCGACGGGAACCGGTCCGGCGAGCGGCATCACCTCTTGAAGAAACCAGCGCAGGCTGACGAAATTGGCGTAATTGTCGCTGGCGACGATGGCGATCTCGGCCGGATGCAGCGCGAGCGGCGCCGACTGGACGGCGGGATAGATCAGCGCGTGACGGCTCTCGGGCAGGAGCCTCGCGAATTCCTCGCGCTCTTCGGCGTTGAGATGCGCGCAGAGGTCCGCCTTCCCGGTCCAGTAGAGCTCGACGGCCAGCATGTCTTCGTAGCGCGCGAGCGGCGGGATGAAAAAGCCGCCCTGATTGCGCAGCACATATTGGCGCGCCTGAATGTCCTGCGTTTCAAGGATGATTGGCGGCGGTTTGTCGCCGCCGAGCTTACGCGCGAGCGGGATCGTGAAATAATGATTGGCGTGGACGAGGTCGATTCGCTCCTGCGCCAAGCCTTCGGGAAGCGGCGTGCGCTTTGCGAGTTCGACGAGCCAAGTCGCCTGATCTCCGTGGATGAGAGGCCACCAACCGTTCTTCAAGAGTGGCGACGTCCAAAGAGAATCGCGCGGCGGCCCCGTGAAGTAGCGCGCGTCGGCCGCAAGCTCAGGCGTCGCCGCGATATAGGCCGGCCAGCGACCGCTGTTAGGCGCGGGCGGCGTCAATACGTCCATCATCGCGATGGAGATCGTGCGCGCGCCTAGCGCCCTGTAGGCTTCGATCTGGCTGCGATTGACTTGACAGCTGCCGCAGGAATGCCATGCGGCGTGCACGACGGCCACGGTCTTTCCGGCAAGCGGCGCAGCCAAAGCGACGTCGTCCGGCTCGCCTTCGCGCAATGATCCGCCCCTCTTGCTAACGCCGGAACTTTCCCGTTAGAGCTTCTATATGAGCCGCAACAGCGCAAATCCAGCCTTTTCGCCCTCCGACGCGGCGCCCACGCCCACGCCCGCCCAAGGCCGCTACGGAATAGCCATCGTCGGCAACGACAAGATCATCGATTGGCTCGTTCCCTTTCTCGAGAGCTATCGCGAGACCAATGCGTCTTTGCCGCTTTATCTCATTCCCTATGATGACAACGTTGCGCGCACCCGCCGCGCCGCCGCGATCTACGGGGCGCACTTCATCGAGGAGGAGCCCGTCGAGATCGATCGTCTCGCGAAAGAACTCTATCCCGGCATTTTCAACACCAACCGCCGGCGCCTGCGCAAGCTGCAGGCCCTTGCGCTCGATCTCGACGAAGTCGCCTATGTCGACGTCGACGTGATCTTGTTTCGCGATTTCCGCCCGATCTTCGGACGGCTGGAAGGCGGAAAACGCGAGTTCATCGTGGCCTCGCCGAGCTTCGAATATGTCTACAACGAGCGGCGGTCGGCCTATCCCTTCCTCGCCGACGCGCTGCTTTTCAACGACGGCTTCTGGGTGACCTCCAACAAGTTCCTGAGCCTCTCGGACTTCCTCAACACGATGGCGAATGACGCGGCGATCTTTCACGATGTGCGCAAGCGCGGACAGCTTTTCGCGCAGCCGCTGGTGAATTTCGTCACGCATCGGCGGGGCGTGAAAATCGCGCTCTTGCGCGACGTCGTCGAGAACGCCTCGCACGAGAGCTTTTATAAGGCGCCCGGCGTCAGCTTCGCCGGTGACAAGCCGGTCGATCCGGACGGCCGGGAGATTTACTTCGCGCATTGGGCCGGCGCCACGGCGCTCCCGTCGACCGGCGTTTTCGACGCGGCCTGGAGCAGGCTATCGAAGGCCGCCTGGGCGAGAATGAAGTCATGAACCAGGAGCAGGGCGGCGCCCTGCCGGCAAGGTCTCGAAGATGCCCCGGCTGCTTTTCTTCTATCTGATCCGCCGGATCGGCCTGGGGATCCTCGTCATTCAATTCGCGCTGAGCGTGCCGGTCGTGCTCGCCTATCTGCTCAGCTCGCTGCCTGCCGCCGCCGTGCGTGGCGGCCTTGTGTGGCCTGCTGTCGAGGGCGTGGCGCCGACTGTCGCCTATGTGGCCCTGCCGATGGCGGCCGGCGTCGCTACCGCGCTCGAATTCTCCCGCATGGCGAGCGAGGGCATGATCGCCGTGCTCTATGCGCTTCGCCTCTCGGTCTGGGTCGTCTGCCGGCCCGCGACGGCGCTCGCTCTCGTCCTGGTCGCGGTCGGCTATCTCTTTTCGAATTTCCTGGCCCCCGTATACGTCGGGACGATGCAGGACGTTCTCAACGTCGTGCGCAATTCGCTCAACCACCGCATGCTGGAGCCGGCGCATTTCTACACTTTCGACAATGGCGCCAAGACGCTCTATCTCGAGCGCTGGGAGACGCCCGACATCGCCGCCAATCTCTTCATACGTCAGCTCTCCACCGTAAAGATGGAGGAGCAGGTCATCACCGCCGCGCATGCGGAATTCAGACGCAACGAGACGGGGGTGATCGTGGCGCTGCGCAACGGCAGCGTCCAGACGCGCTCGCTGGCGGCGGGCGGCGGGGACGTGCGCCTCTCGGCCTTCGACGAATATGCGCTCGTCCTGCCCATGCAGGGGACCGGTTCCTTGCCCGCGCGGAGCTGGCGCGGCGTTTATGAATTGGGTCCAGGCGAATTCGTGCAACAATTGTTCACCGCCCGCGCGGACCCCAGGCTCCTCGCTGAGTGGACGGCCGAGGCCGCGATGCGGCTTGGCGTGCCAGTCTTGGCCCTGGGCCACACGCTGCTGGCGATGGCGCTGGTGCTCACCTTTGGCAATGTGACGGGGAGACGCGGCGCGGGGGGGCAACTCGTGATCGTCGCCATTCCAGCGATCCACATCGCCTTCCTGGTGCTTCTTCAGACCCTGTTACGGGCTGACGCGCGCTTCGTCGGCGTGCTCGCGGCTCTGGCGCTGCTCGAGATTCTCTTTTCGGCCTTCTTGATCTCGAGGCTGAATTGGCCTCCCGGGGCCTTTCGCGCTCGGTCTATTTCAGGTGCGCGCGCTTAACCAGGGCCTCGGCGAGCCGCTTCCGCTCGAAGATCACGACGACCACGAGCGCGAAGACCAGCGGCGCGATCAGGTAGAAGAGACGCCAGACCAGAAGCGCGGCGAGCACTTGAACCTGCGGCGCGTCCGGCATGAGCTTGATGAACAGTAGCTCGAAGACTCCAAGGCCTCCCGGCGCATGCGACACCAGCGCGACGGAGAAGGAGAGCACGAACGCCCCCAGCACGACGGCAAATCCCGGATTGCCGACCTCCGGAAGCGCGAAATAGATGATGCTTCCCGCGCCGATAAGCTCGAGCGGCGCCGCCAAGAGTTGCTGCACCATCACCTCGGGCCGGGGATAGACGACCTCGAAACCGCCGATGTGCAGCGGCTTGAAATGCATCAGCGACCCGATCACGTAGAGCACGACGCCGGCAAGGCAGATGAGCCCCACCGCGCGGGCTGTGTGCGGATGGGTGAAGACGTCCGGCAGGAAGCCGGATAGCCTTTGCATGAGCGCCGGGTCCCAGGTCAGAAGAGCGCCCCCGAGGAGCACGCAACCAAATCCGAAGGTGTAAGAGCACAGCACGACGAGCGTAGCGATCTGTGCCGCCGACAGACCCTTTGTCGAATAGGCGCGATAACGGACCACCGCGCCGGAGAACATGCTCGCGCCGATATTGTGCGAGAGCGCATAGGTCGTGAACGAGCAGAGAGAGATGAAGACAAAGGAGATATGCCTCACGCCGAGATGGAGCAGCGCGATCCGGTCGTACCAGGCGAGCGCCGTATAGGCGAGCAGCGTGCCGAGCACCGCGAGAAAATAGCGGTGCGGCGGAATGGCCTTGAGCGCCGCCCAAACCTCGGAGCCCACCGACTCGCCGCGGAATTCCTTACTCAGCAGATAGAGCGAGGCGCCGACGGCCACGAGGCCCAGCACCGGCCAGAGATAGTCGAGCACTTTCCTAAAGCGCCCCGACGCGCTCAACCGCGCCGCTGTCGAGCGGAAGAACTCGACGATCCCATCCAGCTTTTTAGAGCGCGCTTCGCGCGAAGAATCCGTATCCACTTTTTCCGCGCGCTGTAGGGAGCGAGAGGTCTCGCCCGGAGGCCACGCGCCTTCCCTGACACAGCACCGCGGCGCCTGCAAGCCTAGCGACGGGGCTCCTCTCGCGGTGCTTGCCTTCTGGCGCGACCCTCGTCAGTCTAGTCGGACGAAAGGGGCGGGGCCGGGGAGGCAGCGATGAGTATTCTAGCGCGAATCAAGGGCTTGCTATTCACCCCCGAAAGCGAATGGGCGCTCATCGAGGCGCAGGGGCCGACCATATTCGAAATCTACCGGGACTATGTCCTGCCGCTCGCGCTGATTCCGCCCCTCGCGGGCTTCCTCGGCGGGTATTTCTTCGGCTTCGGCGGATCGCCCCACGAAGTCTCGCACCTCACCTTCGCGGGCGAACTCATCCGGGCGGGCTTGCAATATGTGCTCAGCCTGCCGCTGCTGTTTCTCGTCGCCTTCGTGCTCTCCAGCCTCGCGCCGCATTTCGAAGGAGAATCGGATGACGGGCGCGCCTTGGCGCTTACGGCCTATTCCTACACGCCGGCCTGGCTGGCGTCCCTCTTCGGCCTTCTCCCGCACCTGCGCTGGCTCGACATTCTGGGCCTCTACGGCCTTTATATCTTCTATCA
Organism: uncultured Alphaproteobacteria bacterium; assembly: GCA_963743565.1. GTDB lineage: Bacteria > Pseudomonadota > Alphaproteobacteria > Rhizobiales > Beijerinckiaceae > Methylocystis. The sequence continues at coordinate 845,300 of CAVUQD010000001.1, forward strand.
CGGCCTTCCGCGCATGCTGCGATGCCCGAAGGGCAATGCGGACATTCTAACCTTCGTGGCCCTGCTCGTGTCCATTGCGGCGGGCGTGCTGCACGCGTGGCTCGTCCACACCCTGGCGCCATGGCGAAGCGTCGCGCTGTAGCCTGAGTCTCGCAGTGTGATTTAGCCCCGATCCTGCCAGCGCGCCAACGCCGCCTCGTCGCTCGTCTTGGCGTCGACCCAGCCGCCGTCGCTTCCGTCCGCGAGCAACAGCCGTTTCCAGAAAGGCGCGCGCGATTTCAGAAAATCCATGACGAATTCGGCCGCCGCAAAGGCTTCGGCGCGCCCCTTCGCCGCGGCGATCACGAGCACGATCTTCTCGCCGGGACGCAGGCGGCCGTGGCGATGCAGCACCGTGAGGGCGTTGAGCGGCCAGCGCTCCAGCGCGGTCTGCGCGATCTCGGCGATTTCGCGTTCGGCCATGCCGGGATAGTGCTCGAGATCGAGGGCCGCCAAGGCGCCGCCCTCGCTTCGGCAAATCCCCGTGAAGGCGACGAGCGCGCCGATGTCGGCGCCCGTGGCGAGGATGTCCCGCTCCTCCTGCACGGCGTCGAAGGGCTCGGCGCAGAGACGAATCGCGACCCTCGGCGCTCCCTGCGTTTGCGTCATCGGCCAGGACTTCCCCTGCTTGAGAGAGTCCCAATCGCGTGGGCTCACGCGATCGAAGGGGCTCTCTTAAAATCATAAAGTTAGAGCCTAACCTAGTCGGAAAATCTTCTCAGCCCACGGCGCCCTCGACGTCCTGCCAGTCCAGGGTCACCACCTTGCCGTTTTCGACCGCGAGCGCGAGCCGCCCGCGCTTCAGCTCCAGCGCTTTCTCGCCGAACACCGTGCGCCGCCATCCCTTGAGCGCCATGACGTCAGCATTGTCGTTGGCGGCGATCGCTTCGAGATCGTCCACGGTGGCGATCATCTTCGCGGCGACGCCGGTCTCTTCGCAGACCTGGCGCAAAAGCACCTTCAAGAGCTCGACCGTGGCGCCATTGGCGTTGCGCCGGTCGCGCTCGATGACCGGCAAGGAGGCTGGGTCGCGCGCCATCGCCCGCTCGATCGCCGCCAGGATCTCGGCGCCCGCGCGCGATCGCTCGAGACCGCGCGGAATGGCCCGCAGATTTGACAGCGCCTCCTCCGTGCGCGGCGCGGCGAGCGCGATCTCGACGAGGGCGTCGTCCTTGAGCACGCGTGAGCGCGGCACGTCGCGCGCCTGGGCCTCCGCCTCGCGCCAGGCCGCGAGCTCGATCAGCGCCGCGAGGTCGCGCGGCTTCCGCGCCCGGTGGCGCAGACGCTCCCAGGCGTCGTCGGGATGCTGCTCATAGGTGGAGGGCGATGTGAGCGCCTCCATCTCGTCGGCGAGCCAGTGGAGGCGGGCCGAACGCTCGAGCTGAGTCCGCAGGTGCAGATAAATGTCGCGCAAGTGGGTGACGTCGGCGATCGCGTAACGGACCTGCGCCTCCGAGAGCGGGCGCCGTGACCAGTCCGTGAAGCGCGAGGATTTGTCTACGTTGACCCGAGCGATCGCCTTGGCCAGCTCGCCATATGACGCCTGATCGCCGAAGCCGCAGACCATGGCGGCGACCTGGGTGTCGAAGAGGGGCTTGGGGATCAGGCCCGCGAGCCGCCAAACGATCTCGAGGTCTTGGCGAGCGGCGTGGAACACCTTGACCACCGCCTCATTCGCCATCAGCTCGAAAAATGGCGTAAGGTCAATGTCTTCGGCAAGAGCATCGATAGCCGCCGCCTCCTCGGGCGAGGCGAGCTGGATGACGCAGACCTTCGGCCAGAACGTCGTTTCCCGTAAGAACTCGGTGTCGACCGTGACAAAGGGATGCTGTGCGAGCCGCTTGCAGAGGGCAGCCACTTCTTCGCTGGTGGAGAGTAAACTCATTGCCAAAATTCTAAATCATTTCCCTCTGGTTCAGAAGCCTTTTCCTGAGCGGAAGCGTCATGCTTGCCCAAGAAATGGCTCCTGGGGGCCGGATCGGTCGATCTTGCGGATCCAGGGGCAATCCGTCTGCTGAGGCGGATCTACTGCGTCGCCTGCGGCAGATCGGGCAAGTACCAGAACGGCTTCTGGACCTCGACCAAGGCTCGGCCGGGGTCGCCCGCCAATTTGCCGTCTCGAATGAGAGCCACGAGATCGCGACGCACGGCAGGATCCGATAGGAAGTAGCTGTGCCCGATCAGACCGCCGCCGCCGCCCTGAACGGATATGAAATCCGCGACCCCCGCCACATGGGGCGCCAGCTGCAGTTCGCTCGCATCCGAATGCGCATCCAGCAAGCCGAGCCGAAGCTGACTTCCGAACAAGGCTTTCGACAGGCCCAGCGCCCTATCGCCTGTTGAGGAATAGACGGTGTAGTGCATCTTGCCGGTGTTCAGGGCGATGCTTCGTTGCGGCGCGCTGCCGTAGGCCAAATCCGGATCGGATGGAATTCCCATCAATCTGGCGAAGGCGACATCGATATCGATATCGGGCGCCGCCAGGATGATGTTCCCGACCTTGAATTTTGACGAGAGCGAACTCTTCGAGACATAGGCCTCGATGCCGAGATGCTGGAGGGCCGTGGTCAAGACGTCCGTGCCGCGGCTATGGGCGAGGAAATGAATTTGCTTGACTTGGGGCGTTCCGGCGATGATGCGGATCGCTTTGCGTATATCGGTAACGGCGAATTCTCCTGACTCACGATCGACGTTATAGCCAAACAGAATGCCTTTAGAACCTCCGGCCGGCCAAGTGAGCGCGATGCAGGTGAAGTCTTGCGGTCCGAGATCGCCGCAGAGCTGCGCCGCCGATTTAACGGCGTCTTCGAAACTATTGTTGTAGCCGTGAACGAAGACAACAACTTCTTTTCGACCCGTTGCGGCGACTCGCCGGGTGAGTTCACGCTGCATCTCCGCGAGAGATCGTTCGTGCGCGGCGATCGCGTCAGGGGCTCGTCTTACGCCGCTTTTCGCTGGCTCGATCGCATAAGGCGTTTCTGGGAACCGACCGATCTCGCTTGGCTGCCCGACGATAGCCTCATCCGCCTCCCGACCTGAGACTTCGACGGAGCCAAACGCGAGCGCATGTGAGCGCTCGTGTCCGTAAGACTGGGCGCCGTCCTCTCGGGCGGCGGAGGCTCGATCTGTCACATAGAAAATCTCGAGCGGCGGACCCGAACGCGAGGCGTGAGTTGTCACGCCATCGGCCCCGGGTGTCGGCATGCACCCCGCAACCATGAAGGAGAGAGCTACGCACGCCAGGCGGCTCCTCATATGCAGCATGCGAATTGCCTCGCGGAAACTACGGACATCAACTGTATGCATACGCTCGCCAATTGAGCCTCTTTTTGGGCGCTTTCGACGGTTCTTTCGTGAGAACTCCTCGTCCTTAAGCGAACGGTGCGTCCGGCTGCTTACCCGGATTGGTCCGCCTTTACGCCGTGTTCGGCCCTATTTCTCGAAGAGCCCGTCCATCGTCCATCACCTGGACACGGAGTTCAGGCCTTGAGCAAAAAGCCCGGCGCGAGGCCGGGCTTTCCGCTGATCGGGGCTTCTGGAGCCGATCAGTATTTCGCGAGAACCGGAGCCGGCTCGGACCAGTTGAAGTGATAGTTCACGCCAGCGCGGACGATGTTGAGCTCCGGATGGAAGTGATAGCCGTAGTTGTAGCCGAAGGTGCCGGTTATGCCGCCGCTCTGGAGATCGGCATAGAGATATTCGACCTTGGCCGACCAGCGGGGAGCGAACATCCACTCCACGCCGCCGCCGGCGGTCCAGCCGGTGCGGATGTTGGTCTGGTTCCAGGCGCTCACGCCGCCATAGGCGAAGCCCGCCGTGCCGTAGACGAGCAGGGTGGGGGTGAACAGCCAGCCGGCGCGGCCGCGCACTGTGCCGATGTAGTCGAGGCTCAGATTGCCGCCGTTGATGGCCGCGACCGGGATCAGGGACTGGCCGCCAGCGTAGGGCGACGGATAGAAGGCGTAGTTGCTGGGGCTCTGGCCGCTGAGGCTCGAGCCGTCGAAGTCGGTCTCGACGCCAACCACGATCGACGGGTTGAACTGGAAGTTGTAGCCGAGCTGCAGACCGCCGATGACGCCGCCCGCCGTGCCCGACTGATTGTTGTTGGGCAGGAAGAACAGGTTCGGCGTGGTCGAGCCAACCGGAGTCGAGCCGAAGGCGAACGTCGGATCCCAATAGGCGGAGGTCAGGTTGCTGCCGCTGTTGGCTTGCCATCCGCCGCCGATGTTCAGACCGGCATAGAAGCCGTTCCAGGTCAGCGGAGGCGGCGGCGGGATATAGGCCGGCGGGGCCTTGCGCGAGGGAAGATCGGCCGCGAGCGCCGAGCCCATGCCGAGCGCCAGCGAAAGCGCGGCGAGCGAGATTTTGGTCTTCATCATGAACCTCCATTGAGAAGCTTCGAATTTCTGAAGCCTTTGGCTCTCAAAAACTCTGAGGCTACATTTCATCGAATGCCGAGCAGGGACTACCGAAATCGTGCCAATAAATCTCGCGGATGACGATTTTCTTCAGCTGTGGCAATTAGGCAACACTAGCGATCAACACGGGATTGCGTGACCGAAACTTGCAAGTTTGCCGGGCGCGGCGCGACTATGCTATTAAGAAAGCGTTTAGCTTACGCTCCGAGCTGACGCAGCCGGAGCGGTGGAAAGCGCCACTTGAGGCGGGTGTTTTGACTGAGAAAAGCATTTTGGGCCCCGACGCCCCGCAACGCATGAACGCCTTGGTCGGCATTCCGGCGCTGCTTGAGCGAATTTGGCGTTAATCTGCAAGTCGCCCTCGACGGAATTCCGACTCGACCCACACGCCTTCGAAGACCAGGATTACCGTATTCCGTATCGGCTCGCCGCCAGCTTGCTCGAAAGATGCGCGAGCTTGACCAAATGCTCCTGCTTCGGATTGTTGCTCGGTTCTCGATACGATCACCGCGCGCTCGGCTTCCCGGGGGAGTTCATGGCGAATGCGCCCACCCTGGGCGCCGCCTTCGCCGGTTTCGTCAGCCTTCAGGACAGCAACTCCCGCGGCGCGTCGGTCTACCTCCACCAATGGGGCGAGGCTGGGTGTTGGGTTACGGCATCTATGAGCCGAGTGCTGTCGGCCGCGATCAGATCTATTCGTTGACCGTTGCGCTCATGTTCAGCACCGTCCGCGCTCTCACGGGCGGGGGCGTAGAGCCGAACGAGGTTCTTTTTTCTGATCAGAAAGCCCGCCGATGTCGGGCAATACAGGGCGATCTTGGGGAGCGCCGCCCTTCGTTTCGACGAGACTCAAACGGCTCTCGTTTTTCCTGCAAACGGCTCTGGAGCACGCCCGTCCAGGAGCGCGACCCTCGGAGCTGGAGCGGTTGCGCAGCCTCGCCGTCGCATCCCGGCCCGCCAGCAAAACGATTTGGACCGATCGGGTAAAGCACGCGATGCGGCCTTTGCTGCTGCGCGGCGAGCCGACGAGCGACACGATGGCGACGTTTCTGGGGGTATCGAAGAGAACGCTATATCGACATCTCAAGGATGAAGGCGCAAGCTTTCAGCCTCTACTCGACGAAGTGCGCTACGGGATGGCGAGAGAGCTGTTGGCCATCACCGATCTCTCGATAAGCGCGATCGCCGACGCCTTGGCCTACTCATCGCATTCTCACTTCACAGAGGCGTTTCAGCGATGGAGCGGCGCCGCGCCAAGCGATTGGCGCGCGGCTCGGAACTCCCAGTTGATCAAATGACAATTTTTCCCCGCAGCCGATGCGGGTTGGCGGCGCTTTCACCCTTGCCTGGGATCGAGCGCCGCTGAAATTACGCCGCGCGCGGTTCTCAGTTTGATCAGGAATTGCTTCACCCCGCGCCGGAAGTCGGCGGGAATGGCCACTCGAACCCTGTCCTTGAAGACACGCGCGCCCTCCCAGAAGCCGTTGAGCCGGAGCAGCGCTTGCCCCCAAGGCCGGATCGCGAACTGGTAGGTCGTCGCCGGCCGGTCCTCGGTCGCCCATTCCATCTTGTAGGACTCCACCCCAAAGCGGAAGTCATAAGCCAGATTTCGATCCCGGCACCACTTCAGGCATTCCATCAGAATGATCGAGCCCGTCGAGAAGGCGGCGAAGCCAGGGTCCTGCGCCGAAATGAAGTTCTCGAGACAAAGACGCATCCAGCCCGTTAAGCTGCGTCGCGACGGTGCGGCCGTCGAGCTTGAGCGCGAACATCACCATGCCCTCGCTCGTCGTGCGCGACGCGCTCATTTCGCGCAGGAACACCGGAAACTCCGCGAGTGCGCAAAAAGTCGTTGTCGAGACCCGTGCGGGTCATCCATTCGCTCTTCTGGGCGAGCGTCCAGGTCAGGAGCCGTTCGAACTCCGCCTGATCCTCGACAAGGCCGAAGGTGACCTCGCCCTGCTCGGCGAAGCGCCGAGAGCGGCGGCCAACGCGGTCCCTCGTGTTCCGGCTGCGTGTCTTCCAATAGGAAGACCAGTCGGAAAAGGCGCCCCATGGCGGCATAGGGCGACGGCTGGGTGCTGACAGCGCGCGGGGTCGGATCGGAACCAATGGCCTCGTGCAGGGGCTCGCTCTCGCGACAATGCGGGACAATGATCACATCCGCCGGGCAGTTCTTGCGCAGGAAATCCCACGCCGCGCGAATATGTGCGACGGTTTCGGGAGAATTCTCCACGAGTCCCGGATCATACTCCGTCCACTCTGGACCGAGCGGCGCGGCGACCCTCCAAAGCCTCTGCTTGCTGCGGATCGCCAAGCGGCCAGATCAAGACCGCGCGCCCGTCGACTCGCATGACCACGATGAAAAGACTGCGGCCGCGCGGCCGTCCCGTCGTTTCCCAGCCAACGCGGAACCAATCGAACGACTGCGAAAAGCGCGGCTCGCGGAGCTGCGCCCAAAGGGTTTTCCATTCGGGCTCCAGCGCCAGAAAGGCAGCCTCGTCAGTAACGACTTCAAAGGTCGGCTCTGTCGCGGCGATCGGGCGTAGCGTATTTGCCGCGGGAGTCGTCCGCGGGGACGGAGCGTGATCGTCTCTTCGCTTCGTGGTCTCTGTTCCCGGAACGCGGTAAGTGGCTTCTGTCAGCGCCATTCTATTTTCCTCGCCTGCTTCGTCTCAGCTTTTCGAAAGGCGCTGGTCAGCAGCGACAGTCTACAACTCGCCACCTGCGCAATCGCAAGGGAGACAAAGATGGCGCCAGTCACGGGTCCACAAATATAGAATGATTGGTTAGCAAAGGAATCAACGCGTTTCTTTTAGCCTACGCGCGCTGTTGACATTCACGACAAGCCGCCTGTTGTCTTTTGCAAACTGCAATCGAATATGCGCCTTAGAATGCAGAAGCCGGAAAAGATCTGGACTCCCGTAACCGGGCCATAGCCGGCATCTTCGCAGTGAACCGCAGAATGGGCATTTGATTGCCCACTGAGCGCGTCGCCAGGAGCCTGGCGGGCTCTTCTGCTTGGGAAGCCTACTGAAGACTGAGTTTTAAACGCCGCCAAGCTTGAGTGGCGTTCCCCTTCCATCGCCGTCTCAGAGCTTCTTACATTTGGGTGACGGCAGCAGCGTGAGGCTCGAGGATTTCGCGCCGAGGACGAAATCGCCATAGTCGAGCTTCATCGAATAGGTCACGCCATTGTCGAAAAGCTCGAGCGACAGCACGTAGCTCGGGGGCTGGTCCTTCTGATCCGGATCGAAATAGGAAATCGTGACGGGCCAGCGCCGCAAATTCTTGAAGGCCTCGACCTGAAAGTGCTTCTCCGGAGGCTCGGTCTTTAGCGGCGCGCCGATGATCGTCAGCGTGTCGAAGCGCTTGGAGCCGTCGCCCGAGGCGTCATAGACGCGGGCCGCGAGCATCTTGCCCCCGTCACGCGCGGTCTGGAGAATTTTGCGCAGATGATCGGTCGGGAAGATGACCGGCCCGGCAAAGTCGAGCTTGCTGCGCTTGGGCTTGTTGAGATCGACCTCCACCTCGCCAGTCTTGTTCTTCTTGGCGATACCGTCTGTTTCCTCGGTAGCGCCCGCGGATTCCGGGTTACTCACCTTCGTCGTGATCTTGAAGCGGAAGTCGGAGCCGTCGGCCGCCTCGAAAGTCGCCGACCGCATGTCGGAGACCTGCGTGTCGCCTTCCTGGGGTTGCAATTGCGTGAGCTGGCGGACGTTCTGGATATAGCCGTCGCAGGCCGAGCCCGAAAAGTCGAAGGTGATCCGGCCGCGCGCCTCGCTAGGCGCCTTGGCGCCATCGGCCTTCAGCAAGGTCAGATCATAGACGGCGCGATGCGGGGCGAGCGGCGGCGGAGGCGTTTGCGCGATCGCGCTAGGCGCGAAAACGGGCGCAAGAAGGCAAGATCGAAGCTGCAGCGCCAGCCGCAATTTCTCGCAACGCCATGGATGAGGGTCTCCGAAAGGGGCCGCAGGCGGGTAGAGCGCGTCCCGATCGCGTGGAATCACACGAACGAGAAGGACTAAGCTCCAACTCAAAACTTAGAGCATGTCCCGGAAGACCGCTTCGCGCTTTTTCGGGACATGCTCGAGCGTTGCGCCGGACGCCGCGAGAAACTACGGTTTCGCTTCCGAAGGCGCAAATCCTAATTCCCGGAGAGGTTACGATCATGACTGAAGGCTCGCCGCTCGCCCGGCTCGCTGCGCTGGGGCTTGCGCTTCCGCCGGCCGCCGCGCCCGTCGCCAATTACGTCCCCGTGGCGCGGGCAGGCAATTTGCTCTTCGTCTCGGGGCAATTGCCGGTCGCCGCCGGCAAGGTCGATCCCGCGCATCAGGGTAAGCTCGGCGCCGCGGTTTCGCTCGAAGCCGGCCAGGCTGCGGCGCGCCTGGCTGCGCTCAACGTGCTGGCGCAGGCCAACGCCGCCGTGGGCGATCTCGCCAAGCTGCGGGCGGTTCGGGTCGGCGGCTTCGTGAACGCCGTTCCCGACTTCCAGCAGATTCCGCAGGTCGTGAACGGCTCCTCCGATCTCTTCGCCGCGGTCCTCGGCGAAAACGGCAAGCACGCGCGCGCGGCCGTCGGCGTCGCGCAACTGCCGCTCGACGCCGCGGTCGAGATCGAGGCGGTCTTCGAAATTCTCGGCGGCTGACGCGGCGGCGCCCGTCTACTCCGCTTCCTGCCCCTCGGGGGTGACCCGAAGCGAGGTGATGCGGTTGCGCATCTTGCGCAGCACCTCGAAACGGAAGCCATGGAAACGGAACACCTGGCCTGCCTCGGGAATGGCGCCGGCTTCGTGGATCACGAGGCCGGCGATCGTCGTGGCCTCCTCGTCGGGCAGCCGCCAATCCATCGCGCGATTCAGGTCCCGCAGCGGCGAGGCGCCGTCCACGATGACCGAGCCGTCCTTTTGCGGGCGCACGCCGGGCATCGCCAAGTCGTGCTCGTCGCGGATGTCGCCGACGATCTCCTCGAGAATGTCCTCGAGAGTCACGAGACCCATCACCTCGCCGTATTCGTCGACGACGAAGGCGAAATGGGTCTTTCGCTTCAAGAAGGCCTGGAGCTGGTCTTCGAGCGTGGTCGCTTCCGGCGTGAACCACGGCGCCAGCATGATCTCGTCGATCTTGAGCCGCGTCGGATCGCCGCCAGCAGCATCGAGCGCGCGCAGCAAATCCTTGGCGTGCAGCACGCCGATGAAATTGTCCGGCCGCTCGCGCCAGAGCGGCATGCGCGTGTAGGGAGAGGCTAGAACTTCCTTGATGATTTGATCCGGCGGCAGGTCCGCATCGACGGCGCGCATCTTGGTGCGGTGCACCATCACGTCCGACACATGCATGACGGTCAGATCGAGGACGCCCCCGAACATGTCGCGCGCGCTGCGCTCGACAGTGCCTTCCTGATGCAGGATGTCCACGGTGCTCTTCAATTCGTCGTAAGGCGAAAGCATCGTGCGGCCATGGCCGAGCTCGACGCCTGCGGCCTTCAGCATGGCGCGCACCAGAAGCTCGACGCCGGCGAGAAGCGGGCCGAAAACCGAGACGAACATGTGGACCGGCCGCGCCACCGTCAGTGAAAATCGGTCGGGATGGTTGATCGCCAGCGTCTTTGGCAGCACCTCGGCGGCGATGAGCAGCAGGGCCGTCATGACGAAGGTCGCATAGACCGCGCCATTCTCGCCAGCGACCGCGATGAGCACGCTGGTCATGACCGCGGAGCCGGCGATGTTGAAGAGCGTGTTGCCGAAAAGCAGCGCGGCGATCATCCGGTTCTTGTGGCGCAGGAGCTGCGCGACCACGACGGCGCGCCGGTCGCCCTCCTTCTCGAGCGAATGCATATGCGCGAGCGACGCGCCGGTAAGCGCCGTCTCCGAGCCCGAGAAGAACGCCGAGAGCAGCACGCAGCCGAGCACGACCAGAAGGGCCGAGAAAAGGTCGAGAGCGCTCAAGGATCGTCCCCAATTCGCGCGCCCATCAGATTTCGCTCTTCAGGAAGGCCAGGACTGCTTTTGCGTCCACGTTCTTCGCGACGAAGGCGCCGCCGATCTCCCGCGCCAGCACGAAGGTCAGCGCGCCGCGCTCCACTTTCTTGTCCTGCTGCATCGCCTCCAGAATGGCCTCGGCCTCCGCGCCGAAACCGGGAATGTCGGAGATGCGAGTCGGCAATCCGACCTGCTCCAAATGCCGCTCGACGCGTTCGGCGTCCTGCCCATTGCACAGGCCGAGGCGGTGCGAGAAACGGTAGGCCTGCGCGAGGCCGATCGCCACGGCCTCGCCATGCACGAGACGGCTCGTGTCGTAGTCGACGAGACGCTCCAGCGCGTGACCGAAAGTATGGCCGAGATTGAGCAGCGCGCGGTCGCCTTGCTCCGTCTCGTCGCTTCCCACGATGCAGGCCTTCATCTGGCAACTCACCGCAATGGCGCATATCTGCTCCGGCTTGCCGGAGAAGACGGCTTCGCCGTCGGCTTCGAGCCATTCGAAGAAGCGGCGATCGCGAATGAGCCCGTATTTGACGACCTCGGCGTAGCCGGCGCGGAACTCGCGCTCGGGCAAGGTCTCGAGCGCATCGATGTCGGCGAGGACGAGCAAGGGCTGGTGGAAGGCCCCGATGAGATTTTTGCCTTGCGGAGAATTGACGCCGGTCTTACCGCCGACCGAGCTGTCGACCTGAGCGAGCAGCGTCGTCGGTATCTGCACGAAGCGGCAGCCCCGCCGCAGGCTCGCCGAGACGAAGCCGGCCAAGTCGCCGACAACTCCGCCGCCGAGCGCGATAACGACGTCGCGTCGCTCGATCTTCGCGGCGAGCGCCTCCTCCAGCACGCGCCCGAATACGGCGAGCGACTTCGAGCCCTCGCCCGGTGCGAGCAAAATCGCGGCCGAGCGCAGCCCGTTTGCCTCAAGGCTCGCCTGCAGCGCCGGCAAATAAAGGGGAGCGACGTTGGTATCGGTCACGATCGCGCAGGCCGCGCCCGGCGCCAGCGCCGCGATCCTTTCGCCCGCCTCTCGAAGCAGGCCCGACCCGATCAAGATGTCATAGGAGCGGGGACCGAGTTCGACGCGGACCGTTTCCTGGTGGAGGGGCTCGTGTAGACGTGGAGCGAAGTGGTTCATCGAGGTCGGCAAGTCTTCCAACGGGCGTTTTGCGCCATAGGCCAGCGTCGGCAGACGCTCGGCGAGCAGCGTGAGCGTTTGCTCGACCATCGCCTCATGCGGCAGGTCCTGGGATACGACTCTGAGGTCGGCGGTCGCGTAGACGGGATTGCGTTCGTCCATGAGGCGGCGCAGCGTGGCGGCGGGATCCTCCGTCTGCAGGAGCGGCCGGTCGCCCTTGCGGCGCACCCGTCGCAGCAATGTCTCGTGATCGGCGTCGAACCATATCGAGACTCCCCGCTCGGCGATGCGCCGCCGCGTTCTCGGGTCCAGGAAGGCGCCACCGCCGGTTGCGAGCACCATCGGTCCGCCGTTGAGAAGCCGAGACAGCACGCGGCGCTCGCCGTCGCGAAAATAGCCTTCCCCGAATTTCGCGAAAATTTCGGGGATCGACATGCCGGCCGCGGCGGCGATCTCGGCGTCGGCGTCGACGAATTTCAGCCCTAGCCGCTGCGCTAGCTTTTGTCCGATGGAACTCTTTCCAGAACCCATCATGCCCACGAGCACGAGGCAATTGTCCTCGAGGAGCGCCCGGATCGCCGCCGGGCGCGCGTCGGTCGGCGCAATGGTCGTTTCGGCGCAAGAACTCGTCGTCATGGAGACAATCTATACCGCGCCGCAAGAAATTTCAGCCGCAAATGCGCCGCTCGCCCGTTACGCCGCAAGAGCGCTCTCGAGGAACGCCTTCATGAATTCGGGCAGATGCGGCTCGGCGAGCTCGGCGCGCCGCCGGAATATGCGCATCCCCGCGAGCTCCGGCTTAGTCTGCGCGCGGATATGGCGCAGCACCTGCGCGACCTCGGTCTCAGCGTCACCCGCAAGATTGACGACGCGCAAGCATGCTCTCTGTTTCTTGTAGGATACGATGCGCCAGACCGGCGCGAGATCGCTCTCGTCGATCTCAATTCCCGTCTCCTCGGCGAGCTCGCGGATCAGGCATCCGGTGAGATCGACCCGGTCCCCGACGACGTCCTCGCGGTCGGGCGTCCCGCAAGGGAAATAGATGCGCCCGGGCTGGGAGTGGTCCTGCGCCATCTCGCCGGCGACAAAGGCCCCGTCGCTCGATCGCAGCGCCGGCGCGGAAAAGCAGTTGAAAACGCCCCAGTCCGGTTGTCCAAACTGCTTCCAGGCCAGCAAGCGCGAAAAGGGCGCCTCGAAAAACTCGACCTGAAGCGTTCGTCGCCCGTAATCGTCGACGACGGCGTCGGCCCGCCGAGCGAGAAGGACGCGTCCGTCGTATAGCGCCGGGTTTTCGCTCTTCCGCTCCCGCCAAAGCTCCTCGATCCTGCGCTCCTCCGCTCCGGAAAGCTCAAGCCGATGCTCGACCAGGCGGCAGTCCAGCCGGTCCGCCTGAAAAATTTGGCAGGAGGCGGTCATCGGAAAAACTCTCCCTTGGCCACGAAGGCCGACTGCGCGCCGAGGCTCAGGCGCCGGAGCCCGCCATCGGCGGTCTCGAAGCGCAGCGTCAGGCGCGCGCGCCTGCCACGCTCATGCAACACATCGATGAATATTTCATGCGCGCCCTTTGCCGGGCGTTCGAACGCGACCGCCGCGGCGGCTAGGCCGACGAGCGCTTCCGCGCCGAGATCCGCGCCGATGATCCGCGCCTCGATCGCAGCGCCTGCGGCCGGCGTATCGTGCGAGTAGAGCAGCAGCCCGGCGAGGCCGTCGCCGAATGTCAAGCTAGGAGCGGCGCTTTGCAGGATCTCCCGGGTTCGGACAGGCAGGAGACCGAGCACCCCATAGGAGGTCTCAAAGCAGCTCGGAGGGTGGCCGCGTGAGCCGATCTCCCCGCTCGTAAGTCCAAGAGACGCAGCAAGGCCCTCGGCCGAGCCCGGCAGGTCAACGCGGCGCGCCATAAGCTCGAGCTCAACCTCCGAATAGCAGACGCTTGCGCTGTTCACGATCACGTCGCAACGCCGGCAAGCCTCGTCCTGCTCGAGCGCAATGGTCAAACCGCCGCGTCGCAGCACGTCGCCTGCGCGGCTTTTCGCGAGCAGTGCGGAAAGCGCGAGGACCGCTTCGAGGCGAAACGCACATTCGCCCTGCGTCGAGAAGACGCGCGCCAGCGCGGAGTTCGTCGCATCCCGGGGCGGCAGCAGGAAGGCTGTCAGCGGTTGATTGAGCTCCCGCGCGATGAGGAGCATTTGCGAAGGAGACAGCGCGTCCGCACCTTCGATGGCGGCCAGCGGGACGCCGGCGAAGGGCTCGCCGGCGCAGGCGTCGAGGAGGCAGAATCGCGGCGCGCCCGTCACCGAGCTTCCAAATGGCCCTGCATTTCGAGGATCTTCATGCTGTCGCGATATTCGACAAGCTCGACGATCATGCCCTTCTCGAAGCGGACGAATTCCGCGAGTTCTACGATGCCCCGTCGCCCCGTGCCGCGATGTCGCCATTCCACCGTTCGCCGGCAAGCCAGCATGTCGCCGTCCACAAGGATGTCAGAGAGAGAGAAATCCAGCTGCTCGAAATCGATGTTGATGGACTTCACCACGCTAATGACGGCGTCGATGCCGAGATGCCGACCCGCGTAAGGGATGCGCGCGCGGTCGCCGACGAATTCGCAGACGATGTCGGCCGCGTAGTAACGCCGCAACAGGTCGAGGTCAGGCCCGCGCGGCGTATGGTAATCCGCCACTCGCTGCACGTGGTCGACCATCTCCGCGCGCGTCAATCCCGGGTCCGGAGCAACCAGAAGACTCGCGAACGGCCTCACGGCGCCGAAGACGTCGGGCGTCGAGATCGGTGAATCCATGAACTCGTGCATTTCGACGATGAGGCCGTCCCGCCAGCGCATGAAATACGTCATGTCCAGGGGACAGCGGCGTCCCGTGCCGTGATGGCGCCAGGATGACCGCCAGCGGAGGGCGCTTCTCTCCCCCTCGACCAGCATCTGCACGATTTCGCCGTCGAGCGCCTCCCACTCTTCCTGGGCGCGACGGAGATTGGCGACAAAGGCGTCGCGCCCGTGGATCACGCCCGGCAGAAAGACGCCGTATTTCGAGCAATGGATGACGACGTCGGAGGCGAAATGCCTCGCCACAAGATCAAGCCGGCTGGCGAGCCGCGCCTGCGTAATCTCCACCAGCCGCCGGCGGACTTCGTCGCCCGTCCGCGTGGCGTCAGGTCTCGCCCGATCTTGCATCAAGCCCTTTCCCCGGAGGCTTATGGCTTAAAAAGCCGCGCCCTCGATCCGGCTCGGCCGGAGCCTCGCACGAGGGCAGCCTCGCCGACAATCTCAGCGCATTATGCGCTAATTGCGGTCCTTGTCGACAAGCTTGTTCTTGCCGATCCAGGGCATCATCGCGCGCAGGCGCTTGCCGACCTCCTCGATCGGATGGGCGTTATTGCGCGCCCGGATGGCCTTGAAGGAGGTCTGGTTCACCTTGTTCTCGAGCATCCAGTCGCGCGTGAACTTGCCGGTCTGGATGTCGTCGAGGACGCGCTTCATCTCGGCCTTCGTCTCCGGCGTGATGATGCGCGGGCCGGTGACATATTCGCCATATTCGGCGGTGTTCGACACCGAGTAGTTCATATTGGCGATGCCGCCTTCGTAAATGAGGTCGACGATGAGCTTCACCTCGTGCAGGCACTCGAAATAGGCCATCTCGGGGGCGTAGCCCGCCTCTACCAGGGTCTCGAAGCCGGCGCGGATCAGTTCCACCAGTCCACCGCAGAGAACCACCTGCTCGCCGAAGAGGTCTGTCTCGCACTCCTCGCGGAAGGTCGTCTCGATGATGCCGGCGCGGCCGCCGCCGATCGCGCTGGCGTAGGAGAGCCCCAGCTCCAAGGCGTTGCCGGACGCGTTCTGATGCACGGCGATCAGGCAGGGCACGCCGCCCCCCTTGAGATATTCTCCGCGCACCGTGTGGCCGGGGCCCTTGGGGGCGACCATGGCGATGTCGAGATCCTTGCGCGGCTCGATCAGATTGAAATGGATGTTGAGGCCATGGGCGAAGAAGAGCGCCGCGCCCTGCTTCATGTTTGGCGCGAGATCCTTCGCGTAGATTTCGCCCTGCAGTTCGTCGGGCGTCAGCATCATCATCACGTCGGCGGTCTTGGCCGCTTCGGCGACCTCGAGCACCTTCAGCCCGGCGCCCTCGGCCTTGGCGGCTGAAGCGGACCCTTTGCGCAGCGCCACCGCAACATTGGGGACGCCGCTCTCCTTCAGGTTGAGCGCGTGTGCGAAACCCTGGCTGCCATAGCCGATGATGACGACATTCTTTCCCTTGATCAGATTGATGTCGGCGTCACGATCGTAATACACACGCATTTCGTTATTTTTCCTCTGTCATTGGCTTTGGCCCGCGCGGCGGGAGCCGGCGGCGGCGGAGAAGGCGAATTTTCCGGCCCTTGTAAGGGGCGGGGCGCGGAAGGTCAAAGGCGCAGCCGCCGCGGGCTCAGGCGCCGCGTTCGCGCGCGCTGTCGTGCCAACCTTTCAGCGCGTAATAGCTGAGCAGGGACAGCGCGCCATAGATCGCCATGCCAGCGAGCGAGAGCAGCGCCAGGGCGCCGAACATGCGCGGGATGTCGAGCCGAAAGCCCGCCTCGACGATGCGGAAGGCGAGGCCCGTGCCCTGGCCCGCCGCGCCGGCCGCGAGCTCGGCGACGACGGCGCCGATCAGAGACAATCCGCCAGCGATGCGCAGGCCGGTCAGGAACTGCGGCAGCGCCGCCGGCGCCCTCAGATAGATGAGCCGGTCCCAGGCGGAGGCCCGGTATAGATCGAAGAGATCGAGCAGGCCGTGGTCGACTGAGGCCAATCCCAGCGCCGTGTTGGACAGAATGGGAAAGAAGGCGACGAGAAAGGCGCAGACGAGCACCGCATTGTTCGGCGAGAGATAGATCAGCAGCAGCGGCGCTATGGCGACGATCGGCGTCACCTGCAGCATGATCGCATAGGGCGTGAGGGTTCGTTCCAGCCATTTCGAGCGCGCCATGAGGAGGGCGAGGCCGACGCCGCCGAGCGTCGCCAAGCCTAAGGCTTCCATCGCGATTTTCACCGTCACCCAGAGCGAGGACGCCATCAGCGCGCGGTCTTCGATGAGGCGCGAGAGGATCAGGCTCGGGGCTGGCAGCACATAGGGCGGTATGCCTCGGAGCCGCACGAGGCCCTCCCAGAGCGCCAGAAACGCCGCGAAAGCCGCGAGCGGCGCGATGGCCTCCTTCGCGAAGGCTCGCAGATGGGAAGCTTGCGCCATGCGTCTTTCGCGCCCTCCTCTCTGGACTTGGGCGGCGCCGCGCATTGGCGCGGGGCCAAGCGTGCTTATATATCCGCGGGGCGGCGCAATCTTGGAGAATCGCCGTGGGCGATCGAAATTCCGAAAAACCAGAAACTCCCAGGGGCGAGGTCGAGATCCTGCCGCCGGAGGATCGCAGCGGCCCGTGGGGCGACGCCGTCTATAGGACTCGGAGCTTCGGCACAGTGAAGGTCGTGCGCCTCGGTCCCGTCGGCGCGGCGCTCTTAGGGTTCGGCCTTCTGGGGGTGGTGACCTTCGGCTTTCTGTTTCTCGGCGGCCTGATGCTGCTGCTCCTGCCGATCGCCGGCTTTTTGACCTTTGGCGCGATGCTCTCCGGCTTGCTCGCCAACCCCTTCAGGCGGCTGCGCTGACGCGGAGATGTGCGAGCCTCTGGCTCGCATGACGCCAAATGGCTGTCAGCTCTTCCATTTGATCGAGCAGCCGATCGTCGGCATCTGATCCTTCGGCGTTTCACCCGTTCGGCCGATGGCGCGCATCGCTTCGAGAAGCTCGCGCTTGGCCTCCTTCGGGGGTGGGCTCGTCCGCCCCGCGTCGAGCCGGCCGCGGTATTTGAGCCTCTTGTCCTTGTCGTAGCCGAAGAAATCCGGCGTGCACACCGCGCCATAGGCGCGCGCGACCTCCTGCGTCTCGTCGTGCAGGTAGGGAAAGGGGAAGGCGTGCACCTTGGCGAATTCCTTCATCTTGGGGAAAGAGTCATCGGGGTACGACTTGGCGTCGTTCGAGCAGATCGCCGCGAAGCCGAAGCCTTCCGCGATGAGCGCGCGGGCGTCGGCGGCGAGACGGTCGATGACCGCGATTACATAGGGGCAGTGATTGCAGATGAAGACGATCACCGTGCCCTTCTCGCCGGCGATATCGGCGAGAGCGTAGGTCTTGCCGTCCGTCGCCGGAAGCCGGAACGCCGGCGCGGGCGAACCGAAGTCAGTTTTTTCGGGGCCTATGGCAGCCATGATCGAGCCTCGGGGTAATCTCGCCTCGCCGCGCTCGCTTTCAAATAATGCATTGCCTCGCAATCGCAAAGAAATCGGCGAGCCGCGCGGGGCGACTCGCCGTGGTCATAGGCGCTGAGCCTGTCTCAGTAGGCGCGGCCCGCCAGGCGGTCCGTGCGCACGGTGTCGGGCTGTGTGTGGACGGTGGTGGTGCGATCAACGCGCTCCCGTCGCGACCGCAGGGTCGCGAACTCCCAAAGCCCGAGCAGCAACGGCGCTCCAATCAGCCAAGCTGGCAAGAGCCAGGCCAAGTGTTCGGTGTTCATGTGCAACCTCCTCGCTTCAGTGACGGCGTCGAGAAGCAACGGGGAATTTAGAGATATGTTCCCATCCAATCGATAGCGGACATTGCTTAGACAAAATAAAGCTGAAGCTTGTGTTTGTTATTTGCTACGGGAATGTCTATGACGACGGTGCAACAACTTTAGCTCCAGGTTGAAATTCGCAGCCACCGGGGTTTCTGGGGGGGCTTTTCTGGAGCGGGTTCTCGGAGCGCCCCGGCAATGGCATTCGAGGTTTGGAACTGTGGCGAGACGCAAATGCGCCGGATCGCCTCCGGCGCTTGAAGCTTGGTGGATCTATGTAAAAATTTGGTCGGAGTGAGAGTCCGATAACGGCAATTGATTTTATGAAGAAAACATCCTCAAAAGCCCTTTGGTCCCCCGCGCAGTCCCCCATCTAGCGCCGGATTTCTGCGAATGTAAACGCGCCTTGGCGAAGCTTAGCTGCGACAATCCGACATGCCGCCCCGCCCCGCTCAGGCCGCTCTCGCCTCGCGGCGATCGTCCGGAATGGCGATATCGAGGAAGCGCTCCAGGATCTTGGTGTCCTCGGCCAAGACGTCCAGATGCCGGCCGGCCGCTTCTTGCGGATCGACGCCACGGCGTATGGCGGCGCGTTCGATTGACGCACTCCCAGTAGCTGAAAGTTTAGGGAGTGCTGACTAAGAGCGAGAAACTCGAAGCGGAGGCGGTCTCGCGGCGAGGCGCGCTATCCTTTCTCGGATTAGCGGCCGCAAGCCTCACAATGCTTTCCTCGGTTCTGACCACGTGAGATGCTGAGGCGCAGACGGTTGAGGTGGTGCGGCGTCATAACCGGCGCGTGACGCGGCGCGTGGCTCGCCAAGCGGGGCGTTACACGCGCCGTGCGGTCCGCAGGTTCTACTGAGAAGCGTGTCTGGGCGACACCCGAAGTCTGGGGCGAACTGCAGCGCGAGCGGCCCGCCCTGGTTGCCGCGTTCCTACGCTCTTTATCTTCAGCCCCGCGCTGCGCCCGAGACGACCCGCCACAATCGAAAGCTCCTAGGAGCCCAAAACTTGTTGGACTGTCCGCCAGGCGACCTTTTGGCGCGCCCAAAAATTACTCCCCATCGACGAGGCTCGGTGCTTCCACTGCGGCGTGCGACTCAACGCGCCCAGCCGGTGATCCTCACACTCGTCACCAAACAACGATCACCCTATCGGGACAGGACAGACCTATTCCTCTCAGGGCTTAAGCTCCTCACGCCATTTCCGGACGACTGCCAGAGTATTCTTGATGTGTTTCTCTGCGTTGGCGTCGGCGTAAGAGTAAAGGATCTTTCCCTCGGGCGAAATCACATAGGAAATGCGGTCAGCAAAGGCCTCGCCCGACAGCGGAATTTTGAACACTGCATCGTAGGCCTTAGTAACTGAAAGGCTTGGATCAGCTCCCACCGGAAACTTGTCGCGACATTCCTTAGCCGAGAATTCACGTTGAACTTCTATCTTGTCAACCGAAATCCCGATGACGGTCGCACCCGCGCCTTTGAAATTTTCGATGTTGTCAGCAAATTCATGAGCCTCAAAAGTACAAATGTTCGTGAATGATTTTGGATAGAAGTAAAGCACCACTGGCCCTTTTTTCAGTGCTTCAGCTAGCGAGAATTTGAATTCTTTGCCGCCCTGCGCCGCTTGCACAGTGAAATCTGGCGCGACGTCACCCGCCTTCAATTCTGCGCTGGCGGCCGTCGGGAAAAGCCCCAAACAAAACGAGAGGAGAAGCGTCGACGCCTTCACACCCTGTACCCTTATTATTTCTATGCCTTCGGCGAAGGCAAAAGCCCCGCTCCCTTTGCGCCTCACATAATGCTCATGGCCATCCAATCAACGAGGCGTTCGCGCGGGCCAAAGCTGTGATCGGAAATTCCAAAGGAGCAATATTGGCGCAAATCGCCCCTCCCGGAGCGCTAAAATCTGACCCAAAATGCACTCACCCAAGGCTCTGGGCGGGCTACGCTTCGGCGCTAAATAAATGGACATTTCCTCGGTGATCGAAAATCCAGCGAGGAATGAGCAGGGAGGGTTGAGTATGAGTGAAAAAATCGCATCAGAGGCGATCTCACGGCGAGGCATGCTTTCCTTTCTCCGATTGGCGGCGGCTTCAAGCCTCACAATCCTATCCTCGGTCTTGCGCCCCTCAGACGCTGAAGCCTACACGTATGGGATGGCGCGTCGTCAGACGCGGCGCGTAGCTCGCCGGACGGGGCGTTACACACGCCGCGCGGTTCGCAGATACTACTGATTCGGGCCTCCAAGAGGAGTTCGCGGCCGGAGCCCATGGTTGGACCTGTCTTATAAGCCCGAGAAAGGCCGTCCCATGCGGGCGGCCTTTTGTTTTGTCCTGGAAATCTTCATTTTCGCCCGTCGCTTCCGCTCGGTGAGGTGACAGCACAATTGGGAGGCTGCAATGGCGCATCCGGCCTGTTCGGGAGCGCTCAAATTTGACCCTTCTCTGCCATTCCTGGCGATGCGGCGCAGCGACGCAAATTTTTTCGCTTTGCGCCAGCAAACCAGATCTCTGCATATATCAGCCACGAGCCAAGCCTCGACCTTTCAAGCAGGTAGTTTCCGAAGGGATCAAGTCACGTTTACGCTTGCCACTCCTGCTTTGGGTGAGCACTTTCCGAGGCTATCCGGGCGCCTTGACGATCGCTACTTTGAGCCGCTCTTGCAGACTCTCCAGTCTAGCAGGCTGTTGAAAATCCGTCTCGCTTGGCTTTGAGGACGGCTTCGTCGCCGCTGTCGTAATCAAACTTGATCTCGATGGAGCCGTCGTCGAGCAATTCGGCGTTTCCTTCGCCCGAGATTTCGTCCCCTTCGTCGAAACCGATCCAGGTGAAAGCGATGGAGGTCGGACCGTATTCGACGTCGAGGGTCGCCTTCATCGCGCCGAAGGCGATTTCGCCGCGGCCGCCGGCGGTGATGACGATTGTCGCCGGGCCGCAGAGGTCGAGATAGGCTCGATCCCAGATGTCGGCTTCGACGATCCGCCAACGACCGACGAGCTTGCAGCCCACGGGCGCGCTCATGCGGCTTCCGCCAACAGTTTCGGCAGCCGCACCAGATTGTAGGCGGCCGCCGTGAAGGTGAAGGCCCAGCCGACCCGTTCACGGCCTCTGAACCTCGTCTTCTCCTGTCCGCCGATGGTCTTGATCCAGCCGAAGCCTTCCTCGATCTTCTTACGGATGCGCTGACTGATCGCGTAACTTGCGTGCCGCGTCGTGCGACCGTCGATCGCCGAGGCGCGTCCGTTGTTGTTCTGAGCGACGTGCGGCGTGACCTTCATCGATCGCAGCTCGTTTATGAAGTCTTCGGCGTCATAGGCCTTGTCGGCCCCCAAGGTGATCGTCCGCGGGCAGTCGGCGCGCGGCTCGATCATGTGCAGCGCCGCGACGCGCTCGGCGTGGCCGTCGGCTTGGGTGAGGCAGGCGCTGACGAAGAGCGCGTGTCGGTTCTCCATCAGCGCGTGGCCAATGAAGCAGAGCTTGGCTTCCTTGCCGGGGCCTTTGCGATAGAGCCGCGCCTCGGGGTCGGTCGTCGATGCATGCGTCTCGTTCGAACGCTTCTCGCCATGGAAATCTGCTTCCTTGTTGCGTCCGCCGCCTTCGCTTGGCGGCTCGTCCGCTCCGTCCTTTGGCTTGAAGCTCTTCATCGACGCCCAGGCTTGGATCAGCGTGCCGTCGACCGAAAAGTGATCCGTGCTCAAGAGCTGCTTCACGCGCGGCTGCTCCAGGATCGCATTCAGGAACTTCACGGCGATGTCGCCCGCAAGCAGCCGATCGCGGTTCTTCGAGAAGGTCGAATGATCCCAAACCGGATCGTCGACGCCAAGCCCCACGAACCAGCGGAAGAGAAGGTCGAACTCCAGTCGCTCCATCAGCTGGCGCTCCGAGCGGATCGAATAGAAAGCCTGCAGCAGCATCGCCCGCAGAAGCTTCTCCGGCGGGATCGACGGCCGGCCAGTCGAGGAATAAAGGGCCGAGAACTCCTTCTCGAGCGCCGCCAGAGCTTCGTTCACCAGTTGGCGGATCGCCCGCAGGGGATGGGTCTTCCCAACCCGCGCCTCAAGATCGACATAGCTGAAAAGCGCCCCGGATCGCGCGTCGCCGCCCCGCATGATTCATTCCTCGCTGCCGCGAGATTACTGAATCACGCCCCGATTCCCAGAGCCAGCGACTTTTTCAACGGCCTGCTAGGTAGCCTCAAACCCTGACCCTAAGCCGCTATCTCAATCCTTGGGCGACCTACTGATGTTTTGCGCCACTTCATGTTAGACAACATCTTGAGCTTCCGCCGCGCGCCATCCTAGGAAATCTCCAAGTGACATCGCAGCCTCTGGACCCCCAATATTCGACGCTCCTCACTCAGGCGATCGTCGATACTGTGCGCGACCCCTTGTTGGTGCTTGACTGCAATTTCAACATCGCCACAGCGAGCCGGTCGTTCCTCCGCGAATTTGAGGTGACGTCAGAAGATATTGTGGGGCTTTCAGTTTACACAATCCTGGAGGGACATTTCAATGTCGTGGGCTTAGCTGAGATTGTCGGCAAAGCCTTACCCGATCACGTCGCCTCTGACGACTTTGAAATTGACACCATATTTCCGCACATCGGACAGAGAAACCTGATTGTAAGCGTGAGCGAGGTTTTCTTCGTCCATAACGTTCACAAAGCGATTTTGCTTTCATTTCATGACGTGACACAGCTTCGTGCCATCGAAAAGGAAAGGGCCGATCTCCTCGCCGAGGCGCTTAAGCTACTTGAGGAGAAGCGGGTTCTGCTTCTCGAATTGCGGCACCGTGTCGGCAACAGTCTGCAAATTATTGCGAACATTCTCATGTTAAAAACACACGCGACGACCTCGGAAGAAACACGCGCACATCTCCAAGACGCCTATGCCCGCGTCATGTCGGTCGCAACGATGCAACGGCACATCGACGATGCCACTCGCGCCGAAACCGTTAAGCTCGTCCCTTATTTCACCACGATTTGCGACAGCCTCGCGGGCTCGATGATCGACGAGCACAGGCGGGTATCGCTTCGCTATGATCTCGACGATGCCGCGGCGCCGTCGTCAGAAGCCGTGAGTCTCGGCCTCATCGTCACGGAGCTGGTCATCAACGCCTTGAAATACGCCTTTCCGACAAACCGTCCTGACGCCGAAATTCTCGTTAAATACGAGAGTTCCGGCGCAAATTGGCGACTCACGGTGTCCGATAACGGCGTGGGGCGACCGCAGGATAACCCGGGTCCCTCTGACGCCCTTGGCGGCGCCCTTGTGAAAGCGCTTGCACAACAGGTAAAGGCGCAGATCGAAACGGTCAGCAGCGCCCTCGGACTTTCGGTGTCAGTCACACACACAACCTTCATTCCGCGCACCGAAACGGGATCGCATGAGCCCCGTCAGGTCGCAGACATTGTGGCGCGCCGTCAACGCTCTCTCGACGCGGGAGCGGCGCAAATCCTGGCCTCCTGATTGAGAATTTATCCGCATCGCTCCCGAGTTGGGGCACATTGAAGCCTCGCTGCCTGTGTCCTTTGGGGGCCCGTTCCGTCGCTTTGCTTGCCTCTGAAAAGTGAAGGCAACAAAATGGCGCCTTTCTGCCCTTCACCGCACCAAGCCTGAGGCCCGATGTTCGCGCCAGTCCGGACGCACGTCGTTTGGCAGCGAGCCGCAGGCTGAGCAGCGCAGACGCCAGCGCAGCGGTCACAAAATCGGGAAGCGCCGAGACGTCGACGCTGGCGCGCCGGCCGCAATCGCAGCTCGCAAAGATCGATCGCACGCCGAGGCTGCGCATGTTGGCGAGGTCCATGGCGGGACCGTCGAATCGGCGAGGCATAGGGAGAGTCGCTACCGAGTCCGCGACCGCAGCGCACTCCTTCCGATTTTGGAATGTTCCTGTTAGGTTTCGCTGCCGAAACCGGGTGAGCTGACATGGGGTGCGGATCAAGACTGTCTGGCGTCTGCGCAGCGACGATCCTCATTTCCATGAGCATGGTTAGCGCCGCTATCTGTGACGACTTGTGGGCTCTTTGCGGTTCTGCAAAAGAGCCGCTCCGGCGACTGGATTACTGCACTCAACTCATTCGGACCGCCAAAGGCGCGAAGTTTGCGGAAAGAGGATTTTTGGGCCGCGGAAACGCAAACGTAGCGTTGGGAAACTTTAGTGACGCCATTGACGATTTCACCCGTCTAATTGCCATCAACCCTCACATAGCGGGCTACTTCGACAATCGCCTAAACGCTCTGAGGGCGATCGGTCGCTACAAAGAAGCGTTGACTGACGCGAATGCAGCGGTTCGGTTAGCCCCCGACCACTCATTCGTTTATCGTTCGAGAGCTCTTGTTTATTCGGAACTTGGAAAATTCGGTGCGGCTATTGCTGATTTTGATCGAGCTTTGGCCCTTGCTCCAGATGACGCAGGTCTGCTCGTCGAGCGCGGGCGCACGCAACTGAAGGCAGGACGTCCGGAGGCTGCGATAGCCGATTTCACCCGCGCCCTCGCAATAGACCCCAATCAAATGGATGGTTTACGAGAGCGTGGTCTCACATATTTTTCGATCGGACAAATAGACCGTGCAAGGAACGACTTGTCTACGGTAATCGCAGCGAGGCCAGATGACGCTGAAGTGGCAAACGCTCTGAACGAAATTCAAAACGCCAGCGGTCCGCCTGTGAGCCGTGGCAAGAATTCTGAGAGCGACACGAAACCCGGAGGAACCCCGAGCAGCGGAACTGCATTCTTTATCGGCCCTGAAGGGTATTTGATAACCAACGCGCACGTCGTGGAAGGATGCAACGCGCCGAAGTTAACCTCCGGTCACGCATCTCCTCTCTCGGCGCAGGTGGTAGGTCGTGATAGTTCCAACGACCTCGCCTTGATCAAAGGAAACTTGAAGGCGACCGCCTATGCCTCGCTCAGGACGGGGGTCAAAATCGGCGAAGCAATCGCAACCTTCGGATATCCCCTTGTGGGCCTGCTATCGACCAGCGGAAATTTCACGACGGGAAACATTTCGGCGATTTCAGGGATAGGGGACGACTCAAGATTTTTGCAAATTACCGCTCCGGTCCAACCCGGAAGTAGCGGCGGCCCCGTACTCGATCAAGAAGGGAGCGTTGTTGGAGTGGTTGTCGGCAAGCTCGACGCAATCAAACTCGCGCCCGCAATCGAAGACGTTCCGCAAAACGTCAACTTTGCGATAAAGACATCGGTGTTGATGAATTTTCTCGATGCGAATGGGATAAACTACTCGATAACGAGCGCAGGAAAGCCCCTGCCTTTCGCTGACCTCGCCGAAAGAGCGCGGGGGATTTCGGTATTGATTGAGTGCGGGAAATAGAGTCTGACGCCAGCGCTGCGCGCACCACAACCCTCGCGGCTGCCCGTTGCATCGTGTCGCTTCCAAGTGAGGGAGCCGAGACGGCGAGACGTCCAAGAACCGCCGCCCCGGCTGTTTTGCGCGGGCGCTGTCAACGCCGACGTCTTCGCATGGTTACAGGCCACCACGCGCTGGGCACGCCGGCGGACGAGCTAAGTACGCCGGAATCTCATTCAGGCGACGTGCCCCATGCCGCGCGCCTGCCTAATCAGCCCCTCTGTCTTCACCTCCTCAGCCAAAGCCCGATGCTCTGGCGAAGTGAAAACGCGCGTATAAGCGATCTGATAACTCATTCCGGGATTCTTGCTCTGGAGCTTTTCCGCAAGCACGTGAAGCCGTGCTTCTGCCGAGGAGCGATACACAACGCCGGACTCGCGGGACTGCTCGGCGGTCGAGTGGTTATCGGCGCCCGGAAGCTTGCCCGCATGCGCAGGAAAGGCGAAGCCGGTTTCACCCGGCCGGCCCCATGCCTGATCGTAAGGCGACGCGCCGGACGAAGCTTTCATTGCGCGGAACAACTCGTGCCCTTTCGAGTCGTCGACGATGGTCCTCGTATAGGCCTGTGCATCGCTCTCGCCGTCGCGTCTGATTTTGGCGGCGCGCTTCGCTATCGCTGCGGCAAACAAACTTGGATCACAATCCGTGATACCGTTCTCGTTAACGATTTTCGCGACGGCGCCGATCTTCGCCTTCTTGGCCTTCTTCTTGCCTTCCCGGCGCTCCAACGCGAGAATGCGGGGATCTTTCGATGGCGTGGCGGCAATCGCAATCGGCTTCGCCTCTTTGCTCTTCATGATCGTCATAACCGCGCCTTCCTGCGCCGGCTTGTCGACGGCGGATATCTCCGCAATCGAGAACTTGCTGAGCCGGCGTCGCTTCTCGACGAGCGTCGCATCCGGCCATAGGCGATCATGGACTCTTTCGATTGTTGCTAAATTCGTCATCTGACTTGCTCCTATGCCGCTCGTCGCGGCTTAGCGTTTCGATTAAGGCGAGCCTTCGCTCGCGCCCGAATGTTCGTCTCCCACGCGCTAACGAGCTCGAGGAGGTCTTTTTTTTCGTGATGCTGCAAAGGTCTGACGTGCAAGCCAAGACCCTGCAAACGAGTATGAAGGCTCAGCACGATGTTGACTTGCGCAAGCGACCAGGTGGAGGTCGGCGCATAGTCCAAAAGCAGGAGTTCGCGGTAATCGCGCTCGAAGCCCATTAGCTCCGAGACCAGAGCCTCAAGAGCCGCAACAACCCGCTCACCGCGCTCATGGAAAGCCGCAGCCGCCTCAAGGGCCCGCTCAGCCTTCTCCCGCTCGCGCTCGTCGATCGCCGCAGCCTCCGCAGCCGCAACACGACGCTGGGCTTCCGAAAGCGCCGCCTCCAATGAGCGAGCCTCAGCGCTCGCCGTCGCCGCCTCGGCGTTGTGCTTCGCTAGCGCGGCTATCGCGGCCTTATCGCCACTGTGAGCAGAGAACGCGACCTGATCCGCCGCAGCCGTAGCCGCCGACAGCCGCTCGCGCGCATCGGCAAGCTTGCCAGCCATCTCAGTCTGAACCGCATGAACATCGATTATTTCCTGGCTCGTCATCGTCGTATCCTTTCAATGTGGCGTCACGGGCGCGTGTTTCCATTCCTCGAATGCAGCACAGCGCCCCGATGCTTCGCCCTTTTCGATCGCCACACCGGCAAACACCGCCAACACATCGCGAAAGGCCGGATTGCGACTCCCCGAAAGCCGAACGATCACGTCCAGCGCCTCGTCGAAGTCCAGATCACGCAGCCGATCGGCAAGAGCGTCGGGGTCGATCACCATTGCTTCGGCCCCTGTCCCGGCGCCATGCCCTGCCCGGGCGACCAATGAACGCCGCCGCCGGCTTGTGCTTGCGGGCTTCCGATAGGCCAACCGCCCGGAGGCGACGCGTCGCCGGCCATGATCACGGCTTCAAAAAGCCCGACCGTGGCCGAGCGCGGCGGGCCTAAGATCGGGGTGTGGAAACTCGTCACCTCGAACTGTTGCCCGAGCATCAATTCCGTCAGCCCCCAAACCAGCGCGTCGAGGCGATCCGGCGAATTCGTCGAACCGGGCTCGAACGAGGTCATCTCGTCTTCAAGCTCGGGGAAGCAGCCGACATGATGCACGCGCCCCCGCTCATAGAGCGCAGACACAGGCTCGGCTCTCGTAACCTTGCCACGAGACGCGTGCACGAGTTGGATTGGAACACTGCGGTCGACGGCGCGGATCGTCGTCTCCACCATCGCGCCGCCCTGGTTCGCTTCCGCAACGATGCGGTCCGCGCGATGTCTCTTGTAGGCCGCAACGGCGCGCGTCGCCCACTCGGTCGGCGAAAACTTGCCGGACAGATCCTCAAGCACATAACCCTTGCCGTCGAAGCCGACGCCAGCGACGACAATGCCGGTTGCGTCGCTCTTCTCGCTCACGCTGACAGCGGGGTCGATCGCGACCACAATGCGTTTCAGATCGGGCAGGAAATCGATCGGCTTGCGGCTCGCCTCGATCATGTCCGTCGACCAGAGGGCGCCCTCGATGTCCTCCAAAAGCTCCGCATTGAGCTCCTGGCGACCAAGCCGCGTGCCCTCGTATTTCGTGATGATTTGACTGAAAAAGCTCGGCGCCAAGTTGTCCCGATTAGCGTAGGTCGTCGAGCGCGTCACCACGACGTCTTTGCCCTCGCGCTTAATCAAATCGCGGAGCAAGGGAATCGGCCGCGGCGTCGTCGTCAGCAAACATTGCGGACGCTTGCCAAGGCGCAACCCGAACATCGCCATGTCGAGAACGTCCCGAGCCTTTGGCCATGCTGCAACCTCGTCGCCCCAGATGAAGTGATGTTGAGGCCCGCGAAGGCGATCGGCTTCCTCAGCGCTAAACATCGTCGCAATGGAGCCGTTCGGCCACGTCAAACGGCGCTTGCTCGGCTCATAGAGCGGACGCTCATGCTCCCGAGCGCAAACGGACAGAATGCCGGAGTCGCCCTCGATCATCACATCCCGGCAATCGGCCGCCGTCGCCGCAATAAGAGCGATGCGGATGGGCGATGTCAGCGCTCGGCGCTTGACCTCTTCGCTGCCGCCCCGCGTCTTGCCAGAGCCGCGGCCCGCGTCGAACAGCCAGATCGTCCAGTTCCCCTTGGGCGGAAGCTGCTCCGGGCGCGCCTGCTTTATCCAAGGGTCGTCTAGAGCCTCGGCGAGGGCCGCGAAGGGGCTTTTGCCGTCAGGCCGCATGGTGAGCGTGAGCCCCCTCGATAATTTCGCGCATGGGCGGGGCTTCTAGCGCCTTCTGTTGGCTATACTTGTCGTCGAGACGCTTGAAGAGCCGCACGATGTCGGAGCGGGCTTCGGGATGGGCGGCGCAGACCTCGAGCAGCCCGGCCTGTAGGTCGGCGAAGGGCGCGCTGTTCAAAATCATATTGTTTTGCGTGACGTTAATCACGGTGGAGTTGGCGAACGTGCTGATTTCGCCGCCTAGCTTCGACATGTCGCGCAACACATGCGTAAGCCGGTCGGCCGCGAGTGCGATTCCGTAGAGGTCGCCCTTCTCAGCCTGCTTCGTCAGCTGCGCCATTAGGATGGAGCGCATGATGCGGTAGTGGTCTAACGCCGAGCCATGCTCTTCGGCGGCCACCTCGATAAGATCGCCGAGCTTCGCCGGACCGACCAGGATCGCCGCTTTCTGTGCCTCCGTTATATGGTTTTTGTTGTGGCGCCAGACCGCGTTGCGCTCAACGCCGAACCGGGCGGCGATTTGGTCCATGCCGACGCCGCCGATGTGCATGAGTTCGATCTGCGAACGCTGGGGGTGTCGGCATATCTGGCAGCGATTGGAACTGTCGTATTTCCGGGGCTTCGGCTCGGTCGCCATCAGGCGTTCCCCCCGGGGTCGCGAAGAAACAGGGCGTGGTCGCCGTGGCCACAAAGGCGAGAGGCGGCGTCGTGACCCCAGTCGCAGGCCACATCGCAAACGGCGTCGAGGACGTCCTCGCTGATGCGGTTCAGCGGCATGCCGAAGGTCCCGTAACGAAGCGCCTGGCTTAGCGTGCCCGCGTCCATGGCGTTTTCCCCTGCTTCGCGAGAACCTTAGTCTCGCGGAATTTGCGGATTATACGCCGAAAAACGCCCTTAGCAAGAACAAACACAGCATAACAAACTGAATTATAACGTGTTTATCCGTTAGCGCGCGTTGGCGTTCGTCATCGTGCGGGGCGCGCAGTGGGCCAAAAGTGGGGGACTAGACGGGGGACTACCGAGGCTACAAGTCAAAGTATCCTTTTAATTAGATCATATTAATCGCTGTAGTGGGCGGAAAGGTTATCCGACAAGCCCCGCCAACGCCAACCCGGCGCCGCCAAAGCGGCGCGCTGGGGTACGCAACCACAGCGCGTCATCTACTCGAAACTACAACCATTGGAAGAATGCAACCAAAGCGCGAAATACAACCGGCGAGGTCGACGCCAGGAGGCAAACAGCCAAGCCCTGGCTAAGGCCTATAGCGGGAGGTTGTGGCTTCACGCGCCATCTTCAGCCCTCTTTTGCCTTCCAGCCCGTGTGACGGTCATAGGCATGGGCGCGCTTGGCGGCGCACCATCCGGGATCGGGGGAAGCCGGGCAGGATGCATCGCTCTTGGTCGGGTCGCGGCGTCATCCGGTCGGCGTGCGTGTTGTCTGTTTCGCAGCCTCCCGGCCACCCGCCCCTCCTGGCATACTAGGTGTGTCGCGCTAGAGCGACTATGGGCACCCGGAGAATGCCTATTACAGTCGCGCTGGAGCGACTGGAGCGACCCCCTAGTCGCGCTAGAGCGACTAGATAGTCGCGCAGGAGCGCCTATGCGTCGCGCTAGAGCGACTATGAGATTTTGGCTTACAGTCGCGCTGGAGCGACTATGGCTGGGGGGATTTGGTCATTGCAGGCGTCCGAGTGATCGGCGCCCCGGTGGATTGTCCCGGCGCGTCGATAGTCGTGTGTAGGCGCTTCGCCCGACACGTCATCCCTAAGGTGCGTTAAACGATACTCAGCCGCCCGGCGCCGTTGCGAGAAGGAAGATGCCTTCGTGCATCGTAGAAACCCTGCACTTTGCAACTCGAGGATAGCGCGCGCCGCCGCGGAATGGTGCGCGCCCATGCGCTCCCCGAGCTCGCGAGACGAGACGGCGAGCTTGCCGTTGTTGGCTCCGTTGTGCAGGAGACCGATCGTCATCCACGCTTTTGCGGCGTTCCCGGAAAGCCCGCGCCACGCGTCGGTTTTTTCAATATATTCATAGAGCCGGACGTGGCGCACATCGCCTTTTGAGCGCCCTGTTTTGTTGTGCTTAGCCACGGGCGTGTCTCCCCTTGGCGAAAGCGATCTGGCGGGAGCGGACCCATTGCTTTGTTTTCAACGTCGGCGGCGTCGCCATGACATAGGCCAAGCGGTCAGCATTCGGCCAATAGCCGAACCTTTCCTTGAACTTATACGAAGCCCAGCCCGGCTTATAGTTCCTTTCATTGGAGATATACTTTAGCTCGCCGTAGAATTTGGCCATGTCCTCGAGGTGGGGCGCGAGACTTGGCGCTGCGGCGGAACCGAGTTCGACCAGCTCGCCGTCGACCATTTGAACGCCGCTCTTGGCCTCTCTAACGGCGCCGCAGGAAGGACAGATCGTGGCCGCCCGCGGCATGACGGCTTTGCATTCATCACAGAGGCGGGGAAGCGGCTCAGACCGCTCTTCGCGCTCGCCTGCCGCCCTGCGGGGCTCGCCCATGTCGAGATGATCGTGATGGATATCACTGACGAGACCTAGCCTCAGAGCGTTGCCAGCATGGTCCAAAACGACCAACTTATCTTTGCCCGGCGCTGTGCGCAGTCCCCGGCCGATCGTCTGGACGAAAAGAATTTCGCTCTTCGTCGGCTTGGCGTCGATGATGCATCGAACGTCAAGATCAATACCTGTCGTCAATGTGCCGACGTTGCAGATGATGCGGGTCCGGCCGACGGTGAAGCGCTCGAAAATTTGCGCGCGCTCGGCGCGGTCGGTGAAGCAATCAATGTATTCCGCAGCGATCCCGGCCTCGAGGAATCTTTGCTGCAAATGCTCAGCATGCGCGCGATCTACCCCATAGCAAAGCGTAGGACGATCCTCGCTACGCTGTTTCCAGGTTTCGATGACGTCGCCAACCAGCTCGGTCTTGTTACAGGCGTCCGCAAGCTCTCCCTGATGAAACTCGCCCGCGACGGTATGCACGCTGGATAGATTAGGCGTTGACGGCGCGAAGACGGTGAAGGGCGAGAGAAACCCCGCGTCGATAAGCTCGCTCGTGCGCGCCGCGATGATCAGGTCGTCATAATGACGGCCGAGTCCCTTGGCCCATGGCGTCGCGCTTAATCCTATGAAGGGAACATCAGCCCATTCTGGCTCAGCCATCCAATCATGCACAGTCTTGAACATCATGTGGGCTTCGTCGATCAGGGCGAGCTGCGCCTCGGGAATGCGGCGACGCGCGAGGGTTTGAACGCTACATATCTGCACAGGCTGGCTTGCATCGGTCCGCCAATGGTCGCCCTGGACCACGCCAACCGAGTGAATGCCCTCGCGCTCGAAATTGTCGACGGTCTGGTCGATCAGAGAGAGACTCGGAACGGTGAAAATGACTCGTTTGCCCTTTTCGAGCGCGCGCGCAATTATGTGCGCCGCGGTCAAAGTTTTTCCGAAGCCTGTGGGCGCCTGAAGCAGCGGGCGCCTATGTCCGGACGCAAGAGATAAGCGGAGCGCCTCGAGCGCCCGCTCCTGAAGCGGACGAAGAGGTCTTAGCTGGCGTGATGCGGGGGAGAACAGGTTCATCGGCCGCCCTCCCCGATGGTCTCGGCGATTGCGAGGAGCTTGAGCCGCTCCGCCTGCTCGGCGACCTTCGCGACGCGCAGCGCTTCTTGCGGCAGCAAGGCCTCGACGGCGTCCCGCACGATTCCGCGCAAGATGTGCGCTGGCAGCGCTTCCGCCTCGACGGTCTGCTCGATGTGCAGAGCGCGTCTGTCGCCGGACTTGCGGGGTTTTTCCGGTAGGTCGTAGAGCTTGATCTGCTCCTCGGTGATGCCGAGGCGAACGAAACGGAGATCGATGTCGTCGCGCAGATGGTGACGCATCTCACGTTCAAGCGAGACGTCGATCAGAACGCCAGCCGGGTCGAAATCTCCAATGTAGTAGATAACGACCGGTCGACCGTCCTTTCGCGCGTTGATGTATTGTGACGCTTCGTGAACGAAAGTTATCGATGAGAAGCCGCCACACGGATAAAGCGAAACGGCTAGCTCTTCGCAGTCATCTTGGATGACGCTCGCTATGGAGCGGGACTCGCACCAAACCTCGCAGTAATGTTCGGCGGATCGCCACAGGTCGGCCCTGTAGAGACCGTTCACTCGCCGGAGGAAGTCATCGGCTCCATTAAATGTGTCGACGAAATACCCCCGCCGGGACATGTCCGCGAGCCAACCGTAGGGAACGATGCCCTCGCGCCGGAGCTTTACGAGGCGCGCTTGCACTTGCTGATAACCGTGGTCGGATTTCTCGACAGGCTCCGCAAGGCGCGGGTCGGTCATGCGATAGAAGACGTGGCGAATTGATTGCGGATGGTCCTCCTTTAGGACGGCGAGGATCTGCCGATCGAGGGTCTCGCACTGCTCCTTGGTCCGCCGCCGGCGTTTTATCTGGCCGGCCTGATAAATCTCTGTCACCGGAGCGCCCTCCAGAAGAGAGCGGCGCCGATCGCGGGGTCAATCGTCGCGAAGAACGCGACAATATTCTTGAATGGTAGGAGAGTGTCGGCTATTTTCCTGTTAGTCGCCTCGCAAACGACAGCACAGGATCCGCGCCGCCCCACGCCCCGGGGCGGCGTTTCTGTTTTCGGGCTCATGCCAGGTCACGCCTCCGCGCTGGAGGCGACGGGCTCGCCCTGGATGTAGGCCCGGGCGCTCGGGCCTGGCACTATGCTCTTGCGGCCGATCTTGCGCACGGTGAGCTTGCCCTTGGCGATGTCGGCGTAAATTTTCGTCCGGCCGACTTTCGCGAGCGCGCAGACTTCGAGAATCGTCAGCGCCCCATGCTCGAAGCGGTCGTCGAGCGAAAAAAGGGGGCTGCGGGTATTCTTTGACATGTGGCTCTCCTTCCACCCGAAAAGCATCGGGCAAGGAAGAGCGTAAAGGGACTCTAAGTGACTGAAAATAAATAAATAGCGCGTTTCAGTCAGAGATGCGCTGCAGCGCGCATTTCAGTCAGAGATGCGTTCTTTTTTCTTTAGCCTGCTAATCGCCTTCGCCACTGACGACGCCAACGGCCGCGCGCCGAGCATCGCCTCCAGGTCTCTCAGAAGGTGTGTCTCCACCCATTTATCGCCGGCCTTGAGGTCGTCGACGGCCCAGCCTCTGCGGGATGCGATAGCTATTATGGCGTCCTCCAGCGCTGCTCGCCCCTCGGCGCGCTGCTCCTGGTTCGCTTGGCGCGCCTTCTGTGTCTGCCGCGCCCGGAGTTCTTTTTTGATGTCGCCGACAGGCCGAGCGATCGCCGCGATTGTAAAAGCGGCCTCCGCCAAGCCGAGTGCGACCCTTTTGTCGCCGCCCGCTACGCGGTCAAGGATGCACTCGAACTCCTCAATGGCGCTCGATACGATCGCTCTCTCTTCTGTGCTGAGTTCGTCCCCGCCCAACGCACGGGACGCGGTTTCCTTGATCGCGTGCCTGAGCCACTTTTCGTCGGCGTCGTCTAACGCGGCTTGCGCCCCTGCCGCGCGACGGAACGTGTCGGGACCGACTGCCGCCGCGATCGTGCGGATCACCTTGTCGGGGTCGTCCTCTAATCGCACGCTCATGGGGACTTTTTTCATCACGATCCCCCGGACTTTTTGAACGCGACGACGTTCTCGGCCGGCGCTGGCTCGCAATATTGCGCCCATGCCTGCATCAGCGCCCGCCGCTTCTCGAGCGCATCGCCGCGCCGATAAGCCTGTTCCGCCGCATCACCGACCACGTGAGCCAGCGCCGCCTCGGCGACCTCGCGGGGGTGATGCGTTTCGTTTCCTGTCCAATCTCTGAACGCGCTGCGGAAGCCGTGGACGGTCGCATCCTCCACGCCCAGTCGATCTATGACCTTCGCCATTGCCACATGCGACAACGGCTGACCGGCGCGCCGGCCGGGAAAAACGAAGGCGCTAATCTTCGCCTCGGCGAGCTTCTGGAGGATAGCGACGGCGCGGTCGCATAACGGAATCCGATGCTCGCGCGCAGCCTTCATGCGAGCGGCGGGGATCGTCCACACTTTGGCGTCCAGGTCGATCTCCCCCCATGTGGCGCCATAGACCTCGCCCGAGCGCGCCGCGGTCAGGATGGCGAATTCCAGAGCCCGCGCCGATGCCGTGTCGACGCCGCGCAGCTGCTCCATAAAGGCCGGGACGTCGCTGTAAGGCATGGCCGCGAAATGGCCGCGCGAGAGCTTGCTGCGCTTCGGGAGAAGATGTTCGAGGTGGCCCTTCCACCGCGCTGGATTTTCGCCTGTTCGGTGTCCTTGCGCCTTGGCCGCGTCCAGCACGGCTTCGATTCGGCCGCGGGTCCGCGAGGCGGTTTCGTGGCGCTCAAGCCAGATCGGCGTCAAAACGCGCAACACGTCCTCAGTTCCGACCTTGTCGACGGGAAGCGGGCGCAGCGCGGCGGCGATCTCCACGAGCGACGCCCGCCATTGGTCCTTGTGTTTCTCGTTGCGCCACTCGCTCGCTTTCGTCTCGAGCAGCGCGTCGGCAATCTCGCCGAACGTCGGCTTGGCGACGATCCGTGCGTCCTCGCGCCTCGCCTCAATGGGGTTGCGCCCAGACTTAAGCTTGCGGCGCGCGGCGTCGCGCGCCTCGCGGGCCGCGGCAAGCGACACGTCCCGCGTGGAGCCAAGCCCCATCTCGCAGCGCCGGCCCTGCCATGAAAACCGATAGACCCACGTCCGGCGCAGCGACTGAGTGACGCAGAGGTAGAGACCGTCCCCATCGCAATAGATCCCCGGCCCCCTCGATTCGACCGTACGCGCGCTCAGCTTTCCGCCCATGTCGAATAACCCCAGTCCCCCGACCGGCCGTCCCCCGTTTGGTCCCCCAGTCGTGAGGCGAACATAGGCGAACGGCGGCGAGCGTGCAAGAGTGCCGCTTGGACAAGTTCTGTTGATTTTTGGGGGTTTTTCAGGGGAGCCGCGGACGGCGGCGAACGTTAAAGAAGGCTCTTTGGTCGGAGTGAGAGGATTCGAACCTCCGACCCCCTCGTCCCGAACGAGGTGCGCTACCAGGCTGCGCTACACTCCGACTTTGCGGCTTTCCGCGAAGCGACGCCCGCGGGCGTCGGCGGCGCTTATAGCTTTAGAGCAGGCGCGCCGCAACAGGCCCGTGTCTCTCTCGAATTTACGGCGAAAAGCGGGCGATGGAAGCCGCTTGGCGGGCTTGCAACTTCGCGCCCTCTCCCCGATATCCCCGGTGGCGCATCCGCTTGGGGTAGAGAGCGCCGATAAAACCGCAAATCTTATCGGAGATCTGACAAGTGACCGACGACGCAAATTCCGCGACGCTCGACGCCGCCCCGGCTTCGAGCCACGGCTTCACCGCCGATGTAGCGCGGCTGCTGCAGCTCATGGCGCATTCCGTTTATTCCGAGCGCGACGTGTTTCTGCGCGAGCTTGTCGCCAATGCGGCCGACGCCTGCGAGAAGCTGCGCCATGAGGCGCTCTCCGACGCGGCGCTCGCCGAGAAGGCCGGCGCGCCGCTCGTGACCATCGCGCTCGATAAGGAGAAGCGCCTCCTGACCGTCACCGACAATGGCGTCGGCATGGATGAGGACGAGCTCGTCTCGGCGCTCGGGACCATCGCCAATTCCGGCACCCGCGCCTTTCTCGACAGGATCGGCTCGGAGAAGACCGAAGGTCTCGCGCAAAACCTCATTGGTCAGTTCGGCGTGGGCTTTTATTCGGTGTTCATGGTCGCCGACAAAGTGGAGGTCGCAACGCGCCGCGCCGGTTCGGACAAGGCTTGGCTTTGGACGTCGGAAGGCAAGGGGACCTACACGATCGAGCCGGCTCCCGAGGGCGCCGCGCCTCTCGTGGGCACGCGCGTCACGCTGCATTTGAACGCCGAGAGCGACGAGTTTCTGGAAAGCTGGCGCGTTGAGCGTGTGCTCAAGGAACACTCGGGCGCCATCGCCATTCCGATCGATCTCGTGGGCGCGCCAGGCGAGGAGCCACGCCGGATCAGCGACGGCCAGGCGCTCTGGACGAAGCCGAAATCCGAGGTCACGCCCGAGGAATATACGGATTTCTATCGTCAGCTTTCCGGCCAGTTCGACGAGCCGGCGCTGACCATCCATTGGCGCGCCGAAGGCCGCACCGAATATACAGTGCTCGCTTTCATTCCTGGCGCACGGCCGCTCGATCTCTTCGATCCGCTGCGCAAGAGCCGCGCCAAGCTCTATGTGCGACGCGTGCTGATCTCCAAGGAGATCGATCTTTTGCCGGCGTGGCTGCGCTTCGTGCGGCTCGTCGTCGACAGCGCCGACATTCCGCTCAACGTCTCGCGCGAGATGGCGCAGAAAAGTCCGCTCATCGCTCAGATCGGCAAGGCGATCACGACGCGCATCGCGCAGGAGATCTCCAAGCTCGCCGAGAACGAGCCGGAGAAGTTCGCAGAGTTGTGGAAAAATTTCGGCGCCGTGATCAAAGAAGGGCTCCACGAGGATCCCTCCCGCCGCGACGAGATTTTCAAGATCGCGCGCTTTGCTTCGACGCGCGCGCCGGAGCAGACCCGCACGCTCAAGGACTATGTCGCCGAGCTGCGCGAGAATCAGACCGCGATCTATTATCTCCTCGGCGACGATCGAAAGCGGCTGGCCTCCAGCCCGCAAGTCGAGGAGTTTCTTGCGCGCGGCGTGGAGGTTTTGCTGCTCGACGATCCGGTGGACGCTTTTTGGGTGACGAGCTGCGTCGGCTACGAGGGCAAGCCCTTCAAATCCGTGACGCAGGGCGCGGCCGATCTGAGTCAGGTCCCGCTGAAGGAAGGCGAGACGGCGCCCGAAGCGCCGGAGGCCGCCGGAGAGGTCGCGGCGCTCGTCACGCGTCTCAAGGAGACGCTGAAGGAGCATGTCGAGGACGTGCGCCTGTCAACGCGCCTGCGCGACAGCGCCGTCTGTCTCATCGCGCCGGAGCACGGCCTCGACCTGCGGCTGGCCAAAATCCTCGCCGAACACGGAGAGAGCGGCGCGCTCGCCAAGCCGGTGCTCGAGATCAACCCGCGTCATTCCGCCATCCTGGCGCTCGCAAAAGCCGGCGAAGGGGACGAGGCGAACGACGGCGCCTTCATGTTGCTCGACCTCGCACGCATCGCCGACGGCGAACCGCCTGTTGACGCGGCGGCCTTCGCGCGCCGGCTCACCGCGCGGCTTGCGAAAATCGGCGCGTGAGCGAAGCAAGCGCATACGAGATTAGATCCGGCGAGACGCGCGAAAGGGCTCTGGCGCGTCTCGTCGGCTTTCTCGAGGCGAGCGGCGTCGAGGAGGCGCGCGCGGAGGCCCGGCTGCTGCTCTTCGACGCCTGCGGCTTGACGCACGCGCAATTCCTGCTTTCGCCCGAAAGGCCCCTTGGCGAGGAAGCGGCGCGCCGTCTCACTGAGCGCACTGCGAGGCGAGCCGCGGGCGAACCCGTCTCACGCATTCTCGCCACGCGCGGATTCTGGACGCTCGATCTCGCCGTCTTTCCTAACGTGCTCGATCCGAGGCCGGACACTGAGAGCGTGGTGACCTTGGCGCTTGCGCTCGTCGCCTCGCGCCGCGAGGAGCCCCTGCGCCTGCTCGATCTCGGCTCGGGGTCGGGCGCGCTGCTCTGCGCGCTGCTCGCCGAGCTTCCCAACGCATTCGGCGTCGCGGTCGATCTTTCGCCGCACGCAATAAGGGCGACGCGCGAAAACCTGGCGCGCTGCGGTTTCTC
Organism: uncultured Alphaproteobacteria bacterium; assembly: GCA_963743565.1. Classification (GTDB taxonomy): domain Bacteria; phylum Pseudomonadota; class Alphaproteobacteria; order Rhizobiales; family Beijerinckiaceae; genus Methylocystis. Next base: position 883,805 of record CAVUQD010000001.1, read on the forward strand.
CAATCGCGCCGCGATTGTCGGCGGGCGCTGGGGCGGCGCGCTCGCCTGCGGCTTCGACGTCGTGGTGTCCAATCCCCCTTATGTAAAAAGCGGTGAGATTGAAGAGCTCACGCCGGAGGTGCGGCTCTACGATCCGCGTCTCGCGCTCGACGGCGGCGCGGACGGGCTCGCCTGCATCCGCGAAATTGCCGCCGACCTGCCTCGCCTGCTGGCGCCGGGCGGCGTTGCGGTCCTGGAGGTCGGCCTCGGCCAGGCGCGCGAATCAGCCGCGCTGCTTGCCGCGGCGGGGCTCGAGGACGCGGGGACGCGTCGAGATGCGGGCGGCCGGGAGCGCGCCGTGGCCGCGCGCCGGCGACTGTGATATGATTGCAACGGTTGAAGTCTTTTTTACCGACAGCTTGCAGGAGCCCTTGGCGAAGCGGCGCGGGTCTTATATAGAGGAGGAGAGACATCGGCTTGCTCGTATTGTAGCGATGCAGTCAAGCTCCCCCTAAATAGGCGAGGCGGACTGCCAAGTTTAGACTTCGGGCAGAGGATGCGGTCGCCGAGTGGCGTTCCGATTTTTCCTTGGTTAGCCGATGGGATCGCCCAGCCTTCTAGCGCTTCGATACGGAGCGCGCGTTCAAACGGCGCGGGCACGAAAGATCCGGCATGAGACGAAAGCGCGTGGGGCGCTGGTCTCGAAGGGTCGGCGCAGGACTCTGGCGCCGCCGACCGCAGAAGTTGGCCGAGCGTGATCGCATCCGTTCATGGAGCCTTGCCGCTGCCTGCGGATAGAAGCCCCAACGCAGAAGAAACGCAGGGCTTCACGCCGGAATGAGGATCATTGGGGACAATCGATGAGACCAGGACAGAACAAACGATTGCGCGGACGTCCGGGGCGCAAGGGGCCAAATCCGCTGACGCGCTCCTTCGAATCGAATGGGCCCGATGTCAAAATCCGCGGCACGGCGCAGCATGTGGCCGAGAAATATCTCCAGCTCGCGCGCGACGCGCAGTCTTCCGGAGACATCGTTCTGGCGGAGAATCTCCTTCAGCACGCCGAACATTATTTTCGACTGATCTCTGCGGCGCAACAGCAACAGGGCGGCTATGGCCGCTCCTCCTACGAGCAGGAAGCCGAGCTCGAGGACGACGACGATTTCACGGGGATTCCGGATCGTTTTGCGCCGCTCGCAGAAAGGCTCCCATCGCCCACTTATCCGGCGCAGCAGCCGAATTTCCAGCCGCCGGCGAACTACCTGCCCGAGCGGGCGCCGCAGCCGAGCTTCCAACCACCGCAACCGCAACCCCAGCCCTTCGAGGAGCGGCCCGCCTATTCAGAGATGCGGCATGAGCGTCCGGTGCGCTCCGACCGCGTCCAGTTCGGCCGCAATCGCGATCGAAACCAGGAGCAGAATGCTGAAAACGGCGAGCGGCCCGAGCGGGGCGAACGCCGGCCGCGCTTCGGATTCGACCGCAACCGCGAACGCCCGCCTTTCGAGCAGCGTCGAGATCGCGATTCGTCGTTCAACGCCGAGCAGCCTGCGGCGCCCGAAGGCGGCGCGGCGCTGCCGGCCTTCATCACCGCGCCCCCCACGGCGCCGCGCGGCGCCCCGACTGAACCGCCGGACACGAACGCCAGCGAGGAGCGCGCGAGCGGGCGCGGCGGTTTTGCGCTGACGCCACGTCGTCGTTCGCGCGCGCCAAGAGAGGAAGCGGCTGGCGAGGAAACCGCGCGCGCCGCGGGCGAGCTGCCCCTAGGCGAATGAGAAAAATTTGAGAGCGCGTTCGCGCGCGCTCTGCTCAAGGGCGCAGCACGTCGCCGATATGCACTTCGCCGCCTTCGAGAACTTTCGCATAGACGCCGCAGTCGATGTGGCCGAAGGTCTTGCGCAGCGTCTGCACGAGATCCATGTCGCGTTTCCCGGTGCCGGGCTCGACGCCAGTCGCGGCGCATCGGTCGATCATCTTCAAAACTTCCAGCTTGGAGCCGCCCAGCGTCAGCGTCTTGCCGACGAGTTCGGTCTCGGCCCAGGGCGCCATGCCTTCGAGATGGATGTTGGCGCGAAAGCGCAACGGATCGACGGGTCTACCTTCCGCCATTGCGATCGCCTCGACGCTCGCGAGATTGATCAGCGAGACGAAACCCGATTTCGAATCCATGAAGCGATGTCCGGCCGGGGCCGTGAGCAGACGCACCGGCCCGCGAATCTCATCGCCCAGGAACGTCGTGAGATAGTTCTCGACGGCGGCCCGCCCCTCGGGACGGTCTAGCCGCCCTCGCGCGGCGAGCTTGTCCTTGTGCTTGATCGTGAGCGTGGTCGTCGCTTCGTCGTAGTGCGTCGCAAGGCTGGCCAGCGCGCCATTGCGCATGAGCATCAGGAATTTGATCTTCGGCAGATGGTTTGGCGCCGCGGGATCGAAACCCGAAGGTCCGTTCTCGAGCGCGAACAGGCGATCGCAGGGAAAATAACCGCCTTCCACGAGTTTTGCCGATTTCAGCGGTTCAGGCGACAAGCCTTTGACGGGATGGCGGTAGAGGCGGACGACGCGCATTTGAACCTTGGCTAGCCTCGAAGGTGCGGCGCAGCTTCCCTCCTGAAGTTCTTTGAGGGGCGCGGCTCTCCGGCGATCTCGAAAGGGGCCTCGATCTGGCCATGCGCATCATAGGCGTTGGAGCGCGCGCGCCTCAAGGCGGAAGTTTCCGAAAAGCCCGTAGCCTCGTCGCCAAGGGCGTCAAACAGCGCTAGTTGACTGTCGAGTGTATCGTAATGGGATAGAGGAGGAGAGCGAATTGAGCGAGCATTGGGTCGTATCCGGCGCCAGCCGCGGCATTGGTCTCGAACTCGTGCGTCAGCTTGCGGGGCGCGGCGAGCGCGTCACGGCGAGTCTGCGCAACGAAGCGGCGCGCGACGTGCTGCTGGCTTCGCTCGCGGCGCAGCACGCAAGCGTCGAAACCAAGCTTTTCGACATGCGCGACGACGCGGCGATCCTCTCCGCCGCCAAGACGATTTCGCGACCGATCGACGTGCTCGTCGCCAACGCCGGCGTCTACGGACCAAAGCCGCAATCGCCGCTCGAGGCGGATTTGGAGGCGGCGCTCGACGTGTTCTCGATCAACACGCTTGGGCCGCTGCGCCTTGTGCGCGCCCTCTTGCCACAATTCGCAGGCGCCGCTAATCCGCGCATCGCGCTCGTTTCGAGCTCGCTCGGCGCGTCGGCCGACGTCCGCCCGGTCAACGCCGTCTACGCCGCCAGCAAGATCGCGCTCAACAAACTCGCCCAGTGTCTCGCCGAGGAGCTGAAAGCGCAGGGCGTCGTGGTGATCGCGCTGCATCCGGGCTGGGTGCGCACCGACATGGGCGGCCCCAACGCGCCGCTGTCGGTGCAGGAGAGCGTCTCGGGCATTCTCGCGACGCTCGACGCGCTGACGCTGGAGGACAGCGGCGCCTTCATCGACCATCAGGGCGAGCGCATGCCTTGGTGAGGCGGCTCTACTGTATTTAGCCGCGCCGAGTCAGACGAGCCGCAAAAAACCCGTCGACGCCGGCAAGGCGCGGATCTTCGTTGGGAAACATTTGCGGCGTCGTGCGCAGATCGCCGTCGCGATTGGCGAATTCCGACGGCGCGCCGAGCGCCGTCAAAGCGGCGGGCTCTCGCCTGAAATCGGGGTTGCGCCGCAGAAATGCGGCAACCTGATTCTCGCCTTCCTCCGGCTCGAGCGAGCAGACGCAATAGACAATCCGTCCTCCGGGCCGCGTGAGCGCTGCGCCGCGATCGAACATTTTCGACTGCAAAGCGGAGAGAGTCTCGATGTCGCCGGGCTTCTTGGTCCAGGCGACGTCGGGATGCCGGCGAATCGTGCCGGTCGCGGTGCAGGGCGCGTCGATCAAAACGGCATCGAATTGGGGGGCCGAATAGCCGGTGGCGTCGGCGACCGCGATGTCGGCGTGAAGCTTCAGGCGATCGAGATTGGCGGCGAGAAGCTTGAGGCGCTCGGCGGAGCGGTCGAGCGCAGTCACTCGCGCGCCTGTGCAGGCGAGCTGCGCCGTCTTGCCGCCCGGTGCGGCGCACATGTCGAGCACGCGCTCGTCGGGCTTGGCGTCGAGGAGGCGCGCCGGCAGGGCCGCCGCCGCGTCCTGAACCCACCATTCGCCTTCGTCGAAAGCTTCGAGTTCGACCACCGGCTTGCGCGTCAAAAGCCGCACCGAGCCGGTCGGCAATGCGAGACCGCCGAGGCGCTCGGCCCAGGCCGCGGCTGCCGACTTGGTCGTGAGATCGAGCGGCGGCTCCTGCATCTGCATTTGGATGATGCGCCTGGCTCCGGCCTCGCCATAGGTCCTGCGCCAGCGCTGCGCGAGCCACGGCGGGGCGTCGAAGTCGCCGCTTTCGGCGAGCGCCAGAAATTCGTCTCGCCGCCGAACCAGATTGCGCAGCACCCCGTTGACGAGGCCCGCGAAGCCCGCCGTCTTCGGCTCGAGACGCACGGCGCGGACGGCGAGGTCCACCGCCGCATGATCCGCCGCGTCGAGAAAGAGGATTTGCGCCGCTGCCGCGATCAGCGGCCACTCGAGGCGTGTCGCTTGGCGCGGAAGGCCCTTTTCGAGCAGCACCGCAAGGGCGCGCCGGATGATCCCGAGACGCCGGAGCGCGACCGTGGCGATGGAGCGGACGAGAGCGACATCGCGGGCTTCCAGGCCCACGAGACGATTGGGCACCGCCAGCGCGCTGAAGCATTCGTCCAGCCGGTGTCCGCCTTGGACGACGTCACAAATCACATGGGCCGCGGCGAGCCGCGCCGGCAGGCCGGGGATGCTTTGCGCTTCGGCCTCGCGCGCCTCCTCCGCGAGGAGGAAGCCCTGGCGCGGCGGCGCTCTCGTCCCTGTCTTGGCTTTTGGAACGAAAGGTCTAGTGTTTTGTGTCGCCAACCAACGGCTCCCGGTCTCTGCTGCCCTATCCATAGCATGCTATGACCCGAAGCTCGCGCGAAGATGGAGACAAGATGACGACAGGCGGCGCCGGAACAGGCGAGGATCCTCAGATATCCGCCCCCGAAACTGAAGTTGAGCGCTCCGAGAAAGTGCTTGCGGCGGGGCGCCGGGCGTTGGCGGAGTCCGCCGCGCGGCGGGCCGCTACTCCTCAGAGCGCCCCGAGCGACGAGATCGGGGGGCGCGGGGGTCTCGAGCCGACGCGCTACGGGGACTGGGAGAAAAAGGGTCTCGCGACCGACTTTTGAGTCTCAGACTGCGCCCTGCGCCTTCAGAAAGGCGAGCATCCGGGCAAAAGCGTCGCGTGCGGGCTCTTCGCGATAGCTCTCGCGATAATCGGCGAAAAAGGCGTGAGGCGCGTCGGGATAGACGACGATTTCCCCCTGCGCCGGCGCGGCCTGAAGGCGCGCGCGCATCTCCTCGACGAGCGGCAGCGGAATGGAAGGATCGGCGCCCCCATAGAGCCCGAGATAGGGAACCGCGAGCCTGTCCGCGACGTCGATCGGCCATTGCGGCTGATTATTTGTGCGTTCGCCGTCAAGGCGTCCGTACCAGGGAACCACGGCCCTCAACTTCGGGTTATGGGCTGCGTACAACCAGGCCATGCGACCGCCCCAACAGAAGCCGGTGATCGCGGCCCGCCCCACGTCGCCGCCGAGCGAGGCGGCGAGAGCGAGCACAGCGTCGAAATCGCGCAGGGCTTCCGCATCGGGAACCTTCATGACGATCGTTCGGATCGCCGCGATGTCGGTTTCTTTCGACGGATCGCCGACGCGAAAGAAAAAATCGGGGGCGATGGCGAGATAGCCCTTCGCCGCGAAGCGGCGGACGATGTCGCGAATGTGGTCGTTAATGCCGAAAATTTCGGCGACGACGATCAGGATCGGCGGATTCTCGGCTTCTGCCGGCCTCGCGAGATAGGCGGGCATGTCGCCGACGCGCGCGTCTCCCGCGTCTATGCGCGGCGCAGGGCTTTGGCCCAACGATTGCGACATACTGTGCTCCTTTTCTGGCTTGGCGATGCGACGACCGGCACTTTTGCTTCGTCGGAGCGGCTTCTCAAGTCCGCAAAAGAAGAGTATAGGCCCCGCCGACCCGCGATGGCGACGAGGGCGCCGTAGCTGCGCCGCTTTGCGAAAGGTCCATGGAAGGTCGCTGTGTATGACCGATAATTCGACCGCGCAGAGGTCGCCAGGTGAGACTTCTCCCGCGGGCGCTCCGGTGGAGGCGTCTGGCGAGGCGCATGCAAAGGCGCCGTTGCCGGCGCTCATTCTCGGCGCCGTCGGCGTCGTTTACGGCGATATCGGCACCAGCCCTCTGTATGCTCTACGCGAGTCGCTCTCGCACGCCTCCAAGGCCGGAGAGCTCACGCAAGACGCGATCATCGGCGCGACGTCGCTTCTCATCTATGCGCTGATCTTTACGGTTACGGCAAAATATGTGCTGTTCCTGATGCGCGCCGACAACCGCGGCGAGGGCGGCATCCTGTCGTTGATGGCGCTCGCGCACTCGGCGTTGGGAAGGCGCGCTCAGGTCGTTTTCCTTCTAGGCGTCGCGGGCGCGGCGCTGTTTTCCGGCGATGCGATCATCACGCCGGCGATCTCGGTTCTTTCGGCCGTCGAAGGCCTCGACCTCGTGACGGAGAAATTCAAGGATTACGTGAACATCAAGGAATACGTGATCCCCATCACGATGACGATCCTCGTCGCGCTCTTCTGGGTGCAAAGCCACGGCACGGCTAGGGTCGCCGCCTTTTTCGGCCCGATCATGGTCATCTTCTTCCTCGTGATCGGCGTGCTTGGCGCTTTTCATATTCCCGACGCGCCGGAAACGCTCTACGCCTTCAATCCTCTGATCGGGCTGCGCTTCCTCTTCACCCACGGCTGGCTCGGCTTCGCGGTGCTGGGCTCCGTGTTCCTGGGCGTCACGGGTGCGGAGGCGCTCTACGCCGACATGGGCCATTTCGGACGCCTGCCGATCCAGGCGGCCTGGACCTTCTTCGTGCTGCCGGCGCTGCTGCTCAACTATCTGGGGCAGGGCGCGCTGATCCTCTCAGATGAGAGCGCGATCGACAATCCCTTCTTCCGCCTCTGCCCTGAGTGGGGACTGCTGCCGCTCGGGCTCGTCATCCTCTCCACGATCGCGACGGTGATCGCGAGCCAAGCCGTCGTCACCGGCGCCTTCTCGCTGGTGCGTCAGGCGATTCAGCTAGGCCTGCTGCCGCGTCTCGAGATCACGCACACTTCGGAAATGCAGGAAGGCCAGATCTATATCGCCCGCGTCAACCGCCTCCTGCTTATCGGCGTGCTGATCCTCGTCGTCCTGTTCAAGAACTCCTCGGCGCTCGCCTCCGCCTATGGCATCGCGGTGACCGGCACGATGGTGACCACTACCGCGCTTGCTTTCGTCGTCGTGTGGAAGCGCTGGCGTTGGCCTTTGTGGGCGGCAATTCCTTTCGTCGCGGCCTTCCTCATCGTCGACCTCGCCTTCCTGAGCGCCAATCTGATGAAAGTCGTGGACGGCGGCTGGGTCCCGCTGCTGCTCGGCGCCTGCTCGATGGTGGTGATGTGGACCTGGGTGCGCGGCACGCATCTCCTGGCGGAAAAGACGCACCGCGACTCGATTCCGATCCTCGAGCTCATCGCGATGCTGGAGAAGTCCAAGCCCACACGGGTCAAGGGCACGGCGGTGTTTTTGACGAGCGATCCCAATGTCGCGCCCGCCGCGCTGATGCACAATCTCAAGCACAACAAGGTGCTTCACGAACGCGTTCTCGTGATCTGCGTCGTCACCAAGGACGTGCCGCGCGTCTCTCCCGCAAAGCGCTATGAGATCGAGAAGCTCTCTGAGGACTTCACGCGCATAACGCTCTACTACGGGTTTATGGAGAGTCCGCGCGTGCCGGCGGCGCTCGCGCTCATGCGCAAGGCCGGCCTGAAATACGACATCATGACGACCTCCTTCTTCCTGGGGAGGCGTTCGCTCGTGGAAAGCGCCGGTTCGGAGATGCCGCGGTGGCAGGACAAGCTCTATATCGCGCTCACCCACCAGGCAGCGAACGCTACGGACTTTTTCTCCATCCCTTCCGACCGCGTCGTGGAGCTTGGCGCCCGTGTGAAAATTTGATCGTCTCGCGAGATTGCGCGGCGAACTCTCTCACCCGAGTGTGAGCAGATCGCCTGACCCGCAGCGGCGAAAGGATAGAAGCTAGCGACAGCGATGGAGGAGGCTCTTGAAGAAGCGCGCTCTGGCCCGAGAAATCAGCCTTGCGTTGACGATCAAGGTCGCGGCAATCGCCGCGCTCTACTTCGCGTTCTTCGCGGGACCGCATCGGCCGCATGTCACACCAGAGACAATGGCCGAGCTTATCTCCGGTCCTGTTCCCGCAGCGGCGCGCTAGCCCAAGCCAGGAGATATCGAGATGGACGCTCTTGACGTTGCGACCTTGTCGCGGCTTCAATTTGCGCTGACCGCACTTTACCATTTTCTCTTTGTTCCCTTGACCCTCGGGCTTTCCTGGCTGCTCGCGATTATGGAGAGCGTCTATGTGATGACCGGACGCACGGTCTGGCGCGACGCGACCAAATTCTGGGGCACGCTTTTCGGTATCAACTTCGCGATGGGCGTCGCGACCGGCGTGACAATGGAATTCCAATTCGGCACGAATTGGAGCTACTACTCGCATTATGTCGGGGACGTGTTCGGGGCCCCGCTCGCCATCGAAGGGGTCGTCGCTTTCTTTCTCGAGGCCACGTTCGTCGGTCTCTTTTTCTTCGGATGGAACCGCCTCACCAAGGTGCAGCACCTCGCCACGACCTGGCTCCTCGCGCTCGGGAGCAATCTTTCGGCTCTCTGGATTATCGTCGCCAACAGCTGGATGCTCAATCCGGTCGGCGCGGAGTTCAATCCGCAGACGATGCGCATGGAGTCGACCTCCTTTTATGAGGTCCTGTTCAATCCCGTCGCCCAGTCGAAGTTCGTCCACACGGTCAGCGCCGGCTATGTCACGGGCGCGATGTTCGTGCTGTCGATCAGCGCCTGGTACATATTCCACGGTCGTCATGTCGGCTTGGCGCGCCGGTCGTTCAATGTGGCCGCGAGTTTCGGCCTCGCGTCGGCGCTCTCGGTTGTCGTGCTCGGGGACGAAAGCGGCTACACGACCGGCGAGAGCCAGAAGATGAAGATCGCCGCGATCGAGGCGATGTGGGAGACCGAACCTGCGCCCGCGTCCTTCACGCTCGTCGGCGTCCCGGATCTCAAGACCGAAACGACCAAATATGCGGTCGAAATCCCCTGGGTCCTCGGCCTGATCGCGACGCGGTCGCTCGATAAACCGGTCCAAGGCATTCATCCGCTCGTCGAGGAGAATGAACGGCGCATCCGCAACGGCTTGCCGGCTTACGCGTGGCTGAGCAAAGCTGGCGGCGGCGCAGCGGGCATTCCCCCCGAATTGAAATCTTCCTTCGCGGATCTCGGCTACGCCTTCCTGCTTAAAGCCATCCGGCCCGACGCGGAGAATGCGACGGATCAAGAGATCAAACAGGCGGCGCACGCCACCATTCCCGATGTGCCGGTGCTGTTCTGGTCGTTTCGCATCATGGTGGGACTGGGCTTCTACTTCATCGCGCTGTTCGGCGCGGCCCTGTATCTCACGAGCAGTCGCCGCATCGTCGGCTCCCAGCGCTTCCTCCGCGTCGCCTTCTACAGCCTGCCCTTGCCCTGGGTCGCCGCCGAACTCGGCTGGATCGTCGCGGAGTATGGCCGCCAGCCATGGATTATCGATGGCGTGATGCCGACTTTCCTCGGTGTGTCGAACATACCGGCAAGCAACGTCTGGGCGAGTCTCCTCGGATTCGTCGCCTTCTATTCCGCGCTGGCCGTCGTCGAGCTGGCGTTGATGATCAAATACATCCGCCTGGGGCCGCACGAGCCGGAAGAACCAATGCAGCCGGAAGTGAATGGCGCCCCGGCGCCTGCCGCCGCCGCAGCAGAGTAGAGGAGGGGCGGACCATGCTCGACTATGGAACTCTGCGTCTCATCTGGTGGGCGCTCCTCGGAGTCCTCCTGATCGGCTTCGCCATTCTCGACGGTTTCGACCTCGGCGTCGCGATGCTCCATCCTTTCGTTGCGCGCAGCGAGAGCCAGCGGCGCGTGACGCTGAACACGATCGGCCCGGTCTGGGAGGGCAACCAGATCTGGTTCGTGCTCGGCGGCGGCGCGATCTTCGCCGCCTGGCCGGTGCTCTATTCCGTTTCCTTCTCCGGCTTCTATCTTGCGATGATGCTCGTGCTGATCGGCTTCATCCTGCGTCCCGTGGCCATGACTTTCCGCTCGAAGCGATCTTCGCCGCGCTGGCGAGCCTTTTGGGACTACGCCTTCTTCGTCTCGGGCCTCATGCCCTCGCTGGTGTTCGGCGTGGCGTTCGGCAATCTGTTTTTGGGCACGCCCTTCCACTTCGAGAGCGGGCTTAACGTCCGCTATCAAGGCGCCCTTATCGGCCTCCTCAATCCTTTCGCGCTTCTATGCGGCTTCGTCAGCCTCTCCATGCTGGTCCTGCAAGGCGGGAGCTTTCTCGCAGTGAAGACCGAAGGAGCGGTCGCGGCGCGGGCGCGACGCTTCGGCGCCGTGGCGGCGATCCTGCTCGGCGTGCTGTTTGCGGTCGCCGGTCTTCTGGTCGCGAAATTCATCCCGGGCTATGTCTTCCAGAGCGCGCCACAATGGGATGGCCCCTCCAACCCGACGCTGAAGACGGTCGCGGTGGAATCGGGCGCGTGGCTTGCGAACTACGGTCGGGCGCCGCTGGCGCGCGCGGCGCCGATCCTCGGTCTTCTCGGCGCGGCGGTCGCCGCTGCAGCGCTCCTTCGCGGACTTGCCAAAACAGCGCTCATCGCGAGCAGCGTCGCGATCGCCGGCGTGATCCTGACGGCCGGAGTGAGTCTCTTTCCCTTTCTGATGCCCTCGTCGAGCCATCCGGATCATAGCCTCACAGTCTGGGACGCCTCGTCCAGCCGGTCGACGCTGTTCCTGATGCTGCTCATCGTGGCCGTGTTCCTGCCCATCGTCCTCGCCTATACGACCTGGGCCTATCGCGTTTTTCGCGGTCTCGTGACCGAAGCCGCCATCGAGCGCGGCGACGACTATCATTACTGAAAGGTGCGCAAGCCCATGTGGTATTTTTCCTGGATCCTCGGTCTTGGCCTCGCTTGCAGCTTCGCGATCCTGAACGCGATGTGGCTGGAGCTCGAGGTCTGGAGCGAGGAGAAGAAAGAAAGCTAGCCGCGACGCCTCTCGAGCGTCACGAAGGCGTAGTCCGCCTCGTCCTTCTCGCCGCGCTCGGCGGCGACGCGCGCCGTCTCACGCCAGATCGCGGGATCGAAGGGCGGAAGAAAAGCGTCTCCCTGAGGCGTGAGGTCGATCTCCGTGAGCTCGATGCGATCGGTGGCCTCGAGCAAGGCGAGATAGAGCTCGGCGCCGCCACCGATGCAGATTTCGCGCGCGCCCGAACGCCACGCGATTTTGCGCGCCGTCTCCAGCGCTTCTTTCGGACTTCGCGCCACATGCGCGCCGGGCGCCGAAAACGTGGCGTCGCGTGTGACGACCACGAGCTCGCGGCCCGGCAGCGCCCGCGGGAGCGCCTCAAAGGTGCGCCGCCCCAGGATCAGAGGCTTGCCCATCGTCAAGGCCTTGAATCGTTTGAGATCGCCGGAGACGCGCCAGGGAAGCCCGCCATTCGCGCCGATGACGCCATTTTTCGCCACGGCGACGAGCGCCACGATTTTGGGCGCCGCGTCGCCGTGCGTTTCCGGGCCTGTCTCGTTTGGCGCTTCGTGGAGGCTCTGCGTACACATTCCATTGATCTCTAGAGCGCTTGTCCCCCGAATGGAATTGTTGCAGATTCAGGCCGGCGCGAGTCGTAACCTTTTAGCAATAAACAAGTGTTAACCATAAGGGCCGGGAAAACCGCGGAGACTTGAACGCCGGGTTTTGGCCATCAACGGACCTTATTGTCGTCCCGGGTGCCGTCGAAGATGTCTTATCGCGGAAAATTCTGGAGGTCTCAGATGCATTCGAAGCCGTCGCCCCGAGGTCAGGTCAGCGAGCAAATCGGCAAGGAGCTGCGGGCGATCTACGAGGGCGTCCTCCAGGAGCCGATTCCCGATCGATTCCGCGCGCTGATCGAACAGTTGGGAGACGGGGTGGCGTCTGCAGCGCCCGACACAAGAGCCGCGTTCGCCCCTTCGCGCAGCCGCGTTGCGGTCGCCGCCGCCGCGAGGGTTCCCGCGCCTCGGGCGGGACAGGTCCGCCGAGCCATATAGATTTATGCGAAAGTTTCAGGAGTTGCGTCGATCGTCGCGCTAGAGAATGTGACGGCAACGTGCAGAGCGGTTTTTCCTCTAACTTTCTGATATTGAGCTTAGTCCTTATCGCTCGCGCGATTCCGCGCGAGCGCAACGCGCTCTAGCGGCGTTGACCGTCCCCTGACTGCGACCCGATGCCGCGCGTTTTTTGTGCTGTCTCGGGATAAAGGGGTTCCTTCGCGCCAGGGATTTCACTGGACAAGTTGGAGCGACCATGTCCGAGGCATCGGATCGACTCGCCTCGCCAGGGGCGTTCAGAATGGCTCTGGCCCTTTCGGTCTTTCTGCATCACACGACGAGCTACAATATCGGCATGTCGGCCGTGCTGATATTTTTCGTGCTCAGCGGCTACTGGGTCGCCACCATGTGGCGCGCGACCTATACGAAGACGCGCGCGCCCTATCTGACCTTCGTCATCTCGCGCTTCTGGCGCATCATCCCGGTCTTCGCCCTATGCTCCGCGATCACCTGGGGCCTGCTCTACTGGCGTGGCGCGCAGCCCGCGCATGTCGCCGGCCTCGCCCATCAGATTTTTTCCAACCTCTTCATTCTCGGCTACAACTCATTGTCGTTCCAGGCAAATCTTCCGGGCTGGTCGCTCGACATGGAAATGCAGTTTTACCTTATCGCACCCCTCGTCATTTTTCTCATCTCGAAGAGCATCCACGTCCTCGCCATTTTCGTTCTGACCACGGTACTGTCGCAGTGGCTCGGGGGAGCGGCGACGGTCGCGCCCTTCATCATCTTCTTCGCGCTCGGCGTCGCCTCCGCGGTCTACGATCTGAAGCCCAGCCGTAGGCTCGCATACGGGACGCTTTCCGCTACGCTCGCGCTGCTCGTGATTTTTGCGGCGCTGTTCATCAAGAACATCGCGCTGGGCGAACTGCAGGGCCGAGACCTCGTGGCCTTGAGCAGCACGAGCAATCTTCTCGTCGCGGTGATGATGACGCCCTGGGCGCTCTACACCGTGCGTCAGAAAAGCGGGTCGATCGACCGGATGTTCGGCGATCTGACCTATATCTTCTATCTTCTGCACTGGCCCTTCATCGGGGCGATCCAGACCGGCGAGGGGTCCTATTGGACCCGTCTGTGGTACTGCTCGGAAGCGCTGCTCATCATTCTCGCCGCGTCTTTCATGGTCTGGCGCTTCTTCGACCGTCCGCTGAACCGATGGCGCGCCGCCTGGGTCGCGAGCCGGAAGCTGCCGGCTTAGGGGGCGGAGCAGCTCCCGCTTGGCCGGCGGGCCAAAATCGGCTTCACTCGCGCTGCCGCGCGTCGCGCCAAAAATTGGGGAGGGCATCCGCCGTGAAAATCAAGGACCGTCCGGAATTCGCGAAGAAACCCCAGCCTTTCGCGCTCAGGGGCGAGGAGACGGTCGCGAGCGCGGTCACGACGATGGTGGAGCGCAACATCGGCTCGGTCGTCATCGTCGACAACGATTTGAAGGTGCAAGGCATCGTAACCGAGCGCGACATTCTGCGCTTCGTCGCCGACAACCTCGACCCGAAAGCGACGCCGCTGTCGAGCATCATGTCGACCCACATGAAGACCGCCCGGCTGGACGACGACGACATGGATTGGCTCCAGCACATGTCGGACGAGCGTTTCCGGCATTTGCCCATCGTCGACGACGACGGCCGGCTGATCGGCATCTTGTCGCAAGGCGATTTCGTCGCCCAGACGTGGGAGGATTTGCTGCTGCTCGTCCGCAAGAAGACCGAGGAGACGCTGAAAAAGCCGACCGCGCAGGTGGTCGGCGCGCTGGTTCTCTACACGCTCGCGATCATTGTCATGTCGCGGTTCTGGCAGGGGTTTTCGTTCCGCTAGCGCGCGCCTCGCGCGCATGGAGTCACGCGAGCGACAAGGAATCCCTAAAAATCATATAGTTAGAGCATGCCCTTATCCGAAAACAGCTCTGCGCGCGTTTCCGGGATAGGCTCTAGCCGCGTCGAGAAGCGTGGCGTCTCGCCGGTTGTGGGCGGCTTCACAGCCTTCGCCCAGAGGGCGGCGTCGGTGGTCGCGTCGACCGGGCGATCAGACGCGACGACGCCTCAGCGCCGCGACTTCCGGGTGGCTGGAACCAGGCGAAAGCCTGCGGAGAGCGGGGGCCGCGGAGCTCACCCCGCGGTTGGCGTCCCAAAGGTCGCGAAGCACGATCCGAAAATCCCTGTGTCATCGCAAATTCCATTCGTGAGATCGGGCGCGCGGGAGACGGTAGTCGGGGAGGACTTTCCGTTGGGAAGATCCGGAACCGCCTCCCGCGCCGCCTTTGGTGATCAAGGGCGGCGCCAAGCAATGGATCCCATGGATTCAAGGCTCTGGGGTTAGACCAATCTTCGCGCGGAGCCGTCTTTCGCAAATTGCAAGCGATTTTGCGTTTACAAATGCGAGGCTCGAGACTTAGGCTTGCCCTTCGGGCCGGTCTGCGGCCTGGACGGGGGTCGGCTTTTGTGGCAATCGCGGGAAAATTGCGTGGGGAGTAGCATGGCCCAGTTCAACGACATCCCGCTTTATGAGCTCCAGCAGGGCATCGCCGACGGCACGGTGACCCTTGTCGACGTGCGCGAGCAGGACGAATGGAACGCGGGCCATATCAAGGGCGCGCATTTCCTGCCGCTGTCGAAGTTCGACCCCGCGAAGCTCCCGCCGCCCGAGGCCGGCAAAAAAATCGTGATCTATTGCCGGTCCGGCCGGCGTTCGGTCACGGCCATGGAGCAGGCGCGGCTCGGTGGGCGCAAAGACTGCGATACGCACTTCGGCGGCGGGATTCTCGGCTGGATTAACGCCGGGCTCGACGTGGAGAAGGTTTAACGGTTTGCGGTTTCGCTGGCTTGTGTGAGCGAGCCCGCAGGTTCGCGGTCCGGTGGTCCTTGGATCGCGAGCCTCCACGCTCGACGTAATGTAAGAGGCTGCCCAATGGACCGCGGGACCGAAACCCTCCGACGTCTAATTGACGAGAGAGCTGGCGCACGGCCCGATCTGGCTTTTTTGATCAGTCCTGAAACTGGACGCGTATTGACTTTCAAGGGATTACAGGAGCGGTGCCGTCATTTGTGCGGGCGGTTCACGCAGTTGGGGCTGCGAGCCGGGGACAAAATAGCCTTTCTAATGGACAATGGTCTGTTTACCGCCGAGTTGCTCCTGGGAACGATGTACGGGGGCTTCGTTTCGGTGCCGCTCAACGTACACGCTGGCGTGTCTCAATTGTCATACATGTTGGATCATTGTGATGCGAGCGTCGTATTTGTCGGAAACCAATACAACGCGCTGATAAAGGAAGTATTAGCGCGTATACAGAGGCCAATTGAAGTCATTTTGATCGATCTCGACGGGTGGCCAGAGCGGGGCGAGGCCCCATCCATTACGGGTGAGTTGCCGCCGGTCAGCGCGGACGATGCGGCTCTGCTGATGTACACTTCCGGGAGCACAGGGCAACCGAAGGGAGGCGTTCACACTCACCGATCCGTTTTTGCTCATGGCAAAAATTCAATTCAAGCGCACAAACTCACGGCGACGGATCGGTCCCTGCTTGTTCTCCCACTATATCACATAAACGGGGAATGTGTGACCTTGGTGCCAACGCTAATGAGTGGTGGGTCGGTGGTCATACCGCGTGGGTTTGTTGTTAGCGAGTTCTGGAATTGGTTGGATGACTACAGCTGCACTTGGTCGGCTTTGGTGCCGACCATCATATCGCAACTTTTGGATTGGAAGGACCCGAAGGCAGAAAGCCGGGCAACCGCGTTTCAGCGCGTCCGCTTTCTACGCACTTCTTCTGCCCCGCTCTCGCCTTCGCTGCATCGGGAATTCCTCGACAAATTCAAATTGCCTCTCATCCAAGCGATGGGGTCAACAGAAGCCGGCAACGTTTTCTCAAATCCCGTGCCCCCGGGCATGAACAAAATTGGATCCCCCGGTTTGCCGTGGGGCTTTGAAACCAAGATCGTCGATCGCGATGGCGCCGAACTACCCGCCGGAGAGCCGGGCGAGGTTTTGATGCGCGGCGAGGGAATGATTCAGGGCTATTATAAGGACCCGGAGGGAACGGCCGCGGCGCTGGACGCGGAGGGCTGGCTGCACACCGGCGACCTCGCCTATCGGGACGAGGATGGTTATTTCTTTATCGTCGGCCGCTCGAAGGAGTTGATTATCAAAGGCGGGATGAACATCGCGCCAAAACAGATCGATGAAATTCTGGAAACGCATCCTGCGGTGTTGGAGGCCGCCGCTGTAGGCGTCCCCGACCCTTATATGGGCGAGGACGTAGTCGCCTACGCTGTATTGCGCAACGGGATGAGATGCGACGAAGGAGAACTGCTCAGTTTTTGTCAGGGCCTGCTGGGGCACTTTAAGACGCCGACGCGCATTTATTTCGTTCAGGACTTGCCGAAAGGTCCATCGGGAAAAGTGCAGCGGCTTCGTCTGGTCGAAGAGGCTGAAAGAAGCGCGACCTCCGGGCTTCCTTTGTTGGCGGGCGGGCCCGGAACGTCCGAAACAAACGCCGTCCGCACGCGAAACGGGCTGTCCGCAGCGGACTTGCCGCTTGAGCAAACCATCGCCGGAATCTGGTCGGAACTTCTCTCAAAGTCTCAAATCGATCCTCAGAGCAACTTCTTCGCTCTGGGTGGGCATTCCTTGCTGGCGATTCAATATTTGTCCCGTCTCCGCGAAAAGACACGGGTCATACTGTCGCTTTCCGATTTCTTCGAGAACGCCACGATCGCGCAGCAGGTGGCGCTGGTGCGAACGCGGTTGGCGAACTCTGCCGAGGGGGACGCTGCCAGCGTCGATTCTCAATCTGTTCCCTTACGGGACCGGACCCTGCCGTGCCCCTTAAGTCCGGCCCAGGAACGCATTTGGTTCATCGAGCAAATAAGCTCTGGCGAGCCCGCCTATAACGAGGCCGAAGGCGTTCGCTTGCGAGGAAAACTCGATGTCGACGCGCTGGAGCGGGCTTTCAACGTCATCATAGAGCGGCATGAGATTCTGCGCACCACGTTTCAGGCCAGAGATGGACGACCTGAGGCCGTCGTTCACGAAAATTTCCCGGTGAAATTCAAGAGAATCAGCCTGCGACACTTGGCGGCGGACCAGCGTGAAGCGGAATTGGCGCGATTGCTGATCGACGAGCCGCGGCGGCCCTACCGTCTCGAAGCCGAACCGGGAGTCCGCGTGACAGTCATCGAGATCGCCGCCGAAGAGCATGCCGTCATCGTTATGCTCCATCACATATATTGTGACGGTGCTTCGCTCGGCATCATTTGGCGCGAATTGCGAGCGCTATACGAAACGCGAGGTCTGCCGTCTCCTTTGCCGCCATTGGCAATTCAACATGCGGATTATGCGACGTGGCAACGACAACAACTCCAGGAAGGGCGCCACGAGGAGGACCTTTCTTTCTGGAAGGATAATCTGCGGGGCGCGCCCGAGCTGATCGACCTCCCGACTGATCGGTCCAGACCATCTGTCTTTTCCTATCGCGGCGATAGACGGCAATTCCACTTCGACTCGTCGCTGGTGAGAGAGCTGCGGGACTTCTCGCGTCGAGAGCACGCCAGCCTTTTCACGATCTTCGCTGCAGGGTTGAACACGCTGCTTCATCGTTACACGAACCAAGATGACATCTTGGTCGGAATTCCGATTGCCGACCGTGAGCGGCCCGAGGTTCAGCCACTGATCGGCTGCCTGCTCGACACCCAAGTCTTGAGGACCCAGCTAGGCGGAAACCTCACATTCAGGGAGTTGCTGGCCCGAGTTCAAAAGTCTGTGGCCAGCGCCTACACCCATCGGGCCGCGCCCTTCGATCAAATCGTGGCATCCGTTCAGCGCGAGCGCGACCTGAGCTATACGCCGCTGTTCCAGGTGCTGTTGATCTGGCGCGATCACAACGACCTGCCTCATGCCATCGGCCTGCCGGGGCTTGCCTCAGAATCGTTGCTGGCTCACCCTGAGATCTCGAAGTTCGACCTCACCTTTATCTTGAGCGACGTGGGGGACAGCATCGACCTGGATATTGAGTACAGCACCGACCTGTTTGATGAGGCCCGCATCGAGCGCATGGCCGGCCATCTCCGCACGCTGTTGGAAGCCGCGATTACGGACGCCAACCAGAGCCTCGCGGAGCTTCCTTTATTGACCAACCCCGAGCGGCTTCAATTGCTGTCCGAAAGGAGCGAGCTGCAAGCGGATGTGTCTTCGAAATGCGTGCATGAATTATTCGAGTTACAGGCGGAGCGGACGCCAAACGCCACCGCTCTGGTATTCCGAGAGAGTAGACTGACATACAGCGAACTCAACCAGCGTGCGGAGGCGATTGCGCACCTGCTCCGCATCCTAGGCGTCGGGCCGGACGCGCTTGTGGCGCTCTTTCTGGAACGTTCGCTGGACATGGTCGTAGGTCTTCTGGGCGTGCTGAAGGCGGGCGGCGCCTATCTTCCGCTCGATCCGACGCATCCGCGCAAAAGACTTGCTTACATGCTGGAGGACGCGCGACCGCTCGTGCTGCTGACGCAGGAGCGGTTGCGGCCCGAATTGCCCCCGCACGGCTCGCTTGTGGTCGCGATCGACGCCGTCGCGCCACCGGACGCGCGACTCGAACGCACGTTCGCGCCTGGCCGAAAGCCGAACCCGCATGACCTCGCCTATGTGATCTATACCTCAGGCTCGACCGGCGAGCCCAAGGGGGTCGAGATTGAGCATCGCTCGGTGGTCAACTTCCTTGAATCGATGCGGCGCCGGCCGGGTCTTGACGCCGAGGATACGATCGTCGCCATCACCGCGCTGACGTTCGATATCGCCGCGCTGGAGATATTTCTGCCGCTGACATGTGGGGCGCGCGTCGTCGTCGCCGACCCCGAAACCGTCGCGGACGGAGCGGCGCTGAGCGGTCTGATAGAGAGGTCTGGCGCAACCGTCATTCAGGCCACGCCCGCGACTTTTCGGATGCTTCTGGACGCGCATTGGGCCGGCGCGCCGCACCTGAAGATCCTGTGCGGTGGCGAAGCCTGGACGGAGGAGCTCGCGAATCAATTGCTAACCCGCTGCGGTTCGCTCTGGAACATGTTCGGACCGACCGAGACGACCGTGTGGTCGGCCGTGGGGAAGGTGGAAGCCGGCCGGCCGGTCCTGATAGGACCGCCGATCGCCAACACACGGTTGTATGTCTTGAGCGGCGCGTCGCAGTTGGTCCCGGTGGGAGTGCCCGGCGAGCTTTATATTGGCGGCGAAGGCTTGGCGCGAGGATATCTGAATCGGCCAGAGCTCACGCGCGAACGCTTCGTGATCGATCCGTTCGCGGCGACGCTCGGCGCGAGAATGTATCGCACTGGCGACCGAGTGCGGCGTCTGACGGAGGATACGCTCGAATTTCTTGGCCGTCTCGATCACCAAGTGAAGATTCGGGGTTTCCGCATCGAGCTCGGCGAGATCGAGTCCCAGTTGCTCACCCATCCCGATTTGCGCGAGGCCGTGGTCCTAGCTCGCGAGGATCAGCATGGCGATAAGCGCCTCGTTGCTTACTTTGTCGGCAAGGCGGATATTGGCGCCGACAATTTACGGGCCCATCTGGCGAGCGCCCTGCCCGAGTACATGGTCCCTGCCGCATATGTGCGACTTGAGGCGCTGCCGCTAACCCCAAACGGCAAGCTCGATCGCAATGCACTGCCAGCGCCGGACGTGTCGGCGCAAGGCTCCGCCGCAGTGTCGATTGAGCCCCGAACGCCGACCGAAAAGGCTTTGGCGCGGATATGGTGCGAGATGCTCGACCTCAAGCGGGTCGGCATGCAAGACGATTTCTACGCTCTGGGCGGCCACTCGCTGCTCGCCATCCGCATCGTCGCCCAAATCAACAAGACGCTGGCGACGCGTCTGATTCTTCCGGAATTCTTGCAGAACCCAACCATCGAGCGGCTGGCGAGGGCGCTTGAGCAGAAGGATCGTATTCAATCCCAACCGCGGGTGGTGCAGATACAGGAAGGGCGTGCCCGCCTTCCGCTTTATTTGGTCGGCGCAGGGCCGGTCGAACATAAGCTCGCGCGGTTGATCGGTGGGGATCGCGCCATCTTTGCGATCGATGCGCCATTGCCGGTAGACTGGCATCCCACGATCCCGGCCGCGGAACGGGCGGCGTTGCCGACCATCGAACAACTGGGCGTGCTCTACAGCGACTTGTTGCTTGCGCATGCCGGATCGTCGCCGTGCGTGATTCTGGGATACTCGCTTTTCGGCAAGATAGCATTCGAAGCCGCACGTTCGCTGCAAGCAGCGGGAGGCAATGTCGAATTGGTCCTCCTCGTCGATGCTTTTGCGTATAGCGCAAAGAGACGCAATCTGGGAATGGGATGGCGGAGTTTGCTGTGGATCTGGCGCGTTGGCGGGACTGGAGCGAGTAGCGACACCCCTTTCCTGGCCAGATTGAGTGTGCGGCTCGTAAATTTCTGGCGTTTGTTTCTTTGGATGCTTTCGCGGGCGCCTGCAATAGTGCTGAACGCCCTCCACATCATGAAGAAGGGCCTCCTGCCGGAGCAGCGTCCTAGTGGCCATTTTGACCAAAAGGGTATGCCGATCGACTGGTCG
This sequence comes from uncultured Alphaproteobacteria bacterium, assembly GCA_963743565.1. Lineage (GTDB taxonomy): Bacteria > Pseudomonadota > Alphaproteobacteria > Rhizobiales > Beijerinckiaceae > Methylocystis. The sequence continues at coordinate 904,707 of CAVUQD010000001.1, forward strand.
GTGGCTATCCTTTTGGCTTTTCTGGCCGGCAAGGCATGGCGGCCGCGCCAGCTCGATGCGGCTGGCGTTCTATTTCGGGCCGCGTTTCCGGGCGAGGAATTGCTTCCTGGCTACGATTTGACCAATGGATGGCGCGGCCTCTTTGCGCGGGGTCTAGAGATCGTCAAATCGCCAGGGACTCATACCACGATAGTGGTCGATGAAAACGCGTCGGCATTGGCGCGGCAGATCAACGGGGTCGTCGAAAGATACGAAACGGAGCGTGTCCCGGAAAAGCGCGAAGCGGTTTTCCCATGAGGACATGCTCTAGGTTTTGAATGGGAGCGAGTCGTTTTCGATCGTTTCGCGATCGATAAGGGCTTCACAGCAAGGATTTCCGTTGGCTGGCGGCCAGTTCGCCCCGCCGCAGTTTGGAGCGGCGGCGCATTGTCAAGAAGCCGCCTTCAAATCGGCCAACTAGCCCCAGAGCTCCGGCGGTGGCGGAAAGACGGTCGCGCCTTCGTAGACGAGCCCCGGCTGTCGGTCCCTGGCGAGGAGCAGCGGCCCGTCGAGATCGACCCAGTCGGCCCATTGGCCGAAGAGCGTCGCCGGGGCCATGGCCAGCGAGCTCCCGACCATGCAGCCGGCCATGATGGAAAGCCCCAGGCGCTTCGCCTCCCTCGCCATCGCCAGCGCCTCGGTGAGGCCGCCGGTCTTGTCCAGCTTGATGTTGACCGCGTCGTAGCGGTCGCAGAGCGCTGCCAAGTCTTCGCTCGCGTGGGCGCTCTCGTCGGCGCAGACGCGCACGGGCCGCGCGATTTTGGCGAGGAGCCCGTCCGCCCCGGCCGGCAGCGGCTGCTCGATCAAATCGACGCCGATCTGGGCGCAGAGTTCGAAATTCCTCTCGAGATCGGCCTCGCGCCAAGCCTCGTTGGCGTCGACGATGAAACGCGCCTGCGGCGCCCCCGCGCGGACGGCGGCGAGCCGCTCGGCGTCGCCGTCCCCCGCCAGCTTCACCTTGAGGAGAGGCCAGCCTGCGGCCGCCTCCGCGGCGGAAAACATTTCTTCGGGCGTCCCCACCGAAAGCGTGAGGGCCGTCAGAAGCGGTCTGAGTTCCAGAAAACCGGCGATCTCTCCGGCGCGACGGCCCTCTCTCTTGGCCTCAAGATCGAAGAACGCGCAATCGAGCGCGTTGCGCGCGGCGCCCGGCGGCAGGAGTCCCTGCAAGGCGGCGCGATCGGCGCCTTGGTCGAGCGCTTCGCGCAGGCTTTCGATCGCGGCGACGACCCCCTCGACGCTCTCACCATAGCGGGCGTAGGGAACACATTCGCCGCGCCCCCGATGGGCGCCGTCTTTCAGCGTCGTGGTGACGACGCGCGCCTCGGTCTTCGCGCCGCGCGCGATGACGAAGCGCCCGGCTATCGGGAAGACGTCGATCGCGACGCTCAACTCATATCCCATGGATGTCCCGGATTTTACTGCGGTTTGGGAGTAAGATGCCGCCGCGCCTTCCCGCATTGGGCTCGACAGGGACCCTTGGCGAAGCTAAGAGAATTCGCACGAGGCGCAATGACAGGCAAAGTCGCAATGGCGCCGCCGGAAATCTCCGGCCAGGCCTCCGGGGACGCGCGACGCCTGGCGCCGAAGGGCGCCTGGACGATCGCCGCCGCGCGCAAGCTGGAGCGAGCTGCGCAGGATCTCGTCAAACGCGGTCGCGGGGCGCGCTCGGTCGCGATCGATCTCTCCTCGCTCGATCTGCTCGACACGGCGGGGGCCCTTGCCCTGAACGAGGCTCGTCACGAGCTCGCCGAGGCCGGCGCCGCGGTCTCCTTGGAGGGAGCAAACGCCGAGCACGCCCTGCTTCTCGAGCGCGTCGGCTTTCGCGAGGCGCCGCCCGCATCCCGACCGATCAATCCGATCCTCGCAACCTTGGCCGAGCTCGGCGAGCAGATCGTAACGGGCCTGCAAGACGCTTTCGTCATCGTCGCCTTTCTCGGCGAGTTCGTCGCGGGGATGGCCCGCGCGGCGCGAAAGCCGCGACATTTTCGCGGCGTGTCTGTCATCTATCAAATGGAGAATTTCGCGGTTCGCAGCATCTCGATCATCATGATCATAAATTTCACGGTCGGCGCGATCGTCGCGCAGCAAGGAATCTACGAGCTGTTGCGTTTCGGCGCAAGCATTTATGTCGTTGATCTCGTTGGCATATTGGTGCTGCGCGAAATGGGGGTGCTGCTCACTTCCATCATGGTCGCCGGCCGCTCCGGTTCGGCGATCACGGCCGAAATCGGCTCGATGAAAGTGCGCGAGGAGGTCGACGCGCTCCGCTCCATGGGAATGTCGCCGATGGAGGTGCTCGTCATTCCACGCGTCGTCGCGCTCATTCTGTCGCTGCCGATCCTGACCTTCATCGCCGACATGTCGGCGCTGGTCGGCGGGATCTTGATGTCCTGGTGGTACGGCGGCATCAGCCCTTCCGAGTTCATCGGTCTGCTGCAGACGGCGGTCAGCGCCAGGACCTTCTCGGTCGGGCTGATCAAGGCGCCCTTCATGGGGCTGGTGATCGGCCTCATCGCGACGCAGGAGGGTTTGGCGACAGCGGGCTCCGCCGAATCGCTCGGGTGGCGCGTGACCGCCTCCGTCGTCAAAAGTATCTTCACCGTCATCATCCTCGACGGCGTGTTTGCGATGTTCTTCACCGCAATCAACTATTGAGGAGCGGGGCGGAGGCTCAGAGGGGGAGATGGACGCGGCGCTTGCGATGAACGGGGGGAACGGGGCGAATCCGGACCAGGAGGTCGTGATCCGCGTGCGCGACCTTGTCGTCGAGTTCGGCCGGCACAGGGTCATGAAGGGCCTCAACCTCGACGTCTATCGTGGGGAGGTTCTGGGTTTCGTCGGCGGCTCGGGCCAGGGGAAATCCGTGCTCACGCGCGCCATTCTCGGCCTGCTTCCGAAGGCATCCGGACGGATCGAGATTTTTGGCCAGGATCCCGACCGGTTGAGCGAGACGGACCTGCGTCTGTTGGAGCGGCGCTGGGGGGTGCTGTTTCAAAACGGCGCGTTATTCTCGGGACTGACTGTCAAGCAGAACATCCAGCTGCCGATGCGTGAGAGTTTCGATCTTTCGCAGCGCTTCATGGACGAACTCGCAATGCTCAAAATCGAGCTCGTCGGGTTGCCGCCGAGCGCGGCGGACAAAATTCCGTCCGAATTATCGGGCGGGATGGTCAAGCGCGCCGCGCTAGCGCGAGCCCTGGCGCTCGACCCGGAACTGCTGTTCCTCGACGAGCCCACCTCGGGCCTCGACCCCATCGGCGCGGCGGCGTTCGACCGGCTCATCGGCACGCTGCAAAAGACGCTGGGGCTGACGGTCTTCATGGTCACACACGATCTCGACAGTCTCTATGCGATCTGCGATCGCGTCGCGGCCCTCTATGACGGAAAAGTGATCGGAGAAGGTCCCATCGAAAAGCTGCTGGACTCTAAGGAACCCTGGCTGCGCGACTATTTCCACGGGGAACGGGGAAGCCGGCTTCTCGCGACGCGCGGCCTGCGCCCGGACGCAGCCGAAGGAAGGGATTGAGCCATGGAAACCCGAGCCAGTTTTGCGGCGATCGGCGCCCTGGCGCTCGCCGTGGCCCTCGGCGCTTTCGCTTTCGTCTATTGGGTGGCGGGCCCGAGCAAGACTGCCGAGCTCAAGACCTATCAGGTGATCGTGCGCGGCTCTGTCGACGGCCTGACGCGCGGCAGCGCGGTGCAGTTCAACGGACTGAAGGTGGGCGAGGTCACGCGCCTCCAGATTGACGACAAGGACCCGGGCCTCGTCGATCTCCTGATCAGCATCGACAAGAGGACGCCCGTCAAGACAGACACGCGGGTGCGGCTCGAGCAGCGTCTTTTGACCGGCGTCGCGGTCGTCTCGCTCGTCGGCGCGACGCCCGAGGCGCCGCCGCTTGTCGCGAAACCCGGCGAGACCTATCCGCGCATCGCCGCCGAACCCTCGGAAATGCGGAGCCTCATCGACAATGTTCAGCGGCTTTCCACACGCGCCGGCAATGTGCTGGAGAAGCTCGACAGGCTGATCGAGGATAACGCCAACTCGCTTTCGGCCTCGGTCAAGAACATAGAGACCTTCAGCAAGACGCTCGCCGACAACAGCGAGCCGACCGCGAGCCTCATCAAGGACTCCGCCGCCTTCATGCACACGCTGAGGCCGGTCGCAGAGAAGTTCGATCATCTGATCGGCAGCGCCGACAAGACCATCAAGGCGCTTGATCCGAAGACTGTGAAGAACATCGCCGACAACCTCGCGGGGCTCTCGGAGAACATCAATAAGTTCACGCAGACGGGCCTGCCGCAATATCAGCAGCTGGCGATCGACGCGCGCCGCGCCGTCGACACGCTTAGCAAGGCCGCCAAAGACTTCGAGCGCGATCCGTCCCAGGTGATCTTCGGGCCAAGCTCGGCGCTACCGGAAGTGAAGGGGCACTGACCAGGCCAAGGGTTGGTCAAATTTGTCGCTACGTTCCGCGCAATGACGGCGGGGACGCGCTTCCGCCGGCGCGTCTCAGGCCGCCATCGCCTGCCGGTAGGCGGCGACGACCTCTTTGGGGTCGCCGTCGGCCTTCACGACGCCGCCCTCCAGCCAGACGACGCGGGTGCAGAGCTCGCAGATGAATTCCAGGGAGTGCGAGACGATCAGCGAGGTGCCGGTCCTGGCGAAATCGGCGATATAAGCCTCGCATTTCTTCTGGAATGTCTCGTCGCCGACGGAGAGCGCCTCGTCGACGATGAGAATATCGGCCTTGACGAAGACGCAGATCGCGAAGGCGACGCGTGCGACCATGCCGCTGGAATAGGTGCGCATCGGCTCCTCGAAGGCGGCGCCGATATCCGCGAAGCTCTTGATGTCCTCGATGCAGGCGTCGACGTCACGGTGCGAAAGACCGAGGATGGCCGCGCCGATGCGGGCGTTCTCCCGGCCCGTCAGCAACCCGTCGAAGGCGGAGCCGAGCGCGAGAATGGGGGCGATGCGGCCGCCGACATAGAAGAGGCCGCGCGTCGGCCGGGTGATGCCGCACAGGACTTGCAGGAGCGTCGTCTTGCCGGCGCCGTTGCGCCCGATGAGGCCGACGCATTCGCCTTGCGAAATCTCGAAGGTCACGTCGTTGAGCACCCATTTTTCCCGGTAGTAGCGCTGCCAGGAGCCGAAGAGGATCTGCTTCAGCTGGTCGTTCTGATGGGCGTAGAGCTGGAACGCCTTGGCGAGCCCTTGGGTGGCGATCATGACGGGATTAGATGACATCGACGATCACCGATTTGTAGCGCATGAAGAACTGGTATCCGAGGAGGAAGACCGCATAAGAGATGGCGACGACGACGATGTAGCCGAAGGGATTGGGCAGCCTGTCGTGCAGCGTGATGTCGCGCATCATCTCGATGTAATCGCCGATCGGATTTATCCGGAGCCAGAGGGCGAGATTGCTCGGCACCTGGCTGAAATTATAGAAGACCGGCGTGCCGAACATCAGAATCGGAACGATGGAGGCCATCACATGCGCGACGTCGCGCGTGAAGGCCCCGAGCGCCATCAGGAACCAGACGACCCCTAAGATGAAGAGGGTGTAGGGGATAAGGATGAAGGGCGCGAGGACGATCGTCCAGTGAAAGCTTCCGCCGGTGAGCAGGCGGAAGACGACGAACACCAGGAAGGCGACGCCCGCATAGGTGAGGGCGCGGATCGTGACCGTCCAGGCGATGGTCTCGCTCGGGAAGATCGACTTCTTGACGAAATTCACATGCTCATGGAGCAGCATCGGCGCGCGATAGGCGAGCTCGCTGAACAGGTTGAACATGATCAGGCCCACGAAGATGTTCGCGGCGTAATTCGCGATGCCCGTCGGCGCGGCGAGTTCCGGCAGGGTCAAAGAAAACATCGCCGTATAGGCCAGCATCATGATGAGCGGCGAGAGCACCGCCCAGAGCGGACCGAGCATGGATCCGCGGAAGCGCGAGACGAACTCCCGTCGCACGACGGCGCGGATCAGTTCCTTGTGTTGCCAAGCCCGCGTAAAGGGCTCGAAGATCTGGGGCGGGACGGCGAAAGACGACAGATTGACCTTCCTTCACTTGGGAGGCGGCGGGCGGGAGCATAGACCAGCCTGGGCCGCGCCCTGTCAATGGCGCTGCGAATCGCCGTCAAAAGACGCCGAAATCAAGGCGGGCCTACTCCACCGTGACGCTTTTTGCGAGATTGCGGGGCTGATCCACGTCCTTTCCCATGAAGACCGCGACATGGTAGGCGAGAAGCTGCGCAGGGATCGCATAGACGAGAGACGCAAAGGCGCCGGCCGCCTCCTCGGGCATCTCGAGGAAGCCGGCGAGATCTGCGGCAGCGGCCGTTCGGGCGCTTTGCGGGCCAATCAGGATCAGATGGCCGCCGCGCGCCGCGACTTCCTGCAGGTTGGACACGGTCTTCTCGAGGCTCGCGTCATGCGGCGCGAGCACAATGACCGGCATCGCATAGTCAATGAGCGCGATGGGGCCGTGCTTCAGCTCCCCGGCTGCATAGCCCTCCGCATGGATGTAGGAGAGCTCCTTGAGCTTCAGAGCGCCTTCCAGCGCCAAGGGGTAGGACGGTCCTCGCCCGAGATAAAGCGCGCTGGAGGCGCGCGCCACGTCGCGCGCCAGGGGCTCGATCCGCGCCTCGTTCTTCAGGGCCTGCGCCATTAGGGCTGGCGTCGCGATGAGCTCGGCGACGAGCTCTTTTTCCTGCGCCTCGCTCAACACACCGCGCGCGCGGCCGAGCGCCAGCGCGAGACAGGCGAAGACCGCGAGCTGGCAGGTGAAGGCCTTGGTGGAGGCGACGCCAATCTCCGGGCCGGCGAGCGTCGGCGCCGCGATCTCGCTTTCTCGCGCAATGGTCGAGGTGTCGACGTTGACGATCGACAAAATATGCTGGCCCTCCGCCTTTGCGTAGCGCAGCGCCGCCAGCGTGTCGGCGGTCTCACCCGACTGCGAGACGACGATCATCAGCCCGTCCTTGGCGAGCGGCAACTCGCGGTAGCGGAACTCGGAGGCGATGTCGATGTCGACGGGAAGGCGCGCGAAGCGCTCCAGCCAATAGCGCGCCAAGACACCGGCGTAGAAGGCCGTGCCGCAGGCGGAAATCGTCACCCGCGTCAGCGCCTTGGGGTCGAAGGGGAGGTCGAAGGGCAGCCGCACGACTCCCTTCGCGAGATCGAGGTAATGCGCCAGCGTGCGGCCCACGACCTCGGGCTGCTCGTGGATTTCCTTGGCCATGTAGTGGCGGTAATTGCCCTTGTCGACGAGGAGCGATCCCGCTTGCAGAGGCTTGCGCGCGCGTTCGACGATCTTGCCCTCGGCGTCGCGATAGACCGCTCGCTCGCGGGAAAGCTCCACCCAGTCGTCTTCTTCGAGATAGGCGATCTCGGTCGCGAAGGGCGCAAGCGCCAGGGCGTCGGAGCCGAGATAGGCGCCGTCGGGGCCGAAGCCCACGGCGAGCGGCGAGCCGCGCCGCGCGCCGACGAGGAGATTCTCCTCGCCCTCGAAGAGAAACACCAGAGCGAAAGCGCCCTTGAGCCGCTTCAGAGCCCGGCCGACGGCTTGAACCGGCGTCGCGCCGCCGCGCAGCTCCTCCGCGACGAGATGCGCCACGGCCTCCGAGTCCGTCTCGCTCGCGAAGACATGGCCCTTGGCGATGAGCTCCTCGCGCAGCTCGCGGAAATTCTCGATGATGCCGTTATGGACGACGGCGACCTTCTCCGCCGCATGCGGATGCGCGTTGTTCTCGGTCGGTCGGCCATGCGTCGCCCAACGCGTATGGCCGACGCCGATATGGCCCTTGAGGGGCTGTGCGGCGAGCTTTTCTTCGAGATTGCGCAGCTTGCCGCTGGCGCGCACGCGTGTGAGCTTCCCGCCCTCGAGCGTCGCGATCCCGGCGGAATCATAGCCGCGATATTCGAGACGGCGCAGGGCCTCCAGAATGTCGCGCGCCACCGGCTCTCGACCCAGGATTCCGACGATGCCGCACATACATGACCTCCCGTTAGCAGTTCCTGCGGATGCGCCATGCGAATCCGACGCAAATGGCCGGCCCACAGGCCTCACGACCGGTTCAAGCCGCCTCCAACTGTCGCGTACTGTCTTCTCATCACAATCATGCTTGCATGCTTTTTTCTGCCGGTCCGCAGTCGACCCTGAAGAAAGGCTGGCGCCCGCAACTCCTCGATCCGTTCGAACCCGATCTGACCGTAGAATCCGGCGAGCCACTCATGCGGCAAGCAAAAGCATTCTTCGTCCGCGATCCGCACTGCAAGCGTCTCGAGCAAACGCGATCCTATTCCTCGGCGCTGGAAGGCTTGGGCGACTTGCATTCCCCGCAGCGTCAGGCCTCCATGCTCCCGGCTGAGACGGACCAAGCCGATCAGACTGCCCCCGAGCCTGGCGCCGACAACGGAATCCTCTGGCAAAACGCCGCCGGAATAACCAACCGAACGGTAAAAGGCTAGCGCTTCGGAGAATTCGGAAGGCTCGAGCCACGCCACGGTAGTTTCGGCGACCGCGACCCCGGCGCTCCGCCCCTTCCTTTCCCGCCGTGTCGGCGTCATTTCTGGCGCTTCTTGGCGAGCTGCATCTGGCGAAAGACCCGCGCCCAGCCGGGTTTCTCGACCTGCTGTCCGCGCGAGATGGCGAGGGAATCGGCGCTCACATCCTGCGTCACGACGGAGCCTGACCCCACATAGGCGCCGGCGCCGATCGTGACGGGCGCGACGAGCGACGAATTGGAGCCGATGAAGGCGCCCGCGCCGATCACGGTGCGATATTTGAGAAACCCGTCATAATTGCAGGTGATCGTTCCTGCGCCGATATTGGCCTCGGCCCCGACCTCGGCGTCGCCGATATAGGTCAGATGGCTGACCTTCGCGCCAGCCCCGATCTTCGCCGCCTTGATCTCTACGAAATTGCCGACCTTCGCGCCGTCGGCGAGATCGGCGCCGGGCCGCAGCCGCGCGAAAGGGCCGACATTCGCGCCCGGCCCGATCTTCGCCTGCTCGAGATGCGAGAAGGCGTGGATCACCGCGCCTTCGGCGATCTCGACCCCGGGGCCGATCCAGACATGCGGCTCGATCGTCACGTCGCGGCCGATCGAGGCGTCGGCGCTCAGATAAACGGACGCGGGATCAATCATCGTGACGCCGCTCTCCATCGCGGCGCGGCGCACACGATCTTGCGCGATCCTCTCGGCCTCGGCGAGTTGGACGCGGTCGTTTACGCCCAAGACTTCGCTCTCTTCACCGAGCACGACGCGGGTTTCCAGCCCCGCGGCGCGGGCAAGCCCGACGACGTCGGTCAGATAGAACTCGTCCTTCGCGTTGCGATCGTTGATTTGCGACAGGAGCGCCAGCGCACGGCGCCCGTCAAGCGCCATGAGGCCGGCGTTGCAGAGGTCGATGGCGCGCTCGGCGGGAGTTGCGTCCTTCTCCTCCTTGATGGCGAGGAGCGCGCCTGACGCGTCCTGCACGAGCCGGCCGTACCCGAAGGGAGAGCCCGGACGAAAGCCGAGAACCGCGACCGCCGCGCCCTCGGCGAGCGCCCGCCGCAGGGCCTGCATCGTCTCCGGTCTCACGAGTGGCGTGTCGGCGAAGAGAATCAGGAGATCGTCATAGCCCTTGGCCAGAGCCTCGCGGGCCGCGAGCACCGCATGCGCCGTGCCGCGTCGTTCTTCCTGCACGAAAACCTGCGATTGCGGCCATGCGCGGTGGGCTTCTGCGCGCACATCGTCGCGCCCCGGGCCGACGACGACGGCGACGTCGGCCATGCGCGCGGCCTCGACGCTCGCCAGCACATGGGCGAGCATCGTGCGGCCCGCGACCCGGTGGAGAACCTTCGGCAAAGCCGATTTCATCCGCGTGCCTTCGCCGGCGGCCAGCACGACGGCGAGAGCGCGGCGCTCTTCTAAGGACGACATGCGCTGCGGCAATCCTTCGCTGGAGCGTGAGGGGAGTGAGTTGGCGCTCCTTTTATCAGTTTCGGCGCAGATTCGAAGTCCGGATTGCACGCAAAGATCGCGACCCGTTGCAATCGGAAACTCACACCCCATTGAAGAATTCGGTTTCGGAACCTCTGCGTACTCGTATACAGGTAGCGAAGGGTCCGCGGGGCGGCGCCTCCCTAGGTTTGCGCAACAGATGGTCGAACGTCGAGAATTGTTAAAGGGCGCGCTCGGCGCGCTCGCCGCCGCCGTCGTCCCGCCCGGTGGAGAAGCGAAGGCGCAGAGCTCAGGCCAAGAGCCAAGCGTCCCCTTCACGCGCGACGGCCTTCTGGCGCGCGCGCGAGACCTCCTCAAGCAACCCTTCGCTGCGCCGACCGCTGATCTTCCGGACTACTTCGCGCGCCTCTCGCGCGAGCAATATGAGGCGGCGGAAGTGCGTCCGGAGGCGCGAATCTGGGCCAGCGATCAAAGGAATTTTACACTCGAGCCCGTGCTGCGGGGCTGGGTCTACGGGGCGCCGGTCAAGATTTTCCTCGTCGAGGGCGGCATGGGCGAGCCTCTGCGGCCGGTTTTGCAGCAGTTCTCCTTCGGGTCGCAAAAGCCGCCGGAAAGACTGCCGGAGGCGGCTATCGCGGGCTTCCGCGTCTGGCCGAACGGCGCCAGCGGAAAGCCGGTGGACGGGGCGGCCTGCCTTCAATTTCTGGGGGCGAGCTTCTATCGCGCCAAGGCCGCCGGTCAGAAAAAATGGGGCGTCACCGCGCGCGGGCTGTCGATCCGCACAGCCGATCCGGGCGAGGAATATCCGATATTTCGGGAATTCTACATTGAGACGCCGCCGGCCGGAGACGACACGCTCGTCATTCACGCCCTCCTCGACTCTCCAAGCGTCGTGGGCGTCTATATGTTCACCCTGCGCTCCGTCGAGGCCACGATCATCGACGTGGAGCTCACGCTTCTGCCACGCGTCGAGCTCGACCATATCGGCTTGGCAAGTCTTGCCGGAGCATCATTTTTCACGCCCCTCGACCAGCGGCGCCTCGACGATATTCGCCCCGCCGCCTGTGAGATGAACGGGCTGCAAATCCACACGGGCAATAACGAGTGGCTGTGGCGTCCGCTCTCCAATCGCAACAGCTTGCAATTTTCCTCCTTCATCGACGCCAATCCGAAGGGTTTCGGCTTTCTCGTCCGCAATCGGGACATCGGCGCCTATCAGGATGACAATGAGCACTGGGAGCAGCGCCCCTCGATATGGATCGAGCCGCATCACGAGTGGGGAGAGGGCTCGGTGCAACTCGTCGAGATCCCTTCGGAATCGGAGTTCAACCAGAACATCATCGCCTATTGGCGTCCCAAGGACCGCCTCGCGGCGAATTCCGAGAGGAAGTTCGCCTATCGCCAGTTCTGGTGCTGGAATCCCCCAACCCGGCCGCCGCTCGCGGTGGTGTCGGCGGCCCGGAGCGGCCGTGGAGGCGCGCCCAAACGTCGCCGCTTTGTCGTGGTCTTCAGCGGCGAGGCGTTGGGAGACCCCTCGCGGCCCCCTGCGCAAGCAAGCCTCAGCGCGAAACCGGGAGCAGCCGTGAAGTTGCATGATGCGTATGATCCGGCGAGCAAGACGCACCGGGTGGTGTTTGAGCTCGACCCGAACGGGGAGACCTACAGCGAGCTGCGCCTAGAGCTCAAAGCGGGTGACGAGCAGATCAGCGAGTCCTGGATTTATCGATGGACGCTGTGAACGAGACTTCGGAGATCGACTACCCGCAGGCGGCTTCGCTTGTGGAGGGGGATATTGCCCTCAATGCGCCGCCCACGCCGGTCGAGAGCCGGCTGTCGATGCCGGCGCAAAACATCTTCAAATTCGACTCCCGCAGCCGGCGGCGACGTCCGGCGGCGGCTCGCGAAGGCGAAGGCGCGCCCGCCCAAACCGTGGGGGCGAACCCATGGCTCGCGCGTCTCGTCGCCTTCGGCGGCGGCGCGGCGCTCACCGCCTATGGCGCCCATGAAATGTACCGGGTAATCGACGTCGGCGGCGTCACGACTCCGAAATGGGCGCTGCTTGCGCTTTTCGTTCTCAACTTTTCCTGGATCGCACTTTCCTTCACGAGCGCGATCGTCGGCTTCGTCGTCCTCTTGCGGCGGCGTCCCGCACCGCCGATGCCGACCTCCTTGAGGGAAAAGAGCGTCGTTGTGATGCCCATCTACAACGAGGTACCGAGCCGAGTCTTCGCGACTCTGCAGGCGATCTTCGAGGATGTCGAGGCGACGGGGCTCGGGGCGAATTTCGACTGGTTCTTCCTCTCCGACACGACGAACCCCGACGTCTGGATCGCCGAGGAGCGCGCTTTCATCGCTCTGCGTCGCCGGCTGGGCTCTGCCGGCGCGCGTGTCTACTACCGCCGGCGCGAGAAGAACACGAGCCGCAAGGCGGGCAATGTCGCGGAGTTCGTCTGTCGTTGGGGCGGCGCTTACAAGCACATGGTCGTGCTCGACGCCGACAGCCTCATGAGCGGGCGGACGATCGTCCGGCTCGCGGCGGCGATGGAGGCCGACCCCGACGCGGGCGTCATTCAGACCCTCCCGCTCGTCATCAACCGCAACACGCTATTTGCGCGCGTTCAGCAATTCGCCGCGCGCATCTATGGACCGGTGATCGCCGTGGGCCTCTCCGAATGGATGGGCCGCGACGGCAATTACTGGGGCCATAATGCAATCATCCGCACCGAGGCCTTCGCCGCGCATTGCGGCCTGCCGGACCTGCGCGGCCGCCCGCCGTGGGGCGGCCACATCATGAGTCACGACTTCGTCGAAGCCGCCCTGATGCGCCGCGCGGGCTACGCCGTCTACATGCTGCCGACGATCGGCGGCTCTTACGAGGAGAGCCCGCCGTCGTTGATCGATCTGTCGATCCGCGACCGGCGCTGGTGCCAAGGCAATCTGCAGCACAGCCGGATTCTTTTCGGCAGGGGCTTCCACTGGGCGAGCCGCCAACACTTCCTGACAGGCATCTTCGGCTATCTGACCTCGCCCCTGTGGCTGATGCAGCTCTTCGTCGGCATCGCGCTCGTCTTTCAGGCGAGCTATTTCCGTCCCGAGTATTTCACCGCGGAATTCGGAATTTTTCCGGTGTGGCCGCGCTTCGACGCCGAGCGTTCGCTCGAGCTCTTCGCCCTCACGATGGCCATTCTGCTCGCCCCAAAATTCTTTGGCCTGCTCGTCGCGCTCTGGGAGGGCGAGACCCGGCGCGGCGCGGGCGGCGCGCTGATGCTGTTCGTCTCCACGGCCTTCGAGATCGTGCTGTCGGCGCTGCTCGCGCCCATCATGATGCTGATCCAGACGGGCCATGTGCTGCATATCGTCTTCGGCTTCGACACGGGATGGGACCCGCAGCGGCGCGACGACGGCTCCGTTCCGTTCACCGCGATCGTGCGCCGCCATCGCTCGCATGTCGCCATGGGCGTGCTGAGCCTCATCGCCGGCCTTCTGATCTCGCCTTCGCTCGTCGCCTGGATGTCGCCGACGATCGCCGGCCTCATTCTGTCGATCCCGATTTCCTATCTGACGGGACAGCGTTGGCTCGGGCTCGTGTTTCGTCGCGCGGGCGTGCTCAACACGCCCGAGGAGACGACGACGCCGCCGGTCGCCAAGAGAGCCAAGGCGCTCTACAAAAGCCTACAGCGCTCCGGCGAGGATGAAGCGAACGGCCTGCAGGCGCTTCACGACGATGTGCAACTGCGCGAGCTGCACGAGCGATGGCTGCCCTCGCGCCGGCCGCGCCAAAAGGGCCAGATCAGCGCCGATCGTGCGCTCGCCGAGACCAAGCTCGCCGAGGCGGAGACGATCGAGGACGCGGTCGAGTGGCTCAATCGCGGCGAGCGGCTCGTCGCCCTCTCCGATCGTGCGCTGATCGGCGTGGTGGCGCGGCTGCCAAGCCGCGAAAAGCTCGCGGCCAAGCCCGCCGAGGCCGCCGAATGACCGATCTTGCGCCCGGCGGCGCCGAGGTCGTCTACAAGATCGTTCCTGCTTTCCTGTGGCCGACAGGAGCCGAGTCCTTCGGCGGCGCCCCCGTCGATCTCGCCGACGGCTTCATCCATTTCTCGACACGAGCGCAGGTCGCCGAAACCGCCGCAAGGCATTTCGCGGGCGAAGATAACCTGCTGCTCGTCGCGATCGACGCAGTGCAACTTGGCGAAGCGCTGAAGTGGGAGGCCTCGCGGGGCGGCGATCTCTTCCCGCATCTTTACGGACCGCTGCCGCTCTCCGCCGTGCTCTGGTCTCGCCCCCTGCCGCTTGGCGCCGACGGCCGTCACGATTTTTCGAGCCTCGAGACATGATCTTCGATCTCGCCGCGACCGCATTGCGCGGGCTCGACCCGGAGACTGCGCATCGCGCGACGATCGCGGCCTTGCGCCTTCTCCCCAGAGCCCGTCCGCCGATCGACGATCCGCGCTTAAAGACGACCGCCTTCGGACTCGCCTTCGACAATCCGCTGGGCCTTGCGGCTGGTTTCGACAAGAACGCCGAGATTTTCGACGCGAGCCCGGGATTGGGATTTGGTTTCGTCGAGGTGGGAACGCTGACACCGCTTGCGCAGTTGGGCAATTCCCGCCCGCGCGTCTTCCGACTGATCGAAGACCGCGCCATCGTGAACCGTTACGGCTTCAACAATGACGGCCACGCCCCGGCGCTTGCGCGGCTTTCCGCGCGCGAGCGGCGTGTGATCGTCGGGGTCAATGTCGGCGCGAACAAGGACTCGGCCGATCGCGTCGCCGATTATGTCGCGGGCGTCGAAATATTTGCAAATGTCGCCGATTATCTGACCATCAACATCTCTTCCCCCAACACACCCGGCCTGCGCGATCTCCAGGAAGCCGACGCCCTGCGGACGCTTCTTGCGCGCGTGCTCGACGCGCGCGAGCGGGCGGAACGACGGCCGCCCCTGTTGCTGAAAATCGCGCCTGACGTGACGCTCGATCAGCTCGACGGAATGGTGCGCGTCGCTCGCGACGCGAAGATCGATGGCATGATCGTTTCCAATACGACGATCTCGCGCCCGGAGACTCTGCGCTCACCGCTCGCGAAGGAGGCTGGCGGATTGTCCGGCCGACCGCTCTTCTCGCTCTCCACGCGGCGCCTCGCGGAGACCTATCTGCGCGTCGAGGAGCAATTTCCCTTGATCGGCGTGGGCGGGATCGACGGGCCCGAGGCGGCCTTCGCCAAGCTCGAAGCCGGGGCGATCCTGCTGCAGCTCTATTCCGCGCTCGTCTTCGAAGGACCGGGACTGATTTCCCGGATCAAGCGGAGCCTCGCGACGCGTCTCGCTGGCGAGAACGCGAGCCTTCCGACGATCGTCGGGCGGCGGGCGGCGGAATTCGCCGCCTCGGTCGATAGTGCGTGATACACGCTGTCTCAGCGACCTAAGAACTCCCCATGCAACGCCAGCGCAAAGCGTGGAGCGGGGCCGTAGCGCCCGCTTTTCGATTGCTGGTGGGAGCGCTTTTCGACATGATCGAGCCTAGGTGGCGGCGTCGCGGCTTTGGCTAAGGATGCAACAATGAAATGTGTGACGGCAGTCATTCGCCCGTTCAAGCTGACCGAGGTGAAGGAGGCCTTGCGCAAGATCGGCGCCCTCGGGCTGACCGTCACGGAGGTGAAAGGCTACGGGCGGCAAGCCGGGCGAACCGACGTGTACCCAAACGCCGACTATGTCGCGATGCTCGTCCCCAAGCTCAAAATCGAGGTCGTCGTCAACGCCGAGCTGGTTGAAAAGGTGATCGATACAATCGTTGGAATTGCGAGGACCGGAACGCACGGCGACGGAAAGATTTTCGTCTACACCATGGACCAGGTCGTCCGCATCCGCACGGGCGAACGCGACAAGGAGGCGGTCTGAGCGCACTCCGGCACGAGACTCACTGCGCCAGCGCGTCGCCGTCATCCACGCCATAGACGTCGTCGCGGAAATGCACGGTCCCGTCGGCCGAGACCCAGCCCGTCATATAGACCCAGACGACCGGCACCGGATGATTCAAGCGCACGTCCTCGCGCTCGCCGCTCGCGATCTTCGCCTTTAGCGTCTCCGTATCCCACTGGTTCTGCCCGTCGCCCTGCAACAGCCAGAGCGCCAGCTCCTCCACGCCCTGCACGCGCACGCAGCCATGCGAGAGGAACCGATAATCATTGGCGAAAAGATTGCGCGACGGCGTGTCGTGCATATAGACGGCGTGCGGGTTCGGCATGGAGATGCGGATGAGGCCGAGCGAATTGTGCGCGCCCAAATCCTGACGCAGCGTGTAATTCAGCGCGCGCTCGCTCGACCAGTCGATGCGGCGCGGATCGACCTCCTCGTTCTGATGGTTCAGCACGCGGATGTGCATGCGGGAAAGATAATTAGGGTCCTGCTGCATCTTGGGCGCGATCTCGTTCTTGATGATCGAAACCGGCACGGTCCAAGTCGGATTGATGTTGATCGCCATTACCTTGGCGGCGACTTCCGGCGAATGATGCTCGGGACCGCCGACGATGGCCGCATAGCGGCGCACGACGCGATCGCCTTCGACGGCGTCGACCGCCGTCGAAGGAATGTTCACGGCGATATAGCGAGGCCCATAGGGGAAATCGACGCTGGCCAGGCGCATCGCGCTGGCGGAGAGCTGCCGGTAGCGCGTGTCCGCAGGAACGTCGAGCTCGCGCAGCGTCGCGCCCGCGACGATCCCGGTCTGGCGGAGCCCCATGCGGAACTGGAAACGCTTGACCGCCCCGGCGAGCGCGGCGTCGAAGACGTTACCGGTCGTGGCCACCGCATCATCCTCGGCGGCGAGGCGGCGGCGCAGCGCCAGCACGCCCGCGCCCTTCGCGCCCGGATTGAGCTTGACGCCGACGCGTGGCCAGCCGCCCTGATCGACGATGATCCCGTAGCGTTCCGCGGCCTTGGCTGTCGCGAAATACGTCTCCGGCTGTAGCGCCGGCGTCGGATCGTCGGAAAGCGCCGTCTCGCGAGGCGGCTGCGGCTTGGGTTTCGGCTTGGGCTTCGGGGTCGGAGTCTCCGCCGCAGGGCTTGCGGGGGCCGGGCTTTCGGGCGCCAGCGGCGCGAGCACCGATGGAAAGACCGGCTCCTCGACAGCAGGCGCGTCCTGCGCGAGCGCGCCGAGGGAGACGAGGCTCGCGGCGAAGGCAAGGATCAGCTGCGACGCCCTGCCTCTGGCGCTTTGGGCGCGCGGCCTCGAGTGTCTGGTCATGGCGCGCGTCGATCGCCCTTTGCTGATGGCCGCGGTTCCGTGCGGGACCTTGCCTCGCGCGGCCCCGCGAATCGCTATGCCTATCTTACACCAGCAGCGCGATCGGATGCTCGATCGCGCGCTTGAAGGCGGCGAGGAGATCGGCGCCCAGCGCGCCGTCGACGGCGCGGTGATCGCAGGAGAGCGTGACGGTCATCAGCGTCGCGACGGCGGGCGCCCCCTCCCGCACGATGACGCGCCGCTCGCCCGCGCCGACCGCGAGGATGGTCGACTGCGGCGGGTTGATCAGCGCGGTGAAATGCTTGATCCCCCGCATGCCGAGATTGGAGAGCCCGGCAACTCCGCCCTCATATTCATGCGGCTTCAGGCGCCGTTCCTTGGCGCGGGCCGAAAGGTCGCGAAACTCCGCCGAGATCTCGCGGACGCCTTTCTCCTCCGCGCGGCGCACGATCGGCGAGACGAGGCCGCCGTCGGCCAACGCCACCGCGACGCCGATGTCGCTATGCTTGTGGCGCAGCATCGCCTCTTGCGTGAAGGTGACGCGTGCGGCCGGCACGTCGCGCAAGGCGACGCCCAAAGCCTTCACGATGAAGTCGTTGACCGAGAGCTTCCACGCGGGCTTTCCCTCGGCGAGGCCGGGCGCCGCCGCGTTGCACTCCTCGCGCAACGCCAAGAGCGCGTCGATCTCGCAATCGCAGGTGAGGTAGAAGTGAGGGATCGTCTGCGCGGCTTCGGTCATGCGCCGGGCGATCGCCTTGCGCATCGTGTCATGCGGGACTTCGGTGAAACTATCGACCTCGAAGAGCTTGCGGGCCGCCTCGTCCGAAGGCTGCGGCGCAAGGATCGGCGCGGCGGGCCTCCCGCCCTCGGGCTTTCGCCCCTTAGCGAGCGCATCCGCCACGTCGCGTTCGACGATGCGCCCGTGCGGGCCGGAACCCGCCAGCGCCGCGAGGTCGAACCCAGCCTCCCGCGCGAGACGGCGCGCCAGCGGCGAGGCGAAGGGCCGTCCCTGAGGCGCGTTCGGCGCGGGCGCAACGAAGGTCATCGAGTGCAGCCTTTCCGTAGACAGAGCCGAAGTCACCCCCGACGGCCGTTTGCGCCGGTTCCGGGCGGAATATATTACGCATTGTCGCTTCGGCGAAGTCCGGCCTTTGGCTGAACTGTGACGCGGCGCCGCAATCCTTTCGGAGACCGCCGGATGTTTCTCTTCCCCTCACGCCTGACGCTCCTCGCCCTGGCGCTCGTGGCGGTCGCCTTCCCCGCGCTCGCCAACGAAAAACGCTGTGGCTGGATCGTCAATCCGACGCCCGGAAACTGGTGGCTCACCGACCAGAAGGGCAATTGGGAGCTTGGCGCGCAGGGCGGCTATCAAGCCTATGGCATGGATAATCTGCCGGATTTCACGACGAAGGAATGGGTCAAGACCAACGGCGACTACGGCTACGGCTGCGCCTGCCTGACCGTGCAGACGGATCTGAGCGCCATGCGGGTTAAAAAGGTGATCAACGCCGTGCAGGAGCCGCTCAAGCAATGCGAAGCGGATAAGACTCTGAAAAAGCCGCAGGAGTAAGGCGTTGCTGCTCCCTCCCCCCGCTTGCGGGGAGAGGGAATGCGCGTTGCGCTCAGGCGCGGCGGGCGCGAGCGTAGACGCCGGCGAGCGCCAGAGCCGCGAAGCCCGCAAGGCCGGCGCCCGGAACGGGGCCGGGGGTCGCGCTGAATGACAGGTCTTGAACGCCGTAGATCCAGTCTCTGCTGCCATCTTCGCCGTTCGAGATGACGAGGGAGGCGATCCCGGAGCCGGCAACGGTCTGCAGACCAACACTGGGAAGCAGCCCGGTGGCGATCACATTGTTGGAAGCGTCGTAGGCCGTATAGCTCGACAAACCGTTGTCGCCGTAATTGTTGAAGTCGAACGAGACGCCCGACACGGATTGCGAGAAGTCGAAGGTGAGGTACTGGTTCGTCGGATAGTAGGGGTAGTTGGAGCGGGTCGGGTCGCCGCCGGCGCCGTAGATGCTGTTAGTCAGGCCCGAGGTTGTCCCGATATTGGCCTGCGCGTCGGTCGCCGGGCCCGACGGATAGGCCGACGTGAAGACGGCCGAAACGCCCTGGCCAGCATAAGTGTTCTGCGGCACGTCGCCCGAGGGGAGCGTCGTGAAGTCGAGAGTCGTCGCGCTCGCCGGGGCGGCGCTCGCCAAAGCCCCCGCCGACGCGGCGAGGACGAAGTAAGCTTTCAAGGTCTTCATAAAAAATTCTCCCCTCTGGGCGGCGCCGAGGCGCCATAAATCAATTCTTTACGCAAACCGCTGCAGCCGGAAAGGCGCCGTCTGCCCGCGACCCACGCGAGCAGATGCAAACATGGAACTGCGCCTCATGCAAACGTAGCAGCGCCAGAGCGCCGGCTGAACGAAAACCGCCGCCCGAAAAGGGCGGCGGCCGAATGGTTTGACAGTCAGGCGGCGACGCGCTCAGGCGCGGCGCGCGCGGGCGTAGAGGCCGGCGAGCGCCAGAGCCGCGAAGCCCGCAAGGCCGGCGCCCGGAACCGGGCCGGGCGCGCCGAAAACGGTCACCGGAGGGCCGAGGGGATCTAGCGTGGAAGCAAGCTCGATGCCCGCGCTGCCGCCTCCGAAGGGGGAAGCGAGCGTGGTTCCGAACACCGTGTAGGAGCCGGGACCCACCTCGAGTTGCAGGGCGCTCCACTGGCCGCCGCTCTCGAAAGCGCTCGTGTAATCCGCGCCGATCTGCTGGTTGAATGTCGTCGGAACCGACGTCGGGATATTGGCGGAGCCGTTTACGCTAACGGCGAATTGATCCCCAGACAGGTAGCCGTCCGCGACGTTGAGATAGGCGGTCGAGCTGACCGTGAAGGTGTAGGAGGTGTCCCAGGAGCTGCCTACTCCCCCAAAGTTGAAGCTGCTCCAGCCCGCGTCGAGCGTGAGCGTGTCCGCCTTGGCGGGCGCACTGGCCACCATGAGCGCCGTCGCCGCAGCGGCGACGACGAGGTACGCTTTCAAGCTATTCATAATAAATGCCTTTCCCTGGACGGCGCCGAGACGCCAATAACCTTTCACGCAAAACCGCTACAGCCGAAGAAGCGCTCCTGCCCGCAACTCCACGCGCCGGGATTTCAATATGAGAATGGGCCTTATGTAAACATACGTAGCATGTCGGACTTAAGATTTCGTTAACCTGTGGCAAAAGTACCACAGCGCGAAACTATCGCCTCGCAGCGCCCAAAAAAACCGCCGCCCGAAAAGGGCGGCGGCCGAAGGGTTTGACAGTCGGGCGGCGGCGCGCTCAGGCGCGGCGGGCGCGGGTGTAGAGGCCGGCGAGCGCCAGCGCCGCAAGGCCGGCGACGCCCGCGCCGGGGACCGGGCCGGGGACCGTGGCGCCGACGAAGAATTCGCCGGTGGCGAAGCCCCCAGCGGCCGGATCAGCCGAAATCGTGTAGGAAGACACGCCGCCGCCATACCAGCCGAAGAATGCCGCGCCGCCGTCGCCGTTCACAGCCTCCGTGATAGAGGCTCCCGAGCCGAGGGTCAGCGTCACGTCATAGACGGCAAAGTTGCTGGGCTCGGCATAGAAGCCGAGAGCCTTGGTCGCAGGCGACACCGTGAAGGTGTCCGAGTTCTGTGCGCTGGTCAGGACTTGGCCCGTATAACCTCCCGACCAGGTCGCCCAGCTGCCTGGCACCTGCAACACAGTTTGCGGGTTGTTCGACGTCAGCGTTACGCCGCCGTTCAAAGAAACCGAATTCACGGTCCTGAATTCCGCCCCGAAGTTGGACGTCTCCTGATAGGAGCCGACGGCCGCCGACCAAGCGCCGAAGTCGGTGGTTAGCGTCGTTGCGCTGGCCGGCGCGGCGATCGCCAAAGCCCCCGCCGAGGCGGCGGCGGCGAGGTAAGTTTTCAAGCTCTTCATAATAAATGCCTTTCCCTGGATGGCGCCGAGACGCCAATAACCTTTCACGCAAAACCGCTACAGCCGAAGAAGCGCCCCCTGCCCGCGACCCCACGCGACGGGATTTCAATATGAGAATGGCACTTATGTAAACATACGGAGCATATCGGACTTAAGATTTCGTTAACCTGTGGCAAAATTACCACACCGCGAAACCCGCGCCTCTGCCCCCGGAGGGCGGCGGCCGAGCAGCCTGACAGTCAGGCGGCGACGCGCTCAGGCTCGACGGGCGCGGGCGTAGAGGCCGGCCAGCGCCAGGGCGGCGACGCCCGCGAGGCCTGCGCCTGGAACCGGGCCCGGGGCGCCGCTGATCGTTACACTCGCACCGTCGGAATTAGAGACAATGTAGGTTCCGACCTGGAACACAGGCGCCGACTCGTCATCCGTGTAGGCCTGCGGTCCCGTGACGGACCAGTCATTGTCCGGCGTGTTGAAGAGTCCGAAGTTGGCGGCGCTGTACCACGAGATATCCGAATAGGGTCCGACCGAGGTCGTGCCGGTCGAGGTGAAGCCCGTCACCGCCACATCGGTAAGGATGCCGGGAACATAATAAAGCGGCGTCGGATTTGAGGCTTGTTCCCAGGTGACGTTCACGCCCTGTCCGGGGTCGATCCAAGTCACCGTGTATTCCGCCGCTTGCGCCGACATCAGCCCGCCGAACGAGATCGCGCCGAGGATCATCAGTTTGTTCAGGGGTCTCATTCAACATCTCCACTTCGAAAACATGACCGACGCAGCGCTGGGCTCCTCCGGGGGATCGGTTCCGGCTGAAAAAGCGAAATTGCAACCGCCCGCGCCCTGCCTGGACAGCGAGCCACGACCTGTCTGATATGTAAATACCCGTAAGGACCATTGCTGAAATTTTCGTTAACCGTGGCAAAAGTACCACACTGTGCGTCATTCCGGTTTCCTCGCTTGCTCGCCCCCCGCCCTTGTGGCTTCCGCCGCCGCCTCCTCGCGCCGCCGCGCTTCGAGTTCGCGCTTGCGCCGCACGGAGTAGGGCTCGCGCCGCGGCCCTTCGACGAGCCGCACGACGACGCCCCAGAGCGTGCGCACGTCCTGCTCGGTCATGGCCATGCGGTGAAAGATGTTGCGGAGGTTGCGCGCCATCACGGGCTTCTTGCTGGCTGGGCGAAAGAACTCGCGCGCGTCGAGCTCATCCTCGAGAAAGTCGAAGAAGGCCGCCGTCATCTCCCGGGTCGCGGGCGGCGAGCGCTCGGTGGCGTCGAAAGGCAGGACGTCGCCATGCGCGGCGCGGAACCACTCATAGCCGGTGAGCAGCACGGCCTGCGCGAGATTGAGCGAGGCATAGGCGGGGTTGACCGGAAACGTCAGGATCGCGTCGGCCTGCGCGACCTCGTCATTGTCCAGGCCGGTGCGCTCCGGGCCGAAAAGCACGCCGGGACGCTCTCCCGCGGCATAGCCGGCGGCGAGCCGGGGCAGGGCCTCCGAGGGCAGATGCACGGGCTTGGCCTGCCCGCGACCGCGCGCCGTCGCGGCGTAGACGAAGGCCAAGTCCTGGATCGCGCTCGGCACATCTGGGAAGACTTTGGCGTCCTCCAGGAGATGCACGGCTCCGGCGGCGGCGGCGTAAGCGCCCTTGCGATAGGCGTCGGTGCGCGGCCAGCCCTCGCGCGGGGCGACGAGACGCAGATCGGAAAGCCCGAAATTGGCCATCGCCCGCGCGCACATGCCGATGTTGACCGCAAGCTGCGGCCTCACCAGGATTACGGCGGGGCCGCCCTCGATCCTCAGCTTGCTGCGGTCGGTGCCGGCGCCGGTCATTTAATGTGTGCTCTGGGCAAGGTCGCCGCGACGCAAGAAAAAAGGCTCCCACGCGCGGGAGCCTCGACGATCCTGCATTTCGGAGGCGTTACTTCTTCTTGCCGAAGGACATGTTGCCGAAACGCGTGTTGAAGCGCGAAAGGCGTCCGCCCCTGTCGAGCAGCTGCGCCGAGCCGCCCGTCCAGGCCGGATGAGTCTTGGGGTCGATGTCCAGGTTGAGCACGTCCCCTTCCCGGCCCCAGGTCGAGCGGGTGAAAAATTCCGAGCCGTCGGTCATCACGACCTTGATCATGTGGTAGTCGGGGTGGATATCGGCTTTCATCGTTCTGGCTCTTGTCGCTAATCGGGTTGATTTCTCGAACCATTTTGACTTGCGGCGACGCCGCGTCGGCTCGGGTTACGGCGCTCATAACGCATCGGCCGTCCGAGGGCAACAAAGCGGCGCGCTCGAAACGGCGGGGCGCGCCGCGATCTGCAAGGCTTTCGCTGGCGGGTCCCGCTATTTGCCGAAACATTGCCCGAACGGATCAAGACGGCAAGGAGACAGTTTGTTTTCAGAGAGTTGACGAAAGCCTCCGCCAGCCGCCAGCGGCCGAAAAGCCTCTTGCGGGACGGGCCGTTTGGCGCCACATTCCCCCGTGATGACTCACGCCGCAGAATCCCGTTTGCTCGACGCGCTGAAAAAAGTCGACCTTCACGGCGACATCGCCCCCGCTCATGTGCAGGATCCGATGACGATCGCGCTGCGTCAGACCGCAATACAGGCGGACCTGATGCGATGGGACGATTCGCGCGGCCATTATGTGCTCACGGGCACGGGTCGCAATCGCATCGCCCAGCGCAACCGTGTCCCGGGGTCGGTCGTGCGCTTCAGGCGCAGGGACGATTCCGAGCCGCCGCAGCAGAAGCCGCAGCGCGCCGTCGACTAGAGCAAAGAGCGAGAGCAACTCTCCGCAATGGCGATCGCCTGCGCGGAGAGCGTGTGCCGTTCCTCACAACCCGCCCAGAACGTCCGCGACGGTGAAAATATCCTTGTCGCCGCGCCCGCAGAGATTCATGACCATCAGATGGTCTCGCGGCTTTTGCGGCGCGAGCTCCAACACCTTGGCGAGGGCGTGCGCGGGCTCGAGCGCAGGAATGATTCCCTCGAGCCGCGAGCATAGCTGAAAGGCGTCCAACGCCTCCTTGTCCGTCGCGCTCAGATAGGTGACGCGCCCCGTCTCGTGCAGCCAGCTGTGTTCGGGACCGATCCCGGGGTAGTCGAGGCCGGCGGAGATCGAATGGCCCTCGAGAATTTGCCCGTCGTCGTCCATCAGCAGATAGGTGCGGTTGCCATGCAGCACGCCGGGCTTGCCGCCGGCGAGCGACGCCGCGTGGCCGTTCTCGACATGAAGCCCGTGGCCCGCCGCCTCGACGCCGTAAATCTCGACGCCGCGGTCGTCCAGGAAGGGGTGGAAGAGGCCGATCGCATTCGAGCCGCCGCCGATGCAGGCGACGAGCGAATCGGGAAGCCGCCCTTCGGCCTCCTGCATCTGCTCGCGCGTCTCATTGCCGATGATCGACTGGAAGTCGCGCACCATCATCGGATAGGGATGCGGCCCCGCCGCCGTGCCGATGCAATAGAATGTGTCGGAGACATTGGTGACCCAGTCGCGGAGGGCCTCGTTCATCGCGTCCTTGAGCGTGCGTGCTCCAGACTGCACGGGAACGACTTCGGCGCCGAGCATCTTCATGCGAAACACATTCGGCTTTTGCCGCTCGACGTCGACCGCGCCCATGTAGACGACGCATTTGAGCCCGAAGCGCGCGCAAGCGGTGGCGGTGGCCACGCCGTGCTGGCCGGCGCCCGTCTCGGCGATGATGCGCGGCTTGCCCATGCGCCGCGCGAGCAGGATTTGGCCCAGCACATTGTTGATCTTATGCGCGCCGGTGTGATTGAGCTCGTCGCGCTTGAAATAGACCTTGGCGCCCTTGCCCTCGCCGCCCTTGGCGCGAACGTGCTCGGTGATGCGCTCGGCGAAGTAGAGCGGACTCGGTCGGCCGACATAGTGCTTGTGCAGGCCAGCAAGCTCGGCGTGGAAGGCGGGATCGGCCTTGGCCTGCGCATAGGCCGCCTCGAGATCGAGCACGAGGGGCATCAGCGTTTCGGCGACGAAGCGGCCGCCGAAAATGCCGAAACGGCCACGCTCGTCGGGTCCGGCGCGGAAAGTGTTGGGGGCGATCTGTTTCACGGGGCGTGTTCCTCGAAGGATGCGGCTCTTTGAAAGAGCCACTACTAAATCGGAGAACGCCTGGCCAGCGCCAAGAGGGCCGCCCGACGGGCGCGGGCGTGTTTACAAGCGCTTCGCCTGCAAACGTTGCGCGCCTGGTCGGCTTTCCGGGAAGTCTTAAAAATCGATACAGTCCGGTTCATGGAACGAACCGCCGCGGCGCCCTAGTTTATTGTCGCGACCAAAGCGGGGGATGGACATGACATTCCAGATCGGAGACACCGCGCCCGATTTCGAGGCGCAAACAACTGAAGGAAAGATTCGGTTTCACGATTGGATCGGCGACTCCTGGGTCGTCTTCTTCTCGCACCCCAAGGATTTCACGCCGGTTTGCACGACGGAGGTCGGCTATGTGGCGCGAATGAAACCGGAGTTCGACCGCCGCAACGTCAAGCTGATCGGGCTCAGCGTGGACCCGACCGACAATCACGCCAAATGGGCCGCCGACATCCAAGAAACGCAGGGGGCCTTGCCGAACTACCCCATGATCGGCGACCCCGATCTGAGCATCTCCAAGCTATACGGGATGCTGCCCGCCAGCGCCTCGGGCGACGCGAGCGTCCGCACGCCGGCGGACAATCAGACCGTGCGCAACGTCTTCGTCATCGGCCCCGATAAGAAGATCAAGCTCATTATCGTCTATCCGATGACGACGGGCCGCAACTTCGACGAGGTTTTGCGCGTCATCGATTCGCTCCAGCTCACGGCGAAGCACCGGGTCGCGACGCCCGTGAACTGGAAACCGGGCGAGGACGTCATCATCGCCGGCTCCGTGACGGACGACGAGGCGAAGAAAATCTACCCCGATGGCTGGAAGGCGCCGAAGCCTTATTTGCGGATCGTGCCGCAGCCCAAGTGACGAGGCGCGTTGCCGATCCTGTAATCGAGGTCGCGTGATCGCCGGGCTTGCCCTGGCCATCCACGACCGGCGTTCGGCGCGAACTCGACTGGGCGTAAGCTAAATTCGCTTGGCCGAGCTGTGCTATCGGTGGATGCCGCCGACAAGCGCGGGCGCTCCCTGTGAGCAAGAGTTTCGCCTGCTAAGACGCCGCCATGCCGATCAAGATCTATATCGACGCCGACGCCTGTCCAGTGAAAGAGGAGACCTACAAGGTCGCCATGCGCTACGGACTGCAGACCTTCGTCGTTTCCAACGCGTTCATGCAAGTCCCGAAGGCGGCGCTCATCGAAAGGGTGATCGTGTGCGCGGGTCCCGATGTCGCGGACGATTGGATCGTCGAGCATCTCAACGCCGGCGATGTCGTCGTCACCAACGATATTCCCCTGGCGGCGCGCGCGCTGGAGAAGGACGCGCACGCCGTTGCGCCCAACGGCCGCGCCTTCACCGGGGATTCCATCGGTATGGCGCTCGCGCAACGCGCGCTCATGGAGCATATCCGCTCGACGGGCGAAATCATCGGCGGCCCACCGCCATTTTCTTCGGCTGATCGGTCGCGCTTCCTGCAAGCCTTGGATCAAATCGTTTCGCGCGAGCGAAGGCGGCGCGCATGATTCCCTGGTCGCTTATCGACACCGCGCAAATCCCGGGCGGCGAGGGCGAGTTGCGGCTCATGCGCCGCGGCGATGAATTTTCGATCCGGCTGGGCGCCAATGAATTGATGAACAGCCGCCTGAGCGGTTCGGAGGAAGCGTTGGCGACGCTCTCCCTCGAGCGGATTCGCTCTCGATCAGCGCCGCTCGTCCTCATCGGCGGGCTCGGCATGGGCTTCACTTTGCGCGCCGCGCTCGCAGTTCTGGGGCCGCAGGCGCGTGTCCTCGTCGCCGAGCTGGTTCCGGCGGTCGTCGGCTGGGCGCGCGGTTCGATGGCCGAGCTCTACGGCGCGAGCCTCACCGATCCACGCGTCCGCATCGAGGAAGGAGATGTAGCGCGTCTCATTCGCTCGGGCGCTTCGCGCTATGACGCCATTCTGCTCGATGTCGATAACGGTCCCGAGGGTCTCACGCGCGACGCGAATGACGGCCTCTACAACAAGGCGGGGTTGAACGCGGCCCGCACGGCGCTGAGGCCCGGCGGCGTCTTTGCGGTCTGGTCGTCATCGGGACCCGACGAGTCTTTCAAGCATCGCCTCCGTCAGGCGGGCTTCGGCGTGGATGAGATGAAGGTGCGCGCGCGGGGCGGCCGCGGTGGCGCCCGACATCTCGTCTGGGTCGCGACGCGCAGCAATTCCTTGACGACAACACCGGCCTGACAAGGCGGTCAGCATCGGAGCGACTGGTCTACCGCGATTTCTTCGGCTGTGTTAGTTTTTGGAAGGTCCACGCAGACATCGTCGGCACCAGTTGCAGCGCCTGCTCAAATTTCTCCACACGATGGGAGCGATCGGCTTCATGGGCTCGCTCGCCTGTCTCCTCGTGCTCGTAAAGCTCGCGCCGGCGCCAAGTTCGCTCGCCGGCTACGCGCTTATTCGCAGCGCGATGGCTGCCATCGCGACATGGGTCTACTTCCCCTCGTTCCTGCTGATGATGATCCCGGGCCTCCTGGCGCTCGCCGTGACTCCCGCCTTTCACAATGCGGGATGGGCTTGGCTGAAGGCCGCGACGGGCATCCTGCTCTTCGAGGCCGGTCTGCACGCGCTCGCGCCTATCCAGGACGAGGCCCGGCTCAGCGCCGAGGCCCTGGCTGGCCGGCTCGATCCCGCGACGCTTGCCGGCGCCTCAGACGGCGAAGCCAACAACATGTGGGTGTTGTTGGTCGTCTCGGCCGCCAATGTCGTGCTAGGCGTCTGGCGCACGCGCATCTTTTAGCTAAAGCGCGTCCCGATCCCGTGGCATCACGCGAACGAAAACGAGTCGCTTAATTCCGCATTGCGCCGGTGCGGATGATCGTGCCGACATGCTCGCCGCGCAGCGCGGCGGTGAGACGTCCGGGAACGAGCCCGTTCACGACCTGCACATGCTGGATATGGCGCGCATTCGCCATTATCTCGAGCATCGCGCGGTCGAAGGGCAGGGGACCCTCAAACTTCGCAAGCTCCTTGTAGTTCGTCTCGCGCAGCAGTTTCGCCTTGTCGCCGCCCTTGCCTTTGGGGTCAGCCGTGTAGACGCCGTCGACGTCCTCGACGATCGTGAGCCCGGCGGCGCCATAGGCGTCGGCCAGCAGGAAGGAGCCGGCGTCGGCCCGGTGCGGCGGAATGCGCGAGCCCGGAAACTCATGGTGATGATAGGGCGGAAAGCCGCTGCCCACGACGGCGCGCGTAGCCGTCAGGTGGATGGCGAGCTGGTTCGCGATGGTCGGATGCTCGATATAGGAGACGCCCTCCGGGGCGAGCAGCGAGGCGAGAATGTGGCCGTTTTGTCCGGCCTCGCTCGCGGCGAGCGGCGCCAGCGATCCGACCGGAAGGCCGAGGTCGAGGCCCACGCTGTAAAGATGGCGCGCGCGCACGCCGGCGCCGGTCAGGATCAGCAGCCGGTGCTCGGGGAGAAGCTTACGAATCTCCTCCACCAGGGGCAGGATCGCCTCGGCGCCGCGATCCATGATCGAGCGGCCGCCGATTTTGACGACCTGCAGCCAGGGGAGAAGGCGGATCGGGCGCTTGCCGGCGACGGGGCGGGTCAGCTCGCTGTCGAGAAGGGTCTGGCGCGCGAGCGGCGAGACGACGTGCTTGATGTCGGCTTGGTGGGACATGATCGAATACTCTAGCTCGCGGTGATGGTGGTGCCGACGTGCTCGCCGTTGAGCGCGCGGGTCAGATTGCCGGGAACGAGGCCATTGATGACCTGCGCCTCGCGGACGTGCCGCGCGGACTTGAGTAGATCGAGCATCGGAAATTCGAGGATCGAGTCGTGCAGCCCTTTCGCCTTCATCTCATCGACCGAGATCTTCGGGATGAACTTCGCCTTTTTGTCGGTCTTGGGATTGGCCGTGAACAGCCCGTCCTCGTCCTTCACAAAGATCATCGCCTTGCAGCCGAACTGCTCCGCCATGAGGAAGCATCCCGCGTCGGTGCGATAGGGCGGGATGACGCCCTCGGGCGCCGGGCGCATCCAGAGGTTATAAGGCGGCATGCCGCTGAAGACGACGGCGTTCACCTGCTCGAGGAAGAGCGGCACAGCCGAGAGCCCGGCGCCGTCCACCGAGGAAATCCCGTGCTTGGCGAGAAGCTGCCCGAGCATTGCGGCGTTCTGGTCCGCGACCGAAGCGCCGAGTTGCGACAGGACGCCCGCCGGCAGGCCCAGACCCGCTGCGATCGAATAGAGGTGCCGGGCCCGCGTG
The DNA here is from genome assembly GCA_963743565.1 of uncultured Alphaproteobacteria bacterium. Lineage (GTDB taxonomy): Bacteria > Pseudomonadota > Alphaproteobacteria > Rhizobiales > Beijerinckiaceae > Methylocystis. The sequence continues at coordinate 934,188 of CAVUQD010000001.1, forward strand.
CCGGCGCCGGTTCCGATGAGGAGCTTATGCTTCTTGCGCGCGGCGACGATCTCCTCGACGAGGGGATAGACTGCCGACCGCCCGCGATCGATGACGCTCTGCCCGCCGATCTTGATCACCGTCGCATCGGGGAGGATGCGGTAGTCCGCCGCCTTTTCGGCCGCCGCGAGAAGCTCCGGATCGGTCAGCGACCGCTGCATGAGGAGCGCCTCGAATTCCGTCGTCGTGTTCGCCATGGGGACGCCTTTCGCCGCTCCTTGCTGTGTGTCGCTCGGCAACACATAGGCTCAAGGAACTCAAGCTGCAATGTCCGGGGAGTCGACGACGCTTTTTGAATGGCGACGTGCAAACCGCAGAAGTGCTTAAATCTTATGCAGGAAAGCTGTTTATCGAAGACTTCGCTGGATTAGCGAAAACCGGCCCCAAGGGGTCGCTCGAAGCCGATGACCTTAATTTATTGCCAGGCGCGACTTTAACAGCGCAGCTCACTTCGGCGTCTTTGCAGCAAGTGGCGCTTCGCCGAAAGCCTTTCTCGCCTTACGCCGTGCGGTTCGGCAGGTTCCGCAGAGACAGTTCGATGTCGTCTCGCCACTGGCGCAGCTTGCTCGACCACTCCTGCGTGTCGCGCGAGGCGCTCTCGGCCTTGGCGTTGCGTTCGAGCGCGGCCTTCACGACCTCGAGCTCCTGCTGCAGCAAAATGGCCCGCGGCGAAAATCCGATGTTAATCGCTTCCGTCATTTTGGCCTCCTGGCGAATATCCTCGCTGCAAATATTGTGCGCAAAAAAGTTGAGAATATGAGCATCCCGTGGCGCGAGGGTGGGAGCTTGGCCTTTTGGCGAGCACGGGACCCCCGAAAGCCCTGGACGCAGCGCGCGGCAGCGACTAAGCAGCGGCTCCGCTCACAAAAGGACATGCGCCGCCCATGACGACACGGATCGACCAGCGCTTCGCGAAGCTGAAAGCGGATGGACGGGCGGGGCTCGTCACTTTCGTCATGGCGGGCGATCCCGATCTCGAGACCTCGCTCGAAATCCTCAAAAGTCTGCCGTCGGCCGGCGCCGACGTGATCGAGGTGGGCATGCCTTTCACCGATCCGATGGCGGACGGGCCTGCGATACAGGCAGCGGGTCTGCGCGCGCTGAAAGCCGGGACGACGCTGAAGAAGACGCTGTCGCTCGTCGAAAGCTTCCGCGCCAGCGACCAGACCACGCCGATCGTGCTGATGGGCTATTATAATCCGATCTACGTCTACGGCGTTGAGCGGTTCCTCGCGGCCGCGAAAGACGCGGGCGTCGACGGATTGATCGTCGTCGATCTCCCGCCGGAGGAGGACGAAGAGCTTTGCCTCCCCGCCCGCGCCGCGGGGTTGAACTTCATTCGACTCGCGACGCCGACGACGGACGACAAGCGCCTGCCCAAGGTCCTCGAAAATACCAGCGGCTTTGTCTATTATGTCTCGTTGACCGGGATCACCGGGGCGGCGCTCGCCGATTATTCCGGAGTCGAGGCGGCGGTGACGCGCATCAAGCGCCACACCGACCTGCCCATAGCGGTGGGCTTCGGCGTCAAGACGGCGGACGACGCGAAGGCGGTGGCGCGCGCAGCCGATGGCGTCGTCGTCGGCACCGCGCTCGTCAACGCCTTGAAAGCGACGCTCAACTCCGAGAACCGGGCCGCGCCGCAAACGGTCGGCGCCGTGTCGGCGCTGGTCGCGGAGCTCGCCGGCGCGGCGCACGCAGTCCCTCGTGACAGCGGAGCGAAGCCCGGCTGGCTAAGCCGGATCTTCGGGAGGATCGTCCCATGAACTGGTATTCGAACGTCGTACCGCCGAAGATCAAAGCGATCCTCAAGCGCGAGGCGCCCGACAATCTCTGGGTGAAATGTCCGGAGAGCGGACAGCTCGTCAATCACAAGGACATCGAGGCCAATCTCTTCGTGATCCCCGGCTCGGGCTACCACATGCGCTGTCCGGTCGAGATCAGGCTTCAAAGCCTCTTCGACGATGGCGTGTTCGAAGAGCCGCCGCCGCCGGAAGTGCCGACCGATCCGCTCAAGTTCCGCGACATCAAGCGCTATATCGACAAACTCAAGGAATATCGGGTCAAGACCAATCGCCCGGACGCCGTGACGATCGCCGTCGGGCGCTTGCACGACATCCCGGTGACGGTGGCGGTGCAAGACTTCGAGTTCATGGGCGGTTCGCTCGGCATGGCGGCGGGGGAAGCCATCGTCTCTGCGGCGACCTTGGCGCTTGAGAAGCGCACGCCCTTCATCATCTTCACGGCGTCTGGCGGCGCGCGGATGCAGGAAGGCATGTTCTCGCTAATGCAGATGCCCCGCACCACGATCGCGGTGCAGCGGCTGCGCAAGGCGCGCCTGCCCTATATCGTCGTGTTGACCAATCCGACGACGGGCGGCGTTACGGCGTCCTACGCGATGCTGGGCGACGTTCAGATCGCCGAGCCCGGGGCGATCATCGGCTTCGCCGGCGCGCGCGTGATTGAGCAGACGATCCGTGAGAAGCTGCCGGCCGGCTTCCAGCGCGCGGAATATCTGCAGGAGCACGGCATGGTCGACATGGTCGTGCCGCGCCAGGAGCTGCGCGATACGCTCGGACGGATCTGCGGCCTGCTGACCCGGGCGCCCGCGCCGCGCCGGCCCGCCGCGGCCTGAGACGCTTTTCTGAACAGATGGGAACCGGGTTTGGATGAAAATCCTGCTTGAACAAAGGACACTATTTGGAGATTCGTTGGCGAACCAACGAATCTCTGCCTGAGGGAACGGGGCCGCGCGCTCATGGATCAGCACGACGCGATCCTGTCGCGCCTACTCGACCTGCATCCCAAGAAGATTGATCTTTCGCTCGGGCGCGTGGAGCGCCTGCTCGAGGCGCTCGGGCGGCCCGATCTCGGGCTTCCCCCAACGATCCACGTCGCCGGCACGAACGGCAAGGGCTCGACGATCGCGTTCCTGCGCGCGATGCTGGAGGCCACGGGCGCGCGAGTCCATGTCTATACCTCGCCCCATCTTCTGCGTTTCAATGAACGCATCCGGCTCGGAGCCGAGGGCGGCGGCAAGATCGTCGACGACGACGCGCTGCGAGACGCTCTGGAGACCTGCGAAAGGGTCAACGGCCAGCAGTCCGTGACGTTTTTCGAGATCACCACCGCCGCGGCTTTCCTGCTGTTCTCTCGTGTGCCGGCCGACTGGCTCCTGCTCGAGACAGGGCTCGGCGGCCGTTATGACGCGACCAATGTGATCAAGGCCCCAAAAGCGACCATCGTGACGTCGATCTCTCTCGACCACCCTGAATTTCTGGGTGAAACGGTGGAGAAGATCGCCATGGAGAAAGCAGGCATCTTCAAGCCCGGGGCGCCGGCGGTCATCGGCTTCCAGCGCGATGCGGCGCGCGACGTACTGGAACGGCAGGCGCGTCGCGTCGGCGCGCCAGTCGCGATCGCGGGAGAGGATTTTCACATCTATGAGGAGAGCGGCCGGCTCGTTTTCGAGGACGCGCAGGGTCTCCTCGATCTGCCAGCGCCGCGCCTGCAGGGCCGCCATCAGCATGAGAACGCCGCCGCGGCGATCGCCGCGTTGCGCGCGATCGATCCCGATTTCTCCTCCAAGGCCTTCGAAGCCGGCCTGCTGAAGGCCGATTGGCCGGCGCGGTTGCAGCGCCTGTCGCGCGGGCGGCTCGTAGACGCGGCGCCCTCGGGCGCCGAAATCTGGATCGACGGCGGCCATAACGAGGACGGCGGACGCGTGCTCGCGGAAGCCATGGCCGAGTTCGAGGAGCGGGAGGGGCGCCCGCTGATCCTCCTCTGCGGCGCGCAGACAACCAAGGACGTGCGCGCCATGCTACGGCACTTCGTGGGTCTCGCGCGCGAGGTGATCGCCGTGCCGGTCGAAGGCGAGCACAAATGCTGGCCCCCAGAGGAGATTGCCGCGGCGGCGCAGGCGATGGGCGTCTCGGCGCGAGCGGCCCCGAGCTTCGACCGCGCCATAGAAATACTGGCCTCGACGACCTTCGAGCGGGCGCCGCGCGTGCTCATCGCCGGCTCGCTTTATCTCGCCGCCTGCGCTCTTGCTTTCAACGGCTCGCGAATCGAGTGAGCAGGCCTTTGGGATTTGTTATAGAAGCGGCCGATCCGCCCAATTTGGCGGCAGTCTCGGGCAAATTCGCATGACCTTGATGCTCGCCAGCGTGCTCTCGAGAGCGGAGGCCGAAACCGCCGTCGCTTGCGGAGCGGACATCGTCGACTGCAAGGACGCCACGCGCGGCGCGCTCGGCGCGCTGCCGCTGGACGAGGTCGCCGAAATTGTCGCCGTCGTCGCGAAGCGGCGCCCGGTCAGCACGGTCGTCGAATTGCCGCATGACGTCTCTCACGCCCGCGCGGCGATCGAGGCGGCGGCCGCGACGGGCGTCGATTTCGTCAAATTCGCGCTGCCGATGACGCCCGACCTTCAGGAGGTCGTGGACGCGCTCGCGCCGCTCTGCGCGAGAATCCGTCTCGTCGGCGTGTTGTTCGCGGATCTTTCTCTCGATCTCGAGGTGCTGCCGCTGGTGGCGCGCGCAGGGTTCCACGGGGTGATGCTCGACACCGCGCATAAGGGCAAGGGGCGGCTCCTCGACTATGCCGGCGTCGGCGCGCTCGGAGAGTTCGTCTCGCGGGCCCGCGCGCTCGGTCTCTCTTGCGGGCTCGCCGGCTCGCTCGAGGCGCCCGACGCGCCGCGCCTTCTCGTGTTCGAGCCCGATGTGCTCGGTTTTCGCGGCGCGCTCTGCGCGGGAGGGGAGCGCCAGAACGCGATTTCGGCCGAGGCGGTGACGCTGATGCGCGAGATGATTCGCCGCTCGCCCGCGCCGGCGCCGCGCTATGGCGAGGTCGACCGGGTCTTCGTGCGCGATCTCGTCATGCCGGTGGAGATCGGCGCCTATAATTATGAGCATGGTCACAAGCAGCGCGTGCGCTTCACGATCGAGGCGGAGGTCTATCGCGACATCGGCGCCGACGACATGCGCGCCGTGTTCTCCTATGACGTGATCAGCGACGCGATTCGCATCGTGCTCGCAGCGGGCCATTACGAGCTCGTGGAGACGATGGCCGAGCGCATCGCCGAAAGCGTGCTGCTGCATGAACGCGTGCGCGCGATTGAGATCTGCATCGAGAAGCTCGACATCCTGCCGCCGGCGACTGTCGGCGTGCGCATCAAGCGCGAGCGGACCCATCACAGGATACAAAGCGCGGCTCACGCCAAAACGATCGGATGAGCGCGCTCGTCGCCAAGCTTGGCGGGAGCCTCTGGCGGTCTCCGCTGCTTGCGCGATGGATTGCGGCGCTTCGCGCCTATCCGGGTCCGGTGTGCATTGTTCCCGGTGGCGGCCCCTTCGCCGATGCCGTGCGCGCCGCGCAAATTCCCATGCGCTACTCCGACCGCGCCGCGCATGAAATGGCGCTGCTCGCCATGGAGCAATATGGACTCGCGCTCTGCGACCGCTTCGGCGGCCTCGCTTTGGCGGCAAACCCGCTGGAAGCCTCCGCTTTGCGCGCCGAAGGCCACACGCCCGTCTGGCGCCCGCGCGCCATGGCGCTCGAGGCCGCGCTTCCCGCAAGCTGGGACCTGACTTCGGACAGCCTTGCCGCTTGGTATGCGCGTGAAAGCGGCGCGGGTCGGCTGCTGTTGATCAAAAGCGTCGATGCGCAAGGCGCGCGTGAGGCGGGAAATCTCGTCGATCGTTGTTTTTCCGAATACGCCGCCGGCCTGAGCGTCTTCCTTCTCGGCCCCGATAAGCTCGAAGAAGCGGAAGCGCATCTGCGGTTGGGAAACATCCCCTAACCAAGCGCCGCGCCCGCCGTCCCGGCGAGGTCGAGAGGGTAGCTTTCTCACCGTCTTGCGAGGGTGGACGCCCGCTCCACCAGTTCGCGTCGCGCCTGCAGAGCACAAGGCGTCAGGCGTCCGAGCGCCGATGCGCTCAATCCGATCCCGAAAAAGCTTAACACACCGTTAACAAGATCGCCGAAACCCTGCGTTGTTTCGCGTTTACAATTAACCCGTTCTTAAGCTGGGCCTTACATGTTTACAGTCACCTGTCGACAATTAATCCAATCTTAAGCTTAACAGTTTACATTCTCGTCGACATTTGAACGGCGAAGGTGTCGACAGCAGCGTGGCAGCAACTGCGCCTTCCTCCGGTCAGACGATCAAGGCTCGAGGATGGAGAAACGCATGTCTGCTCTCTTGTCGAAGAACAAGTTGAGTGTTATTGGCTTTGCAATAGTATTTCTGGTGGGGGGCTCGATTGGCGCGAAAGCTGAGCGACCGATCGGCGTCGTGACGGCTGTGCATCCAGTCGTCGAGCAGGTCGGAGCGCCCGGCCATGACGTCAAACAAGGCGACCCTGTTTTTCTTAATGAATCCATCAAGACCGGATTCACGGGCGAGGCGACTATCTCGTTCGCAGATGAAGCGCGGCTTGCGATTGATCCCATCTCGCGGACGGTTTTGTCATCTTTCATCTTCGCGGGCGACAAGCGCTTTTCCAGCGCGACTTTCCATCTCGCGGGAGGAACCTTTCACTTCTGGCCCGGACGCTCCGATAGTCGCGCCTACATTTTTAAGACGCCCTCAGCCGTTCTGAGCCTGCGCGACGCTTCCTTCGACGTCACCGTCGCCGACCGGAAGACGACCGTGCACGTTCTCTCGGGCTCCGTGGAACTGTGCCGGCGCGGCGCCGGCTCGGAGGCGCTGCTGAGTAAGGATTACGCGGACGATCCAAGGGAAAGGAACGTCATCGTTTTCGCGAAAGCGCCGCCCGTCGTCGCTGCCTCCAAGGAGGATTTTTGCCACCGCGGTTCGCAATGCGTTCAGATCGGAGCCAATGACACGGGCGTCATGTCCGACGACACGGGGACAACGGGAGGATGCTTCGCCTCCATCGCCACCATTCCGCCGCCCCCGATCGTCACCAATTGTGGCGCGGTTGCTTGCGACTTTGTGAGTCCCCACTGATCGCCGCCGGCTCCCCCGTCGCGGTTCCGCGTCGGGGACTCGGCGAGGCGCCCAAAATCACAGCAGCTTGCCCGGATTCAGCACGCCCTTAGGGTCCAGCGCCGCCTTGATCGCCCGCATCGCCGCGAGGGCGGTGGGATTCTTCGTTTCGCGCAGCAGATCTCTCTTGAGCTGACCGATGCCGTGCTCGGCTGAGATCGAGCCGCCGAGCGAAACGACGAGCCCATGGACGGCGGCGTTTACCTCGGGTCTGCGGTCAAGGAAGGCCTGCGTCTCCATCTCGACCGGCTGCGAGACATTGTAATGGATGTTGCCATCGCCAAGATGGCCAAAAGGCACGGGGCGGGCGCCGGGAGCGAGCGCCGCCAGGCGCCGTCCCGCCTCCGCAATGAAATCCGGAACGGCCTTGAGCGGCAGCGACACATCGTGCTTGATCGAGCCGCCCTCCCGCCGCTGCACCTCGGACATGGCCTCGCGCAGGCGCCAAAACTCGGCGCGTCGGGAGAGCGAATCCGCAATGGACGCGTCGAGCGCTTCTCCGGTTTCCGTCGCCTCCTCCAGAAGATCGACAACTTTTCCGCGCAAGGCCGTTTCATCCTCCTGCGCCGCGAACTCTATGAGCGCATACCAGGGGAAGGGGCGCGAAAACGGGTCGCGCGCGGGCTTCGCGTGTTTGACGACGAACTCGACGCCGATGCGCGGCAGAATTTCGAAGGCCTCGAGAAAGGCGCCAAGCCTCAATTTGCAGCGCTCGAGCAGCCGCAAAGCCGCTCGCGGGTCGGCCAGGGCGACGAGGGTCGCCACGCGAGCGTTCCGCAACGGGAACAGTTTCAGCGTCGCCGCCGTAATCACGCCGAGAGTCCCTTCCGAGCCGATCATCAGATGCGTGAGATCGTAGCCCGTATTGTCCTTGCGCAGCTTCGAGAGAGTCGAGAGGACACGCCCGTCCGCGAGGACAGCCTCGATTCCGAGCGAGAGATCGCGCATCGAGCCAAAGCCCAAAACATGCACGCCGCCTGCATTGGTCGCGAGATTGCCGCCGATGGTGCAGGAGCCTTCGGAGGCGAGGGACAGCGGAAAGTAGCGGTTTGCAGAGAGAGCGGCGTCCTGGGCCTGGGCCAAGGTCACACCAGCCTCGAGGGTCATCGCATCCGACTCAGGATCAATCTCGCGGATGCGGTCGAGCTTCGTCAGGGAGAGAAGCACTTGCTTCCCCGAGCCGTCCGGCGTCTGGCCGCCGACAAGGCCGGTATTCCCCCCCTGAGGAACCACTCCGACGCCATGCTCGTTGCAGAGGGCAAGGAGCGCCGAGACTTCAGACACGGATCTCGGAAAAACCGCTGCGAGAGCGCACCCCGAGAAAGAGCCGCGCGGCTCTTGCATCAAGGCGTTGGACGCATCGGGCCGGTGGATGAGATTGTCATTGCCGACGATCGCCGTGAAGCCGGCGAGCAGATCCATCGGGCCATTCCGCTGCGTCGAAGTTTCTAGCGAAGCGCCAGTTCGCTTCGCCTCCGGCTCGCCTCGCGGATGCGTCTCAGCGCTGGCGGGAGCGATCTTTACGCTTGGCGTACACGTAGGCCGCCTTTTTTGTGGGGCGGCAGGTGAGGAGGACACTGCACAAGGCAGCCGCGACTAAAGCAGTCATCATTGCCCATCTCCTTCCAGATTAGCGAGAAACCCCTGAGGCTTTCTCATTCACGCTGGACTTCGACGCAAATGCTATGCCTGTTTTTTGAGGGCGGCAAGCGGAAATCTGGCTCCTTGCCGAGATTGCCGTTTGCTGTGACTTTTCTGTCACATAGATCCTGGCAACGCTCTTCGGGCCTGTGGATGGGAATGTCGATTGCGGCTGAATCATGCGCGCGCGCCCGTGGCTTTGAGGAACAATTCCCCTCGCGAATCGTCCCTGCGGAAGGAAGGACAGGCCGCCACTGCGCCTCGGCTGATACTTGTTCATCTGTTCCTGCCGAACCAGATAATGTCAATCAGCGCTCTTTGTCGTGGCCAACCTCGAACTGCGCCAATGCCGACGCCTGCTTCCACCTGCAGCGATTCCCAAGACGTTCCCATGGACGGCGCGCGCCTGCAGGGAGACGCGGCTTTTCCGAGTTTCCGCGAGCGTGCGCCCTGGATCGGCTGCGACCTGCAAACCTTGCGCAATTTCTTGCGCGGCGATGCAGCCGAACTCCCCGGAGGAGAACGGCTGTGGCTCGCCATGCCGGACGGCGACAGATTGGCGGCGCGGCTGGATCGGCCCATTGTCATAGGGCAGTCGAAGCCGCTCGTCGTCGTCGTGCATGGCCTCGCAGGATGCGAATCAAGCCCTGACGCGGTGGCGACCGCGCGTCATCTCGTAAGCGAGGGCTGGAACGTGCTGCGCCTCAACCTGCGCGGCTCGGAGCCTTCGCGCCCAACTTCCTCCGGCCGTTACCACGCCGGCAGGACTGAGGACTTGGAGGCGGCGCTATGGGCGCTTCCCCCAAAGCTTGCGGAGAACGGCGTCGTTTTCGTCGGCCATTCGCTCGGCGGCAATCTCGTGCTCAAATTCATGGGCGAGGGAGGCTACGGTCTTCCCGTGCTGGCGGCGGTTGCGATCTCGACGCCGCTCGATATCGCGGGGGCCTGCGCGCGCATGATGGAGCGGCGCAACCTCGCCTATCATCGGCATATGCTGCGAGCGATGAAAGCCGAGGCGCTAGCCGAAAGCGCCGCCTTGACGAGCGCCGAGCGGGCGTCGATCTCCGCGGCGCGCAACGTCTACGAATTCGACGACAAATTCGTCGCGCCGCATTTCGGCTATCGCGACGCCCCAGATTATTACGAGGCCAACGGGTCGGGACGTTTTCTTCCTGGAATAAAAACACCGACGCTCATCGTGCACGCCCTGGACGATCCTTGGATTCCCTCGGCCTGCTACATGACGACGGATTGGTCGCGCCTGCCGATGATCGAGACGGCGCTGACGCAAAACGGCGGACATCTGGGCTTTCACGGCGTCGGCAGCGCCACGCCGTGGCACGATCGCGTGACGGCCCTCTGGCTCGCAAAGCAGACCCCCTAGCCGTGACCGGCAGAAGACCGGCCCCGTCCTGGCGAATCGATCATTCGTCGAACCGGATGACGTCGCTCAGCGTGACGAGCAGGCGCCTGTCGGAAGTTGCGCGCCCCTGGTCGTATTTCTCGCTCGCAAGCGCCTCGAGCTCGGCTCGCTCCGCCTCCACTTCAACGCGCATCATCTCATCCGGCGGCCAGCCCAGGACCGTGGCGACGATGTCAGGGACGATCACCTGAACAATCTGGTCAGATCCCGCGATGCGCATCGGGAAAGTAAAGCAGCCGGCCTGCCGTTCGACCTTCGCCTCGACCTTTTGAAGCGGCATTGGAGCGATCTCCCGCAAGCCCCAGCGAGCGCAAGTCTAGTGCGCGTTCGACTTCTATCAAGCGCGCGCTGCGAGCGCGCTTCGGCGTTTTCTTTGTCCCTCGAGAAGCGAGCCCTAGATGACTCGGGGCGCCGTTTCGAGCGGCGGTGACAGCGCAGGAGACAATGATGAAGGTGCTGATCGTCATCACGTCCCACGACAGGCTGGGCGACACCGGACGAAAGACCGGCTTCTGGCTTGAGGAGCTCGCCGCGCCCTATTACGTCTTCAAAGACGCGGGGGCCGAGATCACGCTTGCATCGCCCAAGGGCGGTCGTCCTCCGCTAGACCCCAAGAGCAACGAACCCGATTTTCAAACCGAGCTCACGGCGCGCTTCGAGAAGGACGCTGACGCAAAAGCGCAGCTCGAGAGAACGCTTCGCCTAGACAACATCGATCAGCGGGATTTCGATACCGTTTTTTATCCGGGCGGACATGGTCCGATGTGGGATCTCGCCAACGACGAGGGCTCGGCCAGACTGATCGAGTCGTTTCTTGCGGCCGGCAAGCCCGTCGGTGTGGTTTGCCATTCCACCATCGCGCTGCGCCACGTCAGGACGCCGGACGGCAAGCCTCTGGTCGAGGGCAAGGAAGTCACCGGCTTCACCAATGGCGAGGAAGAGGCTGTTGGCCTCACGAAAGTGGTCCCTTTCCTCGTTGAGGACGAGATGTTGAAACGGGGCGCGGTCTTCTCGAAAAAGGCCAATTGGGCGGTCCACGTCGTCGAAGACGGCCTGCTCGTCACGGGTCAGAATCCGGCCTCTTCGGGGCCGGTTGGGCGCGTCCTTTTGGCGAAGCTGAAGCAAAAGCCGAAAGCTGTCGCCGGCGCTTGAGCGGCGCGACGCTCTTTAGCGCAGCCGTTCGAGGCGGATTTTCGAGACCATGCGGGAGGAGCGCGCGGGACGCAGATCCCCTTCGATGACGAGCTGAAAAGGTCCCTTGTCGCCTTCGAGGGGCGCGCCGTCCATCCGGTCGGCCAGGATCACGCGCTCCTTGCGGATGGTTTCATCCGTCTCGGAGAGGCCGAGCGCGACGATATAGCCGTCGCGGGCTTCGACGATGACGACATCGGCGAGCTCCTTTCCGTGGATCGCCTTGCCCGCGGGGGCGCCGACTTTCGCCAGCACGTCCCGAAGCAGGGCTCCTTCAAAAGTATGTTGCGCGCCGTGCTCGTTAGCGGTGACCTGAACACGAGGCAGCGCGTCAAGCTCGGCCGAGGTGAGAACGGATTGCTGACCGTTCAATCCGGAGAGCGTTATGCTCGCAGTGGTGTCTTCGGCGGCCGCGAAGCCGCTGCCGAGAAGGAGGGCGACGAGAACAAAAACAGTTTTCATGGCGGCTCCCGCGTCAATCGAGTCGACCCGCGCCGTCGCATACGGCGCAGCACTTCCTATTTCTATCCCCATTCGTCCGGCGTCGATGACGCCCTGCGCCGACCATTTGCGTTGCGTCAAGCGTTCGAAGATTCCTCTTGCCTCTCCCTCTGGGCCTCGCGTATCGGCTGCGCCTGAAACCTGCGGCATATGGGATGGAAGAAGCGTCTGCGCATGGCGACGCCGACGACGACGAGGCCCGGCCAGAAAAGATAGGACAGGATTTCGAGGTTTTCGCCGAAAGTATAGAATGTGATGATGATCATGACGCCGAGGGCGCAACGCGCGACGCGATCGGCTTGAGCCTTGACGATGAGCTCGAGGAGCGTCCAGGCGAGCGGAACGGCGAGCGCCACAAAACCCACGATCTCTTTTACGAACAGGAGTCCGTACCAGGAGTGATGCGAGCCGATCGGCATGTGCTCGACGAGATGCGGGCCTTTCTCCACGACGCCATGTCCAAAAATCGGCGCCTCGTCTTCCCAGCGCTGCAGCGCGATGGATCGCAGCACGGCGCGCACCCGCGATGACGCCGCGCGCGCTCGCGTGAATCTTTGAGAGGCATCCTCGACAAGCGACAGGATCGGCGTGGCGAGGAGGAACCCGAGAGTTGAGACGACCGAAGCGACGCCCAGCGTCAGGGGACGCGTCAGATTGCATAAAATGGCGAGGAGTAGGATCACCCCGGGAATGGCGATCAGCGCCAGGCGCGATTGAGACATGACCGAAATCACGATGCAGGACGTCACCCCCACCCATTTCCAGAATCGGGAGCGGTCATAGAGCGCGAAGACGAAAGAGATATTCGCAATGAACGCCGCCGCCGGCGCCCACGGCGCGAAAAAATTCCAACGCAGATTCCCGTTCGTCTCGTCGATTGAATAGAGCGCCACCTGGAAATATTCCTCTCCAGGTCCGCCGAGGATCTGAAGCGGCGAGACATAAAGCGGAGAGGGCGCATGAAGCAGAGCGCCCGCAATGAAGACGGGTGTGAGGAGCAGCGTCTGAAGGGCGAGCTTGTTGGAGGCGCGGTAGACGATCTCCGGGCGAATGGGCAACATCGCGCCGATCCACGGAAACACGGCCATCAGCGCCCAGCCTTTCGCCCAGCCGATAGAGGACTTGAGCATGGAGCCGAGGCCGAGCTCGAAGTTGATATGCGCAGCGACAAGGGCGAAGAGCATCGCCGCCATCGAGACCCACCAGACGAGGACTCCGAGGGGAATGCGCGGCGGCCGCGTGCGGGGGCGCCGGGAGATTCCCACGTATCGCAGGAGCGCGACAAAGGCGAGACACCAGCCGACGACCGGCGCGACGACATAGAGGGCACCGAGAATATAAAAGCCCCATGTCCCGAGGATCGTATAGTAGACTATGATTTCTTCACGCGTCTCCGGACGAAGGACGGGAGCAGCCATGGGAGTGTCCGTTCGGCGACGGTCTGGTGCTCGCGGGCAGGCAATATGAGGTTGGTCGCCCGTCCACGCCATCGCGTCTTGGAGACTCTTTCGCATGAAATCTGACGCCTTCCTACTCCCTTTCACGCCGCGCTATATCTCGCTCACGCTGAGCGTCTTAGGGGCAGGCGGGTTCGCTTTCGCCTCGTGGCGACTGCAGCAGCCCGCGCTCTATGGACTCTCGCTGCTTTGCGGTGGGTTGGTTCTGCTTGGCTTATGGGATCTCGTGCAGACCGAGCATTCCGTTCTGCGCAATTACCCCATCTCCGCGCATCTGAGGTTCCTTCTTGAGAACGTCAGGCCAGAGCTGCGGCAATATTTCTTCGAGGACAACAAGGACGGACGCCCTTTCAGCCGCGACAAGCGCGCGGTCGTGTACCAACGCGCCAAGACGGACGTGGATAAGCGTCCCTTCGGCACGGAATACGATGTCTATGAGGAAGGCTTCGAATGGTTGCGGCATTCGCTGCTGGCGCGCGCGCCGGCGGACGCGCCGTTTCGTCTGACTATCGGCGGCAAGGCCTGCGCGCGCCCTTACGAGAGCTCGGTCCTCAATATTTCGGCGATGAGTTTCGGCGCGTTGAGCCGCAATGCGATCCTCGCGCTCAACGAGGGCGCAAAAAAAGGCGGCTTCGCCCATGACACGGGCGAGGGCGGCCTCAGTCCCTATCACCTGCGCCCGGGCGGCGATCTGATTTGGGAAATTGGCTCGGGTTACTTCAGTTGCCGTACGCCACGAGGCCATTTCGATCCGGAGCGCTTCGCCGCGCTGGCGGCGAACGACCAAGTCAAGATGATCGAGGTCAAGCTGAGCCAGGGCGCGAAGCCCGGGCACGGCGGCATGTTGCCTGCCGCCAAGGTCACCGAGGAAATCGCCCGCATCCGCGGCGTGCCGATGGGCGTCGATTGCATTTCCCCTGCAGCGCACAGCGCTTTCTCGACGCCCCTAGAGCTTTTGCGCTTTCTCTCCGAGCTGAGGCGTCTCTCTGGGGGCAAGCCTACGGGCTTCAAGCTTTGCGTCGGTCAACCCGCGGAGTTCTTCGCGATCTGCAAGGCCATGCTCGAGACCGGTGAAGCGCCCGAGTTCATCGTGGTGGACGGCAAGGAGGGCGGCACCGGCTCGGCGCCCCTCGAATTCATGGACCACATCGGCACGCCGATGCGCGACGGCCTCGTCTTCGTCCACCACGCCCTGATGGGCGTTGGATTGCGCGAACGCGTGAGGCTGGGCGCCTCGGGCAAGATCGTGAGCGGCTTCGACATCGCGCGTGCGATGGCGCTCGGCGCCGACTGGTGTAACAGCGCGCGCGGCTTCATGTTCGCGCTCGGCTGCCTTCAGTCGTTGTCCTGCCACACCGACCGCTGCCCAACCGGCGTCGCGACCCAGGATCCGTTGCGCGGGCAGGCGCTGCATGTGCCGACCAAGGCCGACCGCGTCTGGAATTACCATCGCGCGACCTTGAAGGTTCTCGCGGAGCTTGTCGCCGCCGCGGGTCTCGACCACCCCGCCGTCTTCCGTCCCGAGCATTTTTGCCGGCGCCTTTCGCCGCACGCCTATGCGAGCTTTGCAGAACTTTACCCCGAGCCTGCCGCCGGGTCCTATTTGACGCCCGACATTCCGGCGCAATACGCCGCCACCTGGACACGCGCGCGCCCGGATAGTTTTCGCGGTTAGAGCAGAGGTGCGTTTGCGCGCAAGCGTGTCGCCCATGTCTCAGGAACAATCCATCCGGCGCCTATGTCCTCGGTCCGGACAAGCAGGACGCTGGCGGAAGGGGTGGGATTCGAACCCACGGTGGAGTTGCCCCCACGGCGGTTTTCAAGACCGCTGCCTTAAACCGCTCGGCCACCCTTCCAAGCTTTTTGATTCTCGCCGTCGTCGGCGTGTCCAACGAGCCGAGAGCGCTCTCGCCGCGGAGCGAGTGAAAGCCTCGGCCTGTCTCTAGGGCGGCCTGGACGATCCCGTCAACTTAGTTGCGACGTCTTTCCCGGGAGGTCTTTTCCCGGGAGGGCTGTTACGGCGCTATGAAAGCGCCTCCCCGGCCGGCGCAGCCGGCGTCTTCGCCTTCACGGGGCCGACATCGACCTGGATTTCCTCGCCCTCCACGCGCAGCGCGTAAGGGTGCAGGGCGTTGCGGACGAGATGCGTGACACATTTTCCGCTGGTGCTGTCGAAACCCCATTGATGATGCGGGCAGGTGACGGTCTTGCCGTCGAAAGTCGCCTCGCTCAGCGGCATGTCCGCGTGCGGGCAGCGACCACGATAGGCTTTGAGCTCGCCTCCCTTCGGCCAGACGAGCAGCACGCTCTTGCGGCCGGCTTGGAAGAGGCCCATGCCGCCTTCGCTGACGGCGTCGGTGTTGCAAATAGCGGTGAAAGCCATCTCGATCGCCCCGTGAGACACGTTGGCGGTTCGAGACGCAAATCGCGGACCAGCGTCGCAGCCGCCTTAGATGCTGGGCGCCACGACGAAACCAGGGCCGACCTCGGCCGCTGGCGCCTCCTCCTCGCGATAGGTCTCGACATGGGCTCCCGGCGGCCCGCAGCGGGCAAGGCGCGCGAAGTCTTCGAGCGCCGTGGCTTCTCCGGCGACGAGCGTTTCGACCTCATTCGCCCCGCGATTGCGCGCAAAGCCCGAGAGCTGGAGCCGTGCGGCCGCATGGGCGAGGAAGGCCCGAAACCCTACCCCCTGCACGCGTCCAGTTACGATGATTCGCAGCGCCTTACGCGTCATGGGGAACCGCCAAATTATCGATCAGCCGCGTCGCGCCGAGTCGCGCGGCGGCTAGCAGCCGGATCGGGCCTTCGCGCCGGCCGGCAAGCCGCGCTAGCGTCCTGGCGTGGCGCGCTTCGACGTAATCGACGACGAAACCTGCTTCCGCAAGCTCTCCGCTCGCCCGCGCCAGCGTGGGCTCGATCGCCTCGCCCACGCCGATCCGCCGCGCGGCCTCGTTCAAGGCGCGAAGCAAAGCCGGCGCCGCAGCGCGCTCCCGCTTGGAGAGATACACGTTGCGTGACGACATCGCGAGCCCGTCGGCCTCCCGCAGCGTCGGCGCGCCATAAATCTGCGTTGCGATGTCGAGATCGCGCGCCAGGCGCTCGATCACGAGCAATTGCTGATAGTCCTTCTCACCGAAGACGGCGATGTCGGCTTGCGCCTGATTCAAAAGCTTGGCGACGACGGTCGCCACGCCGCAAAAATGCGTGGGGCGGAAGCGATCCTCGAGATCGGCCCGCGCCGGGCCGTCTACCTCGACGCGCGTGGAAAAGCCCGGCGGATAGACCGCTTCCAAGGTTGGCGCAAAGCAAAGATCCGCCTCCACGCTTGCGAGCTTCTCCAAATCGCTTTGAAGCGTGCGCGGATATTTTGCGAAATCTTCGGAGGGACCGAATTGCGCGGGATTGACGAAGATCGTCACCGCCACGCGTTCGGCGTGGCGCCGCGCCTCGACGACGAGCGAGAGATGGCCGTCATGCAGCGCGCCCATCGTCGGGACGAGCGCGATCCGCTCGCCCTTGTCGCGAAATTCTCTGAGACGGGCGCGCAGGGCCGGAACGGAATCGACGAGGGGAATTTCGTTCATGAGGCGGCTCGTCCAGAGGCTTGCGAGAGTTGCTGCAAATAGGCGATGTATGCCGCCGGGAGTTCCCACTCGGCCGCAGCCGCGAGGATCGCGGCGAGGTGGTCCGTTCGCGGCGCGCCGGTCGCGGTTTCGGCGCCCACATAGAGCAACGCCTGGGCGGAGCCCGTCGGTTCGCGCAGCACCGGGGACAGGATCTTGCGGTAGAGCCCGCGTCCAACCTCTTCGTAGCGATCGAGCGCGCCGACGTCACTCGGCGCGAGCCGCCACAACACGCCGTGCACGCTGGCCTTGGGGGCGCGCATGACGCTTGCCGCGCCGCAAGCCATGAAAAACAAACGGTGGCGCGCGAGCCGCGCGCGACCTAGAGGATGCGAGCGCGGGCAGCGCTGCGCCATGGCGTGCCGGTCCATGTTCGTTCCATAAGCGAAATATAGCGGCATCGAGCCCTTCGGACCCCCGAACGCGGCAGGAGAGGCGTTCTTATAGCTCAGTATCGCGACGACACGAGGGCCTTTGAGGAAAGACTCGCCCTCTCAGTCTTCCGGCGGGCAGCCCTGTTCGAAGACGCCGCTGAAGGGCTCCAGACTCAGAAGAGGCGGAACGCGCGTCAAAATCAGGGTCACGACGTACTTCCACCATTCCTCCGAGCGGGCTTCGTCGGAGAGGTGATCCTCAATTGGCAAAGGCGCGATTTGGTAACGCGGCGCCGCTCGCGACAGAAGCGCCAGCGCGCGCGCCATATGGGTGCGTCCGGTGACGAGGAGCAGCGGACCCTTGATCGCGCCTCGCTCCAACCAGCATTCTGTTTCGAATGCGTTCTGGACCGTGTTCTCGGCATCTTCGCCCATTTCCACGCAGCAGGCGACGAGCCGATCCATTCCCCGCAGCTCGGGATTCCGCTGCGAGAATTGCGCGACGAAAGTTTCCCTGTCGAGGCCCGCGCCGCCATTCACGCCCGAGATATAGAGGCGGGGAACGCGATCTGCGGCGAGCAGCTTCAGCGCCGCGTCGATGCGGGCGTAATCGCCGGTGAAGACGACCGCGGCGGCTGCGCGGCGGATGGCGGAGTCGCTCGGCGGCGCGAAGGAGTCGAATTGCGCGAGATCCCAGGCGAAGGACATGAGCGCGCACAAAAAGAGCGTCAACGCCAGGAGCGGCAGGGAAGGGGGGCGTGCGTTTGGGGGGGGCATGTTCAAAAGTGCGCTTTGCGGTGGTTCGCGCGCCAGTTTAAACTATCGGCATGGCCGGACGGGAAATTGACGATATACGAGCTTTGCTCGGCGCTAAACCCAGGCCGGTCGGCTGGGGCCAGCGGCGCGCGCGCATTGAAGAAGTCGGCGCCGTTTGGCCCGTCGCGAATGACATCAGCCTCACGCCGACCGACATCGAGGGGATTCCGGCCGAGTGGTCCCAGGCCCCCGGCGCCGATCGCGGCAGCGTCCTCTTATACTTTCATGGCGGCGGCTACTGCTCCGGCTCGATTCTGAGCCACCGCCGGCTCGTCACCGAGGCGGGCCGCGCCGCGAGCGTGAGGACGCTCGCAATGGGTTTCCGCTTGGCGCCGGAGCATCCGTTTCCCGCGGCCTACGAGGATGCGTTGACGGCTTGGCGCTTTCTGCGATCCCAGGGCTTCGAGGCGGGGCGGATTGTCGTCGGGGGGGACAGCGCCGGCGGCGGCTTGACGATGGCCCTGATCAATCGGCTGCGCGCGGACGGCGAGGCGCCGCCGAGCTGCGCCTGGCTGATTTCTCCCTGGACCGACCTCACGCTTTCGGGCGAGTCGCTCGCGACGAAGGACGCGGTCGATCCGTTGATCCACAAGCCTTACCTGCAAGAGCTCGCGGACGCCTATCTCTCCGGCGGCGTCGTCCCCGACGATCCGCGCGTCTCGCCCTTGTTCTCCAAGCTGGAAGGCTTTCCGCCGACGCTCGTCCAAGTGGGATCGGCGGAGACGCTGCTTTCCAATTCGACGCGCTTGGCCGCGAAGCTCGGCGAGGCCGATGTTCGCGTCACCTTGGAGGTATGGCCCCACATGATCCACGCTTGGCCGCTTTGGAACGCGGGTTTGGAGGACGGCCGCCGCGCGCTCGCGAGCGCAGGGGCGTTCATGCGGCGCAATCTTCCCCCGCGCTGATGTTGCGTCGGGTCGCGACTTCGATCGCCGTGTCGCTCGAATCAAATCTTGGGCGCGTCGCCGGCCCGGTCAGGAGGATCGGAGCGTGGAAGCCGAAGAACGAATCTCGCGCCGGCCACAGGAGGATCGTCGCAGTCGATGGCGCCGCCATGCTCGCGAACAATCGAGTAGGCGATCCAAAGCCCAAGGCCGGTGCCCTCTCCGACCTGCTTCGTCGTGAAGAAGGGTTCGAAGATCCGGCCGCGAACGCCCTTGGACACGCCCGGCCCATTGTCGGTCACCTCGATGACCGCAAAGCTTTCCTCAGAACGAGTCTCGATCAGAACCAAGGGATTTGCGACGGACCTGACCGCATCGAGGGCGTTGTCGACAAGATTAGCGATCGCCGAATGGATCTGCCCTTCCTGGCCGAGCGCAAAGAGGTCGGCTTCGAGCCGGGTTTCAATTCTCGCTTTCGCCTTCTTGCTGCGCGACGCCCACTGCGACGCCGTCCGCACAACTTTCGACAGCTCGACGGGCGCACGTGGGGCGTTCGAGCCAAAGGACAAGCGGCGCAAATTCTTGACGATATCGCTGATGCGCACCGCGCCCTCTAGCGTTCCTTCGATCAGCGGTTTGAGATCGTCGAGAACGGCGTCGATCTTGAGACGCCGTCGCAGCGCCTCTCGCGCCTCGTCGGAGAGACCGGAATGAACCCCTTCGAGATAGGCGGCGAGCGCCGTCCTGTATCGATTGAGCGTATGGATATTTCCGTAGACGAAGCTGATCGGATTGTTGAGCTCATGCGCAACCCCCGAAACCAGCCGGCCGAGGCTCGCCATTTTCTCCTGCTCAATGAGACGCGCTTGCGCCTGCTGCAGCTCGACATGGGCGCGGTGCAAGGCCTCATAGGCGCGCCGCAGCTCGCCGATCGGCCTTCCCGTGAACACGGCGCCGCCGCGTTGCCCCTGCGACGTGAACCGCGCCGAGCAATTGACCGCCATCAGATCTGAAGATCCTGAGGCCGTGGCAAAGCGCAGCTCCAGGCTCGCATCGGTGTTTGCGAGCCCCGGCTCGAACATCTCCGCAACAGCCGCGCGGCTCTCTGCGGCGACGCAATCGACGAGCGGCCGGTCCAGCAACTCTGCTTCCGTCGTCCCCATCAAAGTCTGGAAGGCCGGATTGATTTGGACGATCACCCCCTTCTCGTCGCAAACGAGCAGCACGTCGGAGATGGAGGCGACGACGCCGGCGATGAAATTGCGCGCTTCCTCGAGCTCGGCGTTCTTGCGTTCGAGATCCGTCTCATAGCCGATGAGGTCCGCATAGACCTCATCCATTTTACGGATGACCTCGACCCACATCGACTCGCTGTCCTGAGACAGCAAGACCTCTTCCTTCCCGCCGACGAGGGCGATCAGCTCGCCGCGCCTTGCCGAGAGAGAAACCTCAGGATTCGTCATCCGCGGCTCGGCTTATGTCGTAGCGGGCGATCTTGCTGCGAAGCCCGACGCGCGAGAGACCGAGCTCCTCGGCGGCGCGGCTGATGTTACGCCCGTTGCGTTGCAGCGACTCCGTGATCACGGCGCATTCCAAGGCCTCGACGCGTTCTTTCAGCGTCAGCAACGCCGATGAGGCTCTCGCCTGCTTGGGTTCGGCGCGAGTGGCGACCGCGGCCGACAAGAGGTTTGGGCCGAGCGACGCCTCACCATCGCACAGGACGCACATGCGCTGAATCTCGTTGTAGAGTTCGCGGATGTTGCCCGGCCAGTTGTGCCGTTGCATCAGACGAAGCGTTTCCGGATCGAACCCGGGGATCCGTCTGTTGAAGGTGCGATTGACCTCGACGAGGATGCGGGCTGCGATGATCGGAATGTCTCCCGGCCGCTCGGCGAGCGGAGGCAGATGGATAGGAAAAGCCGCGAGGCGGTAATAGAGATCGCGGCGGAAGCGGCCGGCGGCGACCTCCGCATCGATATCGCGGTTTGTCGCGGCGATGACGCGCACATTGACGCGCCGCGATCGTTGAGCGCCGAGCGGACGTATCTCGCCCTCCTGCAGCACACGTAGCAGCTTGACCTGGAAGGCGGGCGACGTTTCTCCGATTTCGTCGAGGAAGATCGAGCCGCCGTCGGCGACCTCGAAGAGACCGATGCGATCCTGATAGGCGCCGGTGTAAGCGCCCTTCTTGCAGCCGAAAAGCTCGCTTTCGAGCAATTCATCGGGAAGCGCGCCGCAATTCTCGATGACGAAGGATTTGTCGCCGCGCGCCGAGCTGTGATGGATCGCGCGCGCCAGCAGCTCCTTGCCGGTGCCCGACTCGCCGGTGATCAGCACCGAGACGTCGTAGCGGGCCGCGCGCCGCGCGAGCGCGAGGGCCTCCCGCATGCTGCTATCCGGCCCATGCACGATGCGGTCGAACTCGTAACGCTTGCGTTCGTTTCGCCTTCGTTCGCCGACGAGGCTTTCAAGCTGTGATTTCGACGGTTTGGCTTCGACCGGAGGCGCCGCGGCACCCTCCTTTTGCAGCCGGTACAGCTCGGCGGCTGCGCGAACGCTGCCGACGAGCTTTTCGGGATCCCAGGGCTTGGTGATGTATTGGAAGACGCCGGCCTCATTCACGCCGGCGATGATGTCCTCGGCGTCGGTGTAGCCGGAGATGAGAATCCGAATCGGGTCCGGCCACTGATCGCGCACGCGCTTCAGGAAATCGACGCCATTTTGCTCCGGCATGCGCTGATCGCAGAGGATCACCTGGACGAGATCGCCGGCAAGGATCACCGCGGCTTCTTGTGCGCTCGCCGCGCAGAGCACCTCGAACTCAATGCTCAGCACACGACGCAGCGACTCGAGCGAACGCCGCTCGTCGTCGATGACAAGCACGGTTGCGCTCGTTCTCTGCGCGACCTCGATCTCCGTCTCGTCGAGCATCTTGTTCATGTGCGGCTCACAGTCTCACCTGTGTTCTCTCAGCAGATACGGGGCAGTTGCTCGCCCGACAGCCAATCCACGATCCGTCCACCGCCGAAGGCGGTGGACATCTGCACGAAATGGCAATCGTCGGCGACGATTTCTCCGATCAGCGCCGCCTCGCGCCCAAGCGGATGTTCGCGGATCGCGGCGAGGATGGCAGCGGCGGCCTCCTTCTCGACGATCGCGACGAGCTTGCCTTCGTTGGCGACATTGAGCGGGTCGAGCCCGAGTAGTTCACATGCCGCAGCCACCTGCGGCTTGACGGGCAGAGCCCGTTCGTCGATGCGCGCGCCGACGCCGGACTGATGTGCGATCTCATTGAGTGTCGCAGCAAGGCCGCCACGTGTCGGGTCCCGCATCGCCCGGACGGAGGCGCCGCCTGCAGCCATCATCGCCGCCACGAGACCATGCAAGGCCGCCGTGTCGGAAAGCACGTCGGTGTCGAAGCCGAGATCCTGACGCCGGGACATCACGGCCACGCCGTGATCGCCGATCGAGCCCGAAAGCAGGATCGCGTCTCCGGGACGCGCCTTGTCTCCCGAAAGCTCGAGGCCCGCGGGGACAGCTCCGACGCAGGCCGTGGATATGAACACCCCGTCAGCCTTGCCGCGCTCCACGACCTTGGTGTCGCCCGTGATGATCGGCACGCCTGCGGCATGCGACGCTTCGCCCATGCTTTGCGCGATGCGTTGCAGATCGGCCAGCGGAAAACCTTCTTCGATGACGAAGCTCGCCGACATATAAAGCGGCGCGGCGCCCGCCATGGCGATGTCGTTGATCGTGCCGTTGACGGCGAGGAGGCCGATGTCGCCGCCCGGAAAGAACAGCGGAGAGACAACATAGGCGTCCGTGGTCATGACCATGCGGCCGCCGGCGACGTCGAAGGCGGATTGATCGTTCCCCGCGCGCAGCATCTCATTGTCGAAGGCGGCGACGAAAATATCGCCAATGAGACGCGCCATGGCGCGTCCCCCGGCGCCATGCGACAGATCGACGAGGCCTCGGCGCAAATCGAGCTTGCGCCCTATGGGATCCATCTTGTTCATCCCGGCGCCGCCTTTCTCTCGGCGCCGCGGAAGCGTCCATAGGACCAATAGGCCGCGCAGGAGCCCTCCGACGAGACCATGCAGGCGCCAATGGGCGTTTCCGGCGTGCAGGCCGTGCCGAAGAGTTTGCAGTCGCGCGGTTGCTTCAGTCCGCGCAGGATGGGGCCGCATTCGCAGGCCGGATTGTCGCGGGCAAATCGCTTCTCCATGGGAAAGCGGCGCTCAGCGTCATAATCGCGGTAGCCTTCACGCAGGCGCAGAGCGCTAAGCGGGATTTCGCCGAGCCCACGCCACTCGAAGCTCTCACGCAATTCGAAGACCTCGGCCATTTCCTCCAGCGCGATGCGGTTTCCGGCTTGCGTGACGGCGCGAATATATTCGTTTTCGACCTCGGCGCGGCCGTCGTTGACCTGGCGAATGAGCATCAGGATCGCATGCATGACGTCGAGCGGCTCGAAGCCGGCGATGACGACGGGCTTGTGGAACTCCCGCGCGAAAGTCTCATAGGGCGAGGAGCCGATCACTATAGAGACATGCGCCGGGCCGATGAAGCCTTCGAGGGGAAGGGCTTCCGGTTCGCTCGTTTCGAGGATCTGCCGCATGGCGGGCGGCGTCAGCACGTGATTACAGAAAACCGAAAAGTTCTTCAGCTCCTTCTTCTGCGCGAGGCGGATCGCCGCGACCGTCGGCGGCGTCGTGGTTTCAAATCCGATGGCGAAGAATACGATCTCGCGGCCCGGTGTGCGCGCGGCGATCTCGATCGCTTCGAGCGTCGAGTAGACCATGCGGATATCGGCGCCGCCGGCCTTGGCTTTGGTCAGGCTGGCGCCATTGGAGCCCGGGACGCGCATCAGGTCGCCGTAGACGCACAGCGTGACTTTCGGCTTCTTGGCGAGCTCGATCGCCTCGTCGATGCGCCCCATGGGCAGCACGCAGACGGGACAGCCGGGGCCGTGGATGAGGCGAACGTTATGGGGAAGGATGTCCTCGATGCCGTATCGCGAAATAGCGTGCGTGTGGCCGCCACAGAACTCCATGAAGGAATAGCTGCGATGACCCTCCGACTCCTTCGCGATGCTCGCAGCCAAGGCTCTCGCAAGATCTGCATTGCGATATTCGTCGAGATGTTTCATGCGGGCGCGCCGAAATTCGCGGCCTCCTGCAAGAGCGCGAGCGTGCGTTGCGCCTCGTCCTCGTCGATCTTGGCCAGCGCATAGCCGACATGCAGCACGACATAGTCGCCGAGGCTGACGCCCTCGACGAAAGCGAGCGACGCCTCCTTCAGAACGCCGTCAAGACTAACGCGCGCCATATTGTCAGGCAGCAGTTCGACGACGCGCGCGGGTATGGCGAGACACATGCTAGTTTTCCCATCCTGCAAGCGTGGCGCGACGCGCCAAATAAGCCTGGCCGAGCGAGAGGCCGCCATCGTTTGAGGGAACGCGGCGGGCGAAAAGCGGCTCGATCCCCGCTCTTCGGAGTTGCTGCGCGAGGCCTTGCGCCAGCGTCGCGTTCATGAAGCATCCGCCACCGAGCGCGACGCGCGAACGCGCGAGCCGGCGAGCTGCGTCACCGATCCAAGCGGCGAGCCCCTCGATGAGCGTCCCATGGAAAAGCTCCGCCCCTTCGACCTTCGAGGGCTTCTCCTCGACGAGATAGCGAAACAAGGCGGACAGATCGAGCACACCATCGCGAAGTAGAAAACCGAACGGCAGCACTCGCGGCGCGCGGCAAAGCGCCTCGAGCTCCATCGCCGCCTGCCCTTCGTAGTCCTGCTCCAGGCGCAGGCCCAGCAACGCTGCCGCCGCGTCGAACAGCCGCCCGAGGCTCGTCGTTTCCGCGGCGCCCGGTGTTGATGCCAGTCGCGCCACCGCGGCCGCCAAAGGCTGTTGCGGAAAGCGCGCTTCCGCTTCTCTGTGGCGATCGAGGAGGGCGAGCATGCCGACGCCCATCCGCCAGGGGCTGCGCGCGGCGCTGTCGCCGCCGGGAAGCGGCGCCGGTGCGAGATGACCGACACGCCGCCGTTTTCCGCCGTCGATCCACATCAGTTCGCCGCCCCAGGCGCCGCCATCCTCGCCGTAACCGAAGCCGTCGAGAGCCGCCCCGAGCGCAGCCTCCTCGACGCCATGCTCGGCGAGTACCGCGGCGACATGCGCGGCGTGGTGTTGCGCGCGGAAGACCGGCCGTCCGCTCGCTTCGGCGACACGCGTCGTGTGGAGATCCGGATGCAGGTCGCAGGCGACACATTCGGGACGCACGTCGAGAACGTCGAGCATGCGCGCGACGGTTTCCGCATGGTGGCGTGCGGTCGCCGCATCGCCAAGACTGCCGATATGCGCGGAGACGAAAGCTTCTCGTCCACGCGTCACCGTGATGCTGGTCTTCAGATGCGCGCCGAGCGCAAGCGTGTCGGGGCCGTCGCTCGCGAGCGGAATCGGCTCGGGAACAAAGCCCCGCGCCCGGCGCAGGAACGCGGGCGCGCCTGCGATCATGGTCATCACGCTATCGTCCGCGCGGGCGACGATCTCTCGATTGACGCCCGCGATGAGGTCCACGACGTCGTGGAGCTTGTCGCGGGCCTCGGCGTCGTCGACGATGAGCGGCTCGCCGCTCATATTCGCGCTGGTTGCGACGATCGCGTGATCGAGAGAAGCGTCACGCCACGCGTCGCCCTTCGGCTTGCCGGCCAAGGCATGGAAGATCAAATAATGCGCCGGCGTATAGGCGAGCATCACGCCGATACGGGAAAGCCCGGGCGCGACGGAAGGCGCAAGCGCCTCTGCCTTTTCGACCACGACGATCGGCCGCGACGGCGCGCCGAGTAGCCCCAGAGTCGTCTCGTCGAAGGCGCCAATGCGTTTAGCCGAAGCCGCGTTGAGGACCATCACCGCGAACGGCTTGGCATCACGTTGCTTGCGGCGGCGCAGTTCCCGGACCGCTCTTTCGTCGCGCGCGTCGCAAAGGAGATGGAAACCGCCGACGCCCTTCAAGGCGACAATGCCGCCTTCGCGCAAGCAGGCGGCTATATCTTCGATCGACGCGTCGAGCCGCGGTCCGCATTGCGGGCAGGCGATCGTCTGGGCATGATAGCGCCGGCTCGAGAGATCGCGGAAATCCGTCTCGCAGGCTTCGCACATTGCGAAAGGCGCCATCGCCGTCTGCGAACGGTCGTAAGGCAGCCTGCGCGTGAGTGTGTAGCGCGGTCCGCAATGCGTGCAATTGACGAAGGGATATTGGTAGAAACGGCTTCGCGAGTCGAAGAGGTCGTCGAGGCACGCTTCGCACACGGCGGCGTCCGCGGGAATTCGCGTTCGCGTCTCGCCGGCGACGCTCGTTTCGATGCAGAAGCGGTTCTCGGCCTTCGGCGCGACGCATTGCGCCTCGACGGCGTCGATGCGCGCCAAAGGCGGCGGGCTTCGCCGCAGCGCCGCGACGAATTCGCGCGCCCGCGCGCCTTCGATCTCCAGCAGAACCCCCTCGGCGTCGTTGCGGACAAAGCCGCCGAGATCGAGCGCGCGCGCGAGACCATGCACGAAGGGGCGGAACCCCACGCCCTGCACGGCGCCGCGCACCCTCACGCGCAGACGCTCCGACGCTTCGCCCTGGGGATGCGTCGGCTCCATCGTGACTATTCCGCAACCGCGGCCGAGGCGCTGGCCCGAGCCCATCGCGCTGCGCGCGCTTCGATCCAGGCGTAGAACGCCGGCAAGCCTTCGCCGGTCTTCGCCGAAACCACGAGCGCCTGGAGATCGGGATTGATCTTGAGCGCATGCGCGATGCACTGGGTCACGTCGAAGTCGAGATGCGGCAGCAGGTCGGCCTTGTTGATCAGCATGAGATCGGAGGCGGCGAACATCTCCGGATATTTGAGGGGCTTGTCCTCGCCCTCGGTCGTGGAGAGCACCACGATCTTATGCGCCTCGCCGAGATCGAAAGCGGCGGGACAGACGAGGTTGCCGACGTTCTCGATGAAGAGCAGCCCGCCCTGTTCGAGTTTCAAGGCGTCGAGGCCATGCGCGACCATATGCGCGTCGAGATGGCAGCCCTTCCCCGTGTTGATCTGCACGGCCGGCGCGCCAGCGGAGCGAATGCGCGCTGCGTCGTTCGAGGTCTGCTGGTCGCCTTCGATTACGGCGATCGGGAAACGCCCGGCGAGATCGCCGATCGCGCGCACGAGCAGCGAGGTTTTGCCCGATCCCGGGCTCGAGACGAAATTGAGCGCGAAGGTGCGGGTCTTGGCAAAGCGCGCGCGATTGATCGCCGCGTGATCGTTGTTCTTACCGAGAATGTCGCGTTCGATGCGCAAGATGCGCTCCTGCGAGAGCCCCGCGACATGTACGCCCGCCGCCCCTGCGCCGAAATCGATCGCGCCCGCATCATTCGCCTGCGCGTTCTCGGGCGCATGGTGGTGGTGATCGTGGTCATGCCCATGATCATGGGGGTGATGATGATCATGATGCACATGATCATGAGGGTGTGGATGGGGATGCGCGTGGTCATGATCATGAGCATGGTCATGATCGTGCGCCTTGCCGCCTTCGACGCTCGACGAGCCGCAACCGCAAACCATGCACATCACTCGACCTCCAGTTCCTTGAGGCGCAGATCGTCCCCCGCGGCAACCTGCACATGATAGCGCCCGCAGTCGGGGCAGGCGCCGAAGCGCTCGTACATCGCCACGGTCTTGGCGCAGTCTAGGCACCAGCCTTCGCCGGGTGTGACGCAGATATCGAGTTCCGCGCCCTCGACGAGCGTTCCTTTGGCGACCGCGTCGAAGCAAAAGCGCATCGCTTCGCTATCGACGCCGCCGAGCGCCCCAAGCTCCAACCGCACGACCCGCACACGAGAAAATCCTCGGCTGCGGCCCTCCGTCTCGATGAGCTCGACGAGGCTTTCCGTCAGCGCCAGCTCATGCATGGCCGTGTTCCCTCGCCTCGACCCTGAACGGCACGCAGGGGTCGAAGAGACTCGCGAGCTGAACGATCCGCCGCTCCGCGCAGTCCCGCCCTATAGTAGCGCCGAGCAAAGCCTCTATGAAAGGGCCCGTCGGGTGGAAATTCCACTCCGTCGGCGCGACGATGCGATGATCCTCGATCCGGTCGTCGACGGTGAGCCGAACCCAATGGCAGAGACGGCCGCGGGACGTTTCTGCCGCGGCAAACCCCTCCCTCGGCGCAGGAGAGTGCGCTGAGGCGCATTCGTCGTCCGCCTCGGCCCGATCGAGCGCCGTGAAGCCTTCGGCGATGTCGATCATACGCGCCTGGAAGCGTGCGGCAAGCGCTCCCTTTGAGAAGTCGGTTTCCGCCCAGCGCCGAGCGAAGGCCCCCGTTTCGGGCGCGCGTCCTTCGAGCGAGGGCGCTGCGCCATAGCTCGAGCCCTCCATGCGCAGGCGTCGCATGACTTCCGCATCGTCGGCGTCGCCGAGCGCATCCGGAGGCGCGACCGCGAAGCTCTCGCTCGCCGCGAATTCCCGCTCCAGAACTTCGAATGCGCGGCGGCCGTTCGACGCTGCCTCGTCTCGCGGCGTCAAGAAGCCGAGAGCGCGGGCGAGGCTGCAAATCCTCTCGATCGGCAACGTCAAAGACGCGTCATTCACGCCCGCGCTTTGGCTCGGGGCAAGCGCCTCTGCGGACAGATCGCGCAAGAGCGACAGGAGCTCGCTGATGCGACGGATGAGATGGAGGTCGGTGGCGCTGGCGCCCATCTGAAGCGTCAGGATCGTGTTCGAACGCAGCGAGGCGCCGAGCCTGTCGGCGATGAGCGCGATGGTTTCTCTGCGATTGCGCGGAGCGGAAACCGGCTCGCCACGAGCTCGCGCGATGGCGCGCGCCGCGACTACGCGATGCGAGGCGCCGCAAATCGAAAAGATGCGTTCGGCGAGAATGGGCGCTTCCTGCGCGGGTCGGCCGATGAAGAGGCGTGACAGGTTCGTGGCCCGCGTGGAGGAAATCCGAACGGCACAGACGCGTTCGTCGGCGATCTCCGCCGTGATCGCGAGCCCGCCCGGACCGGCAGCGGAGACATCAACCACGGCGTTCATGACGCCGCGCCCTGCTCAAAACGGCGGCCCCCGAGGAAGGCGCGGCGGTTGAGAGCGGGCCGCTGCTCCGTCTCCGCCGCGTTGAGACCCGCGTCGAAAATGGCGCCAACCGCCGCCTGCGCGGTGGCGAGCGCCGTTTCTTGATTGGGAAAATCGAAGAGCGGCGAGAACAGCGAGCAGCTTGCGAGCTTGCCGAAACCCGCGAGCTCGGTGATGGTGAAGTCGATGGAGCCGGCGGGAAAACGCAGGCGAAGCGCGCCCGGGGGAAGAGCCGGCGTAGCGCCCGGAAGCATTTCCGCCGCGACGAGGTTGAGAAACCAGGGCGTCAAGACGATTCCGACGGCATAGCCGTCGAAGTCGCGAAAGCCGATGGCGGTCACCCTTAGAGCGGCGTTGCAGATCGGCGCGTCGCGCATCGCCGTCGCTTCAATCTCGCGATACAGAGCGGCGAGCGCTTCTCCGATCGCTTCGGCGCTCATGGCTCGGCCTTCATGAACTTCTCGCGCGGCGCGTCGCAATGGGGACAGCGCCATTCCTCGGGCAGCTCGGCGAAAGGCGTGCCTGGCTCGACCTGCCAGACCGGATCCCCGACGGCCGGATCATACACGTGCCAGCAGACGCCGCATTCCATGCGCTGCGTCGGCTCGAGGTCGAGGGCGTCGCTCATGTGAAATAGGCCTCGTGAATTTCGCGCAGCCGCTCGGCCGAGTCGCGAAAATCTTCCTCAGCGGCGCAGGCCGCAGCGGGAACGTCGCCGATCTCCAGCGTGTCGAGAATGATCGCGTCTGAGGCGCTGAAGAACTGCACGGACCAGACGTTGCGGGCCCCCGTCGCGGTGACCTTGCACGCCCCGTAGCCGCGCGACAGCAGTTGCACCGAGCCCTCGCCCAGCGTCTGCTGCAGGAAGGTCATGTCCACCTCGTTCATCGGCAGCAGCGAGAAATTGATCACATGGGCCGGCTGCCCTGTGGCGCGCTCGCTCATGCGCTCGTTGATCTCGGTCAGCAGAGGCATGACGTTCATCGCGCCGGGAGGCGGCGCGCCGAAGGCCAAACTCTCGGCGCCGAGGCGCGCAGCGCGCCGGACGATTTGGGGTATGTCGGCGATCTCGAGATAATCGGCGGCGAGCCGCCGGGCCGCGTCGAAGAAGCGCACGCGCCACAGGCCCGCGACAGTGGCCTCCTTGATGTCGGCCGTGACGCCGTCCGGCAGAGCCGCGACGCCGCTGACCTCGCCCTGGCCGATTACCTGCCCGATGAGTTCGAGATCGTCGCCGGCAAAGTCCGTGATGTCGAAGAGCCGCCCAGCGTCGGACGCTTTTTGGACCGCCAGCGCCTCGGCGAGCTGCGGCAGGAGCGCCGCGGCGCGCGGGCAGCGTGCGACCGCCTCCGCGCCCTCAGTGGTGGCGAGGAAGGAAAGACCGCTGCGACCCCTCACATCGTCTTCGCCCTGCGTCAGCGGGACCAGCGCGAGCGCCTCCTCGGCGCCGTCCGGCGCCGCCCAGAATCCAAGCTTCGTCATGCGGACTCCTTCGATGCGAAGGCGATCTCCGTGCGCGGCCCGGATTTGGCGACGAGCGCCGGCGCATCGGGGCGAAGCATGGCCTCGAGGCGGGCGACATAGTCGGCCCAGTCATAGACTTTCGGGAGAACACCGAGGATTTCCGAGCCGCGCAGGACCACGAGACTGGGTAGCACGCGGACGCAAAAGCGGTCCTTCAGCACCGGTTCGGCGCGCGTTTCGACGAGCGCGCCGCGCAGCCGTCCCGCGAAAGCCTCGAGAAGCTGCGGCAGGATTACCGCGAGATCGCGCGACTCCGGGCGTTCGGCCGGGTCGCCGGCGAAGAACAGCATGCCATGGGAAGGCCCTGACGGCGTGGGAGCGAGAAAGGCCTCGACGTTGGCTTCGTCAACCAGAGGCAGATGATGACGCTCATGAAGGGCTTTGCGCAGCGACGCCGGCATGGGGACGTTTCCTTTTTTCATGCAGTCGGCAAACGGCGTGCCAGCCTGAGGCCCAGAGACGTGTAAAGACGCTTGCCTGTACGCAAAGGATTTTTACGGCGCAGGAGAATGCCGAGAGGATTTTGGATAGAAAGCGACCTGGCGCCACTGGAAGCAATAATTACAGCAATTCAGGCCGCGTCTGGACGCAGAAAATCCGGGAGCTGCGGCTCGCGATCGACCAGGTCCGCAAAGAGGTGATCGACGTTCTCACCCCGAAGCGCGGCTTCAACGGCTTCCAGCGCATCGTCAATTTGCTGCGCTTCGAGATCGCCGAGCACGCGCACCGCCGCCCCAAGATGGGCGAGGATCTTGGTTCCTGCGGGCTGTGGCCCGACGAGCAGCATGGAGACGCGTTCTCGTACGCCGTTTCGCTCGCAGAGCGCTTCGCCGCCGAGGTCTTCCACGACCGTCATCGGAAAGCCGATACACATCTCTTGTCAGCGCTGCGGCTGAAGCACGAGCAAGGCGGTAGCGCCGAGCGCGATCGCTACGCCGACGCCGATCAAAAGCAGATGATCGGAATTGCTCACGACATGCAGTAGGCTCCAGGCTGCGTCGCCGTGATGCGGGCCGGCGTGCGCGAAGGCTGTCGCCGGCGCGAGCGAGGCGATGGCGATGAAGGGGAGCTTCGTCAAACGGCGCATGGTCTCTCCTATTCGGCTAAGAGCCTAGTGTCTCGCCTTTCATAGGCGCAATCGTCGAGATCGTTGAGCAGCAGCGGGGCAGCCGCACGCGCCCGCTCCCGGCAAGCCATGCCCCATTCGGTGAGCACCGCGCGCGCCGCTTCGCAGGCGGGCGCCAAGGCCGCCCGGACCGGCGGCGTCAGCGGACCGCCCCACGCCTCCAAATCCTGCGGCTGCACGCCGATCAAAGCGAGACGCTTCGGGTAGCGGCCCAGCAGATCGGCGGCGCTCAGCACCTCCTGAAAGCCCGTCTGATGCAGGCTCATCTTCTTGGCGCCGGTGAAGCGCGGCACCGCTTCGTCGCGGATGACGCGAAGCTCTCCTGGCGCGAGCCCGTAGTCGATGGCGTCGAAGACGAGGAGTTGATCGCAGGCTTCCACGAATTGAATGAGGTAGAGCCCCTGCGTGCCTCCGTCGAGCACCGTGACGTCTTCATCCACCTCGAAGCGTCCGTGAAACGCCTCGAGCGCGCGCACGCCAAACCCCTCGTCGGCCCAGAGGATATTGCCGATGCCGAGAACGAGAGTTTTTGGCGCGCGGCTCATGCTCAGTCGTCGCTGTCGCGGAAGAGGCGCTCGCCCGAGATCATCGCGGAGATCAGGGTCTGGCGCGACATGATGTCCTCGCGCACCGCGCTATAAATGTGGAGGACCACGAAGATGACGACCGCCCACATGCCGAGATGGTGCCAGGTGTGGATGTCCTGGCTGTTTGGCCAGATCGAGAACACCCAGCCGAAGAGCTTATACTCCCAGCTGTCGCGCCCGGCGCCCTCGGAATAAAGCGCGAAGCCCGTCACGATCATGAAGGTGAGAAGCAGCAGGAACGAGAACATCAAAAAATGCGCGAGCGGATTATGCCCGATGTATTTTTTTGGCCGGCTCACGAGGAAAAGATACCAGCGGAGCTCATAAAGCAGGCCCCACCACCATTTGCGGTCGGTGAGCGGCAGCGTGAAAATCTGCCGCGCCCAGACGTTGCCGACGATGGCCCAATAGATGCGGCCGAGCAGTCCTACGACCAGCACGAAGCCTGCCGCGAAATGCGCAAAGCGGATGTAGCCCATGGCGAAATTGGCGCTCGCCTCGCCGGGCGTCGACCAGAGCGGCGTCGCGATCAAAAAGCCGGTCGTGGCCAGCACGACGATCGCCAGCGCATTGGTCCAGTGCCATATCCGCACCGGCGCTTCATAGACATAGAAGGTCTGCAGATTGGCGGCCTTCTCGCCATGGCTGTCCAAGATTCCGGATGTCGGCGCCGTTTCGGTCATGAAGGCGTCTCCCCTATGAATTGTCTCAGCGAACCTTGACCTGGCTCATTTCCTGACCGTCCTCGCTCATCACATGCGTCGAGCAGGCGAGGCAGGGATCGAAGGAGTGGATCGTGCGCAGGATTTCCAGCGGTTTCGCCGGATCGGCGAGCGGCGTGTCCATGAGCGAGGCCTCGAAGGCGCCAATGTTGCCCTTGGGATCGCGGGGACTGCCGTTCCAGGTCGTCGGCACGACGCATTGATAGTTGTCGATCTTGCCGTCCTTGACCTTGATCCAGTGCGCGAGAGACCCGCGCGGCGCCTCGGTGAAGCCGTAGCCCTTGGCGTCTTTCGGCCAGCTCTCGGGCTTCCACTTGTCCACATTGGCGGTGGAAGAATCGCCGGCCTTGATCGTGGCGACGAGCTTGTCCTGGAAATAGCGGAGCTTTTGCGCGGCCCATTGGCACTCGAGCGCGCGCGCGGCGGTGCGCCCCAACGTCGAGAAGAGCGCCGTGACGGGGACGTCGAGCTTCTTCAAGAGCGCCTCGGTGGGCTCCTTGAACTCGGGCTTGCCCTGCGCATAGCCGATGACGAAGCGCGCGAGCGGCCCGACCTCGACGGCGTTGCCGCGCCAGCGCGGCGACTTGATCCAGGAGTATTTGCCGCCCTCGTCGAGCGCCTCGATATTCGTCGGCGTGCCCTTGGCGTTTGGCCCGAGCTTGTAGTTCGGCTCGGTCACGCCGTCCCAGGGATGCAGTCCCTTGGTCTCGTCGGGATATTTGTACCAGGAATGCGTCACGAACTCCTGGATCTGCTCGGGATCGGCGTGATCGATCGGAAGCACTTCGGCCAGATTGCCGTTGAGGATCACGCCGCGGGGCAGCAGAAGATTTTTCGCGGAATAGTCATTGGCGTGTTCGGGGATGTCACCGTAGCTCATGACGCTCTTGCCGGAGAGGCCGCCGCCATAGAGCCAGTCCTTGTAAAAGGAGGCGATCGCGGCGACATCGGGCAGATAGACTTTTTCCACGAATTCGATCGAGCGGTCGATGATCGAGCTGACCTCGTTCAGGCGCTCCATGTTGATCGCGCCGACGGCTCCCGTGCCGTCGACGTTGATGGCGCAGGGCACGCCGCCGACGAGCCAGTTCGGATGTGGATTCTTGCCCCCATAGATCGTGTGGATTTTCACGATCTCTTTCTGGAAGTCGAGCGCCTCGAGATAATGCGCGACCGCCGTCAGATTGGCTTCCGGCGGCAGCTTGTAGGCGGGGTGGCCCCAGTAGGCGTTCTTGAACGGCCCGAGCTGGCCCAACTCGACGAATTTCTTCAGCCGAATCTGCAGATCCTTGAAGTAGCCGGGCGAGGACAGCGGCCAGTCGGAAATCGACTGCGCCAGCGCCGAGGTCGCCTTGGGGTCCGCGGAAAGCGCCGAGACGACGTCCACCCAGTCGAGCGCGTGCAGGTGATAGAAATGCACGAGGTGATCGTGCACCTGCAGCGTGAGCTGCATGATGTTGCGGATGGAGTTGGCGTTCTCGGGGATCGTGACGCCGATCGCGTTCTCGACGGCGCGCACGGAGGTCAGCGCATGCGTTCCGGTGCACACGCCGCAAATTCGCTGCGTGAAGGCCCAGGCGTCGCGCGGGTCTCGCCCGCGCAGAATGATCTCGATCCCGCGCCACATCGTCCCTGTCGAGACGGCGTTGCGAATGACATTGTCCTTGTCGACGTTGACCTCGACCCGCAGATGCCCCTCGATGCGGGTCAAGGGATCGACGACGATGCGCTCGCCGGAATTGTCGAGATTGAAGCCGTTCGGCGTCTGAATGGCCATGTTGCGCTTCCTGCTGCGAGCGGAGTTACGAAGACTTGCCGGTGAGGCGCTTGATGGCGGAGACGCCCGCGTGTGCGGCGATCGCGCCGCCGACCACGCCGACCGCGGCGAGACCGATCTCGTCGGCGTTCTGCTCGACGCCGAACTGCTGGATGTTGCTCAGCCGCTCGTAGAACGGCCCCTTGTCCCAGAAACCCTCTTCGGAACAGCCGATGCAGCCATGGCCCGATTGGATGGGGAAGGACACGCCGCCGTTCCAGCGCACCGTCGAACAAGCGTTGTAGGTCGTCGGACCTTTGCAGCCCATCTTGTAGAGGCAATAGCCTTTGCGCGCGTTCTCGTCGTCCCATTGCTCGACGAATTGTCCGGCGTCGAAATGCGGGCGGCGATAGCATTTGTCGTGGATGCGCTGCGAGTAGAACATCTTCGGCCGCCCCTGGCGGTCGAGTTCCGGTAGACGACCGAAGGTCGTGACGAAAGTCACGACGCCGGTCATGACTTCGGCGATCGGCGGACAACCCGGCACCTTGATGATCGGCTTGTCCAGAATGACCTTGTCGATCGGCACCGCCTGCGTGGGATTGGGTTTGGCGGCCTGCACGCAGCCCCAGGAGGCGCAGGCGCCCCAGGCGATGACGGCCATGGCGTCTTGCGCCATCCATTTCAGCTTTTCGACGAACGGCCTGCCGCCGTCGATGCAGAACATGCCGCCTTCGTTGAGCGGCGGATTTCCCTCGACGGCGAGGATATATTTGCCTTTGTATTTTTCTTTTGTCTCGGCGAGAATTTCCTCCGCCTGATGCCCCGCCGCCGCCATGATCGTGTCGTCGTAATCGAGCGAGATCATCGAGAGCACGACATCCTTGACGAGCGGATGCGCCGAACGGATGAAGCTCTCGGAGCAGCAGGTGCACTCGAGGCCGTGCATCCAGATCACGGGCGTGCGCGGATTGGTCTCGAGCGCATTCGCCATCGTCGCCGCCGCAGTGGAACCCAGTCCCATGCTGGCGGCGGTCAGCGAGCAGAATTTCGTGAAGCTGCGCCGCGTGACGCCCTGGCGGCGGATCACATCGTAAAAAGTCTCGATGGCGGCCATCGTTCTCCCCGCGGCTTTATTTTGCATGGCGGCAAACCGCTCTCCGGCGGCGGCGACCATTGGGCCGCAAGAAACGGACCAGCGGATGAGCGGGGTGAAGCCCGGGCGTTGCAAGGGGAAGCGCCCATGGCGCTGAAAATTTTCTTACCAGTGAAGAAAAGCAAACGACCAATTAGTGCGCCGTGCAGACCATGCAGGGATCGAAGGAGCGCACGATGTGCTGCACCGCAACACTTCCAGCGCCGTCATTGCCGACCTCCAAACCTTGCAAGGCGAATTCGAGCGGCCCCGGCAAGCCGCCGGCGCAGCGTGGAGAGAAATTCCAGGTGGTCGGCGCGATGATCTGGTAGGCGGTGTAGCGGTCTTCGCGAAGGCTCGCCCAGTGGGCGAGCGTCCCACGCGCGGCCTCGACGCAGCCGAGCGCGGCGCCGTCTTGCGCGGGCGCGTCGGGAGCGCAGAATTTCGCGCCGAGCTCGATCTCGCGGACCCAAGCTTCCGTCGCTTGCGTGAGCAAGGCAATCTCCAGGGCGCGCGCGACGACGCGTGCGAAAACGCTCGAGGCGCCGGCTTGTGCGATGAGCGCGCGGATCAGAGGGTGACCCGCGACGGCCTGCCGCGCGAGCGCGCCGACTTCAACGGGTTCACCGGATAGGCGCGGCGCCTTGGCGAAACTGTAGGCCCCCTCGCGATCGAGCGCGGGGATTGTTTGAGCGCGCGCGGGATGGGGATCGCTATCGCGCATGTAACTATGCGAGATGTCTTCGCGCACGTCGGCAAGGTCGAAGCCACGTAGCGCGCCCGTGCGCGCATCGAACAGCCCGGCGGGGAAGTGATGTCCCTTCGGCCCCAGATAGGCGCCGCCCGACATCATCAGCCCAGGACCGCGGCCCATAGCATCGAGCCGCAGCTCGCGGGCGATCCTGACAAAGGCCGCGAAGTCGCTAAGGCGCCCGGCGGCCTGGACGAAAGCGTCGAGATCGGCGCTTGACGCGAGTTCCGTCACCGCTTCGAGCGGCGCGCCGAAGAAGCGCCTCTCCAAGAAGTCACGGAAGCGCGCGATGATGCCGAGCAGCCGCATTTTCTCGCTGAGATCCAGCGCATGCGCGACCCCGCCCGCGCGAAAGACGAGGCTATGCGGCCATTTTCCCGCGACGATGCCCATGATTTCGAGGAGGCCGGCGCGCGCCGGCAAGGCCTCCCGCAAGCATTCTCCCGCAGTCGCCTTGAAGCGGGCCTCAATCGCCTCGAACCAGGGCCACGCGGAATAGTCCGCGCGCGCGAAGTCCGGCATGAAGAATACATAGAAGTGCGTCAGGTGATCGGCGATGTTTTCCGCGGCGTGCGCGATGTTCGTCAGCAGCAGCCCGTGGGGCGGGGGCGTCGCGCCTTGCGCCACGCGCAGCATTGCGGCGACGGCGATCGACTGCGAAACCGAGCAAATGCCGCAAATGCGCGGCGCGATCACGAGCGCGTCACCGCTCGGCCGGCCCAGCAGAATCTGCTCGAAACCACGATAGAGATTCGTGGCGACGCGCGCCTCGCGCACCACGCCGTCCAAGACGTCGAGTGTCACTTCCAGATCGCCCTCGACACGGTTGAACGGCCCGATGACGATGCGGCTCATGTCTTCTTCTTGCCGCCCAGTTCTGGCGCGCGCTCGATCCGATCCGAACGCGCATTCTCGCTGACGCGTTTCGGGGTCGCCGATTTCGACAATGCCGCGAGCGCGACAAACCAGGCTTTCGGCATGTCGACCGGCAAGCCGACGGGAATGCCCGCGACCTTCGGGGTCTGCATGAAACCCACAGCGGTCTCGAAGCTCGGCGAGGTGCAGGCGATGCAGGTCGAACCGCTCCGCGTGCAAGAGCCGGCGCCGTTCCAGGCCCGCTGATTGCAGTCGCCCACGGCTTGCGTCGCCTTGCAGCCGAGATGCTCCATCAGGCAGCCGCGCTCGAAGACATGTTCGGCGCTCGCCTTGAATTCGTAGAACTCGTTTCGGCTGCAGCCATGATGCGCGAGATGGTCCGCGAAGAGCTTCGGCCTCCCGAAACTATCCAGGTCCTCGCGGCTGAGGAGGCCGAGGGACAACGCCTGCAGCGTCTCCATGATCCAACCCGGATGCGGCGCGCAGCCGGAGATGTTGATGACGGGAAGGCCCGCGCGGGATCGATAGCCGGCACCGAGAGCGCCGCCGATATCGCCGGCCTTGTATTGCAGCCCGCGCGCGTCGGTCGGATCGGGTCCCGCAGCGGGTATGCCGCCGAAGGCCGCGCATGTCCCCACGGCGACGCAGTATTGCGCGAGCGGCGCGAGACTCGTTATCCAGTCGAGGAGGCTGCGACCGCTGCCCGACAATTTGTTGAAGAGGCCGGTTCCGTCAGGGCCGCATAATACGGACCCCTCGACGACGAGCGCGTCGAGACGCAGAGCGCCGCTCTCAACCGAGGATAGGATCGCGAGCGCTTCCCCTCCGCTCGCCTCGCTGACGCTCGGATGCCACAGCAACTCGACGCCGAAGGCCGAGAGTTCCGCAAACCACCCGGCTGCGCCGCTCTCCAGCGCCGACATCGTGCACCCGCCGCAGCTTCCGGCCTGCAGCCAAAGCAGTTGGAAGGGTTCAGCGCGCTTCATTCGCGCATTCAAGCGGATGTCGGCGGATTGCACAAGAAGCGGAGTGTAGCCGCCAGCGATGACGACCGAAGACCGCGCCCTTCGTCGGTTGGCGGCGGGCGCGGGCGCCTATCAGTGGCCGATTTCGTGGCTGATCGCATTTTCCTGCTGATTCAGAACGCGCTGCTCGCCGCGCGTGATGTGGCCGCCGTTTTGCGACGCCATGTCACGTTCCTCGTGGCGTACGGCGCGATCCTGCTGATGCAACGCCCGCGCTTGCCCCTTGCTGATCTCGCCTTCCCTCAACTCCTTGTTGATGCGGGCGTCCTGATTGTCGAGGCGGCCGTTCACCTCCGCGCGGCGGGGATGATTTTGCGCCCAGCTTTCGGCTGAGGCTGCGTTGAGCCCAGCGCCGAGGGAGAGGGCGAGAGCGCCGGCGGCGACGCGCGCGAGATTCGAAAAGCGGATCATCGAGAGTCTCCTTGCGCAGCAGGCGGACAGCCTGAGCGAGGAGAGACTCGCGCCCTGCGCATGAACCGAAGCTGAACGGAGGAGTCAGCCCTCCGGCCTTGGAACAACGTCCTCCGTCCCTGAGGGTTTCGATACGCCAGATAGATCGTCAAGGGAGCGGAGATGTCGCGCTCCTCCAGGCGTTCACCAGATTTGCGGCATTGATCGTGCCGATGCCGGTGGCGAAGTCGTATCCGGTGGTCGCACGGTAGGTCGGCCGATAAAGCGTGCTCAAAGTCGAATCGACGCCGATCGCGCCAGAAGGCTTGAAGCAGTCGACGCTGTTGGCGCAGTCCATGTCGTTGTCGCCGACCGTGACGTCATTGAAGACGCACTGAATCGAAATGTTATAGCCGCTGGAGGAGTTGCAGGCGGAAGCACCGTTCGCGCCGTATTCCCACGCGGCCAATTGGTAATAAACATAGTTCGGATTCCCCTGCGGAGCGCCGTTGATTTTCTGGTTTATCAGCGCCTGGATCCCGGCGACGATCGGCGCGGCGAAGGAGGTGCCGCCATTCCCGGGGCCGGCCCACTTTCCGGGGTCGCCCTTGCAGGGCGTCCCATAGGTGTTCGGATTGGAGTAGCAGAGAGCGTAGGACTGGCCCCACACGGTGCCATCCGAGGCGAACATCGAAACATCCGGAACGTCCCGCACCCCGTCGGCAGGGACGCCGAGCAGGCCTTTTTGCCAGCTTGGTTTTGGATAGCCCTTGCACGTGCCCAGTGAGAGATCGCCGGTGGCGCATGTGCTGGGTCCCCCGTTCGTTCCCGTCAAAGGCTGCAGAACCCCTTGAGAGGTTAAGGTCGCAGCCAGGGAGCTGTTGCAGAAGCCCGAGACGCCATAGGTGGTCAGCAGCCCGGAATAGGCGGCGGTGAGTGTGCTGGCGCAGGTGTCGTTCCACGGAATTTCAGGAATGTAGGACTTGGCCGACCCCCATGGCTTGGTGGAGCCGCTCGCCCAGTAGGCCAAAAGCGAATTGGCGGCAGCGTCGCCGAAGTCGGTCCCGCCGACCGCGACGTCGTAGGGCGTGGAAACCCAACCATCCACACCGTTGCCCGTCGCTTGCGAGGGCTGGTATCCGGACGGCGCGGGCGTGATGTCCTCGACGCAGATCTCCGGGCCTGTATCGCCGGACGCCACGAAGACGGAGATCCCTTCGAACACGGCCTGCCGATAAAGCTCTTTAAAGGCGAGGCGAAGGGTCTCCGGCATGTCGGTTTCGCAGGCGCCGTAGCTCACGCTGATGATCGGCGGCGGATTGGCGGCGTTTACGAGATTCTCGATGGCGAGATGCACGCCGTCGGTCGTCTGGGTGGCTTTGCAGGTTGCAACCAAGATCGCTGCGTCGGGGGCGGCGGCGCTCGCCCATTCCGCGTCGAGCGTCGCCTCGTCATCGTCGAAGAGTTGAACGCCATTGGAAAGCGTCACGAGAGGGTCGCCTGGATCGAGGCAAGCAGGCCCGCTCGCCGGCGCGGGATGCACGGTTTGGAGCGAACCGCTCTCATATTTCGACAACCCGAAAGCCTTCCGGAAATCGGCCCAATCGTTGGGGTCATAGAGGTTCGAATCCTCCACGACGGCGATCGTCTGCCCTTTGCCCGTGATCGGCGGCGAAGCCTGGAACAATGGATTGAAGTTGTAAATCGTCGCAAGATCGGCCGGCGTGACGAGATAACAGGGCCCGTTGCATTGGTTCGTGCCGGTGTATTGCGAAGTCGCCTTGTGCTTATGCTTGGCGTGAGATCTGAAATCCGTCAGCGAAACGACGCCCGCCACCACGGGCTGCAGCGCTTCCGGCAGGTACGGGCCACTGACGTTGGCGATGTGCCCAACGCCGTTCACGTCGAGCCTGTGGATTTCCGTGCGGAAGGCCCCCTTCACCTGGCCTGCAGTCCCGCTGAAATCGATGAGCATGTTGCCAGGGTAGATGAAATTGACCCGAAAACCGTGGCCGGTGAGCCAGCCCGTCACGACGTCCAGATCGGCGGCGGCAATCCCGAAAAGCGCGCCGAATTGCTGGGGAGACAAAAACTGATGGAATTGCGGCGAAGCGGGATCGTGCAGCGCGTCCATGAAGCTTTCGAGCGCCTGCTCCTGCTCGGGTGAGCGCTTCAACTGGAGTTGCAAATGTTCGAGCGGAAAATCGTCCGCGACAGCGCCGCGGTCATTGGCGGCGACGACAGCTTTCACGACGTCGTTCTTGATCTGCGCCAATTTCGTTTCATCGATTGGGCCCGTTATCCTCGGCTGGCCGAAGAGGGCATCGGCCGCCATGGCGAAAGGAGTGGGTTCTGCGATCTGGAAGAGCCACAGCAGGCAAGCGGCGGCGGCGGAGGCGACGAAACGAAAGCTCATAGGAAATTCCCGCTGTGACCAACACGGTCAAGATGGCCGCCCGGAAACATGCTGGAATGTCCATCGCCTGACAAGCCTGCGGTCAAAGCTGCTGTAGGCGGCGCCTCAGAGTTACGGTGGCGTTCGAAGGGGTCAATTTGCGCGATCTTGTCACGTCGCCTACGGCGACATTGCACTTGCCGGAAAAGCGGAATACGCCGAGCCGGCGGTCCTAATTCCGCCCAATTGTTTACCAAATCCTAATCGGCGGCTTCGCAAGCGCAACCTTTGGAGCGTGCGATGAATTTGCCCGATGTCAACCGCGTCGCCGAAGAAGTTGTCGCCAGAGGCGAGTTCGACACTCAGCCGCAAGGCCCCGAGTTTGATGGAGAATCTCCTCAATCGGGCGTGAACGCGGCTGCTATACTAGAGGTGGCGTCGAAACTCGCCGCAGCTATTAGAGAGCTTGAAGAGCAATCGGCGCAGGCGGTTGTGCGCGCGCAAGACCTTTCCAAATCAACCGCCGAACAGTTGGAGAGCGAAAAGGCGAGAGCCGCGCGCGCTGAATCGGCGGCGCAGGAATTGTCCGCGGCGTTGGCGCGAACCCGCTCGGACCTCGAAAATACGCGCCGGCAACTAGCCAACGAATCCGAACAATTATCCCTGATCAAAGACCGCCTGCGCTTGGCCGAGGAAGAAGCGAGAGCCGCCCAAAAGCGGAGGATGGAAGCGAACGCCAGAAGCGAACAGATAGTAGAGGGCATCCGAGCCCAACTTCGAAGCCGCGAAAATCTCGCCGCGCCGAACCAATCTCCTCTCAGCGTCGACAAAGGTCGCGTCGGTGATGGTCGGGTCGGCCCGCATCCTCACGTTCGATTGCCGCTGAATAGAAAAGCTAGTCCAAATCTAACCCTTCCTGCCTAGCGCCGCCGAGATCGCGCTCGACGAGCTGCTGCTCCGGGTTCGAGGCTCCGGATCTTCTCGCCTCTGCCAAGGGCGATGTGTGGCGCTGCTGCGTTCAGGAGTGGCGCCTTCTCGCATGAAGACGAGCGAGCGCGAGCGCCAGCCCGACGAGCCCAGCGAGGCCCGCGCCGGGAACCGGGCCGGGGACGCTACCCGTGGAAATCGTGATTTTGCCGATGTCGAGGGTATCGAACCCCACGGGGTTGAAGGATGTCGACACCCCATCCGCAATGGCCTGCACGTCGACTTCCGTAAAGGCGCCAGAAAAGCTGAAGGTGGAACCCATTATGAGGGATAAGGGCGTCGACTCATATCCAGAACCGACCACATTGGAGCCGTTCAGCAGCTGATAGGCGAAATGCGGATTCGCGCCGCCACCGTCGCCCACCGTAAGACTAATCGTATTAAAAGCACCGCCGCCACTCAGTGTGATCGCGTCATAGCCGACGCCTCCCCCATTTGGATACCAGCTGTAATCGCTCGGCGGCACGCTCTGGTAGGTCGTCCAGATGCCGCCGACGTTGATGCTACCCATGTACTGAATAGTAATTCCGCCCTGCGAGTAAGGTCCGTCGTAGAAATCGGGGTAGCTGTAAGGGCCAATGCCGCTGAAGTCATTGATGTATATGGTCGCGCTTGCGGGCGTGGCGACCGCCAGAACTCCCGCCAAAGCCCCTAG
This sequence comes from uncultured Alphaproteobacteria bacterium, assembly GCA_963743565.1. Lineage (GTDB taxonomy): Bacteria > Pseudomonadota > Alphaproteobacteria > Rhizobiales > Beijerinckiaceae > Methylocystis. Next base: position 977,173 of record CAVUQD010000001.1, read on the forward strand.
GATGAGGTAAGCTTTCGAGGTCTTCATCGAAGATTGCCTTTCGAGCACGACGCGGAGCGCCAAAGACAACTCGTCGAAACGCCTTCCCACCGCCCGCTTCCGATGAGGATCGAGCGCAGATTAACAGCGAATATTTTCAAAGCAACTAAACCCAAGCTATTATGATGAAATTTGCTTCAAGTGTGATATAAATGTCACGATAACTGTGTGCATCAATAGCTTTAAGCGGAAATTTGTACATATGAAAGCGTATACAATCCGGTTGGTTTACAATTATACCTGCACAGAGGATATTTCGTTACATCTGAAACTGGAGCGGGCGCCGAGCGTCGGCGACGAGCAACTATGGATCGTTCACGAGGGGCATATCTGGGTCACTCGCCGAGGCAATGAGCGAAGGCGCTTCCGCGCGCCGCCAGCGTCAGCGTGACAGCAGCGGCGCTTTGCGCTTCTTTGAACTCGGGGCGCTTGAAGACCGCGACGAGCTCGACATGGGCGGCATAGCGGAACTGGTCGATCGGCGTGACCTGCTCCAGCGTGAAGCCTCCGTCGATCAGAAGTTTTGCGTCGCGCGTGAAGCTTTGCGCATTGCAGGACACAGCCACCGCGAGCGCGACCTTTGATCGTGCGATCTCGGCGGCCTGCGCGGCTGCGCCGACGCGCGGCGGATCGAAGACGACAACGTCGAAGATCTCCAGCTCGTCTGGGCGCAGGGGATTTTCGAAAAGATTGCGCCGATGCGCCGCGATGGGCTTCGTCCCCGTCAGCGTGCGCGCAGCTTCCCGCAAAGCCACGATCGCCTCGGCGTTTTCATCGAAGGCGTCGACCCGCGCGACACTCGCGAGGCGCAGCGCAAAGGCGCCAGAGCCGCAAAAAAGATCGGCGACGCGCTTGGCCTTGCCGATCGACTGCAAGGCGAGGCGGCCCATTTCCTCCTCGCCCTGCGCGGTCGCCTGCAGAAAGCCGCCCGGCGGCGGCGAGAGCTTCGCTTTTCCGACGTCGATAGCTGGCCGCCGACGCAAAGCGAGGACGCGGCCATGATTGGAGAGCCGCGCGAGGTCCAATCGCTCCGCCAGTTCGACGAGCGCGCGCGCTTCCCCCTCGGCGAGGGCGCCCGAACCGCGCAGGTCGACGTCGAGCCCCTCCAATGTTGCGGTCATGGCAATATCGAGGGGCTTGCCCGAACCCTTGAGCGCGCGCGCGAGCGCGCGTGCGGCTGGGAGCGCGGGCGCGAGGCCGCTTTCCAGCAGGGGGCAAGCTTCGATCTCGACGACCTTGTGCGCGCGCGCCTCCATGAAGCCCACGGCGCCATCGCGCGCGTGGAAAACGACACGGCGCCGCCCGTCGCCATGCGCGTCGAGAAGCGGCGCCACGTCCGCGGCGATTCTCGCGTTGTTGAGCGCCATCACGACCAGTCCGCGCTTCCAGGCCGCATAGGCCGAAGGCGTGAGCGTCTGCACGGCGCAGCCGCCACAGACGCCATAATGCTTGCACATCGGCGCGATGCGGTCTGCGGAAGGAGAGAGGACGTCGAGCAGGCGCCCACGCTCGCCCTCCACTTCCGCGAGCACGCGCTCGCCTCCGAGCGCAAAAGGCACGAAGACGGGACGACCTGAATGTTTCGCGACGCCTTCTCCGCGCTGGCCGAGACGTTCGATATCGAGCGTGACGCGCGTCACGGCCGCCGGCCGCAGATCAGAAATTCGCGGTTTCCATCGCCGCCCGCAATCGGCGACGGCGCGACGCCCACGACGCGCCACCCGAGTCGCGCCATCGCCCTCGCGATTTTTTCGCAAGCCAATTCGTGAGCGGCGGGGTCGCGCACGACGCCCTTCTTTCCCGCGCCGCGGCCAGCCTCGAACTGCGGCTTGATGAGCGCAATGAGCGTCGCTTCGCTTGCCGCGAGCGATAGCGGCCGCTCCAGCAGCAGCGTGAGCGAGATGAAGCTCGCGTCGCAGACAACGAGACTTGGCGGTTCGGCGAGATGCGCGGGTTCGAGCGCGCGCGCGTCGAGCTTCTCATAAGACGTCACGCGTGGGTCTTGCGCGATGCGCGGATGGAGTTGTCCGGAGCCGACATCGACCGCGACGACGTGGCGCGCCCCGCGTTGCAGGAGCGCGTCGGTGAAGCCGCCCGTCGACGCGCCGAGATCGAGGCAATAGCGATTCTCCACGTCGACGCCGAAATGGTCGAGTGCGAAACTGAGCTTGACGCCGCCGCGAGAGACGAAAGGATGCGGGCTTTCGGCGACGATCTCGGCTTCCCGCGCGATGTCTTGCGAAGGCTTTGCGATCCTGATCCCGTCGGCGGAAACGAGCCCGGCTTCGATCGCGGCGCGGGCTTTGGCTCTGCTTTCGAAAACCCCGCGCTCGGCGAGCAGAGCGTCGGCGCGCGGCATTTCATTCCCCCGTCTGCAGCAGCGAGCCGACCTCGCGCGCCTTGGCGAGCAGATGAGAAAAGGCCAGCAATGCCAAGACGAAATAGAAGGCGTCGAGCGCCAGAGCCGTGATCATGAGCTCGGGGCGCAAGACGTGGTCGATGAGCAGGCTCCGCAGACCTTCGAAGACATAGGTCGGCGGCAGCGCTCGCGCGAGGGGTTGCAGCCAGCCGGGCAGGGTCGCGAGCGGAAAATACACGCAGCCGAATGGCTGAACGAGAAACATCAAGGACCAGGCGAGGCTCTCGGCGCCGAGCCCGTATCGCATCAGCATGCCGCTGACGACGAGCCCGATGCTCCAGGCGAAGAACGCGAGCGCAACGAAAAAGACGCCGACGGCCGCGCCGAGCGACCAGAGATTGAAGCCAAAGAGCGCGATCGCCAGAAAGATCACCGGCACCACGCCTATGGCGAGGCGGATCACGCTCATCGCCATCAGCGCGACGATGAACTCGCTCATCCGCAACGGGCTCATCATGAGATTGGCGAGGTTGCGCGACCAAATCTCTTCGAGAAAGGAGAAGGAAAAGCCCTGTTGCGTGCGTAGGAGAATGTCCCAGAGCAGCACGGCGCCGATCAGCGTCCCGGCGAGCCGGGCCGGGCCGCTCTGCGCCGCGCCCGCGGAGGCGAAATAGGTTTGAAGGAATCCCCACGTCAGCAACTGTATGGTCGGCCAATAGACCGTCTCCAGGGCGCGCAGCCAGGAGGAGCGAAGGGTATAAGTATAACGCAACATCATCGCGCCGACGCGGCCGAAGGAGAATCCGCTCACGCCGCTTCTCCATTGACGCGTCCGCGCGCGACGTCCAAAAAGACCTCCTCGAGCGTTCGGCGGCCGTAGCGCGCAAGCAGCGTCGCAGGCGTTCCGTCGTCCACGAGCGTTCCCTGGCGCAGCATCAGCACGCGATCGCATAGCCGCTCGACCTCTCCCATATTATGCGAGGCGAGAAGGATCGTGCAGTTGTGCTTCGCGCGTTGCTCCTCGAGGCGCGAGCGCACCCAGTCCGCGGTGTCGGGATCGAGCGAGGCCGTCGGTTCGTCGAGAAGCAGGAGCTCCGGATCGTTGATGAGCGCCTTGGCCAGCGCGACGCGCGTCTTCTGCCCGGCCGACAGGCGCCCGTTGGGACGGTCGAGAAAGTCCTGAAGCGCGAAGTCTTTTGAGAGTCGCGCGATCTTTTCCTTGGCGTCGGCGACGCCATAGAGCATCGCGAAGACGCGCAAGTTCTCGCGCACGCTCAGCCGTTGGGGTAAATCGACGTAGGGGCTTTCGAAGTTCATTCGGCCAAGCACGCCTTCGCGGTCCGTCGCCATGTCCGCGCCGAGCGCATGGATCGATCCAGCGGAGGGCTGGATCAGGCCCATGATCATGCCGATCGTCGTTGTCTTGCCGGCGCCGTTGCCGCCGAGCAGCGCGGTTACGGCGCCCTTCTCGAGCTCGAAATCGAGCGGGCCGACAACGAGCTTGTCTCCGTAGGACTTGCAAACGCCGCGAAGGCTGAGCGCGGCGGCGGGCGGGGAAGATGACATGGCGGGGCTTGTACCCCTCCCGAGCCGGCCCCGGCAAGCGCGGGTGCGGGGGTTTCTTTTGCTAGGGCAATAACTTTGAGTACATCCAGGGATTTTTAGGATCGCCGTCTCGTGCTCGATAAGGACGGGGCCGGCAAGCGGCTCCGTCCTCGCGATCAGCTGTGCAAGTCCCGGCTTTCCCAGGCGCCGTTCATTTATTCACTTCGATGCCGTGCTTTTTCCTATAGTCGTCGAAGATCTTGCTCATGACCTTGATGACCTTCTCGTCACCGGGGTGCTCCTTGCAATAAACGATCACTTCGTGCTCGATTTCCTTGCTGCGCGGGATGTTCGCGAAGTGCTTGTGCCCGAGGCCGTTGTACCACCCGCTGTACCAGGCGGTCATGTAGTTGGCGTCCTCCTGGAATGTGTTCGCGAGTTGAGCACAGGTTATGACCTGCACGTCAAGATAGCCCTCTGCGTTTGCGTAAGTATTGAGCTCCTCGTTGGCATAGGCGCTGGTGGCGAGGCTCGCGGCAATCACCGCGGTCATGAGCAAGGTCTTTTTCATTAGCTGCCCTCTTCCATTTTCAACAGAATCGATGCGGGAATATCTCGGACTTTTGCCGTAGACCGGACAACCCGGGAGGTTTGTAGCCCGGTGCGCCGGCCCGAACAAGGCGTGGCCTCAGCGGCAATCGCATCGCCTCAAGACGCCCGGCTTGCGTCGGTTCCTGATCCTGATGCGCCCTGTATAATGGGGCAGGTTCTGCCCACCGAAGATTTGAGGAAATTGAGCCGATGCAACAAGAGAAGTGGAGCGCCTGCGACGCTTATATCGCGAGCCATCTCATCGGCGCCGGCGAGGCTCAGACAGCGACGCTTGTCGCCAATGCCGCGGCGGGCCTTCCACTGATCGACGTCTCGGCGCCGCAGGGCAAGATGCTCTACCTCCTCGCCCGCGCATTGCATCCGCAGCGCATTCTCGAAGTCGGGACCCTCGGCGGTTATTCGACGGTCTGGCTCGCCAGGGCGCTCGCGCCGGAGGGGCGGGTGGTGAGCCTCGAGATCGACCGGCGCCACGCCGAGATCGCGGCCAGCAATGTCGCCCGCGAGGGTTTCGGCGCCCGCGTCGATATTCGGCTGGGCGCGGCGCTGGAGCTCCTGCCGGGACTCGAAGCCGAGGGCTTTCACCCCATCGACTTCGCATTCATCGACGCCGACAAGGAGAACAACGCCGCCTATTTCCGCGAGGCGGTGAAACTCGTGCGCAGCGGCGGCTTCATCGTTGTCGACAACGTGATCCGCGACGGCGCCGTGATCGATCCGCACAACGTCCATCCCATGATCGCCGGCACGCGCGCGCTCTACGAGGCGGTCGCCGCCGAGCCGCGTGTTTCGGCGACGGTCATCCAGACCGTCGGCTACAAGGGATGGGATGGATTCCTACTCGCAAGCGTGAATTGAAACGCGCCGCTATTTGATCGGCACTTCGTGCGTCTTCTTGCGGTTCTGCCGGTCCGACTCATACTCCAGATAATGGAGATCGGTCGGCTCGGCGGCGTCGGTCGCGCCCTGTTGCAGGCAGAAGGAGGGGATGGGGTGATAGGAGCCGTCGTCGGCTTTGAAGCAGTCGGTGAACTGCGTCTCGCATTTGACGGAGTTATCGAGCCCCGGCGTCAGGCGTTTCGCAATGGCGCGCGCCTTGCCGACGACGGCCTCGCAGGTCGATGCGTCGAAGCCCCAGGATTTGCACTCGCTGATCGTCGACATGATCTGGCCCTTTCCGCCGCAGGCCGGCGCGCGCCGCGTCATGACGAAAGCCGTCAGCGCAGCCGCCACGAGCGCCGCCGCGATGATGAAGCCTTTGGAAGGCGTGACGATCATTGAGCTTCCCCTTTTTTCTTTTTCTGTGCTGAGCATAACGCGCTTTCCGCTCGCGCGGAATCGTTCAACAGCCGAGCGACGACCAGAGCTTGCCGGCCCATAGGTGATCGGGCGGTCCGGCGCCGGCGCCGAGCGGCATTTTCGCGCCGGCCGCGAGCGCCTGCGTGAGCCAACGCTTTGCTTCTTCGATCGCGGCTTCCATGTCGAGTCCCCGCGCCAACAGGGCCGCGACGGCAGAGGAAAGCGCGCAACCGGTTCCGTGCGTGTTTCGTGTCTCGACCCGTTCGCCTTTGAAGACGCGAGTCCCGCCTTCCGCGAAAAGCACGTCGACCGGCGCGCCGTCGAGATGACCGCCCTTGACCAGCGCGGCCTTCGCGCCCGCTGCGACGAGGGCGAGCGCTTGCGCCTCCATCTCGTCTGGATTTCGCGCGAGCGGCGTTGCCGTCAAAGCCGCGGCCTCTGCGAGATTGGGTGTGATGAGAGTCGCGAGCGGCGCCAGATGTTCGAGGATCGTCCGCTGCAGGCCCACGCCGCTCAATTCTGCGCCGCTGCTCGCCCGCAGCACCGGATCGAGCACGACGTTGCGTGCGCTCGCGCGCTTCACGGAGGCTGCGACGGCCCGGGCCGTCGAGGCGCGCGCCAGCATGCCGATTTTGACGGCGTCGACGCCGATGTCGTCGAAGAGCGCGTCGACTTGCGCGGCGACGAGCGCGGCGGCGACGGGCTCGACCTTCGAGACGCCCTGCGTGTTCTGCACGGTCAGCGCGGTGATGGCCGCCATGCCGTAGGCGCCGAAGGCGGCAAACACCTTTAGATCCGCCTGAACGCCGGCGCCGCCGGACGGGTCCGAGCCCGCGATGGAAAGCAGTTTCGGGCGGGAGGCCGCGGCGTCCGTCACTTCGCCTTCGGCCCGGAGGCGGGCTCGTTCAGCATGCCGTCGAGCCGCTCGTCCTTGAGCCCCGCCTTCACCGCGCGGTCGCGCCATTGCCTCGCCTTTGCGATATCCTTCTCGACGCCGCGTCCCTGCGAATAGAGATAGGCGAGACGGTTCTGCGCCACGACATTGCCCATCGACGCGGCCTTTTGGAAAAGCTTGGCGGCGCCGGCCTCGTCGCGGTCGACGCCGAGGCCGTTGAATTTCAGAATCGCCAGTTCGACCATAGCGCCGAGATGGTCGTTGTTGGCCGCGAGCTCGAACCAGTGAGCGGCCTCGCCGCCGTCTTTCGCGACGCCCTTGCCGTGCAGATAAAGTTCGCCCAAGGCGTAACGCGCGTCGGTGTCGCCGAGCTCGGCGCCGCGCCTGAAATAATTGGCGGCCCTTTCGAGATCGGCGAAGGCGCCGTTGTTTTCGAGGGCGAGCTCGCCCAGGAGGTTGAGCGCCGCCGCGTTGTTCTTCTCGGCCGCTTTCTCGAGATAGCTCTGCGCGGTCTTGCGGTCGCGTGTCGCGGGCGTGTTGGCGAGAAGCGCGGCCGCGTAGAGATAGGCCCCCTCGGCGTCGCCCAAATCCGCCGCGCGGCGGAACCAAGATTGCGCCTCTTTTTGATCGCGCGCCACGCCCGCGCCCTCTGCATGCATGCGGCCAATCAGCAGCAGCGCCGCCGTATCCGAGGGATTGGCGGCGAGACGCGCCTTGGCTTCGCGCATGGCCCGCCCATAGTCGCCGGCTTCAAAGGCCTGAAAGGCTGCGTCGCCCGCTGCAGCAGGAGCGGGTGCGGGAGCAGGGGCGGGCGCCGGCTTGGGCGATTGCGCGCGCGCGTCGAAGGAAGGAGAGAAGATGGCGAGGACGAGTAAGGTCGCGGCGCGCATGGTTAGGCCTCCTCACGCGCGACGGCGTCGAGCGCGTCTTTGATCGCAGCGCCCGGGCCGCGCGGATCGCTCCAGACGCAATCGCCGAGCATGATGAAATCCGCGCCCGTGTGCGCGAAGCGCGTCGCCTGCGCCAGCGTCGATGCGAAAGCGACGCAGGGGGTCGTGAATATCTCTGACCACCAGCGCACGCGCTCCTCGATCGCGTCTTCCGCGAGGGGCGCCTCGGGGTCGCCAAAGAGAACGTAATCGGCGCCGAGCTCGCCGGCGACCATTGCGTCATGGCGCGTGGCGAGGCCCGCGGCGCCGACGATGTGATGGGGGGACAAGCGATCGACCGCGGCCTTGAGCGCGGGCCCGCTTCCGGCGATCTGCGCGCCGTCGGCGTTTGCGCGCAAGGCGAGATCGGCAGGACCCTCGATCACCAGCGCCACGGCGAGGGGCTCGGTCTTCAGCGCGATCTTTCGGATGAGGCGTATCGCATTCTCCTCACCCTCAACCGACGCGCGCAGCAGCAGGCACGTGGGGCGCCCCGCTAACAGCGCCTCATCGAGCGCGGGGAGGAAGCGCTCGGCGGAATCGAGCACGGGGGTGGCGAGATAGAGTTGCGGGTTTGTCATCGGCTCACGGATTTCGAGAGACGGCTTCGGGCGCCGGTCCAGCCCAGCGCAGGCTCCTTAGCGCAAAATGGGCTCCGCGTCGCGCAGCATCGCGGGACGCCGCAACTCCGTCGAGCCGAGAAACCTATGACAAAAGAGAACAGCAGGCTCGCGGCCCGCCCGCCGGCGGAGTTTCCAAACTGGCAGTTCGACTATCTCGAGCTTCGTTACGAGCGGCTCTCGCATTCGTTCTGGATGGAATACAAAGCGACGGCGCCACATTACTTCCCGCTGGAAATGTTCATGGAGATCGTCGCTGTGCGGCGATCCCTGTTGCGTCTCGCCGAGAGCGACAAGGACGGTCGCTGGCCCTTCCGCTACTTTGTGATCGCCTCGCGTCGCCCGGGCGTCTTCGGCCTCGGGGGAGACCTCGCCGCCTTCGCCGCGGCGGTTCGCGAGCGGCGGGCTGGAGCCTTGTGCGAGCACGCCGAGATTTGCGTGGATATCATGCACGGCCTCCTCACGGGCTTCGGCTTGCCGATCGTCACGCTATCGGCCGTGCACGGACAATGCTTGGGGGGGGCCTTCGAGGGCGCGCTCGCCACCGATTTTTTGATCGCCGAGGAAGACGCCCGCCTGGGCCTGCCGGAGATCGCTTTCAACACCTTTCCCGGAATGGGCGCCGTGTCGCTCCTTGGGAGGCGTCTCGCCGGCGGGCTAGCGGAGCGTATCGTCGCGGAGGGCGAGATCTATAGCGGCCGCGACATGTATGATCTGGGCGTCGTCCACGCGCTCGCGCCGCCGGGCCAGATTTTCGCCGCGACCCGCCAGTGGATGGGCATAGAGGACGAGACCCTGTGGCGACGTCGCCGCGCCCTGGCGGAAGCGCGCCGCATCCACCGCGGGGTCAGCCGCGACGAGTTCTCGCGCGTGGTGAACGAGTGGGTCGAATGCGTTCTAGGGCTGAACGAACGCGACCTGCGTCATCTCGATCGGCTGGTGGCGGCGCAGAAGCGGTTACGCGCCCAGCAGATGACGAGAGCGGACGCCGGGCTGGCGTCAATTAAGGAATCGACTTAGTCCTTACGACTCTGGCGGTCGAGTTGTTCCTGCGACGGGCGCTAACGCTTGCCCGGCCGCCTCGGGTCGACGCCGCAGACTCCGCGACGCCCCTCTCGGCCATCCGCTGCGCCCGCAGGATCGCGAGATTGCCATTGTACCGGCGCGCATAACACAGAAGGTAGGTTTCGATCGCCGCGAGCCCGTCATGGGTGTCGACGACCTCCTTGACGAGGCAGAGCTCGCGCATCGTGGGCGCATCGAGCGTCTCGCCGGCTTCGAGCAGCCGCTCGGCCCGCACGAGGCCGAGGCGGCGCGTGAGCACGCCGTAGAGGCTCCCGATCCGCTCCGCCTCGCAGTCGAAACAAAATCGCGCGGCGGGATCGGCGAGCAGCGCCGAACATCGCAAGGCGAATTCGAGATCCGCGCCCTGCATCGAGCCGCGGGCCCAGGCGACGGTGATGACCGGCGAGGCGACGACCAGGTTCGCCAAGCGCTCCATCAGCCTCTCGACGCCTTTGCCGTAGGGTTGGCCGGGCCCGCAGGCGTGGGCGAAATCGATAACGACGAACTTGAGGTCGCCAAGCGCACCGGCTTCGATCTCGCTAAACGTTTTGTCTAAGGCCCTGACGCAATTTTCAGAGAATCCCTGCGAGACCTTGCGTAAGACGACAGTATTGATATTTGAAAGCCGTAATAGAAATAGCAGCTGCTTCTTCGATACAACGAGAGCGCTAGGGGTTTCCGGCGTCTCTCGCAGATTTACAAGGCCAACTTGTTTTGAAGGGCGCAACTGCGTCCCATGCTCCCGGCCATGCTGCAGGATGGTGTCCATGACGCCTCCGAACTGTACGTGGGCATAAGGATTATTTCTTAAAAGTTAAATCAGATTAAGCTTCTTTTGCAACCTAAAGTTGAAAGCATACCCGAGTCATGGTTAACGCGCGAAAGTCCCTCCGACTGGCGTTGCGCTTTCTTAAAACGTTGATCTCTCGAACGGAATCGTTTGAGAGGTCAGCAATCGCCCCGGTAGCTGGCGTGGAGCGCGTCAGTTGCGCGACATTTTGGGCCGGTTCAATGACGTCGCGCGCGCCGTCGGCGCGTCAGGCTGCTTGTCCGACGGATTGCGCGAAGGCGACGCGCTCCGGGGCGATTCGATCTCGTTCGCGTCCCGAGCGAGTTCCTTCGGCTTGAACCCATCGACCATCGACTTTGCCGTCACGAGGTCGCGCGGGTCGAGCCGCGCGGCCACATCGTCCCGCTTGCGCGCCGCTTCGGGATCGCCCTGAGCGGCCGCGACCGAGAACCACATGTAGGCCTGGACGAGATTCTGCTGGACCCCCATGCCGCGGACGTAAAGGACCGCCAAGTTGAACTGGCTGTCCCGCACGCCGAATTCCGCAGCCTTGCGGAACCAGCCTGCGGCGGAGGCGTAATCGGGCCAGCCATCGCCATTTTCGACGAAAAGCACGCCGAGATTGTGCATGGCGCGGGCGTTTCCGGCGGCGGCCGCCTTTTCATAGAGATTGCGCGCGCGCTCGGTGTCGCGATCGACCCCGACGCCCTTCTCGTAAAAGGACCCCAGCCGATATTGGGCGAGCGCCAAGTTCTGATCCGACGCTTTGGAGAACCACTGCGCCGCGACTTTCGCATCGCGCGGCAGACCGCCGCGGCCTTCGGCGTAGCGGACTCCGAGTTCGAATTGCGCTCTGGCGTCGCCGCGCTCCGCCAGAGTCTGCAGCGACGCGGTGTCCTGCGGCGAGACGGGCCGCGCCTTTTCGATCGCGCCGACCGGCGTCGTGTCCACGCGCTCCGTCGCGGCGCTGGCCGCGACACCCGGAGCCTTCGCGGCCTCGGCTCCCGCGCCTTCGCTCGCCGCATTCGTCTCCGCTGCGCCTGGGGCGCCGAGCTTTTGCATAAGAGACGGCGGGACGTTCAACGCGAACTTTTGGGAGCCGCCGCTTGACCCGTCCTCTCCAGTCGCCTGCGCCTCCTGCCCGGAGAAGCCAAGCGTCTGATCATAGGCCATGCGGGCGATGGGCGCCGCCGCGGCAATGAGCGCGACGCCTGTCAAACCGGCGATGATGAGATTCTTGCGGCTGGGCTTCGGTTCGGCCGCGAACGTCTCCCCGTTTGCGCTGGACGCGCGGCCCGCTGGGAGCTCCTTGATCGAGATCTTGCGGTCGCGAGGCGGGAGCGGCTCCACACCGGCGCGCTCCGCCGCGCGACGAGCGGCGGCGATGAAGTCCGCCTGTTGTTTCAATTCGAGGTCGATCCCGGCGGGGAGAAGGCCAGTCGAGGCGCGGGAGCCGCCCGCATTCACGTCTTGGCGTCGTTTTCGCCCCTGCGGCGCGGGAGGCTTGACCAGCGCTCCGGCGGCAGGCGGCGTGGGATCGTCGAGGAGCCAACTCTCGCGCGTTGGCTCGACGTTCCCTTCCGAGGACGCGCTCCAGGAAACGTCGGACGCGGGGCCCGTGGCGGTATCGTGTTCCTGCTCGGCGGGGATCGCTTCCGAAGCGCGCACCGTCTCTCGCGCCTCGAGGATCTCGTCGAGCGCATCCAGCTGCAGCTCCAGGCTTGGCGGGGGAGCGGCTTCGGCCTGCCTGCGTACCGCGGGCGCCGCTGTTCCGGCGCGGGTGCTCTCAATTTTCTCGCACAGCTCGGCAATTCTGCGCTCGATCGAGGCGAGCATCGCGCTGTCGTTGAGCGTTCGGTCGAGCCGCGCGGAGAGTTGTCGCACCTGCTCGCTCAGGGCGTTGACCGCGGCGGGATCGGCGCCCGGACCGAAAGCCTCCGCGCTTCGGTTGGCGAGCTGCTCCAAGAGCGCCGAGAGCTGCGTCTTGTGCGTATCATCCTTGCGGCTTTGCGCGCTCTCGTCGATCTGGGACTCGAGCGTGCGCTGCACGACCTCGAGACGATCGGCGATCTCCGCCAGGCGGTCGTCCTCGCGCGGTTTCGCCCTTTCCAGAAGTTCTTCGAGCTGTTCGGCGAAGGGTCCAGCCCCGAGGCGGTCGAGCTTCTCGTCAAGCCGATCGACCTTGCCCTCGAGAACGGCGCCGGCGGCTTCGCCAGCAGATAGGGCGCGGTCCACCTTCTTTGCGAGATCGCCGAGGAGTCCTTTGAGGGCGGCGACATTCGGGAACGCCTGCGACATCCCCTCGTCGATGCGCTGCGCGAGCGAAAAGTGCATCTCGTCGATGCGCGCGCCGAGCTCCTCGAACCGGCTGCCGTCAAATTGGACGAGCGCCTCCCCCAGCTTGGCGGAGAGTCGATCCAGGCGCTGGTTGAAGGCGTCCAGACCGGTCTCGGTGGAAAGGACCGTTCGAATGGCCGTCGCCGCGTCGATCACGTCGGACGAGCGGTTTTCCGATGCAGGCCCCGACGTCAGCTTGTCGACCCGGATCGTAAGATCACGCACGCGCGTTTCGATCTGCTCCTGCGGAAGCGGACGTGCGGTCAAGGAGGAAAGCGCTTCTTTGATCTCGGCGGTGCGCTGGGAGAGCTCGGCCAAGGAGGCCCTGTCCGAGTCGTTGCTCGCATCTAGACGGTCCAGGCGCTCGGCCAGGGCGCGGACGTCCGCGTCGAGCTCGCGCATGTGCGGGCGCGCATCGAGGTCCTGGAGAACCGCGCGCAGCTCGCCCGCGATCCTCTCTGCTGGCGCCAGCGCCTCGTCCTCGACGCCTTTCGCGCGCTGCGCGCCGACACGCTCCGCAAGGTCGGAGAGCGCGCGTTCGATCGCCTCGACGGAGGCGCGCGGCGCCAGCTCGCCGACGCCGCGCGTTAGGCTGCGGATCTCCTCACGCAGCCCGTCGACTTGCAGCATGATGTGGCGTTCGCGTTCCGCGCTGTTGTCGAGGTCGCCCCGCAGGGATCCCAGCTGGCGCTCGAGAGCCTCCATGTCTTCGCGCATCTCGCCAAAGCGCCGGGCCAGCGCCGGATGCTCTTCGCGGGTCGTTTCCTCGACCTGCCGGCGCAGCTTGTCGATCTCGGCTCCGAGCTCGCTAGCAATTTCAGGGCGCGCTTCCCGGTCTGCAAGGCGCGACTCGATGGTTTTGGCCATCGCCGCGATCGCTCGCTCGATTTCTTCCAGACGCCCGGCGCCGAAATCTGCAGAAACAGTGGCGGGGCGCTCGTCAAAGTCGTCGGCGCTGGCGTCAAGAGCGTGCTGTCTGCGCGTGATGTCGAGAATGGCTTCCGCGAGTGGCGCCTTAACTACGGAGGAATTGGCTTCGGCGCGGTGTCCATCCGCGGCGTCCTCGCCCTCCAGCCGGTCCGCGAACTCCTTGGCCACCGCGTCAAGGTCGTCGATGTCTTCATCAGGCTCCGGTGCGAGGTTGCGCGCCGGCGCTTCCCCCGACGGGCGCCGGACGCGCCTTCGGCGACGCTCGGCCGCCGGAGCGTATGAATCCTCCTCGATCAGTTCGGCGACGATCGTCTCGAGGGCCTTGGCGGTTCGCCGCTCGCTGGCGGTAATGCTGCGGCTCAGCGCGTCCAGGGCGTGATCCAGTCCGCGCGACCGGTTGTTCCGGCTGTCGTCGACGAGCTCTGCGATCCTTTGTAGGGCGCGCGTGGTGTGGCGCTCGCTTCCAGCGGGTCGCCGCGAGGCGCGAAGCGAGAGCGCCTCGAAGGGGCTATACTCCTCGTCTTCGAGCGGGAACTCGCTCTCGTCGTCTTCGAACTCGTCTCGCGTCGCCTCTTCGCCATCGAAATCGCGCCAGGCGTCCCCGCGCCGCTCCCGCGCCCGGGCGGAGCGACCGCGGGAGCGCGACAGATCTTGAATTTCTGCTCTAAGCTGTCTGTAATTCGGCTTGTTCATCGGAGTTTCCAGCGGATCGCGGCTAGTCTGCGGATGGCAGTCGACTGGAGGGACTGACTCTGGCGCAAGCAAATCGCGCTGAACGCACGGCCGGGGAGAGCCGTCACCGAGGACTTTCTACCGAACATGGTAAACAAGCCGTTAACCGAGCCAGGCAAAGCGCTGATCCAGAAGGGACGAAGCGGCGCCTCGGCCGCTGCCTTCGCCGGACGGGACGGCCGAGCTATTGCGCCGCGCCGGGGTCCTCTCTAGGTATCTTGCTCGTTCATTGTGCGAGTTTGGGGCGCGTAGCGGGATATCCTCCCGCGTCTCCACCCGGGACATGAGCGGAGAGCGCGATGTCGTCATACAAGGCCCCTGTCGAAGAGGCGGTGTTTCTTCTCGAGGACGTATTAGGGTTCAGCAGTTACAGCCAGCTCCCGGGATTTTCCGAAGTCAGCGGAGACCTGCTGACGCAAATCCTCGACGAGGCCGCACGTCTTTGCGAAGAGGTTCTGCATCCGCTCAACGCTGTGGGCGATCGTCTCGGCTGCCTGCGCGGGGAGGACGGCGTTGTCGTCACGCCCAAGGGTTTTCGTGACGCCTATCGCGCTGTCGCGGAGGGCGGCTGGATCGGACTTTCCATCCCGACCGAATTCGGCGGCCAGGGCCTTCCCTATGTGCTGACCGCGCTCACCAATGAATTCGCCTCATCGGCCAACATGGCTTTCGCGATGTATTTCGGGCTGAGCCAAGGCGCCATGGCGGCGCTGCTCCGCCACGGCAGCGAGGCGCAAAAACAGCTCTACTTGCCCAAAATGGTCACCGGAGCCTGGAGCGGCACGATGAACCTGACCGAGCCGCAATGCGGCACGGATCTCGGCCTGCTCACCACGAAAGCCGTCCCAAACCCGGACGGAAGTTTTTCTCTGACCGGCCAGAAAATTTACATTTCGGCGGGCGAGCATGACCTCGCCGAGAACATCGTGCATCTGGCCCTCGCCCGCATCGAGGGCGCGCCTGCGGGCGTGAAAGGCATCTCCCTGTTTCTCGCCCCGAAGCTCCTCGTCAATCCGGACGGCTCGCTTGGCGCCCGCAACAAGGTCTCCTGCGGCTCGATCGAGCATAAGATGGGCATTCACGGCAACGCCACCTGCGTGATGAACTACGAGGGCGCGCGCGCCGAGCTCGTGGGCGAGGCCAATCGCGGCCTCAACGCCATGTTCGTGATGATGAACGAGGCGCGGCTCGGCGTCGCCAACCAGGGCCTTGGCCTCTCCGAGATCGCCTATCAGAACGCCGCCGCCTATGCGCGAGAGCGCCTGCAAGGCCGCTCGCTCTCGGGGCCCAAAAACCCTGCCGGAAAGGCCGATCCCATCATCGTGCATCCCGACGTGCGTCGAATGCTGCTCGAGGTCAAGGCCTTCAACCAGGCGGCGCGCGCGCTGTCTCTCGGCATCGCGCTCGACAGCGACGTGGCGCATCGCTCGCACGACGCCGCGGCGCGACAGGCGGCGGAGGACCGGCTCGGTCTGCTCACGCCCGTGCTGAAATGCTTTTTCACCGAGCGTGGCTTCGAGAACGCCGTCAAGGCGCAGCAGGTCTTCGGCGGCATGGGCTATATCGTCGAGACCGGCGTGGAGCAGTTCGTCCGCGACGCCCGCATCACCATGGTCTACGAGGGCGCCAATGGCATTCAAGCGCTCGATCTCGTCGGGAGAAAGCTTCCCAAGGACGGCGGGCGCGCCATCTCAGCCTATCTAAAGGATCTGCAGGGTTTCATCGCAGCGAACGCCGCGCCGGAGCTCGCGCCCTTCGTCAAGCCGCTGCAAGCCGCGGTCGGCGATTTGCAGAAGGCGACGCTCTGGCTCATGCAGAACGCCTTGACCAAGCCCGCCAACGCCGGCGCGGCATCGATGGACTATCTCCATCTCTTCGCGCTCGTCGCACTTGGCTTCGCCTCGGCGCGCATCGCCAAGGCGGCGCTTGAGAAGAGAGCGCGCGAGCCGGAGACGGCGAAGGTGATGGACGCCAGGCTCATCGCCGCGAGATTTTTCATGGAGCGCATGTTGCCGGAGACGAGCTTGCGGCTCGCCCGGCTATCGACCGGCGCCGAGACGATGATGTCGCTCGAGGCGGAGATGTTTTGAGGGGATGCGATGACGGACGCTTACATCTATGACGCCGTGCGCACGCCGCGCGGACGCGGCAAGGTCGATGGCTCCTTGCATGAAGTCTCGACGCTCGGGCTTGCAGTGACGGCGCTCGAAGCGATCAAATCCCGCAACGGGCTTGCCGGCCCCGAGGTCGACGATGTGATCCTGGGCTGCGTCGATCCGGTGGGCGAAGCGGGGGGAGACATCGCGCGCGCCGCGGCGCTCGCCGCGGGCTTCGGCGACAAGGTCCCCGGCGTGCAGATCAATCGTTTTTGCGCCTCGGGGCTGGACGCCGTGAATTTCGCGGCGGCCGAGATCATGGCAGGTCAGCACGATTTGACGATCGGCGGCGGCGTCGAGAGCATGAGCCGCGTCGGCATCGGCGCCTCGGGCGGCGCGTGGCCGGTCGATCCGGCGATCGCCATTCCTTCCTATTTCATGCCGCAGGGCGTCTCGGCCGATCTCATCGCGACGAAATACGGTTTCTCGCGCGACGACGTGGACGCATACGCCGTTCAATCGCAGAAGCGCGCGGCGCGCGCCTGGGAGGAGAAGCGCTTCGCGCGCTCCCTCGCGCCCGTGAAGGACGTGAACGGCCTCACGATTCTGGCTCGCGACGAGCACATGCGTCCCGAGACCGACATGCAGGGGCTCGCCTCGCTGAAGCCCTCCTTCATCATGCTCGCCGAGATGGGCGGCTTCGACGCAGTGGCGATCCAGGCGCATCCCGAGCTCGAGGCGGTGAACCATGTGCATCACGCCGGCAATTCCTCCGGTATTGTCGACGGTGCGGCGGCTGTGCTGATCGGCTCCCAGGAGGCGGGTCAGCGTCTCGGCGTGAAGCCGCGCGCGAAAATTCGCGCCTTCGCGAATATCGGCTCCGAGCCCGCGATGATGCTGACGGGCCCGATGGACGTGACGCGCAAGCTGCTCACGCGCGCCAATATGTCGATCGACGATATCGAGCTCTTCGAGGTCAACGAGGCTTTCGCCGCCGTCGTGCTGCGCTATCTGCAAGCCTTCGATCTCGATCCCGAGAAGGTCAACGTAAATGGCGGCGCGATCGCGCTCGGCCATCCGCTCGGCGCGACGGGCGCCATGCTGCTTGGGACCGCGCTCGATGAGTTGGAGCGCAGCGGCAAGGGCGTCGCTCTCGTGACGCTCTGCATCGGCGCGGGCATGGGGACGGCGACGATCATCGAGCGTGTGTGAGGGGCTTTGATTTTTTGACGCCCGCGCCGAAGATAACTATAATGACTATTATGGTCATCATAGGAGCGACGCCGATGCGAAACGCGCAGCGAACAGCCAAGTTGAAGGGCACGACAGATGTCGGTTTTGTAAACCCCAATGGTCAGAAAGTGGTTCGCCGAACCGAAAAGCCCGGTAACGCCCCTAATCAATGGGCGTATGAAGTGGAGTGCCAGCATTGCGGCCATCGATACGGCGTCAATGGAGCTGACATTCACGACCGCAAGTGTCCGAAACATCAGGATGGCAAACCTGGGCTTCCTATCGAGCATTCCTCCTTAGCGTCCCTCGCGCCATGGACGGTGGCTGGCGCCAAGGCGCGCCTCTCAGAAGTCTTGGAAAAGGCGCGAAGCGAGGGACCACAGACAATTACACGCAACGGCAAGAAGGTGGCGGTCGTCGTTGGGTTCGAGGAGTGGGAAACACGCTCGCAGCGAAAGGGCTCTCTCGCTGAGTTCCTTTATAATTCCCCACTAAGAGGAGCGGACATCGATCTCGAGAGGATCCACGAAGAGCCGCGCGACATCGAGCTGTGAGCAGTTTTTTACTCGATACGAACGTGCTCTCGGAGTTCAAGCGGCCAAGACCCGACGCGAACGTCTATGCCTGGATGGACGCCGTGAACGAGGAGAAAACGTTCGTGTCCGTCATTTCGCTTGCGGAGATGAGGTTCGGCGTATCGCTCATGCCGCCGAGCCGGCGCAAAACGGAGCTCGACCATTGGCTTGCGGACTACGTTCCCAGACGGTTCGAGAGGCGTGTCCTCGACGTGACGCCCAGCATTGCGAACGCTTGGGGGGAACTGCTGGCGGAGGCGAAACGTCGGGGTCTCGGGCTCGGCGTCTCGGATGGCTATATCGCCGCCACTGCAAAGGTTTACGGGATGGCCGTCGTCACCCGTAACGTCAAGGACTTCCAAAGCCTCGGATTGGACATCGTCAACCCTTGGCGAGCCTGCTAGCCGAACAACCCTTTCGTCCCTGCGGCCTTGCAAAAAGGAGCGCCTTATGAACCTCCAAAATTTCCGCTTCGATGTCGGCGCCGACGGCGTGGCTCTTCTCACGTGGGATATGCCGGGCCGATCGATGAACCTCATCACCGAGGAGGTGATGAGCGAGCTTTCTCAAGTCGTCGAGAAGGTCGCGTCAGATGCGGCGATCAAGGGCTGCGTGATCGCTTCCGGCAAGAGCGCTTTTTCAGGCGGCGCGGATCTGTCGATCCTTCAAAAGAGCCGCGCCGCGCATGGCAAGGCGCATATCGAGAAAGGCGCGGAAGAGGCCAACAGGATCTTCTTCGAGAGCGCCCGCAAGCTCTCGCAGCTCTACCGGCGCCTCGAGACCTGCGGCAAGCCGTTCGCGATCGCCATTAACGGCGTGTGCCTCGGCGGCGCCTTCGAGCTCGCGCTCGCATGCCATCATCGCGTGCTCTCCGACGACGACAAGACCAAGGTTGGCCTGCCCGAGGTGAAGGTCGGGCTCTTTCCCGGCGCCGGCGGAACGCAGCGCGTGGCGCGGCTCCTGCCGACGGGCGACGCGCTGCAATTCCTGTTCAAGGGCGAGCAGGTCCCCGCCAAGGCCGCGAAGGCCGCGGGGCTCGCGCATGAGCTTGCGCCGCAAAGCGAGATCGTGACGCGCGCCAAGGACTGGATCCTGGGCGGCGGCAAGGCCGTCGCGCCATGGGATCAGAAGGACTTCAAGCCGCCGTCCGGCCGCATCTTCTCTCCCGGCGGCATGATGATCTGGATGCCGGCCAACGCGATCTACCGCCGCGAGACCTACGACAATTATCCCGCCGTGAAGGCGATCCTGCATTGCGTCTATGAAGGCTTGCAGCTGCCGATGGATCAGGGCCTCACCGTCGAGGCCCGCTGGTTCGCTTATATCCTGCGCTCGAAGGAGGCTGCGGCGATGATCCGCACGCTCTTCCTCTCGAAAAACGAGCTCGACAAAGGCGCCCGCCGCCCCAAAGAGGCGCCGCCGACGCAGCTCAAGAAAATCGGCATTCTCGGCGCGGGCTTCATGGGCGCGGGGGTCGGCTATGTCTCGGCGTTGAACGGCCTCGAGGTCGTGCTGATCGATCGCGATCAGGAGAGCGCCGACAAGGGCAAGGCGACAATCGACAAGCTCATCTCCGGCCAGGTGTTACGCGGCAAGGCGACCGCCGCCGCCAAGGAGGCGCTGCTGGCGCGGGTCGAGGCGACGCCCGATTATGAGAAGCTGAAAGGCTGCGACCTGATCCTCGAGGCGGTCTTCGAGGATCGCGCGGTCAAGGCGGAGGCGACGAAGCGCGCGCAAGCGGTCGTCGGACCCGATGTCGTCTTCGCGTCCAACACCTCGACGCTGCCGATCACCTCGCTCGCCGAAACATCGTTGAACCCGGAAAATTTCATCGGCGTGCATTTCTTCTCGCCCGTCGAGAAGATGATGCTCGTCGAGATCATCCATGGGGAGAAAACGGGGGACAAGGCGCTCGCGACGGCGCTCGATTTCGTTCGGATGATCAAGAAGACGCCCATCGTCGTGAATGACTCGCGCGGCTTCTTCGCCAACCGCTGCGTGCTGGCCTATGTCCGCGAGGGGCAGACCATGCTCGTCGAGGGCGTGCCGCCGGCGATGATCGAGAACGCCGCGCGCATGGCCGGCATGCCGGTCGGGCCGCTCTCGCTCAACGACGAGGTAGGCCTGGACCTCGGCTGGAAGATCCTGCAGGCGACGAAGAAGGACCTTGGCGCTGCCGCGGTCGATCCGGCGCAGGAGCGCGTGCTGGGCTTCCTGGTCGAGAAGAACGGCCGCTTCGGTCGCAAGAACGGCAAGGGGTTCTATGATTATCCGGCGAGCGGCAAGAAGACGCTCTGGCCGGGCCTCTCCGGGCTCGCCGAAAAGACGCTCGATCCCGACACCCTCGACGTGAAGGAGTTGGAGCGGCGCTTCCTCGTCGCCCAGGCGGTGGAGGCTGCGCGCACCTTCGCGGAACATGTCGTCACCGATCCGCGCGAGGCCGACGTCGGCTCGATCTTAGGCTTCGGCTTCGCGCCCTTCACGGGCGGCGCGCTCTCCTACATCGACGGCATGGGCCTCAAGGCCTTCGTGGCGCTCTGCGACTCGCTCGCGGCGAAATACGGCCCCCGCTTCGCGCCGCCGCAATTGCTACGCGACATGGCGCGCGAGGGCGAGACGTTTTATCGGGCGGCGTAGGCGGCCTTAATCCGGCACGACGACCGGCGGGCTCTCGCCATTGATCATAAGCTGGCGCTTCGTCCCTCCGCGCAAGACGGTGACGACCTGCCAGGCCCGCGAGCTCTGCGCCGCGAGAAGCTTGGTCGCGTCATAGCTCACGCCGGCGTTCGCGCATTCGAAGCTCAGCCCGACGACGACGGCTTCGTCGTTGGCCGGGTCTTCCCCGGCCTTTTCGATCTTTTTCGCGCAGTCTCCTCCCCCGCCGTCCCGCATGGTCACGCGCGCGGCGACGAGCCTTCCGATCTCGCGCTCGAGCGCGCCGGGACGATTGAGGTCGCCCTCCTCGCGCTCGTTGCGCGTCTTGAAAAACATCTGCTCGACGTCGGTCGCGAGCATGGCGATGTCGACGAGGTAGCGATTGCCGTCGGCGGTGAGTTTCGCCGTGGAGATATTTTCCTGGACATAGCCGTTGGATTCCGCTCCCTGCGCCAACGGGACTTGGCCGAACGCCGCTGCGAGCGCGATCGTCAGGAAAATTTTGACTTGAGGCCGGCCCATGAGCTCCTCCGCGCCCGGCTTGGCGCGTATGCGATATTGGATTAGTTATCTTACGCGCTCGAAACCCGTCAATGCCCCCCCAGCGACCCTCCGCCAACCCTCAACGCAGGGATGATCGATAGAATGGCCGAGAGCCGCCGCGAGAAGCCCATCGCGCCCCAACCGGCCCTCGCGCGAGGTCGCCCGGCCCTGCGCCAACTCTTTCTGCGCCTCCATCGCTGGATCGGGCTCCTCGCCGGTGCGATCTTCGTTCTGATCGCGCTGAGCGGCGGCCTTCTCGCCTTCCGCGAGGGCATCGACGAAGCCCTCAACGCCGCGATCAAGCGCGTCGAGCCGCCCGCGCAGGCGACACCAAAACCCTGGGATGAAATTCTTTCAGCGGCGGTAGCGTCGGCCCCGCCGGACGCCAAATTCGAGAGGCTCACGGCGCCGCGCCACGCGAAAGCCGCCGCCTCGGTCACCTACATGATCGATACGGACGATTTCGAAAGCGACTTCTACGAGGCGTTCGTCGATCCCTACACGGCGCAAGTCAAAGGGCGACGGCTGCTCTTGCATGGCGACAAGACGTTTTCTCAGCCCTTCATCCCGATATTGCTGGCTTTTCATTCCGCGCTCCTGCTCGGCGCCAATAATGCCTATATCGTCGGCGGCATCGCCATTCTGATGTTCTTCTCCGTCTTCGGCGGGCTCTACCTCTGGTGGCCGCGCAACGGCGATTGGCGTCTCGGCCTGAAGGTGAAATGGGGCGCGAGCCGCGAGCGGATCGTCTACGACCTGCACCGGAGCGTCGGGGCATACGGCGCGGTGATCCTGCTCACGATGCTGTTCACGGGCGCGGCGATGACCTTCAAGCCCGCGACGCGCAATGTGACGAGCTTCTTCTCCCCCGTACGCCCCGACCCGGATTTCGGACGATCGACGCCTCTTCCCGGACAACCGCCCATCGGCGTCGACGCGGCCGTCGCGGTCGCAAACAGGGTTTTTCCAGGGGGGCGCCTTCACTGGGTTCTTTTGCCGAGCACCCCGAGCGGCGTCTATGTCGTCGGAAAGCAATCGAAGGACGAGCCGAACCGAACCAAGACCTACCGAAACGTCGGCGTGGATCAATACAGCGGCGAGGTCCTCCATGTTCAGGACCGCGCCGGCTTCTCCGCCGGCGAGCGCTTCCTGGAGTGGCTGTTCCCGCTCCACAGCGGCGAGGCCTTCGGCGACATCGGCCGCCCCGTCATCCTGCTGATCGGACTTCTGCCCCTCGCGCTGTTTGTGACCGGCTTTCTGCGGTGGCGGCAGCGAAGGCGGGCGCCGCCGGCGCCGTGACGCCAGCCTTCGTCATTGCCCGGCGACGATCGGCATTTCGATGATGTCTTCCTTTTCCTTGGCCTCGCCGAAGCCGATCTTGAGCAGATATGTTCCTTTATGGGCGAGCGTCGAGTTGACCGAGAGCATCCCGCTCGGGTAACGGGTTGCGGGTTTGAAGAAGAGCTCCTTCCGGCCGCCTGCCGCGTCCAACTGATAGAACCAAAGCGAGACGGGTTGTTTGCGCACTTCCTTTTCCATGAAGGTGACGGCGAAGATGACCTTGCCCGTCCCCGGGACGCGATCACAATACTCATCATACTTGCGCAGATCGTCCACCGCTCCTCCGGCGCTTTCGTCGGAATCGGCCAGGTAATACGTCGTCAGATGAACAGAGTAAAAGTCGCTGACGCCAAGACAGTCGGAGATGACGCGATCGCCGGCCTTGGTCGCCGGTTTCAAGGTTTTTGGCGCAAAATGCTCCGTCCAGTAGACGGTGAAGGCTGGACCCCAAAATTTGTAGGAAAACGCCGCGCCGCTCGCGCCAGCGAGAACGATGATGCCGAGGAAGAGGAGCAGATTGAGGCGAGCGGTGGGAGTCATGTTTTCTTCTCTTTCTGACACGCCAGTCCGTCATTGCGAGCGCAGCGAAGCAATCCAGAGCAACGCGAGACGCGCAAGGGCTATGGCGCCACCTCGAAGTCCCAAGCGCCGCTGACGAGATGCCCGTCGGCCGAGAGCGCCCGGTAGCGCACCGTGTATTTGCCGGGAGTCAGCGGATTGACGCTCACCGACACATGCGCCGGGTCGGCGTGGTCAATCGCCGCGTCGCGCTTGTCGACGCGCTCGCCCCCCGCGCTGACGACCGCCAGTGCGGCGAGTGAATCGCGAATGCCGGCGTCGTACCACACGTCGACCTTACCGATGTTCCCAGCCGCTGTGCCGCCTTGCGGCGGGGACGTCTTGACCACGATCGCATGCGCCAGGACCAGATGCGGGCTTCTGGGGAGGACTCTCAGGGCGTCGGCCATGTCCGGAAACGCTGCCGCGCGATCCGCCGCGAATGCGAGAGAGAGAATCGCCGCGCAGCCATGCCAAACCGCGAGTGGCTTGCGTCTCGGACCTCGGTTTTGGATTTTCGGCATCAGCTTCGACTCTCGCGCATGCGCCCAACCTATGCGTTCCCCGAGTGATTGTGACAAGGTTCGGCTTCGAGCAAGTCCCGCGGCCGCGCGGAAGAGGAATAGGCCCGCCAATAAATCCGTGTGGACTTGACCCACTCTCTTCGCGTCAAGTAAGCGTTTCATAAAAATAATGCATATGCTGCCTCCTCGTGCAGCGTCAAGGAGCCGACCGCATGACAGGCATTCGAAGCTTTTCCGTCGCGGTCGCTCTCACGATCCTCTGCTTCGCCTCGTCCGCCGGCGCGCATACGGCCAATATCTCCAGCAGCCGCATCGTGCCCGAAGGGGACGGTCGCTACCGTGTGGAAGTGGGCTTTCTCGGCAGCGACGTCGAGCGCATGCTCGCCGAGAACAAGGAGGCGCTGAAGGGCGTCGATCTCACCGAGCCGGGGCTCCTCGAGGGCCTGCTCGGCAAGTTCATCCAAAGCCGCGTCGCTATGGAGAACGCGGAAGGCCAGAAGTGCTCGAGCACGGTCGTCTCGGTCGGCGAGGACCCGACCAGCCCTGCAGACTCGAAGGCCGTTTTGCGCTTCGACTGCAAGGGCGTCGCGGGCCCGATCCTTTACGACCCCTTCGAACTCCTCAAAGCGCAAGGGTCTCGCGCAAAACATCTCGTCAGCATCGGCGAGAAGGGCGACGAATCGAATCTAACCGAGGCGCAGCGGCTTGGCAGCGAGCCGGCGCCTGGACAGGTGATGATTTTTCCCGGCGACGCGCCGATCGACGTCTCCAAGCCTCTGCTGACGCCCTGGCAGCTGGCGCCCAAGTTTTTCGCGGCCGGCGTCGAGCACATCATGACCGGCTACGACCACATCTGCTTTCTGTTGGCCGTGGTGCTCTGGGCCTCGCGCGCCTGGCCGGTCGTCAAGATCGTGACGGCCTTCACGGTCTCGCATTCGATCACCCTGACGCTCGCAGCGCTGCAGATCGTCAACCTGCCCAGCGCCTGGACAGAGGTCGCCATCGCGCTCTCCATTATTTACGTGGCGGTCGAAAATTTCTTCTCGCGCAAGGTCGACAGCCGCTGGCGGGACACCTTCTTCTTCGGCTTCATCCACGGCTTCGGCTTCGCGAGCGGGCTTATCGAGCTTGGCGTGCCGCAACGCGCCATCGTGCCGGCGCTGGCGAGCTTCAATCTCGAAGTCGAGGCCGGGCAGATCGGCGTCGTGCTCGTCGTCATTCCGCTGCTTAATTTCATCGACAAGCAATTCAGCAAGGGCGAGCGCAGCCCGCGTCTCGTCTACGCATGCTCGGCGATCATCGCCGGCTTCGGGGCCTATTGGCTGCTCGTGCGGCTGGGCGTCTTAAGCGAGTGAACCGCCGAAATATGGAAACGCGCCCGAAAGGGCGCGTTCAGGAAGGGTGGTCGCCCGCCCGGAATTGGTTGCGATCCTACTTGGTTTTGCAGGACGACATGGTCTTGCAGTGCGACTTTTGGGTTTTGCAATGGACCTTGGCCTTGCAATGATGCTTTTGAGTCTTGCAATGGTTGTGCGCTTTTCCCGCGATGTAGTGAGCGGCGGCAGGGGTCGGGGTCGCGGCTCCGGCGAGAGCCAGCGACACGGCGGCGGCGGCGATCGTCGCGCCGGAAATAACCTTGTTCTGCATCTGCTTCTCCTCAGGCTGGCGAGCGTCCCCTCCTCGTGGAGGGCGCTGTACCGTTCAAGCATTTGCAGCTACCTCCGGAATTTTCAACTGGGTTTCTCGCGGTTTCGTAAACCGCGAGCCCGGCGGCGGTCGGTCGTCCGAGCCCTGATGGGTAGCCGCGGGGGATTGTGGCCAATTTAAGTTGATCTTGACGCCAGCCAACGCATTCCTATGAACAACCGCGCTCCTTTTTGCAGCGCGGTGCGACGCGGCATGACGTTGCTTGAAGCTGTGGCAAAAATACAACGCCAATCTGTGACAAAAATACAACGCTACTCAAGATTCGTTTACGAACGCGATTTGACGAATTGACGCTGGCGCAGCCGTGCGGAATCATCCGCGAGTAAGACGCATCCAGAAATTCGTCTTACATTCAGGAGCCGCCCGATGAGATGCCGCACGCAAGCCGTTGAAACATCGCTGCTGGCGCTCGCCATCGGCTGCGTCGCTGCTCCCGCTTCGGCGCAAACCGCGCTCCCGGACATTACGGTCACGCATCCGAAGCCGAAGGTCGTATACCACGCGCCGGCGCCCACGGCGAAACCTGTCGTCTCCGCGGCGCCGTCACGGTCCACGGCGCCGCCGACGCAAGCCCGAGCCCCTGCTCCGGCCCGTTCTTCGGCGCCCAGCTCCGCAGCGCCGCAGCCCGCGCCCGTGTCCTCGGATCAAACGCGCGTCGAGCAGGCTCGGGAGAACTTCAACGCGACGCAACAAGCCTCGAGCGAGCTGTTCACGACGGGTAAGCAGATCAACGCCGTTCCCTTCAGCCGGCCCGGGGACGCGCTTGAGACCGCCGTTCCGGGCCTCCTGGTCACGCAGCACAGCGGCGAGGGCAAGGCCAACCAATACCAATTGCGCGGTTTCCAGCTCGATCACGGCACCGACTTCGAGATCACGCTCGACGGCATGCCGCTCAACATGCCGACCCACGGCCACGGGCAGGGATATGCGGACGCGAACTTCCTGATCCCCGAACTCATGTCCTATGTCGTCGCGCGCAAGGGCCCCTATTTCGCGGACGAAGGCGATTTCTCCTCGGCCGGCGCTGTGCACATCTATTACAAGGACGAGGTGCCGAAGGGCCTCGTCTCGGCGACAATGGGCAGCTTCGACTACGGACGGCTGCTCGCGATCGACAACAACAAGGTCAACGGCGGCAACCTGATTACGGCGATCGAGCTCGGCATTTACAACGGCCCTTGGACGATTCCGGACCAGTCGCACAAGATCAACGGCGTTTGGCGTTGGTCGACCGGCACACCCGACAACGGCCTCTCCATCGACGCCATGGCCTATGCCAACCATTGGCACGCGACCAATCAGATTCCCCAACGCGCGGTGTCTGAAGGCTTCATCCCCCTTTGGGGCAATATCGACCCGAACGATCGCGGCAACACGACGCGCTTTAGCCTTTCCGGGCGCTGGGCGGAGACGGACGCCAACAGCCACTCTATCGTCGAGGCCTATGCAGTCCATTCGACGCTCAACCTCTTTAACGACTTCGACTACTCTCTCACGCAGCCGCTGATCAACGATCAGTTCCGGCAGTTCGACCGCCGCTTCATCCTGGGTCTCAAGGCCGAGCACGGCTGGAAATACGAGGTCGCCGGCATCCCCGTCGCGACGCGGGTCGGCCTACAGTCGCGCTACGACAATATTCGCGTCGGCATTCAGGACACCTATCAGACGATGCCCTATGACACGCTGACCAACGATCAGGTGCCCGAGGGGAATATCGGCCTTTGGACCGACACGACGATCAAATGGACTTCCTGGCTGAGGACCGTGGCGGGCTTTCGCGCCGATGTCTTCGCGGCCAGCATCGGCGATTATCAAACTCCCACCTTCGCGCCGACGGGATCGGCCTTTTGGGCGTGGCCTTCGCCGCCTAACTTCCCCTTGGGGCCAGTCTGGACGGGGCCCTGGAACTCGGGCCACAAGGGCGCCTTCATCGAGAGCCCCAAGGCCGGCATCGTTTTCGGCCCCTGGGAAAGGACAGAGTTCTACCTGAACTTCGGCGAGGGCTTCCACTCCAACGACGCGCGCGCCACGGTCACCACCCTCAACCCTGGCGACGGCTCGCAAGTTGCGCCGGTTCCCCTCCTCACCAAGTCGCACGGGGCCGAAGGCGGCATTCGCACGAAGTTCATCGACGGTCTCGACTCGACGATCAGCCTCTGGTGGCTGAATTTCAACTCGGAGAGCTTCTTCGATGGCGATTCCGGCACGACGCTGTTCGGGCGGCCGAGCCGGCGCTACGGCATCGAGCTCACCAATCGCTACACCTTCTCCGACTGGGCGCGCATCGACGCGAATGTTTCCGTCAGTCATGCCCGCTACCGCGGCTGGGACCAGCCGCAGTCGCTCATCTACGCCTCGCTCATCACGCCGGAGTCGATCGGCTATTTCACCTATCTTGGCAACGCGCCCGGCAACTATATTCCGGAAGGGCCGCCGCTCATCGCCTCGTTGGCGCTCGAGCTCGGTAAAAAGACTGGCTGGTACGCCTCCTCGAAATTCATCTTCAAGGGCGCCTATCCCTTGACCGAGGACGGCTATTTCCAAGCGCCCGCGTCAGGTTGGCTCAATCTGCGCCTCGGCTACGCCTGGGAGAACGGGCTGAAGCTGCACCTCGACGTTCTTAACGCGATGAACTCCCGAACGGATCAGATTTCCTATGCCTATGGCTCGTTACTGCAGAACGATCCGCTCTATGCGTCTTGCCAGAGCGGCTCAGCGCCGGCTGCGGTCTGCGCGATCGGCCAGATGGATCGCCACTTCCATCCGCTCGAACCGATATCGGCGCGCGTGACCCTTAGCGGACCGCTGGCCTTCGCCGCCTTCGACCCGCTTTTCGCGCCGCAGACCGGCGCGCACACGCCGTCGGGGGATTTCTACGCCCTGGTCGACACGCTCACCGAGCCGCCTCAGCCCGAGACGGCCGGCGGATCGGACCTGCCGGGCCACAAGGCGCCGCTCGTCGTCACGCCGCCGACGCGCTGGACCGGCTTCTATCTCGGCGCGACGACTGGCGCCGCCTGGGGCGCGAACAACAACATCTATTATGGGAACACGCCGATCGGCGCCGGCGACCCGGGCGTGGCTCTGCTCGGCAGCGGGAATCTCGGCAACAGCAATGTGGGCTTCATCGGCGGCGCAACCGCGGGCTATAATCTGCAGGTCAGCCCGCGCGCGGTCGTCGGCGTCGAGGCGGACTTGCAGGGCGTTCTCGGCGGCAGCGGCGCGTCGAACGAAGTGGGCGCGCGGCCGAGCTATCTGCTGCCCGGGGGGGCCCTGCTCGGCAATGTCGCCGCCAGCCAGACGCTCGACTATGTCGGCACGGCGCGCGTGCGCTTCGGCTATGTGCTGCGCCCGAGCCTGCTGGTCTATGGGACGGGCGGCCTAGCCTATGGGCGCACGAATTTCGCGGCCAATGCGCAAGTGATGAGCGTCGACGGCACGGGGAATATCGTTGAGTTCGGGGGAGGTCAGGCGAACATCTCGCGCACGCGGGCGGGCTTGGCGGCAGGCGGCGGCTTCGAGTGGATGTTCCTGCCGGGTCTGAGCGCGAAAGCGGAATATCTCTATTACGACCTCGGCTCCTTCAGCTCCGTCTTGCCGCAATATGCGGTCAACCTGACAAGCGGGGCGGCGCTCGCCGACGTGACGACGTCATATCGCGGTCGCGCCAATGGCCAGCTCGTGCGCGCGGGCCTGAACTACCACTTCGACTGGGCTGCGCCGGAGGCGATCATCGCGAAATACTGAAAAGTCGGCGAGCCAGCCTCCGCTCCCCGAAGCTCCCGATGGGCTTTCCTCCGCGGGAGCCGATGTCTTAAAAAAGCTCGTGGATCGATGCAGCGGGAGACGGTAGGTGCCTGAGCAAGGCTGCGTAGCGGCGCCTCAGTTGGAGCGGCTGCTCGCTCCGCTGACGCTGGATGCGTTCCTAGAGCGATATTGGGAGCGCGAGGTCCTCTATCTCAAGCGGGGCGACGCGCATTATTACGATGCGCTGCTGACCCTGCGCGATCTCGAACGCGTGGTTGCGACGGGTGGGTTGCGCTATCCGGCCCTGCAGCTCTCGAGGGGCGGCACGTTCCTTCCCCCGGAAGCCTTCTGCAAGGATGTGCGCTCGGGCGAGATCGTCTTTTCCGGCGTGCCAGATCTCGATCGGCTACAGGCGGCCTATCAATCCGGCGCCACCCTGTGGCTTCCGGGCCTGCACCGCGCCTGGAGACCCTTGGCCGAGCTTGCCGGGGAGGTCGAGAGCTACTTCAATCACGGGGTCCACACCAACATCTATCTTACGCCGCGAGGGTCGCAAGGCTTCGATCCCCATTACGACACGCATGAAGTGTTCGTGCTGCAGATTTCCGGCCGGAAGCACTGGAAGATTTTCGACAGTCTCGTCGAGCTGCCGCACCAGAGTCAGCCTTTCCATCCCAGCATGTACAAGCCGTCGACGCCTGTCTTGGAACTCGATCTCGAGCCGGGCGATCTTCTCTATATGCCGCGCGGCGTCGTACATACGACGCAGGCGCTCGATGAGCCCTCGGCGCATGTGACACTCGGAATCTCGCTCTACACGTACATCGAGATTCTGACGATCTGGCTTCAGAGTCTGCGAAACCACCCGGGCGTGAGAGCCGGCCTGCCGCCTGGCTTTCTCAACCGACCCGAGGCCAAGGCGCCCTTGGCGCGCAACCTCGCCGAGTTGCTCGCGGACCTTGCTCGGAGCCTCGACTACGAGCGGCTCGTCGACGCCTTTTTGGACCGGGTGCGCGCGGGCTATCCGGGCAAGCTCAATCTTGACGCCGGCTTTCACGCCAATCCCGCGATCAACTCGGAGAGCAAACTCAGGACGCTCGACCGCGGCAATTACGCGCTGAGCGAGAAGGGGGAGAACATCTTACTTCGGTTTTCCGACAAGACCGTGGAGATACCGGCGATTGCAAGGGGGTTCATGCAGGAAATCTGCGCCCGCCCATCCTTTCGCCTTTGCGAGCTTTCCTGCCGGCTCGACGAGGGAGCCCGGCTCGCTTTGACGCGCCGCCTATACGAGGAGGGATTCCTAGTTCCCGTTTGACGGCTGAGGCGCTTCAGGCTCCCCCGCAGGTGTGCTCGGAGTCGGGAAGCTTCCAGCTCTTCTTCGTTCGGAGATTCGTCGTGCGGTAGATTTTGCCGCGCTCGTCGCCCTCCGGACAGTCCTGCGGCTTGCTGACCAGGCACATGCGCACCTTGTCGCCTTTC
Source organism: uncultured Alphaproteobacteria bacterium (assembly GCA_963743565.1). Classification (GTDB taxonomy): domain Bacteria; phylum Pseudomonadota; class Alphaproteobacteria; order Rhizobiales; family Beijerinckiaceae; genus Methylocystis. The sequence goes on from CAVUQD010000001.1 coordinate 1,007,783, forward strand.
TTCGAGTCCTCGATCTCGGGCACCGTGTCGTAGGAAACCTGATAGCCGCCGTTGGCGAAACGCACGGCGCTTCCCGAGCCAGGCACCGGCTCGTGGGTGGCATCGTCCTGCAAGCGGGTTTCGATGGCGGTGATCGTCGTGGAAACGCAGTCGCCGGGTTTCGCCGGCAGCGACTCGGCGGCGAATGCCGGCGCGACGAAGGGCAGGGCGAGAGCAATGAAGGCAAAACGAGGAAGCATCATCTGTTTTCCTTGCGTGAAGTGCGGCAGGAGGCTTCCAGCCCACGATTACCCTAGAGCATGTCCCGGAAAAGTGCGAAGCGCTTTCCCGATGAAGCGGTTGCGCCATAAGGACCTGTTCTAAGCCCCACCGCCAAATCCCTGAGTCCAACGCCGGTTTTCCAACTTTTGCTAAGTCGAGCGAAAAGCCTATCGCCCCAAGGTCAAATGCGTGCTTTACCTCCCCCGAGCTTACGGAGAGTTCATCCTTTTGGCTCTTGTCACGCCTTCTGGCCAGCGCCATATTCGCCACAGCCGCCTGCTGCAACGCTGTCGAACGGCGCGGGCGCGCAAGCAAACGAGGAACCCATGTCCAATTACGACCGCAATTACAGCTTTGGCGCGCGAGTCGGCCAAAAAGCGGCCGCGGAGATCGACCAGGGCCTGCGGGCCTACATGATCGGCGTCTATAACTATATGACGTTAGGCCTCGGCGTCACGGGTCTCGTCGCGCTCGGCACGTTCATGCTGGCCAATCCGCAGTTCGTCGGCCACAAGCTCGTCGGCCTGTCCCCCTTCGGTCAGGCCATCTATCTGAGCCCGCTGCGCTGGGTGATCGTGCTCGCGCCGCTTGGTTTCGTCATGTTCCTGGGGGCGAAGGCCAACTCGATTTCCGCCGCGACCGCGAGGACGCTCTTCCTCGTCTTCGCCGCGCTCGTCGGCCTGTCGATGTCGGCTCTGCTCGTGGTCTACACCGGCGCTTCGGTCGCGCAGATCTTCTTCGTCACCGCGGGGGCCTTTGGCGGCCTGAGCCTTTACGGCTACATGACGAAGCGCGACCTGTCGGCGATGGGCTCCTTCCTGGTCATGGGCGTGTGGGGGCTGGTGATCGCGGGTCTGGTGAACCTTTTCCTGCACAGCTCCAGCCTGCAGTTTGGCCTGTCGATCCTCGCGGTTCTCATCTTCTCTGGCCTGACCGCCTATGACACCCAGGCGATCAAGGATCAGTACTATGAGAGTGATGGTTGGGAGGTCACCCAGAAGAAAAGCATCTTCGGCGCGTTGATGCTCTATCTTGACTTCATCAACATGTTCCAGTCGTTGCTGTATCTCTTCGGTCAGCAGCGCGGCGACTGACGCCTGATCGGCAAGAACGTCAAGGCCCCGCTCGAGCGGGGCCTTTTCGTTTGTGGCGCACCAGACATTTCTTGTCTGAGAGATTACGGCAGCTTAACGAGATTTCACGATTTCGCCAGCTTTAGGCCATTGGCGAGCCAGATGAGCGTTCCAATATTGCACTCATTGCCGCGTGCGATGTCGTCGGCCTTCCGGTTTTCGTCAGCCCCCCAGCCCCCGGAAGGCTGCGACTGCCGCGTTCGTGGTGATGGACGAGTCGGCCGAGAGTATCCCTCTCGCCGGCTCGTTCTGTTATGCGGGTCGTCGCGGGGCGGCCGCCCGAGCGCATCCCCGCGATAAGCCGAGCCTCATGACCCTAAGCTTCTCTCCGACATCGCCGCGAGTGTTGGGCGCCGCCGCCGCCTTCGCCGCCCTCTTGCTCGACCAGGCGCACAAGCTCTGGATGCTCGACGTCTTCGATGTCGCGGCGCGCGCGCCGATACGCCTGACGCCCTTTCTCGACGTTACGCTCTCCTGGAATCGCGGAATCTCCTACTCCTTGCTGACGGCGCAGGGCGAGGTCGCGCGCTATGGCCTCCTGGCCCTCCAACTCGCGATCGTCTCGGGCCTTTGCGTCTGGCTATGGCGCACGCCGCGTCGGCTCACGGCCGTCGCCTTGGGGCTTATCGTCGGCGGCGCGATTGGCAACGCGGCCGATCGGCTGCGCTACGGCGCGGTGGCGGATTTTTTCTTCCTCCACACGAGCCTGCCAGTGGGACCGCTGGCCAATTACGTTTTCAACGTCGCCGACGCGCTCATCACGCTGGGCGTGGCGCTCATGCTCATCGACGCAATGAGGGGCGCTGAGGAGAAGCCAGACGCCCCCCGCTAGCTTACTGGAAGTGGATGCGTTGGGAGGCGAAAAAGCCGCCGTCGGGCGGTGGCGGGGCTCGGGTCGCGAGAATCGCGCCGCGCAAGATGGCCTCATGCGCCTGGGAACTCGCCTTGCAGGACTCGACCGACAACGCGCCCTCGGTGTCCACATGGAAGGTGCAAAAGGCCTCGCCGGTTCCCGGCGAGCCGCGGCTGGCGACATTCTTGCGTACTGCTTTGGCAAGTTCGGTCGCATAGGCGAGCTTCGAGACGCCCGCGTTCTCCGCGGGTTTTTCCTTCTGTCCAAGGCGATGACGATCCTGCGCGTCTCTGCGTACTCGCGCCGCGTCGCTGCTCTCGCGGTTGAGCTGGTCGGTTTTCGGCGCGGCGGCCATCGCATCGGGCTCCATCGACTGCGGGAGCGGAACGTCGATCTGGCTCTTCGTCGCCATGACCATCGGCGGCGGCGCTTCGTCGGAGGCCGCGACCTCCTCGCTTTCGAAATCGTCGCCCTGCGGGATCAGCTCCAGCCCGATTTCCTCCACCGGCGGCTTGTTCGCCATATCGAGCGGATGATAGGCGAGCCAGAAGGCGAGGCTGGCGTGGGCGAAAAAGACCAGCCCGAAGACCGCTGGCTCGAGCCAGCGCGGCTTGACCTGAGGATAGACGGGCGACACCCCGGTTTCGTCTTCCGGGCCCGCCGAAGCGGCGCCCGACGATCGACCGAATGAATTCAGCAGTTCCACGAGACTCAACGGGGATTTCCCAAGCCGGGGTGAGATCAGAGGAGTCAGATTAAAAGAGGAAAATCGCTCACGCAAGGAGGAAGGGAGCCGTCCTTCCGCCTAAGGCGCGACACTGGAATGATTCTCGATTTCTCGTGCGCGGCAGGGCGCTCCAATGGGATTGCCCCCGCATCCATGTTACTTGACCTTCACGGCGCTGATTCACGTCGCCGACGAACGTGATCGCTAAATTATGCGCCTTGCCCCTGGGCAGGGCGAAATCCCTCTCGGGCTTCCTCACCAAGCGTGACGCAATCTCCGTTTGAGACGCCTCAATCTGAATGAAACAGGGGATGTGGATGAAAGGTTTCCGAAATCTATCCTTGGGCGCGGTCTGCGCGGCGAGCCTGATCCTGCCGCTGCATGCCGAGACGCCGCAAGCGCTCGCGCCGGCGCCGCAGGCGAGCGCCGAGGCCGTCGCCCCGGCGGCTTTGAAAGTCTTGAAGGAGATGAGCGACACGCTCGCGAAAGCCAAGGCGCTCTCTTTCCGGGTCCGCCGCGCTTTCGACGAGCCCGCGGCCAACGGACAGCCGCTCTTCTACATCGTCGACTCGAAAGTGAGCCTGCGGCGCCCCAACCAGTTGAAGGTGGAAGTGCTGGGCGATGGACCGCCCTCTGACTTCTATTACGACGGGAAGGAATTCGCGGTCTATTTTCCGCAGGAGGCCCTCCTCGCCGCGGAGACGGCGCCGCCCCATCTCGAGCAGATGCTCGAGACCGCGTTCGACAAGGCGGGAATTTATTTTCCCTTCGTGGATTTCATCGTCGACGACCCCTATGCCGCCATCACGGAGAAGCTGACCTCCGCCTTCGTGGTCGGGCAGTCGAAGGCGATCGGCGGGACGACGACGGACATCGTCGCGATCGCGAATCCGAGCTTCCAGGCTCAGCTCTGGATCGGCGCAAAGGACAGGCTGCCGCGCCTGGTATGGATCAATCCGACGAACGGCAAAGCGAGATCGCGCAGCATGATCGAATTCTCCGACTGGCGGCTCGACAACGCGAAGCTCAATCTCGCTCGCGCGCCGGGCGCCGCGAAAGCGGCGCGGATCAAATTCGAGAAGCCTGGGGAAGCCCACGCAGCCAAGCGTTAAACTTTCCGGAGACGTCCGACATGAAGAAGGTCATTGTTTCACTTTCCATCGTGGCGATCGCCGCGGCGTCGATGACGCCGGCGCTCGCTTTTCGCGGCGGCTTCGGCGGCGGCGGCGGGTTCGCCGCACGGGGCGCCGAGGGCGGCGCTGTTGCCGGCTTCCGCGGGCCCGAGGGCGACGTCCACGCGGCCGGCGTGACGCGAGACGGCGGCACTTGGCATGCGTCCGGGGATGACGGCGCCTATCACGGCGGCGGCACGACGGCCGGCGGAGAACATTATCAGGCTGCCGGCGTCGCCGGAGAGGGCGGCGCCTGGCACGCGGGCGGCGTTAACGGCAATGGCGGGACCTGGCACGACGACGGCTACCACGCGGCCGCCGCTGGCGGCGGCTACGGCTATCACGACGCCACGGTCGTCAACAGCTATTATTCAGGGGGCTGTTACAACTGCGGACGCGGCGCCGTGGGCGCAGCTGCAGTCGGAGGGGCAGCCGTCGCCGCATTGACGATCGGCGCGTCCCTCGCCACGCTGCCTCCCGCTTGCGAGCAGCGCATCGTTTACGGAGACGCCTACTATATCTGCAACGGCTCCTGGCTCGCGCCGAGATATGGGAACAGCGGCGTTTATTACGTCGTGGTCAATCCGCTGTAAGCGCGATCGAGGGGCTGGCCTCGCTTCGAGGCCGGCGCCTCAGCCCAGATTTCCCTTCACGACCTCGATCAGCTGCTTCAGCGTGAAGGGTTTCGGCAGGAATCCGAACTCGCCCTCGGGGAGGTTTTTCGCGAAGGCCTCCTCGGCGTATCCGGAGACAAAAATCACCTTCGCCTTCACCCCGCGCTTGCGCAGCTCCGCGAACATGGCCGGCCCGTCCATCTCCGGCATGACGACGTCCGAGACGATCAGGTCGATCTTTCCCTGCTCTCGCTCGACGACTTCCAAGCCCTCGAGTCCTGAGCTCGCCTCGAGCACCGTGTAGCCGCGCGAGGCGAGCGCGCGCATGCCGAAGGCGCGCACGGCGTCCTCGTCCTCGACGAGAAGAATGACGCCCTGGCCGGTGTAGTCCGAGGAAGGTTTGGCGGCTTCGACCTTGGGCGCCGCCTCGCCGGCCTCGACGGCATGGCGCGGCAGCAGGATGCGAAAGGTCGTGCCCCTGCCGACCTCGCTCACGACGAAAACAAATCCGCCCGACTGCTTGACGATGCCGAACACCATCGAGAGGCCGAGCCCTGTGCCCTTGCCGACTTCCTTCGTCGTGAAAAAGGGCTCGAAGATTTTGGTCTGCAGCTCCGGCGGAATGCCGCTGCCATTGTCCTCGACCTCGACGAGAACATAATCGGCCGCAGGCAGCGCCAACTCGTTGAGTTCCGCGCATTCGGCGGCGGAGACGTTGCGCGTGCGCAGCTGGATCTTGCCACCGCTCTCCGGCATCGCGTCGCGGGCATTGACGACGAGGTTGATGATCACCTGCTCAAACTGATTGATGTCGGCCTTGACCTGCCAAAGGTCGCGACCGTGGCGAAGATCGACCTCGACTTTCTCGCCGACGAGACGGCGCAGCAGGATTTGCAGTTCGGAGAGCACGTCGCCGAGCTGCAGAACCTGCGGGCGCAGCGTTTGACGGCGCGAGAAGGCCAGCAGCTGCCGCGTCAGGCCCGCCGCGCGGTTGGCCGTCTGCTTGATCTGCATGATGTCCTGGAAGGACGGATCGGTCGGCCGGTGATTGGCGAGCAGAAGATCGGAGTAGCCGATGATGGCCGTCAGCATATTGTTGAAGTCATGCGCTACGCCGCCGGCGAGCTGACCCACAGCCTGCATTTTTTGCGATTGCGCGAATTCCTCCTGCAGCTTGCGCTGCTCGGTCGTGTCCAGCGCATACACCATCGCGCCTCGCCGGCCTGCTTCCTCGTCGGGCGAGAAGAAGAAGCGGGCCGATTTGACCGCCGCGCCGGCGCCTTCCTCGAACACCGCGTCGACCGGCTTGATGTCGCCCTTGCCCTCAAAAGCCGAGAGCATGGCGGCCTTCAGCGCAACGCGGTCACGCTCGGTGACGCCTTCGAGCAGGGGCGAGGCCGCGCCGTCTTTCGCGGCCGGCGCCTTCAAGGAGTAGGGGAAGAGCTTGGCGAAAGCGGCGTTGGCGCGGCGCAGGCTCCCGGTTTCGTCCAGCGTCGCGATCGCCATGGGAGTCGAATTGAAGAAGCGCGCGAATTTGACCTCGACGGCGCGCAGATCTTCCTCCGGCTGCTCGCCGGAAGCGCGGTTGAGCGCGAGCGTGCGCGAGGAGCCCGGCGCGCCGTCCTGCCCAAAAGCGACGCGATGCAGGAGCCGAACGGGCAGGGAGCGCCCGTCCAGCCGTTTGAAGTCGAGGTCGATTTGCTGCGTGCGGACTTCGCCCGGCGCGCCAGCGTCGAAGGAGAGCAGCGCCTCCCCCTGGTTGGCGACGACGTCGCTTAGAGCCAATCCGCCGGCGCCGGCGCCCGTGAGATCGTAGCCGAGCCAGCCCGCGAGCGTCTTGTTCATATAAGGAATTGCGCCGCCGGGCGCCGCCGAGAAGAAGCCCGCCGGCGCGTGATCGAGAAAGTCGATCGCATGCTGCAGCTCGAGAAAGCTGTTCTCCTGGCGTTCACGATCGGCGGTGACGTCGGCCACCGACCAGAGCGTCGCACCGTCAGCATAGCGCTTGAGCGGACTGACCCGAATCCGGTACCAGCCGGCGTCGGCCGAACCGGCGAGCGGCGGGGAGAGACGCAGATCTTCGACGTGACGCCGTCCCTCGCGCGCTGCTTGCGCAAGGCGATAGATCGCCTCCGAGACCTCCGGCGGCCCGCCAAAGAGCCTCTCGACCGTCATGAGGCCGCCGACGTCCGGCGCGCCGCAGAGCTCCATATAGGCTTCGTTCGCATAGACGATCTGCAGACCGCCGAGGGTGACGAGCAGGCCTTCGCCACTCGTGTCGGAGATGAGCTTGGTCAAGTCGTTGCGCGCCGCGCGGCCCGTGAGTTGAATGAGCCCCACAGCATAGGCGAAGAGCGCGAAAACTCCCGCCATTGCGAAAAGCGAAAGCGCGAGGAGCGTGAAACGCGGCGCCTGCGCGGGCGCGAAGAAAAATACGGCCGTCACGGCCACCAGCGCGGCGGCGAGAAGCAGCACGAGCCCGGCGTTGCCGGTCCGCTCGGAACGGTCATAGGCGGATGGCGCCGAGTTTTCGGACATGCTGGCGTCTTCTATGTGACTCGCGCCGGGCGCCCGACCGCGAGCATGAGAATCACGAACGCACAATGGCCCTGCGCGCGGCGCGAGGCAATCGGCCCAAGGGCCTCCGGGCCTGGCCATTAACCATCTATTAACCTTTCCCGGGGACTTGCGGCCAAAAACTGATAAATTGTCAAAGCCTCGCCGGCGTCGTAACAAGCGTCCCCGGCGGCCAAACGAAGAAAGTCGAGCAGTAGATGTTAGCCAGCGTCATGCAAATGCAGCTTCTCCCGGCGGTGCTCGCGCTCGCGGCCTTTTTGGTTGCGATCCTCCTAACACTTTACATTGTGCGAATGCTGTTTGGGCGCCGTATCCGCGTTGCGGGCGGCCGCAATCGCCCGAAACGCCTCGATATCGTGGACGCCTTCGATCTCGACCGGGAGCGCCAGCTCGTCATTGTCCGTCGCGATAACGTGGAGCATCTGCTGCTAATCGGCGGCCCGAGCGACGTTCTCATCGAAGCGTCCTTCGAACGCCCGGCCGGCCTGCAGGCCGAGACGAAGGCGGAGGGCCGCGAGCCGCGCCTTGCGGCCTCCTCGCCGAGCTGGCCGAGCCCTCCCGAAGGGGACCAAGAGGCGGAAGAGCCGCCGTTGGCCGCGCGGGGCGCCGCCGCGCGCGTTCCGCCGCCGACGCCCGGCGCCCGCGAAGCTCCTGCCGCCGGGCCGATGGGCCTTGAAGGCCTCAAACGCCAATTCCCCGAGCCGCCGCGGCCGGCGCCCCGCCCGCCGGAGCCGCCACGCGCTCCCGGGGCCCCGCCTGCGCCGGGCGCCCGTCCGCCTGCGCCCCAGCCCGGCCGCATGGGCCCGCCGCCGCCGCTCCGCGGACCGGAGCCCCCGCAAGGGGAGGGCGCCCCGCCTCCCGGGCGGCCCGCCGCGCCGACGGACCAGCCGCCGCGCCCCGCCGCGCCGCCGCCGGGCTTGGCGCCGCGCCCAGCCGCGCCGACGCGTCCAAGCGCGCCGCCGTCTTCGCTGGGTCCGCGTCCCCCGCGTCCGGCGCCGCCGCCAGCGGGTCCCGCTCCGGCCGACGCTCCGACGTCCCCGCCGCAGGAGCCGGCGCCCGGCTCCGGCCGCCCCGCGCGCGACTCTCTAGAGTCTCTGGAGTCGCTCGAAGCCGAGATGGCGCGATTGCTCGGCCGTCCCGAAGGACAGTAGCCGCTGCGGCGATAAGAGTATCGGAAGGTCAGAGAGGGCGCGCCGGATTTCCGACGCGCCCTCGATCATTTCAGCTTCGCGTCTGGGCCGTGAGCCACTTCTGCCATTCGGCGTGCGTTCCGCGGAACGCATTCTGATCGACATTGCCCGGAATGCCAGGCACCGCGCCGTCCGAGCGATATTGCCAGAACGTCCAGTTCCGCGAGCCGTAGCGCACCGCCGGGTGATATTTCGTCGAGCGCACCCAGATCGGATATTCCGCGAGCGCGTCGGAATGGAGGATCGCCTGATAGAAATCGACCGAGGTGTAGATGATCGGGCGCTTACCGTAATGCGCCTCTAGCGCCTCGAGCATCTTGCGCAGATCCGGCAGGACTTCCTCGCGCGTGAGGGTTCGCTTGCAGCTCTTCAATTCCGGCGTCGCCTCGAGGTCGAGGACAGGCGGCAGGGCGTCCGCCTCGACCGGCACGATGCTTTTGAAATTGGCGATCTCTTCGTGGGGCGGACGGCACCAATAGACGAAATGATAGGCGCCGCGCGGCACGCCAGCGGCTTTCGCCAAAGCCCAGTTGCGCTGGAATTTTGCGTCGACGCTGTCGCCGCCCTCGGTCGCCTTGATGAAAGCGAAGGCGACACCGAACTCCTTCACGGCGTTCCAGTCGATGTCCCCCTGATATTTGGAGACGTCGACGCCATGGACGGAAAATTCGCTACTGCGCGTGGCCGGGTAGAGATGCAGCTCGGTCTCCGGCACCGCATAGGCGAGGAAGTCGGGGTCTTTTTTGGCGTTCTTGAGGGGTGCGCTGGTCGCAAAGCGCGGCGAGCGCCCCTCGAAGTTCGGGTCGAGGCCGCTGTTGCAGCCGGCGAGCGGCGCAATGAGAGCGAAAGCCGAAAGCGCGGCGAGTATCGCCCTGGGGGAAGACTTCAATGCGGACATAGCGTTCAAATACCCCCAGTGGTGGTAACGAGGCGTTAATCGCCCCGGGTCCGGGCTCCTCTTTCGCGAGCACTTTGCGGGTTTGGTTTCCGCTCCCTTTCGAGCGGAATCAATTCAGGACAGATGAAACCAAATCGTGGCGATTGAAAGAAACGCCCCATAGCCGACGACGTCGGTGACCGTCGTCACGAAAGCCGAGGCCGAGACCGCCGGGTCTACCTTAAAGCGCTCGAGAGTCAGCGGAATCAATACGCCGCCCAGCGCGCCGGCGAGCAGATTGGTCAGCATGGCGAGCGCCATCACCGGGGCAATCCCCGCATTCTGGAACCAGTTCGCCGCGACGACGCCGGTGATGAGGCCGAAGGCGGCGCCATTCACCGCTCCCGCCGCGGCTTCGCGGATGATCACGCGCACCGCGTTGGCGCGCGAAAGCTCCTGCGTCGCCAGCGCCCGCACGGCCACGGTCATCGTTTGCGTCGCGGAATTGCCGCCCTGGCTGGCGACGATCGGCGCAAGTACGGCCAGCGCCACCATTTTCTCGATCTGATTTTCGAACAGGCGCAGGACCGACGACGCGAGGAAGGCCGTGGCGAGATTGACCAGGAGCCACCAGAAACGGCTCCTCGCGGTCATCCAGAAGCTGTCGGAGAGCTCTTCCTGCGGGTTGACGCCGCCGAGCGCCTTGATTTCCTCGGACGCCGCCTCTTGCATCACGTCGACGATGTCGTCGATCATGATCACGCCGACGAGGCGCTCCGCTTCGTCCACGACCGGAACGGAGACGAGATTGTAGCGCTCGAACATGCGCGACGCCTCGGCCCGGTCGTCTGTGTCCCTGAGCCGCCGCCGGTCCTCCTGCATGATCTGATCCACGCGCCTGTCGGGCCGCGCGCGCACCAGCGCGTCGAGGAACACGGTGCCAAGAAAGCGATAGGCGGAGTCGACGACGAAGACCTCGAAAAAATTGTCGGGCAGAAGGTCAGGGTCGGTCTCGCGGAAGAAATCGAGCACCTGACCTGCGGTCCAAAAAGGCGGAACGGCGATCAGCGACGTCTGCATCAGGCGTCCGGCGCTGTCTTCCGGATAGTTGAGAGAGCGCGAGAGCAGCACGCGCTCATGCGCAGGCAGCGCGTCGAGCACCTCCGCCTGCTCTTCGGGCTCCAGCGTGTCGAGAATCGCGACCGCGTCGTCGCTTTCGAGATCGCGCACCGCCTCGGCGAGCGTTTCGACCGGCAGATCCTCGAGAATGTCCTCGCGCGTGGTCTCGCCGACCTCGGTCAGCGCGGTGAAGTCGAAATCCTCGCCCATCAGCGCGATGAGCTGCTGGCGCGCGTCGTGATCGAGAAGCTCGAGCAGCGCGCCGAGATCGGCCTCGTGCAGCGGGCCGACCAGCGCGCGAACCGCTGCCGCGTCCCCGGAAGCAACGGTCTCGGCGACGCCTTCAACGAAGCGAGGCTGCGGCTTGCCGTCCTCGTCGCGGAAATGCTCGGGCCCGGTCTCCATTTCATCACGATCGAGGTCCATAGGCGATTTCCGCTTTGCAGGCGCTTCGTGGCATAACGCGCGCGTCATCAAAATCAAAGGCGGAATGCGCCCGTGACCCAGACCCTTCACATCCTATGCCTCGCCGCCGCTGTTTTTGCCGCTTGTCCCGTGGCGATGGCCGCAGCCGCCGCCTGCGCTCTGGACAAGCTCGGCACCGCGCGGGAGATCGAAATCAACGGCTCGGAGGCGCTTTCAGTCGGCCTGCAAAGCTATCCGCGCTCGCTCGCGCTCGAGGATCACGAGGTGGTGTTGACCTTCGACGACGGGCCGGCGGAGACGACGCCGCAGATCCTCGAGGCGCTCAAGCGCGAATGTGTACAAGCGACCTTCTTCCTGATCGGCAAGAACGCGAAAGAAATGCCGCATCTGGTCAAGCGCGAGGTCGAGGAAGGCCATACCGTCGGCTATCACTCCATGACGCATCCCGATCGCACGCTGCGCCTGATGAGCCCTGCCGAGGCCAAGGCCGACATCGACGCAGGGATACAAGCCGTCGATATGGCCGCATTCGGCAAGGTCGGGGAGCACCCGCAGCCCTTCTTCCGATTTCCGGGTTTCGCGGACACGCCGGAACTCCTGGACTATGTCCACTCTCACGGGATGGCGGTGTTCGGCTCCGACGTCTGGGCGTCCGACTGGCGCAAGATGACGCCGCAGGAGGAGCTTAAGCTCGTCATGGATCGCCTCGACGAAGCGGGAAAAGGCATTCTGCTCTTCCACGACAACAAGGCCATCACCGCGAAGATGCTGCCCGAGTTCCTGCGCGCGCTCAAAGAGCGCGGCTATAAGGTCGTGCATCTCGTGCCGGGCTCTGGCAAGACGCCCGTCGCCGATGCGGGACCGGGCTGGAAATCGACGACCGAGCCGATCATCGCGAAGACGCTAAAGGGCAAGGCGCACGCGAAAGCGAAGAAAGAGGAACACGAGAAACCGGCGCCCGAGAAAGAGCCGCGCGAAGGAATGTGAGGGGCGCGAGCGTTGAGAGCTAGCTCGACGCGTTCTCAGACGCCGCAGCCTCCGCCGCGGCGCGTTTCTTCTCCAGGAAGCGCACCGAGAGGATCGAGCCCTCGTAGAGCAGCATGCCGGGAATGGCGAGCGCGAGCTGGCTGAAGACGTCTGGGGGCGTCAGCACCGCGGCGACGATGAAGACGAGCACGATTGCATAACGTCGCTTTTCGACGAGGAACTGCGACGAGACGAGCCCCATCTGCCCGAGCAGTGTGAGCACGACCGGCAGCTGAAACACGGCTCCGAAGGCGAGCACCAGCGTCATGATCAGCGAGAGATATTCGGAAACGCGCGGCAAGAGCTCGATCTGCGCGCGCCCCGGCTCGTTCGCCTGCTGCATGCCCATGAAGAAGCGCAGCAGATTGGGCGTCACGACGAAATAGACGAGCAGGGCGCCGAACGCGAAGAAGATCGGCGTCGCGACGAGATAAGGGCGAAACACCGCGCGCTCATGCTTGTAGAGGCCCGGCGCGACAAAGGCGTATATCTGGCTGAAGACGACCGGGCAGGAAAGGAAGGCCGCGGCGAAGAGTGCGACGCGGATCTGCGTGAAGAAATACTCCTGCGGCGCGGTGTAAATGAGCTTCGCTTCCGGTCCCGCCACATGCGTGTAGGGAAGCAGGAGCAGATTGTATATGTCCTTCGCGAAGAAGAAGGCGATCAAGAACATGACGAGGAAGGCCAGCAGCGCCCGAATCAGGCGCTCGCGCAGCTCCATCAAATGTTCGATCAGCGGCGCCTTGGTCGCCTCGATGTCCGCGTCGGTCATGCGCTCGGATCTGCCTTCTCGGCCTCAGGCTCGGACTTTTTGGGCGATGGCGCCGGTGGACCCTCGAGCGCAGCGTTGATCTCTTTCTTCGCGGCGTCGAGCGGATTGAAGGAGGCCGCCTGCTTCGCCCCGTCGAAGGCCGACTCGACGTCGCGCTTGGCGTCGTCGAGATCGGCCTCGCGGATGGCCTCCATGAGCTGACCTTGGAACTCGGCCGCCATGCGGCGGGCCTGCGCGGTCCATTGGCCGAGCTGCCGCAGCACGCGCGGCAGGTCCTTGGAAGGAATGGCCACGAGCGCCACGATGCCGATCACGATCAGCTTGCCGGCGTCGAAATCCAACATGGTCCCATCCGGGGAAGGTCGACTCGGGAAAGGCCTGCGCCTTTAAACTTTCTTTGCGTCGCCGGTCTTGTCGAGCGGGAGCTGCTCCTGCGCCAGGCGATCGAGCGGCTTGGCGGGTTCTTCCGGCGCGTCGGGCTCGCTCAGCCCTTTCTTGAAAGCCTTGATTCCTTTGGCCACGTCGCCCATCACGTCGGAGATCTTGAACTTGCCCCCGAAGAAGACGAAAACCACGACGCCGACGACGATCCAATGCCAGATCGACAAGCCACCCATCTCGCAACCTCCAAGACCGCCGCGCCTCCGGGCGCCCCCCGCCGGACAGGCTGAAACTAAGATGCGCCGCGCGTAAAAACAAGCACGGCGGGGGAATAGCCTGGTGAAACCGGCGTCGCCGCAGTTTGAAGACGAGGATTTGAAGATGAAGCTCTACTACGCTCCCGGAGCCTGCTCGCTCGCTACCCACATCACTCTCGAATGGATCGGCGCTCCTTACGAGGCGCAAGCCGTCAAGCCCGGCTCTCCCGAGATTCTGAGGATCAATCCCTCGGGCGCCGTGCCCGCGCTGGACACGGGAGACGGGTGGGTTCTCACTCAGTCGGCGGCGATCCTGCGCTATCTGGCGCGGCTCCATCCGGAGGCGCGGCTCGCCGGCGGCGAGAGCTTGCAAGAGCAGGCCGAGCTCGACCGCTGGCTGTCCTTCTTCACCGGCGACCTGCATCCGGCTTTCTTTCCGGTCTTCATCACCCAACGCTACACGACCGCGACCGACGACGCCTCGTTGAAGGCGGTTCGCGACGCGGGCCTCGCCCTCGTGCGCAAACGTTTCGCGGTCATGGAGACCCACCTTCAGGGGCGCGCCTTCTTTCTCGGCGAGGCGCGCTCGGTCCTCGACGCCTACGCCTTTCCGATGGTGCGCTGGGGCGCTTCGACGCTGCCGGGCGGCGGCCTCGCCGACTTTCCCGCGATTCGCGCTCATCACGACGCCACTGCGCGCGACGAGGGCGTGCGGCGCGCGCTCGCGGCGGAAGGATTAAGCTGAAGCGCTAGCTATCGTGGGGGGTTAGCCTCGCGCCTCCCGGCGACGCGAGGCGAAATTACTTAGTGGTACATTTGCAACTATTTGAGAAAAAATGCGTTCGAACCCCACCGAATGTTTACAAAGCTCATCTCTTGGCGTTCTACTTCAATTGGAGCCGCATTGGGGTGTCGCAGAGGGGCTCGAAGACGGAGAGGATTGCATGGCCAGGTCTCCAGCCCTTGTGACCCGGCCCCACGCCGCTGAGGCCGTTCAGCCGAGCCCGGAGGAATTCGCGGCGCTTGCGCGGTTTCGCTACGCCTTGCGGCGGTTTCTCGCTTTCAGCGAGCTCGCCGCAGCCGACATGGGCATGACCATGCAGTGGTATCAGGCGCTGCTGGTCATCAAGACTCGGGGTGCAGAGCGGCCGGTCAGCGTTGGCGATCTCGCCGAAGAATTACTGATCAAGGACCACAGCGCTGCCGAGCTCGTCTCCCGACTCGCCGAGGCCAAGCTCGTGCGCCGAAAGGTCGATCCGAGCGATCGTCGCCGGTCGCTCCTGGTGATGACGCCCTTGGCCGACCGGTGCTTGGCGAAGCTCGCCGCCGTCCATCTCGCGCGCCTGCGCGAGGATCGCGAGGCCTTCCTCAAGATCCTCTGCGGCGACGATTAGAGCTTTTCCGCATCTCAGCGATGCTCCCGATGCTCCTCGGCGGGATGCGGCGCAGGCGGCCTTGCATTCGCAGGATGCTGTCCCTGCGCTGCGCCGGCGGCCAGCGGGTTAGGGGGCGCGGCGTGGGGACCCGGAGGCGGCGGCGGCGCGCCGACGCGCTGCTCCAGGGGCTGCGTCATCTGATGCGGAGCCATAGGCGGCGGGTTGTTGTGCATGGCGCCCTCATTGCCAGGGTAAGCGCGCTCGGCGTTCGCGCCGGGATGCGGGGAACCCTCGTAGGCGCGGTCGAAGCTTTCGCCCTGCGGGCCAGCTCCCGGATAGCCGCCGGAAGCGGCGGGATGCGGCGGCGGAACCGGCAGGGCGTGATCATTCGCGACGCCGTGCGGGACAGTGACGGATGCCGGCGGCACATAGCCGCCCCCTTCAACGGGCGCGCCTCCATGCGCTTCGGCGCGCGTCACGCCGGGACCTGAGAAATGCCCCGGCGTCGCGGTGGCGGCGATCGGTGGGACGCCGTGGTTGGCGGTCGCGGTCAAGGCTCTGTCCGCGCGCGCGGCGTCGAAATTCTGCATCTGCGCCGGCGTTGGCGCGATCCGCGGCTGGTTCAACGCGGCGTGCTCGGCCGCCGTGGGTTGCACGGTCAAGCCGCCAGGGCCGCCGTTATAGCTGACGACGTTCCGATTGACCGTGACATTGTTGACGTAAACGTTCGGTATATTGGCGCGGCCCATATTCAAGACAGCGGTGTTGTAGAAGAGACTGCCGTTCCGCCAATATCCGCCAGCGAATCCGCTTCCGAAATAGCCATAGCCGTAATTGACGCCGCCGTAGAAGCCGACCGTCGGGCCCCAATAGCCCGGACGGAAGACGTAAGCGCCACCGCTCCAGCCCCAGTAACCAGGCGTCCACAGCAGCCCGGGTTCGGGCGGCATCACCCATGCGCCCGGAACCCAGAAATAATCGTACCCGTTCCAGGACCAGTATCCGGGAACCCACAGATAGCCATAATCGGGGATTGGAGGCTGGACATACACGGGAAGCGGCGGCGGCGGCGCGTCGACCGACATGCTGACGTTCATCTGCGCAAGGGCCGCCGCCGGCCAAGCGAATGGCAGGGCGACGGCTACGCCAAGCATGAGCGCGAGCCGGACGGACGAGCGCGTCTTCATGGTTCCTCCACTTCCCAGAGAGTTTGTATATTCTGTGATTGCTCTTCCTTATATTCTGGCCAACAACTGTGGCGGCGCCATGGCCCTCGTAACGACCATCCCGCTCTTATGAGGGCCGGCGTCTTTCGTGCGGTCAGGCTTTCGAGTTGCTTTCGTCGAAGACCTTCCGCGCGATCTGAAGCGCCGTCATGGCGGACGGCCAGCCGGCGTAGAAAGCCAGATGCGTGATCGCCCCGACGATCTCCTCGCGGGTGACGCCGTTCTCCAAAGCCTTCCTGAAGTGGAAGGGGATCTCATTGACGCGGTAGAGCGAGACCAAGCTCGCGATCGTCACGAGGCTGCGGTCGCGCGGCGAGAGGGCTGGATTCGTCCAGACGTCGCCAAAGAGCACCTTGTCGGTCAATTCGGCGAGATGAGGCGCGAGGTCGCCAAAGGATTTCTGCGCGTTTATCGGTTCCTCTTTCATTCCGTTCCTCCGGCCCAAGCCGCCTCCGCTGATGTGTCGGCTGAGCGTAGCCGTTCATGCACATGTTAGACCGGCTGAGACGTTGGCCGGAACAGTATTTCATTGACGTCCACCTCCTCCGGCTGAGCGATCGCAAAGGCGACCATGCGCGCGAAGGAGTCCGCGGGCACGGCGATCTTGTCGACGAACTTGCGCAGGCTTTTCGCAACATCGGGTTCGCTGACGTGATCCAGCAATTCGGTGGCGACCGCGCCCGGCGAGATGACGGTCGTTCGAATGTTGTAGGGCTTCACCTCCTGGCGCAGCCCTTCGGAGAGCGCGCGCACCGCAAATTTCGTCGCGCAGTAGACCGCGGCTCCGGGGTCGACCTTGTGGCCGTAGACGGAAGAAACATTGATGATCTGCCCCGACTTCTGCGCCCTCATATAGGGCAGGGCGGCGGCGATCCCATGCAGCACGCCTTTGAGGTTCACATCGATCATCCGATTCCATTCGTCGAGCTTGAGACGCTCGAGCGGCGCCAGCGGCATCAAGCCGGCATTGTTGAGGATGACGTCGATGCGGCCGCAGCGCTCCACGGCGGTGTCGACGAGACGCTTCACCTGATCCAAGCTCGTGACGTCGGTCTCGACCGAAAGCGCCTTGCCGCCGCTGGCGCTCAGTTCATCCGCCAGCGCCTGGATGCGATCGGCGCGCCGCGCGCCGAGCACGACCGTCGCGCCCTCTGCGGCCAGGCGCCGGGCCGTGGCCTCGCCGAGCCCGCTGCTCGCGCCGGTGATGACGACGACTTTTCCTTCGATATTGTTGCTCATGATGTCTGCTCCCGAGACGCTGGCGCCGTGCTGGCGACGTTCTGTTCGGGAATCTAGGGTGGAACCGGGCAGGGATAGTGTCGATCGCCGTTGGGAAGCTCGACGGCTTCGGCTAGAACTTCGTTTGCAGGCGAAGCGCGGAAAAGACGGCGCGCGACGCGCTTGGAATCCAGGGGTCGATCACTTGCAGGTCGCCGGATAGGCGCAACCAAGGCGTAATCGCGAGGTTGTAGATCGCCTCCACGCCGCCCTCGCTGCGTCGCTTCACGCCCTGCGCGGCGAGAGTTTCCATAGCTCTCGAGGGGGCGGATGGCCCCCGCTGGGCGGGGCGCGGCGAACCGGTGTAGTGAGGCGCGCATGGCGGCGCGACGACGAAACATTCTCCTGCTCGACCTCGACGGGACGCTCGTCGACCCCGCCGAGGGCATCCTCGGCAGCTGCCGCTATGCGATGGCGCGCATGGGCTATCCGGTGGGCGACGACGAGGATTTGCGCTGGATCATCGGGCCCTCGCTGCGGACGACTTTCGCGCGGCTGCTCGGCGATCGCGGCGAGCCGGAAGTCGCGGTCCGTCACTATCGCGAACGCTATCTGGAATGGGGGCTGACGGCGGCGGCGCCCTATCCCGGCGTCCGGGAAGCGCTCGCCGCGCGGCGCGCCGCCGGGACGCGCCTCTTTCTCTGTACGGCGAAGCCCGCCGTTTTTGCGGAACGCGTCGTCGCCTTCTTCGGCTTCGCCGATCTGCTGGAGGGCGTCTACGGCCCGGAGCTCGACGGCCGGTTCGACGACAAGGGCGATCTGATCGCCCATCTGATAGCGACGGAGCGCCTCGCCAAGGACGAGGTCTGCATGGTGGGCGATCGCGAGCAGGACGTGCGCGCCGCGCGCCGCAACGGCGTCCCGACGGTGGGCGTGCTGTGGGGCTATGGCGGCCGCGACGAGCTCTCGGCCGCCGGCGCCGAGGTCCTCATCGCCGCGCCGGGGGAGTTGCTCGATTAGGCGCCGGGCATATGGACGCGGCTTGACACGCATTCGCGCGGTCACCCCACCTCGAGCGGATTTGCAGCCCCTCAAAAAACGGGAGCCCTTAGCGACGAGAGTGTTTCTCGCGCCGCGGCTTCTGCTTTCGTTTTGGCTCGGCATCCTTCCTCGGAGGCTTGACGTTTCTTGCTTGGGATGAACTGTCCAACCGCTCGACACGAATGTTGTCGCCGCCCGGCCGACGCATATTGACGACGAATTGCGCGGCCGCCGGCTCGGCGATCTCGACCTTCGTTTCATGCTCGAAGATTTGGATCGCTCCGATGTCTTCGCGGGCGAGATTTCCCTTGCGGCAGAGCATCGGCAGCAACCATTTCGGATCTGCGTTCTTCGTTCGGCCAATGTCGAGACGAAACCACGCGGCGGCGCCAGCCAATCGGGACGGACGCGGCGCTTTGGCGGGCTTTGCGCTCGCCGCCCGCGGGGCGCGCGCTTCTCGGCGCTCCGGTTCCTGTCCGGGATCGACGACGTCCTCGGTCGCGGGAAGGCGCGCGCGGTAGAGACGAACGAGCATCGCGCCGAGTTCGTCGGGCGACCGCTCCGCAAGGAGAAGTTTCGCTGCTTCGAAGTCCTCTTCTTTTGGCGGCTCCAGTAGCAGCGGATCTTGCATCATGCGCTTGCGATCGAGCTCGCCAATCTCCTCGGCCGAGGGCGGCCCGCTCCAAAATGCGTAAACGCCGGCGTCTCGGAGGAGTCGTTCGGCGCGATGACGCCGCGCGGGCGGAACGAGCAGCGCGCTCACGCCCTTACGCCCGGCGCGCCCCGTCCGACCGCTTCGGTGCTGCAGAGCTTCCGCATCATGCGGCAGGTCGGCGTGAATGACCAGATCGAGATTGGGCAAGTCTATGCCGCGCGCCGCGACGTCGGTCGCGATGCACACCCGCGCGCGCCCGTCGCGCAGCGCCTGCATGGAGTGGTTCCGTTCGTGCTGACTGAGCTCGCCCGACAAGAGCACGGCCGCGAAACCTCGTTCGAGCAAGATTGCGTGCAGATGGCGAACGGATTCGCGCGTGTTGCAGAACACGATCGCCGTCGGCGCCTCGAAATAACGCAAGAGATTGACGGTCGCGAGTTCCGTCTCTTTCGGCGCGACGCGGACCGCGCGATAGCCGATGTCGCCATGACCGTATTCCCCGCGGCCCACATCGATCCGGCGCGCGTCGCGCTGATATCGTTTGGCCAGAGCCGCAATTCCCTTTGGCATCGTGGCCGAGAATAGCAACGTCCGCCTCTCCCGGGGCGTGGCCTCCAATATGAATTCGAGGTCCTCGCGAAAGCCCAGGTCGAGCATTTCGTCGGCTTCGTCGAGAACCACCGCGGCGATGCTGGCCGTATCCAATCCACGGCGCTCAATGTGATCCCGCAAGCGCCCAGGGGTGCCGACGACGATGTGGGCGCCCTCCGCCAATTTGCGGCGTTCGAGGCGCGCGTCCATGCCGCCGACGCAAGCAACGATTTGCGTCCCGGCATGTTCGTAAAGCCAACCGAGCTCGCGTTGGACCTGCAACGCGAGTTCGCGCGTCGGCGCCACGACGAGCGCGAGGGGTGCTCGCGGCGCGGCCAAAGCTTCGGCTTCTCCGAAAAGCGTGGGAGCGATGGCCAGACCGTAAGCGACCGTCTTTCCCGATCCCGTCTGCGCCGAAACCAGGATGTCCCCGCCTTGCTCTTTGGCCGACAGCACCGCCGCTTGAACCGGCGTCGGCGAAACGTAATTGCGTTCGGCCAAGGCTTTGGCGAGCGGGGGGCGGGCGTTCTCGAAGGTCACGGATGAACCTGCCTGAAGGGTGGGCGGAGCAGAGCAGAGCGGGAGACGGTCGCCACGCCGAGTTGCAAGCTGGGCAGAAGGAAGGGCTGCCGGAGAGTGGGTGGACGGTGCGACCTCGTTTGCTTCTTTCGCGCCGCGTCGCTTTCCGCTTCGTTCGCCTCTGCGTTTTCTCTTGTCGTCGAAGCGCAAGCGGCAGTTTTATCAGTAGCGCACTCATAGCGCTATGAGGGCCGGTCCCGTCAAGCGTGGCGAGCGCAGGGAGAGGCCCTGACCGAACTCCCAAGGCCACTCCCCGCCCGCGTGCTATCCTGCTCCCGAATCTCCCGAGACTAGGAAGCCCTGCGCCCCCATGCCCCTGCTTCTCCTCTATCGCTTCGCGACGACAGCGCTCTCGCCCCTGGCGCGGCCGCTGCTGCTCACGCGCGCCCGCACGGGAAAGGAGGATGCGGCGCGGCTGCCCGAGCGCATGGGCTATCCGGCGGCGACGCGGCCCTCCGGTCCGCTCGTCTGGCTGCATGGCGCGAGTGTGGGGGAGGGGCTCTCGCTGCTGCCGCTCGTCGACCGGTTGCTGTCCCGCGGCTTTTCCGCGCTGGTGACGACCGGCACGACGAGCTCGGCGCAAGTGCTCTGCGAGCGACTTCCCCCCGGCGCCCATCATCAATATGCGCCGCTCGACGCCCCGCCTTTCGTCGCGCGCTTCCTCGACCACTGGCGCCCGGACCTCGCGCTCTTCGCCGAATCGGAGATTTGGCCGAACATGGTGCTGGGCTTGAGCGCGCGGGACATTCCCTTGGCGCTCGTCAACGCCCGCATCTCGGAGGTGTCGCTCACGCGTTGGCGCAAGGCGCCGGGCGTTGCGAACCGCGTCTTCTCCAAGATCGACCTCTGCTTCGCGCAGGACACGGCCAACGCCGCGCGCTTCCTGGGCCTCGGCGTGAAGGCCGCGACCGTTGCGGGCAATCTGAAATTCGATTCTCCCCCGCTTCCCGCCGACCCCATCGCGCTCGCGGAGCTGCGCGGCGCGTTCGGCGCGCGGCCAGTCTTTGCGGCCGTCTCCACGCATCGCGGCGAGGAGGCCATCGCCTTTGACGCGCATGCCGAGATCGCCGCCGCCTTTCCCGATCTCTTGACCATTATCGCCCCGCGCCATCCCGAACGCGCCGAGGAGATCGCGGATCTTGCGGCCGAGCGCGGGCTGAAGATCGCGCGCCGCTCAGCCAGCGAGCGCCCGCAAAAGGAGACGTCGATCTACCTCTTCGACACTTTGGGCGAACTGGGCCTCGCCTTTCCGCTCGCCGGCGTCGTCTTCATGGGCCGCTCCTTATCCCCCGGCGGGGGACACAACCCAATCGAGCCCGCGCGTTTCGGCGCCGCAATTCTGCACGGCCCGAACGTCGCGGATTTCGGCGAAATCTTTGAGGCGCTCGACGCCACCGGGGGCGCTCTCGCTTGCGCGGACGCGCGCGACCTTGCGCGTGAGGCAAAGCGCCTACTCGCCGAGCCGCGCCGCCTGCGCGAGAGGGGGCGGCGCGCGCGCGAAATCGTAGAGAAATTCGGGGGCGCCTCGCAAAGGATCGTCGCGGCGCTGGAGCCCTTGCTCGCCGCGGTCCAAGAGCCGTGACGCTTCGGCTGCGCGCGCCGGAATTTTGGGGTCGGCCCGCGGGACCCCTGGCTCTCGCGCTCGCGCCGCTCGGCGCGCTTTATGGAAGCGTCGCCCGCGCCAGGCTCAAGCGTGCGGCGCCGCGCGCCGGACTGCCCGTGATCGCGATCGGCGGCGTGACGCTCGGCGGCGACGGCAAGACGCCCACGGCGCTGGCGCTGGGGCGAATGCTCCTGACACAAGGGGAGAGGCCGGCTTTCCTCATACGCGGCTATGGCCGGGCCGACGCGAGTGGAACGCCGCTCCGCGTCGATCCGGCGCGACACGCGGCGCGCGAGGTGGGGGACGAGGCGCTATTGCTCTCGGCCGTCGCGCCGACTTTTGTGGGCGCAGATCGCGCCGCCTCGGCGCGGCTCGCGGGCGCGGAGGGTGCGACTGTGCTGCTCCTCGACGACGGGCTGCATTCGCGGAGCCTAGAGCCCGATCTCGCGATTCTCGTCATCGACACGGCCTATGGGGCTGGCAACGGGCTGTGCCCGCCTGCGGGACCGTTACGGGCGCCGCTCTCCGCGCAACTCGCGGCCGTGGACGCCGCGATCCTGATCGGCGAGGGCGCCCCGCCCCTCTGGCTGCAACAGGCGAAGATCATGCTGCGCGCGCGCTTCGCGCCCGATTCCGAAGCCGCCGCGCGACTGGCTGGCCAGAAGGTTTTCGCCTTTGCGGGCATCGGCCGGCCACAGAAATTCCTGCGCAGCCTCGAGGAGATCGGCGCGCATGTCGCGGGGAGCCGCTGGTTTCCCGACCACCATCCCTATTCCGCGCGGGAGCTCCAGGCGGTGGCGGGCGCGGCGGAGCGGCTTTCCGCGCGGCTCGTCACCACGGAGAAGGACTCGCTCAAAATCAGTAAATTAGAGCATGTCCACATCGAAAAACCGCTCCGCACTTTTCCGGGACCTGCTCCAGAGAGGGAGATCGCTGTCGAGACGTTGCCGGTCACGCTCGAGTTCGACGCGCCGGAGCGGGCGGCGGCGCTGTTGAGGAGCCGCCTCTCGGCGGCGCGCGAGATGTGTTGACGAAGCGACGGGTTTCAGCCCTGGCGCTTTTCTTCGGCCTTGAGCAGCTGCATTCGCGCTTCCGGGCCGCTGTAGGCCTCCTGACGCGCGACGCTCCAATATCGAAGCTCCTCGAGCGGAATCGGCTTGCCCGTCACGGCGCAGCGGACATAGGCCCCGGCTTTGCGCACGCGGTAATCTCCGTCCCTGTATTCGAGCTCGGCCTCTCCCGCGGGCTGCGGAGTGCGTTCAAACCGGTTCATGCGCGGGCGCCTCGTCACGCGATATAAGAGATGTCTCAAGGAGGAGATAAGCAAGTTATCGCGCATGTTTCAATGATTCGTCCCGCTGTTGGCCCTTGACGATATATTGGTTTAGCCGCGCGAGGCCAGCTTCGCGGCAGCTCACATCAAATTCGCGCTTTTGGGGAATGCGCCGCGGCGCATTGCGCCGGCCGCCTTCTCCCTGTATCGGCTGGCTCGGTCTAGAGTGGCGGCAGAGGGGAAAAGCATGAGCGAAGTCAATCCGGTCAAGCGCACGGCGGCCTTCGTCTTCATCCTCGTCACGGTCGTCCTCGACATGCTGGCGCTCGGGGTGATGATCCCCGTGCTGCCGAAGCTCATCACGCAGTTCGAGGGGGGCGACATCGCGCGCGCCGCGTCCATAGCGGGCCTCTTCAGCTTTGCCTGGGCCCTGATGCAATTCCTGTTTCAGCCCGTCCTGGGCTCGCTCTCCGATCGCTTCGGACGGCGTCCCGTCGTGCTCGCCTCCAATCTCGGCCTCGGGCTGGACTATATTTTCATGGCGCTCGCCCCGTCGCTGCCCATCCTCCTCATCGGGCGGCTGCTCTCCGGCGCGACGGCCGCGAGCCAATCCACCGCGGGCGCTTATATCGCCGACATCACGCCCCCGGAAAAGCGCGCCGGACGTTTCGGCATGATCGGCGCCGCCTTCGGTTTCGGCTTCATCCTGGGACCGGCGATCGGCGGCTGGCTCGGCAACTACGATCTGCGCCTGCCTTTCTGGGTCGCTGCGGCCTTGAGCCTCGCCAACGCGCTCTACGGCTACTTCATCCTCCCCGAGTCGCTTCCGCAAGACAGGCGGACGCCGAAGATCGCTTGGCGCAGCGCTAATGTGTTCGGCGCGCTGAAGCTTCTCGGCTCGGAGCGCGAGCTCTCGTTGATCGCCGCAGCCGCCTTCCTCTGCTATCTGGCGCATGAGTCCTTGCCGAGCCTCTTCGTGCTCTACGCCGACTACCGCTATCATTGGGACGCGCAGAGAACCGGCTGGGCGCTCGCCTTCGTCGGCGTCTCGCAGACGATCGTCTCGGGCGGCCTCGTGCGCCCCGCCGTGGCGCGGCTGGGAGAGCGCAGAACGCTGTCGATCGCGCTTCCCCTCGGGGCGGTGGGCTTCCTGCTCTACGCCTTCGCCTCCGACGACGCGCTGTTTTTCCTGGGAACGCCGTTCATCGCCATCCTGGGAATGGCCAATCCCTCGCTTCAGGGCCTTGCGACGCGGCTTCGCGGCGCCTCAGAGCAGGGGCGGCTGCAGGGCGCGCTTTCGAGCCTGCGCGGGGTCTCCGGCATGATAGGGCCGCTGCTCTTCACGCAGATCTTCTCGCTCAGCGCCGCGGCGGGGGTGTTCCCGGGCGGCGCCTATCTGCTCGCGGCGGCGCTCATCGGCGCGGGCCTCGTCGCCGCGCTCGCCGCCACGGGAAGATCGCGCGCGCCTTCTCCCATGGCGGGAGAAGGCGTCGCCGAAAGCGACGGATGAGGAGGCCGAGGGCTCCAGCGGCTGGCGCATGCACACATCTCTGAGGTTTCCAACCCCGTCATGGCCGGGCTTGTCCCGGCCATCCACGCCGGCGAACGGCGGTATCGAGGGAAACGCTCAAACCCAATATCCGCGTTTTCGCGCGGACCGGTTTTTTGGCGAAGCCGCGAAGGGGACGGCGCCGCGGGCGGTCAAGCTCGTGGAAATCGCGCAGAAAACCTCGACCTCTCGGCGTGGATGGCCGGGACAAGCCCGGCCATGACGGCTTACTGAAGACGGACAAAGCCTTGCATCCCGCGCAAATCCGGCTATAAGGCGCGCTTCGCGTCGCCCCGGCTGGGGGCTGAACGGAAGCCTCAGGCGCGTCCTGAGGAGGGCCAAGGCCCGTCTTCCCGTGTTCCCGCCTTCGACAATCCCGATCCGAGCCTTTCCATTCGAGGGCTCGAAGGGCTCGGCGCCGGGCGCGAGCGGCAACTGAAGGAAAGGCAAGCCAAAATGCCGCTCTACGAGCACATTTATCTTGCCCGCCAGGACGTCTCCGCACAGCAGGTGGAGACCCTGACAGGGCAGTTCAAGAATACGATCTCCTCGCTTGGCGGAACGGTCAAGAAGGTGGAATATTGGGGCGTCAAGTCCCTGGCCTATCGGATCAAGAAGAACCGCAAGGCGCATTTCACGCTTCTCAACATCGATGCGCCGCCGGCGGCGATCGCCGAGATGGAGCGCCAGGAGAGCCTCAATGAGGACGTCCTGCGCACGCTCACGGTTCGTGTTGACGAGCTGGAGGAAGGCCCCTCGGCGCAGCTGCGCAAGCGCGACGACGATGGCGAGCGCGGCGAGAGAGGCGAGCGCGGCGAGCGCCGTGGCCCGCGCGGCGACAGAGGAGACAGGGGCGACCGGCCGGAGCGCCGCCCCCGCCGTGACGACGCCCCGCGCAAGGAAGAGGAGACGATCTGATGTCCGCCCCCGCCGCCCCGCGCCGCCCCTTTTTCCGTCGCCGCAAGTCCTGCCCTTTCTCCGGCCCGAACGCGCCGAAGATCGACTACAAGGACACGCGCCTGCTCTCGCGCTACATCTCCGAGCGCGGCAAGATCGTGCCGTCCCGCATCACCGCGGTCTCGGCCAAGAAGCAGCGCGAACTCGCCCGCGCCATCAAGCTCGCGCGCACGCTCGGTCTTCTGCCCTACGTCATTCGGTAAAATTCGAGGGCCAGCGATGTCTTCAAGGCCGCGCCGATGTGCGCGGCCTTTTTGCGTTTGAGACCGCGCCTCAATAGCGCCATCGCGTTCAGGCCGGCGGCGGGAGCTGTCTCGACTTGCACGCTTTCCCAGCGCCGCGCCAGTCTTTCCAGATGCGGCGTCGCGCCTCGTTCAGCGACATGCGCCCGGCGCAGACGGCGCGCGCCAGGCAGGCTTCGACGCCGTCCTTCCGGTCGGCCTCGGGCCAGGGTTCGAGGCGCAAGTTGCGGGGATCGTCGGGAGCGCCGCCGAGCGCGAGCGGAATGACGTGGTCGAGTTCGAAGCGGCTCTTGTCCGCATCCGTCAGTCCGCGTTCCCGAAGCTTTTTCGATTTGATCACGTTGGTGATCTCAAAGGGCGGTCGGACGGTCTTCGTCCAGCCCTTCACGCAAATCGTCTCTTCGATCGTCGCCTGCGTCACGTCGGGGTTCAGAGGGAGATCGCCCGCATGCGCGCTCGAGGCCAGGGCCACGAGCGCGGCGATCGAGAGCATCCGCCTCAACGCGCCTGCCTTTCAGACCGCTTCGAGGAATTGGGCGATCTCGTCCTTGAGCGAGAGGCGTTGCTTCTTCAGCTCTTCCAGGGTTTCGTCGGCGACGGGCTCGACATTGGTCTCCATGCGGTGAATGGCCCGATTGAGCTCGTGATATTGCTCCGCGAGGCGGGCGAAGTGCGCATTGTCGACCTTGAGGCGATGAATCGTCTCGCTCTTTTCCGGAAACTCTTCGTGAAGCTCGTGCGCCACATGGCTCATGCCGTTCCCCTTTTCTTGATTCTCGTTACGGTATCGGAACTTCCCGCCCCTGTCAGGGGCAGAGGTCGCAGCGTCTTCTCCGAGTTTCTCGCCTTTGACAAGCCCGCTTCGCTGCGCCGCTGACCTGTGCTGCCGCTGCCCCGAAAGCTCAATGCGCCATGAAGACGGGGACAGGGCTCTCGGCCAGCACGGTCTGCGTCGTTCCGCCGAAGATCAACTCGCGCAGCCGCCAGTGGCCGTAAGCGCCCATCACGAGGAAGTCGGCGCCGCTCTCGGCGGCGTAAGCGAGGAGCGCCGCGCCCTCGTCCTCGGTCGTCGAAATCTCGCGCAGGGCGCCGGCGATGCCGTGCCGCTCGAGGTGGCGAAGAATCTGCGCGCCCGTGGGCTCACTAGGCGCACCGTCCTCGTCCTTCACGCAGACGATTTCAACGGACTCGGCGGCCGCCAGCAGGGGCAGAGACTCGGCCAAGGCCTTGGCGGCCGGCGCACCGCCGTCCCAGCATACCATGGCCTTCGTAAGCTGCGCGGGCTTTGCAAAGCGGGGCGGAAGCACGAAAACGGGCCTGCCGGAGCCGAAAAGCGCGCTCGTGATGATCTCCTGCGCGTAATCGGGGCCTCCCGGATCCGGCTGGGCGACGACCGCCAAGTCGAATCGACGCGCGAGCCGCCCGAACTCGTCGCCGACGAGCTGCGGAAAGCTCTCGATCGCCACGGACTCCGCCAAAACACCGGCAGGCAGGGATTTGGCGAACCGCTCAAAGGCCTCGCGCGCCGCCTTGCGATTCTCTTCCAAAAGCTGCGCGAAGCTTTCCATGGCGCCGAATTCGAGGCCGCCGGCGAAGCTTGAGGGACTGCCGGACTGTGGGGGAAATTGGATCACAACGCTCGCCGCCGTGAGCTGCGCGCCATGGGTTTGCGCGAGCGAGACCGCAAACTCGCTCCCCGCAGCGCGAGCCTCTTCAGGCGTCAGTTGAAAGAGAATATCCTTGATCGCCATGGCTTTGCTCGCATCTCTTGCGCATGGGCCGCTCCCGTCTCGTCGATGGCTGCAGCGCGAGAATGAATCCTATCACGGATCGTCGTGATTGCGGCGAGCGATCCACCTGAATTAGCGGGCGCTCTCGCAGCAGAAATCCGTCCTTGCCCCTCTCGCGATCGAAGCTCATACCAAGTGGCCGGGCGCGGAGAATGAGGCGGCAACATGCCGGAAGTGACGCGATCCATTGACGAGCCGAGGCTCGACGGCGCAAGCGTGGCGGGACGGGTCAGCGCCGTTCGCGGCGCCGTGATCGACGTGCGCTTCGCTGAAGGAGAGCTGCCGGCGATCGATGAGGCGCTGATCGTCGACAAGGGCGCGGGCGAGGAAATCTACGCCGAAGTGCAGGCGCATCTCGATCGTCACAATGTCCGCGCGCTCGCCTTACAGTCGACAGTCGGACTTTCGCGCGGGCGCCCCGTCCGCCCCACTGGCGCCCCGATCGAAATCCCCGTGGGCGACGCGACACTCGGGCGCGTGATCGACGTCGTCGGGCGGGTCGGCGACAACGGGCCGCCTTTGCCGCAGGATTCGCCCAGACGCGCGATCCATCGCAGCGCCCCGCCTCTCGCCCAACGCTCGCGCGACGCTGGAATTTTCCAGACGGGAATCAAGATCGTCGATCTGCTCACGCCCATCGCGCAAGGCGGCAAGGCGGCGATGTTCGGCGGCGCGGGCGTCGGCAAGACCGTGCTCGTCATGGAGCTGATCCACGCCATGGTCTCCGCCTATCAGGGCGTCTCGGTCTTCGCCGGCGTCGGCGAGCGCTCGCGTGAAGGCCACGAAATGCTCGTCGAGATGGGTCACTCCGGCGTGCTCGATCGCACCGTGCTCGTCTATGGCCAGATGAACGAGCCGCCGGGCGCCCGCTGGCGCGTGCCGCTCACCGCGCTCACCATCGCCGAATATTTCCGCGACGAGAAACGGCGCAATGTCCTGCTGCTCATGGACAATGTCTTTCGCTTCGTCCAGGCAGGGGCGGAGGTGTCCGGGCTTTTGGGCCGGCTGCCGTCGCGCGTCGGCTATCAGCCGACATTGGCGAGCGAGGTGGCCGCGCTGCACGAGCGCATCGCCTCGGTCGGCGGCGTCGCGGTGACGGCGATCGAAGCCGTCTACGTCCCCGCCGACGACTTCACCGACCCGGCCGTGACGACGATCGCCGCGCATGTCGACAGCATGGTGGTGCTGTCGCGGCAGATGGCGGCGGAAGGCATGTATCCCGCGATCGACCCGATCGCCTCCTCCTCGGTGCTGCTCGATCCGCTAGTCGTCGGCGAGGAGCATGCGCGCGTCGCGACGGAGGTGCGCCTCGTCATCGAGCGCTATCGCGAACTTCAGGACGTCATCGCGCTGCTCGGCGTCGAGGAACTCGGGGCCGAGGACCGCAAGCTGGTTGACCGTGCGCGGCGCTTGCAGCGTTTCCTGACGCAGCCCTTCGCCGTGACCGAGGCCTTCACGGGAACGCCGGGACGCTCTGTGCCGCTCGCCGACACGTTGGAAGGGTGCCGCGCGATTATTTCCGGCGCCTGCGACGATTGGCGCGAAAGCTCGCTCTACATGGTGGGCGCTCTGGATGATGCGCGGCGGAAGGAGGAAACGGAATGACGCATGAGGCCGGCCCGGGCGAGTCTGGAGGCTCGCGATCCGAAGCGCGCGTGAAACGCGAGCCTCATGGCTCGCCTTCACTTCGGCTTACCATCACGACGCCGTACGCGCTGCTCGTCGACGAGGAGGGCGTGAAGTCGGTTCGCGCCGAGGACGAAACCGGCGGGTTTGGCATCCTGCCCGGTCACGCGGATTTCCTGACCGTGCTGCCGGCCTCCGTCGTGCGCTGGCGGAACGCGGCGGGGCGCGAGGCTTATTGCGCCCTTCACGGCGGCGTTCTGACCGCGAGCCGCGGCGAGCGCGTGTCGATCGCCTGCCGGCAGGGCGTGCTCGGCGAGGATCTGCAGAAGCTCGAAGCCGATGTGCGCCGCGCCCGCGCCGAGCGTCTCGATGAGGCCGCGCGCGCAAGAGTCGAGCAGACGCGCCTGCACGCGCAGACGGTGCGCCAGCTCATCCGCTATCTGCACCCTTCTGGCGCGGCGCCCGAGGCGGTGTTGTTCAGCGAGGAGAAGGGGACGTGAGGGAAGAGGACACCCAATTGATCATGTCGTTTATCCGTTAATGTGGAAACCAGATGAAAGAGCTTCTTCAAGAAATCCCGGATCCTGAGGTGCTGCTCGCGCTGGAGCCCGAGGAGCTTGGGGCCAAGATGCTGTTCTTGATCCGCGGACGACACGACGCCAGAATGTTTCACCTGAATAATTTGAGGACCGAGCTTTGGAATCAGAACGTCACTGGCCGCAATCAATATCCTTACAACCGGAAGAAAGAGATCGATCTTGCGCTCGCCGAAGCGCTAGCTTGGCTTGAGGCTCAAGGGCTCATCGTTCCCGCCGAAGGATTCAATGGCGAAAACGGGTACAGACACTTGAGCCGTCGGGCATCGAAGTTTGAGACCCAAGCCGACTTTCGAAATTTTGCAGTCGCCCGTAGATTGCCGAAGGAGTCGCTCCATCCGAGGATATCCAATGTCGTGTGGCATGCGTTTCTTAGGGAGGAATATGACGTTGCAGTATTTCAAGCGACGAAAGCTGTCGAAGTCGCCGTGCGAGAGGCGGCATCCTTGCCAGACACGTTGCTCGGTGTTCGTTTAATGCGAGCCGCTTTCGCTCCGAAATCAGGGCCTCTTACAGACACTGACGTCGATGAAGGCGAGCAGGTTGCGAGAATGGAGCTATTTGCTGGGGCAATCGGCTCTTACAAAAACCCGCATTCGCATCGAGACGTGAACCTTGATGATCCTACCGAGGCGATAGAGATCATCATGCTCGCCAATCATCTCCTGCGGATAGTAGATGCGCGCGCCGCCACGAAGGGTGACGCTTGATATGATAGCGAGTGAGGTTCATGCCTGAGCGCGAACCGCAGACGCCCAACGATCCCGTCGCCGACGCCTCTCGCATCGCGGCTGAGCGCGATGCGATGCAGCGCAAGGACGCCGAGCCTTCGCTCGGGCGCCGCCTCGGCCAGATCGGTGTGCTGGGCTGGGCCATCGTATTGCCAGCGCTCGCCGGGCTCGTTCTCGGCCGCTGGCTCGACAAGACCTATTCTTCCGGCGTGTTCTTCTCCGCGCCGCTCCTCATGGTCGGCGCCGGCGTCGGTTTCTGGTTTGCCTGGAAATGGATGTCGCGCCAGTGACCGCGGACCTCCCATCGCTCGCGTTTCAGATCGCGCTCGGGGCCGCCGCGGGCGCTGCAGCGGGATACGCTTACTTCACGGCCTTGCGCTGGAACGTCGATCTCTTCGAGCGCGGTGCGACGCCGAAGGCGATTCTGTTGCTCGCGTCCCGTTTTGCGCTGCTGGCTGCGCTGTTCGTCGGGCTCGCGAAAGTCGGCGCGCCGGCCCTGCTTGCCGCGGCGATAGGCTTGCTCGTGGCGCGTCGCGTGACTCTGCGTCGCCTCGGAGGGCTCGAATGAAGGCGTCTCCTCTCGCGCTGGAGCCCGGCTTTCAGCTCGGCCCCGTCCCGATCAGCAAGCCCGTCATCGTCACCTGGTGCCTCATGGCCGCGCTCGTGCTGGTCAGCGCCCTGCTGACGCGACGTCTGTCCCTTTCTCCGAAAACGGGACAATCGGCGCTGGAGCTCTTCGTCGAGACGCTCGACACGCAGATCAGCGACACGTTGCGCGTCGATCCCGCGCCCTATCGCGCGCTCATCGGAACGATCTTCATCTTCGTGCTCGTCGCCAACTGGTCGTCGCTCATTCCGGGCGTCGAGCCGCCGACGGCGCGCCTAGAAACGGATGCGGCGCTGGCGCTCATCGTCTTTTGCGCGACGATCTATTACGGGCTGCGCACGCGCGGGCTGCTGGGATATCTCAAGACCTTCGCCGAGCCGAGCATCATCATGGTCCCGCTCAATCTCGTCGAGCAGCTGACCCGCAGCTTTTCGCTCATCGTGCGTCTCTTCGGCAACATCATGAGCGGCGTCTTCGTCGTCGGCATCATCTTGTCGATCGCGGGTCTCCTCGTGCCGATCCCGCTCATGGCGCTCGATTTGCTCACCGGCGCCGTGCAAGCCTATATTTTCGCGACGCTCGCCACGGTCTTTATCGGTTCGGCGGTCGAGGGACATTGAGTCGTGACCGACGCAGAGGAAAAACCCTGATATGGACGACATTGAGAAGATCAGCGTCATCGCCGCCGCCATCGCCGTCTCCTTCGGCGCGATCGGCCCGGCGCTCGCGGAGGGCAAAGCCGTTGCGGCGGCCATGGACGCGATCGCGCGCCAGCCGGAAGCCGCGGGCGTCCTGTCGCGCACGCTCTTTGTCGGCCTCGCGATGATCGAGACGATGGCGATCTACTGTCTCGTCATCGCTTTGCTTCTGCTTTTCGCCAATCCCTTCATCAAGTAACCGCAGGTCGGCATGCAGATCGACTGGTGGACCCTCGGCCTGCAAACGATCAATGCGCTCGTCCTCATTTGGCTGCTCTCACGCTTTCTGTTTCGTCCGATCGCCGCGATCCTGGCCGAGCGCCGCGCCGCAGCGGCGCGTCTGATGGAGGAGGCCGCCGCCAAGGAGGCCTCGGCCCGCGCGCTGGAAGAGAAGGCTCAGGCGGCGCTCGCGGCGATCGCATCCGACCGGGCCGCATCGGTAAAAGCCGCGACAGTCGAGGCTGAGGAGGCCAGGCGCGTCATGCTGGATGCGGCCCGCGCTGACGCCGAGCGGCTGCGCGCCAACGCGCAGGCCGAGATCGAACGGATCAAAAAATCCGAGCGGCAGGCGGACGCCGAACGCGCGAGCCTGCTTGCCGTGGACATCGCCCGACGCCTGCTCGAGCGGCTCCCGGCATCCTCCCGCGTCACGGGTTTCATCGGCGGCCTCGTGGACGCTATCGACGCTCTCCCCCAGGAGACACGCGCCGACTTTCGCCGGCGCGATGCGCTCCTTACCGCCGCGCGAGCGCTCACCGACGAGGAGGAGACGCTGTGCCGCGCCGAGCTCGCGAAGGCTTTCGGAGGTCCAGTCACTTTCGCCACGCGCGCGGACCCTTCGCTTCTCGCTGGCCTCGAGCTGGAGAATGAGCATACGAGCATCCGTAACAGCCTGCGCGCGGATCTGGAGCGCATCTCGGCCGAGCTCCTCAAGGAGCGCGAAAATGGATAGTGACGCTCCTGACGCCGCCTCCGACTGGCTCGCGCGCGGGCGCGAAGCGCTCGCCAAGGCCGAGATCGGGCCGAGGATCGAGAGCGTGGGGCGCGTCGAGAGCTTCGCCGATGGCGTCGCATTTGTCTCCGGTCTGCCGCAGGTCGAGCTCAACGAGCTGCTTCGCTTTGAACACGGCGAGCTCGGATTCGCCCTTTCGCTCGAAGAGGAACGCATCGGCGTCATCCTGCTCGACGCGGGCCGCGTCATCGAGGCGGGCGAGCGCGTGCTCGGCACGGGCGAGGTCGCGCGCGCGCCGGTCGGCCCGGGTCTCCTTGGGCGCGTCGTCGATCCGCTCGGGCGTCCCCTGGACGGTGGCGAGGCGATCGTCGCGGAGAGCTTCCATCCGATCGAGCGCGCCGCGCCCAGCATCATCGCGCGCGATCTCGTGAGCGAGTTGGTCGCGACCGGCCTCTTGGTCGTGGACTCGATGTTTGCGCTCGGACGCGGCCAGCGCGAGCTCATCATCGGCGATCGCGCCACCGGCAAGACCTCGATGGCGATCGACGTCATCATCAACCAGCGGCATTCCGACATCATCTGCATTTATGTCGCCGTCGGCCAGCGCGCGACGGCCATTGAACGCGCCATCGAAGCTGTGCGCGCCAACGGCGCCTTCGAGCGCACCATCTTCGTTGTGGCTTCCGCCGCCGCGCCGCCCGGCCTGCAATGGATCGCACCCTTCGCCGGCGTCACCATGGCCGAATATTTCCGCGACCGCGGCGGCGACGCGCTCGTCGTCATCGACGATCTGAGCAAGCACGCCGCGACGCATCGCGAGCTCGCGCTGCTCACCCACGAGCCGCCCGGACGAGAGGCCTATCCCGGCGACATCTTCTATTTGCACGCGCGGCTCCTGGAGCGCGCCGCAAAGCTTTCGAAGGAGTTTGGCGGCGGCTCGCTCACGGCGCTACCGATCGCCGAAACCGACGCGGGCAATCTCTCCGCCTATATTCCCACCAATCTCATTTCGATCACGGACGGACAAATCGTGCTCGACCAGCGGCTCTTCGCCGCCAACCGGCGCCCGGCCGTCGACGTGGGCCTGTCGGTGAGCCGCGTCGGCGGCAAGGCGCAACCGGAGTCGTTGCGAGACGTCTCGGGAAGATTACGTCTCCAATATACGCAGTTCCTCGAACTCGAAATGTTCAGCCGCTTCGGTGGCATGTCGAGCGCGCGGATAAAGAACGAGCTCGTCCGCGGCGAACGCATCCGCGCTCTTCTGACCCAGCCGCGCTACGCGCCGCTGCGGCTCGCGGATCAGGTGGCGCTGCTGGCGGCGCTCGAGGCAGGCGTCCTGGACGAGGCCTCCGTCGAGGCTGTCGCGGAGATCCGCGCCAAGCTTCCTTCTCATCTCGACGCGACGGCGCCGCAAGCCGTCGCCACGCTGATGGGCGGCGCGCGGCTCGAGTCATCGCTGCGCGAAACGCTCGTGGCCAGGGTGAGAGAGCTCGTCGAAGAACTTCGCGGGCGCCCAACATGAGCGAGCGCTTAAGCGACATCCGCGCGCATATCGTCGCGACGCGCCAGTTGGAGACGGTGATCACGGCGATGCGTGGCGTGGCCGCCGCGCGAGCACGCGAGGCGCAATCACGGCTCGAAGGAGTCCGCGCCTACGCCGAGACCTTGGGCGAGGCGATTGGCGCGGCGCTGTCGTTGCAGCTCGACGAAGGCCCTGAGCCGGTCGCCTCGGACGAAAGGCGCAACCTCGGCCACATTCTGCTCGCCTTTTGCTCCGCGCAGGGCTTCGTCGGCGCCTTCAACGAACGCGTTCTCGCGGCGGTCAGAAAAATTCTCGCCCCAGCGCCGGCCGGACGCACGGCGCTCTATCTCGTCGGCGAGCGGGGCGCCGCGCTTGCGGAGGAGAAGGGTTTGCGGTTGGCGTGGACGACGCCGATGGCGGCGCATGTCGATGAAGCGCCGGCGCTCGCCGATCGCATCTCAGCGGCGCTTTACGACAGTCTCGCCGCGAATTGGGCAGGGCGGGTCACACTGGTCCACGGCGCGCCGGACGGAGGGGCCGGCTTCGCTATCGTCGAAAGGCCGCTGATCCCGCTGGATCTGTCGCGCTTCACTCCCTCGCGCCGCTGTCCTCCGCTGGTCAATTTGCCGAAACCGGCGCTGGTCGAAAGCCTCGCGCAGGAATATGTTTTTTCCGAGCTTTGCGCGGCGGCGACCTTGTCCTTCGCTGCAGAGAACGAGGCGCGCATGCAGGCGATGATCGCGGCGCGTAGCAATGTGCAAAAATCGCTGGAGGAACTGGAGGCCCGGCATCGTCGCCAGCGCCAGGCGGAAATTACCGAAGAGATTATCGAGCTTGTGCGCAGCGCACCGCGCTAAACATAGAGCTCGGTCTTTCGCCCAGGCGCTTTTGCGATCTGAAAGCGCGCTAGTTACTGCGGCGCTTATCTTAGCGCCGGGCGCCTTGCCGAGGATTGGAAGATGCGTCTATCGCGAGACGTCGCCCTATGACTCCCTATGCTCTCTGGGCGTGGCCGCTGACGACCACGCTCGAGTTCTACCAGCGCTTGCTCGATTCGCTCGGCGAAGCCGTCTCTGCGGTAGAGGCCGGGCCTACCGTACCCGCCGTGGGAGAGGCCCAATGGCTGACCCCGAACAGCGTAAGGCTCGATCTCGACGCGCTGCGGCTGCGTGAGTTTTCCGGCGCCGATACGGCGGGGCGTCCGCTGCTCATCGTCTCCCCCCGCTCGCTCCACGACGCTGGCTTCCTCGATCTCGCTCCCGGTCACAGCCTCGTCCAAACCTTGAAGTTGAACGGTTGCGATCGCATCCTTCTCGTCGAATGGAAGAGCGCGACGCAGGCGATGCGCGACGATGGGATCGACGCGCAACTCGCGATGCTCAACGTCGCCGTCGACGAGATCGGGCCGCCCGCCGATCTCGTCGGCGTCTGCCAAGGAGGTTGGCTTTCGCTCGTCTACGCGGCGCGTTTTCCGAACAAGGTTCGCAAGCTCGTCCTCGCCGGCGCGCCGGTCGATACGCAAGCCGCGCCTTCATCTCTTGCGGCGCCGGGGTCGCCCTTGAACGACGCGATCCTCGATCAATTGCTCAGACTTGGCGAAGGCCGCGTGCTGGGACGGCACAATTCTAGGCTCTGGCCAGGGAACAGCGACAGAGCCCAACATTTCCTGGACTATCTACAGCTCTCCGCAGCGCCCACGACGCCGGAAGAGCACGAGCTTGCCGACAGGTTCCAGCGTTGGGACCATCGCCTGCTCGATCTGCCCGGGGTGTATTACAGACAAGTCGCGGACTGGCTGTATCGCGAGAACCGTCTGCCCGCCGGCACATTCCCGGCGCTCGGGCGCGCTGCCGATCTGGGCGCGCTTCGCTGCCCGCTATTTCTGTTGGCGGGCGCCGAGGACACTGTCGTCCCACCGGCACAGCTCTTCGCTCTCGTTTCTCATGTCGCGGTGAATTTGGAAATCGAGACGGCTGTCGCGCCTTGCTGTCACCTCGCGCTCTTCATGGGACGCCGCACCTTGGCGGAGCAATGGCCCGCCATCGCGCAGTGGCTCGCGAAGTAGGACGCGTGGTGCAACCTTCTTACAGGGAGCCGTGGACGGCTACGCCATCATGAACGTCGTCACCACCGGCGCATGCAGTGAGCCTTCGATCGGATCTTGCGCGAAGGCTTCGTCCTGTAAGCCCTCGTTGAGAATTTCCACGCTAGCGCAGCGTCGCGCGAGCGAGACGGAGGCGAGGATGTGGTCGATCAGCCGCGGCTCGCCCGCGTGCAGAACGCTGAAGCGCCGCGCAAGCGGGACGCGCGTCTCGAGCGCTTCTAGCGACCGCGCGCCGCCGTTGAAGTTCGCTTCCAGAATCGTCGACGCCGCATCATGCTCGTCGACGTTGAGATCGCCGCAGAGCGCGATCGCCGCGTCTTCGTCCGCGTCGAAGATGTCTTCGACAGCAAGCCTCGCTTCGAGCGCCTGGCGCTCGCGCTTTTGCGCGGCGAGGAAGAGGCCCTCCACGCGCTTGCGGCTTGAGGCCGAGCCTCCCGGCAGGGACACGGGGCGCGGCGCGCGCAGATGCAGATTGATCAAGTGAAGCGATCCGCTCGCGGGCAGGTCGATCGCGGCATGGAGAAGCGGGCGGTCGAAAGCGATCTCGATGGCGTTGGCTTCATTCTTGTCTTCGCCGAGAACGCTCCAGCGCCACTTGGCGACGAGGTCGTGGTAGATCTGACGCGTCGTCCGAATGGGCCAGCGGCTCAAGATCGCGAGGTTGTGGACGTCGGCGGGAACGTCGCCGCCAGGGCGCACGCTGCTCGCGCGAAAATAGGCGGAATAGGGCGTGTCCTCGATCAACCGGTCGAGCGCGAGCAGCCGGCGGGGGCCGTGGGGCTCGCGCTTTCGCCCGGCGATTTCCTGCAGGCACATAACGTCGGCGCGAAGCTCGAGGAGCAGCGGCCGCAACACGGCGATGCGTCGCTCGAACTGGGCGTCGTTGGCGGCCGTCCAATCGAGATTTTCCAGATTGAAAGTCGCGATGCGGCATTCTTCCTTCATCGAAGCGCTTCGCCATTGCGACGACGCAGTCGCGTCGCGGGCCTACTGCTGCAACACATAGGCGCCGGGAGCGTCTGCCAGCGGCGCGTATCCTTTTTCCGCCGCGCCTAACGGCGGCGGCGCGGTCGCTTCCCCCGAGCGCGCGTTCAGCCACTCCACCCACACCGGCCACCAGGAGCCCTGCGTTCTCGGCGCCGCGGCGGTCCAGGCGTCGGGATCGTGGTAGCGCCCCCCGAATTCTCTCGTCGCGACCTGATAGCTTGCGATCTGCCGCGTCGGCGGAGAGACGATGCCGACGTTGTGTCCGCCTGACGTCAGCAGGAATGTCACTTCGGTCTCAGTCAGAAGGTGGATCTTGAAGACGGAGCGCCAGGGCGCGACATGGTCGCGCGCCGTCGCAACGACGAAAAGGGGCGCGCGAATGTCGCTCATGACAACGGGCCGCCCTTCTGCAAGGTAATGACCTTCCGCGAGCTCGTCGTTAAGGAAGAGACGACGCAGATATTCGGAATGCATGCGGTAGGGCATGCGGGTTGCGTCCGCGTTCCAGGCCATCAGATCGTTCATCTCCTGTCGTTCGCCCATCAGATACTCGCGCACGAGCTTCGACCAGATGAGATCGTTGGAACGCAGGAGCTGAAAAGCGCCGGCCATTTGCTTGGCGTCGAGATAGCCCTTCTCCCACATCATGTCCTCGAGAAAGGCGATCTGGCTTTCATTGATGAAGAGCATGAGCTCGCCGGCTTCGTTGAAATCGGTTTGCGCGGCGAACAAGGTCACCGACTTGAGGCGCTCGTCTCCATCCCGCGCCATCGCGGCCGCAGCGGTGGAAAGCAGCGTGCCGCCGATGCAATAGCCGACCGTATGCACGCGCTGCCCAGGGACGATCGCCGTCACCGCGTCCAGGGCGGCCATCACGCCGAGCTTGCGGTAATCCTCCATGCCGAGGTCGCGATCCAGGTCATCCGGATTCTTCCATGAGATCATGAAAACCGTGAAACCTCGATCGACGAGATATTTCACGAGGGAATTCTCGGGCGAAAGATCGAGAATGTAGTATTTCATGATCCAGGCCGGCACGATTAGAATCGGCTCTGGGCGGGTCGTTTCGGTCGTGGGCGCGTATTGAATGACTTCTATCAGTCGATTTCGATAGACGACCTTCCCGGGCGTGACGGCGACAGTTTTCCCAACCTCGAAGGCCTCGGCGCCGACAGGCTTTTGCCCGCTGACGGCGCGGGCCCAGTCTTCGGCGAAGTTGCGGGCGCCGCGCACCAGATTCCAACCGCCTTGTTGCAGCGTCTGCTGCATCAGCTCCGGGTTCGTGAGCAGAAAATTGAAGGGCGAGAGCGTGTCGAGCATTTGCCGAGACATGAAGTCGACGACGTTCTCGTGCTGGGTTGTGACGCCGCGCACGCTCGTGGTCGCATTGTGCCACCATTGCTGATTGAGCAGAAACCCCTGATAGAGGAGGTTGTAAGGCCAGTGGCGCCAGGCCTCCCCGACGAAACGGTGGTCTTGCGGCAGCGGTTTGATGCAGGGCTCGCTCGTCCCGCCTCGCAGCGCGCATTGTCCCGCCCATCGGGCGAGGCGAAACGCCTTGCGGGACGCCTTCACCGCGAGCTCCGCCTGCTTGCCGGGGCTGGCGGCGAGGTGCGTCGCCCAGTCCAAATAGGCGCTGCCGAGAGCGGCTGGAGATATCCCTAAAGTCAGGTGAGCCAGCGAGGCGTGCAGGCCGCGATCGATGATGTCGCTCAGAGCCGTCGCCGCAAAGGACGTTTCTTCGAGCCCGCGCCCGTGCGCTGCAGGGTCGGTAGTCAAGCTTGCGGGGACGAGCGGATTCGAAAGCGCGGAGGAGAAGGGCTGGTGGAGTTGAAGGTTCTCGGCATGCGCAGGCGTTCGAGCGGGGCGAAGCGCATCGACGGGCGCGGCATCGAACAGGGGTTGGGTCTCTGGCTCGCCGGTCGACATGCTCTGGGCTCAATCTCATGGCCGCTGACGCCGCAACTTAGCGCATTCCGCGGCGCAGCAGAATGCGGCCCCTTGGCATTGAGGCTTATCCTTAACGCGCGCGCAACCTCCGTCGCGGCGTTTCATGCATCAGCTTGCGGCGAGCGTAGCTGCGGCTTCAGTAGACGGGCACCGGCCGGCTCGTGATCCTGCGCCAAGCGATCAGGGCGAGATAGCCGAGCGCGAGAGCGCAGGCGATCGCAATGCCGATCATCGAATAGAATTGGTTGGCCTCCGGATTGATGCGGGCGCGGCAGGCCGGATCGTGCAGACCGCAAAGCGTCGGGGAGCCGGGATAATAGGGAATGATCACAAGCGTCGAGAAGGAGTAGGCGGCGAAGGCCGCAATCACCAGTGCGGGCAGCAGATAGGGAAACAGGAAGCGCCAAGCCATTTCGGTATAGCGTAGCCTTCGCCGCCGCCGCATCGTCACATCGAAATATGTGGCGAGCGCCGCGGCCAGGACGATCACCACGATCGCCATTCCTTCTGTGACGACTGATCTCATACTTGGTCCCCAATACGACCTCTGCAACGGGAAACTGTAGACAGATTTACGCATGCGGCGCAAGGCGATGGCGGGGGCAAAAACCTTCGGGCGCGACCTTCGGTGAGGACGCGGCTGCGATCATTTCGGCGAGCGCGTAGGCTCAATCGGCGCCACGCAAAACCGCGCTTCGGGCGCTTCGAGGAACGGACTGAAGCAAAGGCAGGCGGACCACGACGCGCGTTCCGCGTCCTTCGCCTTCGCTGTGCGCCTCGAGGAAACCGCCGTGCGCCTGTGCAACAATGCGTGCAAGCGGTAGCCCAATGCCGGCGCCGCCAGATTCCTGGCGAGAGACGGCCTCCTGGGAAAAGAGCGTGAAAATATTGGACAGATTGGAAGGAGCGATTCCCATGCCGTTGTCGGAAACGACGACAGACGCTTCACCATTCCCAGACTCGACGACGAGGTTCACTTCGCCGCCTGGCTGCGTGAATTCAGCGGCGTTGTCGAGAAGGCTCGAGAAAAGCTGCGTCAGTCTCACTCGATCGGCATCCATCATGAGCGGCTGATCCGACCGCACGACACGCAACCGAAGACCGGCGCGCAAGAGGCGGTCCGAAGCGATATTGATGGCGTCGTCCACCGCCTCGGCGAGGTCGATGCGCTCCTTCTTCAGCTGAATTCTGCCGTTGGTGATCCGCGACGCTTCCAACAAATCGTCGACGAGCCGGACCAAATGATTGGTTTGCCGCTCAATCAAGGCCAGCATGGGCGGCGTGGCGCCGCCTGACCAAGCCGTCTTGCACAGCGCTTGCAGCCCGGAGAAGATTGCTGCGAGCGGATTGCGCAATTCATGCGCGAGGATATCGAGAAACTCTTCTATGCGAGCGTTGGTCACCAGTAACGTGTGTCTATTCTGCCGATACGCAATCAGGTCCGCGACCTGTTGAGCGAGTAGATCCAAGGCCAAGAGTGTGGTCGCGTCGGGCTGATGCGGTTTTTTCCAATGAGTGGCCATGACTCCAAGCACGGCGCCGTCGCGCGCTCGGAGCGCCGTGGCCTGGACGGCTCTCACTGCCGCGGCGCGCAGAATTTCCATTGAGGGGTCGTCGGCGGCGCTTTGAGCGCGCCAAACGTCGTCAACGATCACCCGGCGACCCTGTCGCAACGCTTCGCCCCATACGGCATGATCGGAGGCGTCGACGATCTCGACGCGTTCGAGGAAGCATTGGTCAAAACCCTTGTGCGCAACAAGCGTTAGCGCATCCGTGCGTCGATCATAGAGTTGAATGGCGCCCATGTCGGCACGGCTCAGCTCAACCGCGGCATCATTCACGGTCTTGAGCAATGTCGGGAGCGTTTCCTCGCCCAAGAGAGCGAGGTTGACTTCATGGAGTCTCCCGAGGAGCACGTCGGTTTCGACTTGCGCCTGCATGTTCCCTCACGCCCGCCTATCGTCGCCAGGGAAAGCGTGCTGTTCAAAACGGCAAAGGCCGCAGAGGGTTTCGGCGCGAAGCTGCTGCCGTGGTTTCGAGCCGCCGTTGGTTCGCCGCGGAGGCGCTGCCCCGCTCGATCGCTTGTTCATCTTGCGACGCTCGCTTTGCAAAGGACAGCGCAGGTCCGTCTGAGACGCCCGTACGTACACAGGCTTATGGTTGAAAAATCAACCTGTCAATCGCCCTGTTGGCGAGCGGCTGCTCAGTTTTTCGAAGGTTTCGCGGGGGCCTTCAGTTCTTTCGTAGCCAGCCGACCAGAGGCGCCTCCTCGAGCCCCTCTTCACCCGAAAACGCCAGGACATAGAATGCCGCATAAGCCATGCAGCGGGTTAGGGCGAAGCCCAATTCTTCCTCGTCCTGTGACGTGTTGCAGGCCGCGGCAAATCTAGCGGTCGTCATTGCCAACATCGTGACAAGACCTCTCTGCGTCAAAGCGAGATCAAGCTTTGTAGCGAGAGCCAATTGGCTCGCCTCTTGGAGAATGCCTTCGACCTTGTTGGCCGCATCCTCCAGCAATGCTCTCTCGTCTCCGCGGAGATTGCGTAGCTCACGCATGTTTAAGAACACCATGGCCATTGGATGCGCCGCCTTTATTTTTCACTTTTGCTTTGTATAGCGGGCTTGACTCAAAACAAATGTCTACAACACGTTTTCATTCTCAGTTAAACTTAAACGGGAGGCCGCTCAGAAGGGAACGCCTCTCTGATCCGACCATCCAAGCCGGTTGAGCGACCCTGTTGGCGCCTCTCGCACAAGTTTCTCGAAGCAAAATCGCTTTGGATACAGGATTCGATTCCGATGAGGCTGCAATGATCTGTGGTTGGAGGCAGATATACGGCTTCATGGACAGCAGGAGCGGAAGCGCAACGACAAAATTCGCCGCCGGAGCCTTTGCTATTGTGATCGTCTCGCTGATTATTGGAGATGAATTGGCGCGGTTGGGGCATGAGAACGTATTGTCGAAGCTCGGCGTCGCAAGCAATTCGCCGACGTTCCAAAACAGGGGGATCGACCCCGCCCCCACGGGCGCCATCAAGCGGCCGACACGAACGCCATGCGGGGAAAAGGACGATTAGCCGGAGTTTCGCGATGCGGCGTCGCCGCGCAAAATCCGGCGCGGAGGGAAGGAGCCCTGGACGTTGATACGAGTTGCAGCTCTTTTGCCGACCTTCTTCGCGCCCCTCAGCGCTTTGTCTCGACCACCGCCTCGAGTCCCAGGAGACGGCCGAGCGCCCTCATCCGATTAAGCAGACGGTCGCTGGCGAGATCGGCGCGCGAGGGGGGAAGTGTCAGGGTCAGCCGCCCCGAGCCGCAGCGCAGCGGCGTCGACGGCAGCACTCCCGGCATCGAGGCGGAGAGGAGATAAGCGACGCGCATCGCGGAGCCGAGCATTCGCGCTCTGATGAGATGGCGCGTCGACAGCAGCGTGCGCAGCGAGGCGCAGTGGTGCTCGCTGTCGGGGCCCTCGTGCCGGAACACGACGGCGAGCGCGAGAAAAGCGCGACCCGGATGATCAACGCCCACGAACGCGCCCTGCGTCACCACATTGGTCGCCTGGAACGCGCGGTAGTCGGGATGGGCGCGCCAGGAGACGTCGGAAAGCAGGCAGGCCGCATGGCGCAAGCGCTTTTCCTCCGCAGTCTCCTCGAGCCCGCTCGACGCCATCAAGA
Organism: uncultured Alphaproteobacteria bacterium; assembly: GCA_963743565.1. GTDB lineage: Bacteria > Pseudomonadota > Alphaproteobacteria > Rhizobiales > Beijerinckiaceae > Methylocystis. The sequence goes on from CAVUQD010000001.1 coordinate 1,050,712, forward strand.
CGTCCGTCCAGTCGATCAGCTCGTCGCCGTAGGCCGGCGCGCGAGCGAGCAGCGCGCCCTGCTCGCGCGCGGCGCTCAGCAGCGGATCGGCAGCGCGCTCCCTGGCGGCGAGGCGCTCGAACAGCAGCCCCTCACGCACGCCCGCCGCCGAGACCACGATCTCCCTAGGCTTGGCGCAGCGGATGATCTCGTCGAGCACGACCGCGCCATAGGCGAGCAGCGGGCGGCGCGCCATCGAGATGCTCGCAATGTCGGCAAGCGCCTCGCTGTCGACCCGTTCGACGAGCGCGACGAGGTCCGCGGCTTCATAGGCGTTGATGCAGTAATTGTGCATCACGTCGAGCGGATAGTTGCGTTGACGCATGTGGAGCTTGGCGAGCGCGCGCCAGGTTCCGCCCACCGCGTAGAAGGAGCGTCCGCGCAGGCCAGCGAGCGGGGCCGCCTCGCCGATGGCCTTGCGAGCGATGCGAGTCGCCTCCCGCACCGATCGTTTCGATGCGTCCATCAGCGCGAGTCCGCCGAGCGGCAGGCTGACGCCCCCCGCAGGCTTGCTCCCGTCGAGATCGATCAGCTCCAGCGATCCGCCGCCCAGGTCGCCCACGACGCCGTCCGGCGCGTGGATGGCCGAGGCGACCCCGAGCGCGGATAGCTCCGCCTCGCGGGGGCCGGAAAGCAGGGAGATCTCGCAGCCGATCGCCGCTTGGGCGGCGCCGAGAAATTCCGGGCCATTGGCGGCGTCGCGCGCGGCCGCCGTGGCGATCACGGTCACGTCTGCGATCCGCATTGTGTCGCAGAGCGCGCGGAACCGCCGCAGCGCCGTCAGCGCCTTGGCGACGCCCTCCTCGGAAAGGCGGCCATTCACCATGACCCCTTTCCCCAGCGCGCACATCGCCTTCTCGTTGAATATCGGCGTCAGCGCGCGCTTCAGCCCCTCATAGGCGACGAGGCGCACCGAGTTCGAGCCGATGTCGACGATGGCGACCGGGTCTCTGTGCGTTGGGTCAGCCATGCTCGCCGCGCTTGAGCAAGGAGCGCGGACGCCACTCCCTGAGCGACTTGCCGCGCCCGGAAAGGCTCGGGTTGGTCATGAAATAGCTGTGCGCGTTGAATCGCTCTCCTTCGGACTTCGCGTCGCCCGGTCCCGTCTCCCCCGACGGGATCACGCGCGTCGACGAGCCGTCCGGAAGAACGCGGTAGCTTTGTTCATTGTCCATCAGATTGGCGACCATAATCTGGTCGAGCACCTGCTGATGCACCGTCGGATTGGTGATCGGCATCAGCAATTCGACGCGCCGGTCGAGATTTCGCGGCATGAGATCCGCCGATGAGATGTAGAGAGGCGCGCGTGGATGCGGCAAGGCGTAGCCGCCGCCGAAAGCATAGACGCGCGCATGCTCAAGGAACCGGCCGACGATGCTCTTCACTCTGATGTTCTCGGAAAGCCCGGGAACGCCAGGCCTAAGGCAGCAGATGCCGCGCACCACGAGGTCGATCGACACGCCCGCTTGCGAGGCGAGATAGAGCGCGTCGATGATCTCGGGGTCGACGAGCGCGTTGCATTTTCCCCATATCGCTGCGGGCTTCCCCGCCTTCGCGAAACCGATCTCCTGCGCGATGTGCTCCAAAAGCTTCTGCTTGAGCGAAATCGGGGAGACCGACATGCGTTCGAGGCCGGCGGGCTCGGCATAGCCGGTGATGTAGTTGAAGATGCGTGAAACGTCTCGGCCGATCGCTGGATCCGCAGTGAAAAGCGAGATATCCGTATAGATGCGCGCCGTGACGGGATGATAATTGCCCGTCCCGATGTGGCAGTAGGTGGCGAGACCGGAACCTTCGCGGCGCACGACCATCGACAGCTTTGCATGAGTCTTGAGCTCGAGGAACCCGAACACGACCTGCGCGCCGGCGCGCTCCAGATCGCGCGCCCAGCGGATGTTGGCCTCCTCGTCGAAGCGCGCCTTCAGTTCGACGAGCGCCGTCACCGATTTGCCGGCCTCAGCCGCCTCGATCAGCGTTCGCACGATCGGGCTGTTCGCGGAAGTCCGGTAGAGCGTCTGCTTGATCGCCACGACATTGGGATCGCGCGCCGCTTGCTGGAGGAATTGCACGACGACGTCGAAGGACTCGTAGGGATGGTGGACGACGAGATCCTTTTGCTTGATGGCGAGGAAGCAGTCGCCGCCATTGTCGCGCACCCGCTCGGGAAAGCGCGGGTTGTAAGGCGTGAACTTCAGCTCCGGCCGATCAAGTCCAACGAGCTCGGAGAGCTCGGTCAGGGCGAGCATGCCGTCGAGCTCGAACACCTCGTCGTCCTCGACGTCGAGTTCGTCGGCGACAAGCGCGCGCAGCGCGACCGGCATGTCGGCGGCGACCTCGAGGCGGATCACCGATCCGCGGCGTCGCCGCTTCAGCGCGGTCTCGAACAGCCGCACGAGATCTTCGGCCTCTTCCTCGACTTCGATGTCGCTGTCGCGGATGACGCGGAAGAGCCCCTGACCGCGTAGGACGTAGCCGGGGAAGAGCCGCTGCGCGTGCAGCACGATCAGCGTCTCCAGCGGAATGAATCGCTCACGTTGATCCTTGTCGGCTCCCGCTCCCGCCGCCGGCAGACGCACAAAGCGCTCGATCTTCTGCGGCAGACGCACCAGCGCCTGCAAAGTCTTGCGATCGCTTTGACGGACGAGCTCCAGCGCCAGCGTCGAGCCGAGATTGGGAATGAAGGGGAAGGGGTGCGCGGGATCCACCGCAAGCGGCGTCAAGACCGGGAAGATGCGCGCGAGGAAGTGCTCCTCCAGCCACTCCTTGTCGGCCTTGGAGAGATCGGCGGGTTCGACGATCGCGATGCCGGCTTCCTTGAGCTCGCCGCGTAGCTCGCGCCAGCGCAACATCTGCTGGTCCGTCAGCTCGACGACGCGAGCGTTCACGCATTTGAGCTGTTCGGCTGGCGTTAGCCCGTCCTGGGACAGCGCGGTCAGGCCGGCGCGCGCCTGACCGCGCAGGCCGGCCACGCGCACCATGAAAAATTCGTCGAGGTTGTTCGCCGAGATCGACAGAAAGCGCAGCCTTTCGAGCAGCGGATGGTTGCGGTTCGACGCCTCCTCCAGCACACGCCGGTTGAATTCGAGCCAGGAAAGTTCGCGGTTGACGAAGCGCTTGGGCGAGGACATCAGCGTTCCGACGTCGCTCCCGTCTGCGAGGAGGCCCACCGCAACCTCCAAAACCGGCGCTTCTTCCCTTGGTTTTTGTTGTGTCACGAATTTTTCTCCAACGTGATCCAGGGGCGAGGTCTACGCGCCGCAAGCTGGATTTTTATGTCAGTCCTCTGCGGCGCGGTCGAGAAGCTCGCCGGCCAGAACGCGGGTCAGGCGGCGCCCGCGCATGAGCGCCTCGCGATCGAGGTCGCGAACGAACGCGCGCGCAGCCTCGAGCGAGCGCTCGAGCCGCAGCGTCAGATAGTCCGCGAGCCCGGGCTCTACGATCAGTTGGCGATCGCGAAAGAGTTTCTCCAGAACGGCGCGGATCAAGTCCTCATCGGGCGCGCCGATCTCGATCAAAGGCGCGCGTCGCAATCTTGACAGCAGGTCGGGAAGCCGCACCCAGTCCTCGCGTGGCCGCCAGCGCCCCGTCAGGAGAACAGGGATGTTGTTTTCGCCCGCGTAGTTCAACAAATGGAACAGCGCCGTTTCGTCCGTCGCCTGTTCCAGCCCATCGATGACCATCCCCTCGGGTTTCGATCGAGCGAGGCTCTCGAGGGGCGGCAGCGCCTCTGCCGGCGCGACGAGCGCTCGGGCGCGCAAGGCCCATATGGCGGCGAGATGGCTCTTTCCGCTGCCGGCGGGCCCCAGGAGCAGCAGAAGACGATCCGGCCAGGAGGGCCATCGGTCGATCATCGCGAGCGCGTCGGCGTTGGACGGCGCCATTAGAAACTCGTCGCGCGCGAAGCTCGGCTCGAAGGGAAATTCGAGCGCGAATTGCTGGGAGTTTCGCGTCGCCCTCTCCCCCTGCGTCATCTGCGCTCACTCCGCCTGCGACGGCACCACGCCCGGCCGCAGGTAGTACGAGCTCTCGCGATAGCGTTTCAAGGCGAAGCGGAGCAATACGGCCGCCGCCGCAGCGGTTGGGGCCGCCACGATGAGGCCGACGAAGCCGAATAGCGTTCCAAAAGCGAAGAGCGCGAACATGAGCCAGACGGGGTGCAGCCCGATCGACGCGCCCACGAGACGCGGCGAGAGCACGTTGCCGTCGAGGAAGAGGCCGACGCTCACAATCGCGACCGCTTCGAGCGGCAGGCGCAAATCGGGCCATCCCTGGACGAGGCCGATGCTAATCGACAGCACGAAGGCCGCGATCGAGCCGGCGAAGGGAATGAAGCTCAAAAAGCCGGCGACGACGCCGATCAGGAAGCCGAAGTTCAAGCCGATGAAGGAAAGCCCGAACGCGAACCAGCTGCCGAGGAAGAGGCACACCGCGGACTGTCCCCGAAGGAAACCGCCCATCGCCGCGTCGATCTCGCGCGCGAGCATGCGGACCTCGCCACGATAGCGCGGCGGCGTGAGCTCATCGAGCATGCGCACCATCGCGCCCCAGTCGAGCAGCATATAGAAGGCGACGACGGGCGTCACCACGATCACGGAGAGGACGTTGATGATCGCAATGCCGCGCGAGAGCATCGAGCGCGCCAGATCCGCGAGATGCGTCGCGCCCTCGCCGACGAACTCGTCGACATATTTTTGCGCGTCGAGCGTCGGAATGGCGATATCGAGCCCATGCTCCTTGAGAACATGGCTGTAGTCGGCGACGAGCTTATCGCTCCACTCCGAAAAGAGCCTCCGCAGTCCCGCAAGAAGGCCCGGAAGGCTGGTGATGAAGCCCTCGAGCTGCTGAATCAGCACCGGGACCAGCAGCAGCAGCACCGCGCCGACGACCAGGACGAAGACGGCTAGCAGCAGCAGCGCCGCGCCGAGCCGCGAGGCGCCCAGCCGCTGCAGCCGCTCCGCCACCGGATTGAGCAGATAGCCGAGCACGGCGCCGGCCGCGAAGGGCGTCAGTATCGGCTGGAGCGCCGAGGCGGCTATCAGCAGCAGCGCGACGCCGACGCCCCAAATTACAAGGTTCCGCTCGAGTCGGAGGCCGCCGCCCGGGCCGCTGCTCTCCGATGCGTTCCCGCTCGACATTCCAGGATTCCTTACGCCGCAGCTGGACAGATAGACGGTCGGCGGAGGCGGGGTCAATGGCGTTCAGTGGGCCGAGCGCCCGGCCCGTTTTTCGCGTTATTGCGAACGCATCGCCAAAAAACTTCGGGCTCCCGAAGGAGCCCGAAGCCGTGGTTCAGAAGTCTTACTTTTTGTGGTCGTCGCCGCCGACTTCCTTGAAGTCCGCGTCGATCACGTCGTCATTGCCATGGGCCTCATGGCCGCCGGGGCTTGGGCCTTCGGCCTGCTGCGCCTTGTACATCGCCTCGCCGAGCTTCATCGACGCCTGCGCAAGCTCGCTCGTGCGCGTCTTGATGGCCTGCGCGTCCTCGCCTGTGAGCGCCGTCTTCAGCGCGTCGATCGCCGCCTCGATCGCGCCGCGGTCGGCCGACGACACCTTGTCGCCGAACTCCGCGAGCGACTTGTGCGCCGAATGCACGGCGGCTTCGCCGTGGTTCTTGGCGTCGACGAGCTCGCGCCGCGCCTTGTCCTCGGCGGCGTGCGCCTCGGCGTCCTTCACCATGCGGTCGATGTCGGAGTCGGTGAGCCCGCCCGAGGCCTGGATGCGGATCTGCTGCTCCTTGCCGGTGGCTTTGTCCTTCGCCGTGACGCTGACGATGCCGTTGGCGTCGATGTCGAAGGTGACCTCGATCTGCGGCACGCCGCGCGGGGCCGGCGGAATGCCGGCGAGATCGAAGCGTCCCAGGCTCTTGTTGTCCTGCGCCATCTCGCGCTCGCCCTGGAACACGTTGATCGTGACCGCGGTCTGATTGTCCTCGGCTGTCGAGAACACCTGGCTCTTCTTCGTCGGGATCGTCGTGTTGCGGTCGATGAGCCGCGTGAACACGCCGCCGAGCGTCTCGATGCCCAGCGAGAGCGGGGTCACGTCGAGAAGCAGCACGTCCTTCACGTCGCCCTGCAGCACGCCCGCCTGCACTGCGGCGCCGACCGCGACGACCTCGTCGGGGTTCACGCCCTTATGCGGCTCCTTGCCGAAGAACTGCTTGACGACCTCCTGCACCTTCGGCATGCGCGTCATGCCGCCGACGAGGACCACCTCGCCGATCTCGCCCGCCGACATGCCGGCGTCCTTCAACGCCTTGCGGCAGGGCTCGATCGTGCGCTGGATGAGATCGTCGACCAGCGTCTCGAATTTCGCGCGCGTCAGCTTCATCGACAGGTGCTTGGGACCCGTCGCGTCCGCGGTGATGTAGGGCTCGTTGATCTCCGTCTGCGTCGCCGAGGAGAGCGCGATCTTCGCATCCTCCGCCGCCTTCTTCAGGCGCTGCAGGGCGAGCTTGTCCTTGGTGAGATCGATGCCGTGCTCCTTCTTGAACTCGCTCGCAAGATATTCGACGAGGCGGTTGTCGAAGTCCTCGCCGCCGAGGAAGGTGTCGCCGTTCGTCGACTTCACCTCGAACACGCCGTCGCCGATCTCGAGGATCGAGATGTCGAAGGTGCCGCCGCCGAGGTCATAGACCGCGATCGCGCCGGAATGCTTCTTGTCGAGGCCATAGGCGAGCGCCGCGGCCGTCGGCTCATTGATGATGCGGAGCACCTCTAGGCCGGCGATCTTGCCGGCGTCCTTGGTCGCCTGACGCTGGGCGTCGTTGAAATAGGCGGGGACGGTGATGACGGCCTGCGTGACGGGATAGCCGAGATGCGCTTCCGCCGTCTCCTTCATCTTCTGCAGAATGAAGGCGGAAATCTGCGAGGGCGAATACTGCTTACCGGCCGCCTCGACCCAGGCGTCGCCATTGCCGCCGCGCACGATATGGTAGGGGACGAGGCCCATGTCCTTCTTCGTCATCGGATCGTCGAAGGTTCGGCCGATCAGCCGCTTGATCGCGAAGAAGGTCTTTTCGGGATTGGTCACGGCCTGCCGCTTCGCCGGCTGACCGACGAGCCGCTCGCCGTCATCTGTGAAGGCCACGATCGAGGGAGTCGTGCGCGCGCCCTCCGCGTTTTCGATGACCTTGGGGCTCGACCCCTCCATGACGGCCACGCACGAGTTCGTGGTGCCGAGGTCGATGCCGATGATTTTCGCCATGTCGCGTCCTTTCTCTAACAAAACTTTACGGGCCCCGAAGCGGTCCCCTTGGCTTCGGGCTCCGCCCCGGCTCACAATCGAGCCTTTCGGACGCCCTCGCTCGTCCCTGAGATTGGGCCTGGGCCGCCAGGACGCAAGGGCGCCCAACGCCTTGGTCCCCGGATATTTGCGGCCCCACGCGGGAGCAGGGGGCGCTCCCTCTCAAGCCAGCCGGGCGTAGACCGCGTCCACCTTCGCCCCGCGGTCCAGCGCCCGGTAAACCCCCACGGAGAGCCCCGCGTCCAGCGGCCGCACGCGGGAGGCGATTCGCTCGGCCTCCGCCTCGCTCGACGCAAAGGCGAACCCGGTCGGCCCCCAACTCGTCTGGCCGCCGCCGACCGCCCCTTCCGCGACGAGCGCCGCCACCGTCCGCCCCACGACAGGGCTCAAGAAACGGCCCCCGCCTTGCGCGGGAGCGAAGTAATCGCCCACCGCACGCTGAATGTGGTCGATCGCCTCGCCAAAGGCGGGGAGATCGCGCTCGACGAGCGCCGGGAGCGCCTGCATCAGCACGCGGCGGCAAAGCTCTCCCGCCATCGCTTCGGAAAACGCCGGCAGCCGCGCGAAGGCGTCGCGCTCGCCCTCGCCATGCGCCCCTTTGGCCTTCGGATCGGAGACCAGGAGAACCCGCCACTCGGGCGGAAAGGGCAGACGCACGACAACGGGCGCGGTCGAGCCGTCTTCCCTACGCCCGCCGTCGACGACGAAGCCGCCGTGCTCGAAGAGACCGGCGCCGAGGCCTGAGCGCGCGCCGCGTCCGGTCGCCGCGGCGTCGGAGGCCGCGTCGCCGGCGACGTCCGCGAGCCGGCGCAACGCCGCGGCGATTGCAAGCGCGAGCTGCGTACCAGAGCCGAGGCCCGCATGCGCCGGGATGGCCTCGTGAATGACGAGCCGCGCCTCCAGAGCCCGCGCGAAGGCCGCTTGCGCCTTTTCGAGCAGCAACGCGGCGCGCGCGGCTTCGGGGCCTTCGACCGAGGTTTCCTTGGCGCGCGTGAGGGTCAACCGGGTTTTCGGTCCGTCGATCGCTAGACCCAGCCCGCCAAACTTTCGGCCCAACCCGCCGTGAAGGTCGAGAAAGCCGAGATGCAGCCGAGCGCTGGTGGCGACGCGAACCTCGTTGACGCTTCTGTCCGCCGGCATGGGCGCCCCGTTCCTTTCGCGAGACGGGCAACGCTTGCGCTCTACATTTGCAGGGACAGCGTCCTCGCGCGGCGGCGGCAAGGCCCGGGCTCGCGCGACTAACCCGGCGGCAGGCGCTTGGCAAGGAGATTTGCCTCCGGGCCTCCCGCGCCGCCAAAAAGGAGGGATCATGACTACCAAAGAGCGCGTCTACACCGAGGCCGAAATCGCCGAGAAGCTCGCGGGTGAGCTCCCGGAATGGCGCTATGAGGGCGGCTGGATTCGCCGCACTTACAAGACGCACACCTGGCCCGGCACGATCCTGCTCATCAACACGATCGGCATGCTTTCAGAGGCCGCCTGGCACCATCCCGACCTCGTGGCCTCCTACGCCTTCGTCGAGGTGAAGCTCGCCACCCATTCGGCAAAGGGGATCACCGACAAGGATTTCGAGCTCGCGAAGAAGCTCGAGGAGACGCTGCTGTGGCGTGGCCTGAACGCGCCGGAGGCCCCGCTCGCCAAGCGCGTGCTGCGAGGGCCGAAAGAGGCGCATGGGTGACGAAAGTGGGCGCTAAGCGGTTTTAAGGACAAGGTGACTGAAGAGCCTCAACGCGGCGCCTCGCTCTTGATCTTGGCCGCGCCCACGGCCACTCTTGCTGCGTCTTCTCCTTGCCGGCGGCCTCACCGGGCGCGCCGGCTGATTCGCGAGTCTCCGCCATGTTCGCTTCCCTCTTCGAGGGCATGCTGCAAAACCAGATCCTGACCGGCGCCTTCGGGGCGATGGCGCTCGGCTGGGTCGCCTATCAGGCGAAAGCGCTGCCTGGAGCCATCTACAACTTCGCGAGCGGGCTCTTTTGCGTGCGCGTGACGATGGACAGCACCCGCGCCTTTTTCCTCGACGTCGACCGGGCCCTCTCGACGCATCGGATCAGGATCAACAAGTCCTTCGAGTTCCAAAACCTGGAGCTGACGACGGGCTTTGGCCGCGGCCTCGCCCGATGGAAGGGAATATGGGTCGCCTACAACAAGGCGAAGGACGAATCGGCGCAGGCCTCCGTCCGGATCGTGCTGACCATGACTTTCTTCACATCGGACGTGGAGCGGGTCAAAAAGCTCCTGATGTCGGCCATTCCCGCCGAGGCGAATCAAAACTCGATCACGATCGCCGTCGAGCGCGGGACCGGCTGGATCGGCACCTATAAGCGCAAGCGGCGGCTCGACACGGTCTTCGTCGAGGGCGACGTCGGCCGGAGGATCGTCGCGCGTCTCAAATGGTTTGAGGCGAACGCGGATTGGTACGACCGGCGCGGCGTGCCGCGAAAGATCGGATTCATCCTGCACGGCCCGCCTGGCACGGGAAAGACCTCGCTCATCCATGCGATCGCGTCCGAGCTCAATCTCGACGTCTTCTACGTCACGTCGCTTTCGCTGATGGCGCAGAAGATGGACACGATCACCGCACGCTCGCTTCTTGTCATCGAGGACATCGACACGCTGTCGGCGGGCCTCAACCGCAAGAGCCCGGAGAGCGGCAGGGACACGTCGCTCTCCTTCTCGCTGCATGAGATTCTGAACACGCTGGACGGGATGCAAACGCCGGACGGGCTGAAGTTCATCGTCACGACGAACCACCTCGATCGGCTGGATCCCGCCCTGCTGCGTCCGGGCCGCATCGACGAGATTTACGAGATCGGCCTGCTCGGTGTGGAGGAGGCGCGGCGCATGTTCCGCGCCTTCTACGACCGCGACGGCATCACCGCCTATGCGCCGACGTCCGGGGCGCGGCTCCAGCAGATGTTCTCGACGATGAGCGCCGAAGAGGCGGAGGCCGCGCTGGCGCAGGAGGCGAAAAAGGCGGCGTGAGTCAGTCGCGCCGCCTGGTGAATTGCTCAAGCGGCCTCGTCCGGCGCCTTGGCTTTGAGCTCCAGCGCGTGCATGCCTGCCGCGAAGGCGTCCTTCAGGAGGTCGTTCACCAGCCTGTGGCGCTCCAGCCAACTCTTGCCCGCAAAGGCCGAGGAGACGATCTCGACGCGAAAATGCGTCTCCGCGCCCGGACGGTGGCCCGCGTGCCCCGCATGGCGACCCGAATCATCGAAGACGACGAGGCGCGTCGGCGCGAGCCCCTCGCCGAGCCGCTCCTCGATCAACTGCTTCACGGCTCCTTCGCTCATTTGCGTCATCATCGTCTCCTTTTTCGGCAACTTGAGCGCGTCCCGATCGCATGGAATCACGCGATCGAAAAGGACTAAGCTCCACAGCAAAAACTAAGAGCATGTCCAGATTGGAAAATTGCTTCGCACCTTTCCGGGACATGTTCTAAGCAAGCTTCGCGCCCGCGCCGTCCCGCGACATCGGCGCCTTGACCGAGATTTCGTCTTGCCGCGGGGCCGCGCATTCCCATAATGGGCGGGCATGGATCTGAATTCACCCCTCTTCGACCGCATCCGCACCCGTCGCGGTCCCGAGCGCCCTGCGCGGCCGACCGGGATGCGCTGCGACTTTCCGGGCTGCGAGGAGCCCGGGGAGTTTCGCGCGCCGATGGGACGGCTGCGGGAAGGGCAGTATTTCTGCTTTTGCCTCGCGCATGTCCGCGAATACAACAATTCCTACAACTATTTCAATGGGATGAGCGACGAGGCGGTGGCGCGCTACCTCAAGGACGCGGCGGTCGGCCATCGTCCGACCTGGTCGATGGGCGTCAAGCGCGGGGAGGCCGGCTTTCGCCATGACGGGCCACGCGCCGCGGACCGCGCCGACCCCTTGGGGTCTTACCGGCCACGCCATCACCGCGCGCGGGCCCCGGAGGCGCGCGGGCCGCGCTATTCGCCGGTGACGATGCGGGCGCTCGACGCGCTCGGCCTCGACGACGCCGCGAGCGGCGAAGCGATCAAGGCCCGCTACAAGGAGCTGGTCAAGCGCCATCATCCGGACGCCAACGGCGGAGACCGTTCCCGCGAGGAAAAATTGCGGGAAATCATCCACGCCTATAGAACGCTGCGAGCCGCCCGCCTCGTCTGAGGGTTCACGCCTCCCGGGCGGGGGCGCGAGCGGCGTTAGAGCGCCTTCCCGGAACGAAGGAATTTTGGAAGAGAAAGTGCTCGATCGATAAGACACGTATGGCGTTCGACCGGGAAAACCCGAACGCGCGAAGGAGGAAGAAGAGTGGGCGCCCTGGAAAAAGCCGTCGCGAATGGTTCGGGATTGCCGGACTCGATTATTTCCGCGCGCGAGCTCTTCAAGATCGACACGGACATGAAGGTCCCGGCCTACTCGCGGACCGATCCGCATGTGCCGGATCTCGACCCCGACTATCTCTTCGATCGCGAGACGACGCTCGCCATCCTCGCGGGTTTCGCTCACAACCGCCGCGTGATGGTGACGGGCTACCACGGCACCGGCAAGTCGACGCATATCGAGCAGGTCGCCGCGCGGCTGAACTGGCCCTGCGTGCGCGTCAATCTCGACAGCCACGTCTCGCGCATCGACCTCGTCGGCAAGGACGCAATCGTCCTGAAGGAGGGAAAGCAGGTCACGGAATTCCGTGACGGCATGCTACCCTGGGCGCTGCAGAACAACGTCGCGCTCTGTTTCGACGAATATGACGCGGGCCGGCCCGACGTGATGTTTGTCATTCAGCGCGTGCTGGAGGTTTCCGGCAAGCTGACGCTTCTCGATCAAAATCGAGTCATCCGGCCGCATCCGGCCTTCCGCCTCTTCGCGACCGCCAACACCGTGGGGCTCGGCGACACCTCTGGCCTCTACCACGGCACGCAACAGATCAATCAGGGACAGATGGACCGCTGGTCGATCGTCACGACGCTGAACTATCTGCCGCACGACGCCGAGACCAACATCGTGCTCGCCAAGGTCAAGTCGATGCAGAAGACCAAGGAAGGCAAGGACGCGGCGAACAAGATGGTGCGCGTCGCCGATCTCACGCGCAACGCCTTCATGGCGGGCGACCTTTCGACCGTGATGAGCCCGCGCACGGTGATCACCTGGGCCGAGAACGCCGAGATTTTCGGCGACATCGGCTTCGCGTTCCGGGTGACGTTCCTCAATCGCTGCGACGAGTTGGAGCGGCCGCTGGTCGCCGAGTTCTACCAGCGCTGCTTCGGCAAGGAGCTGCCGGAGAGCGCGGTGAATGTGGTGATGACCTGAGGCCCTCTCCCGCGCAAGCGAGAGAGGGTGAGGGAGGGGGCTTCAGTGCCCCTGAGCCTTCAGCCGTTTATTGCATTCGCTCAGAAAGCTGGGCCAAGTCGCTTTGGGATTGGCCTTTAGGAGCGCGGCCTTCTTGGCGCGCCACTCGGCGCCGCAGGCTTTCTCGCGATCGATGAAGGCCTGGGTTCCGGGGCTCACGGGCTTGCCGCTCTTCGTCGTCGCAGCGCCGGGCGCCGCTTGGGGAGCGGGAGCTGCGACGGATTTCTCGGGAGCTGCCGGAGCGGCGGGCGTCGTCGGCGCCGGAGCAGGGGTTGCGACCGGAGCCGCAGGCGCCGGAGGGGGCGCCGCGACTGGCGCGGCGGCCGCGGCCGCAGGGGCATGTCGACCGCGGCAGGCTTGCAGGAACTGCTGCCAGGTCTGGCCATTCAGCGATCCCGCAGCCTTGGCGGCCTGATACTCTGCGCCGCACTCCTTCTGCACGCTCGCATGCGCCTCCGCCGGCGCTGCGACGGGAGCGGCCGGAGCCGCCACGGGCGCTGTGGGGGCGGGAGCGGCAGCGTCGGCAGGGGCCGGCGCAGGCGCTGCGGTAGCCGCTGGCGAGGCTCCAGCGGCGTGACGCGCGGTACAATCCTGTCGGAACTGCTGCCACGTCTGCCCGTTCAGCGATCCCGCCGCTTTGGCGGCTTGATATTCCGCACCGCATTCCTTCTGCACGCTAACTTCTGCCTGCGCGGGAACGATGACCGCGCCAAGCGCGAGAGAGGCGAAAGCCAAGGGTGCGAGCCGGATCGACATAGGGACTTCTCCAAACCAAGAGGCTCCCCGCGCTCGGGAGAGCGGCAATGAACAAATGGCGGCGAGCGCGCCTCAGGGCGAATCCCGCAAGAGTTGAGAGACTCTTGCGATCGGAATTCGCTCCCGCTTTTCTCACTCTGGCGCGATTCCCTACCGCTCGAACGATCCCGTTCGAGCAGAGAGCGCCCTAGACGCGCCGACTGCGCGATTCCCCGCACGCCGTAACGCGTATAATGACGATAATCCCAATCTCAGGATGAACGCAATCTGAACCGCGTTCACAAGCACGCCTCTCCGAAGGAAGTCGCCGACACAATGACCGCTCAGCGCATAATTCGCAAGCGCCAGAATCCGCTGGCGTGGAGAGACGCCGAACTCGCGCGCCACGGCGACGGAAAGGCGCGCTGCCCCTGGTGCGGCGAGGATGCGCTTTACGTCGCCTATCACGACGACGAATGGGGCCGCCCCGAGTTTTCGCCGAGAGCGCTCTTCGAGAAGCTCGCGCTCGATGGTTTTCAGGCGGGGCTGTCGTGGATCACGATCCTGCGCAAGCGCGAGTCCTTCCGAAAAGCCTTCGAAGGTTTCGAACCCGAGCGCGTCGCGCGTTTCGACGCGGCGCGCGTCGAGACGCTGATGCAGGACGCGTCGATCGTGCGCAACCGCGCCAAGATCGAAGGCGTTATCCTGTCGGCGCGCGCTTTTCTCGAGGTCGAAGCGGGGACGGGCTTTTCTCGCTATCTCTGGGGCTTCGTCGACGGCGTTCCGATCGTCAACCGGCCGAAGCGCATGAGCGACGTGCCGGCGCAGACGCCGCTTTCGGAACGCATCTCCAAGGATCTGAGGGCGAAAGGATTCAAGTTCTGCGGACCCACGGTCGTCTACGCGTTCATGCAGGCGGTAGGGATGGTCGACGACCATCTCGCCGAATGCTGGCGCGCCAAGGAGTGAGGTTTGCGGGTCCCCGGCTTTCAGCGTAGAACCAGGCGGCATTGGAAGCGCCAGAAATAGAGAGAGTTGGATTCGATGGCCGGCCCGATGACGATTGGCGCTTTGGTCGCTTCGACACTCGCGACGGCGGCGCCGGCGGTGATGAAAACCGCGGCGGGACAGGCTGCGAAAGACGCTTACAAGGCGCTGAAGGCGCAACTTCTTCCTTTCGCCTCCGCTGAGGTGGACGCGCTCGAGGCGACGCCGGCTTCCAAAAACGCGCAGCTCGCTGTCGCTGAAGTCATCGATGAACGGTCCGAGCCGGAACAGCAGGCTCTGCGCACCGTCGCGGAACAGCTGATCGCAAAACTCAAAGACAGCGCTCCTGCGACCGGCATCGACATCAGTCGTTTGAGCGCCCTCGAAAGGCATCTTCGCGCGACCGGCCTCGCCAGAAGCCTCGGCGCGGACATCGGTGAGTTTGAGATTGGCGGCGTCTCGGGAAAAAATCCAGCGCCGCCATTAGAAGCCCAGGCTGGCGACGCCAAATTGAGGGCGCTCCTCGGGCGCATCGGAACTTCGTTTCTCGGCGCGAACGCGCCAGAGCAGGTCACAGGGCTCGTCGTCGTCGCGGCCATCGTTCTCACGGCGGGGGTCGGCCTCTGGGGAACAAAGAGCTTCCGCCGCGATCGCAGCGCGGGCGTCGAAAGATCGGCCGGCGCGCGCCAGGAGCAACTCCGGCTACTGGCGTCGCAGGCCGCAGGCGGCGGCGCGCCGGCGGTCAAGGCCAATGCCGATCTCCGGGACATGCTTCGATCCAATGTTTCGAAAATCAACGATGTTTCTGCAGAGCAATTGCCCAAGGTCGTGCAGCGGATCGTCGCGGATTTGCAAAAGCCCGCCGCAAGGCCCGCAGATTTTGCGGGCCCTGTCCAGCGCGCGCTCGAACGAGCGCAAAACCAAGTCGGGGAGCTCAAATTCGTCGAAGCGGCGACGACGCTCGACGAAGCGATCTCCGCGACTGAAACGGAGCGGGCCAACAGCGAAGACAAAGCGCGCCATGCGGCGGCTCTCTCCGCGGAGCGCGGACGCGTCGCCGGCTTGCAGCTTCGTTATCGCGAGGCCGCGAAGTTCTACGCCAAGGCGGCGGAGGCGACGGGTTTCGATCCGGAACTCTCCTGGACCTATGATCTGGCGTCAGCGCAGGCGCTTTACGATCAGGGCGACGCGTTCGCGGACAATGGCGCATTGTCGGAGTCGATCCGGACCTATCGTTCCGCCTTTAGTCTTGCTCCCCGCGATCGCGCGCCGCTGAATTGGGCCGGGACGCAGAACAATCTCGGCCTCGCGCTTGCGAAGCTCGGCGAGCGCGAGAGCGGGACGACGACTCTGCGAGAGGCCGTGGCGGCGTTTCATGAGGCGCTGAAGGTGTTGACGCGCGAGCGGGTTCCTCTCGATTGGGCGATGACGCAGAACAATCTCGGCAATGCGCTCGAAAAGCTGGGCGAACGCGAGCAAGCGAGGGCGACGCTGCAGGACGCGGCGGGGGCCTATCGCGCGGCGTTGAAGGAATTCACGCGCGAGCGCGTGCCGTTCCAATGGGCGATGACGCAAAACAATCTCGGCAATGTGCTCCGCGCGCTCGGCGAGCAGGAGAGGGGGCAAGCGACGCTGCAACAGGCCGCGGCGGCCTATCGCGACGCGCTGAAGGTGTTGACGCCCGAGCGCATTCCGCCGCTCGACTGGGCGACGACACAAAACAATCTGGGCAACGCGCTCCTCGCGCTGGGCGAGCGCGAGACCGGCGCGGCGGCTCTGCAAGAGGCGGTGGGAGCCTATCGCGAGGCGCTCAAGGAAAGGACGCGCGAGCGGGCTCCGCTTCTCTGGGCGAAGACGCAAGATAATCTCGGCGATGCGCTGCGAGCGCTCGGCGAGCGCGAGACCGGCGCGGCGGCTCTGCAAGAGGCGGTGGCGGCCTATCGCGAGGCGCTGAAAGAGTATACGCGCGAACGGCGCCCGCGCGAGTGGGCGATGACGCAGAACGACCTCGGCAACGCGCTCGAGGCCCTCGGCAAGCGCGAGAGCGGAACGGCCACTTTGCAACAGGCGGTGGCGGCCCATCGCGAGGCGCTCAAAGTTTATACGCGCGAGGGCGCTCCGCTCCTCTGGGCGACAGCGCAAAACGATCTGGGCAATGCGCTGCGTGCGCTCGGCGAGCGCGAAAGTGGCGCAACGCCGCTACGCGAGGCTGTCGCGGCCTATGGCGAGGCGCTCAAGGAAAGGCCGCGCGGGCAGCATCGCTTCGATTGGGCGACGAGCTGTGGCAATCAGGCCGTCGCGATGATGCGTCTCGCCGAGCGCACGAAAGACGCGGCGACGGCGAAAGCGGCCATCTCGCAGCTCAGCGCAGCCTATGACACGATGCAGGCGGACGGCCACGCGTCGGAGGCCGACTATTATCAGGCGCGCCTGCTGGAGGCGCGAGCGGTTTCAGATAAATTTGGCGCGCGGTGAGACGCGGTCGCCTCCGGTAGCGAGTCAGCGAGAGCCCGCCTCGAGCCGCTTGCCGAGCCGGCCCGTGAGGTCCTGGATGAACTGCCAGGCCACACGACACGTTGCATGCCGCCGCTACTCGGCGGATAATGATTAAACGATTTCTGGCGGGGTGAGCGGATGCAAATTCCCTCTTATTTTCCTTACCGCGCCTTCCTTTCATACAGCCATCGCGATAAAGCATGGTGCGACTGGCTGCATCGCGAGTTGGAGCGATATCGTGTCAGTTCCGATCTCGCTGGCCGCATCACCGCGGCGGGTGCGGTCCCGCGCGATTTGCGGCCCGTATTTCGCGACCGTACGGATTTTTCGGCAGGCCCACTGCAAGCGCAGAGCATCGAGGCGCTGAAAAGCTCGCAATTTCTCATTGTCATCGCCTCGCCCGACTCTGCGGCGAGCGCCTATGTCAATGAAGAAATCCGCTTGTTCAAGAGTTTCGGCGGCGAGGACCGCGTGTTGTCGTTGATCGTCGCGGGAGAGCCGCCGGCCTGCTTCGCGCCCGCCTTGCGCTTTCGCGCCGGACCTGACGGAGCGTTGACGGACGCGCCTGCGGATCAAATTGGCGCGGATGTCGCGAAAGACGGCAAACGCGAAGCGCTGGTGAAGATCATCGCGAAACTGGTCGGTCTGCCCTACGACATTTTGTGGCAGCGCGACGTAAAGGCGCAGCGCGCGCGCGGGGCGGTTTATGCGGCAGCCCTGGTTCTAGCTCTTGCGGCGGGGGCGTTCGGCTATACGAGCGTCGGCCTGCGGAATGATGTCGCGCGGTCCTTTTCGAGAGGCGAGCAAGCGGCCGAGACGCGGCAGGAAGAACTAAAGCGGCTCGTTATCGACGCAGCCGGTGGCGGGGCGCAATCGGTGCAGGCGATCGCGGACATCCGAAATCTCCTTCGCCCCGGCAATCCGGAAATTGACGCGATACCCGCCGAGCAATTGCCGAAGCTGGTGCAGCGGATCATCGCGGATTTGCAAAAGCCCGCGGCAAGGCCGGATGATTTCAGCGGCGCGGTCAAACGCGCGCTCGAACAGGCGCAAGCGCAGGCCGGGGAACTCAAATTCGTCGATGCGGCGAAGACGCTAGACGAGGCCATCGCGAATGCGCAAGCCGAAGACCAGAACCGCGCGAAGGGACGGGCCGCGCTTCTGGGCGAGCGCGGGCGCGTCGCTAGATTGCAGCTTCGCTATCGCGAGGCTGCGGGATTTTACGCCAAGGCGGCGGAGGCGACGGCGTTCGATCCAGCCCTTTCCTGGGGTTATGCGTTGGATGCGGCCGGCGCTCTTTACGCCCAGGGCGACGAGTTCGGCGACAACGCCGCATTGGCCGAAGCGATCCAGAGCTATCGCTCTGCCCTGAATCTCGCGCCGCGTGACCGCGTCCCGCTTGATTGGGCGATCACGCAGAACAATCTTGGCAATGCGCTTTTTAGGCTCGGCGAGCGCGAGAGCGGGACGGCGCGCTTGCAGGAGGCCGTGGCGGCTTATCGCGCGGCGCTCGAGGAAAGGACGCGCGAGCGTGTTCCGCTCGACTGGGCGGCGACGCAGATGAATCTCGGCAATGTGCTTAGGACCATCGGGGATCGTGAAAGCGCGACCGCCCGTTTGCAGGAGGCTGTCGTGGTTTTTCACGCGGCGCTGCAGGAATATACGCGCGAGCGTGCGCCGCTCCAATGGGCGGCGACGCAAATGAATCTCGGCGATACGCTTTTTAGGCTCGGGGAACGCGAGAGCGGGACGGCGCGTTTGCAGGAGGCCGTGGCGGCTTTTCGCGCGGCGCTGCAGGAACAGACACGCGAGCGTGTTCCGCTAAATTGGGCGGGGACGCAGATGAATCTCGGCGCTGCACTTGAATCGCTTGGGGAACGCGAGAGCGGGACGGCGACGCTGCAAGAGGCCGTGGCGGCTTTTCGCGCGGCGCTGGAGGAATCGACGCGCGAGCGGGTTCCGCTCGATTGGGCGATGACGCAGCAAAATCTCGGCAATGCGCTTTTTAGGCTTGGGGAACGCGAGAGCGGGTCGGCGCGTTTGCAGGAGGCAGTGGCGGCTTATCGAGCTGCGCTGCAGGAATATACGCGCGAGCGTGTTCCGCTAAATTGGGCGGGGACGCAGATGAATCTCGGCGCTGCACTTGAATCGCTTGGGGAACGCGAGAGCGGGACGGCGACGCTGCAAGAGGCCGTGGCGGCTTTTCGCGCGGCGCTGGAGGAATCGACGCGCGAGCGGGTTCCGCTCGATTGGGCGATGACGCAGCAAAATCTCGGCAATGCGCTTTTTAGGCTTGGGGAACGCGAGAGCGGGACGGCGCGTTTGCAGGAGGCCATAGTGGCCTATCACGCGGCGCTCGAGGAAAGGACGCGGGAGCGCGCTCCGCTCGACTGGGCGGCGACGCAGAATAATCTCGGCAATGCACTTAAAGCGCTTGGGGAGCGCGAGAGCGGGACGGCGCGCTTGCAGGAAGCCGTGGCGGCTTATCGCGCGGCGCTCGAGGAAAGGACTCGCGAGCGTGTTCCGCTCCAATGGGCGGGGACGCAGAACAATCTCGGCAATGCGCTTCGTGCGCTTGGGGAGCGCGAGAGCGGGACGGCCCGCTTGCAGGAGGCCATGGCGGCTTGTCGCGCGGCGCTCGAGGAAAGGACGCGAGACCGTGTCCCGCTCGATTGGGCAGAAAGCTACGGCTATCAAGGCGTCGCGATGATGCGTCTCGCCGAGCGAACGAAGGACGCTGCGATGGCCAAAGCGGCCGTCGCGCAGATCAGCGCAGCCTATGAGACGCTGCGGGCGGGCGAAGAAGCGCCGGACGCCGCCAAATTTCAGGCGCGTCTCGCGCAGGCGCGGACGATCTTGCAGCGCCTGGGTGGCCGGTGAGGCAGCGCACCCGTCATTGAGAACCCGCGTCGAGTCGCTGGCCGAGACGACCCGCGAGGTCCTGGATGAACTGCCAGGCGACGCGGCCCGAGCGGGCGCCGCGCGTTGTCGACCATTCCAGCGCCTCCGCGCGCAGCCGCTCAGCTGGGACGTCGAGGCCATAGCGGCGCGCATAGCCCGTCACCATGGCGAGATAGTCGTCCTGGCTGCATTTGTGAAAACCAAGCCAGAGGCCGAAGCGATCGGAGAGAGAAACCTTCTCCTCGACGGTCTCGCCTGGGTGAATGGCTGAGCCCTGCTCATTCTCGCTCATATCGCGCGGCAGCAGATGCCGGCGGTTCGAGGTCGCGTAGAACAGCACATTGGCCGGCCGTCCCTCGACGCCGCCCTCGAGCGCGCTCTTCAAGGATTTGTAGCTCGCCTCGCCCGCGTCAAAAGAGAGATCGTCGCAAAAGACGATGAACTGAAAATCCTTGCCCCGCAGCGCCGTGAGCAGAACGGGCAGGCTCTCGATGTCCTCGCGGTGAATCTCGATGAGCTTCAGCCGCCCCGCGCCACTCAGCGCCCCGTGCACGGCCTTGACGAGCGACGATTTCCCCATGCCGCGCGCGCCCCACAGAAGCGCGTTATTGGCCGGGAGGCCCTGCGCGAAACGCTCCGTGTTGACGAACAGCAGATCGCGCGGGCGATCGATGCCGGCTAGAAGTTCGAGCGCGACGCGATTGACCTCGCGCACGGGCGCGAAAACACCCGGGTCGGCCCGCCAGACGAAGGCCTCCGCCGCTGAAAAGTCCGGCGGCGGTGGGCATGGCGGCGCAAGCCGCTCCAGCGCTTCGGCGATGCGAAGGAGAAGATTCTCGCTCAAAGTCTCCGCCATGCTCTGTGATCGCCGTTCCGACGCCCCGCCCTACGCCGCGGCTGCTTTCTTCTTCTTCCAATAGAAGTAGCCGGCGCCGCCGCCGAGCACGAGGAGAAACGCGCCAAAGAGCAGATAGGCGGAGAGTTCGGCGGTGTCCGCCAGTCCGGCCGTGAAGGGATGCCGGCCCACATATTCCGTCTTGCCGTCGTCGCTCGTCAGCTTGGCGAGCAGCACATAGTTCCCGGCCTTATGAAACGTGAAGTCGAAATTCACCATGCCGTTGCGGTGCTTCTCGACCGGCAGCTGGAAGACGAGGTCCTCCGCCGCGTCGCTGCCAAGCCCATCGCCCTTGGGGTCGCCGATGACGCGGATGTCCCAGGTCATCTCGCGCAGCTCCGAGTCGGGCGCGTCAAGCGCGATGACGGTCGGGCCCACATCGCCCAGGGCGTCGCAGACGCGGTCGATGTTCTTCTTGGGCTGCATCGCCACGAACTTCATCGACTTCGAGCCGAGCGCGATCGGGCATTCGGGATCGTAATAATGCCAGCCGGCCGCGCGGCTCGCGCTGGGCGCAAGCGTGGCTCCGATGAGGGCGAGAGCTAGAAGAATCGATCGCATGTTTCAAAGCTCCTTGTGCGTTCCGTCGCACAGAGGCTCCGTCTTTGTCGCCTTGCAACCGCAGAAGAACGCCTTGCCGGTCGCTTCCGCCTTATAGGCGACGGGGCCGATTCCCGTTCCCTTATGCGCGCCGTCGCAGAAGGGCTGCGTCGCGCTGCGCCCGCAGGCGCACCAATAATAGGTCTTGCCGGCCTCGACCTCGACCGGCATGGACTTTTTCTGAAACACGACGCGTTCCGTCATGGACCTTCTTCTCCTTTAGGCGCCCGGCGCTTCGATCAAGAATTTCTCCGCTTCGAGCGCGGCCATGCAGCCGAGCCCCGCCGCCGTCACCGCCTGCCGGTAAACTTCGTCGGCGACGTCGCCTGCCGCAAAGACTCCCTTCACATTCGTGCGCGTCGTTCCCGGCTCCACCTGTACATAGCCCGAAGGCTTCAACGTGAGCTGTCCTTTGAAGAGCTCGGAGGCGGGGCTGTGGCCGATTGCGACGAAGAGCCCGTCGGCGGCAAGCGTGGTTTCCGCCCCCGTCTTCACATGCTTCACGCGCACCTCCGTGACCCCAAGCGGCGACTCCTGCCCCAGGATTTCATCGACGGCATGGTCGAAAAGGATGTCGACGTTGCTCTTGGCTCTCAGCCTTTCCTGGAGCACGCGCTCGCCGCGTAGCTCGTCGCGCCGATGCACGAGCGTCACATGCGCGGCGATGTTGGAAAGATACAGCGCCTCTTCGATCGCGGTATTGCCGCCGCCCACGACGACCACGCGCTTCTTGCGGAAGAAGAAGCCGTCGCAGGTCGCGCAGGCGGAGACGCCGTAGCCCTTGAACTTCTCCTCGCTCGGAATGCCGAGCCAGCGCGCCTTGGCGCCCGTCGCGACGATCAGCGCGTCGCATGTGTAGTGCTGGCCGGAATCGCCGATGAGCCTGAACGGGCGGCTCGAGAGCCGCGCCTCGACGATGTGGTCGGCGATGAGCGTGGCGCCGACATGCTCGGCTTGGCCGCGCATCTGCTCCATCAGCCAGGGCCCTTGGATCGGCTCGGGAAAGCCTGGGTAGTTTTCGACGTCGGTCGTGATCATCAGCTGTCCGCCCGCATCGAAACCGGCGATGAGCAGCGGTTCGAGCATGGCGCGCGCGGCGTAGATCGCAGCCGTGTAGCCGGCGGGGCCGGAGCCGATGATGATGAGCTTGGCGTGGCGTGGCGTTTGAGAAGTCATGAGCGCGGGGGCTTCCTCGTGGTCGGCATGGGTTAGCACTACGTACGCGCGGGACGCCACCCCCCTGGGGCGGGGTTTCGCAATACGGTTCGGCTAGTCCCTAACCCTCTCCGCGCTCGTGGGGAGGGGGAAGGCGCCGCATGTCATCCTCATCGTCCTCGTAATCCAGTAGCTCGTCACTCGGCGGCCGCCAGGCGGGCAGCGGCGGGAGCTCTCCCTTGTACACCTCATAGGCGCGCCGTATCGCCGCTGCGATTTTGGGCGTCTGGTTGATGGCCTCGTAGGCCCAGCGCTCCGGCGTCCCGGTCCAGGGCCGCACGGCGCCTTCGCTCTGCAGGCGTTCGAGGAAGAGCTTGATCTTCGGGCTGCCGCCGCTGGGGGCGAAGATGTGAACGGGCGCGCCGGTCGCGACCGCCTCGCCGATCATGCTGACGCTGTCCGCGGTCACGAGGATGACGTCTGCCGCCGCGAGCATCGCAAAGTAAGGATTTTCGCCCGCGCCGTCCCACAGCCATCCCGGCCCCTCGGCGAGCGCGGTTTGCATCGCGTCGCGGATGGCGTCCGGCGTGCGCCGTGAGGCGGTGGCCATCACGCTGTGCCCGGCGGCGAACAAACCGCGTATGGCCTCCTGCAGGGCCAGCGCGACGGGCGGCGTGAATTTGAAATGGCGATTATCGCCGCCGACGAGAAGCGCCGCGCGAGGCGCGGGCAAGGCGACGACGCGCGGGTCCGGCTCGCGGCGAAATCGCGCCAAAAGCTCAGGCGAGGCGCGATTGGCGGGCGTGATCGGCGTCACGACATTGGGTCCGAAGAACCCGTCGTGAAGCGGCGCCACGATGAGATCGGCAGCCGTGCGGCCCGTCACAGGGCGGTTCACATAGACCGTGAACACCGCACGGCCCGACGCGCGTTTGAGACGTCTGAGATAGGGAAGGGCGCGCCGGCCGGCGGCAAGCGCGATATCCGGCCAGGGCGGCGCGATCGGGCTTCCCGCGCGGCTCTCCCGCTCGCGCCAGTCGAGCGGACCGAAGGGCACGATGAGCTCGAAGAACTTGCGCGGGCGGATGCGGCGAACGTCCGGTTCGAGCCCCAGGGCCTCGGCGATGCCGAGCGTCTGCGCGTCATGCCCCGCGAGTCCATCGGAGAGGATGCGCAGGTTCAAGGCATGGGCCGCCGGGACGAGCGTCCCAGCGGCGGGCTTGGGATTGAAGTCCGGGGTCAATCGGCGGCTCCGTCTGCCTTCTTCCTGTTGATTAGCAGTTTGTTGCGGCTTGCGCTTAGCGTTAGATCGTAGTGTCTTTGGACCTTCGAAAGGCGGATGAGCATGAAGCTTCTTTATAGCAAGGAGATCGCGGCCGAGCACAAGGCGCGGCTCGTTGGCGGCGTCGCCGCGTTGAAGCAGCAGGGGATAAAGCCGCGACTCACCGCCATCGTTTGCTCCGACGATCCGGCGGCGCAGAGCTATGTCGCGGTCAAACGCAAGCACACGAACGAGGTCGGCGCCGCTTTCGAGGCCGTCGATCTCTCGGGCGTGCGCGAGCATGAGGACGATGCGCGCGCCATCAGAGCCCTTTGCGCGCGTTCGGACGTCCACGGCGCCATCCTCGTCATGTCCTCCGCGCCGGAAACCGACGAACTCGATCTCGCCAATCTCATTCCGGCTGAGAAGGACGTCGACGGTCTTTCGGCCTCCAACCTCGGCGCGCTGATGCAGCATGGCGCGAAGCAGCGCTTCACCGCGCCCGCGACTCCGCAAGCCTGCATGGCGCTCGCCTCGAGCGTGACCGAGATCGCGGGCAAGCGCGTCGCGGTGATCGGGCGTGGGCGCACGGTGGGGAAGCCGCTCGCCAATATGCTCATTAACGCCGGAGCGACCGTGACCGTCTGCCATTCGAAAACGAAGGATATTCCGCAGATCACGAAAGAGGCGGATATCGTCTTCGTCGCGACCGGCTGCCCGAAGGGTTTCGGCAGGGAGTATTTCCGCGACGGTCACATCGTCGTCGACGCCGGCATCGGCTTCATCGACGGCAAGGTCTCGGGCGACGTCGACGCCGCCGCATTGGAGGACCTCGACCTCATTCTCACGCCCGTCCCCGGGGGCGTCGGGCCGCTGACCTCGGTGCTGATCCTGGAAAATCTGGTGAGGCTCATCGAGAACGGGCGCGATCTCAACTGGTGAGCGGCGCTACCCGCGCTTCTTCCCCTCATAGGGGTTCTCGCCCATGCGCTTCGAGATGCGGATGGGCACGCCCGGCAGATCGAAGGCCTTGCGCAACCCGTTGATCAGATAGCGCTCATAGCTCGTCGGCAATTGGTCGAGCTGATTGCCGAAGAAGGTGAAATGCGGCGGGCGGCTTTTCGGCTGCGTGACGTAACGGATCTTGATCCGCCGTCCGGAGACGGCGGGCGGCGGATTTTCGCCGAGCGCGCTTTCGAGCCAGCGGTTGAGCCGCCCCGTCGAGACGCGCTTGTTCCAGATCTCATGCGTCTCGATGATCGCCTGCATCAGCGCCTCGAGGCCGAAACCGGTCGTCCCCGAGACGGGCACGACCTTGCAGCCGCGAAGCTGCGGCAGCAGGCGCTCGGCCTCCTCGCGCAAGGTCGTGAGCGTCTTGCCGCGATCCTCGACCGCATCCCACTTGTTCAAGCCGATGACGACCGCTCTGCCCTCGGAGGCCGCGATGTCGGCGATGGTCAGATCCTGCTTCTCGAAGGGAATGGCGGAATCGACGAGCAGCACGACGACCTCGGCGAAGCGCACCGCGCGCAAAGCGTCGGCGCCGGCGAGCTTTTCGAGCTTATCGACGACGCGGGCGCGCTTGCGCAGCCCCGCCGTGTCGAAGAGCTTCATCTTGCGCTCGCGCCATTTGAGGTCGATCCCGATGCTGTCGCGTGTGATCCCGGCCTCGGGTCCCGTAAGCAGCCGCTCCTCGCCGAGCAGCCGGTTGATCAGCGTCGATTTTCCCGCGTTGGGGCGCCCGACCACGGCGATGCGCAGGGGCTTCGAGAGATCGAGGTCGCTGCCGTCCTCGTCCTCCGAGAGCTCGGCTCGCGCGACCTCCTCCTCTTCCGGCGGGGCCTCGGTCAGCTCCGGCAGCGCGAGGCGCAGGGCGTCGAAGAGGTCGATCAACCCTTCGCCGTGCTCGGCGGAGAGCGGCACTGGATCGCCGAGGCCGAGCGAATAGGCTTCCAGCACCCCGGCTTCGCCCGCGCGGCCCTCGGCCTTGTTGGCTGCGAGGATGACGGGCTTGTCGGCGCGGCGCACGAGATCGGCGAAATATTTGTCGTCCGGCGTCACGCCGGCGCGCGCGTCGATCATGAAGAGGATCGCGTCGGCCTGCTCGACCGCGGCCTCCGTCTGCCGGCGCATGCGCCCGATGAGCGAGCTATCGGCGCCCTCCTCGAGCCCCGCCGTGTCGATGACGGTGAAGGTGAGATCGGCGAGCTTCGCCTGTCCCTCTCGGCGATCGCGCGTCACGCCCGGACGGTCGTCGACGAGCGCGAGCTTCTTGCCGACGAGCCGGTTGAACAGCGTCGATTTGCCGACATTGGGTCTGCCGACGATTGCGAGCGAGAAGGTCATGCGTGGGAGAGCCTCGCTCGGCGGCTGGCGGGAAGGACCCCTCCCTGTCCCTCCCCCGCTCTCGCGGGAGAGGGGACCCTAAGGAGTTCGGTTTCCGGAATTCAACAAGCCCCGAGACTGCTCCCTCTCCCGCAGTAGCGGGGGAGGGTTGGGGAGGGGCAATCGTAAAACCGCCTCTACTTTTTCTCGACCGGCTTCATCTCGACCGTCACGCCGGCATCGGCCGGGTTCTGGCCGTCGGCCAATTCGACGATCGGCGTGATTGAGGTGATCGTGCCGGGCTTTCCTTTGACGCCGCGCGCCGCGTGCAGCAGGCCCTGATACGCCTGGGCGCGTTGCCGCATGCCCGCCGGCGCATTGGGGTCGCGCAAGAGGATGTTGAACACGCGCTCGGCCTCGTCGAAGTCCTTGTCCTCGAGCGCGTCGAGGCCGGTCCATTCCTGCGCGCTGAAACGGAAGACGCCGTTCTCGGTCATGAGCGGCCCGAGCTTCATCATGGACTTCTCTCGGTCGCCGAGCTCCATCGTGTACATCGCGCTACGCAGGTCCGCGACGGCGCGCGTCAGGCTGTCGACCTTCTTATCCTCGGAGATCGCGTCCAGGAGCTCGATCGCTTTGGCCTTGTTGGTCTTGGCGATCTCCTCGGCGCCGCGCAGGCGGGCGAGCGTCGCATAGCCGGGCGGGCCGCTCTTGGCGATCGCGTCGAAGGCCGCGACGGCGTCGGCGCTCTTGCCGGCGTCGGCGTCGGCGACCGCCGCGAGAAAGCGCGAGTTGGCGACCTCGGCAGCCTTGGTCCGCTCGGATTTGTAATAGCTCCAGGCGCCCGTCCCCGCGACGATGAGGACCGCCAGCACGATGACAGGCGTTTGATAGCGCTTCCAGAGATTTTCGACCTTGTCTCTTTGGACGTCCTCGTCGACCTCTCGGAAAATATCGGACATTGACCGCTCCGGAACCCTTAGCTTGCGCCCCCTGGACGCCCCAAGCGCCTGTTAGCATGGCGCGATGGGGGAAGCCAGGAGAGAGCGCCGTGCGCTACCGCCAGGATAAGGACCATCATTCCTCAACGCAGACGACTTGAAAGTCGCCGGACTTGAGCCCGGCCTCGAACTCTTCTTCATAATACCACCACCGCCTTCCTTCCTCGCCGGCGCCCGGTTGCTGGAAAAGCCTTCCGTGCATCAGAAGATTAGGTTGCCGGTTTCCGACAGCCCACCAATGGTAATCATGACCAATCGGCATGGTGATGAGGCGCCATGACTTGGCTTTATCGGCGGGATCGGATTTCTCCCCATTATCCTCAGAATAGGTGACCTTGAAGCCAGTGGCTTGCTTGCCGCTCAACGTCAGGCTCACGGTGACCGTGCGCGGCGGATCGGCGGCGACGATTTGATCTCGCCCCGTTTCCAACGACCTGCACTTGAAGTTTTGCGCGGTCGTCTCGTGCGCGGCCGCTTTGATTTGCGCCTGAAGAGGCAGCGCGCAGATGGTCGTCGCCCCTGTCGCGGTGACGATGCATGCTAATCGAAGCTTTGACATGACGACCTCCCTTAGGAAGGCGAACTCTGGAAAGCGGCCAGCTACAGAAAGATTATCGGTTAGAAAGGAAACTCTAATCAAAGTCATTCGTTCCTTGCATCGAGGGGCTATTTCTAGAAAATTTGCTAATATTTGAGCCGCATATGCGAATATTGTGCATGGCAAAAAGAAAAAGTGATCATAAAAACAGAGGTGATCCCGTTGCTGCGTCGCAGAATCGGTGTCAGTATATCGCATGCGCGCGCGAAGCTCGGGCGGAAGCGTGACTTATTCAAGGTGGAAGCTGGATGACAATGATATTACTTCATATAAGGGGTTCGCCGCCCAAATGTTGCGGCTGACAGACGCTGACGTTTGCTCCAATAAATTGCTGCTTAATACGAGACTTTCGTGGTATATTACGCTAAGTGGCGGCGTATCATACTTTGAGACAGGAAATAACTAGCCAAGTTTGCGCGGTGCAACATAAAATCGCTACGATTCGGGCGCGCTGTCGTGGCGCTGACATCAATGAGTCTGCAGCTTGGCTGACGCGCGCGTCGAGGCCGAAAAACGATTTCTGCTTAGGAGGCCGCCATGCCGAGAGACATTTGCGAGTGGGTGGCGTTCTGCTCGGCCGCTGGCGCCAATATGCGTATCCCGTCGATTTTCGGATTAATGGGCCTCGTGGCCGCCATCACCTTCTCTAGCCCGGCTGAAGCGGTGCCGAGCTTCGCCCGCCAGACCGGGCAGCCTTGCGCGACCTGCCACACGAACTTCCCCGAGCTGACGCCTTACGGACGGCGTTTCAAGCTGGGCGGCTACACGGCCACCGGCGGGACCGAGCCCTGGGAGGCTCCGCCGATCGCCGCGATGGTGCTGCCGACCTTCACGAAGACCAAGGTCCAGCAGGACACGCCGCCGACCAACACCGGCGGCTATCCCGACGCGCATGTGAACGACAATTTCATCATGCAGCAGGCGAGCCTGTTCTACGGCGGCAAGATTTACGAAAATCTGGGCGCTTTCATCCAAGGCACCTATGACAAGGCCGACCAGCGCACATTCCTCGACAATACCGACATCCGCTACACGCGGACGGCGAACATCGGCGGGGTCGACGCCATCTTCGGACTGACCGCCAACAACAATCCCACGGTGCAGGACGTCTGGAACACGACGCCGGCCTGGGGTTTCCCCTATGTCGCCGCGAGCCTCGCGCCGGCCTTTGGGCTGCCGGGCACGCAGATCGAAGGCTCCTGGGCGGGCACGACGGTCGGCACGGGCGCCTACGCCTTCCTTAACGACATGCTCTATGTGGAGACCTCGCTCTACCACCCCATGTCGAAAGGCATGCAGGGCGCGCTCGGCTACGCCTGCGGCTATAATGCGGACTACATTGCGAATGTGCAGGCTTGGTCCTCCGCCGCACGTCCAGCCATCACCGACATATTCGGCACCGGGCCCGTCCCGGCCTGGCAGCCCTACACGCAGAACCCGCAAAACTACACGATCGCCTGTTCGTCGAGCTCGCTCGCCAACGCCTCTCCCTATTGGCGCGTCGCCTTGGAGAAGAACTGGGGCGAGCATTCGCTGATGATCGGCGCCTTCGGCTTCTACCCGGCGGTGCTGCCGGGACGTATCATCGGCTATGGCGTCGATTACTACCGCGACATCGGCCTCGATGCGCAGTATCAATATATCAGTGGCGTGCACGCGCTGACCCTGCAACTCACGCGTATCACCGAGATGCAGAATCTCCAGGGAACCTATGCGCAGGGGATCGCGTCGCAATTCATCGCCAACAACAACATTCTCAACTTCTACGGCCAGCCGGCCAACGGCGGCTACGCCGCGTCGTCCAATGCGCTCAACTATCTGCTGAGCTTCAAGGCGACGGCGGGCTATACGTGGGACCGCACGCTGAGCGGCTATGTCAGCTATTACCATGTGAGCGGCTCGCCGGACTTTACTCTCTACGGAAACGCGATGCTCGGCTGGCTTGCGGGCGGCGCCGGCGCTAACGGCCCTGTCCCCTATCCGAATGGGGGCTCGTCCGCTGTCGGCCTGCCGAACGGCTCGGCGCTGATCTTCGATTTCGCCTACATGCCCTTCAGCAAGGGCGGCCCGGAGTTCTGGCCCTGGGCGAACGCCAAGATCGGGCTCTCCTACACGCATTACCTGTCGATGAACGGCGGGACGTCGAACTTCGACGCGAATGGAATCTATTACAACGGCAGCAGTTGGCGCACGCATACTGCGACCGACAACAACACGCTGTTGCTTTACACGTGGTTCGCGTTCTAGCCGCTTCGGCGCGACGGGATTACACGAAGCGGGGCATGGGCGGGGGAAGATCATGAAGCTGACGGTTCCGGTGACGGCGCTTTGCGCGGTTTTGATCGCCATCGCATTCACGGCGACGGGCTCTGCTCGCCCGCGGATCTGGCGCGTCGCGGCCGAGAGCGGCTTCGAGGGGAAGGCCGACTATTGCAAGACCTGCCACGGGCTCTCGGGCGAAGGCTACCGCGGCTACTACCCGATGCCTCGGCTTGCCGGCCAGCAGCCCGAATACATCAGCAATCAGCTCAGGGCCTTCATCGAGCGCCGTCGCGTGAACCCCGTCATGTTCAACGTGGCGCACGCGCTGAGCCCCGGGATGCTCAACGCGCTGACCCAATATTTCTACCAGCTCAATCCGCCGCCGATCGGCGGCGCGGCGGGCGGCAACACGGGACTGGGAAGGACGATCTACGAGGAGGGATTGCCGGAGGCGAATATCGCCGCCTGCTCTGCCTGCCACGGCCCGGACGCCAAGGGGCACGGCGAGATCCCGCGCCTCGCTGGCCAGCTCTATCCCTATACGGTGAAGGCGCTGTCGGGCTGGACCCGCGAGCGCGGCCAGGGCGGCGCCGGCAAGAGCGACGCCTCGGCGATCATGGTCCCGACCACGCACAATCTCAACGCCGCGCAGATCTCGGCCCTTGCGGCGTATCTCAGCACGCTGAGGTGAGCGGACCATGCGATTTCAGCCGACAAAACTAGCGCTGCTGGCGATGCTTCTCTGCGCCGCCGCGCCGTCGCGGGCGCAGGAAGAGCTGCCCGTGCGCAACTGCACCTGGTGCCACGGCTCCTCTGCGCAGGGCTTCTCCACCGCGCCGCAGATCGCCGGACAAAAGCCCCACTACATCGTGGAGCAGCTTTTGGCCTTCAAGGACCACAGTCGCGACAATCCGCTTTCGAAGCAGTACATGTGGGGCGCCACGGCGCGGCTCAGTCCCGAGCGCGCGAACGAATTCGCGGCCTATTTCGCGGCGCTTCCCGCCGAGCCCGCGAGTGACGGAAACAGCGCGCTCGTCGAGGCGGGCAGGGTGCTCTATGAGCAGGGCGCCGCCGATGCGAATGTCGCGGCCTGCGTCGTTTGCCACGGTCCCAACGCGCAAGGCTTCGAGGCCATCCCACGCTTGGGGGGACTGTCTTACGGCTATCTCAAGAGCCGGCTCGCGCAGTGGTCGGAAGGCTTTCACGCCTCCGCCTTCCCCATGCCGCAGGTCGCGACGAGCCTCTCGCGAGAGGAAGTCGACGCGCTCGCTTCTTACCTGAGCTTTGTGCGGTAGCTTGCCGCGCTGCGCGGCCACACGACACGCTCAATTCAAGGGAGCCTTCCGATGACAGGACTTCGCTCGCCGCTTTTTGTCGGCCTGGCTCTCGCCGCGCTGTTTTGCTCGACAGCGGGACGCGCCGCGGGCCTGAATGCGGAGCCTCCCAAAGCTGAGCCTCCCAAGGCTGAGGCCGCCAAGCCGCAAGCGGCCCAGGCGGATGCGCCCCCCAGAGCCGAGTTCGAGGGAAAATTCACCTATTGCAAGACCTGCCACGGGGTGTCGGGACAGGGCTTTCGCGGCGCCTATCCGATGCCGCGTCTCGCGGGTCAGCAGCCGGAATATCTCCAGAATCAGCTGCAGGCCTTCATCGAGCGCCGACGCGTGAACCCCGTGATGTTCAACGTGGCGCATGTCTTGAGACCCGGCATGCTCAACGCGCTGGCGGAAGGCTTTCAAAACCTGAACCCGAAGCCGCTCGGCGGTGAGCCCAGAGAGCTCATCCCCGCCGGCAAGAAAATCTTCGAGGAGGGCGTGCCCTCGGCGAACGTCCCTCCCTGCGCCTCCTGTCACGGGCAGGACGCGAAGGGCCAGGGCGCTATGCCGCGGCTCGCCGGCCAGCTCTATGATTACACGATCAGGAAGCTCTCGAATTGGAGCAAGGAGCGCGGCCAGGACCCCGCCAAGCCCGACACGTCGCAGCTCATGGAACCCATCGCCCACGGCCTAACGACGCAGCAGATCTCCGAGGTCGCGGCCTATCTCGGGTCGTTGGAGTAAGCGGACGGCGCTCAGCTTACGCGTCCCGCCTAGCGAAACGCTACTGGAGGAAAATATCGGATGGCCGATCCGTGAATATGAGCACGCCGATCCCGATGAGCAGGAAGGGAAGCGCCCATTTGGCTATCTTTTCGAGAGAAGCCCTCGACGCCGGATGATGGGCCAAGATGTTGGCGAGCCAAGTCATAAGAATGGCCATGACCATGGCCGCGGCGAAACTCACGAGAACAAGCAACGGCTTCAAATCGGCCAGGAGCGGCGTCATGATGCTGATGCTGTCGCTGCTATTCGCCAAAAGCACCAAGGCGAAGGCCAAATAGGTGGCGAAGCCTGTCGGAACCGGCGCCTCGTCCGCGCCCGGGTCCGTCCCGCCGACACGGTTCAGCGTCAGCTTCAAGAGTTGATAGGCGCCGAGCGCAATGGGAATGAGCCCCAGGTAACGCACCTGCTTCGCCGATATGCCGCTGTCAGCCGCCTGCGCGAGCAGGAAACTGACCAAGAGAACCGTCACGCAGACGCAAATGAATGTCAGCCTCACGTAAAGTGGCCGATAGCCGGGCTTGACGCCGTAAGCCGAGAGAACAACGAGATTATCGAAATTTGTCGAGACGTAGGAAAGCGCGGCCACGCTCGCAACGCTCAGCGCCTCGACCAGCAAGAGCGACGAATTGAGATCGCTCAACTCTCCACCATCAGACATGCGCGCAAACCCTGGGGGGGACTAAAAGTTGAAGAACTTCAAGCGCAGCGCGTCTTCATAGGCCTCTTTCGCCGCCAGAACCTTGTCGCGCGCGTCCTCCTCCTCGAAATGGGCGCCTTCCCATTTGTCGATTTCGGCCACGGAGTGAGAGGCGACGCAGACGAGCGCCTCTTCCTTGCGGATCGCGGCGATCCATTCCTCCATCGCCGCCTTATAGGCGGCTTGCAGATCGTCGAGCTCAGCTTCTGCGCTCTGCTCGTTCATGCCCTTCGTCCTATTGATAACGCATTTGGCGACCCAAGCGTAATTGGCCCGGATGAAGCTACGAAGACCGAACGTGTCATCTGGAAAGCGAACGCTTCATGAGCGGGATCGCCATTCGTTTCTGTGCCTTTAGTCGAAGCGATCCGGCCAGCGTCGCGCACCGTGAAGGACGGCAAGGATTTGCAGCACGTCGCCGCGTACGCGGTAGGGGACGATGTATGGCGTGTCGGTGACGACCAGTTCTCGGGTTCCCGGAACGCGGCCCGGGCGCCCGATATGCGGATGCTCCGCCAGCAACTCAGTTCGATCGAGGATGTGGTTAACAAGGCGAGACGCGGCGGCGGGATTCTCGCCTGCGATGTAGTCGCCGATGGTCTCGAGGTCGCGCAGCGCCGGAGTCGTCCAGCGAAGCTTCATTCCTGGACCGCGAATTTCTTCCGCACGCGAGCCAACTCATAATCGCTGGCGAAGTCGCCGCTGTCGGCGGCAGCGATCCCGGCCTCGATCTTGCCGACCTGCCAAGCGTTGAGGGCGAGGTAATCCTCGATGGCTTTGGCGACGAGCCAGTTGCGAGAGCGCTCGGTTTTCTCGGCGAGTTGATCGAGCGCGCCGAGCGTGGTCTCATCAAGGCGGACGGTGAAAGCGGCGGACATGGGCTTGCTCACGTTGGTGCATTCCGGTTCATTTGTATTCTAGCAGCACCCCACCTGCTTTCCAGCGCGATGTTTTTGGATTTTGGCGCGCGCCTCCCGTCAGCAAGACGCCAAGCGCGAGAGCGCAATGCCGTGGCTCGACATTCAGCACTTCTATGGCACAAACTTTCCGACCACCTGCCCAGCGTCATTGATTGCATCGGAAACGCTAAAGCCGCCGAGATCGGTGAGGGGGTATCCCTGCGCATGTGCCGAGCGATTAGCCCAGGCCTCCAGCAGAATGACTGCGGCCACAATGGCGAGTTTGAACAATTCAAATAACCAAGTCCTCCGCCCGCCCGCCTCCCTTGCCACCACCCACCCCCATCGCGCATCTGTAGCGGCCCACACTCCCGGAGCCCCGCTTGGTCCGCGCCTTTACCGATCGCCTGCCGATCGACGACATCCTGCCCGAGCTCGACGCCGCGCTCACAGCGCAGCCGAATCTGGTGCTCGTCGCGCCGCCCGGGGCGGGCAAGACCACACGCGTGCCGGTGGCGCTGCTCGACGCCCCTTGGCGCGGTGACGGCAAGCTGATCCTGCTCGAGCCGCGCCGTCTCGCCGCTCGCGCCGCCGCTCAGCGTCTCGCCGCGACGCTGAAGGAGAACGTGGGCGAGACGGTCGGGCTGCGCATGCGGCTGGAGACCAAGGTTTCCGCCAAGACGCGCATCGAGGTCGTCACCGAAGGCGTTTTCGCGCGCATGATCCTCGACGATCCCGAGCTTGCAGGCGTCGCCGCCGTGCTCTTCGACGAATTCCACGAGCGCTCGCTTGACGCCGACCTCGGCCTCGCGCTGGCGCTTGACGCGCAGGCGGGTCTGCGCGAGGATTTGCGTCTCGTCGCGATGTCCGCGACGTTAGATGGCGCGCGCGTCGCGAGCCTCATGCACGACGCGCCCGTCGTCGCAAGCGAGGGCCGCGCTTTCCCCGTCGAGACGCGCCACATCGGCCGCGATTCCTCTCTGCGGCTGGAGGAAGACATCGCGCGCGCCGTCATGCGTGCGATCCGCGAGGAGGAAGGCTCCATCCTCGTCTTCCTGCCCGGACAGGCCGAGATTCGCCGGACGACCCAACTCATCGAGGAGCGCGGCCTGCCGCCGAACGTCGAGCTTTGCCTGCTTTATGGCGCGCTCGAGCGGGCCGAGCAGGATCGCGCCATCGCGAAGCCGCCCGCGGGAAAACGCAAGATCGTGCTCGCGACCTCGATCGCCGAGACCTCGCTCACCATCGAGGGCGTGCGCGTCGTCATCGATTGCGGGCTCTCGCGCGTGCCGCGGTTCGAGCCGGGGCTGGGGCTGACCCGTCTGGAAACGATCCGCGCCTCGCGCGCCAATGTCGAGCAGCGGCGCGGCCGCGCTGGCCGCGTCGAGCCTGGCGTCTGCTACCGGCTTTGGGAAGAGGCCGCGACGGGCGCGCTTCCCGCCTTCGCCGAGCCGGAGATCCTCGCCGCCGATCTCTCGGGGTTGGCGCTCGACCTCGCGCATTGGGGCGTGAGCGATCCCGCCAAGCTCGCCTTTCTCGATCCGCCCCCCGCGCCCGCATGGGTCGAGGCGCTGGCGCTCTGCAAGTCGCTCGGCGCGCTCGACGAAGACGGCCGCCTCACCAAAAAAGGCGAGGCGATGCGAAGCCTCCCCGTGCCGCCGCGTCTGGCGTCGATGATCACAGAGGCGGCGGAGCGGGGCGAAGCTCTGCGCGCCGCGCGGCTCGCGACGCTGCTCTCGGAGCGCGGGCTCGGCGGCGACGATCCAGATCTGTCGCACCGCTTGGAGCGTTTCACGCGCGAAAGCTCGCCGCGGGGGCGCGACGCAAGGCGCCTCGCCGAGGGCATCGCGCGAGCCGCCCAAGCCCCTCGCCCTGACCCTCTCGCCGCGCGCGGGGAGAGAGGATCGCCCCCGCCCTCCGATGGCGCGCTCATCGCGCTCGCCTTTCCCGACCGCATCGCCAAGGGGCGGGGCGGGGGGGCCTTCACCATGGCGAACGGTCGCGCGGCCTCGCTGCCGCCGGAGCATGCGCTGTCGCGCGAGGCGTTTCTTGCCGTCGCCGAGATCGCTGGACGCGCCGGCGCAGCGCGCATTCTCGCGGCGGCGGCGCTGACCCTCCCCGAGGTCGAGGAGATCGCCGCGAGCCGCATCGAGGCGCGCGACGAGACGCGTTTCGAGCCCGAGAGCGGCGCGCTACGGCGGCGACGCTTCAGGAAGCTCGGCGCGATCCGACTGTCCGAGCAGAACCTCGCGATCGAGCCCGATCTCTCTTCGGCGCAGATTCTCGCGCAAGGCGCGGCGAGCCTCGGCGTCGCGCGCCTGCCCTGGGGCAAGGCGCAGAGCCAGTTGCGCGACCGCGTCGCCTTTCTGCGCGCGGCGGAAGGCGAGGAGTGGCCCGATCTCTCCGACGCGGCGCTCGCCGAAGGGGCGGCCGACTGGCTCGCGCCGCATATTCTCGGGCGCACGAGCCTCGCGGCGATCGAGACGGGCGATCTCGATGCGGCGCTCGCCGCGCTCCTGCCCTATGCGTTGCGCCGCCGGCTCGACGAGGAGGCGCCGGCCTTTTTCGAGACGCCGGCGGGCTCATCCATCGCGCTCGATTATGCGGCCGCGAACGGCCCGCTGCTCTCGGTGCGCGTGCAGGAGCTCTTCGGCCTCGCGCGGCATCCGACGCTGGCGAAAGGCCGTGTTCCCATCACCTTGGAACTGCTTTCGCCGGCGCATCGGCCGATCCAGACGACGCGCGATCTGCCGGGCTTCTGGAAAGGCTCCTGGAACGACGTCAAGAAGGAGATGAAGGGCCGCTATCCGCGCCATGTCTGGCCGGATGATCCGGCGAACGCCCTGCCGACGAAGCGCGCGAAGCCGAGGGGGTGAGCCGGGCCGCTCATTGTCTTTATGACATGATAGCCAGTAACAATAGCAGAAGCGGCCCTTATCGAGATATTCACGAGTGTAGCCGGAACTCAGAAGGTCAGACGCAACCTTGCTAACGTGAAATAGCGCGAGCGTTGTCCGCTCGCGCTATCATGTTTATCAAATTTATATTGGAAGATGCGCTCTGAAATCACCTAAATCGTAGTTACATTATTCATAACAAAATATGATTTTGTTCCTCATCAACCGTCGAACGGCGCCGATTACGTGGTCGGGTTCTGCTGCTTATAGACTAGCTGAATTGCTAAATTGTCCATTTTCATTTCTCCTCGCTCACTCTTCGATCGAGACAAATGCTATGGTGCTACCGCAGCCGCCGCCTCATCAAATTTGATGAGGGATGCGACTTTTCCCTACGGTCAGGTCAGAGGCGTCAGGCGACCAGGGGAGATCGCGGTGAGGAGCGAAACGACGTCGGCTTGGCGATTGCAGCCCGTTTTCTCCAACACGCCGCGGATGTGGCTACGTATCGTATTCTGCGTGACGCCTTGAAAAGACGCGATCGAATCGACGGTCTCTCCCTCAGCCAAACTCCGAGCAACCCGCGCTTCCGCGGCCGTAAGATCAAAGAGGGACTGCACGAGCTCGACGGGAGGCGCCTGCGGCGCCGTTACGGGTGTGAGGACAAGCGCGGCGGCGCAGCGCAGGAAAACGTCGCGCGCCGAAAGGCGGATAGGGATGAGGTGGGCGACCATCACGGTTCCACTTTCCGCATGACGGACCGGAAAAGAGCGCACGCTGCCTTGCGGCGCTTCGACCGCTGAGATCGCTTCGCGCAGCAATTGATCCGCCGATCTATCGATCAGGGAAACGCGGTCCCGCACCCGCCACAGCACAAACTTCGTGAGCCTCTCGACCAGGAAGTTGGCTGCCAGCACCTTGCCCTGCGGATCGAGAACCAGCGCGGGGAGGCCGAGCGCCGCGAGCGTCTCTCCGGCAGCCCGCGCCCGTTCCATTTGCAGACGCGCCGACGTGAGAGCGCTGCGCGCGAGATGGGGTCGCAGCGCGTCGAGGGTATGGATGAGACGGCTTTCAGGAGGACCATGTTCAAGTCGTCGCGACAGAAAGAAGTTCACATTTTCGCCTGTAGGCATCCGAATGTATGTGCCAACGATGCCTCCCGTCCCATGTGGACGCAAAAAGTCGCGATACAAAGGCTCTTGATCCAGTTCTTCCGGTGTAAAGATGTCCAAGTCGGCCAAAAAACCGGAATGGCAGGCAGATAAAAAACGGGCGCTCACCTGCCCGCTCCACATCCAGCCTTCATTCACTAATTTGCTTGCCCCTTCCCGACCTCTTGGCGAAGCGGCCCAATAGTGCACATCGGCTTTCGTGATGAAGAGGCCAGCAAGGCCATTCGCTATCTTCTCAAGCTCGGCCAGCACTCCCGGCCATAGCTCGGGGACGAAAGCGCTTTCGTAAATCCGGTCGACGATGTCCGGCTCCATGTCCCCCTCGCGCGACGGTGGCCGATAATTTGACCGAGTAGGATAGACATTCTCGAGGGTCGCGCAATCCGGTGGAAGTCTCTGCTAGAGTGAACCGGACCTTCATAGAACGTGTTGGTCCCTGCGCCCACCGGAGCAACCCATGACTATCGGCATCGCCAATCTTCACCCGCTCATCGCCATTGTCTCCGGCGTTCTGATCCTCATTCAACCAAAACTGCTGAACGCCGTCATCGCGATCTACCTCATTGTGACCGGCATATTGGAACTCGGCCTCCTGCGCTGATTCATCCCCTCGCGTCGCCGGCCTTGCCAGAAACGCCGAGCGGCGCCAGTCTTCTGCTCGGCCCAAGCCGCATTCGCGACTCTCGGCTTCAGATTATTCGTTGGGAGACTTGGGATGTTTGAATCGCTGCTGGCCTTCTTTGGTTTCGGCTCAAGGCCGAAGGCCTCCATCGCCTGGACGCGCAAATCCGACTCCAAAGCCGCAATCGTTTTCGTCCACGGCTTCACCGGCAGCGGTGCGACGACCTGGACGCAGCTTCTCCCGCGAATCGAGGCGCAGGCGGATCTCAAGGGCTGGGATGTCTGCACGATCAGCTACGCGACGAGCCCCAATCTGGACATCTCCGGCCTATGGGCCGCCGACGCCGATTTGAAGACGGTGAGCAAGCTCTTGGCGACGGATCTCCTGGCCGCCGGCTTCTCATCTTACGACACGCTGGTCTTGATCGCGCACAGCATGGGCGGGCTCGTGGTGCAGCGAGCGCTCCTCGACTTTCCGGGGCTGGTCGAGCGCACGCGCTCCGTCATCCTCTTGGGGACGCCGAGCAACGGCCTCAAGAAATCCAAGTGGCCGGCGACGCTCTGGAAACGCCAGCTGAGAGACATGGCCTGGGGCGGGCCGTTCGTGGAGACGCTGCGAGCGGAGTGGAAGGCGAAGTTCGGAGACAAGCCGCCTTTCTCTTTTCTGGCCGTCGCCGGGGAGAGGGACCAGTTCGTCCCGACCGAATCCTCGCTTGCGCCATTTGCCCCGCAACAGCAGGCGGTCGTCGCGGGCAACCACGTCTCGATGCTTTCGCCGGCGGCCGGCGATGACAATCTCGCCACGCTCATCAGCCGGCGCATCAGCGATGAAAAGGACGGAGACGTCGGCGACTCGGCGCTGCGCATGATCGAACGCGGCGAGTTCAATCGCGTGATCGCGAAATATTACGACAAGGCCGATGGCCTCGATGAGAGGGCGTTGGTTGAGCTGGCGATTGCGCTCGACGCCGTGGGGCGTCGCGACGACGCCTATCGTTTGTTGAGCAAGCGTCCCCAATTGGAAAGCGACGCCTTAGGCGCGCTCGCGGGCCGTCTCAAGCGCAAATGGCTGGAGAACCGTCAGAAGGAGGACGGTGACGCCGCTTTCACGCATTACGAGAAGGCCTTGGCGCAAGCGCGAAGCAAGAACAATCACGCGCAGGCCTATTATCATGGGATCAATCTCGCCTTTCTCGAATTTGTGTTCAAAGGCGATCGAGAGGCGGCGCAGAAACTGGCGCGGCAGGCGCTTCGCGATTGCGACGAGGCCGAAAAGACGGGCCAAGCCGACGAATGGGTGGAAGCGACCCGCGGCGAGGCGCAGCTCATCTTGAACGACAAGGAAGCCGCTTTCGCCGCCTATCGCAAATTCGTGGGCGCGTTCAACGATCCTTGGAAGCTCGCCTCGAGCTATCTGAACGCGCGGACAATCCTCGCCAATCACCCCAACCGCGAGTTCGTGCGTCAACTCGGCCGGATCTTCGGCGACCCGAACCCCAATCCCAGTGACCCGGATGCCCGTCCCCACGCCAGAGTCCCCGATCTGAGCGCCTGACCCGTCGCTTTTTGTCTGCGATGCAGCGCGCTCCGTGCGCGCGTTATTGCGAGAAGCGAAGCGACGAAGGGATTAAGGGGCAGCTTTCGCGATCCACGTCGCCTCCGGCCACGCAACAGGCGACAGAACGCGCCGGCGTTGCTCCAGGATCGCTTCGCTGCGCTCGCGATGAGGGTTACGCCTCCATGGGCGCAGTCCAAAGCGCTTGCCGGCTATCCGCGCTTGTCACGCCGGAGCCGCGCTCGATATGAGCAGATGACCCTTCGCCCGTTCGCGAGGCGTTTTTGCAGGAGCAGCTCATGGTCATTGGCGCAGCGCATATTCAACCCATCGTCGCCATCATCGCCGGCGTCTTGATCCTTATCTGGCCCAGGGTCTTGAACTATGTCGTCGCGATCTATCTAATCCTCACCGGCATCCTGGGGCTGGGGCTACTGCGCTAACTTCAGGCAGATCGCCCAACTCGTCCTGCCATCCCACTTAACCGATCGCTGCGGAATGGCTGGGCGCCCCTTGTCGGCGCCCCGGTACCCCTTAGGTCTTTTAAGGCCTAAGCACGGGCCCACGAGGGATGGACGCCCTTCCTTCCTCGGCTACGGACTCTGTCTTTGTCTTAAGCTCTCTGGAGCGCGTCGACTTACGGGGAAGTCGCATGGACCGGATCAAATTTCACGCATCCTTGCTCAGTTTCGTTTTGCTCTCGCATGTCGTGTTCTCCTTGCCCGCGCTTGCCATCTCGTCCAAATCGCGACCCGCGCGCGCGGCGCCGTCTCCGCCGTCCTCTCCCGCGACGGCGGATCAGTCACTCGTCGCTCGAGGGCAATATCTTGCGAGCGCCGGCGATTGCAGCGCCTGTCACACTCGCCCGGGCGGCGCGCCCTATGCGGGAGGGGAGCCGATCAACACGAAGTTCGGGGAGATTTGGCCCCCCAACATCACGCCCAGCAAAGCCCACGGCATCGGCGCCTGGAGCGACGACGATTTTTATCGCGCGATGCACGAAGGCAAAGGCAAGCATGGCGAGTTGCTATACCCCGCCTTCCCCTATCAGTGGTTCACCAAGGTTTCGCGCGAGGACGTCGACGCGATCCACGCGTACTTAAAAACTCTGCGTCCGTCGGAGACGCCCTCCAAGCCGGCGCGCTTCAGCTTCCCCTTCAACATCCGGGAGGGCCTCGCGCCCTGGAACGATCTCTACTTCCATCCCGGCGCGTTCCAACCTGACGGCTCCAAGTCGGCGCAATGGAATCGCGGCGCCTATCTCGTCGAGGGTCTCGGCCATTGCGGCGATTGTCACACGCCCAAGGGCTTCGCGATGCAGCCCATTACGGCGAAAGCCTTTTCCGGCGGCGCGATCGCCGATTGGTACGCGCCCAACATCACCTCAGACGTCAGGCGAGGCATCGGGCGCTGGTCCGAGGACCAACTCGTGCAAATCCTGAAGAAGGGCGAGGCCCCCGGCAGAGGCGTCGTCGTCGGACCGATGGCGCAGGTCGTTCACGACAGCCTCTCGCATCTCACCGACAGCGACCTGCATGCGATCGCCGCTTATCTCAAGACCATCCCCCCGATATCGGATTATCAGGCGGAGCGTCCGAGTGGGGAGACCGGCCCGCATGCGTCGGGCGCGAACGTCTATCTCGACTATTGCGCCTCCTGCCATCAGGTGAATGGAGAAGGCATCAAGGGCGCCGTTCCTGCTCTCGCGGGCAACGAGCTTGTGCGCGCCAAGGGCCCCGAGGACGTGATCCGCGTGATCTTGGGCGGACGGCAGGCGACGGGGACTTACGCGCCGATGCCGGCGATCGGGGAAAACTTGACGGACCAGCAGATCGCCGACGTCACCGATTACGTGCGTAACGCGTGGTCGAATGCGGCCCCAGTGCTCAAGGAGA
This sequence comes from uncultured Alphaproteobacteria bacterium, assembly GCA_963743565.1. Taxonomy (GTDB): domain Bacteria; phylum Pseudomonadota; class Alphaproteobacteria; order Rhizobiales; family Beijerinckiaceae; genus Methylocystis. The sequence continues at coordinate 1,092,363 of CAVUQD010000001.1, forward strand.
CGGGCCTCGTCGGCGAGATACGCGCGCAGACCGTCAGCACGATCTCTGGCGCGGGCGCCATCGAGGAGGAGAACGACCCTTGCAAGAACAGCGAGTTCGCGCCGCCCGTGCCGTCGATCGATGATCCCAAGATCAACGCGGAACTCACTTCGATGAAGGCGGAGACATTGCTTTCGACGATCACGAAGCTCATTGCTCGTGTGCGCCAAACCTCTCCTCAGCTTTCGCAGGCCGACATCGTCAATGGCCTGACGCTCGCTTATTGCAAGATCGAAGCGCATAAGGCCTCATTCCGTGAGCCCCACGGCAGGAACCTTCTCAACCGCTTCAGCATTTTGGTTTACAGCGAGCTGGTGTCCAACGGCCGCGAGTGAAACGCGCGCTCTCGAGACAAAGCGTCGGGGACGCGACGCGATACTCGTCACACCGCCTCACGCTTCGCGAGGCCGCGCTCCCAGGCGAGCGCCTGATGTACGATCTGTTCGAGATCGTCGTGCTCGGGCTTCCACCCGAGCTTGTCTCGAATGCGCGCGTTGCCCGCGAGGATCGCCGCGGGGTCGCCGGGACGACGGCCCGCGATTTCCACCGGGAAATTCACGCCCGATACGCGCTTCACCGTCTCGATGACCTCAAGCACCGTAAAGCCGCGCCCATAGCCGCAATTACAGACGAGATTGTCGCCGCCAGCGCGCAAGTGGCGCAGCGCGTCGAGATGCGCGTTGGCGAGATCGGTGACCTGGATGTAATCGCGCACACAGCTGCCGTCCGGGGTCGGATAATCGGTCCCGAATACCTGCAGCTTGTCGCGCAGGCCCAGCGCCGCCTGAACGGCGACCTTGATCAGATGTGTGGCTTTCGGCGTCGACTGGCCGGAGCGCCCGTTCGGATCGCCGCCCGCGACGTTGAAATAGCGCAGGACAACGTAACGCAGACCGTGCGCGCGCGCCGTGTCCTCGAGCATCCACTCGACCATGAGCTTCGACCGGCCGTAGGGCGAGACGGGCTTCAGCGGCTCGTCCTCATTCACCGGGTTCTTCGACGGATCGCCGTAGACCGCCGCGGTCGAGGAGAAGATGAAGCGCTCGACCCCTTGCTTCACCGCCGACTCGAGCAGCGTGCGCGCCTTGGCGGTGTTATTTAGGTAATAGCCGAGAGGATCGGCTACAGAGTTGGGGACGACGATCTTGGCGGCGAAATGCGCGATCTCGCTCACCTTGTAACGCGCGATGGTCTCGGCCACGAGATTTTCGTCGCCGAAATCGCCGATGACGAGCGGGACGCCTTCCGGCACGGACCAGCGAAACCCCGTCGAAAGATCGTCGAGCACGACGACCTTCTCGCCGGCGTCGATGAGCGCGAGCGCCATATGGCTGCCGATGTAGCCCGCGCCGCCCGTCACAAGAACCGTCATCGCCTGCTCCCGCTTGCGCGCGCCGCGTGCTCGATGCTACGGGCGAACGCGCGACTCGCCCATCGACTTAGCGCGGTTTCGCGCCGGGTCCAAATGCCAAAAGCCGCGCTTCGACAGCGAAAGTTCGTGTAACTTTTTCGGCGCTTGCTCTCGTCTGCCGACGCCGACCCGAAACCGCCAGACCATGGAAGCCCCTCATGACCAAGCGTATCCGCAAGGCCGTTCTGCCCGTCGCTGGCCTCGGCACGAGATTTCTTCCGGCCACCAAGTCTGTGCCGAAGGAGATGCTGACGGTCGTCGACCGGCCGGTGGTGCAGCACGTCGTCGACGAGGCGCGCGAGGCCGGCATCGAGCATTTCATTTTTGTGACGGGCCGTGGCAAGTCGGCGATCGAAGACCACTTCGACATGGCCTATGAGCTCGAGGACACGCTGCAGCGGCGCGGCAAGAAGAAGGAATACGACGCGCTGATGGCCGACCTTCCCAAGGCCGGCGAGACGAGCTTCACGCGCCAGCAGGCGCCGCTGGGCCTGGGACACGCCGTCTGGTGCGCGCGCGATATCGTGGGCGACGAGCCCTTCGCCGTGCTGCTGCCGGACATGATCACCATGCCCAGCGGCCCGAAGAAAAGCCGCTGCCTCGCACAGGCGATCGAGACCTATGAGAAGCATGGCGGCAATGTCATCGCCGTCGAGGAGGTCCCCCCGAGCGAGACGCACCAATATGGCATCGTCGCCATCGGCAAGGATTATGGCGCGAGCTTCGAGATCGCCGGCATGGTCGAGAAACCGCCGCAGGGAACGGCGCCCAGCAACTGGATGATCTCCGGCCGCTACATCCTGAACCCGGAGATTTTCTCGCTGCTCGCTCACGGCAAGAAGGGGGCGGGCGGAGAGATCCAGCTCACCGACGCGATGATCGAGCTCGCGCGCGCGCAAGCGTTCCACGGCGTGCGCTTCGACGGCAGAACCTACGACACCGGCTCCAAGCTCGGCTTTCTGGCCGCCAATATCGCCTTCGGCCTCGCCCATCCCGAGGTCGGCCCCGCCTTTCGCGCCGAGATCGCGAAGCATCTGGCCTGAGCCGCAAAACAAACGAGCCGAAGGCTCGCGGTCCGGGGCATGGACCGCAAGCCTCCGGCTCGCAGGAAGCGTGGCGGCTTAGGCCGCGGCGGGCAGCGCGGCTTTCGCCTTGGCGACGATCTCGGCAAAGGCCTGCGGCTGATGGATCGCGAGCTCGGAGAGCACCTTGCGATCGATCGTGACGCCGGCCTTGTTGAGCCCGTCGATGAAGCGCGAATAGGTCAGGCCGAATTCGCGCACGGCGCCGTTCAGCCTCTGAATCCATAGCGCGCGGATAGTGCGCTTCTTGGCCTTGCGGTCGCGGGTCGCATATTGCATCGACCGATCGACGGCGGCCTTGGCGGCGCGGATTGTGTTCTTGCGGCGGCCGTAGAAGCCTTTGGCGGCCTTCAGAGTTTTCTTGTGCTTGGCGTGCGAGGTGACGCCGCGTTTGACGCGAGCCATGACGATAATCCTTTTCTGGCGCTTGGGAGCGAGGCGGTCAGCCGTTCGGCAGGAAGTATTTCTTCACGTTGTCGCCGTCCGTCTTGAACAGGATCGACGTGCCGCGCAGGTTGCGAATCTGCTTGTTCGTGCGCTTGATCATGCCGTGGCGCTTGCCCTTCTGGGCATAGACCACCTTTCCGGTGCCGGTGAGTTTGAAGCGCTTCTTCGCGCCGGATTTCGTCTTCAGCTTGGGCATTTTGCTCTCCCTGGGGCCTTGGGGCCCTCTCGTCATCGGCCGGCGGCCCGAGGGCAGCAGCTGAGGACAGCGAAAAAAACCGCCCCGGCAGCCCATCACTGGCCGGGCGGTTTATGAGCGGGGCTTATCGCCGAGCGTCACAAAAAATGCAAGAGGCGCCCGGTATCGAAAGTCAAAACGGCGAAATAGCGTAACGTGAACGCAGCCGCACCTTGATTGACGGGGCCGAAGCACAACATTAAACACGGCCTTGCATTTAGCTGCGACTTGCGGTCTCGGCTCAAGGAACGCGGCCGCTATAGGCGGGGTTTCATCCGCTCCAGCCGACGCTGCCTCCCCTCGCGGGCAAAAGCCGCGCCCCTGGGAAGCGGCAATAGACGCGCTTCGCCCCGCCAGTCTGAGCGGAGCTGAGTTTAACGAAGACAAAAAACGCTTCCAAGGGAGGACATAATGAAAAAGCTCGCCTTCGCCGCAACGACCGCGGCGCTTCTTTGCTTCAGCCCGTCGCTTGCCCTCGCCGCCGAGCAATGGCTCGTGACCGAGGAGAACCTGGGCGGCGTCAAGGGCGGCCAGGGCACTTGGAGCATCACGAGGGAAGGCAACAAGGTCAAGGGAACCGCCGAGATCCAGTCGGACAACGGCTCGATGCTGACCTATAAGGTCGAGGGCGAAGAGGCCGCAGGTGACAATTACACGATCACGATCAGCGATCGCTCGGACGACAAGAAGGGCTGCGTCTGGAAGGGCCATCCGCCGTCCGGCGCCGGGTCGCAGCAGCGAGGCCTCGTCGGCTACGCCGAATGCGAGGGCATGAAAATGATCCTGCGCGCGAGCATCTTCGGCAAGTAACCACTTGAGCGCGCTCTGCTTCGGGCTGAGAGCCTGTCGCGGCGCGGCTCCTCTGAAGATAGTTAAATCCAAAGGCGGCCTTCGAGCGGATCGAGGCCGCCTTTGCATTTCAATGAGGCGAAATCGGTCAGCCGACCCGCAGGACATGCCGGCGCCGAACAGTTAGAAGCGCGTTCCGAAACCCCTCGCCAGGGCGAAGCATGTCTGAACACGTTCTCACGCTCGTCTCCGCAGAATCCGATGCGACTCGTGTCGCGAAGGCTGTGGCGGCATGTCGCGAGACGCTTCTCGATTACGGCGCCCGGGTTGGCGCGCCGGATTGGCTCCAGCCGGAATGCGCCTGCGATCTCTTTTTTGATGGCCCCGAGCCGCATCGCGTTTCGGTGGCGATCCGCTGCTCGCTTGCAGACCGTCTTCCCGGCGCGAGACTGGATTTTTTCCTTCAGCCAAAGGACAACCGTCGCAAGCGCCTTATCGTCGCCGATCTCGAATCGACCCTGATCGAGAACGAGATGCTCGACGAACTCGCTGAGCTCATCGGCGTCAAGGACAAGGTCTCGGAGATCACAAGGCGGGCGATGAACGGCGAGATCGACTTCGCTGAGGCGCTCAAGTCCCGCGTCGCATTGTTCTCAGGCCTGCCCGAGGCCGAGCTCGCCAAGGCCGCCGCGAGGATTCGTCTGACGCCGGGCGCCCGCACGCTCAATGCGACCGCGCGCGCGCATGGCGCCGCCGTCGCGCTCGTGACGGGCGGCTTTGCCTATTTCGTGCGTCACGTTGAGTCGATGCTGACCTTCGACGCGGTGGTCGCCAATGATCTCGTCATCGAGGCGGGCAGGCTCACCGGAGAGGTGCGCGAGCCGATCGTCACCAAGGAAGGCAAGGAGGCGGCATTGCGACGGCTCGCGGGCGAGCGGGGCCTTCCCTTGTCTGCGACGCTCGCCGTCGGCGACGGCGCCAATGACCTGCCGATGCTGAAGGCCGCCGGCCTCGGCGTCGCCTTTCACGCCAAGCCGGTGGTTGTGCAGGAGATCGACAACCGAGTGGACTTCGGCGATCTCACCGCCCTGCTCTATGCGCAGGGGTTTAGAGCCGGGGAGTTTGTGCGGGGGTAACATGGAAAGTTGGACGTTCGAACTCGAGTTCACCAAAGCCGTCTGACGCCGTAGGCGTCGAAAGCCAGCTCGTTGGAAACAAGCGTGAGATCGTCGAGCATGGCTTGTGCGATCAGCATACGATCGAACGGATCTCGGTGTGGTCCGGGCAAGGCGCCCCTGCTTGCCCATGTCGGATGCTGATGGGAAGGCCAACGAAACTTTGATCTAACAGCACTCTGTCGATATCCGCTACGATTGCCGTGACGGCAGGCAGCTTGCCGATCCTATACTTTGTCGCGATCTCCCAGGCCGAAGCGGCGCTCACGAAGACGTCGTTGTCTTGGTCGGCGATTGCCCTGCGTGCGGATGGCGAAAGCTGCTCGTCGCCCGCGAGCCACCACAAGAACGCATGCGTATCGAGCAGTAGGCGCATACGTGGCTCACTCCCAGGCGGTGAGTTCTTGTTCTGGCAATGGTTCGAAGAATTCGGGCCCCACGCTCACAGAGCCTTTGTAGGCGCCGAAATGTCGGCCTTTCGTCTTGGAGCGGAACGGGACGAGCTTGGCGATCGGCTCCTTGCCCCGCGCGAGCACGATCTCCTCGCCCGCTTCAACTCGAGCAAGAAGTTGGGATAGGGTTGTTTTTGCGGTGTGGATCGTGACGGTTTCCATAGGCGTCTCCTAGCTAGGATTCTTAGCTAATTTCAAGCGGCCTGTCCATTTTTTCTTGAGACCTCTGCGCGACGGTGATTTCCCTCGGCAATTCCCGCCACATGAGCTTATCAATGTTGTGAGTCAGGGCTGAGATGGTTTCAGAGAAACCGATGGTGCAGATTCGCCTCGCGCACCGAGATGACGCGGCGACGCTCATGCGCGTGCATAGAGAAGCCGTGTTCGCAAAGGCGGCGCCTTTCTATGACGAGGCAATATTAGAGTCGTGGTCACCTGGCGCTACTCCGGAGCGGGTCAGGCGCGTTGAACAAGAGATCGTGGATCCCCATTACATAACTTTGGTAGCGGATCACGAGGGAGAGGTTCTTGGCTTCGCTACGGCAATTCCGTCGAGGAACGAGCTGAGAGCCCTATACGTCAAGCCGAATACTGTGGGGTGTGTTGGACAAAGACTACTGAATTATATTGAAGTTCTCGCCTTCGATGCAGGTGCGGCGTATTTGGAGTTCGACGCCTCATTGAATGCCGAAGCTTTCTATAGAGCCAATGGATATATCGAAATCGGACGTGCCGATCATGTCTCCGACAGTGGCGACGCAAGCGCCGCGATCCAGTTGAGAAAAATCCGACCGGATCGGCGAGGGTCAGCTTGAACTGTCTGACTAAAACCGCAGCGCCGCAGCGCGCTTGACGCCGTTGAGCTTGCGGATCGCCGCGAGCGCCCCGTTCGCGACGTCGCCGTCGACGGCGACGAGCGCCATCGCGGAGCCGCCGGGTCGGTCGCGTCCGAGCGCGAAGGTCGCGATGTTGATCTGGGCGTCGCCGAGAAGTCCGGCGAAGCGCCCGATGAAACCAGGCTTGTCCTCATTGGATACGAAGATCATGGACGGCGTGAACTCGGCCTCGACCGCGATGTCGCCCACCCCCACGATGCGCGGTTTGCCGTCGTGGAAAACGGTCCCGGCGACCGTAATCCCGCCTTGAGCCGTGGCCGCGCGCAACGTCACGAGGGATTCATAATCGCCTTCGGCCTCGCGCGTGATCTCTTCGACGACGACGCCCCGCTCCTTGGCGATGGCGGCGGCGCAGACGGGGTTCACGTCCTGCAGAATGGGCTTTAGCAAGCCGCTCAACGCGGAGGCGGTAATCGCCTTGGTCTTGAGCTCCGCGACGCCGCCTTCGTAGATGAGGGAAATCTTGTCGATGCCCGCGCTCGCGATCTGGCCCACGAAGAGGCCGAGCTTCTCCGCAAGCTCGACATAAGGCCGCAGGCGCGGGGCCTCCTCGGCGCTGATCGACGGGAAATTCACCGCGTTGGTCACGGCGCCACGTGTCAGATAGTCGGACATCTGCTCCGCGACCTGCAGGGCGACCGTCTCTTGCGCCTCCGTCGTCGAAGCGCCGAGATGCGGGGTGCACACGACATTGGGGCGGCCAAAGAGCGGATTTTGTGTCGCGGGCTCGGTGACGAAGACATCGAGCGCCGCGCCGGCGACATGGCCGTCGTCGAGCGCTTTGCGTAAGGCTTCTTCGTCGACGAGCCCGCCGCGTGCGCAATTGATGATGCGCACGCCCTTCTTGGCCTTGGCGAGATTTTCCCGCGAGAGGATGTTGCGCGTCTGCGCGGTGAGCGGCGTGTGCAGCGTCACGAAATCGGCGCGGGTGAGCAGCTCGTCGAGCTCCACCTTTTCGACGCCCAGGGTCGCGGCACGCTCCCCCGAGAGAAATGGATCGTACGCGATGACGCGCATCTTGAGGCCGAGAGCGCGCGTCGCGACATTGGTCCCGATATTGCCGCAGCCGATGATTCCGAGCGTCTTGCCGGAAATCTCCACGCCCATGAAGCGGTTCTTCTCCCATTTGCCCGCCTGGGTCGAGGCGTCTGCGGCGGGAAGCTCGCGCGCCAGCGCGAACATCAGCGCGATGGCGTGCTCGGCGGTCGTGACCGAATTGCCGAAGGGCGTGTTCATGACGATGACGCCGCGCGCCGTCGCGGCGGGAACGTCGACGTTGTCGACGCCGATGCCGGCGCGGCCGATGACCTTGAGCCGCTTGGCGGCGTTGAGGATATCGGCGGTCACCTTGGTCGCCGACCGGATCGCCAGGCCGTCGTAACCGCCGATGACCGCCGCGAGCTTCTCCGGGTGTTTCCCGAGCGTAGGCTGGAAGTCGACATCGACGCCGCGCATCGAGAAGATCTGCGCGGCGGCCGCCGAAAGCTGATCGGAAATGAGAACCTTTGGGCGCATGAGGAGACCCTTTTGAAGCTACTGGGGCAGGGTCGCGAGCGTCTGCTCGAAGGCCCAGTCGATCCATTGCGTGAGCAGCGCCACGTCGGCGGCTTCAACCGTCGGCCCGCACCAGATGCGCAGGCCTGGCGGCGCGTCGCGATAGGCGCCGAAGTCGTAGCCCGCGCCCTCCTTCTCGACGAGCGCGACGAGGCTCTTGGCGAAGGCCGCGCGCGCCTTGGGCTCCATCGCGAGAATCTTCGGGTCGGCGAATTCGAGACAGACGCTCGTATTGGAGCGCGTGCGCGGGTCCTTCGCCAGGAAGGCGAAGGCCGGCTGGCGCTCGATCCATTGCGAGACGGCCGCGGCATTGGCGTCGGCGCGCGCGAAAAGCGCGTCGAGCCCGCCAATCGATCGCGCCCATTCAAGCGCGTCGAGATAGTCCTCGACGCAAAGCAGCGACGGGGTGTTGATAGTCTCACCGGCGAATACGCCTTCGATGAGCTTGCCGCCTTTCGTCAGTCGGAAAATCTTCGGCAAGGGCCAGGGCGGGGCGTAGTTTTCGAGGCGCTCGACCGCGCGCGGCGAGAGAATGAGCATGCCATGCGCCGCTTCGCCGCCGAGCGATTTCTGCCAGGAGAAGGTCGTCACGTCGAGCTTGGCGAAATCGAGCGGCTGCGCGAAGGCCGCCGAGGTCGCGTCGCAGATCGTGAGGCCCTTGCGATCGGCGGCGATGAAGTCGGCGTTCGGCACGCACACGCCGGAGGTCGTGCCGTTCCAGGCGAAGACGAGATCGTGATCGCCGGCGACTTGGCCAAGATCCGGAAGCTCACCGTAAGGCGCCGTCAGGATGCGGGCCTGCGGCAGCTTGAGCTGCTTTTGCACATCGGTCGCCCAGCCGCTGGAAAAGCTCTCGAAGGCGAGCACGTCCACGGGGCGTGGCCCCAGCATCGACCAGAGCGCCATTTCCACGGCGCCGGTGTCGGAGGCCGGCACGGTCCCAATGCGATAGTCCGCCGGCACGCGCAAAATCTCGCGGGTGAGCGCGATCGCGCGCTCGAGCTTCTCCTTGCCGGCCTTCGCCCGGTGCGAGCGTCCGAGCGTCGCGCCGCCGAGGGCCTGTGGCGACCAGCCGGGTCGCTTGGCGCAAGGACCCGAGGAGAAGCAGGGGCTCCTGGGGCGCGACGCGGGTTTTGAATCTGAAATGCTCATGAGTGGCCTCGAGCGGATTCGTGGATCTATTGGATGCCGCTTTAACAGAAGTTTGGGGCCGGCGCAGGACGCGCCGTCCGGTAGCCTGAACCGGCGGGGCGACTGTGGCGATTGGACGCAAAGGGCGATTTTTGAGCCGGAATCCCCGGCGCTTAAGGGAGGGGAAACCAAGATCGTCTTTTAATCACCTTCGGGAAGCCGAACATTCGCCCAGATGTGATGGGAGTCTCAGCTTTCTGAAATATCTAACGATAAGGAGCGGCCCATGAAAGCCCTGTCTTCTTCCTCGAGCCTCCTCATCGGACTGGCCCTCGGCGCGTTGGCGCTGGCAGCCCCGGCGCGCGCGGCCGATGCGATGGACCCGCGCGGCCTGTGGCTGCGCCCGGAAGGCGGCGTCCAATTCAGCTTCTATGACTGTGGCGCGGAGCTGCTCTGCGCCAAGGTGGTCGCCGCGGACAACGCGGAAGACAAGGCCGGCATCGGCACCGTCATTCTGCGTGGCGCTAAGAAGGTCGCAGCCAATGAATGGCGCGGGACTCTCTACAATTCCGAGGACGGCAAGACCTACGACGGCCGCATCACGGTGAAGGCCAAGGGCGCGGAGCTTTCGGTGCAGGGCTGCCTGATGGGCTTCCTGTGCGGCGGCGAGACCTGGAAGCGTCTCCCGGCTCCCGCCCACGCGGCGTCCGCAGGCAAGCCTGCGCCCGCCCGCTCGATCGCCGCCGCGGAGTAACTCGGCAGCGAGCCGATCTAACGAGATTTGGCGCCTTCGATCTCCTCGAGGGCGCCGACGACCGCGTCGAATGGCAGAAGCGTGGAGGCGTGACGCGCCTTGTAGTCGCGAACCGGCTCCAGAGCCGCGAGATCGGCCCAGCGCCCATCGGGCGGCGGGCCGTTTTCTTTCAGCATCCTTCGCATCGTCTCGCGCAACGCCCGCAATTCCCCGGGCGTCGCGCCGAGAATGTTGCGCGCGAGGATCGAGGCGCTCGCCTGACCGAGCGCGCAGGCCTTCAGCTCCTGCGCGAAATCGCAGACCTTGCCCTCATCGAGGCTGAGATCGACGGTGATCGTGGAGCCGCAAAGCCTGGAATAGGCCGTGGCGCTCCCTTGCGCGTTCGCCAAGCGGCCGAGGCGCGGAATGTCCGCTGCGAGCTCGAGGATCCGCTTGTTATAGACGCTGTCGATCATGGCATGCCGGGCGGGGGCTTATCTTGGCCGCCCCAACCAACTATATAGGGGTCTGAAGCCCCGCGCAAAAGCGCGGTTTTAACGATAGCCGCTTCCTTTCCCGCCCGAAGGAACCGCGCGTCGAGCGACGCGCCGCGACCGGCCTTGGAGCCGGTTTTGCATTTGGGCTGGAGACAACGGCTCTCTCACCCGCCGGAGGCTCCACATGGATGACGTGGTTAAGACCTTGAGTGACGAACCCCTCGGAGCGCTGAAGCGCGACGTCGAAAAGCCGACGCGCGAGGAGGCGGAGGCGGCGGTTCGCGTGCTGCTGCGCTGGGCGGGCGACGATCCCGACCGGGAGGGTCTGCGCGAGACCCCTCGGCGCGTCGTGAAGGCCTATGAGGAGATCTTTAGCGGATACAACCAGGACCCGCGCGAGGTGCTGGAGCGCATTTTCGCGGAGGTCGAAGGCTACGACGATCTCGTCATGGTGCGCGACATCCCCTTTGTCTCGCATTGCGAGCATCACGTCGTGCCCTTCGTCGGCCGGGCCCATATCGCCTATTATCCCACGGGCGGCGTCGTCGGCCTTTCCAAGCTTGCCCGCCTGGTCGATGTCTTCGCGAAGCGGCTGCAGACGCAGGAGGCCATGACGGCGCTCATCGCCAACACGCTCGAGCAGGAGCTCACCCCCCGCGGGGTTGCGGTGCTGGTCGAGGCGCAGCACATGTGCATGTCGATGCGGGGCGTGCTGAAGCAGGGCGCCGAGACGGTGACCGTCCAGTTTTCCGGAGCTTTCAGGGACAATCCCGCGGAGCAGGCGCATTTTTACACGCTGCTGCGCGGCGCGAAGGGATGATCTCATTGGCCCCACGGCGCGCGCTTGACACCCAAGAAGCGCGCCGCCTATAGCTGGCGCCCTCGGGCCATAGCCTTGGCGTGGCGGAGTAGCTCAGTTGGCCAGAGCAGGGGAATCATAATCCCTGTGTCGGGGGTTCGAATCCCTCCTCCGCTACCATAAGATCAGTGTCCGGACCGGACAGATAGGTGACAGATTGTTCCTAAGACATGGGTGACACCCGTGGCCCGAACGGGTTGTCGAGGGGTTGCAGGGTTTTCTGTTCCAGATCGATGAAGCCGAGATCGTAGCTCATAAAGCTGACGAGCCAAATGCCGTCGTCGACTTCCTTGATCCCCAGGCGCTGACCGGCGAGCACGGTCGAGATGTTGACGCGCTTGCGATACATGCAGATGCGTCCGCAGGCTGTGACCAGCACGTCGCGGTCGTGCAGGGGATAGGCGAGTTCCGGCAAGCGACCGTCGAAGGGCTTGGCGGAAGGCGCATAGACCTCCGCCGGCCGTTTCATGGCGAGCGCCTCATGCGGCCTTTCCTCGTTGAACTCATGGACGAACGCGTCGAAGCGCGCCTGTTGCTGCAAGCTGTTCATGCCGGGCGGGCGGGTGGCTTCCTTCTTCAAGGTCAGATGCATGCGCTCGTGGCGGCCGTTCTGCTGGGGATGGCCGGGTTTGATCCGCTCGATCTCGACGCCGAGGCGCAGCCACCAGACGGAAAGCTTCGAGAGGCCAAAGAGGCTGTTGGGGCTGGCGAAGGGAACGCCATTGTCGGAGCGGATGGCGTTCGGCAGGCCGCGCTCGCGGAATAGTCTGTCGAAGGCGGTGATGGCGGGGTCTTCTTTCGTCAACTCCAGGGCCTCGCATAAGAGCAGGTAGCGCGAGGCGTGATCGGTGACGGTGAGCGGATAGCAGTAGCGCCCCGAACCGAGCTTGAACTCGCCCTTGAAGTCCACGCACCAGAGGTCGTTGGGCTTTGCGCCTGGAGAGAGCTTTGTTCCCTGGGCGCGCGGGCGGCGGCGTCCGAGCGCCTTGACGAGGCCATGCCGGCACAAAACCGCATGGATCGTGCTGTTGGCGGGGACGCGGAAGTCGCCGTCGAGCTTTCGCAACAACAGCTCGCGGATCTTGCGCGCGCCCCAATGCGGCTTTTCCCGCTTGGCCCGCAGGATGAGCGCTTCGATCTGCTCGGGGAGCTGATTGGCGTAGCGCACCGGGCGCCGTGAGCGGTCGGAGAGGGCCTCGAGGCCGTGCTCCTTGTAGCGATCGAAGATTTTGTAGCCGGTCTTGCGCGAAATGCCGAACTCCCGACAGACCTCGCTCATCGCCTCCCCACCGAGCAAACGCGCGACGAACCGAAGACGCTCTTCCATAACCGAACACTCCTTCCAGGGCATTCGACACCTCCAGCCTGGCTAGCCAGGCTGGAGGTGTCACCCATGTGTCCGGAACAATCTGTCACCCATGTCTCGGGACGCTCACAGTTGGTTAGGCGGCAAGCCCAGCGGCCGAGAATTTACCGTCAGCGAAAAGTTAGCAGCTCTCCGAACCGACACGCAGCCGCGCCTTCCCGTCCTCTGCTCATCCTCGCGAGCGCTTAGCGGCTCCTCATTCTTGGCCGAAGTTACTCGACCGTTTTTATTTGGGGATGCACCCAGGAGAGGGCGGAGCTCGCATTGACTCCGCTACCTTGGCCATATTGACTGTTTCCCGTGTTTTCCCTTTTTCCCTCCGTCGCTCCTCGCGCGGGAAGGAAGCGTTGTCATGGCGGCTTCGTTTTTCGAGCAGCCCATCTTGAACAACCCCTATGAGGCGCCGCGTTTTCACCACGCGCTCGACGCCGAGGGTCAGCCGCTTGACGCGCCGCCAATCGAGGGGCGCCGGCGGTCCGAGCTTTGGACGCCGGTTCCCAAGCCCCGCAAGAAATCCGCTAAAGACCGGCAGACGAGCATGTCCTTCGGTGAACGGGTCGAGGAGCAGGAATATAATCCAACCCCAATCATCAACGAGATCCGCTCGCTCGTCGAAAGCTGGCGCGCGATCCCAAATCCTTCCGACTGGGGCGTCACGCCGACCACGCAGCGCCTGTTGACCTATTGGCGGACGCACCAGTTCAGCGGGGCCAAACCCTTCTTCTGTCAGATCGAGGCGGTCGAGACGATCATCTGGCTCACCGAGGTCGCGCCCAAATTCCAGCGTGGCAAGGTGATCCGAGGCAGCCTCGAGGCGGCCAACGCCGCCGCGAACCCTGAGCTTTTCCGCCTCGCCTGCAAGATGGCGACGGGATCAGGAAAAACGACGGTCATGGCGATGCTCATCGCCTGGCAGACTGCTAACGCCGTTCACGCGCCGGGCAGCGACAAGTTCAGCAAGGGCTTCCTGATCATCACGCCCGGCATCACCATCCGCGATCGCTTGCAGGTCCTGAGACCTGAAGATCAGGGAAGCTATTACAGGTCGCGCGAGCTGATCCCCTCCGACATGCTGGCCGACATTGGCAAGGCCAAGATCGTCATCACCAACTTTCATGCGCTCCGGCGCCGGGAGACGACGGACATTTCCAAGGTCGGCCGCGCCCTGCTGCAAGGCCGCGGCGAGCCCGTCGTCACGATCGAGACCGAAGGCCAGATGCTGGAGCGCGCCTGCGGCGAGCTGCTGACGCAAAAGAGCGTCGTCGTCATCAACGACGAGGCGCACCACTGCTATCGTGAAAGGCCGCTGAGCAGGGATGAAGAGCCGCTGAGCGGTGAGGAGAAGGACGAGGCGAAGAAGAACAACGAGGCCGCGCGTCTCTGGATTTCCGGCATCGAGGCCCTCAAGCGCAAGGTCCGCCTGGTCGGCGTCTATGATCTCTCGGCGACGCCCTTCTTCCTGCGCGGCTCGGGCTATCGCGAGAACTCGCTCTTTCCCTGGGTTGTCAGCGACTTCTCTTTGATGGACGCGATCGAATGCGGCATCGTCAAGCTGCCGCGCGTGCCGATCGACGACAGCCTGCCGTCGGGCGATATGCCGCTCTATCGTGATCTTTGGGAGGAGTTGAAGAAGCGCGGTCGCAGCCTGCCGAAGAAGGGCGCGGGCAAGTCCGGGGAGCTTGACCCGAGAGATCTCGCCCCGGAGATTCAGACCGGGCTCTACTCGCTCTATTCGCATTACAGAAAGACGGACGAGCAATGGAGCCGGGTTGTCTCCGTGCCCCCGGTGTTCATCATCGTGTGCAACAACACGGCCACCTCGAAGCTCGTCTATGAATGGATCGCCGGCTTCCAACGAAAGAACGAGGACGGCGAGGCCTATATGGTGCGCAACGGCAATCTGGAGCTGTTTCGCAATTTCGACGAGCATGGCAATCGACTGCCCAAGCCCAGCACGCTGCTCATCGACAGCTATGAAATCGAGTCTGACGAGGCGCTCGATCCCGCCTTCCGCGAGCTGGCGGGGCCCGAGATCGAGCAGTTCAAGCGCGAGCTGGCGGTGCGCGAGGGCGCCGACGGCAAGAAGATCACCGACGCTGCGCTCCTGCGCGAGGTGATGAACACCGTGGGGCAGAAGGGGAAGCTCGGTGAGGGCATCCGCTGCGTCGTCTCGGTCGGAATGCTCACGGAGGGTTGGGACGCCAACACCGTCACCCATATCTTCGGCCTGCGCGCCTTTGGCACGCAGCTCTTGTGCGAACAAGTTGTCGGCCGTGCGCTACGCCGGCTCTCCTATGAGCTGAAGGATGGCCTCTTCAGCGTCGAATATGCCGACATCCTCGGCATCCGAGGCGGCTCAATGCCTTGATTCAAGGCTCCTGAGGCGAAGGAAAAAGAGAAAACGAAGCGCGTGCCGAAACACCTGACGGTCACCGCGCAAAAAACTCGACCGCGCCGACGGCGGGGTGGCGACAATCCTTAGCGCACAAATCTATCGCTGCTCTTGTAACTTTCGTGCACTTGGATCAGACGAGTTTGTGCGCGAGCGCTCCCTCGTGAGCCCAAGCAAGAGCAACCTTTGATGCCCGCCTTCTTGCGATCGGAAGGGCGCTTGTCTGCAACAAATTTGCGCTTCATTTTGCTCTAGGGCGTGCCTCAGAGCTTGCGGAAGTAGCCTAAATTTTTGTGTAAGTTTGTCCGGGTTCAGAGTTCGGCGCATCCGGGAGTTTGAGTGGATTAGCGCATGTTCGGCGACGTTGGGTTTGACGGCAAGATTAAAGCAAACTGTCGTTTGCGTGTAAGGTTCTGTCTGCACATTGCTGTCGCCGCTTGGCGCGACGTTTCGCGAGGTGGCTTTTTCACATCGCCTTTCTTTTTCAACGCTGTGATGCGAGGTGCACGGATTTTGGCTTGTTTTCGGGCAGCGCCGGCGCAAGTTCTCGCGCATGAGCAACGACAAATCTGCCGACCTCCGACTTCGCGTCGGAAAAATTCGCGACAGAGGTAGCAATGCGGCGCGACGACCGCGCTCCTTCGTCGCGCAGGTGATGAAGGCCGTGACAAAGGCGAAGGGCGCCGGCGTCACGCCCGCGTCGATGCCCAGTGAGGGACGCCGGAGCAACTCGGGAAGGGGGCACAGCGGCTCGTGGAGCCGGCCCCGGAAAGGGAAGTGCTGTCGCATCGGCCGAGGCCAGGCGGCGGTCGATCGGCTGAAGCTTGCCGCCGAGGGGCGCGGACCGGGCGAGCGGATGCGCCGTGTCGTGGTGAAGGCGCGGATCGTTCGATTGAGAGTCGGAAGCAAGGGCGCCGACGCCCATCTGCGCTACTTGCAGCGCGACGGGACCGACCGAGAAGGAGTGCGGGGCCGACTCTATGGCGCCGAGGGTCGTGACGAGATCTCAGGCCGCGATTTTCTGGAGCGCGGCCGCGGGGACCGACATCAGTTCCGCTTCATCGTCGCCCCCGAGGACGGCGACCGGCTGTCCGACCTACGCGCCTTCACCCGCGACGTGATGGCGCAGATGGAAGAGGACCTCGGATCGAAGCTCGACTGGGTGGCGGTCGATCACTTCAACACGGGTCATCCCCACTGCCATGTCGTCCTCCGCGGAAAGGACGAGCGGGGCAAGGATCTGATCATCGCCCAGGACTACATCACGGACGGAATCCGGCTCCGCGCTCAGGAGCGGGCGACGCTGGAATTGGGTCCGGAGACCGACCTCGAGCTGCGGTCCAAGCTTCATGCTGAAGTCTCGGCCGAACGCTTCACCCGCATCGACCGGGCGATGCTCGTCGAGGCCGGCGGCGGAACGCTCGACCTGCGGCCCGAGGCGGAGCAGGTCCGCGCCGACTTCGGTCGCGGCCTGCGCATCGGCCGGCTCCAGACACTCTCTCGCTATGGCCTCGCCATGGAGACCGAGCCCGGCGTGTGGAAGCTGTCGGAGCAGTTGGAGCCTACACTGAGAGAGCTCGGAGAGCGCGGCGACATCGTCAAGGCGATCAACCGGGCGCTTGCGAAACAAGGTGAGGCACGTGCGCTCGCGAGCTATTCTCTCCACGGCGAGGCGCTTGCGGCGCCGATCGTCGGCCGCATCATCGACAAGCGGCTGACCGATGAGCTGGGCGAACGGCTCGGCCTCGTCATCGACGGCGTCGACGGGCGCATCCATCATGTCGCCCTCGGCGCCCAGCCGACGGCGCGCACGGCTGAGGAAGCCTCGCTTGGATCGATCGTCGAGATCGCGCCTGCACCCGTGGAGCCGCGTCCCGCAGACCGCAATATCGCTCGCGTCGTCGCCGGATCGGGCGACTATCGTCCCAGCGCCCACCGCGCCATGGCCGAAGCTGGCCGCGTCCGCGTGCCAGCCGGTGACTACGACGCCTATGTCGAGAGCCACGTGCGACGGTTGGAGGCACTGCGCCGCACTGGAATCGTCGAGCGCATCGACGCCGACCATTGACGCATCCCGGAAGACTTCGAGGCCCGCGCCGCAGAGTATGACGCCCAGCGCCGCGGCCGCACGACCTTTCGCCTGCTTTCCAGCCTGGACCTTGAAGCCCAGATCGACGCCAATGGCGCGACATGGCTCGACCGCGAGCTGACTTCGCCCCATCGTACGGAGCTCGTCCACTCCGGCTTCGGCGCCGAGGCCGACGCCGCTCTGCAGCGGCGAAAGGCGGCGCTCGTCGACAAGGGCTTCGCCTGGCGAGCCCCGGACGGGACTATTCGCGCACCCAGAGACCTGATCGCACAGCTGGAGCGCCGCGAGATCGAACGGGCGGGCAAATCCCTGGCGGCAGAAAAACAGGCGCCGTTTTGCATAAAGCGCGACGGTGAACGCGTCTCGGGCCTCTTCACAGGGACAAAGAACCTCGTCTCTGGCAAATATGCGGTCATCGAGAACGCCTACGAGTTCACCCTCGTTCCGTGGCGCCCCGTCATGGACGAGCGCCTCGGACGTCAGATAACCGGCGTCATCCGCGATAGCGGCGTCTCCTGGGATTTCACACGCGCTCGAGGCGTCGGGATTGGGATGTGAGCATGCGCCGGGAGCCACCGACTGCCAGTCTCTGCACGACGATATGCGCCAGAACGCGCAACGGAGATTTTCGGCTTTTCAGTTGAGGCCGACTCCGCAGATGTTTTCGGAATGCCCTCCGATTCTCAATGGCGCCCCGCGCCCGAAGATTCCGCTCGCTGGCGAGACGACCGGGTTGTTCCGGCTCCCCCCGACGACGTAGCGCCTGATCGGCCTGCGTCTTTTGCGCGCGAGAAGTTTCTCTGGCTCGACCAAGTCTGCGCCGATCCCGAGCTGACGCCGCTCGCCTTCAAACTCGCTTATGTGCTCGCCAATCTCGTCAATGAACGGCAGGGCTGCGCTTGGCCCAGCATTGCGCATCTCGCCTCCAAATGTCGCGTCACGGAGAATGGCGTCAAGAAAGTCATTCGGCAGCTATCCGAGCGCGGCCATCTCTCTGTTGAGTTCGGAAGCGGCCGCGGAAAGACGAACCTCTACCGTTGGATGCTCAAAGGGGCCAATAAGGACGGCGTCCCTGACAGGCGAGATGAACGCTCGATAACTTCGTGCGACCGAATGGAGCAACCAGCGTTACCCTTTTCAGCCGAAAAAGGGGCAACCGCCATCCATCCTATGGACGCAAAAAGGGGTAACTCTGGTTCCGAAAAGGGGCAACAGGCGTTTCAGAAAAGGGCAACGCCCGTTGCCCCGACCTTATCTAAAGAATCAATCTATGATCTTTTCTATCGACTCTCGTCGCCGCGCGATGCGGAAACCGCGGCCAGCGCTTTCGACGACTTCTGGCGCGTCTATCCGAAAAAGGTCGCCTTGACGGACGCGATCCACGCCTTCGCGCGGGCGATCAGCCGGGCGCCGCCCGAAGAACTCATCCGAGGCGCAATGCGCTACGCCGCAGAGCGAGACGGCCAAGACCCGCGCTACACGAAAAACCCGGCGACCTGGCTGAGCAAGGCTTGCTGGACAGACCAAGCGTCGTCCTCCTTCGGATTTCCAAGAGACGGCCCAGTTGAACCTCGTCAATTCGAACGCTCCGCTGTCACGAAGCTGCTCGGCGACAGCGATTTCGACGAGGTTCTCGCTCGCATTCGGCAGCGAAGAAGCCGATGAGGTTGAAGATGGAAGAGTTCACGCTGATCGTCCCAGACGAAGGACGCTATGGCGCGGCCATGAGCAAACACCGGGACAATCCGGCGCGGGCGCTGCTCGAGCCGCTGCTCGCTCACGAGCGCATCCTGCGCCGCATCATCGACGCGCAGCTCGGCGGATGGCTCCGCGCTAAGCTACTTGATTTGCGCGACCCGAACGCCGTGCGCGACAGGGCGTTGATCCGGCTCAAACAGTTGCCGGAACGGGAAACGCTTCGCGCCTGGGACGACGAACTGTGCCGCGCTTTTGACGGCGCTGCCGACGAAGAGATCCTCTCCGTCCTTCTTGCGACCATGCTCGACGGATTTCCGCGTGGCATGCTCCCCAATGCGAAGACCTACGTCGGAGGCGCGCTCCTGGTCCTCGGCGGTTTTCCTTTCTCGCCCGAAATTCTTGCCGCCGCGATCTTTCGGATCTGGCGCAAGAACCGGTTTCCGCCGACAATCGCGGAGTTAGTGGACGAGTGCGAATGCTCTAAGCGGCGCGCGGTGGACGCGCGGCGCGTGGTCACAAAAATGATCGCGCTGTTGGACAATGCGGAGGAAGCGATCGACATGAGGAGCGATTCCGAGGAAGAGCGAAAACGAGGCGGCTCCTGAGGAGCATGCATATTTTTCGCTCTCTGCGCCGCAGTACTCCTTCGTATGCCCTTGTTCCCATTTTGGGAGCGTGGTAATTTGCGCGATGCGGATTATCGCCCGGCGCACCCTGCGCGAATTCGTCGAGAAGCACGCAGGGCACAAGTATCAGTCCGCGCTGAAGGCTGCGCTCGAAGCCTGGTTTGACGAAGTGCGAAAGGCGCGCTGGGCCAGCGCCGCGGATGTGAAAAGACTATACCGCACCGCAAGCATCATCACGGCCGAGCGTGTGGTGTTCAACATCAAGGGCAACGACTATCGCCTTGTGGCCGCGATCGACTATGAAAAGAGCATTGTCTGGATCAAGTGGCTTGGTACACACGCGGATTACGACCGCATCGACGTGAGAGAGGTAGAGCATGACGTCCGAGGTTAAGCCCATCCGTTCGAGCGCAGATCACGAGGCCGCCTTGGCCGAGGTTGAGCGCCTGTGGGGAGCGAAGGCAGGAACTCCCGAGGGTGACAGGCTCGATGTGCTCGCCACGCTCATCGACGCCTATGAGAGCGAGCACTATTCGATGGATCCGCCCGATCCAATTGAAGCGATCAAATTTCGCATGGAACAGCAGGGGCTCACGCGGCGCGATCTGGAGGCAGTTCTCGGCTCGCGGGCGCGCGTCGCCGAGATCTTAAATCGTAAGCGCGATCTCTCCATCGGCATGATTCGGAGATTGCACGAACGGCTAGGCATTCCCGCGGAGGTGTTGATCCGCCCGGTTCGCAAAACAGCCGCTTGAAATTGGGGTCAGAAAGCAATTGGGTGCGGATGTTCCTTTCCGTAAAGCGAGGGTGGTCACATGACCGTTCCCTTCCATGAGCTCAAAGCTCGCCTAATGGCAAACCCCAGGGTCAAGGCGGAATACGGCGCGCTCGCCCTGGAGTTCGAGATTTCCGTTGAGTTGGTCAAGGCCAGGCTGCGAGCCGGTTTTTCTCAGGGCGAACTGGTCGCTCGAATGGGCGCCGGCCAATCCGCCATCGCCCGACTGGAAAGCGGGCAGACCTTGCCGAGCATGAAAACGCTTCTGCGTTTCGCCGAGGCGACGGGCAGCAAGTTTCACGTCCGCCTCTCCGCCGCGTGACAGCGGAGAAAAAAGCTCGGATTCTTCTTTGTTTTTATGCGGCTTCTCGCCAGTAGCAGAACAAAGCGTTCTCAATAGTGGGTTTTGCGCTGTAGCGCTCCTCCGCTACCATAAAAACACAGATAGTTAGACAAGTTGCTGAAGAACTCAGAAATCAGCCGTCAGTCAAAAGTTAGTCGTCCGTGAAAAACCGATAAGCGCTTGTAGCGATGATGGATACGGCTGCGCTAAAGTCATTGTTTTCGCCGGGTTGCGGGCTGTTTGCGGTGGTTTTCTTGCAAATTGATCTCGCGCCGAAGGCATGATTCTCTGGGCTCGACGGACGGGCGCAGGGAGATTCGCGATGTTGCCGAAGGAACGGCGGGACGGCGGGCAGCGGGATCTGTTTCGAGCGCGGCTCGACCAGATCGTCGACATGGATCATCCGCTGGCGAGGCTCGGCAAAACCATCGACTGGGGCTTTCTCGAGCAGCGCTTCGGCGCCGTCTATGCCGACGTTCCGGGCCGCCCGCCGCTGC
This sequence comes from uncultured Alphaproteobacteria bacterium, assembly GCA_963743565.1. GTDB lineage: Bacteria > Pseudomonadota > Alphaproteobacteria > Rhizobiales > Beijerinckiaceae > Methylocystis. Next base: position 1,113,449 of record CAVUQD010000001.1, read on the forward strand.
CCACGAGGCTCATGGCCGGCCTCGCCATCCTCAAGCACATGCACGATCTCTCCGACGAGGCGCTGTGCGACCGCTGGCTCGAGAACCCCTATTTCCAGCTCTTCTGCGGCGAGGAGTTCTTCGCCCATCGGCTTCCCTTCGACCGCTCGTCGCTGACGCGCTGGCGTCAGCGCATGGGCGAGGAGAAGCTCGCGGCGCTGGTGCAAGAAAGCCTCTCCGTCGCGACGAGGACCGGAGCGGCGAAGCCGTCAGACTTCACCAAGGTCATCGTCGACACCACCGTGCAGGAGAAGGCCGTCGCCTTTCCGACCGACGCCAAGCTGATGCATCGCGCCAGAGAACGACTGGTGCGGCTCGCCAAGAAGCACGGCGTGGCCTTGCGCCAGTCCTACGAGCGGATCGGCAAGCAGGCGCTCATCGCGCATCAGCGCTACGCCCACGCGAAGCAGTTCAAGCGCGCCGGCAAGGCGCTGCGCAAGATCAGGAGCTTCCTGGGTCGCGTCGAGCGCGACGTCGCAAGACGCATCAAGGACAATGAGGCGTTGCGCGACGTCTTCCGCCGCCCGCTTTATCTCGCCGAACGCGTGCGCGAGCAGCGCCAGAAGAGCCGTGGCCGCAAGGTCTACAGCCTGCATGCGCCCGAGGTCGAATGCATCGGCAAGGGCAAAGCGCATCGCCCCTATGAGTTCGGCGTCAAGGTGTCGGTGGCGACAACGCTCTTTCGCTCGAAGGGCGGGCAGTTCGTCGCGCATGTGCAGGCGCTGCCCGGCAATCCTTACGACGGCCATACGCTGGCGCAGGTCATTCCTGACATGGAGGAGAAGATCGGCGTCTCGATCAGCCGCATCGTCGCCGACCGCGGCTATCGCGGCCACAACGCCCCCAAGGAGCACAAGTTCAGCGTGTTCATCGCCGGTCAACGGCGCCGCGTCACCGAGGCGATCAAGCGCGAGCTGCGGCGACGCTCCGCGGTCGAGCCGGTCATCGGCCATCGCAAGAGCCATCACCGCATGGGCCGCAACTTCCTCGCCCATGCGCGGGGCGACGCCATCAACGCCGTCCTCGCCGCCGCCGGCTACAACTTCAGACGCCTGCTCGCCTGGCTGGCGTTTCTTTGCGCCGCCATCCTGGCCGCCATCGCCCGCCTCAGTTCATCACAAAATCGACCCGCAAATGCGTGATGGCTCGTTCTTCACGGGCGACAAGTTAGGGTCCAGATTCATAACCAATAGCTGACCGTCGCGGCGAGACAGACGGCGGCGAGGGCGCGATCGCGCCTGCCGACGACCCGCGGCATATCGGTCAAGGCGCACTCCTGTCCGCGATGTCAGAACTCCCCGTGCAGACGCAGCCCGAAGATGTTGGCCGGCCCGCGATCCTTGTTGTAGGCGGGATTTTGGACGAACTGATAATCGGCGGTGAGATGAATTCCTTCAGCCAGACTGTAACGGTAATAGGTCTCGAGAATATGCTCGCCGTTGTAGTTGAGCCCGCCGTCGCCGATTACTATGCCGAGACCGCCGGCGGCGAAATATCTGACCTGGCTCCCCGAAAGGCCGTTGACGACGGCGGCGACGCCGATCGCGTCCCTGGGGCGGTTCCACGAGTCGCCCGTCAGCACGAAACCTCCGGACAGCGAGCGTTGGATATCGGTAAATTCGTATGTCTCGTAGCGGCCATTCAGCAGGCTCGCGCGCAGGAAGAAGCCGAGATCTTTGGAATAGGGCTGCTCGATGTTGATGCCGCCGCCGACCTTGGTGCGCCTGATGCGGTTCAGAGACAGGTCGGGCGTCGTGCCCGTCACGAGGCCGACATAAACCGCATCGTCATATTTTCCCATATAGCCAGTGTCGGCGAAGGCCAGAAGCTTCACCTTCCCCGGCTGGTTGAAGAAGAGCTCATGACGCGCCTCGATCTCACCGACCACCCCATATTGGCGCAACAGCACGGGCTCGATGGTTTCGCTGTTCGGGACGTTGGAGAGCTGAAAGGCGCCCGCCCGCGCGGTCCACCAATTCTGCTTCCACTCGGCCGTTGCGCCCTCCGTATAGCCGTAGGCGTCGGCGGGGTAATCGAAGGCGCCCATGTCGATGACCGACCAGTTCAGGAAGCCGTTACGCCCGTCATGCGCGTAACGATTGTCGTCGAAGATATCGACGACGGAATATTTGCCGATAGTGAAGGTCAACCGGTCTGCGTCGACCGAGCCGCCGAGCAGATTCTGTCCTGGATCGATGGTCTCCCTTTCTCCGCCGAGCCCGATCGTTTGCCGCACGAAATAGCGCGGTAAGCGAAGATAGGGCCGGGTGCGACCGACCTTATAGGCCTCGGCGCTCGTATAGCCGGCGACGCCCACAGTGTTCGCGATCCCGAAGCCCTCGTCGATCTCGGGATTGACATAGCCCTCGCCGCCCTCCCACAGGCGCATGCCGTAGAAGCCGGTGGTTGAATTGGTCGCCCGGACCTGGCCCTCCGGCGGCAAGCTGTTTTGGCCGGTGTAGAGCGCGGAAAACTTCGGATAGCCCTGCGCGACCTCCGTCGTCTGTCCGTGAAAGCTGTACCGTTCCTCTTCTGCGACGTCTTGCGGCGTCGTGGGATTGATCTTCGCCGATTCGCTCGCCGTGGAGGTCCTTTCTCCCTGCGTCTGACTCGCGACCTCGGGCCAAGCCTTGTGCGCGCCCTCTTCCGGCTTTTCCTCGCTTTTCGCCTCCTCCTTCTTTCCTTCTTCCTCCTTCCTCCCCCCGGGCTTCGGAAGGAGATTGTCGGCGCCGAGATTATAGATGAGGCCGAGCCGGAAAACGTGGCTCTGCGTCCGCGTCTTCGACAGGAAGTCGAAATTGGCGCCGTTGTCGAAGAGCTGCGTTCCGTAAGATTGGTCGAGAAAAATATATTCGGCGCGCGCAGACCAATTTGCGTCGAGCCCCCATTCGAGCCCGCCGCCAGCGACAAATTTCATGCGCGAGGAATCGGTCTCCCCGCTCGTGAAGAGATTGCCCGGCGCAAAGTTGTTCAACATCAAGCCCGATGCAGATCTCCAACCGCCCGTCGCGACGCCGAAGGTCGCGTAGAGCAGTGCGTTGTCGATGGTGTAACCAACCCGGCCGCGAAAGCTTGAAAAATAATTACCGTCGGAATAGGGCCGCGCCAGGCTGTAGGTCAGGACGCCAAGCGCCGCGTAGGCTGGCGGCGCGAAGAACGTCCCCGACGGGCCGCGCCGCCCTTCGAGCAAATTCAGCTCAGTCTCGGCGCCCAGTAGGACGTGGCCCGATTGAAAATTGTAGCCGACCAGGCCGCCAAACACGATTCCCCCACGCTCCTGGGAGGGCGGGTGCAGATCGTATTGCGGCCCGATGAGCCCACTTGCCGCCTGCAGCGTCTCGCTGCGATCGAGCGGGATCGATCCGCCAGCCGCGGCGCCGAGATAAAGTCCCCGCCAGTCGCGCCCCTCGGGCGGGGCGGCCGAGGCGGCGCCTTCCTCGGCCCTCAACGGCTCCGCGGTGAAGACGAAACAAAACAGCGCACTGGACCAATGAAGCGCCTTGGCAAAGGATGCTCGGGCCACGCGCCTCACGATCGTCCCCCTTCGCCTCTAGGCGCGAAGGCAGCGCCAGCCGAATTGACTGATTACAGCTGCGACTGTGGCGGGTTCATGACGTTTCCCAGTGCGATGGCGTTCGTTCTCGAGTCTGGAGCGCCTGCCTGTAGGCCTCAATCGCTGAAGCTAAAGATCCTCTGATGGCTCTTTCGGCGTCAACCAGGACATTCTCAATGCAAGGGGGCTCCCGATAGTCGGTTGCCTTCAAGGGCTCTGTTTCGTTTGCCTGATCGCCGACGTCAAATTGCCTCGCCATCTCTCGCGCCCGTGCGGATACGGATCACGTGATCGACAGATTGGACATAGATCTTACCATCGCCGCTCTCGCCCGTTTTGGCTGCTGACGCTATAGCTTCGACCACCCGTTCCACAATATCCGGAGAAACGATAACTTCAACTCTCAGCTTCGGCACATAGTGCGCCACATATTCTACTCCACGGTAGATGTCGGAATGGCCTCTTTGATGGCCATGACCCTTCGCTTCGTAAACAGTCAAGCCGGGTATTCCCAAAGAATGCAGCGCGTCGTGAACCTCGCCGAGCTTGAACGGCTTGATGATCGCAACCACCACCTTCATTGGGTCGACACCTTCTCGTCTCGGATAAAGGGGACAAAGTTCCGGAAACGGCGAAAGGTTACCAGAAAGCGGAGGTGTCCGCTAACCATACGCTGAACACTCCCCTGCCTCTCCTTATGGTCGACTCTCGCGAGGGAGACGGACTGGCTACAGAGGGGCGGCCGGCTCCGCTTGTTGGAATAAGCTGGGGAACCAGCCCGTCGGCGGCGGCGCTCCCACAGCCGGCGGGGAAGCCAAGACCGGCGCGGTTGGCGCCGGGGGTGGGACCGCATCCGAGGCCCAGGGGCTTTTGCCGAATTCGAGCGAGGTCGGGAACCAGTCCGGATTGACCGGCCCGTCGATGTGCGCGACCTCCTGCAGCGTCGGGCGAACGGGGCCGAGGTTGGGCGAGAGCCTCTTCAAATTCTCGTCCTTCCAGCCGCCGCCGAGCGCCATGAACAGGCCGACCACATCTGTCAGCCGCGTCCCTTCCGCCTGGATGCGCGTCGACGAGGCCTGCAGCCACGTCTGCTCGGCGTTCAAGACCTGCAGCATGTTGACCGAGCTGCCCTCTTTCATGAAGAACTGCTGCTTCACGATCTCGAAGCTCTTCCTCGCCACCGTCTCGGAGTACACCGCAGCCCGCACCGCCTTGGCGTCGGCCTGCAGGGCGCGCAGCGCGTCGGCGACGTTCTGGAAGGCCGTGATCACGGCTTGCCGATAAAGGGCCTCGCCCTGGATCAGCGCGGCCTCCGCCGACCTCTGCTTGTTTAGCAATGTAAAGCCGTCGAAAATCGGCGCTGCGACGTTGCTCGCGCCGACCCAAAATCCCGAGCCCGGGGGCGGGAAGGGCGAGAAGAGCTTCGCGAAGTTGAAGGCGCCGACGCCGGCGTTTGATGAGAGAGTGATGTTGGGTAGGCGCGCGGCGATGGCGACGCCGATCTGCGCGCTGAGCGAATGCATGTTGGCCTCGGCGGCGCGCACGTCGGGCCGCTGACGCACGAGGGCGGAAGGCAGCGTGAGAGGCAAAGCGTCGGGCAGCGTCACCGTCCTGAGGTTGAAGGTCTCGGGAACTGCGGCGGTAGAATATTGTCCCGCCAAGGCGGCCAGTAGGTCGCGCTGCTGCGCCAGCGCTTTCTCGAGCGGTGGCAGCAACTGCTCCATCTGCGCCAGCGCCGCCTCCTGCACGAGCACATCGGCCTGCGCCACCGCGCCGATCGCATATTGCTTACGCAATATGGTCAGCATGTTGCGCGCCTCGTTAATGACTTCGCGCGTCGCGGCGATCTGGCCGCGCAGCGCGGCCTCCTGCGTCGCCGCCGAGGCGACGTTGCTGGTCAGCGTCAGATACGCGGCCTCGAGCTGATAACGCTGCTGGTCGGTCTGAGCCTCGAGCAATTCAACGGCGCGCAAATTCTGCCCCCAGATGTCGGGCGTGTAGGAGATGGACAAGACTTTTTGGAAAAGCCCATAGGTATTGGTCGGGCCTGCGCCCTGGAAATTCTGCACGAAGTTCGCGAACTGATAAGTGTCGCTGGACGTTGCATTGAGCTGGGGCAGAAAGCCGCCCTTCTGCGCCTCGGCTTGGTAATAGGCGATGCGGATCGCGGCTTGCGCCGCCTGCAGCGACGCATTTTGCTCGATCGCGGCTTCGATCAGCGCGTTGAGGTTCTTGTTGTGAAAGACCTCCCACCAGCGCGCTGGAATCTCATCCACGACGACGAGCTTCTGGCCCCCGGCATCCGCGAGAGGCTCCGGCGTGTAGCGATCGACCAAGGGCGGCGGCGGCGAGACAAAATCCGGCCCCACGGCGCAGCCGACAAGGCCCAGAACCCCGAGCCCCGCGAGGCGGGCGGCGACCGCAAGGACGGGACATCTCTTGGTGACCGGCGTTCGGAGCGGTTGCTTCACCGCGCGCCTCTCTCGAAAGTTGGTTGCATGCCGGATGCGCTTTCTCTTTTGGACTCGTGCGGCGCAAATTCAAGCGCCGTTGCGATCGTCCCTAAACCTCCTCCCTTCCAGGAAGCCGTATCGCAGCCCCCCTGGGATATTGCAAATACGTCCGCGATGGAGCAAGTGTCGGTTTCGACGCTGGATCAAGGCCTGGGCGCTGCCCTCATCTCTATCCGCGGGACCTTGTACGCTCAACTCGCTTCGCTGCAGCGCGAGCGCTTCGGGCGACCTTAGAGACAGCCCGTCGCGGGACGTTTGAATGACGCAGTCTCTCAAAATTCCGGAGAATTATATCCGTTACGGCGTCGCCGGCCTTATCGCCCTTGTCGTCGCCTATGCGGGCTATGCGTTTTTTCTCTCCAAGAAATCTCCGGAAGAGAAGCCTGTGGCGGCGGCGGCCGTTCCGGGAGAACTCGCGGTCGACCTCAACGAGCAGCAGGTCCAGGCGATCAAGATCGGCGTCGTCGGGACGAGGACCTTCGTGATCGAGCGGCAGGCTGTCGGCAACATCGATTTCAATCAGAACCAGCTGACCCAGGTTTTCACCCCCTATCAGGGCCGCATCATCAACGCCTATCCCAATGTCGGCGACAAGGTCGAGAAAGATCAGGTCCTGTTCACCATCGACAGCCCCGATCTTCTGGCCGCGGAATCGACGTTGATCGCGGCCGCCGGCGTATTGAAGCTACAGAACGCGACCCTGGCGCGCGCCCAGAAGATGAAATCCTTCGGAGGCGCCTCGCAGCAGGCGGTCGACCAGTCGGCCTCCGATCAGCAAACCGCGGAAGGCAATCTGAAATCCGCGCGCGACGCCGTTCGGATCTTTGGCAAGACTGATCAGGAGATTGACGACATCGTCGCGCAGCGCAAGGCTGATCCCCGCCTCATCGTTAGAAGTCCGATGACCGGCTACGTCACGACACGTAACGCCGCGCCAGGGCTTCTCGTCCAGCCTGGGGTCGCGCCGCCGCCCTTCACCGTCGCCAATCTTTCCACCGTGTGGTTGTTCGCCAATGTGCCCGAGGCGGAGGCGCCCCTCTTCAAGGTCGGACAGAAGCTCCAGGCCCATGTCGCCGCCTATCCGGGCAGGGATTTCGACGGCAAGATCACCGTGCTCGGTCCTTCGGTGGAGCCCAACACACGGCGTTTCTTCGTGCGCTCGGAGATCGAAGACCCGCATCATTTGCTGCGCGCCGGCATGTTCGCGGATTTCACGATCCGGATCGATGACGCCGTCAACGCGATCGCCGTGCCGGCTTCCGCGGTGGTGCGCGAGGGTGACGGCACGATGAGCGCCTGGACGACAACGGACGACCGCCACTTCGTGCGTCGAACGGTCAAGGTCGGCCATATTCAAGAGGGTTTCGACCAAATCCTCGAAGGTCTGCAGCGCGGGGAGCGCGTCGTCATCGAGGGTGCGTTGTTCCTGAGCAACAAGCTCGCCGGCGGCCCGACGGACTGAGCGGTGCGGCCGCCTGATCGAAAGAGACGAGGTCCTGAGGAATGCTGAAGGCGATCCTTGAATTCGGATTGACGCGCAGGGCGATCATCGTGCTCGGCGTCATCGTCTTCGTCGCCGCGGGCTTGGTCGCCTTCTCGAAGCTCAACATCGAGGCCTACCCCAATCCCGCTCCGGTCATCCTGGAGATCACCGCACAGGCGGCCGGCCTCTCCGCCGAGGAGATGGAAAAATATTACACAATCCCGATCGAGACCGCGCTCTATCCGGTGCCTGGCGTCGTCACCGTTCGCTCGACATCCTTTTATGGCCTCTCCTTCGTGCGCGTCACCTTCAAATATGGAGTCGAGTACTACTTCGCCTATACTCAGGCGGCTATCGCCCTGCAGCAGCAAGTGACGTTGCCGGGCAACCAGTCGCCGCAGATCCAGCAATCGAGCCTGACGGGCGAAATCTACCGCTATCAAATCGTAGGCCCTCCGAATTTTGGTCTTACCAATCTTCGCACGATCCAGGATTTCATCGTCACGCGCCGGATGCTCACGACCCCCGGCGTCGTGCAAATCAACTCCTGGGGCGGCACGACCAAGCAGTTCAACGTCGACGTGAATCTCAACAAGCTCCAAGCCTATAACGTCACGATCCCGCAGATCGTCTCGGCGATCGGCAACGCCAACGCCAACGTCGGCGGTCGCGAGATCCAGATCGGCCAGCAGTCGATCAATATTCGCGGGATCGGACTCATCGACGACGGGGGAAACGACGATCTCACCAGGGGAACACGCACCGAGGACATAGAAAACATCGTCCTTACGCAGATCAACGGCGTGCCGGTGACGATCAAGGACGTTGCAAAGGTCGATGTCGGCTATGTGCCGCGACTGGGTATCGCCGGGCGCGACCATGAGGACGACATCGCCGCCGCAATCGTGATCATGGGCCGCACGCAGCACACGAACGACGTGCTGCCCGGGGTCAAGGAGGCCGCAGAAAAGCTCAACCATGACGGCACCTTGCCACGAGGCGTGAAGATTGAAACCTTTTACGACCGCGGCGAACTCGTCGCGATCACCACGCACACGGTTCTGCACAATCTAATCTTCGGCTGCGCGCTCGTCTTCCTCATCCAGTGGATATTTCTCGGCGATTTGCGCAGCGCAATCATCGTCGGCGTGAATATCCCCTTCGCGCTCTTCTTCGCGATCATCATGCTGGTGAGCCGAGGCGAGGACGCGAACCTGCTTTCCGTTGGCGCCGTCGACTTCGGTATCATCGTCGATTCGGCGGTCATTCTGGTCGAGAACATATTTCGAAATTTTCAGTCGCCGAAGGCGACGCGCGAGCGGCTGCTCGGGTATCTGAGCGAAGGATTCTGGGGCGAGGACCCGACGACGCTGACGGGCTCGCAGGGCACCGCGGCGATCTGGAACAATCGTCTACGCCTCATTTTCATCAGCGCGCTTCAGGTCGACAGTGCGGTGTTCTTCACCGCAACGATCACCGTCACGGCCTTTCTGCCGCTCTTCACGATGACCGGCGTCGAGGGGCAGATCTTCGGCCCCATGGCTCGAACCTATGCTTACGCCTTGGCGGGCGCGCTGATCGCGACCTTCACGGTCACGCCGGTGCTAGCCTCGCTCGTTCTTCCCAAACATGTCGAAGAGGTCGAAACCTGGCTCGTTCGCCAGTTGCGAGCACGTTACACGCCCGCGCTGCGCTGGGCTCTTGCGAATGTCGAGCTGGCGATTGGCCTCGGAGGCGCTTTTCTGCTTGTCAGCCTGCTCGTCGCGACGCAGCTCGGCAGCGAGTTCTTGCCGGCTCTGGAGGAGGGTAACTTTTGGATTCGCGCGCAAATGCCTCCGACGATCTCGCTAGACGATGGCACGCAAGCGACGCGCAAGATGCGCGAAATCCTGTTGCGCCATCCCGAAGTGGTCACTGTGGTCTCGCAGCACGGCCGGCCCGACAATGGCTCCGACCCCTCGCCTTTTTCCAACGTCGAGCTCTTCGTGCCGCTGAAACCCTTTGAGCAATGGCCCGCGGGGCTGACGAAGGAGAAGCTCACCAGCATCGTCCAGAAAGAGTTCGAGAACGAGCTCCCCGGCATCAGCTTCAATTTCTCGCAATATATCCAGGACAATGTCGAGGAGGCGCTTTCGGGCGTCAAGGGCGCGAATTCGATCAAGGTCGTCGGTCCGAACCTCGTCAAGCTCGAAGAGCTGGCCGAGCAGGTCATGAAGGAGGTGCGAGAGGTGCGCGGCGTCGAGGATCTCGGCGTCTTCCACGTCATGGGTCAGCCCAATCTCAACATCAAGGTCGATCGCGCCAAGGCCGCGCGCTACGGACTGAACGCCGGCGACGTCACCACGATCGTACAGACGGCGGCCGGCGGCACGGTCGCGACGACGGTGCTTGAGGCCGATCGCCAATTTGGCGTGCAGGTGCGCTTGCAACCGGAGTTTCGCGATTCGATCGAAAAAATCGGCTCGATAGAGGTGGGCGCCAACACTCCGGCTTCTGACAACGCCTATGTTTCGCTGCGCGATCTCGCGTCGATCTCTCTCGATACCGGCGCATCCTTCATCTATCGTGAACGCAGCCAGCGATACGTGCCGATCAAGTTTAGCGTGCGCGGTCGCGACCTCGGCGGCACGGTGGCGGAGGCTCAGGCGCGAGTCGCCAAGGCCATCAAGCTGCCAACGGGTTACCAGATAATGTGGGCGGGCGAGTTTGAGAATCTGCAGGAGGCGAAGCAGCGGCTCTATGTGGTCGTGCCCGTCACCTTCGGATTGATCCTGCTTCTGCTCTATGGCCTCTTCAGGTCACTGCGCGACAGCCTCGTCGCCATGGCGGGCATCCCTTTCGCGGTAGGCGGCGGCATCATCGCTCTCTACGTTGCGGGCTTGGACTTCTCCGTGTCGGCGGCCATCGGCTTCATCTCGCTGCTTGGAGTCGCGGTGATGGACGGCATTCTGAACATCACTTACTTCCACGAGTTGACGATTCAGGGCATGGCGTTCAAGGAGGCAATCTTTCAGGGATCGGAGCAGCGCATGCGGCCGATGCTGATGACGGCGTTTTCTGCTGGCGTCGGCCTTCTCCCCGCCGCGATGTCGCATGCGGTCGGCTCGCAAGCGCAACGTCCCCTCGCCACCGTTGTCGTCGGGGGCATGCTGATAGGACCGATCATGCTCTTGATCGTGGCGCCGGCGCTGCGACAGACCTTTCTCACGGTTTACGGGCGGGCAAAAGAGAGCGGGGTGAAGGATGATTCCGCCGATGCTTGAACAGGCGCCGGCCTCCGCGATTCTCTGTGGGAGTTGATCGCAACGGGTTCGGACCCATGCAAGTAAAGGCGGTCTGCGTCGCTTCGTCGGACGCCCCCTCTGCATAGCGCCGCCCGCGGCGTTCAAAGAGTATTCGGTTCCACAGACCTTGAGCACGCCTGCAGCGGGATGATCCTCGTTCTGTTCCCGGCCTTTTTGAGTCGCACGCGCAGCCCGTTCCCACTCTCATCAACGAGATCACCTGCCGCCTCGGGCGCAGGCTTTGGCGAATTTGTTCCAATGCGAAGGCTCAACATGAGCCATGTTCTGCAGTTGACTGCTTGATGCTGGCCTTTGGCGAAGGTTGCGCCTTGTCGAGGCCGGCAATTCTAGAAAAAGTCAAATTCCGATCACAGGGAATGGATTATGAATCAGAATCGCAAGTTCCATCTCAGGTTCATGCTGAAGTGGCAACTCCCGCCTAGCTTCAGGGATTATGGCAATCTCGTCGACCCAAAGCGGAATATCAGCCCCATGTGCCGACTGCGCAGCCGATCCAATGCTAGAAAAGGATGCTAGCGCGCCCGCGAACGCTGTTGCTCGCCCGATCCAGCACTCACAGGGCCGTCCTATTTCAATGACATGCCCTACATGCGCTGGCCTACAACCTCGGCAACTTCCTGCGCACGCTCGCGACGCCGGAGCCGATAAAAGACTGGTCGCTCACAACGCTCGAGGAAAAACTGATCAAGATCGGCGCAGGTGTCGTCCGCCACGCGCGGTATGTCGCGTTTCAGATGGCGGAAGTCGCCATTTCACGAAACCTGTTCGCCGAAATCTTGCAGATGATCGCCGAACTGCGACCGCCGCCCATGGCCCTGACGGCGTAGAGCGTTTGCGTGGCGCAAGTTCGAGCGAGACGGGAGGCGTTTGTTCAGATTACAGGAACTTCTATGATTTCCCTTGGCAGAACGACGGCCTCAAAAGTTCGTCCGCGTGCTCCGGCGGCGGTCTCCGTGACCGCGCCTTTCCAAAGGCGGAAAAATGGGGGAAAGTTGCTTCCAAGCCCGGACTATCAGGCGAATCCCGTTTGAAAGGGCGGGTTGATGAAACTGCGTGCGGCGATCGGATTGGTGGCAGCGCTTTTTGCCTCGGAAGGATTGGCGCAGGCGCTCGTCTACGACCCAGGAACGGATACGACCGCCTGGCCGGAGCGCGTCCGCGGCGGCGGGACCGCCTTCAGGATTGACTGTCCGCGCAAGACGGCCATGTGCCTTCGCCGCGCCCAGGAACTCTGCGGGGGGCGCTATTTGATCGGCGGCTCGCCCTCAAACTCCCCCCGCGTCATGGCGCTCACCGACTGGGGGCGGTTGGCCGTGATCAACACCGACAACCCCAGCGTCATCCACATCCGCTGTTACTGATTGCGGGCTAGGCTCACGCCGTGATGCGCATGTTGGGGTGGACGGCGGGAGCGCCCCCCTGAAGCTCGATCTTGATCCCCTCATCGGACGGCTTGAGGACGACTTTCGCCATCGGTTGCGGATCTTTTGCGCCGCGTCCTCATTGTCAGAAGAGACCCCCGGCCAAAAACCTCGCTCCCCTGTCCGACCAACTGCTCGTAATGCTGGAGGGCTGCAGGATGTTGGACCTCCTCCAGCTTGCTTTTTTAACCTGCTGCGCTGGCTGAGCTTCTCCGCCGCCAGGCGCAGGCGCTCTACTCCTTAGGCCGCCACGAACTCTCTCAAGAGTTCCGGCGCTTTGAAGTGCTGCTGCAAATCGGTCAGGACGGCCTTTTCGATCTCGTCGAGATAGAAACCGTCCGGCTGGAGCAGGTTCCGGCTTCCTCGATTGTCGAGCAATGGATTCGGACGCGGCCGTGATTGCGGTCCTTCATCGACAGTGCCCGAGAAGCGCCCCCTCGAGGCGATTGTATCAGCCTTTCGCCGTCCTTCGCGGCTCGGCTCGAAAGCGGTGGCTTGGCTCTTGCGCGATATATACAAAGGTTGTATAATTAGTAGAGTTTTCGCATATATATAGAGATAAGATGGCGGCGATGAACATTAAGGCGAATTGTGAAAATATTGAGCAGTAATATCAGTTGACATTCACAATCATTCGCGAATAATTGTGACGATATCGTGGTCGCGATAGGCGGTCGCGCCGCACGGCGATTTCTCAGAAGATGATGAAATCGCCTCCAAAATCATAAATAATTGATTTTACTTTGTCTGGTCTCGTGCGTCAGTGCGTTCGGCTGTAACGGAGATTTGGTGTGAGCAATCGAGGGCGTCGATCTGCAATTGATTAAAATTGCGGAACGCGCGCCTTAAACAGTAGTGGGCAATAATGCTCAAGATGAAGGCAAGGGGTAGGGGATGGCAAATCAAACACTGTTGAGATGCGCGTTGAGCGCGTGGGCGCTCACGCAGGTTTGCGCTTCGGCGCAGGCGGCGACCTGCGCGACAACGTCGAACATTACGGTGGCGGTGACGCCTACCGTGACGAACACGTTCTCGAACATCACCTCGGACTTTGCATTGGTGTATTCGGCGAACTATACGCCGAACACGCCCGCTGATTGTTACACGGTGACGATGATCAGCGCGACAGCCGCCACCATCCAAAGCACCGTCGTGGCGGCGGGGGCAACGGGTGGAAACGCCAGCAGCTCCTACGACGTGTTTATTGCGGAATCGCCGCTGGTTCCTGCGGAACTTGCCGGTCTTCACTCAAGCCTAGTGGTGGGATTGCCGTTCTGGGTCGCCACGGACACGCTCGATCTCTATTCGGTCAGCGTCGATGTGTCCGCTGGCCTGCCGTGGTTCCCCGCCACGTTTTCGGTTCCAAACCCACTGACGCTCGACCCTTACGGCGTTGCGACCGTGCAGGTGATGAAAGCGGGGTGGCCTAGCGCTCTGGCCAAAAAGCTTCCAATCATGACCGACGACGCGATCTCCTCCTGGTCCGCCGTCGAATACGCCTTTGGAAACCCGCCTCCGTATGGCTTCACCGGCAAATCGCAGATCTGCACCAATCTGAGCGGCACGGAAACTTATGAGGACGGCAGCTCTCACCACGAATATGTTTTCGGCCGCGACTATATCACGCCAATCGCCTGGACGGGATTGAAGCTCAATCGACTCTCGAATGGAGCCGTCGTGGCGCGGACATCGCAGGCGGAAAACGCCGTGAACGCCTTCATCAGCTTTCTTCAGCAGGCGAGCGTGACGGTGACCGATAATACCCCGGGCGGGAGCGGCGGGACGCTGTCTCTGAACGGCGGCAAGGCCGGCTTGGCGCAGAGCTGCCTCAAGACGACGCCCTGACCGAAGCCCCCACGCGCCCGGCACGCGAGCGCCGCGGCTGCCCTCCCGCACAGGATGAAGCGACGCGCGTAACTCGTCGCTGTTCAGAACGACATAAGGGAAAAACTCATGTCCACGAAAACATGCAAGAAACTCGCTATATCGCTGCTTGCGGTCGCGACCGTCATGAGCGGACCGGCAATGGCGGCGTCCACGATCAATGTCGCAGTGGCCGCAAATTTCACAGGCGCGATGACGGCCTTGATCGCTCAATTCAAGCTGACCTATCCGACGCAGGGGTACAATGTCACCTTCACCGCGGATAGTTCTTCGAACTTGCTGACAGCGATACAAACCAAGGCGGTGGCCTACGATTTGTTCTTCTCGGCGGACGCGACGCGAGCGAACGCGCTTACGACTTCGGCCTATAAGACGTCCCTGAACGCGCCGGGAACATGTGTTCCATCTGCCACCGTCGGCTGCGGGTCGGGCTCGCCATTTCTTTACGCCATCGGCGTTTTGGAGCTCTGGTCGCCGACCTACGCAGGCGCCGCGAATGGCCTCCCCACCACCGTTCCTTTCAATCCTCCCTTCAGTCCCTCCCTCGTCATCGCCGATCCTACCAAGGCTCCCTATGGCTATGCGGCGCAGCAGGTTCTCGCCTACTCTCCCTGGTCGCTTCCCCGCAGCGGAGAACCGGTGGCCTCCTGTCCTGATCCGAATACCGGGATGACCAACTCAAAATGCCTGGTGCAGGACGCCGCCCTGGGACTTTTCACGCAAAGCAACATCAGTCTGACCTATTCGGCGGTCAAGAGTGGCGCCTATCAGTGGGGGTTCGTGGCTCAGTCGCAGATTTGCAAGGCAAATACCGCCGGCGTGAAGACTTTCTCGGGGAATCATCATACGTACCTGGCCGCCGGACCGTATGTTAACGGTCCGATCAATCAATGGGCGATCACCATTACCTCGTACGCCGCAGGAACGGAATTGGCCGCTTTCTTGAACTTCCTCAGCAGCGCTACTGGTCAGGCCATCATCAAGTCCTACTGCTATTCGATCTAGCTGACGCGCGTGCGCCGCGACCGGCTTCAATCGAGCCGGGGAAAGGCGCGCGAAACCGTGACGCCTGCCGCCGCCCTTCGGGGCGGCGGTTCCAGCCTTCCTCTGCCATTTCAAGCGGCGCCTGGCTGCGGCGACGCTCCGCGATCACTAAAAAAGTTTCAATAAAAGTAGCGTCAAGTAAAAATGCACAAAATTTCTGAAGAAGAATCTACAAAACTCGAATTTTAGAGGTGAATAGTGTTTACAGACAGGCATTCTTCTGTTGTTATATTCAAGTCTCAAGTCGCCAAAGAAGCGGTGCAGAGTCTTCAGCTGACAGCGGTCTTGCGATAAGCTAGCTGGACGCTTTGGCGTCTTTCAAAAAAAGGGATAAGGGCTATGAACACCAGATCTGCAAAGATGAAAATTCTGTCTGTCCTCGCCGCTTCGGCGGGGGCTCTCATCTGCTCCGGGGCGCCAGCCCAGGCGGTTGTCAATCTTGTCCAGAACCCAGGGTTCGAGACCGGCGACACATCGGGCTGGAATGTCACTCCATTCGCAACCTCCTGGTTTGCGACCTCGGGAATCGGCGGCGGGAACCCAACGCCGCCGCCGGGTGGCGGCGCCTTCTTCGCCTCATCGGGTTGCGAAGCCAGCTTCGTCTGCGATCTGAGCCAGACGCTGAGCACCACCGCTGGAACGAAATACACCCTGAGTTTCGAGTTCAATCCGGGCCAGCTTGCCAATCTTAACCCATCCCACACTGTGGTTTACTGGGACGGCACCGAGGTGCAGGACTTCGCCGGCGGCTTGAAGGGGTGGAAGAGCTACACGTTCACGGGCCTCGTCGGCACCGGGTCGGACACGCTTACCTTTCAAGCGTTCGACCAGCACAATTGGAACGGGATCGACAACGTCTTCGTGGGCGCCTCTGGCCCGGTTCCCGGTGCCGGCGTCGCGGGGCTTGCCGCTCTGGCGCTCGCCGGCCTCTATGCTCGCGCGCGGCGCGCCTGAACGCAGCGTTGCGGTCCGATCAAAAATAAGCCGCCGCCCCAAAAGGGCGGCGGCCAGTGCTCATGGCAGCAGAGGTTGGCGACGCGTTCAGGCGCGACGCGTCCTTACATAAAGACCCGCGATCGCCAGTGCGGCGACACCCGCGATGCCGGCGCCAGGGATTGGGCCGGGAACCGAGATGACCGAAACCGTCAGATTGGTGATGTTGGCGGTTGCATACGTGTTGACGAGTAGGTTTCCGCTATTGTCATACGTCGAGAAAGACACCGAACCAGCTTGGGTGTCGCCAGACTGCACATCATAGCTGAACGGCGAGGATATGTTTGCTGGAATGGTCAAGTTGGCAGCATAAACGAAGTTGGAGAGAAAGTTTGAGGTGGTCGAGCTTGGGCCAACATTGAAAAATGAAGTGGTATGATATTGTCCTGAGGAGGAGACACCGTCGTTATAACCATATGCCTGATCGAACCAGCCATTGAGATTGGACGAGACGCTAACCCCATTGATCGTCACGGTCACGCCGAGAGACGGACTGAGCACCCCCACCGATGATCCGCCCGAAGCATTGCTCTCAGTGGGGAAGGAGTAGTAGTTACCCCACACCGTGTTGAACGCGTACATGACCTGGTAGCTGTCACCCGCGAGATTCCCGTTCGGCGAGCCGAACAGGCCCGTCTGGTCGAAGCCGGCGGCAACCGTCCCCGTGTAGGTCACGTCAACGATCGCCGCATTCGCCGACGGGGCGCCTAGGAAAAGCGCCGCCAAAGTCGCCGCGCCAAACACCCGCATCCCATTCATCGCCTGATCCTTTCCTGACCCTGTTGCGCGCCAGAACTCTGACCCTGCATCGAGCCTTAAACGTCGCTTACTCATGCTGAGCCCACGCTATGTGATTGTCAACGATATAAAAGAAGTTTTCTTAGCGTGTTGCTTTGGCGCCGCACTCATACAGCGCGCATGAGAGGCAGACGACAGTTTCCTGGGCGCCTAATCAAGCGCCAATGGTTTGGAACACGCTTTTCTTCTTTGGAATTTGCGACGACGGGGCAAACGCTTGCGCCCGCGCCTGAGCCCGCGCCAGCCCGTCGCGATTTGCTCAGCTCTCCCCGACCAAGCCCGGCTCAATATTTCGCTTCGATGCTCTCGGGCGCGGCGAAGTTGAAGTGATAGTTCAGACCCGCGCGCGCGATGCTCGCTTGCGGATGACTACGATACCCCGAGGCCCAGAACCACGGATCGGCGGCTCCCCCTTTGCCGAGATCGACATAAAGATACTCCGCCTTGGCCGACCACCCCGCCATGAACATCCACTCAAGGCCGCCGCCTCCGGTCCATCCGGCGCGGATTTCGCTCGAATTATAGGTCGTGACCTGGGCGTAGGAGAGGCCCGCCGTTCCATAGAGCAGCAAGGAGGACAGCGGCAGATAGCCGGCGCGGGCGCGCGCGGTGCCGAGCCAGGGCAGGGCGACGCCGCCGCTGCTGCTCGCCAAGGGCGCGATGATGCCGCTGGTGTTTTGAGGGTCGACGTTGAAGTTGGCGTCCTGCCACTGCAAGACGCCGTAAGGGCTGGGATATACGGAGCTGACCCCGCCTTTCTGCCCGCTCGTGACGCTCGTGCCCTGCAAATCGGCTTCCGCGCCAAGGACGAAGTCGCTGCCCGCGAAGCGGTGGTTGTAACCGATCTGAGCGCCCCCGATCAGGCCGGCGACGCTTCCCAACTGCGCGCCGCTCGGCAAAAAGAAGAGGTTGGTCATCTCGCTTAGAGACGACAGTTGCCAAGCCGCGAAGGTTGGTGGAGCTGGCCAGCTTGCCGGAGTCGATCCTATGGCGCCGCTCGGATCGGCGTAGGGGAGCCATCCGGTCTCGCCGCTGCCCCACGTCCGGGCGCCGCCGAAATTCAGGCCACCGTAGAAGCTCGTCCAGGAATCGCTCGTCCGTAAGGAATGATGCGTTGGATTCTCCGCGCTCGCCAGCAGATCTTTGGGCTCGGAATAATCCGGAGTCCGCCCGTTGAAGTGATAGGACAATCCCAGGCGGGCGATGTTGCCGTCGAAGTGATAGGACGGCTGCGGAATGGTTAACGCCCTCAGGGTCGCGGGGGCGGTCTGCTGAATCAACACGCCGCCTATGGGCTTGGCCGTTCCCGTGTCATAGGCGAGATATTCGACCTTCCCGCTCCAATGCGGCGCGAACATCCACTCCGCGCCGACGCCAGCGGTCCAGCCTACACGCAGATCCTGATAGAGCGAGCCTCCACTGACGGGGTAAGTGAGAGTTCCGCCGATGGTCTCCTGCACAAAGATGCCGGTGTTCAGACTGACGCCGGCCATAGCGAAGCCGCCGGTCCCGTAAAGCAACAGTCTCGGCGTCGCGAGATAGCCGAGCCGAGCGCGCACCGTGCCAACGTAGTCGAGGGATTTATAGCCGTTGCTCTGCCCGGCCGCGGCATAGGGCCACTGCGAGGCAATTAGCCCCTGGCTCGCCGTGCCTTTGGAGCCCACCACGCCGCCGACATCCGACTCGAAGCCGAAAACGGCGGATCTTCCCAGCTGCCAGTCGTAGCCGAGTTGCACGCCTCCCAGAAAACCGTTGTTCTGCATCGTGAGCGACGAGTTCGCAACTGTGAGGATGTAGCCGATGGCCGGAAAAGCGCTCGGCGAGGCTACAGCGGCGGACGTGCCGGGAATCGTGTTGAGCGTGTTGGCGCCGCCGAAATTCGCGCCGCCGTTCACCCCGGCGTAGAATCCGGTCCAAAGTGGCGTCTTGGCGTCGGCGGGCGGCGGCGGAAACAGAGTGGAGAGACCAAATGGCAGGCTGGAGCGATTTTCCTTGCCGACCCTGTAGCGCAGAGCCATCTGGGCTTGCCAGTTCCGGCCCAGCTGCGGGCCGTTGAGATTTTGATAAACGGGGACGCCGCCTTCGGCCCCGACCTCGAAGGCCGGCTGTCCGAACAAGGCGCCATCCACCGTAACGCCCCCGAAGACCTCGGCGCGCTGACCGCCGTAATTATTCGGATCGGCGGTCTGCACCTTTCCGACGACTTGAGGATCGTGACCGATGATCGATCCTTGCAACGTCCCGACGAGACGCAGCGTCGTGGTCAGACCCGGAACCCAACTGTATCCGCCCCAGGCGCTGAACTCGTGCAGATCTCCCCAGGCGTAGCCCTCGGGATTGACGGCGAGCGGAAGCCGCGCCCGATAGGAGAGGCCCCAGCTCCAGTCGTCGAGAATGCCCTTGTACGCAATGCCCGGCATCAAGTCGAAGGTGCCCGTGCCGGTCTCCATCCCATAGAAGTCCCGGGCGGTGTTGTAGCTTCCGTTCGGCTGCAGAAGCGTGCCGGGCTCACTCGTGCTGCCTGTCGGGATGGACATGCCGAGATTGAGTTGAACCCTATTGATCGGATCCTGGTAGAATCGCCAGATTCCGGCGATGGTCGTATCCGTGATGCTGTCGACCGCAGGAAAGCTCATGCCGCGCGGCAAGAGATTTGAGAAGGGCGGGCTGTAAACGGCGGAGCCGAAGAACGTCTCCATGTGGCTGTGCTTCTCGATGAAGCCCGTGCCCACGTGAATGGCGAGAGTGTCAGTGAGGCCATAGGAGAGCGTCAGCGATTGCTGCGCCTGGACCATGTCGATCGGGACGATGCGCACGTTCAGCCACGGATTATAGTACCAACCCGTGTTCGCGGAGATCTGTTGCGGCGAAAGATATTGCCGCCCGATCTGGTTGTGGGAGTAATTGGAGAAATAGGGGAGGACGGAGAAGACCGCGGCGCCGCGTCCCGGCATGTCGGAGCCGAAGACGCCGAGTGGCGACGACGCCTGAGGCGGCTTCGGCGTTGACTCCGCCTCTGCCGGGCCATCCGGCAGAAGCTCGGCGAGCTTCTCCCCGATGCCAGGCGAGGGCGCCTCGGAGAACAATCCACCGCTGGTTGGCGTCGACGCGGTGCTCATGCCGATCTGCACGAGAGCCTTGGTGTGCTTGTCGAAAGCCGGCGCTACGCTTTCCGAGCCGTAGGTGTGCGCGACCTGCGCCTTCAGGAAGATCGACTGATACGGCGCGAATTGATAGGTCCCGTAATAGCCGGCGCCCGCGTCGCTCACCGGCGAATAGGTGGGCTGGGTCGTTGTGTAGTATCCGTTCTGAAGCCAGGCCGCGCCGATGTCGGTGAAGACGCCGACCGAGTGCCGATACTGCTCGACGTCGGGCAGCGCGAATTTGAGCTCGGGCGTGAAGACGTAGCCACTGTCGCCAGCAAGCCCTTGGTCATAGGAGCGCACGCCGTAGAAGCCGGTCACCGAGATTCTTTCGCTGGCGTCGAGGTTGCGGCCTAAAGATTTCTGCGCGTTCAAGGTCGTCGACAGCGAGAGCCAGGGATTGAAGGCGAGGGTCGAATTGAAGTTGAGATTGAGCCTCGCATAGGAGCCGGCCGTGTTGACGCCGGCGATATTGGCGGCCCTCTCCAGAGGATCGGGAAAGTTCACATAGCCTGTCGTGGCGGAAAAACTCGACTGCGTCACGAGCGGCATATCGAAAAGCGAGCCGACGGTGTTGCGCGTGACGCCGACGGTCCCGAGGTCGATAGTGCGGGAAGCCGTCGATGTGTTGAGCACCAAGTCGTCGAGATATTTATGCGTGAAGTTCGAGAAGAGAAAAATGCTGTCGTCGCGCTGCCGCTTGAGCGCATAGGTAAGGTTCGCGGTGGCGCCGTTCGCGAGGCCAGTCGCCTCGGACGTCTTGTAGATACCGCCCAGCACATAGGTCGTCTGGAAAGCGCTGATCTCCGCCCGCAGCCCATCGAGTCCGACGGGGAAGGAGTAGGCCGCCCGCCAATTGGAGAGCTCGGTGTTTTGCGTAAGCAATCCGAAGAGCGACAGGCGGTCGCCCCAGCCCAGGGGAGAGTTCACCGACACGGCGCCGCTCATCCTGAGCCGGCCCGTGTAGGGATAGCCGTAATTGTCGCCCAGAATATAGCCTTCGTAGCGAGGGACCTCCGGCGTGACGAAGTTCAAGTCGGTGGTTTCAGGCTGCTTGCCGGGAGAGGCCGCAATGCGCGGAAATCCGGCGCCGGGAAGGTCGGAGATCAGCAGCATGGCGCGCTCGATCTCGTCCTTATGCAGGTACGGCGATGGGGCCAGCGCGTGGTCGATGACGCCTTGCAGCAGCCCGCTGTCGACCAGCGAGTGGTTCTGTAGCGTCACCGCCGCGCGCTGTCCCACGATCAGCTTGATGCGCAACGTGCCGCCACGAGCGTCCTGCTCTGGGACATACGCCTTGGCGACGATATAGCCGTGCGTGCGATAGAGATTGGTGATCTGGTCCGCAGCGTCGTAGATCTCGTTGAGCGTGAGCTTGCGGTTCTCGAAGCGCGCGAGAACCTCCTGCGTCTCGTCGAGGGGGATCAGCCCGCTCGGGGCGTCGACCTCGAACCGGCGCACGAAGAGCTTCTCGTTCCCCGGGATCGACAGGCGCGGCTCCGCGAACTGGGGAAGGACGAGCTGGGGCTTCGGCGCGGGCGGCGCCTGCCTACGCGCGAGCTCGGATTCGCGAAGCGCGTCGCCGGCGTTGTAGGGCAGACCGATAGATTGCGCTTGCGCTGACGTCGCGAGGGCAAGGGCGGCCAAGCTCACGGGGCCGAGATTGAAGATACTTCGACTCATCTCGCTGCGCCTCAATTGTGCTGGGCCGGCCCCTGAGGGGCGCCTTGTGGAGCCTGCGGCGTGGTTGCCGGCCCCTGAGGCGTGCTCGCGGGAGTCTGAGGCGTGCTTTCCGGAACCTGGGTCTTGGCGTCGGGAGCCTGAGGCTTGCTCCCCGGCTTGTCATGCAGCTCGTATTGCTTACCCTCGATCTCGATGCTGTGGATCGTCGCGCCGAAGCCCGCTCCTTTCGGCTTGACCACTGGGCGCGGCGGCGGCGTGAAGGCGTGCCGGCGCGGGAGCGGCGCTTCCTTCACCTCGGCTGCGTTCGAGCGGTTCGGAGCCTCGAGCGACGCCGCTTTGGCGCGCGCGTTCGCGGCGTCGGTCGCTTGTTTGCGCCGGAGCCACTCGCCTTCGGTCTGGGCCGTGGGGGTCGACACGTTTTCGGAGAAGGACGGTTCGGAGAGCGCGGCCGTCTTGCCTGTTCCCGCCGAGGCGGCGACGCCGGGTCGCGGAGGCGAGGCCGCCGATTGCGCGGTGTCGACGGTGCCGACGACATTGGCGGACTGGAGGGCGCCTTGAAGGACTTGCGTCGCGGGCGCGTTGAAATTTGGCGTAGTCGGCGGTCCGGGCGGTCCCGGCGGATTGGTGCCGGTCGCGCCCGCGATCCCGTCTCCTCCAGCCCCGACGCCGCCGGCGGTCGATTGACCGGTGCCCGAGATGCTCCAACTATTGCCGCTGTATGTCCCGCCAGGATCCGCGTAGCCGATCAGGCCGCCCGTGTTGGAAGACGCCGAGGGATAGCTGCCCACGGAGACCTGGCCGCTGGCGAAGGAGTTGGTGACGGTCGAAAAGCCATCTGAGGAGCCGACAAGGCCGCCAAGATTAAACGTGGTTCCGACGACGCCCGTGACGGCGCCCGTTGCAGAAGAATTGTTGATGACGCCGCCGAACTGGTTGTTCCCGACAAGTCCCCCGACATTGGAGCCGACAGTGACGAAAGTGTTGGCGGCTACCGTGACATTTCCGCTCGCATGCGAGTCGGAGATGAAACCGCCATTGTTCTCGCCCGCGAGCCCGCCGACGCCCGAGAAGAGGGTGCTGTTAATCGTTTGAGAATTGTTCAGAACTTGAGTGACGTTGCCTGTCGCATAGGAGTTCGAAATGATCCCGATTGTCACGCCCGGCGGGCCATATAATCCATTGTTGACGCCGACCAATCCGCCCACGCCCGTGGCGTCCGTGGCGCTCACGGAGCCGGTGGCGTGCGAGTTAAAAACATTGCCGTTGTTATAGCCAACCAAGCCGCCGACAGCATAGGCGCCTATCCATCCGCCGAAATCGTCCGTGCCCCCCGTCGCCGAAACTGGTCCGTTGGCGTAGGAGTTGCTGACGACGCCTCCTAGATTTGTGTTGGTGTCATAGGAGTTCAAGCCGACGAGACCGCCGACATCGTTGAGACCGGTGACGCTGACATTGGTCCATGAGTTATTGATGTTGCCGAAGTTCTCGCCCGCCAAGCCGCCCGCTGTGAGGCCTGAGATCGATCCGCCATTCACATAGGCGTTGTTGATCGTTCCGAAACTGATCGAGACCAATCCACCAGTGATCGACCCCGAAATCGTGTTGTTGACCACACCACTTAAAGCGCTGACGTTCACGTTCACGAGGCCGATGTCGCGCACGACTGCCGCAAGTCCCGTCGTCTCCACGGGTAATCCCGTGGAGAGGTCCAACTTCGCGCCCAAGATGCCGATCAGGGCGTCATTGTTGCTATAGGTGGTGTCGTTGATCGTTAGATTGCTGATCTTGTGGTTTAAGCCTGCTAGCGTCCCGTCGAGGGCCCCAATGACCGGCCCCGGGAAAGTGACGCCCCCGGCGTTGATGTCGCTGCCGAGCGCATAGAAAAGGCTCGCAGGCGCGCCTTCATTTGGAGAGATCGCCTGGAGCTGCGCCAGCGTGTTGATGACCTGATAGCCGTTCCCATTGATCGTCAGGGTCGGATGGGCGCCGCTCAGTGTGATCGTGCTCGAATTCAGAAAAACGTAGTTTTCGATGGGGACGCCAAAGGTCGACGAGGGCGGGTCAAGGGGCTGGGGCGTCGAAGACGTGGTCATCGCGAGGTTTGCGTTACTGCCGCTCAGCGTGATCGGCGCGGCGATGTTGATGAAGCTCGTGGGGCTGTTCCCCGCTGTCATCACAAGGCCGGCCGTCGCGCCTGTCGCCGTGATCGGCGCGTTGACGTTGATGTTGTTCGTGGCGTTGAGCGTCAGCGTCGTGTTGGCGGACCAGCTCACGGAATCATTGACATTGACGTTGCCATTCGTCCCGGCGTGACCAGCGTTCGAGTCAATGAAGACGCTGGTGCTGCCGAGCTCGTTCGAAAGCGTCGCTCCGGTAATGTCGCCGCCGCTCGCAGCGATCGTGAAGTCGGTCGGATCGATGAGCCACAGACCCTTCTTGCCGCTCGCGGCCTGGGTCGTGATGACCGCGTTATTCGCGACGCTGACCTTTGCGCCGCTCGTCTCGATCCTTCCGCCATTGCCGCCGTTGGGGGCGGAGGCGTCCAGGCGTCCCGCGACTTTCACCTTGCCGCCGGTAGCCAAGAGCTTGATCGAGCCCGTGCGCGGCTGACCGCCCATGAGCCCCGCCATGGTGCGCGCCTGGATGACGCCGGTGTTGTTGACCTGCGCCGAGAGCAGCGCGTCGGCCGCCCGCGCCGTCAGGATCACCTGGCCGCCGTCCGCGATGATCGCGCCCTTGTTCTTGACCAGCGCGTTCAGCGTGCCTTTGTCCGTCGTCACGTCGACGAGCGAGTTGCCCCCGAAGTTCAGCGTGACCTGGCTGCCTGAGGCCATCGCCACCGTGCCGAGCGTCGCCGTGATCGTTCCCTCGTTGGAAACGGTATTGCCGAGGAGAGCGACATAACCGCCGGGATTCGCCTGAATATTGCCCCGGTTGATGACGGAGGCGGTGGAATTGCCCGAGAACTGATATTTGCCCGCTTTGAAGTTGTTGTTCGAGATATCGAGGGTCGAGGCCACGAGGCCGCCGACATTGACCTGCGCGCCCTTGGTGAAGACGATGCCGGCCGAATTGACGATGAACACCTGCCCGTTGGCGTTGAGCGCGCCGGAGATGATGCTTTTCTCATTGCCGATCACGCGGTTGAGCGTGACCGACGTCGGGCCCGGCTGATTGAAATTGACAGTCTCGTTGGGCGCGATCGAGAAGAGCTGCCAGTTGATAATCGCTTGATTGGAAGATTGGTTGATATTAGTGGTGGCTCCCTGAGCGGAAATATTGGCCTGCCCCGAGACGACGACCCCGCCTTGCGGAGCGGCGAATGACAAACGCTCCGGCGGAAGAGCAAAAACGCTCGTCAGCACGGCCAACCACAGGCGAGAAGACCTTCGCTCCGTTACGAAAACGAGAGCTTTCAGCTGCAGCCGACGCTTGCCTCGACGCCGTTTTGAGGTGTGACCTTCGCGCTGATCCATCATCTCCGTCCGAGAATTGCTCCGCCCCCAACTCGTACTCTATGGATAAGGCCCAGCTTTGCTCGAAGTCGAGGATAAAGCTTAGGCAAAGACGATTATTCCAATTGGTGTTGTATTCGTACAACATAACGCTAGACCTGCCTGTATGCAGATCCGGCTGCAATGCATTGATTTTAGGCAATGTTTCGGAAAAAGAGCAAAGATTGCCCGACGCGAGCGCGCTCGCTATTCGGCTAACATCTCACGAGGATAAAAAAGCAAAAATCAGCCGAGCTTGTGTTTACAATTAAGAGAATTTGTGGTTTTTGTGCGGCGCACAACGTGCAACAAACTGTCGCCAAAGGGCTTGCGGGCGGCCCGTGACACCGCGGCGAGAGCGTCATTCATGCCCGCAGAAGTGAGAAAATCGACCATGCTGAAGAAGAATGTTCGACTCCTCGCGGCCTCGCTCACCATGATGGCGGGCGCGTTTTCCTCGCAGGCCCACGCGGATCTCGTCACCAACGGCGATTTTGCAACGGGCGACTTCACGGGATGGACCCTCGGATTGACTCCTTATGGGACCTTTGGTGCGCCGCCACTCCCGCAAGTCTCGTCCTTCGACGTGACCGGTTCTGGCGCAACCAACGCGGCCCAATTCAGCGTCGGAGTCGAGAGCTATGACCAACCGGGCGGCTACCCTCAGGCGGGCGGCTTCCTGACTCAGACGATCGCGACGTCAGCCGGAAATCTGCATGTCTCGGCCAACATCGCTGCGTATGCGAGCGAGTACCAGAATATCGAAGGCGGCGTATTCAGCGTGCTCCTCAACGCGGTCACCGAAGACACCGTGTCGTTCGGAGCCCTCACCGCAGGACAAATTGATCGCGGGACGTTGAGCTTCACGACTCCTGTCTCCGCCGGACCGCAGACCTTGGAAATCCTGATCACCCGGCCTTTTGGGACCGACGCGCCTTTCGCGCCGTTTCAGTATGTGACGGATATTTCGGCCACCCCTGGTCCGAAGGCAGGCGAAGGCTTGCTCGGCTTCGCCGCCATGTTCGCGTTGCTCGTCGCCGTGAGATTCCGCGGCCTGATGGCGTGAACGAGACTTAGTCGAGACGCGTGAACGCCCCGCTGCGATTGCGGTCGGGGCGTTTCTCGTGTTGCTTAGGCTCAAGATGGCGGAGCTCGCAACTCCCCTCATGGCGAGGAAATTGCTTTCAAGAGCGATCCGCCGTCAAAACAGGAAACTCAATGATGAAGATCGAATGGCTG
Source organism: uncultured Alphaproteobacteria bacterium (assembly GCA_963743565.1). GTDB lineage: Bacteria > Pseudomonadota > Alphaproteobacteria > Rhizobiales > Beijerinckiaceae > Methylocystis. The sequence continues at coordinate 1,140,041 of CAVUQD010000001.1, forward strand.
GCGACGATCGTCGACGTTTGCGTGCTCGGTCTGCTTCTGACGTTGAGCGTCATCGTCGTCGCCATCCTGCTCGAGCGCATGGCGTTCTTTCGCTCGGTCAATTTGGAAAGCTTCAAGAGCGCAAAGGCGCTCGAGCTGGAGCTCACGCGGCGGATGTTCGTGGTCGGCTCAGTGGCCGCAAATGCGCCTTACATCGGACTGCTCGGCACGGTTCTCGGCATCATGCTGGCGTTTTACAACATGGGCATCAACTCGACTGCCGACGTGGGGCGCATCATGAGCAGCCTTGCGCTCGCGCTCAAGGCGACGGCCGCAGGTCTCGTCGTCGCCCTTGTCGCCGTGACGGCGTACAACTTCCTTTGGCGCAAGATAAAGGTGCTGATGCTGCAATGGGAGATCGCCAATGGATGACAAGCCCTTCGAGAGCATCAACGTCATTCCCTTCGTGGACATCATGCTCGTGCTGCTCGCCATTGTGCTGACGACGGCGAGCTTCATTTCCGCTGGACGCATTCCGGTGTCGCTGCCTCAGGTCACGAAAGCCGACGTGGAGAAACGCAAGGACCAGATCATCGAGCTTCCCGCAAACGGCGAGATTTATTTCGAGGGCAAACCCGTCACGAAGGAGTCGCTCGAAGAGAGGCTTAAAGCCCTGCCGCCCGATACGTCAGTTCTGATCCGGGCCGATCGCACGATCCGCTTCCAGAGCTTCATCGACATCGCGGACATATTGAAGCGTCTGAAGATAACGAGGGTCGGCGTGCAGACCGAAAGCGCGTCGAAGTGAGGGTCGCTGGAAAGCGGGAACCGGACGCGTGAAGCTCACGATCGAACGCGCCTTCGCCGTTTCTCTGGCCATACATGGGGCCATCCTCGTGACGCTGGCGATGGAGATGCGGGCGGCTGAGCCGGAAGCCGACGAGACGCTCGTCGTCGATCTGAATGGCGTCGAGGCCGAAGATCAGTCGGAAGAGAAGCTGACCGAACAGACCGCGGGGTCTACAGCCTCTCAAGCGGCGGCAGCGCAAGACACGAGGGTTGCACAAGCCGGCGAGAACCGCCGGAACGACGAAACGCCGACTGAGGCGGGACCCGCAGCTGCCGCACAGCCAGCAAAGGCGTCGCCCGCAAAGGCCGCTGCGGGTTCACCGGGTTCAGTGAACATCCAGGGGGCTGAACAGCAGCAGGTAGCGCACAGGCTTCGCCCGCGCGTCGAAAACCCGGTCGATCCCCTGGGGGCTTACGTCAAAACTCTGACCAAGAGAGTGGAGAAGAAGCTCGTCTATCCTGAGTCTGGCAGACAAGCCGGTCTGCATGGCTGGCCGACTGTGGCTTTCACCATTCTGCAAGATGGCGCATTGCGCGCAGATTCGCTCAAGCTCGTCTCGAGCAGCGGATCGCCTAAGCTCGACGAAGCCGCGCTCGAGACGATCCGCGCCGTTGCGCCCTTCGACCCGCCGCCGCGCGAGATCACGTTGAAGATCACCGTCAAATATGGGCGTTAGGCGAGGACCAGGAGCTTTTAAGCTTCCGCCTCAGCCAAGGCGCCTCTCCCGTCTGACGAAACGACGAAGTGACCTTCAGATAGTCCCGACTTTAATCCGATCGAGAAAGCATTCTCGAAGCGCAAGGCGCGCCTGCGAAAGGCTGCGGAGCGCGCGGGCGCGAAAACAGGTTCGACAGAAATAATAGCGGCTCTTTCAGCGTTAGCCAGTGCGGGCGGCGACGCAAAGCCCGATAATGATCGTCTTGCGCGAGATGGCGATCATGGGAAGAAGCCCTTGTCGGCTTCATAGGCGGCGTTGGCGGCGGCGATTTCCTTCTCGCGCGTCGTCGGCGACCAGCCGCCCCCGAGCGCCTGATAGAGGCTGGTAGCGGCCTGGAAATACAGCAAGCGCGTCTGCTCCAAGGTGTACATGTTCTGGAAATAGGTGTTCTGCGTCGTCGACAGCGTGACGATATCGATCGTGCCTTCGCGCAGGCGCGCTTGCGCCCCGGAGAGCGCCCGCTTCGCCGCGTCCACGCCCTCCTGATTGATCTTGAGGCGCTTGGCGTTCTCGGAGATCGCGATCATCGCGTTTTCCGTGTCCGACAGCGCCGTCAGGATCTGCTTGCGGTAGAGGGCGGCCAATTCGGCGTATTTGCCTTGCTGCAGCATATATTGACCTTGCAGATTGTAGCCGTCGAAGATCGGCTGCACGGCCTGCGCCGCCAAGGTCCAGGCGATCGCCTCCGGCTGTAGCAGATATTTGGTGACCATCGACTGGACGCCATAGTTCGGAGCCGTCAAAGTGAAGGTCGGGAAGAAGGAGGAGCGCGCCTGCAGCACCGAGAATTCCTGCGAGGCGAGCTTCGCTTCGGCCTCCGCGACGTCGGGGCGGCGCAGCAGGACCTCCGACGGCAGTCCGGGCTGAACATTGGGAAACTGCAGCGTCTTGAGCGTGGAGCCCGTCGTGCGCAGGCTCTCCGGCGTCTGCCCCAGCAGCACCGCGAGGAGATTGCGATCCTGGCGCAGCTGCTGCTCAATAATCGGAATATTGGCGCGCTGAGTGTTGACGACCGTCTCCTGCAGCGCGACGTCGAAAACGGTCGCCGTCCCCACCTCGAGCCGGAATTTGATGGCGTTCAGCACGTCCGTGGCGATGCGGACGTTCTCCTTGGCGATGCGCAGCAGATCCTGGTCGTTCAACACGGTGAAATAGAGGTTGAGAAGCGAGGCGATCGTCGAGATCTCGACGACGTTGCGATCGAAACGGCTCGCATTGGCGAGGATGCGCGCGGCTTTGGAGGCGTCGTTGTTCACGCCCCAGAAGTCGAGCGTGTAGCTCGCCGTCAGCCCGAGCTTCCAGAGATTGTTGCGGTTGGCAGAGAAGTAGTTGTTGCTCCCACCACCGATGTTCCCCTGACCGGACTGCTTGTAGTATTGCGCCAGCCCACTGGAGCTAGAGCCCGGGCTCGCGCTGATCGAGGTGCCGGGAATGCGAGTCTGCTGAAACGTGTTCGCGGTCGAGAGCGACGGCCACAGCGGCGCGCTTGAAACGCGCGCCTGCGCGTCAGCCTCCTGGATGCGCGCCACAGCGGCGGCGATGTCGTTGTTGTTCTCGAGCGCGCGATCCACAAAGATCACGAGCTCCTTCGACCCGAAATGCGCGGAAAAGTCATGCGCCGCGCCGATCGGCGGCGCCGATTGCGGCTTCGCCTCGCGAAACCGCTCCGGCGGCGGGATGCTCGGATCGGGCTTCTCCCAATCCAGATTGCAGCCCGCCAGTCCCGCAGCCGCGCAGAACGCCAGGGCCGCCAAGAGTTTTGGCGCTTTTTCGGGAGGGAGCCTCAGTCGTCCGCGGCCTCGCTGACCGAGCCATGAATCCATGGAAACTCCAACGTCCCTAGCGATGGCGGTCCGGCTTGGGGATGCGGCTCTCCTTCGCCGACCCTCGGCTTTGCTCGGTCCTCGCAAACTGGCGCTAACCCCTTGTCTTTGCGCCGACGGCGCGCCGCCTGCTCCGCATCTATCACGAGCTTGACGTTATTTACAATTTTTCACCCCGCGCTCAGCCGCGCGGGGCGCTTGGTCATTCTGATCAATTTCGTTCGAGGAATCCAACTCCCGCCAGCGTCACGACGATCGCGACGAGCATTGCTGCCGCCACCGGCCACTGCTGCAAAGGCCGTTCACTCTTCTCAATCAAGACGACAAGCGGATTGATCTTGTTCGCAGCACGCTGCAGCAGGACCACGACGTCTCCCTCAGGCGCTTGCGGCAGCCGAGCGATCCAGCGCCAGGAGAGCGCGGCCAGAAGGGCGCCGGCTATCACGGGCCAGAGGACGTTCCACAGGAGCCGATAATCGAGAATTTGGGCGAAAGCGGCCGGCGTGGTTTCGAGAAAATAGATCGCCGGAACCGCGACGGAGGCGACCGTCACGACAAGCCACGGGCCCACGAATCCAAACGCCGGCGCGTCCTCGTGAGAGGGCGGAGTCCTGCACAACGCCCCCACGAAATGCAGCATGAGCACGGTCGTGGCGATGGCCGATAAAAGGGAAAGCGCGCCGACGAGCCCATCTCCCAGCGGTTCTTTGAGTGCGAGTTTCGCGATCGCTCCGCCTGTCGGGGGCAGGCCGGCAAGGCTCAGCGCCAGCAGGGCGACAAGCAGAACCATCGAGCTCCGTCGACGGCGCGTTGCTGTCGCGATCGCGCCGATTCCCAGAAAGAGCCCGCCCTTCGCCAGGCAGTGGTGCGCAGCGTAAAAAGCGGCGGCGTCCGCCGCGGCGCCGTTTCCGGCAATGAGGCCCTTACCGACAGTGGCGGCGACGAGGCCCATCTGACTCACGCTGGAATAGGCGAGCACAACTTTTGGATCACGCTGCGTGAGGCCGATCGCGACCCCGTAAAAGGCGCCCAACAGTCCCAGCATCACAAGCGCATTTCCCCAGGCGGGGAGGCCGGCGTCCCAAGGGAAAAAACGCAGGAGACCGATAACCCCGGCATTGACGGCTGCGCCGCTCAGAAGGGCCGCGACGGGCGTCGGCGCCGTGCGATAGGTCGAAGGCATCCAGACGTGCAAAGGCAGAAGACCTGTTTTTGTGCCAAAGCCCGCGATCAGCAAGCCGATCGTCAGATCGCGCCAGGGCGAGCGGGCCAGCGCGGCGACGCCGTCCGCGATCACGGGGCTCTGATCGGACGCACCCAGCACAAGGCCCACGAAGGCGATGATCAACAGCGCTTCCCCCAGGAGAGCAACCGAGAAATAGAGGCGGCCCACGGCATCCTTTGCCCCCTGGCGTCCAAGGAAGAGCGCATAAGCTGGCAGGCTGACCAACGCGAAGGAGAGATAGAAGCTCACGAGGTCGGCTGCGAGGTAGACGCCAACGTTGCCGAGAAGGGTCAGAAGCCAACAGGCGGCGAACCAGGCATTCTCCAATTGCTCCCGCATGGCGGCGATCGCATAGGCTCCCGCGGCGATCCAGAGCAGAGCGCTCGTCCCGAGAAGCAGGGCGCTCGGCGGATCGAGAACGAAAATCGCCGGGAAGAGCGTTTGGTCCAGCAGAAGCGGCCCGGAATCGGCCGCGAGAATACTGGCCGCGAGCGCGGGCAAGGGCGCGAGCGCGAGGAGCGTCGATCTAAGCGCGGCGAGGCGCGGCGCTGCGCAACTGAGCAGAAAGACAAGCGGCGTCGCCAATGCGATCGCGATGGTCTGCGGCCCATAGGCGAAAGTCGCGAGCTGTGGAAAGAAGGAGCTGATCATTCGAGCTTCATTTTTGTACGGGTGCGCCGGCAAGCAGAAAACTCGAGAACTCCGGCGGCACGAAAAACAGCAACAGGGCGAAGAGCGCCAAAGCGAGAGCGAGGGCCGCGCCGCTCGAGGAGACCGGGGCCGCGCCCGTCGAAGACGGAACCTCCTCAGGGGCCAATGCGGGCGCGATCACGCGATAGACGTAACCCGCAGCGAGGAGCCCCCCGACGGCGATGACGAGCGCGAGGATCCAGTGACCGCTTTCAATCGAAGCCGTCAGCAAAAGCCATTTTGCGGCAAACCCGCCGCTCGGCGGAAGGCCCATCAGCGAAACCCCGGCAAGGCCGAAGGCCAGGACCGCCGGAGCCGCCCTGCGGCCGAGCCCGCGAAATTCCGCGATACGGTCATGACCAAGAGCCTTGGCGATGACGCCGGCGGAAAGAAACATCGCCGCTTTGGCGAATGCGTGCGACACGGCCTGAAGCGAGCCGCCGACCCAGGCTGAGGCGGCCCAGGGATGCGCGCCAACCGCAAGCGGAAAGATCAGGAACAGATAGCCGATCTGGGCTACCGTCGAATGGGCGATCAGCAATTTCAGTCGCGCCTGACGAAGCGCAAGCACGCTGCCGACGATGATGGCCGCGGCTCCCATGGCTGCGAGAATTTGCGCAGCGCCCTCCGCCATTTGAGCGGGCGCGAGGTTCAGCCAGAGACGAAGCACCAGAAAGAAGGAGGCTTTGACCACGAGCGCGGAGAGCATGGCGCTGGCCGGCGGGGGCGCCCCCGCATGCGCGGGCGGCAGCCAGAGATGCAGTGGAAAGAGGGCTGTTTTTGCAAGCAGGCCCGCCGTCATCGCGGCCAGCGCCACCCACGCCGCCGGTTCGGAGCGAATGCGCGCCGAGAGCAGGCCGATGTCGAGAGCGCCATAGGCGCCATAGAGCAGCGCCGCGCCCAGCAGGTAGAGCGCCGATCCAAGCAGCGCGAACAGAAGATAGCGCAGCGCGGCCATGAGAGTCTCCGCCCGCCCGTCCAGGCAGACGAGCGGAACGGCGGCGAAGGTCAGCATCTCCAAGCCGACATAACAATTGAACAGATCCCAACCGAGAAAGACGCCGTTGAGGGCGGCCCAAACGGAGAGCAAAAGCATCCAGAAGGTGAAAGGCGCGCGCTTCTCGGTTTTTTCCTTCGTCCCGAAGAGCCCGAGCGCAAAGCTTCCCGTGACGGCAATGATCACCGATGTGGTGACCAGCATGACCGCCGAGAAACCGTCGGCGCGCAAGCCGACGCCGAGCGGCGGAGCCCATCCGCCAATGACATAGACGAGCGGTTGCCCGTTACGCCAGACGACGAAGGCGATCGCTGTTGCGAGCGCGAGGCCCAAGCCAGTCGCGGAAAGGGCAAGCTGCATGGCCCTGCGTCCGCCGAGGAAAAAGGCGAGAAGCAAGGCGCCGATCGGCAGGATGACGATCGAGGGCAGCAGAACGCTCGCGCTCGCATTGGACATCATCGACATCAGGTCGCGCTATCGTCTTCGGAACGGCTGGCGGGTTGTTTGGAAGGGAAAAATGCACTCCCGGTTTCCCGGTCGACACGAAGCAGGAGCGCGACAGCCAGAGCCGTGGCGGAAAAGGCGACGACGATTCCCGTGATCACCAGAGCCTGGGGAACCGGGTCCGCGCCGATCCCGGCGGCCGCTCCTCGGCGCGCAATGGCGCCGAAGAGAAGAAACACGCCTCCGCCCATCACATTGAACGATACGATTTTGCGCAGGAGATGCGGATGCGTGATGAGTTCGAAAAGCCCCAGTCCTACCAGCGCGGCGCCGCCGAGGCCGGCGAGCGTTACGGAGTTCATGGCTTCTCCTTCCTTGCAGGCGCGCCGAGCGCCAGCAATCCCAGCGCCAGGGCGATCGAGAGGGTCAGCGCGACCTCGATGAAGAGAATGAGCGGCTTGGCGTAGCCTTCCGGATAAGCCAGAAATGCTCCGGCCATGGCGAAGCCGGCGACGCCAATCACCAGAAACAAAGCAGGGCCGCCGACGAGCGCGAAGCGCAGCCAACGTCGGCCGGTTGCCGGCGCGTCGATCAATCCGGCGACCATGGCGAGAATCCAGACCGCGGCAAGGATTGTAGCGCCCTGGAAGGCGCCCCCGGGTTCGGTTGCGCCCGCCCAGACGAGATGAGCGCCGACGACGATCCCCAGGGGCAGCAGGAGTTGGGCCAGCAAGACGAGGGCGCCGTTTCGCTCCGGCAAGCTCGGGTCTTCGGGCCTGCCGCCCCAGTCGGCGTCTCGCGCGAAGGACCAGACGCCAATCAGCGCCATGACGAGCACGACCGCCTCCAGGAGCGTGTCGATCGCGCGATAGGCGAGAAGCACGCCCGTCACCGCATTGCCGAGACCCGTCGTCGGTAACCCCTCAAGGGCGAGCGGCGCGAGCGTCGGCGCTTGAGCCGGCAGCGACAACACGGCGACGGCGATTCCCGCCGATACGGCTGCGCAAAGAAGCGCGCAAAGCAGTTTCTCTAACGGCTTCAGGCTCGGCGGCGCCGCGGCGTCGCCGTCTCCGACCCGCGCTGCGGCCCCGATCAGCAGCGCGCCCGTCACGCCGCTGCCGATGGCGGCTTCGGTGAGGGCCACATCGACAGCGGAAAGCCGAACCCAGACGAGCGCCAATAAAAGTCCATAGGAGATGAAGCCGACGACGGCCGCGAATGTGTCGCGCGCCAAAATCGTAAAGGCGGCGAGAGCGAGCGTGAGCGCTGCGAAGCTGGCGTCGAGGACGAAGGTCGCACTCATGCCTGCCTCGCCTTGTACTGCGCGACGCGGGCGATCAGTTGACCGAGAGTCGTCCCCGCGAGTTGCAGCACGATCCAGACCAGGCAGAGCTTCAAAGCGGTTAGAAGATCCGGGGCCTGTGGCAAGAGTTCGAGAACCACCAGACCGAGACCGAGATTATCGGCCTTGGTCAAGGCGTGCAGACGCGTCAGGGTGTCAGGGAATCTCAACAAAGCCACGGCGCCCGCCAAGAAGAAGAGGACGCCGCCGCTGATGCAGAAGACCGAGAAGAGGTCAATCACAAGGGTCATCGTCAAGGTCTTCCCATCCGTCGCCACTGCGGCGCGAGATCGCGGCTGCGCGAACGAAGGCGATGCCCGAAAATGCGGCGAGAAGGGCGAGAACGAGCGCCACGTCAATAGCGCCGCGCGCGCCCCTGGCCTCGGCGAGAAGCAGGGCCGCGACCCCGCCACTGCCCAAGAGCTGAGCGGCCATCAGCCGGTCTGGCTTGGTCGGGCCGTTGAGGACGCGAAAGAGGCCTATCGCGGTGGTCAGCACGATGATGGCGGCCGCCGCAAGAAAGAAGTTATTCACGCGTCTGCTCCAATCCGAGCGCTTCCCGAAGTCTGGCCTCCTCCCGCTCCAGAGCCGCTGCGACGGGTAGGCGCACGTCCAGACAGTGAATGTTGAACACCCCAGGCGCGTCCGAGCGGATCGGCAGTGAGCCAGGCTGCAGAGCGACGAGGGTCGCAAAGAGGTCTTGCGCCGCTCCTTCGGGGAGACGAGTGGAAAAGCTGACGAAGCCTGGGTTCAGCGGAAGCGCCGGGTCAAGCGCTCGCCATGCCACGTCGGCGCCTGCGACGAGAGACTGGGGAGGGATCCGAATGGCGAGCCGCATCCAGCTCGAGAGGCTCGGGTGAAGAGTCGAGCACGGCGCAAGATGCAGGCTTGCCCAGGCCGCGACGATTGCAGTGAGGAAGCCTATTGCGAGATCGGCGAGGGACAGACCTGAAACAATCGTCCAGAGGCCGAAGCAGGCGATCGCCCGAAGGCAGAAACATGTCGTTCGGTGGGCCAAAGAGACGGACATCTTTATTCAACCCAACTTCCTGGACTCCACCGGCCTTAGTAGGTCAGGCGCGATGCGCGACGTCGGCAGCGACATTCAATCCACCTTGTGCGGTGACGGGTTGGAGAATGATAGAATTGTCGAAGCCGCTTGCTTCGCGCTCACGTTCTCGCAGCGCGCGCTCGTAACGAGCCATCTGATTAGCTCGAACTTCGTCACAAAGTCGAGAGCCCGGGAGGCTTTTTCGTCGACTGCTCATTCGCGTCTATGCGCGCTCAACAAGCTGTGGAACCATGTCTGCCGATTTATTGGACAGCCATCGCAGCTGAACATCGTTCGGGCCAATTGCGGAATTCGTCGAAATTCGCTACCTCCCAAAGCGCCTCTTTTAGCCAACGGCGGATGGCGGGAAACGAGATGACGCGCGAGACGACCTCGATCGACCTCGCCTTGCAAGGCGGCGGAGCGCATGGCGCTTTCACCTGGGGCGTCCTGGACAGGCTCCTTGAGGAACAGTGGCTGAAGATCGAAGGCGTCTCCGGGACGTCGGCGGGAGCAATGAACGCGGCGGCGCTCATCAGCGGTTACGTCTGCGGAGGCGCGCAGGGCGCGCGTCAATCGCTCGAGCTTTTTTGGCGCCGCGTGTCCGAGGCTGCACGCTACAGTCCCTTGCAGCGGGGTCCAATGGATGTGCTGCTCGGTCGCTGGACGCTCGACAGCTCTCCTTTCTTTGTCGCGACGGACCTGATAACGCGACTTCTGTCGCCCTACGATCTCCATCCGATGGACGTGAATCCGCTGCGGCGCATCCTCACGGAAGTCATCGACTTCGAGAGCCTGGCGCGCGCGCCGATCAAGATTTTCGTCACGGCGACGAGCGTTTCGACTGGCCGGGCGCGCGTATTCCGAAACGCCGAAGTCACGCCCGACGCGCTTCTCGCCTCGGCCTGCCTTCCGACGATGTTTCGGGCGATCGAAATCGACGGCGAGCTTTATTGGGATGGCGGCTACTCCGGCAATCCAACAATCACGCCGCTCGTGCGCGAATGCGTCTCGCGCGACACGATTCTCGTCCAGATCAACCCGATCGAGCGCCGGGAGCAACCGCGCTCGGCGACAGATATCACCAACCGGCTCAATGAAGTGTCGTTCAATGCGGTCCTTCTCAAAGAGCTGCGCATGATCGCGCTGCTGCGCCAGGCCGCGAATCCCGGCGACAATGAAGGGGCTCAATGGGCGGGAATGCGGATCCATCGCATATCGAGCGAGTGGATGACCACACTCAGCGCTTCCTCGAAGCTTCTCGCCGAATGGGAGTTCCTGTGCATGTTGCGCGACGAGGGACGCCGCTGCGCGGGGGAGTTTCTCGATCGGCATGCGACAGATATTGGAGAGCGCTCCACGCTCGACATCGACGCTTTGCTGCAAGGAACTTGAGCCTATGGGACTCTTGGGTATCCTCGTCGCTCTCGCCGCGCTCGTCTGGTTCGCCTATCGAGGGTGGAGCGTCTTGCTTCTGGCGCCCGCGGCGGCGCTGGTCGCCGTCGCCTTCGCGCGTGAGCCGTTGCTCGCCCATTGGACCGTGACCTTCATGGAAGGCGCCGCCCGCTTCGTGGCGCAATTTTTTCCGATCTTCCTGCTCGGGGCGCTGTTTGGGAAGCTCATGGACGACAGCGGTTCGGTCACCGCGATCGCGCATTTCATGGCCGAGAAGCTCGGACCGCGCCGGGCAATTCTTTCCGTCGTGCTCGCCGGCGCTTTCGTCACCTATGGCGGCGTCAGCCTCTTCGTCGCCTTCTTCGTGCTCGCGCCGATGGCGCAAGAGCTGTTTCGCAAAGCCGGCACGCCGCGCCGTCTCGCGCCCGCGGCGATCGCCTTGGGGACGTCAACTTTCACGATGTCGGCCTTGCCGGGAACGCCGGCGATTCAGAACGCCATTCCGATGCCCTTCTTCGGGACGACCGCTTTTGCGGCTCCAGGCCTCGGCGTGATCGCCGCGCTCATCATGCTTGTTTTCGGCATGTGGTGGCTGTCGCGCGCGGAGCGCAAGGCGCAGCGAGCGGGCGAAGGTTACGGCGACGGGCCGGAGCTTCCTGTCGATGTGACGCAAGATCAGCCGATGCGCGAGCGCGGGGCGCTCGCGACGGAATTCGATCTCGCCGAGGTTCCGCACGGCCATCACGGCGGCGCGCCCGGTGTTCTCGTCGCGGCGCTTCCGCTCATCGTGGTCGTCGGAGTCAATCTGGTCATGTCGCTCGGCGTCATTCCGCGAATGGACGATTCCTTTCTCGCCGAGGAGCGCTGGGGGTACACGACGCTTGCCGCCGTCGGCGGCGTCTGGTCGGTTATCGTGGCGCTGGCCGTCGCGATCGCAACGCTCATCCTCCTGCACTGGCGCCGCCTCACGGAAATTCGCGAAAGTGTCGACGCCGGCGTGACGGCCTCGGTGCTGCCGCTGCTCAGCGTCGCGAGTTTGGTCGGATTCGGCGCTGTCGTGGCGGCCCTGCCAGCCTTCGACGCGGTGCGGGCCTGGGTGCTCGGGATCGGGGGCGGGCCGCTTGTATCTCTCGCCGTCGCCACGAATGTGCTCGCCTCCTTGACGGGCTCGGCTTCGGGCGGGCTCACGATCGCCTTGGACACGCTGGGAGAGACCTATCTGCGGATCGCCGAGCAGCGGGGCATCGCCCCGGCGCTATTGCATCGTGTCGCCGTCATCGGCGCGGGAACACTTGACAGTCTTCCGCACAATGGGGCCATCGTCACCTTGCTCGCCGTGTGCGGCTGCACCCACAAGGAGAGCTATCTCGACATCGTCATCGTCGCGATCCTGGGCGCGATCCTGGCGCTGATTGCGGTCATCGCTTTGGGCTCGACATTTGGCTCCTTCTGAGGGGGTCGAGTGGCGGAAGGCTCCTCGTCTCCATTAAGTGCTTGCCTGGCCTGAAGCGACATGGTTGAGACAAAGCGATGATATCGGTCTCGAGATGGGCGGCCCTGGCGCTTCTCCTTTTGCTCGCGGGCTGTGGCCGAGACGCGAGCGAGGAGGCGCGCGATCCTCGACCCGTCCGCGCCCTCGTCGTCGAAAAGAGCAAGCTGGGCGAAATCATAGAACTCACTGGCTTCATTCAGCCGGAAAACGAAGCCGCTCTCTCATTCCGCATCGGCGGCCGTATGGTCGAACGCTTCGTCGGGAGCGGAGACACGGTGCGAGCCGGGCAGCTTCTCGCAAGGCTCGATCCGCAAAATGAAGCGAATTCTCTCCGCTCCGCGCAGGCCCGGCTCACGGCTGCGGAAGGGCGGTTGCGGGAGGCCCGCAACGCCTTCGCGCGTGAGAAAGCCCTGTTGCCGCGCCGGTACACGACGCAAACGAATTTCGACCAGGCTCAGACCGCCGTACAGACGGGGGAATCGGACGTCGAAGACGCGACCGCACGGCTGAAGATCGCACAGGACAATTTAAGCTACACGGAGCTCAAGTCGGACTCGCCTGGGACAATCGTTGCGCGCGCGGCGGAGGCGGGCGAGGTGGTTCAGGCCGGCCAGGTGATCTTTCGTCTCGCCAGGACGGGCGGATGGGACGCGGTCTTCGACGTCCCTGCGCGTCTTCTGCGTATGGCGCCGCGTGATGCGCGGGTTGATCTGGCCTTGGCCGACGACCCGAAGGTGACCGCGATCGGTCGGATTCGTCAAGTGGATGCGCAGGCCGACCCGACCACGCGCAGTTTTCGCGTCCGCGTGACCATTCTCTCTCCCCCCTCAGCGATGCGCCTTGGCGACACGATTTCCGGCCGCATCCGCCTGGATCCTTCAGCCGCGATCATGATTCCTGCGACCGCCCTGACGGAGTCAGACGGAAGCCCGAGCGTTTGGGTCGTCGATCCTGGGACGATGACCGTATCGCTTCGTCGCATAAAGGTCGCAAGATTCTCCAGCGATGCGGTCGTCGTCAGGGAGGGCCTCAGGCCCGAGGACACGATCGTCACGGCCGGCGTGCAAGCGCTGCATCCCGGTCAGAAGGTCCGATTGCTGGACGCGGGGCAATGAGCGGCTTCAACCTCTCTGCATGGGCGCTGCGGCATCGCTCGTTCATGATCTATTGCATGATCGCCGTCGTCATCGCCGGGCTGAGCTCCTATCGCAGTCTGGGCCGCGACGAAGACCCTAATTTCACCTTCCGCACGATGGTCGTCCAGGCGGCCTGGGCGGGCGCGACATTGGACGAGACGCTGAAGCAGGTCACGGAGCGCATCGAGCGCAAGCTGCAGGAGACCAAGAGCCTCGACTTCATCCGCAGCTACACGACGGCCGGTTCCACGACGATTTTCGTCAATCTGAAGGGCGCCACGCCGCCGTCGCAGGTTCCCGACATCTGGTACCAGGTGCGCAAGAACGTGGGCGACATTCGCCGCACGCTTCCCGCCGGCGTCATCGGGCCCGGTTTCAACGACGACTTCGGCGACACCTACGGAATTATCTATGGCTTCACGGCTGACGGCTTCACACAGCGCGACCTGCGCGACCATGTCGAGACTGTGCGGACGAGACTGCTCGCCGTTCCCGACGTGTCGAAGATCGAGCTGCTCGGGGCGCAGGACGAGCGCATATTCGTCGAGTTCTCGACGCGCCAGTTGGCGGGACTCGGCATAGACCGGTCCCAGCTGATCGCGGCGCTACAGCAACAAAACGCGGTCAGTCCCTCGGGCGTTCTGCAGACCGGGGAGGAGAAGCTTTCGCTGCGCGTTTCCGGCGGCTTTGATTCCGAGAAGGACCTACTCGCCGTCAATATCCTTGCGAACGGACGCCTGATCCGCTTGCGCGACATCGCCGAGATCCGCCGCGGCTTCGTCGACCCGCCACAGCCGATGTTCCGCGTGAATGGGCATCCGGCGATCGGCTTGGCCATCGCCATGCGCCCTGGTGGTGACGTTCTCGCGCTCGGTCGAAACATCGCAAACGCCATGAAGGAGGCGACCGCTGACCTGCCGGTCGGGATCGAGCCGATCCTCGTCGCGAACCAGCCCAAAATCGTGGAGCACGCCATCGGCGACTTCATGAGCTCGCTGTGGCAAGCGATCGCGATCATCATGGGGGTGAGCTTCGTGAGCCTCGGGGTCCGCGCCGGCGCCGTCGTTGCGATCTCCATTCCTCTCACTCTCGCCGTTATTTTCCCCATCATGCAAATGGCGGGCATCGATCTGCAGAGGATTTCGCTTGGCGCATTGATCATTGCGCTCGGCTTGCTCGTCGACGACGCGATGACAACGGTCGACGTGATGACCTCGCGCTTGGCGGCCGGCGACGACAAGGAGACGGCGGCGAGCTACGCTTATGACAGCGTGGCGATGGCGATGCTGACCGGCTCTTTCGTTTCGGCGGCGGGCTTCGTGCCCATCGGCTTGGCGAAGAGCTCAGCCGGGGAATACACCTTCTCCATCTTCGCGGTTGTGTCGATCGCGCTCATCGTCTCCTGGTTCGTCGCGGTGCTCTTTACGCCGCTCGTTGGCGCCTTTCTGCTCAAGAAGCCCGAGACGCCGGCCGCACCGGAGGAAGGCCGAGTCATGCGGTCCTTCCGCGACATTCTCCTGCGCGCCATGCGCAATCCCTGGATCACGATCGGCGCAACGCTTGGGTGCTTCGTCATTGCGCTCCTGCTTTCCCCGCTCGTTCCTCGGCAATTTTTCCCCGCCTCCGATCGTCCCGAGCTCGTCGTCGATCTCTCGATGCGGCAGAACGCGTCGATTGAGGCGAGCCAGGAGAGCGTCGAACGGCTCGAAGCGTTCCTCAAGAAGGATCCCGACGTCGAGAGCTGGAGCGCTTATGTCGGTCGCGGCGCCATTCGCTTCTATCTTCCGCTCAACGTTCAGCTCGCCCATGACTTCTTTTCCCAATTGGTGATCATCGCGAAGGACGTCGCGGCGCGAGATCGGCTCCACAAACGATTGGAGACGCTTCTGGCTGACCACTTCCCGGGGATCGTCACGCGGATCGCGCCGCTCGAACTCGGCCCGCCGGTCGGGTGGCCGGTTCAGTACAGGGTGAGCGGACCGGACGTCGAGAAAGTGCGCGATGTCGCGCTCCAACTCGCCAACACCATGGGGGAGAGCCCCTCGGCCACACGGATCAACTTCGACTGGATCGAGCCCGCCCGCGCTGTGCACGTCAAGATCGACCAGGACAAGGCTCGCCTCCTCGGATTGAGCTCGCAGGCTGTGGCAAATGCGCTGCAAGGCGTGGCGACAGGCCAAGCGATCACGCAAATCCGCGACGACATTTATCTCGTCGACGTCGTTGCACGCGCGAAGGACGAGCAGAGAATGTCGCTCGATACTCTGCAGTCCTTGCAGCTTCCGCTTCCCGACGGCGGCGTGGCCCCGTTGAGCCAGATCGCGACATTCGACTTCCGTTTGGAAAGGCCACTCGTCTGGCGACGCGACCGCATGCCGACGCTCACCGTGCAAGCCGACCCCGCGCCAGGTTCGACTCCGGAAGCCGCGGTCGCCGCGCTCGCGCCGGCCGTCGCCGCGCTGAATGCGAGCCTGCCCTCGCCCTATCGCATCGAGACGGGAGGGACGGTCGAGGAGAGCGCGGAATCGCAGAGCTCCGTGTTCGCGCGTGTCCCGCTGATGCTCTTTCTCATGACCACCTTTCTGATGATTCAGCTGCAGAGCTTCAGCAGAATGTTTCTCGTCCTGGCGATCGTGCCGATGGGCCTAATCGGCATCATCGCCGCTTTGCTCATCGCAAATAAGCCGCTCGGTTTCGTCGCGATCCTCGGCATCCTATCGCTGCTCGGCATGATCGCGCGCAACGCCGTCATTCTGGTGGAGCAGATCGAGATCGAGCGCCGTCAGCAGCCCAATCAATGGAAAGCGGTCGTGGACGCGACCCTCTCGCGGTTCCGACCCATCGTGCTGACGGCCGTGTCGACTGTGCTGGGCCTCATCCCGATCGCGCCAACCGTCTTCTGGGGCCCCATGGCCTTTGCCGTCATGGGCGGATTGCTTGTCGCAACGGTCCTGACTTTCATCGTCACGCCCGCTCTATACGTGTTGTCGTTTGGCGTTAAAGAAGCGGCCACGGAATCTCTGCCGGTCTCCCAATGACGATCGTTCAAGTTTTGGAGTTCACGACGTGAGTGATCTGCTAGCGCTTGGAAGCGCCGTAAAGTGAATTGATGAGGCGCCAAGTCTGGTAGGCTGCGCTATCTGCTCATTCTAGCGATTGTAACGCTTGGTCCGTCGCAGGCGCGGATTTCCGCTACGGGACGAGGGCTTCCAGAATTTTCTCACGCGCAGATGAGCGCTGGGCAGGGATTAGTCGCGTTAACTTTACTCTCCAGCGACGTTCCGGCAGAATCGTCCTTCAATCAGGATTTCGTCGATGACCGGCCAGAAACTTTCCTCCCCGACGCCTTGGCACGCGCTAGAGACCGGAGAGGCGCTCCGCCGTCTCAAGACCGATCCGTTGCAGGGCCTTTCCTCTATGGAAGCGGCGGGACGCCTCGCCCAATACGGCCCCAATCGCCTCCCCGAGGGCGCGAAGCGCGGGCCCTTGATGCGCTTCCTGCAGCAGTTCGACAACATCCTCGTTTATGTTCTGCTTGCCGCCGGCTTCGTCAAGCTCATGTTGGGACTGTGGCTCGACGCCTCGATCATCACCGGCGTCGTGATCATCAACGCCGTGCTCGGCTTCTTGCAGGAAGGAAAGGCCGAAAAGGCGCTCAACTCCATCCGCAATATGCTTTCGGCCGACGCGCGCGCCCTGCGCGACGGAGAAAGCCGCATCGTGTCGGCCGAGGGTCTCGTGCCCGGGGACATCGTCCTGCTCGAGTCCGGTGACCGCATTCCCGCCGATCTGCGGCTGGTGGACGTCAAGAACCTGCGCACGGACGAAGCCGCGCTGACCGGCGAATCCGTCCCCGCCGACAAGTCGACCGAACCGGTTCCCGAAAATTCGACTGTCGGCGACCGCGACGACATCGCCTTTTCGGGGACGCTCGTCGTTTCGGGGCGCGCCGTCGGCGTCGTCGTCGCGACGGGCGCGCAGACGGAACTCGGACGCATCAATCAAATGCTCGCCAGTGTCGACGCGCTGGAGACGCCGCTGCTGCGCCAGATCGAGGAATTCGGCCACACCATCGCGAAAGTGATCGGCTTCGTCGCTGTCGCGGTGTTCGCTTATGGCCGCTGGGTGCGCGATCTCTCCTTCGTCGAGGCCTTCCAGGCGGTCGTCGGTATCGCCGTCTCGGTCATTCCCGAAGGCCTGCCAGCGCTGATCACCATCACGCTGGCGATCGGCGTGCAGCGCATGGCGAAGCGCAACGCCATTGTCCGTCGCCTGCCGGCGGTCGAGACGCTGGGTTCGGTCTCGCGCATCTGCTCCGACAAGACCGGCACGCTGACCTTGATGGAGATGATGGTCGCCTCGGCCGTGACCGCTCAGTCCGCCTATCGCGTGACCGGCGACGGCTACGCCGAGGAAGGCCAGGTCCTGCTCGACGACTCGCCAGCCCCCGCCGGCGCGGCGCTGGGAGGCATGGGAACGGTTTCGGCGCTCTGCAACAACTTAGAGCTGCGGCAGATCGACGGCGTCTGGACGGTCGAGGGCGACCCTACCGAGGCGGCGCTCTATCCCTTCGCGACGAAACTCGGCCTCGATCGCGCGGGAGAGCGCGAGCGACGGCGCCGCATCGACGCCATTCCCTTCGAGTCCGAACATAAATTCATGGCGACGTTGCATGAGGAGCCGGGCGGCGAACGTCTTCTGCTCGTGAAGGGGGCGCCGGAAGTCATCCTCGCGCACTGCGATCGGCAGGAGGCGGAGAACGGTCCCGAACCGCTGCGGCGCGACTATTGGGACGAAGCCGGCGATCGCCTCGCCGCGCAGGGCGAACGCGTGCTAGCGTTGGCCTGGGCGCGCGATCCGCGCATCGAGACGAAGAGTCTCACCCCCGCCGATTTGCCGAAGACGCTCGTGCTTCTCGGACTTGTCGGGTTGATGGATCCGCCGCGCAAGGAGGCGGTGGAGGCCGTCGCGGAATGCCACAAGGGCGGTATTCGCGTCACCATGATCACCGGCGACCACAAGATCACCGCCGCGGCGATCGCCAAGATGATTGGCATCGGCGACGGCAGGACGGCGGTCGCCGGCGTCGAGATCGAAGCGATGAACGACGGCGCGCTGCAGGAGGTCGTGCGCGACGTCGACGTCTTCGCGCGCGCCAGTCCCGAGCACAAGCTGCGTCTCGTCAAGGCGATCCAGGCGAATGGCCAGGTCGTGGCGATGACCGGGGACGGCGTCAATGACGCGCCGGCGCTCAAGCGCGCCGACATCGGCGTCGCCATGGGCATCAAGGGCACGGAGGTGACCAAGGAGGCCGCGGCGATGGTCCTGGCCGACGACAATTTCGCCTCGATCACGGCGGCCGTGCGCGAAGGCCGCACCGTCTACAACAACATCGAGAAAGCGCTGCTGTTCATGCTGCCGACGAATGTCGCGCAGGCGCTCGTCATCCTCGTCGCGATCGTCGGGGGCTTCATTCTGCCGATCACCGCGCCGCAGATCCTCTGGGTCAATATGGTGACCTCGGTGGCGCTGGGACTGGTGATCTCCTTCGAGCCGCATGAAACCGATGTGATGCGCCGTGCGCCGCGCGCCGTGTCGCGGCCCATTCTCGACGGTTTCGCCATCTGGCGGGTGATCTTCGTCGGCGTCGCGCTGCTCGTTCTGACCCTCGCCGCCTTCTTCCGGATGAAGTCAATGGGCGCTTCGGACGCGTTGGCCCGCTCCGTCGCGGTCAATACGCTGGTCGTCGGCCAGATCTTCTATCTGCTGAACAGCCGCTTCAAGACCCAGTCGTCGCTTTCGGTCTCGGCGCATCTGGGCAACGCCTATCTTCCGCTCGGCATTGCGGCGGTCATCGTGCTGCAGCTCCTCTTCACCTACGCGCCGCCATTCCATCGGCTGTTCGGCACGGAGTCGATCCCGCTCGACATCTGGCCGCGGCTGCTCGTAGGCGGCCTCGTCTTCTTCCTGATCGTCGAATCAGAAAAATGGGTGATCCGCCGCTTCGGCTTAGCCGTCCCGAAGCCCGCCGCCGAGGCCGCGGCAGCCCCGGCTGCGCCGACGGCGGTTGCGCTGCACCCGAGATGGCAGGCGCTTCTGGGCGCGCTGGCGGTGGCGGGCCTCATCGCCGGAGAGCTCTACACCTTCTGGATAGTTGCCCCGGAACAGGAGCCGACCGCGTCGTCCATCCTGGCCAGGCCCGAACAGAAACCATCCGCGTCGGTCGTCCGCGCCCCGCCGCGCGAGGTCTTCAGCGCCGTCTCCGGAAAGGTCGCGCAAATCCTTTGTGAGAAGGGCGCCGCGGTCAAAGCAGGCCAGATTTGCGTCAAACTAGACGGCGGCGCCTTGAAGGAGGCGGTCGCGCTGGAGTCCGCGGCGCTCGCCGCCGCCGAAAAGCGGCTCGAAGCCGGCGTCGCGGCTGCTGCTGCGGCCGAGCGCGACGGCGAGCGGCGGCGGGGCCAAACTGGCCGCGCTGGCGCGCAACTCGTGGAGAAAGGGCGCGACGCGCTCGCGCGCGCCCGGGCCCAGGTCGACGCCGACGCCGCGACGGTTCAGGCGACGCGCGCCGCCTTGGCGGCGACAAAGGCCGCCCTCGCGCAGCTTGAGGTGGCGGCGCCGGTCGACGGCGTCATTGTTTCCACTGCGGAGGTCGGCGGCGTCCTCGAGGCCGGAAAGGGCCCGGCGGCGTTCTCGATCGCGCCCGATGGCGGCTAAGCCGGAAGTGCAAGAGCCACCTTTCGGACGGCGATTAGGCGACCGCTTGGCCGGCCTCTCGCAGAGCCCGCGCCTCAATTATCCAAGAAGCTCCGCAGCTTTCTCGACCGGCTCGGATGCTTCAGCTTCCTCAGCGCCTTCGCTTCGATCTGGCGGATGCGTTCGCGCGTCACCGAGAACTGCTGGCCGACTTCCTCCAGCGTATGGTCGGTGTTCATGCCGATGCCGAAACGCATGCGCAGCACGCGTTCTTCGCGCGGCGTAAGCGAGGCCAGCACGCGCGTGGTCGTCTCGCGCAGGTTCGACTGGATCGCCGCCTCGATCGGCAGCACGGCGTTCTTGTCCTCGATGAAATCGCCGAGATGCGAATCCTCCTCGTCGCCGATCGGCGTCTCGAGCGAGATCGGCTCCTTAGCGATCTTGAGCACCTTGCGCACTTTCTCGAGCGGCATGGCGAGCTTTTCGGAAAGCTCCTCGGGCGTGGGCTCGCGGCCGATCTCATGCAGCATCTGGCGCGAGGTGCGCACGATCTTGTTGATCGTCTCGATCATATGCACGGGGATGCGGATCGTCCTCGCCTGATCGGCGATCGAGCGCGTGATGGCCTGCCGGATCCACCAAGTCGCATAGGTCGAGAATTTGTACCCTCGGCGATACTCGAATTTGTCGACCGCCTTCATCAGGCCGATGTTGCCTTCCTGAATGAGGTCCAGGAACTGCAGGCCGCGGTTCGTGTATTTCTTGGCGATCGAGATCACGAGACGCAGATTGGCCTCGACCATCTCCTTCTTCGCCTGACGCGCCTCGCGCTCACCCTTTTGCACCATCTGCACGATCTTGCGGAACTCGGAAATCTCGAGTTCCGTCTCGGTCGCGAGCGCATGGATGTCCGAGCGCAGCTCCTTGATTCGATCCTTTTCGTCAGCGACGAAGTCCTTCCAGCCCCGCGAGGCGAGGCGAGCGACGCGGGCCACCCATTTGGGATCGAGCTCCGAGCCATGAAATTTGTCGAAGAAGTCGTCGCGCGCCACTCCGTGCGCGTCGGCCAGGCGAAAGAGCTTCGTCTCGAAACCGATCAACCGTTTGTTGATGTCGTAGAGCTGCTCGACCAGCGCCTCGATGCGGTTCTGGTTCAAGGAGAGCGACTTCACGTCGGTGACGATTTCCTTCTTGAGCGTCTTGTATTTACGCTCCTGCGCCGGCGTCAGCGTCTCGTTCTTCAGCCGGTTCTCGACGTTCTGGTCCTGCAGGCGGCGCAGCTTCTTGTATGCGTCGGCGACGCGCGCGAAAGTCTCGAGCACTTTGGGCTTGAGCTCAGCCTCCATCGCCGACAGCGACAGGGAATTTTCGAGGTCGTCGTCCTCCTCGAAACTCTCCGCGCCGGCGGGCGCTTCTTCCTCGAGACTTGCGGGCGGCGTGCGCGGCGCCGTAGCGGGGGCGAGCGCCGGCCCCCCGACGGGGGCCTCGCCGGGAGTCTTGCCGGCCGACTTGCCGTCGGGCCCCGCGTAAGTGGCTTCGAGATCGATGATGTCGCGCAGCAGCACCTTGCCGGCCTCGAGCTCCTCGCGCCAGATGATGATCGCCTGAAAGGTCAGCGGGCTTTCGCAAAGGCCGGCGATCATCGCCTCGCGTCCGGCCTCGATGCGCTTGGCGATGGCGATCTCGCCCTCGCGCGACAGCAGCTCGACCGTGCCCATCTCGCGCAGATACATGCGGACGGGGTCGTCGGTGCGGTCAGCGGGCTCGGTTGTCTTGGTCGCTACGGCCGTGGCGCGCGGCGCCTCGACGAGCTCGCCGCCCTCCGGCTCATCGGCCTCCTGCTCCTGGCCTTCCTCTTCCTGGTCCTCATTGTCGCCTTCCGAGACGGTGATGCCCATCTCGGAAAGCATGGAGTAGACGTCCTCGATCTGGTCCGACGAGACCTCTTCGGAGGGAAGAACGGCGTTCAGCTCGCTATAGGTGACGAAGCCGCGCTTTTTGGCGAGCTTGATCATCCGCTTCACGGCGGCGTCGTTCAAGTCGAGCAGGGGGCCGTCCATCGTCTCCACGCTGGGGGCGCCTTCGGCTTCGACCTTTTCCTCGTCTTTCTTGACCATGCACTGCAGCTCCAAAGGAGTCAGCGGCGAGAAAAGCCGCCAACGCGGCCGTTCCAGACACGCTTCCCAGACACGCTTCTTTCTGAGGGCGATCCCTGCGGGACTGATCCCGCCCGGACGGATGCGGTTCGCGAACGCCGAACCCGCCACCTCCCCCGACGAAAAACCCCCCGCCCGGCGAATCGCCTGAGCGAGGCTGATGGGCCGCGCCTTAACGCGGTCTTAAGCATCCGTGCCGGCAAAGGATTTAAAGCGCTCGGCTGACGCGGCCCGACATGGAGCCAAAACCCTCGAGCGAGGCTTCGGTTCCATCGATCGCTGATAGTTGTGCGCGGATTTCCGCTAGTCGCGCCTGATCCTCCTCGCAAGGGTCGTTGGCAAGACGCCTTTCGACGGCGCGCAACTCCCTATTTAACGTGGAAACCTTGCGATGCAACCCCAAAACCTGCCGCAGAGTCACCGCCGCGTCCGAGGCCGCCGCCCCCTTGCGAACGCTCCAAAGGTTGGCGTGGGCGACCATGCCTTCGAGCCGCGCGAGGAAGGCGCTAAGCCCTGCGTTTTCAATCGCTTCCTCGGGCGAGGGGCTGGATTCCGTCTCGCCGTGGGCGCGGCTTGTCCCGAGCTCGACGAGGAGTTCTTGCAAAGCCCGAGCTTCCCGCGCCTCGAATTCGACCGAGACGAGATCCTCGAGATGCTCGGGGATCAGCGACGGGTGATTGACGAAAATCAACAGCAGCAGACACTCCCGGGGCGAGACGGGAGATTTCACGCCGCGAAAGAGGGGCGAGCCTGCCAGCGCGGCGCCGACGGTGACGGCCGGCCCTGACCCTCCAGCGGGGGGGCGACGATAGCCCTCGCCGCGACGGCGAAAGGCCGGCGCGAAGCGGCGGTCCCGCCCGTCGAGCAGCTGGCTCAGCCGCTGATCGAGCTCCCGCTCGTAATGGCGCCGCAAGGAGGGGTCGCGGATCTGCGCCGACAGCTCCCGGAAGCGGCGCTCCAATCCGGCTCGCCGCTCCGGGGTCTCCAACGTCTTGCCCTCGGTCTCGCGACGCCAGAGCATTTCGACGAGCGGCAGTGGCGCGCGCAGCGCCTCGGCGACCGCGCTCGGCCCGCCGGAGCGCAAGAGTTCGTCGGGGTCCTGCCCACCGGCCAAAAGCACGAAGCGAAGGCTCTTTCCCGGGTCGATCAGGGGGAGGGCCGTGTCGATCGCGCGCCAGGCCGCCTTGAGGCCGGCCTTGTCGCCGTCGAAGCAGAGGATCGGCTCTTCCGCCATCCGCCACAAAAGGCCGCATTGCTCGGTCGTGAGCGCCGTCCCCAGCGGCGCGACGCAGTGGGGAAAGCCCGCCGCCGTCATCGCGATGACGTCGACATAGCCCTCGACCGCGATCACGGTCCCGGCCTCATGCGCGGCCTTGCGGGCGTTGTGGAGATTGTAGAGCGTAAGCCCCTTGTGAAAGAGCTCGGTCTCCGGGGAATTCAGATATTTGGCCTGTGCGTCCTTGGCGAGCGCGCGTCCGCCGAAGGCGATCGTCGCGCCGCCGCGATCGCAGATCGGGAACATCACCCGGTCGCGGAAGCGGTCGTAAGGGACGGTTACGTCCTCGCCGTGGATCAGCAGGCCGGCTTCGATCATCGTCTCGACCGTTGCGCCGCGGGCGGCGAGCGCGTCGCGCAGATCGTGACGGCCGGGCGCCGCATAGCCGAGCCGGAATTGCGCCTGCGCGGCGGGTGAAATCTCGCGCCGCGCCAGATAGTCGCGCGCCTCACGCCCCTGCGGTCCACGGAGCTGCTTTTGAAAATGCTCGGCGGCCCAATCGAGGACTTCGGCGAGCGTCGCGCGCTTCTTGTCTCTCTCTCGTTCCTCTGCTGTCTCCACCGGCATCGGCAGGCCGGCCATGGCGGCGAGCCGCGCCACGGCCTCGGGGAAGGAGATCCCTTCCGTCTCCATCAGAAAGGTGAAGCCGTCGCCATGCTTGCCCGAGGAGAAGTCGTGAAAGAACCCCTTCGGATCGTTGACGTAGAAGGAGGGCGTTTTCTCGCTGTTGAAGGGCGAGAGCCCACGCCACTCGCGGCCCTGCTTCCTGATCGCGACCTTTTGGCGCACGACCTCGGAGACCGGCACGCGCGCCCGGATTTCGTCAAGGAAGGAAGGGGTGAATTTCATGGGTCGAGCCCATTTTACCGGCGCCGAGCGCCCGTCTCCAGGGGAAAGCGCCTCGGCGCCCGTAATTCACATGGGGCGTCGATCGGTCCGCCGGCTTTCGGCGGGCCCGGGAAAGACTCTGGCTCTTCGATCGCAGAAGGCGTCCGAGAGGCTCGTCCATTCCTCGTGATCAGCGCCGGAATGCCGTCTTCGCCGGCGGCAGGAACGTCATGTAGCCAGTGGCCAGTACGTAGAGCTACTTAGTGGCCGCCAAGCTTGTACGCGGGCATGCCGGCCGCCCTGGAAGTTGCGTTGACCTAGTATTCGCGCCGCCCTAAATTCAACATAATATTGGAAAAAACTATACGCGAATGCTTTTTTCAACATCAGACGTCCCTCCCAAAACAGCCGAATCGATCGTCGAAGGACGCGGCCGATGATCGCGGAAAGTGATCAATCTGATCAGATCTTAAACCGGCTCATGCCAGAGCAGCTGACAGCAATCATGCGTCATTTCTCTGCGATAATGTTCGCCAATCTTTGTAATACGCTTGTTTTCTTGCTTTCTACCATAAATACCCCTGAGTTTTACGCCGCCACTGCGTGGGCCATTGTAGTTTCTTCTCTCTTAATCTTCATGGTCTTGCGCCAGTGGCGACGGCGCTCCCTTTCAAGAAGAGGCGCGTCAAACAGCCGGCGCGGCCTTCAACACCTTATTTTCTTCGCGCTGACGCTTGGTTTCGCTTGGGCCGCGCTACCTGTGCTCTTCTTTGCGGACGCGGGCCCCGGCGGCAAGCTCCTCATCGCCTGTCTCACTTCGGGAATGCTGGGCGGCGGCGTCTTTGTCCTGGCGAGCGTGCCGGCCGCGGCGATCGCCTTTTCGGGTCCCATCGCGGCGGGAGCGCTTTTCGCGCTTCTTCGTGTCGGCGACACGCAACACACGTTGATGGCGGTCATCCTAACCGGTTATTCAGCCGTGCTCTTTTTCGGCGCTTTCAACTACGAAAGGGAGTTGAAAGATTTGATCGCAACGCAAATTGCAAGCGAGCAAAGGGCGAGCGAAAGCTTAAAGAACCTCGGCGTCATGGCCGAAATGGCGACGGCACTGGCTCATGAAATAAGCCAACCTCTCTCCGCTGCGACAGCCTACGTTCAGACTGCCGAGCGTCTGTCTCATATCTCTCCGGATGAGCGGGCGCTTTCGATCGAGATACCGTTACAAAATGCGATGACGCAACTCGATAACGTGCGCCAGATGATTTCGCATTTGCGGAATTCGATCGAAGGCCGGGCGCCCGAAAAGGAATCGTTGCATCTGCACGAGGTCATCCGCGGCGTGATCGAGACGAGTCGTCATAGGCAGGAACAGACAGATGTCCAAATTGAATCCAGTCTCACGGCCAAGAACGACGTCGTCGTCGCGAATGCCGTTCAGATGCGGCAGCTCTTCACGAATCTGATCTCCAACGCATTCGACGCCATGGAAAACTCCACAGAACGCAGACTCTCCATCTCCTCTAGCGCTCTCAACGGAAACGCGATCCGAATTGACGTGGCCGACACAGGCGCGGGCGTCTCTCCTGCGGTCAAAACCAGAATATTTGAACCTCTGATCACGACAAAAGCCCATGGACTCGGCGTCGGTCTCTCGATCATTCATTCGATCGTCGAGGAGCACCAGGGGCAAATCTGGACGGAACCGAACCCCGGCGGCGGCGCCGTCTTCGCATTGATACTGCCAGTCGATAATGCTGACAAAATTGTTCACGCGTGTTGATTTCCATTGAGAGCTGACCCGGGCAGCAGGGGTTTTTCCACCGAGAACTGACCCATGTTCGAACCCTTCCCCCACGGGCATCGCGGGGGAGCATGGAGTGATCGACATGGAGTTATTGAGCGTCATCCGACGCTGGCGACATCGGCAACATCTCTCGATCCGGGAGATCGCGCGACGAACGGGGCTGTCGCGGAACACGGTACGCAAGTATCTGCGCTCGGACAGCGTTGAGCCGAAGTTCAACATCCCTGACCGCCCGAGCAAGCTGGATCCCTACGCTGACAAGCTGGCGCAGATGTTGCGGTTGGAGGCGGCGAAGTCGCGCAAGCAGAAGCGGACGGTCAAGCAGTTGCACGCCGATTTGGTCGCCCTCGGCTACGACGGCTCCTACAATCGCGTGGCGGCCTTCGCGCGCGAGTGGAAGGCGGCGCGGCATCGGGAGCAACAGACCTGTGGCCGCGGCGCTTTCGTGCCGCTGGCGTTTCTGCCCGGCGAGGCGTTCCAGTTCGACTGGTCGGAGGACTGGGCGGTCATCGCGGGCGAGCGGATCAAACTGCAGGTCGCCCAGTTCAAGCTCTCCTACAGTCGCGCGTTCATCCTGCGGGCTTACCCGCAGCAGACGCATGAGATGCTGTTTGACGCCCACAACCACGCCTTCCGCGTGCTGGGCGGCGTGCCGCGGCGCGGGATCTACGACAACATGCGCACCGCCGTCGACAAGGTCGGGCGCGGCAAGGAGCGGCAAGTCAACGCGCGTTTCGCGGCCATGGTCAGCCACTTCCTGTTCGAGGCCGAGTTCTGCAACCCAGCCTCTGGCTGGGAGAAAGGGCAGATCGAGAAGAACGTGCAGGACGCGCGGCACAGGCTCTGGCAGCCGACGCCGAACTTTCCTTCCCTGGCGGCGCTGAACGACTGGCTGGAGACGCGATGCCGGGAGCTATGGGCCGAGATTCCGCATGGCGCGCAGGCGGGCACGGTCGCCGACGCCTGGAGCGAGGAAGCGCAACACTTGATGCAGCTTCCCCGCCCCTTCGACGGCTTCGTCGAACACACCAAGCGCGTCTCGCCGACATGTCTCATCCACCTGGAGCGCAATCGCTACAGCGTCCCGGCCTCGTTCGCCAATCGCCCCGTCAGCGTGCGGGTCTATCCTGAACGCATCGTCGTGGCCGCCGAGGGGCAGGTTGTCTGCGAGCATCGGCGCGTCTTCGCCCGCTCCCACGATCGCAAGAGCGCGACGATCTACGACTGGCGCCACTATCTCGCGGTCATCCAGCGCAAACCCGGCGCCTTGCGCAACGGCGCGCCCTTCGCCGAACTGCCGCCCGCCTTCCGGGCCTTGCAACAGCGCATACTCAAGACGCCAGGCGGCGACCGCGAGATGGTCGAGATCCTCGCCCTGGTCCTCCAGCACGACGAGCAGGCCGTGCTCGCCGCCGTCGAACTGGCGTTGGAGGCGGGCGCGCCGACCAAGACGCATATCCTGAACGTGCTGCACCGGCTGGTCGATGGAAAACCGATCGACGCGCCGCCAGTGAAGCCGCCCAGCGCGCTGACGCTCACCACCGAACCGCAGGCCAATGTCGAGCGCTATGACGCCCTGCGCAAAGCCCGGGAGGCGCGCCATGCGTCATAATCCCGCCGCCGGCGCCATCGTCATCATGCTGCGCAGCCTCAAAATGCACGGCATGGCGCAAGCCGTCGGCGAACTCACCGAGCAAGGCGCTCCGGCCTTCGAGGCCGCGCTGCCGATCTTGTCGCAGCTTCTGAAGGCGGAAACAGCCGATCGGGAAGTCAGATCCACCGCCTACCAGCTCAAGGCCGCGCGCTTTCCAAACTATCGCGATCTCGCCGGCTTCGACTTCGCCAGCAGCGAGGTCAATGAAGCTCTCGTTCGCCAGCTTCACCGCTGCGAGTTCCTGGAGGATGCCCATAACGTTGTCTTGGTCGGCGGCCCCGGAACGGGCAAGACGCATCTCGCCACGGCGATCGGCGTCCAGGCCATCGAGCATCACCGCAAGCGCGTCCGGTTCTTCTCCACCGTCGAACTCGTCAACGCGCTCGAGCAGGAAAAGCTTCAAGGAAAAGCCGGGCAGATTGCGGCGCGGCTCACACACGCCGATCTCGTCATCCTCGACGAGCTCGGCTATCTGCCGTTCAGCGCCTCCGGCGGCGCCTTGCTCTTCCACCTGCTGAGCAAGCTCTACGAACGCACCAGCGTCATCATCACGACCAACCTCGGCTTCGGCGAATGGGCCGCCGTGTTCGGCGACGCGAAAATGACGACGGCGCTCCTCGACCGCCTCACCCACCGCTGCCACATCCTCGAGACCGGAAACGACAGCTTCCGCTTCAAGGACAGCTCGGCGAAAGCCGCTAAACCCACAAAGGAGAAAACCCGCAACTTGACGAACGCCTGACCCTCAAACCATCATCAACCCGGGTCAGTTCTCAATGGAAATCCCGGGCCAAATCTCGGCGGAAATCGACAGTTCACGCGGTTTAGCGCAGAATAAACTCCACTGAGATCAACGCTTAAAAGGCGAAAGACGAAATGAAGCCTGGCGCTTCCATGAATGTAGCCCCGACCCTCGTTTTCGGTCAGGACGCCAACGCCTACCGTTCGTTCCGCCCGGAATATCCCGACGAGCTCTTCTCCTGGCTGCGAAGCCTCGCCCCTTCCGACGCGTTGGCCTGGGATTGCGGAACCGGAAGCGGGCAGGCGGCCTTGGGGTTAGCGAAGCATTTCCGGCGGGTGGTCGCGACCGACCTGGACCCACGGCAACTGGCCGTTGCGCCGGCGCGACCCAATATCGACTACCGCTTGGCGGCGGCCGAGGCCGAGCTGGGATTGAGGGCGGAGATCGATTTGATCGCCTGCGCCTGCTCGATCCACTGGTTTGACCTGGAGCGCTTTTACGCAAATGCAAAGCGCGCGCTAAAGCCGCAGGGTGTCATCGTCGCCTGGACCTATGATTGGCCCTATACGGGCTCCGAGGCGGTGGATGCTGTCCTGGCGGGGCTCAGGGACGACATTCTGGGACCTTTCTGGGACGCAGCCTCGACCTATTATTTCGGCCGCTATGAAAATCTTCCCTTTCCCTTCGCCGCCATCGACTGTCCGCGATTTCTCGCGCCCATTGCCCATTCGCGGGATGAGCTGGGTCGGTTCCTCGGCACTTGGTCGGCCCTGAAGAAATACCGGCAGCAAAAGAAGTCGGACCCGCTGACACTGATCGAGCGGGAGCTGGACGCAGCCTGGCGGCTCGAGCCGCCCGCCTTGCCGCTGCGCGTTCCGCTGCATATGCGGGCCGGGCGCTTTGATCCGGATTGACGCGCTCGCCTTTACTCTGGCCACCGGGCGAGACCGACGTCGGGCAAGAGCTATTTGAGCGCCGCAGGACGTTTGCTACTCGCTGGCGACGCCGTCCCATTGCTGAATGGCGGCGCAACCCGCTGGCAAGGGGGCTCCCGGAGTTACTCCCGTCGGCGGGTTTAAGAGCACGGTTCTATAGGAGCCCGATGCCGAGAAGTTAGGCCGAGACGGAGACGTGCGCGTGAAAAAAACCGTCTGTCGCTGCCAGCTATTGGGAAATGGATTGAGAGACGATACCGGTCCCGTTCCCGCAGGGCCGCTATACGTTGCGGAGTATGGGGACCCGAGAGGAATCAGGGGGTTAGAGGGAGACCATACATAAAGGAGATAGCCTACAGAAAGTGTTTGAGGCGTAGTCGGAATCAAGAATTGAGTTATGATGAATTGCGTCGTTCCATAGCCGGATGCCGGGACAACGCCATATCCTGGTCTGCCAGCTGAGGTAACGGATGATCCCATCGCAAAAATATTGAGATTTCCCCATTCTATGACTGCCTCAAGAATGTGTTGATCTGACTGCCCGAAGCCTAGCTCCGCATAAGTGGTTCTGTTGGTCGGATCGGGAACGCCCATGCTGCTCAGCCAATAGGCGTAGGTAACGTTCGGAGCCGCCGAGAAATTCGCTTGCATCGAAAGGAGCGCAGCGCTTCCGCTGAAGGGGGGAAGCGAGGGGCGGCCATTCAGCGGAAGTCCGGCGCCAATGACGGTGCTAGCGCAGAAGAGCCGCACGCTGATCAGGTATGAGCCAAAGATTGGGGGGCTTGCCGGCGATTGTCCGCTCGCCACGACGGGGGACAAAAGCGCTCCTGCAAAGACCGCCCAGCGTGCCAGGGTTCTAATGATCATTGCGACCGTCCAGAAGAGGCGTGACTATTAGCTACTCTTTAGGATGCAACTTCCTCCAATTTTCGATAGCCGACAAGGGTTCATAGTGACGCGAAGCCTTGTTCGTGCGTATATCCTTAAATTTTGCGTCTGTACACTGATGCTCGCCGCTCAGGAATTATTGTGTCGCTGCGCGGGAGGCTGGGGCTCCCATCTGCCGCCGTCTCTGGTAAACACCCGCCCTGCTAAAAGTCCGTCTTTGGATCGTAGGGCATGGTGACGAAGGTCGGCGCCACCGGCGGAGGTCTGAAAAACTCCGGGAAGCGGCCGGCCTCGTCAGGGTCGAAGGGGATGAAGCCCGCAAGCGGCGAGCCGAGTCGCAGCGAGTAGTCGTCGAAGGGGTAATAGGGCTTGGCGAAGCCGGGGTCACGCGCGACGCTGCCGGCGTCCTCGCCGAACTGCTTCATCCACTGCTCCAGGCTGTAGTAGTCGGGTGTGGTCTTGGGCCCGCAGGGGTCGCCCGCGATGAGACTCGCGACCTGGAGGCTCAAGACCGCAAAGCCGCCTCCGCCGGTTTTGAAGCCCGACCCGTAAATCGTGCTCCAGTAGAGATTGTTGGAGAAGCTTTCATAGGCTGGGAACGGCAAGAGATGCAGGGGAGGAGGCGTATTCGTATCCCCGGGGAAGATGCAATTGTTCTCGATGGCGAAGCTCGGCGTGAAGGTTGAGTCGCGATCAAAATAGAAGATGTTGTTGGACACCTGAAACACGAATGTCGGGATCCAGGACAGACCAGTCTGATTCACATTCTGATTTTGGGTCTGATACGGATCGTTCACGCCGATCATCGCTTTGCGTGCATAGGCCAAAATGTTGTTCTTCACCTTGATTGGATAACCGTTGGTCGGCGGGCCGTGCGGGGTGTATACCGCCGTATCGGAGACGCGGTAGACGAGGTTGAACTCGACGTCGACGTCGCCCGTGGAATTGTCGAGATAGATGCCGTCGCCGCCGTAGCCCGATTTTTGGAGATTTGGGACGGTGGATGGGTTGTCGATGATGGATGAGTCGCTGGTGTCGTGAACGACGTTGTGCCAAATCTTGTTGCCCGTCGAGGTTCCCTTGTTGTTTCCCGCCTCGATGCGCAGCGAGCCGCCGTCGCTCATAATGCCTTGCAAAAGATCGTAAACCCGGTTGTATTCTATTGTATTGTCAGCGTTGCCTCTGCCCTTGGCGAGGACGTTGTCGTCGCCGCCATGAGAGATCGAAATGGCCGTGTGATAGCCGTCGAAGACTTCATTGTGAGCATAGTTATTGTTGTAGCCGACGCCTTGGCCGATGCCGAAGGCCGCGGGGATCACCCGGCCGTAGCCTTGGACCAGGTTGTTCTGGACCAGGAAATCGTGCGCGCTGGTATTGTCGTCAAAAAACTGCGCGAGAGGGCCGACGGCGTTCTCACCAATGCGGATTCCGTGCGCCCCGAGATCGTAGAAGATGCTATTCTGAATGCTCGAGTAGGTCGAGGTTGGGCTCGGCGCGCGCGCCGTGCACCATTTTGGCGAGATCGAATTTCCGTTCGCGTCCACGTCGGCGGAGCACGTGTCGAAGTCTAGGCCGCCGCCCGCCGTATGGCGGACGACAACTCTGTCGACCGTGATGTGGTTCGAGTTCTGAAACGACACCGCCGAGCTGATGTCGGCTTCGAGCTCCGACGAGGCGTGTCCCTGAAACGGGATGACGTAGTTGTCGTGCTCGAAGGTCAGCCCGCGCAGCGTGACGTGCTGCACGTTCTGCCCGACGAACAGCTGGGCGACCTGCGGAACGATCACCTCGTCGAAATTGGGGTTCTCGCCGAAGCGGGCGAGATAGGTAAGGGTCCAGGCCCCCGTGCTTGGATGATTTAGAAACCATTGCCCCGGCGCGCTCAGGGCGCCCTGGACATTCTCGAAGATGATCCTGTGCGACTGGATGAACCCGGGTTCCGATTCATGGTCGGCGCCAGGGACTGGCGTTGGGCCGGTCATGTAGACGATATGCTTCGCAAAATCGACGCAGTTCACGCGCAGCTTCGAGGTGCTGAACTGCTCGAACACTAGCGCCTCGATGTCTCCCAGCAGATTTGGGTCTTGATTGAGAGTGCCGTTGCCGCACAAGGTGTTTGTGGCGAAGTAGAGATTGCCCCAGCTGCTCGGATCAGGATTGAGCACCATCGGCTGCTGTGCAGGGTCCGCCGTCGACGTGATGTATTTGAACCGGTCAAAGCATCTGCTCGTCGTGGGGTATGTTGCGCAGTTTGCGTTTATCCACGTCGGGTCTCCGGACCCGAGGTGGTTCACTTCGTCGTAAATGCGATTATAGGGACCAAGGTAGCCGCCGAGCCTCGGTCGCAGCCGACGCTCGCCGTTGTAGAACAGGTTCTCGAAATTTTGCATTCCCTGCGGCAGCGTCGCCTGCCATTTATTGCCGCCGAGATCGACCCATTTCGTGATCCGCACGCCGCCGCTGAACACAGGATGCTCGCCGGGGTAGCTCTGGTAGACGATTTCCGTCTGCGGTGAGCCGGAGTCGGCGGCGCTCAGTGTGATTGTCGATGTGAGCCTGTAGACCCCGTCACGAAAGGTTTTCTGTCCCCCGAAGTCGGCGCGCAAAGCTAGATCCGAGGCGCCCTCGCCAAAATGAAATGCAGCGTCCTCGACGAGAGTGCTCCGATTCAATCGCGACGCCTGCGTGGTGGCGGGCGCTTGCGAGCCGTCGCGGAACCGCACGACGATCCGACTCAGTTCCGTCTTGTCAATGGAGCAAATCTTGGCGCGGGCGCCTTCGAAGCTCGCGAGCGGCCCATCCGTCGAGGCCAGGTTGGGCGCAGGCAGTAGGCCGCTCCAAGAGTCCGAGCCTTCGAGCGCAGAGACATAAATGAGAAGTTCTTTCTCGTTTCCCGCCCCCGACCAGGATCGCTTGAAAGGTAGTACGGAAGCGAAAACCAACGACGCGAGTAGCGCCGAAACTGCGCCAAATCTCATAGCAGGGCCCTCCCCCTGAGGCCGATCCCGCCAAGGATGCGACCTAGATCAAGCTAGCATGACATTAACTCCAGGGCCAAAAGTATTTGTATGAAATAAACGCCAACACAAGCGACAAGAATTGCAATAAAACGTCCAGCTTTAAAGAATATGCTCATATTTTTATTCATAAAAGTCGCTGGCATTGTTGATATATTATAGTATTTATGACATATAAATGGCGTAATGTATTTGCAGCGCGGATTCATAGAGCCGCTGAGGTTGGAATATATATCCCTAGGCGCTCGTCGAGGTGGTAAGAATACATGCTGTATCGGTTTTTAGCGCTTAATAGAGTGTGGTAAAATGGAAGGATATTATGACACTTCGCTTGGGGCCCACATCTCCGCGCCTGATGGAAAAGGCCGGCCTTTTTGCCGGGCGCCCGCCTCGCCGGGGCTCCCTTCCGCCGCCGTCTC
Source organism: uncultured Alphaproteobacteria bacterium (assembly GCA_963743565.1). Classification (GTDB taxonomy): domain Bacteria; phylum Pseudomonadota; class Alphaproteobacteria; order Rhizobiales; family Beijerinckiaceae; genus Methylocystis. The sequence goes on from CAVUQD010000001.1 coordinate 1,173,592, forward strand.
TGCTAAACCCCCGCCCTCTCTTGCCCCGAAAGACTAAAAGCCCGCCATGGACCTCTTCTCGCTCTTCCACGCCCGCATCGGCGCGATTCTGCGTGCAATCGCCGACTCGGGCCGGCTTCCCGGCTTCGATCCGGCGCGATTCGTCGTGGAGCCGCCGAAGGACGCGTCCATGGGCGACCTCGCCTGTAACGCGGGGATGGTCTTCGCCAAGGAGGCCAAGGCGCATTTCGCCTCTCCCCGCGTCCTCGCCGAGGAGATCGCCGTCGCCCTCGCCCAGACCGCCGGAGTCGAGAAGGTCGAGGTGGCGGGGCCGGGCTTCATCAACATCCGGCTCGAGCCCTCCTTCTACTACGACGTGTTGCGCAGCGTCCTCGCCGCGCCGCAAACCTTCGGGCGCCCCGACCCTGCCGCTCAGGGCAAAGTCAATATCGAATATGTCTCCGCCAATCCGACAGGGCCGATGCATGTCGGCCATGGACGCGGCGCGGTGTTTGGCGACGCGCTCGCAAATCTGGTCGAATTCGTGGGCCACGAGGTCGCGCGGGAATATTATGTCAACGACGCCGGCGCTCAGGTCGAGGTGCTCGCGCGCTCCGCCTATCTCCGCTACCGCGAGGCGCTCGGCGAGACGATTGCCATCCCCGAAGGGCTTTATCCCGGCGATTATCTGAAGTCGGTCGGCGAAGCGTTGGCGCGCGAGCAGGGCGACCGGCTGCTGAACGAACCGGAAGATGTCTGGCTGCCGATCGTCAAGTCGCGCGCCATCGACCTCATGATGGATATGATCCGCGAGGATCTCGCCGCGCTCAACATCACGCATGAGGTGTTCTTCTCCGAGCGTAGTCTGCACGCGAAGATCGACGGCCTCTCTCCGATCGACCGCTGCATCGACGCGTTGCGCGCGTCGGGCCTCGTCTATGAGGGGCGACTGCCGCCGCCCAAGGGGCAATTGCCCGAGGATTGGGAGGATCGCGAGCAGACGCTGTTCCGCTCAAGCGCCTTCGGCGATGACGGCGACCGCGCGTTGAAGAAATCCGACGGGTCGGAGACTTATTTCTCCGCCGATATCGCCTATCACAAGGACAAGATCGACCGCGGCTTCAAAACGCTCATCGACGTCTGGGGCGCCGACCACGGCGGCTATGTCAAACGCATGCAAGCGGCGGTAAAGGCGATGTCCGGCGGCTCGGTCGATCTCGACGTGAAGCTCTGCCAGCTCGTGCGCCTGATGCGAGGCGGCGAGCCGGTGAAGATGTCGAAGCGCTCTGGCGAGTTCGTGACCTTGCGGGAGGTCGTCGATGAAGTCGGCGTCGACGCCGTTCGCTTCATGATGCTCTATCGCAAGAATGACGCGCCGCTGGATTTCGATCTCGTCAAGGTCGTCGAGCAATCCAAAGACAATCCCGTCTTCTACGTCCAATATGCGCACGCGCGCGGAAAGTCCGTGCTGCGTCAGGCGCAGGCCGCCTTCGCGGATATTGACTTGAGCCTGGCTGCGCTGCGCAACGCGCCTCTGGAGCTGCTCGTAGACGAGGGCGAGATTGCGCTGGCGCGAGAAATCGCGCAATATCCACGTGTCGTCGCCGCAGCCGCAGCCGCGCACGAACCGCACAGGATCGCTTTTTATCTTTATGGGCTTGCAAGCTGCTTCCACGCCCACTGGAATCGCGGCAAAGATTGGCCACAATTACGCTTTGTTAATCTAAACGAGAGACATTTAACGAGCGCGCGCCTTGCCTTGGTGGTCTCATTGACTGCCGTGCTCGCGTCAGGTTTGGCGCTGCTCGGCGTGCGGGCGCCCGACGAAATGCGCTGAACGCGCCTGATCCCTCTGGCGTTCGGGATCGGCGGCGCGATCGTGGCTCTCCAGAGCGTCCCGGTTGAGAAGCGAGGCGGATCATGCGTGATGCGACTAACAGAGGCGCCCCGATCGAGATCGAGGACTTCGAACGGCGCCTGCGCAATCAGGAGGCGCGGCGCGCTTCCCTCGGAGATCCTTTGCGCGAGCTCGCTCGTCTCATGCAAGAGCGAGAGACCGATGACGCGTCACAGCGCTATGGGCAAATCTTCGACGATCACCATCAACCGTCGGAAGAGGCGGGAGCCGATCGAGAGGCCCCCGCAGCGCATGGCGCGTTGAACGCGCCCGCGCCGGACGAGGACTACGCGCCGCACTCAGTCCCGCAGGAGTCCCCCGAAAGCTTTTCCGAGGAAGATCTGCCGCCCCCTCTGCGCGGCTCCTATGCCGAGGAGGCTGAGGAGAGCTTCTACGCAGACGAGCTTCCGCAGAACGACCAACATGCGCTGACGCCCGTGGCCCATGACGCCGATTATGGCGCCTTCGACCATGAGCCGGCGGCTGAATATTATCCGCAGCACGACGGCTATGAGGAGTTCCCCGCCGAGCCCTATGCCGAGCCCGGGAGCGCGGAGCCCGAGGAAAGCAAGCGCGGGTTCCGCGTGAAGCCCTGGCACGCCGTGGCGGTCGCCAGTCTTGTCGGCGCGCTGGGCGTCGGCTGGGGCATCGCGCGCATCAAGGGCGTCGCCGGATCGCGAGAGATCGCTACCATCGCCGCGCCGTCGGGCCCGACGAAGGTCGCGCCGGTCGCGGATACGGGTCAGGCCGTGAAGGAGGACGCAACCGTTCTCGACCGAGGCGTGGAGACGCCGGTGCGCAATGTTGTTCCCCATCAGGAAGCGCCCGTCGAGCCCGTTGTTGAGCCGCCGCGCGAGGCGTCGAACGAAACTTTCCGCCGCGTCAAGACGGTGGCGATCCATGAGGATAGCGGCGTAAATCCCGCCACGGCCCCGGCGGCGGTCGTGCGCGCGGCCAATGACGCGGCGGCTCCTCCGCCCGCCGTCTCGACGACCACGCCCCAGAACAACGCGCCGCCGCCCGCAACGACGGCGCAAAAGCAACCGCCCAAGAAGAAAGTCGCCGTGGCGGCGCCCACGGAGCCCGTGAAGCCTGTGCCTTCCGAGGCGAAAACCGACGCGCCCTCCGAGCAGGCGGCCGAGCCCGCTCCCATCGGCTCCGCTTCGGTTCAGTTCGGCGCGGCGCCCAACGAGAACGAGGCGCGCGCGCTCGCAAAGAAGGTCGTGCAAAAATACGGATCGCATCTGGGCGGCCGCCATCCGACTTGGAAACTCGCCGAGGTCGGCGACAAGACCGTCTATCGGGTGCGCGTCGGCGGCCTGAGCAAGCAAGCCGCCGCGAGCCTGTGCAAGAGCGTCAAGAGCGACGGCGGCGACTGTTACGTCGCCGGAAATTGAGTCCAGCGCGATGCCAGGATTGAGAGGCTTTGGAGATTTCGACGAATGACGCGCGCTTTCATTTGCGGACTGGCCGGCGCGCAACTCGCGCCGGAGGAAAAGGATTTCCTCCGCGAAGCGCGTCCCTGGGGCGTGATCCTCTTTCGCAGGAACGTCGAATCGCGGGCGCAGCTGCGTGCGCTCACAGACACGCTGCGTGAGGCGCTCGACGACGACCGTCTCCCCATCCTCGTCGATCAGGAGGGCGGACGCGTGCAAAGGCTCGCGCCGCCGCAATGGCGCGCCTACCCCAGCGCCGCGTCCTACGAAAGACTCGGCGCAGATACGGAGACGGCGGTCCGCCTCGCTTTTTTGGGGGCGCGCCTCATGGCGCACGACCTGCGTGAAGTCGGGCTCACCATAGACTGCCTGCCGGTGCTCGACACGCCTCAGCCGGGCGCGCATCAGGTCATCGGCGATCGCGGCTATAGCGGCGATCCCGCGCGCGTCGCGCGCATCGGCCGCTCGGCGGCGGAGGGATTGCTCGCGGGCGGCGTGCTCCCCGTTATGAAGCACGTTCCCGGTCATGGCCGGGCGGGAGCCGATAGCCATTTCGATCTGCCACGCGTCACGGAGTCGCTTGAGGCGCTGCGGGAAGCCGATTTTGCCCCCTTCGCGGCGAACGCGGATCTGCCTCTCGCCATGACGGCTCATGTCATCTTCGAGGCGATCAACTCCGAGCAGCCGGCGACGCTCTCCGCCGAGGTCATCGGACGGATCGTGCGTGGAGAAATCGGCTTCGACGGTCTGCTGATGACCGACGATCTGTCGATGAAGGCGCTCTCGGGGGATCTTCGCGATCTTGCGGAAAGAGCGTCCGCTGCGGGCTGCGATTTGGTCCTACATTGCAACGGCGACATCTCGGAGGCGCGTCGCGTCGCGGAGGGGGCTCCGCTTCTCTCAGGCGCGAGTCTCGAACGCGCAAACCGGGCTTTGAGGCTGCTTGAGCGCGTCGAGGCCTTCAATCCTGTGGACGGCGAGAAGGAATTCGACGCTGCTCTTGCGAGCGTCGCCTAAAAGGCTCAGTCTCGACCGCCCAACAGCAAGGGGCGGAAATGTCGGCGCAATGGGGCATAGAGCAGGTTCAGTCGCCCGAAAGGGGCGAGAGCGAACCCGCCTTCCTCGTCGACGTCGACGGCTTCGAGGGACCGCTCGACCTGCTGCTCGAGCTGGCGCGCCGACAGAAAGTCGATCTCGCGAAAATCTCGATCCTCGCGCTCGCCGAGCAATATCTCGCCTTCGTCGAGGAGGCGCGCCGGCTGCGGCTCGAGCTCGCCGCCGACTATCTGGTCATGGCCGCTTGGCTCGCCTTCCTCAAGTCGAAGCTGCTGCTGCCCGAGCCGCCGAAGGGCGAAGAGCCCTCGGCCGCAGATCTCGCGACGGCCCTGGCCGAGCGCTTGCGCCGCCTCGAGGCGATTCGCCGCGCGGCCGACGCCCTGGGCCAGCGTGCGCGTCTCGGCCGCGACATGTTCCTGCGCGGCGCGGCCGAAGGCGTGGAGGTCGCCACCCGCCCCAAATTCGAGGCGCAGCTTTACGATCTGCTCACGGCCTATGCGCGCCAGCGTCAGAAGACGGCCGTGACCCAGGTGACGCTGCGCCAGCGCGCCGTCTGGTCGCTCGCGGAAGCGCGCGAGGCGCTCGAGCGGCTCGTCGGCGTCGCGCAAGAGTGGATGGCGCTCGACGACTATCTCGTACAATTCTGCCTCGACGCCCCGACTGCGCGCACGGTGCGCGCCTCGGCGTTCTCGGCCTCGCTCGAAATGGCGCGTGAAGGCCGCATCCTCATCCGGCAAGACCGCGCTTTCGCGCCGCTGTGGGTGAGGCGCGGCGAAGAGCCCTCGCTCACGGAAGCCGGCGCCTGAGCGCCTCTGAGGCGACGCCGCGCGGGGCGCGAAAAAAGGAGAAGCGCTTTGGCGCAAACGGCTGCAAAAATTGAACTCTTCGACCTCGCGAGCGACGAGGAGCTCCTGCTCAAAGAGCAGCGGCTCGCGGAAGCCTCGCGCATCGCCGAGGCGCTGTTGTTTGCGGCCTCCGAGCCGCTCGACGAGGATGAGATCGCCCGGCGCCTGCCCGATGGGGCGCCAGTTGCGGACGTCCTCGAACAACTGCGCTCGGATTACGCTTCGCGCGGCGTCAACCTCGCCCGCGCCGGCCGCAAATGGTTCTTCCGCACGGCTTCCGACCTGTCCTATGTGCTGGCGCGCGAGGAGGTCGAGCAGAAGAAGCTGTCGCGCGCCGCGATGGAGACGCTCGCGATCATCGCCTACCACCAGCCGACGACCCGCGCCGAGATCGAGGAATTGCGCGGCGTTGCGATCTCCAAGGGCACGATCGACGTGTTGCTGGAAACCGGTTGGGTGCGTCTGCGCGGTCGCCGCAAGGCGCCGGGCCGGCCGATCACCTATGGAACGACCGACCAGTTCCTCATGCATTTTGGTCTCGAGCAGATCGGCGATCTGCCCGGATTGGACGAGCTGAAGCGCGACGGTCTCTTCGATGGTCGTCTGCCCAAGGATTTCCGTATCCCGGCGCCGAGCGACGATCCCGAGCTGCGAGAGGATGAGGAGCCTCTGGAGGAAAGCGCCGAGCCGCTCGAAATGGAGTTCGCGCGCGCGGAAGAAGAGGTGGAGGAAGGCCCGCCGGAAGCGGACTTCGATTGATCGCGTGCAGACGCAGCTGACCGCGCCGCTTCCAGAAGCGGCTGCGCGCGATCTTAGAGATCAGGCGCTCACAGCTGCGTTTCTTTCGCTCTACAGGCGCTCATCGGCGCCGACCGCAAAATCCTCATGCGGCGTTTTCGCGAGATCGCGCACATAGCGCAGGGTGGTCATTTCGAAGGCCAAGTAATTGAAGATGTTGAAGAGCACCAGCCCGACCTGGACGCCCCAGAATTTCGGCGTGCCGACGACGGCCGTCTTCCCGAAGATTTCCCCGGCGAACTGCGCGAAGCCTAGAGGCCAGCCGATGATCGAGATCCAGAGGAAAAAGGCGAGCGCTTGCCGCGAGAATCCGATGAAGGCCGAGCGGACAGGTTTACGCGCGCCGAGCGAGAGACAGGGACGAATGAGCGCCAGCGGCGCGAAAACGAGGGCGCGCACCCAGGGCATGGCCGCGGCGCCGAGCGGAATCCACTCCTTCGGAAGCTTGATGACGATGGCTATCATACCCGTATCGAGACCGAACATGATTAGCACGACCGCCGCGCCAATCGCCGTGGCCCATAATTCGCGGCGGAGATTGCGCACGTAACGGAAACGTCCGCGATCGCGATTGAGATCGAAGGGGTGCAGGGCGGCCCATTGATGGACGCGCACAGCGATGAAGGCGAGGAGTCCGCCGCTGACGACTTGCCAGCTCACGGTGAGCGTCTTCACCAGGGCCGAATCGAGCCGGAGCTGGCGCTTGAGAAGAAACTCCAAGCCCTGGCCCGCGGCGAAGATGAGCAGAATGACGAGCGCCACGATCCAGAAGCGCAACGGGTAACCGAAACCGTCCCGCCAGCTCGCCAGCCAGTTCTGCAGGGGCCGGATCGGTGATTCGATCGCTGTGTAAATCACGCCGGCGACCAGCGCGATCCAAAAAGCATAGACCACGAAATCGACGACGTTGATCATGTGGGTTTGCGCTCTCGAAAGGCCAAGGCCCTTTCGGCGCGGGCTTGCGCCAAAGCGGGCGTCTCGTTGATATCTGTCAATAACAAACGGCGGCGTTTTAGCGCAAACGCTGGCCGGAATCCAAGCTCCATGGACATGCCGGCGGCGGCACTGGCGGTTCTCCGCATGAGGCGATAGAGCGAGGCTATGGAGACGTCGCTGAACCCTGGCCTCAAGCCGCTCGCCTTCTCGCCGCTCGTGGTCGAGGCGCTCTGCGTCGAGCGAGGGCGGCGGCTCGTCCTTGAAAACCTGGCTTTCAGCCTTGCGTCCGGGGAATCCCTGCGCGTCACGGGCCGCAACGGCGCGGGCAAGTCGACTCTACTTCGCGCCCTCGCCGGGCTGCTGCCGCGGCGGTCGGGACGCATCCGGCTCGGGGCCGCCGAGGGCGAGGACGCTTCGATCGCGACGCATTATCTCGCGCATGCCGATGGTCTGCGCGCCGTGCTGACGGCGCTGGAAAATTTGCAGTTTTGGCGGGCGCTCCTCTCGGAGCCGGGCGCTGCGGACGGGCTTTCTCCCTTGGAGGCATTGGGCCACGTCGGTCTCTCCGCGCTCGCCGACGCGCCGATCGGCGTCCTGTCCGCCGGGCAAAAGCGCCGGGTGGCGCTGGCCCGGCTCTTCGTCGCGCGCCGCCCGCTTTGGCTGCTCGACGAGCCGCTGACCGGGCTCGATTCGAGGGCGCGCGATCGTTTCGCGCAGGCGATGCGCCAACATTGCGAAGAAGGGGGGATCGTCGTCGTCTCGACCCATGATCCGCTCGGCTTCGAGACGACGCGAACGCTCGATCTCGATGCGGGAGGCCGCGCATGACTTCCGCCTTCGTCGCGCTCTTCCTGCGCGAAATGCGCATTGCGAAGCGGGTCGGCGGCTCCGCGTCGATGGGCGTGGCGTTCTTTCTCTGCCTCGTCGCGATCACGCCTTTCGCGGTCGGGCCGGACCCCAAGCTCCTCGCCCGCATCGGTCCGGCGATCCTGTGGATTTCCGCCCTGCTGGCGACGCTCCTGGGGCTCGATCGCCTCTTTCAGGCCGACGCCGAGGAGGGCTCGCTGGATCAGCTTCACCTCGCGAGCCTGCCGCTCGAGCTCGCCGTGGTCGCGAAATGCGCGGCGCATTGGTTGAGCGCCGAGGCGCCCCTCGTCCTCGCCACGCCCCTGCTGGGGCTGATGCTCGACCAGGAGGCGGGAGCGCTCGCCGCTGTGACCGCGAGCCTACTCGTCGGCTCGCCCGCCCTGACGCTGATCGGGGCGATGGGGGCCGCCGCCACGGTGAGCGTGCGCCGCGGGGGGCTGCTGATGGCTCTGCTCGTGCTGCCGCTGGCGATCCCGGTGCTGATCTTCGGCGTCTCGGCGGCCAGCGCAGTGACCACGCCCGACGCGCCCCTGCTCGCGCCCTTCGCGATCCTCGGGGCGCTGGCGCTGGCGGCGCTGGCGCTCTGTCCCTTCGCCGCGGCGGCGCTGCTGCGGCAAATCTGAGCACGTCCCGGAAAAGCGCAGCGCGGTTAAGAGGGACACGCTTTTTTGTGCGATTCCCTGTCGTCTGCGGGATTCCACGCGCGCTTGACGCGCTCCAGGCGACTTTAACCGCCTCGCTCCGGTCTTAATGTTCTGTTTACTCTGAAGCTTGGAACTCCGGAGGCACAGGCCGGCCACATGCTACCTTGGCCGCTCGGAGCTCGACATTACCAAAAGCCGACCGCGGAGCCGCCATGGTCCTTTCCCTGCCCAAACGGGCGCTCGCAATTCTTGCCGCCGCGCTCGGCGCCGCCGTACTCGCCGGCTGTGATGACCCGGGCCTTTCCAATCGCGGCGCCGTCCCGATCCCGCCCGAGACTTTGGCTTTGATGGAGCAGACTGGCGTCTCGAAGGACGCCCCGACGCTGATCCGCGCCTATAAGAAGGAGGCGGAGCTCGAAGTCTGGAAGATGAAGCCGGACGGCAAATACGCCAAGCTCAAGACCTACCCGATGTGCCGCTGGTCCGGTCAGCTCGGGCCGAAGCAGCGTGAGGGCGACCGCCAAGTGCCGGAGGGCTTCTATTCAATCCAGCCCGGCCAGCTCAACCCCAATTCCAGCTACTACCTGTCCTTCAACGTCGGCTATCCGAACGCCTATGACCGCGCGCAGGGCGCGACCGGCGGCACGATCATGGTGCACGGCGCTTGTTCCTCTGCCGGCTGCTTCTCGATGACCGACCGGCAGATCGCCGAAATCTACGCCATCGTGCGCACCTCCCTCACCAGCGGGCAGCACGCGGTGCAGATGCAGTCCTATCCTTTTCGCATGACCGCGGAAAATCTCGCCAAGCACCGGCTCGATCCGCACCTCGCTTTCTGGCGGCAGCTCAAGGAAGGTTCCGATCACTTCGAGACTACGCTGCAAGAGCCTGCGGTTGGCGTCTGCGGCCGGCGCTATGTCTTCGACGCGCAAAGCGCGAACGGGCGGCCGCTCGATCCGGACGCGGCCTGTCCCCCGCTCGCGGTCGATCCGCAAATCGCCTCGCTCGTCGCCGAAAAACAGCGCAAGGACGAGGCCCGGATCGCCGAGCTCTCGAAGGATGTGCAGCCGGTTCGCCTCGTCTATCAGGACGGCGGCCAGCATCCGAGCTTTGCGTCGAAGATCGCCGAAGTCGGCCGTCCCGAGGCTCTCGTCCCGCCGACCGAGATCGCGCTGGGGGACAAGGGCGCCGGCAAGAAGGGCCCAACTTCCGGCTCGGCCGCAGGCGACGGCGCGGCCCGCGGCTGGATGGCGCTGCACGGGCAGGGGGATGCCCAGCCCACCGGCTCGGTCGTGAGGTAATTCTCCGCCGCTGCCCGGAAAGCGTCCGGGTCAGTCTCTCGCGGGGCGCAGGGGGCGGGCCGGCGGCCGAGTTGGACAGCGGCCGGGGGGCCTGTATAAGCCTGCGACCCTTCAGCCGGACGCGGCTCAAAGCCTGTAAGCTCTCCGACCAAGAGACCGCGCCCCTTAGGAACAGCCGATGCTTGAAAAGGTCGTGGCGTATTGCCTGCGCTGGCCGTGGCTCGTCGTCGCCGTGACGCTCGCGTTGACGGCTGGCGGCGCCTATCTCACCGCGACGCGCTTTGCGATCGACACGGACACGAACCATCTCTTTTCAAAAGACATTCCGTGGCGTGAGAACGAGATCGAGCTTTACAGAAACTTTCCGCAGCTCGACAATTTGATCGTCGCCGTCATCGACGGCAAGACGGCGGAGGAGGCAGAAGACGCAGCCAAGCGTCTCAATGCCGCGCTCGCCGGAGCGCCGCTCATCCGCCGCAGCTGGCGGCCGGAAGACGAGACGTTTTTCAAGACTCACGGCTTCCTTTACCTCGACGCGGCCGAGGTTCAGAAAATCACCGCGAGTCTGATCGCCCAACGCGCCGTGCTGCAGCCGCTCGCGCAGGATCCGACCCTTCGCGGGCTGACGAGCACGCTCATCGACAATATGCGTGATGTCGGCGACAGCCAGCGTGGGATGGAGCTCTATCGCGCCGGATTGAAAAAGATCACCAGCGTCCTCGACAAGACGCTGGCCGGCGAAGCCGCCACGCTCAATTGGGACAAGATGCTCGGCGACGAGCCTTCGAGCGAGGGCGCGGCGCAAACGAGCGAGGCGTCAAACAAGACGGAGCCGGCAGACCCGCGCCGCATCTTGTTGATCAATCCGGTCATCAACTATTCGGAGCTGCAGCCCGGCGCCGCGGCGATCGCCTTCGTGCGCAAGACCGCCGCCGATCTCGGGCTCGACGCCGCCCATGGCCTCACGCTGCGCCTCACGGGACAGGTGCCGCTGGAGGATGACGAGTTCGCGACGATCTCGGAAAACATGGGCGTCAATCTCACCGGCACGCTCCTCATCGTGGGCCTGATCCTTTTCGCGGCGCTGCGCTCGCCCAAGCTCATCTTCGCCGTGCTCGTCACACTGCTTGCGGGCCTCGCGATGACGGCCGGACTCGGCATCGTGTTGATCGGCCGCTTCAACATGATTTCGGTCGCCTTCGCCGCGCTCTTCATCGGGCTCGGCGTCGATTTCGGCATTCAGTTCGTGACGCGCTACCGCGACGAGCGTCATCAGATTTTCGGCAAGGGCGACAGCGTCGACCGGGCGCTCTGCACCGCGGCGCGCACCATCGGCGGATCGCTCACGCTCGCCGCGGTCTCGCTGCTCGCAGGCTTCTTCTGCTTCCTGCCCACCGATTTTCGCGGCGTGGCCGAGCTCGGGCTGATCGCCGGCTTCGGCATGATCATCGCCTATGTGGCGACGCTGACCTTTCTGCCAGCCGCGATAAAGCTTCTGAAGCCGAAGCCGGAAGAGTTTCCCGTGGAGACCGCGTCGCTCGCCGCCATTGATCATTGGATCGTTCGTCACCGCGCGCTGGTCATTCTCTTGGCGCTCGGCGTCACGGCGGCAGGAGGGCCCTTCCTTCGGCATTTGACCTTCAACTCCAATCCGATGAATCTCCGTAATCCGAAGGTGGAGTCTGTCGCGACCTTTCTCGATCTTTCCAAAAACCCCCAGACCGCGCCGAACACGATCGAGATCATCCAGCCCTCCCTCGACGCGGCGCGCGACATTGCGGCCCAGGCTGCAGCCCTTCCGGAGGTGGATCACGTCGTCGACGTCAACTCTCTGATCCCCAAGAACCAGGAAGAGAAGCTAAGGCTTATCGAGCACGCCGCCCGGCAGTTGCGCGACACGCTGGCGCCCAAGCAGAAGCCCGCCCCGACCGACGACCAAACCGTGAAGGCGCTTGACGCGGCCTCCAAGCTCATGAGCGGTCAGATGGATCCGCGAGCGATGGCCGCGGCGGGAATCGACCCGCGCGCGGCGGCTGTGGCGGCCAAGCTCGATCCTCGCGCCCTCGCCGCCGCGCAGAAGGCTATGGCCGCAAGGCGCGGCCAAGCGCCGAAAAACGCGGCGATCCCCCCAGGAGCAGCCCCGCCCGCCCCGCCGCCGGAGGTCGTAAGCTTCGCGAAGGCGCTCCAGGCGCTGGCCAAGGCCGACCCGGCGACGCGCGAGCGCGCGCAGCAGGCGGTTTTTTCCGACTTCGAGCGCTTGCTCAAGGACCTGCGGGTCATGCTGGATGCGCATACGATCACGCAGGACTCTCTGCCCGAGAGCGTCCTGCGCGACTGGGTTTCCCAAGAGGGACAATATCGGATCGAAGTCTTCCCGAAGGGCGACAGCAACGATCGCAAGGTCATGGCCGCCTTCGCCGCCGCCTTGGAGAAGATCGCGCCGGACGCCAGCGGTCCGCCCATCGTCGTCGCCCAGGCAGGGGACACGGTGGTGAGCGCCTTTGCGCAGGCGGGATTGTACGCCTTCATCGCGATCTTCTTGATTCTCGTCATAGCGTTGCGCAATCCCTGGCATGTCGCGCTCACGCTCGGGCCGCTCGTGCTCGCCGGCATTTTGAGCCTCGAGACCGCCGACGCGATCGGCATGTCGCTGAACTTCGCCAACATCATCGCCCTGCCGCTCATGCTCGCGGTCGGCGTCGCCTTCCACATTTATTACGTCATCGCCTGGCGCAAGGGGACCGAGGATATGCTGGCCTCGAGCCTCACCCGCGCGATTTTCTTTTCCTCGCTCACGACCGGAACCGCCTTTGGCAGCCTCATGCTCTCGTCCCATCCGGGCACGGCGAGCATGGGCAAGCTTCTGGCGATCTCGCTGTTTTTCACGCTGGTCGCTGCCTTCTTCGTCGTGCCGGCGTTTCTCGGCCCGCCGCGTCAGAAGGCGAAAGAGGACGCAATACGGGGCGGCTAGTTTTCGCGCCGCAGCATTACATGGTAGGATTGCTTTGATGACCACGCACCGACAACTCGCTCTCGTCGCTCTCGCCTTGCTCGCAGGAGGTCCGTCCCTTGCGGGGGACCCTCCGATCTACGGCGTATGGCTACGCGACGGCCATGAGGAGAGGATGGAGTTCTACGACTGCGACGGAAAGCTTTGCGCGCGGGAGGATGCGGTCGTTTCGATCTACGGCGGTCCCCCGAAAATCGTTTTGAGATCCGCCGCAAAGGCGGGAAACAATGAGTGGAAGGGCGAGCTTTTCAACCCCGAGAACGGCAAGACCTACAACGGGAGAATTCATTACGCCCCGCCCGATCAGTTGACCCTGACGGGCTGCTTGATCGCCTTCCTCTGCCAGAGCGAGACTTGGACGCGCTCGGATAAGGCGCCGGCCAACAGCCCATCCGCGGCCGCGCCGCCCGCGCACGTTTCGCCCGCGTCGGCTGCGCACGGCAAGTCCAAGTGAGACCCGCCATTCTCTAGCCAAGAGCGTCGCGCCCGCGGAGTCCTGAGCATGCCGCCTGCGGTTTCTGATGCGGAAGCAGGTCGAAAGGGGACGCGGATCGTCTCGAGTCGTGGCGTGGCCATACCCCGGCTCATTTACGGGACGGCCTGGAAAAAGGAGCGCACCGCGACCCTGGTGGAATCGGCGCTGCGCTCGGGCTTCCGGGGCGTCGACACGGCCTGTCAGCCCAAGCACTACAATGAAGCGGGCGTGGGCGAGGCGCTCTCCGCAGCCTGCAGCGACGGGCTGGCGCGATCGGACATTTATGTGCAAACCAAATTCACGCCGTTCGACGGGCAGGATCCGAATGATGTCCCCTACGACCCCAACGCTAGCCTCAGCCAGCAGGTTTCGCAGTCGTTCGAGAGGTCGCTGCGTAATCTTCGCTCCGATTATCTGGATGGCCTCCTGCTTCACTCTCCTTACGCAGATAACGAGGATACGCTGGAGGTGTGGCGGGCCATGGAGGCCCTCCACGATCGGGGCGGCGTGCGCCAACTGGGCGTCAGCAATTTCTACGACCCTCGGGGACTCGAAGCCCTATGGAGGAGCGCTCGGATCAAGCCCGCGGTGATCCAGAACCGCTTTTATGCAAAAACGCATTACGACAAGGAGATTCGGGCCTTCTGCAAAAGGAACGGCCTTGTCTATGAAAGCTTCTGGACCCTTACCGCCAATCCCCATGTGCTCGCGGCGACCGACATGATCGAACTCGCCGCAAAATACGGGCGAAGCCCAGCCCAACTGTTTTTCCGCTATCTGACGCAGCTCGACATCGTGTGTTTGACCGGAACGTCGTCGAAAGCGCAAATGGAGCAAGACTTGTCCATTTTCGAGTTTCGCTTGAGTCCGGCGGAATGCGAGATCGTGGGCGCCCTGCTGCCGCCAGTTCGCTGAAAGCGCTTCGACCTTCCCTGCCGCTTCGGCGGTAGTCAGGGAACGGCGATCGTGCGGAGACGTCGCCGCGCGTTTCGCGTTACGCCAGCAGCTCCTTCGACGCGACGGTCGAATCCGCATTGAGCGTGTAGATCAACGGCACGCCCGTCGCGAGCTCGAGCCCCGGCACTTGGTCCGGCGTGAGTTGATCCAGCACCATGGCCAGCGCTCGCAACGAATTGCCGTGGGCTGCGACGAGAACCCGCTCGCCGCGCAGCACCGGCGGCAGAATGTGCTGGCAGTAGAATGGCACGACCCGCGCGACCGTATCCTTGAGGCTCTCGCCGCCCGGCGGCGGAATGTCGTAGGAGCGTCGCCACAGGCGCACCTGCTCCTCGCCCCACTTCTCTCTCGCCTCGTCCTTATTCAGGCCGGAGAGATCGCCGTAATGGCGCTCGTTGAGGGCGCGATCCTTGACCTTCCAGACGTTGGACTGGCCCAGCTCCCTCAACATGATGTCGAGGGTGCGCTGCGCGCGCAGCAGCGCTGACGTAAAGGCGATGCTGAAGAGAATGTCGCGTTCCCGCAGCTGCCGGCCGGCGTGGCGCGCCTCCTCGACTCCTTTTGGCGTCAGGTCCGGGTTTTTCCAGCCGGTGAAGAGATTCTTGGCGTTCCATTCGCTTTCGCCATGCCGGACGAGCACGAGGGTACGGTTCATCGTCGCTCTTATCCTCGGTTGGGGCGAATTTCGGTCGCGAAATCCTTGAACTCGCGCGCGGATTGGCCCTCGGTCATTCGCCGGAAATGCCGAGCACGTCGGCCATGGAGTAGAGCCCCGGAGGCTTGCCGCGCGTCCAGAGCGCCGCCGCAAGGGCGCCGCGCGCGAACACGCTGCGGTCTTCGGCCCGGTGGGAAAATTCGATACGTTCGCCGGCCCCGGCGAAAATCACGCTGTGATCGCCTACGACCGTTCCGCCGCGCAGGCTCGCAAATCCGATGTCGCCCGGCTTGCGCGGCCCCGTGATCCCGTCGCGCGCCCGCGCGCTGTGGTCGGAAAGAGTGACGCCGCGGCCGCGCGCGGCGGCCTCGCCGAGCAGCAACGCCGTGCCCGAGGGGGCGTCGACCTTCATCCGGTGGTGCATCTCGACGATCTCCGCGTCCCAGGCTGGGCCGAGCGTCTTGGCGGCTCGCTCCACCAGCGCCGCGAGGAGATTGACGCCGAGGCTCATATTCCCCGACCGAACGATCGCCGTCTTCTGCGCGAAGGCTGCGATCACCGCGAGGTCCTCGTCCGAGAGTCCCGTCGTGCCAATCACATGGGCGATACCGGCGTTCGCGGCGCGCTCGCACAGCGCGAGGCTTGCAGAGGGCGTCGAGAAGTCGACGACGACGTCGCAGTCCGCAAGGACGGCCGCCGCGTCGGCGGAAACGGGGACGCCATTGGGTTCGACGCCGACCATGGTTCCGGAATCCTTCCCGAGCATGGGCGAAGCGGGGCCCTCAAGGGCGCCGGTCAGCCGAACGCCCAAGGTGTCGGGGATCGTTTGGACGAGCATCCGGCCCATCCGGCCGGCGGCTCCCATCACGACCAACCGCAAATCGCTCATCCAATCGCCTCCTGGGAGATGCTTGTTTTTTTTTGGCGAGCGCCAGACCGCGCCCCGCAAGGATCAGTCTCTATACAGGGGCGCCCCGCCGCTGAGAAGCCACGCCCGAGGCCGCCCGGACGGGCGGTAGTCTCGCCGCCTCGAGGGGTAGGAGCTTACTTCGCCTTTGGCCTGAACGACTTGAGAAGAGCGGGATCGGTGTCGATGAAGGCCGCGCCGATGAGATCGAGGCAATAGGGCACGGCGGGCATCACGGCATTGAGGCAGAGCTCGATGGCGGCTGGCTTTCCCGGCAGATTGACGATGAGGCACTTGCCTCGGTGGGCCGCGAGCTGGCGCGAGAGGATCGCGGTCGGAACCTGCTCCAGCGAAACCTTGCGCATCAACTCGCCAAAGCCCGGCAATTCCCGCGGCGCGGCGGCGAGAGTCGCCTCGGGGGTCAGATCGCGCGGCGCCGGCCCGGTGCCGCCAGTCGTCACCACGAGATCGCAGCCGACCTTGTCGGCGAGCTCGATCAAGGTGTCGCGAACGCTCTCGAAGCCGTCCGGGATGACGCGTCGCTCGATTCGGAAGGGCGTGGTCAGCATCTTGCGGAAATAGGCCTCGATCGTCGGCCCGCTTTCATCCTGATAGACACCGGCGCTGGCGCGATCGGAGGCGGTGACGACGCCGATCAGCGCGGCGGCGGGAGGGGCAGTGAGCATAAGGCTTATCGGGGTCTGGCGGAAGGGAAGCTTCCTTTACGCCGCGCCTTGCGGCGGAGCCAATGCTTTTTCGCGCGAAGCCTCGCCAGATCTTGCGTGCGCTGCGGGCTTCGGCAAAAGTTAAGATGCTTGAAATCTCTTGGTCATTCAGCGACCATCTCGCACTCGACGCAGGAGAACTCAGTCTCTGATAAGAACTTGCCCGCCTTTGAAACCTTGAAGCCCTTCGAGAGCCAGTCCACGCGAAATTGTGGCTCATGCGGGTGGTCGTTTTCGGACACTCGCACTTCGCCCGTTTTCCCGCACGCGGGGCATTTCAGGTCTATGGTCCATCCATCACGGGCTGCCATCGATGCGAGGCCCTAAAAGCTTTCGCGTCGCCGCATTGCGGATACGCTGCTGCTTTCGCGATCATTTGGGCCGTAAGTCCCAGCGTTGCATTTGGAGCAGACGATGCGGGTCTCCGTAGCGTGATTTTCACCGGGAACGACCTCGAATCCTGGAGGGTAGAAAGACACCACCCGTCCAGTATCGCCCGTCTCACCAGGGTGGTCTTCCTCAGATAGCGCAGCCTTCCCCGAGGCCCCACATCCCGGATATTCCAGCTCTTCTATCCAGCGTTCGCGAGGTTCCATCACTCATTTTGCCTACTTTGGGCATCGGGAAGCGAACAGCGGAAATCTTCGCGCCGCTTTTCCGAAAGCGACTTCTAGCGTGGCGCAGCTAAAGCCTTCTGCGAAGGCGACAAATTGGCGCAGCCTCTTCCTTCCAGCGGCTCCGGTTGGGTGCCGGCGAGAGCCGACTCTCGCAAAGTTCGAGCGCGCGTTGCTGCGAACCGTGGCGTCAGTGGGCGCGAGATTTCCGGCTTCGCCGCGAGTAAGTAATCCGGCTAAGACTTGGCAGCAAAGCGCGCCCTTCGGGCTGGCGACCAGCAATCGACTTGCCGCGGAGTCTCGGCGTTTGATGGGTCGAATAAGTATCAAAATGCGAACCCGATCATTCCTGAAACAAGCAGAGCCACAGAGCAAATGTATTCTTTAGTGTTGTGTACGGACTAAGATTCGCCGCAAGCTTTCCTTCTTTACGACAACGCCTCGTGTATAAGTTCTCTATAGATTATGTTCGGGGAATCTCAGTTCGCCCGTGACATGGTCAACTAAATCGCCGAGAAGGGTATCTGCTTCGACGTCGACAGCGGCCTTCTTCAAACGGGAGAGAGAAACATGAAAAGCGCCCTCCTGTCGTGCGCCGCGCTAAGCCTCGCTCTGAGTTTTCCATCCAGTCCGGTGCACGCAGCTCTTTACAATTTCACGTTTTACGACATCAGCAGCCCCACCCTTGTGTACGGCGACGGAGAGCTTACGGTTTCCACCGGAGCGGGTTCGTTCACGATTACGGCGGCCACGGGAACGATCCATGACGCCTATCTTTCGTCGACGCCTTTCGTCATCACCGGCCTATCGGCCTATGCTGGAGCAGATAATCTCCTTTATTATCCGTCAATTTTGCCCACCGAGGGTTCGTGGGGACCCGTCAACGGATACATAGATTTCGGCGGAATTTCTTTTACGACGGCAACACCGGGTGAGGAATTCAACCTGGGCGGCGGAGGCTCTGACGTCGGTGCACCCTTCTACGCCGTGCTGAACAATTCGACCCTCAATCCAGTCGGATATGGAATCGGTTCGTCAGGACAGTCTCAAGGTAGTTACGACATCAGTCTCTCGGTCTGGGATCCCCCCTCCAGTCCCGGCCCCACTCCGGGCACCGGTTTGGCCGGCTTCGCCTTCCTCCTTATTCTGGGCTCGGTCGGGAGAGCGCGCCGCTTCTTGGCTCGATAGGCACAATAATCAGCGTGCCGTCGCGCTAAGTCGAAACCCCCAACAACGGGACTTGGCGGGGCCGTCTTCTCTTCGATCGAGCGCCCACTACGGGCCCATGGCGGCCCCCTTCGTCAGCTCTGCGCCGCTCCTGCCTCGCCTTGACACCCCGCGCCCTTTTCGTCACTGCGACGCGACAACAAAAAGAAGAGGGTAAGGGATGGCGACCGCTTTTATTTTTCCGGGACAAGGCTCGCAAAGCGTCGGCATGGGGAAGGCGCTCGCGGACCAGTTTGCCCCGGCGCGCGAGGTCTTTGAGGCGGTGGATGCGGCCCTCGGCGAAAAGCTCAGCCGTGTTGTCTTCGAGGGGCCGGAGGCCGAGCTGACGCTGACCGCCAACGCACAGCCGGCGCTCATGGCCGTTTCTCTCGCCGCCGTGCGCGTCCTGGAAAGCGAAGCCGGGCTCGCTCTCGCCAAGAGCGCCAGATTCGTCGCCGGCCATTCGCTTGGCGAATATTCGGCGTTGTGCGCGGCCGGCGCTCTCGCCGTTGCGGATGCGGCGCGGCTCCTCCGCCTACGCGGCGCGGCGATGCAGGCCGCGGTTCCCGTCGGCGAAGGCGCGATGGCCGCGTTGATCGGCGTCGAGCTCGAAGGCGCGCGCGCCATCGCCAAGGAAGCCGCGGAGGCGACCGGCGCGGTATGTCAGGTCGCAAACGACAATGGCGGCGGCCAGGTCGTTCTCTCGGGCGCCAAAGCCGCCGTAGAAAAGGCCATGGAGATCTCGAAGGCGCGGGGCGTCAAGCGCGCCGTTCCGCTGCCGGTGTCCGCGCCCTTCCATTGCGCGCTGATGCAGCCCGCCGCGGACGCGATGCGCGAGGCCCTCGCCGGCGCCGCGATCTCGCGCCCCGTCGTTCCCGTGGTCGCCAATGTGACGGCCGCTCCGGTGGAGGACCCGGAAGACATCCGCGGTCTGCTCGTGGAGCAGGTGACGGGCACGGTGCGGTGGCGTGAAAGCGTGCTGTGCATGGCCGGCGCCGGCGTGACGAAGTTCGTCGAGTGCGGGGCGGGAAAGGTGTTGGCGGGCCTGCTGAAGCGCATCGACCCGAATGTATCGGGAATAAGCGTGGGCGCGCCCGCCGATTTGGAGGCTTATCGCGGCTACGTTTAGGACGCCTCAGGCTCGCCGCCGCGATAGCGATCAAGAGGTGGGAGGGCTCACCTCTGTAACCCTGTTTCTTCGCAAAACGAGCTTGTTGAACGCCCTGACCAGCTGCTTTCCAAATACGGGAGGAAGGTCTTTGTATTCGATCCTTCCGCTAAGGATGTCCATGAATCCCTTTTGCAACGTGGAGGCGTCGGCAAAAGCCCATTCAAATGCAGGCCGGATAAATTTTGGAAAAATCAGCCACCTCCAAGAGTTCGCTCTTTTCAGAGAATCGAGGATCGGGGCCACTTGCTTGATGTATTCGTCAAGCGCGGTCAGAGGCGCCCCCGCCGCTTGAGCGCGCAGGATGGCGATAGCGGCCGCTCGTCCACTTTGCATGGCGTAGGCGATTCCCTCGCCGGTAATGGGATCAACGAAACCCGCGGCGTCTCCGCACAGCAAGATAGAGTTTTGTCCTGGCTCCGGCCGGAAATCCCCGACAGGAATGTACTGACCCTTCACTTTGAATTCGGAGATGTTCAAGCCATGCTGGAGAAGGAATGCGGCCAGAGACGCCTTCATGTCCTTATTGAGCCTGTGAAGGCCTCCAACGCCGACAGTGAAAGTCTTATGCTTGGGAAAGACCCATCCGTAGCCCCAGGGATTGCTACCGAAGTCAATATCCACCGCATCTGCGCGCTCGGGCAACTTGTTCCTGGGAACCTCCACTTCAAGCGCAAATCCTATGGTCATAGGATTGAATGACCGGCCGTACAACGTTCGTCCAACAACAGTATTAACTCCATCTGCGCCAATGAGATAAGTGAATCCGATCTCTGAGCCGTCGGCGAGAACGACCGTTCTGTTGTCAACTTCGATCTTCGAAACAGCATTCCCCAGGCGAAGCTTGCAGCCCGCCTGCGCCGCGAGGGACAGAAGATAATTATCGAAATCAAAACGCATCGTAGGATAGAGCGGGCATTGACCGCGCAGGGTTGAAAGCAGGCGGCCCCTCATAAGGAACCTGACTTCGTCGGTTTTTTTAAACAGGCGCTCGTCCCACTCACGCCGAAAAGTGTTTTCAAATATTTCCTTGCTTCTCAGTGTGATGAGCCCCCCGCAAAGCTTCTCGCGGGGAAAGTGACACTTGTCCAAGATGCAAACGTTCAAGCCCTGGGAAGCCAGCGTATAGCCTGCCGCGGAGCCGGCCGGGCCGCCTCCCACGATAACGGCTTCATACGTTTTAACGGTCATTCGGCCTCTCGGGACATCCCCGACGCGGTCTCTACTCCGCCGCCGGATGCAGCTTGCCGTCCGGCGCCTCGGCCTCGGCGTGAAAGCGCGCCAGCCAGCGAACCGCCTCTTCCACCGCCGCGTGATTCATCTTTTCGCCGCCGGTCACCGAAAAGAGCAGCGTCTTGACGGCGATCTTCAAATCGAGCGCGAGCGAGGCGTGCTTGATATACCAGACGTCGAGCGCGTCCTTTTCCGCCGGCGTGACGAAAGTTCCGCCGTTGAGCTGCGCCCACCCCGTGATTCCCGGACGCACGGAAAGGCGCAGGCGGGGATCGGAAGGCTGATCAATCGGCAGCAAGGGGCGGGGCCCGATGAGCGACATGTCGCCAACGAGCACGTTTAGCAATTGCGGAATTTCGTCCAGGCGCGCCGCGCGGATGGCGCGGCCCAGGCGCGAGAGTCGGTCCTCGGGCGCGAGCTTTTTCCCGCTGCGATCGAAAGGTGCATGATAGGTGCGGAACTTGTAGAGCAAAAACTTGCGGCCGTTGCGGCCGATGCGCTGCTGCCAGAACAAGAGGGGAGCGCCGACATCGTAAAGCACGAGACAGGCCGCGATCGTCGCGAGCGGCGCGAGCGCGATCAGCAGGCTGGCTGACGCGAGAATGTCCATCGCGCGTTTCAGCTTGAAATACGGGCTCAGCTCGATCTCGCCGACGAGGGCCGCTTCTTCGAGGCGAGGCTCCTCCTGCACGGGCGGCTCCAGATTGAGCGCCGCGGCGATGGGCCTCAACTTCAATCCCCGGTTTTGGCACTGCTCACTGAGCCGCGCCATGGCCTCTGGGGCCAGCGCGGCCGCGTCGTCCGACAGCCAGACTTCGTCGATGTCGACGCCGTGGACTTGATATTCGTCGACGATCGCTTCCAGCTCCTCGATCCGGCCAACGATCTTCACGCCGCTCATAGCGCGACCCTGGAAATGCATGCGCGGGTCGAGAGCCGCAACGACGAGGGTCGTGCGCGGGCGCTGACAATTGACGAGCTTGATGGTCGCCGCGGCGAAGCGATCGGCGCCAATGAGCAGGATGCGCCGCACATGCTGAGGCACGAAGCTCGGCGTCTCTTCGAACTGCTCGTTGGGGCTCTTCTCTGAACGGGAGTATCGGGCCATGGTGCGGGCGAAAACGAGGCCTGAGCCGAGCACGAGCGCGTAGACGAGCGGCGTCGAGCGAGGGACGCCGTCCATGCGGGTCAGCACGAATAGCGTCACACTGCTCGAGGCGACGGTCGTCGCCACCGCTCCGCAAACCGCGAGCACGTCGTGAACCGAAAACAAATGGCTCATGCCGTCGCTGATGCGAAACACCAAAAAGGAAAGGAAGGCGAAAAAGATAGTGGTGAAGGCGTATTGGTAGGCGGGGCCAAAATCGCCGAACGCGTCACTCTGCTCGAGGATGACCGGGTCGCGAAGGGCCAGCGCCAGAAAGGGGGACACGATCGCCCAAAGAACATCGAAAGGGGCGAGCTTCGCGCGATTTTTGGTTTTCGACGTCGGGGCGCGCAAGCGCATGGTCGGCATCCAATCCGATTTCAGTCAGGATCATTCCGCCGCGATGGTGGACGACCTCTTTCCGGTCCTAGAAATAGCTAAGGCCCGAATTTTTGTCGCGGGTATGGCGAAATGTCGACAGGTTTTCCGCGAAGATACTATGCGCGAGGGGAAAATCCCCTCCGCCTCCCCGTGCGGCGCCTGATCAATATCAGCATTGCCCCTTCTATAAGCAGAGCGCAGCGCTCGGCAGCGCCGATCCGGTTGCGTCAGGGGGGTAGCCGGGTTAATGTAAACTTCATTGCCGGGAGTTATCATTTTTTTACCATTCTTGCCGAAGGGCGTTTTCCTGCCTAGCGTCGGCAATCCTCTGAGTCGGTTTTCGAGGAAGGTCCCTCTCGCAGAGTAGGTCTATGGCGCTTCTGAGCTTCACGCGTATGTTCTCCCCTGAGAAACGGACGCCCGCCTCGCTTCCGGAGGGCCTGCGGGTCTATGCGATAGGCGACATCCACGGGCGTCTCGATCTGCTACAGGCTCTCGCTCGCCGAATCGAAGCCGATCTTGCAAAGTCGCCGGCGCTGGCGGTTACGATATTCCTCGGGGACTACATCGATCGCGGCCCGGACTCCGCCGAGGTTCTCGATCGGCTGGCGCGTGGCGACTTCCCGACGGAATTCCTCGCCCTTAGAGGAAACCACGAAGAAGTGATGCTCGATTTTCTCGAAGATCCCGACATTCTTGAGAATTGGCGCAACTATGGCGGCCTCGAGACATTGCATTCCTATGGAATCGACGTGCTTCCCGCGCTTCGCGGCGTTGGCTACGAGGAGATGCGGGACCGCATGCTCGAGCGCCTGCCGCAGTCACATCTGAAATTTCTGCGCGGCACAGCGCACTCCACGGCTTTTGGCGATTACTTCTTCTGCCATGCGGGCGCCCGGCCAGGCACGCCGCTTGATCAGCAGTCGCCCCGCGATCTCCTCTGGATCCGCGAAGAATTTCTCGAGTTCCGGGGCTCGTGGGATCGGGTCGTCGTCCATGGTCACACGCCTGTGGACGAGCCCGAACTCCTCGCGAATCGCATCAACGTCGACACGGGCGCTTTCGCCAGTTCCATCTTGACGGCGGTCGCTCTAGAGGGATCGGAGCGCCGGATCATCTCGACGGCGCGCTTGGCCGAAGGCCTGTCCGCGCAGGAAACCCGCCGCCCGCTTCGGTCGCATAGAGCGCTTCATCCCGGCCCAAGCGCCGGCTTGGCCGGGCGGTAGAGAGAGACCGCGCGTGCGGGCTTATTTGCGTGCGGCTTCTTTCAGATTGTTCGGCGCCTTGGCCATCAGGCCGTCGATGCGTTCGCGTTCGCGCCTGAATTCGGAGAGCAACCTGCCGTCGAATTCCCGCGTGCGCGCGAGCCTGACGCGCATCGGGTCCACGAAATGGCCGTTGACCATGACTTCATAATGCAGATGCGGACCGGTCGAGAGACCGGAGGAGCCAAGGAAGCCAATGACCTGGCCCTGCTTGACGCGCGTGCCTTCGGTCACGTGGCGCGCGAAGCCCGACATATGGTTGTAAGTCGTGATGTAGCCGTTGGCGTGCTGGATCTCGACGCGCCGTCCGTAGCCCGAGTCCCATTGGGCTTTGATGATGACGCCATTGCCGGCCGCGACGATCGGCGTGCCAATGGGCGCCGCCCAGTCCACGCCGGTGTGCATCTTGTAATAGCCGAGGATCGGGTGACGGCGCATGCCGAAGCCTGAGCGGGTCTCGCCCGAGGCGATTGGCTTGCGGATGAGGAATTTGCGGCTCGAGCGGCCGTTCTCATCGTAAAAATCGATGATTCCGTCGTCCTGCGTCTGGAACCGATAATAGCGCCAGGTCTCGCCGCGCGTCGTGAGCGCGGCGTAGAGCAGCGTGTCGTGGCCGCCCTCTTCCCCCTCATCGTAGAAAAGATCGAGCGTGTCGCCCGGTTGGACGCTGCGCTGCAGATCGACGTCGTTGGCGAAGATCTGAATGAGCTCGGCGATGATCGGGCGCGGCGTCTCCTGCTTGAGCGCGGTTTCATAGAGCGAGTTGTATAGGCGCATGCCGCCCTGATCTTCGCTCTCGTCCTCCTCGTCTTCGGCGCCGCGCGCCGCCTGCTTCTTTTTTCCCGCGGCCGCAGTTTCCGTCGCCGTCGGGACCAGCATAAAGCTTCCGCGATCGGTGGCGGCGACCATGGATTCGAGCGTATCGTCGTTATAGACGGAGACGCGCGCAAGCTTCATCTCCGCGCCGGCCCCTTCGAAATCGGCGAAGAGCAGCTTCACCCGCTGGCCCTCGCGCACGGGCTCGCCGCGCCGCCCTTTATACGCCAGCAGAACTGCGGCGATGCGCGCCTTCGGCACGCCGTTGGAGGCGAGGATATCGGCGAGGCTTTCGCCGTGCTTGGCGACGAAAAGCTTCTCCTCCATCTGTGTCGGCTGAACGGTGTCGCGCGGCGCCACGGTCACGTTTTCGGCGACCATGCGCACCTGGATCGCTGAGAAAGGGTCCGATAGGGTCGTCGGCGTGTCGCCTGGGGCCGCATAGGACAGCGCCAGCGGACCGGCTGCTCGGCTCGTGCGCGAGAGCAGCATCTGCCCCGGCAGCTGCGGCGGGGCAGGGCCGGCGCCGCCGCCCCCACCGGCGGCGACGGTGGATTTCGATTGCTCGACCACCTGCGCCTGCGCCTCTTCCGGGCTCAGCTCGGCGCTTTGCCGGTCGCCCGCCGGAAGACTGAACTCCCGCGTGCTGAAGGAGACTTCCGCCTCGTCCGGGGCCACGTCGGATTCGGCGAGATTGTCGGAGCCGTGGCGCGGGTCGGCGTTGAGCTTCAGAGGATTGAAGACGGGAACCTCGTCGGCGAATTGCGTCGGCGCCGCCGTCAGCGTGGTCGAGATGTGGGTGAATTGCTTCGTGCGGATGACTTCCTTGTCGCCCGCCTTGACCGTCGTCGCGGTCTTGAACGACTGCTTGGCCGCGACCACGTCGACCGCGCGCAGCAATCTGTCGCCCTTCTTGGGATTGACCGTCTGCTGGCTCTCGCGCTCGTCCTTGTGCGCGATCTGGGCCTTGGTCGGCGCCTCGGCGAAGTGCGTCTGCTGGTCGAGCGCGGTGTAGGCGGCGGAGGCGATCAGAAGCCCGCCGGAAAACCCTGTCAGCACTGTGCCGACGAGCCAGCGGATCGAGACGCGACGTCGGTCGTCGTCAGTGTGCTTACGGCCGTCGGCCTCGATCGGCGGCTCTTCGCCGAGCGCCACGCGGCCCAGGCCGGACGCGGGCAGCCCAAGGCGACCGCTGGTGAACGCCGTCATCCCGAGAAACCGTGCATTGCTGTCCGTATCACTCGTACGACCTCAGGCCCCATGATTCCGCGAGACGACCTCCGCTCTGGCGCCTCTGCGGGCGTCGGCGCGCACCGGGAGCAGGACGAAGCCTTAGCATTATGGCCCAATTTCGGCGCCTATGCGAGCGGAGCCTTGAGCCATCAAGGCGATGCGACGGCCGGCCAGCCGCGCTGAACGAATACAGTTCCTAAATTAACGGATGGCGTCTCGTTCGGAATCACTGTTTGGGATCGTCAAAGGGGGAAATTCAACTGCGACGTTTCCACCGCCGACGGCGCGGAGTTCGAAGGAGGAGAGCGTCAGGCCGAGCAGCCGGACGCCCCTTCGCGCGGGAAAGACCATGGCCAGCAAGGCGCGGGCGTGGGCGTTGAATTCCTGCTGGCTGCGCAGCGGCGTCGCGATCGTGCGGGCGCGAGTGATCTGGCGGAAGTCCGAGAATTTCACCTTGAGGGTGACGGTTCTCGCGGAAAGCCCCGCATTTGCGCCCGCGCGCCAGACCTTCTCGATTAGGGGTGCGAGCGCCGCCAGCGCCGCATCGAAGGTGAAGATATCCTCCTCGAAGGTTCTCTCGGACCCGAGCGACTTGCGGAGGCGATCGGAGCGGACCGGGCGCTCGTCGACTCCCCGCGCGATGGAATAGAAATAGGCGCCCGCCTTGCCGAAATGCTGTTCCAGGAACCGGAGGGACCGAGCGCGGAGGTCCCGTCCCGTCATGATGCCGAGCCGGTTCATCTTGGCGCGGGTCACCGGGCCGACGCCGTGGAAGCGGCCGACCTCGAGGGCCTCGATGAAGCCAGGCCCCATCGGCGGCGTGATCACGAAGAGCCCATCGGGCTTGCGATGATCCGAGGCGATTTTTGCGAGAAACTTGTTGTAGGAGACGCCCGCCGAGGCCGTAAGTCCTGTTTCGGCTAGAATTTTAGCGCGAATTTCCTCGGCGATGCGCGTTGCCGAAGCGATGTCTCTCCTGTTTTTTGTAACGTCGAGATAGGCTTCGTCGAGCGACAGGGGCTCGATGAGCGGCGTGTATTCGGCGAAGATCGCTCGGATCTGGCGCGACACCGCGCGATAAACATCGAAACGCGGCGCGACGAACAGGAGATGCGGGCATTTGCGCCGCGCCGTGACCGAAGGCATGGCTGAGCGCACGCCGAAGGCCCGCGCCTCATAGCTCGCCGCCGCCACCACGCCGCGCTCGCGCGCGCCCCCCACCGCAACGGGCTTGCCGCGCAATTCCGGATTGTCGCGCTGCTCCACGGACGCATAGAAGGCATCCATATCGATATGTATGATTTTGCGCGGCCTTCTGGCCAGCGCATCGCCGGGGTCGCTTTCGGTTGATGCAGGCATCAGGTCGCCCTGAAGCGTCAATGCATGTCGACGATGGGCAACTCCACCTCATGCACCGAGCCGCTGCGCAAGAGCGTCAAGCGGCGCTTGTCTCCCGGCTTTCCGTGCAGCGCGGCGAGCACGGCTCCGCGCGGCGCGCCCGTCGTCGCGAGCTGGCCGATCGCGACGAGCTCGTCGCCCACCTCGACGCCGTCGACTGCCGGCTGGTCCCCGACCTTCGGCAGTCCGCCGACGAGATAACGGGCGTCCTTGCGCACGAGCGTCAGCGGAACGCTGTCGAGATCGCGTGAATTTGGACCAGTGATGAGACGCCAGTAAGAGACGCGATTGGGATAATCGAGCGTCAGCGCGTAACGTTCGAGCACATTGGCCCCTAGCCAGCCCACGACTGGCCCCGGCGCCGACTTTTGCCATTTGTCCCAGAAGAGGTCGCCCGTCAGCACGTCGACCCAGCCGGCCAGATAGGGCGCCGATCCGAGCACGCCCACGTTCTTGATCTCGAGATCGCCGAGCCGGATGGACGGGATGCGGGCGACGGTGCCTCGCTTCTCGAAGTTGAAGTCGAGCATGTTGTAATTTGCCGCGCCCATGGCGCCATCGGCCCGGCGCCACTCCGGGTGCGCGGCGAGCCAGGGAGTCAGCACGCTGCCGCGCATCCAGCTAAAGCCGCTCCCCGCATCGATCACGAAAGGGTAGGAGCGCCCCTCGACGGTGACGTTGACGGCGGCGACCCCCGTTTCCGGATTGAGCGCAATGGGAACCTCAACGCCTTCCGGTGGTGGAGAATCCTCGAACTCGATCGACAGCGTGCGCGTCTGATAGTTCAGTGTAAGCCGATAGCCAAGAAAGAGGCTCGCCGGCAGCATGGCCTCGACCTTGTGCGGGCCGAAATATTGGGGGAAAGCGAAGAAATCCGTGCTGTCGCCGTCATCGCGCACGCTCTTTGCGTCGGATTCGATCTCGGTGGCGTCCATCAAGAGACGCAGCGGCTGCCCAGCGCCAATTCCGAGCTCCGCATAGAGCCCCTTCGTCAGTATCGGCGCCTGCATGCCCATGTTGAACCAGGCGAGCGCGCGGCGGGTGCCTCCGTCCGGCGTGCGGAAGCTCGCGGCGACCAGGATTCGGCCCGCGTCGAGCTCGAAGCGTAAGGCCCGCGGCGGCGTCTTTTCGGCTGTGGACGCCCGCTTGTCGGCGACGGGGGCGTGCGGCTTGTCGACGGCGGGCGCGTGCGGTTTGGCGGCGGCGGCGAAGGCGACGAGGAAGAGCATCGTCACGAGCGGCAGCAGCAGCCGGGGGAATGAGGGCATCAGCACGTTTCTCCCGCAGTCGGGCCCGTCCGACTTGTAGCGAGTTTGCGGTTTTTTTGCAGCGAGACCGCCGAGGCCGCCAAGTTGTGTTCCGGACGGCCGAAATATATGCGTTGGATCAGCTTTCCGCGAGGGCTCGAGGGACGAATGAAGGCGTTGCTGATCGGATCGGGCGGCCGCGAGCACGCGATCGCGAATGCGCTCGTCACGAGTCCCAAACTCGACCACCTCTTCGTCGCGCCCGGTAATCCCGGGATTTCCAAGATCGCGGAGACCGTCGCGCTCGATGCGAAGGATCATCCCGCGGTTGTCGCTTTCTGCCGCGCGAATGACGTCAGCCTCGTCGTCGTGGGGCCGGAGCAACCGCTCGTCGAGGGACTCGTCGACGCGCTAAACGAAGCGAATATCTTGGCCTTTGGCCCGAGCCGTCTTGCCGCGAGGCTCGAAGGCTCGAAGGGCTTCACCAAGGATCTCTGCCGCGCCGCAGGAGTCCCGACGGCGGATTATGCGCGCTTCGACGAAGCGGCGCCGGCGCTCGCCTTCCTGCGCGCCAAGGGCGCGCCAATCGTCCTCAAGGCCGATGGGCTCGCCGCAGGCAAAGGCGTCGTCGTGGCGCAAACCGCCGAGGAGGCCGAGGCGGCTTTGCAGGCTTTGTTCGCCACCGGGCCAGGGGCGAGCGTCGTCATCGAGGAATTCCTCGAAGGCGAGGAGGCCTCGTTCTTCGCGCTTTGCGACGGAGAGCGGGCGCTCGCCTTCTCCTCGGCGCAGGACCATAAGCGGGTCGGCGAGGGGGACACCGGCCCGAACACCGGCGGGATGGGCGCCTATTCGCCGGCGCGCGTGCTCACGGATGCGCTCCAAGCTGAGGTCATGGCGCGCATCGTCGAACCGACGCTGCGGGCGATGCGCGAGATGGGGGCGCCCTATCGAGGCGTGCTTTATGCCGGCTTGATGCTGACGAAAGAAGGTCCGAAGCTCATCGAGTATAATTGCCGCTTCGGCGACCCGGAGGCGCAAGTCATCCTGCCGCGTCTGGAGGACGATCTCCTCGAGTTGATGCTGGCCTCCGCCGCAGGCGCGCTCCCCGCGCGCACACCACGCTTCTCGCCGCGCACGGCGTTGACGGTCGTTCTGGCGGCCGAAGGCTATCCCGGAACGCCCAAGACGGGGACGGCGATCGAGGGTCTCGAAGACGCGGAGGCCGTGCCTGATGTCGCCATCACCCACGCTGGAACGCGCCGCGATGGCGGGCATCTCCTCTCTGCGGGCGGGCGCGTGCTTAATGTGACCGCGCTCGCCGACACGGTCACGCAGGCGCGCGATCGCGCCTATGAGGCGGTGGACCGCATTCGTTGGCCGGGCGGCTTTTGCCGGCGCGACATCGGCTGGCGGGAAATTGCGCGCGAAGGCGGCTGAGCCCCGGCAAACAAGCATCGCAGGCTTTCCAGGCTGCAGGCGTCGATTATGTAGTTGGTGCTGCTTCCGGACACAGGATCGCGGCAAAAGCTTCGTCTTGTTTTTCTATAGAATTAAGCGGATAAAAAGGCATCTTAAACTGGGCCATCGGCAGGCGTGCAGGCGGAGGGAATGGAATGCGGATCGACACGATCGCGCTGAGCACAGAATGGCCGGGACCGATCTCGCCTGCCCCGGACGTCTTCGCGCCTTTTCGCGAAGCCTCGCCCGATCGTCCTTTCGTCGTGGGCCAGCTCGGACAATCGCTGGACGGGCGCATCGCGACGCTCAGTGGAGAGTCGCGCGGCATCAGTGGCGACTCCGCCCTGATCCATCTCCATCGGATCAGGGCCCATGTCGATGCGGTGATCGTCGGCGCCGGCACCATAACGGCTGACGATCCGCGACTTTCGGTTCGCGAAGTGAAGGGAGTAAGTCCGGCGCGAGTCGTAATCGATCCAAACGGAAGGATCGACGCGAGGGGAAAATGGCTCGCCGAGGACGGGGCCCGCCGCATTCTCATCACCGGGGCGAGCGAGCCCGCGTGTGGCGCAGCGGAGATGCTCCGCCTAGAGCGCCGCGACGGACTCATCCCCCCCGCCGCGATCGTTGAGGCGCTGTTTGCGAGAGGCTTGAAGCGCCTTCTCGTAGAAGGGGGCGCTCGCACGCTCTCGGCGTTCATCGAGGCGAGGCTTCTCGACCGCTTGCATTTGCTGGTGGCCCCGATCATCATCGGCTCGGGGCGAAACGGTTTGGATCTCTCGCCCATCGCGACGCTCGGGAGCGCGTTGCGGCCCAGCGTCCAAGCCCATCTGCTCGAAGGGGGAGACGTGTTGTTCGACTGCGATTTTTCCGCTTGTCGTCAACGCAGCAGCTGAGGAGGGCGCCTTGACGGAGGCGGTAAGGCAATATTCGTCGCTCGCGAAAGCGTTGCACTGGGCGGTCGCGGTCATCGTCATTGGCCTCGTTCCCGTCGGTTTGATCATGGCCGATCTCGACGAAGGCCCTCTGCAGGATCGCCTCTTCCTCCTTCACGAGTCCTTCGGCGTCATTCTGCTCGCCCTGATGATCCTACGCGCCGCCACGCGTTGGCGCGGTCGGCCGGCGCCCTATCCGGGTCTCGAGCCCTGGGAGCGGCGAGTTTCGACGGGCGTTCATCACGCGCTCTTCGCGCTGCTCCTCGTCACCCCCATCATCGGATGGCTTGCTCTCTCCGCCTATGGTCTCGGGCCTTCGTTCTTCGGGCTCGCCGAGCTGCCGCATCTCCTGCCCAAGGACGAGCCGTTATCTAAAATTCTGTTCCCAATCCACGAGACCTGCGCCCTTCTGATCGTCGGTCTCGCGACGCTTCATATCGCCGGCGCGCTCCGCCATGCGCTGGTGAAGCATGACGATCTCGTCTGGCGCATGCTGCCCGCGGTGTTCAAGAAAAACTGAAGGTATTGGGTCCCGGCGCTCCTTCATCCCCCCAGCTCGCGAAAAGATCGACGTGGCCGATCTCGCAAGCGGCAGCGCTGCGTCGCGAGCCGCGCCAATCCGCGACGACATCGGCCCCCACCATGCCCGTATCTGTCACGGCGTCAGCGGAGCCGTCGGCGAGCGTGCGGATCAAAGCCGCGTCGGATGGCCCGAGGCGCCAGGGACTGGGCGCCGTCTCCACGCCGTAGCCGCGCCTTTCCAGCGCATCGCGAAGCAGCGCCCAGGCGCGTGCGCCGGCAGCCGGGCCGAAGCCTTTGTCGCGAGACTGATGAGTCGAAAAAGCAGCGAGCATTTCGCGATCGGCGGCATGCGCGGGCGACCAGCGCTCGCTGCCGTCGTAGGACAGGACGGCGTAAAGCGGTAGGCGCCGGGCGGCGAGCGCTGCGCAAAACTCCTCGATCCAGGCCGCCGAGACGAGGTCAAAGAAAGCCGCGGCGGTGACAAGATCGAGATCCTGCGCCAGAAGCGCTTCATCGAAGCGTGCGAGATCGCCGCGCTGCAGGGCGATCTCGAGCCTTCGATCCTCCTTCAGCAGCGTCAGCGGCGTTTCGGCTTCAACCCGATCCGCCCAAGCGATGAGCGCCGCGCGGGCGGCCTCCAAAAGTTGCGGGTCGTGGTCGACGAGCCGCCAGCTTTGGCGGTGGGGTAGATGCAGCGCCTGTCCTCGCAGATTGGAGCCCGCCCCACAGGCGAGATCGAGAACCCGGACATGCGCTACCGTGGCGAAACGCGCTTCGAGACGCTCAAGCAGTTGACGATTTCGCGCCGCGTGATCCGCGGGCTCTCGCAGCGCGAGCCAATCAGCCGAGAAGCCGCTCAACGCTCAGCCTTCCCCGACTTCGCGCGCGACGCGCGCGACAATCTCGGCCGTGTCCTCCCAACGAGGCAGGGCTTGCCCAGCGTTCCATGATGCCTCGGCTAACCTTGCGCGCAGGGACAAATCGCCGATCACCCGTCGCAAAGCTCTTGCGAGCGGGTCCACTTCGCCCGGGGGGACCTTGAGGGCCGCGGCGTCCGGGACGGTGTCGGCGGCGGCGCCACCTGTCGTCGTGACGATTGCCAAGCCATGCGCCAGCGCTTGCGCGAGCGCCATGCCATAGCCCTCATAGAGCGAGGGGGAGACGAAAATGTCGGCTTCACAGAAGGCGTGCGCGAGCCTGTCCGGTCCGAACTCGCCCGTAAGTTCAATGCGCGACTCCAGGCCCTTCGCCGCAATAAGCGCGCGCAAGGCGTTCGATGTCGGCGGCGAGGCCGACGTGCTGCCGACGATGCGCAAGCGCCAATCGAGGTCGGTAATCCGCGACAACGCCTCCACGAGCAGATCGAAGGCCTTGCGCGGAATGATCGCGCCGATGGCGAGCAGCGACGGGGCGCCCGAGGAGCCATGGGCGCGGGGGGCCGGGTCAATCCCGGGCGGCGCGACGACGATTTTCTCGGGAGGCACTGAAAACTCGCGCGCCAACACGGCTCCCGTATGCGGGCTGGTGACGATGACGCGCGCCGCAAGCGCGAGCGCGTTCGCTTCGCTCTCTCGTAGCCGAGCAGTGCGCTGCGGGTTGAGCCCCGTCTCCAGGCAGAGTGGGTGGTGACAGAGCGCGATGAGCGGCGCATCGATGCGGCGGAGTGCGGCGGCGGGCCAGGCGCCAAGGGCGAGGCCGTCGATTAGTATCGCATCGCCCTTCCGAAGCAGGCGCGCGATGGCTTCCCCGCTCTGCGCGACATCGGCCTCGCTCGGATCGGGAAAGCTTCCCGGCAGCGCGCAATGAAGCGACTCGATCCCGGCTTGACCGAGGGCCGCGAGCACGCGGCGGTCATATTCATAGCCTCCGCTGCGGGTCTCGAGCTCGCCCGGGACGGCGAAAATCAGCCGCGTCATCCAGCCACCGCGCCTTCGAACCAGGCGCGGGCCACATGCGATTCATGCAGCGTCACGCGGATGCGGGAAATGCCCTCGCCGCCCGGACCGAGCGCGCCGGAACGCGCCGCCGCCGCCATCGCGTCGAAGATCTGGCGCGAGAGGAACTCCGTCGTCGTCTGCTTGCCCTTGAAGGCTTCGAGCTCGTCGAGGTTGCGGTAGTTGAGCGGCTCCAAGACGCTCTTCAGCGCCGCATGGGCTCGGCCGATGTCGACGACGACTTCATCCTCTGTCAGCTCCTCTCGAAAGAAGGCCACGTCCACGACGAAGGTCGCGCCGTGCAGCCGCTGCGCCGGTCCGAAGAGTTCGCCGCGGAAACTATGGGCGATCATGATGTGGTCGCGAACTTCAACGGCGTACACGGCGTTCCTCTCCAGGGTTTCGATCAATAGCGGATCAGCGTCGCAAGCCCCGGCGCGCCGGGCGCGAGCAGACGCGGCAGTTCTTGAGGCGTCGCCTCGAAGTCGATCTCCTCGCCGATCAGGCCGTCGAGAAGCGGGTCGGCGAGCAGCGCCAGAGCTTTGTCGAGCCGACGCGCATAGGACCAGCGCGGGCGCCGCGACGGCGACACCTGCCCGACCTGCGAGGAAATCAGCTGCAAGCGCTTGGCGTGAAACGCGCCGCCGAGCGGCGTCGGCGTGTCGCCTTCTCCATGCCAGCTGGTCTCTAGGATTTTCGCCTCGAGGCCTGCGGAGGCCAAAGACAGCGCAAGGCCTTTTGCCGTGGCGCTCGCATGGAAAACGACATCGGCTTCGACAGGCTCCGGCTTGAAGTCTTTAGCGAGCCGAAATGCTGCGCCGACGGCCGTCGCGATCCCTTCGCGCGCCGGCTCCCGGTCGACGACCGTCACTTCTGCGCCAGGCAATCGTACGGCGAGATAAGCGATGAGCAGGCCCAGGACGCCGGCGCCGACAATTACGATCCGGTCGCCGGGCCCCGCGCTTGAGTCCCACAGCGCATTGAGCGCCGTCTCCATATTGGCCGCGAGCGGGGCGCGGCGCAGCGGCGTGCCTTCGGGGACGGGCCGCAATGCCGTGAGCGGCGCGACAAAGCGATCCTGATGCGGGTGCAGGCAGAAAACCTCTCGGCCAAGCCAGTCCGGCGGCCCAGCATCGACGACGCCCGCGGCGCAGTAGCCGTATTTCACGGGGAAGGGGAAGTCGCCTTGCTGAAGCGGCGCGCGCATGCGTTGACGCTCGGAGGCCGGCACGCGCCCTTCGAAGATCAATCGCTCCGTGCCTCTGCTGACCGCGCTCCAGCGCGTTGCGACGCGCGCCTCTTCCGCGCCCGGCGTCGCGAGAACCTCTCCCCGCAAAGCCGCGGCGCCCGGCGCTTCGTACCAAAGCGCGCGCGCGTCGATTTGACGGTCTCGATGCGAATTCATCCGCCGACGCGTCCCTCGTTCTCGCCGCGACAGGCTACTGCTAAACGACCGTCCACGGAGGCGCTAGACATTTTCCCACTCTTTAAATAGGAAACTTCCATGCATGGCCGTATCCCGCCCATGACGCCGGCGGGTCTGCAGAACCTGGCCACGCTCGAGCGCCGCCGTCTTATGGTGGCTGCCGTGAGCGGCGTCATCTATCTGACCTTGCTTCTCTGGCTCGCCGTCATTCTGAGCGCCGGCGGGTGGACATTTCTGCGAATGGCGATTCTCGTCGCCTTCGCGATCGCCGCGCCCTGGAGCGTGCTCGGCGTGACGAACGCGGCTTTGGGTTTTTGGCTCCTGCATTTCAATTGCGACGGGCTCGCGGCAATTGCGCCCTTTACGCTTATGGAGACATCGGGCGCCCCGCTTCAAAGCCGAACCGCGCTGCTGCTCACGATTCGCAACGAAAACCCCCGCCGCGCTTTCCAGCGGCTGCGCGCGATGCGGGATAGCGTCGAAGCGACAGGCTTTGGCGAGCGCTTCGATTTTTTCGTGCTGAGCGACACGTCGGATCTTCAAATCGCTTTAGAGGAGCAGGCTGAGTTCGATCTCTGGCGTTACGAAACCCCTGCGCTCGCGGATCGGCTCCATTATAGACGCCGTGCTGGCAACGAGGGCTACAAGGCGGGCAACATTCGCGACTTCATCGAGCGTTGGGGCCGCGCCTTCGACTTCATGATCCCGCTCGACGCCGACAGTCTGATGGATGGCGAGACGATTCTCAGGCTCGTGCGCATCGGCGAGGCGCATGAAAGGATCGGCATCCTGCAAACCCTCGTGGTCGGCGCGCCCTCCGAGTCGGCCTTCGCCCGTATCTTCCAGTTCGGCATGCGTCACGGCATGAGGACCTATACGATGGGCGCGAACTGGTACGCCGCAGACTGCGGACCGTTCTGGGGGCATAACGCGCTGGTGCGCGTGGCGCCCTTCGCGCAACATTGCGTCTTGCCGAAGCTAGAGGATGATCGCCACATCCTCTCGCACGATCAGATCGAAGCGGCGCTGATGCGCCGTGCGGGATTTGAAGTTCGCGTCCTGCCGG
Organism: uncultured Alphaproteobacteria bacterium; assembly: GCA_963743565.1. GTDB lineage: Bacteria > Pseudomonadota > Alphaproteobacteria > Rhizobiales > Beijerinckiaceae > Methylocystis. Next base: position 1,209,129 of record CAVUQD010000001.1, read on the forward strand.
TCGAATGCGGAAGCTACGAGGAAAATCCCCCGACGCTGCTCGACTTCGTGCGCCGCGAGTTGCGCTGGTGTCAGGGCAATATGCAGTATGTCAAATTGCTCGACTTGCCGGACCTCGCGCCCATGAGCCGGTTCCAACTGATCTGGGCGATCAGCATGTTCATCGGCGCGCCGGCTTCGACCTTGATCATCATCCTTGCGGCGTTGCTGCCGGCGGTCGAAGACGTTTCGTCGCTGCCGTTGGTCTCGCTGAAGGCCCTTTATATTACTTATCTCTCATTCCATCTCGCGCCGAAGCTCGCGGGCTTGGCGGATGTCGCGCTCACTCCGGGGGGGCTCGCCCGTTACGGCGGGGCTGCGCGCTTCTGGCTCGGCGCGGGGATCGAGATTGCGAGCTCATTCGTCATCGGAGCGGTCACGAGCTTCAGCGAGACGATGTTTCTGGCGGGGCTGGCCTTCGATCGCACGATCGGCTGGCCGGAGCAGGCGCGTGATGCGCATGGGCTGCGCCTTCGCGAGGCGGCCTCCGCCTTGTGGCCCCATCTCGCCTTCGGCGCGACAGTCATCTGGCTCAATGGAACGGTCGCCCCGTCGCTCGCGCTATGGTCAGCTCCACTCACGCTGGGGCTCGTCGTCGCCATACCCTTCGCGCTTGTGACCGCATCTCCCGCGGCAAGCGACTGGCTACGACGTAGAGGTTTGTGCGCGACTCCCGAGGAAATCGCGCAGACAGAGATATTGCGCCGACTTCATCAGCTTCCCAGCTCGCGGCGAATCTCCGTCGCTTGAACGATCCCGTTCAAACAAAGAGTTCGCGGGCTAGCGCGAGGGCGCCAAAGCGGCGCCTTCGCGGACCTTGTTTCTCAGGCGGCGTCTTCGGCTGCGGGCGGGGCCCAGGCCTTCGACTCGACTTCCATTGCGGGCGTCCAGGTCTGAGACTCCACCTCAGACGTTGGCGAGGCCCAGACCGCCGAGTCTACGGGGCGCCGAGGCGTGTAACGAATGGCGCCGTCTTCGTAGAAATATTCGCAAGTCTCATCTTCCGCCAGCGCGTTCAGGAGGCCGGGCCACACCCGCTTTTGCGTCCAGCGGCGGAACCGGGTGTAGTTCGTGTACCACTTCCCGAAATGGGGCGGCAGCTTGCGCCAGGACGAACCGGTGCGCACGATCCAGAAGACGGCTTCGATGAAAAGACGATTGTCGCGGCCGTGACACCCGGGATCGCCCTCTTTGCCAGGGACGTGCGAAGCAATAAGCGCCCAGCGCTCATCCGAGAAATAACAGTCCGTCAATGTAACCTCCTCTTTTCGCCGCGTCGGTGTGCGCGCAGGAAAGCCTGTTCAACCTCGCCAAGACGTCGGTGCTCCGAACGAATTCGCGTCGACTAAGACTGAGCAACCCATGGGCCAGTGAGAGGCCTAGCACTTTAAGTTGGGATAGGCATTTAACATCAGTAAGTTATTTTCGACTGAGCGCGGGACGCGCTCGACCGTCTCGATTGAATACGGGATTTCGCACCCGGGTTTGGGGTGGCGGCGCCCGTACAATTACCTATGTCGGGACGCGACTTGGACCCGGGAGCCGCAACGTCCCAGTCTCTGGGACAACCGGCGGTGGCTCGAAGAAGTTCACGGTGAAAATCCCGTCGATCATCCAAGGAATCAATTCATAATTGCATAGGGGCCAAGATGCATGTATCCAAGATGGCGCTCGTGCAGAGTTTTTGAAAATACAACCGCACTTGCCCGTGGGATAAATATTCAAAATATTGTTTTCATTATTTATGGAACCCAGTCTCAATGCGCGAGTAAATCATCGATGTAAAAATATTGAATTGGCCACCGATGAAGGAAGCCGACAGATACAGCACCACAAACACGACGACTATTTTCGGCACGAAGGTCAGCGTCATTTCTTGAATTTGCGTGAGCGCCTGAAGCAGTGCGATTATCGCGCCGACGACCATAGCTGCCCCGACGGCGGGGCCGGCGCCGACGATGGCCAGCCATATGGCGGCGCGAGCGAGATCGAGCGCGTCCGCTTCATTCATGGCGAGGTGACCGTCGCGCCCGTCGTTAGCGAAACCTGCTGACCACTTGTTAAGCTCGCCGTCGCGCCTGATCCGTTCACGGTGACAGAAGCAACCTGACCCGACGTCGAACCGTCGGCGGAGGTGATGCTCTTGCCGACCAGCTGTTCTGCCTGCGTCAACGAAGTGGAGGTTAACAGCGAGGAGAGCGTTGTATTGGTCTGCACGGCCTGTCCCACCTCGGAAATGGTCGCGAGTTGAGAGACCATTTGCGAGGGATCCATGGGCTGCGTCGGATCCTGATTCTGGAGCTCGGCCATCAAGAGCGATAGAAAGGAATTATAGCTGAGCGTGGGCGTCGTATTGGCCTGTGCGGCCGTCGTCCCAGCCGTCGAGCTCGCGACCGCGTTTGTCGCAACCGCGCTATTGGAAACTGCAGTCGGTGCAGATATGGTCATCGGGTTCCTCTCATGCGGCCGGGGGTTGAATGGCGACCGTTTCGACGGTCAATTCTCTTTCTTCCAGCGGAAACAGACTCCGCAGGACTTTCAGCGCCTCGAAGCTGCGGCATCGCTTGATGAGTGAAAGCGCGTTTTTCAGTCCGGATTGGATTTCGGGCGTCGCGAAAACCGCCTGAGCTTCCTCTAAAAGCTTTTGCGCGAGCTTGGCGGTCTCTTGCGAATTCGCCGGGTCCATCAGCATGACTTGGACAGCAAAATATATGCGCCGAAGCGGCGTTGTCGCCTCATGCGCCTGCAGCACATGATTCTCCAGCAAGAAAGTCGCCTCGTTGAGGAGCTCGAGGGTCGTCTTCCGATCGACGCGGATAACCGCGCCATTGATGTAGATCCGCTCGCGTGGGCGCAGGAAGATATTCATAGGATCCCTATTCCAAGCCGTCGCGAATGATCTCGTTGATTTCAATCACGGGGGAAAGATCGTCGGTTTTGCCCTGGTCGATGCAGTCGATTTCCCGGATCATCCAGCGACCGATCGAAATGATTCGAGCGCGTAGCTCCATCGGCAGCTCATTTTGCGGGAGCTGAGCGTCCTGCAAGAGAATCCACCAAAGCTTTCTCAAATAATAAAGCGCCTCGATTCGCTCCCGCGAACCGACGCCGTGTTCTCGAGCGGTGTTGAGAAGTTGGAGCACCCTGTCGAAGGCTTCGCGCTCTCTTTCGCGCATCAGGCGGGGCGACTCTTCGACGACCTCATTGTAGGCGAATTCATACATCTGCGCATGCTCGCTCAGCTGACAGGGAGATATTGGGCCAGGCTCAGCTTTTGTAACTGGGCCGTCAACTCGTAGGCCGCCTGCAATTGCGTCGACAGCGTGTTGATGTTCGTCGCGATCTCGGAGGCATTCACGTTGTCGAGGTTCCCTATTTGGGTTTGCAGGAGCGTCTGCTGTGACGACATCAAGGAATTCGCATCCGAGATGCGCTGCTGCACGGTGCCGATCGTGGCTTGCGTCGAGGTGATGTCGCTCATGCCCTGGCTGATCCACGAGGCGGCGGTGGATGCGACGACCTGTTGCGCCGAAGAACTCAGCGAGGTTCCCGCGAGCTCGGATATCATCGCGTAGGCCTGGGCTAAGGCTTGGATGCCCGGTTGGTTCGCGCTCGTCGTCACCGTGACGCTTTGTCCCGGCGCGATTTCACTCGATGCGTTCGTGTTCGACGCCGAAGACCAATCAGCGCTCCACGAGCTTCCTTGGAACAGCGCCGCAAAGGAACCGTTGAGAAAATCCTGCAAGGAGCTCGGCGATATCGAGGAGGCGCTGGAATCGCTAGGACTTCATGCCGAAGGCCGTTTGAAAGGCGCTATCGATTGCCGTCTTGGCGGCGGAGGTCGGCGTTGAAAAATAATCCGCCATCGGCGCCACGCCGGAATTTTGACCGCCGAAGAGATATTGTCCGTTGGACGCCGTATTCACGTTGGAGGTGAGCTCTTGCAGAGCGCTTGCGCCCTGACTTTGGAGAGTGGAGGCGGAGCTGCTCGCCGCATTCCAGCCGGCCAATTGATTGATGACGCTCTGTGCGCTCTGGCTGATGGAGGTGAGCACATCCTGCGTCGATGTCAGATTTGTCGAAACCAACGAATTCGAGGCCGTGAGCGTGGTCAGACGATCGCTTTGTTCGCGCAGTGATAATTCGTAGCCAGATTGCTCGCCAAGCTGTAGGCCAAGATCGGCGTATTGCCCCGTCGAGCTTTCAACCTCCTCCTGAGAAAGCGTCGATTGGATGCGCTCGATCGTGGGGCTCAACGCGTTTGCGAGAGAGAGGGTAGAAACGGATGAGAGCGACATCCCTTTAGACTCCGTTCAAAAGAGCTTGGAACATATCATTGGCCGTGGTCAGCAGCTTTGCCGTGGTCTGATAGGAATTCTCGACGTTGAGCATGTTGTTTAGTTCCTGATCGAGATTGACTCCTGTGGCGCTCGACAGTGCGGAACTTGCTTGGGAGGCCAAAGCTTGCTGATAGCTCGCCTGATTGCTCGCTTGTTGATTTTGGCCCTGCAGCCAGCTCACTGACGCATTGGCGTAATCGGAGAGGCTCGCGGAGGCGCCAAGTCCCGCGGCCGGATCGAAGGACTGAACGGCGCCAATGCCGTCGATGAGCATCTGAATCCGACCGGTGTAATCGGTGGCGCCCGTCGTGTTGTAAACGTATGGCGCGGCGCCGTTACTCGAGATCCCGCCGTCGCGTATCAGATTTACGTTGTCCCCTTGGGCGGGATCCACATTTGGATTGACTTCAATCTCAGCGGCGAGCCCGCTGGCTGAGCCCAGCGACGGTAACCCCGTCGCGCCAGGGAAGGTGAACAACCCTGGGACGCTTGGTTGAGTTGGCGTCGCCGACTGGTCGCTCTCAGAGAAGGTTTGGATAAGCCCCCCCGCGATTTGATCGAGTTGAGCCTGATATTGCGGAGCAATGTTGTCTCTTAGCGTCGCCAATCCCGCAAGCGCGCCGGATTGGATCGCCATGGGCGCGGAAGGGCCCGTGATCGGCACACCGTCCACCGTGACGGGGGACCCTGAAACGCCCGCCGCCAATGTGGAACTCGGAGTGAAGGAGAGCGCGCGCGGCGTGCCCTGAAAGAGCGTGACCCCGCTGTCCGTATAGATCGACATGGATCCATCGGGATTGGTGGTGGTCGAAACTCCGATTTGCTGGGAGAGCTGCGTCAATATCTGGTCGCGTTGATCTGCCGCGGAAGCGACATTCGCATTCGTATTCAGCCCGGCGACGACTTGCGCGTTCGCGGTCTGGAACTGACCGAGCAAGGAATTGATCTGGGCGACTGAGGTCGCCATGTTCGCGTCGGCCTGCTCGCGCACCTGCGCGACCGTGGTCGAGGCCGAGTTCAACGAGGAGGCGAGATTGTCGGCTGCTGTGACGACTGCCTGTCCTAGGCTCTCGTCTGACGGCGAGGCTTCATAGGTCTGCAAGGCGTTCTGCAGATTGGCGAGCATCGCCGAGGGAGACTGCCCGTTGGAGCTTGCTCCCGAGACGCTGGAGGAGGAGGCGCTGTCGTTCACGGTTTGCGCCAGCGTGGAAAGCCCGTCAGAAACTGCCTGCTCGCTCGCCGCCGCGGAAGTCGACGTCAGGACTTGGTCGGCCAGGGCCGTATTAGCGACACGGGTGACCGATTGAACGTCGGCGCCGCCCATGCCGTTCGTGACGAGATTGGCGACCTCACGCGAATAGCCTGTGACATCGACGTTGGAAACGTTGCGCGCGACAACCGCCGACTGCGCCGCATTTGTGGCGAAGGCAGAGTTTATGAGGCTGAAAGCGGCAGAGAGGTTCAGCATGGGATTGCCTGATCGCGCCTAGCCGGTCAGCTAGGAGGTAAGGTGGTTCAAAACGTCGAAGATATTTGCGCCCGTTTGAAAAACCTTTGAGTTCGCCTCATAGGAGCTTTGCGCCTGGATCATTTCGGTGAGCTCTGTGGCCAGATCCACCGTCGAGCTCTCAAGCGCCGAAGGCACGAGGCTCCCGAGCCCGCCCGAGCCCGGCGTTCCCAAGGAGACCTGTCCGGACTGGTAATTGGCGCTGAGAACGCCTCCGTTCAGCGTTGTCAGATTGTCGGGGCTCGGCACGTTGCCAAGAGGGATTTGATAAGCGACCTGCGACAAGCCGCTGCTGTACCTGGAATGAAAGTTGCCCGTTTGTTGCGAAGCTCACCCCCGTCAGCGCGGCGGGCGCATTGCCGTTAGCGGTCGCGGAACTGACGGCGAAAGCGGATGCAAGCTGGGTCGTATTGCCGAAGTCGAGACTCATCATCTGTCCGTTGGGGATCGCGATCGAGATCGGAGAGCCGCTGCTCAGGGCGCCGGTTGTCGAATTGAAAGTCAGCGTCTGCGTCGCCAGCGGCCCTGAAGAATAGGGAAAGCCGCCACTCGCGCTCGCCGCCGAGTGATCGAAAGCATCCACCTCCCAGGTGTTGGACCCGGTGTTGGAAAAATAGATGTCGAGCTGATGCGCGCCGCCCAGATTGTCGTAGGTGACAAGCGACGTTTGGGCCGTATAGACTGAGCTGTCGCTGTTTGCCGAAGGAAGATTGGCAGCGGCGATCGGAACCGCGGTCGAGGGCAGATTCGCCGCGATGGAGCCGGTCGTCGTGGGATTGGCGAGCAGACCCGCAGTAGTGACGTTGACTTCCGACAAGGACGAGAGATTGCTGATCGAGGGAGTCGAGCCCCCGGCGCCGGCGGCGGCTCCCATCAGATAATAGCCAGACGAATTGACGAGATTGCCGGAGGCGTCGGGAGTGAACGAGCCGTTGCGGGTCAAATAAAGATTGCCCGAGGCGTCTGAAACGACGAAATATCCGGCGCCCTGAACGGCGAGATCCGTATTGGTCGACGCGCTGACCACCGAACCTTGTAGCGAATTGAGCGTGCGCAAGCTCGTCGTCACGCCCATTCCGGGTTCGGCGGCGGTCGCCGCTTCGTCGACGAGCGCCGAGAATTCCGTCTCGACATTCTTGTAGCCGGTTGTGTTGGAATTCGACACATTCTGTGAGATCGATGAGAGCCAGCTCGTGTCCGCCAACATGCCAGACACGCTCGTGTTCAGAATGCTCATTCGCCCAATCTCCTGCCTTCGCTCGCTCCAGCAAAGGCTATATTTCTTGCGTGAGGCTTATCGTTCGAGCCGCGTTGTTCGAGAAGGCGCACGGTAGAGCGCGGTAGATCACGGCCTTCTGCGTTCAGGCGCCTTTGCCTGAGCGCAGCGCGCTTTATGACACAGATCTGACGAGGCTTCCGACGAGAAGACCCCAGCCGTCTATGAGGATGAAAAACATGATCTTGATAGGCAGCGCAATCACCGAAGGCGGAAGCATCATCATGCCCATCGACATGGTGATCGTCGCCACGATCATGTCGATGACGAGAAAGGGAAGCATGATGAGAAAGCCGATCTCGAAGCCGCGGCGCAGCTCCGAAATCATGAGAGCAGGAATGAGGAGGCGCAGATCGAGCACAGAATGATCGTTGATCTTGAAGCTTCCCTTCGAGAGTTCGGCAAAGAGCTTCAGATCCTTTTCGCGCACCTGAGCGGCCATGAACTCGCGAAAGGGCTTGGTTACAGCGGCGTACGCCTGCTCTTGGCTGATTTTGTCTTCCATCGCCGGCTGCACGCCATCCCGCCAGGCGCGATCGAACGTCGGCGCCATGACAAAGAACGTCATGAAGAGAGCCAAGCTTATGAGCGCGAGATTGGCGGGAGCGCTTTGTAGCCCCAGGCCGGAGCGAAGAAAGGATAGAGCCACGATGAAGCGCGTGAAGCTCGTTGTCATGATCAGCAGGCCGGGCGCGATGGACAATACCGTCAACACGACGGCTATCTGAATCATTCGGGCGGTCGCCGCGCTTCCTCCTGGGGGAAGCAAGGCACCGAGATCGATCGATTGAGCGCAAGCGGCAGTCGTGAGACCGAGGAGAATGAAAAGAGCAAGGCCGAGGCGTTTCATTGCACCACCATGGTGCGGATGACGAGATCGTTGACCTTCCCCTTGGAGCGGATGGATACCCGCTCATTGAGCGCTTGGCGTAGAATTTGGAATCCAGAAGGTCCTTCGATTTGCGCGAGAGTGAGCGTGCGCAAATAGGCGATAATGTCGTTATTGAGTTCTCCGATCAGCGCTTGGATATCGGCATCGAAGCTCGAATCGACGACAATGGCTCCCTCAAAGCGAACCCATGTATCCGACGGCGCGCTGAGATTCGTGATGATCGCCGGCAACTCAACAATCCTAGTCGACTGGACTGCGTCGGTGTGGGACGGGGCGAGTGTACCATCCTTCAATGCCGGCAAGGAATCTGACAGCACGCCTACACCTGCGCCAACAGCCGTGAGAACCAGCATCGCCAGGGAGGACTCCCGGAAAGGGGCGCTGCGGTTGGCGTTCGGAGCGGTCGAGTTGGACATGAGCTCGCAGCTTTCGTCGCAGTTAGAAAGGCCGGAAGGCGTCCAGGATCTGTTGACCCCAGTTTGGTTGCTGAAAGTCGTTAAGTCTGCCTCTCCCGCCGTAGGTAATGCGCGCCTCGGCGATTCGATCATAGGTGACCGTATTGTTGGGAGAGATATCGGAGGGCCGGATGATTCCGCCCACGGCCAGCTGACGAAGCTCGTAATTCACGCGCACTTCCTGGGAGCCGCTGATGACGAGGTTGCCGTTGGGTAGAACGTCGGTGACGACGGCTGCGACGGAGACCTGAATCTGCTCCTGGCGATCGATGTTGCCTTGACCTATGCTCGATGAGCTCGAATTGATGTCGCCAGAGACCGATGAGGGCTGCGGGGGCGAGGAAGTCGATGAGCCCGAAGTCGACAACATGTTGTTCACGAAATTCCAATCGGCGAAAAAGCTGTTCTTGTTCGTTCTCGTTCGGTCGATAGAGTTCCCGAACGTCGCCTTGTCATTTATGGCGATCAGAACGGTTACGATGTCTCCGACTCGCGTGACGCGAGCGACGGTGTAGAGATTTCCTAGGTTGGTCGGCAGAAAGGACGGATCACCATAATTGGCCGCGAGGGGGAGCGACCCGCCGAGCCCATACACTTCCGGATTGACCAGGCCGGCGCCTACCGGAGTCAACCGAGGTTCGCGCATGAATTCGTTGATCTCCCCACTGCAGGCGGTGAGGGAGAGCACGCACACCAGCTTGAGCCGAGAAAATCGCGCGAGGCAGGTTCTGAGGCGCGGGCCGATCATGACTTTTTGGCGCTTCCTCTCGCGGCGGCGAGGATGCTCGTCAGCCTCGCCGCGCGCGGAGACTCCATTTCATTCAGGATCGCGCTCGCACTTCGAGCCGCGAGCCTCGAGAGGACGGAGACCGCGATTTCGTCTTCCAAGAGAGCAAGCCGCGCGGCGGCCCCTTCCGGCGGCATTTTGCTGAAGATGGCGACTGTCTGCTCATTCGCAGCCTGGAGGAGAGCTTGCTGTTGATTTCCATTGAGAGCTGACCCGGGCAGCAGGGGTTTTTCCACCGAGAACTGACCCATGTTCGAACCCTTCCCCCACGGGCATCGCGGGGGAGCATGGAGTGATCGACATGGAGTTATTGAGCGTCATCCGACGCTGGCGACATCGGCAACATCTCTCGATCCGGGAGATCGCGCGACGAACGGGGCTGTCGCGGAACACGGTACGCAAGTATCTGCGCTCGGACAGCGTTGAGCCGAAGTTCAACATCCCTGACCGCCCGAGCAAGCTGGATCCCTACGCTGACAAGCTGGCGCAGATGTTGCGGTTGGAGGCGGCGAAGTCGCGCAAGCAGAAGCGGACGGTCAAGCAGTTGCACGCCGATTTGGTCGCCCTCGGCTACGACGGCTCCTACAATCGCGTGGCGGCCTTCGCGCGCGAGTGGAAGGCGGCGCGGCATCGGGAGCAACAGACCTGTGGCCGCGGCGCTTTCGTGCCGCTGGCGTTTCTGCCCGGCGAGGCGTTCCAGTTCGACTGGTCGGAGGACTGGGCGGTCATCGCGGGCGAGCGGATCAAACTGCAGGTCGCCCAGTTCAAGCTCTCCTACAGTCGCGCGTTCATCCTGCGGGCTTACCCGCAGCAGACGCATGAGATGCTGTTTGACGCCCACAACCACGCCTTCCGCGTGCTGGGCGGCGTGCCGCGGCGCGGGATCTACGACAACATGCGCACCGCCGTCGACAAGGTCGGGCGCGGCAAGGAGCGGCAAGTCAACGCGCGTTTCGCGGCCATGGTCAGCCACTTCCTGTTCGAGGCCGAGTTCTGCAACCCAGCCTCTGGCTGGGAGAAAGGGCAGATCGAGAAGAACGTGCAGGACGCGCGGCACAGGCTCTGGCAGCCGACGCCGAACTTTCCTTCCCTGGCGGCGCTGAACGACTGGCTGGAGACGCGATGCCGGGAGCTATGGGCCGAGATTCCGCATGGCGCGCAGGCGGGCACGGTCGCCGACGCCTGGAGCGAGGAAGCGCAACACTTGATGCAGCTTCCCCGCCCCTTCGACGGCTTCGTCGAACACACCAAGCGCGTCTCGCCGACATGTCTCATCCACCTGGAGCGCAATCGCTACAGCGTCCCGGCCTCGTTCGCCAATCGCCCCGTCAGCGTGCGGGTCTATCCTGAACGCATCGTCGTGGCCGCCGAGGGGCAGGTTGTCTGCGAGCATCGGCGCGTCTTCGCCCGCTCCCACGATCGCAAGAGCGCGACGATCTACGACTGGCGCCACTATCTCGCGGTCATCCAGCGCAAACCCGGCGCCTTGCGCAACGGCGCGCCCTTCGCCGAACTGCCGCCCGCCTTCCGGGCCTTGCAACAGCGCATACTCAAGACGCCAGGCGGCGACCGCGAGATGGTCGAGATCCTCGCCCTGGTCCTCCAGCACGACGAGCAGGCCGTGCTCGCCGCCGTCGAACTGGCGTTGGAGGCGGGCGCGCCGACCAAGACGCATATCCTGAACGTGCTGCACCGGCTGGTCGATGGAAAACCGATCGACGCGCCGCCAGTGAAGCCGCCCAGCGCGCTGACGCTCACCACCGAACCGCAGGCCAATGTCGAGCGCTATGACGCCCTGCGCAAAGCCCGGGAGGCGCGCCATGCGTCATAATCCCGCCGCCGGCGCCATCGTCATCATGCTGCGCAGCCTCAAAATGCACGGCATGGCGCAAGCCGTCGGCGAACTCACCGAGCAAGGCGCTCCGGCCTTCGAGGCCGCGCTGCCGATCTTGTCGCAGCTTCTGAAGGCGGAAACAGCCGATCGGGAAGTCAGATCCACCGCCTACCAGCTCAAGGCCGCGCGCTTTCCAAACTATCGCGATCTCGCCGGCTTCGACTTCGCCAGCAGCGAGGTCAATGAAGCTCTCGTTCGCCAGCTTCACCGCTGCGAGTTCCTGGAGGATGCCCATAACGTTGTCTTGGTCGGCGGCCCCGGAACGGGCAAGACGCATCTCGCCACGGCGATCGGCGTCCAGGCCATCGAGCATCACCGCAAGCGCGTCCGGTTCTTCTCCACCGTCGAACTCGTCAACGCGCTCGAGCAGGAAAAGCTTCAAGGAAAAGCCGGGCAGATTGCGGCGCGGCTCACACACGCCGATCTCGTCATCCTCGACGAGCTCGGCTATCTGCCGTTCAGCGCCTCCGGCGGCGCCTTGCTCTTCCACCTGCTGAGCAAGCTCTACGAACGCACCAGCGTCATCATCACGACCAACCTCGGCTTCGGCGAATGGGCCGCCGTGTTCGGCGACGCGAAAATGACGACGGCGCTCCTCGACCGCCTCACCCACCGCTGCCACATCCTCGAGACCGGAAACGACAGCTTCCGCTTCAAGGACAGCTCGGCGAAAGCCGCTAAACCCACAAAGGAGAAAACCCGCAACTTGACGAACGCCTGACCCTCAAACCATCATCAACCCGGGTCAGTTCTCAATGGAAATCCCGGGTCAAATCTCGGCGGAAATCGACAGAAATTGGTTCACGGTGAGGCCAATCCAGCGCTGCAAAGCGCGCTCGAGGAATTAATCATCGAACTTGAAACCAACGGTAGGCTGCTCGCCACCCAGCTTCAGGCCGCGCAAGCCGTGGCCGCGATCATTGCGCGGGCGATACGTGACGTTCAATCCGATGGGACTTACGCACGCACGCCTCCAAGTGGCGTTTTCCTATGATTCGCATAATTTTCATAGGTTTTTGGGCGATCCTGGTCACAGCGGGGTCAGGGTACGGGTTTCATTACTTCAGGCGGCTTCCCCATACCTTTGGATCCTCGTCCACGGCCGTGCTGGAGACCCGCAAGACGAGGGAACTGAACATCCCGAAGATCCGCAACGGGGCCATTCAAGGCTATGCGGTGACGCAGCTTTCTTATGTCGTGGACTCCGTAGCGGAGAAGAAAGCTGGTCTTCCATCTGACGTCTTCGTCGCGGACGAAACCTTTCGGCTGATTTACGACGACAATTCTATAAATTTCGCACGGCTGGAGAAGGTCGACCTGAACGCCTTGGCCCGCTCCCTTGTCAAGAACGTGAACGCGCGACTCAATGCAGAAGTGGTGAAGGACATCGCAATTCAGGAATTCACTTTCCTTCCGTTCCCGGAGTCGAAGATGGCGCCGTGAACTTCCCGGTGGACGAGTCGGACTCGAGGATCGATAACAGGCGGCGCAGCTCGGACCGCTCTGCCCATGAGGCGACGCGACAGACATCGAAGGAAGGGAGGACGCCATGGATTTTGGCGTGATAATCTACGGAGCCGCCATGCTCTTCATCGGCGCGAATGCGTCCGCAGCTGGGATCGGCGGCCCCCCGACGTCGCCGAGGTCGATCCATCTCGCCAGCGACTGCATTAGCGACTGCCAATATCGTTGGCTGCGCTGCGGTAACGGTTGGTGTCGGGGACCGTGGGACCCTTTTGGCGGCGGTAGCGCGCCGAAAATTGAAATGCACTGCATTGCACTTGAGCAATCCTGCGCGGCAAAAGAGCCAGATCGCCCGGAGGGGCCCGGAAAGTAGTCGAATAAATTATTGTAGAAAAAGGAACTCTGCATTGGTTGCAGAGCGAGAAGATGACGCGCGCCTTCAATTCTCGCGGAGCCCTCGGTCGCGCGAACTGGTGGAACACAGAACAGGTTGAGCTCGACTGTCATCCGTTTGACAAGCGCGCCGCGTACCAACTGCAAACGTAAGCGCAATCGGAGCGCTGAATTCGAAGGGCGCTGCAGGCGTCAGTTTATAGCGCCTGACTGGTGACACGCGCTTGCGCAGCTCTCGTACGCGGCGAGCGGCGGGGATTTTCACTGTAAGAAGGGGGCGGGTAATGAGGGTGATGGCGCGTCTTGCAATGCTAATTGCCATCCTTGCCGTGTTTCCTTGCCACCTTGCCCAAGGCGCCGATCTGCGGATCGTGGGCTCGGGCGCAAGCTTTCCCTTCCCGCTCTACTCCTCGTGGTTCAAGGATTTCAGCCGAAAGACGCCCGGCGTCACCGTCGACTACCAGGCCAAAGGCAGTGGCGCAGGCATCCAGGACCTTATCAACAAGACGGTGGACTTCGCAGCAAGCGACGCGGCGATGACCCCAGAGCAAATTGTCCAGGTGCCGGGTGGAGTCGTCTTGTTGCCCATGACCGCGGGCGAGATTGTTCTCGCCTACAACCTTCCCGGCCTTAACAAGCCGCTTAGGCTGCCGCGCGACGTTTACCCCGACATTTTCCTCGGCAAGATTACGCAATGGAGCGATCCGCGCATCGTTGCGGCCAATCCCGGCGTGACCCTGCCCAATCTGCCCATTACGGTCGTGCGCCGTTCCGACTCGAGCGGGACAACCTTCGTATTCACCAAGCATTTGTCGGCGATCAGCCCCACGTTCCGTGAGAAGGTGGGCTTCGGCACCACGGTCCCGTGGCCTCAAAGCGATAAGCTTGTCGCTGCGCCGAAAAACGACGGTGTCACCGCCACCATCAAGCAGACGCCCGGCGCGATCGGCTACATCGAATACGGCTATGCGAAGTTGACCAAGGCCGCGACGGCGTTGCTGGAAAACAAGGCGGGGCGGTTTGTGGCGCCGGGTGAGGCCTCGGGCGCCGCAGCTCTCGCAAGCGCGCAACTCCCCGAGGATCTTATCGCCTGGGTCGACGATCCCGCCTCGCCAGAATCCTACCCAATAGTGAGTTTCACTTGGCTGCTTCTTTACAAGAACCAGGATCCGCAGAAGGCGGAGGCGCTGCGCAAGCTCGTGGCCTATGGCCTGAGTGACGGCCAAAAGCTCTCCGATCGGATGGGCTACATCCCCTTGCCGAAAAACGTCGTTGAGAAGGTGTTGGCCGCGTCGGCAAAAGTGCAGTGAGATCTTGCGGTCGCGGGTCCTTCGGCCGCAACGCGTCCGTCGCGCTGAAAAATCGGTGAGTGGGGAGCGCAATGTCGCTTAATTTCGACGTCCTTCAAAGTAACGAGTCTCTCGCCAGGCCGCCGTCCCGTCTTGCCCTCGCCGTGAATCGATTGTTCTTTGGAATTGCATCCCTTGCCGCATTCTCGATCATCGTTCTGGTCGCATTCATCCTCTATGAGATCGGACGGCAGGCGACGCCAGCAATCATGCAGTATGGCGCGAGATTCCTCGTCGATCAGACCTGGGACGTTCAGAGGGCGCAGTTCGGCATTCTTCCCCAGATATGGGGCACGCTCTACAGCTCTTTGCTGGCTCTGCTCATTGGAGGCTTCGTCGGCATCACGATCGCGATCTTTCTGACGCAGGACTTTCTGCCGCCTCAGCTCGCCGTAAGCTTTCGAACGCTGATCGAGATGCTCGCCGCCATCCCCAGCGTCGTCTTTGGTCTGTGGGGCATTTTTGTCGTCATCCCCTTCCTGCGGCCGCTGGCGCAATGGCTGCACGAGCATCTCGGCGGCGTGCCGTTCTTCTCGACCTCCCTCAGCGGTCCGGGCCTGCTGCCGGCGGCGCTCGTCCTCGCAATCATGATTCTGCCGACGGTGGCTGCGATCTCCCAGGATGCGATTCAACTCGTGCCATACAAAATCAAAGAGGCTGCCTACGGCATGGGGACGACGCGTTGGGAGGCGATTCTCAAGGTCATCGTTCCGACTGCTGCAGCGGGAATATCCAGCGCGCTAGTCTTGGGCTTCGGCCGCGCCTTGGGCGAAACCATGGCCCTCGCCATGCTCATCGGCAACGCCAATCAGCTGTCGTTGTCGCTCTTTTCGCCAGCCAACACCTTGGCCGCATTGCTGGCCTCGAACTTTCCAGAAGCGGCGCAAACCGAACGTCAGGCCCTCATGTATGCGGCGCTGGTTCTGCTCGCGATCACGCTCGTGGTCAATGTGATTGGCACGCTGATTCTGGTGTGGACTTCGCGAAAAATGGGGAAAGCCTGATGTCCTTTGGGAATCCTAGCGCTGCAGGCTTCGTCGATGAGAGATCGGCGGCTTCTTCCGTCGATCTCAGCCGAAATCCTTTCGAGGTCCGAGCATTCATCAGCTTTTTCCTCACCGCCGCCGCTTGGCTGATCGCCCTTCTCGGAGCGGTGCCGCTGTTTTCAGTGATCTACATGCTCGTCATGAAGGGCGGCGCCCGACTGGGGCTCGAGCTTTTCACTGAACTCCCTCCGGCGGGTTTCGAGGAGGGGGGAGGCATCGGCAATGCGATCCAAGGCACACTCGTGACGGTCGGCATCGCCGCGCTGATCAGCATTCCCGTGTCGCTCTTCGCGGCCATCTATCTCGCGGAGCTCAGACCCGACGGGCAGATGGCGAAGCTGGCTCGTTTTCTGTCCAAGGTGTTGACAGGCTTCCCCTCGATCCTTGCCGGCGTGTTCGTCTATGCGGCGGTGGTGCTGGCGATGGGCAGCTATTCAGCTTTGGCGGGAGGCATTGCCCTGGCGGTTCTGATGCTCCCTACAGTGACTCTTACGGCCGAGGGCGCGATGAGCATGGTCCCTCAAAAAATGAAGGACGCCGCCATCGGCATGGGCTGCACACAGGCCCAGGTGGTTTGGAGCGTGACTGTGCCGACGGCGTTGCCGAGCGTCGTCACCGGCATCATTCTCTCCGTCGCTCGCGTCGCCGGCAAGTCGGCGCCGCTGCTCTTTACGGCGTTGTTCAGCAACTACTGGCTGCGAAGCGTGCTGGAGCCCACGGCGTCGCTTTCGATCCTCATTTACAACTTCTCTAGCATGCCTTTCGACAATCAGATCCAGCTCGCATGGGCGGCGTCCCTCGTGCTCGTGGCCATCGTCCTCGGCTTCAACATTTTGAGCCGCTTCATCGGGCGTCCCAAAGTCTAAGGAGCTCTCCATGTCCGTAGCCGAAAGCCTCGCCCCTCGCCAAGCGCCCGCAGTCGCGCCAGACGTTGTTATCGATTGCCAGGTGAAGAAGATCATGTACGGCTCTTTCCTCGCCGTGCGGGACAGTGTTGTGCCCATCGAGCGCGGAAAGATCACCGGCTTCATCGGGCCGTCGGGTTGCGGCAAAAGCACCGTGCTGCGCAGCCTCAACCGCATGAACGATCTCATCAAGGGCTTCCGTCTAGAAGGAGCCGTGCATTTCCTCGGACACAACGTCTATGCCAATCACATCGATCCGGTCGTCGTGCGGCGTTACATTGGCATGGTGTTCCAGCAACCCAACCCATTCTCGATGAGCATTTTCGACAACGTGGCTTTCGGACTGCGCCTCAATCGATACAAAGGTGACATGAAAGCCAAGGTCGAGCAGTCGCTTCGTCGAGCCGCCCTCTGGGACGAAGTGAAGGACAAGCTGAAAGAAAGCGGACTGTCGCTGTCGGGTGGCCAGCAGCAGCGCCTTTGCATTGCGCGCGCCATCGCACCGGAGCCGAGCGTGCTTCTCATGGACGAGCCCTGCTCGGCGCTTGACCCGATCGCGACGCGCCGCATCGAGGAATTGATGTTGGAACTCAAGAAGGACTACACCATCGCGCTCGTTACCCATAACATGCAGCAAGCGCGTCGTGTCGCGGACGTGACAGCTTTCTTCTCCGTCGATATCTCGCATGGGGGGCGAACGGGTTATTTGGTCGAGATGGGGGAAACGGATCAGGTGTTCGAAGCGCCGCAAGAGCAACTGACGCAAGAATATATCCGCGGCGAATTCAGCTGAGCGCATACGCAGAGGGTCGCACGATGCTCACCTTGAGAAAGTTTCCGGGGCTTAGAGTCGCTGCCCTCGCGAGCACGATTTGGCTCGCCGCGGCAGGATTTGCGTGGGAAGGAGGCTTGGCGCAGGCAGTAGAACTGCACGGTGCCGGCTCGACCTTTGTTGCGCCGCTCATGGACGGTTGGATCAACTACTTCGAGAGTTCCCAACCCGATATAAACATTCGCTATGACGCGGTAGGGTCCGGAGAAGGCGCCGCGCGCTTCGAGGCCGGCAAGGTCGATTTCGCGGCGAGCGACAACTATCTCAAAGCCGACGACGTCGCCAAAGTGGAAGGTGGGATCATCCAGCTGCCCACCGCTGCAGGCATGATCGTGTTGGCTTATAACCTACCTGGCGTCAAAGGTCGGCTTAATCTTCCTCAGGACGTTTACGTCGACATATTCCTCGGTAAGATACGCAACTGGGACGACCCCAGGATACGAGCCGCTAACCCCACTCTCCATCTGCCGCCGATCAGCATCGCCATTGTCGGCCGCCGGGACGCCAGCGGCACCACTTACGCAATGACTGACCATCTCGCCGCGGTCAGCAAGGAATGGGCTTCTAAGCCCGGTGTGGGTCGCGTCGTCGAGTGGCCGCATATTGCAATGCTGGCGAGAGGGAACGAGGGAGTCGCCTCTCGGATCAGGATAGCTCAAGGGGCCATTGGGTACGTCGAATATGGATTCGCGCTTCGGCTTGGTTTGCCGATGGCGGCCCTCGGGAACAGGGAGGGCCACTTTGTGGCTCCAGGCCCGCAGTCCGGCGCGGCGGCGCTCGCGCCCACATCGAACGTCATTCTCGACAGGCTTGATGAAGCCACCAACAATCCCCCGGGCGCCAAAGCCTATCCGATAGTCACTTACACTTGGCTCATCTTTCACCAGACTTACTCGAAGGATCAGGCGGCTGGCGTGGCTTCTTTTCTGGATTTCGTTCTCGACGAAGGACAAAGCTACGCGCCGTACTTTGGCTATCTGCCCCTCCCTGCCTCCGTCATAGAGCGCGCAAGAGCGACAGTGGCGCAATTCAGAGCTAACAATGGATTGATGGCTGCTCCGACATCCGGGCTTTCGTCATCCGAGGAGCCGCTTGCAAATGGTGCGGTTGAAGCGAGCGCGGCGTCCAATCGCGATACGTCTCCTTCTCCCTCCTCCGCGCCGGCGCGCACCTACACCGTCGCCGGAAACGAGTCCTTGCAGAGTATCGCGCTGAAGCTTTATCGGGATGCTGCGCGGTGGCGCGATATCGCGGCCGCCAACCCGGGCCTAGACCTTCGTCGGTTGCGCGCCGGCCAGGTGATCAAACTCCCAACGTCAGGTCTGGGCAGCGATAGAGCGCCTTAAAGCCGCAAGTTCGCGAGACGATCAGCTCGACGGTCACAGAGCCTGTGACCGGAAGCCTGGTAATCCGTACGCGCGGGTGACGTGGTCGCCCATACTATAGCCAAAATCAAAAACCCTCGATTAAATGCGAAGCCGCCGGCCGTTGCCGGCGGCTCGGCATTCTAAGATCGGTCGTTCAGTAAAACGACTTTTTCGATGATTCCGGATCCGGCGGCGGCACCTTGCCTTCCGGGGTCGCCTTGTCGATCGCGATCGGCAGATATTCAGCGAGCAGATCGCGGGCCTTGTCGTAGTCCACGCCGGTCGCCTGCGCGAGTTCCTTCAGCTTACTCACGCCGATCGCTTGTCCGACCTCAATGGCGCTGATGGCTTCGTTTTTGCCGGTTGAGACCCAAGAATCGACTTGGCGTCCAAATCCGGAAGTCTGGAAGTCTTTGACGACGGCATCGATGCCGCCCTGCTTTTCGATGTAGTCCTTCACCAGATTCAACGCCTCGGCGCCGATTACGCCGCCGACGATCGCCTTCAGCCAACTCATATTGTCCCCCGTGCCTTTGGGTTCGCGAACTAAAGCGGCGCTTGCCGCAACAGGATGATAAAGGGATGGTTCGAGCCTTACAATCCCTCCAGACGATACTTTCGTTTCTAGCGGGACGAACCGGCTTCGGCGCTTGCAAGTCGAATTTCACCGGAAATTACGACGAGATCGTCATCCTCGGGCGCTGAAATTTTTCTCTCGGGGATCGTTTGGGCCGTTTGGGCAAGGAAAAGCTCGACGAATGAAACCGTAAGATTGAAGATTGAGCCGTCACTTAGACCTCTCTCCCGCGGCTGGGCCTGGAAGGCTTGTTGATCCTGGGTTTCGGATTAATTTATCGAGAGCCGTCTGCTGGCGTGAGGGCGTTGCGGAAAACCAATGCAGGCGAATTTGGAAGCAGCGGGCAGCACAGAGAGAACTGCAGAAAAGCTGATCTGAAAACGTGCAAGGGGCAACTCGTGGAAGAGAAGGCTCAATTCAGCGGCGCATCGGCGCTCGTATCTATTTTTGTCGTGCTGGCGGCCTGCAAACTGGGCAGTCAGTCACTGAGCCGGTCGTCTTCGCTCTTTTTTATCATCGCCATCGTTTGGCCGTTGAAAGCCGCTTCTCCGTACTACTTTGGACATTCATTTGGGGATTGCCTGGAGCGTTTTTAGCGTTCCGATCGCTATCGCCACACTGACATTATGCGAAAAGTTTTCCCTCGACTAATTGGATCTCGGAGATTTTCTCGGGAGACCCGCCACCCCACGAGTCATGTCGGCGCTAGCGATTGTCATCGGGGACATTTGACGACGCCAAGCGCGCTCACGCCTCAAGCGTTGGTCGTTCGATCTTGCCATCCATAGGGCGACGCGTTATGCAATTTGCGCACGTGCGCCGCATGTGTTCTGGGATTAAGGAAACAAGCCAGAGCAACTCCTTGAGGAGTACGCAGCGATGTCCGATCTGGTCGTCATAACCTATCCGACCGAAGCCAAAGCCGAGGAGATGCGCGAAAAAATACTCGGCCTGCAAAAGGAATATTTAATTGAAGTCGGCGACGCCGCCATTGCGATCAAACAACCCGACGGCACCGTCAAGCTCAATCAGCTCTTTAATACGACTGCCGCAGGCGCCTCGACCGGCGGCTTATGGGGGCTGCTGGTTGGTCTGATCTTTCTGAACCCGATCTTGGGCGTCGCGCTCGGGGCGGCTTCTGGCGCTCTCGCCGGCGCGCTGTCCGACTATGGGATCAACGACGACTTTATGAAGCAGCTTTCGCAGTCTTTGCAACCCGGGAACGCAGCCTTGTTTCTGCTGATCAAAAAATTCACCGCCGACAAGGTATTGGAAGCCTTGAAGGGGACGGGCGGAACGGTCCTCAAGACGTCCCTCGATGACAGTAAGGAGAAGGCTCTGCGCGACGCGATCTCCGCCCACGCCCCATCCTGACCTGGATTCAAAATCGAGCGGCGGCGCCTTGCATCCAGAGGCGGTTGCCGTCGCGCTCGAACGACACATTGAAGTCCTCGGCGTTCGACTTCGACCGATCTGCATATATCCGCCAATAGCCAGGAAGGCTTGATCGACCCAAAATACGATCTAAAGCGTCCAGTGCCGGAGGTGATCATGATGTTCGGTTGACTACTGAGGTTCTCATAAGAGCGCTCGCGGCGAAATTCGAGCGAGCGGCTTGACTCGAAAAATGGTGGGTCATAGTTTCGATCAGCCAATTGTTTGGCTGCGGGAGGAATTACAAAATGACAAAAGAGACTACCCCTGGAGAGAACAAGGTTTCGCGCCGCGCGTTCCTGACAGCGCTATTGGCGGGAGCATCCGCGGCGGTGTTCGCTGCAGGCCAACCCTCAGAGGCCGAGGCGCAGGAGCGGCAGTTCACCTCCTTCCACCATCAGCCTCGCGTTTCCCGCCCGCGCAGCCCGACGCGCGGCTCTCGTCGTCATCGTCGCGTCGCGCGCGTCAGAAAGACGGGGAGCCCGCGGCCGGTTGAAGCGCCCGCTCAGTGAACTTTTTAGAGGCGGAGCTGTCGCTTCGCGTTCAATCTTCTGGCAGACCGCGCCTCGCGCTCGGTTTGCCGCTTCCCCTCGAAAGAAGACAAACGCGAAGGCAAGGATTGTTCAGGGTTCTATCGACTCCGCTATAGATGTCTAAATTTTTTATGTTGCTCTCGATTTTGCGCGTCAAAGGGAGTTCTAATAGATCGTGAGTGCAGATCGAGACAGAGACTCCTGATGGACCCGAAATTGACGAAAGAGCGCGAGGCGCAAATGCCCGTCCGTCCCAACATCTCCGTGTCGGTTTTTTCTGCGAGCCTAAAACCCATAAGCCTGTGCACGCTGAGTTGCTTGCTGGTCATTGTCTCGGCGGCGCCCGTAGGGGCGCAACAGAATTACTGCCTCGACGCCTACTCCGGCCAATCCGTGCCAGCCGGCGCCACGATCAAGCAGGGAAATCAGTTGATGAGATGCTGCCGGATGGCGCCCATAAGCGGTGCCCCGAGCAACGCGGCTTTCTTGCAAGAAACGCAATTCAAGAAAATATTGAATCCGCATCGGTGCTGGAGCGGGGGACTGCGCACGAGAGACTTCGTGTCGGTAAAGATCCCCGACCACCCTCGGAGGGGACGTAGACTGGGGCGGTAGGCGCGCGCACTGCAAATCTACATCCCGTAGCGGCGTCTATTCTCTGATGAGAGGCTACGTGCGTTGAAATTGCTGAGTGCTCGCTCTCTGCTCAAACCGCCATGAACCATTTCAGCTTGGGCTCCAGATATTCGTTCTCACAGAGACGGCGCGCTTGTGAACTGCGCGTCAACAGGGAGCAGAGAGGGGAGCGGTCATGCGGGTGGAGATTTTTGCTGGTCTTCGGCCGGGCAACCTCCGTGAAAGCGCGCGTGACGCCGTGGCGGGGCTCACTCTTGCTTCAATGAACGTGCCCCAGGTGCTGGGTTATACGCGCATTGCCGCGATGCCCGTCGTCACCGGCCTCTATACCGTCCTGCTACCACTCGTCGCCTTCGCGATTTTCGGTTCGTCTCGGCATCTCGTCGTGGCGGCGGACTCGGCGACCGCTGCGATTTTTTCTAGCTCGCTCACCCATATGGCGCCGGCCGGAAGCGAGAAATACGTCGACCTCGTCGCCATGCTCGCGCTTCTGACGGCGGGGCTTCTTCTTCTGGCGCGAATTTTCAAACTGGGCTTCCTCGCTAATTTTCTCGCGCGTACAGTCTTAGTTGGATTTCTTACTGGCGTCGGTTTTCAAGTCGGGATCGCCATGCTTGGCGGCATGCTTGGGATAGACACGCCCGCTCATCGTACGTCGCAGCAAGCCATGGAGCTGTTAGAGAACAGGTGGCAATTCGACCCTCAGACATTCGGACTATCGCTCCTCGTGGTGAGCGCTATTCTGTTAGGGCGTCGGTTTATCCCTCATTTTCCAGTCGCGCTTGTTGCGGTCGTCGGAACGATCGTGGCGAGCGCCAAATTTCATTTCGAAGCGCGAGGGATCGCTGTCATTGGCGAGGTGCCGGGCGGCTTGCCAACAATTAGATGGCCTCAGGCGTCGCTCCAGGAAATCACGGCGCTGTTGCCGGTCGCGGCTTCATGCTTTGTGATGATTATCGCGCAAAGCGCAGCGACCTCGAAGGTCTATGCCGTGCGCTGTCATGAAGCACTTGACGAGGATGCGGATGTTCTAGGCATCTCGGCAGCGAATGCCGCAGCCGCCATCAGCGGCGCCTTCGTCGTGAATGGCAGTCCGACCCAGACGGCCATGGCCGCCAGCGCAGGCGCCCGCAGCCAGTTGGCGCAACTCGTATTCGCTGGCGTCGTCTTAGTGGTTCTGTTGTTTCTCACCGGACCTCTGCAATATTTGCCGCGCTGCGTGCTGGCGAGCATCGTTTTCACGATCGCAGTCGGCATGGTGGACGTCGAAGGGCTCCGTTCGATCCTTCGCGAGAGCAAAGGTGAATTTTACCTCGCAGTCTTCACCGCAGCGGCGGTCGTGTGCATCGGCGTCGAGCAGGGCATCCTGATGGCGATTGTCCTCTCGCTCATCCGGCATGTAAAACACAGCTATAAGCCCCACACGCACATACTGAGGCCGGATCAGACCGGCCGCTGGGCGCCCACGCCCGCGAACCCCGGCTTGGAGACGGCGCCGGGACTGATCGTCTATCGTTTCGGCGCCGATCTCTTTTACGCGAATGAGGAGCTCTTCGTGAGCGAGGTCAGGGCGCTCGTCGAGCGCGCGCCGTCGAAGGTGCGGTGGTTTATTGTTGACGCCGGAGCCATCACGGATCTCGATTACTCCGCCGCCCAAGCGATCCGCAGCCTGCTTGAAGATTTAACTCATCAAGGAACGCAGGTCTGGTTCGCGCGCGTCACCCCTTACCTGCGTTCCGACATGGAGCGGCACGGCGTCGCAGCGATAGTCGGAGAAGCAGGAATATTTACAAGGTTGCATGAAGCCATTGACGCCACGGGCGAAGGCGATTCCCCTCGCAAATCTCTCAATAACCAGGAAAAGCCCTCGGCTCCGGGTCATCTCGAGTCCTCGGCGAGTTCGGTGCGACAGACAGAGAAGGCGGCTGCCACCGACGCGAAGTTGCATTCCGACGCCTCAGTCCGCTCCACAAGGAGCGAATTCTAAGCAGGCGCGGCGACTTCGGAGAGCGGGTCAGGTCGTCGCGCATGATAAGTTCGGAAAGTTTGTTTCTTGAAGGAAGCGTTGCTAGAGACCGTCGATGCGCCAGAAGGGCGCGCGACGCTTCGATCCCCACAGCCCCTAAGGGAGCCGTCTCTTGTCCAAACTCCTCCAACCCCTTCGCCTCGGTGAAATCTCTCTCCCAAACCGCATCCTGATGGCCCCCTTGACGCGTTGCCGGGCGGACGCCGGTCGTGTCCCAAACGACTTGATGCGGGACTATTACGTTCAGCGAGCCTCGGCGGGCCTGATTATCTCGGAAGCGACCTCCATTGCGCCGATGGGGGTCGGTTATCCTGACACGCCCGGCATATGGTCGAACGAGCAGATTCAGGGATGGTCTCGGGTCACTAGTGCAGTGCATGCGGCGGGCGGTCGAATCTTCCTGCAGCTTTGGCACGTCGGCCGCATTTCACATCCAATTTATCTCAATGGCGCCTTGCCCGTCGCGCCGAGCGCCATTGCAGCAGCAGGTCACGTCAGCCTGCTGCGGCCCAAGGAGGCATACCCTGTCCCGCGCGCCCTTACGCTCGAAGAAATCCAGGGCGTCATCGAGGCCTACGCTCAAGGGGCGGAAAACGCCCGTCTCGCCGGCTTCGACGGTGTCGAGATTCATGGCGCCAACGGCTACCTCCTTGACCAGTTTCTGCAGGACGGCTCAAACACGCGCAGTGATTGCTACGGGGGCGCCATCGAGAATCGCGCTCGGCTAATGCTTGAAGTGACGGATGCTGTCATCCGAGTCTGGGGCGCGGGCCGCGTCGGCATGCATCTCGCGCCACGCGGCGACGCGCATTCGATGGGCGACTCGAACCCTGCCGCAACCTTTGGTTATGTCGCGCAGGCGCTGAGCGAGCGCAAACTCGCCTTTCTCTGTGTGCGTGAGCACGCGGGCCCGGGCGCGCTTGGGCCACGGCTGAAAAAGCAGTTCGCGGGCGCCTACGTCATAAACGAAGGTTACACGCCCCAAGCGGCGCAGGCGGCGATCGAAAGCGGAGAGGCGGACGCGGCGGCCTTCGGTAAAACCTTCATCGCCAATCCCGACCTGGTGCAGCGGATTCGGGAGGGCGCGGCGCTGAACGAGGCCGATCCCGAGACTTTTTACGCCAGGGGAGCCCGGGGCTACACCGATTATCCGGCGCTTTGGACCTGAGGCGCCGCTAAGCTTGTCCCGGCGAGCGCGAGGCCGCGGCTAAGGGCGTTGTCTCCGCCGACCGGAATCATGCTAGCATCGCACTTCAATGAGACGGGCGGCGGCTCTCTGGGCTGAGAAGATGACCGACATTCTGCACAAAATCGAGACCTACAAGCGGACCGAGATCGCGGAAGCCAAGGTACGCATGCCGCGTTCGACGTTGGAACGCAAGATTCAGGACCATGATCCGCCTCGCGGATTCGTCCATGCGATCGAGCAGAAGCTTAACGAGCGCCGCATCGCGCTGATCGGCGAGATCAAGAAGGCGAGCCCTTCCAAAGGCGTCATTCGCGACGATTTTCACCCGCCTGCGCTCGCCAAATCCTTTCAGGCCGGTGGTGCGGTCTGCCTTTCGGTCCTCACCGACGGCCCTTCGTTCCAAGGAAGCCTCGACTATCTCGAGCAAGCTCGTAAGGCCACGCATCTGCCGGCGCTGCGCAAGGACTTCATGTTCGACCCTTACCAGGTGTACGAAGCGCGCGCTTTTGGCGCTGACTGCATTCTGATCATCATGGCGGCCGTCAGCGATTCCGAGGCCAGAGCCCTGAACACCGCAGCGCATGATCTGAGAATGGACGTGCTCGTCGAGGTGCACGATGAGCGCGAGCTCGATCGCGCGCTTGCGCTGGAGACGCGTCTGATAGGATTTAACAACCGCAATCTCCACGATTTCAAGGTCTCGCTTGAGACGAGCGAGCGGCTTGCGGAACTCGCGCCCAAGGATAAGATTCTCGTTTCGGAGAGCGGCATCGGGACGCATGAAGACTGCTTGCGCTTGGAGAGATCTCGCATCCATACCTTCCTTGTCGGCGAGAGCCTGATGCGCAAGCCCGATGTCGAGGCCGCCACACGCGAGCTCCTGCAGGGCGTGACGGCGACGCTGAAGGCCTAGCGCCACGCCTTGCATGCAGCTGAGCAGCCGATAGGTTCAGATGAGCCATCTCACCCACATCGCGCCCTCCGGAGAGGCGCATATGGTCGATGTGTCGGAAAAACCCGACAGCGTGCGGTCGGCGATCGCGGAGGGGCGCATTCTCATGGCGCCGCAGACCTTGCGGCTCGCGCTGTCGGGCGACGCCAAGAAAGGCGACGTGCTTGGAACTGCTCGCATCGCTGGTATTATGGCGGCAAAGAAGACAGCCGAGCTGATCCCGCTTTGCCACCCGCTCGCGCTCTCGAAAGTCACCGTCGAGATCAATCCGGATGATGCGCTGCCGGGATTCCTCGTCACTGCGGAAGCCCGTCTCGTTGGTAAAACCGGTGTCGAGATGGAGGCGTTGACCGCCGTCTTCGTAGCCTGTCTCACGATATACGACATGCTGAAGGCGGCTGACCGAGGCATGCGAATTGAAAGTGTCGCGCTCGTCGAGAAGCGCGGCGGGGCCAGCGGCTTCTGGCGGCAGGACGGGTCTGGCGATGGCGGGTGAGAAAGCTCTCCTCGGCGTCGATGAGGCGCTGGAGCGGATTCTGGCGGGCGTGCGCGCGCCGATGCAGAGCGAAAATCTGCCCCTCGCGGACGCGCTGGGTCGAACTCTAACGGCCGACGTGGTCGCGAAGCGGACACAGCCGCCGGTCGACGTTTC
Organism: uncultured Alphaproteobacteria bacterium; assembly: GCA_963743565.1. Lineage (GTDB taxonomy): Bacteria > Pseudomonadota > Alphaproteobacteria > Rhizobiales > Beijerinckiaceae > Methylocystis. The sequence continues at coordinate 1,235,673 of CAVUQD010000001.1, forward strand.
GGCGATGGACGGTTACGCCGTGCGCGCGGCGGATTTGGCTCAGCCCGGCGCGCGGCTGAGGATCGTGGGCGAGAGCGCCGCCGGCAAGGGTTTCGAGGCCCCGCTCGTTGCGGGGGAGACCGTGCGCATCTTCACCGGTGCGCCGGTCCCGGATGGCGCCGACGCGATCCTGTTGCAGGAGGACGCAGCCGTGGAAGACGGCTGGGTGTCCGCCAAGGCGCGCCCCGGCCCCCATATTCGGGCGAAGGGCCTGGACTTCACGCAAGGGGAGACGGCGCTCTCGGCGGGGACGCGGCTCGGCGCCGCTGAACTCGCACTGACGGCGTCGACGAACACGGCGACGGTCGCCGTGGCGCGCCGGCCGCGCGTCGCGATCATCGCCAGCGGCGACGAACTCATGCCGCCGGGCTCACAACTCAGGCCGGCGCAAATCGTGAGCACGAACAATTTCGTTGCCGCGGCGCTCATTACGGAAGCGGGTGGCGCGCCAATCGATCTCGGCATATTCCGTGACGATCTTACCGATCTTCGGCGAGCGCTCGGTCTTGCACGCCAAGCGAAAGCCGATGTGATCGTCACCCTCGGCGGCGCTTCTGTCGGCGACCGTGACTTGCTGCGTTCGGCGCTTGAAAAAGAGGGGATGAGGCTTGACTTTTGGCGGATCGCCATGCGGCCGGGAAAGCCCTTGATCTTCGGGCGCCTCGAAAATTCCCTCGTGCTCGGCCTGCCCGGCAATCCCGTCGCTGCATTCGTCTGTGGCCTACTGTTTCTAAAGCCCTTGCTGCGAGCGCTGCAGGGCGACCCCACAGCCGACGCCGATCGCACTGAAATTGTGCTGCTCGGCTCCGATCTTCCGGCTAACAAAGCGCGCCGCGACTATCTTCGCGCGCGACTGAGTTGGAATTCGGATGGGCTGATCGTCGCGACGCCGGAGCCCATGCAGGACTCCTCCCTTCTCACCGAGCTTGCCCGCTCTCAGGCACTCATCGTGCGGGAAATCGACGATGGTCCGTCTAAGGTGGGGGATCTCTGCCGAATTTTGAGATTTCGCGACGGGTAGGACCAAGAGCCGAGGCGAAAGGGGCTCGAACTCGCCACCTTTATTCTACCCGCCCGTCATTGGCGGAAAAAAAGCAACTTCCCGGGCCGAGCCGATCGGCGAGTCGAGACGCGCGTGCGTTTGATCGAGCGCCGCGCGGACCTTGGCGGCGTCAAAGAAGGCCGTGGCGTAATCCTCGCCGCGGCAAGAAAGCCAGGTGATCAGGTCGCCGACGGTCACAACGTCGCGCGGAGGCGTTACGTCTTCTTCGGCAACGCCGATGCGTTCGCGCACGGAAGCAAAATAACGAACCCTCACGCGTCTTCCTCCTCACCCATGTGCGGCCACCCGGCAAGCACGTAGTCGACGGCCGTATAGAGCGTCAGCGCTGCGGCCAGCCATAGCAGCGTGTCGCCGATCCGGATGGTTCCTGGCAGCACGACCTCTCCCGCCGGGCCGGCGATGAAGAAGCCCAGCGCGAACATCTGTGCGGTCGTCTTCCACTTGGCGATAGTGCTCACCGGCAGGACGACCTTCGCATCGGCCAGGTATTCGCGAAGGCCCGAAACGAGGAACTCGCGGCAAAGAATGATGATCGCGGCCCAGACCGTCCAGCCGGTGAGCGTGCCATTGGCCGTCACGGCGAGCAATGTGGCCGCGACCAATAGCTTGTCGGCGATCGGGTCCAACATCCGGCCGAGCGGCGACTGCTGCTTCCATATGCGGGCAAGGTAGCCGTCGAAAAAATCCGTGACGCAGGCGACCGTATAGACTGCGAGCGCGGCCCAATGTTCCCAAGGCGCGCCGGGACTGTGGAGGAACAACGCCACCACCGGTACGGCGACGAGCCGTCCGTAGGTCAAAAGATTGGGTATCGCCAACGCGTGGCGCAAGCGCCGCCGTCGCGGCAGAGCCGTAGTCATCTTAGCTCGAAAGGAATAGACGCCTAAGGGCTTTGTCAATAGCGAGGGCTACTGGGTCGTGTTTCACATGCGCTTTTACGGCGTCGCGGTCATTCATGCCTGCGCCTCCTGGCGGTGTCGCCGTCGGTACCATGGAGCCCGAATTGGGTCTGCTCGGGCTGCATCGCACCGTTAGCCCATGTTCATCCTCGCGGCTATCACCATTTCCCGACCGCTTTCTTTGCTGTCACCTTCTTAGGTGCCGCTTTTTTCGCCGGAGCTTTCACAAGCTTTGCGTCTCCGAAGGGCGTCTCATCGGTCTCCTCGATCTTCTTCTTCGCCTTCGCGGCGCCGGCCTTGGCGGGCGCCTTTCTCGCCGCAGCCTTTTTGGGCGCCCTGCCGCCACCGCCCGCCGCCGCCTTGGCGTCGATCATACGGATGGCCTCGTCAAGCGAGACCTCCTCTGGGCTCATGCTCTTAGGTAGCGTCGCATACACCTTGCCCCAGGCCACATAGGGGCCAAACCGTCCCTCCCGCAGGGAGATCGGGCCGCCGTCGGGATGATCGCCAAGGGCCTTGCCGCCCGCGCCGCCGCCGGCGGCCTTCGCCGCAAGCAGCCCAACGGCGTCGGCAAGCGTCAGCGTGGCCTGATCGGTTCCCTTAGGGATTGTCGCATTGATCTTGCCCCAATTGACAAAGGGGCCGAAGCGGCCGGACTTCACAGTCACCGCGCCGCCTTCCGGGTGATCCCCGAGCGGGCGGCCCGGGTCCGCGGCGCGGCCGAAGCGCGAGCCGCCGCCGCCCGATTCCTTCTCGACGATGAGATCGATGGCGCGATTGGCGCCGATCGTCAGCACGTCGTCGTCGCGCGTCAGATTCGCATAGGTCTTGCCGTGCTGCACATAGGGACCGAAGCGCCCGATCCCCGCGACAATCGGCTCGCCCGAGGTCGGGTGTTTCGCCACCGCCCGCGGCAGCGACAGCAGCGCCATCGCCTGCGCCAAGGTCAACTCGTCGGCCTTCAGGCTCTTCGGGACCGAGGCACGCTTCGGCTTTTCGTCGTCGCTGCCCTCGCCCTCCTGCACATAGGCGCCGAAGCGCCCATCGCGAAGCGTGATCTCCGCGCCGCTCTCCGGGTCTTGTCCCAGAATTTTGACTCCGGGCCGCGCGCCCTCCGCTCCGTCGCCGGTCGGCGGCGACAACGTGCGCGTGAAGCGGCATTCGGGATAGTTGGAGCAGCCGATGAAGGCGCCGAACTTGCCGAGCTTCAGCGACAGGCGGCCCCCGCCGCAGGCCGGGCAGGCGCGCGGGTCCGAGCCGTCGCCCTTTGCCGGAAATATATGTGGACCCAGCAGGTCGTTGAGGCTGTCGAGCACCTGCGAGGTGCGCAGATCCTTTGTCCCGTCGACGGCGGCAGAAAAGTCGCGCCAGAAGTCCCGCAGCACAGTCTTCCAGTCGATCTCATTGTTGGAGACGAGATCGAGCTTCTCCTCGAGATCGGCGGTGAAGTCATATTCCACGTAGCGCGAGAAGAAGCTCTCGAGGAAAGCGACGACAAGCCGGCCCTTATCCTCGGGAACTAGGCGCTTCTTCTCGAGCCGCACATAGTCGCGCTCGCGCAGCACAGCCAGCGTCGAGGCGTAGGTCGAGGGGCGGCCGATGCCGAGCTCCTCCATGCGCTTGACAAGCGTCGCCTCGGTGAATCGCGGCGGCGGCTCGGTGAAATGCTGGGTCGCATCGATCTTCTCGCGCGTGACCGGCTCGCCCTCGGCCATGGCGGGGAGGCGGCCGCTCTCTTCGTCCTCCTCGTCGTCGCGCCCTTCCTGATAGAGCTCGAGAAAGCCCGAGAAGCGCACTACCTGGCCCGTTGCGCGCAGGTCGAGCATGCGCGCTCCGGCCTTGCCCTCGATCTCGACCGTCGTACGCTCGAGCTCGGCCAACTCCATCTGGCTCGCGATGGCGCGGGTCCAGATCAGCTCGTAGAGCTTGGCCTGCTCGGGCTCGAGATGCTTGGCCATGTGCTTGGGAAGCCGCGCCGCGTCGGTCGGCCGGATCGCCTCATGGGCCTCCTGAGCATTCTTGGTCTTGGCGGTGTATTTGCGCGGGGCCTGCGGCACGAAGCGCTCGCCATATTGCTTGGCGATCACCTTGCGCAGCGAGGTGATCGCCTCGGGCGCGAGATCGACGCCGTCGGTTCGCATATAGGTGATGAGGCCGGTCGTCTCGCCGCCGATGTCGACGCCCTCATAGAGCCTCTGCGCGATCCGCATGGTCGAGGCGGGGGCGAGGCCGAGCTTGCGCGAGGCCTCCTGCTGCAGCGTCGATGTGGTGAAAGGCGCATAGGGGTGGCGCTTGACGGGCTTCGCCTCGACCGAGCGCACCTTGAACGCGGCCTGCTCCAGCGCCTTCTTGAAGGCCTCGGCCTCCTCACCCGCGCCGATGTCGAGGCGCGCGATCTTCTTGCCGTCGGCCCCGACGAGGCGGGCGGTGAAGGGCTCGCCGGCCTTGGTCTTGAGATGCGCGACCAGCGACCAATATTCGCGCGAGACGAATTTCTCGATCTCCAGCTCGCGGTCGCAGACGAGGCGCAGCGCCACCGATTGCACGCGGCCGGCCGAGCGCGCCCCGGGAAGCTTGCGCCAAAGCACGGGCGAGAGCGTGAAGCCGACGAGATAGTCGAGCGCGCGGCGCGCGAGATAGGCGTCGACGAGCGCTTGGTCAATGGCGCGCGGATTGGCCATGGCCTCGCGGATCGCGTCCTTGGTGACGGCGTTGAAGACGACCCGCTCGATCTGCTTGTCTTTGAGCGCGCGCTTCTTGTTGAGAATGTCCAGCAGGTGCCAGGAGATGGCCTCGCCTTCGCGATCCGGGTCGGTCGCCAATATGACCTTCTTGGCGTTCTTGACCTCCTCGGCGATGGCGGAGATGCGCTTCGCCCCCTTGGCGTCCATCTCCCAGACCATGGCGAAATCGTCTTCCGGATCGACGGAGCCGTCCTTGGGCGGAAGGTCACGCACATGCCCGTAGCAAGGGATCACGCTAAAATCGCGGCCGAGATATTTGTTGATCGTCTTGGCCTTGGCGGCCGACTCGACGATGACGACGTCCATGCGCTCCTGCCCTACCTCGCCGCGGTGGCGTTTTCCGCCGATATAAGTGCCCGACACTCGCGAAAAAGCTTCAAAACCAAGCTCGCCCGGCGCTGCGCTCGAGGTGCTGGCGCCGACGGCGGGCCGGGAACATGGGCAAGTCGGGGCGCGGTGTCAAATTCGGAGGGCGGCGGCTTCGAGCACGCCACGTTTGATAACCCCGCGAAATCAATCCACTCTACCAGAACCGGCCAGCGACGCGCGGGCGACGACCGTGGCCAGACTTTAGGCCATTGCGGCGTTTGGGGTCGAGGAGCGCAGCGAGGCCGTTGGGCTGCAAGTTCAGCAACAGAACTTCCTCTATTCATTGGATTTTCATAACCGATGCGCCGCCCTGATTTCGGCATGAGGGCGAGAGGGTCGATCTCAATGCCAATGTAAAACGGCAGGAGAGTGCGCTCGGTTTCACCACATATCCAACGCGATCCGCGCTTCGTCGGACATCCGACTTTGATCCCAGGGAGGGGTGAACACCATATTAACCTTTGTATCGGAAACGCCCGGAACGGCATTGACCGCGTTCCGCACCCAGATGGGCATCTCTCCAGCCACGGGGCATCCGGGCGCCGTCAGCGTCATGTCGATTTCGACACTGCCGTCATCGCCGATATCCACTTTGTAGATCAAACCGAGTTCGTAAATGTCGGCAGGGATTTCCGGATCGTAAACGGTCTTCAGCGCCTTGATGATTTCACCGGACAGACGCTCCATCTCTTCCGGATCGCGCTCAGCGGTGGCCGCTATCTGCGGGGCGTTGGCTCCGGGCGCGGGCTTCTCGACCGTGTCGACTTTCTCCACATTCGTCTCCCTACGAAAAAAGACCACGGGCGCGGACGAGGACCTCAGCGAGGCGATCGATTTCGGCGCGCGTGTTGTAAAGCGCGAAGGACGCGCGGCAACTGGAGGTCTGGCCGAATTGCGCGAGGAGCGGCATGGCGCAATGTGTTCCGGCGCGCACGGCGACTCCGGAGCGGTCGATCACCGTGGCGACGTCATGGGCATGGGCGTTGTCGAGATTGAAGGCGACGATCGGTCCCTTGTCCGGCGCCCGCCCGTATATGTGCAGCCCTTCGAGAGTCGAAAGAACCTCATGCGCATAATGCGTTAGATCCGCCTCGTGGGCGCGAATCGCGGCGCGTCCGACAGTCTCCATATAGTTCAGCGCCGCGCCCAGCCCCACCGCCTGCGCAATCGGTGGCGTGCCGGCCTCGAAGCGCTGCGGCGGCGTGTTGTACGTGACGCTGTCGCGGGTGACCGTCTCGATCATCTCGCCGCCGCCGCAGAAGGGCGGCAGGCTCTCGAGCCATTTCCGCTTGCCGTAGAGCGCGCCAATGCCCGTCGGGCCGTAGAGCTTGTGTCCGGTGACGACGTAAAAATCCACGTCGAGCGCCTGGACGTCAACATCGAGATGAACGGCTCCCTGCGAGCCGTCAACGAGAACGGGAACCCCATGCGCATGTGCGATGCGCGTGACCTCGGCGATCGGCGTTGGGGCGGCGACCACATTCGACATATGGGTCAGCGCGACGATCCTCGTGCGCGGCGTGAAGAGCTTCTCAAAGTCAACGAGCGAGAAATGGCCGTCGCTGTCGACCTCGATCCACTTCAACACCGCGCCTTTGCGCTCGCGCAGATAATGCCAAGGCACGATGTTGGAGTGATGCTCCATCACCGACAGGATAATCTCATCACCTTCACCGACATGCGCTAGGCCAAAGGAGGACGCGACAAGATTTATGGCTTCGGTGGCCCCGCGCGTGAATACGATCTCGTCGACTGACTCCGCGCACAGGAAGCGACGAACGCTTTCGCGCGCTCCCTCGTAGGCTTCGGTTGAAGCGTTGGCGAGATAGTGCAGACCGCGGTGCACATTGGCGTACTCATGCTCGTAAAAGCGCGTCAGCCGATCGAGCACTTGACGCGGTTTTTGCGCCGAGGCGGCGTTGTCCAAGTAAACAAGGGGTTTACCATAAGGACGCTCCTCCAAGATCGGGAAGTCCTTGCGAATGGCGTCGATGTCGAGTAAGGGCGCGCCAGCTAGGGCGCCAAGGGGCTTGTTCATAACGCGCTCCTTCCCGCGGAGACCTCGCGCTGAGCGAGCCAAGCCGACACTCGCGCCGCCAGCGCCTCGCGAAGCGACTCCTGCTCCAGTTCGGCGAAAGCCTCATTGGCGAAGCCTTCGATCAGCAGAGCCTCGGCTTGCGTCTTGGGAATGCCGCGCGCCGTGAGATAGAAGAGCTGGTCGGCGTCGAGCCGTCCGCAGGTCGCGCCATGACCGCAGGCAACGTCGTCGGCGAAGATCTCAAGCTCCGGCTTGTTGTTCATCGTAGCGGCATCCGAGAGCAGCAAGGCCCTCGACTGCATTGCTCCATCCGTCTTCTGTGCTTCGCGCGCGACACTGATCTTACCTTGGAAGACGCCCGTCGCCGTATCGTCGACGATCGATCGGAAAGCTTCCCGACTCTCGCCCTGTGGCGCCAGATGCTCAATGAGGAGCGTCGTATCCGCGAAGCTCTCGCCCCGCAGCAAGGAAGCGCCGTTGAAGCGAACCCTGGCCTTGGCGCCGGCTAGCTTGGCGAAAATTTGCCGACGCAGCAGACCGCCGCCCTCTAGCAGAGCGAAAGAGTTGAGCGAAGCGCCTTCCGCGAGCGTGGCTACGAGGCTCATGACGCTCGCTGCTCCTTTCGCTCGTGGCTCGCAGATCAGGCAATGCTCAACCTTCGCGCTTTCGCCGAGCGCCAGGATCAATGCGTCGTTTTCAAAACCGCCCTTCGCCTCGCCAGCCTCTGCACGCTCGATGATCGAAACCCTGGCCCCCGCGCCGACGACGATTAGTGAGCGAGTGACCGACAGGCCCCCGCCGGAAAAGCGCCGGAGAAGCGAAATCGGCGTCTCGATCGCCGCGCCCGGCGGTACGAAGAGCACGACGCCATCCGTCATGAGGGCGCCATTGAGCGCGACGGCGGGGTCCTCGATCCTCGGCACAAGCGCCGCGAGCGTGTCCGCGTCGAGATTTTGCAAAGCTTCTCTTAGGGAGTGGTGGGTTACGCCCGCGGGCGGGTTGTCGCTCTCGACGTAACCCGCGGCCTCCGCCTCGGCAGCGGCGAAATCGCGCAACGCGCCGCGCAGATCTGTGTAGTGCCAGCTCTCAAGACGCCGGCTAGGCAGTCCGTCTCGCTGGAAGGCAAGCCAGCTCCTTTCGCGCAGATCCCGCGCGCCTTCGTTTTTTCTTCGCTCGAAAAGCGAAGCGAAGGTTGCCTCGGTGGCTGCAAGGGCTGGATTCAACATGTTCACGCCGCCTCGCCGATATAGTCCTTATATCCGCTCTCTTCGAGCTCGAGAGCGAGTTCCGGACCGCCGCTGCGTTGGATTCGACCCTTCGCCATAACATGCACCGTGTCCGGTTTGATGTAATCGAGCAGGCGCTGGTAATGGGTGATGACGAGGAAACTGCGCTTCTTGTCACGCAGAGAGTTGACGCCGTCCGAGACGACGCGCAGCGCGTCGATGTCGAGCCCCGAGTCGGTCTCGTCCAATATGCCCAGCGAAGGCTCGAGCAACGCCATCTGCAGAATGTCCATGCGCTTCTTCTCGCCGCCAGAGAAGCCGCTGTTCAAGGGGCGGCGAAGCATCTCCTTAGCCACGCCGAGTGTCGAGGCGGCAGCGTTGACCCGCTTCATCAGTTCCGGAGTCTGCAAGTCTTCCTCGCCGCGCGCGCGCCGTTGCGCGTTAAGCGCGGCCTTAAGAAAGGTCATCGTCGCGACGCCCGGGATTTCAACCGGATATTGGAAGGCGAGAAAGACTCCCTTGGCCGCACGTTCCCATGGCTCAAGCCCGAGAAGATTCTCGCCGTCTAGCAGAATCTCGCCCTCCGTGACCTCGTAGCCGTCACGTCCAGCAATGACATAGGAAAGGGTCGATTTGCCCGTTCCGTTCGGACCCATGATTGCGGCGACCTCGCCGTCATGGACAGTAAGGTTCAGTCCTTCCAGAATCTTGCGCTCGCCGATCGAGACATGGAGGTTTTTGATTTCCAGCATGGCGAATCCCAGTTTAGCGCCGCGTTCAAGCGTGGCATGAAAACTTCAGCCCACGCTCCCCTCGAGCGAAATCGAAATTAGCTTCTGCGCCTCGACCGCAAACTCCATAGGCAGCTGCTGCAGCACATCGCGGACAAAGCCGTTGACTATAAGCGCTGTCGCCTCTTCAGCAGAAAGACCACGCTGCATCGCATAAAAGAGCTGGTCCTCGCTGATTTTGGAGGTCGTGGCCTCGTGCTCGAATTGCGCGCTGGGGTTTTTGCTTTCGATATAGGGCACGGTGTGCGCGCCGCAGCGGTCGCCGATGAGCAGGCTGTCGCAATTGGTGAAGTTGCGCGCGCCTTCCGCCCTGCGATGCGCCGACACCTGGCCGCGATAGGTGTTTTGCGATCGTCCCGCCGAAATGCCCTTGGAGATGATCCGGCTCTTGGTGTTCTTCCCCAGGTGGATCATCTTCGTGCCGCTGTCGACCTGCTGGCAGCCGTTCGACACGGCGATCGAGTAGAACTCGCCCTGCGAGTTGTCGCCGCGGAGAATGCAGGACGGATATTTCCAGGTAATCGCCGAGCCGGTCTCGACCTGCGTCCAGCTGATGTGTGAGTTCCTCCCGCGGCAATCGCCACGCTTTGTGACGAAATTATAGATCCCGCCTTTGCCCTCGCTATCGCCAGGATACCAGTTCTGAACTGTCGAGTATTTGATCTCGGCGTCGTCGAGGGCGACCAGCTCGACCACCGCCGCATGGAGCTGGTTCTCGTCGCGTTTGGGCGCTGTGCAGCCTTCGAGATAGCTGACGTAGGAGCCCTCGTCTGCAACGATCAGCGTGCGCTCGAACTGTCCGGTGTTCTTCTCGTTGATGCGAAAATAGGTCGAGAGCTCCATAGGGCAGCGCACGCCCTTTGGCACATAGACGAAGGAGCCGTCGGAGTAGACGGCGGAGTTTAGGGTCGCGAAGAAGTTGTCGGTGACCGGCACGACCGAGCCGAGATATTTGCGCACCAGCTCAGGATGCTCGCGGACCGCCTCGGAGATGGGGCAGAAGATCACCCCGGCTTTCGCCAGTTCCTCCTTGAAGGTCGTCGCCACCGAAACGCTGTCGAAGACCGCATCGACCGCGACCTTGCGCGTCTCGACGCCCGCGAGAATTTCCTGCTCGCGCAGGGGTATCCCGAGCTTCTCATAGGTGCGTAGCAACTCGGGGTCTACCTCGTCGAGCGACGCGGGTCCCGGCGCCGACTTTGGCGCGGCGTAATAATAGAGGTCCTGGTAGTCGATGGGCGGATGGTCGAACTCGCGCCCACTGCGGCTCATCCATCGTGAGCCAGCGGCGGTAAGCGGCCAGACGCCACTCCGTCAACCACTCCGGCTCGTTCTTCTTCGCCGAAATGAATCGGACGATGTCTTCCGAAAGTCCTTTCGGCGCCTTCTCCGACTCGATGTCGGTGACGAAGCCGTATTTATAGGCGTCGACGTCGATTGACTCGACGGCGTCGACGGTCTCCTTAAGCGCCGCCATTTACTTTTTCCCCTCGTCACAACGGGTTCAAGGCCCGTCGGCCGATCGTGGAGGTGCACGCCCTGCTTAGGCGGCCGGCCTTCGCGAACGCATTCGCGCGACCACCCTTGCAAGAGCAATGCCGAATAATTCTACATCCTTTGGGCCGGAGCGCCAACCCAGACTTGCTCTGACGCTCGCGGTGTCGCGCAACCCCATGGCGGCGAGCACGGTCGAAGCGGACGTTTTGCCCGACGAGCAGGCCGCGCCGGGCGAAACCGCCACCCCCTCGAGATCGAGGGCCATAGCGAGCGTGCGAGCTTCAAAGCCATCGGCAACCCACGCGCTCGTGTTCGGCAGTCTCTCGCGGCCTCTGCCCAGAAATCGCGCGTGCGGCAAAACTTGCGCCACGACACGCTCAATTTCGTCGCGGAGACTCGACAGTCGCCCGCTCTCAATGTTCAGCGAGCGCCGCACTTCGTCGAAGGCTACGGCGAACCCCATCGCCGCAGCGACATTCTCGGTTCCGGCGCGCCGGCCGCCCTCCTGTCCGCCTCCGCGCAGGAGCGCCTGACCTATATGGATATCTGCCCGCGCCAACGCCAGAGCGCCGGCGCCGGCAGGTCCGCCGAGTTTGTGGGAGGAAAAGAACAAAACATCTGCATTCAAAGTCCCGAATGTCGCCTCCAGATGACCCATTGCCTGCGTTGCGTCGCAGACGAGCAGGCCGGCGGCCTTATGAACGAGCGCCGCCGCTTGGCTGACGGGTTGCAAAACTCCGGTTTCCTGGTTGGCAGCCTGAAGCGCGACCATGATGCGCTTTCCCGCCTCCTCCCGAAGCGCCCTCTCGAGCGCGTCGAGGGATAGTCCGCCGCCGGGCTCAAGCGCGAGCACACGTGTAGCTGCTGCTGGAAAACGGGATCCTTTGAGCACGCAAGGGTGTTCACCCCCGGCGACCAGCAGGGCTTCGCAGGGTTTCTTCTCCTGTCCGACGTAAAGCTCCGGAGTGAGGGCAAGATTGGCAGCCTCCGTGGCGCTGCTGGTGAACACGATGTTTTCGGCGGCGGCGCCGATTCCCGCGGCGAGACGCGCTCGCGCCTCCTCCAGCAGCGTTCTCGCAACGCGCCCTTCCGTGTGAATTGAGGAAGGATTTCCGAACGCCTCCATTGCCGCTGACATGGCTGCACGCGCCGCCGGCCTCAGGGGCGCCGTGGCGTTGTAATCCAGATAGGCCCGTGCTTCGGCCATGCCGTCTACTCCGGAGTTTGCTCACGGTCCCACTCAAGCCGCCGAAAAAGCGGCATATTGACTTAAGCCTGTCCATGAAGTGAAAAGGAGTGGTCGCGGGTGCCGATTCAGTCCAAGGCTTTTACCGCACCCAGCGCGGGCTCACTAGTTTCCTTGGTTAAGCCCCCTACAAAGCTAATATCCGCCACCCGACATAAGGAGCGGGACGGCGTTGCCGAGCCCCACAAGCCATTGATGAGGTAGCAAATGACTTCCGTGCCCGCGATCATGAGCTTGAGTGACGCCGCCGTCGATCGCATCCGAAGCCTCCTCGCAAAGGCGGGCAGCCGAGAAATGGGTTTGCGGGTCAGCGTGGAGAAGGGGGGGTGCGCCGGCATGAGCTACAAGATGGATCTCGCAGAACCGCAGGCAGGCGACGAAATTGTGGAGCAGGGCGGGGCTCGCGTAATCGTCGACGGGGAGGCCGTGCTTTTTCTTCTGGGCTCGCGGATGGATGTGAAGACGGATCGTTTTTCTTCCTCCTTCGTGTTTGAGAATCCGAATGAAACGGCAAGCTGCGGATGTGGCGAAAGCGTCGCGTTGGCCCCAGCTACGGCACGTATGGATTGAGGTTTGGCGCCTTAGGGCCCCCCAGGCCGCCGGCGATCGCCTTGAAGGATGGTTGAATTTATTTACTCTTTGAGCTGGCTTTGGCGAGCTTGCCGCAACTATTAAGAGCTTTTTTCAACCTCTAGCTTCAATCTGTTCGAGATCCTAAGTCTCGGAGGAGGCTGTGTCTCGACCCTCGTCGCGCTATCTGCGGGTTTTTGCGGGCGTCTGCGTTCTGTGCTGGATCAGCTTCGTCGCGATCCCGTTCGCGCAGGCTCGCGACGGCCGCAGCCGCACCCCTGCCTCACCATTTGAAGAGCTGCCAGGGCCATCATCCCCTGTTCATGCAGGCGTCATCGTCGCCATCTCGCCGTTGTGTCCTGGCGCAGGGCCTTCCCGATCCGGGGCCGCTGCTCCTGATGCGCTTGCTCATCCTCCTTCGGGCAAGGTCGCCGGCTTCATGAACAGGCCCCGACCGCTGTTTGACGCCCGCTCGCAAGAGGCGCCAAGCGTCAAAGAGACGGCTAAGGCTGTCGAAGGTGCGGCCATGCCAGGGGCGGCGCAAACTGCGAGTTCCTCTGCTTCCGGTGACGCCAACTCGACCGGCGAGGGTTTTGACAATGAAGTCCGACGATCGCCGACCTTAGGAAACGAAAGCTCGGCGGTCTTGACCTCACCTGTGTCGCCTTTCCTAAATCGATTCGCTCTGGATGCGAGCTCAGTCGAAATGCTCGAGGTTGAATTAGCCCATGTTTTCGATGGGCTCGCGGCCTCATTGCGCGATGAATGGGCTCGTCCGCTTGACCCGTTGCTCGCAGGATCCACGGCGCCAAAGCTTGGCGGCAGCGAGGTCGATGCGAGCCGGTCTCCATTTCAGACTCCCTCGCAGGCCGCTCCCGGGGAACTGCAGGCCGAACCGACCGCCTCTCCTAACGACATGATTTCTCGGACGCTTGCTCTCACAGCGTCTGCTAGCGCTGTTCGCGCTGCAAAGAGGGCCAACGCCGTTACCGCTCTTGCCAAAGATATGCAGCAACTCGCGGATTGGGCGCACCCGATCGAGTTTTCTCCTGCTGCAGCGCCAGAGAGAGCGCCATCGTTAACATCGAGCGTGGTTGAGCGTTCCCAGAAAAGCCCAACAGGTTTTTCCTGGCTCCTGTCTAAAGAGACCGCCGTTGCCTTGACCGCCGCACGAACGGTAGCGTCCAACGCCGGAAGCGATTCTTCGCTTGGTGATGACGGTCAAAACGCCCCAGGAGTGGAACAGCCGCAGAAGCGTCGGCGTTGGCTCGATCTCGTGAAGGCGCAGGCGGCGATCAGCGCAGTGGCGCGCGAGGATGGTCAGCAGGAACAAACGTCGGCGGGGCCGTTCAAGTTTTTGCGATCGATTAAGAATTTAATCGGCAGCCAGCCAGCCACTCCCGAAGAGAGAGCTTACGCATCGTTGCTCGAAGAAGGGGTCCGAGGGCCCCGGAGGCTGCGAATCGCTGATCGGTCTACACTCTGGCTTCCGGCCGGATACGTGTTTCTCGATGCCGAAAAAGCGGTCGATCTCATGTCTGGGGAGGAAGGCGCCCTCGATGAGGCCAGCCTTGGGCTCATCCTGCCATCGACGGGAACTCCTACCTGGATGGCCTATATCGACCTGATTGAGCACGGCTATATCAAGGACGGAGACGCGAAGGCGCTAGGGGCTAAGGAGCGGCTGAGCGCTTTGGTTGCCGCTTCCGGGACGGGGGCGCGCAACGGATTGACGGTCGGCGAGTGGATCACGCCTCCTAAATATTCGGCGGCGACGCACATTCTGAGCTCCTGCGTGAGCGTCAGGGACGGTGCGAACCCAAATGTCGAGGCGCGGCTGGTCAATTGCGCGTCATTCGCGCTTGGTCGCCGCGGCGCTGTAAAAGTTCTCGTGGCCGGTGAGATTTCCAATCTGCCATCCTTCGCGAACGAAGCCGCGATGTTGGCCGAGAAGATTACCTACGATCCAGACGCCCGCTATGAAGGCTTCGTCCCAGACGAGGACCAAAGCGCCGATTATGGTCTCCTTGCTCTGGCTGGCGGCGCCGTGGGACTAAAAAACATTCTCGCATTAGTCGCTGCCGCGGGGGCCGGCAAAGCTCAAACCCTCCTCCTCTCCACAATCATTAGTTATTGGGAGGCGATCCTAACCGCACTGATTGCCGGCGCGCTTGGCATTCGCTGGTTTCTCGCAAGTCGACCCCAAAAGGAGCAGGAGGGCGATGCGCCTCGCAATGCCATTCGCCCGCCACTTTGGAAAGCCGCGTTATGGGCCGTGCGCTCCGGATTGCGGTGCCTCTTTGAAAGAAGAGCGGCGCCGACGCGGTTTGTCGAAGCGCGCGCTGAGAAGGTCGGCAATGAGCCAAATTCCCCGCCGACGCGTGCTAGGACAGTTGGCGGGTTCGCGATCTGGCGCAGAAGGCTCTCCTTCAATTTCGGTTTCCCGCGCCGAGACAGCAAAGCTCGGCTCGAGGCGGAGCCTTCTCTCCGCGAAGGCGAGATTGAGAAAAGGGACGGCAAGCAAGCTGAGATGGCGGCCGGCCAAGCGCCGACTTCGGGATCATTGCTCGGCCTTGGCCCGGGGCAAGAGGGCGCCGCACCCAGTCAATCTCGAGAGGATTCCTTCAGCAGAACATCGGCGCCCCCGGAGCGCCTAGCCGACGCAATTGCGACGAATGCCGGAAACTTGAATCGATTGGCGTCTGTGATGCGCAGTAAAGCCGAGACAGTCACGTCAAAACCCGGCGCGAGCGAGCCGCCTAGGGCGCGGAGCGCTGGCGCGCCGAATGCAGCAGCCTCTACAAAGATCGAGGATCCCACGGGTGTGGACGCCGGACCCGCCGCTCTCGCTCTCTTCGACCTCGTCGAACCAGGCGACGCAGAAGCGGTGTCCATGGCGGTATCGGCGCATGAAGCTGTGCAAAAGGCCCACGGCTGAAGCCCTGCGGATCGCGGCTTTCTTGACTAGAGTCTCGGACGATATCCCTCGTTTTCACGCCTACAAAATGCAATTGCGAGGAATTGGCGCCCCGATTTCCCAATGAAAGCGCGCGTGTCTCTTAAGGCGCTGTTTTTGCGTGGCTTCCTACGCTCGAACAAACTGGCGCTCTAGACGCGAATCGCCTATAGAAACATGAGCTTTCCATCAAAGTAGGAACGGGCGCCGCCCTTGGCAGAAGAAACGAACGCGGACGGATCAGGCTTTCCGGGCTCCGACATTCGCCCCGTCTCGATCGCCGATGAGATGAAGCGATCATACCTCGATTATGCGATGAGCGTCATCGTCAGTCGAGCGCTTCCCGATGTGCGCGATGGGCTGAAGCCCGTTCATCGGCGAATCCTGTATTCGATGAACGAGAACGGCAATACGCCGGATAAGCCCCATGTGAAGTCGGCGCGCATCGTCGGCGACGTGATGGGCAAATACCATCCCCACGGTAATCTTGCGATCTATGATGCGTTGGTGCGCATGGCGCAGGATTTCTCGATGCGAGCGCCGCTCATCGATGGGCAGGGGAACTTCGGCTCCATCGACGACGATCCGCCCGCCGCTGAGCGTTACACTGAGGCGCGGCTCGCGAAGATTTCTCTCGCGCTGCTCGAGGACCTGGATCAAGGCGCGGTCGATTTCAAAGACAATTACGACGGCAAGGAGAGGGAGCCTACTGTCGTCCCGGCGCGTTTCCCCAATCTTCTCGTCAATGGCGCCGGCGGAATCGCGGTGGGCATGGCTACGAATATCCCGCCGCACAATCTCGGCGAAGTGGTAGACGCAGCGATCGCCTTAATTGAGAAGCCCGACATGAGTGTGGCTGAGCTCATGGAAATCGTGCCGGGCCCCGATCTGCCGACAGCTGGCGCGATCCTCGGGCGAGGCGGTATCCGCAACGCCTACACCACCGGTCGGGGCTCGATCATTATGCGGGCGAAGACCGAGATTGAGACGCTGCGCAAGGATCGCGAAGCAATCATCGTTACCGAGATTCCCTATCAAGTAAATAAGGCCGCGCTCGTGGAGCGGATTGCGGAACTCGTGCGGGAGAAGAAGATCGAGGGCATCTCCGACCTGCGCGACGAATCGAGTCGCGATGGAATGCGCATCGTTATCGAACTGCGGCGCGAGGCGGTTGCCGAGGTTGTGCTCAATCAACTTTGGCGCTTCACGGCTATGCAGACGAACTTTCCCGTCAACATGATCGCGTTGAACGGTGGAAAGCCCGAGCTTTTGACGCTCCGGGACGTCTTGCTCGCCTTCGTTGACTTTCGTGAGACGGTCGTCACGCGCCGCACCAAATTTCGATTGGGAAAAGCACGCGACAGCGCGCATCTACAAGTTGGCCTTGCGATCGCCGTAGCCAATATCGACGAGGTCATCCGTCTCATCCGTTCCTCTCCGGACGCGGCGGCGGCGCGAGAGGCTTTGATGGCGCGGCACTGGCCCGCCAAGGACATGGCTCCGCTCGTGGCTCTCATCGCGGATCCCCGTCACGTGCTCAGCCCCGATGGAACCTGTCGCCTTTCCGAGGCGCAAGCCCGCGGCATCCTCGACTTGCGACTGCAACGCCTCACCGCGCTGGGGCGCGACGAGATATCCACTGCGCTCGAGAAGCTCGCCGCGGAGATAGCTGAGTATCTCGAAATCCTGAGCTCGCGCCAAAAACTCTTCGGCATCGTCAAGGAAGAGATGCTGCAGGTGAAGGAGGCTCACGCCACGCCGCGCCGCACCCAGATCGTCGAAGCGGATGGGGAAGTGGAAGACGAGGATCTCATCGCGCGCGAGGACATGGTCGTCACGGTGTCGCACGCCGGCTACATCAAGCGCGTGCCGCTTTCCACTTACCGCGCGCAACGCCGCGGCGGTAAAGGCCGCGCAGGCATGCAGATGAAGGAGGAGGATTTCGTTTGTCGCCTCTTCGTGGCGAACACTCATACCCCCGTGTTGTTCTTTTCGACGCTGGGACGCGCTTACAAGGAAAAGGTTTGGCGTCTGCCGCTTGCTGCGCCTCAGGCGCGCGGCAAGGCGCTGGTCAATCTTCTGCCGCTTGAGCCGGATGAGCGGATCACGACGATCATGCCTTTACCGGAGGACGAGGCGAGTTGGGCGCGTCTTGACGCGATCTTCGCCACGACCGGCGGCTCGGTAAGACGCAACAAGCTCTCTGATTTTGTCGATATTCGCCGCAACGGCGTTATCGCCATGAAGCTCGAGGACGGCGAGCAGATTGTGGACGTTGCGACGGCCGATGAGACAAATGACGTGCTGCTCACTACGCGCGACGGCCAATGTATACGGTTTCCAGTAGTAGAGGTGCGTGTGTTTCAAGGGCGAACGTCCATGGGCGTCCGGGGCGTCAACCTAGCGAAGGGAGATCGTGTGATCTCCTTGTCGATCCTGAAGCATTTCGAGGCGAATGGCGGCGAGCGGGCCGCTTATTTGAAGCGCGCGGTGGCGCTGCGGCGCGCCCAGGGCACGGAAAGCGTGGAGGAACCGGAGATCGAGGAGGTTGCGGCAGTCGAACTGTCCGACCAGCGATTTGAGGAAATGCGGGCGGCCGAGCAAATTATTCTCACTGTGTCGCAAAATGGGTTTGGCAAGCGAACATCTTCCTATGAATACCGTATCACCGGGCGTGGTGGAAAGGGCATCGTCGCCATGGCCGTCAACCAGAGGAACGGGCCCTTGGTCGCTTCCTTCCCCGTGGCGCAAGAGGACGAAATCATGCTCGTGACCGACGGTGGACAATTGATCCGCTGTCCGGTCAACGGGATACGCATCGCTGGGCGCGGGACTCAGGGGGTGATCGTATTCAACACTGCAGAGGATGAGCACGTCGTGTCGGTCGAGCATATCGAGGACGTCGGCGAGTGAGCTTACTCGCGCGCGGACCTTGCTTGGGAGGCTCCTGAGCAACGGACTTGGCCTACGACCAGGCGCGGTAAATCGGTTCGCTGGGCTGGATAGCCAATTGCTCGCCATCGTATAGATCGGCCGAGCAGGGATCGAACTTGCGAGCGGTCGGACACCCCGTCAATTTGGGGCATGCGCCTCTCCGAGCGCCTAAAACACTCGGCCGTAAGTTCGTCATCCCCGCGGCTAATTTCTGTGTTAAGGTTATGAGATGGCTAAGCGAGCCGATTGCTCGGTGTTGCGCTAAGGTGGTCGCCTGGAGCAACGGGTGCGGATGGGTCCGCTCCTCTTTTGTGTGGGCGTAGAATGCGTGTTGACGAAACAGTGGAAAGCAGCGGGCCGCAGCCGATTTCGTTCATCGAACGTCTGACCTCTGCGGAGGGCTTCGTGACGCTTTTTCGCGAGGGCATGACGCTGGTCGAAGACGCCGCGGCTTACCTCGACGGAGAGGGACGGGAAGCAGCGAAGGCGCTTCCCCGCGCTGCCTCACTCGCATACGCGGCCGAGAGCATGCGGTTGACAACACGGTTGATGCAAATCGCCTCTTGGTTGTTGTTGCAGCGCGCAGTCAATCAGGGTGAGATGACGCGCTCCCAGGCTGCAAGTGAGCGGCATAGGGTGAAGCTTCCACAACAGGATATTGCGTCAAACCCCGAAGTCTTTGACGCGCTGCCGGAAAAGCTTCGCCAGCTGGCAATTCACTCTCTGCGCCTTCAGGCGCGCGTCATTCATCTCGATCAGTTGATCTACGCTCCAAGTCATTCCGCGGGCGCAAAAGCCAGTCCGGTCGGGGAGCAACTCGCGCGCCTGCGTGACGCTTTCGGCGCCTGATCCGATGTAGTGCGCACTTCAGGTTCTCATTAACCCCGAGGACGAACGCGTCGACTATCCTTTGACCTTCAGCGGACATCCCGCGACGGTGAGGGTCACGCTCGCCGCAATTCCTGCGACAGCTTGGTGAAGCTCTCCCGCGGCATCGCGAAAAGCGCGGGCGAGAGGGTTCTCGGGGATGACTGCTAGACCGACCTCGGAAGAGACGGCGACGGTCAGGGCTCGTCGGGAGGATAGAATCTCGACGAGCTGATCGATTTCGACGGCCAGATTCGCACCGGCGAGCAGCCGATTTGAGAGCCAAAAAGACAAGCAATCGATGAGTAGCGGAGCCTCTTCCGGCGCCTCGGCCAGCGCCTCGGCGAGCCGATGCGGGGCTTCGATCGTTCGCCATCGCGTGTCGCGCCGAGCGCGATGCTTGTGGATGCGCGCCGCCATTTCCTCGTCCAAAGCTTCCGCCGTCGCCAAATAGAACCAGGGAGCTGGCGAAGCGAGGACCAGGCTTTCGGCGAAGGCGCTCTTGCCGGAGCGCGCGCCGCCGAGAACGAGACTTAGTCGCGAATTGATCGGCATGGCTTCGTCGCCTCTTATTTGTCCGCTCGCGCCAGTAGCAGACCCTCGCGATTGAACACGAGGAGTTCGAGTGCAGTATGACTATCACCCAAGGCGCGCGACGCATTTTCCCAAGCGCGATGGGCGATCGGCGCGGCGAGATCGACGCCCGCGCACGACGCGAGTTGAAGCGCCTCCAAGGCGGTGTTCGCGTTGCCCACGCTTTGCAGGAGCAAGGGATCGCAGCCAGCTGAAGCCGCGACGCTTGCGAGCGCAGCCATGTCAAGCGACGAACGAGAGGAATGGAGATCGAGCGCACCCTGCGAGAGCTTCGCCATTTTCGCAAAGCCCCCGGCGAGCGTCAGCTTGCTGACTGGATGAGTGCGTAGGTATTTCAGCAGGGCGCCGACGAAATCCCCCATTTCAATCAGCGCCTCATCGGGGAGGTCGTAAAGCCTGCGTACGGCGCTTTCCGAAACGCTGCCGGTCGTCGCGGCAATATGGCTTGCGCCGCAGGCCCTGGCGACATCCACGCCGCGATGGATTGTGTCTATCCACGCGGCGCAGGAATAGGGCACGACGATCCCGGTCGTGCCGAGGATCGAGAGGCCGCCGACAATCCCGAGCCTCCCGTTCAACGTGTGCTTGGCGATTGCTTCCCCGTGGGGAATTGAGATTTCGATCGAGACGTCCGCGGGGGCGCCGAGTTCTCGCGCAGCTTCCGCGATATTCTCGCGCATCATGGCGCGGGGCACGGGGTTGATCGCCGGCTCGCCGACGGCGAGCGGCAGGCCAGGGCGCGTCACCGTGCCGATACCGGGACCGGCAATAAAGCTCACGCCGGCGCCTAGTGGCGAGCATGCGACTTTGGCGAGGATCGTTGCGCCATGCGTGACATCGGGATCGTCGCCGGCGTCCTTGACGACTCCGGCTCGCGCAAAGCCCTCGCCCCGCTCGACGGCGCAAACCAAGAAATCCGCCCGCTGGCCGGAGGGAAGGAGTACCGTGATCGGGTTTGGCGGGGGTTCCTTCCGCCACAGAGCATGAAAAGCGGCCCGCGCCGCAGCGGTGGCGCAGGCTCCAGTGGTCCAGCCGCGCTTCGGCGCTGCTCGTTGCTCAGGACGGTCGATCATCGCGCGCTTTATAGGCGCGCCCCCGGCTGCACGAAACGGGATTCCGTCCGCCAGGCTGTCCCGATCTTAGCCGACGATCTCGTTGCCGGAGAAAAACTGCCCGATCTCCACCTGAGCGGTCTCAGGGGCGTCGGAGCCGTGCACCGTGTTCTCGCCTACGTTGAGCGCGAATTCCTTGCGGATCGTGCCGGGCGCTGCATTGGCCGGATTGGTCGCGCCCATCACCTCGCGATAGCGGGAGATCGCGCTTTCTCCCTCCAAGACCTGAACGACGACGGGCGCCGCCGACATCTGCTCGACCAGTTCTCCGAAAAAAGGGCGCTCCTTGTGCACGGCGTAAAAGGTCTCGGCTTGCTGGCGCGTCATGTGCAGGCGCTTCTGCGCCACGATGCGCAGCCCGGCTCCTTCGATCAGCGCATTGACCTTGCCGGTGATGTTGCGGCGCGTCGCGTCCGGCTTGAGAATTGAGAAAGTGCGTTCGATCGCCATAAGCGCGCGTCTCTTCGTGTTGATAGGGATGGAAGACGCCGCGCTTATAGCGGGGGCTCGCAAAAGGGGCAAGGCCCGGGGTTCTTAGCCGATTTCAACGACAATGCGGCCCCGAGCCTTTCCTTTGACGAGATCTTTCGCGCGCGCCAGAGCCTCCGCAAAGGGGATCGTCTCCCGGATCAAGGCGAGCGCAGAATGATCGAGTTCTCGGGCGAGCCGCACCCATGCTTCGTGACGCATAGTAATGCGCGGTCGCACGCTCTCAACCCCAAGGAGCGAGACTCCCCTGAGGATGAAGGGGGCGACGCTCGCCGGCAGATCCATGCCCCTCGCATTGCCGCAGGCCGCTACTGCGCCGTCATAGTCAATTTGCGAGAGGACATTGGCGAGGGTCGTGGAGCCGACCGTGTCAACCCCTGCCGCGAAGCGGCGTTGCTGCAGGGGCTTTCCCGGCGCGTTGAATTGATTGCGGTCGATGATCTCGGCAGCGCCGATGCTTCTGAGATAGTCAGCCTCTTCCGGCCGGCCTGTGACGGCGGCGACGCGCCACCCCGCGCGGGCCAGGAGAGCTACCGCGACAGAGCCGACGCCGCCCGCCGCGCCGGTTACGACGAGGGGACCGCTTTCCGGCGCAAGGCCGAACCGCTCCAGCGCCATCACACAGAACATCGCAGTGACGCCGGCCGTGCCGATCGTCATCGCCTCCTGCGGGGAGAGGCCCTCCGGCAAGGGCACCAGCCAGTTGGCGGAAACGCGGGCTTTTTGCGCGAGGCCACCGTAATGGGCTTCGCCAAGACCGCAGCCGCTGGCGACCACATTGTCGCCCGGGCTGAAGCATGGGTTCGAGGAGGCTGTGACGCGACCGGCGAAATCGACGCCAGGAACCATTGGAAAGCGGCGGACCACCGCGCCTTCGCCGGTAATCGCCAAGCCATCCTTGTAGTTCAAGGTGGAGTGAGTGATATCGACCTCTACGTCGCCGTCCATCAGGTCGGCGTCGGTCATTTCTACGTAGGCGGCGTGCTGACCCGCGTCGTCCCGGTCGATGCGGATGGCCTTGAACCTAGCCACTCATAAACCCCGCGCTTGCATGGAGTCCAATTCCTGCGGATCCTTTGTCGCTCCTTGCGGCGCTCTCAAAGGCAGAGAACAATTTTACTCGGCGGCTTCGACGTCGAAAGGCCCGTTATCCATGCCGCCGACCAGAAGGATCTCTCGCTTGCCCGCGTGATTGGGTGGGCTGACCACGCCGTCCTTCTCCATCTGCTCCACAAGCGACGCGGCCTTGTTATAGCCGACGGAGAGGCGACGTTGGATGTAACTTGTCGAGCACTTCTTGTCGCGTAACACAATCGCCACGGCGCGATCATAGAGACTGCCACCTTCATCATTCATTGGGCCCTGCGCCGCCTCCCCCTCGTCCACGGATTCGTCCTCCGAGGTGATCGCTTCGAGATAGGCCGGTTGCCCCTGCGTGCGCAGATAGGCTACGATCTTCTCAACCTCTGCGTCTGACACGAAGGGACCGTGTACGCGAGAGATACGGCCACCACCCGCCATGTAAAGCATGTCGCCCTGCCCGAGGAGCTGCTCGGCACCCATTTCGGAGAGGATTGTGCGGCTGTCGATTTTGCTCGTCACCTGAAATGAAATGCGCGTGGGAAAATTCGCCTTGATGGTGCCGGTGATCACGTCAACCGAAGGGCGTTGCGTCGCCATGATCAGGTGAATGCCTGCTGCGCGCGCCATTTGCGCTAAGCGCTGTATAGCGCCCTCGATGTCCTTTCCGGCGACCAGCATCAAGTCCGCCATTTCGTCTACGATCACAACGATATAGGGGAGAGGCTCCAGATCCAGCTCCTCAGTCTCGTAAATCGCTTCTCCGGTTTCGGGATCGAAACCTACTTGCATGTTGCGGGTTATGACCTCGCCGGAAGCGCGCGCCTCGAGGACCCGCGCGTTGAATCCGTCGATATTGCGCACGCCAACCTTTGACATCTTCTTGTAGCGATCCTCCATCTCGCGTACCGCCCACTTTAGCGCTACGACCGCCTTCTTTGGGTCGGTCACTACGGGCGTGAGTAAATGCGGAATATCGTCATAGACGGAGAGCTCCAGCATTTTTGGATCGACCAGGATGAGCCGGCATTCCTCTGGTTTCAATCGATAAAGCAGGGATAGGATCATCGTGTTGATCGCGACGGACTTCCCGGAACCTGTCGTGCCAGCAACCAGCAGATGAGGCATGCGCGCGAGGTCGACAACGATGGGCTCGCCTCCGATCGTCTTGCCGAGCGCGATCGCTAGTTTGTGCTTTGTTTCATCGAACTCCTGGCAGGCGAACAGTTCACGCAGGTAGACCATCTCGCGCTGATGATTCGGCAGTTCTATGCCGATCGCGTTGCGGCCCGGGACCACAGCCACGCGCGCCGAGACCGCCGACATGGAGCGTGCGATGTCATCGGCGAGGGTGATGACGCGCGAGGATTTGACGCCTGGTGCCGGTTCAAGCTCGTAAAGCGTCACAACGGGCCCGGGGCGTACGTTGACAATCTCTCCGCGCACTGTGAAGTCTTCGAGGACCTTTTCAAGCTCCTGCGCATTCACGACGAGGGCCTCCGGCGATAGCTTAGCAGCGCCAGGAAGCTTTTTGGGCTCAGCCAGAAGGTCGAGAGGTGGCGACGTATAGCTCCGTTCTCGGGCGCTGCCTGGAGGTTTTCGCGCGGCAGGGGCAGTTGGACGCGAGGACGTCGATTGCCCACCTTCGCGGCGAGGGTGAAGCTCGTTCCTCGAAGGCAGGCGTTGCGAGTCCAGATCTGGACGAACGCAGTCCAAAACCGCGTCGTCTCCGAAGGTTGGTTCTCGTGTTGCGTCAAAAAACGGCGCCGACGGCTGAAATTGTGTTTCGAGAGCTGAGATCTTAGCGCGCCGCCTTTCAAAAATTTCTTTGATTTTTGCATGCAGGGTCGAGGCGTAATGAATTACCGCACCAAGCCAAACCAGCGCGGCGCTTGGCTCACCAGCAACATCTTCCTCGTCATACTCCGCAGATTGTCTCGGCCGAGCAACTCTCTCGGCCGAACCGCTTCCATTTTCACTTGCGCCATTGAACCCCATGCCCGCGGCCCCCGTTAGACAAAGGATCGCTCCAAGGATCGCAGCAAGGCCAACTACTGCCGTTCCGGCCGGGCCGCCCCCTAGCAAATGCCGTCCAAGTGAGAGCAGTCCGTCTCCGACCATGCCGCCAAGGCCCGTTGGGAGCGGCCAACGATCGGTGACGGGCAACAGCGCTGCTGCCGTCGCTGAGAAGAAAACGCCCAAAATCCATAATATCGGTCGCCAAAGGACGCGCTCAAAGCGATGGCGCCCAACAAGTCGAAGCCCAAATGCCGCGATCGGGAGAAGCGCCGGGGCCGCGCCAACCCCAACCGTCTGCATGACGAGATCGGCTACGACAGCTCCCGGTAATCCGAGCCAGTTGTGCACGGTCGAATCAGTGGCGTGATTGATGGAGGGGTCGCGCGTTGACCATGTCGCGAGTGCGAGCGCCAACCCTCCACAAAGGAAAAGTAGAAGCAGTCCCGCGAGTTCGATCGCGCGCTTGCGTGCGAAGTCTCGCAGGGAGTCCGGGGCGGGTGCGATGCTCTGGCCGCGCGTCATGAAAGAATGTGCCTTCTTCGTCGTGATCGAAGCCGCGCTCGCCAAGTGCCGAGCGTTTATGGGCGCGATGATACGTGAGGCTAGGAAATTTACAGTTAAGCTGGGATTAACCCGGGCGCTGAGTTGCGCAGCGGCCCGGATTTCTGGACAGCCGAGAGCGGGGCTGCCACCGGAAACGCTGGGAAGCGCGGCGATCGAACAAAATTCACGATCCCTTGAGGCCGACGAGCGACGGACGATTTCTTCGTAGGGCGACGGAAGGGACGTGGATTAGGCTCCGCCGGGAAAGTCCCCTCAAGCTATCGAAACAACCTTGATCGTCTTAGATTAAAGCGCACTTTTATGTCTGGCCGGGGAGCCTGAAAGGTGGGAAGCACGGCTAATTCAATAGGGCCTCCCACTAGTGCTAGCTCAAACGCCGCGGTAAGGTCTAATTGGAGAAGCACGAGACTCAGCAGAGCCAAATGGAAGACGACCCCTCCACCGCTGGCTAGATGGTGCAAATTTGACATGCTCCGATCATATTGCCTGCCGACCATGATAGAGTTTTCGTCTCGAAAGAAGCGCGGTGATCTGAAGAATGTGTGTGGGCAGATTATAATATTATCCCCTGCCTTAATGCTATTAATCTGCTTAGAGGCTGCAGACGCATATCGGAAAAGAAATATATTGTAGAGGGGATCTAGTCTAATTAGCTCTTGAGAGATACTAATCGTCGATTTACATGAGCGTATTTTTTGGATGTTTATATCTCCATTTGATAATTGACATGCGTCAGCCTCATCTTCAATAGCTGATCTTATATTTTGAGAATGTGCTAGGGAAAATATAGACCAAAAGATGGCTCTCGCTAGCGACTGCTGCGCACAGAGAACTAGCTGATAGAGCTCTTTGACATAGTTATGTGGAGCGCCGGTTGTCATATATACATATCTGTATATGCAATCGCTCTGAACTAATTTGAAGACTGTATTTATATAAAGTTGTATCACCTTGAGGTTTTCCGTATATAATTTGCTTTTTTTTATATTTGATACTGCGTGAAGATCGCCGTAAATCGTGCTAATTATGATGCTTTCTTCGTGGCGTTGTAGCTCATCTGAGCTTCTTGCGAAAGCTGCTATGTCGATAATGTCTAGTGGTTCAATTCCGAAAATAGCGATAAATGTCAATTTTGTTGCAAGCAAGGATGAGAAGCGCCAACAATCAACGGAGGCATGCCTGTGAGCCGCAAAAAAACTCCGCCTTAACTCTATGAAATAGCCGTCAATCATGTTTTGAATAACAGAATTCAGCGATAATGTCTGAATATTAATTGCAGTCCTATGGTTATTATTATTTTCATTTAAATTTTTTAGATAATTTGATAAAATGACGTCTGATGAGTTCCCAGAAAAGCATAGCGGCCCTGAGCGGAATGACTCGCATTTGAGCAGCTCAGAGTCATTAACAAGGTGAAGGCGAGGCAGCCCTAGCCTCAGTCGCACTAACGGAGCTGATGTGCTCTCAGCTCTGCTGAGCAGGAACCCTAAAGGGTCGCGCGAAAAGCGGACACGATCAGGGAAAAGCAAATTCATGCGGACTGCATCCACAAACGCTTAAGTCAATGCCTTCCATCTTCGAGATGGGCTCGATCAAAGCCGGAACATTTCTGCAAGGTCTGAACCATGTGAAAATACCAGACCTTTGCAACTTTCCGAGACAGCGCGGCAGAATATGCTTTCGGCAAATTTTGCTTTGGCGCGCTTTGGTCGAGCTCAAGCGAATTGTAGACGACGCAAGCGTAGGCGAAACTCCCCAAATTTGGGGGGGGGGACTCCCCACGGTTTGTAAAGTCCCTTCAAAGGCGAGGAGAGCCGCTCTTCGCTAGGAGGCTCGCGTTGAAGAGAGTCCTGGATTCGAGCATGGCGCAGGCGACGGCGAGCAGGCGGTCGCCGACTGAGCGGAGGGCTCGGCCGTGCCCATGGCCTCGGGCACGCAAGGCGGCATATTTAGACCGGCTTCGCGGGTCGTGCTGCACGGCGGTGCGCGCCCAATGGTAGACGGCGTTGCGAAGGCGGACATGCGCGGCCTGGCGCATGAGCACGATCTTGCTCTTTCCGGATCTTTTCGTGATCGGCGCGACGCCCGACAGGCAGCGCAGCGCGTGGTAATCTCTCCGTCGCAGAGCGTCCTGGGCTTCTGCGAGCAGCGTGGCGAGGACAATTCTTCCGACGCCCGGCAAGGATCGCAGGATCGTCACGTCGCGCTGCTCTTTTCTCTGCCCCTCGACAGGTTCCTCTCCATCCGCGAGTCGTTCGGTCAGGCGATCGATCTTGGCATTGGCCTCGCCGATCTGGCGATTGACGAGAGCAAGGCGGCGGGCGACCGCCTCGAGGTGCCCGGTCGCGGCGCTGACCGTGCCGGCGGCGACGGAGATGGCGGGCGCCCTGAGCCGCTCCAGCGCCTCGGCTGCCGAGATGCGACGAATGCGGTGACGCTTGAGCAGGCGCTCGACTGTGGCCTCGCGCACGCGCCTGGCCTTTTCGGGCGTTGGAATGAGACGCCACAGATCAAGAAACCAGTCGGCGCCGACGTCCTCAGAGAGTTCGAGAAACTGCGGATAGTAACGCCAGAGCAGCTCACGAACCCGATTGGAAAGGCGGTTGCGTTCGACACGCAGGTCATCGGCAACGCGCGACCACTCCCGCAACTCGACGACGACCGGATCGAGCTCCGCCAGCAACCGGAAGCAGCGTCGATCGGTGCGCAACGCATTGGCCAAAGCCTCGGCGTCGCGGCTGTCGTCCTTGGCGCCGGCGGGCGAGAAGCGGTCGCGGAAGCGATCGAACTGCTTGGGATTGATGGCGTAGACATGGAAGCCACGTTCCATCAGGCTTTCCACGATGGGGCCATGCGGAACCTCGATGGCGACCATTACGTCATCGGGCGACGCGCCGGTGGATTTCAGAATCCAGTCGGCCATCTCCTTGAGCCCTTCGCCGCCATGCGGGAAGGCGCGTTCGCCGATCTTGGCGCCTTTGGCGTCCGACAGGCGCACGTGGTGCGTCTGGGTAGCCCAGTCGACGCCCACGAACCAGTTGTTTTCCCCCTCCATCTCGAAGCCCCCGTGTTCCCGGAGCCGCCGCGATGTCAGCCATTCCCTGTACCTGGCGCTCGAAGGCGCGGACTCCCCACGGGGCATTCATCGCGGCCGCCCGCCGGGGCACAGGTCCCCCCCAGGTGTTCAAGACACAGGGGGCGATTGGTCGCTCCCGGCGGGTCGGCTCGATTCAGAAAAGTAGCGCTATCAAGCTTTCGGCGGGCGAGGTTTGAAGCGCTCTGCTGCACTCCGCGCCGCGCCGCGCTTCAAACCTCGCGCTGCTCATCATGAACCTTGGAAAGGGTACAGGGGCGATCAGGGTGGACTACAAAGGAGATCGAATAAGCTCCAATTTGATGGCACGGGCTACGGCATGTGTAACATTCAAGCATTTTAACTTTTCTCTTGCAGCATCTAAATGAATTCTCACCGTATGATTCGAAATACCGAGGATATAGGCGATGTCGTTGAATGTTTTTCCTTTAGAAGCCCATTCCAGACAAAGTGATTCTCGCGGAGTAAGCTTGATTTTATTCTCCCGGTGATTTAGCATCAGGTTCTTAACAATCATACAATGTACGTAAAATCCAATCGTTAGGATTTCTGGTAGGAAAGTCTTTTTATATAAGCCCCATTCTGCGTCATTCATGTCGCCATTGAGCGTAAATAGACCTTTTTCGCTTCGCGCGCCCCTTATCGGCGTAGTAATAAATCGCTCTCCAGCCTTGTAGTTGCGTTCGTCATTCAAGTAGCCTTTTACATTTTTATTTTTTAATAAAAGCTCTGAAGAATCAACGGGTATAGTTGATTCGAAAGCGCTAATTATTGTCGGGTCCTTTCCAATATAATTCTCAACTATATAGCGATTAAGACCGGAATTCTGATAAGTTGTATAGATTAGTTGCCGCCGCTCTCCATAATAACTGAAGTCAATTCCTAAATAAGATGCATGAGACATCTTATACGTCTGAGCAATTTGTGCCAGTATAGCCTCCGGCAAATCCTCTCCGGGGAGGAAAGACTCAATCCTTTCAATGAGCGTATGAAATTCTGGAGTCGTCTTCATAAAATCTGCTTGGCAAGGATTAGATTCTCATGAGGATTAGAACTCCACCTGCCAATAAAATTCGTCTAAATTTTGGCCGGTTTCTCAACACGTCGAGACTCGGGACCCGCCGATCAGCCTTCTGAGATGGAGTTGAGTGCGATTCTGCCGAGGGCCATCACCGGAGCGCCTTCTGCGCCAATCTTGCCGAACGCTCGCGTGGAAAGAGGGCTCAGTGGTTGGACGCCGCATCTCACGGCCGTGAGGTTTGGCGTGATTAAATTGGTGACAAGGGTGTCCCAGTCTTCCCAACGCGCGCGCTTTTTCGGGGGCGCGACACACAGGAAGAAGGGCTGTATAGTGTGACGGATAGAATCGGTCTGCTGTGGGCATACGGCGCGCGCAGGGTTGCCGGGGATAGCGCACTTCTCATCGGGGCCATGGCTCTAGCCAGCTTCCTCGTGTCGATTCGAAGGGTCGATGCGCAAATCCTTAGCGGAACAACAGCAAGGTTTGACGATGCCTACCATCGCTCTCGTTGATGACGATCGCAACATTCTCACCTCCGTGTCCATCGCGTTGGAGGGAGAGGGGTATCGCGTGCAAACCTATACCGATGGAGCTGCAGCGCTGGATGGCCTTCGCGCCAATCCCCCGGACCTCGCGATCTTCGACATTAAGATGCCGCGTATGGACGGTATGGAGCTTCTGCGTCGACTGCGGCAAAAGTCCGATTTGCCGGTAATTTTCCTCACTTCGAAGGACGAAGAGATAGACGAGTTGTTTGGGCTCAAGATGGGGGCCGATGATTTCATCCATAAGCCCTTCTCTCAGCGTCTGCTCGTGGAGAGAGTGAAGGCAATACTGAGGCGGGCTAGCCCGAAGGAGGCCGCCGCGCAAAAGGAATCTGAAGCCAAAGTTTTAGAGCGCGGCGCACTGACCATGGACCCAGAGAGGCACACGTGTACTTGGCGTGGTGATCCAGTGGTATTGACCGTGACAGAGTTCCTGATCTTGCACGCCCTGGCCCAGCGCCCAGGGGTGGTGAAGAGCCGTAATGCGCTGATGGACGCCGCCTATGACGATCAGGTATACGTGGATGATCGTACGATCGACAGTCACATCAAGCGACTGAGAAAAAAGTTCAAAGTCGTCGATACCGACTTCGAAATGATCGAAACGCTCTATGGCGTCGGCTACCGATTCCGAGAATCCTAAGCTTGCGCTGTTGCCACGGGGTGCGCGCGGTTCATGATCAATGGGGTGCAGGCGCCGCGCACGGCGCGGCCTATGTCGCGGTCTGCGAGGCAGTCAGGGCGCGCGGCGTCGAAGCGCTTGGCGCGGATGCTCCGTATGGTGCAGGCGCGTTTTGCCTCCTCGCTTACCCGGCGGATCGTCGTATTGAATTTGGGGGGGCTTGTCGCTCTGTTGGGTGGTTTCCTTTATCTTAGTCAATTTCAAAAAAATCTGATCGACGCTCGTGTGGAAAGTTTGCGAACACAGGGCAGAATAATTGCTCAAGTGCTGGCTGATTCAGCCGGTCAGGAAGACGCAGAATACCTGACCGTCAGCCCTGACGAAGCCCGAGACCGCGCACCCCAGGCGAGGCGAGGGCAGGGCGACCCTGGACATGGCGCGCCTGGATTCTTGCTCAATCCCGAACGCATCGGTCCGCTTCTCTTCCAGTTTGTGCATGTCATCCATACCAGAGCGCGCGTCTACGACCGAGAGGGCGACCTCTTAGTGGATTCTCAGGCACTGATTGAAAACGCCAAACGCGCAGTTGCAGCAGGCACCGGAGCGGATGCTCCTTCCCCCACACAAAAATCACCAGCTAAACCGACGGCGTTCGAGGAGCTTATGGCGACGCTTCGCCGCTGGATGAGACCACAACTCGAGTTGTACGAAGACATCGGAATGGGCAACGGCAAAGCTTATGACGAAGTCAACATAGTTTTGGCCGGTGGCCCAGTGGCGCCCGAATCGGAGCCTCCTGCTCGTATCCGAGCGAACGCAAAAGGGGAAACCATCGTATCCATAGCGGTGCCAATACAGGCGCAGCAGCGGCTTCTCGGCGCGCTGATGCTCACGACCCTGGGTGGAGAGATTGATCGCATCATTAGCTTTGAACGCTGGGCGATCATTCGGATTTTTCTCGTTTCAGCCGGGGTAATGGCTCTGCTCTCGTTGCTTTTTGCAAATGCTATCGCGGAACCGATGCGGCGGCTGGCGGAAGCTGCAGACAGGGTCCGGCGGGGCGTCAAATCTCGGCAAGAGATTCCCGATTTTTCTGACCGCCAAGACGAGATTGGCCATTTGTCCGGTGCCTTGCGCGACATGACCCGCGCCCTCTACAACCGTATTGAGGCGATAGAACATTTCGCCGCGGATGTGGCTCACGAACTGAAGAATCCGCTCACGTCCCTGCGTAGCGCCGTGGAAACCCTGCCTATAGCTAAGACTGAGGTGGCTAGGGATCGGCTGCTGGAAATAGTCAAGCACGACGTTGCCCGCCTGGATCGCCTGATCAGCGACATCTCCGACGCGTCTCGCCTAGACGCCGAGCTTGCGCGAGCCGACACGTCCCCTCTCGATTTATCGGCGGTTCTCGAAGCTGTCGTCAGCATCGGCAATGCGGTAGAGCGTGAGGATCAAGTCTCAATCGAGCTCACAAAGCATGATCCCAACGGAGAAGGCGCCAGGCGCGGTTGGAGGATGCTAGCTCATGACTCGCGTCTCGCCCAGGTATTCGACAACATCATTGCGAATGCGCGGTCTTTCTCGCCGCCGGGCGGGCGAGTCCGTATTCTTCTGCGGCCAGAAAGCGGTATCGATATGTCCGGCTACAGGCGAGAGGGATACGAGATCCTCATCGATGATGACGGACCCGGCATTCCGCAAGGAGCTTTCGAGAAGGTGTTCGAAAAATTCTACACGGACCGCCCGGACCAAGGATTCGGCAACAACTCCGGCCTCGGTCTGTCGATTTCCCGACAAATCGTCGAGGCGCACGGTGGTCGTATACGCGCCTTGAACCGAACGACATGTCACCCCGAAGGCACAGATGAAGCTACGAGTGCGGATTCCGTTCTCGGGGCGCGTTTTGCGCTCTGGTTCAAAGCATATCCGTGACGTGCGCGAACGCCATGCAATGGGCGCATGCCAACGCTCTCGTGCTGCGAGAAGCAGGCTTGCTGCTGAAAGGCGCATCAGGCGCCGGCAAAAGCGCGCTGAGCATGGAGCTTGTTTCCGAGGCTCATAGGAGGGGCGAGTTCGCCTCCCTCGTTGGAGATGATCGAGTCGCACTGGAAAATCGAGGCGGGCAACTCATCGCCCGGCCGCACTTCGCAATACTCGGCTCAATCGAAGTGCGGGGAGCAGGTATTGTATCCGTCCCTTTTGAAAGAGGCGCACTGATTCGAGGGGTCGTCGAGCTGATTGAAGGGGTAGAAGTTTGTCCCGGTCGTCCGACCGCGCACACTTGGGAAGCCGAAGAAATTTGCGGTATATTGGTGCCCAAGCTCGTGCTAGAACACAGAGACTGGCTGGGTCGACTGAAAATATCCCTGTTTTTACAGTATCTTGAGGCACGGTGACGCATGCCTCAGGTTTTTTCTTGCCAATTTCGCCGCATTGCACAAAATAGGATAGCGACCCCGCCTGCGTTACGGACTGTCTCTAGACCTTGCTGTGGATCGGAGCTACGCCAATCGATCCTTCGCCTCCGGCTACCGAAGGGGACTCAATGCGCGAAGGGTGGGTGCACGGGACGATAGCTTGCCGCTATGTCGTGCAGCGTGACATCGCAACGAACGGTACTGCCGAATGATTGGAATTGTCCTGGTGGCCCACGGACATCTCGCGTTCGAGTTTCTCGCTGCGCTGGAGCATGTCGTCGGTCCTCAAAAGCAGATCGCTTCGATTTCCATCGGGCCTGAAGACGACATGGAGCGTCGTCGACTTGACATACTCGAGGCCGTCAGGGCTGCAGATAGCGGCGAAGGGGTCGTGCTCCTCACCGACATGTTCGGAGGCACGCCATCCAATCTTGCGATATCGGTTATGAACGGTAGTAACGTCGAGGTGCTAGCCGGCGTCAACCTACCCATGCTGATAAAGCTCGCCACGGTCAGAGAGGGCCACACGCTCGAAGAGGCCGTTCTGCAAGCCCAGGACGCGGGACGAAAATACGTCAACGTCGCCAGCCGGATTCTAAGCCCGCGGTGCTCCACTTCAAGGGAACCGACCGAGGTTCGGAAGTGAGCCAGGAGGTGATTGCGGAAGATGTGCCTTCCCCGGAGCAAACGCTCACTCGCGACCTCGTGATCATCAACAAGAAGGGCTTGCATGCACGAGCGACGGCAAAATTCGTCCAATGTTGCGAAGCCTACGAGTTTGTCATTACGATCACGAAGGACGAAGAGACCGTCGGCGGAGATTCCATCATGGCGATCTTAACGCTCGGAGCAGCGAAGGGGGCGACGCTACGCGTCACAGCGACGGGCCCAGACGCCGAGCAAGCGCTCGATGCCCTAGAGGCGCTTGTCGTCTCTCGGTTTGGGGAAGGTGAATGAAATTTGCTCCCAAACCCCAAACTGGTCAGGTGAATGCGCGTCGACCTCTTCGATTTTGACCTGCCCACCGAGTTCGATTGCCCTACGCCCGACGATACCCAGAGATTGCGCGCGGATGCTTATCGTGCCGGCAGGCGAGGGCAGGCTGGAGGACCGGCACGTTCGCGACTTGCCGAATCTCTTGAGACCGGGGGATGCGCTCGTCGTTAACGATGCGCGTGTGATTCGCGCTCGACTCCACGGGTACAGACTTCGAGACAAGATTAAAGCACGAATCGAAGCGACCCTCATCGAGCAACTATCGCCCAGCTCATGGCGAGCCATGGCGCGGCCGGCCAAAAAGCTTGCCTCTGGCGACCGGTTGAGCTTCGGCCCCGCGCATAGGGACGATTTTCTTTCGGTTTTGGAAGCGGAGGTTGAGGTGCGAGGGGAGGCTGGCGAAGTTACAATCGCCTTCGATCGGTCGGGCTTGGCGCTCGAGGAAGCGATTCAGGTCTGTGGCTCAATTCCGCTGCCACCCTATATTGCGAGCAGGCGAACTCCAGACTCTCGCGATGATAGCGACTATCAAACGCTGTTCGCCGACCGCCCAGGGGCTGTTGCGGCTCCCACAGCCGGACTTCATTTCACCCACGAGCTATTGCGCGCTGTTGAAGCGGCTGGCGTATCTCTGCATCAACTGACTCTGCAGGTCGGCGCCGGCACATTTCAGCCTGTAAGAGCGCAAGACACGGGAGACCATGTGATGCATGCAGAATATTGTTCGCTGTCCGAGGAAACTGCGGACGCCTTAAACGAAGTCAAAGCTCGGGGTGGTCGCGTCGTCGCCGTTGGCACGACCGCATTGCGTTGCCTGGAGAGCGCGGCGTCTTCGGGCGGCAGGCTAGCCGCCTTCCAGGCCAAGACATCCATATTCATTACGCCGGGATATCGCTTCCGGGTCGTGGATGTGTTGATGACCAATTTTCACCTGCCGCGCTCGACGTTGTTTATGCTGGTTTGCGCCTTTGGCGGCTTCGATCGTCTGAAGGTGGCGTACGCTCATGCCGTGCGCTCCGGATACAGATTTTATTCTTATGGAGACGCGAGCCTGCTTTTCCGGATATGAAGTCGTTCGAAGCGCGCATGAAGGCGCTCTGGCGCGATGATCCAACCGAGGCGTCGATGACGATCGATATCAGGCTCGACGCCGAGACGAAATCGATTCTCGCGCCTTGGCATCTCTTCGGCGCTTTCGATCTCGAGGGAGAACATAGTCGACCTTTCATCTTGCGGCGTAATGGAGAAATCGATTTCGGAGTCGGCTTCTCACGGCGGTGGCGAACGAACCTTCGCGTAATTCGTGTCGGCGTCGGCGTTCGATTCCAGATATTCTGGAACGAGTTTGATGCTGGCGAATACGAGGTGGTGAAAGTCGCGCGGCTCGGTTCCCAGGGCGAGAACCAATGACGGGTCGCTTTGTTTTTGAACTAGAAAATTGTGACGGCGACGCGCGCAGAGGCCGCATCGTCACGCCGCGAGGTGTCATCCGGACTCCGGCTTTCATGCCTGTCGGGACGGCGGCGACAGTCAAGGCGATGTTCCCCCAAGACGTGCGCGCCGCTGGGGCTGAGATTGTTCTCGGCAATGTTTATCATCTCATGCTGCGGCCGGGAGCCGAACGAATCGCCAGCCTCGGTGGATTGCATGAATTTATGCGCTGGCCGGGACCGATTCTGACCGATTCTGGCGGCTTCCAGGTAATGTCGCTCGCGAAGCTCCGTAAGCTCGATGAGCAGGGCGTGGCGTTTCAATCGCACCTCGATGGTTCGAAGCATTTGCTGACGCCTGAGCGGTCAATGGAAATCCAGGCCTTGCTCGGGTCTGATATCCAGATGCAACTCGATGAATGTGTTCGCCTGCCTTGCAGTGACGCTGAGGCAGAGCGCGCGATGCGACTTTCGCTGCGTTGGGCGGAACGCTCGCGAAAGGCCTTTGTCGAGGCGGCAGGTCGGGCAATCTTTGGGATCGTGCAGGGCGGCGCAGTGAAACCGCTTCGTATTGAAAGTGCGAAGGCTTTGAGTAGTATGGATTTTCACGGACTCGCGATCGGCGGCCTCGCAGTTGGCGAGCCGCAGGAGGTGATGATCGAGATGCTACAAACTGTAGTTCCGCATCTTCCCGAGCATAAGCCCCGCTATCTGATGGGTGTGGGGACGCCCGATGACATCGTCCAAGCGGTGATGCGCGGAGTCGACATGTTCGACTGCGTAATGCCAACCCGCGCCGGTCGTCACGGATTGGCCTATACCCGCTTCGGCAAGGTGAATTTGATGAACGCCCGTCACGCCGAGGATCGCGCTCCCCTTGACGCTCAATCGTCATGTTCGGCGGCGCGAGACTATTCTCGCGCATATTTGCATCATCTCTTCAAAGCAGGCGAAATCTTAGGCATGATGCTGCTCACTCAGGTGAACATCGCCTATTATCAAGAACTCATGGCCGGTCTGCAAGAGGCGATCGCTGGGCGTCGCCTTGCCGACTTTCTCGCTAAGACCACGGAAGGCTGGGCTCGGGGCCTTGAGCCACGCGCTTAATTTATACAGACAGTCTATCGCCTCCCTCAGGCGTTAGGGAGATGGTGCGCCAGCGCTTCGAGAACCGCCATGCGCACGGCGACGCCCATCTCCACCTGCTCGCGAATCAGCGAGCGGCTGCCGTCCGCCACGAAGGAGTCGATCTCAATCCCCCGGTTCATCGGCCCTGGATGCATGACGAGAGCGTTGGCCGCGGCGCCTTTGAGCTTCTCCTCGTCCAGACCAAAAAACTGGAAATATTCGCGCGAACTTGGTACGAGGGCTCCAGTCATGCGCTCCCGCTGCAGGCGGAGCATCATGACAATATCGGCGCCTTCGATACCTTTCGTCATGTCATGGAAAACCGCCACGCCCATTCTTTCGAAGCTGCGTGGAACGAGAGTAGCAGGCCCCACCACCCGCAGTCTTGCCCCAAGGGCGCCAAGCAGTAAAATGTTGGAGCGAGCGACGCGCGAGTGAAGCACATCTCCGCAAATTGAAACGGTCAGTCCTTCGATACGGCCCATGTTGCGACGGATCGTCAAGGCGTCAAGCAGCGCTTGGGTTGGGTGTTCGTGTGCGCCGTCTCCGGCGTTGACCACAGCGCAATCCACCTTCCGAGCGAGGAG
The DNA here is from genome assembly GCA_963743565.1 of uncultured Alphaproteobacteria bacterium. Lineage (GTDB taxonomy): Bacteria > Pseudomonadota > Alphaproteobacteria > Rhizobiales > Beijerinckiaceae > Methylocystis. The sequence continues at coordinate 1,272,613 of CAVUQD010000001.1, forward strand.
ATGTGCGGCCCCCGCCTGGGAATGGCGCACGACGATAATGTCGGGCCGCATTGCATTCAAGGTGATGGCGGTATCTAGTAACGTCTCTCCCTTGCTCTCGGACGACTTTGCCGTCGACATGTTCATGACGTCTGCGCCGAGCCGCTTGCCGGCAATTTCGAAAGAGGCCTGAGTGCGCGTCGAGGCCTCATAGAATAAATTGATTTGCGTGCGTCCGCGGAGCTTCGAACTCTTCTTTTCAATCTGCCGGGAGACTTCGATCGCGTCCTCGGCCATATCGAGCAGCGCGAGGATGTCAGGGCGGGAAAGGCCCTCTATGCCGAGGAGATGGCGATGGGGATAGTGTCGTGGGGCAGGATCCGTGGGCATGGCCGTGGCAGATAGCAGGTTTGGAGCAGGGACGGAATTGGTTGCGTGGGCCCTCGCCAGCCCCCGAGAACGTCAGGCGCTAGCAACTCAAGGAAAACGTTGAGAAACTTCTGATGAGCGACGCCGATGCCGTGGGGCAAATCGTGGAGGTTTTGGCGCCCGTGGCGGTGGACCAGACTTACAGCTATTTTGCGCCGGCTGCGCTGGCGCTCGCGCCTGGAGATCACGTCGAAGTTCCGTTGGGGAGGCGTTCGGTCTTTGGCGTTGTATGGGAAGTTCGGGAGGCGGTGGGGTCTCCAGGCAATTTGAAGACGGTCATTTCGCGTGATCCTCGCCCGCCTCTTTCGGAGAAATTGCGAGGCTTTATCGACTGGCTTGCGCATTACACCCTCGCGCCACGTGGGATGGCGCTTCGGCTAGCGACGCGCTCGGCTGAAAGCGCGGAACCTGAAGCAAGTCGCTTGGTTTATCGAGCGACAGGCGCTAACCCCCGGCGCGCCACGCCGGCCCGAGCGCGCGTGCTGGCGGCCGCGGAGGGTGGCCTCGTCTTCTCAAAGAAGGCGCTCGCTGAGGCTGCGGGATGTTCGCCTTCCGTCGTGGATGCGCTCGTCGACGACGGCGTCCTGGAGGCCATCTGCGCGCCCGCCATCCCTGTCGCCGATTGTCTAACCTTCGATTTCGCGAGACCGGTGCTTGAATTGCAGCAGGAGAAGGCGGCTGCCGCATTACGTGGCTCGGTTGCTGCCCGCGCCTACCAGCCGTTTCTCCTTGACGGCGTCACTGGGTCCGGGAAGACCGAAGTGTATTTCGAGGCGATCGCAGCGGCATTGGAGCAACACGAGCAAGCGCTCGTAATGATGCCCGAGATCGCCTTGACGAGCCAGTTCCTGGAGCGATTCTCGCGGCGTTTTGGAGGCAGGCCGGCAGAGTGGCATTCAGCCGTTTCCGAGCGGAAGCGCTCGCGTATATGGCGCGGCTGCGCCACGGGCGAGATCAAGGTCGTCGTCGGCGCGCGTTCCGCACTGTTCCTGCCCTTTACAAAGCTGCGACTGATCGTCGTCGATGAGGAACACGACGGCGCCTACAAGCAGGAGGATGGCGTCTGCTACCACGCTCGCGACATGGCGGTCGTGAGGGCGAGGTTTGAAGGCGCGAGTTTTGTGCTGGCCTCGGCAACGCCTTCGATCGAATCGCGCGTCAACGCCGAAATGGGTCGCTACGCCCATTTGCGCCTAGACACTCGAGCCGGGGCCAGGGTCCTGCCGCGGGCAGATGCGATCGACATGCGGGTGGAGGGTCCCGCCCGGGGCCGCTGGCTCGCCCCGCGTCTCGCGACGGCAGTTGGCCAGACTATGGCGCGCGGCGAGCAAGCCCTGCTTTTTCTCAATCGGCGGGGCTATGCGCCGCTCACCTTATGCCGAAATTGCGGACATCGCTTTCGTTGCCGGCAATGCGACGCCTGGCTCGTTGAGCATCGTTTTCGTCGTGCATTGATATGTCACCACTGCGGACATTTGGAGCGGCGGCCGACCGTATGTCCAGAGTGTCACGCTGAAGAAATGCTTTGTTCTTGTGGGCCTGGAGTTGAGCGCATCGCGGAAGAGACCGCCCAGCTATTTCCCGATGCGCGAATCCTCGTGCTCTCTTCGGATTTCCTCGGCGGTGGGGAGCGGCTGCGACGCGAACTCGAGGACATCGCCAAAGGGTCCTTCGATCTCATCATAGGCACACAACTCGTCGCCAAGGGGCATAATTTCCCTTATCTTACCCTTGTCGGCGTGGTTGATGCCGACCTTGGGTTGGGCAGCGGTGATCCACGCGCTGCTGAGCGCACGTTCCAACTGATCGCGCAAGTGACGGGGCGAGCGGGACGCGGCGACAAGCCGGGCGCCGCCCTCATTCAAACTTATCAGCCCGAGCACCCAGTCATGCGCGCGCTCCTCTGCGGTGACTCGGAGGAGTTCTATGCCCAGGAAATTGCCCTCCGCGAGCGAGCCGGGCTCCCGCCGTTTGGCCGCCTCGCGGCCTTGATCGTTTCGGGTCGAGATGCGGCTATCGCCGAGGCCCATGCCCGCGCCTTGGTCCGCGCCGCTCACGCGTTGCCTCCGACCGCCACCTATCGCTTGGCGGCAGCCGGCGGTCTGCCGGAGCCAAATGAGGTGTCGGTACTCGGTCCAGCTGAAGCGCCGATCGCGCTTTTACGGGGTCGATTTCGTTTTCGTATTCTGGTCAGGGCGCCGCGCCGCGCCAACTTGCAAGGTTTCCTTCGCGAACTTCTCAAGGCGGCTCCGCCACCGCGAGGAGGGGTGCGCGTGCAAGTGGATGTCGACCCTCAAAGCTTTCTTTGAGTCAGCGCTTCCGTCACCCGCTTGGATGTGCGCAGAGGCTAAGACAGCGCCATGGCTTAATTTCGAACGACACCTTTATCTTGGCGCTTAGGCGGCGCCGATTCGACGACCATCTCCACCAATCTTCCGACATTGGAGATCGCGCATGACGTGACGCCAGCCATGCAGACCTCGTCCCCGTTCTGCTGGGCGCGCGCCAGCGCGGCTTCTCGAAAACCAAGCTTGCCCGCTTCCCTGAGACGAGCCTCCGTGTGGATGACGGGGCGTATGGCGCCGGAGAGCGCAATTTCTCCAAAGTAAACACGATCGGCAGGGAGGGGGACTCCGATGAGTGAGGAGACCAGCGCTGCCGCCGCGGCGAGATCGGCGGCGGGCTCGTCGGCACGCATGCCGCCCGCAACATTGAGATAGACGTCGTGAAGCGACAGCTTCACGCCTCCATGCGCCTCCAGGACTGCAAGAATCATCGCGAGACGGCTCTGGTCGAAGCCGACTACCGCGCGACGGGGCGTCACGAGCGCACTTGGGGCGACGAGCGCCTGAATTTCGAGCAGCATTGGACGCTGGCCTTCCATTCCCGCGAGCACAGCCGCGCCCGGCGCTGCCGCATCGCGGCCCGCAAGGAACAAGGCGGAGGGATTGGCCACTTCGGCGAGCCCGAGCCCCGTCATCTCGAAGACCCCAATTTCGCCGGTCGCGCCGAAGCAATTCTTCGAGGCGCGTAGCATGCGGAAGTGGTGAGTGGCGTCGCCCTCAAAAGACATCACGGCGTCCACCATGTGCTCGACAACGCGCGGGCCGGCGACTTGTCCATCCTTCGTCACGTGCCCAACGAGGACGATCGCCGAACCGCTCGTCTTGGCGAAGCGCAGCAGCGCTTGAGCGCTGGCTCGCACCTGCACTACGGAGCCTGGCGGCGAATCCACGGTATGGCTCTGCATGGTTTGAATCGAATCGATTACGATCAGAGCCGCAGGGGAGCCCGAGGAACAAGTCGCGATGATGTCCTCAACCTCGGTGACGCAAGCCAGCTCGACGGGCGCATCCGTCAAGCCGAGACGTCGAGCGCGGAGCCGCACCTGCGCCAGCGCTTCCTCGCCAGAAATGTAAATGACACGGGCGCCCCGCCGTGCGAGCGCTGCGCAAACCTGTATCAGAAGAGTGGACTTGCCGATCCCGGGCTCTCCGCCGAGGAGCGTGACCGATCCGTGGACGAAGCCGCTACCCAACACGCGATCGAATTCGCTGAAGCCCGTTGCAACGCGCGCGGCCCCCTCGGCTTCGGCAGACAAGTCTTCGAGCGTCACGACCCGGCTTCTCTTCGGCCGGCTTGCTCCGCTTGACTGTCCGACCTCTTCGATGATGCTGTTCCACTCCTGGCAAGAATCGCAGCGACCCTGCCAGCGGTTGGTCACCGCGCCGCAGTTTTGACAGACGAAGATCGACCGGGTTTTGGCCAAGCGTCTCCCCTGGGTCCTTTACGCATGCATGGCGGCCGTTGTGGCGCGCCTCACAATTGCAGCTTCGGCTCGACGATCGCCAGCGCTGCACGAAACGCCTCTTCAATGTCGAGTTCACTCGTGTCGAGCACTACGGCGTCAGCTGCAGGTTTGAGAGGCGCTACCGCACGCGATCCGTCTCGTTCATCCCGTTTCTTCACGTCGAAGAGTATGCTGTTGTAATCCGCTCTTTCACCGCGCGCAGCGAGTTCGAGCGCCCGTCGCTGGGCGCGCGTCTCGGGTGTCGCCGTTACGAATATTTTTACCTTAGCGGTCGGGCATATCACGGTGCCAATGTCGCGGCCGTCGAGCACCGCGCCTCTTTCGCAAGCTGCGAAGCGGCGCTGCAAATCTATGAGCGCGGCGCGAACGGGAGGCAGCGCGGCGACAACCGAGGCTGCTTCACCCATCTCGCGCGAACGCAGGCGCTCTTCGTCGAAATCGATGAGCGAAAGTCCGCGGGCAGCAGCGGTGGCCGCTTCGACGTCGTCAAGCGGCAAGCCCTCGTCCAGTAGGGTGCAGGCAGTCGCCCGGTATAGCAATCCGGTATCCAGGTGTGGCAGGCCGAAGCGCTCGGCTAGGCGCCGGGCAAGCGTTCCTTTTCCGGAGGCTGCGGGGCCGTCGATGGCGATGACGAGACCGCTCACGCAAACCTCGCCCCGAGGCTCTCCATCAACGGCCGAAAATCCGGAAAGCTCGTCGCGATCATAGTGGCGTCGTCCACAGTCACCGCATCCTGAGAAGCCAAGCCCATGACCAGGAAGCTCATAGCGATGCGATGGTCGAGATGAGTCTTGACCAATCCGCCACCCTTGACGGCGCCTGCAGCGCCTTGAACGTGAAGATCGTCGCCGCGAATGCCGCAAGACACGCCATTTGCCTCGAGTCCCGCGGCGATCGCCGCAAGGCGGTCCGATTCTTTCACGCGCAACTCAGAGAGCCCTCTCATGATCGTATCGCCAGCGGAGAAAGCCGCAACCACCGCCAGGATTGGATATTCGTCGATCATCGATGGCGCCCGCGTCGCGGGAACATCGACGCCCCGAAGCCCGGGCGTGTAGCGGGCGCGCAAATCGGCAATCTCTTCGCCGCTCTCGCGTCGCCGATTCTCGATCGTAATATCGGCGCGCATCTCCAGCAAAGTCTCGATCAGGCCGCAACGCAATGGATTGATCATGACCAATTCGATCAACACGTCGGACCCGGGAACGATCAGCGCCGCGGCGAGCGGAAAGGCTGCGGAAGAAGGGTCGGCGGGCACCCGCACTTCCGTGGCTCGAAGATCGGGCCGGCCTTCCAGCGTGACCTTGCGACCAACGCCATCATGAATTTCGACGGTGACGCTCGCCCCGAAATGGGTGAGCATCTTCTCCGTGTGGTCGCGAGAGGCTTCGCGCTCTATGACGACGGTCCGTCCCGGCGAATTGAGACCCGCGAGCAGAATCGCCGATTTGATCTGAGCAGATGCCACTGGCGTCGCATATTCTATGGGGAATGGCGCGCCCAATCCCTGCAATAGGATTGGCAGGCGACCGCCCTCATTCTCCTCGAGGACCCGGGCGCCTTGTTTTACGAGCGGGTCCAAAACACGTCGCATGGGGCGCTTGCGCAAGGATGCGTCGCCGTCAAAACGGGCGATGATTGGGTGGCCGGCTACGACCCCCATCATCAATCGCGATCCTGTACCCGCATTTCCAAAGTCGAGCGGATCTCGAGGCGCGATGAGTGAGCCGAGACCCGCGCCCTTCACGCTCCAGCGGCCGACGGCGCTGCGCGTCACAGCGGCGCCGAGCGCTCTGCACGCCTCCGCCGTTCGCAATACGTCCTCGCCTTCGAGAAGCCCTTCGATCGTCGTCTCGCCGACGCACAAGAGACCGAGCAGCAGCGCCCGATGAGAGATGGACTTGTCACCGGGAGGGCGCTGCTGGCCGAGCAGCGCCCGCGAGCGAACCGCGCTGAGTGTCAACGGCGCGTCGACCGTGGCGGCTTCGATCCTTTGCAAGTCATGATCCCCCTTGTCGGTCCCGCGAGCTAATAGGCTCTTCTGTTTTTGCCATAATTGGCGTGCGCGCAAGATGTTTCTTGCTGGAGTGCTATTGGATCGCCTCTTTTGACCGCGCGGGGCTTCGCGTCTATCCTGGCCGTCGTTGCGACCTTCGCGTTCTCTGGAGGACTTGTGTCGAACAAGACGGTAGCCAAGCGGCGATTGCGGCAGGCAATGGAGATCGTTTTCTTAGCTTCGCTGCTATGCGGCTGCCTGGACACGACGCTGGACCGGGACACGCGGGCCTCCGCTGCTGCTCCGCGGACGCGGCTTGCGGCCGGAACTGGCGTCGATCCTCGCGGGGCGAGCCTCGCCTTCGTAAGTCTCGATGGACCGTCAGAAGCCGTCTCGGCGAAGTTTAGGGAGGAGTTCGATAAAGCGGCGCGGTCCCGAGACGTGGCGATCGCCAAGAGCGAGGCGGCTCCGTATCGGCTCAAGGTCTATCTGACCGCCCTTCCGGCGCAGTCTGGGACGCGCCTCGCCTATGTCCTCGACGTTTATGATCGCCAGGGTCGCCGTGTGCAACGACTTTCGGATGAATCCGGAGTGGGTTCGGACACGGATCCCCGTGACCCCGTCAACGACAACTCCATCGCGGCCATCGCAGATCGCAGCGCCGAAGACGTCGCGGCTTTCCTCTCCAATACGCCGGAAGCCCTGGCCGCAGCGGAAAAGGACGCGGGGGTGTCCGTCGTCGCCGGTCAGGCGAAAGTCTCTGAAGATAAGCCGAAGGCCAGCGGCGTTGCGCAGGCGCGCTAGGTCGCAGGCGACCGAGTCCTTGCATTAGACTGCATCCAATGTTGGCTTAAGCCGCAGGAGTTTTCTCCCGCCCACCGCCCCTGCCGGCTCCGCGCAACGCGGAGAGGCGAAGGCCAAGCCATCGCAAGAGCCCAATGAGCGCGCCAAGATAGACGAGGCCGCCAATGACCGCGAGCGTAAGCAGCCCTACCAGATTGGCGAAGGACCCAAAATGCGATCCCAGGGCCAGAGCGGACTCTCGACAGAACTGCGCGACGATAATGAGCAACATCGACGCGGCGATAGTGGAAAGCAAGCATTTGCCAAAAAGCGCGTCGAGACGCATTATTCCGCGTGACATCGCTATGCCCAAGAGCGCTACGAGATTAATCCAGAGCCCGATCGCAGTCGCGATCGCAAGCCCTGGCGCCCCGAGCGGATGGATCAGCGCGACTTTCAATGCAACATTGACGGTGAGCGCCGCGAGCGCGATCAGCATCGGCGTACGCGTGTCGCCTCTCGCCTGAAAGCTTGCCTTTGCAGATGCGACAAGGACCAAGGCGAGAAGGCCGCCCGCATAGGCCGCAAGTACGTCGGCCGACGCATAGGTCTCCGCAATCCCGAACCGACCGTGCATATAGATCGCCGCGACAATCAACTCCGGTAGGCTGATAAATGCTACGACAAAAGGGGCGGCCGCCATGACGGTGATCGCCATGGTTGCGTTTTGCGTTCGCATGGCGCCCATCTCATCGCCGGCAGCGAGGCGCCGGCTCATCTCCGGCAGCAGCACTGTGCCGGCGGCTACCCCGATGAGGCCGTTGGGGAGTTGATAGAGTCTGTCCGCGTATTGGATCGAGGAAACACCGCCATCGGGAAGCATAGATGCGAGAACCGTGTCGGCGAAAATGGCGATTTGTCCGCTCGCCGAGCCAATGACCGCGGGACCCAGCCTCAGGAAAAACTCCCGAACGCGTGACCAGCGCACCGGCGCAAATCGCTCCAAGAGCCCATGTTTGTGCGCCGACCCCATCAAGAGGGCCAGCTGAACAAACCCCGACAAGACGAAGCCGATGGTCGCGGCGACAGCCGTGTTCGGAAAAAAAAGACCGATGCCCAGGCCCAATATCACTCCGACATTCATCAGGCTTGGCGCGAACGCGGGAAGAGCAAAATATCCGTGCGCGTTGAGCGTGCCCTGATGCAGCGTGAACAGCACCATGCAGGCGAGATAAGGAAATGCGATTCGCGTCAGCGCGACCGTAATCGCGAACTTCTCCGGCCGATCGCTCAATCCGGGCGCTATGACGGCAACGAGTTGTGGTGTGAAAAGCCAGGCGAGAATCAATATTAAGGCCTGGCTCACGAGGAGTAGCGTGAAAATTTGTGAGGCGAACTCTTTGGCGCTTTCTGCGCCCTCTTGCTCAAGCGCCTCTGAGTAGCATGGGATGTAAGCGGTGTTGAACGCGCCTTCCCCAAATATGCTGCGGAAGGTGTTGGGCAGCCTCTGCGCGATGATGAAAGCGTCGGAGATTTCTGACGCCCCAAGAACGGCGGCTTGCACCATCTGGCTGAGAAAGCCGGTCACTCGTGAAAGAAGAGTGAATCCACCAACGGAGACGAGATTTCGGATCATGGGTTCCCGATGGGGTCTCGCGCGCTTCTTGTAGCGCCGTCCTGGCCAGAGCTGCCAATTTGCTCCGCTACGACATACAGCGGTCTGCCCTTAACCTCAGAGAAGATGCGAGCGATGTACTCGCCGATGACTCCGAGCGAGATCAGCTGCATCCCTGAAAAGAAGGCGATTGACACGATCAAGGTTGCAAATCCCGGCGTGTCCACCCCTAAAATCATGGTCTTAAAGAAGAACCAGGCGGCCATGGCGAGAGCGCAGCCGGAAATCAGCAATCCGAAGAAGGTCCAAATTCGAAGGGGGATCGAGGAAAAGGACATCACTCCATCGAGCGCGAAACTAACGAGGCGAGCGAAGTTGAATGTCGAGGCGCCGTGTGCGCGCTGCTGGACCACAAAGGGCACGCCGATGGTCTTGAAGCCGATCCAAGCGAACAAGCCTTTATTGAACCGAGCGCGTTCACGCATCGCGCAGAGTGCGTCGACCGCCTTACGGTCAAGTAATCGGAAATCGCCGGCGCCAGCCGGCATTGTCACATCTCCGATGTGATCAATCAGGGTATAGAATAGTCTCGTGAACGTCACGCGAAGGCGGGGATCTGAAGCCCGATCGACGCGTTCGCCATAAACGTTTTCATACCCCTCTCGCCACTTTCCCACAAAGTGAGGGATGATTTCCGGGGGATGCTGAAGATCGGAGTCCATCACGACGACCGCGGCGCCCCGCGCGTGATCCAGCCCAGCAGCGATGGCGATTTCCTTTCCAAAATTCCGACTGAACGAGATGGCCGTCAAGCGCAAGTCGGCCGCGCAGAGTTCACGTAGCGTTTCGAGCGTCCCATCGGTTGACCCGTCGTCTATCAACAGCGCCTCGAACGGTAATCCGATTCCCTCCAACACAGGAAGGAGACGTTCGATCAAAGGGCGCAAGTTGCGCTCTTCATTGTAGAGCGGCGTCACGACGGAGAGCAGAGGGCGCGAATCGTTGTCCACGGAACCCCGCCGCTCTATCGGTTCTTGAAGTTCGGCGGCCTCTTTTCGACGAAGGCGCCCATGCCCTCCTTTTGATCGAGCGTCGAAAACAGCGCGTGGAAGGCTCGCCGTTCGAAACGAATGCCCTCGGCGAGCGAGGTTTCGAAAGCTCGATTGACGGCTTCCTTGACCGATAGCACGGCCGGCGTAGACATCGCCGCGATGCGTTGGGCCGTGTTCAACGCCTCGGGGAGGAGTTCCGTCGCGGGAAGGACGCGCGCCACGAGCCCGGCGCGTTCTGCTTCCTCGGCCCCCATCATACGGCCTGTCAGGCAGAGCTCCATTGCCTTCGCCTTGCCGACCGCCCGCGTCAGGCGTTGGGTGCCACCCGCTCCGGGTATGACCCCAAGTTTGATTTCCGGTTGGCCGAACTGCGCCGTCTCAGATGCGAGAATGAAGTCGCACATCATGGCCAGCTCGCAGCCGCCGCCAAGAGCGAAGCCTGAAACCGCGGCGATGATGGGTTTGCGGGCCCGCGCAACCGCGTCCCATCGTCCGAGAAAATCTTCCAGAAGCGCCTCAGCAAAGTTCTTTTCTCGCATTTCCTTTATGTCAGCGCCGGCGGCGAAGGCTTTTTCGGAGCCGGTCAGGACCACACAGCCGATCTCTGGATCCACGTCGGTATCGCTCAAGGCGACATTCAGCTCGGCGATAAGTTCAGCGTTTAGGGCATTTAGCGCTTCAGGCCGGTTCAAGCGTATCAACGTCGTCCGCCCGTGGCGTTCAATCTCGATCGTCCTAAAGCTCATGCTTCGCTCCTATGCCGCCCGAAACTCATGGTTTTTCTCACAGCCTCGCTCTAGACGCCACCCTTGCCGAGCTTCAGGTGCGCCTCGCAATCCCTGTCAGGTCTCCGCTGCCTTTCTCTCTTAGTCCGATACATCAAAGGGTTCGCATTTCACCGCATTTACGGCGGCTTGAGCGCGTTGGAAGTCAGAGCCACGTTTAGCGAAGGCGCGAATCAGCACAAATCCGCGAGCCGACGGGGCCGTGACGCGGGTCTCGGTGGGTGGAGGACCGTTGTCGGGGTCCGCTTCCTCGAGGTCTTCGATTTGCGGCGCCTGTCCGAGCACGATTTCAATTCTGCCTTTGTTGGCGCCGCGATCGCTTACCGCGTGGAATATCGGACCCAGCGCGCTGTGGAAGGAAATCCCAAGGAAATTCTCTCCGTCGGTGGGGGCCGTGACGCGCAGCAAACCTCCCGAAAGATCGTAAACGCACGCGCCTTCCGCTAACGCAGGGTCTTCAAAGGGCAAAAGCTGCTTATCCGGCGCCGCGGCCTCTAACGGAACAAAATGATTGGACGTCGGCGGCAGGGATTCCGCGGCCGCAAGGAGTCGGTGATAGGCGTCGTTCGGCGCGACGACAGGCATGAGTAAAATTGACACGAGATGAACGATCCCCCCGATGAGCACGGCGGTTATCGCCCAGGGCAGGAAGTCGAGAATTCTGTCGGGAAAGTTCATGGGCAGAACCTGCGGACTATCCTCGGGAAGGCTGAAGGATCGGGCTTAGCCGCAACGTCGATCGATGTGTCGTATAGCCGCATGGCGATCACGAAGGACCGAGCCTTTCCTGGGGATAGCCAATTGCCTGGACGAGCGCTTCGCGTCACCTCGATATCGAATCCGCCCCCCTCGCGCCGCAGAATTTCTCCAGAGGTATAGTTGTATCTCTGTGCGTCATTGGCGAGGGGGGCGCCATTCGTATCAAAAAGGCCCAGCGACCAAAAGCGAGCCGGCGGCGCCGGAGAACTGATGCGATAGACGCAACGCCCGTCGAGCGGCTCGCCAGCCGAATCGGTGCGGGCGACAAAGGCGATCCCCAGTCCTCGCGCTAGTGGCGCCTCCCCCCGCCGCGCGAGCGCGGCCCGCGCGTAAGGATCTATGTCTGGAACGCCCGTTTGTGGCCATGCGGTCCATGGACCGGCGACGAAAGGCCCAAACCCGTATCCCGCGTCCAACGCCGCCCATGTCGCGAGGAGGCCGAGCGCAAGACCGCAGATCAGAGTCCCAAAGGCGTAGAGGTAGATCTTGTAGGAGCCCGACGAACCCGGGCGAAGATTTTGTTGCGCTGCGGCGCGCGATTTCTGGAGCAAGGCCTCAATCCCCTGGCCACGGGCGACATTCGGCGAGCTTCATTCTAAGGCGCCGCGACCGGGGAGTAAATTCTCTGCCGCGGCTCGCGCGGGGGCTATAGGCGCGCCCTCGATCGCGGCGCCTTTGCCAAGAGGAAGGTTTTTCGCTTTTGAGGCGATCGCGGAGAGCGCCTCGGCTGCGCCCTTGGATAGCGAAGCGGGGCGCTGCGTGGTCGACGGATCTGCAGCCTTGTTCGCGGCCGAGTCATTGGAGGCCGTCTGCGCCTGAGCGGCTGGCGTCATGCCGACGATCGGCTTAAGCTGCACTCCCTGATGCGCATAAGCCATGACGTCGTGCCAAGTATGCGCGGGCAGCGAGCCGCCCGTCATATTGTTCATCAGCTCGCCGTCGTCGTTGCCATACCAGATGCAGCCACCCATCGTGCCCGAATAGCCGCAGAACCAAGCGTCCTTGAATCCGTTGGTGGTGCCGGTCTTGCCGATCACGTCGATGCCCGGCCCGAGGTCAGCGGCTCTTCCGGTGCCCTCCAGGACGACCTTGTGCATCATTGAGCCAAGCTCGATGACCTTATCGAGAGGAACGGCCTGCACCTGTTTTGGGGCGTCGCGGTCGTGCTTGTAGAGCACGTCTCCCCGCCGATTGGAAATCTCGGCTGCTGCGTATGGCGTCGTGCGCTTTCCGCCGTTGACGAAGGCGGCATAGGCGGCGGAATGCTCAATCACGCTCAGCTCGCAGGCGCCGATCGGCAAAGAAGGCGTATCCATCAGCGGCGCAGTGATTCCCAGAGCGCGCGCCGTCTCGACGATCTTCGCGCGGCCGATCTTGGGGTTTCCGTTGCCGATCGCGATGGAGAGCTTCACGGCGACCGTGTTCAGCGATCGCGCCAAGGCGTTCGCGAGAGGCAGGGATCCCGCATAAGAGCCGCCAAAGTTATGCGGGCACCAGTTGCCGATGCAAACGGGCGAATCCACGACTATCGTCGTTGGCTTGAACTTGCCGGTCATCAGTGCGGTTAGGTAGACATATGGCTTGAAGGATGAGCCGGGTTGCCGCAGCGCTTCCGTTGCGCGATTGAACTGACTGGCTCCATAATCGCGACCGCCCACGATGGCGCGCAGGGCGCCATCCGGTTCCATCACGACCATAGCTGCCTGTTTGACGTGATATGTCTTGCCATTGAGGCGCAAATTGTCCTCAATTACGGAATCCGCCTTCTTCTGCACGTTAGCGTCCAACGCGAGGCGCACGTTCAAAATACGCTCCTCCCCGAGTTTGCCGGCGTCGGCGAGCTTTTGCACCTCACCGTAGGCATAATCCAGATACCAGTCAGGACTGGAATCCTGCGTTCTGGCGACGGGCGTGGCGGGGTTGCGTTTGGCCTGCGCCACCTCGCTTTCGGACATGAAGCCGAATTCGACGAGATTGTTCAGGACGTCGTTCGCCCTGGCGCGCGCAGCCGGCAGATTGACGTGGGGGGCATATTTGGTCGGCGCCTTGAACAGCCCGGCAAGCATCGCCGCCTCCGCCACGGTCACGTCCTTGACGGATTTTCCGAAATAGAACTCTGCAGCCGCCTGTACGCCAAAAGTGCCGCCGCCCATATAGACGCGATCGAGATAAAGCTGGAGGATGTCGCGTTTCGATAGATGGTGCTCGAGCCAGAGCGCGAGGAAAGCCTCATTGATTTTGCGTGTTACAGTGCGCTCGTTGGAGAGAAAGAGGTTCTTGGCGAGTTGCTGGGTGATCGAGGAGCCGCCCTGAACCACGCCGGAAGATTTCGCATTCACCGTCAGGGCGCGCGCGGTCCCGATCATGTCAATGCCGAAATGCTCGTAAAACCTGCGATCTTCGGTCGCCAGTACCGCCTTGATGAGATGGGGAGGATATTGTTCCAGCGGCACCGCGTCGTCATGCTTGATGCCGCGATTTCCCACCTCGGTCCCGTAGCGGTCGAAGAAAGTGACGGCTAAATCAGCGCGTTTGAGCCAGTCATGCTCGCTCGTTAAGCGAAAGGCCGATAGGGCGAGCGTCAGCGCGAGAAGCCCCGCGGCGAAGCCGAGCGTGAGCGTCTCGCATAGTAACTCCACGACGAGACGCGCAGGGCCCGACACATGGAAGCGCGACATGAAGTTGGAAAACTTCTCATATCCTTCTCGCGACCGGCGCCCGCTATCGAACATGCCCCAGTCGATCGAAGCGTCGATTGCGAGCAGCATTCGCTGGATGCGCTTAACGATTGGTAGGTTGCTCAGTTTTTGCCACAAGATTGGAAGGCCCCGTCGCTAGGGATCGTGGATCGCCGACGATATTACCACTTTTTGAAGCTTCTTGACGATGCTCCTGTCTCAATTCAATGAAGTCCTTGGACTACCACAAGAGAGGGAGCCAAAGCCCGCGTTATGTCCGCTCGTTCGAAGCGTTTTTGGGAGGAGCCCCTCTCTTCGCTGACCCAATCGGAATGGGAAAAGCTGTGCGATGGCTGTGGGCGATGCTGCCTTGTCAAGCTGGAGGACGAGGACAATGGAAAAATCCATTATACCAGCGTCGCTTGCAAACTGTTGGACGAGCACTCCTGCCGTTGTGTGCAGTATAAAGGCCGCAAAAGCCTCGTTCCCGATTGCGTTCGCTTGACGCTGGAGAAGCTTACTAAGATTCAATGGCTTCCGCCTAGTTGTGCCTATCGTTTGCGGTTCGAGGGGAAGGACCTGCCGTCCTGGCACCATTTGCTGACGGGCGATCCCGAGGGGGTCCACAGGGTGGGAATGTCAGTCAGGGGGCGAGTCGAGGCGAGCGAGCAGGAGGCCGAAATCGACGATCTCCCGCACTTTATTCGTCGATGGCCACAGTCTTGGCCCAAGCGAGGTCGCTGACGCTGATTTGCTCATAGTAGCCCTCACGCTAACCTGAAGCGGTCCGTTCATCCGGAGTTCAGGGAGCAGTTAGTAGGCGTCGGATGGGAGAGATTTCGTGCCGAGGTTCCAGCCCAGGGGAACGGTATTGGCGGCCAGCGCCCTGCTTGTTTGCTCTGCTGCCGCTCGCGGCGCGGAAACCACGACCGTGACGGAATGCTACACTGCCGCTCAAAGCCGCGAGAAGATCGCGCAGCGCGGACTGACCGATCCTCTTCCCCTCCTCCGCAAAGCGGGCGCGGAGAACCAGGGGGAACCCTTGGCGGCTAGGCTCTGTCGGACCGGCGAGGTCTTCTTTTACGATATCACCGTCATGCGTCGAGATGGTCGGATCGAGCGCGTCCCCATAAACGCCGCTGACGGAAAACCCCATCCCGGGCGAGAAAAGCGCCCTTAGCTCTGACTGCAGGAGAGAAGGAATTGCGCCTGCTCGTCGTGGAAGATGACAAAGATCTGAACCGGCAACTCGTCGAAGCGTTCCAGCAAGCCGGTTACGCTGTGGATCGCGCCTTTGACGGGGAGGAAGGGCATTTTCTAGGGGACACTGAACCTTACGACGCCATTGTGCTGGATGTCGGGCTGCCCAAAAAGGACGGCGTCAGCGTCTTGCAGGAATGGCGCAAGGCCGGCCGTCTCACCCCTGTGCTAATATTGACCGCTCGCGATCGCTGGAGCGACAAGGTGCAAGGTTTCGACGCTGGCGCCGACGACTATGTCGCTAAGCCTTTCCATATGGAGGAGGTTCTGGCGCGACTTCGTGCGCTTTTGCGGCGCGCCTCTGGCCGAGCGACGAATGAGATCATCTGCGGTCCCGTCACGCTTGACGCCAAAGCGGGTCGCGTCGTCGTGGATGGCGCGCCCGTCAAGCTAACCTCTCATGAATACAGGCTATTAGCCTACCTTCTGCATCACGCCGGCAGGGTCATCTCACGGACGGAAATCATTGAGCACCTTTATGATCAGGATTTCGACCGGGATTCAAACACGATCGAGGTTTTCGTTGGGCGTCTCCGCAAGAAACTGGGCGTCGATCTCATTCAGACCGTCAGGGGCCTGGGATATCTCGCGGCCCCTCCGGGCGAACAAACGAAGAATTAACCGATGATGCGCATTTGGCTCCCCCCCGAGGGTTCCATTGCGCGTCGCCTCTTTTTGACCGCCGCCGGTCTGAGCTTCCCGTTGTTGCTCGTCGCCTCGTTTCTGCTGACGGAGTTCTACCGTCGCAGCGAGATGGAGAATTTCGAGCAGAAGCTTGAAGGTTACCTAAAGAAAATAGGGAGGGACGTAGAAGACTCAGCTCAGGAAGGCAGAGAGATTTCGATCGAGCTCCCCGAGCCTAGGTTCGAGCTCCCGTTGAAGGGTTGGTACTGGCAAGTTACGAGAACAGATGTGACGCCCCATGAGATCGTCACCTCCCATTCTCTCTTCACAGGGCAGCTGCCGAGGCTGCCGGCTTCGTCGTCGCCGAGCGAGCTTCTCGCCGGAATTCGCGGGGGCGAGGTCGAAGGCATGGCAGGCGATCGCCTTTACATGGTCGAATCGAGAACCAACGTTCGGGACGCGGGTGTCTATCTCCTTCAGGTGGCGGCAAACCTTGAAGAGATTGAGCCGAGAATTGAGCGATTTCGCTTCATTCTCATCGGCGCGTTCACGCTGCTAGGCGTAGCTCTCGCCATTGCGGCGGCGATCCAGGTGCGGGTGGGCTTGAGGCCCTTGCGGGTGTTACGGGGAGAGCTTGGTCAAATCCGCCGCGGCGCCCGCGACCGCATCGAAGGGGCCTATCCAAGCGAAGTCGCTCCGCTCGTCGAAGAACTCAATCTCCTGATGGGAGCGAATCGCGAGATTGTGGAACGGGCAAAAACGCAGGTTGGCAACCTCGCCCATGCGCTGAAGACGCCGCTCAGTGTAATCGTGAATGAAGCGGACTCCGCGCCCTCGGCCCTGGCTGAAAAGGTCAGCGAGCAGGCGCAAGTCATGCGCGATCAAATTACATATTACTTGGAGCGCGCCCGCGCCGCGGCGCGGGCGGGGGCTTTAGGCTCCTCCACTCGCGTGGCTCCAGCTCTCTCGGCGCTCCTCCGCACGTTCACCAAGCTCTACGAGGCTCGCGGGGTGCAATTCACGGCTAGCGCGCCCGATTCCCTTTGGTTTTCCGGCGAGCCCCAAGATCTCGATGAAATGGTCGGCAATCTCCTCGACAATGCTGGAAAATGGGCGCGAGACGCAGTGAGCGTAGACGCAGGACCGTTGGCGAATGAGATGGGGGTCGGCCGAAGCACGCTTCGTCTCTGGATTGACGACGACGGTCCCGGACTCGCAATAGAGTTGCGCGCGGCCGCGACTTAGAGGGGGCGCCGCCTCGATGAGACGAAGCCCGGTTCTGGTCTCGGACTTTCGATCGTGGCCGATCTCGCTGCTGGCTACGGGGGAGCACTATGTTTGACCGACAGTCCCAGGGGAGGCCTGAGAGCGGAACTGCGACTGCCCGGTTTCTGATCAAGCCCCCTGGCTTCCCGGTCTACCCAAGGGCCGAAGCCGGGAAGGCCGCGACAATTGCGCCTAGGCAGCGCTTCTCTCAGTAGAACGCCAGGCAGACAGGCTCGCCATAGTAATCGCGTCCCCAGCGGGCGCAGCGTGGCGGCGGCGGAGGTGGCGGCGGCGCAGTGGCGGCCCCCACAACGGCGCCCGTCGCAGCCCCGAGCGCGGCGCCGGCGAGCGTCCCCCCGGCGCGACCGTTGGAAGCGATAGCGCCAATTGTCGCGCCCGTCACACCGCCGATCGCGGCGCCGCCAACGGCTCGATCTTGCGGGGTGTAGCATCCCCCTAAAGCCAGAGCCAAGGCCAGCGCCAAAAGCTTCTTCATGGAGTTTTCTCCTTTCATCCCTGCGGGCGGGCGGCATTAGCGGCGCTCAGCTTCCGCGCGGGACTCTCCGTTTGCTGCTCCGTGGAAAACGGCCTTAGCGACGGTCCTCTCCCAGTGGAGCTTTCCCCTCCACCCAACCCGATAATCGTGGAGAAAGCATGGCCTGGGGTTGGCCGCCGCGGCTCATCCGTTAATTATAGGGGTGTCGCTTGTTTCGGTTTGGCTCAGGGTTGCGGCCCGGCGCTCAAGCTGTAGCGGGAGATTCGAGTATCATGCTCCAGACCTTAAGAGGACTGATAGCGTTGGCGGTTTTCGGGCGCATCGAGCGAGGTCTCACTCCATGATGCGGAATGACCAGGTTGGTCTTGCGCGCGGTGCGTTCCTCTGTGCGCTCCTTTCGACCGCTTCGCTGAGCGCTCAGGAAATGCTGCGCGGAGTTGACCTCGCGCAGCCTGCCTACTCTCAAGCTGAGCTCACGCGCGAGGCGCTCGAGGACGCCCTAAAGACAAGGACCCTCGGAGCGCCGCTCGATCTCTCGCAAAAAAGTCTAAACGGTCTCGATCTCTCCGGCCTCGATCTTTCCTACGTGAATCTTCGCGCGGCGCGCCTCGTGAAGGCGCGCCTCGTCGGGGCGAAGCTCGACCATGCGATCCTCGACCAGGCGTGGCTCTTGGAAGCGGATCTTTCGCACGCGTCGCTCGTTGACGCGCATCTCTTTTCTGCTCAGATGCAGCACATGCGCGCCGATGATGCGGACTTTTCGCGCGCCCGCGTCACCGGCGATCTCACGGGCGCAAGTTTGCGCCGCGCGAGGTTCGTCGAGGCCGATCTCTCCGCGGACATGAAGAATCAGTCGATGGGGTTGATGCGCGTCGTGCTGAGCACGGCGAATGCCGAGGAAGCCGATTTCACGGCGGCTAACCTAAGTCACGCCGATCTGCGCTTCCTCCACGCCGCAGGAGCCAGCTTCGCGGGCGCTGCGCTCGAGGACGCAGACGCCTCTGGCGCCGACTTGTCTGGAGTCAAATGGGACGGCGTGAAAGCGATGGATCTCGACCTCGATCAGGCGCGCATTGACGAATCCGCCAAACCGGCCCTGAAGGACGCCAAGAACCTCGATCGCTCGCAAGCCCGATGAATGCCGGCTGGCTGCGCATCGGTGTCGACCTCGGCGGAACGAAGACAGAGGCGATTGCGCTCGATCCCTTCGGCGCGAGGCTACTGCGCCGTCGTACGCCCACCCCTGCTTCCGATTACGGAGCCATCATTAAGTCCGTTGCCAATCTCGTCCACTCAATGGAGGCCGAGCTAGGTCAGGAGGCGCGCGTCGGAGTCGGCGTACCGGGTTCCATGTCGCCACGGACCGGGCTCATAAGAAACTCCAATACGTTGGTTCTTAACGGACGCCCTTTCGCGGAAGACCTGGAGCGGGCCCTTGGCCGCATGACTCGAATCGAGAATGACGCCAATTGCTTCGCGCTGTCGGAGGCGACGGACGGCGCCGGGTGCGGCGGGGAGGTCGTCTTCGGCGTTATCCTCGGCACGGGCGTCGGCGGCGGGTTGATAATTCGCGGCAGGCTCTTGCGAGGCGCCAATGCGATTGCCGGCGAATGGGGTCACAATCCCTTGCCACGCATGCGGCCGGACGAATTTCCCGGAAGCCCCTGTTACTGCGGGCGTCACGGGTGCATCGAAACCGCGCTCTGCGGCGGCGCCCTTTCCCGCGACTATGGCGAAAGATGCGGCGAAACGGTCGCAGCCGAGGAGGTGGCGCGACGCGCCAGCGCCGGCGACGCTTTGGCGCTCGGGGCGCTCGACGCCTACCGAGACCGTTTGGCGCGCGCTCTCGCGTCTGTCGTCAATGTCGTCGATCCCGACGTCATCGTTCTGGGAGGCGGCGTTTCAAATATCAGTTGGATCTACGAGGGTTTGGAAAGCCTCGTCGCAAGTTATGCTTTTACCGACGCGCTGGCCACGCCAATCGTCCGAAATCGTTACGGCGATAGCAGCGGCGTCCGGGGCGCGGCATGGCTCTGGGCAAGTGGTCCAGAGTGATGCGGGAGGTTGATGGGATTACATTCAGGATCAGACGGGAGGTGGTCGGGAAACGACTCCGACCCTCCAAATTTCAGGGCCTCCATGGTAAATTGAAGGATCGTTGGTAACGTCGCGAGCCTCGGTTCAGCGGCGAGCTAGCGAGTATTCCGTACATTGCGGACTCCGACGCGGAGTAACCGCTTGATATCCGGGCCAAGGCCCGGTGAGGACAGGAACCCGTATGCCCAAGGTCGTCATCTACACCACCTCCAGTTGTCCTTACTGCCTCGCAGCAAAGCGGCTTCTTTCCCAAAAGAACGTGAGTTTCGAGGAGATTAGCGTCGATGGCGATCCCGCGGGCCGGGCGAAAATGAGCGCTCGCGCGGGCGGACGGCGCACTGTGCCCCAGATATTTATCGGCGAGCGCCACGTGGGCGGTTGCGACGACCTCTACGCGCTCGAAGAGGTGGGACGTCTCGACGCGCTGCTTGCTGCGTCGCAAAAGGAGTCGTCGGCCTGATCGTTTTTTTCGCCAGTGGAGCCATAGGGTCGGGTTGCCTACGAACGCCCACCCCGGAAATATTCGACGCAACTGAGGAAGCACCCGATTCACCTCGGAGCACATGCGGGTTATACAAACGCTAGCGAGTGATTCGGGGCGGGCCCAGGCGAAATCTTGCCTCTTTCGTTCTTGGAAGCCCGAGCGTCATTTGACAGAGGGAGGAAAAAAGAGAGTCCAATGAGTTGCGTGACCGTCAGTGAGGGTTTCTTAACCATTTGGGAGTTAGGGTTAATTAAATAGGGCAAAGTTGCGTTCAAGCGGGTTGCGCAACACGCGCCGGCGGGCTCCGGCAAGGGATCGTCGCAGGCTAGAGCAGGGGCTCGGTGGGGAACTGACATGCGCGTTTTACTGATCGAAGACGATAGCGCAACGGCTCAAAGCATCGAGCTCATGCTGAAGTCCGAGAACTTCAACGTCTACACGACTGATCTCGGCGAGGAGGGCATCGACCTCGGCAAGCTCTATGACTACGACATCATCCTTCTCGACCTGAACCTTCCCGACATGTCGGGCTACGAGGTTCTGCGCACGCTTCGCGTCGCTAAGGTCAAGACACCAATCCTCATACTCTCCGGTATGGCAGGCATCGAAGACAAGGTGAAGGGACTAGGTTTCGGCGCTGACGACTATCTGACCAAGCCCTTTCATAAGGATGAGCTCGTTGCGCGCATCCATGCGATTGTGCGCCGCTCGAAGGGGCACGCCCAGTCGGTCATCGCCACGGGAGATCTCATCGTCAATCTGGACCAGAAGACTGTCGAGGTCGGGGGTGCTCGCGTGCATCTGACCGGGAAAGAATATCAGATGCTCGAACTGCTGTCCTTGCGTAAAGGCACCACGCTGACCAAGGAAATGTTCCTCAACCACCTCTATGGCGGCATGGACGAGCCGGAGCTCAAGATCATCGACGTCTTCATCTGTAAGTTGCGGAAGAAGCTCGCCAACGCCAGTGAAGGCCGCAACTATATCGAGACCGTCTGGGGCCGCGGCTACGTGCTTCGCGAGCCCTCAGAAGCCGACGAGCGCATCACGGCTTAGTTCTCCAGCTCTTTGGCTCAAGAGCGTCTTCATGTTCCGGCGGCGAACATGAAGGCGCTTTTTTCTCAGAAACAGGCACTCAACGCGCTCCTACTTCATGCTCAGCGCGGCGCCACCCTCCTCTTCGACGCCAATGCGCGAAGATCTGCGCAAGCGCTGCGGAAGCAAGCCGCGAGAGCACGCCGTCGGCCCGGCTGGTCAGCATGATCGGAACCCGCGCCCCCAGGACGAGACCAGCGATGCCGGCTTCAGCCAAATAAACCAGTTGCTTTGCCAGCATGTTGCCAGCCTCGAGATCCGGCGCGACGAGAATGTCGGCGTCGCCGGCCACAGAGGAGAAGATCCCCTTAGCGCGCGCGGCCTCCCTGGATACGGCATTGTCGAAGGCGAGAGGGCCATCGAGAATTGCGTCGGTGATCTGGCCGCGATCCGCCATTTTGCAAAGCGCTGCGGCGTCAATGGTCGAAGGGATTTTCGGCGTGACCGTTTCAACGGCCGAAAGGATCGCCACTTTGGGGGGATCAATCATCAAGGATCGGGCGAGGTCGATCGCATTCTGCACAATGTCGCGCTTCGTCTCGATGTCGGGATAGATGTTGATCGCCGCATCCGTAATGAAGAGCGGTTTCGGATAGTGCGGCGCGTCGATCGCAAAGACATGGCTCATCCGCCGCTCAGTGCGAAGCCCTAGCGCCGCGTCGACCGCCGCCGCCATCAGCTCGTCGGTATGCAACGCGCCTTTCATCAAAGCATCGACGGAGCCTTCGCGCGCCAACGCCACGGCGCGCTCTGCGGCAGCGTGGCTGTGCGGCGCGGCAACGAGTTCGACACCGTCGAGACAGCCCCCGGCCGCTTCTGCCGTGGCACGGATCTTTGGCTCCGGACCGACGAGAATCGGAATGATCAACCCCTCTTTTGCTGCTTCCAAGGCCCCGAGCAGCGAAGCCCCATCGCAAGGGTGGACGACGGCCGTTCTGATCGGCGGCAACTTCTTGGCGGCGGTGATGAGTTCGCGGTAACGCGCACCTTCCTCGGGGTAATCCGCGACGGGCTTCATAACGGGGCTTTGCAGCGGCGCGATCACGCGCACATGACCGCTGGCGAGCCTCTGTTGCGCCGGGTTGAAGCAAGCGCAATCGAGAACGAGTTCCCTCGGGTGAGCGCCTTTCTCGCGCAGCGTTACGCGCGCAGTGACGGCCTCGGCCACCGCCAAGGGACGCTCGATTTCGAGGCTATGACCGATGAGGCGAGTCCCCGGACCCGGCAGATGCGCGCCGATGACTTCTAGGACGAGCGACGTCAGCCAAGCTCCCTCCGCGACGGAACTAGCGTCACCGGAGGCTCCTTTTTCGAAGTTGGGAAACGGGGCGGGGTCTACTCCTTCGCCGAGTCTACGCGTGATTTCGGCACATTCGCCGAGCTTGAGCTCGTCGAACGCTTCGTCGCTGAACCGCATCTAGCCGTCTCCGAAGCCAAAAACGTACCCTCTTACGGAAAACCGGAGCGCTTGTCCCCCTCTTCTCGGTAGAAGCCATTGGCGAGGGCTTCGCAACGCGCCGTCGCCAAATTCGCGCGGATAAAGACTAGGTCGTGCGGAACGGTTGAGCGCCAGCCGCGTTTATTCT
The DNA here is from genome assembly GCA_963743565.1 of uncultured Alphaproteobacteria bacterium. Lineage (GTDB taxonomy): Bacteria > Pseudomonadota > Alphaproteobacteria > Rhizobiales > Beijerinckiaceae > Methylocystis. The sequence continues at coordinate 1,295,408 of CAVUQD010000001.1, forward strand.
GTTGGTGGGATTGCATCCAATGGGGATGCAGTCACGGGTAGGGAGATCGGGAGTATGAGCATTGCGCGTATTCTCGCCCTGAAAGGGGCCGAAGTATTTACGACGACGCCGGAGCAGATTTTGAAGGAAGTGGCGGCGGAACTCGCACAGCGCGGGATTGGCGCCCTCGTCGTGATTGATCGCTGGGGCGAAGTCGCTGGCGTGATTTCCGAAACCGATATCTTGGCTGCGATCGGCGCGCGTGGCGCCGACGCTCTGGGCGACACCGTGGCGAGCCACATGGGTCGCAATTTCCGCTTCCTGACGGAGCAGGACACGGTCGACGACGCGATGGAGACGATGACTGTCGAACGGCGCCGGCATCTGCCGGTTTTGCGCGACGGGCGTCTCGTAGGGCTGATTTCGATTGGCGACGCGGTGAAGTATCGGATCGATACGATCGAGGCCGAACGTCGGGCGCTGCACCAATATATCGCAACCGCGTGACGACGCGGGTTGGCGGTCGGGGGCGCTTTAGCGAAGATCAAGATCAACGGCCGGCTGCCGTTTATCCCTCTGCGCGCAGAGGGCGCATTAAGAGCGCTTCGATCGCGGTCTCGACGTCCATCTCGCCGGCGAGGATGGCCGCCACGGCGTGAGAAATAGGCATTTCAACAGATCGATCGCGGGCGATTTCCATCAAGGCGGAGGCGGTAAAGGCGCCTTCCGCCAACTTGCCGTGGGTGGCATCGATTAACGGTTCACCGCTTCCCAGCGCCTCGCCGAGAGCGAAGTTGCGCGACTGATTTGAACCACAGGTCAGAACCAGATCGCCAAGCCCCGACAGACCCATCAGGGTTTCCGTTTTGGCCCCCCAGGCGGCGGCGAGGCGCGTCAGCTCGGCGAATCCGCGAGCGATAAGCGCTGCAGAGGCGGAGGCGCCGAGCTTGCGGCCCGAGGCCATGCCGCAGGCGATCGCGAGCACATTCTTGACTGCTCCGCCGATTTCGACGCCACGCAGGTCTTGAGAACGATAGAGGCGAAAGCTGCAACTCGACAATTGTTCCGCCAGCCGTTGCCCGAGCACGGCCGTGTGCGCTGCAATCGTGACCGCTGTTGGCAAACCGCGGCAGACATCGGCAGCGAAGCTCGGGCCGGAAAGGACGGCGATTTCGACCTCTGGAGCCTCCTCCGCCACCACTTCACTCATGAACGCGCGCGTTCCTTGCTCAATTCCCTTGGCGCAGATCACGAAGGCTGCTCCCGCTCTGAGATGCGGGCGCGCAGCTTTAACGACGCTGCGAATGGATTGCGCGGGCGTCGCGCAAAGCACGATCTCAGCGTGGCGCAGTTCGGAGATGTCATGGGTCGGCGCAACGGCTTGCGCAAGCTTCAAGCCAGGCAGGAAACGGGCATTTTCACGGTCGTGAACAAGCGCGGCTATGTGAGCCGGGTCTCTCCCCCAGAGGGGAACACGCTCCCTGCCTACGGCCGCTACGTTCGCGAGCGCCGTTCCCCACGCGCCGGCTCCAAGCGCCATGACGGGCGTGCGGCTGGTCATGGAACTGTCGAAGCGCGTGCGGGGGAGTCCGGCCGGTTCACTGCATCGAGAGGCCAGCGCGGTCGCGGCGCAAAAGCGAGATCGTTTGCGAGCCCGATTTTGAAACGCTCGAGGCCGGCAAAGGCGATCATGGCCGCGTTATCCGCGCAAAGCTCGGGAGGCGGTGTCGCTAGGCGCAAGCCCGCTTCGCCACAGAGATGCGCCAGAGCCTGACGCAGCGCCCCATTGGCGCAGACGCCGCCGCCCATCGCCAGGCCCTGCGGACGCTCCTGATTCTTGCTGAGAATGCGGAGCGCGACGCGCAGCCGATCAATCACTACGTCGACGACCGCCGCCTGGAACGAAGCGGCGAGATCGCGCCTGTCGCTCTCGCGCGGCAAATCCCCAAGGCGCAGAAGCGCCTGTCGGGCCGCAGTCTTGAGGCCGGAAAACGAGAAGTCGGCTTCCGGGCGCCCAATCATGGGGCGCGGGAAATCGAAGCGTTGCGGGTCGCCTTGACGAGCCAGCGCTTCGAGCTCCGGGCCGCCGGGGTAGGGAAGACCCAACATCTTGCCGACCTTATCGAAAGCCTCTCCCGCGGCATCGTCGACCGTCGTGCCGAGTCTCTCGTAGTCGCCGATGCCCCGCACCGCCACGATCTGGGTGTGTCCGCCAGAAGCAATGAGCGCGAGATAGGGAAAGCCGAGACCTTCTGTCAGTCGCGCGGTGAGCGCATGGGCCTCGATATGATTAACTGCGACAAAAGGTTTACTTGCCGCGAGCGCCAGGGCTTTGCCGGCCGTCAGGCCGACAAGCACGCCGCCGATGAGGCCGGGACCGGCTGCTGCTGCGATCGCGTCCAACCGATTGACCTCCGTTCGGGCGTCGGCGAGCGCCCGGCCAATGAGCCTGTCGAGGACCTCAATATGCGCCCTTGCAGCGATTTCGGGCACGACGCCGCCATAGGCCGCGTGCCGGGCGATCTGGCTCATCACCTCATTTGAGAGGATTTCCGCGCCCACGCCGCCAAACTTCTCTTCGACGACCGCAACGGCGGTCTCGTCGCAGGTGGTTTCAATCCCAAGAACGCGCATCGTCAGCCCTTTAGCGCGCTTCTCGCCCGAACGAAATCGTTCGAGAGCCACGAACCGCGTCGGATTTGATTGCTGGGGCGAGTTCGTCGCCGAAATTTGCCGACTTCCGCACAATTCGCTCCAGCGCGAGCCGTGGATCGCCCCGCGTCGGGCGCGGTTCTAGCGCGCTTTGCACGCGAACGAAATCTTTGAGCCCAGGAGTCGAGCGCGATCAGAACAGCGGTCTGACCCCAAACTTTGTCGAGTTCCCCGAATTCGCCACGCGCCAGAACGTTCGCCGTGTTCGCCGGGCTAAGCGCCTTCTTAGCTACTGTGGATGTTTTCATAAAAATCAAATCCTTATCCTCGCCGTATGGATCGTCAACCCAACTCACGCCACGTCAAATCCCGCTATTCGGAGTGCTCGATGAGCTTCGTCGATTTGGGAGACTCCCGCACAGCGCGCCGCGATTTGGGAGAATGACTGCCGCCGCTGATTCGCCAAATAAGGAGCGCCCCGCCCCAGTTCCGAGGAAGGGCGCGTCTACACTCCATTCGGTGGACAAAAACTGGCGTCTCGGAAAGCAGGGGGGCTCTTTCAAGGGCGGCGAGGTCCATTCCTAGCCAGCTTGACACGCCTGCCGGGGCGCGACATCAAGTCGGCCAAAGGCGGCGCTTGACGCCGTTCCGGCTCCCTCGTGCGCCGGTTTCCGCAAAACCTTCGCAAAGAGCGCCACCATGGACGCGCAGTCCCGCATCGAGAAGCCGCCGCTCAAAATCCTGCTCTGTTCGCCGCGCGGCTTTTGCGCCGGCGTGGTCCGCGCCATCGACGCGGTCGAGAGGGCGCTGGCGGTCTACGGCGCGCCGGTCTACGTGCGCCACGAGATTGTCCACAACCGTTACGTCGTCGAGGCGCTCAAAGCCAAGGGCGCGATCTTCGTGGAAGCGCTTTCGGAGGTGCCCAATACGACCGCCCCCGTGATTTTCTCGGCCCATGGGGTGCCGAAGTCGGTCTCGGAGGACGCCGCGAAGCGGAATCTTCTCGCGATCGACGCGACTTGCCCGCTCGTGACAAAGGTGCATCGAGAAGCCGAAATTCACCATCGACGCGGACGGCGCGTCCTGCTCGTCGGTCACGCTGGGCACCCCGAAGTCGTGGGCACGATGGGGCAATTGCCGGATGGCGCCGTCGTCCTCGTTGAATCTGTCGCCGACGTCGAGGGGCTTGCCTTCAACCTGGAGGAGAACCTCGCTTATGTCACCCAGACGACACTTTCCCTGGATGACTCGCAAGAGATCGTCGAAGCGCTGACCCAGCGTTTTCCTAAGATCGTCGGGCCCTACAAGGAGGACATCTGCTACGCGACCACCAATCGCCAAGCGGCGGTGAAGCGCGTCGCTCCGCAGGTCGATGCGGTGCTGGTCGTCGGCTCGCCCAATTCCTCCAACTCGCAACGATTGCGCGAGGTCGCGGAGCGTTCCGGGGCGCCGGCTCGTCTCGTGCAGGGGCGCAACGAAATCGACTGGAGCCTCTTTGGCGAGGTCAAAAGGCTTGGCATCACGGCTGGCGCTTCCGCGCCGGAGGTGCTCGTTGAGGAGATCATGGACGCCTTCGCCGAGCGTTTCGACATCACAGTCGAGACCGTCTCGGCGGCCGACGAGAGCGTTTCTTTTCCACTTCCTCGCGAACTGCGGGCGATCGCCTGACGCCGCCAACGGCGATGAACAAGTTTCGTCCCCGATCGTCCCACGAGCGCCATGGCAGTCTACACGGAAGTCAGCGACGAAGAGCTCCTCGCCTTTCTCTCGCGTTATGATCTGGGCGCGCTGCTCTCTTGCAAGGGCATCGCCGAAGGCGTCGAGAACTCGAATTACTTTCTACACCTGGAATCAGGGTATTTCATTCTCACTCTTTATGAGAAGCGCGTCGCGGAAGGAGACTTGCCCTTCTTCCTCTCTCTGATGGAGCACCTGTCGGCTAACGGGGTCTCTTGCCCGCTGCCGGTGAAGGATCGCGAAGGCAAAGCATTGGGGCGGCTCGTGGGACGCCCGGCGGCGCTCGTCACTTTCCTCGAAGGCTACGCGGTGCATCATCCAGACGCCGGCCACTGCGCAGCGCTGGGCGAAGCCATGGCCAAGCTCCATCTCGCCGGAGCGGGATTTGGCATGGGCCGCGCCAATGCGCTCTCCATTGGAGGCTGGCGCGCGCTTTTTGCGTCGCATGAGCGGGAAGCTGATGGAGTCGAGCCCGGAATGGCGGCTTTCATTGCGGCCGAGCTCGCGATGCTGGAAGCAGTCTGGCCCTGCGATCTTCCCCGCGGGGTCATCCACGCCGATCTTTTTCCCGACAACGTCTTTTTCCTCGGTGATCGTGTCTCGGGATTGATCGATTTCTATTTCGCCTGCTGCGACGCCTTCGCCTATGATCTCGCGATTGCGCTCAACGCCTGGTGCTTCGACGCCGAGTGGAATTACATTCCGGCAAAAGGCCGGGCGCTCATCCAAGCCTATCGGCGAGTTCGCCCCCTAGATGCGCGCGAGCTTTCAGCCTTTCCCATCCTCGCGCGCGGGGCGGCGCTGCGGTTCCTGCTCACGCGTTTCGTCGATGCGCTATCGGTTCCCGCAGGCGCGCTCGTGCGCCCAAAAGATCCGCGCGAATATCTTGCCAAGCTTAAATTTCACGGAGGCGCGAGCCATGTGCGCGACTACGGCCTCGAGCTTTAAGCGTGCGCGAGGGACTGCGCCTCGCGATCGCAAATGACGCGCCGCGTGGAAATATGGACGGACGGCGCTTGTTCGGGCAATCCGGGGCCCGGCGGTTATGGCGCGATCCTGCGCTTTGGCGACCGCGAGAGGGAGATTTCGGGCGGCGAAGATCCGACGACCAATAATCGCATGGAGCTTATGGGGGCGATCGTGGCGCTGGAGGCGCTGACGCGGCCTTGCGCCGTGACGCTCCACACCAATTCTCAGTATCTGCGCAACGGCGTCACGCAGTGGATGCGAGCCTGGAAGGCGCGCGGCTGGAGGACAGCGGAAAGGAAACCCGTCAAGAACGTCGATCTCTGGCAAAGGCTCGAAGCAGCCAGTGAATGTCATGACATCGACTGGCGTTGGGTGAGAGGCCATGCCGGCGACGCGATGAACGAACGCGTGGACAGACTGGCGCGGGGCGCCGTGGAGCGTCGTTTGACTAGGAGCCCTGGACCGGAAGGAGGAAAGCTTCCCTGAAGGCTTCGACTCCTCCAACGATCGGTGTGGCTTGAACAGCGGCCTATCCTACAGGATATCCATGACCCGCTCCTTCGGCCGGCAGAGCCTTGCTCCCTTCGGCGTCTCGACAATCGGCCGTTCGATCAGGATGGGATGCTTCACCATGAACCCGATCAAATCCGCTTCGCTCAACTTCGAGTCATCGAGGTCGAGCTCGACATAAGGAGTGCCGCGCTTGCGCAGCAGGTCGCGCGCCGAAATTCCCATCTGCGCCAGAAGCGACTTCAGCTTGGCAGCGCTCGGCGGCGTTTTCAGATACTCAACGATTGTGGGCTCGACGCCGCGCTCTCGGATCATGCCCAACACGTTACGTGAAGTCCCGCAGCTGGGGTTGTGATAGATTGTTACCGTCATCTCGAGGATGCTCCGAGTTGGTTAGCTCTTGTCAGCTCTTGGCGCGCGCAACGAAAAATAGGCGTGGATAGTGGAGCAAGAGACGTCCATCCGGTTGGCGATCGTAGGACGCCTCGAGCTCTTCGCGATAACGGGTCAGAAAGGTCGCGCGTTCCTCTTCGGTGAGGGGATCCAGGAAAGGCCGGAGCTCCGCGCCCTCGAACCATTCGACGATCTGATCGGGCCCCGCGACGGGATGCACATAGCTCGTCTCCCAAATGTCGACGCTCGCGCAAAGCGGGGTCAGCAGTCGATAATACTCGTCCGCGGGTCCGATCGGCGGCCTCGTCTTGGCGATCGGCAGGAGGCGATCGGCCCAGGGGCCTTCCGCCGAGATCATCCGCATCAGCGCATGCGACGCCTGATGCGTGCTGTTTGGCATTTGGGCCGCGATAAAGCCGCCGCGCGCAAGCATCGAGACGAGTCGCTGGATGAGCGCATAGTGATTGGGAACAAAATGCAAGGCCGCATTCGCGAAAAAGAAATCCGGCGGCGATTTCGGACGCCATTGCGCGATATCCTGGTTTAGGAAGGTTGCGGAGGGAACGCGCAGACGGGCGACGCCCAACATATTGCTCGACGTGTCGACGCCGAGGATCGCAGCATTGGGATAGCGGGCATGCAAGAGAAGCGTGCTGTTGCCTGGACCGCAGCCCAGATCGATGACGGTGCTCGGTTCAAAGTCGGGAACGCGCGATAGGAGGTCCCGCGCGGCGCGGGTGCGCTCCTCTTCGAACTTCATATAGAGTTCTGAGTTCCATTCCCCCAAAATGCTTCCTCCCGCAGGCGCCGAGGCTAGACCTCCGCCCCCTCGCTGTTGAACGGCGCCGCTGTCGACTTTCCGCTCGGCGCCAGGGGCGACTTGCCACTCGCCAGAGTTGCTGCAATCATCGATCCACGCTAGCCGGTGACCTCAGGACGATTTTTCCGGGTGGCGGATCTTCGTCGGGTTGCCCAGACATTGACCAACCGCTTGTCTCAGCCGCTGTGTCCGCGTCTAATCCATGAATTCAAGACCGCATTTAGCTATCGCTGCATGTAATCTTGCCTCTGCCCGGAAATTGCTCAGCCTGCGCGCGGTTTTAGCTTGACTTTTGTGCGGCGCAGCATTATCAAGAGTGCATCGCAGCGAGATCGCTCTTGCTTCGATGCCCTCCTTGGGCGTTTCCTCCCTAAACTCGGGCCGCCGCCTCGTCGGCGGCCCCTTTTTTTGTCGCAAGCAGATGAAAGAAGGAGCCGCTTACGGTTTCCTCTCGCAGGCCGCTAGCGCGCGCTTCCTCCACATAGGCGTCTCGGACCCAGGCAAAGGGCAGGCCGTCTTCGCGCAGCGTGACGGCGTAATGAAATTCGTGGCCATAAAGTATTGAGCCCTCCGCGCCGAGCGGGTGCGCCGCGGCGAGGGTCGCCCGCCTGTAGCCGAGGGAGAGTTTGCGCTGCGAAAAACTCGTTTCGAGCCTAAGGAGGCCCGCCATAGCGTGACGCTCGCCCGTGGCGTCGACTAGGCCGTCGCCGAGAACCATATAGCCTCCGCACTCGCCATGCACGGGCCGCGTGCGAGCAAAGCGTCGCAAGCCGTCGTGAAAGTTCTTCGCTGCGGCGATGCGGCCGGCATGCAACTCGGGATAGCCGCCCGCGAGCCAGCAGAAGTCGCAGCTTTCGGGCGGGGACTCGTCCGCGAGCGGCGAAAAGAAGTAAAGCTCCGCGCCGGCTGCACGCCACGCCTGTAGCAAGTGGGCGTAGTGGAAAGAAAAAGCCTCATCGCGCGCGACCGCAATGCGTTGCCCAGGGGGATCCGCGGGGCGCCTTGGCATCGGGTCACTTGTCGCCTCGCCGCCGGCGCGGACAAGGACCGCGTCGAGATCGACGTGCGCCTCGATGAAATCGGCGAGCGCCTCGAGCCTCGTCGAGAGACCCTCCGTTTCGTCGGCCTGCACGAGACCAAGGTGCCGCTCGGGAAGCGACAAGGCTTTGACACGAGGCAGCGCGCCAAAGACGGCAACGCCCGTAGCCTCGATGGCTTCAGCGCAGAGCTTGCGATGGCGCTCGGAGCCAATTTGGTTCAGCACGACGCCGGCGATGGAAACGTTCGGATCATGAGAGGCGGCCCCACGCGCGAGGACCGCAGCTGACTGACCCTGACCCGAGACATCGAGCACGAGCACGACCGGCCAGCCCGTGAGGCGCGCGATATCAGAGGAGGCGCCGCTCGCAAAATCCAAGGGCGGCGCACCGTCGAAGAGCCCCATCGCTCCTTCTGCGATCACGATGTCGGCCTCCGTGGCGACGCGGCCCGCAAGATGGGAGATGAGTTCTTGGTCCATCGCCCAGGCGTCGAGATTGACGCTGGGCCGTCCGGTCGCCGCTGCATGAAAGGCCGGATCGATGTAATCCGGACCGCATTTGGCGGGCGCAACTCTTAGGCCGCGACGCGTCAACGCGCGCATCATGCCGAGCGCCAGCGTGGTTTTGCCGGAGCCCGAGCGGAGCGCGGCCAGGAGGAGGCCCGGGGTGGGAACAGAAGACACGCTGACGCCATACCGCGCGTGAAGGCGTTGGCCAAGTCCGCGGCAAACTGGCGCGGCGTCCGGCGTGCGCTCGCCATCGCGGCCTGGGCGCCTATGTCAAAAGGAGAGAATGTCGGCCGAAACGAGGCCGGGACAACCGGCGGGTCAGGGGATGGAGATGCCGGACATCAACACCGAAAAAGTCTGTTTCGTCATCGTCAAGGCGCGCGAGCTCGAATGCGAGGATGAGGGGGTCGAGGCCGACGCCTCCAATGAGACGGACGACCGTTTCACCAGCATCATGACCGAGGAGGCGTATCGAACCGTCCGCGCCGAAATAAAGGCGGCGATCGACGCGATGGATGAGGATGAGCAATGCGAACTCGTCGCACTCGCCTGGGTCGGTCGCGGCGACTTTTCCGTCAGCGAGTGGAGGGAGGCCGTCAAGGAGGCGCGCGAGAGACGCAAGGGCCCGACTTCTGCTTACCTCCTCGGCATTCCTTTGCTGGCCTCGTTCCTGGCGGACGGCCTCGCCGAATTCGGCGAGAGTTGCGAGGACTATGTTGCGGATCGGCAATAGAGCGGATCTCAGCCGCACGGGCAATCGGTCGTATTGACGCGTCCCCTCTCACGGCCCATGTTCTCCGACGCCAGGGGAGCCCCGCCCGAGACCGTCGCCGGGGCTGAGAGGCCGAGGGCGCGCTCCGTGCGCGGGTCGGCGACCCTTCGAACCTGATCCGGCTGGAACCGGCGGAGGGAGGGCTTCGTGATCCCGTTATGTGAGCCGCGCCGAGATGCGCGTTGAGGTGGTCGGGGCCGGCGTCGCGGGGCTGACGGCCGCTTTCGAAATCGCCCGCTGCGGACTTGAGAGTGGCGTCGCCGTCACGCTCGTCGAACGAGAGCGCGCCCCAGGTCTCGGCTGCTCGCGCTACGCCGGGGGAATGATTGCGCCGTGGTGCGAACTCGAGACTTCAGAGCCGATCGTCGCCGAACTCGGGCAGGAGGCGCTCGACTTCTGGACGACAGACGTCCCGGTGGCGACGAGAAATGGCACCCTCGTCGTGGCGCCAGCGCGCGAAAAAGCCGAGCTTATTGATTTTTCCCGCCGCGCGGAGGGCTTCGAATTGCTCGACGCCCCGGCGCTCGGCCGTCTCGAGCCCGATCTCGCAGAGCGATTCGACGAGGCGCTCTTCTTTGCAATGGAAGCGCATCTTACACCGGCGATCGCCATGGCCGCGCTTACCGAAAAGCTTGCCGCTCTGCCAAATGTGACGCTTCGTTTCGCGGCGACGCCTTCTGGCGACGCGGACTGGACTGTGGACTCTCGCGGTTTTGCGGCGCGCGACGCACTGAAGACGCTGCGCGGCGTGAAAGGTGAGATGCTCGTCTTGCGCACGCGCGAGATCGCGCTCTCTCGCCCGGTGCATATGCTGCATGCGAGACATCCCGCCTATGTCGTTCCGCGCGGAGGTGGCGTTTTCATGATCGGCGCTACGATGATCGAGAATGAGGAACGCGCGCGCGTTACCGCACGCTCGCTCGTCGAGCTCATCAATACGGCCTACGCTATTCATCCCGCCTTCGCTGACGCCGAAATCGTCGAGACGGGCTCGGACTTGCGCCCCGCCTTTAGGGATAATCTACCGCGCGTGACGCGGCGCGGGAGAACGCTCTATCTGAACGGCCTCTATAGACACGGTTTCCTGCTCGCCCCGGCGCTGGCGCGCCGCGCCGCACGCGTGTTGCTCGAGGACGCCTGGTTCGAGGAGGTTTGCGATGAATATCCGAGTTAACGGCGAAATGCGCGAGGTCGCAGCCGTAACGCTCGAAGCCCTGCTGACGGAACTCGACTTTCGCGATGGACCCTGCGCTACCGCGCTCAACCGCGAATTTGTGCCCAGAGACGCCCGTGGCGGAGCGAGGCTCAAGGAGGGCGATTGCGTCGAGATCGTCACGCCGAGGCAGGGAGGCTAGCGCAAGTTGGATCCGTTGACGCTCTATGGACAAAGCTTCTCGTCGCGCCTCCTGCTCGGCACGGCGCGCTATCCCTCGCCCGCGCTACTTGCCCAAGCCATCCGAGCCTCGGGGGCTGAGATCGTCACCGTTTCGCTTCGCCGCGAGGCCGGAGGCGCACGTGGCGGCGAGACCTTTTGGGAGCTGGTGCGCTCGACAGGGGCGCGCGTGCTGCCGAACACCGCCGGCTGCCGCACCGCGAGGGAAGCGATCGTGACCGCGCAAATGGCGCGCGAAGTTTTCGAGACCGATTGGATCAAGCTTGAGGTGATCGGCGACGAAGATTTGCTTCAGCCCGAGCCCTTCGGTCTGGTCGAGGCCGCCCGCGTCCTGGCGGGCGATGGTTTTCGAGTTTTTCCCTATACCACCGAGGACCTCTCGGTCGCCGAGAAGCTGCTAGACACGGGCTGCCGAGTGCTGATGCCCTGGGCTGCTCCGATCGGCTCAGGTCGCGGGATCAATAATCTCTTCGGCCTGCGTGCGCTACGCGCGCGCTTCAAAGGGACGCCTCTCATCGTCGACGCCGGGCTCGGCGCGCCTTCTCATGCGGCGGCTGTCGCAGAACTCGGCTTCGACGCCGCGCTGCTCAATACGGCCATAGCGCGTGCCTCCGACCCTGTCGAAATGGCGCGGGCCTTCGCTTTGGCCATGGACGCTGGGAGGCGCGCGCACCGCGCCGGGTTGATGACGCCGCGCGATTTCGCCGAAGCTTCGACTCCCGTGTTGGGACGCGCCTTCGCCGAGGGTGGAGCGTGAAGCTTCATCCCTTTTATTTGATCGTTGACGATGTGCGTTGGCTCGAGCGGCTGCTGCCCTTAGGCGTGAAGCTGGTGCAGTTGCGGATCAAAGATCGCTCAAAGGAGGAGGTGCGCGACGCGATCCGAGCGGCCTCGCGCCTTTGTTCTCCGCATGGAACGACGCTTGTGGTCAATGATTATTGGAGCTTGGCGATCGAGGAGGGGTGCGGATTCGTCCATCTCGGCCAGAGCGATCTCGACGGGGCGGATCTCAAGTCGCTCAGAGCCGCTGGCGTCAAGCTGGGCGTCTCAACTCACGACGAAAGAGAGCTCGCAAGAGCGCTTGCGCTCTCTCCCGACTATGTCGCCCTCGGGCCTATCTATCCGACGCTTCTGAAGCCGATGACCTTCGCGCCACAAGGGCTCGCACGACTTGGGGAATGGAAGGCAAGGGTCGGCGCGATCCCGCTCGTTGCGATCGGCGGCCTGACGCCCGAACGGGCACAGGCCTGCTTGGAGGCGGGGGCCGACAGCGCTTGTGTCGTGACCGATGTGCTGCGCCACCCGGATCCCGAGGCCCGCGCAAAACAATGGCTCGCGGCGACGGCGAGGTACGCGAGGCCCTGAAATAATTGAGGCCCCGCAGCACATGGGCTTGCGGGGCCGAGATCCTTCGCTCTTAGGCGAAGATGCTGGAGGTTCGACCAGTTCAATTCTGATCCCGCGATGCTTGGCCTTCGCGGCAGGATCGGATGTCGTTAGGAACTCTCGGATGAGAGAGGCTTCGCAGACCGGCGTCCCGAAATTCGAAGCCCGATGTCCCGGCGCTTTCGCACCTGACCATGCTCAACCCGGTGGCGTCATGCTCCTCTCGCAGGGGTTGCGAAAGATTGGCGCTCGACAAGGGCGCCGTAGAGGCCGTTCGCGTTTCGGTCAGAGGTCCCGCTCAACCGAAACTCACCTTCGCCCTCGAATGAATTCATCCCCGGGAGCGACCGCGAACATTTTCAATATTGAACCTGCATAACGATTCGGTCAAGTGAATTATTGACGCCACCTCAGCGTTTGCCGAGGCCGCGCGGCTTGAGCGCGAAATGTGGCCGATCGTTCAAATGCGGAAGGCTTTCTTAACCCTGGCTTCAGTCGCTGCCACCATTGTAGACGCGATGGTAGACGTGCGTCAGCCTCTACCGTGGCTTCCCTGCCGATTTCCCAAGGCCGGGCGTCGAGACCGAACAGGAGAGGAGGCGCAGCGCACCCTTTTCGGGCTGAGGGTGGGCCTCCTCTCCTGTAAGCCCTCCGCGAGGCGGTGGGCGTCAAGGAATCGTGGGCTGGAGCGTTTCCGCTGTGGTAGAGTCACGGTCGGGCTTTTGATGGCGCCGCATCATTCAAAGCGCGACGTCGAAAAAGGCTCGAGTCCTGCAAACAGGGAAAAATTCCGGAGGCGCTCATGAAAACTTTCTTCGTCATGCTCCTTGCGACCCTTGCCGTCAGCTCCGCACAGGCTCAGGAAATGAATGATTGCGCCGCCAAGGCCGCTGATAAGAAACTCGCCGGCGCTGCGCTCAAGAGCTTCGTGACCAAGTGCGAGAAAGACTCTTGCAATGCCACAGCCACGGATAAAAAGCTTGCAGGAGCGGCGCGCAAAAGTTTCGTTACGAAATGCGTAAAGGATGCTGCCGCGCACTGAATACTTCTTACCTCCAGAGCGCGCATCGGTGCGAGGGCGTACTCGTCCCCATCGCCTCAAGAAGCGAGTTTCGATTGCAAGAGCCCCAGGACTTTTGCGTCCCTTCGCTTTAGTGTCGCCTCCTTCAGCTATCGGCTACGGGCGCCGCGACCTCCACCGTCGTCGAGCGAGAGAAAGACACAAGAAGGCCATGTTCAAAACCAAACCCGAGCCCTTCAAGCTGAACATCTCCAACGCTACCGTCATCGAGGTCGCGGTCCATCTCGGCGTCATCGGCTTTCTGGCCTGGTGGACCTTCACGCTGATCCTGCCCTTCGCGCCAATCGTGTTGTGGAGCGTGGTTCTGACAGTCGCGCTCTATCCGGTCTTCCTTTGGCTCGCCCATGCGTTCCGGGGACGCAGGCGGCTCGCCGCGGTGCTCTTGACGCTTCTCGGCCTCCTCGTGGTGGTCGGGCCCGTGACTTGGCTCGGCATCGGCCTCGTCGAAGGCGGGCGCGAACTGGTGGTCAAGGTCAGCGAGGGAGACCTCAGCATCCCGCCGCCCAGGGAAAGCGTGAAAGAATGGCCAGTCATCGGCGAATTCGTCTATGACTATTGGGTGCGGGCCTCGACCAATCTGGCGGGCGTGCTCTCGCCGCTCCTGCCGCAACTGCGGCCCGTCGGCGAAGCGCTGCTCGGCGCGGCCGGCAGCGCCGGCATGGGCACGCTGAAATTCCTCGCCTCGGTGATCATTGCGGGCTTCATGTTCAACCCTGGCCCCAGTCTTCTCGCCGCGACCCGGCGTTTCGCGTGCAGAATCGATCCGGAGCGCGGCGAGGGTTTCGTGACGCTCACCGGCGCGACGATCCGCGCGGTTTCGCGCGGGGTGATCGGCGTCTCTTTGGTGCAGGCGATCATTGCGGCGCTCGGCATGTCGGCGGCTCAGGTTCCGGGCGCCAGTTTGATCACCGTGGTGATCCTGGCGCTAGGCATTGTGCAGGTGGGCCCCTGGCCCGTCTGCGTGCTGCTGATCGCTTGGGGCTGGATGAACCTCCCGACTTTCGGCGCCCTCGCCTTCATGCTCTGCATGCTGACGGTGGGGCTGATCGAGAACATCGCCAAGCCCTTCGCGCTCTCGCATGGCCTGAAGACGCCGATGCCCGTGACTTTCTTCGGCGTCGTCGGCGGCGTCATGACGCATGGCATCGGCGGGCTGTTCATGGGGCCCGTCGTGCTCGCGGTCGCTTGGGAGATCGCGAAGACCTGGATCGAGGAGGACAAGCCGAAGGCGTAGGGCGCGTGGAATCACGCGATCGAAAAGGCCTCGCTCCAACTTTTCCGGGACATGCTCTGGCGTCGTCCGTGAAAAACCGATAAGCGCTTGTAGCGATGATGGATACGGCTGCGCTAAAGTCATCGTTTTCGCCGGGTTACGGACTGTTTGCGGTGGTTTTCTTGCAAATTGATCTTGCCCCGAAGGCGTGATTCTCTGCCCTCGACGGACGGGCGCAGAGAGATCCGCGATGTTGCCGAAGGAACGGCGGGACGGCGGGCAGCGGGATCTGTTTCGAGCACGGCTCGACCAGATCGTCGACATGGATCATCCGCTGGCGAGGCTCGGCAAAACCATCGACTGGGGCTTTCTCGAGCAGCGCTTCGGCGCCGTCTATGCCGACGTTCCGGGCCGCCCGCCGCTGCCCACGAGGCTCATGGCCGGCCTCGCCATCCTCAAGCACATGCACGATCTCTCCGACGAGGCGCTGTGCGACCGCTGGCTCGAGAACCCCTATTTCCAGCTCTTCTGCGGCGAGGAGTTCTTCGCCCATCGGCTTCCCTTCGACCGCTCGTCGCTGACGCGCTGGCGTCAGCGCATGGGCGAGGAGAAGCTCGCGGCGCTGGTGCAAGAAAGCCTCTCCGTCGCGACGAGGACCGGAGCGGCGAAGCCGTCAGACTTCACCAAGGTCATCGTCGACACCACCGTGCAGGAGAAGGCCGTCGCCTTTCCGACCGACGCCAAGCTGATGCATCGCGCCAGAGAACGACTGGTGCGGCTCGCCAAGAAGCACGGCGTGGCCTTGCGCCAGTCCTACGAGCGGATCGGCAAGCAGGCGCTCATCGCGCATCAGCGCTACGCCCACGCGAAGCAGTTCAAGCGCGCCGGCAAGGCGCTGCGCAAGATCAGGAGCTTCCTGGGTCGCGTCGAGCGCGACGTCGCAAGACGCATCAAGGACAATGAGGCGTTGCGCGACGTCTTCCGCCGCCCGCTTTATCTCGCCGAACGCGTGCGCGAGCAGCGCCAGAAGAGCCGTGGCCGCAAGGTCTACAGCCTGCATGCGCCCGAGGTCGAATGCATCGGCAAGGGCAAAGCGCATCGCCCCTATGAGTTCGGCGTCAAGGTGTCGGTGGCGACAACGCTCTTTCGCTCGAAGGGCGGGCAGTTCGTCGCGCATGTGCAGGCGCTGCCCGGCAATCCTTACGACGGCCATACGCTGGCGCAGGTCATTCCTGACATGGAGGAGAAGATCGGCGTCTCGATCAGCCGCATCGTCGCCGACCGCGGCTATCGCGGCCACAACGCCCCCAAGGAGCACAAGTTCAGCGTGTTCATCGCCGGTCAACGGCGCCGCGTCACCGAGGCGATCAAGCGCGAGCTGCGGCGACGCTCCGCGGTCGAGCCGGTCATCGGCCATCTCAAGAGCGATCACCGCATGGGCCGCAACTTCCTCGCCCATGCGCGGGGCGACGCCATCAACGCCGTCCTCGCCGCCGCCGGCTACAACTTCAGACGCCTGCTCGCCTGGCTGGCGTTTCTTTGCGCCGCCATCCTGGCCGCCATCGCCCGCCTCAGTTCATCACAAAATCGACCCGCAAATGCGTGATGGCTCGTTCTTCACGGGCGACTCTGGCGCTCCGCCGACGAGACGCCTCGAAAGCCGCTCCTCAGAACCCTTTCCTCGGGTCATAGGGCTTGCCGTCACGCCATTTCTTCATGGTCGCTTCGAACTCGGGGTCCACCGCCTCCGGCAGCATCACTTTGAGCGAGACGTAAAGGTCCCCCGCCGCCTTGCCGTCCGCCGCCGGAAGGCCCTTGCCGCGCAGCCGCAGGACGCGTCCGCCATTGGAGCCCGGCGGTACGGCGAGCTCCACCGTTCCCGAGAGGGTAGGGACGGGCACTTTGGCGCCGAGAGCCGCTTCGTAAAGCGTCACCGGCAGGTCGAGGCGCAGATCGCGCCCCTCGACGCGAAAATGCGGGTGCGGCGCGATCTTCACGGTGATCAGCGCGTCGCCCGGCTCGGCGCCAACAGGGCCGGCCTGTCCCTGCCCACGCAGGCGGATTTGCCGGCCGTCCTCGACCCCTGCCGGAATGCTGACGTCGAGCGTGCGGCCGGAAGGCATGACAACGCGCGCCGAGCCGCCCCGGACGGCGGTTTCGAGCGACACGCGCGCTGTGGCCACGACGTCGCCGCCGCGCCTCGGGGGCGCGCCCGCTCCAGGGCCGCGCCGCCCAACGCCGCCGAAGAGATCGGAGAGGATGTCGGCGGCGTCGAAGCCCTGAGCGAAGTCGAAACGCCCCCCGCCGGCCCCGGCGGGACCCTTCGAGAATCCGCCAAATCCACCCGGCCCGCCGCCAAAGCCCTCGAAGCCGGCGAAGCGCGGCTTGCCGTCCGCCCCGATCTCGCCTTTGTCGAACTTGGCCTTCTTTTCCTCGTCGCCGACGATTTCATAGGCTGCGTTGATCTCGGCGAGGCGAGAGGCCGCTTTCGGATCGTTTTTGTTGTGATCCGGATGATATTTCTTCGCGAGGTGTCGATAGGCCTTCTTGATCTCGGCGTGGGGCGCCGATTTCGTAACGCCAAGGACCTCATAAGGATCGCGCATCTTGCCCCGTTCAACCAATCAGGCGCCGATTCGGTTCTCACGCCGGCGCTCTCCGCTATTTGGGCTCACCCCCCCGCGAGCGCAAGCTTTCCTGAGCCCCTCCCTTCGAGGCGCGCGCCGCTGGACCGGCACCGCCGCTGCGGCGTAATTCTCTCCTCGCCTTCTCGCTCGCCGCCCCGCTCCGGCCGGCCGCAGCGGATGCGAGTCGATCTTTCTTGGCGGCAGATGACCGTGATCAAGCACCACGAGCCTACGGTGGCGTCCTCGGGGAGCGGCGCGCTTCGCAGAGCCGACGGCAGGGGAGCGACTGGCGCTCTTTAGTCCGCGTTAAGGTTAATCCTTCACAATTCCGAGAGTTTCGACCGCCCTGGGCGGCCGATCCGCTCGGAGTTTTTTATGATCCAGTCCAAAGCGCTTCGCCACGTGTTCGCCACAGCCGCGATCTGCGGCTGCGGGGCTGTGGTCGCGCTTCCGAGCGACGCGTTCTCGCAGGACGGGACGCAGAAGCCGGCAGCAACAGCGAACGGTTTCGAGAGGAAGGCGCCGGCGGCGCAAGGCGCCGACACGGAGCAGGCCGCGCTGCAGCGGCTCGCCATGAAATACGTTGGCTTGAAGGATTTAGCCGGCGGACGGAGAGCCGCGGCCCAAAAAGCTTATGACGCCGAAAAAGAAAACTTCTTGAAGAGTTTCGATCCGACCTACGCGTCTGACAAAGCCGCCTATCAGGCCGCCGCCGAGGAGTATGAGACAAAGCGCAAGGCCGTTTGGCAAAGCGCGCTCGACGAATTGAAGGCCGAAGGTTACGAGTTCAGCGGCACGAAACTCGAGGGCGAGGATCTGCAATACCGGAAGCGTCCGGTCGAGGAGGATTTGAGCGCGCCATCCCCCGGCGCTCAGGCCGAACCTCAAGAAGGCTTCCTCGCGATCGTCGCTAAATATGTGCAGAGCAACGCCGAAATTCAGACGCTCGGCGCACGTCGTCTCCAAGCCTATAAGGCGCTTGCTGCGCATCAGGACGCGCTGATCGAGAAGATCGATGCGGAGGTGCCGTCCGCGCTCGCGGCGGCGGCCCAGCCGGCGCCCGCGAAGACGGCGCCCTCGGAGACCCAGAAGCCCGCCGCCAAGGAGCCCGCCCCGCCCCTCGCCGCCGGGGCTCCGCCAAAGTCCGCCGCCGAAGCGCCGGCGAAGTCCGCGGTCATGGAGCCGACCCAGCCGCTCGTCGAGCCGCCGCCCGAGCCCCTCGCCGCAGCACCGCCGAAGCCGCCGGCCGAGGAGCCAGCAAAGCCGCAGACGCGCCCCCCCGAACTGCGGCTGTCGGAAGAGCGCGCGCCCGCGCCGCAGACCAGGGCCGCCGAGTCCGGAGGGCCCATCTCCCCGCCTGCGCCGCCGCCGGGACCGCCCCCGCGCGGGGAAGCTCCTCGCGGGTTGGCCGAAAAGCCGGCGCCTTTGCACGAGGCGCGGGCTGAGAGCCCCGCAGGGGCGCTGCCCCCGCTGCCTCCTCTTCCGCGCCTTCCCGATGAACCTGGCGCCCCCGCGCTGCCCGAGGCGCCCGCGCTTCCAAGGGAGGAGGGTGACGCAGCGACTGTTCCCGCAAGCGCCGTCGCTCGCGTCCTCGCGCCGTCGAGCGAATTCGCGCAGCTCCGTCTAGGGGTCTTCGGGAATGTGATCTGGGCGCAACCCAACCTCTTCTGGCCGGGCCCGTGGGGCGGCGCCGTCGCTCCTCTCGCCTCGGCGCAGTCGCTTGATCAAAGTTTTGGCGGCGGCGGTGCGCAGGTCGCCTTGCGCCTGCGCCCTTTCAGCGCGCATTCCGGCGCGACGGCGATCGGGAATCTCGTCGCAGGCTTCGCTTTCGACGCGGCAGGGAGCGGCGGCGGCGCGCGTGGCGGCCTCTCGCCCCTCTTTTCCTCGAGCTTCAACAGCCGTTTCCAGGCGACCCAGCGAGTTGAGGTCGGCTTCGACATCGATCTGGCGGGAAAAACGACCGTCACGCCGATTGCGACCGCGGGCTTTTCCGAAGCTCAGATCGCTGCATCGAGCTACGGAGCCGCTCTCGGGACTTTCGCCTGGGGGAGCGCCTCCAGCTTCAGGCTCGGCGCGACCTATGGCGGTGGTCTCGAGCTGAAAATCGAAGGCGCGCCGACGTTGCAGATCCTCTATCTGCGGCACGCGTATAATCCAATCACGACGTCAATCTGGGGCAGCTTCATCGGAGCCGCTTACGTCGGCGCTAGGAACGGCTTGAGCGAGAACGAGCTGCGCGTCGGTCTCGTCTTCCCGGTCCCGCGGCCGTGGTGATCCCGCCTAGGTTTTTCATGAACTGAGCGCCACGGCGCACTTCCGCCAAGGGGCCCGCATGCAAATCTAACTCTTTGAGGCGCCGATTTCGGATGCTCGAGAGAAAGGCCCATGTCGTTTCGCAATAGGGATGAAGCTGGAAGACGGCTTGCCGCCCGGCTTCTCGACTACAAGGGGCAGGACGCCGTAGTGTTCGCTTTGCCCCGCGGCGGCGTCCCAGTGGCTGCGCCCATCGCGGAAGCGCTCAATGCGCCTCTCGATTTGGTTCTCGTCCGCAAGATCGGAGTGCCCTTCCAGCCTGAGCTCGCCATGGGCGCGGTGGCGGATGGAGGCAAGCCGATCACCGTTCGCAATGAGGACGTCATCGCGATGGCGGGCGTCGGCGAGGAGGCGTTCGAGGCCGTGCGCCAGCGTGAGCTTCAGGAGATTGAGCGACGGCGGCGGCTTTACGTGGGCGCCCGCCCGCCAGCGGCGGTTCAGGGCCGCGTCGCGATCGTCGTCGACGACGGCGTGGCGACGGGCGCGACGACGCGCGCTGCACTGCGGGCGGTTCGCGCGCGCGATCCAAAGAAGCTCGTGCTCGCTACCCCGGTTGCTCCATCGGCCGCCCTCGCTTCTCTCGAGCCGGAGGTCGATGAAACAATCTGCCTGGAGACGCCCGAGGACTTCGGCGCCATCGGGTATTTTTACACCGATTTTCGTCAGACCGGCGATGCCGAGGTCATCTCGATCCTTGAGCGGCTCGGCGCCAAGGAGCCGCTTGGTTCGAGGTCTTCCGGGTGACGCCGTCGGGCAGTCGACGTTCGAACGATCACGCTCGCCGACGGCCGCGGCTGACATAGTTACGGTAACGGCGCCGGCGCTCTGAGGCCGAAGGCGATGCGGATCGGTGTTCCGAGGGAAATCAAGGACAATGAATATCGCGTCGCGCTGACGCCGTCCTCGGTGGCCGAGCTAGTGCAACATGGCCATACCGTCCTCGTCGAAAAGGGGGCAGGGCTTGGCGCGGGTTTTGCCAACGCGGCCTATGAGGCGAACGGCGCCGCGCTCGTCGAAGGGCCGGCCGGCGTTTTCGAGAGCGCGGATCTCATCGTCAAGGTCAAGGAGCCGCTTCTCTCTGAGCCCCGCATGCTCAGGCGCGGTCAAACGATCCTCACCTATTTGCACCTCGCCCCCAATCTCGTGCTCACAGAGGAGCTGCTGGAAAGCGGCGCAAACTGTATCGGCTACGAGACGGTGACTTCCCCGCAGGGCGGTCTCCCGTTGCTCACGCCCATGTCGGAAATTGCGGGACGGTTGGCCCCGCAGATCGGCGCACATTTCCTCGAAAAGTCCGCCGGCGGCCGTGGGGTTCTTCTCGCTGGCGCGCCGGGCGTCCCGCCAGCCGAGGTCGCGATCCTCGGCGCGGGGGTTGTCGGCTCCGCCGCAGCGGCAATCGCGCTCGGAATGGGCGCGAGCGTCATCGTCGCCGACCGCGATCCGGGAGCGCTGCGCCGTCTCGACGCGCGTTTCCACGGCGCGGCCCGCACCGTATTCTCGACGAAAACTGCGATCGCGGAAATCGTCAAGCGCGCTGATCTGGTGATTTGCGCAGTGCTATTGCCGGGAGCGCGGGCGCCGAAGCTCGTTCTCAACGAGATGCTGACGACGATGAAGCCAGGGGCTGTCATCGTCGACGTCGCGATCGATCAGGGCGGGTGCTGCGAGAGCTCGCGGGTGACCTCGCACTCTGATCCGACCTTCTTGCTGGACGGCGTCCTGCACTACTGCGTGCCGAACATGCCTGGCGTCGTGCCGCGCACGGCGAGCTTCGCGCTCAACAACGCAACGCTGCCCTTCGTGCTGGAGATCGCCGGCAAAGGTTGGCGTCGAGCGTTGCGCGAGGACGCGCATCTGCGCGCCGGTCTTCAGATATCGGAGGGTAAGATCGTTTCGCAGGCGGTGGCGCGGGCACATGGCAAGCCGTGCGCTTCCCTTGAAGAGGCGATCAAAGGATAAAAATGCGTTATCGTCACGTCTCTCTCTGAGATCATTTCTGAGCCGCCCGCCCGAATAGCCTCCGCACTTCGTGTTTGGCTTCTTCCAGCACCGCCCTGCGCGCATCGGGCAGATTAGAGCCCGCTCGGTTGATGTAAAAAGTCAGCATGGACATGGCCGATCGAAACGGGTCGCTTTTGCGGCGCTTGCTCGCCTGCGCCGAGCGCTTCAGCGAGCGTGCGATCTCGAGCGGATCGTCGAGCGCGAAGACGCCAGCCTCAAGGTCGAGGGCGTTGCTTTCCCGCGTAACGCGACGGGACCACAGCCGATCCGGCGGGCTGTCAGGTTTCTTGTTCGGCTCTTTGGAGGGGACGTGGTGGGCGCGGGCTGGGCTCATGCGGGCGGTCCTTGCTGCGCGCTCGACGGATGCTCCCCCGCCTGGAACATATTTTACGCTGACTGAATCGCGAGGATCGCCCCCATGCCCGGAAACGACGAGCCTAACCCGTCCCGGCGGCAACAATAGGCTGGCGCCGGGCCGGCTGTGCTAGACTGCGGCTCTCTTGAGAGCCTCGGCGTTCGCGCTAGCCTTGCTTTTTGCGCAGCCGCTCAAAGGCGCCTCCGCCGCCGCTGTGGACTATATTTGCCTATGGCGTCATGAAAGCAACGCGGCGAAAAACCGAAAACAGGGGGCTACGCTCTTCTTGGGCTCAACTCGCATCCCTCACTCAACGGAAAGAACCACATGGAAAGCGCGCCGCATATCGAATTCCAGGGAATGGAGGCCACGTCCGAGTTCCGCGCCAAAATCGAGCATCATTTGTTGCGCCTGGAGGAACGCTTCGGCCGCATTACCGCCTGCCGCGTCACGGTCAAGGGACCGAGCGGGCATCGGCATGTCGGCGATCCCTACGAAATAAAGATCCATCTGAGCCTGCCCGATGATCGCGAAATCACGGTCGACCGGACGCCTCATCAAGACGAACGCTTTCAGGACGTCGATTTCGCTCTCAATGACGCTTTTAGCCGTGCGGGCCGTCAATTGCAGGATCAGGTTGAGCGCATGCGTGGGGCCGTGAAGCGCCATGCGTAGGTTCGGGCGAGGAAAGTTGCGGTTCGGCCTCATGCTGGCCTTGGTCCTTGCCGCGGGTCTCGCCGTGCCTGCCTTCGCCGTCGACCCCGCCGAAAAGCTCGCCGATCCGGCGCTCGAGGCGCGGGCCAGGGCGATCGCGGCGGAACTGCGCTGCCTCGTTTGCCAGAATCAGTCGATCGACGATTCCGACGCGCCGCTTGCAAAGGATTTGCGGATCTTGCTGCGCGAACGGCTACGGGAGGGCGCGAGCGACACGGAGGCCAAGGCCTATATCGTCGCGCGCTACGGCGATTTCGTGCTCCTGCGCCCGCCGCTGAAGCTGCAGACGTTGCTGCTCTGGGGGGCGCCGCTGATCGCGCTTTCCACTGGCGGCTTCGCGCTCTGGCGGGCCTTCCGGCGGCGGCCCGCCGTAGCCAGCGGCCAGTCGCCGCTCAGCGAGACGGAGAAAGCGAAGCTGCGCGCGCTGGGTTTCGACCCTTCGGGCGACGCCTGAGCCTTCGACGGCGCATCAACCGTCTTCCGGCCTTCCGCGCAGCGCCTTGACCTTGCCGCGCAGCGTCTTCCCCTCGAGACGGCGCAGTTTTGACCCGAGCGTCGGCTGCGTCTTGCGGCGCGGCGGCGGAGGCGGCGCTGCCGCGGCGCGCAGGAGCTCGAGAAGCCGCTCCAGCGCGTCCGCGCGGTTACGCTCCTGCGTGCGGTGACGCTGCGCGAAGATGATGATCACGCCATCCCGCGTCATGCGCCGACCGGCGAGAGCGGGCAGCCGCGCGCGCACGGAATGCGGCAGATTGGGCGAGCGCGCCGCGTCAAAGCGCAGCCGCACGGCCGTCTCGACCTTGTTCACGTTCTGCCCGCCGGCGCCGGAGCTGCGCGCGAAATCCAGGGCGATCTCGCTTTCGTCGATAGCGATGCGCGGAGTGACGGGGATCAAGACGCTCGAACCTCTCGAAGGAACCCGCCGAGTTTCCTTAGAACATGTTGACGAGGTGACCGTCCGAACTCTTCATCCGGGAGATGAGAGTGTCGTAATGGTAGTGAGCCGCCATTTTCAGCGCATAGGCCTGGAAGACGAACGGATCCGGCCGGCGTTTTAGAACCCGCGCGGCGGCTTGGCGGTAGGCGCGGCGCAATTCGGGATTCTCCACTCGGATCTGCAGCCGGGTGAAGACGAAGGCGCCGCCCGCGAAAGCGCCGAGCTTGCGCAAGGCTTCGCGCACGGGGCCGTCATCGTGCCCGCCGTGGCGCAGGCGGCTATGGCCTAAGCCGCCCTCCAGATAGAGCGCATCTAGTCGTTTGAAGAAATTGGCGGGGCTGTAAAGGGAGCTGAGGACCCGCAAATAGCCGTCGCGGAGCGCTTCGCGGCCGATGTTCAAGGGGATCACATTGGTGCCGTGCTCCGTCCGGTCCGCGTGGTCGAGACGGTTGTCGCGGTCCAGCCGCTCGTAGAGTGGAGTCTTCGGAATTGCGGTCACCATGCCGACGGACGAATGAACGATGCGCGCGTCCTCGACCATCTTGAGCTGGCGGTCGAAGATGGTCTCGTCGTCGCTGTCGAAGCCGAGCATCATGCCCCCGAACACCTCGATCCCATGCGCCTGGATGGCGTGGATCTTCTCCGAGATCGTGCGGTTGGTGTTGCGCAAATTCTGGGTCTTTTTCGTCTCTTTGAGGGCCTCCTCGTTCGGCGTCTCGACGCCGACGAAGACTGAGCGGATGTTGGCGCGATCCATCAACTCCAGCAACTCCTCGTCGTCTGCAAGGTCGAGCGAGGCTTCGGTGATGAAGGTGAGCGGATAGTTATTCTGCTGCTGCCAGCCAATTATCGCCCGCAGGATCTCTTTTACCACTTTTTTGTTACCGATGAGATTGTCGTCGACGATGAAGGCCATGTTCTTGCGCGCCACCCGATGCAGAGCGTCGAGTTCGGCGATGATTTGAGCCACGGTCTTGATGCGGGGTCTGCGGCCGAAGGTGACGATGATGTCGCAGAATTCGCACATGAACGGGCAGCCGCGCGAAAACTGGATCGTTCCCAGCGCATAATGCTTAAGCTTGAGCAAATCGTGGCGCGGTACCGGAACCGTGGTCATGTCGGTTCGCTCCGCCTGCTCGTACCGCTTGGCGTGCGCGCCCTTTTTCCATTCCTCCAGAAACTGCGGCCAAGTGGTTTCGGCCTCGCCGACGAAGATCACGTCGGCTAAATCTCCGAAATAGTCCTCCTTGACCGACACCCAGGGGCCTCCGAGCGCGACGAAGCAACCGCGCCGCTTTAGCTCAGTCAGAATCTCGGTCATCCGGAAGCGCTGCACCGTCATGCCCGTCATGCCGACAATGTCGGCGCGCGCGCAGCGCTCGAAATCGATCTCCTCCACGTTCTCGTCGTAGATCGCCACCGAATGTTCGGCCGGCGTGAGCGCCGCGAGAAGCGGCAGCGCCGCCACTGGCATGTTCGCGCGAAAGCCGACCAGCTCGAGCGCATGCTCCATGCCCCAGTAACTCGTCTCGAACTTCGGCGTGATCAAAACGATGTCGGCCAAGTGATTCTCTCCCTCATACCCTGACGGGCTGCGAAGCCTTGACTGAAGGGCGGAACCCCGTCAACCTTAGCCGTCGTGCTGGAGCATGTCCCGGAAAAGTGCGAAGCGGTTTTGCGATGAGGACCTGCTCTAACTTTCTGATTTTGAAAGAATACTTACCGCTCGCGTGATTCCACGCGAGCGGAGCGCGCTCTACAGCCGCCAAGGCGCTTCCGCAGCATAGACATAGCGCCCGCTGGGGTTTACGTGGCGCTTGGGGCGACGCGAAGCCGCCTTACAGTCGCGCTCACCGAATATCCGGACTTGAAATGACCGTCCCCTCCCTGACCATCGGCACGCGAGGCTCGCCGCTCGCACTTGCGCAAACGAGCGAGACGCGCGCGCGGCTAGCCGCCGCGCACGGCGTTGCGCCGGAGCATTTTCGCGTCATCATCATCCGCACGAGTGGCGACATCATCCAGGATCGCGCGCTGTCGGAGTCAGGCGGCAAGGGCCTATTCACCCGCGAGCTCGATATCGCCCTTATGGCAGGTGAAATAGACCTCGCCGTGCATTCCTCGAAGGATTTGCCGACCGATCTCCCGGAAGACATTGTTATTGCGGGTTATCTTCCGCGCGAGAATGTGCGCGACGCCTTCATCGGCCGCGGCGGCGCAAGCCTCGGCGACCTACCCGAAGGTTCGGTGATCGGCACGGCGTCGCTGCGCCGCGCCGCGCAGGTGAAGCGGTTTCGCGGAGATTTGAAGACCATTCTCTTGCGCGGCAATGTCGAAACGCGGCTCGCCAAGGTGGCGAAGGGCGAGGTGGACGGCACGCTGCTCGCGCTCGCGGGACTGCGGCGGCTGGGCCTCGAAAAGAGCGCGACGGAAATATTGCCGCTCGACGCCTTCCTTCCGGCCGTCGGACAGGGGGCGGTGGGCATCACCTGTCGCGCCGCGGACCCTGCAACTTGCGAGGCGCTGGCGCCCATCCTCGACCCTGCGACCATTACGGCGCTCGCGGCCGAACGCGCCTTTCTCAAGTCGCTCGACGGCTCCTGCCGCACGCCGCTCGCCGGTCTGGCGGAGATTGATGGCGACTCGTTGCGCTTTCGGGGCGAAGCCTTGCAGGCGGACGGCAGCCGCACCATTGCGGCGAGCGGGAGGGGCGCCCTCGCCGAGGCCGCCTCGATCGGAGCCGGCGCGGCGCGCGAAATCCTGGGTCGGCTTCCGGGCGGCGTTGCCAGTCTGTCATGAGACGCGTGCTCGTCCTGCGCGCCGAAGAGGATGCGCGGCGAACCGCAGAAAAGCTAGCCGCGATCGGGTTTGCGAGCGTGCTTTCCCCGGTCCTCGAAGTCGTCGCGACCGGCGCCAAACCGCCGGACGAGAATTTTGACGCAGTGATCGTCACCAGCGCCAAGGCTCTGCATTACGGCAACTCATCCGAAAGCTTGCGTCGTCTTCCGCTTTTCGCGGTCGGTGCGCGCACTGCGGCGCTTGCTCAGCGGCGCGGCTGGCGGATCGCGGGCGTCGCGCCCGAAAGCGCCGCGCTTCTTCCCCTGATTTTGGCGCGCAACCCCCCTCGCGGCCGTCTTTTGTATCTCGCTGGACGGGATCGCCGCGAGACGATCGAAACGGCGTTGCGCGGAGAGGGGCGGGAGGTCTACGCCCTGGAAACTTATAAGGCGCGCGAGGCGGCCGCTCTGACGCGGGAGGCGGCGCAGGCTCTGGCGGAGGGTGGGGTCTCGGCCGCGCTCCATTATTCGCCGCGAAGCGCCGAGATTTTCGTGCGCCTCGCCCTGCGCGCCGATCTTGCGGCGGCGACCCGGGCCCTCACCCATTTCGCCATATCGGCCGAAGCCGCTGCCGCCTTGCGCGCTTTGGAGGCGCCAAGGATTTGCATTGCCAACTCGCCGGACGAAGACGCACTGCTTAAACGGCTTTCAATCCTCAATTCTGCTGGCCAGTAGGCTACTTAAGCGCGGCAGATCGGCCGCGGCGTTTTGACGCGGTTCATTATTTGTGCGATACGACTGGCAGCATAAATCGAGATCGGCGCCAAGTTTTTAATCAACTAACGCGGGAAGGAAGCGAAAGAGCATGGCAGTCGCACTCGTCATGGTGCTGGTCGTGGCCCTCTCCCTGCTGTTCCACTTGATCAGCCCCTGGCGCGCGACCCCGATCGCCTCGAACTGGGGCTTCATCGACGGCACGCTCGGTCTGACCTTTGCGGTGACGACGACGGGCTTCGTCGCGGTCTTGCTGTTCATGGCCTATTGCCTCTATCGTTTCCATCACACCGATGGCCGTCGCGCCGAATACGAACCCGAGAATCAGAAGCTTGAAGCGTGGCTCGGCGGATTGACCACGCTGGGCGTGATCGCGCTTCTAGCGCCCGGGCTCATCGTTTGGAACCAATTCATCAACGTTCCCAAGGAAGCGACCGAGGTCGAGGCCTTCGGCGTCCAGTGGAATTGGAGTTTCCGATTGCCCGGCGCCGACGGGAAGCTGGGATCGAGCGACGTGCGCTACATAGACGGCGACAATCCACTCGGCGTGAGCCCGGCCGATCCGAAAAGCATGGACGACATCATCATCACCAACGGCGAGTTGCATCTTCCGGTCGACAAGCCCGTGAAGGTGCTGCTGCGTTCCGCGGATGTCCTGCATGATTTCTACATCCCTCAGATGCGCGCCAAGATGGATCTCGTGCCGGGGATGGTGAGTTATCTCTGGTTTACCCCGACCAAGACGGGGGAATACGACATTCTCTGCGCCGCCTATTGCGGCATCGGCCATCCGCAGATGCGCGGAAAGCTCGTCATCGACACGCAGGCCGACTACGACAAGTGGCTCGCCTCACAGCAGACCTTCCTGGATATGCGCAAAGCCAAGGGTCACTCGCAGCACGAGGCGAGGAACCCATAACCAATCGCGTCGTCCCGAGGCGCGCGCCCGCTGCGGCGTGCGCGCGCGGCGGCGAAGGAGAAGAAGAAAAATGACGGACGCGACGATGAGCGACGCGGCGGTCGCCGAAGAGCACGGCGTTCCGCCAGCCGAGGTTCCCGAGCTCGATCTCTACCACGCGCATACGTGGCTCGGGAAATACGTCTTCTCCCAGGACGCGAAATATATCGCGATCCAATATGCGGGAACGGCGATCGCCGTCGGCCTGCTCGGCCTCGTCATGTCCTGGATCATCAGGCTGCAGCTCGCCTTCCCGGGGACGTTCTCCTGGCTCGACGCCAATCTCTATTATCAGGCCGTCACGATGCACGGCATGATCATGGTGGTCTATCTCCTGACGGCCGTCTTGCTCGGGGGCTTTGGCAACTATCTCATTCCGCTCATGATCGGCGCTCGGGACATGGTGTTCCCCTTCGTCAACATGCTGAGCTATTGGGTTTTCCTGCTCGCCGTGATCGTGCTGCTGGCGAGCTACTTCGTGCCCGGCGGCCCCACTGGCGCGGGCTGGACGCTCTATCCGCCGCAGGCGATCATGACCGGCACGCCGGGTCACGACGGCGGCATCGTGCTGATGCTCGTTTCCCTCGCGCTCTTCATCGTCGGCTTCACGATGGGGGGTCTCAACTATGTCGTGACGGTGCTGCAGGCGCGCACGCGCGGCATGACTCTGATGCGCATGCCGCTCACGGTCTGGGGCATTTTCGCCGCCGCGGTGCTGGCGCTGCTCGCCTTTCCGGGCCTCCTCGTCGCTGCGATCATGATGCTCTTCGACCGGCTGCTCGGCACGAGCTTCTTCATGCCGGCGCTCGTCGAATTCGGGGAGCTGAAGAACACGGTGGGCGGGAGCCCAATCCTGTTCCAGCATCTCTTCTGGTTTTTCGGCCATCCCGAGGTTTACATCGTGGCCTTGCCGGCTTTCGGCATCGTCTCCGACATCATCGCGACGCACGCGCGCAAGAACATCTTCGGCTACCGGATGATGGTCTGGGCGATCATCGCGATCGGCGTGCTGAGCCTGATCGTCTGGGGCCATCACATGTATGTGAGTGGGATGAACCCCTGGTTCGGGTTCTTCTTCGCGGTCACGACGCTCGCCATCGCCGTCCCGACGGCGCTCAAAGTCTATAATTGGGTGTTGACGCTCTGGCGCGCCGACATCCATTTCACGACGCCGATGCTCTTCGCCCTTGGCTTCCTCGTGACTTTCGTCAACGGCGGGCTGACGGGCCTCTATCTCGGCAACGTAATCGTCGACGTGCCGCTTTCGGGGACGATGTTCGTCGTCGCGCATTTTCACATGGTGATGGGCGTCGCGCCGATCATGGTGATACTCGGCGCGATCTACCATTGGTATCCGAAGATCACCGGCCGCATGATGGACGAGAGGCTGGGCAAGATCCATTTCTGGATCACCTTCCTCGGAGCCTATGCGGTGTTCTTCCCCATGCATTATCTGGGGATTCAAGGCGTCCCGCGCCGCTTCTACGAGCTCGGCGAGATTTCCTGGCTTCCGCACTCGGCCGTCGAGCTGAACATTTTCATCACGGTCGCCGCGCTCATCGTCGGCGCAGCGCAGGGGATCTTTTTTTTCAACCTCTTCTGGAGCTTGAGGCACGGAAAGCCGTCGGGGCCCAATCCCTGGCGCTCGACGACGCTCGAGTGGCAGACCGCCGAGACGCCTCCGGGCCACGGCAATTTCGGGCCCAAGCTTCCGGTCGTCTATCGCTGGGCCTACGCCTATAGCGTTCCAGGCGCGCCGGAGGATTTCCTTCCGCAGAACGCGCCGCCGCTGAAGGGAGAACACGCCACATGAGCGTCATGGGGCTATTCTTTCTCTTCATCGCGTCGGTCGTCCTCCTGTGGCTCGCGCGCGAAGGAGTCATGAGCGCCAACTGGCTGGAGGAGGGCGAGAACGTCGGCCCCGCCAGGACCTCCCGCGGCGCGGGTCTCGCTCCTCCCCCTGCGGCGAAGGTGGGCCTCGCGGTGTTTCTCGCGGTCGCGCTCTGTGTGTTTTCCCTGCTGACCGCGGCCTATTTCACGCGAATGGATTCGCCCGACTGGCAGAGCCCGCCTTTGCCGCGAATCCTCTGGCTCAACACGGCCTTCCTCATCGCAAGCAGCGGCGCGCTTCAGTGGGGCTATTTCGCGGCAGAGCGAGACGAGATGGCGCGATTGCGGATGCTCTTGAAAATAGCGGCGGCGACTTCGGGATGTTTCCTTCTCGGGCAGCTCTGGGCCTGGAGGGAACTCATCGCCGACGGCTATTACGCCAAAAGCAACGCGGCGGATGCCTTCTTCTATCTGCTCACGGCGATCCACGGCCTGCACCTCCTGGGCGGACTCGTTGCTCTTGCGCGCACGATTGGAAAGGCTTGGGGGCCCGTGGATGGGCCCGCGCTGCAAACGAGCGTCGAGTTATGCGCGATTTATTGGCACTTTCTGCTCGCGGTCTGGCTGGTCATTTTCACCATGCTTGCGGGCCAGATGAATGGTTTCGGCGCGCTCTGCCGCAGCCTGCTCTCATAAGGGAATGGGGAACGAGAAAATGACGAGCGAAACCGTCGACGCCTCCGCGCCCCACGTTCACGCCCATGCCCCGGAGCGGCCCACGGGCGTGAGCGGGTTCTTCGGCGACTGGGCCTCCGATCAGCGGTCTTTCAAGAGCGCCTCCTGGGCGAAGACCATGATGTGGATCTTCCTCGTCAGCGACACCTTCATTTTCAGTTGTTTCCTGATCTCCTACATGACCGTGCGCCTCTCGACGACGGTGGAATGGCCGCACCCGAGCGAGATCTTCGCGCTCGAGATCAACGGGCGGAAAATTCCGCTGATCCTTATCGCGATCATGACCTTCGACCTCATCACGAGCTCCGGCACGATGGCGCTCGCCGTCAACGCCGGCTACGCGAAGAACCGAAAGCTTTGCGCCTATCTGCTCTGGGCGACGGCCTTCTTCGGCGCGGCCTTCGTCAGCATGCAGGCTTTCGAATGGACGAAGCTCATCCAGGAAGGCGTGCGGCCCTGGAGCAATCCCTTCGGCGCGGCGCAGTTCGGCTCCTGCTTTTTCATGATCACCGGCTTCCACGGGTTCCACGTTTCGATGGGCGTGCTCGCGCTCCTGTGGTTCTCCCGTAACGTCTGGATCGGCCTCTACGAGAGCGACAAGCGCGGCTATTTCACGGGACGCGTTGGCACCTATGACGTGGTCGAAACGCTTGGCCTTTATTGGCACTTCGTCGATCTCGTCTGGGTGTTCATCTTCGCCTTTTTCTATCTTTGGTGAGGGCTGGCGCGAAAAGGCGAGAGGGCGTAACCTCCCCGTGAGCAACTGAAATCGTTAAAAGCGCCGCCCGCGCCGCAGGCCCGAGCCGACGCATCAGGAGCGTGGACATGACAGCGACGACGGAAGTCTCGATCGGGGAGGAGAGCGCGCACGGGCGCGCCAGCGCCAGTGCCAGCGCCAAGGCCACAAAGCCCGCGGAGGAGGCGCATGGGCAACAGCATTCGCTCAAGCTCTATCTCGTCGTCTGGGCGCTGCTTTTCGTTCTCAGCACCTTTTCGTATCTCATCGACTACTTCAATCTGCAGGGCATGCTGCGCTGGTCGCTCATCGTCCTGTTTATGCTTTTGAAGGCTGGCGCCATCATTGCCGTCTTCATGCATATGGCCTGGGAGCGGCTGGCGCTGGTGGTGGCGATTTTGCTGCCGCCCATGGCGCTGCTCGTCTTCATCGGGTTGATGAATTTTGAGGGCGACTATACGAATGGCTCGCGCGAGGCGCATTTTACCCCGGCGACGCTCGTCTCGCCGCCGTCGAAGGCGACGCCGCCAGCTCACGAGTAGGGGAGCCGCCCCCGCGCGCCCTGGAGCGGGGTCCTCGGGAGTCTTGAGAGGGCTGCCAGGCGGGGTTCGACATTTTTGCGGCGCCGCGATAAATGTCCGCAGGGAAAACTTCTGCGGATGGCTCCTCGTTCGTCCGCGACACAAGGGGAAATTCACGCCGTGGTTGAATTCGTTCTGCCGCCCCACTCCAGGCCCGTCGCCGGCAAGACCTGGCCGCGCCCCGACGCAGGCAACGTCCGCGAGCTCCACGTCTACCGCTTCGACCCCGATTCCCCAGAGAACCCGCGCATCGACGTGTTCTTCGTGGACAGGGACGACTGCGGACCTATGGTCCTCGACGCGCTGCTCTGGATCAAGAATAAGATCGATCCGACGCTCACCTTCCGGCGCTCCTGCCGCGAGGGCGTCTGCGGCTCCTGCGCGATGAACATCGACGGGACCAACACGCTCGCTTGCACTAAGGGCCTCGACGAAATCACGGGCGTCGTGAGGATCTATCCGCTCCCACATATGGCGGTGGTGAAGGACCTCGTGCCCGACCTCACGGGCTTCTACGAGCAGCACGCGGCCATCGAGCCCTGGCTGCACGCGGGGCCGGACCCGGAGAAAGAGCGCTTGCAGTCCCCGCAGCAGCGCGCCGCGCTCGACGGGCTCTACGAGTGCATCCTCTGCGCCTCCTGCTCCACAGCCTGTCCCAGCTATTGGTGGAACGCCGACCGCTATCTCGGTCCGGCGGCGCTGCTGCAGGCGCGCCGCTGGATCGCCGACTCGCGCGATGAGGCAGGGGCGGAGCGTGTGGCCTATGTCGACGACGCTTTCCGCCTCTATCGCTGCCACACGATCATGAACTGCACCAAGACGTGCCCCAAGGGCCTCGATCCGGCGCGCGCCATCGCCGAATTGAAGTCGCTCGCGCTGGCGCGGTCCTAGTCCGTAAAGCGCGGAGAACGCCAGCGAGATCGGCCGCGTCAAAGGGCGGTGTTCTTGTGAGGGCGCTGACCCTTAACGATTTCCGGCTAATCTTCGCCATTCTTCCCCTGTACTGGTCCGTCTTCCAATCGGAAGACGGATGAAAGAGCGCCAATGCGACCGCGTCGACCCATTTATGGCATCGCCCTCGGGCTCCTCGCCCTCTGCGTCGCGGGATGCGGGCGCAAGGGACCCCTGGAGCTGCCGGCCGATGTGCAGGCGGAGCGCCAGGCGCAGGCCGCCCAGGCGACCGCGGCCGCAGAAGCGCGTCCGAGCGGCCGCCGGCCGAAACTGAGCGAGGAGGGCGCGCCGCCGCCTCCGCATGGGCCGGCTCTGGGCGACCCTGGCAATCGACCCCCGGCCGTCTACCCTTTCCCCCTCGACTTCCTGCTCTGATCGCTTAGCCGATGCATCACTTCACTTATCGCGACGGCGTGCTCCACGCCGAGGGGATCCCGCTGCCTGCGCTGGCGGAACGAGTTGGCACGCCCTTCTATTGCTATTCCAGCGCGACGATCCGCCGGCATTTCGAGGTGTTCGCCGGGGCTTTCGCCGGCGAGGAGGCGCTGGTCTGCTACGCGATGAAGGCCAATTCCAATCAAGCCGTGGTCGCATTGCTCGCCGGGCTTGGCGCGGGGGCCGACGTGGTTTCGGGCGGCGAGTTGGCCCGGGCGCTCGCCGCGGGCGTTCCGCCGAGCCGGATCACCTTTTCCGGCGTCGGCAAGACCCAGAGCGAGATCGAAGCCGCGCTCGCCGCCAACATCTTCTGCTTCAACGTCGAATCTGAGCCGGAGCTCAGGGCGATTTCAGCAATAGCGGCGGTGCAAGGCCGCCGCGCGCCGATTGCCCTGCGCGTCAATCCCGACGTCGACGCTAAGACCCACGCCAAGATTTCGACCGGGCGCGCCGAGAACAAGTTCGGCGTCCCACTGTCGCGCGCTCGCGAGGTCTATGCGGAGGCGAGAAGCCTCCCGGGCCTCGACGTCGCCGGCGTCGACATGCACATCGGCTCCCAGCTGACCGACCTGACGCCTTTCGACGAAGCCTTTGCGCTGCTGGCCGAGTTCACGCGAGAGCTCAAAGCCGACGGCCATGCGGTCCGGCACGTCGATCTTGGCGGCGGTCTCGGTATCCCCTATCGCGAGGACGACGACCCAGACTCCTATCATCCTGAACGCTACGCCGCGATCGTGCGCCGTCACTTCGCCGGCTCGGGGCTTCAGCTGATCCTGGAGCCTGGTCGCCTCATCGTGGGCAATGCCGGCGCGCTCGTCACGCGCGTCATCTATGTGAAGCGCGGCGAGGAGAAGACTTTCGTGATCGTCGACGCCGGCATGAACGACCTCGTCCGTCCGACGCTCTATGACGCTCACCACGAGATCGTGCCGGTCGCCGAGGCTAAGGACGGCCCGCGCGTGATCGCCGACGTCGTCGGCCCGGTCTGCGAGACCGGCGATTATTTGGCTCTCGATCGCGACATGCCGACGCCCTCGAGCGGAGACCTCCTCGCCGTGCTGAGCGCCGGGGCTTATGGCGCTGTGCAGGCGGGGACCTATAACTCGCGCGGGCTGATCGCCGAGACGCTTGTCGAGGGCCAAAAATTTGCGATCATCCGGCCTCGCGAGACCATCGAGCAGATGATCGCGCGCGACCGCCTTCCGGGTTGGCTCGAGCTGGCCTGATCGATGCGCGGGCCGCCCGAGCGGTCGCAAATCGGCCTGCGTCGAAAGCGCGCGGCGCTCGCCGCGTCCGGGGCTGCTATGGTCGAGGGCGGCTTCTGCGGGGAGAGATTAGAATGAAATTGCGCCTGGGTTCGACGCTGCCGCTTCTTTGCCTCCTCGCAACAGGACCTGCGCTGGCGGAGGAGGGCCTGCGCGACAGGGCGAAAGGCCTATTTGAACCCGTCCCAAAGACGGCGCAGGCCATTGCGACAGAGCCGACGACGCCTGAAAAGGTCGCGCTCGGCAAGATGCTGTTCTTCGATGCGCGACTTTCCGAGAATCAGGACTTGAGCTGCAGTCTCTGCCACAATCCGTCCATGGCCGGCGTGAGCGGACAATTCCTTTCTTCGGGCCACCATGGCGAGCTCGGTGGCCGCAACGTGCTGACCGTTTTCAATGCGGTCTTCAATGTTTCGCAGTATTGGGACGGCCGCGCGGCCGGCCTCAAAGAGCAGGTCGAGGCCTCGATCATGAGCAGCCCGGCGGCGCTGCTCAAAACCCGCGGCGGACCCGTGACGGCCCCCGCAGCGGCGACCGCTTTGGCGAAGCAGCACGTCGTCGAGCGGTTCAAGACGATCCCCGGCTATGTCGACGCCTTCAAGAAGGCCTTCCCGAACACGGCCGATCCGATCACCTACGACAATGTCGCGCGCGCGATCGCGCACTTCGAAGCGACGCTGATCACGCCCGACGCGCCCTTTGACCGTTGGCTGAATGGCGACGATGCCGCGCTATCGCCGACGCAGCTCCAGGGGCTCGCGCTCTTTATCGATAAGGGCTGCGCCCGCTGTCACAACGGCGTTAATATCGGCGGAAGGAGCTATGCGCGCTTTGGCGTCGCGCAAAGCCCGAGCGCGGAGCTACTGCCGCCCGACGACTGGGGTCGCGCCCTGATCACCAAGAACATCGAGGACAAATATGTCTTCAAGGTTCCAAGTCTGCGCAACGTCGAGCTGACCGCGCCCTATTTCCACACTGGCGGGACCGACGATCTGAAGCAGGCGGTGGCGGTCATGGCCTCGACGCAGCTCGGTGTGACGCTTGCGCCGGAAGAGATCGCCAGCATCGAGGCGTTCCTCAAATCGCTGACAGGCCCGCCGTCGCAAATCGTCTTGCCGATGTTGCCACCCAATCCGCCGCGGGCGCAGGGGCGTCCTTGACCGGCTCGGGCGGGGGCCGCAGCTGAGGGCGAGTTAAAAGAAGGGCTTCGCGAACATTACGTCGCGAATGTCTTCGGCGCGCGTAGCTGCTATAGTGCCTGGAACCCGTTCTCCCTCCATGACCGACGCCGCCCCTCTCGCCGCCTTGAAGCACACCGACGCCCCGCCGACGCGCCCGTTCGTCTTGTTCGAGGATGGAAGAGACGGCGGTCGCGCGCTGTTGTTCCAGGAGCCGCGCGAGCTGATCCTAGCCAAAGCGCCGGGCGAGGTCGCTTCGGCCTTCACGCGCATGGAGGCCGCGACGAGAGCCGGTAGGTATCTCGCGGGCTATGCAAGCTACGAGCTCGGTTACGCGCTGGAGCCCAAATTTGCCGCGCAGGTCACGCCGCCTTCACCGACGCCGCTGCTCGCCTTCGGGGTGTTCGACGCGCCGCAACGGCTTGCCGCCGAGGCGCGCAAGGCGCCTTCCTTCGAGCAGATCGCGCTGACTCCGGCCTGGAGCGAGACGGAATACGCGGAGCGCTTTCAAATCTGCCGCGACTATATCTTCGCGGGCGACGTCTACCAGATCAATCTGACTTTCCCGCTCCACGGTCGCTATGAGGGCGATGCGCTCGCGCTCTACGACGCCCTGCGCAAACGGCAGCCGGTCGCCTTCGGCGGCGTCGTGGCGCTGGGTTCGGAGACCGTCGTGTCCCTGTCGCCGGAAGTCTTTTTCGAAGCCAAGGGCCGCGACATCCGCGCGCGACCGATGAAGGGCACGGCGCAGCGCGGGTTTCTGCCGCCCGAGGACATGAACCGCGCCAAACATCTGGTCGAGGACGAGAAGTCGCGCGCCGAAAATCTGATGATCGTCGATCTCCTGCGCAACGATCTGTCGCGGCTCGCCGAGGTCGGCTCGGTCAAGGTCACGGATCTCTTCACGGTCGAGACCTATCCGACGCTGCACCAGATGACCTCAGGCATCAGCGCGCGGCTGCGCGAAGATGTCGGCCTCGCCGAACTCTTCGCCGGACTTTTTCCCTGTGGCTCGGTGACCGGGGCGCCAAAGATTCGCGCGATGGAGGTCATCCGCGATCTCGAATGCGCGGCGCGCGGTGTCTATTGCGGCTCGCTCGGCCTCATCACGCCTTCCGGCGAGGTGCGCTTCAACGTGGCGATCCGCACGCTGACGATTTTTCCGGGCGGAAATCTCGTTTGCAACGTCGGTTCGGCGATCGTCGCCGATTCGACCGCCCGGGAAGAATATGCGGAATGCCTGATCAAGGCGCGGTTCCTGACAGGCATGTGAGTCGGCGCGCTCGATGCGCAGCGTCAAACCTTAGGGCGCAGCGCTGGTTTCATATGCGCTTTGCGCCAAAGCGGCGGATGCTGCAGCCCCGCGCTTCAGCACCTTGATCTGCGCGTCTTGGCAGAGTTGACCGAAATCGGCAGGGCCGCCGAACGCCTTTTCGCTATCGCCGTAGCCGATGGCGGCGAGACGATAGATCAGCTTCCGAACGAGGCTGGGTTGATGGAAGTATCCGGAGTGCGTATCGACCTTTCCCTTCCAGTGCGCAAAGAGCAGCCTAAGGTGGCCGAGCCATGAAAGGTCCGGAGACGAGCCTTTCGTGGCGTCGGTGACCACGCCGTTTCCTTGCTCGTCGAGACTGTCCGTACAATCAAAATAGGCGAGCTGTTGAACGAATGAGTCCTTGCTCTGCGTGGCGTCCAATTCGGCGAAGAGCTCGTAGAGCGTCCGTACCCCGAGGCGCAGCTTGCCGAGCGTGAGATCTTCGGTGACGCCCCACCCCGACAGCACGCCCACATTGCCGAGGCGGTAGCCGAATCGGCGGTTTTTGGTCGGCAAAGAGAAGAAATTGGCGGTGGTGGAGATGTTGCGCAGAATCTCATCTCCTTCATTACTGAAGAGATGCGCCTCTTGAAAGCGGGTGAGGGAGGACTCCAGGGCGTTGCCGCGACCAGAGAGCAAAGCTTCCCCGGGGATGTCCGGCGAGACAAGCACGAGCCGGCGCAGATAGAAGCTCTTACCGATCTCTGACCGGCGCTCGCGCTGCATCAGCTCCTCTGGACTCCCTGGCTCCACCTTCGCCGCCATCCCAGAGAGCGCCGCAGGCGAGAATACGTCCGAGAGAATCCGCAAGGCGTTGGTGACCACGAAACCGCCCATGCTGTGACCGATGAAGCAAAGATCTGCTCTCTTGCCGCCGAGCTTTCCGTCGAGGTCTTGGTCGATCTGGCGAATGAGGTCGACGAGGTCGGGCACGCCGTAATTCGTGGCGCGGTAGCCGTCGCGGAAATAGACGATGTAGCGGAGCAGGAACAGCGTAATGGGCACGACCGCCACGCCCCAGAAAAAATAGCTCACAAAAATGGAGGCGAGGACCGCGAAAGACAGCACGCCGATCAAGAACCATGGCGCCGCCGTGAAGGCGCTGCGCCACGGGGTTCCAACCGCCTCTGAAGGCCAGCGGTAGCCCACGCAAACGACGCCGCTGTCCACGACTGCGGAGTCCTCGTTCACGGCCAGAAACGACCTCGTGAAAGTCTCCAGCGCGTTTTGGCGCGGCGTGTTGTAGCCGTGCACGGAGATCAGAAGCTTCGGCCGAGGCGCTCGAGCCAGGGCGTCGACGATCTCGTCGAGGCTTGACTGGATTGTGTAAGGCGGCGTCGGAAGAAGCGTCTGCTTGTCGTCGAAGTTGATCGGCGCCGTGCTCTCGACGAAGAAAGCCGGAACCGTGGCGGCGCCAGACTGCGGTTTGTAGTCTACTTTCGAGATGCAAAAGAGCTGAACGGCCATAGCTCAAAACTCCCTGGGCCTGGCTGCTCTCTGCAGCCGAGGCGTTTTGCCAGGACGGGCGGCGAGCTTCCGAAGCGCGGAACGATCCCAATCAGAGACACATTATATCACAGTTTCGTGACGTAAAGCCTCCAGGCTTCGTCAAGTCGAGCTTGGCTGCTCGGCGTCGATATTGCTCAAAGTCACGTCGGACGCGCGGAAGCCGGGTCCCCCCGGCCTTGATCCGGCCGCTCTCCTTTGGGAGAAGGTTTGCGCCGCAGATTCGGCCGCCCGAGCGATTCGCCTTGGTCGGCCTCACTCGAGGGTCAAGGTTCATGGCGAGCGCTTGCACGGAAGGTCTCGACACCGGTTTCGTCGATCTCGGCTATCTCAAGGTCGCGGCGCTCGGCGTTGTCCAAGGCATCACCGAGCTCCTGCCGATCTCCTCGACCGCGCACATGCGCATCGTCCCAGCCCTGCTCGGCTGGCGTGACCC
This sequence comes from uncultured Alphaproteobacteria bacterium, assembly GCA_963743565.1. Lineage (GTDB taxonomy): Bacteria > Pseudomonadota > Alphaproteobacteria > Rhizobiales > Beijerinckiaceae > Methylocystis. Next base: position 1,334,283 of record CAVUQD010000001.1, read on the forward strand.
GGGCTCGGCCTTCTCCGCCGCGATGCAGGCGGCGGCGCTCGCCGCGGTGATCGCCTATTTCTGGACTGACGTGCACGGGCTCGTGGTCGGCTCCGCGCGCGCGCTCATCCGCCGCGATTTCAAGGATTGGACGTTGCGCTTCGCGGTTTGGATCGTGCTCGCGACCGTGCCAATCGTGCTCGCCGGCCTCTTGCTCTCGCCGGTCCTCAACGCCTGTGGCACGCCATTGCGTTCGCTCACCGTGATCGGCCTTTCCTGTCTCGTCATGTCGGCGCTGCTCGCCTTGGCGGAACTCTATTGTAACCATAAGCGCACGCTGGATCATCTCTCGCTCAAAGACGCGATGATTGTCGGCGTTGCGCAGGTTGGCGCCCTCATTCCGGGCGTCTCGCGCTCAGGCTCGACACTGACGGCCGCTCTGTTCCTCGACTTGAAGCGCGAAGAGGCGGCGCGTTTCTCTTTCCTTCTGGGACTTCCGGCCATCGCCGGCGCCGGACTTCATGAATTCTACAAATTGTACAAGGCGCATCTCGACATGCACGGCTGGTCGATCCTCGCCCTCGGCCTCGTCGTCGCATCGATATCGGCCTGGGTGGCGATTTGGAGCCTTATGCACATCCTCGAACGCTTCTCGGCGTGGCCTTTTGTTGCCTATCGCGCGTTGATCGGCGTGCTGCTGCTCCTTGGCCTCGGCGCTTCATCGGGCGGGTGAGCCGGGACCTCGGTCTCGCGCGGGAAAAGCGCTTCTCGAAAATATGCAAGCGCTTTTTTGCATCCCTTACGCGAAACTAGCTATTGCAGGAGGGGGGCTTCGAGACCTAACATTGCTCCATGGTCAAGACCGCCTTCTCGATTAGACCGGCGAAAGCAAGCGATGCCGAGGCGATCGCCGAGACGCATGACGTCTCATGGCGAGACGCATACCGCGGCGTGATCCCGGGCGTGGAGCTGGAGCGCATGATCGCGAGGCGCGGGCCGCGCTGGTGGCGCGCCGCGATCCTAAAGCGCACCGGTCTGTTGGTCCTAGATATCGAGAGGGAGATCGTGGGCTACGCCACCTATGGGCGCAACCGCGTGCCGACCATGCCCTACGCGGGCGAAATCTTCGAGCTTTACTTGCGTCCGGAACACCAGGGGCTCGGCTTCGGCCGCAACCTTTTTAACGCCGCGCGCCGCGAACTCGCCGAGCACGGTTGCTTGTCCACAATCGTTTGGGCGCTTGCCGACAATGAAAAGGCGCTGAGCTTTTACAGACACCTGGGCGGCACGCCGATTCGTCGCGCTGAGGAGCGATTTGGCGACAACATGTTGACCCGCGTCGCCTTCGCCTTCGCCTCCGCACCCGTCCGCTGAAACAGACGCCGGACACCGACTTTCGCGCCCACGTCTGGCGCGCGGCGCCCGCTTTGTTCCCCAATAGCTGAGCAGCCTAGCGTGCGATGGCGAAATTGCTCGCGCGCAGAGCGCGAACCCCGATCGCCGCCCCATGACTTCCGAGATCAATCCCTTCCAAGAAATCCGCATGTTCCTCGTGGGGCTGCCCCCGTCCTCGCATGAGGCGGCCGCCGCCGTGCGTGCGCGCGACGCGCAACTGACGAAGCCCCCTGGCGCGCTGGGTCGACTCGAGGAGATCGTCGAATTTCTCGCCGCGTGGCAAGGCAGGGCGGAGCCGGAGATCAATCGACCTCTCATCGCCGTCTTCGCGGGCAATCACGGCATTGTGGCCCAAGGCGTTTCCGCCTTTCCGCCAGAAGTTACTCGGCAGATGCTTGAGAATTTCACCAACGGCGGCGCGGCGATCAATCAGCTCTGCAAGAGCTTTGGGCTCGGCCTGAAGGTTTTCGAGCTCGCGTTGGAGCGGCCGACGCGGGACTTCACGCATGAACCGGCAATGACCGAGGCAGAAGCGGCCGCGACCCTGGCTTACGGAATGGAGGCCATCGACGGTGGGGTCGATCTGCTGGCGCCCGGCGAGATGGGAATTGGCAACACGACCGTGGCCGCTGCGATTTATGCGGCGCTCTACGGGGGACCCGCTTCGCGCTGGACGGGCCGCGGGACCGGCGTCGACGACGCCGGGCTCGCGCGCAAGGAGGCGGCGATCGATGCGGCGCTCGCGCTGCATGGTCCGCATCTCTCTGATCCGCTCGAAATCCTCCGGCGCCTCGGGGGACGCGAGATCGCCGGCATGATGGGCGCGATCCTCGCCGCAAGACGCGCCAGGGTCCCGGTCGTGCTCGACGGCTATGTCGCCTGCGCGGCGGCCGCGCTGCTGCATGCTCTGAACGAGGATGCAATCGCTCATTGCCTCGCTGGCCATCTCTCAACCGAAGGCGCGCATGCGGAAGTTTTGCGGCGGCTCGGCAAGAAGCCGCTGCTCGATCTCGGCATGCGGCTTGGGGAGGGCTCCGGTGCCGCGCTCGCCATCGGCGTGATCAAAGCTGCGCTCGCATGCCATCGCGACATGGCGACTTTCACCAGCGCCGGCGTGAGCGAGAAGGGGTGAGCGACCGCGTCGGAAGGCGCGGGTTCACGCTGCGCTGGCGGACGGTTAAATCGTCGTCTCTTCTTCGAGCGATCTGCGTCGCATGCGTAGTGTGGCGCGAGTCCCGCAGTGGTCGTGATCGTATCCCCAGTCGGCCTCAAGCTTGTTCACCATGGCGGATACGATCGTCTGACCGAGCCCCGCCCCGGCGCCGCCAGCGAGGCTATTTCCACCCACGCCGTCATCCTCGACGCTGATGCATATCGTCTGCGGGCGCTCGGTGCGAAGCGCGACCCGGACTGGCCCCTCGCCGCCGGGATAGGCGTGTTTCAGGGCGTTGAGAACGAGTTCCGTAATCGTAATGCCGATCGCAAGGGCGTGGTCGGGTATAACGTCTATCGTCTCCTCAGGCAGAATGAGGGCGATGGTGGTCCGGTCGCTCGCCGACCGACGCAAATCGCCAATCACCGTCTGCAGATATTCATTGAGAGACACGGAAGAGACGTCGTTCGAGGTATAGAGCTGCTTATGGAGCTGCGAGATGGCCAGAACGCGCTGGCGCGCCTGCCGCAGGGCGACCTTGGCCTCGTCGTTCGTGGAGGCCGCTTCCTGGATGCCCAATAGGGAGGAGATAAGCTGCAGGCTATTTCCCACACGATGATTGACCTCGCGCAACAGGACTTCCCGCTCCGCCGCCAGCGCCTGGTATCGATCCCGGGCCACGCGGATCTCTGTTTCCATCTCCTTCTTGGCTTGCTGCAGCCGGCGTTTCGCGGCAGCCTGCTCCAGGCTCGTCGACAAGAGCGTGAGAAATTCGCCGCCAATATCCTTGAAGACATAATCAGCGGCCCCCGCCTTTAGCGCCGCCACCGCCACGTGGCCATCGTCGGTCGCCGTCACGTAAACGACCGGCGGGGCGTCCGGCAGAGTCCGGATTGCGGCGAGGGTCGCAAGACCGTCCTGCCTCGGCATAAAGTGGTCGAGAGCGACTGCGTCGAGCCCTCCCTGCGCCACGCGCGCGACGCCGGCTGCGCCGTCGTTGGCGATTTCCACGATAAAGCCGCTTCGCTCGAGATGCTTCTGCACCAGCCGCGTCGCGGCCGCATCGTCATCGATATAAAGGATGCGCAGAGAGGAGATCATGGCGCTTCCGGCACCTGAATGACGGAGAAGAAGAGGCCGAGCTGGCGTACGGCGGTGGCGAACCGCGTGTAATCCACTGGCTTGGTGATGTAGACATTGCAGCCCAGGTCATAGCATCGCTGAACCTCGCGCTCGTCATCGGTTGTCGTCAGGATCACCACCGGCGTGCGTTTCAAATGCAGATTTTCCTTGAGCCGCCGGAGTATTTCGGCTCCGTCCATGTCCGGGAGGTTGAGGTCCAGGAGGATGAGAAAGGCGATGCCGGCGCTCGCTCGGCCCGACCCGTCCGCACCGAAGAGGTGGCGCAAAGCGCTCCCTCCGTCAGTGAAAGCCATGATGGCGTTGGTGACCCCGGCGGCGCGCACGTTCTTCTCAATCAGACGCGCATGGCCTTCGTCATCTTCGATCATGACAATGTTCACGGGCGTCATCGATGTCCCCGCTCAAGGACCGGCGCATGAAGGAGGCAACGCGACTCGGAAGGTCGAGCCTTTGTTGACGGCAGACGTAAGCTTGATCGTTCCGCCCAGTCGACGGACCAGCGCACGCACGTGAGCCAGTCCGATTCCTTCGCCCCGTTGGTTTTGCGCGCCGGCGCGGCGGAACAGGTCGAAAACCCGTTTTTGGTCGGCTTCCGCGATTCCTCGACCATTGTCGTGAACCTCGTAGATCATCCGTCCCGGCGTCGCGTATCCGGTAATCAAGATTTCGACCAGGTTCTTCAGGCCGAAGGTATTTTAGCGCGTTATCGAGAAGATTGGCAAACACTTGCTCGAGTGCAAGGCGGTCGCATGTGATCTCTGGCAGACTGGCTACCTCGATTTGCGCGCCGACGGCTTGAGCTTGATGCGCAAGCGCCGCGACGACGCCGTTGACGAGAGCCGACATGTCAATCACTTCCGGCCTCATCTCGCGTTTTCCCGTTCGCGAGAGCATCAGAATGGCCCCAATCAACCGCTCCATTTTCGTGGTCGCCGCCTTAATGAAACCGATCGCTTCGTCGAACTCCGACGCAGCCGCTTGCTTGTCGAGCGGCGTCCCGTTCAAGGGCTCTCCGTCTCGATCAGAAGTTTTGAAAATTGTTTCCCGCAGCATCTCGAGTTCGCTCGTGAAACCCATAATGTTCACCAAAGGCGCACGCAAATCATGGCCCACGACATAGGTGAAGCTCTGCAACTCATCGTTAGCCTCTCGTAGATCGGCGACGCGCGCCTCCACCTTGGCCTCGAGCGCCGCATTCGCCATCTCCAGGCTCTGTGTTTCGAGTAGCGAGAAGGAGATCGCCACCCATCCAAGAAGGAAGATCAGAACAGTGTCGCCTAGGCCGACCAGAAACAATTGCTGGCTCGCGCGCATCGAGTCAGCGGATCGCTCCGCGAGAAGCCGTTCCTCCTCCAGTTTCATGACCGAGACGCGCTCTCCGATCTCTGTCATCAATGCGCGTCCCTTCTCTTGGAGGAATAATCCGAGCGCGCTCGCGCTGTCGCCATCGTCGAAGAGACGGACCTTCAGAGCCAAATCCTCGAGCTTCTCTTGAATTAGGGAGTCAAGCGCAGCCAATTTCGACTGCTGCGCGGGATTGTCGGCGATCATGGCGCGAATGTCCGCGGCCTTGTCTTGGATTTGCGTGAGCGCTTCCAGATAGCTCGCGTGATATGCAGTAGGCTTAGCGCCGACCAAGAGATAAGCGCGCTGCTCCGATTCCGCTGTCCGAAGGAGCAGCAACAATTCCGAGAGTTTGTTCTCGACCTCCACGCTATGGCTTGCCAATTTGGCCTGCGATTGTGATTGCTGCGACGTCCAAGCCAATAGCGCCACATTGATCAAAAGGATTGCCGCTCCGGCCGCGATCAAGATCGCCTGGCGCCTTGGGCCGAGCCGTTTCAAGAGTTGGGTGATTTGCGATTCACAGTCGGCTCTCGACGGGGCCTGCGCGGGACGACGCATCGAATTTCTCGTTTGTATCAGCTCTGGACTACCCCGAACGAAGCCTTACGTAGAACCGTAGCTGGAACGAGCAACGGCAGAGGGAGAGAAGGATTGCTCCAATGAGCAAAGCGAATGTCATTCACATCGTCGACGACGAGGCGCTTATCCGCGACTCGGTGGCGCTGGTGCTGGCGAGAAATGGGTTTTGTGTCCAGACTCACGATTCCGCCTTGGAATTCCTTGATCGCGTCGACGCCGACAATACCGCTTGCGTTATCACGGACGTGCGCATGCCAGGGATGGATGGCATTCAGCTGCTGGCCAGATTGAAGGAGCTTGGGGGCGCTTTTCCCGTCATTGTCATTACGGCGAATGGAGATGTTCCGCTCGCCGTCGAGGCGATCAAGCGCGGGGCCTCCGACTTTCTTGAAAAGCCTTTCGACGATTTGGCGTTGCTCGCCTCGTTACGCGAAGCCATGATCCACGGCAACGCGGTGGAAGTCCGCAAGGGGGAAGCCGCTGTTGTGGAAAAGCTCGAAAGCCTGACCGAGAGGGAAAACGAAGTTCTGACCTGTCTGCTCAAGGGAAGCCCGAACAAAATCATCGCCTACGAGCTTGGGATCAGTCCGAGAACCGTCGAGGTCCATCGCGCCAACATTATGCATAAGATGAAGGCGGGCAGTCTGGCGGAACTCGTTCGAATGTCGGTCGCCGCGCAATACGCGCGCGGCGTTGCGTAGAGTTTGTTCGTCCTTCGGCGGAGCGGCGCAACGCTTCCATGCCCGTAAAGCGCAGCGCTTGGCATGATCGCGAAGAGACGACTTTAATTGTGAGCCGTTATGAAACGCCGCCGAGGCCATTCCGACCTCGGCGAGTTGGGGCGAGCAAACAGTATGCAGAAGCGCCTCTAAGTCAGCGCCAGTCAAAGGGGAGGGAGATCAGACGATCTGGACGGCGTGCGATTCTCGCCAAGGCGATCAAGTCCCCGCTTCCAAATCTGTTGACGAGTTCGGCAAGCGCTTCGGAATTCCGAAGCGGGGGCGCCACGCGCCAAACCACGACGCCGCACAAAGGCGTCAAGGCGATAAAGGCGAACACATAGATAAACGCTGGCGGGGCCGCCATCAAAACAATCACCGAGGGGATTGCGCCCACAAGGAGAACCGGCGCCAGCGCCCCCATGACTGCAAGCATGAATAAGCGGACCATTGTTTCCTCCGGTCGTTTATGTCTCCTGCTGATTAAGGTTGGGCGGCATTCTGACGATACCTATGCGGCGAACTACTTAGGAAGAGTTGGGTACTTTTCCCAATTTCAATTTCTTCAGCTGATCCCTTCTTCACAGGCAGGAAGTCAATTTGGCTTCGCACACACACCGAGCCGACTGTTTCCCTGAGCCGAGCCGCCTCCAATCCGACGCAGCAAAGCGTTCAAAGCGCCGTTCGGCAATGAGACTTAAGTCATGCCGCTTGATCTCGAGTCGTCTCGAACGCCTCGCTCGCAATTCGATCGAAAACCCGAAGTGCCGCCGCTGGTGCGTGATTACCTCGAGTATGTGCGGGGGAATCCCGAGGTCAGCGGGCAGGCGCCCATCGATTATCTCGAACGGCTGTGGAGCCAAGCCATCGACTTCGCTGAGCGCAATGGCGTGCGTTGTCCGATCCGTCGTGACGAGATCGAAGCCTTGCGGTCTGCTTTGAAGGTGCCGACGGCGGCGCTGGAAGCCAGTGTCCCCGTAGAAGAAACTCTATCGGCAGGGATGCGGCCACGGGGGCCCCAAGCATCAGGACCTGCGGGAGCAAAGGTTCTCGCAGAGCGTCGCAACCGACAGCTTCGTGGCGACGAGCATCAGCTGCGCGGAATCAATTCCGAGCGTATGAGGAGGAACTCGCCTTGAATACCAACGTCAATTCCTTTGAGCCGAAGAAACCCATATCCCGGTTCAGGTCGTCTTCGATCGATGTGCGAGCTCTCAGCAAAAGCGACGATCGCCGTGGGCGAACGCCCCTTCAACAACAGCCATGGGAATCCGTGCTGCCGGACGGCGTCGATCTGCTCGTCGGGATCAAGATGTGTCGCAAGCTCACGGGCCTTTCCGGCCGAGAGATCATTCTGGGCGTCGCTCCCTCGCCCCGGCACCGCGCCACACTGCGCGGCTATATCAGACTGTGTCACGGCAACGGCCGCAAGATTTAAGAAGTCCTGCTTCACGATCTTCGCAGCTATCTTGAGATCGGCGCACGACACTTCGCGGCCGACCAGTTGATCGTGCTCCGGCTTTTTCTGGTAGATCAAATGAAGGAGGTTTCGAAAGCGCCTGTGACCCTGCTCGAAATGACGCCGGGGGCGGTGGATGAGCCGAGCCAGGGCCTTTAACCCGGAGGATGCTTGGCGCGACGGACCGCAAAGCTATTTTGCAAGCAGTGAGAAGAAAAGCAGAGCCAGGAGAATGAGGCTTACGATCTTCCAAAAGGCCACAGGATCGCGCTCGTAAAGTGACCTCTTGAGCGGGGCGGGCGCGAAGCCGCGATGCGCGCCGTTCTCTAGCTCGAAGGCGAATTCCAAGACATCTCCATAACGATCGCGCGGATCGGCGGCTATTGCGCGCAGCACGGCGGCTTCGAGCCAGGCGGGCAGATCCGGTCTCCTGGCGTTGAGCGGGCGCGGCTTGCCATACCGGGGCTTGCTGAAGGGTTCGATCTCGCCGTAAGGATAGTCTCCTGCAAAAGCGCGATAGACGGTCACGCCCAGCGCATAGAGGTCCGAGGACTCGTCGCCTTGCGCGCCGAGGAACAGCTCCGGCGCCATGTAGCTCGGCGTGCCGGGGATATCCTCGGCGCAGAAATCCTCGAGGCGCGGCGCTCGGCACACGCCGAGATCGACGAGACGCAGGCCGCCATTTTTGAGCAGCATCACATTATCGGGCTTGATGTCGCGATGGATGATCCCGGCGCGATGCAATGTCGCGATCGCCCTCGCCAGACGCGTGGCGATTCTGATGCCCTCGTCGAGTTCGATATTCGGCGCGCGTCGAAGCCGCGCTTCCAGAGTCTCGCCATCGTAGAATGGCATGATGGAATACAGGCGCGTGCGCCGGCCCTCTTGCTCTTCGTGGATTTCGCCAATGAAGGGGCTGCGCACGCGCGCCGCGACCCAGGCTTCGTTGACGAAGGCTCGCCGGTAGCTCGCGTCGGCAGCGACCCGGGGATGCGGAAATTTCAAAACGAATGCGCGACCGTCGCGAAGGTCGATGGCGTGCAGAAGGCGGCTGTAGCGCCCATCCGAAATCACCTGCTCAAGGCGAAAATCGTCGACGATCTCGCCCACTTGCGGGAGCGCTTGTATGGGCAAATCCGCGACCGACCGAGCAAGCGCCGCTTCGTCAGCCGGCGGCAAATCGATCACGTCCGCGACGAGCGCCGTGGCATTGTCGTCGCCGCCGGCCTCGAGCGCCGCCGCGACGAGCCTCTCGGCGGCCTCCTGTGGCGAGACGCACTCCGAAAGCAGCGCGCGAATTTTTGCATCGCGCAGAAAGCCATGCACGCCGTCGCTGCAAAGCAGGAAGCGGTCGTGCAAGCGCAGCGCATGCGAGTCGTGGTCGACGCGCAGCGTATCTTCGAAGCCAACGGCGCGCAGCAGCGCATGCGTCAGCTCGCCGCGCCCAAGTACGTGGTCGTTGGTCAATTTCTCGACATCGGAGCCCCTCAGCCGATAGGCGCGAGAATCCCCCACATGCACGAGAAAAGCCGTGCGCCTGGAGAAGATCAGCGCCGAGAAGGTCGTGGCCATGCCGGCGAGTCGGGGATCGACGCGCGCCTGCGCCGCGATCCATGCGTTGACGGATTCCAGTGCGCGGCCGGCGGCACGCGCAACGCCGAGCGTCTCCGGCTGCGCAAAATAGGCTTCCATAAAACTGCGCACAGCGGTCTCGGCCGCTTCGCGCCCGCCCTTGTGGCCGCCGACGCCGTCGGCGACAGCGGCGACCACACCCTGGATTCCACCGGGTCCATGCGGCCCCGGGGAGCTGGCGACATAGTCCTGATTTTCCGGTCGCCGACCCCTCTCGCTGCAAAAGCCGATTTCAACGCGAAGACCATGATCGAAACGGGCGGGAGGGCGCTGCGGGAAAGCGGGCACCGGTTTTTCGCTCAAAGCGCGCTCCAACCCTAATGAATTCGGTCATGCCGTGTTCGGAACTGATCCGCTCGAACGCTGCGTGACCTAACCGGCTACTGCGCCGGCGTATTCAGATGCGTGCGCCCGAGACCGCGCCCCAGGTGGTGCGCCAGCGCGATTTCACCAGGAGTAGGCCGACGAGGCCGAGCAGGGCAAGCACGCCGAAGAAGGAGAAGCCGGCGAAGAATCCGCCTGTCATGCCTTTTGAATAAGCGAGGGTCTTCGCGAGGAAGAAGCCGCCGAAGCCGCCGGCCGCGCCCACGAGGCCGGTCATGGCGCCGACTTCGGCGCGAAAGCGCTGCGGCAGCAGCTGAAACACCGCGCCATTGCCCATGCCGAGACACAACACGCCGAGCGCGAAGAGCGCGACCGCGGCCCAGGCCACGGCAGGCAGTTGCAGCAGGCCCCAACCATTGGAGCCGGCCGGCGTCCCCGGGCCCTCCGGCATCAGCGCGACTCCGAAGTAGCAGGCTGAGACAATGCAGAACAGCACGGTGAGGGTGCGGATTCCCCCGATGTGATCGGCGATGAATCCGCCGACCGGACGAAAGCCGGAGCCGCAGGCGACGATGAAGGCAACTACGAGACCTGCGGCGACGCCCGTCGCGTGGTAGTGGACGGTGAAATAGAGCGGCAGCGCCGAGGCGAGGCCGACGAACCCGCCGAAGGTGATGAAGTAGAAGAACATGAACCAGAGGCTGTCGGCGTCGACCAGGAGCTTGCCGTAGTCGGCGAGTTTCAACCGAGCGGCGGGAGTCGGCGCGTCCTTCGCGGCGACGATGTAGAAGGCGAGCACCAGAGCCATGCCGATAAGGAGAACGCCATAGACGGCGCGCCATCCCCAATTTTCCGCGATGGTCGGCGCGAAGAGCGTGTCGAGCACGACGCCCATGTTGCCGGCGCCGGCGATGCCCATCACGACGCCTTGATAACGCGGCGGATACCAGCGGCTCGCCTGCGGCAGCGCCACCGCAAAAGAAGCCCCGGCAAGACCGAGCGTCAGGCCGAAGAGACCGATCGGCAGAGCGCCCGGCAGGCCGAAGACGAAGACGAGAGCAACCGCGAAGATCACGATCGCCTGCGCGATGACGCTGGTGATCTTGGACCCCATGTGGTCGGCGATGACGCCGAGCGGCAAGCGGAAGAAGGCGCCGCCCAGGACGGGAATCGCCACCAGCGAAAGTTTTTCCTCGACCGAGAAGCCCATGTCTTTCGCGATGTAGATCATCAACGGACCAAGAGACACCCAGGCCATGAAGCTGATGTCGAAATAAAGGAAGGCCGAGAGCAGCGTCGGCCAGTGGCCGGATTTCTTGAAGTCGTCGAGTTTCATTGAAGGCGTTTCCTTTCCTTCCAGAGTGAGCGGTTCATTCGGCGTGTTCGAGCGGGCGAGTCTCGACTGGCGGTTCTGAGGCGGCGCTTTTCAGCAAGGTGCGGATCTCGGAGCGGCAGGAGCCGCAGCCCGTCCCGGCCCTAGTCATGCGGCCCACGGCGTCGAGATCGGACGCTCCGTTGAGAATCGCGGCCTCGATTTCTTTCGCGCCGACGCCGTTGCAGACGCAGAGCGTTCGCCCAAAGTCGGCGATCTCGCGTGAGGGGCGGCCCGCGAGCAAGCTCGACGCATCGGCCGCTTCCCCTTCTTCGAGGCGAGCGCAGAGGAAGGCGCGCGAGGCGGTCAGCGGCTCGCGCGACACGAACAAAAGCCCGATCGGGCGTCCCGCTCGGGTGAAAAGCCAACGTCTCGCGCCGCTGCGCTTGTCCTGCATCTGCGCGACGTCAACGGACCCGTCATCGCTTCCGCCAATCAGCGCGGCCGCAAAATTGTCCCAACTCGAAGGCTGCTTTTTGCCAGCGAGCTCGATTCTCCAGCCAAAGCCTGTGCGTGCGATCGCCCAATAGCCGGTGAGAATTTCCTTCGGCTTATCGAGAGTCAGAGCGAAGCCGTACCAGGCCGCGGGCCAGAGCTCGATCCCAACCGGGGCGGCCTTCGACTCGGGTTGACCGGAGACGGGGTCGACGAAGGCCGGGACGAGGGCGTCGACGCGAGCCGCGGAGGCGTTCTGGTCGGTCCAATGGATCGGCGAGAACAAGACCCCTCGCTGTTGCCGCTCGGTGACGAGCGCGCGAAGAACGACTGCACCATTTGCGTTGAAGACGCGAGCGAGGCTCGCAGGCTCGAGGCCGACGTTCTTCGCGTCATCGGGATGGATTTCGACGAAGGGTTCGGCGACGTGCTGAGAAAGCCGCGGCGCGACGCCCGTGCGCGTCATGGTGTGCCACTGATCGCGCAAGCGTCCGGTGTTGAGGATGAAGGGCGTCTTTGCGCTCGTCCGGCTCTTTGGGGTGCGCAACGGCGTCGCGATGAAGCGCGCCCGGCGATCCGGCGTGTAGAAACCGCCTTCCGAGAAGAAGCGCTTCGGCGCCGTGGATGCGGTTTCGCCCTTGCGCCAGGGCCATTGAAACGGCTCTAGGGCTTCGTAAGCCGCGGCGGTGAGCTCGGCGCAGGCGGAGATGTCGAAATCGCGCGCACCATCGTTGAAGCATCCCGAGAGCGCCGCATATTCGCGGAAAATCGCGGCGGGGCCGGCGTAGTCGAAACCGCGTCCGCCCATCGCGCGCGCCACGCGGCAGAGGATCCACCAGTCCGGCATGGCCTCGCCCGCCGCAGGCCGAAATTGGCGCTGGCGAGAGATGCGCCGCTCCGAATTCGTAACCGTCCCGTCCTTTTCTCCCCAGGGCCTTGCGGGCAGCAGCACTTTGGCGAAGGCCGTCGTGTCGGTCTGCGCCATCGCGTCGGAGACGACGACGAAGGGGCATTTGGCCAGCCCCCGTTTCACCGCGTCCGCCTCGGGCAGGCTGTCGACCGGGTTGGTGCCGATGATCCAAAGCGCTTTGATCTGGCCCTCGGAGACAGCCTCGAAGAGCTCCACGGCTTTCAGCCCGGGCTTGTGGGCCACACGTTCGAAACCCCAGAAGCGGCGCACGAGCTCGCGATGCTGCGCATTGTCGAGCTCCATATGGCAGGCGAGCTGGTTCGCGAGGCCGCCCACTTCACGGCCGCCCATGGCGTTCGGCTGCCCCGTGACCGAGAAGGGACCCGAGCCGGGCCGGCCGACGCGGCCGGTGAGAAGATGGCAGTTGAGTATGGCGTTGACCTTGTCGGTTCCCGCCGAGGACTGGTTGACGCCCTGGGAATAGATGGTGACCGTTCGCTCGGTCTCGGCGAACGCTGCGTAGAATCGCGCCAGACGTTCCTCGTCCAGGCCCGTCGCCGCGGCGACGTTTGCCAGCGACCAGCCTGCGGCGGCGAGCAAGGCGTCGTCGACGCCGTTTGTGTGTCTTTCGACATAGGCGACGTCGCGCCGCCCCGTGAGCTCCAAATGGCGCAGCAGGCCGAGAAACAGCGCCACATCGGAACCGGGCTTGAGCGACAGCTGCAGATCGGCGATCTCGCTCGTCGCTGTGCGGCGCGGATCGATATTGACGACGCGCATGTTGGAACGAGCCGCCTTGGCTCGCTCCATGCGCTGGAACAGCACGGGGTGGCACCAGGCGAGGTTGGAGCCGACGAGCACGACCAAGTCGGCGTCCTCGATATCTTCATAAACGTTCGGCACCACGTCGGCGCCAAAGGCGCGCTTGTGTCCCGCGACCGAGGAGGCCATGCACAGGCGGGAATTCGTGTCGATATTGGCCGAGCCGACGAAGCCCTTCATGAATTTGTTGGCGACGTAATAGTCTTCGGTCAGCATCTGACCCGAGACATAAAGCGCCACGGAATCTCGTCCATGTTTCTCGATCGTTGCACGGAAGCGCTCCGCCACGAGACCGATCGCCTCGCCCCACAGGGCGCGAGCGCCGTCGATCAAGGGATGCAGCAGCCGTCCTTCCAGCGTCAGCGTCTCGGCGAGCGCTGCGCCCTTGACGCAGAGACGCCCGGAATTCGCGGGGTGGTCGGCGTCGCCCGCGATCTCCACTGCGCCCGTGCGCCCGATGCTCGCCTCGACTCCGCACCCGGTGCCACAGTAGGGACAGGTGGTGTGAACGGTCCGCTCGGCAGCGCTCATGGGGTCACCGCTTGCGCCATGTCGAGGTAGAGTCGACCTTTCTCGACCTTCACGTCGAAACGCCGTGCGCAGCCCTTATCGGCGCCGGTCGCCTCGCCTTTCTCCAGATCAATGATCCAGTTGTGCAGTGGGCAGGCGACCTTGCGTCCATGCACGATGCCTTCGCTCAAGGGTCCCCCTTTATGCGGGCAACGATTCTCCAGGGCGAAGATTTCGTCGCTAGCGGTGCGGAACACGGCGATGTCGCGACGCGGCGTCTTGACGATGCGGGCGCCGCGCGGCGGAATCTGCTCGATCGGACCGATGTCGAACCAGTTCGGGAAGATCGCGTTCATCTCTCTGGCTCCTCACTCGGCCGCAGCCGGCACTTCCACAGGTGCGCCGATGGGCGCCACGACGGCGAGCGGCATGAATTCATTGGCGCCGAAGCCCGCCGCGCGCTCGGCCCAGGGATCTTTGCGTACGGCGCGCTGGGAGACGAGGAAGCGCTCGTAAAGCGCCTTGCGGGTTTCGTGATCCTCCATGATGACATGGCGCACGCGCTCGAGACCCACTTTCTCGACCCATTTGTAGAGCCGGTCGAGATAGGCGGCCTCCTCGCGATAGAGCTGCATGACCGCCGCGACATGTTCGAGCGCCTGCTCTTCCGTCTCGACATGGCCCAGGAGATCCGTCGCGCGCACATGCAGCCCCGCCGCGCCGGCGATATGAATGTCGTAGCCCGAGTCGACGCAGACGACTCCGATGTCCTTCACCGTGGCCTCGGCGCAATTGCGCGGGCAACCGGAGACGGCGAGCTTCACTTTCGCCGGCGTCCACGAGCCGCAGAGCAGCCGTTCCAGCTTGACGCCGAGCCCGGTGGAATCTTGCGTGCCGAACCGGCACCACTCCTTGCCAACGCAGGTCTTCACCGTGCGCAGCCCCTTGGCGTATGCGTGGCCGGAGACGAGACCGGCGGCGTTGAGCTGCGCCCAGACGGCGGGAAGGTCCTCTTTTCTGACGCCCAGAAGGTCGATGCGTTGTCCGCCTGTCACCTTCACCGTCGGGATCTTGAACTTGTCGGCGACGTCGGCGATGGCGCGCAGCTCGTTCGGGGTGGTGAGCCCGCCCCACATGCGCGGCACGACCGAGAAGGTGCCGTCCTTCTGGATATTGGCGTGCACGCGCTCGTTGATGAAGCGCGATTGCGCGTCATCCTTGTACTCCAGCGGGAAAGCGCAAAGGAGGTAATAGTTCAGCGCCGGACGGCAGGACGGGCAGCCGCAGGAGGTCTTCCAACCGAGCTCCTGCATGACGGCTGGCATGGAGTCGAGCTTGCGCGAGACGATGAGGCCTCGAACCTCCTCATGAGTGAGATCCGTGCATCTGCACATCGGCTTGCGCTTCGAGGCTTGATAGCCGTCGCAAAGCGTGCTCGCGATGAGCGCTTCTACCTTGCTCGTGCACTGACCACAGGACGCGGAGGCCTTGGTCTGCGCGCGCATCTCTTCGAGCGACGATACGCCGTTTTTCGTGATCGCGGTGACGATCGTCCCCTTGCACACGCCGTTGCAGCCGCAGATTTCCGCATCATCCGGCAAGGCTGCAACGGCCGCCATAGGGTCGAGGGGGGACCCTCCCTGATAGGCCTGGCCGAAAATCAACGTGTCGCGCATCGCGCCGACGTCGGTCTCCTTTTTCAGGAGATCGAAGAGCCAGGGCCCGTCTTCGGTGTCGCCATAGAGCACGGCGCCCCTGACGCGATCGCCCTTCAACAGAATGCGCTTGTATACGCCGCGCGCGGGGTCTCGCAGGACGATCTCGTCGCTGTCGTCGCCCTCCGAGAAATCGCCGGCCGAGAAGAGATCAATGCCGGAAACCTTGAGCTTTGTCGAGGTGACCGAGCCCGCATAAGCGGCGGAAGCCTCCCCTGCAAGCTGCGCCGCGACGACCTTGGCCATCTCGAACAAGGGGGCGACGAGCCCATAGCAGAGACCGCGATGCTCGACGCACTCGCCGACCGCGTAGACGTCGGGATCGCTGGTGCGCATATGATCGTCGACCTTGACGCCGCGCTCGACGACGAGGCCCGCTTCTTTCGCGAGCTTGCCGTTGGGGCGGATGCCGACAGCCATGACGACGAGGCTCGCCGCAATCTCGCGACCGTCGTCGAGCCTGACCCCCGCGACGCGCTTGTCGCCGAGAATGACTTTGGTGTTGGCCTCGGTCAGAACCTCGATCCCCCGTTTTTCTATGGCTTTCTTCAGGAGATAGCCCGCGGAAGGATCGAGCTGCCGCTCCATCAGCGTGGGCATCAGGTGGAGAACCGTGACCTCCATACCCTTGGCCTTCAGGCCGGCCGCGGCCTCCAATCCGAGGAGCCCGCCGCCGATGACGACGGCGCTCCCGCCATTCTCGGCGGCGCGCAGCATGGCGTCGACGTCGTCGAGATCGCGGAAGGTCACGACGCCCGGCAGCGTCACGCCATGCACAGGGATGGCGATCGGTGTGGAGCCGGTCGCGATCAGGAGCTTGTCGTACGCCTCGGCGCGCCCGGAGGCGGTGGTGATCGTTTTCGCGTCGCGGTCGATCGCGACGACGTTCTCGCCCCTGAGCAGCTTCACGCCGTGCTGGGCGTACCAAGCCTCGTCGTGGATGACGATTTCTTCATAGGTCTTCTCGCCGGCCAGCACCGGGGAAAGCATGATGCGATTGTAATTGACGCGCGGCTCGGCGCCGAAGACGGTGATCTCGTAGCGCGTGGCATCGCGCGCCAGCAGTTCCTCCAGCATGCGTCCGGCAGCCATGCCGTTGCCGATGACGACGAGTTTCGGCTTCGTCTGGGAGCCCAGCGGTTGCGTCATTCAACGCTCCTTGTTCGTGACCTCGAAGGTCCCGTTCACGGAGCGAAAAGCCGTCGGCGCATCTTTTTGGAGGATGGCTCAACGACAAGCCCTGCAACCTCGCCGTAAAAGGCGAAGCGCCGCCCGTGCAGGAAATCCGACATTGGATTTCTTTCGGGAGACCGAGGTCGTCGTTGACCAAGACGCGAGCAGCAAAATGCGAGCCAGTTCGAGCGGCCGACCCAGAGTGGCAGGAAAACGGGTATCTTCAAAGGGAAGTCTCAGCCGATGATGATGGCGCGATCACGCGCGGATGTTCAATGTTTCGGCGCCGTACGCTGCGTCACAAGCATTGCGCCCAAATATCCAGCGTTCTCATATTTACAGGTTTTGCTACGATCTTCGTGCTTGCGCTATTGTTACGGCAAACTGTTCGCATCGCGACGAACGCAGCCATTGCCTTCCAGCGCATCAGTTTCCGCGAACTTTCACAGTCGAGGATCGCTCAGAACTGCATGGCCCTGACGTTTGGATCGATCTTTAAGGGGGCGTCGGTCGCCTTTATCACGTCGTCGACGCTGAGGCCTGGCGCATATTCCTTGAGCACAAAACCTTCCGGGGTCACGTCGAGCACGGCCATGTCAGTGACCACACGGTTGATGCAGTTCTGTCCCGTCAGCGGGAGAGTGCAGCGCTTCACGATTTTCGAGACGCCCGATTTATCTTGGTGTTGCATGGCCACAATGACGTTCCTGGCGCCGGCCACGAGATCCATGGCGCCGCCCATTCCTTTGACCAGTTTGCCCGGCACCATCCAGTTGGCGATGTTGCCGGCGGGGTCGACCTCCATCGCTCCGAGCACCGTGAGATCAACATGCCCGCCGCGGATCATGGCGAAGCTCTGCGCGGAATCAAAGTAGCTCGCCCCCGCTATGGCGGTGATGGTTTCTTTGCCGGCGTTGATCAAGTCAGGATCTACGTCGCCCTTTTTCGGGAACGGCCCCATGCCGAGCAGGCCATTTTCACTCTGAAAAACCACAAAATATTGCTTGGGAATATAGTTGGCCACAAGCGTCGGAATGCCAATGCCCAAGTTCACCACGGAGCCGTCTTGGACCTCCTGAGCGATGCGTTGCGCTATCTGGTTGCGGGTCAAGATCTTCACGAACAACCTCTTTCTGATTTCCCTTTTTTGCCTGCTGCTTAGTCTGGGGAGACCGTCAATTTTTCAATTCTCTTTTCGTAATCTTTGCCCTTGAAGATGCGCTTGATAAAAGCTCCCGACAAATGAACCTGATCCGGATCGAGGTCGCCGATTTCCACCAGCTCTTCCACCTCGGCGACGGCGATATGCCCCGCCATCGCCGCCAGCGGGTTGAAGTTGCGCGCCGTCTTGCGAAAAACCAGATTGCCGAACTTGTCGCCCTTCCAGGCCTTGACGAACGCGAACTCCCCCCGGATGCCCCGCTCCAGGACGTAATTCCTTCCGTCAAAATCACGCACTTCCTTGCCCTCGGCCACCAGGGTTCCCACGCCCGTAGGCGTGTAAAAGGCCGGGATACCGGCGCCTCCGGCTCTGAGCCTTTCCGCCAATGTGCCTTGCGGACAGAATTCGAGCTCCAGCTCGCCGCTCAGATAGAGTCTTTCGAAAAGCTCGTTTTCGCCGACGTAGCTCGAGACCATCTTGCGGATTTGACCCTGGAGCATCAGGAGACCAAGGCCGAAGCCATCCACGCCAGCATTGTTTGAAACGCAGGTGAGGTTTTTCACCCCTCGCCTTTGCAAGGCGGCGATGGCGTTTTCTGGAATCCCGCACAAACCAAAGCCACCAAAAAGTAAGGTCATGCCATCCTGGACGCCATCTATGGCGGCGTCGGCGTCGGGGTAAACTTTTTGCATAGAGATTCCACGATGAGGACGACGGCTTGGCGGCCGAGGAACAAGGGAGTTCTTCTGCCTTTGGTCCGCCCATTCTATGAGCAGCCTTTCGCAGAGTGCGCTACCTATGGCGCGGCGGTAGTTTCTATCAGCGCGTGGGTTTCTTCACAAGTCGTAATCCGCGATCGGTTCGTCGGCGGACTCCCTCGTGGCCCCTTTGCAAAATCGTTGGCGTCGTCCTCCGACTTCACCGACTCCGTTTTGCATGCCATATCGGGCACGCAGTGAGGATTAAGCATCACGGGTCAACCACGGGAGCAAATATGTCCCTCTCGAAACGCAATGCGGTCATTACCGGTTCCACCAGCGGCATCGGCCTCGCCTGTGCTCGTGCTCTCGCGAAAGAGGGCGTGAATATCGTGATCAACGGCTTTGGCGCCGCGGCCGAGATCGAAAAGGAACGGACGGCTATTGAAACCGAATTCGGCGTGACATGCGTTTATGACGCCGCCGACATGACCAAGCCGCCGGAAATCGCGGCATTGATCGCCAACGCTGAGACGCGACTCGGATCAGTCGACGTTCTCATCAACAACGCCGGCATCCAGTACGTATCCCCCATCGAGGATTTTCCCGTCGAAAAATGGGACCAGATCATCGGAATCAATCTCTCCTCGGCTTTCCACGCGATCCGGGCGGCGACGCCGGGTATGAAGGCCCGCAAATGGGGCCGTATCATCAACACGGCGTCCGCGCATTCCATCGTAGCCTCGCCCTTCAAGGCGGCGTATGTGGCGGCCAAGCACGGAATCGCCGGACTCAGCAAGGTCGTCGCGCTCGAGCTTGCGACCCACGGCGTCACATCAAACTGCATATCGCCCGGTTATGTCTGGACGCCGCTTGTCGAGAAGCAAATCCCGGAAACGATGAAAGCGCGCAATCTCACGCGAGATCAGGTGATTCAAGATGTATTGCTGCAAGCCCAACCGACGAAGGAATTCGTAACGGTTGAACAGGTCGCGGCGCTCGCCGTGTTCCTTTGCTCGGATGCGGCGTCGCAGATCACGGGCGCAAATATTTCGATGGACGGCGGCTGGACCGCTGGCTGATGCTCTGAGAGAGCGAGTTCCGCAAGAGTTTGTGAGCTTGCGGAACTCACTCTAAATCGGACGAAATCCCGTCACTCGAGATAGATCTTGCCATAGACATCGCGCAAAATGTTCTTCTGCACCTTCCCCATGGCGTTGCGTGGCAGATTTTCGACGAACAGGATGCGCTTCGGCTGTTTGAACCTGGCAAGCACGCTTTCGAGTGCGGCGGCGATTATCGACTCATCTACGGTCGAACCTTTCTCGCGCACGACGATAGCGGTCACGCCCTCGCCGAGATCGGGATGCGTCACTCCAATGACGGCGCTCTCGAAGACTCCCGGCACGTCGTCGATCACGCTCTCGATTTCTTTCGGATAGACGTTCAATCCGCCAGAAATGACGAGATCCCTGCTACGCCCGACAATGTGAAGGTATCCATGCGCGTCGATTCTCCCGAGGTCGCCGGTCACAAAATATCCGTCTTTGCGGAATTCTGACCTCGTTTTTTCCGGCATCCGCCAATAGCCCGAAAAAACATTCGGTCCCTTCACCTCTATCATTCCGATCTCGTTCGTACCCAAAGGCTCGCCGGTGTCGGGGTGAGCAACACGAACCGAAACGTCAGGCAGAGGGAAGCCGACAGTACCGGCGACGCGCTCGCCATCATAGGGGTTCGATGTGTTCATGCTGGTTTCGGTCATGCCGTAGCGTTCGAGGATGGCGTGGCCCGTGCGTTCTCGCCAAGCGCGATGTGTCTCCGCCAGCAGTGGCGCGGACCCCGAGATGAACAAGCGCATATGCGCCGTAGCGTCTCGCGTGACGCCTGAATGCCCGAGAAGCCGGACATAGAAGGTTGGCACGCCCATGAGGCTCGTTGCGCGCGGCATGAGCTTCACGATCTGATCAGGATCAAAGCTTGGCAAAAACAGCATCGTGCCGCCAGCTATCAGCAATGTATTGATCGCTACGAAAAGCCCGTGCGAGTGATAGATTGGCAGCGCATGGATAAGCACGTCGTCCGCGGTGAAGCGCCAATATTCGACGAGCGTGCGAGCATTCGATGCAAGGTTCTCTTGCGTCAACATGGCCCCCTTGGACCGCCCCGTCGTGCCGGAGGTATAGAGGATGGCCGCGAGATCATCCGCGCCTCTCGCGACATCGACGAAGGATGTCGAACAGGCTCCAGCCCGCTGTGAAAGCGTTCCCGAGCCATTCGCAGCCATCGTCTCGACATGCGGAATTTTGGCAGCCTCAGCCGTCGCAATGAGCTCCGTGCGCCGGGGATCGCGAACAAAGACTCGCGGCTCGGAGTCGCTGAGAAAATAGCTGACTTCCGCAGCGGTATAGGCTGTGTTCAGCGGCAGGACCGCTGCGCCCGCCCGCAGACAACCCAGTATGAGGAGTACCCGACTCGACTGACTTCTCGACCTGAATCGCCACCCGATCACCGGGTTCCACGCCCAGTGCGACGAGGGCATTCGCGTAACGTGCGGCTGCCTTTCCCAACATCGGCGTAGCTGTGCTTGACTCCGTCCGGCTGCTCGAAAGCAATTTTATCGCGTTTCGAGAAGTTCTTTGCGAGCTGGTGATAGAGATGCGCCGTCATGGGCTTCCGAACCTTCTTGATAACCCGAGGAGCGTGCGATCCGGCCTGGGATTTTACGGGCCAGGGTTGCCGCGCCTACGAAGTGCTGGCGTGTTTTTGGCGTGTTATGGTGTCGTAGGGGTTGGGCGGCTTGAGACAATGAGGCAGATCATTTTTTCTGGCCGATCGGGAACGCCTGCAGATAGCCGGTGACATCTTCGCTGTCGAAAGCGGGCCCCGCAAAGGCGCCAACCGGCGCTGAAGGCGATGCAGTCTCGCCGACGACCGAGTCATAGAAATCGGCCCGCATGACGCCTCGAGCAGCGGCGAGATTCTCGGCTGAATCACGAGCCTGTCCCCAACGCAACATCTGCGCATAAAGCCAAGCCGCATGCTCGGCGCTCGGTCGGCACGCCCCCTGCCGGCCGATCACGAGGTAGTCCTCGGCTTGCCGTTGGTCTCCGGCGGCGTTGAGAATCAGTCTCCCTTCGAGGCTTCGTGCGATGAGCGCCGCATCGACCCCGACGCGATCCTCTCGGGCCAATATCGAAGCGACTTCCTGACGCGCTTCGTCCTCCTCCACAAGCCTCGATGCGGTGACGACCGACCGGACGAGCGCGCGGACGAGCTGGGGATCGGCGTCGACGCTGCTTGTTCGCAGCGCCAAGACTTTCTCCGGCGCGCGCGCGAAGATCTCGCGCCCAAAGTGCAGGATGACGCCGAGATCAGCGTCCACCGCCACCGAGTTCCACGGTGCGCCCACACAGAAGCCGTCGACATGGCCGGCGCGCAGGCTCTCCACCATGAAGGGCGGCGGAAGCACGACAAGGCGCAAATCGTGGTCCGGGTTGATCCCGCCTTCCGCCATCCAGTAGCGCAACTGATAATTATGCGTGGAAAAGGGGAAGGTCATCCCGAAAGTCAAAGGCTCGAGCCCTTCGGCTTCCCGCCGCCGCACGAGTGTGCCCAAGGCTCTCGCGCTCGCCGTGGGGCTCTCGAGCCGGCCCTCGACGGTTTCCCGCAGCGCCTCGAACAATGCGGGTGAGAGGGTGATCGCATTGCCGTTCGTCGCGAGGTTCACCGGAGCCGCGAAGGGAACTTTCACATGGCCGAGGCCGAGCGTGGAGGCGATCGCCATCGGGGCCAAAAGATGCGCGGCGTCGAAATGGCCGATGGCGAGTTTGTCGCGAATGTTCGACCAGGACGCCTCACGTACGAGCTCGATCTCGAGCCCTTCGGCCTCCGCGAAACCCTTGTCGACCGCGACGATGAGTGCGGCGGCGTCGACGAGCGGCATGAAGCCGATCCGCAATTTGCGCCCGCCCGTCATTTCAACAGCTCCGCGGCAGTGATGATCGCGCGCGCGACGTCGCCGATCTTCTTCTTCTCCCGCATCGCCGCACTTCGTAGCGCCTTGTAGGCTTCGTCCTCCGTTACATTCTTGCTCTTCATCAATATGCCCTTCGCGCGATCGATCGATTTCCGGTCCTCGAGGTCCGATTTGGCGCGCGCCAGCTCGTCCTGCAGCCGCGAGAAGGCGTTGAAACGCGACACGCAGAGATCGAGGATCGACTTGATCCGCTCCTTCTTCAATCCATCGACGATATAGGCTGAAACACCCGCGTCGACCGAAGCCTCGATGGAGGCGGCGTCGCTCTGATCGACGAACATGGCGATGGGGCGGCGCACGGCGCGGCTGACCTGGAACATTTGCTCGAGCATGTCGCGCGAGGGATTTTCGAGATCGATCAGAATCACATCGGGGTCGATGGCGTAGATGCGCTTCAGGAGATTATGCATCTCGCCGAGGCGCTCGACGTCATCGAAGCCTGCTTCGCGTAGGCCCTCCTCGAGGATCGCGGCCCGCACCGGGCTCTTATCGACGATGACGATCTTCAAGCCTTTGCTTCCGGGCGGCTGGAGCAAATTTCGTGGGCGCCCAAGGCTTGGGCGTCCCAGCCTCCATACCCGACCCGGTCGCCTCGGGCAAAGCCGACGCGGCCGTGAAAGAAAGCGGCAGCTTCGCTGTCTGGCGCTCTTGAAAAAGGGCGGGCGGCGGATGATATGCTGCGACAAAACAGCCGCCAGCGCGGCGACCTTAGTCGTCCATGGCTTTTGAGGGCGCGCTGCACATGCCGCTGCTGCGGGTGGACGACAAGGGCATCTACTGCTCCACCGGCGCGTTTCACATCGATCCCTGGAGGCCGGTCGAGGTCGCCGTGATCACTCATGGTCATGCAGACCACGCCCGGGCCGGCGCGCAGAAATATCTGTGTCATTTCCACACGGCGGAGATATTGCGCGTTCGTCTCGGGAACGTTTGTATCGAAACGGTCGATTACGGAGAGACGGTCACGCGCAACGGCGTCCGGGTCAGCCTTCACCCCGCGGGCCATGTGCTCGGCTCAGCGCAAGTGCGCCTCGAAAGCGGCGGCGAGGTCTGGGTCGCCTCTGGAGATTACAAGACCGAGCCCGACGGGGTCAGCGCGCCCTTCGTTCCGCTGCGCTGCGACGTCTTCATCACCGAAAGCACATTCGGTCTGCCCCTCTATCGGTGGCGCCCGCAAGGGAGCGTCTTTGAGGAGATCAACGCCTGGTGGCGGGGCAATGCGCGGGAAGGTCGCGCGAGCCTGCTGGGCGCCTATAGTCTGGGAAAAGCGCAGCGCATCCTGGCGCATCTCGACGAAGACTGCGGTCCGATCGTCTGCCATGGGGCGATCGACCCGATCAACGAGGCGTATCGGCGATGCGGCGTCGCGCTTCCGCACACGCAGCGCGCCAACGAACTCGACAAAACGACGCTCTCGCGAGCGCTTGTCATCGCGCCGCCCTCGGCGTTCGCCTCGCCGTGGGTCAAGCGCTTTGGCGACTATTCGGACGCTTTCGTCAGTGGGTGGATGCAGATTCGCGGCAATCGCCGCCGTCGTGGGGTGGATCGGGGCTTCGTCCTCTCCGATCATGCGGACTGGCCGGGCCTGCTCGACGTGATCCGCGCCACCGGCGCCTCGCGCATTTTGATCACTCATGGCGGCTCTGATGCGCTCGCGCGTTACCTTGGTGAAAAGGGGTTCGAAGCCTCCGCCCTCGCCACGGAATATGGGAACGAATGGCCGGAGCCTGAGACGGTCGACGCGCCGGAGAGCGACGCGTGAAGGCCTTTGCCGATCTTTACCGCGAGCTCGATGCGGGCACGTCGACGAAGAGCAAGCAGGCCGCGCTGCAAGCTTATTTGCGCGCGGCGTCGGCGGATCCGAGCGCTCACGAATTTGCGGCCTGGACCGTCTATTTCCTCGCAGGCGGCAAACCGCGGCAGTTCGTGCCGACCCGCCTGATGCGGGAGGTCAGTCTCGACCTTTGCGGTTTGCCCGAGTGGCTTTTCGAGGAGTGTCGCGACACTGTCGGCGATTTCGCCGAAACCCTGTCGCTGCTCCTACCGCCGCCGCAGACGGCGGAAGAGGCTTCGCTGGCCGAATGGGTCGGCCGTCGCCTGCCGTCGCTCCGCCCTATGAAGGACGTTGAGCGGGCGGCGACGCTGCGCGACTGGATCGCCGCGATGCCGGAGGAACAGCGGCTCGTTTTCTTTAAGCTCATTACAGGAAGCCTGCGTGTCGGCGTCTCCAAGCTCAACGTCGTGAACGCCCTCGCGAGCGTCAGTGGCGTCGACGCGAAGACGATGGCGCAGCGCATGATGGGCTTCACGCAAACCGCTCGCCAATTGAGTGGCGAAGATTTCGCCTCGCTGGTCGATCCGGCAGATGAGGGAAGGCAGAGCACGCAGCCCTATCCCTTCTTTTTAGCGCACCCGCTGCAGGCGCCAGTCGGGGCGCTCGACGAACTGCTGGGGACGCCTGGCGATTGGCTCATCGAATGGAAATTCGACGGCATCCGCGCGCAACTGCTGAGCCGAGACAGAGGCTGGCGGCTGTGGTCGCGCGGCGAGGAGCTCGTCAACGACGCCTTTCCCGAGCTTGGCGATATCGCGGCTCGTTTGCCGGCAGGCACGGCGCTTGATGGTGAAATCGTCGTCGGCAAGCCGCGCATGACGCCCGTTGCGCAAGTGGACGCCATCGACGACATCGCTCCTTTCGCCACTCTGCAACGGCGTCTGGGTCGCAAAGCGTTGAGCACGAAGATCCTGCATGACCTTCCCGCGCTGTTTATCGCCTATGATCTTCTGGAGATGGGTGGGGACGATCTACGCGAACGTCCTCAGGCGGAGCGACGCATAGCGCTCGAGAGCCTCGTCGAGCGGCTGTGCCACAATGAGGCGGGGCTCGGCGGGGTTCTGCCGCTACGGCTCAGTCCCGCGATCAAAGGCGAAACCTGGTATGCGCTGTTCGCGTTGCGCGATACGGCGCGCGATGTCGGGGCCGAGGGGATGATGCTGAAGCCGCTCGCGGCGCCCTATGGCGTCGGGCGCCGCAAGGGGTCGGCAGGCGAGCACTGGTGGAAGTGGAAGCTCGATCCCATGAGCGTCGATGCGGTCATGATCTATGCACAGCGCGGACATGGACGCCGATCCGGCATATACAGCGATTATACATTTGCGCTCTGGGACGGGGAGGGCGCGGAGCGCACGCTCGTTCCTTTCGCCAAAGCCTATTCCGGACTGACCGACGCCGAAATGCGACAGGTCGACGGCCAAATCCGCAAGACCACGATTTAAAATTACGGTCCTGTCCGCAGCCTCAAGCCGACGATGGTGTTCGAGCTTGGATTTGAAGGCATAGCGAAGAGCTCGCGTCATAAGAGCGGCGTGGCGGTCCGCTTCCCGCGCATGTTGCGATGGCGCCACGACAAGCCCGTCGACGAGGCGGACACCCTCGAAAGTCTGCGCGCGCTCTTGCCGGCTTCTGGGGCGTGATCTTGCGCGGCGCCGAAAGCATCATATCGCGCTTCTTCGGAGAGAAAGGCTCCAAGCCTCTGTCTTTCCAGCGCGAGGTCTGGTCGCTGATGGCCGAGGGCCGCAGCGGCTTGCTGCACGCGACGACCGGCGCCGGCAAGACTCTCGCCGTTGCGCTCGGCGCCTGGGGCGCGCTTCGCGAGGAGGACGCGGATGCCCTGCGGGTTCTGTGGGTGACGCCGATGCGTGCTCTCGCGGCTGACAGCGCCCGCGCCCTGACGGAGGCTTTCGAGGCGCTGGCGCGCCTCGATCCCGAACGGCACGGCTGGCGAGTGGGTCTGCGAACGGGAGACACGCCGAGTTCGACGCGCGCGCGTCAGGACCGCAAGCCGCCCACGCTGCTCATCACAACGCCCGAGAGTCTTTGTCTAATGCTGGCGCGTCCCGACGCGGCGGCGCGCTTCGCCGCGCTCCGATGCGTGATCGTGGACGAATGGCACGAGCTCATCGGCGAGAAGCGCGGCGTGCTGACGCAACTGGCGCTGGCTCGGCTGCGGAAGTGGAATGCCTCCCTCCTCGTGTGGGGCATGTCGGCGACGCTTGGCAATCTCGACGAGGCCAAGCGCGTCTTGCTCGGTCCCTCGGAGGATGCGAAGGGTGCGCTTGTCTGCGCATCCCTCAAAAAGAGGATCACGATCGATACGCTGTTGCCGGAAACGCCCGAACGGTTTCCGTATTCGGGTCGGATGGGCCTCCAGATGATTCCGCAGGTTGTCAGCGAAATCGACGGGGCCGCAAATTCGCTGATCTTCACCAATACGCGCAATCAAGCTGAGATTTGGTACCAGGCGCTCCTCTCGGCGCGGCCGGACTGGGCGGGGATCATCGCGCTTCATCACGGCTCGCTGGAACGGGACACGCGCGACTTCGTCGAAGCGGGGCTGAAGAATGGATCGCTGAAGGCGGTGGTCTGCACATCGAGCCTCGACCTCGGCGTGGACTTTCTGCCGGTGGAGCGCGTCTTGCAGATCGGCTCGCCCAAGGGCGTCGCGCGCATCCTGCAGCGGGCGGGGCGCAGTGGGCATGCGCCGGGGCGACCGTCCCGCATTACGATTGTACCTTCGCACAGCCTCGAAATCGTCGAGTCCGCAGCGTTGCACACAGCGCTCGCGTCTGGGCGCATCGAGAAACGCGAGGCGCCTGTCGCGCCGCTCGATGTTCTCGTCCAGCATCTTGTGACGCTTGGCTTGGGAGGCGGTTTTCTGGCGGACGAGACCTATGAGGAGGTGCGCAAGACGGCGTCTTATGAACATCTGTCTGCTGAGGACTGGCGCTGGTGCCTGGACTTCGTGCGCCAGGGCGGCCCGGTTCTCGGCGCTTACCCGGAATATCGTCGCTGCGCGCCGGACGCGCTCGGGGTCTGGCGCGTCACCGACAAGGACATCGCCCTGCGCCATCGCATGAACATCGGCGCGATCGCCGCGGATGCGAGCGTTCTCGTTCGATATGGGCCGGTCCCGCCGGGGCGGAAGCTCGGCTCCGTCGAGGAACGTTTCATTTCGCGTCTGCGGCCTGGCGATAAGTTCTGGTTTGCGGGCAAGCTGCTCGAGTTCGTGACGGCGCGCGATCTCGTCGCCTATGTGCGCAAAGCCTCAGGAGCACGCGCCACCACGCCGCGATGGGATGGCGGTCGCATGCCGCTCTCCACAACGCTCGCCGACGCGATGATCCAACGTTTCACGCGCGCCGCGGAGGGCGTCTATGAGGGCGTCGAGATGTGCGCCGCGAAGCCCATGCTTGAAACGCAGAAACAGTGGTCGAAGCTTCCGACGAACGAAACCCTTCTTGTGGAGACGCTCGATGACCGAGAAGGTTCGAGCCTTTTTGTTTACCCCTTCGCGGGGCGCAACGCGCATGTCGGGATGGCGAGCCTCTTCGCCTGGCGGGCCGGGCAAGCGACGCCCGGCGTCTTTTCGATCGCTGTGAATGACTATGGCTTCTCGCTGCTCTCGGCGGCCAAGCGAGACTGGATTGCGGATTGGCCGCACCTTTTACGCGAGAGCGACGAAGGCCTTAGCGAGGAGATTCTCGATGCTCTTGGGGCCGCGGCCCTGGCGCGCCGGCGCTTTCGCATCATTGCGCAAATCGCGGGGCTCGTTGCCGCCTCCTCGCCGGGCGCACGCAAGAGCGCGCGTCAACTCCAAACCTCTTCCTCTCTCATCTACGACGTCTTTCGGCGCTATGACCCCCAGAACGGTCTGCTCGTGCAAGCGGACCGCGAGGCGCTGGCGGAGGAATTGGAGGTCGCCCGTCTGCAGCGACACTTGACCCTCATGCGGTCGCGGGCGCTCGCTCTCGTGCGGCTGGAACGTTGCTCGCCGCTCGCCTTTCCGCTGATGGTGGAACGTCTGCGCGAACGGCTGGCCAATGAACCGCTCGCGGCGCGCATCGAGCGCATGACCGCGCAACTCGAAAAGGCGGCGGCCGCGTGAAGAGGGACGAGGACGCGAACTTTCCTGCAGCTCCAACTCCAGGATATCTCGAACATGCGGGGCTGTGGCTCTTGCCCGAGGGGGCCGTGTTCGAACCGGCTTCCTCGACGCTTTGGGTCGCTGATGTGCATTTCGGGAAAGCCGCGTCCTTCCGTGCGGCGGGCGTCCCTATCCCCAGCGGCACCACCGCCCGCAACCTGGAGCGCCTTACGGGACTCATCGCGGGCATGAAGGCGCGCCGGCTGGTTTTTCTCGGCGACCTTCTTCATGGGCGGGCCGGCAATACTGAGCGCCTGCGCTCGCGCATCGCGGCTTGGCGCGCCTTTCACGCGGATGTCGAAATGACGCTGGTGCTCGGCAACCATGATCGCAGCACGCGCACGCTGCCCGGCGAGCTTGGACTGGAGACGATGGAGGAGGGGAGCCTGATTGGCGAGGTGGCGGGGGCGCATCATCCGATGCCGCGCGAGGCGGCGTTCGTCGCCGGGGCCTTGACCCTTTGTGGGCACCTCCACCCTTGCATCCGGCTTTTCGGGCCTGGACGCGATGCGCTGCGGTTACGCTGCTTCGCGCGCCAGGGTCGGCAAATCGTTCTGCCCGCCTTCGGAGAATTCACCGGAGGTCTCGACATCTCGCGCAAGGATTACTGCAGGGTGTTCGCACTGGCGGGCGGCCGCATTTTACCGATTCATCCCTGACGCGGCAGCGGGATCTTCGGCGTCGGCGCAAACGGCAGGTTGGCGACTATAGAGAACGCCCGTGTACGTATCGTTCGGCTTTCCCTCCATTTTACGAAATTGGCGAAGGCTCCCGAGTATGGGCAGCATATATTCCGATAACTAATCCAAGCGTTGATAGGTATCTCGTAGAGGCGATACTCGTATACATACGCCTGTGTACATAAGATACTCGTGTACATATGGTTAAGGATGTATTGTGTTTTTCAAAAATCTGAGAGAAAGTCACTTGAAACCCATCTACAAAAGCTTAACTAAGCGGCATGGAGACGCTATCCATTTAGGTTACGGCGTCATCCGAAGCGGAGGGGAGTGTTATGGCTGAGTTTATCAAAAAAGTGCGCCGCTGGCTCTCGATCGACGATAAGCAAGGCGTCACCGCCATCGAATACGGTCTCATCGCGGCCTTGATCGCTGTTGCTATCATCGGCTCGATCACGGCTCTCGGCACGACCTTGAGCACCACGTTCAACACTGTCGCGAGCAAGGTGTCGTCGGCTGGGGGCGGCGGTTAAAACGTCTACCTAATCGAAGAAAGGGGCATGTCTCTCCCGAACGGAGATATCGGAAGCGACAAAGCCCCTTTTGAAGATCTCGCGGCTTCGCCATTGTCCGCGTGAGATGCGGCGTCTTCCTCTGTCGCGGTGATGAGGTCGAACCCAACCTTCTCCGACGCGCCGAGCGTCGGGAAGGCGGGGTAGATCGTGAGCCGCGATCAACTCCAAGCCGTGAAACGTAGATGCGTCTTCTTCTCGTTCAAACCGGCTTTTGGGCGATGAGCCTAATCGTGTTGAGCGTCAGCGCGGCAACCGACCTAAAAGATAGGATCATCCCAAATGAACTGGTTGTGACGGTCGCGGCGCTCGGACTCTTGCAGAGTCTCGCTTTTGCGCCGGAACTCATTCTCCGAAGTACACTTGCCGCTCTACTCGTATTTTTCGTGCTCGCGCCCTTTGCCTATAACAAGATTATCGGGGGCGGAGACCTTAAACTCATCAGTGCGACGACATTGCTCGTGCCGCCCACTCACGTGGGAATGTTGCTGCTCCAGATCGCGCTCGTGGGCGGAGCCCTCAGCTGTCTCTACATTGCAGCTCGCTACCTGCTCCAAAATCTTCATCGGGTCGACGTCGCAGCCGAAGTCGCTACCTCGCCTGCGGCAAATTTCGCCACAGTGGTCGAGAAGGAACGCGGCCGGATTTTAGCTGGCGGTCCCTTACCGTACGCCGTGGCCGTGCTTGGGGGCGTAATCGTCTACATTGCAACGGGGGTATCCATTGTCCTTTGGCAATGCTCTGCTTGCTAGCAACAATCCTTGTATGGCCTCGGCCTCGGCGTCGCCGGCGGCCGTCGAGCACAGCCACGCCCGTTCGCATGGCGCGGTAGAGGAGTTCGAGGCTGAGCCAAATTTGGTCCGCTTCCCCTCACGCGACGCCAACAGTTCAAAGCTGACGATGAGAACGGGTTGTCATCGATGACTGAAGGGCTCGCTCAAAAAACTCCGTCGCCTTCAAAGCAGAAGGCTGCGCCGGCCGCGATGGTTTTCGTGACCGATCCGAACTCCGAATCCGTCATCCGGCAATCGCTTGCTGATTTATCGGTCAACGATGCCGCTTTCACGAGAGGAAACGTCGAAACTGCAAGAGCTGCACTCGCCGTGCAAGCCTCACCCAAACTTCTCATCATCGATATCAGCAATATCACCGATCCGATGGCGCGAATTTACGAGCTAGCAGAAATCTGTGAGCCGAACGTCGGCGTCATTGTGATCGGCGCTCAAAACGATATAGCCATTTACAGGCAGCTCAAGAAGGCCGGAATCTCAGAGTATTTTTTCAAGCCTCTCATTCGTGACTTCGTTAAGCGCGCGTGTAACAATATTTTGTTTGGAGAACACGAGCAGGCTTCGAGTCCGCGCACAGGCAAGTTGATTCTGGTTTTGGGGGTGCGCGGAGGCGTCGGCGCGACCATGATCGCCGCCAATGCCGCTCGATATATGGCGGAAATTCGTCAGCGATGGGTGATGCTCGTCGATCTCGACCTTCAGTCCGGCGATGCTGCGCTCCAACTCGACGTCACGCCGAGCCATGCGCTTTTCGAGGCGCTCGAACATCCGGATCGCATCGACAAACTCTTCATCGAGCGGGGAAGGATTCGCGTGACCGATCGGCTAGACGCGCTCGCGTCTCTGGAGCCGCTCGGTGAGTCATTCAAAATCAATGAAGAGAGCGTCATCTCTCTATTAGAGGCCTTAACTCAACGCTATCGGTATATATTTGTGGACGTTCCAGGCTTCATTGCGACAGAGTTGCTAAGAGTCATGCGCCAGCCCCGCGATATCATTCTGGTGAGCAATGGCAGCATAACTTCGGCTCGCGACCTCGTCCGCTGGCGCGAATTGATTGGACCGAACACCCATGAACGCAAAACTCTGCATGTCCTGAACATGAAGGGCGCACGTGGCGACCTGCCGGAAGCCGAATTCACGCGCGCGGTCGGCCAAGCTCCCGACATTACCATTCCTTTCTCTCGTGAGATCGCGAGCGCGTCAACGCTTGGCGTGAAGGCCACGGTGCGATGCGCGGAACTCCACCGCGGTCTCATACAAATTCTGCGCGAAGTCGCCGGAGAGTCGAAGGCGCCGCCGCCACCCTCGTTCCTCCAGCGCATATTTGGTGGAACATGACTCTCTTCGGGAAAAAGGCGGCTCCAACATCCGCAGCGCAAGAGCCAATTCCGAGCGATGCGGCCAATGTGATCGCATCTCCCATCTCCAAGGATGCAGCACAAGCCAGCCGTACGCATTATGCGGATGATGTAAAGGATTTCATCCGAGACCAGATATTCATGCGTATTGAACCCTTGGTCGCCGTTCGCGCAAGCAAGGAGGAGTTGATGGGGTCCGTCACCAAGCTGGTGGCGGACATTGCGAATGAGCGAAAAATTCTTCTTAATCAGGGCGAGCAGCATTCTCTCGGCGCTGGCATCGTTGATGAGATGATCGGACTTGGCCCGATCGAGCCGCTGATCCGTGACCCGACGGTTTCCGACATTCTCGTGAATGGACCCCGAATGATTTATGTCGAACGATCCGGCAAGTTAACGCTAACGGGGCTTCAATTCCGAAGTAATGCGCATGTTCTGCATGTCGCGCAGCGCATCGCGTCGTCGATAGGAAGGCGGGTTGACGAGTTGAGCCCCATGCTGGACGCGCGACTGGCGGACGGCAGTCGCGTCAACGTGATCATTCCACCGCTCAGTCTCAAGGGGCCATGCATTTCCATTCGCAAGTTCTCGAAGAAGATGATGGGATTTTCAAGCTTTGTCGGCACCGGCACTCTGTCGCCGCAGCTTGCCAGCGCGCTCGAGATTGCCGCACGATGCCGATTGAACATCATCATCTCAGGCGGCACCGGATCAGGCAAGACGACTTTGCTCAACGCTCTTTCGAGCATGATTGATCCGGGCGAACGCATCGTCACGATCGAAGACGCGGCGGAACTTCAGCTTCAGCAAGCGCATGTCATCCAATTAGAGACTCGCCCGCCGAACATCGAAGGCCGGGGGGAGATTGCTCAGCGGGAGCTCATGCGCAACGCTTTGCGTATGCGGCCGGACCGAATCATTGTGGGAGAGGTTCGCGGCTCCGAAGCCTTCGACATGATGCAGGCGATGAACACCGGTCATAATGGCTCCATGTCCACCGTTCACGCCAATTCCGCGCGCGACGCGTTAGGACGAATTGAAAACATGATCCTGATCGCGAGCGGCAATCTTCCAATGCGCGCAATTCGCTCTCAGGTCGCCAGCGCGATCGATTTGGTCGTGCACACCGAGCGCATGCGCGACGGCGTGAGAAGGGTTACGGAGGTGGTCGAGGTGATCGGGCTCGAGGGCGACGTCGTCACGCTGGGAAGTCTATTCGCCTATCAATTCGAGGGTGAAAATCCGGATGGCACTCTGCGCGGAAGTTTTGAACCCACGCAGGTCCGGCCGAGATTCCTCCCGCGTCTCCAGTATTTCGGGCTCGCGTCCGCCTTTTTGACCGCTCTTGGCGTTCAGGAAAAACTGCCGGAGGGATGATGTCGGCTGTCTTGATCGCGCTGATTGTATTGCTCATCGGAGCGGGGGCTTTCGCCTGGGCTCTCGCCGTGATCCGAAGGTCCCGGTTGGCGCTCGAGCGGCGCGTGCATCTTGTTTTCAGTCAGAGTGAGGCGCTGGCCTCGACTCCAGCAAGCCAAAGTCGAGCAGCGCTTTTGATCGCGAGACTCGATGCGAATGTGCGGCGTGCGTTCACCTTCGGCCTCAAGCGCACCTGGGGGATGAGGATGGGATCGCTCACGCTGTTCTTCGTCGCTTGCGGGGCGGGCGCGACAGCGTGGCTGCTAACATATAAGTTTTTTGACTTCGCGATGCCGATTTCCGCCGTGCTGAGCGTCTGCGCTATGTTTCTTGCGCCGCGTTATGTCCTATCCTGGCAGCAAAAACGGATCGAGCGCCAGTTCAGCGATCTTTTTCCGGACGCCGTCGATACGATCGCCCGCATGCTGAGAGCAGGTCTGCCCGTCAGCCAGGCGATCCTAGCCGTGGCTACGGCTGCCGCTCCACCCGTCAATCAGGTGTTTTCGGCGATTGCGGATCAGTTGAGAATTGGCGTTCCTTTGGAGGAGGCCATCGACGCCAGCAGCCGACAGATTGGTTCTGCGGATTTTCGCTTCTTCGCAGTGGCGATTGTCCTTCAGTATTCGACGGGCGGCAACCTCACCTCGACGCTCGAGATTATTTCCGAGATTATTCGTCGGCGCCGCGCAACGCGCCAGAAGGCCAAAGCTGCTACGGGAGAAATTCGGATCACAGCCTACACGCTTGGATCGCTTCCCTTCCTGGCGACCGGCGCTCTCCTTGTGATTCAGCCCAGCTATTTGAATCCGATTTGGACAGATCCGCGAGGCCACTGGATTCTTGGGATGGCTTTCGGCGGCCTTCTGATGGCCTATCTGAGCATGCGCACGATGATGCGAACTGTGAACAAAGATTGAAGGGGCAGTAAGCAAAGTTATCCCAATGTCCGAGATGCTGAGAAATATCACCTTCGACGATCTCATGCCGCTGTTGGGAGCGCTCGCTCTGCTGGCCGGCGGCGGCGCGCTCATCGCCTCGGGGATTCCAAAGCGGGGCGAGATCCGCATGCGCCGGGTGAGTTTGGCTCTCCCCCAGGGCTCTTCGGCCCAGACAGCCGCTAGAGCATCGCGCCGACAAACGAAGAAGGAGCTTCCGCCGCTTGCCGCCGGTCTTTCCGTCGGTGAGCAGCGACTGGTCGTCTGGCAGTTCTCCAGGTGGGGCTTGCCCGCTAACTTAGCCCTCCTCTATTTCTTCGTGATCAGGTGCGTCAGTGCGGCGGGCTTTGGCGTATTCACTCTCATCGGCGGAAGGGGATTCGGCCCGTTCGCCGCTTCTTCGGGCTTATGGATAGCGTCGGGAATTCTGGCGGCGGTATTTGGGTGGATATTTCCCGCCGTCCTGGTCGCCCACGGGACGAAACAGCGCGCGAAGGCTGTCGCCTTGGGATTGCCGGAGGCGCTCGAGCTACTTGTAATGTGCGTCGAGGCCGGCCTTTCTCTCGAGGACGGACTTCATCGCGTGGCCCAGGAACTCGAAGAGTCCCAGCCCGCGCTCGCTGATGAGCTCGCGCTGACTTGGGCTGAAGTCAACATTCTGCCAAGCCGTCCCCAGGCGCTCGCCAATTTTGCGGCGCGCGTCGACGATCCCAGCGTGCGGGCGATCGTTGGTATGCTGTCTCAGAGCTTGCAGCTCGGAACGCCGCTTGCTCAATCCTTGCGGGTCTGCTCGACCGAAATGCGCAACGACCAAGTGACGCAACTGGAGGAGAGAGCGAGCCGGCTGCCGGCGTTGCTTACTATTCCGGTCATGCTGTTCATCATGCCTACGATCTTTATCATCGTAGGGGGACCCGCGGCCCTGAGAATGATCGACTTGTTCCGCGGCGGCTCGCCTTGAACCGGGAATTCAAGCGTGCGGCATCCCGATTGGCGCACAATTCCTGCCAATTTTCGGCATCAACCTTGGCCGACATCATCGGCAGGTAAGCTCGCGAGATGTCGTCGTAGCACGCGCGTGGCGGCAATGCTGGCAATCGCGACGGCCGCTCCGGCCGGCAGGTCCACGAGATAGTGTCCGGCGACACTCAGGGTGGCGAGTATCAAAAGCATGTTCAGCGGAATGAAGACCGCCAGAGCCCAGCGCTGACGGCGCACCGCGTAGACGAGGAGGACTGCGAGCGTCGTATGGAAAGATGGAAAACTGATGATGCCTTCATGATGCGCAAAATCGCAAATAGCCCAATCGCCGTTACGGATCATGAGCAGCGTTTCTATCCAGCTCGTGCCGATGTGCGCCACATGACCGATCGCGGGAGTAAAAAAAAAGACCATGCAAGTGATGGCGAGTCCAATACAAAACTGCCACAGGATATCGCCGTTGCGGTCGAAAGGGCGTGTGGCGCTGCCGATCAGGAACGCCGTGGCCCCTTGATAATAGAGGCTTGCATAAGCCCCTCGAAGGAGCCAATCGAGCGCGGGACGATCAGCGACCCAACGTGCTTCGGCGTTCCAGTCGAAGTGGAAGTAGAGCGCATCGAACCTCGTCAACTCGGCGTCGAGCAAAGGAACTCCAGATGCGGCTGCAAGGTAGGTCAACGGCAGGAACGCCTTCAGCGCCGCCAGCAATTGCACCAAGGACAGCAGGAGATCTGCGACGACCGCGGTGGCCCATCTGAAACGAGGCGCCCAGTTGCCGAAAGCAATGTATATTTTTGACATCAACAGAAGTAATAGGCTTAGTTCGAACGACGGCCAAAGAGAACTCCAGACGATCGTCACGTCGAGAGCGCGCATTCCGGCGGCGGAGATCAGAGCAACGACGGCGATTAAGATCCATCGTGCGCCATAGTCCGTAAGCAAAGGCCGCCTGGCAAGAAGAGAGTCGTTAGCGAACATGAGAGCTTCCGCATAAACGAAGGGAGCGGCGGCAATCGCGTTTTGACGGGGCGCGCTCCCTCGCCTTCGAATTTGACGCGGCGTCGGGTTTGGTACGCCTTCCCGACGCGGAGCGAAACTGCGACGGCTCTCGTTCAGCGAGTCGGATGTCTGTCCCCGTTCAATGGCCGGGCCGCTTTTGAGGCGTCGCTCTCTTTCCGGGATGCGTGGCGCCAGATGCCGCCGCGCTGCTGCTGACCGGAGGAGCGGCAGCCGGAGCGGGCGTTGGCGCTTCTGCGGCCGCCGTGGGCGTTGGCTGACCCGCAGGCGCCGAATTCGACGCAGCGGCGCTCGCTTTCTCGGGCTGAACGAACAGGGCGGGTTCCGCTACCTTCGGCGTTTCCGTCGTCTGCGTCGCTGCCTGGATCTGCTGCTGTGGCGCCTTGTTGCGTGGCAGGAGCATGAATGCCGCCGCCGCCGCAACCACAAAAGCGACGAAGAGCGCGATGAAGGCGTGCTGGAGAGTGCCGGTGTTTTCATCTAAATCGACGGAGAGTCGATCGGTCAAACGCACGATAAAGTTTTTCATGCTCTTCCTCTTCGGCTTGACGATCAAGTCACTACGTGGGGGCCGTACCGAGGCGATAGACGCGCCACCGGGTTGTGCGTTTTATGGGACTAAATTCTTGTCTCCATTTGTTCAACCAAGATCACTTCCGCTTATCACATATCTATGCAAAATACCAGATATGCATATTTGTATACAATGTCTGTCAACGATAATGTACACCGTCATGATGGGGAAAATATACGTTTACTGATGTTCTCGTTGGATAAACTCATAGCTCGAGTCTAGAAGAGCTATGTTATTCAATATTGTTGGATTGGTGGGGTCTAGCTGAAGCGCTTCCATGAATTTTTGACGTGCTGCCCTGAGCTTGCCGCGCAGCATGTAGGAATAGCCTTGGTTATTGAGGATTTGAACGTTCGGTCCAGTGAGTTCTAGCGCTCTGCTATAGGCGCGGTCGGCCAAATCGAACCGCGCAAGCCGATCGTATGTGCCCGCAAGTCCGATCCAGGCGCTCGGGTCTTTCGGCGCTTTTTCGACCGCGTCTTGGAAATGCTTTTCAGCGACGCCATAAATTCCACGATTGAAATATTCTTGGCCAAGCCGCAGGGGTTCGTCCGAGCGGTAATACTTCACGTCGTCGGGAGCCTGCACGGTCAAAGTGGTGCCCGCGTTGCACCCTGCGCAGACGCACGCCATCAAGCCAGCAACCCAAAGAAGAGAGAGGCGAACCATAGCGGATCTCGTTCCGCCAGGGCGTCGATCAGGCGCCTCGATTTGCGATGTCATCGTGCGGTCTTTGGCCCTGAACGGGTGGCGTCGCGGTCGCCCGCGGCTTTGTTGCTTACGCAGATGACTAATGTACACACGCGGTCAATGCACTCACGCGACCAATGTACACAAGAGGCCAAACAAAAATAAATCAATATGCTTTTCTGATTACCATACATTCATGAGAATAACTAGACGGTATCTCGCGCTCGCTGGCCCCAATTGTGCGATTTGGTCGAGCGAGAAGCAAAGGACGGCGACGACGTCGAAGCCTAGGCGGGTGGCCCCCGACGAACTCGCCCAAGCGAGGGACCTCGCGCTTTTGGCGGGTCAGTCGCGGCTTTCTGGGGTTAATCACAGGGAGCGATGATCCGCATCGCGGCCGAAAGGGGCGAGCAGCGCGGAGGTCCTACACAAGATTAAAATCTAAGAGCCGATCCTGAAAGAAGTTGAGTCGACGGAGTCGGTTGTGATTCCCTGGCGAAGGGGATGATTCGCAAGGGATTAGCCAATGTGGAAGCCGGAACATCGCGTCGCCGCGGACCGTCGCGGCCTTCGTTATCCGTCTGACCTAACCGACGCGGAATGGGCGCTGATTGGCCCAATGATACCGCCCGCCAAGCGCGGCGGCCGCAAACGCACGGTCGATGTGCGCGAGGTTCTCAACGCGATTTTCGACGTGTTGGCGACGGGCTGCCAATGGAAGGCTTTACCCAAGGACCTGCCGCCCAAGAGCACGGCGCACTCCTATTTCATGCTATGGGATTGGAGCGGGACGCTGGAGCGCATTCACGAGGCTCTTTATGTCGCCTTGCGTGAGGCCGCCGGCAAGGAAGCGAGCCCGACGGCGGCGGTTATCGACAGCCAGAGCGCCAAGGCCGCTCAAAAAGGGGCGCATCGATTGATCCGCAAGGGTTTGACGCGGGCAAGAAAGTCACGGGCCGCAAGCGCCATATCCTTGTCGATACGCTCGGGCTCCTGCTCGGCGTAAGCGTCCTGCCGGCCAACGTTCAGGATCGCGACGGCGCGCGTGGTCTGTTGCAAAGCGCGCGGCAACGCTTTCCTTTCATCGCGAAAATCTTCGCCGACGCCGGATATCAGGGGCCGAAAATGGCGCGAACAATCGCCGCGACGGGCCCTTGGAAAATGGAGATCGTCAAGAGATCCGAGGCGAAAGGTTTCGTCGTCTTGCCCAAGCGCTGGATCGTTGAAAGGACGCTCGCCTGGATCAGCCGAAACCGTCGCCTCATGCGCGACTTCGAACGCTATGCGACCACCGTCGCCGCCTTCGTCCGCCTCGCCATGATCCGCCTCATGCTCAAGCCCCTGACCAACGCAACGCCTTGTTCATGATTACCATCTTTGCGGATCGGCTCTAAGGCGCGAAATCGTCTTGAGGTTTATCAGTCCGAGGCGGCGGAGCGGCGTGGATGCGCGTTTTCCGCTTCGCATTCTCATCCGGCCAAGGCGACTTCATTGTCCAGGAGGTTGCGCGCCGCCGCCAAGGCCACTGACCCCGAGACCCCCACTGCCTCCAGCCCCAAGAGTTGCTGTCGTTCCGGAGCTGGACGGAGCCGACATGCTGGGCGCCGGGGGATTTCTGTAGCGATTAATGGCGCGAGCCATGCGGTTCCCATCCGCGGGAATGCGACGGTTGCCGACGTAGTGCGGCCAGGGGTCGATGATGTGGGTCGCCGCGTTGACCTGTTGAGCATCGCCAGAGGTGACAGACATCGTATCGATCCGCTCAAAATACCGCGTCAGCTCGTCGAAGAGCGTCGTCTGCGCGCGTGCGCTCCCGCCATCCATGAAGATCGCAAAGGCGACCAGAGCGACCGATTTTTTCATGAGCGATGCCTCCTACCGGCTGGGGCGCTATTGTGGTTCTTGCTCGAGCGGCATGATATGGCCGTAGGGGCCTTGCAGCCCCCCGCCGGACGTCACGAATTCCGTGTATTGCTTGCGAACGTCGGGCTTTCCCATCACGAAGAAATCGACATCATTAGCCGGCAGATCCTTGTCGAACGGCGTCGCCAATTTCTGACCCGGGACTGCGGGCGCGACAAGATGTGGCGTGACGATCACCACAAGATCCGATTCCTTTTGAGAGTAAGAAGAACTGCGAGCCAGCATGCCCAAGACCGGAACGGAGCCGATCCAGGGAAGCTGGGAGATATCCCGCAAACTGTCCGATTGCAGCAGGCCGGCGATCGCAAAGCTCTGCCCGTCGCGCAGTTCGATCGTCGTGCGGGCTTGGCGTACGGTCAGTCCTGGAATAATCGTCCCCGAGATCGACACGCCGTTCGCGTAATCGAGTTCGCTCACCTTAGGCTCCAGTTGGAGATTGATTATTCCGTTTGCTGCGACGGTGGGAATGAAATTCAACTCGACGCCATAGGGCTGGTATTGGGTTGTGATGACAGGGACGGTGCCCGAGGAGGATTGTACGGAAGGCACCGGGTAGCTTCCTCCGGCTAGAAAGCTCGCCTTGTCGCCGGACAGCGCGACAAGATCCGGTTCCGCGAGCTTTCTCGCGAGCCCTTTTTCCTCGAGAGCCGAGATCAGAACGTCGGCGCTGATGCCGCCCTTGACGAGATTGAAGAGCCCCACGCCGAAGGGCGCCCCAGCCGTGGCGGAAGCAAAGGTTCCGATGGTTTGAAATAGGGGAACGCCGCCCGGCGTCGCCGTTCCACCCAGGGTGGAGCCTGCAGTGCTGTTCCAGATTGGACCGGCTTGGGTCAGGGATGAAGGCGAACCGCCGTTGCCGGTGTTGATGCCCCTGACTCCATTGCGGCTATAGAACCAGTTCACGCCGAGATCTCTCTCGGCGCTGCGGTCCACCTCGACGAAGCGGACACGCAGCATCACCTGTTGGGTGGCGGCGACGTGCATCAAGTTCACGACATATTTATCTAATTTTTCGGGATCGGTCAGAGTCTTGCCATCCGGCGTCACTGGCATCACCATTGCTTTCGCAATTTCCACCGCGCGTTGGGCGTCCACCGCGTTTCTGGCTTCGCCGCTGAGAAAAACCTGCTCGTTACGGGCCGAAACCTGGATGGCGGGGCTCTCGGTGCCGGCGCGAATTTTGTCCCTGATTTCCTGGATATCGATCGTCACTTCCAGATCGATCACGCTGATGAGTCTTTTTTCGTTGTCGAAAAGAGCGACATTCGTTGTTCCGATTTTCTTTCCCTGCACGTAGAGGACATGATCGCTCATCGGCATGACGTCGGCGATATCTGGGGAGCCGACAACCGCCGAGGCGAACGGAATCCTGAGCTGTAAAGTGCGGGATTTGTATCGGGTGACGGTGATTTGCCGGTTGAAGCCGTCAGACGGTTCGCGAGTTATTTCCGCGGAGCGCGGCCACGCCGGACTTGGAGCGATAACGGGAACCCCCATCGCCATGACAACGAGGGCGATATGTGTACAAATAATCCGCGCAAAAATCCGTCTCTCGAATCCGCATCGCCTCTGAAGCTGAGCGATCAGGCCTCCCTGACTCGCGTCACCTCGGTGAGATCTCGGCACTGCATTCAACTCCGAAGGTCTTGAGGCGCGACGAAAGCGCGAGAGCGATGGACAAGCTCAGATTTGTACACACAAAACGCTGATTCGTCTGAAGCATCGAAGTTTTTTGTGTTTACTCTGTGGCGCGGCGGGTTTCCAAACGGCCGCGATCGTATCGTATGTCGATTGATAGCTGATTCGATCCAGAGTGATCGCCGCAGCAACTCGCTTCCGGCAAGGAACCAACGATGAAACGGGCAATTGCCGTCTGCGCCTCGCTCTTCGCCCTCGGCATGGGCGTCGCGTTCGCAGGCGATGTCCCGCCCCGCAGATGGCCGCCGGCCTATACGCCGAAGCCGCGTCCGCTTGTCTGGACGGGATTCTATGCGGACGTCGTCAATGGCCGCTGGGAGGCCAACAAGGGCGGCGCGAAGAGCCGTGTGGGTTCAGACCGAAAGCTCTGGTTTGTTGGCGCCAGTGTTGGCGCCGGATCAGGCCTGAGTTCTTATCTTTCCTTCCTGCCCGACGACCTTCGCGCCGTCAGTGGACTTCTAATCTCGGAACATGCGAGCGCGCCCGGCGAGGCGGCGACGCCGCATTTCTTCCTCACACTCCGGGCCTGCGCCAACTCGGGTCTCTTCACCGCGAGCGAATGCGATGATGCTTTCGCGGAGGCGCAAAAGGCCGCGCGCGACCGCGCGCCTGTGTTTTCGAGCAGCGCTCTCTGTGTCGCCAGTTTTCAGCTCTGCACGCAACGCCTCGGCGCGGCGTCGCTCTTCTCGCCCAAGCCAGCGGGTGTCGAACTCACCGGCCAACCCTATGCGGTGCTGGCGACTCCCGTGCTGGTCGCCGCGCAGTGGAACGAACGTGTTCGGTTGCCTTCCGTCTCCCGCATTTATGTGATGCGCGTGACGCCGGTTGCAATCACCGCAAAAGAGGAGCTGCTCAAGGCGCTTCGTCTCGGCGATTTTGACTCAAAGTAAACGTATGCGCCTTAAAGAATAGCAGAGCGGGAGTTTCGCAGCGATCATGGGCGTCTGCTTCTCCTGCGCTGGAAGGCGCCAACAAAATGGTTTTCCGCACGATCCTGATCGCCATCGGCGCCCTGTGCCTGCTTCTTGGCCTATTCATTTTGGTCACTTGGGTCCGAACTCCCAGAGCCGTTCCGGAGGCCGCCAAGGTCGTGACGAGTCAGAAGGTGGCCTTTGCGGCCGTCGCCGTTCAAGCCGGCGACGCGCTCACAAAGGCCGACATCGAATGGAAAGAGATGGACTCGAGCCAAGTCGGCAGCGACAGCCTTCTGCAAGGCCAGGAAGCGGAGCTTCTCGGCTCGACGAGCCAGCGCAATTTCGAAAGAGGCGACCGGCTGATCAGAAGCGAATTTTTAAGCTCCCGTTCTCTCGCCAACATCATCCGGCCGGGCGCGCTCGCCGTGTCGATCCCGGTCGACGCGCCGCAGAGCGTGACGGGCATGGTGCAGCGCGACGATCGCGTCGACGTTATTTTGACTCAAATGTTCGACGAAAAGATCGCGCCAGAAGTCGGGCGCCGGCATGTGAGCGAGACCGTTCTCCGCAATGTGCGCGTGCTCGCCATCGATCAGACCACAAAGCCCGAGCCTTTGCCGGAAGCGCTGAAAGCGGCCACTCTGGAGAGCCGCGTCCCCAGGACGGTGACGCTCGAACTAACGAGCCCCGACGAGGTGGAAAAGCTCATGGTTGCGGCGAAGCTCGGCACGTTCCAGCTGGCGTTACTCTCTCGCACTGCCGACGGAGCAGGGGCGAGAACCGAAACGAAGACGGCGCCGGTTTGGGCGTCGGAGGCGTCGCACGCGCTCCGGGAACTCGCTCGGCCCTTGAGGGAAGTGAGCGTTCGCGTCTACACCGGAACGCCAAGGAGCGGCGGATATCTCTGCACCAAGGCGCATTGCGTTCCCTCGGAGAGCAGCACGGTCGCCGCCGAAGGCGAGCCGCAAGATTCAAGATCCGCGGATCGCCAGGGGCAGCCGAACATCCAGGTGATATCCCCACGCTAACGATCGGGAAGCCCAATGCTCCTTCGCCAACTCACTTCGAATGCCGCTTTATCGGTCCTCGCATGGCTGGCGATCGCGGTTGCTGCGCCCGCGGCCGATATGCCGGTAATGGCTCCCACGGCGCCGTCAGCCAAGGGATGTGTGACGACAATGCGGGAAACAGATGTGCTGGAAGTGCAGCCAGGCATCACGAAAATCATAAAAGTGACCTGTCAAAATCGTAATGTTCAAGCGATCGTCGTCGGAAATCCCAATGTAGCCTTCGCAAATCCGATAAACATGGGTTCTCTTGCGGTAACCGGCAAAGGCGTTGGGCTGACGAATATAGCCCTATTGGATGAGCAAGGCGAAATGCTCTCCAGCTTCAGAGTGCAGGTGGTTGACGGCACGGCCTTCGGCGGCGATTTCGGCAGGGTGCGTCATGAAGTTAGAGTGATCCATATGGATAATGCAGCGACGAAAGTTAAAGCGAACGAGGCGAGATATTTATGCGGGGGAAAGGGCTGCAGCAGCATTCAAGTTGATGAGCCCCTAGCGTTGAACCCGCCCGGGGGTACCAACGCCCCGGCCACATCCACGCAAAAAACTGACACCACGGTCACCTACCAGAATGCGCCCGCCCGTGGGCCCTAACCAAAATGCGATCCGTCTTCGATGACGAAGCTTGGAGGAAGGCGGGCTTGCTTGAGCCTGCGCCGTCAGAATTGCCTCGCATAGCACGCGGTTGTCGTCAACTGCATCTGGTTGGCAGTACCAAAAGGATTCGTTGCGCCGAACTGCGGGAACCATGGGATGAGGAATTGGAATGTGTAGGTACCTTGCACCTCTACGCCGCAGTTCGACTTCAGGAGGCTGAAATTCGCGGCGGTGACGCCGTTGAGCCCCCAAGCCTGAGCCTGAGCCGCCGCATAGGCGGTGATGTTCGGGCAGAGCGTTATTGGCGTGTTGTTCATCGTGCCGCAGCGCGCCGCAGCCTCCGTCGCCTGGCTGAAAGCGGTGTAAAACCACAGCAGGCGCCCCATGTCGATGATGCCCAGCGAGAAGAGGAGGAGCGCGGGCAAGATCAGTCCGAACTCGATCGCGACATTGCCGTCACGATTTGCCGCCGTCCGCGATTTCCAGATGGGCGTCATCGGCTATTGCCACCTGACCGTGGCGGTTTGACTTGACGTGGCCGGCAGACTCAAAATCGTCGTTGCGATGAGCGTCGGCGTGCTGAGGCTGGCGCTGATCGTGACATACTGCCCCGGAGGTAGCGACGTGGCCGCGCATGTCGGCGTCG
This sequence comes from uncultured Alphaproteobacteria bacterium, assembly GCA_963743565.1. Taxonomy (GTDB): domain Bacteria; phylum Pseudomonadota; class Alphaproteobacteria; order Rhizobiales; family Beijerinckiaceae; genus Methylocystis. Next base: position 1,378,695 of record CAVUQD010000001.1, read on the forward strand.
ACGAACCGGAGCCGCATGTGCCGGGCTGCGTCGTGATTCCGGTTCCCGCGGCGTTTGGGCAGCCGTAGAAGCAGGTCGCGGTCGCCGTCACTTGTGAGACTAAACCGGTCGCGGGCAAACCGCCGCCGGCTTGAATCGCGCCTATAACGGGAGCCGACCCGGCCCAGGTTTGGTTTTTGAGCATATAGAGCGTCCCCGCCTCCACGCCGCGGTTGAGCGACATCCGCTCGATCATGTAGTAGCCGAGATCGACCGTTCCGATGAGGAAGGTGAGCATCAGTGGAGCGAGCAGCCCAAACTCAAGGGCCGCGGTGCCGGATCGGTTCGAGCGCCAAAGGCTTCGAAAGTTACGGACCGGGCTCATAAGCGCTCCTTACTGCGTGAGTTGCGTGGTGCTGGACCCGATCGGGCTGACGCCTGTTCCAGAGCAATTCGTTGTCTTGAATTGCATGCCGCCCGCGAACTGGAGCGCGCCCCCGATGAGCTGCGTGCAGGACGATGAGTTGCTCGTCGCGCCATTGTTGAAGACGACGGTTTCCGAGGGAAAATAATAGGCGCCGGTGACGTTGTTCTGCGATCCGCCTTGGAAAGTGTTGGTGGTGCTGATGGGAGCGTTCGGGTCCCCGAGGAAAACGATGCCGGCGGTCGGACCGCTGGTCGGCGCGGTGAAGGTGACGGTTGCGCCATTGCCGATGTTGGCGTTCGCATAAGTGCCGCCACTGCCCGTGAGGACGATGGTGACGCCACTCCCGGTCAGAGTCGCGCCGCCCCCGACTTGGAATTGTCCCTGGTTGACGTAATAGACGCCGGGGCTGAATTTATAGGTCAGGCCCTGTCCGAAGGTGACGCCGTTGCACCAGGTTCCCGGACTGAAGGTGTAGGCGGGGTTTCCTGTGTGATAGGCGTAGTTTGTCCCGGTCCAAGTGCCGAGGCTGCACACGCTCGGCGAGGGAGCCGGCGGCGGCAGAGTGAGCTGCCCAGAACTTTTGGCATTGGCGATTTGGGTGGCATAAGGATCGAGACTCGCCGCACAGGTCCCCTGAGAGGCCTTGCAGGGTGATGAGCATGTGTTGCCTACATTGTTGATTGTGGCGCCGTTGCTGATCGAAGCGGTGCCGCTGACGGATACCGGGTACGAACTCGACAAGCCGCCAGAAGTATTCGTGAGATTCAGCTTGGCGCCGCCGGCCAGCGTCAGGGCGTTGTTCGAGGGGGAACAAGTTGGCTGCCCTGGCAGCCCGCATTTGGAACAAGATGTCAGCCCGCATGCTTGAAGGCCAACCGTCGCACCGTTGTTGATGGTGACGCCGGGACTCGCGCTGCCAAGCTGCAACATGCAGCTATTGGTGGGATTGGTAAAGGATCTTGTGTTCTGCGCGACCGCGCTCGCTTTGATCGTGACGTTCCCGACAGTGCTGCTGCTCCCGTAAAAAGAGCCCACGAGGTCCACGAGCGGGAGAGTGACCGCCTTCGCAACGGTGACCTGCACCTGAGACGCGGTTGGGGTGACGGTGACCGTGACGTTGTTCGAGCCATTGGTGAAGCCGCTGGCCGCGGCGATCGCCTGCGCCTCGAGAGTGATCGCCGCGGCGGACGCCCCGTTGGAGAGCGCCATCGCGCCGCCGAACGCGGCCGCATCGGCGACGGTTTGCTGCTGCTGGCGTTTGTAGAGAGCGTAACCGAACTCGCTGGCCAGCCCCGCCATGCCGAGCAAGGCGACCAGCGCCAGACCCATGGTGATGGCGACGGCGCCGTCTCGAGCCTCCCAGAACTTGCGTGCGCGTTCGGCGATCCCAAACATCGAGCTTCATTCCCATTGGGGCGCAAGCAATCGCGGAGCTTTGTCGTCATTTATAAAGGATGCGAAAACAACCTTCGCGTCCTTCATCAATTAAAAATGAACCCTGGCGTCCTTCATTACAAGAGTGATTGCCTCTCATGCGTCGATTCATCCGGCCCTATCTGTACACTTTAGCCTCGACGCCGTGGCTACCGATTGGAGTTTCTGCGGCGGCGAAAGGTAAATCATCCGTCGGCCGACCCGGTTCCGAAAAAACAATATCGCCGGCCGCGGGGTGCGGCCGGCGATCACTACTCTCAAGCGCGCGCGGCGCCGTTGTCAGTCGAAGGGATAGTAACGGAAGGAGGTCAGCACCTGGCTCTCGTTACCCGAGGGCGCGCCGCCCATGAAGCTCCAGAAGCCGTCTCTCTTCGTGTAGGAATATTGCAGGCCCACTTTGATCTTGCCGGCCGGGCCAGCGTAGAAAGTGTGCCAGATGCCGCCGGTCGCCTGGCGAATGGACTTGGTGTTGCCGCTGCAGGCCGTTCCGGCGAGCGGGGTCGTGGCGGCGACGCCCGAGCCGACCGTCGTGGGAATGGTCCCCCCGACGGCGAACTCGTTTTCGACGGTGCAGCCCCAGTTGGAGTAAAAGGGATTGCCGTAACCGCCCGCTACGAGAAGGGGCCTTCCGCTCCCCAGCACGCCACTGGGCGCACCGGAGTACTGCGGATTGGAGCTCTGGAACTCTCCACCCCAGAAACCGTAGACATCGGTCAGGGGCGTCGGGTGCAGCGTCGCGCCGACCAGCAGCATACGCTCCGCGATGGGCAGAGGCGAACCGCTGATGGCGATGGCCGCGTCATTCAACTGGGCCGTTCCATAACGGCCAATGCCGCGGCCGACTGCGCCGGAGACCTGCGCGTCGAGGAGCTTCGGCATGATCTCGACGACCACGCTGCCGCCGCCGCCACCGCCCCACGTGCTGTGATTGCCCCACAGGCTGCGATCAGTAAAGTCGCGGACAAGCCCGAAACCTTCGATATGCAGCTTGCGATCGGGCAGGTAGGGCGCATCCCAGGCCGCCTTGCCGATGATGTCCGGCATGCGGTTGAAGCTGTAGTTGTTCACCGAGTTGAACAGGCCGCCGCCCGCTGGAACGCCGAGGATGTAAGGGCCTGCATAGCCCGGGGGCAGCAAGGACGAGACCGTCGTCAACTGCGCAATGGGCGTTCCTGCGGGGCTCCAGCCACTGGGGTAAGCCAGCAGGGCCGGCGTGGTGTTCCAAGTCGTCGCGGAGCCTTCGGCTGAGAACGCGACCCAGAACTCCTTGCTGAAGTCCTTGGAGATGCGCAGACCCGGCTGGCGCGTGTAGACAAAGCCGGGGATGTAGTTCACGTCGATCGTCGGCGGCGGCATGTAGCTGTCGACCTTGGTGCCCACCGAGTTCGTCGTCGCGAGTGACCACATCTGACCGGCCGCGAAATGCAACCCGTAGGGATCATTGTCGATGTTCGTCCAGAGTTGGCGGAGACGCAGATTATAGGAGTTGCTCTGGTTCGAGTTGGCCGTCTGCGCGCCGCCCAGGAAGTCGGTCTCAAGATAGCCGGTGATGTGATCCTGCGGATCGAGGTCCCCCTTCGTCTTGAGAGAAAAGCGCGACTGGCGGGCGCTGAAGCGGAATTCGTCCGTATGGCCCGAGGGCTGGAAGCCGTAGGGGATGGCGTTGAACGGCGTTGCGATGTCGGCGCCGAGCCAGTTGCTGCGGCGCACGCTTTCCATCGCGAGGAAGCCCCCCGGCGTGATGGTGATCCCGCGGAAGTGGAAGGAGTCTTCCGCCACCGGCTCGGGCGCCGGTCCCTTGACGAAGAGCGATTCGCCCTTGTGCGCCTTGCGCTCGGCGTCCTGCTTGGCGACCTTCGCCTCCAGCGCTTTCACGCGGGCGAGCAGCGCGTGGATTTCCTCCTGCTCGGTCATCGCTTGCGCGGGCGCCGCGGCGGCCATTCCGAATGCGGCGACCAGTATCGCGCGCTGTGCAACTGATAGTTTCATGAGGTGCCTCTCCCTCGTTTTGCGATGGACGCAAGAAACCGGTGCGCCGTGACATTTCCATGACGATTAAATGATTTGGCTGCATCGTAACATCCCGTAGAGCCAATAAATTAGAGTTGTGGCATTTTAGCCACAGTAAGTGTGGCTAGATGGCCACACTTACTGTGGCCGAGGCGCCACAGCGACTGTCTTTGACTGTGGCAAAAATGCCACACCCGCGATCCTATCGAGTTTAGACTTCCAGGCGTTAAAGCTTCCGGTAGGAATTGTTCCGAACTTTTGATGCAAATGATTCGTGCTTTCGTGCTTTCGCGCGTTCAAGGCTCCGTGCGGAAGGGGGAAGGATAGCCCCTCGCGGAACCGTCGCTCCGCGCTTCGTGAAGCTAACGTAAAGCTAAAGTTAATCTATCAAGCTATCTGTTCCGCTCATCACAAACAAAGCGCCTTCGCTCTCTGTATTAAAATTGACAAAAATCGCCGACGTGGGCTTGCCTTTTGTATTTGAGATCACAGCTTTGTTTCAAAAGGAGGGTGCCGTCATGTCAACAGGCACGATCAAGCAGATAATTGCAGCGCTTACGCTGCTATCAGGGGTAGGAATGGTCAGCGTTGCTCTGGCGACGCCAGACTCCACGGCTTGCACGCGATGGGACGAGAGCGACTCGATGCGTTGCTTCGAATGTATGCAGCGCGTTTGGACCGGTCATGACTGGGCGATCGTGAATACCTGCCCACGCCGAAGCACAAGGCCTTATGTCTTCGGCTACGCGCGTTAGCCCGTGTCGCCTCGAAGGAAGTCGTTCCAGAACCGAACGCTCGCGCCAGTTCGAAGAGCTGGCGCGAACTCAGGTGGCTAACGGCTGGACCACCCCCCACTTCACCGACACCGCGTGTTCAGGGCTTCCGCGACCTTGGCGCCATAATTTGTCGTTCCTTGCAACTGAATATAGAAAACCTCGCCTGGCTCGACCGTAAACGCCCCGCGCGGCCCTACCACGACGGATTTTCGAACCGGAGTCCAGGATCCATCGGCTTTACGGCGAAAGTCCGCGCAGGACAGGCTCACCCTTTGCGCGCGCGCGGGGTCCGCTAACAAAACGCTCCCGGCGCTAACAACGCTCGCCGCCGCGGCCGCCAACAGCAAAGCCCTCAGTGATGGCATGGCCGCGCTCCCGCTTGATCGAAGTCACCTCTTCGGAATGGACACCTGCACTTCCCCCAGGCCATTTCAAGCGCAGCCTAGGCGGTTCACCAGTCGACTTGCGTGCGCAGAATGAAGGTCGTGGGATGCACGCCGTTGAGCCAAGGCTGGCTGTAGGGTGCGCTGAGCGCCATCACGCGCGTGACGTTCAGCATGAAGCGAATACCGGTTTCGGGATACCAATTGAGGCCGAGCGTCGCATCTTCCTGACGACCGCCGAGCACGCCGGCGTTGTAGATGGCGAGCTTGTTCGTGCCGAAGCCCTTCGAGCCGATAGCGCCCATCGGGGCCAGGGCGTAGAGGGTGTTGTAATAGTTGCCCTGGAACGGCCCGCTGTTCAGATCGACCTCGCTGAGACGCCCGGTCAGCGCGAGGGCGCCGTAGCCGCCGGCGCTGAGCGGATGTTTGATCGTCACCTGCCGGAAGCCGCCCGGATTGGAGTTGTTGTCCACCTGATAGGCGGAGGCCTTCGACTCGCCGGTCAGGAACCACATGGCGGAGAGGTAATAGCCGCTGAAATACATCGATGCGCCGCCCGGCGAGAAGGAATAGGGCACGAAGCTCTTGGCGGCGGGCGCCCAGGCGCCGTTGGTTTGGGAGGCGACGAAGTTCGCCTCTAGGATCGCATACGGATTGCGGTTGTATTGCGAGCCCATGTATTCCGCCTGGAAGGAGACCGGACCGTAGGCGGCGGAGAGCTCCGCGCCGAAGGTGAGCACGCTCTTGAGGCAGTGACCCGCGACGGCGGTCTGGGCGATCTGCTGACCGAAATTAGGAACGTAGCCTGCGGCGGTCGAGGAAATCACGCCGTTGGGATCCGCCGTTACGCCAACATTGCCAGTGGGCAACCCCGAGCAGGATAGGTCCGGTGTGCCGAGGAGATTCTCCTTCAGAACGTTGCTTTCCGAATAGGTATTGGAGCCGAGCAGCATGACGCGGTCGTCGTTGGCGCCGGTCGCGTCGTTGGGACGGTGATAGCGGCCCGAAGCGCCGAAGTGCAGGAGCCTGTCCTCGCTCCAGATCGGCGCATAGGTGGCTCTTGCGGTGATGTCGTAGTATTGCCTGCCGCCGGTTGAAACCCAGTTGGCTTGGTCGCCCACGCCGAGAGGCACGGCGGTCGCCGCCGCTGGTTTCAGGGACGCGTCCTCGAGGCTCGTAGAGGAGACGGCGGTCTTGAAAGTCCAGTCGGAGCCATGGGTTAGAAGCGCGGCCCCGACGTGACGCGAGGCGCCGAAAGTGTCGGACATCAGCGAGCGCTCGACAAAGTCGATGTAGTTCTTGGATTCGCTGCGCTCCAGCCCGTGCGGCAGATAGAAATTGCCGATCTGAACCTCGATCGGGTTCGGCAGGAAGGGCGGCTTGAAGCCCGGATAGCTGAGCGCGAGATAGGCGTCGCGGATGCCGCCCGCCGCGCCGACGGTCGTGGCATTGGAGCCCCCGACGAAATCGGTACTGGAACTTGTACTGCCAAATGCTGCGCAGACGGCCTTCTACCTGCAGACGCGCCTGGGTGATGTTCGCGATTTCGGACAGTCCCCTCTCGGGCTGTGTCGAAAGCCCGCCATCGACATAGATGCGGCCGCCCACGTGGAAGCTGTCGGCCTTGTCGAGCGACTGGACGGTCAGGCCGTGGCCCAGGTCGATCGTATAGGGGAAAGCGGTCGGGGCGATCGGCCCTTTCGTGATGAGATCTGCCGCCGAGGCGGTCGTGGACGCCGGGGCGCTGGGGGGCTTGCTCGACTTGGCGGCGACTTCCTTGATCTTGCGATCCTGCTGTGCGCTCTTGTCTTGGTAGCGGTGAAGCTCCTCCTTGAGCGCGCGCACCTCGCCCATGGTCTCCTGGAGTTGCGCTTTCAACTCGCGGATTTCCGCCGCTGTGTCCTCCGCCAGCGCCGAGCCCTGCGGAAGCAATGTCGCTGCGCCGAATGTGGCGGCGGCGAGGGCGGAAAATCCAGTGTTTCGCTTCATGACGGGGCGCCTCGTTGCGCTTTCTCGAGATTTCAGGGCCGGCGCAGGGCAATGAGGAACGAAGGTTCACCCGGCGCCAGCGGCAGATGACGCATAAGAAACGCTCTCACGGCCGCATGTCAACTAATTTTATAGACTTTACCTTCTATATAGTCTGAATTCTGTTCTCCTGTGTCTTCAATGCCACAGCCCGACGCCTGGAGGGTGGATGGCGTGACGAAGCTCTACCCCCTTTAAAGAGCATGGAGAATCTGGCCTAATTCCGGACGCTATCGCCCGCAGCTTCCTGGCTCGGCAACGGCGGCTTCCTCACAGCAGCATTCAAAAATTTTCAAAAGCGTGAGAATAAGATTTTCGTTTGTACGGAATTGGCTATCCACACGCGGTCGGTGAGTTTTTTATACAGATAGTCTTGGCGTCAGCTCGCGCCGGCTATGTAATTTTCAACGCATTGAAAATGGTGCGCCTGCTTCTCGGCGTTCCTCGCGCGTTTACAATCTATCATCAACATCTAATGTATCTGCTATACATATTATTGCATAAATGATCTTGTAAAAAGAATATTTTGCGCAAACGCCGCCATTGCTTGAATGTGGAGCGCATTATAATCTGCAATTTCAGGCATAGTGGAGAATGTACACAACGTCACTGGTCGTTGCATATATGTCACACGGCGCGGAATATTGCATCTGCCTCTGCATTGGCGGTTGATCATCATTCGAATCGCTATACAGTTTGAGTGAACAGCGACGGGACTTCCCTTCCATAAACGGAAAGGCTCCCGCGGGCTATCGGCGCATGAAATCTCGGCGTCGTCTCCAGAAGTCGAAACCGGCCGCCAAGCATAGATCAGTTGAGCGCAATGGAGCAGGGGATGAACAATAAATCTTCGCAGCGGTTTCGTCGTCTGGCGACGATGAGCCTTCCGGCGCTTCTGGCCGTCGGGGGCCTCGGCGCGACTTCCGTCTCAGCGGGCGCCGTGGAGCTTCCCACGCTTTTCGGCGTGGGGGCGCAAACCGAGGACTCGGCGACGCGGCCGCCGCCGCCGCCGCTCGCCGTCTTCGGCGACAGCATGCCTGAGCCGGGCCATGTGACGCTCTCGGTCATCCCGCAGTTCGGCGAGAACGGCCATCTGCTGGTGGGCACGCACAACGTCACCCAGCAGCAGGTCGCCTCGACCTTTCCCGGCTGGTACTGGGATCCAGCGGTGGCCTACACGACCATGCCGCAGGCGCAGTTCCTGGAAACCCAGACCGCGACGCTCGCCTATGGCCTCATGAAGGACGTCTCGATCGTGCTGGCCACTGGCACGCAGGAGCGGCACTCGCATCTTGTGGTCATGAGCGGCACAAAGGCGTTGACCGGCGCGACGCTCGGCGCGTTCGGCACGCTCATCCCGCTAGGCACGAGCTATCCGGGCACGGACAGCCTGCTCGACACACAGGCGTCGGTCATCTGGCGCGCCTATGAGGACAAGATCAACCGTGTGAAAATCAATCTCGGCATGTCCTTCCCGACGGGCAGCAACCACAATATGGGCGGCTCCGTCGTGAACACGTCGGGCGGCTACGGCTTCATCTACGGCACGAACGGCGTCGGGAACCAAATCAATCAGGCCTTCTACGGCATGCAGAGCGGCACCAACACTTTCGACGTGCTGCCGGGCATCATGTACGCGGGCGTGATCCTGCCCTGGTCCTGGGGCGTCTCCTACCGCGCGCGCCTCCCAGTCACCACGAACCCAGAGGGTTATAAATGGGGCAACTATCAGGAGGCGAACGGCTGGATCGGCTACACCTGGTTCAAGGGCTTCACGACGACTTTTAGGTTGAACTACACCATCCAAAGCCAGATCGCGGGCGCCGACCCGTGGCTCATGGGCAAGCTCCCGAGCGCCAACCCTGACAACTATGGCGGCAAGTTGATTCAGGTCTTCGGCGGCGCCGACATCGACGGCGCGCTTTGGGGCGCCCCCGGCTTTTCGATCGGCCTCGAGGCCGGCGTGCCCGTCTATCAGAACCTGAATGGCCCGCAGCTTTCCAGAATTTGGCAGGCTGGCATGGCGCTGCGCTGGAGGGTCGGCGAGGAGGAGAAGGAAGAGAAGGTCTCTAAGACCGGCATCTTCAAAGGCCCCGCGCCGGCGCCCACGAAGCCCCGTATGCCTTGGGACGGTGTCTATGCCGGCGTGACCGCCGGCTACACCTTCGCGGCGAACACCTCCACGAACTTCACCTATGCGGGCTCTCCGGGTTCGCCGGGCTTCCTCAGCCTCTATGCGCATGGGGCGCTTCCTGCGGAAGTCGATCTCGACAGCCAGGGCGTCATCGCCGGCGCGCAGGTCGGCTACAACAAGACACTCGCGGAAAAATATGTCGTCGGCCTCGAGGCGGATCTTTCGGGACTGGGCGTCGGCAACAGCAGCAAGGGCTCTTGGCAGGGAACGACGACCCCCGCCTATCTGCAGGCGGGCCGCAATCAGCACTTCTTCGGAACGGTGCGCGGCCGCGCGGGCTATCTCGCGACTCCCGACGTGCTCGTCTACGCCACGGGCGGTTTGGCCTTCGGCGAGAACGACCTCAACGCGACCTATTTCGCACCGACTCTCAAACCTGTCCTCTACCAAGGCGGCAGCCAGTACGGACAGGTCGATATGTTCACCGGCTGGACCGCCGGCGCCGGCGTTGAGTGGCTGGTCAATCCCGCTTGGAGCCTCAAGGCCGAATATCTCTACTACGACCTCGGCACGGTCAACACGGCGAACATCGGCCCGCTTTATTACGCAATCGCGAAGTCGCCCGCATCTTGGTCGAGCGTGGGCTATAGGGCCGATTTCAGCGGCAATGTCTTCCGCGTCGGCGCGAACTACCACTTCGGCAAAGAGTCCGCCGATCCGGTGGCGCCCGGCGCGCCGCTTCTCGCTGGCGGTCTGCCCTCAATGAAAGGGGCGCCTGCGCCCGTGCCTCTGCCGCCCCAGTGGAACGGCCTCTACGCCGGCTTGAATCTAGGCGCCGATCTCGGCGGCGACGATGTGGTGAGTCAGATCACCTACGCCACCGCTCCCGGCTTCAATGCCGGAACGGTCCTAGCCGGAACCTATCCCGTCAGGTTCACGAATGTCTCCGGCTTCCTGGGCGGCGCCCAGGCCGGTTACAACTATCAGATGGCGCTCGGCCAAGGCATGAAGGATCTGGTGCTCGGCCTCGAGACGGACATTCAGGGCCTTACCGCGTCGGACAGCCAATACGTCTCCAACCTGGGAATGAGCACGCTCTCCCCCTTCGGCCACGTTTACATGGGGGGGAACTACAGCCGCAGCACCGATTATCTCGGGACCGTGCGCGGCCGTATCGGCCTCGTGCTGAAGCCGACGGTGCTCGCTTATGCGACGGCCGGCTTGGCCTATGGCGGCGTGAACTTCAGCGGCCAGACCATGGGCGCCGACATTTCGGCGACGAGCGTCGTTAAAGGCGTCGGCTTCGGGGTCTCGAGCGTCTCGGGCGCGAAGGCCGGCTACGCGCTCGGCGGCGGCGTCGAGTGGATGTTCCTGCCCAACTGGAGCGTCAAGGCCGAATATCTCTATTTCGACCTCGGAACCTTCACGACCAATTCGCCCCGACTCGACGTGAAGTCGGCGACGGGAGCCGTGGTCACGAACACGGCGAGCATAGAAAAGGGCACGTTCGACGGTCACGTGCTTCGCGCCGGCGTCAACTACCGCTTCAATGGTTTCGCGACGGAGCCCGTGCTCGCCAAATACTGATCGAAGCGCGATCCTCCCTCCCCGGAGCCGGTCTTCCACGACGGGGGCGTCCAAGCGGCGCCCCCGCAATCGTTTGTTGATTCGCTTCGCAGCGAAAAGTAGAGCATTGCATGCTTCCCGCCGCAGCTCACAGCCTTTGCTGGAGTCCTTGATGTGAAAAGCGGATGCGTTTTCATACCTAACTCTTTGAGTGACGCACAGGATAGCAACCTGTGCGAATCACGCTTAAGCAATTTTAATTTCCTGATTTCGCGACGGTAGGCTACACGGCGAGTCGCCGACACGGTCCGCGGTCGGACCGCCTGGGAGTTCAGCGCAGCATGATCGGCATCGTCCGGATCGCTCTTCAGCGCCCGTACACCTTCGTCGTCATGGCGCTGCTGATCCTGATTTTCGGGGTCAAGGCGTGGATTCAAACGCCGACAGACATTTTTCCCAACATCGGTATTCCGGTCATCAGCGTGGTCTGGACCTATAATGGTCTGCCGCCGGAAGACATGTCCGGACGCATTGTCTATTTCTATGAACGCACGCTGACCGCTCAGGTCAATGACATCGAGCACATCGAGTTGCAGTCGTTGCCGGGCTATGGAGTCGTCAAGGTCTACTTCCAGCCCACCGTCAAGATCGACTTCGCCATCGCGCAGGTGACGGCGGCCTCGCAGACGGTGCTCAAATTCTTGCCCGCTGGCGTCACGCCGCCCTATGTGCTGAGCTTCAACGCCTCCAGCGTGCCGGTCATTCAGCTCGCGCTGTCGAGCAACACGGCGTCCGATATCGAGCTCTTCGATTACGCGCAGAATTTCATAAGGCCGCAACTCGCAACGGTCGCGGGCGCCGCCATCCCCTCGCCCTATGGCGGCAAGGTGCGGCAGGTGCAGGTCGAGATCGATCCGGTTCGTCTGCGCCGCTACGGGCTTTCGGCGAAGGACGTGGGCGCGGCCCTCGCGGAGCAGAACCTCATCACTCCCGTCGGCACTCAGAAGATCGGGGACTTCGAATATATCGTCAATCTCAACGTCTCGCCTAGGGAAATCGCCGAGCTCAACGATTTGCCGATCAAGAACGTCGGCGGAACCATCGTTTATATGCGCGATGTGGCCTATACGCACGACTCGGCGCCGCCGCAGACGAATATCGTCCGCGTCAACGGCCGCAATGCCGTGCTCATGACGATCCAAAAAATTGGCGCCGTCTCGACCCTCGACGTCATCGAGGGCGTCAAGAGGCAGCTGCCTAGGATCAAGGCGGGTCTGCCGGAAGGGCTCGATCTGGTGGCCGTCGGCGACCAGTCGCCCTTCGTCCAGGCCGCCGTCGCCAGCGTCGTGCGCGAGGCCCTGATCGCCGCGACGTTGACGGGCCTCATGATCCTGCTCTTCCTCGGCAGCTGGCGCTCGACGATCATCATCAGCATCTCGATCCCGCTGTCGATCCTGACCGCCATCGTCGTGCTCTCGGCCCTTGGCGAGAGCATCAACGTCATGACACTTGGCGGCTTGGCGCTCGCGGTCGGAATTCTCGTGGACGACGCCACGGTGACGATCGAGAACATCGATCGGCATCTCGAAGACGGCGAAGAGATCGTCGAGGCGATCATGAACGGCGCGAGCGAGATCATGATTCCGGCGACCGTTTCGATCCTCGCCATCTCGATCGTGTTTCTTCCGACCTTCTCCCTCGGAGGCGTGGCGGGCTATCTCTTCCGTCCCATGTCCGAGGCCGTGATCATTTCCCTTCTCGCTTCCTATGTGCTGACCTACACGGTGGTCCCCACTCTGGCCCGCCGTTTTCTAGGCAAGCAGTTCGTCCACGGAGTTGAATCGGAAGCCGCGGAGGCGGCCGAGCTGAAAAGCGCCAGTCCTTTTGTCAGGCTCCAGCGCGGCTTCATGCATCGATTCGAGCGGGTACGCGAACGCTATCGCGAGCTTCTGGAAGGCGCGTTGACAAGGCCGTGGCCTTTCGTCTTGGGCCTGCTTGGCGCCGTCGTGCTCTCCTTCGGGCTGACGCCCTTTCTCGGCGAGAATTTTTTCCCGTCGGTCGAGTCGACGCAGGTGAAACTCCATCTTCGCGCGCCAATCGGCACCCGCATCGAGAACGTGGCGATCCTTTGCAACGACGTGGAGAACGCTATTCGGCGGCTTATCCCCGCTTCGGCGCTCGCATCGATCGTCGACAACATCGGGTTGCCAATCAGCGGCATCAATCTCGCCTACAGCAATTCCGGCACGATCGGCGTCGTCGACGCGGATCTGTTGATCACGCTGAAGGAGGGTGAAGACAGCCATACGCACGAATATGTACAGACGATGCGAGAAAAGTTGCCGAAGCTGTTTCCGGGAACGACGTTCGCCTTCCTGCCCGCAGATATCGTCACGCAAATTCTGAATTTCGGCCTTCCGTCGCCGATTGACGTGCAGGTCGTCGGGAATCAGGTGGAGGCCAACCGCGCCCATGCGATGAAGCTCTACAAAGAGATCGCCCACGTGCCGGGCGTGGCCGACGCGCGCATCCAGCAAGCGTTCAACGCGCCGACCTTGCAAGTGGATGTGAACCGTTCCTTCGCGATCGACGTGGGCCTCAATCAAAAGGACGTGGCCAACGCAATGCAGAATACGCTCGCCGGCAGCTTCCAGACCGCGCCGACCTTCTGGCTCAACCTCAAGAACGGCGTGTCCTATCCGATCGTCGTGCAGGCGCCGCAATATTGGGTGGACACGATGCCGTCGCTCGTGAATATGCCACTCACGTCCTCGGGCGAGTTTCAGCTCGTCGGCGGCGTTGCGTCGATCTCTCGCGCGCGGCAAAACGCCGTCGTCTCGCATTACGACGTGCAGCCCGTCGTGGATATCTATGCAACGAACCACGCGCGCGATCTCGGCGCCGTCGCGAACGATATCGACGGGATTCTCAAACGCCATGCAAACGAGACCCCGCGCGGGTCAACCGTCGTGCTGAGGGGGCAAGTGCTGACGATGACGAGCGCTTACACGCAACTCTTCGGCGGCCTCGTGTTGGCGGTGATATTGATTTATCTTCTCATTGTCGTCAATTTTCAGTCATGGCTCGACCCGTTCGTGATCATAACGGCGCTGCCGACCGCGCTCGCCGGCATTATCTGGATGCTCTTCCTGAGCTTCACCACGCTGTCCGTGCCGGCGCTGCTCGGCGCCATCATGTGCATGGGCGTCGCGACCGCCAACAGCATTCTGGTCGTGAGCTTCGCCCGCGAGCAGCTCGCAGAAGGCGCCGACCCGCACGACGCCGCGCTCCAAGCCGGCTACATGCGCTTCCGCCCCGTACTCATGACGGCTCTCGCTATGGTCCTCGGCATGCTGCCCATGGCGCTTAGCGCCGAGCAGAACGCGCCGCTTGGTCGCGCAGTTATCGGCGGGCTATCCTGCGCGACCGTCGCGACGCTGTTTTTCGTGCCAGTCGTGTTCAAGCTGGTCCATTCGCGAAAATCGCGTCCCGAAGAAACGTCGAGCGTCTGATAGTGAGGCTAGCCTATTCATGACGACGACGGAAAAGCAGAGCGAGAAGACAGCGTTGCAGAAGTCCAGGCTGAAGCTTGGCTTCGTCATCGCCGCGCTGGTCGCCGCGGCGATCGCGGCGGCAGGCGTTTTCGTTCGCAACAAGGGCTTCAGGGATCTCGCCGAGGCGACGAAGGAAGGCGCGATTCCGACCGTCGCGGTGGTCACGCCGCAGCCGGGGCCCGCCGTAGAGGAGATCATCCTGCCGGGCAACGTCCAGGCGTTCTTCGACGCCCGCATCCGCGCGCGCGTGCAGGGCTTTGTCCGCGACTGGAAATACGACATCGGCGCGAGGGTCAAGGAGGGGGAGGCGCTCGCGACCGTCGAGGCGCCCGATCTCGACCAGCAGTTGCAACAGGCGAAGGGCGATCTGACGCGGGCTGAGGCGGAACTTAATCTCGCAAAGCTCACCTCCAAGCGCTGGTCGGCGCTGCGCGCCTCGACCGCTGTTTCGCAACAGAGCGCAGACGAGAAAAGCGGTGACTTCCAGGCCAAGGAAGCGGCCGTGGCTGCCGCGCGCGCAAATGTCGAGCGGCTCAGGGCGCTAACTGGCTACCTGCAAATCACGGCGCCTTTCGCGGGCGTCGTCACGGCGCGCAATGTCGATATCGGCGATTTGGTCGGGCCAGACCGGAAGCAAGAGCTTTTCTCCGTCGCCGACATCCATCAGGTGCGCATCTATGTCGGCGTGCCCCAGGCTTTCGCGGCAGAAATCAGGGTCGGCATGGTCGCCGAGCTGAAGCTGGCGCAATTTCCAACCCGGCTGTTCACAGCCAAGGTGCTGACGACATCCAACGCCATTGCCGAAGATTCACGCTCCTTACTCGTGCAGCTCATCGCTGATAATCCTGCGGGGCTGCTGCTCCCGGGCTCCTATGCCGAGACGCATTTCAAGCTGCCGGGCCGGCCCGGCGTGCTGCGCATTCCCGCCAACGTGGTTTTCTTTCAAAACAACAGACTGGCTGTCGCAACGGTCGGCCCCGACGGCAAGGTGACGATTAAGCCGATCACGATTGTGCGGGATCTCGGGACGACCATTGAGATCTCCTCGGGTCCTGCGCTGGGCGACCGCATGATCGCCAACCCGTCGCAAACTCTGAGCGATGGCGACGAGGTGCGGATTGACGAAAGGCGGGCCGACGCCAAGGCGGGGGCGCAGTAGTGGGGGAGCTTGCACGAGGGCTGTCGACGGATGCGCCTCGGAGCCGGCGGCTTCTTCCCCCTATTGGTCGCTTTCCGGCGCTGAGTGTTCTCCTCTTTTTGTCCGGTTGCAATTTCGCGCCGTCTTATGCGCCGCCACCGATCGAGGTTCCGGTCAAATACAAGGAGAGCGGCAAAGGAAGCGGTGGCTGGAAGGAAGCGCGTCCGCGTGACGACCTGCCGCGCGGGCCCTGGTGGCGTGCTCTCGGAGACCACGGGCTAGACGAACTCGAGGAGCAGGTGGACGCCGCCAATCCCAATCTCGCGGCGGCGGTGGCGTCCTTCGACCAAGCGCAGGCCTATTCTGCCAAGGCGGCCTCCGCTCTAATGCCGCACGTCGACCTCAATAATAGCCTCACGGCGAATAAGGAATCGCAGCACCGACCCTTTCGCAAATCCAACCGGCCATTCACCGTGCCGGGCTATTTCAACGAGCTGACCGACAACCGGCCGCTCAACGAGCCGGACCATTACGGCAACAATCTGCTGACGCTTCAGTCGTCGTACGAGATTGACCTGTGGGGCCGGGTGCGAAACGCCGTCGCCGCGAGCGTCGCGAACACAGAGAGCGCGGCCGCCGAGCTCGAATCCGTGCGCCTCAGCCTCCAGGCCGAGCTCGCCCGCGACTATGTGGCCCTGCGCGGCCTCGATTCGGAGATCAAGCTCCTCGAAGACACGGTGCGGGCTTATACGCAGGCCTTCGTGCTGGCGAAGACGCTCGTCAGCGGGAAGATCGGCGCGCCAGCCGACGAGCCGCGAGCACAGGCTCAGCTCGAATACACGCGGGCGCAGCTCTTCGACCTCAAGTCGCGCCGCGCCCTGCTCGAGCACGCGATCGCTTCGCTCATCGGCAAGCCGGCGTCGTCCTTCGCAATCCCGCCGGCCTCATTATCGATCTTCGGCCCGAAGATCCCCGCCGGCGTCCCGCTCGATCTTCTGGAGCGCCGGCCTGACATCGCCGCCGCCGAACGCCAGGTCGCCGCCGCCAACGCCGAGATCGGCGTCGCCAAAGCGGCGTTCTTCCCGCGCGTGACCATCAACCTTCTGGGCGGGACGCAGGACACCGGGCTGAGCCTGTTCAATTTTCGCAACAGCATTTGGACATTGGGGCCGTCGATGACTCTGCCGATCTTCGACGCCGGGCTGCGCGCCGCCGATCTTGCCCGCGCCGACGCCGCCTATCTCGAAACGGCGGCCCGCTATCGCGCCACGGTCCTTTTGGCGTACCAAGAGGTCGAGGACGCGCTCTCGAACCTGCACTGGCTCGCTGGGGAGCAGCGAAGCCTGGACACATCGGCGAGCGCGGCGCAAAAGGTGCTGAACATCTCGCTGACGCTCTACCGCGACGGCGCTACGAATTATCTTGATGTCGTTGTCGCGCAGACCACGCTGCTCGAAGCGCAGCGCGCCGCGCTCGAGGTGCGGACGCGTAGGCTTGAGGCGGATGTGGCGCTGATTGTGGCGTTGGGCGGCGGCTGGTCCATCGGGGAGCCGGCGCCGGCGGAACGTGCTATCGTCCAAATTAACGAGCCGGCGCATGACGGAAACTAAGCCCGAAAGACCCCGCTGCAGCGACTGTGCTTTCTGGTGGCGCGTGACCGGCCACGTCGGCGCCTGTCGGCTGCGGGCGCCGGCGCCTGGAGAGAACCGCGACGAGGTGGCGCATTGGGCGCAGACCTTCCGCGAAGACTTTTGCGGGGAGTGGCGCGCCCGCGACGGCGTGCCAATGACGCTCTGCAAGGATTGCGTCTACTGGTCTTTCCGTAAGGGCGGCCTGACGCCCGTCGACCGGCGGGATCAGCTGGGCAAATGGTGGGAGCGCGCCGGCCATTGTCAGCGGCATGCGCCTCAGCCATCGGAGCTTCCCGGCCACAACGCCTTCTGGCGGGCCACTCAGGAGGAAGACGGCTGTTTCGAGGGAAAATCGCGGCCTGCCGAGGCTTGCTCCTCCAAGCCGGCAGGGTAACGGGGTGGAACAATCGCGCTGTTTTGTTCGGGAAGCCAGGCGATAGCCGAGCTTCGCGCGGGTCGCAGTCGCGCGGGCGACGGCGACGGGGTCAAAACCTTGTCCGGCAAAAGCTCAAACCACACGAGATTCCCGAGCGCGTCCGTCAGCTCGAGCCAAAGCTTCAGGGGAAGCTCACCGACGCATCAGCGTAAACGTTAGCGACGGGCGAAATGTGGTACTTCTGCAACGCTGTGGTTCGGTTGCAACAGGTCTCGACAATATTGGAATTGCTACGCTTTTAATGTTGCTGGCATAGCCTGCGTTCCGCTAAGTAAATGCCGTGCCGGGCGAGGCAATCAATCGGCTCGTGATTGGAGTTATGAGATGGGAGTTTGAAAAATGCGACGCAGAAGCACATTCGAACTGGTCTCGCCTCTTTTTCCGACTCCGTCCAGCGATCTTGAGCACACGCACCCTATTTCGCGCGGCGAAACGCAAAGCCCCTCTGAGGCAAGAGTCCTCGGAATCGCGTGGTCCACGCGCGCACGTCGTCGTCTCGACGGAGCCGTTTGGGCGCTCGCGGCGACCCTTAGCCTGGGTTCGGCGTCATCCGCCTTTGCCCAGGAAGATCTGACCGAGATCGTCAAGAAAATGCAGGCGCGGTTGGACGCGCAGCAAGCGCGTCTCGAGGCCACCGACGCCGAGGTTCGCTCGCTCCGCGCGCAACTCAAGCAGTCGCAGACGAAGAGCGCCAAGTCGGACAATAAGCAAGAAGCGAGCAAGGGCTCGTCCGATAAGGGAAAAGGCGGTGGGTCGGGCCAAGCTGCCGCCGACTCCACGCTGCCTCCGCCTCCGCCGTACCTTCTCAGCGTGTCGCGCGGGTTGAGGATCGAGACGGAGGATAAGCAAAACCTCTTCAGGCTCGGCGGAAGGCTCTATTTCGACGGCGGCTTCTCGACGCAGCCAGAAAGAAGCGTTCAGAGCATCGCAAACATCCGGCAGGCGCGTCTCGACGTCGAAGGCCGCGTGAAAACATATTGGGAGTATCGTTTTCAATATGAATTCGCGGCGAGCAACGTGTCGACGATCGGCGCGCTCGGCGGCGTGAGAGACGCCTTCATCGCCAACACCTATCTCAGTCCCGTGGCGATCCAAGTCGGACAAATGTTCGAGCCCTATGGTCTCGAAGCGTCTAAATCGGTGAACTTCATCGATTTCCAGGAGAAAGCGCTCGCAACGGAGACCTTCGGGCCAGGCCACCATGTCGGCTTGGCGCTGCTCGCTACGGGCGACAAATGGTCCGCCAAGGGCGGTGTTTTCAGCACCAGCACACTGGACGGCAGCTTGGCGCCGGCGCCTGGAACGCCAGTGCCCTGGTGGGTCAACTCCAAGGCTGGATGGGCGCCCACTGGCGGCGGGCAATATTTCGACGCCGCCGGACGTCTGACGCTGTCGCCGATCATGGAAGAGGATCGCCTGCTGCACTTCGGCGGTTCGGGCCGCTATCACAAGCCGAACAACTCGACAGCTGGCAACGATTCCAGAGTGCTGCAGCTCGGCAGTAACACGCAGATGGAAGCCAATATCCTGAGGAACAATCTGCTCGGCACGCCGGATCTCTCCTGCGGCGTGGTCGGCGTCTTCGGCAATCCTGGCGTCGCGGGCAAATGCACGCACGATGTCGTTACCTGGGGCGCGGAAGCGGTCGCCGCCTACGGCCCCGTCTCGGTGCAGGCCGAATATTACGGCTCTCACTACAGCCGCGATCCGGGCGCCATCCTCGAAGCCAGCACGCTGGGCACTTACGCGCCCGGCGGCTCCACCTATGAGGCGAGCGGCTATTATGTTTATGGCACCTGGTATCTCACAGGCGAATCCCGGGCGGCCGCTTACAAGCTCAAAGCCCTCAATCCCGCGAACTTCGGTCAGATCAAGATCCTTAATCCCTTGAGCAAGGGCGGCTACGGCGCCTGGGAAGTGGCGGCGAGGTTGAGCGAGGTCAATCTGAACAATGGGCCTTACCAGGGCACATATTTCAGCAATCTCATCGTGCTCGCGCCCACGACGGCGATGAGGAACTACGTCGCCAATGCGAGCGTTTTAGGCGGACGCGAAGAAAACATGACTCTCGGCGTGAATTGGTATCCCGAGACCGGATTCCGCGTAATGGCCAACTGGACCAGGGTGCTGGAGTTAAGCGCCCCTTGGAACCGGGCCTATCTCAACAACGCCCATCCGAACACGCTCGTTCTACGAGCTCAGGTCGACTGGTGACGCGGGGAGAGGGAATTGATCTTGCCAATCGGCGTATCGGCGCTAGCCTGCCGTTGTGGCGTCATCCGTGATGGAGGCCGAAAGTGTCGAAACTTTCTCGCATCGTGCTCATCGTCCTCGCGGCCGTTTTCGTCGCTCCCGCGCCTGTCTCGGCAGACCCCGGCTGCCGCAAGCATCGGGACCCGCACACCCATAAATGGACCACGGTCTGCCCGCCCGCCGTCGTGCCCGCGGAGCCGGGGGTGATCGTACCTCCACCAGGGCCGACCACGAACACGGATCCGACGGATCGCTATTGGTGGGATCCCGAGAGCTGATCGCCTCTGCGCGCCTGGGCTCGCCATTCGTTAAAGGCTAGCGGCGCCGAAAGGGTCCCTCTCGGCGCCGCTGAGAGTGAACGCCAGTCAATTTAGCCCTCCTTTAGCGTGTTGGCGCAAACAAGAAAGCGCACCCCCGCTGCTCGAAGGTCGTCAAGACGGGTCGCCAAATCCTTACTTGCGTTCGCCATCCGAAGTAGCTCCAAGCCGCGCGTTCTGAAGCTCTGACGCCTCCGGGAGTTGCGCTACTTCTCCTCGCTATATTGATCGAGCTCGAGCCACATCGCGTTGAGAATGGCGAAGGCGCAAGCCAAGCCGAGGCCGAGGATCCAAGAGAAATACCACATGCTTTTGTTCCTTCCTCAGTAGGCGTAGTCGTCGCCGCGCAAGATGGCGGCTTCGCTCGTCACGCCGCGAAACACATGATAGGCCCATGCCGTATAGCTCAGCACGATCGGCAGGAAGATGAGAACCACGAACAACATCAGCATCAACGTCGTCTGGCTCGACGAGGAGTCCCAAACCGTCAGGCTGTGATCCGGATGGCTAGACGACGGCAAGAGGAAGGGAAAGAGGCTGAAGCCCGCGGTCGTGATGACGCCAACGAGGGAGAGGCTACTGCTTATGAGCGCCGTTTTAGCCGCGTTCGCGCGCAATGCGACAATCGCTAGGATGGCGCCAAGATAGGCGAGCACTGGAGCCGCAAGACTGAGCGGCATGCGGCCATAATTGGCGAACCACGCCCCGTGCTCGTGAACAACTGTCTTGAGCAGTGGATTGGAGGGGGCGGACATGTGCACCGCGCTACCCACGGCATAGCCGTCCACGCCCAGCGCGACCCAGATTCCCGCGAGCGTAAACAGCAAGAGAAGAGCGGAGGCCGCCGTCGCGCCCAGGCGACGCGCCCGAACAGCGACCTCGCCTGAGGCTTTCGCCGCGAGGAAACTCGCGCCCTGCATTGTGAGCATGGCGATGCTGATGAGACCGCAGAGCAATGAGAAGGGATTGAGGAGACCGAGAAGATTGCCCTCATAGACGAATCGCAAGCCCTTCTCGAAATGGAACGGCGTCCCAAGCAGCAGATTGCCGAAAGCGACGCCGAACACCAGGGAGGGCACGAGACCGGAGATGAAGAAGGCGTAATCCCAGATCGTGCGCCAGAGCGGGCTTTCGAACTTGGATCGGAAGGTGAGAGCGACCGGGCGCAGAATGAAGCCGATCAACACGAGCATCATTGCCAGATAAAAGCCCGAGAAGGAAGCGGCGTAGAGCAGAGGCCAGGCCGCGAATACCGCGCCGCCGCCGAGCACGAACCAGATCTGGTTGCCCTCCCACACCGGACCGATGGCGTTCATCGCGACGCGCCTTTCGCCGTCGGTGCGCGCGACGAAGGGGTGGAGCATGGCGACGCCGAGGTCGAAGCCGTCCATGACCGCGAAACCGACCAGCAGGACGCCGAGCAGCGCCCACCAGATGAGGCGCAAGGTCGCATAATCGAGAAGCATGATGTCGTTCCTTAGCGTGCGCCGGCGGATGCGAGAGCCGTAGGCTCGCGCTCGGCTGGCGAGGTCTCGGGGCCGATACGGACATATTTGACGATCAGTACCGAGATCGATGATGGCGAGGATGGAGTAGAAGAGCACGAACCCAAGGAGGCTCGCCCATACATTGCTCGCCGGTATATTCGAGGCCCCGAGGAAGGTCGGCATAACCCCGTCGATGATCCACGGCTGTCGGCCATATTCGGCGACGATCCAGCCGAGCTCGGCGGCGATCCAGGGCAGCGGCAGGCTATACATCGCCAGCCGCAAGAACCAAGGCTTACCGCACCGCCTTTGACTCGAGAGGTAGAAAGCGAAGCCGAACAGCGCGATGAAATAGAAACCGAGCGCCACCATGATCCGGAACGACCAGAAAAGCACCGGCACGTCGGGGATTGTGGATTCCGCCGCTTCGTGAATCTCAGCCTCAGACGCGTTTTCTATGTCGGGGCGAATGCGCTTGAGCAAGAAGGCGTAGCCAAGGTCCTTCATCGACCCTTCGAGTTCCGGCGGAACGCTGGCCTCGCCCCCGCCGTGCTCCTCTACCCAGCGGAAGGCAGGCAGTCCGTTGCGTATGCGATTCTCGGCAATCGCGACGAGCGGCTTGATGCCCTCGACGGGTTTGTCCAGCGAGCGAGTCGCGATGAGGCCGAGCGCCCAGGGAATCTCAACCGCATATTTCGTCGTTTCCGTCTTGAGGTCCGGAATGCCGAGGAGCGTGAATGACGCAGGCGCGGGTTCGGTCTCCCACATGGCTTCAATCGCCGCGATTTTCATCTTCTGGTTTTCGCCGGCGGTATAGCCGCTCTCATCGCCGAGCACGACGACCGACAGCGCCGAGGCAAGGCCGAAGCTCGCCGCAACGACCAGTGAACGCCGGGCAATGTCCTTATGTCGGCCGCGCAACATGTAATAGGCGCTGATCGACATGACGAAGACGGCGCCCGTCACATAGCCGGAGCTGACGGTGTGCACGAATTTGGATTGCGCGACAGGATTGAAGAGGACCTCAGCGAATGAGGAGAGCTCCATGCGCATGGTTTGTGGATTGAAGCGTGAGCCGACCGGATTCTGCATCCAGGCGTTGGCCACGAGAATCCACAAGGCGGAGAGATTGCTGCCGAGCGCGACGAGCCAAGTGACAGCGAGATGCTGCACCTTGCTTAGGCGATTCCAACCGAAGAAGAACAAGCCGACGAAAGTCGCTTCCAGAAAAAAGGCCATGAGACCTTCGATCGCTAGCGGAGCGCCGAAAATGTCGCCGACATAATGCGAGTAGTAGCTCCAATTCGTGCCGAACTGGAACTCCATCGTGACGCCGGTCGCGACCCCCATGGCGAAGTTGATGCCGAAAAGCGTGCCCCAGAATTTCGTCGCGTCTCGCCATATCGTGCGGCCGGTCATCACATAAACACTCTCCATGATGGCGAGCATCCAGGCAAGGCCCAGGGTCAAAGGCACGAAGAGAAAGTGATAGAGCGCCGTCAGCGCAAATTGGAGACGCGACAGCGCAACGACGTCGAGGTCGGGCATTTCATTCTCCTCTGTGGCCCTGAGGTCCCGCGACCGCGGGCTGTTCGGCGAGATAGGCCGCCATTTTCGCCGGCGTGACCACGATCTTGTGCGCGCCGTCGAAAAACAGGAAGTAAAGCAGGGCGAGCGCCAGCGCTTTGAAACCGAGCGCCACGCCGATGTCTCGCGCAAGAGATGGTTGTCTCATGTAGAGCCCCGCTCGGATTGACGACATTAAGTTTTAGGAGCGCGCGTCCGAATCTACGTTGTCGCTCTTCTCATACGCCCTCGTCTCAATAGAGACTGTGACTTGGTCTCGTTCGGCGACGGTTCAGGACGCGGCGCATCATCTCATGCGCGCTGAGGCGCACGGCTTCCAGTCCTGCAGAGAGGCCACCATGGGGCAGAGCTTGGATCTCGAGCAATTGCGCACGGGGAAGGTCGCTGATGGCAGGCGCTCATTAACCTTGCCGGTGGTGGGCAGTCCGCCCCTCCTAGAAGACTTTTATCCCGGCTTCTAGACTGGGTCGAGATAAATCGTGAGCCGATGCATTCGCTCTGGGCGCTGCTGCGCCGAGGTTGCCGCCCTTCACTTCCCGCCAGCGTCGAAGCCGAAGCTCTTGAGCTTGACCTCTTCGAAATGGAGCGTCGGATCATGGGGTACGACGTCGAGCTTCAAGTTCTCAGCTGACAATTTTCCAATCGCGGCGAGCGCCATGTAAGAGGCGATTACGCGATCGGCCTGTGAAATAAGCAGATTCGTTCGCGCATTGAGCAGAGCCTGCTGAACGTTCAGCACGTCGAGCGTTGTACGCTGCCCGATCTCGGCCTCCCGGCGCACGCCATCGAGCGCTTTCTCCGCCGCTTTCACCGTCGCCTCGTCGGACTTTATCTGCGCTTTGGCCGCTTGTAGACGACCATAGCTTGTAACGACATTCGCCCGCACCTTGCTTCTTTGGACATCCAGCTCCAGCCGGGCTTTCCCAAACTTTTCCTTCGACTGACGAATCGAAGCGTATTCCTCTCCGCGCTGATAGAGTGGAACCTTCAGCGAGGCGCGAACGTCGGCAGTAAAGAGACGGGCGCCATGAAAGCCAAAGAAGTCCTCTTGCTGCTGCACCTGTCCGTCGAGGGACAGAGTGGGCGCCAAACTGCTTTCGGCGCCGTGCACACCGAATTCCGCGGCGTCCACCTCGCTCATCGCCGCCTTCACGCTGGGGTGCTCTTGAATGGCTTCAGCGATCGCCTGGTCGACGGAGGGCGGCAGCAGACGCTCGAGCGAGGACGCCGGCTCCAGTCGGTCCGGATCGACGCCGAAGATCTGATGGTAGTCGGCGATGCTACCCTTCAGTTGCGCCTGCGCCGCGGAATATTCGGAGTGCGCCTGGGCGAGGGCCGCCTCGGCCTGCGATACGTCGGTGTTGGTGACCTCCCCGACCCGTAGTCTCTCCTCTAAGTGGTGAAGCTGCAGCTCGAGGTTTGAGGCGTTGTTCTTGCGTAGCGACAGGATCGCGGTGTCGCGCATAACGTTCATGTATGCGGCGGCGCCATTTTGCAGAATCATCTGCTCGGAAAGCTCCGCCATGGCGCGCGAGGCGAAGACGCCCGCCTCGGCCTCGCCGACGGCGTTCTTCGTTCGACCGCCGTCGTAGATCGTTTGCGAGACGTTGAAGGACCCGCCCCGGGGAGCACCAAAATAAGACTGCTGAATGGCCCAACGCTTGCCGTTGATCGGACTGACCGGCGCGATGCTGCTCCCGGTGAGCGGGACGCGGATATCCGGAATGGGAAACTTGAATTCGGTGCTTTGGGGCCCGACGCTGCCTTGAGCGCTGGCGCTCGGCCGCAGCCCGGACCAGGCCTTGGCGACGTCCTCGTCGCGGACCCGCACGTTGGCGCGGTCCCGATTGAGCTCGGGATTGGTGGCATAGGCGCGAGCGAGAGCCGATTTGATCGTCTCGGCCGCGGCGTTTCTGCTGGGAAACGACACGCTGGTCGCCACGATGAAGATTAGCAGCGCGCCAAGCGAATGGGTGAAAGGCCGCGAATCGTTCGCTGCACTCACGAGCATGCCGGAAGGGAAGCGATAGAACCTCCGATCCGGCATGAAAGAAGCGAGTTTTCGCGCGGCCGTGCTCATACGACGCCTGTTTCGCTTTTTGGGCCTCGCCATCCCACGGAAGGTTCCGGCCCAACGCAGATGCGACATGATATCAAGACCGAGTAGGCGCCGCCAAGCAGCGCGCGCTAGGCATGTTTTCCCCTCAGCCGGACGATGCCGAGCCATTTCATGATGATGCGCTCATAGATCGGTTCTGCTTGTCCTTTACGCACCTTGCGTAGGAAGTAAAATTCATAGGCCACCTTGGCGAGATGCACCCAATAGCCCTTGGACGACCAGTTGATGTTGCGCGGCGGGATTTGCGGCTGCGCGATGAAAGCGATGCCATTGTCGCCGAAGTCCGCAAGGCATACCGCGTTCCAGGTGCCTTCATGCGTGGGCTCGGCGCCGGCGATAAGATCGCGGATGTTGTGTGCCGCCGCCGTGCACATCGATTCGATCATATAGCCGGTTTTGGGCATGCCGACCGGCACCGGCGTCGGTTCAAACGGCGGCAAGGCGACGCAGACGCCGACCGCGAAGATATTTGGATATTTTGCGTTGCGCTGCTTGCGATCGACGGCGACGAATCCGCGCGGATTGGTGAGGCCCTCGATCCACTTGCCGTCCTCGGCCTTCAAACAATCGACGCCGCGGAACGCAGGCAGAAGCATTGTGAAGTTCGAAGCGATCTTGTGCGTCTTCTTCACCGAGCCGTCTTCATTCAGCTCGGTCGCCTCAACCGAATCGGGATTCACACGATCGATCTTGGCGTTGGTCACCCATTTGATGTCGCGGTCGCGCATGACCAATTCGAGCATGCCCTTGGTGTCGCCGACACCGCCGAGACCGAGGTGGCCGATATAAGGTTCCGAGGTCACGAAGGTGATCGGCACGCGGTCTCGGATCTTGCGCTTGCGCAGATCCGAGACGACCGTCAACGCGTATTCATAGGCGGGCCCGAAGCAGGAGGCGCCCTGGACGGCGCCGATGACCATTGGCCCCGGATTCTGGCAGAACGCCTCCCATTCATCGCCCGCGATTCCAGCATGCTCGACATGGCAGACCGACTTTGTGTTGGCCTTCGGGCCCAGTCCTTCCACCTCGTCGAAGGCAAGATGCGGCCCCGTCGCGACGACCAGATAATCATAGGGCAGGGAGGCCCCGTCATTGAGCTCAACGAGGTTCTCGTTAGGCTTCACGCGCTTCGCGCCGACGGAGGTGAAGCCGATGTTGCGTCTTTTGAAGACTTCGGGAAGGCTGACCTTGATGTCGGTGGGCTTGCGCCATTTGACGGCGACCCAAGGATTTGAGGGAACGAACTGGAAATAATCGGTCTGCGAGACGACCGTGATCTCGGCCTTTTTTCCCAGCATGTCCTTGAGCTCAAAAGCGAGCGGCACGCCGCCGATGCCCGCGCCCAACACGACAATCTTAGTCATGGCGTTTCTCTCTCCGTGCCGCGGTTGCTCTCTCGCTACGCGGTCGTTTGTTCGAGACGAAGGTGTGGATCGTGACGGCGGCTTGGTTGTCTCTTGTCCAAGCGCCCGTTCGGCGCTGCATCGGCAAGGTGCCGATGGCTGCGCACAATCTCAACTTTAGGCGCGCCATTCTGCCATCGAAAGCGACTATGTCTCAGTGTCGACGTTCAAAACGCCGCGCCGGAGGCGTAGCCGAATTTTTTTAGAAGCATCGCAAGCGGACAAAACCGCGTGAAGGAGGACTGAAGGAGATTTAGCCCGACGAAAGCCGCCAAGAACAGCCAGCCCTCCCCGAAGAAATGGGCGAGCGTCAGACTCAGCAGGATCATGAAGCCGGCAAAGGCCAAGACGATGCGGTCGATACTCATGTTCTTTGTCCTCCAAAGGCTCTCTGACCCAGCGAACAGCGCGCCTTGGCGGCGTCGATGCGTTTGGGGTTGGCGAGTTTTGCGCGCCGCCCATCTTCCGCGCAGAACAACTCCGCGAGCAAGGCGATAAGCCTCGACACATCAGTGCTCGCGAGCGAGTAATATATGGCCTGCGATTCGCGGCGGGTCTTCACAAGCTTGTCCTTGCGCAAGCGCGCGAGGTGCTGGGACAGGGAAGATTGGCTGAGACCCAGGGCGCGTTGCAGTTCCGATACGCCTCTCTCGCCATTGTGAAGCTCGCAGAGAATCATCAGCCGGTGCTGATTTCCCAGCGCCTTCAGGAACCTCTCCGTTTCGGCGGCTTTGGGAGCGAGTTCGGATAAATTCATGCTTGCTAAATTATATATTACGAATATAAATGTCAAGCGCAGGCTGGGAGGGCAGGTGGGAATGATATCGACCATGCGGTCAGGAGCTTTGGCTGGCCTCATTGCGCTATTGCCGATGTCCTGGGGAAGCGTCGGATTGGCCGGCGAGATCGCGGTTCGCGCGACGCCGCTCGACGATCTCAAATCGGTGATCGCCACCGTCGAGCCCGTTCATGTGCAGATTTTGCGCGCCCGCATCGGCGGCACAGTTTCGGCGTTAAAGGTCAAGGAGGGCGATCGCGTCACGGCGGGAGAAGAGGTTGCGCTCGTCACGGATCAAAAGCTCTATTTGCAAATCCAAGGAATTGATCAGCGCATCCAATCCATGCAAGCGCAGCGCGACAAGGCCAGGGTCGACTTCGATCGCGCGCAGGACCTCCTACAACACGGCGTGACGACCAAGGTCCTGCGCGACCAGGCGAGGACCGCCCTCGACGTCGCCGAAAAAAGTCTGGCCGCGATGCGTAGCGACCGCGGGGTCGTCGAGCAGCAAGCGAGCGAAGGCAAGGTTCTGGCCTCGAGCGCGGGGCGCGTGTTGACGGTTCCCGTCTCGGTCGGGCGCGCCGTGATGCCCGGGGAGACCATTGCGACGGTCACCGAGGACAAATACATTCTTCGTCTGCAATTGCCCGAGCGCCATGCGAGATTCCTGCGCGCAGGCGACACGGTCCAAATCGGCGGACGTGGCGTCGAGGAGAAGGGCCAGGAGGCGCGAGCCACAGGTCATGTTCTTCTCGTGTATCCTCAGATTCAAGGTGGACGCGTGATCGCCGACGTCGAGGTTGACGGGCTCGGCGACTATTTCGTCGGCGAGCGCACGCGCGTCTATGTCCCCACGGGCAAACGCAAGGCGATCTTCCTTCCCCGCGCCGCGGTTTATCGCCGCGCTGGCGTGGACTTCGTGCGCCTCCAAGACGGAGCCGAGATCGTCGTGCAGACGGGCGAGGCGCGTGGCAAGGAGATCGAAATTCTCTCTGGGCTCAGCGACGGCGACGTGGTGACGATTCCATGAAGCTCGGCATCTCCGGAGCCCTGACGCGGACCTTCATCGGCTCGCCGCTCACGCCTCTTCTCCTTATCGCCTCATTGCTCGTCGGGCTTATCGCCCTGCAGGCGCTGCCGCGCGAGGAGGAGCCGCAGATCTCCGTGCCGTTGGTGGACATCATCGTCTCGACCAACGGATACCGCGCCGAGGATGCGATCGAGCTCGTGACCCGGCCGCTCGAGGATCTGATCAAGAGCATCAATGGCGTCGAGCACGTCTATTCCCAGACTCAGGACGACAATGTCGTCGTCACGGCGCGATTCTTCGTCGGCACGCCGCAGGACAATGCCGTCCTGCGCGTTCACGACAAGATCAGGGCCAACATCACCGGTTTGCCGAAAGGAATTGCCGAGCCGCTGATCATCGGACGGGGGATCGACGACGTGGCGATCGTCGTTTTGACCCTTTCGGCAAAGCCCGAAAGGGCCGCCAATTGGAACGACAATGGTCTCTATCAGGTCGCCGAGGAACTGCGGCACGAGCTCGTCAAGGTTGAAAACGTCGGCCTGACCTACATCGTTGGCGGCAGTCCCAACCAGATTCGTGTCGAGCCCGATCCGGAGCGATTGTCGGTCTTCGGCATTACGCTGAATCAGCTCGCCGATAAGCTCACCAACGCCAACCGCTCCATGGTGGTCGGCGCCTTCAGGGGCAAGAACCAATCAATCTCCGTCGTCGCGGGCCAAACGCTGCAGGGCGTGCCCGACATCGGGCAATTGCTGCTAACCTCTCGGGACGGTCGCCCGGTCTATGTCAAGGATGTTGCCACAGTGCGTGTCGGCGAGGCGCAACCGGAGCACTTCGGCTGGACCTTCACTCGCGAAGGCAAGGGAGAGCTTAACAAGCGCCCCGCGGTTAGCCTTGCCATCGCCAAGCGCAAGGGCGCGAACGCCGTCGTGCTCGCCGAGGAAATCCTGCAGCGTCTGGCTCTGACCAAGGGCCGCATCGTGCCCAACGATCTCGATGTCGACGTCACGCGCAACTACGGCGAGACGGCAAGCGAGAAGGCCAACGAGCTGCTTTTCCACTTGGCCCTGGCGACGCTCTCCATCGTCGCGCTCATCGTCTTCCTGGTCGGATGGCGCGAGGGCGTCGTGGTCCTGGTGATCATCCCCACGACGATCTTGCTGACGCTCTTCGCCTCATACATGATGGGCTACACGATCAATCGCGTCAGCCTTTTCGCGCTCATCTTCTCGATCGGCATTCTCGTCGACGACGCCATCGTTGTGGTCGAGAACATCGTGCGGCACTGGGAAATGCGGGGCGACCGCGGCTTGGTGGAGACGGCGATCGAGGGCGTCGCGGAAGTCGGCAATCCAACGATCGTGGCGACGCTCACGATCGTCGCGGCGCTCCTGCCGATGCTCTTCGTTTCCGGCCTGATGGGGCCTTACATGAGCCCCATTCCGGCGAACGCCTCGCTTGCGATGGTGTTCTCCTTCTTCGTCGCCATGACGATCACGCCATGGCTTTTGATGGTGATCGCACGGAGCCGCTTCGAGAAGCTGGAGGCCCATGAGCACCTGGGGCCGGAGAACCTCGAGCCCGATCCCGGCGCGATGGGGCGTTTCTATAAGGGAATCGCCTCTCGCTTGTTGGAGGGTAGAGAAAACTCCAAGCGCTTCCTGCTCTTCGTTGGTCTCTCCACTCTGGCGGCGCTCGGGCTCTTTGCGACGAAGAGCGTGCGCGTGAAGCTTCTACCCTTCGACAACAAATCGGAGATTGCGGTCGTCGTGGATTTGCCGCGCGGCGCGTCGCTCGAAGCGACGGATCGCCTCCTCACGGCGGCTGCCGAAAGGCTGAAGGACTTGCCGGAGCTGACCTCGATCCAGTCCTACGCCGGCACCGCGGCGCCCTTCAATTTCAACGGGCTCGTGCGGCACTATTATCTCCGCGCCGCTCCCAACATGGGGGACCTCGCAGTCAATCTGCAGCCCAAGGACGAGCGAAAGCGCGCGAGTCATGCGATCGCGCTCGATATCCGCAAGCGTCTTGAGGGGCTGGAGAGACCGGCGCACACCTCCATCAAGGTCGTCGAGGTCCCGCCGGGACCGCCGGTGCTCTCGACTCTGCTCGCCGAAATATATGGGCCTACAGCGGACGCGCGCCGCGAGATCGCGACCAAAGTGCGCAAGGCTTTTGAAGCCGTCGATTTCATCGTCGACGTGGACGACAGCTTTGGCGTGCGCGAGGAACGGCTGCGCTATTCCATCGATCAGGAGGCGCTGGAGTTCCATGGAGTTGAGCAGCAGGCGGTCTACGACACGATCGCCGCGCTGGTCGGGGGAGTTAAGATCGGTTTCTCGCAGCGGGGCGGTGGGGCGAAGCCCATCGACATCACGCTGGCGCTGCCGCGCTCGGCCTTGGCCGAGAACGAGCGCATACTCTCGACGCCGCTGCCCGCCGGAGGCACCGTTCGCCAGGGCGCCAATGTGGAGCTCGGGGACGTCGTCAAAGTCTCGCGGGAGCTCAGCTCCTACCCGATCTTTCGCC
This sequence comes from uncultured Alphaproteobacteria bacterium, assembly GCA_963743565.1. Taxonomy (GTDB): domain Bacteria; phylum Pseudomonadota; class Alphaproteobacteria; order Rhizobiales; family Beijerinckiaceae; genus Methylocystis. The sequence continues at coordinate 1,409,694 of CAVUQD010000001.1, forward strand.
GCGATGGACGCTTTGCGGAGATGATCACGGGAGAGCTTGCGGGACGATTCGAGGCGCCGATCTACGGCATGTTTGCGGTCGAGGATCAGATCAAGGCGATGGACTGGGGTGCGGAAGGTGCCCCGACGATAAAATATCACGGCCAGCCGCAAGACGACTCGAAGCCGACACTGCTTTGGGACGGGGAGTGGGAGGTGACCTATGTGACTTTCCGCGACATGGGCGCAGCTTTCATGGTGGCGCTGCTTGGCATTTATCTGCTGGTCGTCGCGCAATTCGGCTCCTTCAAGCTGCCGCTGGTCATTCTCGCCCCCGTGCCGCTCACGCTGGTCGGCATCATGTTAGGGCACTGGATCTTCGGCGCCGCCTTCACCGCCACCTCGATGATCGGCTTCATCGCGCTCGCCGGCATCGTCGTGCGCAACTCCATCCTGCTCGTTGATTTCATCCGGCACCTGCGTGAGAAAGGGATGCCCTTGCGTGCGGCCCTCATCGAGGCCGGAGCGGTGCGGTTCAAGCCGATCTTTCTCACCGCGGCCGCGGCGATCATCGGCGCCGCCTTTATCCTCACCGATCCCATATTCCAGGGATTGGCGATCTCTCTCGTCTTCGGTCTCGCATCGTCCACGGCGCTGACGCTGCTGGTGATCCCCGCAATCTACGTGGTGCTGCGCGACGATGAACTCCCCCCGCCAAAAAAGGAGGACAAGCCATGGTTCAAGTTCAGGATTGGCCGGAGCTGACAAAAGCGCTCAGCGCCGATCTGCGGGAGCTTCGCACTGGCGCGCCCGAGGTGATGAAGGCTTTTGGTTCTCTTGCCGTCGCGGCAGGCGCGGCGAAGGCCCTCGACGCGAAGACTAAGGAGCTGATCGCGATTGCGGTCGCAGTCTCGGCGCGCTGCGACGATTGTATCGCCTTCCATGTCAAGGCGGCCGTGGATCGCGGCGCAACGCGCGATGAGATCCTGGAGACGCTGGGCATGGCGATTTACATGGGCGCAGGCCCTTCCGCGATGTACGCGAGCCATGCGCTCGCTGCCTATACGCAGTTTTCCGCCGCCAAGGCGGCGGTGTGAGAGGAGGAAAGGGAAATGTTCGGAGGACTACTTTCGAAGCTGCAAGGCGGCGACGCGCTGCCAACGATCGAACACGAGGCGTTCTCGCAAACGGTCGCGAAAAAGTCTGCGGCGATCGTCGACGTCCGCGAGCCGCATGAATATACGGCGGGCCATGTGCCGGGCGCCGTCAACATACCGTTGTCGAGATTTACGCCTGGGGCGTTGCCGAAGGGCAAGCCCGTCGTGCTGATCTGTCAGGCGGGGGGACGTTCGGCGAAGGCGCTACGGCAGGCCCTCGACAGCGGCTGCGCGGACATATGCCACTATGCGGCGGGCACTGGCGGCTGGAAAAACAGTGGCGGCGCGATCGAGCAGTAAGCGGGCGGGGTGGGGCGCGCGGGCAGCTAGAGCGTGTCCCAATCGTGTGGAATGACGCGAGCGAAAAGCCTTCGCTCCAGATCAGAAACTTAGAGCATATCCTTCTCGGAGAACGCTTGGCGCTTTTCCGGGGCATGCTCTAGCCCTCCGCCGTCTCACCAAGCGCTTGCAGTCCGCGCCAGCATATAGATGGCGACGCCGAAGACGATCGCCGCAAAGAGAATCGAAAGGCGACCCGTCTCCTTGGCGAGCCGTCGCGCGATGCGGGCGCCGAGCGCGCTACCGGCTGCGCCGCCGCCGATGAAGGCTGCAGCCAGTCCCCACTCGATGAAACCTGAGATCGAGTAATTTAACGCTGTCGTGAGGCCGAAGGCCGTCACCGCGACGAGCGACGTGCCGACGGCATTGAGCATCGGCATGCCCGTCGAGCGCAGGAGACCGGGAACGATGAGAAAGCCGCCGCCGATCCCGAAGAAACCGGAAAACCCTCCGGTGAGTAGGCCATAGCCAAGCACCTTCGGGGCTCTTTCGACGTGGCATTCCACGCCGGGATCGCCCATATCTCGGCGTCGGCGTAGCATCACGACACCGATCACGATCATCACGAGCGCGAAGAGAAAGAGCAGGCGTTCGCCGTCGACGATCTTTCCAAAGGTCGAGCCGAGCCAGGCACCGACCACGCCCGCGCCCGCATACATCGCGCCACATCGCCATTTCACGGACCCTGCGCGCGCATGTTGCGCGAGACTCAGCGCCGCATTCACAGCGACGCCGAGCGCGCTCGTGCCGATCGCGACATGTGGATCGGGCACTCGGACGAGGTATACCATCAACGGCACACCTAGGACCGATCCGCCGCCGCCGATGAGACCAAGGGAGCAGCCGACGAGCATTCCGGACGCGGCTGCAAGCCATTCTTGGGCGAGAGATGGCGTCACGCGTTCCGCTTCACACAACGCATCATTATAGCGTGTCCAAGGGATATTTCAGATAACGTCGACCATTAATTTCTGGCGCAGGGAGCCGTCCTCCGCGCACATTCACCTGCACGGAGGGAATGATCAAGGCGGGCGCATTGAGGGTCTTGTCGCGTGCGATCCGCATTGCCACGAACTCTTCCTCGCCGACTCCGTCATGCAGATGGACATTGTGCTTTCTCTCGTCACCGATCGACGTCTCCCAGGCGAAGGCGTGGCGATCGGGACCGAGATAGTCGTGGCAGAGGAAGACTCGCGTCTCGTCCGGAAGTGAGAGGATCCTGCGGATCGAATGGTAGAGCTGCCCTGCGTCGCCACCGGGGAAATCGGTGCGCGCAGTCCCATAGTCAGGCATGAACAATGTGTCGCCGATGAATGCGGCGTCTCCAATCACATAGGCGACATCAGCCGGGGTGTGACCCGGAACATGCAGGACCGTGGCTGGAAAACCGCCGACGGAAAAGCTGTCGCCGTCCGCAAAAAGCACATCGAACTGGGAGCCGTCGCGCGCGAATTCTGTTCCAAAATTGAAGATCTTGCCGAAGACATCCTGCACCACGACGATCTCGCGGCCGATCGCGAGTCTTCCAGCAAGCTTCTGTTGAAGATAAGGCGCCGCGGAGAGATGGTCCGCATGGGCGTGGGTTTCGAGCAGCCAATCAATCTTGAGCTCTTCCTGGAGCACAAATGCCACGATGCTGTCAGCGGAGCGGGTCGCGGTGCGCGCCGAGGCGGGATTGAAGTCCAGCACGCTATCGATGATCGCGCCACGCCGAGTCTCCGAATCGTAAGCGACGTGACTCGCCGTGAACGTCGCTTCGTCGAAGAATGTCTGGACCTGCACGCGCAGAGGCTTCTCGCGCGCCTCGCGGACTTGGAGAGAAGCGAGTTCCAGGATTGGATCGCTCATGTCGATACACCCTCGGCTTTGGCTGATATATAACATTTCTCTAATTTAGTAACTTCTAAATTATTAACTGTCAAGACGCGGATGAGCCCGCGCGGCGCGCGTGGCATTTGTTATTTCGGGAGAGAGTGTCCATGGTCGCGCAAAGTCGCTATGGCTTTGCGCCAACAAATGACGCCGCGCTCAAGGAGCATTCGTGAGCTGGTCGGGGAGGCCGAGGGTCGTCGACGGAGATAGGGTCAGGCAGTCCGACGCCTTCATACATCGCCGATGACGGGCGGCGTCCCTGCCGGCGTCTGGCCGGTCGGTTTGAGCGTCGGCAAATTCCTGCACGCGCGTTCAAGCGCCATGCCGATCGTCATGGAGACGATGAAGACGACGGATGCAAAATCGAAAAGACCGACGTTGAAGAGAGCAGGACCTGGGCAGACGCCAGCGAGTCCCCAACCGACGCCAAAGATCAAGCTGCCGACGACGAGCGGCTTATCGATCTTGCCAATTGGCGGCAGTTGCAGCTCGTCGCCAAGAAAAGTCCGGCTTCGTCGCTTCACGACAAAAAAGGCCAGAAATCCGATGGCGAGCGCCCCTCCCATGACGAAGGAGAGCGAGGGGTCCCAGCGGCCGGCGATGTCCAGAAAGCCCTGAACCTTGGAGGGTTGGGTCATGCCAGAGAGATAGAGCCCCAGTCCGAAGACGAGACCGACCGCGAATAAGATGAAGGCGCGCATCGTATCACTCGACGATGTGACGGATGACATAGACGGTCAGGAAGCCGGCGAACATGAAGGCTGGCGTCGCGACCAAGGAGCGCGGCGATAGTCGTGACAGCCCGCAAATTCCGTGACCGCTCGTGCAGCCCGAGCCTAGACGCGCGCCGAAGCCGACAAGGAGACCCGCCACTGCGATCTGGGCAATCGGCGCGTCGAAATGCGGCGGCGTCGGCGTAACGAAGATCATAAGCACGGCGGGGGCAGCCAAAAGCCCAAGCAAAAAAGTTGCGCGCCAGCGAAATTCTCCGCCGGCGCCCGTCATGGCGCCGTAAAGAATTCCGCTAATCCCGAGTGTCCGACCTGAGAGCAGAAGCAGAGTCGCCGCAGCGAGACCGATCACCAACCCGCCCCCCAAAGACGCCCAGGGCGTGAAGTGGCTCCAATCGATTTGCATGCGGTCTCTCCTACGTTCCGCGGGTCATTGAGGCAATCTTTGTGCCGACCTAAGCTCAACCGTGGCTCAATATGTTGCTCAAGAGCGCATCGGCTGCAAGATGGCTTTCAACTTCACGCCCAAAATCGCCACTCCCAAAAGCTCATTGGAGGATATTGCGTGGCGAAGGGCAGTATCAAGATATGAATGTGTAGAGACTGACCTGCGAAGCCGCAATTCGATGGAGGTCCTGTGAGACGATGCTGTCGGAGCTTCCACGCCGTCGTGCTGCCTTCAGCCGAGGAGGCAAGCGCTGCGCCACGCGAGCACCAAAGTGTGCGCATGGCGACTTCAGGCTTCCCCGCGCGCAGCTGGCGTTTTGTCGTTCCGCGCCAATCCGAGTGGCCGAGTGGCGGCCATCTTGCATTGCACGCAAGCCCAATCGTGGGATGTGAAGCCTTGAATAGAGATTATATTCCCGAAGTGAGCGAGATTCGGATGGTGCGTCGAGCGCCCGATCGCCCTTTTGCTTTGAATGAGGAAGATCGCCGCTATATCTCGGATTGCCTTCGAGCCGTGGAAGCGTCATTCGGATTGGAGGCGTTTCCCGGCGTCGCTTTCGGAGAAATTCCTGCGCGCGCCTTGATCGGACTATTCATTGACTGGTGGCGCGGGCTCGAGCCGGCAAGCGAAGGTGAGCGGGAGGCCCATGCACGCCTGCCAGGCGCAATCCGCCTGCTTGATACCATTTCCACACTAATGGAAGAGCAAGCGCAGCGGAAAAGACCCTAGAGCCTTTCGCAACATTCTGCGCTTAGGGATCGATCGGTTTTTGCATCAATAAGCCGCGGCGCTTAGCCGTTCACTTGCCGACCTGCCTATCGCTTTTGATCCTGAATTCGAAGATCGCTGCGATCGATCCGAAGCGCACGATCAAGTCCTCGTGTTCGGCATTCGCCGCCCTGGTCGCGTTTATAGAACCAACTCAGTCGGGCGAAGCGCGCAACGAGATTTTAAACGTCGCGCCGCCGCCCGGCGTGTCCTCGACCCAGATGCGGCCAGAAAGCTTCGTCATCAAATCGCGCGCGATCGCGAGGCCCAGTCCCGTCCCGGGAGCCGTGTCGCTTTTGCGCCAGAACGGTTCAAAGATCGTCTCACGATCCTCGGGTTGCACCCCCTCGCCATGATCAATCACCTCGAGCAACGCGTCGTCGCGAACGCGGACGAGAACGGCCCCGCCCGGAGGCTCCGCGCGCAGCGCGTTGTCGATCAAATTGGCGACGACGCTCTCGATCGCACGGCGATCGCCGAGAACAAAGACGGGCTTGGCGCGCTCCTCGAATTCGATGCGGCGATCGCGATCGAGGCAAAGCAGCGCATAGTCCGCCACGATGCGCCAGGCGAGCTCCGCGAGATCGATTCTCTGCGCCATCTCCGGGCCGGAGCCGTTCAGCCTGGCGGAGGCGAGCAGTTGCTCCATGATCGCGCTAATGCGGTTCACGTCGCGCCTCAGATCTCTCTTCAATTCAGAGACTCCCGAGGCCTCGACACGGGCGCTGAGCACGGCGAGCGGGGTGCGCAGCTCATGCGCTGCATTTGCGAGGAAGCGCTTTCGGCGTGCGACGCCGGATTCCACGCGTTCTAGCATCCGATTGACCGCCTCGACAAAGGGCGCGACCTCCGAGGGCAGGTCGTCGACAGCGAGCCTCGAGTCGAGCGCGTTCATGTCGATTGCCTCCAGCCGCCGCGCCGCTCGTCTGAGCGGCGCAAGGCCGCGCCGGACGCTCAAGGCGGAAACGAGGATCAATGCGATGAACGTCGGCCCAAAATATCCCCACTGGGTGTCACGGAGCTGGTCTCGAAGGTAGTAAAGTAGGTCGTCCCAATGGAAGCGATACCCGTATACAGCGAGCGCAACGGCGCCGACCGGAGAATTATAGGCGGAGTAAAAGCTCCATTGCGCCGTCGGACCTTCGTCTCCGAGTTCGAAAGTGCCGTATCCCAAGGGACAGTCGTCGATCTTTTTGATCGCGGCGACCACCTCTGGGTCCGAACCCGCCGCCGGTTGGCGCCCTGGTCCGCCCAAGACGGCATAGCGAAAATCCGGATTGGCGGCGGCGTAGGCGCGGAACTCTGGGGTCGGGTCGATGGAAAGGGCCCCTGTCGCATCGCGCTTCAGCGCGCCAAGCAGGAGGTTTTGGGCTTTGCTTAAACTGAGAAAGTTGAGGGCGCCAGAATAGCCGCCGATCAGTTTTAGGGAATCCGGTGCAGGGTCAGGCGGCGAATAAAAATATGCGACAGGAGTGAGCAAGTAGATCGTCGAAACGGAGAGTGCGACCAGAACTGTCAGCCGAAGCCAGAGCGACCCGGCCAGCTTCAAGAGGCCTTCTCCCGCAGCATGCAGCCCACCCCGCGCTCCGACACGATCTCCACACCGCAATCGAGCTCGCTGAGGCGCTGGCGCACCCGCGAGATCACCATCGTCAGCGCGTGCGGCTGGACGTCGTCGTCATAGCCGTAGATTTCCTCCATCAGCGTCTGGCGGCGCACGAATTGGCCCACCCTGCGGGCGAGAAGTCCAAAAGGGCGAGCTCACGCGCGTGGAAGGCGATCGGCGCTCCCTGAACACAGGCGCTGCGAGCATTCAGGTCGAAGGTCAGGCCGCCGACCTGCACCGGCGGCAACAATTCGCCTCCCGGGCGGCGCAAGCTTGCCCGGATTCTCGCCATGAGCTCGACGAGCGGGCAGGGCTTCGTCAGATAGTCGTCGGCCCCGGCGTCCAGCCCTTGCACACGCTCCTCCAATGCGTCGAGCGCGGAAAGCACGATGACCCGAAGGCCGGGTTGAGCGCGCCGCATCGCGGGAATGACTTTTGTCGCATCGCCGTCGGGAAGACGCCGGTCCAGCAGGGCCAGGGAATAGGAATGGACTTGGAGGGCTTCGCTTGCGCGCGCAATCGTCTCTGCGCAATCGACGATGAAGCCGTTGCGCCGGATTTCCCCGACGATCTGTCCGGCGAGTTCACGTTCGTCTTCAACCACCAAGATTCGCATGTCACGACTTCTGCAAGCGAGGAAACTTGAAGGGTAGGTCGTCGGCATGGCGCGGTCCGCCACCGTTCCGCAGTTGGGCGCAAAACGGGCGCCATGCCGACTCACCCGGTTTCGCGGTCCGCTTCGACGGCGCAGGCGCTTCGCGGGGGAGGATTTGCGAAGCGACCGCCCCAGGCAGGGGAGGAGCGACCCGGTGTTCCGATGCGTCTTAAGCGCTGCGAGGCGCGTCCGTTTCCATGCGCGCGAAACGCGCGCGGCGCTCGAGGTTGATCGGGCGCAGAATCGCTTCGTGAGCCGGCCGTGCTGCAAGGCGCATCGCGGAGCCTGGGGATGCATTGGCGAGGCTCTCGGACCGCGGCAGCTTTTGGGCCTCGGTTCGAAACTTCTCAGCGCCGAAGCGCGGTGGTCGTTGCAAGAATGTGGACACTGAAGTTCTCCTGATGGGACTGGCTCTGCGGCGTGGCGATTCTCGCCTACGCGCAAGCACCCTGTCCCCGTCACAGACGGGGGCGTCAGTCGCCGCGTTGCGGCGACAGGTCAGGAGAAGTGGGGAGGCGCTCGAGCCTGGTGGTCGTTCCGAGGAGGGGCCCGTGGCTGGGCGAACTCGCCCAAACGCCAAGGCGCGGCTCGGTGGATAAAGACAAGCGGGACCAGTTGCGGGGAGCGCTCCAAAAGGGCGAACGCGCCCTCGCAGGATATTTGGCAGAGCGGGCAGTTGGCGGCGTGGCGTTCTGTCTTGCCGGGCGCCTTCGTTTGGTCAAGCGCCCCGTCTACGGCGGCGCTGAGGCAATCCTGGAAAGCGATCTGGGAGGAATTGGGGTGCGATGCGTGGACGACCGCCACCGCCGGCAGCAGGACTTTCAGTCCCAGCGCCAGAGCAAACAGCACCATCGCGATCGCGTTGCGTCGCATCGTTCTCGATTCCACCTGTTTCGAATAAACCGGCGCTCGTGGCAAAACCCCTACATCAAATAAGCATTAACCCCGCTTTGTCGGGTTTGACAAGGCCGTGTGTGCAATCGATCCCCCTCGCCGCGAGTCAAGGGCCACTCGGAGCAGAACCTCTGAAGTTTATTACTATACAATGCGTAGCACGCTCAAGGCGCCGAGGGCTTCAACGCTACCTATGTCATTTTCGACGCGGCGACGGGCGACATGTGCGGTTTTGACGCGCCGGGCGGGCTGCATACGGGTTATAGCGTCACTTCCTTGGATCGTCGCGATATCGTACGCGATGGGCGCCTATATTTGGCACAAGAAGCATGTAGATGAATTCGCCAAATCAGCGAGCCGCGCTGCTGGATTGCGAGCAGAAATGAGCGCTATTGCCGGATTGCCGCCGCCGCCATGAGCAAATGCGACGAGATTGCGGCAAAAAAGTCAGCATTGAGGTAGAAGTTCGGCGTTAAAACGATAAACTGTTACCGAATTGCAACAGCGTAAATGAATTTCGCACACCCTCATTTCATGTGAGCTTGACGTGACCTTGACCTCTTTAGCCTGCCGGCTGCCGTGAAGCTTGAATTGCGAACGGGCGAAAGCTCCCCTTCCGCACTTCACTCAAGACGGCGACGAGCAACAACCGGCGGCGCGATCCGCAGTTGGAAGAGGCTAGGCGAAGATGCGTCGGATTAATCTCATTCTCAGCGGCGTCAGCGCGGCGGCGATCGCGGCGGCGACAGCGGCGCAAGCGCAAACGACCCTTCCTTCGATCGATATCGGCAAGCCGAAACAGGTCGCGCGCTCGGCGCCGAAAGCCAAGCCGGCAGCGCCCACGGGCGTCAGCCGCGGCGCCGGGGGCGGTCGCGGCAATGCGCGCCCGGTGGCCGCGCGTGGAACCGGGGACGGGGGGCAACAGTCTCCGTCGACGGGAGTGGGCGACGGAGGCGCAGGCGCCGCTGCCCAGAACTATGGCGGCGCCGGGCCGCAGCAGAGCCCTTTCAACACGAGCTACACTTATGAGAAGGCGAGCACCGCCCTCAAGACCAGCACGCCGGTCATGGAGACGCCGGCCAATGTCCAGTCCGTCACGCAGCAGGTGCTCAAGGATCAGCAGGTCACGAATCTCGCGCAGGCGCTGAATTTCATCAGCGGCGTGACGACCACCACGGGTTCCACCTCCAACGGAAATCCTTTCGCCCAAATCGTAGTTCGCGGATTTGCGGCAAATTACATCTACCGCGACGGGTTCCGGCTCGACCTCGGAAACGCTTCGCAGGCGGGAGCGGGCTTCGTTCTCGGTGCGTCCGGCGCGGCGCAATTCGCCAATGTGCAGAGCATCGAAGTGCTCAAGGGCGCCGCAGCCGTGCTCTATGGCTTGAGCGAGCCGGGCGGCCTCGTCAACATCGTCACCAAGCAACCGCTCGACCAACCTTTCTATCAGGTGAATACGCAAGGCAGTTCTCTCGCCGATTATCGCACGACCCTCGACGCCACAGGCCCGCTCACCGCAGACAAGGCGTGGCTCTACCGCATCAACATGTCCTATGAGAACAATGGCGCGCCTTTCGGATCCTTCATCGATAACACACATTCCGAGAATATCTTCGTCGCGCCCGTTCTCAAATGGAATATCGACAACGACACTTGGGTTAAGCTTGAAGCGCAGTATTTGCAGAACACCCTGGCGTACACGTTCTCATCCACTCCCGAGTGGAACGGCAATTTTATCAACATACCGCGCTGGTTGAACTATGGATCTTACTCGACATCGCAAAATGAAAACGTATTTACTGCTCTGACTTGGCAACACAATTTCGATAAGGACTGGTCTATCAGGCAATTGCTCGCGTTCAATCGTTACGAAAGCAACGGGACGCCGCGTTTCGGAACCGTTATGGATAATTTTGGCTTCCCATTCGCGGCGGGTTCCGGCGCGCCATACACATCGCCGGTTTACGATCAGAACCTCGGCACAAATGCTTATTCGACGCAAACGCTCGCGACGGAGGTCAACGTCACCGGCCATATCAACACTTGGGGCGCCGAGCATACGTTGCTCTTCGGCGGAGACTTCTACAGCACTACGAATTGGAACCATTATTTGACGAGCCCCATAAACTCGCCTCAAAGCGTGTTGTTTCCGGCAAATCCCGGCCTCCCCTTTCTTGGACCTTTGATTCCCTCCTCGGAATTTACCACCCCGCAAGACACGGGAGGGCTCTACGCGCAGGACCAAATTAAGCTGCCGTATGATCTCCTGTTCATGGCGGCCGCCCGCTATCAATATTTTCGCCAGGGCGGCGGCATGCAAGGCAGTCCGTCCTTCGCCACCAATCTGAATGGCATATCCGGCTTCAGCGCCTCGCCTCTGCAGGCGAGCGCGGAGCAATATGTGACTCCACGGTTCGCGCTGTTGTGGCGCCCATTTCCTTGGGTGAGCGGCTATGTCAGCTACTCCGAGGGCTTTTCTCAGAATACGGGCTTTGTCTTCCCGAACGCCCCCGCGCAGCCGACCGGCGCGCGCGACGCGGAAGCCGGACTGAAATTCGAGTTCTTCGACGGTAAGCTGCGCGCCACCGTCGACTATTATAATCTGACGAAGACCAACATCACCGAGCCCGACTTCAATCCTACCCACTTTTGTCCGGGGAATTACGGAGTCAATCCCACCTGCGTCGTCGTGGTCGGCGATGCGCGTAGCAAGGGACCGGAACTCGACATTCAGGGCGAAATATACCCGGGCCTGAATCTGATCCTGAATTACGCAAATCAGTCGGTCGCGATCACCAAGAGTTTCGTCGGAGACGTTTCGAACCAAGTCGGCCAGCCTTTGCCTGGTATTCCGCGCAACATCGCCACTCTCTCCGGCACCTATGAATTACAGGATGGGACGCTGAAAGGTCTAAAGCTCGGCGCGACCTATCATTACAATGGCGCCGCGCGTGTGACTGACGGGACGGCGCAGACCACGCCTGTGGGGACGGTGTACCTCGGCTGGCTCACCCCGAGCCTTGCCGGCTATGGGATCGTCGATCTCCTCGTGGACTATCCTTTCCAATATGACGGCTGGAAGCTCGACGCCGGCGTCAACGTCCACAATCTCCTCGACCAGACCTATTATACCGGCGCCTATTATGTCGCTCCTCTCGTCGGTCTCGGCGGCTCCTATGGCGGACGCAGCTACGGCGACCATTTCAGCGTTCTCGGGCACATCACCGCGCAATGGCCGGGCCTGCCGCCCGCGCCGTCGAAGACCCCGGCGCCAGCGATGACCTGGGTTCACGACTGGACCGGTCCCTATGCCGGCATGCAGATCGGGATGGGCGTGGGCGATAATCGCGGAACCTTCTCCTACGCCACTCCTGACGGCTTCTTCGGCACGCCCTCCTTCGTCACCAACGGCTATGGCGTGCTGGCCGGCGCCCATCTCGGCTACAACCAGCAGTTTAATGAATGGGTCGTCGGCCTCGAGGCCTCGGCCGGCGTCGCCGACGTCAACAAGTCGGAGCAGCTGGGGTGGAGCGCGCCCGTACAAATCAACCCGAACACCTTTCTCCCGTTCTGCCCCACATATTCCTGCGGCGGCTCCATCGACGCCAATATCTCCTCTTACTTCCAAGGGTCCCTTCGCGCGCGCGCCGGCCACGCCTGGAACCGTCTGCTCGTTTACGGAACCGGCGGTCTCGCGTTCGGGGCGTTCAACGTCCAGTCCAGCGCCGGCGGCCAAGATCAGTTTGGCAATCTCTACTATGCGGCGGCGCCGGGTCGTTCGCTCTGGCTTACCGGCTGGACCGGCGGCGTGGGCGCGGAATATGCGATCACGCCGCGCTGGTCGGCGCGCGCGGAATGGCGTTACACGGACTTCGGTCACATCGCCGAGGCTTCGACGAGTTCTTCCATCGCCGTCGGCGGTCCGCTCTTCTATCAGGGCGATCGCCACGTGGAGCAGAACCAGATCGAGCTCGGCGCCAGCTACAAATTCGGCGGGACGGACCCCGAGATGTTCGAGATCGCCGCGCCGATCTTCAAAGGCCCCGCACCCGGGGATCTGCCGTCGGTCAAGGGCGGACCGGTTCTTCCCGCCGCTTACGCCGCCAATTGGACCGGCCTCTATCTCGGCGGGCAGGCCGGCTACGCCTATGGCGACAATCACGGCGCGTATAATTTCGGAACCCCGGACGGCTTGATCAGCTCGAGCACTCTGCAGCATGACGCGCAAGGCGTGATCTTCGGCGCGCACGCTGGCTACAATAGGCAGTTCGAGAGCGATCTCGTCCTGGGCGTCGAAGCCTCGGTCGATGGGACGAGCCTGATCAAGCGCGAGAGCCTCGGCGCCACGGACCTTGGCGGCGACGCGGCTGCGCTGACCTCGATGGTGCAGTCCGACATTCAGGGCTCGCTGCGCGGTCGCGCCGGCTACGCCTTCGGGCGCCTGCTGCCTTACGTGACCGGCGGTCTCGCCATCGGCCATTTCGGCACGCAATCGGACCTTGCGGCCGCCGTGGCGGGGACGCCGGGCGCTTATCTGCCGGCGACTTACATCGGCTTCGCCACGCACGGCCTGGACTGGACCACGCGTCTCGGCTGGACGGTCGGTGGCGGCGCCGAATGGGCGGTCAGCAATCATTGGTCTATCCGCGGCGAATATCGCTTTTCCGAGTTCGGCTCCGTCTCGGATACGCCGGCCGTCGCTCTGCCCGGAACCTTCTATGGCGGCGGACGCCGTCTCGATCAAAATCAGTTCCAAATCGGCGCGAGCTACAAATTCGGCGACCCGCTGCTCGTGCCGGTCGCAGCTCCAGTGCTCGCCGCCAAGGCGCCGCCCATCGACTGGACGGGTTACACTTGGGCCGGGCTTTATGCCGGCGGTCAGGTCGGCATGATCTGGGGCGCCAATCACGGCGACTACTCTGTCGCGACGCCCGGCGGCTTGAGCGCCTTTGACCCCCTCAACGGCGACGCGCAGGTCGCGAGCGTGGAAGGTCATGTCGGCTACAATTGGCAGTACGATCACGTCGTCGCCGGTCTCGAAGGCTCGCTCCTTGGAACGAATCTCGTCAAGAGCTCGCTGCTGCCGGTCTATGATGGCAATGGCCTGCTGAACCCCGGCAACCTCGCGAATGGCGGCACGTTGACGACGGCGGTGAAGTCCAACCTCCAGGGCTCGCTGCGCGGACGCCTCGGCTACGCCTGGGGCAGACTGCTGCCCTTCGTCACGGGTGGCGTCGCGCTCGGCGGCTTCACGCAGCAGAGCTATCTCTGGGGCGGGGACGCGCTCGGCCTCTTCAACGCCAGCAGTAGCCAATCCATGCTGCGCGCGGGCTGGACGCTCGGCACCGGCATGGAATGGGCGATGACGCGCAGCTGGGCCATCCGCGGCGAATATCGCTACACGGATTTCGGCAGCGTCGGCGACGCCTCGACCTATGCGGCGCCTGTGACGACCGCTTACACGGGAACACGGCGTCTCGATCAGAACCTGCTCGAGTTCGGCGTGAGCTACAAATTCGGCGAGGACGGACAGGCGCCACTCGTCGTCGCTGCCGATCTCCCGCATCTCAAGGATGCGCCGGTCGCAATTCTGCCGCCGGGGTCGCCCTGGCGCGGCTTCTACGCGGGCGTGAATATTGGCGGCGTCTTCGATGCGGCGAACGGGCAGGGGCCGACCACGACCTTCTGGGATCCGAGTCTGCCGTTCGGTTTCGGCGTCAACCCGAACATCGCCTATCTGCCGACAGGCGCGAACACCTCAGGAAGCGGCGCGCTCGGCGGCGGCCAGGTCGGCTACAACTACCAGCTCGGCGCGGTTCTGATCGGCGCCGAGGCCGACATCGCAGTCACCAGCGTCTCGGGCGGGGGCAAGCAGACGGGCGCGGCCTATCCGTCGCCCTTCTCGGGCGGAGCTCTGGTGTCGGCTGCGCCGCTCAACACGGCGCAGGCGAGCCTGCCCTATGTCGGAACGCTGCGCGGCCGCGCTGGCTATCTCGTCACGCCGACGCTGCTGCTCCACACCACGGCGGGCTTCGCATACGACGGCGTCGACGCCTGGGGCGTCGCCAACACGCGCACGGGCTGGACGGTCGGCGCGGGCGCCGAGTGGATGTTTACGCACAACTGGTCGGCGAAGCTCGAATATCTCTTCGCCGACATCAGCGGCGGCGGGATTTCGGGCGGCTGGAGCGGAAACTATGACGCGAACTTCCACCCGCAGATGAACATTCTGCGTGGCGGCGTGAACTATCACTTCAGCGGCTTCGCGCCGGAGGCGATCGTCGCGAAATACTGATCGGCGTGATGGCCGCGAGCCTTGTCATCAGGGCTCGCGGCCATCGAAGGGAGCGTAGCGATGCGGCGCGTCTTCGTTTGGATCCATCGTTACGTCGGCCTCGCCATGGCGCTCTTCCTCATCATCGAGGGCGTGACGGGTAGCCTCCTCGCCTTTCGCGGCGATCTCAGCGCGCTCCTCGATCCGAGGCTTGTCGCGGCAAGGCCCTCGCTCGAAGCGCAAAAGCTCGATCTGGCGGCGCTCGCGGCGCGCGCCGAGGCGCTCATGCCGAACGCCAATTTTGCTTACGTTTTTCGCCTGCGCGACGACCAGGCGATTCTCCGCATGGCCGCGCGCAACGACCCAAAGACCGGGAACTCTCATCCAGAAGATCCCGGAATGATTATCCTCGATCCTTGGACGGGCGCGGAGCTCGGGCGCACGCCTTACAGCGGCTACACGCATGGATTTCTCGCCAATGTCATGCCCTTCGTCAACGATCTGCACACCGCTTTGGCGATGGGCGGCTTCGGCGTCTGGATTCTCGCCGTTCTTGCGATCCTCTGGACGATCGATTGCTTCGCCGGCTTCTACCTGACCCTGCCTGTGACGCTCGAAAAGTTCTGGAGGCGCTGGAGGCCCTCCTGGCTCGTCAAATGGCGCGGCGGCTTCTACCGCGTGAACTTCGATCTGCATCGCGCCAGCGGCTTGTGGTTCTGGGTGATGCTCTTCGTCTTCGCCTGGTCGAGCGTCTGTCTCGTCGACAATTTTGGCGTCTACGAGAAGGTGATGGCCACGCTTTTCGACACGCGTCCGATAGAGGAACAGGTCGCGCAATATGCATCGCCGCGCCAAGACACAGGACCCATGAAGCTCGACTTGCGCGCGGCGCAAGCGAGAGGCAAAGAACTCGCCGCCCAGCAGGCGACCGCCGCCGGCTTCCGTCTTCTGCAGCCGAAGGGGCTGACGTCCTTGGGCTACATGCGCAGCTACAATTATAGTGTGGAGACCGATCGCTCCTTCCCGGCCGACAAAGAGCTCACGGTTTTTTTCGACGGAGACGACGGCTCATTTCGAGGCGTCATGGCGACATCGACAGGTCACTTCGGCGAGACGCTGACCGGCTGGCTGCGCGGGCTGCACATGGCGCGCGAGCCGGTCGATTACCTTCCGTATCGGATTTTCGTCTGCCTGTTCGGACTCGTCGTCGCGATGCTCTCCATCACGGGCGTCTATGTCTGGTGGAAGAAGCGAAAGGCGCGGCTTTTTCATGCTCGGCGCGGCGAAGGTCGCGTCGTTCTCGACAGCCGGGAGGCGGCGCTAACGAGAGCGCATTAGAACGGGGCGACCCCCGCCTGGTCCCGTGACCCGACGCGTGCGCAGGTGACATTTGAGGCCGAAAGGCGCAAGGGATTGCGCCACAATGGATGAAGGCGTTGGACGAGCGATGGCCTGGTTTAAACTTCTCGCGTCCAAGCCTCGCGCGGCGCTCGCTGCGCTCTGCGCTGCCGCCGTCGTCGTCTACGTCGTCGCCGCCTGGAGCGGCCATGCGCCAACCCCTAACTATTCGACGGCGAGGATCGGCAAGCTCGACATAGAAGACACTGTGCTGGCCGCCGGCGTGCTCCAACCTATCCGGCAGGTCGATGTCGGCACGCGGGCGACCGGCCAGCTGAAATCGCTCAAAGTCAAGCTCGGTGATCGGGTGCAGGCAGGCGACTTGCTCGCAGAAATCAACTCGCTCCTGCAGGAAAACGAGCTGCGCGGCCAGCAGGCCAGTCTCGCCAATCTCGAAGCGAAGGAACGCGCGGCGCTCGCGCGGTTGCGCAAGGCCCGGCTCGAATTGGAGCGCCAGCAAGGATTGATTCACGGCGCGGCGACCTCGCGTCGCGATCTCGAAAGCGCGGAAGCCGAGACGCAAGCCGACGAAGCCGACCTCGCCGCGCTCGGCGCGCAGATCGCGCAGGCGAGGAGCCTGGTGAAGACCGCGGAAGCCAACCTGTCCTTCACGAAGATCGTCGCGCCGATCGACGGAGAAGTCGTGGCGATCTTGACCAAGGAGGGACAGACGGTCGTCGCGGCGCAAATCGTGCCGGTGATCCTGAAGCTCGCGAAGCTCGATGCGATGACCGTCAAGACGCAAATCTCGGAGGCCGACGTCGTGAACGTCAAGGCCGGCCAGCCCGTCTCCTTCACGATCATGGGAGAGCCGGACAAGCGCTATTCGGGCCGGCTGCGCGTCGTGGAATCGGCCCCGACGAGCTATTCCGAGCCTGCCGCATCGCAAGCGTCCACGCAAGCCGCCAACGCCGGAACCACGGTCGGCGCCCCCGTCTTCTACAATGCGCTCTTCGACGTCCCCAATGTCGATGGCGTGCTGCGCATCGGCATGTCCGCGCAGGTCTCGATCGTGCAGGGCGTGGTCAAGAACGTGCTCGCCGTTCCCTCCGGCGCTCTGCTCGAGCAGGGCCCCGACGGGCGCTTTCTGGTTCGGGTGATGGGCGCCAAGGGGCCGGAGGAGCGGCGTGTGCGCATCGGCGTCAACAACCGCAGCTTCGCGCAAGTGCTCGAGGGTCTGAAGGAAGGCGAGGAGGTGATCCTGGGGGAAACGCCCACAAATAAGGGACCGAGCGCATGAGTTACAGCGACGATGCGCAGCCGGTCTCGCCGCTCATCGAGCTCTGCGGCGCGGTGCGCAGCTATGGCGTGGGCGATCAGCGCGTGGTGGCGCTCGATCGCGTGAATCTCGTCATTCACGCTGGCGAGATGGTCGCGCTGATGGGGGCGTCCGGCTCTGGGAAATCGACGCTGCTCAACATCCTGGGCTGCCTCGACCGCTTGACCGCGGGCTCTTATCGTATTGGCGGCCAGGACACGGCGGGCCTCGACGCCGACGCGCTTGCCAAGCTGCGGCGCGAGCATTTCGGCTTCGTCTTTCAACGCTACAATTTGCTCAGCCAGCTCACCGCTGTCGGGAATGTCGAGACGCCCGCGATTTATGCGGGAATCGCGCCCGACAGTCGCCATGCCCGCGCCAAGGCGCTGCTCGAGCGGCTGGGGCTCGGGACCCGGTTGGCGCATTACCCCAACCAATTGTCGGGAGGACAACAACAAAGGGTCTCGATCGCAAGAGCGCTGATGAACGAGGGCGCGGCGATTCTGGCCGACGAGCCGACCGGCGCGCTTGATAGCGCCAATGGCCACGAGGTGATGAATCTTCTGGTTGAGCTCAATCGGCAGGGCCGCACGATCATCATCGCGACCCATGACCACAACATCGCCGAGCAAACGAACCGGATCGTCGAATTCGCAGACGGCCGCATCGTCTCCGATCGCCCTACTAAAGCTGCAGCCGATCGGGTCGCGGCGCCGGCGGATAAGCCTGAGCCCTATGTCGAAGGGGGAGGCTGGCGCGCCCCTTGGGAGGAATTCGTCGAGACGGCGAAGACGGCTTGGCACGCGCTTTTGTCGCATCGATTGCGCAGCGGGCTCACATTGCTCGGAGTGGTGATCGGCATTGTTTCGGTGTCGATGATGGTGACCGTCGGCGAAGCTGGGCGGCGCGTGCTCAATCAGCAATTCGGCGATTTCTTCAACCTACGGGAAATTCTGATTTATCCGGGCAAGCAGGCCGGCGATCCGTTCGCGGCGCATTTGCATACGCTCAAGATGTCCGACGTGGAGGCGCTTCGCCAGCAGGACTATGTCGAGGTCGCCACGCCTCAGACCTATTCCATAGCGACCTTTCGCCATGGGAATGTGTCCGCGTCCGGAAGCGTCACGGGAGCAGCCGAGGACTATTTCGATTTTCACAACCTGAAGTTCGATCTCGGACGCGGCTTCACGCGGGATGACGTGATCCGAATGGCGCCTGTCGTGGTGATCGACGATCGGATGCGAGATCAATTCTTTTTCGGGGCCGACCCGCTCGGCGAAATCGTTTACGTCGGCAATCTGCCTTGCATCGTCATCGGGGTGCTCGCTCCGAAACGCAACTTCGCCGAGCCGGGGATTCGGCCAAGCGTGATCATGCCTTATACGACTAGCAATGCGCGCGTGACGGGGAGAGACTATCTCGACATGTTGCTCATCCGCCTCCGCAAAGGCGAGACTGGAAAGGAGGCGGAGCCGAAGATCGTAGATTTGCTGACCCGGCGTCACCACGCGAAGGACGTGGTGATTCAGAACAATGACGCCGAGCTGCGCAACATGCAGGTCATGATGGAGACGATGCGGTTGCTGCTCGCAGCGATTGGCTTGATCTCGCTGATCGTCGGCGGCATCGGGGTGATGAACATCATGCTTGTTTCGGTGACCGAGCGCGCGCGCGAGATCGGCTTGCGTCTCGCCATCGGCGCGCGTCAGAAGGACATCAGTCGTCAATTCCTGCTCGAGGCGATCGTTTTATGCCTGATCGGCGCGGCGCTCGGCGTGCTCGTCTGTTTGATCATCATACTGGTCGCCAATCCGTTCCTCCCTCCAGGCTGGGCGCTCGAGCTTTCGCCGCAATCCGTGCTGACCGCGGCGCTCTGCGCCTGCCTGACAGGAACGATTTTCGGCTATTTTCCGGCGCGAAACGCTGCAAGGCTCGATCCGGTGGAGGCGCTGGCCCGTGAGTAGCGCGCGCCGGCCTCTCCTCGGCGTCCTCGCCCTCGGCATGGCCGTCGCGCTCTCCTCTTGCGCGGTGGGGCCGGATTTCGAGACTCCGCCGCCGCCGGCCGCCAATCGCTTCACGAAGGAGCCGACCGGCTCTCCCGGCAATGGGCAGCGCTTCCGCGCCGACGGCGAGGTTTCGGACCGGTGGTGGAGGGAGTTTCGTTCCCTTCGTCTCAACGCGCTCATCGACTACGCTCTGGCGCATAATGCGACGATCGAGACCGCCGTGGCCGCGATGGGCGTGGCGCATTACAACGCCGAGGCGGGCGTCGGCGCGCTGGTTCCGCTGGTGGGTCTCGGATCGACCTCAAGCTACAATCTCTATTCGGCGGACGCGACCAACTCCACCGTCACGCAGGCGCCCTTCTCGTACTACAACAAGAGCGTGCAAATCAGCTACACGCTCGACGTCTGGGGAGGCGCGCGCCGCAACATCGAATCTCTCGATGCGCAGGCCGAAAACGCGGGCTTTCTGATGGCGGCGGCGCAAGTCATGATCGCCGCCAATGTCGCGAAGGCGGCGATCGAGGAAGCCTCGTTGCGCGCGCAGATCGCCGTGACGCGCCAGGTGATCGGGCTCGAGGCCGAAAGACTCTCTCTGCTGCAGCTGCAACTCGCCAAGGGCGCGGTCTCCTCGATCGACGTGCTTTCGCAGGAGACGAGCCTCGCGCAGGCGCGCCAGCGCCTCCCCCTCTTGGAGACTCTTCTTGCGCGGCAGCGCGACCTGCTCACGGCGCTCGCGGGCCGTCTGCCGCAGGACGAGATCGAGGAAACCTTCGCGCTATCCCAGTTCTCGTTGCCGCGTGAGCTTCCCGTCAGCCTCCCGGCGACCCTCGTCGGGCAGCGGCCCGACATAAGGGCGGCGGAAGCCAATGTTCATGCGGCGAGCGCCCAGGTCGGCGTCGCGCTTGCGGCCCGTCTGCCGAACATCACGCTGACGCCGACGGGCCAGACCGGCGCCTTCTTCATTCCCGCGCTCTTTCATCCCGCGACCTTCGGCTATCAGCTCGCGGGAAACGCCGCCTTCACCGCCTTCGATGGATTTGCGTCGCAGAACCGGCAGAAAGCTGCCGAAGCGGGGCTCGATCAGGCCAAGGCGCAATATCGCGACACGGTGGTGAAGGCCTTTCAGAACGTCGCCGACAGCTTGCGCGCGTTGCAGTCGGACGCGCCCGCCGTCGCCGCCGCGCGCAACGCGGAGAGCGCCGCGAAGCGCTATCTGGAAAGGGTCCGCCTGCAGCAGAAACTCGGCGGCGTCTCGCAGCTTGTCGTCGTGGACGCGCAGCGCTCGTACTTGAATACGGCTCTCGCGCGCGTGCAAGCTGAAGCCCAGCGTCTCTCAAACACGGTCGCGCTCTATGCAGCGCTCGGAGGGGGGTGGACGACGACTCCGCAATGAGGCCAAGTGCTTGGCGGAAGCATTCGGGGTGCGACTTTTCTCCGCTGCCTCATCGGCTAGCGTTGACCGGCGCATTTCCCTTCGCTCCGTGGGTTTCACATGCCGCTACAGCTCGTCGCCTTCCCCAAAGGCTCAGGAAGAAGCAACAGCTGACCCGGTCGAAGGCGGTGGAGATCGACCCCTGGATTGGCGGCGACGATTTCTCGCCACCGGCTACCATCGTGGAAGAACTTGAGGGCGATCCGCCAGGGCGAATCGCCTGTGACGACCGTGTAGCGCTCGCTTGGCGCCGCCTTGGCGCACGCGGCCTCCCGGGGGGCCTTCTCTGCTGCTCCGACAGGAGTAGTCGTAGCGGCGACCGCTCGCGCAGCCGTCGCCTCTTCCACGACGTCGAAGTCGCCGCGCAGCATGCCCATCCAACAGCTCCAGGAAATAATTCCGGTCTTGTCAGGCGTGAATTCGATGGTCTGAATTCCTGGCTTCACGTCGAATTCGAGCTCGAGGCTCGGCACAACGATGCGATGGTTGCAATTGGTGACTCGTTTGCCGTTGATGACCCATTTCACCGGCACAGCCCGGACAAGCACGAAGTGGTTTGGCGTATAGCCGGATTCGACCACGTCCATCTCGATGGTCTGAAACGCCGGGCGAGGCCGCGCCGTCAGGATCGCTGGCCGCCCGGCCTGTAACGCGGTTTGGACGACGCCGGCGCCCTTCAACGCCGTAATCGCGGAGCGCAGGTCGAAGCCAGAGCCTGTCAGGATCAAACCACGATTGATCATGACCGCGCCGAGCACGACGACGATGGCGCCAGAGAGCCGCAACAACCGGTGCGTCACGCTGCTCGAAATCAGCGTGGCCAAGACGCCGAAGCTCACCATAACGGGTAAAGTCCCGGCGCCGAAGGAAAACAGCATCTTCGCGCCTTCGAGGGCGCTGCCGGTTCCGGCCGCCATCACATACATCGCCTGCAACGGCCCACAGGCAATCATCAACCCGTTCAACAAGCCGATGACGAAAGGGCGATGCCGTGCTCGCGCTTCTTCGGCATGGATGAATTTCTCCAGCGGGCGCGGAAGTCCGAAGCGGAACCGGCGCAGCGGCGCGAACAGCCCCAGCATGTTGAGGCCGAAAACGATCAGGAATGCGCCGGCGAGCACCCCGGCGACGCCGCGCAAGAGGGGTGTGAAGGCGACAAATCCGCCCAGCAGCCCGAAGCTCGCGCCGATCAACGTGTAGGAAAGCGTTTTGCCCGCGCCATAGAGGGCGTGAGACAGATAAGCGCTTCGCCCCGCGCTCGCGTCATCGGCCGTGTAGCTCAAGACGAAGGCGCCGCACATGCCGACGCAGTGAAATCCCGTCAGCAGCCCGAGCACGAATATTAAGTCGAGGCTCAAATGCTGGGCGATATCGGGCTCACCGCCCTTGCTGATCCATTCGGTGTCGAAGAATATGATGAGCAGAATTCCCGCGAACCCGAGGAGCAGGCCGACTAATTTCTCCAGCCGAGTGCGGTGCCTCTTGGGATCGTCCTGTTCATAGGTTTTGTAGCCCGCAGTTTCGATGGCGGCGCGAATGGCGTCCAAATCCGTCAGTGACGGATCGAAGGCGACGGTTACGGTCTCGGTGGGGTAATCGGCCTTGACACGCTGCACGCCCTCGAGCTTGCCGACGCCGACCTCGATGATGTGTTCGCAGCCATGGCAGTGCATGCCGTGCGCGTGCAAAATGATGTCATGGCCGCTCATCGCAGGGCGCTCGCTCTCCTGCTCAAGTCGCGTGGCCTTAAACCGCCCGGCCCATCAAAGCCACAGCAAAAAAAAAGCCCCGCCGGCCGGGGAAGGCCGAGCGGGGAAGTTAGCAGACTTCACGCGAGGGGAGATCGACTGCGTGAAGCGCTATCGCCGGGGAACGGCGTCTCTTCAGGCGCCCGGGCGGGGAGGAGAGCCCGGACGCCAAACCCTCACTTGCGGCGTCTCGCGACAGCCAGCGCGACTTCCGGGCCCATCAGCTCGCGCAGGCGCGCCAAGATTTGCAGCGTGACGCCAAAGCAGCCGAGCGCCATCCAGCCGAAGAAGGCGAAACCCCAGTGGAGGGGGCTCGCGAAGCCCTCGTCGAGCACCCAGAAGGTGTGGCCCCATTCATTCAGGCCGATGTTCGGGATCGTCATGAAGGTGCCGACGAGGAGCAGGCCGAAGGGAAGAGAGACGCCCTTCGAAAAGAAGGGCAGTCGCGTCACCGCATAGGCGTAGGCGGTGACGCCGACCACCACGAAGAGCGGATAGGAGATATAGAAGGTTATGATGTTGCTCGGCGTGAAGTCGGAGTCGCGCACCGCGGTCAGGTGCCAGACCGCCGTCTGCTCGGTGAAGAAGCTCAGCCCGAGGAAGAGCGCGATCCCATAGAGCGCGAGCAACTGCGCCAGCACGTGATAGCGGCGCAACTCCTCGGCCGGCGTGATGGACGCCAGGCTCCGGTCGCGCGTGCGCCAGAGGTAGCCGCCGGCGCCGACAATGGCCAGCACCGAGACCGGAACGGAGACGACCAGCAGCGTGTGCCAGTAAATTCGATATTCGTCGGAGAAGGAATTCGAGTCCGTTACTCCAGCCGAAGGCCTGTTCGTAA
Source organism: uncultured Alphaproteobacteria bacterium (assembly GCA_963743565.1). Taxonomy (GTDB): domain Bacteria; phylum Pseudomonadota; class Alphaproteobacteria; order Rhizobiales; family Beijerinckiaceae; genus Methylocystis. Next base: position 1,433,096 of record CAVUQD010000001.1, read on the forward strand.
AGTCGTAGGCCGCTGACGATCGCGGCGAGAATCGCCACGCCGACGAAGAAAGTGCGCAAGGTGAAAAGCCGTCTGGCGCTCTCGGCGCCACTCCGGCTGACGGTTTGATTGACGCTCATGGTCTAAATCCTCTCAAAGCTCGAAGATCGGGCTCGCGGCGAAGGGCTCGCGGCGCGGGACGCGCGGAGGCGCGACCTCATGGGTCTTCTGGGCTTGCGACACGGGCTTCCTCGCGAGGAGGAAGCGGCGTCGGGTGGGGAGGATCTGAAGACTGGCGCCGCTCTTGGCTTGCGCGTCGGCCGCTCGAACTCCTCTGCGCCAGCCCGGGGGGCAGCTTCGCTACGCCCGGCGCGTCGAGGAGGAGAGGCTCAGATTTGGAAGGCGGGAGGGCCGCGCGGCGCGAGCGGCTCGAGCTCCGGCGGCGCCTGCGCGTCGACCTGATTCTCCCGGCTTGCCGGGAGTATGGCCTCCACCGGAAGCGTCAGCCGATCGCCGACGCTGATGGGAGCGCCGAGGTCCGCCAGACCGGTGTGGAGCACGCAGCAGAGGCCATGGTCGTGGCCATGCCCGCGAGGCGCGAGCGGATCCTGGCTGCTCGTCGTCGTGACGCAGCCTTGGGAGAAGCCCGCTTCTCCCGAAGAGGCGACGCCAGCGAGCGCCATGCCCGTGAGCAGCAGCTGGACGCCAAGCGCGCACGCCACAAGCAACGCCACGAGGGCGTTCTTCCGCGCATGACTTGCTCGGCAGCATCCGATCACGTCCGCTCTCCTTTCGGGAACGCGCGCAGGCTAGGCTGTGCTCGAGAGAGCGTCAAGGCGGACAGTTTGTCGCAGGAGGAGGCGCAATCCCTGGTTCGTTGTGCGCCGGTCGAGGGCGGCGTAGGCTCGTTCAGTCCCCGCCACACTTGCGGGGCCAAAGAAAGCGGGAGATTTTTCAATGGAACGTCGCGAATTCATGACGACTCTCGGCGCGGCCGCCGCCGTCCTGTCAGCTATGCCGGCGATGGCCGAGAGCCCAGCGGGCGTGCAGCACATGCATCCGCCCAAATATAAGGCTTTGAGCGACGCCGCCGGCAAATGCGCCCTCGAGGGCGACAATTGCCTGCGTCACTGTTTCGGCATGTTGTCCATGAACGACACCAGCATGGCGGCCTGCACGACGTCATCGTTTGACACAATCGCAGCCTGTCGCGCTCTTGCGACCCTGGCCGCCGTCAATTCCTCCGCGGTGCCCGCGCTGGCGAAGGTCGTCGAGAGCATTTGTCTCGCCTGCAAGAAGGAATGCGATAAGTTCCCGCAATATTCGGAATGCGTCGCGTGCGGCGAGGCCTGCAAAGCCTGCGCCGACGAATGCCATAAGGTCGCCGCCTGACAACCGAGAGCGCCCTCTCCCCTCACCAGAGGGGGCGCTACCCCGACGTTTCGCGCCACTTGTTTCACAGTTCCAACGACACTTCACGATGGCGTCAACTCCGACGCACTTCGCGATGCGAGATCAGTGAGAATTCCGCCGCCGCGATCCCTGCAGATAGACTTCGGTATTGTCGCAGGATTTTGGAAACTGGGCTGCGCACGCGCTTGGGGGCAGGCTTCCATTCGTTGGACAAGATTGCATCATCAAAGCTTGGGATCAAACATCGAAGCATCGTAGGCGCTTTTCAACCGCCTCAGGCTGCGGACGACATTGCGCAGAATGAGATACAGAACTGACCCTTTGGTCAGGATGCGTTTCGCACCCTCCCACCGACGACCGGCGCGGAAATCCGCAAGTCCAATGAAACTTTCGTGCACGATGCGCCGACGCCAGACAATGCCTTTGTTGCGCTCATCGGCCGTCGTCTCGATCACGAACAGAATTTCCTCGTGTATTTCACGGCGGAACACATGACTCATGCTACCGGGATGTAAGCGGTAATGGCAGCACAAGCTCTGCACGCAGGCGGCCTTGCGGCCGCGCAGAATCAAAGCCGACCAATAGTAATCAGTGCAATAGCGGATTTGCGGAGGGAAGGGCGTCAAAGCCGCGCAATAATCGCGACGCACTGCAAGAGTGCTGTTGGGAATAAAAGAGGGACGCGCCAGCAGGGCGTCCAGGATATCCCCCTCCGGCAGGGGTCCGGAGCCATACCAGAGGTCGAAGGGACCTTTCGGCCCGCTATCATCGAAACATCGCGCGCGCCCATAGACTAAGGCGAGATCACCCGTGTTATCCGCAAGGATCAACGCCCATTGCCGTTCGAGCTTGTCGGGCGTCCAGATGTCGTCCTGGTCCAACAGAGCGACCCAGAGGCCCCGCGTTTTTGCGAAGGCCGCCGAACGTGCGCTACCCAGGCCCATGTTTTGCGCGCTGGTAAAGATGCGGATGCGCGGATCGGCGTAGGAGCGGCATATGTCAACGCTGTCGTCACGGGAGCAATCGTCCCAGACCACCAGTTCCCAGTCGGTGAAGGTCTGCGCGAGCAAGCTGTCCAGGGTGGCGCGAAGATAAGGCGCGCCGTTATAGACGTTCATCATGACCGAGAAGCTCGGGGCCGCCTCTTCAGTCATCACAGAACCTTTCGGCATTCCGCCTCCGACCGAAAAACGTCGGGGAGATCTGCGACCTTGCGGTAAAGATCGCAATATTGGCCCTGAAGCGTGCGCCAGTCGAAACGCGCGCGCGCCATAGCGCCGACGCGGCAAGCGTCTCGTTGGGAGGGGTTGTCCAGCAACGCCTGGAGGCGTTCCGTCAAGGCGCCCCTCCGATCGGCGTTCACCCAGGAGGAGGGATTGGGAATGAGCCAGCGAAAATGCGCCCCGTCGGGGATGACGAGGGGCAGATCGGTCGAAGCTGCTTCGACAATTGCTATGCCGAAGGCCTCGAAAAGCGAGGTGTGGGCCATGACATCGGCCATGCGGTAGAGTTCCGGCACCTTCGCGGAGGGGACCTGGCCGATACGCACGCGATCGCCGAGCTTTCGTTTCGCATACTCGATGAGGTCGGGTTCGCCATGGTCGAGACTGCCGTCCATGAACAGATAATAATCGCCACGCAGAGCGGCGACCTCATCGATTAGATAATCGGCGCGCTTCTGATAGCGGTTGATCGCCGCCACCGACAGAATGACGAAGGCCTTTTCCGGAACGCCATGGGCTTGGCGCAGGCGCGCGCGATCATCATTGTTTTCGAATCTTTCAGGATAGATCCCGCACGGAAGCAGCGACATCAATCCGGGATCGTGGCCATAGGCCATGCTCGCGTCCATGCCGATACGGGAGATGAAATGGGTGTAGTCCGACGGAGGGTAGTCGCTCGGCGCCATCGCCGTGCCTTCGGTATAGAGCAGCTTGAATTTCAGGCCCAGGCGCGCGCGCAACCGGAACAGCAGGCGCGTGAGCGGCGGATCGATGGTGTGGACGACGTCGAATTGGCGAGACCGCAAATGCGGCAGGATCGCCAGGGCGTACATGAGGCATTCGACATGATAGGGCGTGCGCCCGATCAATTTATGCACGGGCGCGAGGTCGAACAGCCGGCTATTGCGATGTACGAAAAATGGCGTGATTTCGAGCTCGCTCGACGGGCCTCCTCCCTTCAGCAAGGTGACGTCGAATTGATCGCGAACCAGCTCGTAGAGATCGCGGAACAGCCGTTCGAAGCCGCGCTGGACGCGGCCTACGCCAGGACTGGCAATGGCCAGTCTGAGAGCTTTGTCGGAAGCGGACGCCATTGCAACTCCTGATCGACGCGTTATTTGGTGACCGACACCCCCAGGGTTTGCGTGCTGATTCCGATGTAATTTGAAATGAGCCGGAGCGTCTGAAACTGGTTGGCGACCGTCAGCGCGCTTTGAGGAGCGCTGAGCGGCGTGTTGATATAATCCTGGATGAAGCGAACGAATTGCGACCGGCCGCTTTCCGGCACGATGACCAAATCGCCGGCCTGAAGCGGGACGGCCGCGGTCGCCTGATAAAAGGCGGTCTCGCCGAAATCCGCGGGGGTGATGACCGTACCGGTGAGCGTGCCGTCGTCCTCGAGCCGGACCAGAGCAACGGCCTCCAACGAGGCGGTGCGCGTGGTGCCGCCGGCCGCAGCTAATGCCGTAGCCATGGTGGGCGCCTCGCGCAGGGCGACCGGGCCCGGACGTGGCACTTCGCCGAGCACATAGACCGAGGGCGGTCGCAGACTGAGAAGATTAAGCTGCACGTCCGGCCGGTTCACGCGCGGCGCATAGAGCTTTTCGATATTTTTCGCGGCGTCCGGCACCGCCAGGCCACCCAATTTCACATCCTGCAGCAGCGGCAGCGACGCGTTACCATCTGGCCGCACGACGGTCGTGGTCGACAGTTCGGGCATATGGAAGACCGTAACCTGGATCTGATCGCCGGGCTGAATCTTATAGACGCGCTCATAGCGTGCGGCCGATCGGAAGACGGCTCGAGGCTGCGTGGACGTCGGCGCCGGCTGCGCCGCGCAGGCGGCGAGACCACCAGCGGGCAGCAACGAAAGCAGGCGCCGGCGCGTCAATCCCGGATTGATCATAATCGCATTCCAAACGAGACGGCCGCTTGGGCCACGCGCGGACCGGCGACTACAAATGGAGTCCAAGCCCAGGCCCTTAGGGATGAGGGATTATCGCGCAAAGCGTCGAACAGGGCGGTCCTCGCGCGCTGATAGTCCCCAGACTGCAAGGATAGCAGCATTTCCGCGCGTCGGTAGCGCGAAACCAGAACTCGACGCCGGCGCTCCAGTGCGCCGGTGAAGCGACGGCTGCCCCAGAGCCGGATGCAATTGCCCACCACGTCGGGATCGTTGAGCAGATTGGTGACGCGCAGGGCGTTAGCGTGAAAGCGCACGCCGAGGAGCTCGGCGGTCGAAAACCAAGCTCGGGCCCCAGCCTCGCCTTGCCGCAGGAAGACATTGGCTTCGAAGGGAAAATTGCCGCTCAGCTCGTCGTCGACGAACCCCGAGGCAATCAGCGCCTCGCGTCGGAACAGAGTGCCGGAAATCGGCGCGAACCCGCCCAGCACGTGGCTGGAGAGCACCTCATAAAGGCCCTCGCGTGCGCCGATTCGCTGCTGGTCGCGCAAGTGCTTTTTGGTTAGCCTCTCGTCCCTTTGCCCCGCTTCGTTCATGCCATAAGCATTCGCCACGAAAAATGCTGCTTCCGGCGTTTTTTCGAGCCTTTCGACGCCTTGCGCAAGGCCTTGCGGCAATAACACGTCATCGTCATGCAGGATCATAAAGTAGTCAGAGCCGGCCGACTCGCGCAGGAAAAAGCGGCCTTGACCATATTCGCCGCCATTGACGCTCTGGACGACGAAGCTGATGCGCGGATCGGCCAGCTCACTGACGAAGGCGGCAATGGTCGCTGCGGTCTCTTCGCCAGAGGCGTTATCGCTCACGACGACCCGAAAATCGTCGAAACTCTGAGCGAGGAGACTCTCGATCGTCTGTCGCACCATCACCGGACGTTTGTAGGTGGGAACTCCAATGAAAACCCTGGCCATGCTTGCGTCTCCGGGACTCATCCATAACCGTTGGCGCGGTACCATTCCACAGTTTGATGTAGTCCGGCCTTCAGCCCGGCGGCTGGCGTCCAATTCAATCTTTCGCGCGCCTTTTCCGACGAGAGATATTGGCGACCGATTTCGCGGCTGGCGATATTCTCGACAATGGGTTCGAGATCGGCGCGGCCCGCGATCGCGAGAATAAGGTGGGTGAGCTCAAGCACGGAAACCGGCTCGCCCGTGCCGAAGTTGAAGGCCTCGCCATGGAGTTCCGCATCCTCCATACATTGAGCGAGCAGCATGTAAGCGTCCGCTATGTCCTTGACGAACACATAATCGCGGACCGGCGAGCCGTCGCTGCGGATGACTGGGCGCTCGCCACGCAGCGCTGAGCGAATCGTGCCCGGCACGATGCGATTGAAATTGAGATCGCCGGGGCCAAACAGGTTGCCGCAGCGCGTGACGCAAACGGGCGTTTTGTAAGAGTGATGATAACAGGCCGCGATCAAATCGGCGCAGCTCTTGGAAACGTCATAGGGATGGCGGCCCTGAAGCGGCGTCGACTCCAGATACGGCAAATCGTCGTGATCGCCGTAGGCCTTGTCGCTGGAGGCGACAATGATTCTCTTCACCGTCGGGCTGTGGCGGCAGGCTTCCAGCAGGACCCACGAGCCCTTGATATTGGCCTCGAAAGTCGAGAGTGGATTGCGGTTGGCCACGCCGACGATGGCTTGAGCGGCGAGATGGAATACCGTCTCGACTTCATATTCATTAATGGCGCGCTCGACGACGGCAGTATCCTCCACCGCGCCATTTACCACGCTCACCCGCGCTTCGCTGCCCTCCAGTCGGAATGGCGAATTCCAGACCGCGTCGCGCACCAGACAGACAATGTCGGCCTCGACCGTGATCAGCTGTTTCGTAAGCTCGGAGCCGAGAAAGCCAGTGGCTCCGGTGACGAGAACCTTTCGCCCGCGCCAAAACTTCGCATCGAGCATCGATAAATCCTCAGTTGGGGGCGAGCCAGGGCATGCCCTCGGCTTCGATCAGTTGCTCGAATTCCATGAGATCCTTGTATGTGTCGACGGATTTGAAAAAGCCTTCGTGGCGATAGCCGAAGATGCCGCCATGTTCGGCCAAGACCGGCAGCACGTCTTTTTCCAGACTGCCTGGACGCCAATACGCAAAGGCTCTCTTGTCAAAGAAAATAAAGCCGGCGTTGATCCAGAGGCCGGGCATCAAGGGCTTTTCCTTGATTTCCTTTACCACCCCAGCGTCGCTCAACGTCAACACGCCATATTGGCTGCGCAAAGGCACGCACGTCACCGTGCCTAGGGCCTTTTGCGCGTCGTGAAAGGCCGAAACCTTTGCTAGCGGCGCGTCGCACAGGCCGTCGGCGTAGGTCACGACGAATTTGTCGCCGAGCAGGTCGCGACAGGCGAAGACGCGGTCTCCGGTATCGGCATTTTCGCCCGTGTCGACGATCTGAATTTTCGCGTCCAGGATCTTGCCCTGGAAATAATCATGCAGCACCGACTGTCGATAGCCGGCGGCCAAAATGATGTCGGTGACGCCCTGGGCGATGAAGCTTTTGATCACATGCACGACCACCGGCGTTCCGGCGATCGGCAGCATCGGCTTGGGGAGATATTGATTGAAAGGGAAGCTGCGCGTTCCCTGTCCGCCGCAAAGAATGACCGCCTTGACCCCTTCCACCCACTCCTCCTCTCGGCTCGTGGCCGCGGTAGCTCCGGCGCCGGTCATTCCAACTTTTCTGCGTCGATTTCCGCGTAATTGACTCCGAATTCCTCCCCCGAATAGCCGCGCGCGACGAGCGGTCCCAATTTGCTGATCGGAACATGGCCGCCGAACCACATTTTGACCTTACCGCCATCGACCAAAGCGGCGGGGCCGATGATTTCGCCCAAGGTCCAGGGGAAGGAGTTGCGCGTGAAAATCGGCGCCTTGTCTTGGATGAAGCCGCTGCGCCCGTCGGTGGGCGAATAAGCGTGATGCAGAGCCACCTGCTGCCATTCCGGATTGGCTCCCTTGATGCTGGAGGCGACGTCATAAAGGAGATGGACATGGCCGTTGAGCTCGAAGGGCTGCGGCGTGGAATAGCCGGCGAAGCCCTTCTCCGGTGGATAAAGCTCGCTTTGCGTCAGCACGCGCTTCTGCGCGCCGAAATGTTCGCCGTCGCGGGTCGTCGCCAGGCCGATCGACTGGTCCTGCATTGGGGAACCGCTGGCGCGCGCGCCTGCCGCCGAGAAATAGACGAAAATTTCGTCGCCGCGTACGATGGCGCCGGGCTCGCCAACCAGGAATCCATTCCAGTCGGTGACGTTGCCCGTCTGTGTGAGCACGGGCTCCGGCGAGACGATCCAGCTCTTGCCGTCCTTGGACACGGCATGGCCAATGGCCATCAGCGTCGGCTTGGCGTCGGGATAGATGCCGCTGAAAAACATGTGGTACAGGCCATGAAACCGCACCACCGACGGCGTCTCCAGACTAACGAAACGCGTGCCCTTGGGCGAGGCCACCGGCCCGGGCGGATCGAGCCGCCATGTCTTGCCGAGATCGTCGGAAACGGCGCGGAATGGCACGATCGGCGGTTTGAACGGCGTTTCGATGCTCGTGGTCAGCCACATCACATAATGGCCGTCCTCAATCATCACGCTTGGATCGTTCCACATTGCCTTGGGATAGAGCGAACCAGCCGGAAGCACCGGATTGTGCAATGGCGTGCGCCAGTCGCCGCGCGTCGGCATATTATCGGGACGCTGCGCCACGTCGACTTCACCGCAGGCGGCAAGGGAAAACTGCGCCCCCCCAAGCAGAACGGCGGCCAGGGCGATGAAAAGACATTTGCGGGCAGGCGTTCGTGGCTTGTTCATTCAGAAAAGCTCCTTTAGCACCAGCCATACTGTCCACGCCAGGATTTTCATGTCCAGCCAGACCGACCAGTTGTCGATATAATCAAGATCGTAGCGTGTGCGCTCCCAAGTCTTGCGTAGCGTTTCCGTCTCGCCGCGGCAACCATTAACCTGGGCAAGCCCTGTCATCCCGGGCTTGACCTTGTGACGCAGCATATAACGCTCGATTAGGCCGCGATGCTCTTCATTATATTTGATTGGCGCCGGACGCGGGCCAATAATCGACATTTCGCCGCGAAGCACATTCATCAGTTGCGGCAACTCGTCTAGCGAGGTCTTGCGCAAAAACGCGCCGAATGGCGTGATGCGCAAATCCTTCGTCTTCGCCTGCCGGAAATCGTCATCGCTGTCGGTGACCGTCATGGTCCGGAACTTCCAGATCTTGAACACCCGGCCGCCGAGGCCGTAGCGGTTCTGCAGATAAAGGACCGGACCGGGCGAAGTCGCCTTAATCAATATGGCGATGACGCCCGAGGCGATGAGCGCGGGAGGGGCCAGTAGAATCAGGAGAATCCAGTCCTCCATCCATTTGGCGTGACGCCGAAGCTCATCGAAAGGGGAAGTGACCAGACTGAGGACAGGAACGCCGAAAATATCGTCCCAACGACCGCCGAGCAGATCGAGACCGGAGACCGAGGGGCAGTAATGCACGGATATCGTGGTATCGGAGAACCGGCAAAGGATCTCCTTGATTCTCCCGGGGCCGAGACCCTCGGCGGTGAGATAGACGGCGCCGACTCGCTGCTCTTTGGCGGCCCTGACCAGGTCGTCCAGCCCCCCGAGCAAGCGGAGCGTGTCGGCCGTGGCGGCGGACGCGTCATCATCATAGACGCCGACAACGTCTAGCCCCATCCAGCTGTTGTCGGCGAAGGTCTGGGCGAGAGCCGCCGCTGTGGAACTGGCGCCGTAAAGTGCGACGTTGCGGTGGTCGAGAGCGCCCGCCCGCCAGACCCGGAGAGCCAGACGCAAGGTCGCACGCCCCAGGGCGATGCCGAGCACGCTCGTCTCCCACCATTCGGCGGTAAGCAGGAGCTGCGATCCAGTCCCGCCCCAGTTCGTTCCTATGGCGACGGCAGTTGTCAGCACAAGGAACCCCAAGGTGAGCGCAACGTAAGTGTCCATCAACTCCCGGCGAAGCGGCTCAAGCTGCCAGTGCTGGTAGAGAGATCTCGGCGAAGCCAGCAGATTATAAATAATGATACAAAATAAAGCGAGCGAAACAGTTCGCTGCGACCAAAGATCTTCATTGAATCGAACGCATAGATAAAGCGCGCAATAAATTACAATTGCATCAATTACAAAAGAAATGCGCTCCAGAAAAGCTCCGTAATGTTGAAAGCGACCAGTCCGCCGAAAAAGAGGGTGCGTGGCGTGTGACCTGCCAGCCGGCGATATGCTACTGCTTGGCGGAGCATTGAGCATAAAAACGGTCCGTAATGGATTCACCGCATCGCTGGATTTGGAGCGCTATGCTGCATCGCGGCACTTTGAACTTTTGGACAGAATGCTACGGGTTGTTGACAAACGCAAGCGCACCGCGGACTGAACTGTAAAAATTTTTGCGACGCGACTTTCGTATAGGGCGCGGCTTCCCATCCGAGCCTCTGTATCCGAGCCTCTGACGCTGAATTCGTTTCGCCTTCTCAACAGCGGCCGGGCCGGCCCCTCGTCTCCTGGCCGTGAAGTTTCCGCCTTGTGAAAGACGCCGAATAGGAGAATAATTGTACTCAGAGCCAACGGGGCAGGGCGCATCCCCCGGAAGCGCCCTTAAGTAAGATTGGTTACTGCAAAGTCACATTGCGGCACGCAGATTCGGTCGAAGCGCAGGTCTTTTTCGCTTCGCAGCGTGTGTCCAGGAGGCCAGGATAGTGAGGTAGCAATGAACATCTCTGCCCACGTCAACACGCCGACGCACTCAAACGCGTATCCCTATGGCGCCGTAAAGCCGCGCCGCATAGCCTTCGTCATTCCGCCTTCACCTTTTCTCATGGACGAACGCGTCTTTGTCAGTCTGGGTGTGCTGAAGGTCGCTTCTTCGCTAGAGTCTGCTGGCCATGTTGTCAGCGTTCTCGATCTTTCCGGCGTGCAGAATTACGAAGAGGCTTTCAGGGCCTATCTTTCATCCTCGTGTGACGAATGCATTGGCTTCACCTCTACTACGCCGCAAATGCCTTCGGCTCTTATCCTGGCGAAAATTGCACGCTCGATCCGTCCGGACATCAAGCTCATTCTCGGCGGCCCTCATGCAACACTTACCCATTCGGCGGTGAAGCTGGAGCAAAAGTCTGGGCGCAGCGGCCGCGCCACAGCCGCTCTGGCCGTGCTGGAGGGGGCTTTCGACCTGCTTTGCACGGGCGATGGCGAAATCGCCATCCACCGCGCGATTGAACCGGACTGTTACGGTCTGGTCGATGGTGACGACCGCAAGGGCGGCTATTTCATGACCGACGCGATTTATGACGCCAGCGCTGGGCCGGCGCGGCATCTCGTCGATCTGCAATCCTATCGATACTCCATCGAAGGCCATCAGGCCACGAGCCTGATCGTTCAGCTCGGCTGTCCGTTCAGCTGCGGATTCTGTGGCGGTCGCCACTCCAACAGCCTGCGCGTGACCCGCAGCCGCTCGATTGAGTCGACGGTTGCGGAGATCGAGGGCCTTTATAGGGACTACGGCTATACCGGCTTCATGCTCTATGACGACGAACTCAACGTCAGCAAGCAACTGGTCGCGCTCATGGACGCCATTGCCGATCTTCAGGACCGGCTCGGAGTGGAATTCCGTCTGCGCGGCTTCATCAAATCCGAATTGTTCACCGAGGAGCAGGCGCGCGCCATGTGGCGCGCCGGATTTCGCTGGCTGCTTTGCGGCTTCGAGGCAGCGCATCCTCGCATTCTTAAGAATATTGAAAAACGCGCGACTCTGGCCGACAACACCCGCGCCGTGGAAATCGCCAAGAAGGTTGGCCTGAAGACCAAGGCGCTGATGTCGCTCGGCCATCCTGGCGAATCTCAGGAATCGGTCGAGGCGGTGGAAAAATGGCTGATTGATATGGAAGTCGAGGATTTCGACTGTACGATCATCACCACTTATCCGGGCACGCCCTATTTCGATTTCAGCGTCCCACATGAAAGCATCGAAGGCGTCTGGACCTATACGGCGAAGACCGGCGACCGGCTGCATTCGCGCTCGGTGGATTTCTCCCTCACAGCCGATTACTACAAAGGCGCGCCGGGGGCCTATCGCGCCTATGTTTTCACCGACCATTTGAGCAGTGACGAGCTCATCGTCCTGCGCGACAAACTCGAGGCCAATGTGCGCGCGCGCCTCGGCATTCCTTTCAATCCGGCCTCTTCCTCCTTGCTTTACGAACATAGCATGGGTCAGGCGCCGAACGGCTTGCTGCTGCCGCGGCATTTGTTGCGCAGTTCGCTGGATGCAGGCGCCTCGTGCCCCCCGTAATCAAGGGAGCGGAATTTCCGGCGTCGGCGTTCGAGGAGGAGGTCATCGCCTCATCTTTTCTCTGGCGGCGAATGTTTCTCCTCAGCAGCCCGGCCGCGATCCAGCATGTTCTGGTGAACAACGCCGGCAATTACATGAGGCCTGCAGCGGCGCGACGCGGGCTCGAGCCCGTGCTTGGCGACGGCTTGTTTCTCGCGGAAGGCGAGGAGTGGCGCCGGCAGAGAAAACTGGTACAGCCCTTCCTGAACGCCCGGACCCTGCCCAGCGTGGTCGAATGTGTGGCGCGCAACACCAGCGCGCTTCTACGGGACCTCCGGTCGCAAGCGCCGCAGACCGTGTCGCTGCTCCACGTCTTCCGCGATCTGACCAATAGAATTTCGGCGGATCTGTTTTTCAAGGTCGATATTACACCTTATGAAGACGATGTTCGACGGCTTAGCCATGAATTCATGCTGAAACTGAGCCAGGGCAATATCTTCGATTTCTTGCTGCCATCCTCGGCTCCGGGGCCGATCGATTTCGCACGACGCCGCTTTCAGAGGAGGTGGCTGGCGCTGTTCACGCGCATTGTCGACGATGTCCGCAAGAGCGACGGCTTCACGGATCTTTTCAACGCCATGGACAAGTCGGAAGTGACCCGTCGCGCGCTGGTCCAGCAATTCGCGACCATTTTCGTCACCGGCAGCCAAACCACAGGGGTCTCGCTTTACTGGTCGGCCTTTCTTGCCGCCAGCCGGCCCGAGTTGCAGCTGGCCATCGCGGAAGAGGCTAGGGCGGCGGGCGTGGGCGAAACCGCGACGCTGGAAGCGCTAGATAAGCTTTCCGTGAGCCGTGCTTTGGTCAATGAATCTCTGCGCCTCTATCCGCCAGGAATATCTATCGTACGCGAGGCCCTGGCCGACGACGTCGCCGACGGGCAGGCGATTCCCAAAGGCGCATTCGTGCAGATTGCGCCCTGGGTGGTGCACCGTCATCGCCGGCTCTGGGACAATGCGGACGAGTTCGATATTGGGCGGTTTGCGCCAGGAACGAAGTTGCCGCGCAAGTTCATGTACATCCCCTTTGGCGCCGGCGAGCGGCAATGCGTTGGCATGCACATAGCGCTCGCGGAGGCGACTACGGTTCTCGCCATGCTGTTCCGAAATTTCATTTTGACCCCGACCTCGCAAAAGGCGCCTGACTTGGTGGCGCAGGTCACCTTGCAGCCCGTCGATCCGACGCCCTTCCGGCTGGAGGCGCGACCCCATTGAGAACGGCCTCCGCGTCCCGCCGGCGCCCTCATTCGCCCGGCGTCAGCCAGTTCATCCTGCTTGGCTCGGCGGCAATGCGCGCTGTCCTCGGCCTCATCCTGACCCTGTTGCTCGGCCGCAAGCTTTCGGCGCAGGAGTTTGGCGGTTTCGCGCTGGTGTCTACGATTTTCGCTCTGGCGCGCGAATTCACGGAATTAGGCACCGGCAATGTCGCCGTGCGCGCTGCGGCCCGCGACCCCCGCGAGGAACGGCTGGCGCTGGAAAGTCTGCTTGCCATGCGCCTGTCGTTGTGCACGCTTTGCGCCGCCCTCTGTCTCGGCTATGCCGTCTCCCGCACGGAAGGCATGTTGCGCCTCTGGCTCGTCGGTTCCGCCGTGGCGCTGCTCTTCATGTTTTTTAGCGCGCTGACCGTCGCCTTCCAGCTCAGGCAGGCTCAGCTTATGCCCGCCATCGTCAATGTGCTCGGCCCGTTTCTGACGCTCGGCGCCGCCGTGTTGATGCTCTCGCTTGGCGTCCAGCAGTCCTGGTTTCCCGCTCTCGTCGTCGCCCGGGAATCCCTAAGTCTCGGCGTTCTCACCCTGCTCGGAATCGGCTTGCTTGGCTATGTGCCCATGCCACGTTTTTCGCGAGCCAGTCTTCGGCGGTTCGAAACCTCGACAGTGATCGTAGCGCTCGCCACCCTCTTCTACAATATTCTGTTTTTCGGTGGGATTTTCATCGTCCAGGCGTGGCGCCCGCCCGATGAGCTGGGCGCGTTCGCCGCCGCCCAGCGGCCACTGGCGACCATTCTGATCGTCCCCTGGCTGCTGATCTCGCCCCTGGTCCCCGTCTTTTCCTATGCCGCCGGCAAGGACCCCGCGGCCTTCTCCCGCCAGAGCCGGGCCCTCATCGATGTTTCGCTGGGGCTCGGCACGGTGGTCGCCGCCGCCCTGACTCAGACGGCGCGACCCATGATCGCCGTCCTCTATGGCGGGCGCTATCTCGAGGCACCAATTTCGGCGGTCGACTGTTTGCGGTGGTTTGCATTGCCGGTCGGACTGGCCTTTGTCATCGCCCCTCAGGCGATCCTGTTGTTGGCCGATAATCAGGAACGCCGACTAATGGTCGTCAGTTTGTTGGGGGTGCTCGCCTATCTTACACTAAACGCGCTGTTGCTGCCGCAGTTCGGCTTTGTCGGCAGCGCCATGGCCTCCTGCTTCGCCGTGTCGCTGGTCGCGCTCTGCGCCCTGGGCCTGGCCTTCTCGCGCGGCCTTGCGCTTGGCCCCCGCAGCCTGGCCATGCTGGCGCCGGGAATGGCGGTCTATACAGCTTTGGAAGCCGCGCCGGATTCCGAACTCGCGCAAATAGCTCTGTCGGTCATCGTGAGCCTACTGGCTTGCCTGGCGATCTGGAATTATCCTGGCTTGGCCGACAGTCGCGCCGAGCAAGAGCGCCTCTCGCGCGCGCTTCTGGCCGCGGGAGACTGAGCCCATGACAGTTCCGGAAGGCGCGTGGCGGCGGGCGGCGCAGCTTCTGCGCGAGGACGGGCGGCGGCTGCGGCTCTGGCAGGAGTCCAAATTTGGCTATCGGCCTTTGTTTTGGTTTGTTGACCCCGCATGGATCTGCGTGGCGCTTCACCGCTGCGCCCATGCCTTCTTCCTGAAGAGAAGACAGAAGTCCGCGCGTCTGTGCATGCAGCTCAATTCCGTATTGACGGGCGCCGATTTGCATCCGGCTTGCGACCTCGGTGGTGGGCTGTTGATCCCTTCGCCCTGCGGGGTCAACATTTCTGCCAAAGCCGGCGCCAATCTCACGGTTCTCGCTCTGGGCGGCATTGGCGGCAGCGTGCGCGATCGAGATATCGGCGCAGGCGTTGGTCTGCCCGTGCTCGGCCCCGACGTCGTCCTCAATTGGTTTTCGGCCGTACAAGGCTCGGTGAGAATTGGTGACCGCGTCGAAATCGGCCCTGGCGCCGCAGCGGTGGTTGATGTGCCCCCTGATTCATTCGTCTGGTCTGTGCGCACTCCGCTCGTCGAGTCGCGCGCCGAGGAAGCTCCGCCGCCGATCGCCAAAATTTCCGACCCGCCCTGCCGACATCTCTCGTTCAAGGCGACGCGGGCGGATTTCATCGCCGATGTCGATCGCTTGCGGCGCGAGTTCATGGCCTACATGCCTGACGCCGGGGTTCCGCCCTCGCGCTTGAGCGCCATGACCACCAATTCGCTTATGGCCCTCGCGGTTCACCGCCTCGCTCACTGGTTTTACGCGAATGAATTTTGTCTCCCCGCGAAACTGCTAGCGCGGCTGAATTACTTTTTCCACAAAGTGACCATTCCGGAAAGCGCCTGCGTGGGACCCGGTCTGCTCATGCCGCATCTTGCCGGGTGCATTCTGCATGGAAGGGCCGGCAAGAATCTCACTTTCTACGCCGACGGGCTGAGCACGTCGGAAGAAAGCGCTTTTCTGGCGCCGCGCGGAGCGGCGCCGCAGATCGGAGACGACGTGCTCTTCGCCGGCAATGCAGGCGCATTCGGTCCGATCAATATCGGCTCTGGCGCGCAACTGGGGCCGAAGGCGCAGGCCATCGAGGATCTCGCGCCGCGCCATCGAGTCTGGAACCGACTGGCGCACGGTAGCGTCGTCACGAGTTCGGCCGGAGCTTTCGCGCCGGAGCCGACCGGAGACGGCTCCCCCGAGTTCCAGCGCTTGGCGCGAAATGGCGCGGCGGTTGCGCATGGATCGTGAAAGGTCGCGGGGAGATCCGCTCTACCCTAGTCGTACGGCGGTCGCGCTGCATCGTCTGTCGCACGCCTGTTATTGCGCCGGCCAGTTGCGTCTGGCGCGTCTTGCCTGGCTCGCAAACGTCTGGCTGACTGGTGCGGATCTGTCGCCGGGCTCCGATCTCGGTGGCGATCTGCGCATTCCCCATCCCGCAGGCGTCGTAGTTCATGGCGGCGCCGGAGAGAGGCTTTTTCTGGGGCCGCTCACGGCCCTCGTTCCCGCCTATGATCGCAGTGGCGTTCTGCTCCCGCTGTCGCGCGCTCCTCGGCTCGGCGATGACGTGGCGCTTCACGCGCAGGGCTGCGTTTATGGCGAAGCGGACATAGGCTCGCGCGCTCGCATTCGCGCCGGCTGCGTAGTGACGCGGGATGTTCCACCCGACGGCGAGGCGAAACCACTGAAACCCATACTGCAGCGGTTAGAGCGTAACGGGACGCAGCGAGGCTCGAACTTTGCAGCGGTTTCTCGCGGGCCAGTCTGACTGCAGGCGCGGAATGGCGTCGGTACGTGAAGGGACGACGCCGATGACAATGATCTGCAGCCGGCCGACTCTGCCGCAGCCAGCGACCCGTGATCATCCAACCCGTGGCGGATTCGATAAAATCTGCGGCAGAATCAGACCAATAGTGCTATCTGGCGGACTCTGGTTCCGCCAGCCGATCCTCCCGGTCGAGCCAATAGGCGCGGCGTGGCGTTGCGAGATGCAAAAATTCCCTTTGGGGCCACATTTCCGTGTGGAACTGCATTGCGGGCTCCGACGGGGACTCAACGTCGAAAGTAATAAAGGAATGAAACCGTTCGAACGGCCTGTTTATGTGAGTCGGCCGCAATTACCGGCAATTTCGGCCTATGCATCCGGGCTTCAGGAAATTTGGGACAATCATTGGCTGACCAATCAGGGGCCGATCCTGCGTCGCTTCAGGGAAAAGCTTGTACACAAGTTGCAGGCGCCCCATTTGGCGCTTTTCTCCAATGGCACTGTAGCCTTGACTGCGGCCCTGCGCGCCTTGGACCTGAGTGGCGAAGTAATAACCACGCCTTTCACTTACGTCGCCACCGCCAACGCCATTGTGCAGGCCGGGCTCGAGCCTGTCTTCGCCGATGTTCGCGACGATATCACGATAGACCCCGACCATGTGGAGGCATTGATCACCCCGCGCACCTGCGCCATTCTGGCCGTTCACATCTTCGGACATGCGTGCGCGCATGAGCAGCTTGCGAATATTGCTGCGAGGCGCGGGATCAAATTGATCTATGACGCGGCCCATGCATTTGGCACGGAGGTCGGCGGCGCGCCGATCGGAAATCTCGGCGACATTTCTATGTTTAGTTTTCATGCCACCAAAATTTTCCATACTGTGGAAGGTGGCGCGCTGGTTTTCGGAGACGAAAGCCTGGAGCCATTTTTTGAAAGCCACATCAACCAAGGTCTCCGCGAGGACGGCGAGGTGCTCGAAGCCGGAACCAACGCCAAAATGACGGAGTTCCATGCGTTGATGGGCGAGTTGCTGCTTGACGGCGTTGAGAACTCGATTGAACACGCCCACGCGGTCGATAACCTCTATCGCGAGAGGCTGTCTGCAGTTCCAGGCGTGAGGTTCATCCAGTCGTCGCCTGCTGGAGTCGTGTGCAATTGTTCCTATACTCCAATCCTGCTCGATTTTCTTGAGTTTGGCCTGACGCCAGACCAACTCAAGGCGAAGCTCGCCGCTTATAATGTTTATAGCAAGCGCTATTTTACCCCCCTCATTAGCGATCTGACCGCATTTCGCGGCGCGCGCGGTGGTGATGCTCTGGTTCATGCGCGCAAGATCGCTGACGAGGTACTGGTTTTACCGAATTATGTCGATCTGAGTTTCGATGATGTCGTCCGAATTTGCGAGTTGATCGCCCACTTCCAGACGCAAGCAGCGTCGCGTTAATCCGCCTCCTTGCCGGAGAGTGTGCGGGTGAAATGGGCGATCGTCCGTTCAAGACCCTCGCGCAATTGAATGCTCGGCTGCCAGTGCAAGCGCTCCTTCGCAAAACGGATGTCGGGTTGGCGCTGCCGGGGATCATCCTCGGGTGACGGATGGTAGACAAGGTCGGAACTGGATCCGGTCAGGCTGAGAATCAGTTCCGCCAGTTCGAGAATGGTGAATTCCGCGGGATTGCCAAGATTGACGGGGCCGGTGATTTCCTTCGGCGATCGCATCAAGCAAAGAAAGCCCTCGATAATGTCGTCGACGTAGCAGAATGACCGAGTCTGGCGTCCATCGCCGAAGATCGTAATTGGCTTGCCGGTCAAGGCCTGGACGATGAAATTGGAAACGACGCGGCCGTCGTTGGGATGCATGCGTGGACCATAGGTATTGAAAATCCGGGCGACTTTAATTTCGAGCGCGTGTTGCCGATGATAGTCAAAAAACAGCGTCTCCGCACAGCGTTTGCCTTCGTCGTAGCAGGAGCGGGGCCCTATCGGATTGACATGGCCCCAATAGGATTCGGGCTGGGGATGCACGATGGGATCTCCATACACCTCAGAGGTTGAGGCCTGAAATATTCTACATTTCAATCTCTTGGCTAAGCCGAGCAAGTTGATCGCGCCATGAACGCTGGTCTTGGTCGTCTGCACAGGATCGTGCTGGTAATGGATCGGGGAGGCCGGGCAGGCGAGATTGTAAATTTCATCCACTTCGACATACAGCGGCAAAGTGACATCATGGCGCAATAGTTCGAAGCGCGGATGATGCAACAAATGTTCGATATTGACTTTGCTACCCGTGAAGAAACTATCGACGCAAAGTACGTCGTAGCCCTCCCGAATGAGTCTATCGCATAAATGGGATCCGAGAAATCCGGCGCCCCCGGCGACAAGAATAGTCCATCTTCCATCCATTCCATCCTCCATTCCGTTGCCAAAAACAAAATAATAATAGAGTCCGTGTTCTAATATTAGCAGTCATGTTCACTGCATTATGATATTTACGTAATCGATGGACCCGGAATATGTTTTCTCGTTCGATTGGGTTCAATCGCAAATGTCCACAAAGATGGCATATGATGCGCGATCGATGAAGCGCGTTTTTCGCATTATGTCAATTCTTGCGACAACGGTTCGCGCTGCGAACCACCGGTCTAGGGCATGAAGCGTTCGCGCGTCGTGAGCCTGAGCCAAACAAGATAAAGGCGGGTCCTGACAGAACGCAGAGGTTCCAATCCCTTGTGACAGCGGCGGCTGAAATCCGCCACCCGCTATCCCGCTCTCCCGAAGCGCTCCGCGGCGGCCAGCCATATAAAAGACTCTATGTTTGCATTTAACGGTGGTCCGAGGCACTATGGCAAAGCCATCGTTCGCTCTTGGAATTGAACGATGATTTTAGAGACGCGGGGCGACGGGCGTATGGGTTCCAACGTGGCGAACCATTCCGATCGGTTTCTTGACGCGGAAAAGGATTCCTTCGACTTCCGCACGTCCTGGGAGGCTGTGCGACGCGCATGCGCCGGCCACAAGAAGGTTATCTTTGTAACTTGTTTGGTCACGGTTGGTTTGGTGGTCGCCTATGTCAGAATATGGCCCCCGATCTATGCGGCCGAAGTCGTCCTTATTGGCGATTCCGGCAAGGATATGTCTCGAGAGTCCTTTTACGGGGGCTGGTCGGTCTTCCGCAATGACCCACTCACCGACGAAGCCCAATTGTTGATTTCGGGTCCTGTCGTCAGCGAAGTGATCCATCGCCTGCAGCTCAGGGACGATGAAGTCTACCATACTTTTTTTGGCTATATTGGCTATGCGTGGGTCAAATCCACCATCGGAAAGAAATATCGCGCTATCAAGGAATGGTTTTTCCCGCGCGAGCACGGGCCTTTCGATCCGACCGAAGGAGAAGTCGAAGCGGCGCAGACGCGCATGGACTTCAAGAGTGGCGTTTCCTTTGAACGAATGATGGAGACAAATCTCGGCACGCTCAGTGTTCGCGGCCCAACGCCACGGGTCGGTCAGATTGCCAATACTATGGTGGATGTTTATCTCGAGCAAAGGCGCCAGCGCCATGTCGCCGAGGCAGATACGGCTGCCCGAGCATTGGCAGTCGAATTGAACAAGGCGCAGGAAGAGCTTGACCAGGTTGAGCTGAAGATGCGTGATTACTATGCGCGCAACGATCTTCTGTTGGTTTTCGAAAAAGATAAGCTTGATATTAGCCAGCTTGCGGCGATGAAGGCCGCCCTTTTCGAATTGTCTTCCAATATCCACAGTAACGAAGCCATGCTGGCACGAATCGAGCTGGAAATCGAAAGCGAACTGCCGACCGTGGTCGCACAGTCCGTAACCGTCTCCAATCCAGTCTATGGGGGACTGAAGGAAAAACTTTCAGCGTTACAGTTGCAACGCCGACAGATTCTGATCAATTACAAGCCTAACAGTCCTGAAGCCGCCGACATCGACCGGCAGATCGCCGCCGCTGCCGAACAACTGCGACAGACGCCAGAAAAAACCGTGGGCCAGACGACGACGGTGCTGAACAGCCATCACGTCGAACTGAAAAGCCAGGCCGCCAACATCCGATCCCAGCTTTCCGGCCAGCGCGCCAATCTGGCCGCGAAGCAGGCCGTGCTTGCCCAGTTGGAAAACCAGGCGAAGTCAATCCCCGAAAAAATGCAGCTGGTCCACGATATGGATCGTGAACACGGCATGCTGGAGAAGAAAGTCCAGATCCTCCGAGAGAAAATGGAGACCGCGGCGGTGTCGCGCGCCACCGCCCAAGCGGATTATTCCTCGGTCAGAGTGGTCGATCCTGCCTCCGCGCCCAGCGATCCAGCATGGCCGAAGACCAAGCTGCTTCTTCTTGGGGCGACAGGCGTGGGCCTTATCGCCGGCGTGCTGGTCGCCTTGCTGGTGGATCTATTCTTCGGTCGCGTGCATCGCTACCGCGTCGTCAGCGCCGGCCAGAACGTGCCGATATACGCCATCGTAGGGCGTAACGCGCCAGCGGCCCGCCGTCTGGCGGCGCGCCTCGCATTCACGCCCGCTGCTCTGCCTGAACATTCCGATCGGAGACGGGAATGACGGAACAGAACGTTTCCGGGCTGAAATCTACCCATGCCCTGGCCAGAGGTTTCGGCAAACTGCAGGAACTGATGGCGGGCGGCGCGGAAGGCGGCGCCGCCCAGCGCCTGCGAAACTGGATCAAGCCGTTCGTCGCTCCATTCGTGACCGAGCCGAGCTCCGAGACCCCGCCGGCGCTTACCTACGAATTCCTCGTCCACCAACTCGACAAGGATCTGGCGGCCGACGGCGCCACCAAGATCGTCCTCATCTCCCCAACGGCCCCGCCTCAAGCCGGAAATGACGCCACCCTCATGCTCTCGCAGGCGTTGGCCAGTGAGCTGGGAGCCCGTGTCGTCATGGTCGACGGCGTTTTCGGCAGCTCCGCCATCAGCTCGGATCTGGGGCTCTACAACAGGCCTGGATTTGCCGATTGGCTCTATGAGGAAGAGGACGACCTGGAGGCTTGCATCCTGACCGCCGGTCACCACCGCCTCTCCATTCTGCCCGCCGGCTATCCGCGCGAGGATCGGCCGCGCGCGGTGAGCGTGGAGCGCATCAACGAGCTCTTCGCCTGGTTGCTGGCGCGCTATGATTATGTCGTTCTCCAGCAAGGACCGTTGGCGAGCGATCCGCGCTATCTCGCTTTCGCGGCCAAGGCGGGCGCAGTGCTGATCCTGGCGGAGGAAGACCGTACCCCCGTCGCCGAACTTGAGAGCTGCCTCTCCATTTTCCGCAGCCATCAGATCTCCAAGATCCACCTTATTCTCTGCGAGCCGGACTGATGGCGGGCGCCAGCCGTAGCGCCGCAACTCCAAATCCTGTCTTCATCGCCGCCCTTGTCGCTTCGGCGGCGGCTCTAGCCGCGGTCGCCTTGGTTTCCGCCAGCCTTGCCACCAAGCAGGCAGCCTTCGCCATTGTCGCCACATTCGTGCTGCTCGTTGCCTGGATCGCCAGCGGAAACCTGCGGCTTTTCACCCTGTGGTGCCTCATGCTGAGCGCGCCGCTCGGCATAAAGAAAGCGCTGGGCCTCATTCACGCGCATATGGGCGGCGCCTCCGCGATCACGATAGACGGCTGCGATCCCTTTATTGCCGTGTTGCTGGTTTTCATCATTCGGGACATCAGGGCCGGCCGCAGCGTCGCGCGCTGGGGCAGGAGTTTGCTCATCCCTTGGGGCGCCCTGATGCTCCTCGGCTGCGTCGACGTTCTGCTTAACAGTGGCTATCGAGAGATAGCCATTGTCGAGGTCGTGCGCATGGCCAAGGTCTATCTGCTATTTTTTGTCATCATCAACGAGCTCAGGCGCACCCGTCAATTTTTGCACGCCATCGCGGCGATCAGCCTTGGCATTTTCATCCAATGCGTGGTCACCTTCGTCCAACACCTCCATAAGGCCAATCTGGGCCTGCAATTTCTCGGCGAGCCGGCGGCCGAGGCGACCTCCAGCGCCAGCGCATCGGTTTATCTCGGGGTGGTCGACGTCTATCGTGCTGGCGGCCTGTTCGAACATCCCAATCTTCTCGCTGGCTTTCTCGCCTTATTGCTGCCGATCTGCATCGCGTTGATGTTCAGCAAGACCTCCCCGCTGGTCAAGGCCGCGCTGGGGGTGGTCATAACCTGCGGCCTCGGAGCCCTGGTCATCACTCTGTCGCGTTCCGGCTGGATGTCCTTCGCTGCAGCCTTCCTAATGCTGTTCTTGCTCTCCATGGTCCATCGCAAGCTACGCCTGCGCTATGTGCTGGCGCGCGTCACCGTCCTGACAGCTACTGTCGGTGCTGCCGCCGCCGCATCGGGCGAAATTCTCCGGCGTGTGTTCAATAGCGACCCGGGCGCGGTGCAGTTTCGTTGGGACATGATTTATTCCGCCCTGGACATGGTGAAGGCCCATCCCGTTTTCGGAGTGGGCATCAACACTTTCGTCGCCCATTTTCCAGAATATTCCCCAGTGCGCGGCGCCGAGGCCGTGACTCTGAAGTATGGCGTAAACTGGCCGGTTGTACACAACTCCTACCTCATCACATGGTCCCAGCAGGGAACGCTCGGCCTCATCTGCCTCCTGAGCGTTTATGCCGCCCTGCTCTGGACCGCGTGGTGCTCGATGCGCACCCTAATCGACGATCAACTCTACGCCATGAGCCTCGGCGCCTTTTGTGGCGTCGTCGCCATCATGGTCGACGGCTTAGGCAGTTTCTTCATTGACGAAAACGCCGGCCAGCGCGTGTTCTTCATGATCGCCGGCCTGATTTTCGCGCTCAATTATTGGACGGAAGAAAATCGCCGAGCGCCGAAGCCGAAAATGGCGCCCGTCCGTCCGACATTTGCGTTTGCTAGCCAAAAATGACGAACGCCCTGAAAAAAAGCGCCTTGCTGCGCAGCGTGACCAGCCAAGTCGGCGCTCGACTGCTTTTGAGCCTCGGCCGGCTCGGCGTCGCGCTGCTGATCTCGCGCCTGGCTGGCAAAGACACATTTGGCGAATATGCGCTGCTTCTAAGCATCCTGACGCTTTTCGAATGGCTGGTCGATTTCGGCCAGACGGACATCAGCGTGCGCGACGCCTGCCAGTCGCCGCAAGATGAGGCTAAGCTCCTCTCGAGTCTGCTGGCACTGAAGCTGGTGCTGACCGCAATTCTGGCGCCGGCCCTGCCGTTGGTCCTGTTCCTCATGGGCTACTCGCGGCAGATCGTTGAAGCCGGCGCCGTCGGCGGGCTCGGCCTCGCTTTTCACGGCGCTTTGCAAATCTATCGCGCTGTGTTCCGTATCCACATGCGGATGGAACTGGAGGCGGCGGCGGAAATCGCCGGCCTACTCGTCATGATTCCGCTCACCGCCTGGCTGAGCGTCGCACATTCCCATTCGGCCGCTCTGATTGGCGCCTATGTCCTCGCCAAGGCCATTCTCTTCGGGCTGGCGGCTTTTTTCGCCCGTTCCTTCCCCGATGGCCGGCTGTCGCTCGACAGCGCCTCGGCCGCCTCCATCCGCCAGTTGGCCCGGCGCGCGGCGCCGCTGGGCGCAGCGGGACTTCTCGTGGCGATCTATGACGCCATGGCGGTGGTCATCTTGTCGAAATTGGCCGATTTCGCCAGCGTCGCCGAATACAGCGCCTCTTTGCGCTTTGTGTTTCCGGTTGTGGTCATTGTCCAGGCGCTGGCCAGCGCGTTTTTCCCCGCCCTTGCAGCTGCATGGAAAACCGATCCGGCGCATTTTTCGGAATTACAGCAAGGGTCGCTGAACGGTGCGCTGCTGGTGGCCGGCGCCCTGTTCTCCGGTCTTTACGCTGGGGCTCCCGCCTTGATGGCGATCATGGGATTTCACAACGGCGCCGGCGCCGTCGTGCTGCGGCTCATGGCCTGTGTCATGCTGGCGCGCGCGATCACCACCACCATGTCGCCGCTCATCATCATCGCGGGCCGACAGGGCGAAGCGCTCTGGCTGACGGCTTTAGCGCTGGCGTCGCAATTTCTCGGGCTGATCCTCGTCTTGCCCACCTATGGACTGATTGGCGCTTCTGCTGCTCTGCTCGCCATCGAGCTGGCGCTCAGCGCCGCTCCAGTTTCTTGTATAGGCCAACGCGTCACTGGTGCGAGGTTAAACTGGAAGTCGCCGGCGCTCATCTGTGCCTGCGCCGGCGCCAGCATCCTGTTCACAGAGCTGACGCCCCTGACGAACGGCTTCGCTGCAGCCGTTCTCGCAGCTACGCTTTACCTCGTATTGGTCTGCTTCGCCGCAGCCGACGCCCTGACCGGTCTTCGCCGCATTTTGGAGCGCGATTTTGGTCGCCAATTCGCCGCCGCCGATCCCGTTTCCAACCAGGTGGGCGGGGGATAAATCGCCCAGCAATCCCGCTTTTTTGACGGCAAGGCTTGCGCTAAGATAGCTGTCCAAAGCGCGGACCGTGAGGGTTCAATGAAGCGCCAAGTCCTCAGCCTCGCCCGCGCGACCGGTCTCCTCCCCGCCGCCGACAGGCTGATGCTCGCCCTGCGTCGCGCTCAGTCGCGGGCGCGCAACCGCAATTTTGTCCGCGTCCATCCAGACTTCCCTACGCCACCGGAAGACCTCGCCTTCGACGCCTACAACCACGTCGACTGGCCGGCATATCGCGAAATCGGCCGCAAGCACGCCGAAATCTACGCGCGTGTGATCGCTGAAGCCAAGCCCGAGGGACCGCTGAAAATTTTCGAATGGGGTTGCGGCCCAGGTCGGATCATCCGCCATATCCGCGACTGTCTGCCCGGCCGCGAGGTCGAGCTCATCGGCTCGGATTGCAACGCTCGCAGCATCGACTGGTGCAGAAGCAGCATCCCTGGCGTCCAGTTCGAGGTCAATCGCTTTCTGCCCCCCCTGCCTTTCGCCGAAAATTCATTTGACGCAGCTTATAATTTCTCCGTCTTCACTCATTTGTCCGAGCAGGCGCAAAAGGCCTGGGCCGCAGAATTGCTCCGGGTCCTGCGACCCGGCGGCCTGCTGGTGATGAGCGCTCACGGTGACTTTTATCGTAACAGGTTGGCGGCCGATGCGGAGGCGGAATGCTACAATCGCGGCGAGATCGTCGTTCAGGACGGCTATGAGGAGGGCAAGAAGTGGTTTCTTGCTCTGCATCCACCACGCTACGTTCGTGAAACTCTCCTTGCTGCCTATGAAAACGTTCGCACAATCCCGGTTCCTGAGGACTTCGATCTCCATCAGGACATTTGGGTCGGGAGCAAGTCGGAATGAAGCTCGCCATAATCGGAGATCGTGGCATTCCCGCCCGCTATAGCGGCTTCAGCACCATGGTCGAAGAAATCGGTCTGCGTCTGACGGCCGAACAACGTCATGAGGTGACGGTTTATTGCCGCAACCAGTATTTTGAGGACCACTCGCCGGTCTGGCGCGGAATCCGGCGCGTCTTCCTGCCGGCGCCAGGCGGCAAGAGCTTCGAAAGCCTGATCCACAGCGGCCTGTCGATCCTGCACGCGCTGTTCCAGCCGTATGATGCGGTTTTTGTGCTTGATCCGGGCAATGCGCCGCTGGCTCTGGCGCTGCGCCTGCGCAACCGTCCCTTGGTAATCCATACCGACGGGCTCGGGTGGAAAAGGCGCAAATGGAGCCTCCTCCAGCGCAAATATTACAAATGGTCGGAATGGTGCTCGGCCAAGGTCGCCCATGCGCTCGTCTCCGACGCCCGCGCCATGCAACGATACTATGTCGACGAATATGGTGTTGGCAGTGCCTTCGTGCCCTATTCCGGCGCCGTCGGCGATCCGCCGACCGACGAGGCCCTTCTCGCGCACGGACTGAAACCCGGCGAATATTATCTGGTCGTGGCGCGGCTGGAGCCGGAAAACAATGTCGATCTGATCGTTCGCGAATATCTCGCCTCATCGGCCGGACGCCCGCTGGTGGTGGTCGGCGGAAGCCCCTATGGCACTGATTACGCCAGGGCCATTCTCGACGAAAGCGATCCGCGCGTGCGCGCCCTCGGACCCGTTTATGAATCGCGGCTTCTTAATGGCCTGTACGCTAATTGCTACTGCTATCTGCACGGCCACGAGGTCGGCGGCACCAATCCCAGCCTCCTTCGGGCCATGCAGGCGGGAGCGCCCTGCGTCGCCGTCGATGTCGATTTCACCCGCGAGGTTCTGGGCGAAGCCGGGCTGTTTTTCGACAAGGCGGCGGGCCGCTTGGCGGAATTGTTCAGCCAGATCGACGACCGGTCGGAAGAGGTCAGGCGGTGTGGCGTCGCGCTGCGCGAACGTGCCGAACGAGAATATCGCTGGGACGCCATCACCCTAGCCTATGAGACCTTGTTCATCGGTATGATCGAGGATTTCGCGGCCGGGCGCAGGATCGACAAGAAAGCCTTGATCGACGTCTATCATCCCCACGACTTTCCCAGGGATTTTTCGTCCCCGCAGCTTACTTCGAAATCAGTCGGAGCGCCGTGAAAGTCCTGCACGCGGTCAATTATCATCGTCAGACCTGGGGGTCCGACCGCGCCTGGGACCGAACCATCGAGCTGTCTCGCCGCAACGGCTTCGAAGTGGAAGTCTTTTCGCGCGACAGCCGCGACTTGCCTCAAGGACTGGAGGGGAAGGTCAGGGCGTTTGTCGGCGGCGTCTATGCGCCTGGGGCCGTGGCTGATTTTCGCAGGACCCTGCGCAGCTTCCGTCCCGACGTCGTCCACGCGCATGAATTATATCCGCTGATCTCGCCTTGGATTCTCCCCGTCGCGGCGCAGGAGGGCGCCGCCGTCGTCCACACCTGCTATGATTATCGTTTGACCTGCCCAATCGCGACGCGCTTCACCGCCAATCGCCTCTGTCGTGATTGCGCCGGCGGCCGGGAATGGCGCGCCACGATCCATAATTGTCGGGGCAATCTGGCGGAAAGCCTCGCCTTCTCCTTACGAAACGCCACCGCCAGACAGTTCGGCCTTTTCCTCCGCAATGTTCATCAGTTCATCGCGCTCACCGAATATGGCCGCGACTGGCTGATTAAGGAAGTCGACGTAGCGGAGGAAAAGATTACCATCCAGCCCTGCGTCGTGCCTATGCCAAGCGCTTCGACCTCCCGGGCGCCGACTTCGTGATTATATTGGCTTCGCTGGGCGGTTCTCCTTTGAGAAAGGCGCTCATCTCGCCATCGAGGCGGCTCGCCGCGCCGCTGTGCCGCTGCGCCTAGCGGGCAACTCGGCAACCCACCCCGACATTCGCCCCGGCGATGACATCGCTTGCGTGCTGACGCCTCGGCGCGCAGATCTGGAGGCGTTCTACCGCGACGCCCGTTTCATCGTGGTCCCGAGCCTGTTTGAAGAGACCTTCAGCTTGGTTTCGGCCGAAGCCATGAGTCATGGAACCCCGGTGCTCGCGGCGCGCATCGGCGCCCTGCCATACACGGTGAAAGACGGCGTGGCCGGCGAAATTTTCCCCGCCGGAGACGTCGACGCCCTGGCCACGGCGATGAAACGTCTTTGGAACAATCCCGGGCTTTGTGCAAAATATGGCGTCGCAGGACGGCTGCGAGTCGAGAACGAATTCAATGAGACTATGCATATCCGCCAGCTGCGCGCGGCCTATGAACGCGCAATCACCTTAAGCTGAAGAGTGATGCTCAATTGGTGTTTGATTGGCAAACTAACCGGCGAAACCTCGGCGTCTGAAGGCGGCAATGTCGCGCCATTTGGATATCAGACCCAGAAGAGCCAGGAGAGCTAGGTTGACCGGGCCAGTCCCGGGGATGGGAGCAGGCGTCTCTGAAACAAAGGCCACCGCGAAATTGCCAGTCTGATCCTCCAAAAGGATGAGCACATCAGAAAGGCCGCCCCCTGCCTCTGGGAAGATCGCAAGATCGGCTAATGTCCCGGTGCCGCTGTCGAAAGCGCTCTGCGCCACGATGCCGCTCTCACCTGTGGCGTTCGTGAAAACGCCGGCGGCAACCGGCCCGATGAATGTCAGGGCTCCATCGCTGATGGCGATGACGTTGGTTGCATTCGGAAAGGCGACGCTCAAAGTGTCCGGCACTTCCACAGGGCCGACAGCAGACGCGAACTTTATCGTCGGCGCTCCTGCGGGAGCATCAGCAAATGTGATCGTGTCGAGGTTTCCAGTCTCCGTAACGAAGATGGTTTCAGCCTTGGCAACCCCGGCGAAGAGAAATGGCGAGACCGCTATAATGATGCTTATTGCCAGTCGGAGGCCCTTGGTCGCGGTCGTTAGCAAGCTCATGCTTAATCTCCCTTGCTCGTATTTTTTCAACAGAGGGAAAAATTCTTCCCTCGAACACGGACGACCACTGAGCCAATGAATTGGTGGGGCACACCTGTCACGTTATTCTGGTGACCGTCCAGCACTATGCCGAAAACGCCTATATATGTAAACAGCGAATGCCCTGTCATATTGAATTTTTCGAGATTTGGGGCATTGGCGCAACACTCCTGTTGAAAATTGCCCAAGCGGGGCGCCGCCACGTCCACGACAGCAACTCCATCGTTCAGACGGTTTCAGGCAGGCTGAGGTCCGACAGGGGGGCCTGGGCGCGCAAATCGGCGACTGTCCGCCGCAAACCCTCGTGAAGCGAAATCCGCGGCCGCCAGCCGAGCAGTTCCCGCGCCTTGGCGATGTCAAGCACGCTGACGGGAACGTCGAACACGCGTCCGGGTTCGCGGCGCACTTCGAGGGGATGTTCGAGCAGGGTTTCTATTTCGCCAATGATTTCGTTCAGGGTCACGCCTATGCCCGTGCCAATGTTGAAAGTCATGTCGGAATCGGAATTTGGGGCGAGCGCGAGGCGCGCCAAAGCGTCGACTACATCGGCTATGTGAATATAATCACGCACGATCTTTCCGTCGCCCCAGATCACGATCGGCTTTTTCGCCAAAGCGAGGGTGAGAAAAGTGGTCACCGCGCCCTGGCGACGGTTGATGTCCTGACCCAGGCCGTAAGGATTCGAAATTCGCGCGATGCGGCAGTCGAGACCATGCAGGTATCGATAAAGATTCAGATAGATTTCCACTGCCGCCTTGCCGGCGCCATAGGACGTGATCGGCCGATGCGGGTGCGTTTCGGGCGCCGGCGTCTGCGCCAGCCGGCCGTAAACCGTGCCGCCGCTGGAAGAAAACACTAGGCGCTTGCCGCCTCGGCGGCGCATCGCCTCCAGCAAGGAGATCGTCGAGGCCACATTCATATTGAGATCGCCGAGCGCATTGGCGTTGGCGCTGGCCGGTAACGACGTCCAAACATAGTGATGGATGACTTCGACATCGGCGACCAGACTGTCCCAATCCGCCGTAGCGAATTCGAAACTGCGCCAGTAGCATCGACCGGTCGTAAGCTCGGGGAATGTCGAATCGGGAGGGGCCCGGCTGGCGATAATGACTTCGTGCCCCTCGCGCAACAGGGCGGCGGTGAGATGTCTGCCGATAAATCCGGCGCCGCCGAGCACGAGGTGTGGACCACTCAACTGGGATGTCCTAAGCGCATTAACACTGCACAGATTTACATTACCCAGCCGGCAACCTAGCCAGTGTTGGAAAAAGTAAGCCACGCAGTGGTGAGTCTGTCAAGCTGGTGTCCGAGATTATGACACATGATACGGCCGGGGTCATCCGCAGCCTTGGGCCTGGAGATGCGAGATACGGTCGTGTCCGCAGGGGCGGTGTATTGCGCGGAGAAAGCCGCGAGCGAAGCGCGCTTTTCATGGCGCCGCAGCGAGCGAGCGGCTTGCGGCGGTCATCGGCGATTCTCCGGTTAGGGTGGGTCTGCGAATCTCAACGCAGCCGTGGAACTTCATCGATGCACGCAGCGAATGCGATATCGACGTCGATCGCCGCCGCGATGGCGAGACGGCCCGGCAGCCTCCGGCGCGCTGAGAGTCCAGAAGGTCTGCAATCACAGGAACGGCATGATGTATGAAATGAGAAGAGGGCTTAAACGGAAGAAGGGGCATCCATGTATTGATCACGGCGGTGGACAAAGTCGCCATCACGATTTCGGAGATTATGAGTGGTGACATATTGTCGGTCGTTCGGGCCGTGACCGCTATGGGCCAAATCAAACGACGGACAGAGCCTTTCGACGCTCAGCTCTCCGACTTGTCAAAGGCCGTGCGTTGGCGCGAGTGGCTCTTGCGCGTCGAGGCGGAGATCACTGCTGCAAGCGACCTCCTATAGTGCGAAACCCTAGCGAGGCGCGTGCGATCTCGACGCTCTGCCCGCCGACATCGCCGATGAATTGCGCGCCAGGGCCTACAATTCCGTCTTCGTCGCCGGCGGCTATCGACGGGAACTCACGCGCGCTGGAGCCGAGGAGCCTCCGCTTATACCAACGGTTCCGCGGGCTGGCTCACGGGGGATTCCCTTGGCGCGGGATTTCTGACTCATTGCGCACGAAGGGACCCGCGCCATGCCCGCAGCGGTGAAATAGCGAGAGGACTTCTCGGCTCAGGAGCTTTGGGCCTTGGCCCGACGCGCTGAGGACGTCAATCAGAGCTGGCGCTTGCTGTCGCTGGCGGCGGTTCGGGACGGCAAGGATCGGGCTGAAGCGGCCCAGATCGGCGGCATGGATCGGCAGACGCTGCGCGACTGGGTTCATCGCTTCAACGCTTGATGACGGTCCCTTGTGCTCGAATCTTGCCGCTCTTGTAAAAAACCGCGTCAAATCCTTTGCCTGCGGGAGGCGGGATGGTGATATCTGTCGAAACTCCGCGATAAGCAAACAAAACACAGACCCTTATCTATTGTCGGGCTTGGCGTGGCTTGCAAGGCCGAGCCGCCCCGCCACACGTGAACGCTTGCGCCGTCATCCTCATACAACCTTGAAAGGCTTCAGGAACGAGTCCTCAATCTCGCGCAGGCGATCTAAGTGCTCTGAGGCTAAATCCGCGAGGCATCGTTCTCCGGCAGCCGTAATCAACAGCAGCGAGCGCCGATGGTCCTGGGGGTCCTGCTGCCTCCTGACGAGTTTTGCAGCCGACAGTCTCGAAACGAGCCCCACTGCGCTGTGATGACGAATCATCAGCTGTTCGGCCAGTTCTCCGACCGTGATGGGCGCGTCCGAGTTGAACGTCTTTATCACAAGCAGCGCCTGGTACCACTGCATCGTTGCGCCCCGCGCAGC
The DNA here is from genome assembly GCA_963743565.1 of uncultured Alphaproteobacteria bacterium. Lineage (GTDB taxonomy): Bacteria > Pseudomonadota > Alphaproteobacteria > Rhizobiales > Beijerinckiaceae > Methylocystis. The sequence continues at coordinate 1,464,609 of CAVUQD010000001.1, forward strand.
CGCCGCTTGCTCGCTGAAGGCTAAAAAGCCTCTAAGCGCGGCGCGGAACTCCGCTAGCGCGGCAAGTTCTGCTTCCGTGAGCTGTCGCTTGCCGCTTCGCTTTGCTGAAGTCGTGTGGAGGCTTGGCGGAAGCACAAAATCTCCCTGCGTCTGAGGGGTTGTTTCACGGGCCGCGTCGATCCGCCCAAGAAGTTTATCGTCTCTCGATAGTATCATAACCGCGCCCGGCAAAAACCAAGCGGGCGTTTCCTGACCGCCACCGAACGTCCGCCCGCCGTGCGACATTTCGCCACGCAGCTCGAATCCGCCAAACTGACGGTGCCGACGTCATCTCCCCTGCTCGAGCGCGCAAGCCGCACAGTTCTGCTTTTTCTCAGTAACGCGCCCCTCTCAGCGATCGTCAGGCGGGACGGCGTTCGATAACAGATAGGCTCTCCTCCCCCGCACGCCCATCGAAGTGCGGCTTGCGCTATATCGTGCCGCGACGTATGAATGTCGTGTCGCGACATGATTTACATCTGCTTGTTCATCGTGTTGGCGACATAATCACGTCGAGCAGAACGCTCGCTGGCGCTGACGTGGAGACACCGCATTTGGCCCCCGCACAGTGTTCTCCAGGCCGAGCCAGTGGGAGATCGGATCGCGCGGGAGGCGCGGCTCCGGGTTGATCGAGCCGCCCCGCCGCTCACGCATTCCCTCTTCCATTAGAGCGGCGGGTGGCTCGATTGGCAATGCAAAACAAAAGAGGCGCAAATCAAAGCCTCACCGGCTTTAAAGCCAAGGGAGTGAACAATGAAGGTAGAGTTTCTTGTCGCTTTAGCGTTGGGGACCTTTGCATTCGCCGGGCAGGCGCGGGCCCATGGCGGTGTGAGCATCGACCAGGGTCAGTGCGTCATGAAGATCGGGCCCGACACGATGACTTTCACGGGTTATCAGCCGCAGAAATCCCGCGAGCAGTTCTGCGACGACATCCCCGACGTGGGCTCAACCATCGTTGTGCTTGACGCTCAGCAAAACGAACTGCGCGACATGGCGCTCGACATTCGCGTTCTGCGCAATGTCGGGCAAAAAGACGACAAGGAAAATATGGAGGCCAACACCGAAGTCTATGTGCCGCCGCAGAAGTATAAAACGGGTACGCTGAACTTCGAATACAACTTCAAGGACAAAGGCAATTTTATCGGTCTAGTCACGGCCAAAAGCGACGATGGCTCCAAGGTCTACGTCTCGCGTTTCCCGTTCGCGGTCGGGGAGACCGCGACCAAGGATTTCACCATCTACGCCTTCTTCTCGGTCCTCGGCGTGGTCGGCTTCGGACTGTGGTACCGCCAGGTGTTTCAGAAGGGGAAGCAAAAGCCCGCCGCTTGATTTCATCCACTCGTTTCTCGAAAGCGGGCCTTATGAAAGCGAATAGCTTTGCAAGTCTGGTCGCTGGGACATGGTGTGCGCTGCTTGTCCTTTTCGCTGCCGCTCCGTCGGCGCGCGCGGAAGGCGGCGCGGGTCCCGAAGCGATGACGATGGGCAATATGTGCATGGTCATGTTCGGCTATGACATGATCCACATCACCTCCTATCTGCCTGGGATGTCCCGCAGCGAGTACTGCGAGGAGATTCCGGCGACGGGCACGATCATCATGGTTTTCGACATCGAGAACCCGAGGTTCCGGGATATGCCGATCGAGATCCGCATCATCCGCGATCCTTTGACGCCCATCACCGGCGACACGAAGCTCGACCCGCTGACCGAGGTGCATTTTCCGCCGACGCGTTATCGAACCGGCACGTTCAGCTTCGAGCACGATTACAAGAACAACGGCCATTACATCGGCATGGTGACGCTGACGAAGGAGAGCGGGGAGCAGGAGACGCAGATCTTCAAGTTTTCCGTTGGCGAGACGCTGTGGCAGTGGGTCCCCTACATTCTGGGCGCCGTGCTGATCGGCATGCTCATTTTCTTCTACTGGCGATACTCGCATCGGGCCGTCACCAAAGAGACTCAGGCCGCAAGCTGACGCGAAGAACGACAGCGGCCCAAACGTCGGGTGGGAGGAAACAAGAGCATGAGCACGATCAAGCTTGCATGGAGAGGATCGACTTGGCGCAGAGCAACGGCTGCAGCGCTCGCGACGCTTTCGCTTGTTGCGGCTGCGCCGGCGCTGGCGCACTCCTTCCTCGTGGACGCCAATCCGTCGGCGAAGGATCACGTCGACGCCATACCGAAAGCGATCAAGCTCAAATTTGGCGCCGGCGTCGAGCCCGCCTATTCGACGCTCTCGATCGAGACAGGCGACGGCAAGGTGCTCGCCAAGGGCGCGGCCGGCAAGCCGGAGACGCCCCGTGAGCTCACGCTCGACGCGCCCGCGGATTTGCCGCCAGGCCGTTACGTCGTGCGCTATCGCGTTCTCTCGCAGGACGGCCATATCGTCGAGGGCAGTTACGAGTTCTTCCTCGACGCGAAGAAATAGCGAGCTACACGCACCCCGCAAAGAAGCCCTTCATCCCCGTGAGCCTGCACTCGCATTAACGAACGACCGTCCGCCTCATGGCGGTCGGCGAAAAAGGAGGAACGATCATGATAAAGCGGCGTGATCTTTTGCGCTCGGCTGGCGCTCTGCTTGCCGCGCTCGCGACGGGAAAGCTCTTCTCCTTCGGCGCCGCGAGCGCGCACGAGTATGAGCTTGGCAAGCTCATTGTCGAGCATCCTTGGATTCGCTCGCCCAAGGACGGCGAGACCAAGGCCTATCTCTATGCCTTCATCCACAATGAAGGCTCGGAGCCGGACCGGCTGATCGGCGCGACGGGCGAGAAATTCGGCAATTTTGAAATCTATCCCGACGCGAGAAGCGGCGCGAAGGGGAAGGGCATTCTCATTCCGCCGAACGCCACGACAACTCTCGCGCCTGGCGGGGCCTATGTGCTGCTGCTCGACATCAAGAAGCACCTCGAGGTCGGCTGGGGTCTTGAGCTGACGCTCAAATTCGAGAAAGCCGGCGAGGTCGTGATCGACGCGGCGATCGAAGCGCCCGACGCCGCCCACGCCCATGATGCGGAGGCGCAAGCCCGCTGGGAGAAGGCGCAGGCCTCAGGCGGGGCGCCCGCGACGAACGCGCCGGCAGGGCATGACCACGATCATCACGGCACGCCCCCAACCAAATGATGCGACGGAGATCGCAGAGGGAACCGTCCATCCGCTCTGCCTGAGCATGGACGCGAGCAGAAGACAAAAGCATGCGAGAAAACGGGCTAGCTATTTCGGGAGTGTCCCGTCGCGGACTTATGCGCACCTTGGTTCTCGCAGGTCTGTGGCCCCCCGTCGCCGCCCGCGCCCTGACGCCATCCTTGCCCGTTGAGGGCGAGCATCGGTTTGGCTTCGCGGACGTGATACGGCGGGCGTCCACTCTCGCTGCGACGCCCTTTGTCGACGAGCCCGCGCACCTGCCGCCAGGAATCAACTCGCTGGATTTTGACGCCTGGCGGGACATCCGTTTCAGGCCGGATTGCGCAATCCCACTCGATGACGCCAAGGCATACAAGCTCGAGACCTTTCACCTCGGCTTCCTTTACAAGCGTGCCGTCGTGGTCAATCTCGTTCAGAATGGAATCGCCACGCGGTTGCGTTACTCGCCGAGCTTCTTCGAATATGGGCGATTCAAGCTGGATAAGCCCCTTCCCGCAGACACTGGCTTTGCGGGCTTCAGGCTGCATTATCCGCTAAACGATCCGCACGTCTCAGACGAAGTGATTTCCTTTCTCGGCGCGAGCTATTTTCGCTTTCTCGGACGCGATCAGCAGTACGGGCTTTCCGCGCGAGCGCTCTGCGTCGAGGCCGGAACCTCCGAAGAAAGCTTTCCGCGGTTCCGCGAATTCTGGCTTGAGATCCCGGCGCCAGGAGAAGGCCGCGCTACGGTTCACGCTCTGCTGGACGGAGAAGCAGTGACGGGCGCCTTCCGTTTCGACATTGCGCCGGGGCAGGAAACCACTCTGGATGTGACGGCGACGCTGTTTCCACGCCGCGCTGGGGTCAAATTCGGTCTCGCGCCCCTGACCTCAATGTATTTCACCGGGGAAAACGACCAGCGCGTGCGCGACGGTTTCCGCAGCGAGCTTCACGATTCCGACGGTCTTCTCATGCAAACCGGCGCTGGCGAGTGGATTTGGCGTCCTCTTTCCAATCCTGCCTCCGAGAGGACGACTTCCTTCCTCGACAGGAACGTGAAGGGCTTCGGCCTCATGCAGCGCGACCGCACTTTCGAATCCTACCAGGATCTGGAGCTCGCCTATGAGGCTCGCCCCAGCTATTTCGTCGAGCCAAAGGGCGATTGGGGCGCTGGGCGGGTCGAGCTGATCGAACTGTCCACCACGGACGAGAGCAACGACAATATCGTCACAAGCTGGACGCCGAATGCTCCGCCGGCGCCATTGCAGCCCTTCTCATACGCCTATCGACTGACGGCTTGTCTCGACGACGCCCGCCTGTCGCCGAATGGGCGCGTCGTGAACACTTTCACGGCGCCCGCCCGCGCCCTGGGCTCCGCGGAGGAGGCCGGCCCGAGCGCCTGTAGGTTTCTGGTGGACTTTGCGAAAGGCGACCTTGCCTACTACATGGCCGATCCCTCCGAGATCGAGGCCGTCGCGAGTTCGACCAAGGGCGATGTTCTACGATCCAGCGTCGTCGCCAACCCGCATATCGAGGGTCTGCGCGCCATGTTCGACGTCGCAGTAGCGCCCGGAGAGACGAGCGACCTTCGCCTTTATCTGCGCGCGGGCGCGCGAGTTCTGACGGAAACTTGGACGTTCCCCTGGACTGCGCCAGGAGAGCTGATCAACGCGTCGCGCGGACTTGCCTCGGGGAGGCGGGACGCCCCCGATGTGCGCGCGACGCTTCCTCACCAGCCATCTAAACTATGAGGGGCCCCAACATGACCAGGCTCAAGCTTGCGGCATCGATCGCATCGGTCCTCGTTCTTCCGACGCTGCCGGCGCAGGCGTTTTGCTTGTTCAGCTGCTTGCCGACGGCCGAGGATGCGCGAAAGGTTTTCGAGAATTTGATCCACAAAAAGTTCGATCCCGACGCGCAAGTTCAGAACTTCGAAGTGACGCGCTTCTGGCGCCTCGACGTCGAAGGGGCCGGGCACGCCGGGGTTGAATATTACTTCACGACGAAGGTCTTGTTTCCCAAGGGCGCCAATCTCGACTGCAAGCCCGAGGGCCCCGATAACGTCGTGAAAGCCGGCTGCTCTGCGAGCACTTATTATTCCACCACGATCCAGAACAAGATGATCAAGGATCGGCAATATATCGAACCGGGCAAAGTCATCGAGTTCAAGGACGAGACCCGGTTCGACGAAAGTGGCGGCCATTGGAAGGGTCAGGACGGGAATAGTTACTGACAGTCCAGGGCGCCGATTTTCGATCGGCGTGCTCAAAAAAGCGGTGGCCCCCGCAGCCGGTCTCAGCCCAGTATTTAAATCTGATGCATCCTCTCGACGAACTGCATTTTTAATTGTCGCGGGTGTAGAAGCTGTGCGGGCTTCTGCGACGCGAAGGCGGCGTCGTGAGCCAGCGGCATGTCGCGCACTTGCTGAAACGGGAGAGAATCGCGGCAATCTATCGGCAGCCACACACGAGCAAGCCCGCGCCGGGAAAAAGGGTATAGCTGTAACCTCAGCCAAATAAACTCGTCAGTCAATTCACGGTTTTCGTCAAATTCGTATCCGCCGGACTTTGTGCCGTATCCACGTCGCCGACCGGCTGCGGTTTTGCTTGAATATCATATTGCAACGGCGTGAAGGGTTGGATTTCTTCGTCGTCCGGCAGCTTCCCACGGTCCCACCCTCCGCCGAGCGACCGAATGAGATCGACCGTGGATCTCAGCAGACGCGCCTTGATCCGGACCTGGTCGACGCGGGCCGTCAATGTTGCGACCTGCGCATAAATGAGGTCGAGGCTCGAGCCGAGGCCGCCCTTGTACAATTCCATGGTGAGGTTTTGCGTTTGAGTCGCAGCAGCCACGGACGCATCGAGCTTTTTCGCTGATTCGTCCAGCCGCCTCGTTAGACTCAAGCCGTTCTCAACCTCGCGGAATGCGTTGAGCACGGTCGAACGATACTTGTCCTCGGTTTCGCGGTAGGCCGACCAGGACTTTTGTAGTTGCGCTCGGCGTAACCCTCCCTGGAAAATCGGCATCGAAACGGCGGCTCCATATGACCAGAAGCTGTTAGCGAGCTTCACGAGGTTGATTCCGTGATCTTCGAAGCCGCCAGCGAGACGAAATTCAACTCGCGGAAAGAAGGCTGCCGTGGCGATACCAATCTCGCGATTGGCGCGCGCCATTTCCCGTTCCATGCCGGCAATGTCAGGACGACGCTCGAGCAGCGTCGAAGGAAATATCTTCGGCGTCTTCAATGCGACGACCTTCAGTGTTTCCACGGGCGCGACCCTGAAGCTCGCGGGGGCGGTGTTGACGAGAATTGCGAGCGCATGTTCGACAACTTCGCGTTCACCTTGCACCTCAAGCTGCTTCGCTTCGGTTGTGTAGAGCAGATTCTTGGCCCGGGCCACGTCGAGCTCGGAAGCAAGCTTGTGGTCAAACTGCTCGTTCACCATTGCGAGCGACTGCTTGTAGTAATCGATCGACTGCTTGTAGATACCGAGTTCCGCGTCCAAACCGCGCATGGAAAAATAGTCCGAGGCGATTTCCGCCTCCATGCTGAGCCGCGCCAGGGCGTAATCGGCGGCGCGTTGCTCGGCGCGATAGACCTGGGCGCGCGTTTCGTTGCGGATCGCATACCAGAAGTCAGGCTCCCAGGAGGCAATGCCGGCGTCCGCAACGGACGTGTCGTATATCGGATTATCGGGTCCTCGAAAAAGCGCGTTCTCCAACTCTTTGTTATCGGAGGCTCCGAGGCCGAGCCCAAGATGTGGATAAAGACGCGATTGCGCCTTCATCATCACATCCCGCGCTTGTATGAAGCGCTCCGCCGCAGCCTGGAGGTCCGGGTTCGCCGCCAGGGCCTGCTCTTCGAGTTCGTTAAGCTTAGGATCGCGAAAAAGCTTCCACCAGTCTGATCGCATTTCGGCGTCGGAAGGTCTTGCTTCGACGAAGGGGCTCGAGCCACGCCAGTTGGCCGGGACGACGAAATTTGGCGGCTCATAGGGTGGCGCAAGATCAACTCCCGGCAAGGCGTTGCACCCGGACAGAGCTGCAGCGAACAGCAATGTTCCTCGGCGCGCACATATTCCGATTTGGGAAGCGATCATGGCATGCGTCTCCGCGGCGACGAGATCTCGCGAGAAAAATCCAGCACGTTTCATGATTTCAGTTCAGATCCTGGGGATTGATCACATAGCCCCGAGCTGGCGTCACCACGCGAACATTGTCGCCATCGAGCAAGGCCGCACTCGGCGTGTCGATGATGCGATCAGCGGGCGAAACGCCTGACGAAACTTCGATGGCGCCATCCAGTATCCGAACGATCTTGATCGGCTTGAAGTGCACGGTGTCGTCCTTCTCGACCACGCCCACTTGCGCACCTTCCTCCTGAAAGACCAGTGCGCTCGAGGGGACGATCAAGTTATTGCGCTCGAGCGGCACCGTCAGCTTTACCGTCGCATAGGATCCCGGCCACAGGGCTCTGTCGTCGTTGTCGATCGTGAATTCCGTAACGGCGGTGCGGGTGTTCGGATCAAACCCCCCGGCGACTGTCAAGAACTTGGCGGTGAAATGGCGATTGGGAAGCTGCGGAACCGTCAAGTCGGCCGTCAACCCCTGTTTCAAGATCTGTCCGAAGGCTTCCGGGACGGAAATGAACAGACGCATCTTGTGGATGTCGGCGACCGAAAACAGGTTTGTTACCGCGCTTTTGTCGCTGATGTTGCCTTCCTTGTTGATGTAGTCACCGACATTGATGTTGCGGGCCGTCACAAGTCCATCGTAAGGCGCAACGATCTTCTTGAATTGCAATTGAGCTTCGAAATTCGTGACATTGTGCTGGGCCGCCTCAAGCTCCGCTTTTTCTTTCTTCAGATTGGCTTCCTGCACCGTGATTGATTGCTCCGACACGGCATGGGATGGACGTAGCGCCGTCCAACGCTGCGCCGTCACGACCGCGAGATCATATTTCGCTCGTTGGGCGTCCAGCCCGGCTTTCGCTTGTGAATATTGTGCATCCAGCGTCGGCGTGTTGATTTCAGCGAGCAGATCGCCTCCCTTCACTTGCGCGCCGTAGTCTTTGTACCACATCTTCACGTACCCGGAGACCTGACCATAAATCGGCGCCTGAAACCAAGCCTCGATGTTGCCGGGTAATGTGATCGTCTCGGTCGACGGCCCGGGCTTGGGGTTGGAGATCGTCACGCTGGGAACGGAGTTCTTCAGCGTTTCCTCTTCTAGAAGGCGTGCGGTTCGGTGACGTGCATAAAACTGATAGGCGGTGAACAGCGTCAGCAGCACCGCGACGGAGGAAGAAACCCGTCGGCTTCGAAGACGGGCGGTAATCGGTTCGATCCGATACAGATCTGCTTTCATTGCACTCTCTCGGCTTTGGCGCGATCCCGCTTGTAGACGATCGCATAAACGCAGGGGACGAAGTACAGAGTCGCGAAGGTCGCCACGAGGAGGCCACCAATTACGGCGCGACCAAGCGGCGCATTCTGGGAGTTGGCCATCGACATCGGCAGCATCCCGATGATCATCGCCGAAGCGGTCATGATAACCGGACGGATGCGGGCGTATCCCGCCTCGAGCGCCGCCTGCACGGCGTCGCCGTGTACCTCGAGCCGCTCGCGGGCGTAGGAGACGACGAGGACCGAGTTCGCCGTCGCTGTGCCCATGCACATGATCGCGCCCGTCAACGCCGGCACCGAAAGATTGGTTTGCGACAGGAACAGCGCCCATGCGATGCCCGCCAAGGCGCCGGGCAGCGCGGTGATGATGATGAAGGGATCCAACCAGGATTGAAAATTCACGACGATCAGTAGGTAGATCAGAACGATCGAAGCGATGAGCCCGCCAATCAGCTCAAGATAGGCGGAATGCATCGTTTCCGCCTGACCATGGATGTCGAGCGCCGCGCCCCGCGGGAGCTCCTTCTCCATCTCCTCTGCCGTCTTTTTCACATCGGCGAGCACGCCACCGAGATCGCGCGTCTCTGCCGACACATAGATGTTGAACAACGGCATGATGTTGGCGTGCGAGACGACGCCAGGCGTGCCTCTCACCGTCAGGTTCGACGCGCTGCCGAGCAGCTGGAAATCCTCGCTGGTAGCGTTTGGATCACCCTTGTCCACCGGGATCGTTTTGAGATTTTAAATCTTCGTGAGCTGATATTGCGGCGTGTAGACGTTTATCTGATATGAATTGCCGCTCTTTTGATCGAGCCAGAACACTTGGTCGACCTGCTGGCTGCCAGACAGGGACATCAGCAGATTGTCGGCTATGTCCTTTTCCGTGAGCTGAATCCCGAGACCTAAACTCCGGTTGCCCTCGACCAGCAAGGTCGGCGTGCGCATGGTTTGTTGAACCACTACGTCGGCAGCGCCGCTGATCTTGCGAATCCTACTCGCGAGCCTAAGCGCAAATTCGTAATCCTGGCCTGCGTCGCCCCCGTTGATCCGGACGTCGATCGGCGCGGGCGAGCCAAAATTCAGAATTTTCGCGGTCAGATCCGCGGGCTGGAAAGTAAATTCCGATCCCGGATAGCGCTCGGACAGGCCCTTCCGGAGAATCGCTCGAAAATCCCACACCGGCGAGGTCTCGTTCTTCAACGTGATGGTCATGTCGCAGTCCTGCGGACCGATTGTCGGCGTCGGGATGAAGGCGAGGTTGTGAGGACCAACCGGCAGTCCGCAGTTGCTAACGATGCCTTCGATCTGACCTGGCAGCAGACGCTCAATGTCCTGGGACACGAGTGAGGCAATACGTCCCGTCACTTCTATGCGGGTGCCCAGCGGAAACCGTGCGTGCATTTGAAGCGTGCCGGATTTGATCTCCGGAAAAAACTCCTGACCGTTGAAAAAGAACAGACCTAGAGAGGCTACGGCGCAAGCAAGAAAGACGGTTACGAAACGGCGCCGTGATTCCAGCACGGCGCGGAGCTGCCGATCGTACCCGTCACGCAATTTTTGGAAGCCGCTTTCGAAAGCCTTTTGCGCGCGGTTGAACAAACCTGCGCGAATATCGGAGTGATCGACGTGATCGATAGGAACCGCGAAGTGTGAAACGCCGCCGTCGCCCGACAAGGCTCTTCTCTCCGCATCGCGGTTGGCGAGCGCATAGATTTCTTCCGGGGTCGGATATCGCCTGCCGCCAGAGAGGGAAGGACCTTCGTCGCCGTGACCCGCATTACCGCTGTGCTCGTCGGGCAGGTTGTGCTCGACGAGAAGGAATTTTGCCATGGTCGGGACCAAGGTCCGCGACAAGATAAAGGAAGCGATCATGGCGAACATGACCGCCTCCGCCATCGGCGTAAACAGCCATCCTGAGACGCCGGATAATTCGAACAATGGAAACCAGACGATGATAATGCAGAGCGTCGAGACAAAAGTTGGTATGACGATCTGATTGGCGGCGTCGATGATCGCAACCTCGAGCGGCTTCCCCATTTCTATGTGGGTGTCAATATTTTCGATCATCACGGTTGCGTCGTCGACGAGAATTCCGACCGCCAGCGCCAATCCGCCGAGCGTCATGACATTGATCGTTTGTCCCACCCAATGCAGGCAGACGATCGCACTTAGAATCGAAAGCGGAATCGAGGTCGCGATGATGACGGTCGCGCGCCAGGAACCGAGGAATAGCAACACGACCAAGCCCGTCAGCAAGGACGCGAGCGCCATTTCTTTCAGGACGTCAAAGATCGAGTCCTTCACGAAAATCGAAGCGTCGTTGAGTAGCTCGACCTTAACGCCAGGTGGGGCGACCTGTTCAATGCGCGGTAATGCCTTCCTGATGCCGTCGACGACTTCTAGCGTCGAGGCTTCGCCGCTCTTCATGACGACGATGAGCACGGATTGCTTGCCATCGACCAGGACGGCGTTGATCTGTGGCGGGCCGCCCAGCCTGACGTCGGCCACGTCGCGCATGTAAATCGTCGTGTTGCCAACTCGTTTTATCGGGATATTGTTGAAGTCCTCAACTTGCAGCGGCGTGGCGTTGGTCTGAACAAGCCAGTCGGTCGCGTGGATTTTCACGTCGCCGGCCGGAAGCACGATGCTCTGTCTTCCGAGCGCGGCGTGCACATCGGTCGCGGTTAGGTGTCGGGCGAGAAGTTTTTGCTGATCAAGCGAAACCAGGAGTTGCTTGTCCTGACCGCCGTAAGGATGCGGTAGGATCGCACCTGGGATCATCACTAGCAATGGCCGAATCTTGTTTTTCGCGAGGTTGTAGAGATCTGCGGGCGTCAGATTTTCGGCTGTAACCTTCAACATGGCGACGGGCACGGAAGACGCCTCGAGGCGCATGACCATAGGCGGCGAGATGTCGGGGGGTAGCGCCTTCGTCACCGTTTGCGAGATCGAATCGATGTCGGCTTCTGCCGCCGCGAGGTCGATCCCCGGTTGCAAAAAGATCTTGGTGATGCTCGCGCCGTAGTAGGACTGGCTCTCGATATGCTCGATGCCTTCCACATTGGTCGTCAACGCGCGCTCGTAATAATAGGTGATGCGGCCCGAGACCTCCTTGGGAAGCAGCCCGGCATAAGACCACACGACGGCGACCACTGGTATTTTGATGTTCGGGAAAACGTCGGTCGGCATCTTAAAGATCGCCATGACACCGAAGATCAGGATGCAGATGGAAAGAACCACGAAGGTGTAAGGTCGTCTGAGGGCAAGAACCACCACTCCGTTCACGGTTGAACCTCCCTTTCGACGCTCGAGTTGAGCTCACGGTGTCACTCAGGTTGATATGTCGTTGCGCGACATAAATGCCGAACTATGGAAAAATTGGGGCGCCCTCCTGCGCAAAATTAGGACGACCTCCTGCGCAAAATTCGGGCGACCTGCTGCGCATTAGAGCGAGCGCGTGACGCGCGCTTAGGACTCATTGATTTCGGGGCCTTCTGTGGAGTGCTTCGGCATGGTACCTGAGAAAGGGAAGCCATTTTGAATTCTTCTTGACTGTATGTCGTAACACGACATACCGTGTTTCGGAAATCGCGACAAGCGACTGATCCACCCCCATTGAACAGGTCCACCCTGAGGTATGTCTTCGGACGTGAGAAGGAGGATCACAATGGCGAGGAAACGTCACAAGCCTGAGGAGAACGTCGCGAAGCTGCGGCAGGCTGATGTCTTGATTTCACAAGGGAAGTCCGTCGTGAACGCGGTGCGGGCGATCGGGGTGACCGAGGTCACGTATTACCGGTGGCGCCAGGAGTTTGGCGGGCTGAAGACGGATCAGGCGAAACGGATGAAGGAACTCGAGGCGGAGAACACGCGGCTGCGTCGCGCCGTCTCCGATCTGACTCTGGATAAGATGATCCTGGCCGAGGCCGCAAAGGGAAACATCTAAGCCCCGTGCGTCGCCGCGCCTGCATCGATCACGTTCGATCCAAGTTGCAACTGTCCTAGCGCCGGGTGCTCGGGCAGCATCGCTTGATCCAGCGCTGCATTGCTAGAGGGCGAGAGGACGGGAAGCAGCTGACCGCTGACTTCGTCGAACTCGCTCGCCAGTATGGCCGCTATTGCTGACTTCTGACAATGTCTCTCTACCGGCGGTCCCGACGCCTTTCGAGCGGGGCTCGGTGGACGAGCGCACCTTCGCTTGCTTCATCAGTTGGCTGATTGAGCATGGTCAACAAGGCCTCGTGGTTGCCGGCGCCATTGGCGAGGGAACGACACTTCCGCTGGCAGAGCGACTGGGATTGATCGAGATCGCGGTAGAGACGTCGGCGAAGCGGGTTCCAATTGTCGCCGCCACCGGGCGAATTGCACGCAGGAGAGCGTTGAGTTGACGCGAGTCGCAGAAGAAGCGGGCACAAATGCAGCGCTGCTCGTCGCGCCCTATTACAATAGACCTAATCAGGAGGGCGTTTACGCTCATTTTTGCCAGATTGCTCGCTCTGTGGAGCTGCCGCTGATCCTCGAAACGGATCCCGGGCGAACCGGCATCGACATTCATGCCGAGACTATGGAGCGGCTCGCAAAGATTTCGAATATCGTGGGCATCGAAGAGGCCGAGGGTGGCCCGTTCCGTTTGCGACCTATTGGATAAAATCTGACGTTTGAGTCCCTGGAGGGATTCCGGGCGATCTTCGCGCATGGGAGTCTGGCGCATGCGCAGGGGGATTTCCATCACGGTTTCGGCGGCGGATCGCAAGCGGCTTGAGGCGCTCGTCAAGGATCGCAACGCCGCTCAAAAGCATGCGTGGCGCGCTGAGATCGTCCTTCTTTCGGCGGACGGCGTCGGCACGAACGAGATCATGCGCCGGAGCGGCAAGTCCAAGACTTGCGTCTGGCGCTGGCAAGAACGCTTCATGCAGGAAGGCTTCGACGGCCTTTTGCGCGACAAGACCCGGCCCTCCCGCATCCTGCGGCTCGGCCAGGATGTCGCCGAACACGTCGTGGCTTTGACGCTGCAAGAGCCGCCCGGCGAGGCGACGCATTGGATCGGCGCGATGATGGCCAAGGCCGCCGGCGTCTCGGTCAGCTCGGTGCAGCGCATCTGGCGGGCGCATGGGCTCCAGCCGCATCGCGTCCGGCTTTTCAAGCTCTCCAAGGATCCCGAGTTCGTGAGCAAGCTGCGCGACGTGGTCGGGCTTTATGTCGATCCACCGGCGCACGCCATCGTGCTCAGCGTCGACGAAAAGAGCCAAATCCAGGCGCTCGACCGAACCCAACCCGGCCTGCCGCTCAAAAGGGCCGCACGGGCACGATGACCCACGATTACAAGCGCCACGGAACGACGGACCCTCTTCGCCGCGCTCAACGTGCTCGATGGCACGGTGATCGGGCGCAAGATGCAGCGCCATCGGCGTCAGGAGTTCATCCGCTTCCTCAACGCCATCGAGGCCGAGGTCCCCGCGGGCAAGGTCGTGCACGTGATCCTCGACAATTACGCCGCCCACAAGCATCCGAAGGTGCGACAATGGCTCGCGCGCCATGGACGTTTCACTTTCCACTTCACGCCGACCCCGTGCTCCCGGCTCAACGCCGTCGAGGGGTTCTTCGCCAAGCTCACGAAGCGGCGCTTGAAGCGCGGGGTCTTCCGCTCGGTCGCAGACCTCCAGGCCGCCATCAATCGCTTCCTCGGCGAACACAACGGAGACGCGAAGCCCTTCACATGGACCGCCGATCCAGACAAAATCATCGCCGCCGTCAGAAGCGGGCGCCAAGCGTTGGATTCGTTCCACTAGGGGCGGCTGAGGATCCGCGCGTTTTCTGACTTGCTGCCGCGTACAGGCGCCGGATCGATGCTCACCAGGAACTCTCGCTCGGGATCGTTCGGCAGATCGAGCTCGGCCTGCTTGTGCTCTGACGATGAAGGCGGAGAGCTGGCCCCGCTTGTTTGGACAGCTCTCCGCGGATTTTAAGTGGATCGAGACAGGAAAGAAGCTGGGGGTCAGGCAGCGCGCCGAAACTCGCTCTCGTTGGCCCACGCCCACCTTCGCCTTAAGCGCCGGAGAATGCGTCCGGCGGGACCTCTTCGACATCGAATGCTCCCGATTCTCAACGAGAATCCTCGCCGCTGTCAGGCAAAAAATCCTCCTATCTCACTGTCCGGATTTGCACGCCGCCGACAATTCAAAATGCGCGGGTTGCTGACTTCTACGCGTCCAAAGACCGTTCGGATCTTAGGCCTGCGATAGTCCTTGATAGGGCGGAAGGTCTCGCAATCCGAGCAATAGCGGCGAGACAGAACATAGGCCTCACATTGCTGCTTTAGCTGCTGCAGGCACGCCATGATCGCCTTGCCATCCGAGATCGTCAGGCCGATCTCCCCATTCGACAAGTTATTGAATTCCTTTTCGACAACAATCTCGGCGCAATCGCCACCGCCGACGTCGTTAATGCCCTCGATCGTGATCTTCCAACGCATCGCCGTCCTCCTCGGAGCCGGCCTTTCCTGCATCAGGAATCGTTAACGGTCGTCGCAACCCAGTTAATTTATCGGTCCCACATAAGCTTTACTCAACGTTTCACACCTCGCGAAGGCGCCTAATTCCAACGCAAGATAGCAGCCACTTGGCCATTCGCATTGTAGTCCAACGGGTGGCGCTGCCTGCGCGCGCCCCGGTGCCATCATGAAGTCCCGTCGTCGTCGCGCACACTTTGCGCGTTCGCGTGGCCTACAGCTTGCTTGCTCAACAAGTTTGACGGGCAGACAATCAGAGTCGATCACGGTGACAGCAGCGAATCCAGATCTACGGTTCATCGAGCGAGAGCCGGTTCCAGAAGCGTTGAGGCGGTTTATTTGGGATATCCAGTCCCTCGTTGAACTCGCCGAAAGCGAGCGGGAAATCCTACTGATCGGTCAAGACATCATGGCGCGGCTCGTGACCGCCCAAGACTGGCTGCCAACGGTCTTCACCGTTCCAAATCCCGCTGGAAGCAAGCAGTTTCAGATATACCGCGATGGGCTCGACCGCTTCTCCGTTGTGAGCACGGTTCTGGGACGCGCGGCGTTCATGACGATTTTCCAACCCTCGGTCTGGGAGATCACGGGGGTCTTGCACGGGCCAGTGTCTCGCCAGCAAGTCGATGGTTCTCTGGAGAAAGGTCAGGCCGGCGAACTCCGCCTGCTACAGACGAACGCGGTGGAGGTTCGACCGTCTGGGAGTGGGCCGACCTGGGAGTTCGCCAGCACGCGGAATGATCCGTCATCCGTCCTCATTCATGTTTACGGTGGCGACATCAGCCAGATCAGGCGCCTATCGGTCACCTCAGGCGGACTCGTCGATCCGCAGTCAAGCTACGCCAATGCGGAACATGCTCCGCCCTATGATATTTTTTCAATACAGCGCGAGGTCCGGGATTGAGGTAGCGCCGTAGAGGAACGGGACGAGGTCTATAATGTGCTCGGATGTTTGCCGCCTCGACGCAACGCTCGGTAGGAAGCAAGAGAATGAGTTCAAGCTCGGACGAATATACAGATATTGCTGGGATCACCTTGCAGCATTACAATCAGCGCGCCGAGGCATTTTGGGCAGGCACGCGCGACCACGACGTAACTCAAAACATCGCGGCGATGCTCCGGCACATTCGCGTAGAGCCTCCGCTCACGCTGCTGGATTTGGGTTGTGGTCCTGGCCGCGACCTAAAGACGCTTGCGCAGCTTGGCCACGCCGCAATCGGCCTCGATGGCGCGACGCGCTTCGTGGAGATGGCGCGCGCCTACAGCGGCTGCGAAGTGTGGAGGCAAGATTTTCTTGCGCTCGATATGCCTCAAAGCCATTTCGACGGAATCTTCGCCAATGCGTCGCTGTTTCATGTGCCGAGCCATGAATTGCCACGCGTCTTGCGCGAGCTTCACACGGCGCTGAAGCCTGAGGGCGTCTTGTTTAGCTCCATTCCGCATGGAAAAGATCAGGAAGGCTGGAGCGACGGTCGCTACGGCGTCTTTCATCGGCCCGCAAGCTGGCTCGCTTTCGGAGTGGCGGCCGGCTTCGAGGAACTCGAGCATTTTTTCAGGCCCAGCGGCGCGCCGGCGTCCGCGCAGCCTTGGTTGGCGACTGTATGGCGCCGTCGATGAGGCGGCGAGACGCAGGTATCGCATCCTTCCAATGCCGTCGCGAGCGTCTCGGGTGCCGGGATCTGTCTTATTGCGAGAAATTCGCGGTTCGCGCGGCGGCAGGACATCATATTTGCGAAATTCATGTAGGATGACCGCCGATTTTAACGGCTTTGGTTGAAAGCGTCGTCAGGGAAATCCTCTCAAAACGCGTGATCAAAAAGACAGCAGATGAGATGGAACAGATGGACCCGGAGGTTTTCCTCGGCGGGCGCGTTGCCGTTCTCAACAAAACACTCGCCGGCTCAACCAGGCGGCTCTTGCAGATTTCCGATCAGACTATGAAAGCTACCCACAGCGCCTTGCAGCATGATGAGCCCCTACGACTTTGCGCTCCGTCCCGTATGAAACCGAAACAGCCGTCATGCTGATTCATTTTAATTCGCTGAATTAGCGTGAGGCGGCAGTCTCGTATCGAGACCGAAATCGACACCTGCGGGTGTTGGAGGCCCCAGCTATGTTGCGACGGCTCAAAGCTCGCCGTACTTGGGACAAGACCGTCTGTCCGCATCCTCCGCCGACACGAGCCAGCATTTTCTTCGAAACGCGAAGGCGCACGACCACTTCGGGCTGAAGGCGAATTGCGGATTTTTCGCCATGGACCATTCAGCACATAGCGCCATCTCGACAATTCCAAGTATGCCGAGCGACGCAGATCCTTCCTCACATCCCCCAGCGTCGAATGAACCAGAGCTTCGCAGCCTGGGTCAGAAGCCCATAGAGAAGGAGAGTGCCGGCGAGAATCGGCCAATAGAGCCACGGCAACGGCGTGAATCTCAGCGTCTGTCCTAGTGGGGTGACGGGCAAAATGACGCCGATTGCGCAGACCGCGAGCGAAGTGATGACCAAGGCCGTGCTCGGGCGACTCTCTATGAAGGGCGTCTTTGCAGTTCGAATAACATGGATGATCAAAGTCTGTGACAGGAGGGATTCGACGAACCAGCCCGTCTGGAAGAGAGCGGGATCTTCGAGGCCGTCGAAAACATGGGTCATCACATAAAAAGTCGTGAAGTCGAAGATCGAGCTGATTGGCCCGATAAGGAGCATGAACTTAAAGATATTGCCGATGTCCCATCTGCGTGGTCGCGCGAGATACTCCTCGTCGACATTATCGGTGGGTATGGCAGTCTGCGAGAAATCATAGAGAAGGTTATTGGTCAGCACCTGAATGGGGAGCATCGGAAGAAAAGGCACGCACAGGCTGGCGCCGAGAACGCTGAACATGCTGCCGAAATTCGAGCTCGCGCCCATCTTGATGTATTTGACGATATTGCCAAACACTTTGCGTCCTTCGACGACGCCCTGCTGGAGAATCAGCAGGTTCTTCTCCAGGAGGATGATGTCCGCAGACTCTTTGGCGATGTCGACCGCCGTGTCGACGGAAATGCCGACGTCTGCAGCTTTCAGCGCTAGGCTGTCATTGATCCCGTCGCCGAGAAAACCCACAACATGCCCGCGCGCATGCAGAGCCGCGACGATGCGCGCTTTCTGATCCGGAGAAAGTTTGGCGAAGATTGTGGCGTCTTCGACAAGCTCGGCGAGTTGAGGATCGTCTAGTTTTTCGATCTGCGAGCCGAGCACAATACGATCCGTCGCCAAGCCTACTTCCCGGCATATTTTTTGTGTGACAATTTCATTGTCGCCCGTCAAAATCTTGATCTCAACTCCCGAGGCTTTCAGAGTGGCGAGCGCGCTTTCGGCGCTCTCCTTTGGAGGATCCAGAAAGGCGATAAATCCGAGCAGCACGAGGTCGCGCTCGTCGGCGACAGAATAGCTCTTCCTTGGGCGGGTAACTTCCCTATAGGCGACCGCGACGAGACGCAGTCCGTCCTCATTGAGTTCCCGCGCTTTTGCCAGCGCCTGTTCTCGCCGCGTCATATTGAGCCTCATCAGGCGGCCGGATTTCTCCAAATATTTGCAGCGCACCAGAGTCTCCTCGACGGCCCCCTTGCAAATGAGCACGTGCCCTGCGCCTTCGCGAAAAGGCGTCATGACGAGACTTTTCAAAAAGTGATATGCGCCGTGAAGGCCTGGACGGGCATCGCCGTCGTCGCGAGAAAGTATGACGGAGAGGCGCTTGCGGTTGAAGTCGAAAGGAATCTCGTCGACGCTTTTATAGCGGTGGCGCAAATTGACATTGCCGATCTGCGCGACATGCTCGAGCACCGCCACGTCGAGCAGGCTCTTTAAGCCGGATTGAGAGAGACTGTTCAGATAGGCGTATTCGAGCACCCGAGCGTCGGACTGGCCGTCGACGTCGAGATGGAGACTAAGAGAAACACGATTCTGCGTTAGCGTTCCGGTCTTGTCGGTGCAGAGCACGTCCATGGCGCCGAAATTCTGAATGGCGTTGAGTCGCTTCACGATAACACGCTTCTTCGCCATGCCGATCGCGCCCTTCGCGAGATTCACCGTCACGATCATCGGCAGCAGTTCAGGGGTCAATCCCACGGCAACGGCAAGCGCGAAGAGCAATGCTTCGGGCCAATCGTCCTTCATCAGGCCATTGACCAAAAACACGCTCAGCGCCAGAGCGAGCATGAGGCGCAGCATGAGCCGGATGAAACTATTGATGCCTTTGTCGAAGCTGGTCGGCTCGCGCAGCGCCGCGATGCGAGTGGCGAGCTGACCGTAATAGGTGCGAGGACCCGTCTCCACAATCACAGCCGTCGCAAAACCGCTGACGACACTCGTCCCCATCAAGCAGACGTTGGATGCGCTCAAGGGCGAGTTCGTCGCGGCGGCGTTGAATTGCGCCGACTTCTCGACGGGCAGCGCTTCGCCCGTCAGTGTCGACTGATTGATAAAAAGGTCCTTCGCCGCAAGCAGGCGCAGATCCGCAGGAATCATGTCTCCGGCCGATAGCCGCACGATGTCGCCGGGCACGAGCCGTTCCATCGGAACCTCATGGAAGCCGTCGGACAGTTCTGGCTCGCTGACCGAAGTTTCGCGCCGCTTCACGCTCGCCATTGTCTTCACGACGTCTCGCAGCTTGGCTGCGGCGTCGTTAGAACGATGCTCCTGAACGAACGCCATTGCGACGGCGAGCGTGACGATCGCCGAGATGACCAGGGCGGCGTTGGCGTCTCCCAGGAAATAGGAGGCCGCGGCAAGGCCGAGCAGCAGCGCGTTCAGTGGGTTCTTGGCGCGTCCCCAGAGCTCGCCGAGAAGACTTGGCTGACCATTCTGTGCGACGATATTGGGTCCGACCAAGGCGAGACGCGCTTCCGCTTCGGCGGAGTTCAAGCCCTCCAGCGCGCTGTTGAGCCGGTCGAGCAACGTTTCTTCATCCATCGCGCTTGCTGCGAGGATTTCGTCGGCGCGGACGAGGAGGTCACCACTCACCGACGAGTTAACCGCGGAACCACGGGCGAAGAAAGTCAGGCCGGGGAAAGGGATAGAGGTGGTTGCGTGCACGGCACTTTCCGCGAGCTCATTAGGAGTCTGGTATCGCGCTTGAGCATAGGCGGTCGACGCGAGTTTCGCCATGCGGCAGGTCATATCGGCGACAAGGTTGGAGCGCTTATCCGCCAGAAATCAGTGGGCGACGAGGCCAAGTGACAGGTCGCGCGTTTTTATTGATCGCCATGTCGCGCGGCCGTGGGCCGAGCTCACTCCATCGGCGTCGATGATTTGCGTCTTCAGGCGCGAAGGGGAGACGCCAAGGCGCGTTAGCTCCTGGAGGACGGAAGCCGCCCGGGCTTTCGCCAGGCGCCGTTCGGCTGAGCTTGCGCTACGGTTCCGATAAGCGCCGATGATCGCTCGGACGCGTGGGTAGGCGACAAGTAGCTGGGCGACATTTTCGATCTGCCCCGAAGATGATGGTTCGGGGAGGCTTTGTCCCGGTGCGAATTCGACGCGTTCAAGCGCGAACCATGTCAGGTGAGGCGACGGTCGCTCCAGACGAGCGAGGATGGCGGCCTCGGCGCCCGCGAGAGGAAAATTCACCGTTACGCCGTTTGGAAGCGTCGCTCTGGTGTAGCCGCGGGCCGCTTCAAGGTCTGATTGCGGCGGCGCTTCGGCGCTCGTCGGTCGCTCGGGCGACGATGGGGGCGGCGGAATCTCTCTCCTCTGCTGCGTCGGTTCGCTCGCCGTTCTTTCGGATGGCGCTTCCATGAAAGAGACTTGTTGCGCACGAAAAGCATAGAACGCGACGATCGCACCCATCGCCAGCGCCGCTATCAAAACCCTCAGGGGCGAGAGAGACCAAGCCGTCGGGTGCGGGTGTCGATGATGGATATCCGGATAATGGGGATGGCTATGCCCGATTGGCTCGTGCCGATGCCAATGCGAATGCGGTTCGATCACGGTCTCAGCGTGCTCGTGGCGATGGTGTTCGTCATGGACATGGATGTGCTCGTGCTCGAGAGCCTCGTGCACGTGCCTATGTTCATGGCGTTCGGAAAGATGCAGCCACAGCCCCAAGCCCATCAGTCCAGCAGAGATCGCCAGAGAGAAACTTAAACGCTCGCGCAAAAGCACGACGGCGATCAGCGCACCTATGAAGGGCGCCATGGAGAAATAGGCTCCCGTGCGCGCCGTTCCCAGGTGACGCAGCGCGAGCATGAAAAGCACCAGGCTCAGGCCAATGCTGAAAAAGCCGAGGATCGCCGCCAATCCGAGCGTCTGAAGAGAAACGGCGGTTTGTCCTTGCGCGAAGGCGAGCAGAATATTCACTGTCCCCGCCACGAGGCCTTTGACGGTGGCAATCGAGACGGGATCCGCAGCGGAGAGCTTGCGCGTGAGATTGTTGTCGATGCCCCAGGCCACACAGGCGCCGGCGACGAGGAGCGCCCCCGGATCAAGATGAAATTCACCCCCGCGCCAAGCAAGCGGAACTGCGCCGGCGAGGATCGCCAGAGCGCCGAGGAAAACCCGCCAATCGGCGTTCTCTCTGAAAACCAGCCAGGCGATCGCCATTGTCGCCAGCCCCTCGAGATTGAGCAAGAGCGCCGCGGACGCGGCGTCGGATCGCGCCAAACCCAACATGAGCGAGAGGGGGCCAATGACGCCGCCAAACAAGATCATGGCGGCGAGCCAGGGAAGATCGGGGCGACGCAGCGGCGCCTCGGGGCTCGGCAATCCGATGGCGGCTCGAGCCAGTTGCAGCACGGCGAGCCCAATCCCAGCGCCGAGGTAAAGCACGCCGGCCAGCAGCTGTGGTGGAACCTCGCTCAGCAACAGCTTCGAGAAAGGCGTGGAGGCGCCGAATAGAACAGCAGAAGCGAGCGCCAGGGGAACGCCCGGCCAGCGGTAAGAACGATCCGTTGTCGTCAACCCTCGGTTCCTGCCCCTCTAGTCACGATAGGCCAGCGTGTAGGCGATGTTAGGCCTAGCAGCAACGTGAGCCGGTAAGCCGCGTGCTCGGGGAGTGATTATCGCCTAACGAGTCAAGCTAGCGCCAGCGGTCGCTGGCTCCGTCGCGAACCGCGAACGACGCAGAGCAGGAGTCGATTTCTGCCGCCTTCCTTGATGAATGTGGATTCCAGTGAATTCAATCGCTTACGCCCATGAAGCTTTTGTATCCTACGCCAGCTTACGCCAGAACTTGATTTCATCCGCTTCTAATCTGCAACAAAATCGGGTTCTCCAAGTAGGTAATTGCTGTGTAACTCTTTGTATTTATGGTGCGGTTGCAGGATTCGAACCCGCGACCTACTGATTACAAAGAGCAGAAAGTGATTTCGCTACTCTTCGCTAGAGCCGCATAAATCACTATTATTCAATATCTTGCTTCAACTCGCCTTCGCCATCGTACGCTAACTTACGCTCCAATTGGATTTGATTGGCTTCTAAATGGCTTCTAAAATTCACACCCGAAATCGCTGCTCCAAGGAGCCTATTGGAGGATATCGCGTGGCGAAAGGCAGAATCAACAAAACGAACGTGGAGCGGCTGACCTGCGACGCCGGCAAGTCGATGGAGGTCCTGTGGGACGACGCTCTGCGGGGATTCGGCGTCGTTGTCCTGCCTTCGGGACGCAAGACCTTCATCATTCAGTGCAAGCGGAACGGCCGGTCGCAAAAGGTCAAGATCGGGCTCTTCGGTCCGATGACAGCGGAGCAAGCGCGCACGCACGCGCTGAATTTGCTCGGCGCGATCGAAGCGGGCGCGGATCCGGTCGCCGCGCGCCGCGCGGCGCGTGCGGTGCGCACCTTCCAGGAAGTCGCCGAGGACTTCATGGCGCAGCATGTCCTCGCCAAGCGTAAGCCCAGAACTGCCGAGTCCTATCGTTGCCTGCTCGAAAAATATGTCCTGCCAGAGCTCGGTAAGAAGCGGATCGTGGATATCGGGCGCGCCGATGTCGCGCGGTTGCATTCCGGTCTGGGCGAGACCCCGCGGCAAGCGAACGCGGCCGTCTCGGTCATTTCCGCCATTTGGGGCTGGGCCGCGCGACGCGAGGAAACGGAGTTCGCCAAGAACCCCGCGAGCCGGCTCGAGCGGTTCCCAGAAAAGAGGTGGGAGCGCTATCTTTCGCGCGACGAGATGGGACGCCTCGGCGAAGCGTTGCGGCGCGCCGAAAACGAGGGAATTCCATGGGTCGACGATGAGCCGCAGTCGAAGCATGGAGCGAAGTCGGAAAACCGGCACAGCATTTTCGATCCCTTTGCGGTGGCGGCGATCCGCCTCCTGATTTTGACGGGCATGCGCCCGCGCGAGGTTCTAAATCTCGAGTGGCGGCACGTCGATTTCGAACGCGGCGCGCTGTTTCTCCCGGACAGCAAGACGGGACGGAAGACCGTCATTCTCGGCGGTCCGGCGCTGACTCTGCTCAGCGAGCTCCCGCGCGTCGAAGGCTGTCCTTTCGTGATCGCAGGTCGCAACCCTGACAAGCCGCGCGCAGATCTGAACCGGCCCTGGGTGGCGGTTCGGCGTTTCGCCAATCTCGAAGGCGTGCGCCTTTACGATCTGCGCCATTCCTTCGCGAGCGTGGGCGCCGGCGCGTCGCTGGGGCTACCGATCGTCGGCAGGCTGCTCGGCCACTCGCAGCCGGCGACGACGAACAGATATGCTCATCTCGACGCGGATCCTCTAAGACAAGCGGCGAATGCTATCTCGGCTTCGATAGCTGCAGCGATGGCTAGGGGAGCGTCAGCTAGAGCAGAAGCCGATCAGGTTGTATCGTATCCGCAGGCAGCGAACAGGCCCATGAGGTAGTCGTGATGAGCTTCGAAGCGTCCGTATCGGCGATCGCCGCCTGAAGGTCTCGGCGAGACGTCTCCCGTCGTCTCGAAATGCTTGACTAAGGCACCGCCGTCTACAAGGACCGCCTCTACCACCCGCTCGCGAAGATCCTCGGAACGCGCCATTTCCGCCGCCTCCTTCTCGCGGCGGAAATCATGAATCAGAAGTCAGCCAATTCGGGAATTACGCAGCGATTCAGTTCGCTCGGGTACCGCTCTAAATGCAAAGAAAGCCCCCCTGCCGGCCTTCCTCGGAGCGTGTCCGCTCGTCCTCGAAGAGCCTCTGTGACAGAAAGTGGTGAGCGCGACAGCTTCGCCCCATGGAACTAAACCGCTCGCGCGGTAGGTTTCTCGGCGCGAGGTTGCGCGCGGCGCATTGAAGGGCGGCATAACGGGAAGGCTGGTCCTGTCTCAAGATCACGGGGTTCGCAACCTCATGTGAGACAGGAGTATCGCCATGACCGACAAACCCGTCAGCCCGCTGCGTCAGCGGATGATCGAAGACATGACGGTTCGTCATTTCAAGGAAAAGGTCCAGAAGGACTACATTCGGCACGTCCAGAACTTCAAGGATTTTCTCGGCCGCTCCCCCGACACCGCGACCAGCGAGGATCTTCGCCTTTTTCAATTGCATATGACGAGGAACCATGTCGGCGCTCCAAGCATCAATTGTGCGATCGTCGCGCTCCGGTTCTTTTTCAAGGTGACGCTCGAACGGCCCGACTTGGTTCGGCATCTGACCTTTGTCCACGAGCCGCGCAAGCTGCCGGTCGTCCTCAGCCCCGAGGAGGTCGCGCGCTTGTTGGAGGCGGCGCCCGGCGTCAAATACAAGGCCGCGCTCAGTGTCGCCTATGGCGCCGGTCTGCGCGTCTCCGAGGTGGTCTCGCTAAAAATCTCGGATATCGACAGCAAGCGTATGATGCTGCGCGTCGAGCAGGGCAAGGGCGGCAAGGATCGTCACGCGATGCTCTCGCCACAGTTGTTGGAGCTTTTGCGCGACTGGTGGCGCATCGCGCGGCCACAAGTCTGGCTGTTTCCCGGCCGCGACCCGATCGACCCGATGTCGACGCGCCAGCTCAATCGGGCCTGCCACGCGGCGGCTCACATGGCCGAGATCACCAAGCGCGTCACCCCGCATACTTTGCGGCACAGCTTTGCAACGCACCTGCTCGAGCAGAACATCGACATTCGCGTGATCCAGGTCCTGCTGGGGCACGCCAAGCTCGACACAACCGCGCTCTACACGCGCATTGCCACCAACACCATCAGGGACGTCATGAGCCCGCTGGATCGCCTGACCCCGCTGCAATCCGCAGGCGCCAAGCCACCCGCATAAGCCCTGGCGGTCATGAGGCGGCCCGTTCTGGAGGTCGCGGATATCTTCCGCGACCACGGAGCGGCGTGGCGCAAAGCCAACGCCGGCCATGTGAGCCTTGCCCAGTTGAAGGTGATGTCGGCGATCGAGAGCTGCCGCACGGCGGCCCTCGGCGGGCATGTCGCGCGTTGCGAGGACTGCGCCCACGAAGTCATCGCCTACAACAGCTGTCGCAATCGGCATTGCCCGAAGTGTCAGGGTGCGGCGGCGAAGAGGTGGCTGGCCGAGCGAGAGTCCGAGCTGCTGCCTGTCCCCTATTATCACGTGGTCTTCACCTTGCCGGCGGCGATCGGCGACATCGCCCAGCAGAACAAAGCGGTGATTTACGACCTTCTGTTCAAGGCTTCCGCCGAGACGGTTCTCACGATCGCCGCCGATCCCAAACATCTAGGCGCGCGGATCGGCGTGACGTCCGTGCTGCACACATGGGGATCGGCGCTCACCCACCATCCACATGTTCACATGATCATCCCAGGCGGCGGCATTTCCTTGGACGCTCAGAGATGGGCAGCCTGCCGGCCGGGCTTCTTCCTGCCGGTGCGCGTGCTGTCGCGGCTCTTCCGCCGGCTGTTTCTGGAAAAACTCGTCGTCGCCCACGCCGCCGGGCGCCTGCGATTCTTTGGCGCGCACGCCAAGCTCGCCGACCGCGCCGCCTTCGCGCGCTATCTGGCGCCGTCGCGCAAGGTCGAATGGGTGGTCTACAGCAAACGCCCCTTCGGTGGCCCCGAGGCCGTGCTGGCCTATCTGTCGCGCTACACCCACCGCGTCGCCATCTCCAACAGCCGCCTGCTGGCCTGCGACGGCGACGGCGTCGCCTTCAAATACAAGGATTACCGCGCCAAGAGCCGCGCGCGGCAAAAGGTCATGAAGCTGGCAACCGACGAATTCATCCGCCGCTTCCTCATCCATGTCCTGCCAACCGGCTTTCACCGCATTCGCCATTACGGCCTGTTCGCCAGCGGCGTCCGCGCCCAAAACATCGCCCGTGCGCGCGAGTTGCTGGCCGCATCGATCCCACACGAACACGACAAGAGCTGCAAGGACGACCATCAACCCGAGCCGCGCATCCTCGCGCATCCTTGCCCATGCTGCGGCGGCCGCATGATCGTCGTCGAGACCTTCGAACGCGGACGCGCTCCGCGCCGCTCTTCGCTCGGCGAAATCAGGATCGACACCTCATGATCGCGATCGCGTCACCCGCAACGCCGCAACTCGCCTCTCTTTTGCTGCGGATCGTTCGACCGCGCAGCTGGCGCTCGCCCAATTGTCCTCCAGCCAACTCTCCCGAGCACGGCCGCCGCGAAAAACATCATCCCAACGCCGGCAGACAACACCGCTTGGGCGCCCTCTATCCCTCGAAATCGTCTTCGAGGGTCATTGCGACCGGTCGTCAACAGTCGCTGGCGACGCTCAAATCCCCATAGCTCGCGGCGGATAGACGCCCTTCCGACTCGCGGTCTCCTTCTTTGGAGGCTTTCGGACGCCGACCCCAGCGCCGCGCAACGGCACGCGTCCGCGAAGGGCCGGCATCCGAAACCCTTCACAGAAGGAGACATCGGCAGAGGATTGCGGGTCAGGCTTGCCTCTACGTGGGGAAACATAGGGGGACCGAATGAAATCCTTAGAGCCGATCCGCAAAGATAGGAATCATGAACAAGGCGTTGCGTTGGTCAGGCGCTTGAGCATGAGGCGGATCATGGCGAGGCGGACGAAGGCGGCGACGGTGGTCGCATAGCGTTCGAAGTCGCGCATGAGGCGACGGTTTCGGCTGATCCAGGCGAGCGTCCTTTCAACGATCCAGCGCTTGGGCAAGACGACGAAACCTTTCGCCTCGGATCTCTTGACGATCTCCATTTTCCAAGGGCCCGTCGCGGCGATTGTTCGCGCCATTTTCGGCCCCTGATATCCGGCGTCGGCGAAGATTTTCGCGATGAAAGGAAAGCGTTGCCGCGCGCTTTGCAACAGACCACGCGCGCCGTCGCGATCCTGAACGTTGGCCGGCAGGACGCTTACGCCGAGCAGGAGCCCGAGCGTATCGACAAGGATATGGCGCTTGCGGCCCGTGACTTTCTTGCCCGCGTCAAACCCTTGCGGATCAATCGATGCGCCCCTTTTTGAGCGGCCTTGGCGCTCTGGCTGTCGATAACCGCCGCCGTCGGGCTCGCTTCCTTGCCGGCGGCCTCACGCAAGGCGACATAAAGAGCCTCGTGAATGCGCTCCAGCGTCCCGCTCCAATCCCATAGCATGAAATAGGAGTGCGCCGTGCTCTTGGGCGGCAGGTCCTTGGGTAAAGCCTTCCATTGGCAGCCCGTCGCCAACACCTAGAAAATCGCGTTGAGAACCTCGCACACATCGACCGTGCGTTTGCGGCCGCCGCGCTTGGCGGGCGGTATCATTGGGCCAATCAGAGCCCATTCCGCGTCGGTTAGGTCAGACGGATAACGAAGGCCGCGACGGTCCGCGGCGACACGATGTTCCGGCTTCCACATTGGCTAATCCCTTGCGAATCATCCCTTCGCCAGGGAATCACAACCGACTCCGTCGACTCAACTTCTTTCAGGATCGGCTCTGAGCCAACTAAAATGGGAGCTGAATTTCGAGGCTTGCGGCGACGTCGACGTTGAAATATTGTAGAAAATTCCGTCTAGTCGACACACGGAAATGCAAAGCAAAAAATTTTCTATCTGAAACAATGACGCCACATCAATAGTTTGTGTTGTGCCTAAGTTTGCCCTGATAGATACTCCAAACAAATGCGAGACATTGCTTACTTAGGTAGGGCGTCAGCCAGCGGAGGATCGTCTACACAGATCGGCAGAAGATTGGTGAGGCCATAATCGCGTGCAAGATCTGTCAGATCGTGATCTGGAAGCAAGGCGCAGGCGATTTGGAAGAGAGTCCCCTTAGGAATTGAGCCAACGTCCCACAGCCGCGCGGTCCTGTCCAGTGACGCCGTGACGACGCGCGCGCCGTCCGGCGAGAAGGCGGCGCCCAAAACCGGAGCCTCGTGGCCGGGCAGAACAGCGACTTGCTCGCCGGTAGTGGCGCCCCAGAGCCGCGCAGTCGTGTCCTTGGAGGCGGTGACCACGCGCGCGCCGTCCGACGAGAAGGCGGCGCTCATCACCCACCGGTGGTGGCCGCGCAGAACGGCGACTTGCTCGCCGCTGACGGCGTCCCACAGCCGTGCGGTGCTGTCCTTTGAGGCGGTGACCACGCGCGCGCCGTCCGGCGAGAAGGCGGCGCTGGTCACGGCGGCGTCGTGCCCGTGCAGAACGGCGACTTGCTTGCCGGTGACGGCGTCCCAAAGCCGCGCGGTCTTGTCCAGTGACGCGGTGACGACGCGGGCGCCGTCATGAGAGAAGGCGGCGCTGGTAACCGCATCGTCGTGCCCGCGCAGGACGACGAGTTGCTTGCCGGTGGCGGCGTCCCACGTCCGCGCGGTTTTGTCCAGTGACGCGGTGACGACACGGGCGCCGTCATGAGAGAAGGCTGCGCTGGTAACCGCATCGTCGTGTCCGCGCAGCACGGCGACTTGTTCGCCAGCAGCGGCGTCCCACAGTCGCGCGGTCCTGTCCATTGAAGCGGTGACGATACGCGCGCCGTCCGGCGAAAAGGCGGCACTGGTAATCCCATCCTCGTGGCCGCGCAGGACGGCGATCTGCTTTCCTGTGGCGGCGCTCCACAGCCGTGCGGTCTTGTCCAGTGAGGAGGTGATGACGCGCGCGCCGTCGGGCGAGAAGGCGGCACCGGTAACCGCATCGTCGTGTCCTTGCAGGACGGCGAGTTGCTCGCGAGCAGCGGCGTCCCAAAGCCGCGCGGTCTTGTCCTGTGAAGCGGTGACGACGCGCGCGCCGTCCGGCGAAAAGACGGCGCACCAAATCCAATCGTCGTGGCTACGCAGCACGGCGACTTGCTTCCCTGTGGCGGCGGTCCACAGCCGCGCAGTCTTGTCCTTTGAGGCGGTGAGGACGCCCGCGCCATCCGGCGAGAAGGCGACGTTCAAAACCGGAGCCTCGTGGCCGCGCAGGACGGCGATCTGCCTTCCTGTGGCGGCGCTCCACAGCCGCGCGGTCGTGTCCTGTGAAGCAGTGACGACGCGCGCGCCGTCCGGCGAGAAGGCGGCGCTGGTAACGACATCGTCGTGGCCTCGCAGCACGGCGACCTGCTTGCCGGCAGCGGCGTCCCACAGCCGCGCGGTCTTGTCCCGTGAGGCGGTGACGACGCGCTTGCCGTCCGGAGAGAAGGCGGCCTTCCAAACCTCAGCGTCGTGGCCACCCAGGACGGCGACTTGCTTTCCGGTGGCGGTGTTCCACAGCCGCGCGGTCTTGTCCGCTGAGGCGGTGAGGACACGCTCGCCATCTGGCGAGAAGGCGGCGCTCCAAACCTCAGCTTCGTGGCCGCGCAGGACCGCGACTTCCTCGCCGCTGACGGCGTCCCACAGCCGCGCGGTCTTGTCCACTGAGGCGGTGACGATGCGCTTGCCATCCGGCGAGAAGGCCGCGCTCCAAACCTCGTCGTCGTGGCGGCGCAGGACGGCGAGTTGCTTGCCGGCAACGGCGTCCCACAGCCGCGCGGTCTTGTCCAGTGACGCGGTGACGACGCGCTTGCCATCCGGCGAGAAGGCGACGCTGGTGATTCCATCCTCGTGGCCGCGGAAAGCCTTTAGCTCCCGAGGTTGCCCCGCGGCGGCGGCGACGGCGGCGCTCAGCGCGTTCAAAGCGACTTCGAGCTTTGGTGTCCGATCTTTTGAGCTTCTTGGCCAAGCTGCGAGTGCGAACTTTGCAGCGCGCGTCGGACTGGTCGTTAGCGCGGCGTGTGATAGCGCCGTGAGCGCTGCGGACTGGTTATGCAATGCCAGATCACGTCTTTGTATCGCATCAAAACGCTCTTTAAGCGCCCAGATCGTCAACAAAATCAGGGCTGCCGCAATCGTTCTCCTTGTCCACCGTAAACGTGAGTTCGATCGAAGAAAGTGAGGCGTAATACTGAGCCTTTTCAATATTGCGGGGCTTACGATCCCGTATTGAACAGCCTCTTTCGTCTCGTCGAGCCAAATTCGTTCTTCATCACCGAGCCATGAAGCGGCGTTCGCCTGAATAGCATATTTTTCTTTGGCCTTGTCAATATCGATAACGATAATAGGACGGCTCGGGTGTTGCCTTCTAAATTCTTTGACTTCCTCGTGCACCCATGTTGAGTGTAGCAAGGCGCCTTCATTCAAAATAATGACTAGAATCTGTGCAGAATGCAGCGCCTTCGTCAATGTAGAACTGAGTTCTGTTCCTGGCACCGCTTCTTCCTCGCTAAAAAACACTGTAAAATCTTGTTCACGCAGCCGTCGCGAAAGGTCAGAAGCGTAGCTTTGAGCCCCGACTGGAAAACTTCCGAGCTTAAACGAGATGAAAAAGTCGTAGCCAAAAATTCTCGTGGCAAAACGATTTGACGGCGAGGCGACTGCCATTTTTGTAATCATTTTTGTGCCTTACCACAATTACCGAAATAAATCTTCCGGTTCGCGGCCGGTTGGTAGACCCTGGCGAGCGCTAGGAGCGGCACGCCGGCGCATGCAGCGGGCATTATCGCGTTGCACTGACTCGCGATCCCAATACAAAGGGCTACCCAAGCACTTTTTTACAGCAATACCCCGTTACTACAAACATCAAATAATAATAATATCAATAGTATTTAGCCATGCAAAGTAATTCTAATGGAGCAGCCGGCATTCCCTCCCTAAAATAAAACGCTTCACGCGATTCAGCGCCAACCGTACCTCAACCTTTCCGCCTATGCAACGCACAACTCTCACCGAAGGTTCTAATACCTTGGCGCCGACCGCCCGGTGTTTTTGTCTCTAGATCGATCGTCCGCTGTGGGTCATGTTCACCTGTCCGGTCCAGTCGGGAGCGCGCCCGCTCCTCCCCGCATTGCCGCCGCGTCGCCCGTTCTCGTGCTTCGGGTTCGCGCCAAAAGTGGAATTTCGCCTTTTCCTGACGCGAATCATCCCCGCGCGGCTCAGCGCCGACAATACGGTCATCGACATACAGTGGAACCAATTTATGGTCGTATCGTTTCATTACGCTTGGCTATTTATTGACGGCCGATAACTGCCTCGTGAGAGTCGACGTCCACGGTTCGCGCACGCGGAGAGCCCAATGCTCAAAATCGACAAAGCAAAAATTGCGGTGATGCTCTCTGCGGGCGCACTGCTCGGCTATGCATGCGGCCCGGCTGCCGCGGCTGTTCAGATCGAGGGACGAGTGAACGCAGGCGGCGGTCCGCTCGCAAAATCGGCAGTGACTTTATGGGCCGCGAGTGGGGGCGAACCCAAGCAACTCGCTCAAACGAAAACCGGCCGCGACGGTCGGTTTCAGCTCCGCGCCGCGGACACCCCTGGCAACGATGTCGTCCTCTATCTGGTCGCCAAAGGTGGCGAAGCCACGGTCAACAAGGGCGTCGGCGAAAACCCTGCCATCGCGCTGTTAGCGGTGCTGGGGAGCAAGCCCCCAGCGAAAGTCGTCATCGACGAAATGACGACCGTGGCCTCGGTCTGGACGCATGCGCAGTTCCTTGACGGGGCAGCGATCAGGGGGCACGCGCTCGGTCTGCGCATCGCCGCTGGCAATGTGCCTAATTTCGTCGATCTTCAAACGGGCGGCTGGGGAACCGCGATTCAGGACCCGCTAAACAGCGGGCAGACGCCAACAATGGCGAACTTCGCGACCCTGGCCGATGTGCTCTCCGGCTGCGCCACCAGCGTGACGAGCGATGCGTGCAACATGCTTTTCGCCGCCGCCACGCCGCCGACCGGAACCGCACCGACCGATACTTTGACGGCGGCTCTGTCGATCGCTCGCTATCCCTGGTATCAGCCCGAGAGATTGTTTGCTCTCCTCGACCAGTTCTATCCGGTCCCCCCCGGCAAGAACCTGCGCGCGACGCCCTTCATGCCATACCTTAACGTCGCGCCCAGCGCCTGGGTGCTGCCACTGAAGTTTGATGGCGGAGGGTATCGCGCGGGCGGTAAGGCCATGTTCGACAGCGAGGGCAACCTCTGGGTCGGCGACAACTTCACGGTCGGATGGCAGGGGACAGACAAATTGTGGCAGGGCCACGCCACCAAGTTCGCCCCAAACGGGAAGCCGCTTTCGCCAATCACCACCGGTTTCGTCGGCGGGGGGATGGAGGGCGGCACCTTCGGCGCGGCTGTTGACGCCAAGGACAACGCTTGGCTCACATCTTACGGCAGCAAGTCGATCACGGTGTTCGACAAGAACGGCAAACCCCTGACGCCGCCCGAGGGGATCACGTTCAATGGCCGGCTCGGACTGATGCAAGGGGTCATTGTCACGCCCAGCGGCGACGTTTGGGTTCTGGGCATCGAAAAGCGTCAGCTCGTCCACTTCCCCAGGGGCGATCTAACCAAGGGCCGGATTGTTTGCGAAGGCGATAGCGCCGAGCCCTGCAAATCGTTCCTTGCGCCATTTCACCTCGGCATTGATCAGCAGGATCGGATTTGGGTGTCTAATAGCGGCGCCGACCACGTCACGCGCTTCCCTAACGCTGATCCGAGCAAGCCCGAGAACTTCAAGACAGGAATCAACAATAGTGGTCTTGGCATCGACAGCCAGGGCAACGTCTGGGTCACCAACCGGTTCGGCTATGGGCTGCTGGGCATGGCCCACATGATCGACATGGACATACGCTTCAAACTTTATGGTGTCACCTCGGCCGCTGATTACCTGACGAAGACTATGTCGGAGCAGACGGGAGGCCGTTTAGGCGGCAGCGTCACGCTGCTGCGGCCGGACGGTAGCCCGTTTCCTGGTTCGCCGTTCACGGGCGGCGGTCTCCCCGGGCCGTGGGCGGTAGCGGTGGACGGTAACGACAACGTCTGGATATCAAACTTTGCCTCTCCGAGCAGTCCGATCGTGCAGCTGTGCGGCGTCCGCACCGAGACCTGC
Organism: uncultured Alphaproteobacteria bacterium; assembly: GCA_963743565.1. GTDB lineage: Bacteria > Pseudomonadota > Alphaproteobacteria > Rhizobiales > Beijerinckiaceae > Methylocystis. Next base: position 1,497,858 of record CAVUQD010000001.1, read on the forward strand.
CCGCCCGGCATGAAAACTGGCGATCAGATATCGCCACCCGGCGGTTATGTGGGCGGTGGCCTGCAGATGCAAACCGATATCGCTGTTGACCCGGCAGGCAACGTTTGGGCGATGAACAACTGGCAAGACATCGACAGCTGTATGGGGGCGCCCCAGGAGGCGCTTTCAACCCGTTGCGGCGGCCAGGGCGTCGTAATCTTCTACGGCCTGGCCAAGCCGGTCCGCTCACCGCAGATCGGCCCAGCCCGTGCGCCATAAAAGTTGGCAGGTGCGACCCGGGATGTCGGGTCTTGGGAAAATGGCCTCTGCATGCGACAAGACCGGATCTCTGCGCTACGCCGTATGACCGGTTTGGGTCAGAGAACTAAACCGCTCGCGCGGTAGGTTTCTCGGCGCGAGGTTGCGCGCGGCGCATTGAAGGGCGGCATAACGGGAAGGCTGGTCCTGTCTCAAGATCACGGGGTTCGCAACCTCATGTGAGACAGGAGTATCGCCATGACCGACAAACCCGTCAGCCCGCTGCGTCAGCGGATGATCGAAGACATGACGGTTCGTCATTTCAAGGAAAAGGTCCAGAAGGACTACATTCGGCACGTCCAGAACTTCAAGGATTTTCTCGGCCGCTCCCCCGACACCGCGACCAGCGAGGATCTTCGCCTTTTTCAATTGCATATGACGAGGAACCATGTCGGCGCTCCAAGCATCAATTGTGCGATCGTCGCGCTCCGGTTCTTTTTCAAGGTGACGCTCGAACGGCCCGACTTGGTTCGGCATCTGACCTTTGTCCACGAGCCGCGCAAGCTGCCGGTCGTCCTCAGCCCCGAGGAGGTCGCGCGCTTGTTGGAGGCGGCGCCCGGCGTCAAATACAAGGCCGCGCTCAGTGTCGCCTATGGCGCCGGTCTGCGCGTCTCCGAGGTGGTCTCGCTAAAAATCTCGGATATCGACAGCAAGCGTATGATGCTGCGCGTCGAGCAGGGCAAGGGCGGCAAGGATCGTCACGCGATGCTCTCGCCACAGTTGTTGGAGCTTTTGCGCGACTGGTGGCGCATCGCGCGGCCACAAGTCTGGCTGTTTCCCGGCCGCGACCCGATCGACCCGATGTCGACGCGCCAGCTCAATCGGGCCTGCCACGCGGCGGCTCACATGGCCGAGATCACCAAGCGCGTCACCCCGCATACTTTGCGGCACAGCTTTGCAACGCACCTGCTCGAGCAGAACATCGACATTCGCGTGATCCAGGTCCTGCTGGGGCACGCCAAGCTCGACACAACCGCGCTCTACACGCGCATTGCCACCAACACCATCAGGGACGTCATGAGCCCGCTGGATCGCCTGACCCCGCTGCAATCCGCAGGCGCCAAGCCACCCGCATAAGCCCTGGCGGTCATGAGGCGGCCCGTTCTGGAGGTCGCGGATATCTTCCGCGACCACGGAGCGGCGTGGCGCAAAGCCAACGCCGGCCATGTGAGCCTTGCCCAGTTGAAGGTGATGTCGGCGATCGAAAGCTGCCGCACGGCGGCCCTCGGCGGGCATGTCACGCGTTGCGAGGACTGCGCCCACGAAGTCATCGCCTACAACAGCTGTCGCAATCGGCATTGCCCGAAGTGTCAGGGTGCGGCGGCGAAGAGGTGGCTGGCCGAGCGAGAGTCCGAGCTGCTGCCTGTCCCCTATTATCACGTGGTCTTCACCTTGCCGGCGGCG
>CAVUQD010000002.1:0-336960 GCA_963743565.1 uncultured Alphaproteobacteria bacterium
CCCGGAGTGTGATCGGGTCGTTTGGTCCCGCCGCGATCGTGATCGCCGCGCCGGAAGTCGCCTGCACACCGGCCGTGAAGCCGCCGTTGCCATTGAGGACCGTCACCGCAAAGGGGATTTTCATCGAGCCATAGCCGGCCGGATCGAGCACGTCGATTTCGCCACCCGGGTTCAGTATGTTCGAGAGAACATATTGGAAGCTACGGCAGGGAGTGCTCGGGGCGCCGCAGCCGGCAACGTCCGTTCCATGGCCGGAGACCCAGGCCCGATTGCTTCCGGCATGCACGGGAGTTCAGGCAAGCGCCGCAAAGACGAGCGCGGTGAATGCAATAGACCGTTTCATTTAGTCCCCCAGCTATGGATTGACGAGGCTTGGCGGCATTGCCGCAAAGCCTACGCTTGGCACATTCTCCGATGCTGGCGCTTTTGACAAGACCTTTGGACCGCAATCGCGCAGCACGCCTTTAGCACTGACGCAGAGGAGCCCGACCAGGAGCGAGGCCATTCCCGTGGTTCGGCGCCAATTCATGAGACGCGAAAGAGTTACGCCGTCGGCGTCACGGCGTTGACCAACTGGTCGCCCAAACCCTGCGCTCAGCGGGTTTCCGCCCGGGGTCTGATGACGAAGCCCTCAGGATGCTCGTCAAGTCGCCAGCACCCCGCCGCGCGCATCAGGTCGATACGCTCCTCGTCTTTTCGATTTTGCAGGACGTGCCGAACGATCGCCTCCGGAGCGCCGGGCTGCAGGCGCGGAAACAAGTGGTGAGGCAGCATCCCCAGTTTCAAATTCATCTTCTCGCAATTCCCGTGAACAATTTCATGGAAGCAATCAAACGGAAGTGCATCGCGAAACAGGTTGTATCGTTCCTTGCCCAACGTCATCCAAGTTGTGCCCTCGCGCTCTAGCAGACGATTTAGAGCGACTTGATCATCATATCCCGGAACAATCTCCGCGGGAGAAATGAGCGCGTGAAAGAGACGACGTGTCGGCAATGTCGGACGCGCCCAGAAAAAGCCGCAGCACAGGGTAAAACCCCACTTGCCATAGACATCTCTTGGATGAAGGGTTGCTTGAGAGAACAAGAGATCAAATTCTTCGTCTGAATAAATTGGAATCGGATTCCGCAGCCAGACCGCGTCCGATTACAGTTGATAAACTCGACGCCCTCGTCGGCAAGCATCGCCCAGACACGCGCGCGTTGCACCCAGAGATCAGAGAGGGATTGATCGAATTCGGCTTTTACTACCGAGTAAGGGAGACCTCTCAGCCGTGTCTGAAGCTCGTCGTCCATCGCGACGATGAGAATCCGGCGCATGTTCAGCGCGTCCATATGACACAGCCAATTATCGAGAAAATGAGCGTGATTATCCGCGACAACAACGACCGCGACCGGCCCTTCCCCCTCAAGTTGCGCAACCGCGTCGCGAATTTCGTCTGCTGTCGCCATCTTGGTTCAAGCCAATCTTCTTAGCCGGAATTCACCCCATGGGCCTCGCCTGAGATGCAAGCATTCCCGAATCCGCCACTATTGGCAAGGCCGTGCGGTCACGGAGAGCGGCCTGGTTCATGTGTCCAAATCGGGCGGACGCTGGGTCGATGCACCACTCCAATACAGGCCCAATAAGACGCTCCACAACCGCTTCGTAAGATGGGCGGAGAAAGGCGTCTGGATCGGCCTCTTTAGCGCCTGCGCAGGCATGCGGCCGCCAGCGCGGACTCTCATCGACAGTTCCGCCGTCAAGGCGCATCGTTCAGCTTCCGGCGGAAAAGGCGAGGCCAACCGGGCGATCGACCCCTAGCGTGGCGGTCGCACGACGCGGAACCACGCGCTGACTGACGACCAATGCCGGGCCTTTCGCCTTCGCCGTCGCGGGCGGCCAAGTCGCTGACTGCACGCTGCGCCAAACTCTGCTCTAACGCCCCCGGAAATCGAAATCCTGCCCTGGGACAGGGGCTGCTAGCGCCAGCGACATCAGCTGCGATTAGCCACCCTTTTGGGATAGCCGCTCCGCGACCAACTGCCTGATACGCTGGCCCTCCGCAGCTTCTCGGGTCGCCAGCTCCCATTCGGCACACTGAGCCAGAAGGCTATCGCGCTCTTCGGTCAGCGTCGCGACGGCCTGCCGCAACCCGTCGCGCGCGCCGGCGGCTTCGGCCAGCTGCACCGCGAGATGATCGCGCTCGCCAGTCAGAGCGGCAACGGCGTGCTGCAAGCCTTCGCGCGCGCCGGCGGTTTCGGCCAGCTGCGCCGCGAGATGTTCCCGATCGCCGGTCAGAGCCGCGACCGTATGTTGCAACCCGTCGCGTGCTCCCGCGGCTTCGGCGAGTTGCACCGCGAGATGATCCCGCTCGCCGGTCAGGGCCGCGATCGCATGTTGCAACCCGTCGCGTGCTCCCGCGGCTTCGGCGAGCTGCACCGAAAGATTGCCGGCCGCCGCCTGCGCCGCGGCGACATTCTCTTCGAAATCGACGAAGACTCGGCCGAAAATTAGCGATGCCCTTTCGAACGCCGCGCGCACATCGTCCAGCTTTTGCAGCGCGCTGTTTGAGGCGGGATCGTCTGCGAGCGCGACCATCGCGCTGTAGACTTCCTTAATCCAGTCGTTCACGTCGGGATGAACGGAAAGGGTCGCGGCGTCCACGACATTGTGACGCAGACTGGGCGCGAGGAACCCGTCGATCTCGGCGGCCGTCATATCCGAGAGTTTTGGCCAAACTAGCCCCGTCTGCTCGCCGGTGCGGGCCATCGACAGACGCCAATCGGCGAGAAACTCCGGCCAGTGCAGAATGCTTCGCGGCAATTCGCGGCTTGCAACCTCGGCGTCGAGCACATGCCTCAGCCACAGGAGGAGCCCCTTGCTCGTGGGAAAGCCATTGCGCAGTCTGAGAGAACTCGCGACCTCTAGCGGCGAGCGCACCGGCAGAATCACGTGGACGGCGTAGCCCGCGCGTTGGAAGACGCGCGCCCAGAACACCGTCATTCGGCAGATGCGTGGATCCTTGACCACGATGAGCCGGGCAGCGCCGAACTCTTCCTCAAGAGCCGCAATGGCCTTCTCCTGGAAGTCCTCGGCCTCTGCGCTCCGCGACCAGTGAGGGTTGAAGGCGCGCCAATCGTCCCAGGAGGAGCCCGCAGACGCCAGGATCGCGTTATTGAGATGCATCAGGGCGACGGATTCGAAGTGGCCTCGCTCGTTGTCGGAATGTCCCTGCAATAGTGTCTTCGGTGCTCTTGCTCCGAGTTTCACCAACGTCCCGGCGAGGGAGGAGGTGCCGCTGCGATGCATTCCCAGAACGAGTACGACGGCCTTTGCCGAAACGGGGCTGATTTTAAGCTGCGGTGTTAGAAGCGGGTCCGCGGGTTGCGCCGGGCCAGGCAAAGCCGGATCATCATCTGGCAGTGGACGGCTGCCAGGCTGAAGGCGCTCCTCTCTGCTCATGCTGCTGGAGCCCCCTCTCCCGAACCGGCGACATCGGACCGGAACATTTCTAACATCAGAAGTTTTACCGGGTGAAGAGTTTATCGGAGCCACAAAAGGCTGACATCTTTATTTAACTGGCGCGGAATGCTACGGTCAAGCATAGGTTCTCACAGCAACAGCACACGGCGTGGTTTCAGTAGGGACGTTTTCCAACTTCGGGAAGCGGCTTTGCATACTGCGCGCCGTGGTCCGAGGCATAGCGGCTTTCGAAGCGTCGCGCGTCGGCACGCGTATGGCCAAGGAACGTGATAGGTGCGACTTTCCGTCATTGTGATTAGCTACAATATGGCGCGAGAACTTCCGCGGACGCTACAAAGCCTCTCTCCGGCGATGCAGCGCGGAATATGCGCGGAGGATTACGAGGTTCTCGTGATCGACAATGGCTCGACCGAACCGATCGACGAGGACGCTTGCAAGCAGCTACTCCCCAATCTGGTTTTTTTCCGAACGGAAAGCCCATCGCCGTCGCCGGTTCGGGCTATCAACATGGGCCTTCAACTCGCGCGCGGCGATTTGATCGGAGTTTTCATCGACGGCGCGCGCATGGCCAGCCCGGGCCTGCTGGCGAACGCGGTCGCCGCAGCGAGCCTCGGCTCACGGGTGGCGATCGGCACGCTGGCGTTCCATCTTGGGCCGCGAGTTCAGATGGAAAGCGTGCGCGAGGGATACGATAGAGAGACTGAGGACCTACTGCTGCGCGCCTGCAAATGGGAGGAAGACGGCTATCGCCTTTTCGACATCGCGGCCTTGGCCGGCTCATCGCGATGGGGCTGGTTTAGATGCCCTGCGGAAACCAATGCGCTCTTTCTAAAAAGCGGGCATTGGCGGGAGATCGGCGGCTACGACGAAGGCTTCGTGACGCCCGGCGGCGGCCTCGTCAATTTGGATGTCTGGGAGAGGATTTGCGCGGACCCCTCGTTTTTCGTCATTACGCTTTTGGGAGAGGCCACCTTCCATCAGGTGCATGGCGGAGTCGCCACCAATTCCCCGAACCCGCCACAAGAAGCCTTTCACGCAGAGTATGAGCACCTCAGAGGACGTCCGTTCGAGCCGCCGAGCCGCACTCCCACCCTTTTCGGCGCGCCGCCGCATCATGCTTTGCGTTGGATCGCCCATTCGGCTGCGATCGCGGCTGGAACCGCCTCGCCGGACGCGGCGCTGCCCAACTTGTGGGGGTCTTGATGACGAGAACGATCGTGCACGCTGGTTTCCACAAGACCGGGACCACCACTCTGCAGCAGGGCTTGGCCGCCAACCGAGTTTGGCTCGAACAACAGGGCTGGATTTATCCGGTCGAGCATTGCGGAGATATGCCGGCTCAGCATGAGCTCGCGTGCAAGCTCTGCTCCGCTCGCGTCAGCCCTGGGCCCAACGATTTGTTTTTGCCTGAACGAGAGGCGTTTTCGTCCGGATGGGGCGCGCGCGGCGGCGCACCCATAGAGGGCGCGCCTTTTCCGCCTTCCGCGCATGCGGCGCGCGTCATCTCGTCGGAGATCTTTTCGACTTTCGACCAAAACGAGACGCTGCGGCTCGCCGCCGCGATTGGACCCGTTGAGCGCTTCGTTCTCTACGTCCGCAACGGGATCGGCTACCTTCACTCCTGCTGGGCGGCGAAGGTCCGCTGGGGACACAAAGACGGCTTCGACAGCTTTTTGCGTGCAAGCGTGGATTTCGAGCCTGCGACGCCGATTCTCGGACCGATCTCCTATGTCGACATGATAGTCGGGCTTTTTGGGGCCGACCGGATCTCGGTCCGGAATTTCGACGTCGCGCTACAGCACCCGCGCAAGCTTTTCGGGGATTTCCTTGAGGTGGAACTTGGACTGCCCGAAGGCCTGGATTTTCCGACGGGTCTCGTCGCTAACGCCTCTCCGTCCAAAGTCATTACCGAGGTCCAGCGGGCGCTCAACGTTCTCGGCGGGCGCTCAAAGCCCGGCGAAGCGCCGTCGTCACATGCCGCTCTGCGGCAATCGCTGGCGAGCCCCAATGGCTCCCGACTGGTAGATCTTTTTTCTAAATCGCTGCAGCCCATCACGAAACCGATCTGTATCGCCGACATAACTCGAAGCACATTCGCTGAAGATGGGTCGTTCCGAAGATGTGTGGACAGATCAAGTCGAATGACCGGTTGGAAGTTTCCACCGGAAGAACGCTCATCGTTTTGCGACACGGATGAACTCCTCGATGCGCTAGGCCAGCTTCCGGAATTCGTCGAAATATCGAAAGGCAACAGTTGCTGAGATGCGGGTGCGATTGTCTCGTGTTTAGAACACATGACCGCAGGCCCAGTCGCGCATCTTTCCGTCAAGACCCTTGATCAGCGAGCGCCGTCCAACCATGACTAGGCTATATCGCTCGACCAGCACCCCTGTCGTGCGGGCGCTCCCGTGAAGTAACTGGCCCATAGTGCATCCGTCCAGTCCGGGGAGAAGGTCGTACAATCAAATCCTGTGATCCAACTTCTAGTCGCTATTCCTCCTGAAGCCCCTATGGCTGCTTGCTCTTCAGCTTGTCCAAAGTGTCGTTGGCGCGGCGGACCTGGCGCTCGGATTCGGCCTCGAGGCATTCGCGATAACCGAACACTTTCGTGACATAGGCCTGGACACGGCGCTCACAATCCTCGGCCGAATCGGATTTGGCAGGAGCTTCGACGCAGCCGGGCGGGTGGGGAGCCACGCAAAGATTGAAGCCAGACGAAGGCTCGTCCGCTCCGGGAGGGGCGAACAGGTTCGCGGCAACGAGAAAACTAGCGCCGAGCGCGCCTCTGATCAATTGAAGTGGCCCCGTCGGTCTCCGCAGGAAGGCGCAAAACGCGCGAAGGACGTCAGCGGGAAAGCCCTACGCCCACCCTCAAGGAATCATGACTGGTTTCCGTCTCCCTCGGGGTAGATTCAATCAATATCGTTTTCGTCTCAGGACCGCCGCCAGTCTGGTTCAACTCGTCATCGAACTTCGACAAGTCCTTGGCGACGATCCAGAGGAAGCCGAAGAAGCTCATGAGCCAAAGGACGCCGATGACGGCGTCGAGCGTCCGATAGCCGTGGAAAGGCGCACGGATGAATCCGGGACCCGCCCAAAGAGCGAAGAGCGCCCAGCCTATGACGAGCAGTCTCATTTCCGTTGCGCCCATCCCGCCATAGGAAAGGTTATGCCGGCGTAGGATGAAGACCTTCAGATAGGTGTAAGAACTCATGAGGAGATACATAGAAAGAGCGAAGAGCGCCGAAGGCAGCGTGAAATAGGGAGACAGGCCCAAGCCAAGAAATGTCAGCGTCTGCGCGATGAGATCGCAGGAGTGGTCGAGGAAATAGCCAAACCGTGGCCGCTCAATCTTGCGGTAGCGGGCCAGCGTGCCATCGAGCGAGTCGCCGAACCAATTGAGGAACACGCCCAATAGGGCAGGAAGGAGAAACCAGGGTGACCAGCGACAGGCGATAAATCCGATCAACGTCAAAACGCCGCCGATCAATCCAAGGATGGTCAGATGATCAGGGGAAACAAAAGGAGGCGTTCTGGCCGCCAGCCAAAGCAGAACTTGGCGCTCTTTTTCAGCGAGAAGACCACGGTTTAATCGCTTATGTCCCATCACTCAGTCCCGCGCGCTATTCTGAACGATAACATCCTATTAGTACAATCCCTGAATTTTTTGTCAATTTTTAGCCCTTTCAGGTCAAGTCGCGGAGGTTTGATGGTGGAGCACGACGCTTCTGAAGAAGGCCATCCGCATGCCTCATTTTACGGTGGCGGCGATATAGCCGGCCTGCATGCCGGGCTGAGCAACCATGAGGAACATCTGGAAGAACTTGCTGACCTCGGTCAGCGGCGCGTTGGAGACGAACAGGATGTCCTTGTCGCGCATCGCGAATCGCCGCGCCAAGAACAGCGCCTTCGGATCTCGCATGTTGAGGTGATAGGCGATCGGCACGCTGCCTTCTTCGAGCAGCCGCGGCGACACCGACGGATATTCCCGCGCCACGGCGACCGGTTCGTAGCGCAGCACGAAGACCCCGTCCGGGTCCGCGCGCGTGTCTTGGAGTCCGCCGGCCCTTGCGATGGCCTCCTCGAGCGTGACCCTGCGCTGCCCGAACGGCACCACGGCGTTGGCGCCGGTGGCGCCGGCGACGGTGAAGGTGAGCGGCGCGCGCTCGACGGTCACCATGTCGCCCGGGCGCGCATAGATGTTTTCGCCTGGATTATCGAGCAGGCTTTGGATGGGCGCGCGCGCGGTGCGCCCGTCGCGAGTGAGGCTGACGAAGGTTTCGGGGACAGGCGAATGAAAGCCGCCGGCCGCGGCGATCACGTCCATGATGCGCTCGCCGCGCTGGGTCAGCGGCACGAGCGCCCCGTTCGCGGCGTCGCCGGAAACCGTGACGGTGTTGCTGACGTTGCGCGTGACGTTAACCAGGACCTGAGGCTCGATCGCCTTGCCTCTGAGGCGATCGACGATCGTCGAATTCGACCTGTTGTTGCGTCCGCCCCGCCACCTCGATGCGGCCGGCATAGGGCACGCTCACCGAGCCGTCTCGGCCCACGACTTGATCGGGAATGGCCGCGGAGCGCGACCCGGGGCTCACGCGGTCGACGACCGGGGCGGAGAAGAGTCCCCCGGCCGCGGCTTCCCAGATCGTGATCTGAAGCGTATCGCCGACGCCGATGGGTTGAAGCGCAGGCGGACGGCGATCGCCGAAATAGCCGCGTAGGCCGGGCGCCGGGCGGCGGGCCAGAATGTCGAGCGTGAAAGCGTCGACGTCGATGAAGGCGAAAGGCCTCTCGGTGTCCTCCGACTCCCAAGTTCCCGTCTGGGTGATAACATCCCGAGAGGGGCCGCTTCCGGGGAGGACGGAGCAGGCCTCGAGGCTTAAAGCCGCGATGAAAAGCGACGCTTTGCATATCCGCTTCAACATAAGACCTGTTTCCACTGCAGACGCCTCGCGCCACGCCACTCGGATCGACAGCAGGCTTTGGACCTTGCTCTTGGCGGTAAGGATAATATAGACGCTTGTAGCATTCAATTCAGACGGAGCAAAAAAAGCCGGCCGTTGCAAATCTGCCACAGTCGAAATTAAGGTTATTGAATAATTTCTCTCAATTCTTGGGCAAGCGAGACCTGCATCCGATCCCAAAAAGGTTCTGATATCGCTATAAATCCTTCAGGTGCGCCCGCGGAAGCGCTCAAATCTGTGACGAGGAAATCTTCCGTCCATCGAGAACTATATTAACGATGAGACTAATAATAGCGACGACCGAGAGCAAGAGGATGGCGAAATCCACCCGGTCGAAGCCCGCTCCTCCCAGATGTTTCAAGCCGAGCGCCATGGCGACGAACGGCCAAGCCGCCGCGAGAATGCGGAATTCCATGGCCCCAATGCCGAGCAAGGACGTTTGCACGGCGCGCCCGGCCGCGGCGCGAAGGAAGCTGTATGCCGAAAACAGGAGGAAGCACGCCATGATGAGGAGCGACGAGACCAAGGAGAGGAAAGGCGAAAAGCCGTAGGCGACGATGACGATGAGCAGCGACACGAGGTCTGTGAGGTGCTCCATCCAACGCCGCTTGTTTCCTTGCTCGCCGCGATGGGCGCCGAGCGGTCCATCCACGGCGGCGCCGAACCAGTTCAGGGCGACGCCGAGCGGAACTAGCGCTACCGCCCCGGAGGAGAAACGGCATCCGACGAGGCCCGACGCGGCGAGCAAAGCCCCCGCCAAGCTCAGTCTGGTCAGGAACTCGGCGGGAACGCGCTGAGGAAGAGTCTCAACGATCCGCTGCACCGCGCGGGCCTCCCACCCCGCCAAAAAGCTTCCGCTCGGCGGGTCCTCGGGCGAGAAGAGCCCAGTGAGGAACTTGGCGAATTTCATGGAGACAGAATCCTGCGCCGCTCCTGGAGAATTAGCACGAAGGCCGCAGCAGGCGCCAGCCTGCGCCCGATTTGTTTCGGCGCCGTCTCGGTTTGGAGAGCACTATGGGGCGACCCGACACAGGAAGCGACCTCCAGAACAGAATGCCGCAGTTGCGCCGCTGGCCGAAGGGCGCGTCGAGGCGATAGCGCGCGCCATGGCGAAAACCCCCAGTCAAATGCCACCTTTGAACCAGTGAAATTTCTGAAATTTAGGTGGAGGCCTCGGAGGGAATCGAACCCCCGACCCCTTGTCCCCCAGGAGTGTGAAAGGCCGTCTCAGGAACTGTCGCACCTGTCCAAGAGCTCTCAAATTTCCTTTTACATTCAATGAGACCTATGATCATACTAGCTCAGGTGGGTTCAGGCGGATTCTTGCCGTCTCAGACCTTTTCAACCCATCTTGAACCCACGGAGACGAGACTAGGGCTCTAGAAGACAAAGGCTCATCCTGGGTTCAGAGCGGGAGATGACCCCATGCCGAAGGCCCTGCTGAACGAGGCGATGCTGCGGGGGATCGTCCCCGGCGAGAAGTTGTTCGAATACTGGGATCAGCGAGTTGCGGGGCTCTGCCTGCGGGTGACGCCGACCGGCGTCAGGACGTGGACCTTCCGATATCGCCCCAAGAATTCGACCTCATTCAAACGCCTCGGTCTCGGGCGCTACCCCGAGACCGGCCTCGCGCTGGCCAGAGAGCGAGCCGAGAAGAAGCGCGTTGAAATTGCGGGCGGCGGCGATCCCCAAGGCGAGAGCCGGGCGAGGCGCGAGGCGGAGAGCAAGGCACTCACCTTCGACGCCCTTGCCGACGCCTACATCGAACGCTACGCGAAGCTGCATAAGGAGAGCTGGCAAAACGATCAGCTGATGCTAGCGGTCCACGTCCGGCCTAAGTGGGGTGGTCGGACAGCATGGAAGATAACCCACGCCGACGCTGCTGCCCTGCTCGACGAGATCGTGAAGCGGGCGCCGACAAGCGCGAACCGTTCTCAGTCGATCCTGTCGAGGCTCTTTAACTGGGCGATCGAGTCCGGCTTTCTCGAGGCAAACCCCCTCGCGCGGATGAAGAAGCGGGCGAAGGAGGTTCCCAAGGAGCGCGTCCTCACAGCTTCGGAAATTCGCGTCCTGTGGCACGCGATTGGCGACCGGCCGCTCTACGATAGCGTTGCCTCTGCGCTGCGCTTCGTGTTGCTAACCGGACTTCGTCCCGGCGAGGCCGCAGGCGCTGCGCTGGCCGAACTCAAGGACGTGGGAAATGGCGCGCGCGCCTGTCTTGAGATTCCAGCTCAGCGGATGAAGACCCGCCGCTCCCACGTCGCGCCGCTCACGCCGATGGCTCTGCAAATCGTAAAGGGGCAACTTAGTCGGGCAGTCGAGGGCCAGGCACACCTGTTCCCGTCGACCTTCGCCGCACGCAGTGCGATTGCCCGGCATTCGTTGTGGCAAGCGTTGAAGCGTCTCATACATGAGCTCAAGGCAGAAGGGCCTGACGCCGAGGTCGTCGAGAGCTTAAAGGCGAACCCACCCACGCCCCAATTTTCGTCGAACCGTTGCCACCGGTCTCGCGTCGCTCGGCGTCTTGCGGGAAGATCGCCTGGCCGTGCTGGCCCATGCCCAGGGGGACGTTCACGGCGTCCACTACGACAAGTATGAGCGGCTCAAGGAGAAGCGACGTGCGCTTGCACTGTGGGAGGCCCATCTCGCCAGGATCGTCGCGGCCTGTGGTTCCAAGGTCGATAGTATCGGCAAAATGAAGAGGGGAGCGCTATGAAAGGAGTCCTTACACCGGCGCAACTGCAAGAGGCGGGACCCAGAGCCGACTTGCAGGCCGAGCTTTTCAGTGGACGTATCAGAGCGATTGGCCTTCGCAACATCCGCCGGTCCGAGAGCATCCCTCGCGAGACTGTCGTCTATGGCGACTTCGACAGCTGCGCCTTGTTCATCAATCCTCACGTCGATCCGCTGACTGGTTTGGCGACAGGCCGGTCGATTGCGTCGGCGAATTGAGCGGCCGAGAAAAACGATTGCGGACGGACCGGCGGGGCGAGGGAGGTCCATAAAAGGACGGTCGGGCCGCTGACAACGCGTAGGGCCGAGAGCGAAGGACTTCACGTCTTGAGCAAGGTCTGCACCGACTCGAACTTCGCAGCGTCATTGACGGCTTGGGGCAACCGACGTCGCCTTCCGCGTCTATGGGACGATCGTCCAGGCCCCGGCGCCTAAGGGCCGATCGGTGGCAGCCTGGCAACGCCAGCGCTGCTCACGCAAGTGCTGATCCCAGAGCAAGAACGTGTTCGCGGGCAACCATTTGTTCGGCGGCGATACGCCCATTCCAGCGCTCAATCCGAAACGCGGACGCACGAAGACGGGTCAGTTAAGGGTTTACCCCAGAGAGCAGCGCCCCTGGGGCGGCCCAGATGGTCCCGCCGCCATTTACCTGTTCGCCCCGGATCGCGAGGCGGCCCGCCTGTATTCTTTGCTCGCGCCTCCACCCTCGTCCCGCGCGCGACGAGCATCTATGGTATCGCACTCTTGGATGCTTCGGCGCCAATGTCCGGAGCCCGAATCACGGCCTCAAAGAGGAAGTGGCAGACAGCATGTCTCATCATTGGTGGACGTGGGTCGTTTACGGGACGATTCTCGCGACCATCGTCGGCGGTCATGCTCTGTGGTTCGAGGCTACGCACGATCCGGTGATCGGGATGCGTCTGGGCGCAGCCATCACCGGTTTAGGTATCGTCGTGACAGCGCGCCCCTTCTTTCGGACTGGGCTGCGGGACACCGTCAATAGTCGCCTTCCGGGCCGGCTCTCGGCTCATTCTTCGATCGAACGCCTACAGCAGCAGGCCGTGGAACACGTGATCGCGCGTCCCGGGATTGTGCACGATGTCGTCGCCGAGAGAATCGTTGGCGTCGGCCTCATACTTTTCGGCGCCTTTTTGAATGGCTATGGCGATTTGCCCTTGAGATGGATGGGATACGCGGCAGAGTGACCGCGCCTTCGCCATCTCTCAACTCCGCGCGTTTGTAGCTTCGATGATCGGGTGCTGTCGGCCTGGGCGCATCACGAGAACGACCGCTAGAGCGGGATGTGTTTAGGCGGAAGCGTATCCTGAGTTGGCGATGTATCTGGCGCATTCCTCGGGTTTGAACCTGTCGAGCAAGGCTCCTGCGCGTCTCCAGGTGGTTTCGACGGAGCGCTCGCCAGCCTTGCGCATAAAGTGCTTCAGCTTGGCGAAGAGCTGCTCGATCGGGTTGAGATCGGGACTGTAGGGCGGCAGGAAGACGAGCCTGGCGCCGACGGCGCGGATGGCGTCACGCACCGCTTTTCCCTTGTGACTGCCGAGATTGTCGAGGATCACGACGTCGCCCGGCGACAAGGCGGGCGCCAGCAGTTCGGCGACATATCTCTGGAAGGCGACGCCGTTGATCGGCCCGTCGAGCACGAAAGGCGCAACGATGCCGTCATGCCGTAAGGCGGCGACGAAGGTCAGCGTCTTCCAATGGCCAAAGGGGACGAAGGCCTTCAGCCGACGCCCTCGCGGGGCCCAGCCGCGCAAGGGCGCCATGTTGGTCTTGATCCAGGTTTCGTCGAGGAACACCAGCCGCCGCGCGTCAATGCGGCCCTGATAGGCTTTCCATCGCCGCCGCCGCCGCGCGACGTCAGCGCGCGCCTGCTCGCTGGCGAACACGGTTTTTTTTGAAGCTCAGCCCCTCGTCATGGACGAAGGCCCACACCGAGCGATAATCGACGCAAACGCCGCGCTCGGCGAGTTCAGCGACGAGCCCGCGCAGCGTGAAAGGGCGCTCGCGCATGCGCTCCCGTAGCCACTCGGCGTTGGCCCCCGAGAGGACCCGCGGCTTGTGGCCGCCCATCTTGCCGGGCGCGACACTCCCGGTCGCCCGCAGCCGCTGCGACCACTTCGATACGCATGAGGGACTGATCGAGAGAGCCGTTGCGATCTGACGGATCGACCAGCCTGCGGCGACGCGGGCCATCGCCCGCTCGCGAAGATCATTGGAAAGGGGGTGCGCCATTCGTCCCGGCCTCCGTTTCCGGCAGCCAGTTTGAATCAGATCCCGGCCGATTCGGGAATCCCTAATCAATTCTGCTAAATCTCATCCCGCTCTAGAGCGCTTTCCTGTTTGAGTGAATTGAGAGGGATTGAACGAAGCCGCTATCGCGGCGGGAGCGGCGAGGTCTGGTGATTGGCCTCCTGTCTGAGAGGATTTGGGCGTAAGAACCCACTCTCAAACAGGAGGTTTCAGGTGGCCGAGATCAGCCCTCTGCGCCGTCGCATGATCGAGGACATGACTGTCCGCAATCTCTCTCCGGCGACCCAACAATCTTACCTTCATGCAGTCTCGAAATTCAGCCGGTATTTCGGCCATTCCCCAGATCGGTTGGGACTGGAGGATGTCCGCGCCTTCCAGGTGCATCTGGTTTCCACAGGGATTTCCTGGGCGTCGCTCAATCAGACCGTCTGCGCCCTGCGCTTCTTCTATGGCGTCACGCTCGGCCATGACGGCATTCCGGAGCGCATCGCCTACGCCCGCGAACCGCGCAAGCTGCCGCCGGTGCTCAGCGGCGAGGAGGTCATCCGTTTTCTCGAAGCCGTCTCCAGCCTCAAGGCGCGCGTGGCGCTGACGACGGCCTATGCCGCCGGTCTTCGGGTCTCGGAGGTGACGGGCCTCAAGATCACGGACATCGACAGCGACCGGATGGTCATCCGGGTCGAATGCGGGAAGGGCGGCAAGGAGCGCTACGTCATGCTCTCGCAGCAGCTGCTTGGCATTCTGCGCAGCTACTGGCGTCTGGCGCGGCCGGCAAGCTACCTGTTTCCGGGCCGAACGCCGGATAAGCCCATCGAGCCCAACGTCCTGCACGCAGCCTGCCGTTCGGCGCGCGCGGCGGCCGGCATCGACAAGCGGGTGAGCGTTCACGTCCTGCGCCACAGCTTCGCCACCCATCTTTTGGAGAGCGGGGTCGACATCCGCATCATCCAGGTGCTGCTCGGGCATGAGAACCTGTCGACGACGGCGCGCTACACAAGGGTCTCGACGCATCTGATTGGCGCCACGACGAGCCCCCTGGATCGGCCGTCGCTGGAGGTGACGCCGCCCGAATAGGCGCCGGGTGGAACGGCCGGCGCTCGAGCTTGCCGGCATCATCCGCCGTCACGGCGACGCCTACCTTCGCCGCGGGGAGCGACGCGTCATGGGCGCCATCGCCGCTTGTCGGACGGCGGCGCTCGGCGGCCACATCGAACAATGCGACGCCTGCGGCCTGACCCGCGTCGCCTACAACTCCTGCCGCAACCGCCACTGCCCAAAATGTCAGGGCGCGGCGCGAGCGGAATGGCTCGCTACGCGCAAGGCCGAGCTTCTGCCCGCGCCCTATTTTCATCTCGTCTTCACCCTGCCGCCTCAGGCTGCTGAGATCGCCTTCCAGAACAAGGCGCTCGTCTACGCCTTGCTGATGCGCTCCGCCGCCGAGGCGACGATGACGCTCGCGGAAAACCCCAAGCGTCTCGGCGCCAGGATCGGCCTGCTCGCCGTCCTCCACAGCTGGGGACAGACGCTCACGCATCATCCGCATGCCCATTGCGTCGTGCCGGGCGGCGGCCCCTCGCTCGACTGCCAACGCTGGATCGCCTGCAAGGCGGGTTTCTTCCTGCCCGTGAAGCCCTTGGCGCCGCTGTTCCGGCGGCTGTTTCTCGAAGGCTTGAAGGCCGCCTTCGAGAACGGCGCGCTGCGCTTCTTCAACGACCTCGCGCCGCTCGCCGGGCCGCCCGCCGCGAACCCCAGTCGAAGTCTGGTTCCAGATGCTATGCAGGCGGACTCTCGGCAAACTGAGGCCGTCCGATTCATCGCAACGGAGCTTTTCTCATGCCGACAAACAACGCCTCTCGTCCTATCGTCTATCTCGCCATTGAGCTCAGTGTGTCGTCGTGGGTTGTCGCGTGCCGGCAGCCGGCGAATGAGAAACTCAAAATGCACCGCATGGAGGCTGGCGACACCGGAACCTTGCTTGCTCTCATATGAGCCGCTTGCGGACGACTCATGGTTGACCAAAAGGCCTACCACTGTCAACTCCAAGATCGTCTGTGATTTGGACTCAACGCCACGGGAATTTGACTGCCGCTTGACGCTTTCGCTGATCCTGTCACACTTCAGTTCTCATCAGGAAATTCTGCTTCTCAGCAAGCATTATCCTGCAGCAGAGGCAGATCGCATGGGACTATTCAACCTGGTTCGGAGTCTCGCGAAGACCGTCCTTCCCTCGATCCTTACGGTGGTGATTTCTCAAAACGTGGCGTTCGCCGCAGCGGATGACGGCTCGACGCTCCCCTTTGCGCCGGCGCCTTCGGCGAGCATCGCCAAGCCGAGGCTGCAAGACTCGACGATGCGTCGGCGCGTGGAGAAGGACCACCTACCCAAGGACGCGCCGAATATCCTCATCATACTGCTCGATGACGTGGGCTTTGGCCTTCCCGACACCTATGGCGGTCCAATCCATACGCCGAACCTTTCGCGCATCGCCAACGAAGGGCTTAGCTACAACACCTTTCACACAACATCGATTTGTTCTCCGACGCGCGCGGCGCTGCTCACCGGACGCAATCACCAGCGCGTGGGCTCTGGAACCATCGCCGAGCGCGCGGTCGATTGGGACGGCTACACAGGCGTGATCCCGCAAACGTCGGCGACGCTGGCCAAGGTGCTGGGCTATTATGGATACAAGACCGCAGCCTTCGGCAAATGGCACAATACGCCGGCGACCGAGACCACGGCTATGGGACCTTTCACGCGATGGCCGACCGGCGAGGCCGTCGGCTTCGATTATTTCTATGGCTTTCTCGCCGGCGAGACCTCGCAATGGGAGCCGCGCCTCGTCGAAAATTTTAATACGGTGGAGCCGCCCCACGATCCCAAATATCACCTGAGCGAGGATCTGGCCGACAAGGCGATCGTCTGGATGAAGCGCCACCGCGCTTTCTCGCCCGATAAGCCGTTTTTCATTTATTGGGCGCCCGGCGCCGCGCATGGCCCTCACCATATTTTCAAGGAATGGGCCGACAAATACAAAGGGCGCTTCGACGACGGCTGGGACGAGCTCCGCGAGCGCGTCTTCAAACGCCAAAAGGAATTGGGCTGGATTCCGTCGGGCGCCAAATTGACGCCACGCCCCGAGAGCATGGCCAGTTGGGACAGCATCCCAGAGGCGCAGCGTCCCTTCCAGCGGCGGCTGATGGAAGTTTTCGCCGGCTTCACCGAGCATGTGGACGCACAGGTCGGCAAGCTTCTCGACGGCCTCGCCGAAATCGGCGCAAAAGACAACACTCTCGTCTTCTACATC
The DNA here is from genome assembly GCA_963743565.1 of uncultured Alphaproteobacteria bacterium. GTDB lineage: Bacteria > Pseudomonadota > Alphaproteobacteria > Rhizobiales > Beijerinckiaceae > Methylocystis. The sequence goes on from CAVUQD010000002.1 coordinate 16,732, forward strand.
TGGGGCGACAATGGTTCGAGCGCCGAGGGCCAGAAGGGCACCATCAGCGAGCTCCTGGCCCAGAACAACATTCCCAGCACGGTCGAGCAGCATATCGAGGCGCTCGACCGTCTCGGAGGTCTCGATGCGCTCGGCGGACCCAAAGTGGACAATATGTATCACGCCGGTTGGGCCTGGGCCGGCGACACCCCTTTCCAATACACGAAGCTGATCGCCTCGCATTTCGGCGGCACGCGCAACCCGATGGCGATTTCTTGGCCCGCGCGGATCAAACCCGACAAGACGCCCAGGTCGCAGTTCCACCACGTCAACGACATCGCGCCGACGATCTACGATATTCTGGGCATCAAACCGCCCAAAGTGGTCGACGGCTTCGCGCAGGACCCGATGGACGGCGTCAGCCTAGCCTACACGTTTGATTATGCTCACGCGGCGGGGCGAAAGCACATCCAATATTTCGACAACAATGGCAGCCGCGGCATTTATCACGACGGCTGGTACGCCTGCACCTTCGGGCCGCTCGTCCCTTGGGACACCGCCGGCTCCGCCGCGAAGTTGAAGGACTGGGACTCGGCGAAGGACGTCTGGGAACTTTACGACATCACGAACGACTTCTCGCAGGCCGAGAATCTCGCGGAGCGCGAGCCGCAGCGCTTGGCGAAGATGAACGCGCTGTTTCTCACTGAGGCGGAGAAGAACAAAGTGTTCCCGATCGGCGCCGGCATCTGGCTGCGCCTGCATCCCGAGGATCGGATCGCGACCCCATATAGAAGCTGGCGGTTTGACCAGACGACGACGCGCATGCCTGAATTCGCCGCGCCGGGTTTGGGACGCGAGAGCAATCTCGTTGTTGTCGACGCCGAGCTCGGCGCGAACGCGACCGGTGTTCTCTATGCGCTCGGTGGCGCGAGCGGCGGCCTGACGCTCTATGTCGACGACGGTCAACTCGTTTACGAATACAATATGATGATCATCGAGCGATACATCGGCAGGTCGAAGGAAAAACTGTCCGCTGGCAAGCACAGGATCGAAGTCGACACGGCGATCGTCAAGCCGGGCGGTCCGGCGAATGTCGTGTTGAAGGTCGACGGGGCCGAGGTCGGACAGGTGGACGTCAAGCGCACGGTGGCCGGCGCCTTCACCGCGAGCGAGACTTTGGACGTCGGCGCCGATCTGGGCTCGCCCGTGTCGCTCGATTATTTTGACCGGCGGCCATTCGCCTTCAACGGCAAGATCAACAGCGTCACGGTCGAGTTGAAATAAACCCCGCAAGGACCGCTTTTCGTAAGCGTGATCTGAAGACCGCCTACCGGGGCGCATTTGGAGTTGGTTAGGTGTCCACCATCGAACAGGTGGACACCGAATGTCGGTTGCGACGGATGATGGCCCGCGGCGCGCGCGGAGTCTTGAGGAACGGCAACGGATTGTCCGTTGCAGCGGTTGCGCGGCGGCACGGATTGAACGCCAATCCGATTTTCAAATGGATACGGCGTTCGCGCGAAGGCTGGTTGGATCGCCGGCGCGCGGCGCCGAAAGAGACGGCCGGCGCGACAATGTCGCCGGAGCCGACCGCGCCGACCTTCGTTCCCGTCAAGCTACTGGAGTTGAGTCCGGCTCCTGCGCCGTCGTTGGCGGCGGCTGAGAGTGTCGCCAAGCCGGCAAGGGAGGCGCAAAGAAGCGCACGGCGCGGCGCGATGGAGATCAGCCTGCCGAACGGCGCCAAGGTGTCGCTGGATGCCGACGTCGACGCCAGAGCGCTTCGCCGCGTTTTGTCGGCGCTGGGCGATCTTTGATGCTGCAATTTGCGCCGGGCGTTAAGGTCTATCTGGCGCTGAAGCCCGTCGACATGCGGCGCGGCTTCGACGGGCTCGCCGCTGATGTCGTGCAGATGCTGCGAAACGATCCTTATTCGGGCGCGGCCTTCGTGTTCCGGAGCAAGCGCGGAGACTATGTAAAGATATTGACCTGGGACGGCTCGGGCCCTGCGATCACTTGCCGTTGCACCGCCAATCCGACATCTACGCACGGGAGGGCGTCGAGATCGATCGCTTCGTGATGGCGGGCTGGGTCGGCCATATGGCGGCGCTGCTGGAGCCGCTCGCCGAACGCATCGCGCGCCATGTGCGCGCCGGCTCCGCCATCCATGCCGACGACACGCCGGTTCCGGTGCTCGATCCTGGGCGCGGCCGGACCAAGACCGGCCGATTATGGACAGCGGTGCGCGATGAGCGGCCCTACGGATCGACGGCGCCACCGGCGGCCTTCTATCTCTACTCGCCCGACCGGAAAGCGGACCATGCTCACGCTTTGCTGAAAGACTGTCGCGGCTTTCTGCACGCCGACGGCTACGCAGGCTTTGCCGGCCTTTACGCGATCGATCCCAAAACCGGCGCGGCGCCGTGGACGGAGGTCGCCTGCTGGGCGCACGCCAGGCGCAAGATCTACGACGTGCATGTCGAGACGAAATCGCCGGCGGCGGCTGAGGCGCTGGAGATGATGGCATGGCTCTTCGCCATTGAAGCTGACATCAGGGGCAGTTCGCCAACTGAGCGCGCCGCCGCGCGCCGTGCACGGGCTATGCCCGTCCTGGCTGAGTTGCGCGCCTTCCTCGACGCGACCCTCGCGAAAATCAGCGGCAAGAGCAGTTTCGCCAGCGCCATCCGCTACGCGACTTCACGCTGGACGGCGCTGACCCGCTACGTCGATGACGGCCGCTTGGAAATGTCGAACAACGCCGCCGAGCGCGCCATCAGGCCGCTCGCTGTCGGCAGAAAGAATTACCTCTTCGCAGGTTCTGACGAAGGCGGCCGCCGCGCGGCGACCATCTACACGCTGATCGAAAGCGCGCGCCTCAACGACATCGATCCCGAAGCCTGGTTCGCCGACGTGATTGCGCGCATCGCCGATCACCCGGCCAAAAGGATCGACGACTTGCTCCCGTGGGAATGGGAAAAGCCGGCTCCGAAAGCCATCGCCGCATAGCCATCCGCGGCCCTCGGATCACGCTTACGCTTTTCAGCAACCGATTTAGTCCTCCCAGAGGCCGCTGTGGGTCAGACTGCGCCGCGAGGCCATTGTTCGGACGAATCCGCTGCTCCCGAAATTGCCGCCGCGACACAGGCGTTCTCGCGCGACAGTGATGCGCCATTAGCAGTCGCCATTGCAACGCGTCCTGCTTCGCGGCGCCCTTGGAAGCGCGCATCACGATAGGCGCGCCGCTCGTGCCGCGATGGGTGCGCGCATCAGAACCCTGCCGCTGGCGGGCCGCCGAAATTTCCGAGCCTCATCGCGGCGCCGGGCGCAAACCAAACCGGGCGGCCATGTTGCGACGGCCGCCGGGCTGAATGGTCGGGAATGCGCGCCAGGATTATTTCATCGCGGGATAGAACGCGATCCGATCGACCGAAGAGGCGGTCATTGCTTGCGCGCCCTCTTCGCAGAGGAATTGCAACGCCTTTCCCTGCTCCGTATCGACGCGCGCCGTCGTTCCGACGTCGACCGCGACTTGGATGCGCGACGCCTGCGTCGAGGACGAATCCTGCTCATCGTCAGGCCGCTCAGCGATCATCAGGGTGAGCTTGCATCGATTGTCGGCGCTGAGGAAATAGCCCACGATATGCTTGGGGCCGGCGTAGAGACTGAGCGCCATCAGCGGCTTCACCGTCTGGGGCGACCAGGATTCGGCGGCGGACAGACCCGCGTCTGTCGCAAGGCACAGCATTCCGCCGAGCACCGTTGCGACGATCTGTTGTCTAATTTTCATGAATTCTTCCTTCCATGGATTCTTGGAGGAGCCATTTGGGAGACAGCCTTTTCAGGCCCCCTCGGGGGGGATCTGCGTCAGCGCGGACCACCGTCCACCCGCTTTCCTTCAAATTGGTATTGCACTGCAACAAATCAATACTGCGATGCAATATAAATTTATGTTCAGTATCTTGCTTGCGTAATTGGCGGGGATTCCACCGATTGAGAGCGCCGCCATGTCGCATCGCATCAGGCCGCGGGACAGGGTCGGCGCCGCCGGCGTCGCAAACAAAAAGCGACGTCCACGTTTTTGCGTGGCCGCCGCAGTTGGTCAAAGCGCATCCCGAACGCGTTGGGAACTCTATACAACAAGAACGCACCCCAACTTCTTTGGACTGGGGCGATTTCTTCTACCGCTTGGAAAATTCCATCCGAGCGATAAGCGCGCCAACTCAGGTCAGAGGCGGCGGCCCCTCAGAAGGGAATCGACATCCCTCTGAGCATTGGCCTTTTCCAGGCCGTATTTGGCCACGAGCTGGCTCACGACATCGTCGCGATCCTTGAGCGCCGACAGGTCGGCCTCCTCGAACTTGTTCCACTTGGCCCTGATTTCCTTGAGAATGATGGCCCGACCCTCATTTGCGGCGGGCTGCTTCTCGGCAGTCCCGGGAGCGACATTGATGTTCTCGTTCATTCAAGAATCTCCACATGATATGTAACGTCACTGCCAGATGATTGTCATCCAACCGACATCACATACGTAATAAAATACAAATCATATTCAAGAGCTCCTGCGTATTTTATTATATTTCATTTTGGAAATTTTTGAATTCCGCATCAATATTTCTTTGAATTCAAGCTGCGCCCCGCGTCAGCGCCCGGAAATATCATTGAAAACATGAGCGGCCGTCCCGACTCTCGTCCTCGCGACCTGTCCAGGCCGACGACGCCGCGTCACGAGGGACGGCGAAGGCGCGGTCACTTTGACGCATATCCCATCCATCTCAGGGGCAAGTCGCCATAGCCATTGGTCAAAGCGCCGAAGAGGATGAGGGCGACGCCGACGATTTTCTCGGCCACCACGTCATGCACGATCCCCGGACGCGCGACTTGGTGTTCCGCCGCCTGCTGCTGAAGGCGCACGTAAGAAGAATAAGCCGAGAGGCGGCCCGGCAGCCGACTACTGACGGTCGCCCGCAGGCCGGTTCGAAAATAGGGGCGCGCCGTCACGACGATTCCCAAACCGGCAATGGCCGCGCCGAGACGCATCCCAATCGCCGGATCGTGCGTGGCTGCGAACCAAAAGATGTGACCGCCGACGAGAATCGCGAGAATCGCTCCATAAATGACCCACGTCCACCAATGATGAGACATGCTCCCTCTTTCTGTTCGGAACGAGCAAGCTATCATATCCGGGAGCTAATCCTGAAAGAGTTCATTCCTGATCAATGGAATTCGTGGGTCTGCCACTTGCGCACGAAAGCCCGCCCGGCAGTTTCATGTTGAAATTGAAAGCACGACGCTACGCGGCATGAAGCGGATCGCAGCGCAGTCCATCAAGACGAAAAACTGTTGGTCTGGAATGACCTGGTTACGTCGGCTGTGGGTCAACCTGCGCCGTCGGCAGATCGCTCAATCCAGTCCGCTCCTCCCCAGATTGCCGCCGCGCCAATCGCGCTCTCGCGCTTCGGGTCAGCACCACAGAACTAAACCGCTCGCGCGGTAGGTTTCTCGGCGCGAGGTTGCGCGCGGCGCATTGAAGGGCGGCATAACGGGAAGGCTGGTCCTGTCTCAAGATCACGGGGTTCGCAACCTCATGTGAGACAGGAGTATCGCCATGACCGACAAACCCGTCAGCCCGCTGCGTCAGCGGATGATCGAAGACATGACGGTTCGTCATTTCAAGGAAAAGGTCCAGAAGGACTACATTCGGCACGTCCAGAACTTCAAGGATTTTCTCGGCCGCTCCCCCGACACCGCGACCAGCGAGGATCTTCGCCTTTTTCAATTGCATATGACGAGGAACCATGTCGGCGCTCCAAGCATCAATTGTGCGATCGTCGCGCTCCGGTTCTTTTTCAAGGTGACGCTCGAACGGCCCGACTTGGTTCGGCATCTGACCTTTGTCCACGAGCCGCGCAAGCTGCCGGTCGTCCTCAGCCCCGAGGAGGTCGCGCGCTTGTTGGAGGCGGCGCCCGGCGTCAAATACAAGGCCGCGCTCAGTGTCGCCTATGGCGCCGGTCTGCGCGTCTCCGAGGTGGTCTCGCTAAAAATCTCGGATATCGACAGCAAGCGTATGATGCTGCGCGTCGAGCAGGGCAAGGGCGGCAAGGATCGTCACGCGATGCTCTCGCCACAGTTGTTGGAGCTTTTGCGCGACTGGTGGCGCATCGCGCGGCCACAAGTCTGGCTGTTTCCCGGCCGCGACCCGATCGACCCGATGTCGACGCGCCAGCTCAATCGGGCCTGCCACGCGGCGGCTCACATGGCCGAGATCACCAAGCGCGTCACCCCGCATACTTTGCGGCACAGCTTTGCAACGCACCTGCTCGAGCAGAACATCGACATTCGCGTGATCCAGGTCCTGCTGGGGCACGCCAAGCTCGACACAACCGCGCTCTACACGCGCATTGCCACCAACACCATCAGGGACGTCATGAGCCCGCTGGATCGCCTGACCCCGCTGCAATCCGCAGGCGCCAAGCCACCCGCATAAGCCCTGGCGGTCATGAGGCGGCCCGTTCTGGAGGTCGCGGATATCTTCCGCGACCACGGAGCGGCGTGGCGCAAAGCCAACGCCGGCCATGTGAGCCTTGCCCAGTTGAAGGTGATGTCGGCGATCGAGAGCTGCCGCACGGCGGCCCTCGGCGGGCATGTCGCGCGTTGCGAGGACTGCGCCCACGAAGTCATCGCCTACAACAGCTGTCGCAATCGGCATTGCCCGAAGTGTCAGGGTGCGGCGGCGAAGAGGTGGCTGGCCGAGCGAGAGTCCGAGCTGCTGCCTGTCCCCTATTATCACGTGGTCTTCACCTTGCCGGCGGCGATCGGCGACATCGCCCAGCAGAACAAAGCGGTGATTTACGACCTTCTGTTCAAGGCTTCCGCCGAGACGGTTCTCACGATCGCCGCCGATCCCAAACATCTAGGCGCGCGGATCGGCGTGACGTCCGTGCTGCACACATGGGGATCGGCGCTCACCCACCATCCACATGTTCACATGATCATCCCAGGCGGCGGCATTTCCTTGGACGCTCAGAGATGGGCAGCCTGCCGGCCGGGCTTCTTCCTGCCGGTGCGCGTGCTGTCGCGGCTCTTCCGCCGGCTGTTTCTGGAAAAACTCGTCGTCGCCCACGCCGCCGGGCGCCTGCAATTCTTTGGCGCGCACGCCAAGCTCGCCGACCGCGCCGCCTTCGCGCGCTATCTGGCGCCGTCGCGCAAGGTCGAATGGGTGGTCTACAGCAAACGCCCCTTCGGTGGCCCCGAGGCCGTGCTGGCCTATCTGTCGCGCTACACCCACCGCGTGGCCATCTCCAACAGCCGCCTGCTGGCCTGCGACGGCGACGGCGTCGCCTTCAAATACAAGGATTACCGCGCCAAGAGCCGCGCGCGGCAAAAGGTCATGAAGCTGGCAACCGACGAATTCATCCGCCGCTTCCTCATCCATGTCCTGCCAACCGGCTTTCACCGCATTCGCCATTACGGCCTGTTCGCCAGCGGCGTCCGCGCCCAAAACATCGCCCGTGCGCGCGAGTTGCTGGCCGCATCGATCCCACACGAACACGACAAGAGCTGCAAGGACGACCATCAACCCGAGCCGCGCATCCTCGCGCATCCTTGCCCATGCTGCGGCGGCCGCATGATCGTCGTCGAGACCTTCGAACGCGGACGCGCTCCGCGCCGCTCTTCGCTCGGCGAAATCAGGATCGACACCTCATGATCGCGATCGCGTCACCCGCAACGCCGCAACTCGCCTCTCTTTTGCTGCGGATCGTTCGACCGCGCAGCTGGCGCTCGCCCAATTGTCCTCCAGCCAACTCTCCCGAGCACGGCCGCCGCGAAAAACATCATCCCAACGCCGGCAGACAACACCGCTTGGGCGCCCTCTATCCCTCGAAATCGTCTTCGAGGGTCATTGCGACCGGTCGTCAACAGTCGCTGGCGACGCTCAAATCCCCATAGCTCGCGGCGGATAGACGCCCTTCCGACTCGCGGTCTCCTTCTTTGGAGGCTTTCGGACGCCGACCCCAGCGCCGCGCAACGGCACGCGTCCGCGAAGGGCCGGCATCCGAAACCCTTCACAACAGCGGACGCCGATCTGTCCCGGCCGTCACGCTATCGCGTGGAAGCTTGCATATCCCGGTCATAGGCAGCCATGTTTCAAGCTTGCAGCAAAACGGGCTCATATTGGGAATGTTGAACATACGCGGAAATTGGAGAAGCTCCATTTGTGGTGTCGGCCCGGGTCATGGTTTGCCTCTCGCCGCCAGCAGCAAGGCGAATGTCTGCCCCCGAAGTCACGCGCCAGCCGGCTCGTCCGCAAGTAGTTTTTGTAGAGCTTCGATTTCGATCGGCTTGACGAAATGACGGTCGAATCCGGCGTCGATGGCGCGTTGACGATCCTCGTCACGGCCCCAGCCGCTCAAGGCGACAAGGAGGAGGTCTCTGCCCTCCGGGAGCTTGCGAATTCGCCGCGCGGTTTCGTAGCCGTCCATGCGCGGCATGCCGATGTCCACGAACGCCAACCGCGGCCTGAATTCTGAGATGAGCGCGACCGCCGACTCGCCCCCGTAAGCCACGCACACGTCGGCGCCCAAGCACACCAGGAGCGTGACGAGGCTATCCGCGACGTCCTGATCGTCGTCGACGACAAGAACGCGATGCGGCCGGCTCGACCCTTCGGCCTGGCCGCGCTCGTCGCTTCCTGAGGCCGGAGACGTTTCAGCCGCCGGCAGACGGACGATAAACTCGCTTCCCCGGTCCGGGCCATCGCTGTGAGCCTCTATTTGGCCGCCGTGCAGATGCACGAGGTTCCACGAGAGATAAAGGCCGACCCCAATTCCACCCTGTCGACGGCCGAGAGTGCGCTTCGACTGAGTGAAGAGGTCGAACACATGGGGCAGCAGCTCGGGGGAAATGCCCATCCCATCGTCGCGCACGCGAATGACCGCTTCGTCCCCGACGCGCTCCGCCTTCACCCAGATGTGTCCGACCCCATCCGTGTATTTGGCGGCGTTGTTCAGAAGATTGGTGAGCACTTGCGCGAGCCGAACCGGGTCGGCCTCCACCATAACAGGCGAAGGGAGCTTCTCGACCGTCAGACATTGGCCGGCGGCTTTGATGAGCGGCAGGCTGGTGTCGATGGCATGGCGGAGAACGGCCGCAAGGTCGCACCGTTCTTTCTTCAGTTCGATCTTGCCGCTCGTGATCCGCGAAACCTCGAGCAGATCGTCGATGAGGCGAACGAGATGTTCCACCTGCCTCTGCATCATAATCAGCAGCGGACGCGCTTGCTCCTGCGCTGCCGGATCGTCGCCGTTCGTCTTCTGCAGGACGTAAATCGCGTTGCGGATCGGCGCCAGCGGGTTGCGCAGCTCATGGGCGAGGGTCGCCAGGAACTCATCCTTTTTGCGATTGGCGATTCGCTCGCTCTCGAGGGCGTCTCGAATGGCATATTGGAGGCGGCGCGTTTCGACGGCGACGCTGACTGTGCTGATCAGCGTGCGCTTGGGCACCGGCCGTTCGAGGAAATTGACGTTCGGGCGGCGTTCGAGCCGGCGTAGGGCGGCGACATTGTCGGCCCTTGTCGACCTGCCGAGGAGCAGGATAATCGGCAGCGACGACCAGGGCGGCTCTTGACCAATCCATTCCTCCCACTTTGTGGTGCCCTCGCGCGGCAACGCCTCTTCCGCGACGAGCACGGCGCTGGCGCCATTGGGGATCTCCTCGCAAAGCTGATCGAGGTCAGAGCAAACCTGCGGGCAGAGACCGGCGCGCGCAAGCGTTTGCTCGGCGAGCGAAGCGTCGCGGCCCAGCGGAGCCAGGACTAAGACTCTTAGATCCCTGTCTGTTGATTTCCATTGAGAGCTGACCCGGGCAGCAGGGGTTTTTCCACCGAGAACTGACCCATGTTCGAACCCTTCCCCCACGGGCATCGCGGGGGAGCATGGAGTGATCGACATGGAGTTATTGAGCGTCATCCGACGCTGGCGACATCGGCAACATCTCTCGATCCGGGAGATCGCGCGACGAACGGGGCTGTCGCGGAACACGGTACGCAAGTATCTGCGCTCGGACAGCGTTGAGCCGAAGTTCAACATCCCTGACCGCCCGAGCAAGCTGGATCCCTACGCTGACAAGCTGGCGCAGATGTTGCGGTTGGAGGCGGCGAAGTCGCGCAAGCAGAAGCGGACGGTCAAGCAGTTGCACGCCGATTTGGTCGCCCTCGGCTACGACGGCTCCTACAATCGCGTGGCGGCCTTCGCGCGCGAGTGGAAGGCGGCGCGGCATCGGGAGCAACAGACCTGTGGCCGCGGCGCTTTCGTGCCGCTGGCGTTTCTGCCCGGCGAGGCGTTCCAGTTCGACTGGTCGGAGGACTGGGCGGTCATCGCGGGCGAGCGGATCAAACTGCAGGTCGCCCAGTTCAAGCTCTCCTACAGTCGCGCGTTCATCCTGCGGGCTTACCCGCAGCAGACGCATGAGATGCTGTTTGACGCCCACAACCACGCCTTCCGCGTGCTGGGCGGCGTGCCGCGGCGCGGGATCTACGACAACATGCGCACCGCCGTCGACAAGGTCGGGCGCGGCAAGGAGCGGCAAGTCAACGCGCGTTTCGCGGCCATGGTCAGCCACTTCCTGTTCGAGGCCGAGTTCTGCAACCCAGCCTCTGGCTGGGAGAAAGGGCAGATCGAGAAGAACGTGCAGGACGCGCGGCACAGGCTCTGGCAGCCGACGCCGAACTTTCCTTCCCTGGCGGCGCTGAACGACTGGCTGGAGACGCGATGCCGGGAGCTATGGGCCGAGATTCCGCATGGCGCGCAGGCGGGCACGGTCGCCGACGCCTGGAGCGAGGAAGCGCAACACTTGATGCAGCTTCCCCGCCCCTTCGACGGCTTCGTCGAACACACCAAGCGCGTCTCGCCGACATGTCTCATCCACCTGGAGCGCAATCGCTACAGCGTCCCGGCCTCGTTCGCCAATCGCCCCGTCAGCGTGCGGGTCTATCCTGAACGCATCGTCGTGGCCGCCGAGGGGCAGGTTGTCTGCGAGCATCGGCGCGTCTTCGCCCGCTCCCACGATCGCAAGAGCGCGACGATCTACGACTGGCGCCACTATCTCGCGGTCATCCAGCGCAAACCCGGCGCCTTGCGCAACGGCGCGCCCTTCGCCGAACTGCCGCCCGCCTTCCGGGCCTTGCAACAGCGCATACTCAAGACGCCAGGCGGCGACCGCGAGATGGTCGAGATCCTCGCCCTGGTCCTCCAGCACGACGAGCAGGCCGTGCTCGCCGCCGTCGAACTGGCGTTGGAGGCGGGCGCGCCGACCAAGACGCATATCCTGAACGTGCTGCACCGGCTGGTCGATGGAAAACCGATCGACGCGCCGCCAGTGAAGCCGCCCAGCGCGCTGACGCTCACCACCGAACCGCAGGCCAATGTCGAGCGCTATGACGCCCTGCGCAAAGCCCGGGAGGCGCGCCATGCGTCATAATCCCGCCGCCGGCGCCATCGTCATCATGCTGCGCAGCCTCAAAATGCACGGCATGGCGCAAGCCGTCGGCGAACTCACCGAGCAAGGCGCTCCGGCCTTCGAGGCCGCGCTGCCGATCTTGTCGCAGCTTCTGAAGGCGGAAACAGCCGATCGGGAAGTCAGATCCACCGCCTACCAGCTCAAGGCCGCGCGCTTTCCAAACTATCGCGATCTCGCCGGCTTCGACTTCGCCAGCAGCGAGGTCAATGAAGCTCTCGTTCGCCAGCTTCACCGCTGCGAGTTCCTGGAGGATGCCCATAACGTTGTCTTGGTCGGCGGCCCCGGAACGGGCAAGACGCATCTCGCCACGGCGATCGGCGTCCAGGCCATCGAGCATCACCGCAAGCGCGTCCGGTTCTTCTCCACCGTCGAACTCGTCAACGCGCTCGAGCAGGAAAAGCTTCAAGGAAAAGCCGGGCAGATTGCGGCGCGGCTCACACACGCCGATCTCGTCATCCTCGACGAGCTCGGCTATCTGCCGTTCAGCGCCTCCGGCGGCGCCTTGCTCTTCCACCTGCTGAGCAAGCTCTACGAACGCACCAGCGTCATCATCACGACCAACCTCGGCTTCGGCGAATGGGCCGCCGTGTTCGGCGACGCGAAAATGACGACGGCGCTCCTCGACCGCCTCACCCACCGCTGCCACATCCTCGAGACCGGAAACGACAGCTTCCGCTTCAAGGACAGCTCGGCGAAAGCCGCTAAACCCACAAAGGAGAAAACCCGCAACTTGACGAACGCCTGACCCTCAAACCATCATCAACCCGGGTCAGTTCTCAATGGAAATCCCGGGTCAAATCTCGGCGGAAATCGACAATCTGGAATATCGGCATAGGGCCGACGGTTGCCGTCGGCGTCGATCGGCCAGCAAAAGCCACTGGATTCCATCTTCCGCCAAAACGCCTTGACCTCCAGATCGGACCAGTCGGCGAGCCGATCGCCAAGCGCCGCCTCCCCGATGCCGAGCGACCAGACCGCGCGGACGAGATGATGGTGATCGACCATGAAGAGCCTCTTGCCTGGACTGATGACATGGGGAATCGCCTTGCCGTCGATATACGTCTCGCGGTCGTCAGCAGGCAGCTTGGCGATCTTCGCAGCGCGAGCAGCCACTTCGGACATTCCGAGCGTGAGTTGTGTCGGCCTGAGATTGGCGATCGGGATTTTCATTCGCGCCATTTCCTTCTCCACGTTCCAAGCGGAACACATCGTCCAATGTAGCTAAGAACCGCTTGATTTCGTCCTGCACGAGCGGCTGGTGAAGACGCCGATGCGCTCATAATTGGCGCGCAGAGCTCAAACAAGTTGGCCCCTCCCCAACTTGCAGCCCCGACACGGGCAAGATCATCCACGTCGCCGTACGGTTGCCAGCCAGGGCCGCGCGTTGGGCGGCGCATTGCTGGGCCTGTAATAGCGCTCAAGTTCGACGAAGCCCGCACCCGATCCGAAACGTCGCCAGCTTTCGGGGTCATGAAAGACGCCATAGCGTCCATCATTTCAGCCTTCTTGGTCCGCTCCGTGCGGAATGGAGCTGAACAGAACGCCTGAGGGCTTCAGGGCGGCATGGAGTTCGCGCAGGACGCGAGGCAATTCGCGGCTCGGCACATGAAAGAGCGACGCATTGGCGAAGATTCCGTCAAAATGGCCTTTGGGCAAATCAAGTGCGAGAAAATCCTGCAGCCACGCCTCGCAACCTGTGTGGATGCGCGCCATTTCGACGAAGCGCGGCGCCCCATCGAAGCCGATCGCGACACGCCCAAGTTCGGCAAGAGCCTTCAAATCGCGTCCAGGCCCGCAACCGAAGTCGAATGGCGTGAAGAGAGGTTCGCTGCGAATGTGATTCAGCATCGCGTTGATGTTCTGCGTGACGTCGTGCGCGCATGTGCCCTCCCAGAAAGACTCCGCGCGCTGATTGTAATGTTGCAGTGTGAGGCGGGTGACCTCTTCCAAACCGACCGAGCCTGACCCCATGTTGACGCCTCCGAACAGTCGTTGCGCCATTGCCGACGGCGCAAATATCAGGCCAAATCCTAACAGCCTCATCCCGTCGCCCCCGTTGAGTTAGCGCTTAAGCGATCGTCCAATCTTATGTCTGGCAGGAATACGATCTGCATCCATATTTCCCCGAGTTGCATAACTTTCTCGACTTCTGGACAAGGGGCCTGGAAGGCAAGGTCCACTCGGTGCTTGTCGCGCATGCAGCGCTCATACGTCCTACGGAAATTTCAGTCGGAACTGCTGATTTATCCGAGATAGTCTTGATCGCAAAAGTCCGCGTAGCGCGCTCTGGTCCGGCTCGAGACCCAATTCTCCGAGCCGCGGCCTTAGATTTTACGACCGATTGGACGGTCTGGTCGGCGACGCCTTGTAAACGCTCCAACGCGCCCCATGTTGAAACGGCTCGCTGGCACTCGACACGAGAGAGTGCCAGCGGCTTTCTACTCGTCGATTCGCCCCGCGAAGGTCGCTGCGACTGTCGCGGGCCCAGAATAAGGAAGAAAGCGATATGGCGTTCCGTCCCCTGCATGACCGGATCGTGGTCAAGCGCCTCGAAGGCGAAGAGAAGACCAAGGGTGGCATCCTCATTCCCGACAGCGCCAAGGAAAAGCCCCAGGAAGGCAAAATCGTCGCTGTCGGCCCCGGGGCGCGCGACGAGGCCGGCAAGCTCGTTCCCCTCGACCTCAAGGCCGGCGACCGCGTGCTGTTTGGCAAATGGTCAGGCTCCGAGGTCAAGATCGACGGCGAAGACCTGCTCATCATGAAGGAAAGCGACGTCCTCGGCGTGGTTGGCTGACGACCACTGGCTTCGTTTGATCCTCTTCCGCACATTTATGGAGTTCCAACACAATGGCCGCCAAAGACGTTCGTTTTTCCACCGACGCGCGCGACCGCATTCTGCGCGGCGTCGAAATTCTCAACAACGCCGTGAAGGTCACGCTAGGGCCCAAGGGTCGTAACGTCGTGATCGAGAAATCCTATGGCGCGCCGCGCATCACTAAGGACGGCGTGACCGTCGCCAAGGAGATTGAACTCGGTGACAAATTCGAAAATCTGGGCGCCCAACTGGTGCGCGAAGTCGCGTCCAAGCAACATGACGCCGCTGGCGACGGCACCACCACCGCCACCGTCATCGCGGCGGCGATCGCCCGTGAAGGGGCAAAAGCCGTAGCCGCCGGCCTTAATCCGATGGACCTGAAACGAGGAATCGACTTGGCGGTGGAGACCGTCGTCGCCGATCTCGCCAAGAACTCGAAGAAGGTTACCTCGAACGACGAAATCGCCCAGGTTGGGAGAATTTCGGCCAATGGCGACGAGTTCATCGGCCGGGAAATCGCCAAGGCGATGGAGAAGGTCGGCAATGAAGGCGTGATCACGGTCGAGGAGGCCAAGAGCCTCGAAACTGAGACCGAAATCGTCGAAGGCATGCAATTCGATCGCGGCTATCTTTCGCCTTACTTCATCACCAACACCGAGAAGATGATCGCCGAACTCGACGATCCCTATGTTCTAATCCACGAAAAGAAGCTTTCGTCGTTGCAGGCGCTGCTGCCGATCCTCGAAGCCGTCGTGCAGACCGGCAAGCCGCTGCTGATCGTCGCCGAGGACATCGAGGGCGAAGCGCTGGCGACGCTCGTGGTCAACAAGCTGCGTGGCGGGTTGAAGATCGCCGCCGTCAAGGCCCCGGGCTTCGGCGACCGCCGCAAGGCCATGCTCGAAGACATCGCCATCGTCACCGGTGGCGAACTGATCGCCGAAGACCTTGGCGTCAAGCTCGAGAACGTGACGCTGGTTCAGTTGGGCCGCGCCAAGCGCGTGCGTATCGACAAGGAGACCACCACGATCATCGACGGGGCGGCCGAGAAGAAGGACATTGAGGCGCGCATCGGCCAGCTCAAGAGCCAGATCGAGGAAACCACCTCGGACTATGATCGCGAGAAGCTGCAGGAGCGTCTGGCCAAGCTGGCAGGCGGCGTCGCGGTGATCCGCGTCGGCGGCGCGACCGAAGTCGAGGTCAAGGAGAAGAAGGATCGCGTCGACGACGCGCTCAACGCCACCCGTGCGGCGGTCCAGGAAGGCGTTTCTCCGGGTGGCGGAGTGGCGCTACTGCGCGCCATCGCGTCGCTCGAAGGCGTCAAGGTGGCTAATTCCGACCAGAAGACCGGCATCGACATCGTGCGTAAGGCGATCCAGGCGCCAGCGCGGCAGATCGTTGAGAACGCCGGCGGCGACGGCGCGGTCGTCGTGGGCAAGCTGCTCAATTCGAAGGAATACAGCTACGGCTACGACGCGCAGACCGGCCAATTCGGCGATCTCGTGAAGCTCGGCATTATCGACCCGACGAAGGTCGTTCGCACCGCGCTTCAGGATGCGGCGTCGATCGCCGGCTTGATCGTCACCACCGAGGCCACGATCACTGACCACCCGAAGAAGGATGCACAGGCAATGCCTGGCGGGGGCGGAATGGGCGGTATGGATTTCTAGTCGCAGCCCACCTCAAAGCTGATGACGATAGAAAGGCCCTGGGTTTCCTCAAGGCCCTTTTTCTCCCGTCAGAAATGCAGAACGGGAAAGCAACAAATGTTCCGGCGGGATAAGCGCTGCCAACAAGCAATGCCCCAGTTCCGCACTGGGTCATCTTCACCCTCCGGCCTTCCTCAGGAAGAGTCCGGTTAGACCCGAAACTCCGCCCGGCGTGCGTCAACAGGAATTAAATTTTCCCCGGCCCGAATCGCCTCGCCCCCCTTTGCGCGGGCTAACGGTTCTCCGATGGCCTCACGCCACGAGCGCCCCGCCCGACGACGGCGGGGCGTTTTTGCGTCTTTTCGAGATCACCCGCGGGACACCTCATTGCCGCTCTTTGGGTCAAAATCCAGGCTCTCCCCCGCTGCGACACAACTCCAATATTCCCAGAACCCTTCCGGAACAAAATACCCGGCGTCGTCACTCCAAGGCAGGCGATGCAAATCGTCGCGGCATTTTTCGATAAATTTCTGCCAAGCTACGCATTTGCTGTCTGAAGTGACGGCGTAATTATAGGTCTCCATCTTGTGCGCTAGTGCGATGAGGGTCGTCATGACTCCCTCCTTTATAAGGCAAACACGCGGGCACGCTCGCCAAATCGGCAGGCGCACAAAGCTTGTTATAGGGTCGCGAGAACGGATCACAAGCTGGCCGGCCCGTAGCGTGTGGCGCCAGTTTGTTACGGGACGGTGCATCGAGTTGAGAATTGGCTTGAGAAGATAAAGCGCTGATTGACTCTTCTTTTCACCGCGACGCGCACCTGCACCTCCGAGCAATAGAGTTTGCTATTGAATGCGAGCGGCTTTCTGTTCGAGCGAGACGAACGTGTATTCCTGGTCACGAGCCGCACGTGGAGATGAATGAAGCGACCCATTTCCCGGACCGCTTGGAGATCGAACTCCACAACGACCGCGAAAACATAGCCAAGTCCACTGGGTCTTCGATTCCGCTGTATCGCAGCGGCGAGCCGTTCTGGCGACAGGGCCTCGATTCCATGGGAGAGATCGACATCGCGGCAATCGAGATTGACCGCTCCGCCCTGCCGGAACCGGCGGTCTACCACGCTTTCAATCCCGCGCATCTATTGAACGCGCTCGAGCACATCGAGATTGCCGCGTCGCTGCTGATTTTAGGCTTTCCACTGGGCTTTCACGAGGCCCTGCATCACATGCCGCTCTTGCGCCAAGCGGTGCTTGCGTCTTCCTTCGGTCTTCGCTGCCAGGGTCAGGGATATTTCTTGACCGATGCGCGCCCCCACCGCGGCGCGAGCGGCGCGCTGTCGTGATGCGTGCCTGCGAGCTATTCGCAAAAGGCCAAGTTTTCATCTGCTCCATAAGTGTGAAGCAACGCCGCGTGGATAGCTGCGAGCAGGGCGTCTAAATCGACCGGCTTTTGAAAGCAGCGAAATGCGCCCTGCGCCTCGCCAGTTTGCTTGAGCCGAGCGGTCAGGAGTCCACTGATTAAGATGGCGGGCATTCGCATGCCCATTCGCAGTTTGCGAATTTCGCCTAAAAGCTCGATCCCACTCATTTGCGGCATGTTCAGATCGGTTACGATGCAACCAAAGGCGTCGTTCTTGAGCGTGTTGAGGAACGCCCGCGCGGATTCATGGCCCTGGACGATGTATCCCTCTGCCTCTAGGAGGGCTTGCAAAGAAATTCTTATCATGGCGTCGTCGTCAATTACATGTATTGTTTGGGTCGCGCTCATGCCTTAGCCCTAGCTTATTCTTGATTTTCTTGCTCAGAAAAAATTATATACTGCTAAAAAACATAAGGTCAATACGTATTAATTTCCGTCGCTAACCGCAGATGTCGATGATGCATCCAGAAATGAACGAACTTTACGGGGTGGTCGATGGAAATTTCGTTGAAAATTCTCTGCGAATGACGGCCCGAGCGGGCGCGTCTGACGCGCGAGGGACACGGTGCTCGAGGTCAGGCCGAAGCTCGACGAATACACGCGACCCGGCGCGGCGGACAAGTCGCGGATCAGGTTCATTTGTCGTCCCGAACGCGGGCCGCGACCTAGAGGCCGCAAAAATCGAGGCGAACAGGCCGCAAGCGGCGCGCCGCACAGATCGCACGCAGGTCAATTACCTGCTATGCCTAAAGAAAAGCAGAGGGCCTGTCCCATGACGTTGGAAGAATTGGGTGAGATTCTGGACGGATTAGCTGCAAACGAATTTGTTCGCATCCATCATGATCTATTTCGCGAGCTGTTTTCCCCTGGAGAACCCGATGATAACGCCCGCGCGGCGTGCCTCAAGTTCGCGGAGCATCACAATTGTCGGATCGACAATAAGCCTGACGATTGCTCTGGCGAGGGGGAATTGTGGTTTGTGAAAAATGCCGACTGGACTTAGAGATGGGAGGCGTCCCGTGGAGCTATTGGCGCGCCTCGAGCATCAGTCGCAGTCAGCAGCATAGCGAGTTTGCCCACTTGATCGCAGAAGATGCGGCGCTTTGTGGTCAGCCCGGCCTTCGGGCGGAAGCATGCAGCAGCGCAGCGGCTCGATCTCAGTTCTTCGGACCCGCGGCTTTGCCGTAGCTCAAAAGTTCGTCGAGACGGGCCTCGCCCGACCGGCCCCCGGCACTCAGTTAACGTGCGCGGGAAGCAAATCTCGCCGACCCGGCCCCACCAGATGCGACGTAGCTCTCTTTGCGCTAATCGGAAGGCTTTGCGATGAGTTTGTCTTGCATTTGGGCAACGGTGACATGAGCCGTCTGGTCGTCGTCTCCAACCGTGTCGCCGATCCTGAAGCTCAGGCGTCTGGCGGGCTTGCAGTCTCCATTCTTCAAGGACTGCGTCAGGATGGCGGACTGTGGTTCGGCTGGAACGGCTTGATCGTCGCGGATGAATCCGAACTCAGCGTAACCTCTGCCCGTCACGACAACGTAACCATGGTAACGATGCCGCTCACAGAGCGCGACTTTGAGGAATTTTACCTCGGCTATTGCAACCGGGGGCTCTGGCCGGTGTTTCACTATCGACTCGATCTCGCGCGGTTCACCCAGGAGAACAGCGAGAGCTATCGCAGGGTCAACAATCGCTTCGCGGAATCGCTCGCGCCGCTGCTGAGGCAAAGCGATCTCGTCTGGGTGCACGACTATCATTTGATCCCGCTCGCCGCCGGCTTGCGCGCCCGCGGCGCCGCCAATCGTATCGGCTTTTTCCTGCACATTCCATTTCCGCCGCCGGATGTGCTCGTGGCGATGCCAGAGTATGAATGGCTGATAAGCTCGATGCTCGAATATGACGTCCTCGGATTCCAGACCAAAACCGATCACGCCAATTTCTGCCGTTTTGTTTTCAGTTTCCTGGGCGGGGAAATGCTCTCTCAAGACACGCTCCTTGTCTCCGGCAAGCGATTGACCGTCTCGGTGTTTCCCGTCGGAATCGATGTTGATGACTTCATCTCTATGGCGCAAACGCCGGAGGCGGAGACGCGGATCGAGAAATTACATCGGCGTGGCGAGGCCCGCGTGAATATCATTGGGGTCGATCGTTTGGACTACAGCAAAGGCTTGCCGGACAGGCTGCGGGCGTTCAAGCGATTTTTAGAGTTGTTTCCGCACCACCACAAAGCCGTGACTTTGATGCAGATCGCACCGCCGACGCGCGAGGATATCCAAGCCTATATTGACATTCGGCACGAACTTGAAGCGCTTTCTGGCCAAATCAATGGAGAGTTCGGCGATTACGACTGGACGCCTGTGCGTTATGTGCGCCGGAGCATCGCGCGAGAAACGTTAGCCGCCTTGTATAGAGGGAGCCATGTCGGCCTGATCACGCCGCTTCGAGACGGTATGAATCTGGTCGCAAAGGAATATGTCGCGGCCCAGGACGCCAAAGATCCTGGCGTTTTGGTGTTGTCACGCTTTGCTGGCGCGGCCGAAGATCTCGAGGAGGCCTTGATCGTCAACCCCTATGATGCGGACGAAGTCGCGCAAGCGATACAACGCGCGATTGTCATGCCACGAAAGGAGCGCATCAAACGGTACTGCGCGCTTATGAAACGCATTCGCGCACGAGACGGTCGAAAATGGATGGAAAGCTTCCTCAGCGCTCTGGGCGCGCGCCGAAATCATGATCGCCTCGACGCGGCAACGTCCTGCTGAGCGCGCTCGTCGCCCCCTTCTTCTTCTAGAGAGCTTAGCCGCCTGACAGTTGCGCAAGGGGGAAATCCGTGCGCATCTGCAAGATAAGGTTTCTCTCGCGTCAAGCCGGAGCGCTCGAACAAGCGGACACATTGTGGCCGAGGAGTCGCAGCGACCTTCAGATCGGAGCTGTTTTGCGCGTCTTCGTCAAAGACAACAATATCGATCAGGCCTTGAAGGTGCTCAAGAAGCGGTTGCAGCGTGAAGGCGTCTTTCGCGAAATGAAACTGCGCAGGGCTTATGAGAAACCCTCCGAAAGGCGTATCCGCGAACGGGCCGAAGCTGTGCGTCGGAGTCACAAGTTAGCGCGCAAGAAGGCTCAGCGTGAAGGGCTTATCGCCGCGCCGAAAAGAGTCTCTGAAGAAGCCGCAAGTCTCTTCCCCACGTTGAGCGATCGACGCGAGACTCGTCGCGCGAACGGCCAAAAGCGTCG
This sequence comes from uncultured Alphaproteobacteria bacterium, assembly GCA_963743565.1. Taxonomy (GTDB): domain Bacteria; phylum Pseudomonadota; class Alphaproteobacteria; order Rhizobiales; family Beijerinckiaceae; genus Methylocystis. Next base: position 37,336 of record CAVUQD010000002.1, read on the forward strand.
ATGGGCGCCGCCGCCTGATTCTTCCTCGGCGCTTGCGTTGCCCATAATCGGTTCGAAAATGGCGGGTTCACGGCTCCTGGAGATAAGCTGATGCTTCGACAAACTCACAAGGTGCTCCGCACCACGATCACCGTGCTTATGTTCACGTCTGCGCTCGGCGCCGGGGCATTCGCCCAGTCCGCGAAGCCGCGGCCGGCAAATTCAGAGGCAGGTCGATATGGCTCCGACTGGGAATGCATGCGCGGGTTTCGTCGGCAGGATGACACCTGTCTCGAGATCAAGTTGCCGAACCACGCCTATCTGGCGAACACCACTTACGGGAAGGGTTGGGAGTGTCATTATGGTTATGCTGAAAATGGCGGCCAATGTCTCGCGGTTCGGGTTCCGGCGAATGCCTATCTCCAGGGTGACAGTTGGCGATGCTTGTCGGGTTACCGTCAAACCCGTGAGGGCTGTGATGTGATCAAAGTTCCAGAGAACGCGTTTTTGTCGGAAAACACCGGAGTAAAAGGTTGGGAGTGTGAAAGGGGCTTCCGCGCAGTGGAATTCGCTTGCGTCAAAATTGTCGTTCCCGACCACGCCTATCTGACGACGGATGGAGACGAGTGGAGGTGTGACCGGGGGTTTGAAGTGAAGAATCACGTGTGTGTCGTGGTGCAGGTGCCGGAGAATGCCGTCTTCATTGCAGAGCCCTACGGACGCAAGTGGAGATGCAATCGGGGCTTCGAGATGAAGGGAAACAGATGTGTGGCGGTCCAGCTTCCTGCCAACGCCCATCTCGATTTTTCTGGAAACGCCTGGGAGTGCAATCAGCCCTATCGGTCGGTTGGCAGCGAGTGCGTCATGGAATGACGGCCTTTCGGTACGTCGCCTTGGCCCGACAAAGAGGCTCTTATCGGGAGCATCAGGTCCATTGTTGGAAAGCGCTCGGAGCCCGACAGCTCCGCGCTTATCGCTCACACGAATTGCCGGATCGTTTCGGCATCCGGGCTCTCATCATCAATCTCCGGCATCTCACCGCCAACTTCGGAAATCTCATCAGCTTCTTGGATCTCGTCATCGCTTGCCGCGGGCGTATCTTCGTCAACCTCCTGCTGGCCGGCCTCGTGCTCGTCGCATGGCGCTTCGATTTCATCAGCCGGAAGCTCTCGCGGTGCCGAACGCCATCTAGCCCCATTTGCGTTTAGGAAGACGCCATTCCGCGGCGGAGAACGGATTAGCTCAACAACCTGGAAAACTTCATCGCATTTCGGGCATAGAATCGGCGTACGGTTTAGGTCGAAAAACGCGGTGTTGCAGGCGAGGCATCTGCGTTTGTCGCCCCGTTCCGTTTTGATCATCGTGCCCTCCGGTTTGGTCTTGGCCTAAAAAGGGGGAGGAATCCCGTGTGACGGAGATCTCTCCACTTGACGCCGGCGTCGCGGGACACGCCAGATCTAATTGCTTCAGCGAGGGAGCTGACTCCGAGATGTTTGGGAAAGATGCGGCTACAAAGGCTCGCCGCTATCAAAAACCGCCTATTTTACGCTGGAGCGCGGACTCCAGAGCGACCCGCTCCTGACCGTCTCGGTCAGACCGAATGCGATATTGCAGACCCTGCCCTCCGTCGGGCAAACGCCGTGTGACACGATACAACTCCGCAGACGCCCCGCCGCGGTACGAAACATGGAGACCGAGTTCGAATTTGTGCGTGGGCGCAGCTACGGGTTTAGCGCCGCGGTGGCGTTCGCGGGCATTGACAAACTGGGTCATTCTTCCCCTCTCGCTGTTAAAATCTGGAGCGCCGTTGAGCAGAGGCTCGCGGCCGTCTTCGACGCTATTTCTTGTCTCTCTCTTGGGCGTTGAGCTTTCCTACGATAGCCCAGAGCGCTCCCGTCGCCGCGACAGACGCGGCGGCTAATTTTGCCTTCTTCGGCTTTTTGGCTTCGCGATTGCCGCGGCGTTGGTTCTTGGACATGTTCAACCACTGTCCTGTTGTCAGGGAAGGGAGAGGCAATCGCGCGCCACCGCTTCCGCCCCGCTCTCGCCGCCAAAGCTGGGCACAGTCGATGGCGATTAGTTCTGAAGCTGCAGTTGCTCTGCCGAAAATTTTCCGGTGCGCCGATCGGGGAGCAGTTCGTAACCGATCTTTTGGCCCTCAACGAGGTCTCGAATTCCAGCGCGCTCGATCGCGCTGATGTGAACGAAGACGTCCTGCCCCCCGCCTTCAGGCTGAATGAAGCCAAAGCCCTTGGTTGCGTTGAACCACTTAACGACGCCGATTTGCATGCGATGTCCTTTCCAGACATAAGTTAGCGACGGCTTCATTGCCGTCGACAGGAATCGAAATTCTGGAGAGGAAGTTACAAGCCGACGCGCCGGGGCGAGAGAGAGCAAGATCGTCTGGCCGAAATCCGATCTGTGTAAGATAGAGCTATTATTGAGATTAACAAGTGTGATTCAGAAAGGATTTTTTTGGCTGACGCGCCCGTCGTCCGTTAGCTGCGACCACGAGCGGCGCGGGCAAGATCAATTCATCCTGAGCGGGTCAAGGCCGGTTTGCCGGGCGTGCACGTTGCAGAACCCTTTTCGCCGCTCATGGGGTTTGGGGCCCTTCGGACGCGGTCAGCTCTTGGTGAGCCAGAGGCAAGAGGCGCGCAAGGCGCGCGCCCCAGCTCTTCTGTCCCGCTTCATCGGCGATGAGATCTTGACGAATTTCGACCTCGACGTGAAGCAGGCCGCGTCCCTCGCCATGAACCGGGATTGAGTAATCCGTAGCATCGCTCACGCTATAGGGCTCGTTGTCGCCGACGAAGAGCCCTTCGCGTCTGAGCAGCGCCATGAGGACATGGGCGAATCGAGGATCGCGGTTATAAAGAAGGCCCGCCTGCCAACCTCGCGCTACGCCCAGGTATATCGGCGTGAAGCTGTGCAGCGCGACCAACACGGTCCGACGGCCTTCGCTTAGCCTTCGGTCAAGTTCGGCCGAGATGCGATCATGGTAAGGCCGAAAGATTTCGCGTTCTCGCATCGCTCTCTGGCTCTCGCTCAAGCCGACGTTGCCTGGTATAGGCGTAAGTTCGCTCACTTCCGGAATCGAGGTCGCCGATCCTGGCGCGCGGTTGCAATCGATCACCAAGCGCGAATAATTCTGTTCTAGGAGCGTGGCGTTGAGTGCGTCCGCGACCAGGTGAGCCACTGCGGCGGCGCCGATGTCCCATGCAATGTGACGCTCGCAATCGGCCTCCGAGACGCCAAGCCGATCGAGGGCGCGCGGCACGGAATTGCTCGCATGATCGACGACGATGAGAAATGGCGACAAACCGGATCCATTGCGCAATGTGACGGCCCCCGGCTCGTCGGTCGCGAGTAGCTTGTCGAGTGTCTTAGTCATCGATTCCCGAAGGCTTGAGGGGACGGTTTGCGGATCGAGAACACGGCGGCGAGTGACGCGCAGGCGATTGCCACGGCTGCAACCTGAGTTCGCGATGGGCATTCTTACTATCAGGCGGCATCACTTCACCACATGGAAAAGAAAAGTTTGAAGCGCGGCGCGGCCGTCGATGATCTCGGCAATCCATTCCGCACAAAGAGCCAGCAGCGAAAGCGCATCCGATCCCTCTGCATGAAAGTCGAGCTCAAGGCCGCCAATGCTTCTTTTCATGGCGCCGCGGCGTCGGATATGAGAATGACCGCGGCCCTTGCTCTCAGGGTTGGTCGCGATATCTGGATGGTCGCGTCTGGCTTTCGTAGCAAGAGAGGGTTTGGATGAAAATTCGCGCAGGTTATGAGATCGCTTACGACTGTCCTCAGCCGACCCCTATGCTTCTGGCATTGAGCGTCCATCCGTCGCGCGTTTCGGATCTGCTGACTCCGGACTACGTGAAACTAGATCCGCCGATTCCCGCAAACACCTATCACGACGGATTCGGCAATTTTTGCCACGTGATCCGCGCTCCCGTGGGCCGGCTCACTCTGTCATCGGACTTTCTGATGCAGGACCCGGGCGAGCCGGACGCAGCGGACTTTCGGGCCCAGCAGCACGAATTGGGAGCGTTGCCCGTGGAGGCGCTGGTCTATCTACTCGGTAGCCGCTACTGTGAGACTGATCGCCTGTCGGAAACAGCGTGGTCGCTATTTGGCAAGGTTCCGAAGGGCTGGCCGTTGGTGCAGGCGATCTGCGACTACGTGCACGATCGCGTAGGTTTCGGCTATGAACATGCGAGTCCGACGAAAACCGCTTGGGATGTTCACAACGAGCGACGCGGCGTCTGCCGCGACTTTGCCCATCTCGCTATCACGCTCTGCCGCTGCATGAACGTTCCGGCGCGTTACTGCACCGGATATCTCGGAGATATCGGTGTGCCGATTGACCCGAATCCAATGGATTTCAGCGGCTGGTTCGAAGCCTACCTCGGCGACCGCTGGTATACGTTTGACGCCCGTCACAACAAGCCACGTATCGGCCGCATATTGATGGCGCGCGGCCGCGACGCCACGGACGTCGCGTTGGTTACGACGTTCGGCCCTTGCACGCTTGCAGGCTTCAAGGTGATCTCAGAGGAGGTCGCGCCCGTTCCATCGAGTGTTGCGTGACTTCTGGTCTCTCCCCGAGCTCAGCCGCGGCGCCATTTCGGCATATATGCGGGGCCAATAGGGCAGGGTCGACGCCGTCGGCCCTGCAACTCCGCAAGACTGGCTCGGCAAGGAAGTCGCCGTATTGACCCGCTTTTGGCGGCTACGACGATATGCTCCTCGCGCCCTAGGAGCAGGTTTTGCGAAGCCTCCGCGCCTTACGCATGCGTAAGGCGCCTCGATGCCGGTGAATTATCTCGCCGCTTGGCGGCTCATGGTCGTAATGGGATCGCTGCCGGCGGGCGAGACCGCCCTGATCCCAATGCGGACGTCGGGGTGGGGCTCGCCGGAATGGACAGCGGAAAGCGCGCCTGGCTGTTTCGGGCGGCGAGCGCCGGGAAGCACGAGTTCCTCAAATCGCGCGGGCTCGATGCGGCATCCATATGCGCTCCGGTCACAATACTCTCGGCGATATCTCCGAGGCGGCGATCGCTGTGAGAGAGGCGACACGACATACTTCACGGGGAAGGTGTCGCTTGGCCGCCGCCGTTTCGTTCCTCCTCGAACGCGTGCTTGCCCTTTGCAGTCCATAGGCGACGCGCATGTTCGCCCTGATCGCTTTGTAGCTTATCGGCCATCCAGAGCAGTGCGCCGTAGATCGTGGCGCGATCGTCGCCGATGAGTTCCACGATGCCGGCCTTGACCAACGAGGCCGCGCCCGCACCGATGCGCTCATCCGCCATGCGCGCGCGGTGGAGGCGATCTTCTCCACAGGCAGGGCAGATGGCAAGGGCAGCCCCGAGCAGCTGCGCGAACTCAGCGACGCCCGCAAAGCCTTCGAGGCGGTGCGCCCGCATGGCTGGCGTGACGCGGAAGCCGCCTATGTCAAGGACCCGGAACTTGCCCACGAAGCGGCGACGGGTCGGGTCAACCGAACTGTGCGCGCGCTCCAGCTTGAAACCGAAATCCGAACTGATCCGGCCCGGCGCGCCGACCGCTTCGTGGAGCGCTGGCGCGAACTCGGTCAAACCAGCCAGCGTCAGTATCAGATGGGCGACATGCCCGGCTACAAAGCGACGCGAGCCGCCATGGGCGACCTGGCGAAAAGCCTCGAACGCGATCCGCAGCTCGAATCGATCCTCGCCAACCGCAAGAAGGACCTCGGCATCGAGATCGAATCAGGCCGTCGACTAGGACTGGAGCTCGCCTTCAGTCACGGCATCGATCTCGGCAGAGGACGGGCCCTGGGACTTTAACCCCGGTATTTTCCGCCGCCTTTGCGCTGCGCTACGACAGCGTCAATAAGCTGCTTGCGCGCGCAAACGCCTTTGCTCTCTATGGCTCAGGGGCTGTCTGAAACAACCAGCAGGAGGCAGCGCAGCCATGCCCGCGTCAGACCGTATCGTCCGCCTGAAAACCGTTCTCGTCCGAACGGCCCTCTCCCGATCCACCATCTACCGTAAGATCGTCGAGGGCACGTTCCCGCCGCAGATCAGGATCAGCGTCAACGGCGCCGGCTGGAGGGAATCCGATATCGATCGATGGATCGCTAACCCCGTGGCGTGGCGACCCAAAGAAGAGGTCGATGAGGATCGGTGAGGTCGCGGCTGCCATTCGGCGCGCGAGGCGTCATTATAGTCACAGCGTTTGCCTCAGTTAATCAATGCAGTCTGCCCAAGCCTGCTTCAACCCGATCCGTGCCGGCCAATAGGTTGCCCGATTGTAAGCGCGCCGGATTTCATTCTGATCCTGATGCCAGAGCGCCGCCTCGATCACGTCGGGCCGGAAACCCCGTTCGTTCAGGATTGAGCTTGCCGCCGTCATCCGGGCAATGCGCCGCGCTAGCAGTTAGTTGACGCTCCCGCCGCCACCGCTTCTCGCCTGGCGAACTCATGGGCAACAGGAAAAACCGTGACCTTGCGACGATAATCGGATTGAATTGTGAGCACGAGCCCGGCTTGAACCCACCGTGAACCCAAATCAGCAGAAGGCGGCAACCCCTAGTCAACCACTGGGGATATGCTATTGAAACCTTGTGAAATAATGGTCGGAGTGGCGGGATTCGAACCCACGACCCCTTGTCCCCCAGACAAGTGCGCTAACCGGGCTGCGCTACACTCCGACTCGAGCGGTCTTATAGGAGGCTCGGCGCGCGCTGGCAACGCCGCGCTTGTTCCTGCAGGGCGCCGGGTGACGGGGGTGAGGTTGCATGTGCGGGCGCATACCTCCCCTCGGCGGGGAGGTCGGCGGTCGAAGACCGCCGGGCGGGGGCGCCAGACTGAAGATTTTTACCCCACCCGTCGCGCTATAGGGCGTCTTCAGACGCCCGTCGCAGGCAACTGGCTATGGCGCTCCTGCCTCCCTCGAGAGGAGGGATGCCCCACCCATCATCCTTCGATCGCCCGGTTGAGCCCCACGGCCCCCGTAGGCTCCCCCGCCTGCGGCAGCGCGTCGTTTGACAAAGCCCGCGAAAAAAGAAAGGTGGCGGAGCCTTCTCCCCCCGTGCGGCGGGCGAGCCGGCGCTGTCTCCTGACCATTTTCTTCTGACGCAGAAAGCCCCGATGTCCGACGATCACCGCAAGCTTCTTCGCGAAATGTTCGACGCCGCGGTCGGCGCGGCGCATCCTTCCGTCTGCCTGCCCTCGCATATCGCCAAGATCGCGCCCCCTAAAGGCCGCACGGTCGTCGTCGGGGCCGGCAAGGCCGCCGCCGCCATGGCCGCCGCCGTGGAGAAGCACTATCCCGCGCCGTTGGAAGGCCTCGTCGTGACGCGCTACGGCCACGGGGCGCCGACCGCGCAGATCGAGGTCATCGAGGCCTCGCATCCCGTGCCCGACGCCGCCGGCCGCGAAGCCGCCGCGCGCATCCTGAAAGCCGTCCAGGGTCTGACCGAGGACGATCTCGTTCTCGCGCTGATTTCGGGCGGCGGGTCGGCGCTGATGGCCCTGCCCGCCGAGGGCGTCACGCTCGAAGAGAAGCAGGCCGTCAACAAGGCGCTGCTGAAGAGCGGCGCGACGATCTCCGAGATGAACTGCGTGCGCAAGCACCTTTCCGCGATCAAGGGCGGGCGCCTCGCTCGCGCCGCGGCGCCGGCGCGCGTCGTCGCCTTGATGATCTCGGACGTGCCGAACGACGATCTCTCGGTCATCGCCTCGGGGCCGACCGTGCCGGACGCCACCACGCGTCAGGACGCGCTGGCGGTCATCGCCAAATACAAGATCGACGCGCCGGCCGCCGTGCTCGCGCATTTGGGCAGCGACGCCTGCGAGACGCCGAAGCCCGGCGATCCGATTTTCGCTCGCGTCCAGAACATTCTTACCGCGACGCCGCAAGGGTCGCTCGTCGCCGCGGCCGAGGTCGCGCGCAAGGCGGGCTTCACGCCCTGCATCCTGGGCGATCTTGAGGGCGAGTCGCGCGACGTGGCGCTCGTGCATGCCGGAATCGCGCGCCAGATCGCTCTGCACGGCCAGCCTTTCACGCCGCCCTGCGCGATCATCTCGGGCGGCGAGACGACCGTGACCGTCCGCGGCGCTGGCAAGGGCGGCCGCGACGCGGAATTCCTGCTCGCCTTGACACTGGCGCTGCAGGGCTTCGGCGGGATCAGCGCCGTCGCCTGCGACACCGACGGCATCGACGGCAGCGAGGACAACGCCGGGGCGATCATGACCGCCGACAGTTTCGCGCGCGCCGAGAAGGCGGGCGTCGATCTCAAGGCGCTTTTCGCCAATAACGACGCCTATACGGCTTTCGAGAAGCTCGGCGATTTGATCATCACCGGCCCGACGCGCACCAACGTCAACGATTTCCGCGTCATCCTCGTGCCGAACTGGGCGGGGCGCTGAGCGCTCGGCGCGTTGTGCAGTAGCCGTGATAGTATAGCGCGCTCCGGTCCGGCGGTCGGGGCCCGCTCTGTCACGAGAGAGGCCAGCGTATTGCGATGCGGAGATTTTTTGGTCTTTGCGCGCTGATAATGGCGCTAGGCGCGACGCAGGCGGCAGGCGTGCCGGCCCCGCCGGCGCGACCCTTTCTCGTTCGCGTGAACGGCCCTTGCCCCAAAAAATGCCAATGGATCGCCGTGCAGGGCGCGATCGACAAGACGACGCTCGAGGGTTTCAACGCGCTCGTCGCGACGCTGGATGGGGCGAAGCCCCCGGTCTTCTTCAATTCGGTGGGCGGCGACGTCGCCGCCGCGGTGCTCATGGGCGAACGCATTCGCGCGCTCGGGCTCGACACCGCCATCGCCGCCACGCGCGTTCATCCGAAAGATGTCGGCATTCTCGGAGAGTCGCCGAAGGACGCGCCGCGCGGCGATGTCGTGATTTCCCAGCGCGGGTTTTGCGCCTCAGCCTGCTCCTTCGCCTTTGCCGGCGGCGTGCGCCGCTACGCGCCGCTCGAGACCTCGCTCGGCCTCCACCAGATGCTTCAGCCGGAGCAGGACGTGAAGCAAAAGGTAGCCGTCATCGAGCAGCGAACTGTCACGGTCGACGGGCGGGTCGTTGCGGCGCCACGCCTGGTCGGGACGAAGATCGTCGAGAGACATCTGCGGAAGGGGGCGCCGCCGAGTCCGTCTACGCCGCCGTCGAAGCCTATTTCACGAAGATGGGCGTCGACGGAGGGAAAGCCCTCGCGCTCATGCGCAAGACGACGCCCGAGAAGATGGACTGGCTCACGCCGCAGCAGATTTTGCAGCTCCGACTCGCGACAGACCGCAAGCGCGCCGATGCGCTGCTGGACTTCTGATCTGCTTTGCTCAGTGCGCCGCGCGCCGCAGACGGTCGCGGATCGCTTCGCCCAGGCCCTCGCCGGGGATCGGGGCGACGGCGGCGCGCGCGATCCCGCAGGCGTCGAGCGCGCGCAAATGCGCGAATAGATTGGCCGCTGCCTCCTTGAGGTCGCCTACAGGCGAAAGATCGAGCGCCACGGGCCAGCCCTCAGCCGCGAGCGCCCCACCGAAATCGAGGCCGACCTCCCCCGGCTCGAGGCGAAGCGCGTCGAGGCGCAGCCGCGCGCGCGGCGCATAATGCGATTGCGTCATGCCGGGCGCGAGCACGGCTCCGCCGGGCTGCGCGAGCCTTTCCCCGAGCGCTTCCTCGATTGCCTCGCGCGGGAGCGCGCCCGGCCGTAGCAGCGTCGGCCGCTCGTCGAGAAAAGCGACGATCGTCGACTCGAGCCCTTCGGAGGCGCGCCCGCCGTCGAGGACGAGATCAATTTGGCCGGCAAGGTCGCTCATCACATGTTCGGCCGTGACCGGGCTGACATGACCGGAGCGATTGGCGGAAGGGGCCACGATCGCGCCGCCGAAGGCCTCGATCAAGGCGCGCGCCGTTGGGTGCGCGGGCATGCGCAGCGCGACGCTTGGAAGGCCCGCGCGGGCGAGTTCGCAGACGCCTCCCGTCTCCAGAGCCGGCGCGACCAGGGTGAGCGGGCCGGGCCAAAAGCGCTCGGCGAGACGCAGCGCGGAGGCGGGCAGCGCCACTTCGCGGCTGGCGGCGTCGAGCGTCGCCACATGAGCGATCAGCGGGTTGAAGCTCGGCCGGCCCTTCGCCGCGTAGATCGCGGCGACGGCCTGGGGCAAAGCAGCGTCGCCGCCGAGGCCGTAGACGGTCTCGGTCGGAAAGGCGACGAGCCCGCCCGCGCGCAGCGTTGCGGCGGCGCGCTCGATCGCGGCGCTTGAGGCGGGAAGGAGAGACGTCATCATCGCGCTCGAGGGAAAAGGCGCCCTTCCCTACAGGGCGAGACGACGCCGGGGCAACGGGCTAACGGCGCCCGTTGCAGGGCGGCGCGCGCGCAGGTAGTAGGAACCCTCCTGGCGAGTCCAGCCGGGCCGGTAGCTCAATTGGTTAGAGCCGACCGCTCATAACGGTCTGGTTGGGGGTTCAAGTCCCTCCCGGCCTACCAAAATAAACAAGAGGATATCCAACCTTGCGGGAGCCTCCAAGAGTTCCCGCCGGTGCGTCATGATCTTCTTTGTATCCTCTGTGCTCTTCCAACTGGCTTCAACATCTGCAGGATGTTGACGGCCCCCTGGCCCGGCCTGAACTCTTCGATCCAGACCGCATCGGCCTCCTTGAGGATGCGACCTGTGAAGCCGAACAGGGCCGCTATTTCAGTTAACGCCTCCTTGGAGGGAAGCTTGCCGGGCGTATCGACCGAGATCGAAATGTGGCGCGCCAAGCCGTGGGCTTGCTCCTCGAAGGAGAACGCCACATGGAAGCCCGTGGGAAGATCGACGTCAACAACCTCTGACGCTGGCCGGTTCCCTCGCCGCCCTTCGTACCCGATGACGCGAACCTCTTCCAGCTTCGTCGTCAACTCGCGGAGCGCGTTCGCGCGCAGCGTTTCGTAGGAGATAGGATGCGCCTCCGCGTAATGCTTAGCCTCGGCGATCAGCCGCATCTGCTCGGCCCGGATAATCAGCATTCTCATAATGGCGACGCCCCCGCCACGTCCCAGCAAAGCCGCGCGCCGCGACAATTCTTCTTGCTGGGCTCGCGGTCGCTGTCAGAGACACGCTGAGTAGGCGTTTTCGATGGGCGAGCTATGGAACCCTTCCGTCACGTCGCCTGAGGCATTTTTGCCGACGAAAAAGCGTATTTCGAAACGGGTCACTGTGCGCTACAGAAGGCACTGTAGCTGGCTCTATGGTTTTCGCACCCTGCGGAAATTGCGTAATGACGGTCCTTGGGTCGCCCCACGCTTCCAGTTCTGACGAAGGACGTCGGATTTGGGCTTACGGATCTCGCTCTGAAGAATGATTTGAGGCTTCTCCACGCTCGCGCCGGAGGCCGAGCCGCCCCATCGGCTCAGATGACCGTCGTTGGGGGTTCAAGTCCCTCCCGGCCTACCAGCGCGCGACGCGCGCTCCAAATGCTTGCCATCACGCCTCCGACCCCGCTAATCTCACCCTTTCGAGTCCCCGCCAGGAAAAGACCGCCTCCATGACCTTCATCGAGTCCCATCTCGCGCCCGCGGGGCGTAAGAGCGGGCACATCAAGCTGCATAGCCCCGAGGACTTCGAAGGCATGCGTCGCGTGGGACGTCTCGCCGCCGAGGCGCTCGATATGCTGATCGAGCACGTGAGCCCCGGCGTCTCGACCGACGCGCTCGACAAACTCGTCTTCGATTTCGGGATGGCGCATGGCGCCTATCCGGCGCCGCTGGACTATCGCGGCTACCGCAAGTCCATCTGCACCTCGATCAACCATGTCGTCTGCCACGGCATCCCCGACGAAAAGCCCTTGCGCGAGGGCGATATCGTCAACATCGACGTGACCTTCATCCTCGACGGCTGGCATGGCGACGCCTCGCGCATGTTCGGCGTCGGCGAAATTCCGCGCCGCGCGGAAAGGCTCATCGAAGTGACCTATGAGGCGCTCATGCGCGGCATCGGCGCGGTGAAGCCGGGAGCCACGACGGGCGACATTGGCGCGGCGATCCAGCGCTATGCGGAAGGCGAGCGCTGCTCCATCGTGCGCGAGTTTTGCGGCCACGGGCTCGGACGGCTCTTCCACGACGAACCCAACATTTTGCACTATGGTGAGAGGGGCAAAGGCGTGGCGCTGAAGCCCGGGATGTTCTTCACGATCGAGCCGATGGTCAATCTGGGCAAGCCGCAGGTGAAGGTGCTCTCCGACGGCTGGACGGCCGTCACGCGCGACCGCTCGCTGTCGGCGCAGTTCGAGCATTCCGTCGGCGTGACGGAGACCGGCGTCGAGATTTTCACGCTGTCGCCGACCGGACGCGACAATCCTCTGGCAGTGGTCGACAGCAGGGAATAGGCGATCGGTTTCATCGATTTCTTTTCAAACGCTGCTGCCGACCGCCCATCGCCCGGGGCGAATATGAAGGCCAAACCCCATACTCCCGACGGCCTGCGCGAAGAATCGCCCCATTTTTACGGGCACCGGCAGCGCCTGCGCGAACGCTTCATGGAGGCCGGCGCCGGCGCGCTCGCCGATTACGAGCTCATTGAGCTCGTGCTGTTTCGCGCGATTCCGCGTCGCGACGTCAAGCCCCTCGCCAAGGCGCTCATCACACGCTTTGGCTCTTTTGCCGAGGTGGTGGCGGCGCGGCCGGAACGGTTGCGCGAGATCGAGGGTTTGGGCGAAGCGGCGATCTGCGAGCTCAAGCTCATGGAGGCGGCCGGCCGGCGCCTCGCCCGCGGCGCTGTGGAGAAGCGCCCGGTGCTGTCGTCCTTCGTCGAGGTCATCGACTATTGCCATGCGACGATGGCCTACGCCGAGCGCGAGGAGTTCCGCGTGCTCTTCCTCGACAAGCGCAATGCGCTGATCGCCGACGAATTGCTCGGCGTCGGCACGGTGGACCACACCCCCGTTTACCCGCGCGAGATCGTCCGCCGCGCGCTTGAGCTCGGGGCCACGGCGCTGCTCCTCGCGCACAACCATCCTTCCGGCGATCCGACGCCCTCCACCGCTGACATTCGCCTGACGCGGGACATTGTCGAGATCGCAAAGCCCTTTAATATCTCGGTCCACGACCATCTCGTCATCGGACGCCACGGGCATGCGAGCCTGAAGGGCCTGAAGATGATTTGATGGTAAGATCTTCTCTATGACAAAGGCCTGCGGCAAGGTCCCCCTCAGCGAGCGCGGCGAGGCGCGGCGCTGAACAGGAAGAGGCCCGTAAGACCGATGAATTGGAGCAGTCGCGAATTGGAGATCAAGTTCTCCACGGACTCGCCGGGCCTCAAGAAGGCGCTCGCATCGCCGGCGCTCGGTGGCGGCGCCGGCAAGACTCCCAGCGCCCGCGTCCTTGTCTCGACTTATTTCGATACGCCGGACCGCACGCTCAGCAAGAGGGGAATAGCGCTGCGCGTGCGACAGTCTGGACGGTCCGCCCCGATCATTGGCGTGAAGTGGCTCCCGATATCGCACAGGGACGTGTTTTCGCGCGGCGAAATCGAGGTCCGCGGGGGCGATGGCGCGCCGGATCTGAGCTTGCTGGGAGAGGAGATCGCCGCCGAGCTCGGAGGCATTATCGGTGACCGGCCCCTCGAACCTCAGTTCGAGACACGCATCAAACGGCGCACGCGGCTGATGAGCGCCGGCGCGGCTCAGATCGAGATCGCTTTCGACGACGGCGAAATCGTCGCCGGCGAGAGACGCGCACGCGTGACCGAGGTCGAACTCGAGCTGAAGGGCGGAGACATTTCGGAACTCTACGGGTTTGCCGCGCGCGCCGTCGAGGCGCTGCCCTTCCGCCTGGACGTGACGAGCAAATCGGAACGCGGATTTCGGCTCGTCGCGGGCGCGATGGCTGCGCCCGTCAAGGCGAGCAACCCTGTCTTCGCGCCGGGCGCAACGATCGACGACGCGATCGGGAGCGTCGTCGGCAACACGCTCACGCAATTTCTCCTCAATCTCGCGCCGCTGCGCGAGAGCGACGACCCGGAGTCGATCCATCAATTGCGCGTCGCGCTACGGCGCATGCGCGCGGCTCTGGGCATGTTCAACCGTTTGAGGCCGTGCGCCGAGTTCGACGCGTTTCGCGCGGAGGCCAAGCGCATCGCGACGGCTCTCGGTCCCGCGCGGGAGTGCGACGCTTTCTGCGATCTGCTCGCGGCGGGACCGCGACAGGCCTCCGCCGACCCGGCGGTTTTCTCGGCGATCAACTCTGCCCTTGTGAAGAGCCGGCAGGCTCTCTACGCCGAGGCGCGCCAAATGATCGACGCCAAGGAGAGCACGATCTTCGCGTTGAGGCTGCAAGCTTTCCTCACCCGGCGCGGATGGCGCAACGCCGCGGGCGAACTGGCGAGCCTGACGACGCCGGTGACGCAATTTTCTTCAGATACGCTCGAGCAACTCCGAAAGCGGGTTCTGAAGCGCGGCAAAAAGCTCGTTTCGCTGCCGGACGACGAACGCCACAAGGTTCGCATCGCGCTCAAAAATCTGCGATATGCGGCGGAGTTCTTCGGCGGATTGTACGAAGAGTCGGTCGGCTATCGCGCTTATGTCCGCACGGTCGCGCGCTTGCAGGACATCCTGGGAGCGCACAATGACGCCGCGGGCGCGCAGTCGCTGCTCGATGGGCTGGGCGCACGCGCCGAGGCTGAAACCGCCTTCGCAGCGGGCCTCGTGCTTGGCTGGTGTGAGCGCGACGCCGAAATCGCCGACGCCGAATTGGGCGAAGCCTGGCGACGGTTCAAGCGCCTCGACTCATTTTGGCGCTGATACACGCGAGGGGATCATTGACGGCAGCGGGCTCTGCTCCCCTTCTTTTGATTGAATGAAGCTCGCTCTCGCCCCCCTCTCTGCTTGCCTGAGTCGCGCCCGGCCAATTCTTGGGGGCTCGAACCGCCGCCCTTTTGGAGCGGCGGTCTCTGTCTCGCCGACGTTGCTGGAGAATTTTTCCGACACGATGTTCCGTGACTCGCCCCCCAAGGACGATACCGCCGTCCTTCGCCATCAGGCTTAGGCCGGCGCCATTACGTTAGCTAATAACGGACCTCGTAATGCCACCCGCCCGAGAAATTGAACCAGAGAGCGGCGATGCTGCCGTTGCTGAGACGGAATAGGTTGTGTTGTTCGGTGAGGCCGGTGGTCTCATTTACGAAAGGATAGCCGGTTGGGGTTCCTATCCCCGGAGCGACGCCGGGCACAAGTGTGCTGCGATCTTCATGATGCCATCCTTGCGAGAAGTTAAACCACAAGGCGTGAATATGTCCGTCCGCCGTCCGGAACAGGTTGTGTTGCTCGGTCAGGCCAGTCTTTTCGTCGACGAAAGGATAACCCCAGGGATCGCTGACCGAAGCCGGGACATTCGGGAGCATCGCGGTACGGTCTTCATGGTGCCATCCTTGCGAGAAGTTGAACCACAGGGCCTGAACATGTCCGTCGTTTGAAACGAAGAGATTATGCTGCTCGGTGAGGCCAGTCGTCTGGTTGACAAAGGCGTAGCCGAACGGATTTCCCTTCGCCGGCGGGACGCCGGGCACGAAAGTTGTGCGGTCTTCGTGATGCCATCCTTGCGAGAAGTTGAACCACAGCGCGTGAATATGCCCGTCGGCCGTTCGGAACAGGATATGCTGCTCGGCAAGGCCAGTCTTTTCGTTGACGAAGGCGTAGCCCCATGGGTCGCCCACCGCCGGCGGGACGCCGGGCACAATCGCCGTGCGATCCTCGTGGTGCCAACCAGTGGCGAAATTGAACCAGAACGCATGGATGTGGCCGTCGGCCGAGCGATAGATATTGTGCTGTTCCGTAAGGCCGGTCGTCTCGTTAACGAAGGCATAGCCGCGCGGATTGCCCGATGACGGCGGCGCGTCGGAGAAAAAGCCGGTGCGATCTTCGTGATGCCATCCTTGCGTGAAGTTGAACCAAAGCGCGTGAATATGGCCGTCGGCCGAAACGAACAGGTTATGCTGCTCGGTGAGGCCAGTCGTCTCGTTGACGAAAGCGTAGCCGAACGGGTTTCCCTCCGCCGCAGGAACGCCGGGGGCAAAAGTCGAACGGTCTTCCTGATGCCAGCCGCTCGCGAAATTGAACCAGACCGCGTGAACATGAGCATCCGCTCCACGGAAAATATTGTGTTGTTCCGTTAGGCCGGTCTTGCGATCGATGAAACTATAGCCGAACGGATCGCTGCTCGCTGGCGGCCCAACAGTGAAACTGGTCTCGTTCGCAACGATGGCGACGGTGACCGGCGGCGGACGGTGGGGGTAATCAGTCAGAAGAAGCACCGAAGGGTCGGTTTCCAGCGTCACGGCCTTGCCTGGTGCTCCGGCCAAGGCCGTCATGAACAGAGATGGCGTGAAAGGCGGGAATTGATCGGTAGGCGGCGTGAGCTGGGGACTAGCATTCTCGACGATGGTCTCGGCGGTGACTCCGAAAGTCATGCAGTTTGGGGTGTTCGGGCTGACAGAACAGGCAGGAAGCGCCTTCACCGACCAGCAGGGCGACGACGAGGGCTGCCCGCGCGGCGCCGTGCAGCCGAAGATAGCTTGCGAATTGTAGTCGTAGAGGTAACTGCAGCCGAAGCCGCCGTT
The DNA here is from genome assembly GCA_963743565.1 of uncultured Alphaproteobacteria bacterium. GTDB lineage: Bacteria > Pseudomonadota > Alphaproteobacteria > Rhizobiales > Beijerinckiaceae > Methylocystis. The sequence continues at coordinate 53,894 of CAVUQD010000002.1, forward strand.
TAGGTTCACAGCGCCATTCGCGTCACAATACCAGACCTGGGCGAGAATCTTGTCACCGGGCGACGGCGTGAAGGCGCCGCCATAGCCATTGCTGTCCGCGTCGCCGCAGCAATACTCCCTCCAGGTCGTGTAAACGGCCGTGGTGGCGCTCGTGTAAATCCCGACGCCCGCCTGGATCAGTCCCGACCCCGTGTTGAAACCGCCAAGGCCCGGCCAGATCACGGCGGCCGTGCCGGTCGTGCCCCAGGCGCCGGGCTGAGCGGTCGGAACGACGAAGACAGAAGTGATCAAGGCGTAGGGGGCGGAGCCCGTCATCACCGTGCCGATCCAAGTCGGCGCCTGCGTCGTCGTCACTCCGTGCGAAATCTTATCCCCCTCCTTTTTCGCGAGTAGAATCCTCCCCGGTCTGGAAGCGGCCTCGAGCCAAGCTCGATATGCGTCGGGCGCCTTCTCCGGGTCGGGCCGCAACCCATAGCCCCGCTGCACAAGCTGCTCCTGGGTGAAACTTTTGGGATCGCCAGTCAAAGCGGGCCGGTCGACGCCGCGCGCCTTGGAGAGATCGAACGGACGGGGAGCGAAGGTCTCGTTCGCAGCCAAATCGACCGGAAAGGTCGAAACCTGCCCGGCCTCGTTGCTGCACGTCAACATGTGCCGCCGAGCCGTGCTTTCGGCCGTCGTCTTCAGAGCGTGGAAACGCGCGTAGCCATCCTCGTCGGTATAGACCGTGAGGCCGTCGGACGCGGCGCCATCGGCCAAGTGTAGCTTGCACTTCAGGTCGGGAGCAGCCTTGATCGCAGCGGGCGTCAATTTCGGCGCCGAGACCGTGTCCTGCGGCGCAGCCGTTGCACGGCCAGCCAGGATGGCGAAGCACGCGAGCAAGCACGCGAGCACCGTCAAAACGAGGGGCGACGGGCGCCGAAAAATCCACCTTCCATCGTGATCGCCCTGCGGAACGCTCGCCTCACGGTTTGGCTCCAAGCCGCGGACCTGCGGCCCTCGATCAATGCTTGCTTCATCGGCCCGAAAAGCGAGTACCCGCGTCCCCGTGGCAGTGAATCGATTGTCTTCTGACATGACGAACCCCCAAAATGTGTCGCCTACTGTCGAGCAGGACTTGCCGCGAAAAGAGAGTGCGCGCGCGCACGAACACGCACATCGTCCGTTCAGACTAGGGGGCCGTTGAAAAAATTCTCTGGCTCTCGGAATCGGGGGGTGATTCCGGCTGCTTGCGGCGGCGGAGAATGAATCATGCGGGACGGAGACCCGCGATCCGAAGCCGTCCTCAAAGCCAAGCGGGCCTGATTTTCAACCGCCCGCTGGCTCTAGCGAAAGGACACGGCTGCATGGCCGTCGCGCGCGCCTCGCTCCTTGACTGGAGGCGCGAGCTAACCCGCCGGCGTCAAGCCGGTTGGCTCAACCGTTACTTACCGAACCGGGTCAGGAAGTGGTAACCGGCCGCCCCGCCCAGCCCGAGGCCGACGATGGCCCCTACCGGGCCGGCAACTCCGAGCCCCATCAGCCCGCCCAGCACGGCCCCGACGGCGCCGAAGAGATATTGATTTTCCTTTTGCTTTGGAATTTCGGGGATGTTGCTCATGGCTGGCCTTCCTTGGCGCGTGGGACAACTCGCTGGTCGCGCGGGAGAGATTAAGCGGAACGATCTTGAGCCGAGCGTCGCATGAAGGAAACACCCGGTTCGGTGAAAAGTTGCGTTCAGCGAACCCTTTTTGCAATGCTCGCGCGCAGGAATGCATGCAGCCGAGACTTGGCTTCGGCTCCCTTATGTACGCCGGAAAGGCATCCCCTCCTCATAGCCTTCGATCATGGCCGCGACGGCCTCGCGTTCACGCTCGAGGTAGTCGGCGACGGCCGCCTGCAGGCGCGCGTCAGCGAATTCATGCACGGAGTGCGTCGTGACCGGACGATAGCCGCGTGCGAGCTTGTGCTCGCCCTGCGCGCCCGCTTCGACACGCTTGAAGCCGTGACGAATCGCGTAGTCGATCGCCTGGTGATAGCAGACCTCGAAATGCAGAAAGGGGCGGTCTTCCAGCGCGCCCCAATGACGCCCGTAGATCGCGTCGTCTCCGAGAAAATTCAGCGCGCCTGCGATGTAGTCCTGGCCCTTGCGCGCCATGACGAGCAGGATGCGTTCAGCCATCGTCGCGCCGACTTCGTCAAAGAAGGCGCGCGTGAGATAAGGCCGTCCCCATTTGCGCGCGCCCGTGTCCATGTAAAAGGCGAAGAACGCGTCCCAATGTCGTCGCTCGATCTGTGAGCCGGTCAGAAGATCGATCGTCAGATCGGAACCGAGCGCATCCCGGCGCTCGCGCCGGATCGTCTTGCGCTTGCGCGACGACAGCGCTTCGAGGAAATCGTCAAAGTCACGATAGCCCGGGTTGAGGAAATGAAACTGCTCGCCGGCGCGCAAGAGGAAGCCTTCGTTAGCGAGCGCGCTTGCCTCCTGTGCGGTGGCGAAGGTGACGTGCAAGGACGAGGCGCCGCAGGACTTGCAGAGCGCGCGAAGCCCGCCGATCAGCGCGGTAAGCGCGGCTTCGGGCGCGTCTCTTTCAAGCAGCAGACGCGAGCCCGTAGCCGGCGTGAAAGGCACCGCCACCTGGATTTTCGGGTAGTAACGCCCGCCGGCGCGGCGATAGGCGTCTGCGAAAACCTGATCGAAGACATATTCACCGAGGCTGTGCGCCTTGATGTAAGCAGGCGCGGCCGCGACCAACCGCCTCTGCTGATTCTCGATCAGAACATGCGCCGGCGTCCAGCCGCTCCCGGCGCCGACCGAGCCCGAACGCTCGAGCGCCGAGAGAAAAGCGTGCGTCACGAAAGGATTGTGTCGCTCGTTGGGATCGCGCCCGGCGTTCGCGCAGGCGTCCCAGGCGGCGGGATCGACGGTCGAGAGCGACGCCGCCACTCGCGCGGTAAATTCGGCGCCCATCAACCGTCGTCCTGTGGGGAACGGCCCCTCGCTATACACGAGGGGCCTCGCTTCCTACTTCGCCGCCGCGTCGTAGAGCTCCTCGACATAGGCCCAGTTCACCAAGTGATCGAGGAAGGCCTTGAGATAATCGGCGCGGCGGTTGCGGTAGTCGATGTAATAGGAATGCTCCCATACGTCGGCGACGAGCAGCGGCTTGGCGCCGAAGACGAGCGGGTTCTCGGCGTTGGGCGTCTTGCGCACGGCGAGCTTGCCATCCTTGATCTCGAGCCAGACCCAGCCCGAGCCGAATTGCCCCAGGCCCTGCGCCTGAAACTCTTCCTTGAACTTGTCGACCGAGCCGAAGGAGTCGACCAGCGCTTTCTCGATCTTGCCCGGAATGGCGCCGCCGCCATTGGGCTTCATCCACTTCCAATAATTCGCGTGGTTGTAGTGCTGGGCGACGTTGTTGAAGATCGGAACGTTCTTGCCGTGCGAGGCGACGATGATCTCCTCGATGGGCTTTCCCTCGAATTCCGTGCCCTTGATGAGATTGTTGGCGTTGGTCACATAGGTCGCATGATGCTTGTCGTGGTGATACTCAAAGGATTCCTTGGAAAGATAGGGCTGCAGGGCGTCATAAGCGTAGGGCAGAGGCTCGAGCGTGAAGGACATTGCGATCTCCTGGGAATGAAACCCGCGCTGGATGAACCTACGGGCTGAGCCAGTTCCTAGAGCGGCGAACCGTCTCGGACAAGGGCCCGCTCAAGATCAAGGCTCATTGGCGCGAGAATAGGCTCGCCACAAGGAAGGCTAAGTCCGCCGCTAATCAGGCGGCTGTGATGGAGAGGCGAGTGAAGTCATGAAGTCTGGAATCTATGCCCGCTGGTTGCTGAGACTGCTCGGCCTGCTGCTCGCGCTCGGGGGCGCTACGGGCATGTGGCGCGGCTGGGACATCGTCCAGGTCGAGCGCGGCTGGAGCCTTTTCATCGGCGGCGCCGCGGCGCTCTCCGGCGGCGCGGTCGTGCTCGCGCTGGCGGAGGTCGTTTCGCGGCTGGATCGTCTGCTCGCCGCGAGCGCGCCTGTCTCCCCCGTCTCCGCGAACCGAGAGCGCGCTCTAAACGTCCCGCAGAGCCCGGAGCCCGCGGCAGCGCGGCCTTCTTCCCCTCCTCCGCCGGAGGCCCCGTCCGCGTGGCCAGAGCCCATCGCCATGTCTGAGCCTGCCCCCGGGGAAACGGCTGCAGCTCCGCCTCCCCCGCTCGTCTCGGCCGCCTCTCTTCGTTCCGTTCGCGCGGAAGCGGCAGGGTTCAAAGCCCGGCTCAAACCTCCGGCCGCGGCGCCACCGCCGCTGCCCGAGGGCGTGCGCGAGATCGAACGCTATCAGTCCGGCGGACTGACCTATGTCATGCTTTCCGACGGGTCGGTGGAACTTCGCTCAGAGGCGGGCGCACAGCGCTTCTCCTCGATTGAGGAGTTGCGCACGGTGCTGGCGACGCAGGCGTAGCGCAAGCCTCAGAGGGACAGCACGACCGTCGCCGGCACGTGGTCCGAGGGGCGCTCCCAGCCGCGCGCCTCGCGCAGCACCTGCATCTCTTTCAGCGCGCCGCCGAGCGCTGGGCTCACCCACATATGGTCGAGCCGCCGGCCGCGATCGCTCGCCGCCCAATCCGCCGCGCGGTAGCTCCACCACGTGTAGAGCTTCTGCTCTGCCGGAACGAAGCGACGCAAGGCGTCGACCCACTCCCCCGCATCGAAGACCTTTGAGAGCTTCTCCACCTCGATGGGCGTGTGGCTAACGACCTTGAGCAAGGCCTTGTGGCTCCAAACGTCATGCTCGAGGGGGGCGATGTTGAGATCGCCCGCGAGCACGACGCGCCCCTGCGAAACCCCTTCGGCGCGGGTCCATTCCCGCATCTCGTCGAGAAAATCGAGCTTGTGGCCGAACTTCGGATTGATCTCCCGGTCCGGCTCATCCCCGCCGGCCGGCACATAGAAATTATGCAGTCGCAGGGGCTCGCCGCCGACGCGCAGCTCGACGGCGATGTGGCGAGCATGGCCGACGTTGCAGAAATCCCGCGCGCCGAGCTCCTGCAACGGATGCTTCGAGGCGATGGCCACGCCGTGGTAGCCTTTCTGGCCATTGATCGCGAGATGCGGATAGCCGAGAGACCGAAAGTCGGAGGCCGGAAATTCGGCGTCACGGCACTTGGTTTCCTGCAGCAGCAGCACATCGGGCGAATGACACTTGAGGAAACGCGCGACGAGCGGCATGCGCAGGCGCACGGAATTGATGTTCCAGGTCGTGATCTTCATCAAAAGCGATCTCTTTTCGCGAAGCCTCCCTCGAACTTCGCAGGGACCCTATCGCGCCGCGGCTTCCACTCTAGCCAATACAGGGACGAGGTCCTCAGGCCAAGCCAACAAAGCGAAGGCTCCGCCGCTCTCCTTATCCTTGAAAATTGCGTACGTGATTTCCATTGCGGAAGCGTATCAGAGAGCTTTGGCAGGCGCGTCATGTTGAGTCATAGCTTAAATACGAATAGCCTAGGCATGATAGGTCTTGATCTCTACAGATATCTTGAAGAGCATTTCCCTTCGTTATGCGTAGCATTGAAAAGTCCGCCATCGACGCAAGTTCAAGGCTAACCCTTGGCGAGAGGTTGGATCGTCGTCGCGAGATGTGTGCGACCCCATTCCGGCTCGGAGGGCTATTGAGCTGTGGAGGCAATGATGACCCTCAAACGGTTGAATGCTCTTCTGGTGGTGACTGCGCTCTCTGTTGGAGCCGTGTTTGCCCTCTCGACTCCGGCCGACGCCTATGTGAGAGGCTGTGGCTGGCACACCGGCTGGCACTCTGGATGGCATAGGGGTTGGCATCGTTGGGCGTATGCCGGCGCCCCGATCGTGGCCTCCGACTACGTCGCCGCACCGGTCGTCGCCACCGATTACGTCGCCGCGCCGGCGCCGAGGTGCACCACGGGCTGCGGCAGGACTTGGGGCGGCTCTTGTGGCTGGAACGCCGGTTGGGGCGGCTGGGGCCGCACGACCTATGGCGGTGGGGGACTCTTCGGCGGGCTGCTGCCCTTCTAGCCGTCGTTGCCCTTTTGGCGCTCGGGCCAAAGGAAAGAGGGCGCCGTCGAAAAGGCGGCGTCCTCCATTTTCGAAGCGAAACGTTTTGTTCGCGACTTAGGCTGCCGCGCCTTTGTTGCTCCTATCCCCGAACAGAAAGGGCGCCACTTCCTTCACGCCCGGCGCCTTCTCCACGCAGAAGGGCGTAGGCCGGCACACGGCCATCGCCGAGAGCCCGACGCGCGCCGTCAACAAGCCGTTCAGCACGCCTTCGCCGAGACGCGCCGAGAGCTTCGCCGCGAGGCCGTGGCCGACGAGCTGCTGCAGCAATGAGTCGCCGATCGCCAGACCGCCGGTGATGGCGAGATGCGCGCCGACCGAACGAGCCAGCTTGAAGAAGCCGAAAAGGCCGGGACGTCCTCCGTAGATTTCGGCGATGCGACGCATGAGAGCGATGGCCTGGGCGGCGACGAAGATCACGTCGAGGATCGCGCGCGGGCTCACTGCCACGACCAGCGAGACGCGCTTTGCGGCGGCGGCGATCTCCTTTCGCGCCAAAGCGTCGAGCGGCGCGATCAGCGTGCGTTCGGCGAGATCGATGAGATCCTTGCCGTCGATGATCTCGTCCGACAGTGCCTTTATTCGCGCGCGCGCCTGCGCCATGTCTGGTCGAGCGATATAGAGTTCGCAGAGCTCGGTGAGCCTCGCCCGCGCGGCCTTCCCGTCATTCTCGGCGCGCGCCACCGCTAGTCCTTGATGCAGCTGCGCGATCCGGTTCTGCCGCAGCACCGCGCGAATTTCGCGCGCGAGAAGGATCATCGCGGCGATGAAAAGCGTCGCGGCGAGCGCGAGACCAATGATTCCGAGCAACCTCGAATGCGCGAACAGTCCCTCGACGAGCTCGGTCACCCACAGGGTCAGCGCGAGCGAGACGAGGCCGCTCAACGCCGACCAGAACAGGCCGGGGATGGAAAAAGCCCACCTGCCGAGGAGACCCTTCGCCTGCGCCTTTTCCGTCGCGGCTTCCTCCGTCTCCGGATCCGCGGGGAAATCGCCGGCGACCGAGGCGAAAATGTCTTCCTCCGCCTCGAGCACCTTCGTCGCGTAGGGCCGCTGCGCCTCGGGGGCCGCCCCCTGGGCGTCAGGCGCGACGACCTTCTCTCCATCGAGACGAAAAGCCCGGGGACGCGGCGGTCGACGTTCCGGCTCACTCATGCGCTTCCCCTGCGGCTGATGGGTTCGCAGACGAGCGGTAAAACGAATCCGCGGCTGGCGACCCTTTTGCCTTTTTCCTTTAGCCTTTTCGGGGACGAAACGGGAGCCTGGAAACCGCTTGTAGGAGAAGACGGCGACAGCGTTGGGAAGTCGAGAGCTCGGCTGCCGTCAGGGACTGGCGCCGCAGTTCGAGCTCGATAGGGCGTCACTGGAGCATTCATTCCCTGTGATGGGATGCTTGTGATGCTGGCGCTGGCCATCTCCGGACGTTCCGCTTTCGGCGATGGAGCTCGTGTCGTTGCTTCGGTCATGAGCGCCATGGTTTTCATATATATTCCCGTAATAGGCGTCATTCCCGTAATGATCTCTGTAGTCTCCTGCGACAGCTGCTGCGCTCCCCGCCATCAGGGCGATAAGCGCAATGATCGTTTGCGTCGGCAGTCCGGATGGCGCCAGCTGTTTCATTTCCTGCTCCTCTGCGGCCCGCAACAGCGCCATTCGACGGCGCCGAAGCCGATGGACGCAGCATCAAAGTCAAATCTTGCTATGTCGTTTATTTATGAGCAATAGGACATCATAGATTCAGGAAAATTAATGTATATTTTCATATTTCTAGCACAAAATTGAAGCATTATCATCTACAAAATTTCCGATACAGTATGCAATTATATTTACATATACAGATTATGCAAATTTATCCGTCTTATGGAGCGCATCCATCATATATATACTATTGATTTCACGATTTATCAAAGAATGCGACCTAAGACTCGCGCAGATAGCTTGCCCAACGAGTGGAGGCGGCCTCGTGCCCCATCCGACCGCAACAGCCAGCAAAATCGCCAGGATGAGAGGCGCGTTTATTCGCGCAGCGGCGGATACAAGCGGCGCCGTCGCGATTGAGTTCGGGTTCGTCGTAATTCCCCTGGTGCTCCTGCTGATGGCGATTTTTCAGATAGGCTACGTCTATTACGTGGCCGCGAGCCTGGATCAGGCCTCTAACGCCGGGGCGCGCGCCATAATGACGGGAGCGGTGTCGACGGCGGGGCTCAGCGCTTCACAGTTCACCCAAACCTACATCTGTCCGCAGCTGACATCGAATTTCAACTGCAGCAACGTCGCGATCAATGTGGTCACGGTGCTGAAGGCGCCGCCGCCTGCCGCTCCGCCGGGCCCCTTGGGGCCTATCCCTACCGTTTACTATAATTACGTCAACGCCGCGCAAAACAGCTTGGCGTTTCCACAAACCGCCACATCACAGAACACGTTTTGCCCCGGAGCCGGATACGATCTCATCTTGCTGCAGGTTCTCTATCCAACACCTTTATTCACAGCAACCTTTTGGAACGGAAATAATGTAACTAAAATCAATGGAAATTATGTCTATTATCAAATGAGTTCTAGCACCTTCAAAAATGAGCCTTTTACTAATGCTGTCACTTATGCGGGTTGTCCATGATCGCGACCGCAAAGCGCTATCGCCAGCCTTTCTGCGATAATTCGGGCACCGCGGTCGTGGAGTTCGCCTTAGCGCTTCCATTTTTATTGCTTGCGCTGTTCGGTGTCTATAATCTTTCTCAGGCAGCCAATGCAGAGCGGCAATTGTCGCGTCTCTCCGACGGGATCACGACGCAACTCGTCACGAATGGCGTCGTGGGCCAGGCAAGCTACGCGATAAATTATACGCATCTCCATTATGCCAACGACAGCGCTATGATTGAGTTTCCGTTAGTTTTGTCAGACTCCTTTTCAAAAAGCGAAACTTGGGCTGCGGATATCAGCATCTCTATGGCAGGCATAAGCTTTAGTCCCACGGTTACCGGCTGCACCAGCGCCTGCACCTATGTCGCCAAAGTCGTCTGGACGGGCGGCAACAAAGCGCGCGCGTGCGGTTCGTCTCAACTTGCGGCTGCGGACGGCGCAACGCCTTCACCGTCGACTCTGCCGCAAGATCTCTTCGACGCCATTCCAACACAGACGACGGGCGTCTTCTCACCGCCGAATTTCCAGATTGTCGTTGATATCGTCTATTCCTGGCAACCTCGCTTCGGGAGCAGTTTTATTCCTCCCATTACTTTTAGACGTTCGACCTATCTGGCGCCGCGTTACGTGTCGCAGATCACTTACAGCCAAATCCCGGGCGATGACGGCTTTGGCGTCTCTTGCCCATGACCCAATCCCGAGAGGAGAAACAGTCCTTGTTGCGGCAACTTCGGTCGGGCTTCCGCAAATTTATGCGCGACGAGCGCGGCAACGTATTCATCATCATGGGCTTGGCGATCCTGCCAGCGCTCGGCATCGTCGCGCTTGGCGTGGATTACAGCGTCACGCTGACGGCCAAAGCTAAATTGGACACCGCGGCTGACGCGGCCGCCGTGGCTGGCGTCGTCGCCGCCAAAAACTACATCACGAATTACACCGGGACGGGTAGTCCAAACGCGGGCGCAATCGCCGCGGCGAACGCAGTCGCCTTGTCGCAATTCAACTCGAATACCGGGACGACAACGAAACTCGGCGCGCTGAACTCGGTAACGCCCAGCTTCAACATCGTGGGCAACACCATCAATGGGTCGGTTTCCTATAGCTATACGAGACAAACATTCTTCGGAAAACTGCTCGGCCGCAGCAGCTTGACGGTCAACAATTCCGCCGCTGCCACCACCCAGGGCGGAAAAACCTACGCAAATATATACATCGTCCTGGACAATTCGGAATCCATGGGCATTGCCGCCACTTGGACCGATCAGTGCAGCCTCTTCCCTCTCACCGGTGGAAATGGAAAGTGCAACGCGACGACTTTGGTCGGCACAGACAACAATAGCGATCAGCCCTGCGTTCTCGCCTGCCACACCGCGTCACAGGGGAATACCGAACAAACCGCGAATTGCGCGACGAGCCCCAAGATCACGTTGCGGCTTGACGTGGCGAAACAGGCGATCGTCGACGCGATCAACACGCTTCCCGTCGACGGCAGCGTTCAGGTCGCCATCTACAGGATGAGCAACCAGCTTACGAATGTCGTGCCGCTCACCCCGATCTTGGGCGCGTCATCCGTCGCCACGATCGAAGTCGCCGTCGTCGGCGATGGCGCCGGGTGCACACCGGCCCACACCGGAATTCAACTCGGGTCGGCTTATGGCGAGGGCGGAACGAATATCACTTACTCTTTGCAACAGCTGCAAAGTCAGCTTCCGGCGTCGGGAAACGGCACGACGCCCGCGAGCCCGCTCGGCTTTGTCGTTTTGTTGACGGATGGCGTGCAGGACAACCTGCAGAGCGGCGTGCCGAATTTTACGAATTTCCTGCCTTGGAATGGCACTTGGCACAATTATTACAGTCCGACCCAAACAGTGTCCGAGTCGACTTGGATATTGGAGGGCATGGACGGCTCCAAGTGCGCGGGCATAAAGAGCCTCGGCTATCAATTTTATACTTTGTACGTCAATTACGTGATCCCGCCTGTGACGGCTCAAGCCTCGCCCAACGCCGCCTATCAGAGCCCCCTTCACAACAACGGGTTCCCGAGCATGTTCACCTATGTGAACAACACGCTCATTCCCCAAATTCCCACGAACATGCAGAATTGCGCGAGCTCGGCCGGCAATTATTTCTCTGCAAACACACCGAGCCAGATCGAGACCGCCATGCAGAACATATTCAAAGGCATTACGGCCTATGCACGCCTCACGCAGTAAGCCGCTCATAAGCTTCCGTCGATCGTTTCAAGCCGACGCCGCCGCAGCTTGCGCCTCGGCCGAGGTCCTTCACGCGACTGTTATGCGAAGGCGTCAAGAATTCGCCGCCAGCGTTGAAGCAATTCGGGAAGAGGTCATTCATGAACCGCAACTTTCCCTGCGCATACGATATGGAGCTCGAGGACCTGCGCGAGTGGGCGCAGAGCCGGGAGACCGCTCTCCCGGTCGCGGTTGCAATCTGGGCCATAGCGGATGGCCAGCGCACGGCGCAGCGCATTTGGGAAAAGCCCACGCCCTCGGAATGGGATCGGATCACGATGGCGCTCGATGAATATCTGCGCCATGGAGATTTCGCTCGCACCAAGGACGGCCTTTACAAATGGGGCCGCGACCACATCAAATGTCCGGCGCCCTGTTGAGGGACGTTAGGGGATCGACGGCGCCGCTTCGACCTCTTATCGAAGAGAGTCGGAAACTTCGAAATGGCAATAACATGAGAACCGTGTTGTTCCTGTGCACAGGCAACTATTACCGCAGCCGCTTTGCTGAGGAGCTCTTCAACTTTCACGCCCCGCAGGCCTGCGTCGGCTGGCGGGCGACGTCGAGAGGCATCGCCGTCGACCTGGGGCACAGCAACGTCGGCCCGATCGCCATCGCGACGGCGAAGGCGCTGCAAGAACGTGGCGTGAATTTCGAGCGCCGCGACGCCAGAGCTCCATTGCAAGTGCGGCTCGCCGACCTCGAAGCGGCGGATCATATCGTCGCGTTAAAACACGCGGAGCACTTCCCGCTGATGGGGAAGCGGCTCCCCTCTTTTGCGGCGTCGCCGGACGCTTCCCGCATTGAATATTGGCGCGTCCACGACGTCGACGCGATGACGCCTGAGGAGGCGTTGCCCCTCATCGAGGCAGAAGTTCACGGCTTGATGCGGCGGTTACGAGTCATGACCTCGCAGCAGGGCGGCGCCTCGACCGGCTCGCTCATCTTCTGACACGAGCTGAACCGGACTTCGCGCCTCACGCAAATTCCATGATCACCGCGTCGACCGCGAGGCTGTCGCCCGGCTTGGCGTGGATCTTCTTGATCGTCGCGTCACGCTCGGCGCGCAGCACGTTCTCCATCTTCATCGCCTCGACCATGCAGAGCGCTTCGCCAGCCTTGACCTCTTGGCCTTCCTTCACGTCCATGGTCTTGACGAGGCCCGGCATCGGGCAAAGCAGGAATTTGGCGGCCCCCGCATCTTTCTTCTTCGGCATGAACGCGGCGAGTTCCGCCTCGCGCTGCGTATAAACGCGGGCCGCGACTCCGACCCCCTGATGCGAGAGCTCGTAACCGTTCAGGATTGGCCGCGTCTGAACGAAAACGGGCTTTCCATCGACGGTTCCTTCAAAGACCAGCTCGCCCGGGCGCCAGCTCGAGGACACGCGATGCTCGCGCTCCTTGTCTCCCGAGAAGCGCACGAGGAGATCCTCGCCATCGGCCATCACTGAAACGAAGAAGCGTTGCTCGCCCAAAAGGCAAACGCGGTTGCGCTCGAACTGGACCGGCGAGCCATGCTGCAGCTGGCCGGATATCTGGCGCTTACGCTCATTGCCAATGTGGTCCATCAAGGTTGCAACGCTCGCCAGCTGATGCGCGAGTTCTCCCTCGGGCTCATGCGGCGCGAAACCGCCCGAATATTCCTCCGCGATGAAGCCCGTCGAGAGCTCGCCCGAGCGCCAACGCTCCTTCGTCATCAGCGAGGCGAGGAAAGGAATGTTGTGGCGAATGCCGTCGATGACGAAGCGGTCGAGCGCGCTGGCCTGCGCATCGATCGCGGCGATGCGGTTCGGCCCATGCGTCACGAGCTTGGCGATCATGGGATCGTAGTGGATCGAGATTTCGCGGCCTTCGGTGACGCCCGTATCGTTACGCACCGTGATCCCGTCCGCGCTTTCCTCGGGTGGCGGCTGGTATTTGACGAGTCGCCCAATCGACGGGAGAAAGTTGCGGGTCGGATCCTCGGCGTAGATGCGGCTCTCCACGGCCCAACCCCTGATCGTGACGTCCTGCTGGCGAATTTCCAACGGCAGGCCGGCCGCGACGCGGATCATCTGCTCGACCAGGTCGATGCCGGTGATGAGCTCGGTCACCGGATGCTCGACCTGCAAGCGCGTGTTCATCTCCAGGAAATAGAAGCTCTTGTCCTGGCCGGCGACGAATTCGACCGTGCCGGCGGAATCGTAGTCGACGGCCTTGGCCAGCGCGACGGCCTGCGCGCCCATCTCTGCGCGTGTCTTCTCGTCAAGCAGCGGTGAGGGCGCCTCCTCGATGACCTTCTGATTGCGCCGCTGGATCGAGCACTCGCGCTCGTTGAGATGGATCACGTTCCCATGCTTGTCGCCAAGCACCTGGATCTCGATGTGGCGCGGATTGACGATGAATTTCTCGATGAAGACTCGGTCATCGCCGAACGAAGAGGCAGCTTCCGAGCGCGCCCGCGTGAAACCCTCGACGACCTCGTCCGATTTATACGCGATGCGCATGCCTTTGCCGCCGCCGCCGGCCGACGCCTTCAGCATGACCGGATAGCCGATCTCGTTGGCGATCTTGACTGCCTCCTCGCCGTCCTTGATGACGCCGAGATGGCCGGGAACGACATTGACTTTGGCTTTCGCGGCGAATTTCTTCGAACTCGATCTTATCGCCCATCGCTTCGATCGCGCGCGGATTGGGACCGATGAAGACGATGCCCGCGTCCGCAAGCGCCTGAGCGAAGGCGGCCCGTTCGGAAAGGAACCCGTAGCCGGGATGCACCGCTTCTACGCCGGTCTGCTTACAGGCCGCGATAATCTTGTCGATCAGCAGATACGACTGCGCTGCCGGCGGCGGCCCGAGATGCACCCTCTCGTCCGCCATTTCGACATGCAGCGCGTCCTCGTCGGCGTCCGAATAGACCGCGACGGTGGCGATTCCCATCTTGCGGGCCGTTTTAATGACGCGACAAGCGATCTCGCCACGATTGGCGATCAGAATTTTACGAAACATGCGTGCTCAACCCTCAGGCCTTGGCTTCCACTTCCTCGTCGGGCCGTTTCGACTGGACGTGGTCGACGATCCCGAATTCCTTGGCCTCTTCCGCCGACATGAAATGATCACGATCAAGCGTCTTCTCGATCAGCTCATAGTCCCTGCCCGTGTGCCGCACGTAGATCTCATTCAAACGCCGCTTGACCTTGAGAATATCCTCAGCGTGGCGCTGGATGTCCGAGGCCTGGCCCTGGAAGCCGCCCGAAGGCTGATGCAGCATCACGCGCGCATTCGGCAGCGCGTAGCGCAGACCCGCCTCTCCGGCGCAGAGCAGAAGCGAGCCCATGGACGCCGCCTGCCCAACGCAAAGCGTCGAAACCTTGGGCTTGATGAACTGCATCGTGTCGTAGATCGCGAGCCCCGAGGTCACGACGCCGCCCGGCGAGTTGATGTAGAGAAAGATCTCTTTCTTCGGGTTCTCAAATTCGAGGAAGAGCAATTGGGCCGTGATGACCGACGCCATATGATCCTCGACCGGGCCCGTCAGGAAGATGATGCGTTCGCGCAGGAGCCGCGAATAGATGTCGAAACCGCGTTCGCCGCGTGACGTGTTTTCGATGACCTGCGGGATGAGGTACTGATTGTAAGTCTCGACGGGATCGCGCATCTCTTTGAGCCTCTTGTTCCTCTGGCGCGCCTTACCCTCGAACGGAGTCGTTCGAGCTATAGAAATCGCGCCCTATCAAAATGTTGGGTCGAATTCTGATCGCAAGAGCCTGCCAACTCTTCCCTGAACTCGCTCCAACATACGCCCTGCGGCGCCGGGCAAACCCACCCTCCCCGCCGTCGCCCCTTCCAAAGGGGACAGCCGGCGTTGCGCGACGGCTCGGGGAGCACGGGGCCTAGCTCCTCTCCCCCGCTCCGCCATAGTCCGTCCGGGCAACGGGCGTCCATAGCGCGCTTTATGGAGGAAAAGGGCTGCGGAGGGCATAAAGTTAAGCAGAGCACTAGTCACATTTGGCCCTATCGGCAAGTCGCAAGTGGGAAGGGCGCCCCTCAGGGACCCGCAGGCCGGTGTGCGAAGGTCCAAAGCCGGTTGATCGCGAAGGAGACGAACATGATGAGGATCGTCGTCAGGAGCTGCGCCGGCAGGTAGGGCGCGCCAAGGCGCTCGACGAAGAGGCGCATCAAGACATAAGTGAGACCGAAGCCGACGAGCGCGACCAGAGCGAAGCGCCAGGCGGCCTCCCGGTGCGGGCGGTCGCTCGCGAAAGTGTGCTGGCGGTTCAGTCGATAGGAGACGACGCCGCCGACGACATATCCCAGCAGCGCCGCGGGCACGGGCTGCATCCCGCCAAGCTCCACCAGCGCAATGAGGACGGCGTAATGCGCGAGCGAGGCGATCACCCCGACAAGCGCATAGGTCGAGAGCTGGCGAGGCAGAGACAAGCGAACGGCTCCAGCGAGGGCGAACCCGTCTTTAGGTCGCCTCGGGCCGGCCGGAAAGCCCTCTTTGAAGACCCCAGAGGGCCCGTGGTCGCAACTTGTGCGCTGCTGCGAATGCAGGCAAAGAGCCTATAGCGGCCAGCATCGAGTCCGAAGGACGAAATTTCGGATGGAAAATCTTGGGATGAATACATTGAACGCGGGGCCGTCGAAGGACGCTGCGACTCGCCCGGCGCCGGGCCTCATCGCAGGCGCGCCGATCCGCCGCGTGATGATCGGTGTCGATCGGTCGCAGACGTCCGACCGCGCGGCTCGCTGGGCGGCGCTGTTCGCCGAACTCTATAGCGCCGAGCTCTTCGTCGTTCAGGTGATCGTCCCAGAAGATAAGAGCGCCTCGGCGGCCAGCGCGGCCGATCACGCGCGCGCCGACGCCGCCCGCCTCGAGCTCCCTGACTATGCGCGCAGCCTTGCCGGCGAGCGGGGCCGGGGTCTCGTTTTCATCGATCCCGATCCGGCGGGGGCGATCGTCGCGGCGTCGGAGCAGGAGGCCGTCGACGTGCTCGTCGTCGGCAATCTGGGCATGACGGGACGCAAAGAGTTTCTGCTCGGGAACGTCCCCAACCGAATCAGCCATAACGCCCGCTGCACCGTGATCATCGTCAACACGGCGCGGGAGGACGCGGCGCCGAAGCTTTCCCCGCGCGAACTCGGAGCCGGAGGCGCCGCAACCGCAGCTCGCGGCGCGCGGCGCGCGCATCGCCGCCGTTGCGGCGAAGCATGGGCTCAAGGAGCTCTTCAACAAGCCCGACCCGGACGGCGCCACCGGCCGGGAGCGGCAGGCCAAGCGCCTGCGCGCCGCGCTGGAGGAGCTTGGCCCCACCTTCTCGAAGCTCGGGCAGATTCTCTCGACGCGCCCCGATCTCCTGCCGCCGGAGTTCATCTCGGAACTCGCCTCGCTGCAAAACAAAGTGCCGCCGATGAGCGAGGCCGAGGTCGTCTCGGTGATGGAGAAGGAGCTCGGCGTTCCCTGGGAGGACGTCTTCCATTCGATTGAGGCGAAGCCTCTCGCCGCCGGCACCATCGGCCAGGTGCATCGGGCGACGCTCGTCGGGGGGGAGCGCGTCGTCGTCAAGGTGCAGCGGCCCAATGCGCGGCCCGAGATCGAGCAGGATCTCGCGCTCTTCGAGGCCTTCGTGACGGAAGCCGCCGCGCGTCCCGGACTGCAGAAGGTCATCGACATCAAGAGCGTGTTCCAACAGCTCTCGCAGTCGCTGCAACGCGAGCTCGACTTCTTGCAGGAAGGCGCGAATCTAGAACGCATGGCCGAGGTCGTCGCGTCCTACGACCGTCTCGGCGTTCCCTCCGTTTACAAGGACCTTTCGACCTCGCGTCTCCTCGTCATGGAGGAGGTGCAGGGCGTGCCGATGGGCGAGGCGCCGGAAGGCCCGGAACGCGCCGCCGCCGCGCGCCAGCTTCTCGAGAGCTTCTACAAGCAGATTGCCGTCGACGGATTCTTCCATGCCGATCCGCATCCCGGCAATCTGATGTGGTGGAAGGACCGCATCTACTTCCTCGACCTCGGCATGGTGGGGGTGCTCGACGGCGGCCTGCGCGAGCAGCTGATGCTGCTGCTCATGGCCTTCTGGCAGGAGGACGCGGAGTTCCTCACCGACGTCACCTTCATGCTCTCGGGCGATTTCAACTCCTCCAAGCTCGAACCCCAGCGCTACCAGACGGAGATCGGGGCGCTGATGGCCAAGTATCGCAAGGCCGGGCTCGCCGAGATGCAGATCGGCCCGATCATGCAGGAGATGAGCGCGATCGCCCTGAGCCACGGGGTGCCGCTGCCGGCCTCGCTCACCCTCGTCGGCAAGGCGCTCGCCCAGGTGCAACTCGCGACCGCGCAGCTCGATCCGACGATCGACCCTTTCGACGTCGCGGGAAAATTTCTTCAGCGCGCGATGCTGAAGGCCGCCCGGGAGAAGCTCAACGCCAAGACGATGCTTTACGAGACCCAGAAGCTCAAGGTGCGCGCCACCCGCTTCTTCGAGACGATCGAGAAGCTGATTGGCGCGCGGCCCGGGCAGAATCTCGAGGTGAAGTTCCTGGCCCATTCGCTCGAGGACGGCGTGCGCCGCACCGGCCGCCAGCTCACCATCGGGCTCATCGCGACCGCGAGCCTGTTTTCCGCGGGCTTCACGCACGGCTCGCCGGATCGTTGGCCGCCGCTCGCCTTCGGAACCGTGGGGGGACTGCTGACGGTCTTCTTGCTCATCGACATGGCGCGGGGGCGCTGATCGACGGTCATCGAGCCCGTCCCTGTCCGCGTCATGGCCGGATTATTGGGGCGCGAGTCCCTCCCCCTTGCGGGGAGGGCGGCGAGCGAAGCGAGCCTGGTGGGGGGAGCCGCACCTATCAAAGGCGCAAGGGAAGCGGAGACGCTTTCACCCCCACCCGTCGCGCCTTGCGGCGCTCCGCCCTCCCCTCAAGGGGGAGGGATTCGCCTCCACGACAGGAGAGCGCTTCCAGAGTCCTTACCCGCCCCGCAACGCCATGCGCTCCAGCGCCCAGGCCAGAATCTTCATCACGACGCCGACGAGCGTGCGTTCGACTTTGTAAAGAACGGCGCGCAGGCGGCGGGGCATAGCTTTTCTCCAAATGGGACGGCGTCCAACTGCGAATGACGCCTCGAATCCCCGTCATTGCGAGCGAAGCGAAGCCATCAAGGGCGTCTCGGCAATCCTTCACGCCTTCGCCCCGCCGCGCTCGCCGACAGCCTGCCATTAATTGCATGAATACGATTGTGCGCGAGAGGAATTCGAAGTCAAGGACGGCCCTCCGGGCCGCCCCCTACAGGCGAAGCGCCCGTAAGGTGTCCTTCTGGACCCCCGTCAAACATGCCGTGCTATCCGCGCATGCGACGCCTTGAAGCCCGCTAGCCTCGTCCGCGCTTGCATTTTTCTTCCCCTCCACCCCAATCTCCGCTTGACCGTGTCGAAACTCCCGCTTAATACCACCCCTGCTTTCGACTGGCCGTAGCGCCACGCCGTTGGAGATGACTCGTCTCTGACACTTCGGTGCTAAACGCTGTCGCCTTGCCTGTGAACGCCACTCGGTTGGTAATCGCTCCCGCGCCTTTCGGGGTTCGGGTCAGGAAGGCACGATCCTGAGTTAACCCTCGGGATCCTCTGCATTGAAAGCGCCTCGGCCGCACATCGGCCGAGCGCGCCATTACCGTTTGCGCCTTGTGGCGCAGCCGGACGTTTAGGGACACCCATTCGCACCCGCGAAGGAAAGCTTGATGCCGACGATCAGCCAGTTGATCCGCAAGCCGCGGCAACCGAAGACCTACCGCGAGAAGGCCCGCCACCTCGGCGCCTGCCCGCAGAAGCGCGGCGTGTGCACGCGCGTCTATACGACGACCCCGAAGAAGCCGAACTCGGCGCTCCGCAAGGTCGCCAAGGTTCGCCTCACCAATGGCTTCGAGGTGATCGGCTACATCCCAGGCGAGGGTCATAACCTCCAGGAGCACTCGGTGGTCATGATCCGCGGCGGTCGCGTCAAGGATCTTCCCGGCGTGCGCTACCACATTCTGCGCGGCGTCCTCGATACGCAGGGCGTCAAAGACCGCAAGCAACGCCGTTCGAAATACGGCGCGAAGCGTCCGAAGTAAGGAGCGCAGGTCATGTCGCGACGTCACAAAGCCGAGAAGCGGGAAGTCATCGAGGACGCCAAATATGGCGATCTGGTTCTCGCGAAATTCATGAACTCGATCATGTACGACGGCAAGAAGTCCGTCGCCGAGTCCATCGTCTATGGCGCGCTCGATCAGATCGAGGCGAAGGCGAAGACCGATCCGCTCGGCGTCTTCAAGTCGGCGCTCGACAATGTCGCGCCCTCGATCGAGGTTCGCTCGCGGCGCGTCGGCGGCGCCACCTATCAGGTGCCGGTCGAGGTCCGCAACGAGCGCCGGCAGGCTCTGGCGATCCGCTGGATCATCACGGCCGCGCGCGGGCGCAACGACAAGACCATGGTCGACCGCCTCTCGGCGGAGCTGCTCGACGCCTCGAACAATCGCGGCGCCGCTGTCAAAAAGCGCGAGGACACGCACCGGATGGCGGAAGCCAACCGCGCCTTCTCGCATTATCGCTGGTAATCGCGACTCTCCTGAGGACGACCTTATGCCCCGTTCCCATCCGATCGAGGATTATCGCAACTTCGGCATCATGGCCCACATCGATGCGGGCAAGACGACGACGACCGAGCGCGTCCTCTACTACTCCGGAAAGAGCCACAAAATCGGCGAGGTGCACGAAGGCGCCGCGACGATGGACTGGATGGAGCAGGAGCAGGAGCGCGGCATCACCATCACCTCAGCCGCGACGACGACTTTCTGGAACGGCAAGCGTCTGAACATCATCGACACGCCCGGCCACGTCGACTTCACGATCGAGGTCGAGCGCAGCCTGCGCGTTCTCGACGGCGCGATCTGCGTGCTCGACGGCAACCAGGGCGTCGAGCCGCAGACCGAGACCGTCTGGCGTCAGGCCGACAAGTATCACGTGCCGCGCATCGTTTTCGTCAACAAGATGGACAAGATCGGCGCGGACTTCTTCCGTTGCGTCAAGGAAATCGAGACGCGCGTCGGCGGCCGGCCGGTCTGCGCCCAGCTGCCCATCGGCTCCGAGAACAACTTCAAGGGCGTGATCGACCTCGTTCGCATGAAAGCCGTCGTCTGGGAAGACGAAGGCCTCGGCGCGAAGTATCACGACGAGGAAATTCCGGCCGAGCTCCTCGAGCAGGCCAAGGAATATCGCACGCTCCTGATCGAGGCGGCAGTCGAGCTCGATGATGACGCGATGGGCGCTTATCTCGACGGCAATGAGCCGGACGAGGACACGCTGCACCGTCTGATTCGCCTTGCTGTGCGCAAGATCCACTTCGTGCCGATCTTCTGCGGCTCGGCCTTCAAGAACAAGGGCGTGCAGCCGCTGCTCGACGCCGTCGTCCATTATCTGCCCTCGCCGATCGACAGAGAGGCCATCAAGGGCGTCGACATGGACACGGGCGCGGACATCGTGCGCAAGCCCTCCGACGACGAGCCTTTCTCGATGCTCGCGTTCAAGATCATGGACGACCCCTTCGTCGGCACGATCACCTTCTGTCGCGTCTACTCCGGCAAGATCGAGTCCGGCTCGACGGTGATCAACTCGACCAAGGACAAGAAGGAACGCGTTGGCCGCATGCTGCTCATGCACGCCAACAACCGCGAGGACATCAAGGAAGCTTACGCAGGCGACATCGTGGCGCTCGCGAGCTTGAAGGACACTCGCACCGGCGACACGCTTTGCGATCCGCAGAAGGCCGTGATCCTCGAGCGCATGGAGTTCCCGGAGCCCGTCATCGAGATCGCGATCGAGCCGAAGTCGAAGGCCGATCAGGAGAAGCTCGGCGTCGCGTTGTCGAAGCTCGCCGCCGAGGACCCCTCCTTCCGCGTCACGACCGACCAGGAGAGCGGCCAGACCATCCTCAAGGGCATGGGCGAGCTGCATCTCGACATCAAGGTCGATATTCTGAAGCGCACCTACAAGGTGGACGCCAATATCGGCAAGCCGCAGGTGGCCTATCGCGAGCGCCTCTCGAAGCGCGCCGAGATCGACTACACGCATAAGAAGCAGACCGGCGGCACGGGCCAGTTCGCGCGCGTGAAGATCATCTTCGAGCCGAACGAGCCGGGCGCCGGCAACTCCTTCGAGAGCCAGATCGTCGGCGGCGCGGTGCCGAAGGAATATATCCCCGGCGTCGACAAGGGCATTCAGTCGGTCGTGGGCTCCGGCGTGCTCGCGGGCTTCCCCGTTGTCGACCTCAAGGCGACGCTCATCGACGGCGCGTTCCACGACGTCGACTCGTCGGTCCTGGCCTTCGAGATCGCCTCGCGCGCCGCGACGCGTGAAGCTCTGCAAAAGGGCGGCTCGGTGCTGCTCGAGCCGATCATGAAGGTCGAGGTCGTGACGCCCGAGGAATACACGGGCTCTGTCATCGGCGACATCAACTCGCGTCGCGGACAGATTCAGGGCCAGGACATGCGCGCCAACGCCGTCGTGATCGACGCGATGGTGCCGCTCGCCAACATGTTCGGCTACGTCAACCAGTTGCGCTCCTTCACGCAGGGCCGCGCGAACTACACGATGCAGTTCTCTCACTATGAGCAGGCGCCGGACAGCGAGCTGAAGAAGCTCGCGCCCAAGTAGACCGGACCATTCAGATACTCAGTAACGGAACGACCAAGGAGACGGCCATGGCCAAGGAAAAGTTCTCACGCACGAAGCCGCACTGCAACATTGGGACGATCGGTCACGTGGACCACGGCAAGACGTCGCTGACGGCGGCGATCACCAAGGTTCTGGCGGAGACGGGCGGCGCGACGTTCACGGCCTACGACCAGATTGACAAGGCTCCGGAGGAGCGCGCGCGCGGCATCACGATCTCGACGGCGCACGTCGAATATGAGACGTCGAAGCGCCACTACGCGCACGTCGACTGCCCCGGCCACGCCGACTATGTGAAGAACATGATCACAGGCGCGGCGCAGATGGACGGCGCGATCCTGGTGGTGTCCGCGGCCGACGGCCCGATGCCGCAGACGCGCGAGCACATTCTTCTGGCGCGCCAGGTCGGCGTTCCGGCGCTGGTGGTGTTCCTGAACAAGGTCGACATGGTCGACGATCCGGAGCTGCTCGAGCTCGTGGAGCTCGAGGTTCGCGAGCTGCTGTCGAAGTATGAGTTCCCGGGCGACGACATTCCGATCACGAAGGGCTCGGCGCTGGCGGCGCTGGAGAACAAGACCCCGGAGATCGGTCATGACGCGATCCTGAAGCTGATGACGACGGTCGACGAATATATTCCGCAGCCGGAGCGTCCGAAGGATCAGCCCTTCCTGATGCCGGTCGAGGACGTGTTCTCGATTTCGGGCCGCGGCACGGTGGTGACGGGGCGCATCGAGCGCGGCGTGATCAAGGTCGGCGAGGAAGTGGAGATCGTGGGCATCCGTCCGACGACGAAGTCGACGGTGACGGGCGTCGAGATGTTCCGCAAGCTTCTCGATCAGGGCGAGGCGGGCGACAACGTGGGCTGCCTGCTGCGCGGCACGAAGCGCGAGGAAGTGGAGCGCGGACAGGTTCTCTGCAAGCCGGGCACGGTGAAGCCGCACACGAAGTTCAAGGCCGAGGCCTACATCCTGACGAAGGAAGAGGGCGGCCGCCACACGCCGTTCTTCACGAACTATCGTCCGCAGTTCTACTTCCGCACGACGGACGTGACGGGCGTTGTGACGCTGCCCGAGGGCGTCGAGATGGTGATGCCGGGCGACAACATCTCGATGGAAGTGGCGCTGATCGTGCCGATCGCCATGGAGGAGAAGCTGCGCTTCGCCATCCGCGAAGGCGGCAGAACCGTCGGCGCCGGCGTCGTCGCCAGCATCATCGAGTAACCGGGCGAAAATGGACCGCGAGCCTAAAGGCTCGCTTAGACAAAACAGCGGACGGCGGGCCAGGCAGGCTCGCAGTCCAGAGGAGCGATCCGAGCGATCGCGGTCCATCGAGGAAAAGACTATGAACGGTCAGAACATCCGGATTCGCCTCAAGGCGTTCGATCACCGGATTCTCGATACGTCGACGAAGGAAATCGTCTCGACGGCCAAGCGCACGGGCGCGCAGGTGCGCGGCCCGATTCCGCTGCCGACGCGAATCGAGAAATTCACGGTGAACCGCTCTCCGCACGTCGACAAGAAGTCGCGCGAGCAATTCGAGATCAGGACCCATAAGCGGGTTCTCGACATCGTCGATCCCACCCCGCAGACCGTGGACGCGCTGATGAAGCTCGACCTTGCGGCGGGCGTCGACGTCGAGATCAAGCTTTAAAGAAGACCAACGGGCGCAAGGCGCCTTGCGAAGGAATTGAACCATGCGATCGGGCGTTATCGCGCAAAAGGTCGGAATGACCCGCATCTTCAACGATGCGGGCGAGCATGTGCCGGTGACGGTGCTGAAGCTCGACGGCTGCCAGGTCGTCGCCCACCGCACGAAGGAGCAGAACGGCTACACGGCCGTGCAACTCGGCGCCGGCCGCGCGAAAGTGAAGAACGTCACGAAGGCTGAGCGCGGCCGTTTCGCGGTCGCCAAGGTCGAACCGAAGATGAAGCTCGTCGAGTTTCGCGTCGCCGAAGAGAATCTGCCGCCGCTGGGCGCCGAGATCACCGCCGATCACTTCGTCGTCGGGCAATATGTCGATGCGACCGGCACGACGATCGGCAAGGGCTTCGCCGGGCCGATGAAGCGCTGGAACTTCGGCGGCCTGCGCGCAACGCACGGCGTCTCGGTTTCGCACCGTTCGCACGGCTCGACGGGTGGCCGTCAGGATCCCGGCAAGACCTTCAAGAACAAGAAGATGGCTGGCCACATGGGCGTCGATCGCGTCACCACGCTCAATCTGAAGGTTGTGCGCACAGACGTGGAGCGCGGGCTCGTCATCGTGCAGGGCGCCGTGCCCGGCCACGCCGGCGGCTGGATCTATCTTCGCGACGCCGTGAAGCGCACGCTTCCCGCCGATGCGCCGAAGCCGGGCAAGTTCCGCCTCGCCGAGGCTGCGGCCGAAGCGCCCGCCGCGCAAGAGTCGCAAGAGAAGACGGGGGACTGACACCATGAAACTCGACGTCACCTCCTTTGACGGCCAGTCGGCCGGCTCGATCGAGCTCTCCGACGCGGTCTTCGGCCTCGAGCCGCGCGCCGATCTCATCGCGCGCATGATCCGCTGGCAGCTCGCCAAGCGCCGGGCCGGCACGCATGCCGTCAAGAACCGGGCCGACATCGCGCGCACCGGCAAGAAGATGTATAAGCAGAAGGGCACGGGCGGCGCTCGCCATGGGTCCCAGCGCGTTCCGCAGTTCCGTGGCGGCGGCCGGGCGTTCGGCCCGCAGGTGCGCAGCCACGAGCACGACCTCAACAAAAAGGTGAAGGCGCTGGCGCTTCGGCATGCGCTTTCCGCCAAGGCCAAGGACGGCGCCATCGTCGTCTGGGAGAGCGCGCAGCTCGAGGCCCCCAAGACCAAGGTTCTGAAGGCGGGCTTCGACAAGACGGGTCTCTCGAGCGCGCTCATCATCGACGGCGGCGCGCTGCAGGAAAACTTCGCGCTCGCCGCCCGCAACATTCCCAAGATCGACGTGCTGCCGGTCGAGGGCGTCAATGTTTACGACATTCTGCGTCGCGATACGCTGGTCCTGACCCGCGCGGCGGTGGACGCGCTGGAGGCGCGGCTGAAATGAGCAAGAACCCGAGCCATTACGACGTGATCGTGGCGCCGGTCGTCACCGAGAAGGCGACGACCGCGGCGGAGAACAATCAGTTCGTCTTCGAGGTCGCCCGCAAGGCGACGAAGCCGGAGATCAAGGCGGCGGTCGAGGGCCTCTTCGACGTAAAGGTCGAGGGCGTCAACACGCTCGTCACCAAGGGAAAGGTCAAGGCCTTTCGCGGAAGGCGCGGCAAGCAGAGCGACGTGAAGAAAGCGGTCGTGACACTGGCCGAAGGCCACAAGATCGACGTAACGACGGGCCTGTGACGGAAGGCTGAAAGGACGCAACCATGGCGCTGAAGACATTCAAGCCGGTCACGCCGAGCCTTCGCCAGCTCGTCATTGTCGACCGCAAGGACCTTTATAAGGGAAAGCCGGTCAAGACTCTGACCGAAGGGAAGAGCTCGAAGGGCGGCCGCAACAACCTCGGCCGTGTGACCGTGCGCTTTCGCGGCGGCGGCCATAAGCAGGCCTATCGCCTCGTCGACTTCAAGCGCCGCAAGACGGACATGCCGGCGAAGGTCGAGCGGCTCGAATATGATCCGAATCGGACGGCCTTCATCGCGCTGATCCGTTATCAGGACGGCGAGCTCTCGTACATTCTCGCGCCGCAGCGTCTCTCCGTCGGCGACGAGGTGATCTCGGGTCAGCAGGTCGACGTTAAGCCTGGCAACGCCATGCCGATCGCCAATATCCCGATCGGCACGATCGTCCACAATGTCGAGATGAAGATCGGCAAGGGCGGAGCCATCGCCCGCTCCGCCGGGACTTACGCGCAGATCGCCGGCCGCGATCAGGGCTATGTGATCCTTCGCCTCAACTCCGGCGAGCAGCGTCTCGTGCACGGACAATGCTTCGCGACGGTCGGCTCGGTGTCCAATCCCGATCACATGAACATCTCGATCGGCAAGGCCGGCCGCTCGCGCTGGCTTGGACGTCGCCCGCACAACCGCGGCGTCACGATGAACCCGATCGATCACCCGCACGGCGGCGGCGAGGGCCGAACCTCGGGCGGACGGCATCCCGTGACTCCCTGGGGCAAGCCGACCAAAGGCAAGAAGACACGCAGCAACAAGGCGACCGATCGTTTCATCGTGTCCTCGCGGCATGTCAAGAAGAAGAAGGGCTGATCCATGGCGCGTTCAATCCGGAAAGGTCCGTTCATCGACGGCTATCTGCTCAAGAAAGCGGAAGCCTCGCGCGCGTCCGGCCGCTCGGAAGTCATCAAGATTTGGAGCCGCCGCTCCACGATCCTTCCGCAATTCGTCGGGCTCACCTTTGGCGTGCACAACGGACACAAGCACATTCCCGTGAGCGTGAGCGAAGACATGATCGGACACAAGTTCGGCGAGTTCGCTCCGACGCGCACCTTCCATGGCCACGCGGCGGACAAGAAGGCGAAGAGAGGCTAAGCGGATGTCGAAGGAAAAGAATCCGCCACGGCTGGGCGACAACGAGGCGAAAGCGGTGACGCGCATGCTGCGCGTCTCCCCGCAGAAGCTCAATCTGCTTGCGCAGCTCATCCGCGGCAAGAAGGTCGATCGTGCGCTCGCCGATCTTGAGTTCTCGCGCAAGCGCAGCGCGCTCGACGTCCGCAAGACGCTGGAGAGCGCCATCGCCAACGCCGAGAACAACCACGATCTCGACGTGGACGATCTCGTCGTGGCGCAAGCCTTCGTCGGCAAGGACATGGTGATGAAGCGGCATCACGCCCGGGCGCGCGGCCGCGCCGGACGCATCGAGAAGCCCTTCGCCAATCTCACGATCATCGTGCGCGAAGTCGCCGCGCAGTCACAGGCCTGAGGAGCGCGTCATGGGTCAGAAGGTCAATCCGATCGGGCTGCGCCTCGGCGTCAACCGCACCTGGGATTCGCGTTGGTTCGCCGCGAAGAACGAATACGGCAAGCTGCTGCACGAGGACATGGCGATCCGCGCGGCGATCACCAAGGCGCTCAAGCAGGCCGCGGTTTCGCGCATCGTCATCGAGCGTCCGCATCGCAAGTGCCGCGTGACGATCTACTCCGCCCGTCCGGGCGTCGTGATCGGCAAGAAGGGCGCCGACATCGAGAAGATCCGCAAGCTCGTGGGCAAGCTCACCTCGAGCGAGGTCGTGATCAACATCGTCGAAGTGCGCAAGCCCGAGATCGAAGCCACGCTCGTCGCCGATTCGATCGCCCAGCAGCTCGAGCGCCGCGTGGCCTTCCGCCGCGCCATGAAACGCGCCGTGCAGTCGGCCATTCGGCTTGGCGCGCAGGGCATCCGCATCAACTGCTCCGGCCGTCTCGGCGGCGCGGAAATCGCTCGCCTCGAATGGTATCGTGAGGGTCGCGTGCCGCTCCACACCTTGCGCGCGGACGTGGACTATGGCGTCGCCACCGCGCACACCGCCTATGGCACCTGCGGCATCAAGGTCTGGATCTTCAAAGGCGAGATCCTCGAGCATGATCCGATGGCGCAGGACAAGCGCTTCGCCGAGCAGGGCGGCGGCGACCACCATCACCACGATCGTGACCGCGACCGGGATCGCGGTCGCCGCCGGGACCGCGACCGCGACCGTGACGCGGCCTAAGCCCCGCCACGCCGAACGAAAGCACGAACGATGCTGCAACCCAAACGCACTAAATTCCGCAAAGCCTTCAAAGGCCGGATCAAGGGCTCCGCGAAAGGCGGCTTTCTGCTCAACTTCGGCCAATTTGGCCTGAAGGCGTTGGAGCCGGAGCGCATCACCGCCCGCCAGATCGAGGCGGCGCGCCGCGCCATGACGCGTCACATGAAGCGCGCCGGACGCGTCTGGATTCGCATTTTCCCCGACGTGCCGGTCTCCAAGAAGCCGACCGAGGTTCGCATGGGTAAGGGCAAGGGCGCGCCGGAATTCTGGGCGGTGCGCGTGGCGCCCGGCCGCATCATGTTCGAGATCGACGGCGTGCCGGCCCCGCTCGCGCGCGAGGCGCTCGATCTCGCGGCCGCCAAGCTGCCGATCAAGACCCGCTTCATCCAACGCATCTCCGAGTGAGGATCGAACGCCATGAAGAGCAAGCAGCGGATGTCCGATCTTCGCGCCCTGTCCGAGGATCAATTGAACGACGAGCTCCTCAAGCTGAAGAAGGAGCAGTTCAACCTTCGCTTCCAGCGGGCCACAGGCCAGCTTGAGAATTCATCTCGCGTGCGCGTCGTCAGACGCGACGTCGCGAGGGTTAAGACGATCGCCGCACAGGCGCGCAGCAATCAGAAGGGTTGATCGAAGGCCATGCCGAAGCGAATCCTCCAGGGCGTCGTCGTCAGCGACAAGCAGCAGAAGACCGTGGTCGTGAAGGTCGAGCGCCGTTTCACGCATCCGCTGCTGCAGAAGACCGTGCGTCGCACCAAGAACTACCACGCCCATGATGAGGCAGGGGACTTCAAGGTCGGCGACGAGGTCATGATCGAGGAAACGGCGCCGATCTCCAAGCTCAAGCGGTGGCGCGTCCTTGAACGCGCGGCCAAGGCCTGAGCGGTCGAAAACGATTTGTTCCGGCTCTCAGAGCATCACGCGCTGAAGTCCGAAGCGGAAGAATGAAGGCGGAATTGCCATGATACAGATGCAGACAAATCTCGATGTCGCCGACAACTCCGGCGCGCGACGGGTCATGTGCATCAAGGTGCTGGGCGGCTCGAAGCGCAAATATGCCGGGGTCGGCGACATTATCGTCGTCTCGATCAAGGAGGCGATCCCGCGCGGCCGCGTCAAGAAGGGCGACGTGCTGAAGGCCGTCGTGGTGCGCACCTCCAAGGACATCCATCGCGCCGACGGCTCGACGATCCGCTTCGACTCCAACGCCGCTGTTCTGATCAATAATCAGAAGGAGCCGATCGGCACGCGCATCTTCGGACCCGTGCCGCGCGAGCTGCGCGCCAAGAACCACATGAAGATCATCTCGCTCGCGCCGGAGGTGCTGTGATGGCCGCCAAGATCAAAAGAGGCGACAAGGTCGTCGTCATCGCGGGACGCGACAAGGGGCGCACGGGCGAAGTTCTGCGCGTGCATCCGGATGAGGGACGCGCAGTGGTCGACGGCGTGAACCAGGTGAAGCGCCATCAGCGCCAGACCCGCGATCGCGAGGCCGGCATCATCACGAAGTCCGCGCCGATCGATCTGTCGAATCTCGCCATCATCGATCCCAAGGACGGCAAACCGACGCGTGTCGGGTTCAAGATTTTGGAAGACGGCCGCAAGGTCAGAGTCGCCAAGCGTTCGGGAGAGCTGATCGATGGCTGAGGATAAGAAGGCGAAGGGCGCCCCCAAGGACGCCGACGCGAAGAAGGGCGAGGCCAAGAAGGGCGGCGACGTCAAGAAGGCCAAGGCGGCTGCGCCGGCAAGCAAGTCGGCCAGCGCGCATAAGGCGGAGCTTCCAACCGGTCCCTATACGCCGCGTTTGAAGAAGCACTTTGAGGAAGTCGTGCGCGCTGCCCTGACGGAGCAGTTCGGCTACAAGAATGCGCTGGAAGTGCCGACGATCGACAAGATCGTGCTGAACATGGGCGTCGGTGAGGCGGTCAACGACACGAAGAAGGTCACGGCGGCGGCCGGCGATCTCGCGCTGATCGCCGGACAGAAGCCGGTGGTCACGCGGGCGCGCAAGGCGATCTCGACCTTCAAGGTGCGCGAGAACATGCCGATCGGCGCGAAGGTGACCCTGCGCAAGACGCGGATGTACGAATTTCTCGATCGTCTGATCACGGTGGCGCTGCCGCGCGTTCGCGACTTTCGGGGGCTTAATCCGAAGTCCTTCGACGGCCGCGGAAATTACGCGCTCGGCATCAAGGAGCACATCGTGTTCCCTGAGATCGACTACGACAAGGCGGAGTCCATCCTCGGCCTCGACGTGATCGTCTGCACGACGGCGAAGACCGACGAAGAAGCGCGCGCCCTGCTCAAGGCGTTCAATTTCCCGTTCCGGCAGTGAGGGACCAGCGCCCCTCAGACGCGGTAACTGAAAAGGCAGAACCAGTATGGCCAAGAAAAGCGCGATAGAGAACAACAAGCGCAAGGCGAAGCTCGTCAAGGCGCTCGCCGGGCGGCGGGCGCGGCTGAAGGCGCGGACGAAGGATGAGAGCCTGACGCCGGAAGAGCGTTTCGAGGCGCATCTCAAGCTCGCCGAGCTGCCGCGCAACTCCGCGGCCAACCGGATTCGCAACCGATGTGAAGTCTCGGGACGTCCTCGCGCATACTATCGCAAGCTCAAGATGTCGCGCATCGCATTGCGCGAGCTCGGCTCCCGCGGCCTCGTGCCGGGTCTCGTGAAGTCCAGCTGGTAAGGAGAGCGGAACAATGGCGATCAACGATCCGCTCGGCGATTTGCTGACAAGAATTCGCAACGCGCAGATGCGCCGCAAGGACAAGGTGTCGTCGCCGGGCTCGAAGCTCCGGGCGAATGTGCTCGACGTGTTGAAGGAGGAGGGCTACATCCGTGGCTACTCCACGACCGATTTCGGCGACGGCCGCACCGAGTTCGAGATCGAGCTCAAATATTTCGACGGTCAGCCGGCGATCAAGGAAATCGAGCGCGTCTCGCGTCCGGGCCGCCGGGTCTACGCAGACGTCGCGAGCGTGCCGCGCGTCGCCAACGGGCTTGGCGTGATCATCGTCTCGACGTCGAAGGGCGTTATGGCGGACCATGTCGCGCGCGACCAGAATGTCGGCGGCGAGTTGCTGTGCCGGGTCTTCTGATCCGGCGCGACAACTCTTTAAGGAACGAAAGACCATGTCTCGTATCGGCAAGAAGCCCGTCGTCGTGCCGGCCGGCGTCACCGCCAAGGTCGACGGCCAGCTCGTCACCGTGAAGGGCGCCAAGGGCCAGCTCGAATTTCTCGTCCCCGACGAAGTGTCGGTGTCGCACCAGGACAATGCGATCAAGGTGGATCCGCGTGGCGACAGCAAGCGCGCGCGGGCGCTCTGGGGCACGGCGCGGGCGCGGGTCAACAACATCGTTGTCGGCGTGACCAAGGGCTTCGAGAAGAAGCTCGAGATCACGGGCGTCGGCTATCGCGCCGCGGTGCAGGGCAAGAATCTGCAGCTTGCGCTCGGCTACTCGCACGACGTGAACTTTCCCATTCCGGCGGGGGTGACGATCACGACGCCCAAGCCGACGGAAATCACGATTAGCGGCAGCGACAAGCAGGAAGTCGGCCAGATCGCCGCGGAAATTCGTGCGCTGCGCGGCCCAGAGCCCTATAAGGGCAAGGGCGTGAAATACGTCGACGAATTCATCTTCCGCAAGGAAGGCAAGAAGAAATAAGGACCGGACCGATGTCGAGCAACACAGAGCTGGAAACGCGTCGCAAGCAGCGGGTTCGCCGCGCCCTTCGCGCGCGCGCCTTCGGACGGCCGCGGCTTTCGGTTTTCCGTTCGTCGAAGCAGATCTATGCGCAGATCATCGACGACGAAAAGGGCGTGACGGTAGTGTCCGCCTCCTCGCTGGAGAAAGAGAACCGCGAGAAGCTGAAGACCGGGGCGGACACCGAAGCCGCCAAGGCCGTGGGCAAGCTCGTGGCCGAGCGCGCCGTCGCCAAGGGCGTGAAGACCGTCGTCTTCGACCGCGGCGGCTACATGTATCACGGTCGCGTCAAGGCCCTGGCCGATGGGGCGCGCGAAGGCGGCCTCGAGTTCTAAAACTCTCCCCCCTGGGAGGGAATGCACGAAGCGAGCGGCCCAGCGGCCGCGTAAGTGACGGAAGAGAAGAATGGCCCGTGAAGGTGAAGGCGGTCGCGGTCGCGATCGCGACAGGGAAGATCGCGATAGCGAATTTGTTGACCGTCTGGTCCACATCAATCGCGTCGCCAAGGTCGTGAAGGGCGGACGCCGCTTCGGCTTCGCCGCGCTGGTCGTCGTCGGCGATCAGAAGGGCCGCGTCGGCTTCGGCCACGGCAAAGCCCGCGAGGTGCCGGAGGCGATCCGCAAGGCGACCGATGCGGCGAAGCGCGCGCTGATCCGCGTGCCGCTGCGTGAGGGCCGCACCCTGCATCACGACGTGAATGGGCGCCACGGAGCGGGACGCGTCGTGCTGCGCGCCGCGCCTCCCGGCACGGGCATCATCGCCGGCGGCCCGATGCGCGCCGTGTTCGAGACGCTCGGCGTGCATGACGTCGTCGCCAAGAGCCAAGGCTCGTCGAATCCTTACAACATGATCCGCGCGACTTTCGACGCTTTGTCGCGCGAGGACTCGCCGCGCGCCGTCGCCGCCCGCCGCACGCTCAAGGTTTCCGCCTTGCAGGCGCGCCGCCACGGCGTCGACGCCGAAGCCGTCGACGCGTGACCGGAGGGAGCGAGATGACGAAGAAGACGGTCACCGTGGAGCAGACGGGAAGCGCCATCGGGCGCCCGGAGCGCCAGCGACAGACCCTGCTTGGCCTCGGGCTTACCCGCATCGGTCGCCGCCGGACCCTGGAAGATACGCCGGCCGTGCGCGGACTGATCGCCAAGGTCGCGCATCTCATCAAAATCGTCGACGAGCAGTGAGGGCGCAGCGATGGTGAAGCTCAACGACATTTCAGACAATCCCGGCGCCAGCAAGAACCGCATGCGCGTCGGCCGCGGCATCGGCTCGGGCAAGGGCAAGACGGGCGGACGCGGCGTCAAGGGTCAGAAGGCGCGCACCGGCGTGGCCGTGAAGGGCTTCGAAGGCGGTCAGATGCCGCTGCATCGTCGCCTGCCCAAGCGCGGCTTCCACAATCCGTTCCCGACGGACTACAACGAGGTGAACCTCGGGCGCATCCAGCAGGCCCTCGACGCGGGCAAGCTCGACTCCCAGGCCGTTGTGACGCAGGAATCGCTCCTCGCGGCGGGCGTCATCGCCAAGCCGCGCGACGGCGTTAAGATCCTCGGCCAGGGCGCGCTCACTGCGAAGCTCTCCTTCGAGGTCGCTGCTGCCTCCAAGGGGGCGATCGCGACCATCGAGGGCGCCGGCGGCAAGGTGACGCTGCTGAAGGACGCCGTCGCGGCGACAGAGTAAAAGCGATCGGCCTCGCCCGCGCCCTTGCGCGGGCGAGCTTCGAGCTTATGTTCGCCTCGCCGAAGCGGCGTTTGCGGCGACTCTGCCGCTCGGAGAGACAACGACAATAATAAGAAGCGCCTTTCGGTTCGCGACCGGAACGGCAAGGGAAAGGGATCGCCGCCATGGCATCGGCAGCCGAACAGCTCGCGGCCAACGTCAACGTCTCCAACTTCCTGAAGAACGAGGAGCTCAAGCAGCGTATCTGGTTCACGCTGGCCGCGCTCGTCGTCTACCGGCTCGGGACCTACATCCCCCTCCCCGGCATCGACCCCGACGCCTTCGCCAAGAGCTTCTTCGGCCAGTCGAAGGGCGTGCTCGAGCTGTTCAACATGTTCGCGGGCGGCGCCGTGCAGCGGCGCGCGATCTTCGCGCTGAACATCATGCCGTATATTTCGGCCTCGATCATCATCCAGCTGCTCACCACCGTCATTCCGACGCTGGAGGCCGTCAAGAAAGAGGGCGAGCAGGGGCGAAAGGTCCTTAACCAGTACACGCGCTATCTGACGGTCGTGCTCGCGACCTTCCAAGCTTACGGCATGGCGATCGGCCTCGAGGGCCAGCAGGGGGTCGTCACGGAGCCGGGCCTCTTCTTCCGCCTGACCACAGTGGTCACGCTCGTCGGCGGCACCATGTTCCTGATGTGGCTCGGCGAGCAGATCACCTCGCGCGGCATCGGCAACGGCTCATCGCTGATCATCTTCGCGGGCATTGTCGCCGCCTTTCCGAGCGCCATCGTCCAGACGCTGGAGATGGGACGTCAGGGCGCCATCTCGACGGGCGCGATTATCGGCGTGATCCTCATGTCCTTCCTAGTGATCGGCTTCATCGTGTTCATGGAGCGCGCGCAGCGCCGGCTTTTGATCACCTACCCCAAGCGCCAGCAGGGCAATCGCGTCTATGAGGGGCAGACCTCCTTCCTGCCGCTCAAGCTGAACACCTCGGGCGTCATCCCGCCGATCTTCGCCTCGTCGCTGTTGCTGCTGCCGACGACGATCGCCAATTTCTACCAGACGCAAGGCTCCGATAGCTGGCTTGCCGTGGTCTCCGCCTATTTTGGGCACGGTCGGCCACTCTATATGATCGCCTATGTGGGGCTGATCGTATTCTTCGCCTTCTTCTATACGGCGATCGTGTTCAACCCGACCGAGACGGCTGACAATCTGAAGAAGCACGGCGGCTTCCTGCTCGGTATTCGTCCCGGCGAGCGCACCGCCAAGGAGATCGATTCGGTCCTGATGCGCATCACCGTGATCGGCGCGGGCTATCTCGCGGTGATCTGCCTGTTGCCGGAGATGCTGATCTCCTATGCGAACCTGCCCTTCTACTTCGGCGGCACCTCGCTGCTGATCGTCGTAAGCGTCACCATGGACACGGTCGCCCAAATCTACGGTCACCTGAACGCCGGGGAGTATGAGCGGGCTATTCGCAAGAGCAGGGTTCGAGGCGGGAAGCGCGGGCGATGAGGCTCGTTCTCCTGGGACCGCCCGGGGCTGGCAAGGGAACGCAAGCCCAGAGGCTCGTCGCCAAATGGGGCATCGTCCAGCTTTCGACTGGGGACATGCTGCGCGCCGCTGTCGCCGCCGGCACTCCGCTCGGGATCGAGGCCAAAGAAATCATGGATCGCGGCGAGCTTGTGTCCGATCGCCTCGTGATCGAGTTGATCGACGCGCGCCTCGACGGCGCCGATGCGGCCAACGGATTTATCCTGGACGGGTTTCCGCGGACGGTCGCTCAGGCGGAAGCGCTCGACGCGCTGCTCGAGGCGAAGCGGATGCGTCTGGATGGGGTCATCGAGCTCGTCGTGGACGAGGACATGCTACTGAAGCGCGTCGAGAACCGAATTCGCGAGACCTTGCAGGCTGGCGGCAGCGTTCGCGCTGACGACAATCCTGAAACGCTCAAGACGCGGCTCGACGCCCATCGGAAGCAGACGGCTCCGCTCTCGGCTTACTACGCCGGCAAAGGCGCCCTAAAGCAGATCGACGGCATGGCGCCGATCGAGGACGTCACGCAGGCGATCGACGCGGCGTTGGTCCACTAGCTTCTGTGGACAGTTATCTGAGCCATAGGACGATGGCTGCGAGTGTCACGACCGCCCGATAGTTTTGGGCGGTCTTTTCAAATCGGGTCGCAACGCGCCGGAACTGCTTGAGTTTTGAGAAACAGCATTCCACGAGATGGCGCTGGGCGTAGAGGTGTTTGTCGAGGGGATGTTTGAGCGCCCGAGACGGGTTGTTGGGGATGACGGCGCGCGCCCCCTTGGCGGCGATGGCTCGGCGTAAATGATCGGCGTCGTAGGCGGTGTCGGCCATGACGACCTCGGCGGGCAATCCTTTGATCAATGCGGCGGCTTGCGGCGCATCGCCCTTCTGACCCGCCGTCAGCGTGAACCGCACGGGGCATCCCAAGCCGCGAACCGCCATATGGATCTTGGTGCTCAGCCCGCCGCGCGAGCGACCGATCGCCTGATCCTCAGGCCCCCCTTTTTTGCCCCGGCGGCATGCTGATGCGCTCGGACGATGGTGGAATCGACGATCAGATATTCGAAGTCCGGATCATCGGACATCGCCTCGAAAATCCGCTGCCAGACGCCCTTGACGCTCCATCGACTGAAACGACGGAACACGCTGTTCCAATCCCCGAACGCCTCTGGGAGATCACGCCACGGAGAACCCGTCCGGACGATCCACAGCACGCCCTCCACAAACATGCGGTTGTCGCGGCCAGTGGAGCCCTTCTGGTCGGGCCGCCCGATGATCAGCGGCGCCATCCGCTTCCACGCCGCGTCGGTCAAAACCAGTCGATCCATCACACCCAAGGCCGCCTCCCCAAAAGCAACCTTAAATCTAACTCGCGCACAAATGGGAATCCCTAGAGTCCACAGAACCTAGCGCGCGTCCCGCTCGCGTGGAATCACGCGAGCGATAGGGACTCGCTCAAAACAGAAAGTTAGAGCATGTCCTCATCGGAAAACCGCTCCGCACTTTTCCGGGACCTGCTCTAGATCGTGAATTCGCGCTTCGACCGCGCACTATTTCCGCACTGTCGAGGTGGATTTCTCTTGACTCGTATGGAGGCCGGGGCTATCCGCAGGTTAACGCGAAAAGACGTGAGCGCCCGTTCGCCGGGCGCCGCGTGTTTTTGTGCTTGCTGCGCAGTCGACTGCGCGGAATCCGCAAGGGCCGGCCTCCACCGGACGCGGATTGGCGTGGAGGAGCCAAACCTCCGCCTTTGCGTCGCCAGACGCTCACACATGGAGAAGAGACAGTGGCCCGTATCGCTGGCGTAAACATTCCGACATCCAAGCGCGTTGTCATCGCGCTCCAATATATACACGGCGTGGGGCCAAAGATCGCGGAGGAAATCTGCGAGAAGGTGAAGATCCCATCCGAGCGTCGCGTTTCCGAGCTCACCGACGCGGAGGTCTTGCAAATTCGTGAGACGATCGACCGCGACTATATGGTGGAGGGCGATCTGCGCCGCGAGGTCGCGATCAACATCAAGCGCTTGATGGACCTCGGCTGCTACCGCGGCCTTCGCCATCGTCGCCAGCTTCCGGTGCGTGGCCAACGCACGCACACCAACGCCCGCACCCGCAAGGGCAAGGCGAAGCCGATCGCCGGCAAGAAGAAGTAGTTCGAACGCGAGAACGGCCGCCGGGCGGAAGTCAAATTCCGCACCGGCCGGTTTCGCGCTTTCTTTCCAGCTCAACCCTTAGCGCCTGGCATTACGGGCGCGCTCGAAGGACACAACCATGGCCAAGGAACCCGCCCGCGTCCGCCGCAGGGAGCGCAAGAACATCGCCTCCGGCGTCGCGCATGTGAATTCGACCTTCAACAACACCATGATCACCATCACCGACGCGCAGGGCAACACCGTGTCCTGGTCTTCGGCCGGCACCATGGGCTTCAAGGGCTCCCGCAAGTCGACGCCTTACGCGGCGCAGATGGCGGCTGAGGATGCGGCGCGCAAGGCCGGAGAGCATGGCGTGCGCTCGCTCGAGGTGGAGGTTTCCGGGCCGGGCTCGGGCCGCGAGTCGGCGCTGCGCGCGCTGCAGGCCGCAGGATTCACCGTGACATCAATTCGCGATGTGACGCCCATTCCCCACAATGGCTGCCGTCCGCGCAAGCGTAGGCGCGTCTGAGCGGGCTCGACCGGTCGAGCCGCAACAGCCCGGCGTTTCTTTCCTCGTTCTCAAGACCTCGCCAATCCGAAAGGCGCCAAAAGTGAGCATCCAGAAAAACTGGCAGGAACTCATTCGGCCAAATAAGCTTGTCGTGATTGCCGGCGACGACCCGCGGCGCGAGGCGACCGCGATCGCGGAGCCCTTGGAGCGCGGCTTCGGCCAGACGCTTGGCAATTCACTGCGCCGCATCCTGCTCTCGTCGCTGCAGGGCGCCGCGATCACCTCGATTCACATCGACGGCGTCCTGCACGAATTTTCCTCGATCCCCGGCGTGCGCGAGGACGTGACCGACATCGTGCTGAACATCAAGGACATCGCGGTCAAATATCAGGGCGAAGGCCCCAAGCGCCTCGCCTTGAAAAAGCAGGGCCCGGGAGTCGTGACCGCTGGCGACATTCAGACGACCGGCGATGTGCAAATCCTCAATCCCGAGCTCGCGATCTGCACCCTCGACGAAGGCGCGGAGATCAGGGTCGAGTTTACGATCAATACCGGCAAGGGCTATGTCCCCGCCGAGCGCAACCGCGCCGAGGACGCGCCGATTGGCTTCATTCCGGTCGACAGCCTCTATTCGCCGGTCAAGAAGGTCAGCTACCGCGTCGAGAACACGCGCGAAGGCCAAGTGCTCGACTACGACAAGCTGACGCTCTCGATCGAGACCAATCGTTCGGTAAGCCCGGAGGACGCGCTCGCTTACGCCGCGCGCATCCTGCAGGATCAGCTGAACGTCTTCGTCAATTTCGAGGAGCCGCGCCGCGAGGAAGCGGCGCCATCCATCCCGCAGCTCGCCTTCAACCCGGCGCTTCTGAAGAAGGTCGAGGAGCTCGAGCTGTCGGTGCGCTCCGCCAACTGCCTGAAGAACGACAACATCGTCTATATCGGCGATCTCATTCAGAAGTCCGAAGCGGAAATGCTCCGCACGCCGAACTTCGGGCGCAAGTCGCTCAACGAGATCAAGGAAGTCCTCGCGCAGATGGGCCTGCATCTTGGCATGGAGGTGCCCGGCTGGCCGCCCGAGAACATCGACGATCTCGCCAAGCGGTTCGAAGAGCACTACTGAGCGGCTAAGCCGGCGTCAGGCCGTCGACTGGAGACGGACGCCGGCTGCGCCCTTGATGACGGCCGTACCTTGGCACGGCGGCCGCAAGAACGGAGAGAGCCAATGTATCATCGTAACGCCAAGCGCCGCTTCGGCCGCACGCACGAACATCGCAAGGCGATGTTCATGAACCTGTCGCAAGCGCTTATCAAACATGAGCAGATCGTCACGACGCTCTACAAGGCCAAGGACCTTCGGCCGGTCGTTGAGAAGCTCGTCACGCTCGGCAAGCGCGGGGATTTGCATGCGCGTCGCCAGGCCATCGCGCAGCTGCGTGACCCCGTGCTCGTCAAGAAGCTCTTCGACGTGCTCGGACCTCGTTACAAGGAGCGCCACGGCGGCTACACGCGCGTCTTGAAGGCCGGCTTCCGCTATGGCGACAATGCGCCGCTCGCGGTGATCGAGTTCGTCGAGCGCGACGTGAACGCCAAGGGCCAGGATTCCGGGCCTTCGCAGAACGAGGAAGAGGCGGCGTGAGGCGGGACGCGATCGGACCGTCGGAAGGCGCGCTCGATTGGACCAGGGTTTTGCTCGCCATGGAAGGCGCCGCCCTTTCGGGCGTGGCGATTTTCGCCTACAGCCGCCTCGGCGGCAGCTGGTGGCTGTTCGCCGCGCTCTTCTTCGCGCCCGATCTTTCCATGCTTTTCTACCTCGTGGGACCGCGCCTCGGCGCGGTCGCCTATAATTGCCTGCATGTGACCTTTGTTCCGCTCGTGCTCGTCGTGCTCGGCTTCATCTCGAACAAGCCGCTGCTGATCCAGATTGCGCTCATTCACATTGCGCATATCGGCTTTGACCGCGCTCTCGGCTTCGGTCTGAAATATCCTACCGGTTTCCGGGACACGCATCTCGGTCGTGCGGAATTCACGCTGCCCTGGCGCGCTCGGCAGGTCTCTCATCCGCGTTCCTGAAGACCCTGGTGCGGACGGCGGGACTCGAACCCGCACTCCCTGTTCGAGAAGCAGATTTTCTTGCCACTTCGGCTTTCGCCGCCGCTCAAGAAGCGTTCGTGGTCTGGACTATCCCTTCGCCATGGCCGATCACGGCTTTAGGCGCCACCCGTCTAGTCTCTACACCTTCCGCGGCGGGCCGCGGCTTGGCTCGGGATTGGCATGGGCTCACCGCCGTTAGCTTTCCCCGAATTTGGGCGGTTCCACGTCGCGGATTTCCCCGCGGGCGCTCCAATTGAAGTCTGCTGCGTCTACCATTTCGCCACGTCCGCAAACCCGGCCAGCGTTAGCGCCGTCCGCGTGAGATCGCAAGAGCGAGAGGGCCGGCACATAGGAGAGCAAAGCCGGGGACTGGTCCTCGGCGGCGTTTCTGTCGCCAGGCCCTGTCTTGACGGCGAGTTCATCGGCCGCATAGGTGTCGCGCGTGCGGCGATGAGCGAGAGCGCATCACCGCCTCCTCCTTCGTCCCCTCTCGGATGCCAGCGCCATGGCGGAGAACAAGAGCGACGAGCCGAAAGCCGCGTCGCAGAAAGAGTCGCTCGCTAAAAAGGTCTTCTACGGGCTTGGCGGCGTCGTGCTGGTTCCGCTCGTCGGATCGCTGATCGGCGCTTATTTCCAGCAGCGTAGCTGGAGCAACGAAAATCGCAACGCGCGCGTGAACGCCGACATGCAGAGCGCGCTGTCGATCGGCTCGAAGGTCGCGACGCTCACGAACGAGCGATATTCCGCTCTCCTGCAGCTAACCGACCTCCTCGACCATCAGAGCGTCGGCCGGGAAAGCTGGGACGCGGCGAACCAGCGCGCGCTCGCCGCAAACAAGGGCTGGGAGGTGAACTTCACGAATTTCATGTCGCAATTGAAATTCTATGTCGATGCGCCCTTCGGTGTCGAAATCGACAACGCGATGCAGAAAGCTTCCCGGGAGGATTGCACCAAATTGGGCGAGGGACAGAAACTCGATCTGACATCGTTCCACTCCTCCGTCCAGCTCTTCGCCACACTCAACAATTGCTATGCTCAGGTGAAGAACGAGATCGATCAGGCGATCTCGACCTCAAACTCCCAAAAAGCCGAGGCGCGGCGCACGCATGTGTCGAACGCGCGTGCGGGACTGTCGCACGTCTGGCATGTCAACGCGATCGTCGGTTGTGAGATAGACGGGAGGGTTCTCACAATCCGCCGAACGCTCGACCAGCTCTCGTTTTTCAAGACTCTGCTGGGCTCCGACGGGCCAAGCCACTATCAGAAGCCCGAAAGGGAGCCGGACTGCCTCACGCAATATAAGAATTGATCAGATGTGGATCGCGCGCCCAAAAGCGTCGAGCACGCTTTCATGCATGGCTTCTGACAGGGTCGGATGCGGGAAGATCGTGCGCATCAGCTCTTCTTCGGTCGTCTCGAGATTCATCGCGATCACGAAGCCCTGAATGAGCTCGGTCGCTTCGGCTCCAAAGAGATGCGCGCCGAGCAACCTTCCCGATTTGGCGTCAAAGATCGTCTTGACGAGCCCCTCGGTTTCTCCGAGCGCGATCGCCTTGCCGTTGGCGCGCAGCGGAAAGCGTCCGATCTTGAGCGAAAACCCCGCTTCCGTCGCCTTTGTCTCGGTCAAGCCGACGGACGCGATTTGCGGGCTCGTATAGACGCAGCCGGGAATGCGGCTTCTGTCCAGCGCATGGGTCGCGACGCCGGCGATGGCTTCCACGCAAGCGACCCCCTCATGCTCGGCCTTGTGCGCGAGCATCGGTGCGCCGGCGACGTCGCCGATGGCGTAAATTCCGGGAACGCTGGTCCGCCCCAAGCCGTCGATTTCGATCACGCCATTCTCGATCTTGACGCCCAGCGCCTCCAGACCCAATCCCTCGACATTGGCTGAAACGCCGACAGCCGAAAGGACACGCTCGGCGGAGAGCTCCTGGGTGGCCCCGTCCGGCCCCTTCAGGCTCGCGCGGAGTTGATCCGAGCCACTGTCGAGCGCGACGATCGTCGCTTCGGTCAGAATTTCTATTCCCTGACGCTGGAAAGTTTTTCTCGCCAGGGCGGCGATTTCGGCGTCTTCGGAAGGAAGGATCTGCGGCAGGGCTTCGACGAGCGTCACCTTGACGCCCAGCGCACGATAGAAAAACGCGAATTCGACGCCGATCGCGCCCCCGCCGACGACGAGGAGAGAGGCCGGAAGACTTTGCGGCTTCATCGCCTCGAAATAGGTCCAGATGCGCTCGCCGTCCGGCTCCAGCCCCTTCAAGACGCGCGGGCGTGCGCCCGTCGCGATGACGATATGCTTGGCCTCATAGCGCCCCGGCCCCAAAGTCCCGTTGGGTGGCGGCGCTTGCGGCAGCACAGGCGGCTTGGCGGACGGCGAAACCTCGATAGCGCCCGCGCCTAGAAGCTTCGCCTCGCCGAAGATCACGTCGACCTTGTTCTTCTTGAGCAGAAACGCGACGCCGGCGTTAAGGCGCCCGGAAACCTCGCGCGAGCGCGCGACCATTTTCACGATGTCGGCCGTGGGCGCATCGCGCGAGACGCCAAATTCCGCGCTGACGCCGGCGAGGTGAAAGACCTCGGCGGAACGCAGCAGCGCCTTCGTGGGGATGCAGCCCCAGTTGAGGCAAATGCCGCCGAGATGCTCGCGCTCGACGACCGCGGTGCGCAGGCCGAGCTGCGCAGCCCGGATCGCCGCGACATAGCCGCCCGGCCCCGCGCCGATTATCAAGAGATCGTATGAGTCGCTCATTCCCGCCCGTCCGCCCAGTTGTTCGCCGCGATTTAGAAGCAGCGTACCTGCGCCTCCGCTTGAGCGCGGCGCAATTCATCGAGCGCGTCGCGCACCACGGCGGTGTTGCGGAACATATTGCCGAGCTGCCCCGCCTGCTGGTTGATGCTCGCGACCGTCTCGCCAGCGACATAACGCTCATAGGGGAGGATCGTCGCGATGACGTCAATGGAGCACGAGCACTGCTCGAGCGCCTGGCGGGTCTCGCCATTGGCCTTCATGCAGGCGAAGACGTAATCGGCGCGCGCTGCGGTCGGATAGTCGTTGAGATCACCGGCCATTGCCGGCGTCGAGAGCGCGAGGAAGAGAGCGGCGGCGAGGCGCATGGGTCTCTGCAAGTTGAACCACCCGGCTGGCGGCGCCCGTCGGTCGACGCGGCCGCTTTCGCGCTGGGGCTGGGAAGCCCAAAGACTAGGTCATGCGCGCGCATTTGTCATCGCCAAAGCCGTCTCGCAGGGCGTCGGCCGCGCGCAATCTTGACAGGCCAGCGAGGCCTCGGCGAAGAACAGGCCCGCCGCGCGCGGCGAGCGCGTTTTCCGCTCGAACGGAGCCGTTCGAGCGATAAGAAATCGCGCCAGATCAAAAGGCTGGAGCGAGTTCTGATCGCAAAAGTCTGTCAACCTTTGCGGAACTCGCTCTAGAGGCTAACCCCAGGGGAGCCATGCGGATATTCGTCACGGGCGCCGCCGGCTTCGTCGGCTTCCACCTATCCAGACTTCTGCTCGATCGGGGCCATCTCGTCTTCGGCTATGACGGCGTGACCCCCTATTACGACGTGAGGCTCAAAGAGGCCCGTCTGGCGATCCTCAAGGGCTCGCCCAACTTCCGCATCGACGTCGCGATGCTCGAGGACATGCCGGCGCTCGAAAAAGCGGTTGAGGCCGCCGCGCCCGACGTGATCGTGCATCTCGCGGCGCAGGCCGGCGTGCGCTACAGCCTGGAGAATCCCCGCGCTTATATCAACTCCAATCTCATCGGCTGCTTCAACGTTCTGGACATGGCGCGCCGATGCGCGCCGCGCCATCTTCTGATCGCGTCGACGAGCTCTGTTTACGGCGGCAATCTCGAAGTCCCCTTCCACGAGAGCGACAGGGCCGACTATCCGCTTTCGCTCTACGCTGCGACGAAGAAGGCCGACGAGGCGATGGCGCACAGCTATGCGCATCTGTGGTCGATTCCGACGACGATGTTCCGCTTCTTCACCGTCTATGGCCCCTGGGGGCGCCCGGACATGGCGCTCTTCAAATTCGTCGAGGCGATCGAGAACGATTCCCCCATCGACATCTACAACCATGGCGCCATGTCGCGCGACTTCACCTATATCGGCGATCTCGTCGAAGCCGTCGCGCGCCTCATCGAGCGGCCGCCGACCCGCAAGACGAACGATCCGGGCGTCTCGCCCTGGGGGCCATATAGAGTCGTCAACATCGGCCGCGGCGAGCCCGTGCCGCTTATGGATTTTGTCGAGGTCGTCGAGGCGAAGCTCGGCAAGAAGGCCATCCGCAATTATCTCGACATGCAGAAGGGCGACGCCCCGCAGACTTACGCCGATTGCACGCTGCTGGAGCAGCTTACGGGATATC
Organism: uncultured Alphaproteobacteria bacterium; assembly: GCA_963743565.1. GTDB lineage: Bacteria > Pseudomonadota > Alphaproteobacteria > Rhizobiales > Beijerinckiaceae > Methylocystis. The sequence continues at coordinate 97,217 of CAVUQD010000002.1, forward strand.
GGCCGTCGACCGGCCTCGAGGCGGGCGTCTCGGCCTTCGTTGACTGGTACAGGGAATATCGCGGGCGAGGCTGAGCGTCACGGACGACGTGTGCGTTTTCACAACTCATAAATCCTAACGATCCCCTACTGTGATGAGTCTCCGCAAGAGAGCGACGGCCCGATCACGGGGGAGGGTTCGATGTTCAAGGGTTATCTTCTGAGGCTGGTCACGATCCTGTTCGCCGCGACAGCGTGCATGGCCGGCTATCCGAGCGCCGTATCCGCTCATTACGAGCCGCCGGACCCTTGCAACACGGGCGGCGAGTGAGCGCGTGCAAGAGGCAATCTGCGCAGCATTGACAACCCTTGCCGCCCGCCCCATTGCCTCGCCATTCTTCCCTCGCGAGGCGGCGACCATGGCCAGGATCTTCATCGATGGCAACTCTGGCACGACGGGTCTGGAAATCCGTGAGCGGCTGGCGGGCCGCTCGGAGTTCGACATCGTCACCATCGCGCCGGAGCGCCGCAAGGACCCCGCGGCCAAGCGCGAGCTTCTCGCCGAGGTCGATCTCGCGATTCTCTGCCTGCCGGACGACGCCGCGCGCGAGGTCGCTGCGCTTTGCGAAGCACTCGGCGACAAAGCTCCGCGGCTGCTCGACGCCTCCACCGCGCATCGCGTCGCGCCCGGCTGGGTCTATGGCTTCGCCGAGCTTTCCGCCGACCAGCCGCAAAAAATCGTGACGGCGCAGCGTGTCGCCAATCCGGGCTGCTATGCGACCGGCGCCATCGCGCTGCTGGCTCCGCTCGTCGCTGCGGGGCTGATGGCGCCCGATGCGCCGCTGACCATTAACGCGGTCTCCGGCTATTCGGGCGGCGGCAAGAAGATGATCGAGGCCTATGAGGCCGGGGTCGCGCCGCCCTTCGAGCTCTACGCGCTGGGCCTGGAACACAAGCATTCGCCCGAGATCGTCACCCATTCTGGCCTGTCTCGGGCGCCGCTTTTCGTCCCCTCCGTCGGCAATTTCAGGCAGGGAATGCTTGTCTCGATCCCGCTTTGGCTCGACGATCTGCCGGGGCGACCCAAGGCCGGGGATTTGGAGGCCGCGCTCGCGCGCCACTACGCCGGCGCGAAATGGGTGAAGCCGCGCTCGGCTCCCGCCGACCGGCTCGAGGCGACCGCGCTCAATGGCTCAGACGAAATGGAGCTTTTCGTTTTCGCGAACGAAGCGAAGCGTCAGGCGGTGTTGGTCGCGAGGCTCGACAATCTCGGCAAGGGCGCCTCCGGCGCGGCCGTCCAAAATCTCGAGCTGATGCTCGGCCTCGCCTGAAAACAAAATGATGCCGGCTCGCGACCCAATCGGACCGCAAGCCGGCTCCCCTTTTATCGAGATTATTTGTCTTCGGTGTAGGCCGTAGCGCCGGCGGCGTTCGCCGCCGCAACCGCCTCCGGCACGCGGGATTCCGCGTCGCGGAAGCGGTCGACGCGCGCCATCATCATGGCCTCGAAGGCGTCATGGACCTCGCGCAGCGACTTCGGCTTCATCCGGCCGTTGAGGCTGGCGAAGAAAATCGACCGGTTGGCGCGCGCCGGCCTCGGCAGCAGCTTGGCGGCCGGCGTCTGCGGGTCCTGGTCCATCTTGGCCATGAAGCGCTTCGCGTCGTCCGGGCCGAGGAAGTGGATCAGATAGGTTTCGCCGGCCGTGAGCGTGCGGCCGATCTCCTCGGAGATCTTGGCTCCTTCGTGCTTCAGGATTTTGGCGGCGAGCACGGCGGAGAGATAAGGGTCGTTGCGAAGCTTCAAGATTTCGGCGCGCGACGTCGGGGCGGCCAAGGGTTTTGCGCCCGGGGCCGGAGCGGCGTTCGCCTCCTGCTGCTCTTGCATGTGGCGCAAGCCGAAGGACTTCATCGCGGTCATCCAGGTCGAGTCGATGAACTGGAAAAGTCCGCTGGCCGAAGAAGTGCTCGCCTTGGCTTTCAGGATGAAGCTGGATTCCTTGTCGGCGATGCTGAGGAGCAGCGCCGGATCCGAGCCGGTTTCCGCCGCCGCTTTGACGACGCGTTCGACGATCGAACGCTGCACTTTCTGCGAGCCGAAGCGCATCAGCTCGGGATCATAGGGCTCCGCCTGGGCGAAGAGCCGGCGCTCCCATGTCTGCGCCGCCGTCTCCACGGAGAAATCGCCGTCGAGCGGAACATTGTCCGCCCTGGCGAGGGACAGAACGGGAGAGGGCGCGTGCGTGCTGCGCGCGAGCAGTCCGGAACGCTTTTCCGTTTCCGAATGCGGCGCGGCGGCGGCCGCAAAAAAGATCACCACGGCGAGCAGCCCCGCGACCGAGAGCGCGCGCGCTGCTGGAGCGAGCTTCGCTAGGCTTCGCGGAAAGGCGATCCATGTAGAAAAGCGTTCGAGCGACGAAACCTTGCGTTCCGGTTGCTCCGTAACGTCGGCGTATGAGTAAGACCAGTAGGCCTCGAATAGGCTCATGCGTCCTTGCCTCACTTTTTGTTTTACGGTGAATCGGACGTTAACGCGTCCAGCGGGCAAAAAATCGACGAGCGCCGCCTAGCGCGCGCCATAATCAAGGCAAAGCCGAGCGTTCCAATTTCGTTGGCTTGCGGGAGATGCAGGGGTTCGCGCAGCGTCGCGCCGGGCATGTCACATTAGCGCCACGGTCGGCGACATCGGCACCATCAGAACGTTCGGAAAATATCGGCTCGACGTTTAGTGCAAGGGCTGTCGAATGAAATGAGATTTAAGGGCGCGCCTCGCCAACAGGCGGAAACAGGTTTGCCGCCGGACGCGCATTCAAGTTTTGTCGGAAGCGATCACGCTTTCTCGTTCAGGTTTTTGTCCGAACGCTGCGTGATCTAGAAGGGCAACAGGCCCGAAACGCTCGAAGCCGCAGACAACATGGTTCTCACGAGATTTGTTTCGGAGCCCGCGCTCGGCGTCGCTCGGGTCTGGAAGTCGATGACCTTGCCATCTTCCATGCTGTAATCGGCTAGACGCTGAACCTTTTTCGTCTTGTCGAAGTAGACGGCGAGCACGTGCTGATCGACGACGTGCGCGGGCATGAAAGCGAGTGACCGTTCGGCGCGCTGGCTCACGTAATACCAAGCGTCGCCGCCAACGGTCGAAGTGGTCGAGGGCGTGCCCAAAGTGCTGAGCACCTGTTGAGCCTCCATGCCGGGCTTGACCTGCGCGACCTTGCGCTCCTCGTATACCGCGCCGTGATTGATCACGCCGTCGTAGCCGAGGCATCCGCCAAGCGGCGCCGCGAGCGCCAGGGCGATCGCCATCCGGGTCATCGCGCCACGGCGCGACGGGGATCGGGAAACGACGGGCAAGGCGAACGCCATGAGGATCTCCGCTCTAAAACCTGAGTGGGGCCGGCCGACGGAACTCCGTGGCGGAGGGGCCCTGCTCTTTTTCGAACCATTTGCCGCGGCGAGCGTGGGCTCGACGCCGGGCGTAAGCAAGCCTGGCCTCCCCGCCTTTGCGAGGCGGCTGGCGCTCGACTGGAGATCGCTCTAATTTGTGGCGAAGACGGGGCGAAGCCAACGCTGGCGGGAACGGCCGTGACAAAAATCGCAAAGCAAAGAGAAAATTCCACGACGAATCGGCGTGAGGCCCTGCCCTTGTCGAGGCCGCTCGCCGTAGCGAGCGCCCCAACGGAAGGACTCGACATTTTGGTCCGTGCGAACGAGGCCGAATGCGCGGAGCTGGCGCGAATGAACAATCTCCCGGGCGTGTTGTGGCTCGAGGCGCCTCTTCACGTCACGCGAAGCGGACGGGAGGGCCTCAAGGTTGTGGGCGTCGTACGCGCCGAGGTCCGTCAAACTTGCGTGGTGACGCTCGAGGAGTTCGACACGGTCATCGAGGAGCCCATCTCTGTCCGCTTCGCTCCGCCCGAGGCAAAAGAAGGGTCTGACCACGGCCGACGGGAAAAATTCCTCTCCGCCGACGAGGCGATGGATTTGGAAGCGGATCAGCCCGACCCCATCGTCGGCGGCCACATCGACCTCGGCGCGCTCGCCGCCGAGTTTCTGACGCTCGGCCTCGATCCGCATCCTCGCAAGCCGGGCGCGAGCTTCGAGGAGCCGGCGCCCGCCGTCCCCGCGGAAAAGCCCTTGGCCGCCGCTCTCAAGCGGGGAATCGACTGAGGGCCTGCCCTCGGCCCCTCCCAGGAGCGAGGAGTCTCTTGCGTGCGCCCCCGCCAAATGGCAAGTGACGCCCGAAAAGGGAGCAGCGCCCGCATCGAGCGGCGCGGCGTCCGGCTCCAGCGACACGATGAGAGGCTCGCACGGCGCCTCCCAGTCTACGGTCCGGTGGAGCCACAGCGTTGCGGCGCCGCCGAGGAGCACGGATCAGACAATGGGCAAGGCTGTTCGGATCGCGGTCGACGCGATGGGGGGCGACATCGGCCCCTCTGTCACGCTGGCCGGCGCGGCGCGCGCTCTCGAAACTCACGACCAGGGCGAATTTATCCTGTTTGGCGACGAGGCCGCGATCGCTGCGGAGCTCGCCAAATTTCCCAAACTTGCGGCGCGCGCTCGCGTCGTTCCGGCAAGCGTGTCGATCGCCATGGATGCGAAGCCCAGCGTCGCGCTCCGGCAGGGACGGCGCGTTTCCTCCATGTGGATGGCCATCGAGGCCGTGAAGAAGGGCGAGGCGGACGTCGCCATTTCCGCCGGCAACACCGGCGCGTTGATGGCCATGGCGACGATCTGCCTAAAAACCATGACTCAGATCGACCGGCCGGCCTTGGCTTGCCTGTGGCCGACGCTGCGCGGCCACACCGTCGTTCTCGACGTCGGCGCCGCGATCGGCGCGGACGCCGTTCATCTCGTCAATCTCGCGATCATGGGCGCCGCCATGGCGCGCATCATGCTCAATGTCGAATGTCCCGGCGTCGGCCTGCTCAACATCGGCGTCGAGGAGATCAAGGGCGTCGACCAGGTCAAGGAAGCCTCGAGAATCCTCAAGGAGCTGGAGCTTCCGATGCTCGATTATCGAGGTTTCATCGAAGGCGACCGAATCGGCAGGGGCGAGGTTGACGTCGTCGTGACAGAGGGCTTCTCGGGCAACATCGCCATTAAAACGGCCGAGGGCACGGCGAAGCAATTCGCCGAACTGCTGCGCGAGGCGCTGGGGCGCTCGCTCATCACCAAGCTCGGCGCCTGGATCGCGCGCTCGGCCTTCGCAGAGCTGAAGACGAAGATGGATCCGCGCCGGGTCAATGGCGCGGTGTTCCTCGGGCTCGAGGGTGTCGTGATCAAGAGTCACGGCGGCGCAGACGCTGTCGGCTTCGCCCGGGCGATTGAGGTCGGTTGCGAAATGGTCGAACAGGACCTGCTGGCGCGTATTCGACAAGCCGCCACGCTCGTTCAAGGAAGCGGCGGCGCAAGCGCGGCCGGGGCGCAGGAAGCAGCAAAGTGACGATCAAGGATGGGATTTTGCGCTCGGTTGTGCGGGGCGTCGGTAGCGCGCTGCCCGAAAAGACGGTCACCAATGACGACCTCTCGAAGATTGTTGAGACGAGCGACGACTGGATCGTCCAGCGCACCGGCATCAAGAGACGCCGCATCGCCGGCGACGGCGAGACGACCTCCACGCTCGGAACCAAGGCCGCGACCGCTGCGCTGGCGCAGGCGGGATGGAACGCCAGCGACATCGACCTCGTCATCGTCGCGACCTCGACGCCGGACCACACCTTTCCCTCGACCGCGACCCAGATTCAGGCCGCGCTCGGCATAACGCATGGCGCAGCCTTCGATCTGCAGGCGGTTTGCGCCGGCTTCGTGTTTGCGGTCACGACGGCGGACAAGTTTCTTCGTTCGGGCTCGCACCGCCGCGCGCTCGTGATCGGCGCCGAAACCTTCTCGCGCATTCTCGACTGGACCGATCGCTCGACCTGCGTGCTGTTCGGCGACGGCGCCGGTGCGATCGCACTCGAAGCCGTTCCGGGACGCGGCGACAATCACGACCGCGGCGTGCTGACCACGCATATCCGTTCGGACGGCCGCCATCGCGCCAAGCTCTATGTGGACGGCGGCCCCTCCTCGACCCAGACGGTTGGCCATCTGAGAATGGAAGGCAAAGAGGTCTTTCGCTTCGCCGTCGGGCAGGTGACCGGCGTCGTGAAGGACGCCTTCGAGGCGACGGGGCTCACCGCCGAAGACCTCGACTGGTTCGTGCCGCATCAGGCCAATCGCCGCATCATCGACATGTCGGCGCAAAAGCTCGGCATCGCGCCGGAGAAAGTGGTCGTGACGGTGCAGGACCACGGCAACACTTCCGCCGCCTCCGTGCCGCTTGCGCTCTCCGTCGCCGTGGCCGATGGGCGCATCAAGCCCGGCCATCTCGTCATGCTCGAGGCCGTGGGCGGGGGCTTCACCTGGGGCGCGGCGCTGCTTCGCTGGTAATCGAGGTTCGGCTCAAGGCCTCCATGCCGGCGCTTCCCGCATGGCCTCGGCGTCGGCGCGCCGCGCATCAATCTGGCGCTGTAACGCCCGCAGCGCGTCGTTGACGCCCTCGCCGCTCGCCGCCGACAAGAGAAGCGGTTTTACCGGCTTCTCCTCAGTTCCAGGGCCGGCCGAGCGGATCGCGCGCATGAGCCGCTCGCGCTGCTTCTTGAGATATTCGGGGTCCACGGCGTCGGTCTTGGAGAGCGCGACGATTTCGGGCTTTTCCGCCAGTCCGCCGCCATAGGCCTCGAGCTCCGCCCGCACGGTTTTATAGGACTTGCCGGCATGCTCGCCGGTGGCATCGACGAGATGCAGCAGCACGCGACAGCGCTCGACGTGGCCGAGGAATCGGTCGCCCAAGCCCCGCCCCTCGTGCGCGCCTTCAATCAGCCCCGGAATATCGGCGAGCACGAATTCGCGCCCGTCCACCTTCACGACGCCGAGACCGGGGTAGAGCGTCGTGAAGGGATAGTCGGCGATCTTCGGCCGCGCGGCCGTAACGCGCGAAAGAAAAGTGGACTTTCCGGCATTGGGCAGCCCGATCAGGCCAGCGTCGGCGATGAGCTTGAGGCGCAGCGTGATGGTGCGCTCTTCCCCCGGCTGTCCAGGATTGGCGCGTCGCGGGGCCCGATTGGTGGAGCTCGTGAAATGGGCGTTGCCGAAGCCGCCGTTGCCGCCGCGGCAGATGACGACGCGCTGGCCAACCTCGGTCAGATCGGCGATCGGCTCCTCTTCCTCCTCGACGAAGATTTGCGTGCCGACCGGGACTTTCAGCACCGCGTCGGCGCCCCGGCCTCCGGCGCGGTTCTTTCCCATGCCGTGGCCGCCAGTCTTGGCCTTGAAATGCTGCTGATAGCGATAGTCGATCAGCGTGTTCAGACCGTCGACGCACTCGGCGACGACATCGCCGCCGCGTCCGCCGTCACCGCCGTCAGGGCCGCCGAACTCGATGAATTTCTCGCGCCGGAACGACACGCAGCCGGCCCCGCCGTCGCCCGAGCGCACATGCACCTTTGCCTGATCGAGAAATTTCATCGGCGGGGGCTCATGAAGAGGCGCGCCGCGAGGGCAAGGCGCCGTAAGGCGCATGCGCCGCTCCGCGCTTCAGCAGTGTCGTTGTCATCTCGACCGCCCCGCCGCGCGCTGGCGCGCCGCGCGTCGCGCGGCCGGTGACGACGAAGCCGATCTTCTCCTGCACGCGTAGCGAGGCGGCGTTTGTAGGCAACGCCGAGGAAGCGATATGGTCGAGGCTCGTGACGTTGAAAACGAGATCGACGAAGGCGCGCGCGGCTTCTGTCATGAGCCCCTGCCCCCAGGCGTCGCGCGCGAGCACAAAGCCAAGCTTTCCCTCGCCGCGGCGTTCGGCGCCCATGAGCGAGATCATGCCGACAACGTTGTTCTGGTCGCGCTTGGGAGCAATCGCGAGATGCAACGCCGATCCCTCGGCGTTCTCGGTCCTCGCGCGAAGCACGAAGCTCTCGGCGTCGCTCTGCGAGTAAGGATAGGGGATGGTGGTCGTTTTCAAAGCGACCTCGGGATCGTCGCAGTAACGCGCGATCGAATCGGCATCGGCGGCGCGCGGCCAGCGCAGCCACAGCCGCTGCGTTTCGAGCCGGAAGATGTCGTCGCGCGTGATTTCGGGAAACATCCAATCGCTCCAAGCAGGAACCGAAACCGGTTCGGACACGAAAAAGCGGAATGTGCTTTCCGTTCCCCGGGGCTTCTTTCAGGCCCTTGTTCGGACTGCGCCTGGAGCTTCGCTCTTAGGCATTGGGATTTCGCTAAACCTCGAAATCCCAAACGTCCGCCGGAGAAGGGGCCGGCGGAACGTCTTCTTTGCTAGAGAGTTCCGCCTATTCGGCCGCGGCGTCGGCCAACACGCTTACGCTCATGCGGTCGCGGTCGGCCTTGAACACGACCTTGCCGCGACAGAGGGCGAAGATGGTGTGGTCCTTGCCAATGCCCACGTTGCGGCCCGGGTGGACCTTGGTGCCGCGTTGGCGAATGATGATGTTGCCGCCGACGACCGACTCGCCGCCGAATTTCTTCACGCCGAGGCGACGGCCGTCCGAGTCGCGGCCGTTGCGGGAGGAGCCGCCCGCCTTCTTATGCGCCATTGTTCTTCTCCGACCTTCTCAGCCTCGCCTCGTGGCCCATAGGGGCCGCCACAGCCGGGCAGTAAAACACAATACCCGCGCTTTTTCCACGCGGAACGGCTGATTTTCAGCCCTCGATCGCCGTGATTTTGACGAGCGTCAAATCCTGACGGTGGCCGCGCTTGCGCTTGCTGTTCTGGCGCCGGCGCTTTTTGAAGGCGATCGACTTGGGGCTGCGGGTCTGCTCGGCGATCTCGCCCAGCACCTTCGCGCCCGCGACCGTCGGGGCCCCGATCTGCGCGCCGCCGTCCTTCGAGACGAGGAGGACCTCCTCGAAGGTGATGGAATCGCCCGCCGCGCCCTCGAGCGCCATGACGGTAATGATGTCTCCGGCGGAAACGCTATACTGCTTGCCGCCGGTCCTGATCACTGCGAACATTGTTCTTCCTCATGTTCGATACCGGCTCTGACGGCTCGAGGCCGCCGGCCGGCTTCTTGGCAGTTGGACCTTTTGGATCTTATTGGCTCCGGACCTCTTGGCGCGCGCGCCAAAGAAAAACGCGGCGTAAACGCCGCGCCGAAGCAGACTGCTTCCTAACGCAGGCGCCAAGGGGCTGTCAATCTCGGAGTCGGTCCATCCCGCGCATGCCCCTATGACGGCTCAGAACTCGCGGGGACCACGAAGCGCTCAGTCAGGCGCAGGCCGCGAGGAACCAGGTGGCGCTCAGCGTAATCAAAGATCGCCTGCACCAACAACGCCAGCGCTGCCGCCGGCGCCGCGCCTTCCAAGATGAGGCCGAAATCGTCGAGCCGCACGCCCGTGAAGATCGGCTGCCCATAGCCGCCGGCCCCGACCAGCGCGCCGAGCGTCGCCGTGCCGACATTGATGACGGCCGCAGTCTTCACGCCAGCGAGCACGGCGGGGGTGGCCATGGGGAGCTCGATGAGCAGCAGACGCCGTATCGGCGTCAGCCCCAGCGCAATCGCGGAATTGCGGATGGAAGCCGGAATGCTCTGCAATCCCGAGGACGTGTTCCGAATGATCGGCAGCAGGCTATAGAGAAACAGCGCCGCAATCGCTGGCGCCGGTCCTAAGCCCAGCAAGGGCAGCATGAAGACGAGCAGCGCGAGCGAGGGTATCGTCTGCAACACGCTGGCCAGCGCCAAAATGCCTTGCCCGAGTTTGGGGCGGCGAAAAGCGACGACGCCGAGCGGTATGGCCACGAGGATCGCCGGGCCGAGCGAAAGGCCAACGAGCCGCAGATGCTCGAGCGTTCGCGAGAGAAGCCTCGAGGCGAGGCTCTGCGGCCGCGCAGGCTCGGCGATCCCAAACGTGTCTTGGACAAAGCGAGCCGCCGTCTCGTCCTCGCTGCGTCTCTCGATTTTGACCGCTTTGTTCATCGCGATCATCGTGGCTTCATCGATGCGGCCTTCCAGCGTCAAGAGCGCGCCCAACGCCTTCGGCGCTTTTTGCGCCAGCTCAGCTCGATAGAGAAGAAGGGCCTCATTGTTGGAGAAAAGCCCGCGGTCGTCCTTCAGAAGCTGGAGATCGTAAAGGGCGATCTCGGGGTCCGTCGTGTAAAGATCGACGACGTCGATCTTTCCTGCGGCGAGCCCCTTGTAGGCGATGTCGTGGTCGAGGCCGCGCGCCTGCGCGCCGCTCAGGCCGTAAGCGGCCTGCAGCGCCGGCCAGCCATCCTTGCGGTTCAGGAATTCGTCACTGAAGCCGAAACGCAAATCGGGGTGACGCGCCAGATCGGAAATCGTGACGACGCCAAGATGTTTCGCCACATCGCGTCTCATGCCCAGGGCATAGGCGTCGCGAAAGCCGAGCGGAGCGCTTTTTTTCAGGCCGCGCGCAGCGAGCGCGCGCGTGAGCGCGTCGTCGTTCGCGACATTCTCGCCCGCGAGAATTTCCTGCGTAAGCGTGCCGGCATATTCCGGGTAGACGTCGATCTCGCCGGCGAGAAGCGCGCTCCAAAGGAGGCGCGTGCCGCCGAGCTCCGAGCGCAGAAGGGTCTTCGCCCCTGTCGATGCGCTGAGCTTCTCGGCGATGCGACCGAGGATGACCGACTCGGTGAACTTCTTCGACCCGATGGCGATCTCTTCGGCCGCCGCCGTGGCGCCTGTTTCGACCCGTGGGAGAAACAAGCACCAAAGCAGAGTGAACATGACCGCTGCGCGGCGCGCGCTCATGGCGGCGATTCCCAGCTTTTAGAAACGATCTCCTCGAGCGCCGCGAAGCGCGCGGTCTGCGCCTTGATGAAATCGGAGACGAAGGCGTCCGCTGGCGTGGCGACGAGATCGCGAAAGGTTCCCTGCTGCAGGACCCGGCCCTGGTGCAAGAGAACGATCATGTCCCCGAACAAGGCCGCTTCGCTCACGTCGTGCGTGACGATGACGACGGTCTTGTTGAGCGTCTGAAAAATCGACTTGAGCTCTTCCTGCAGGTCGGCGCGCGTCATTGGATCCAGCGCTCCCAGTGGCTCGTCGAGAAGCAGGTTGGGGGGATCGAGCATCAAGGCCCGCATCAAGGACACCCGCTGGCGCTGACCTCCCGACAGCTCCGACGGATAGCGCTCCAAAGCGGTGGTCGGGAAGCGCGTCAGCGTGCACAATTCAATCAAGCGCTCGCTTCGGCGCGCCGCGAGCCAGCCCAATTCGCGAGCCATGAGGTCGATGTTGCGCCTCGCGGTCAAATGCGGGAACAGGCCGCCATCCTGAATGACGTAGCCCATGCGTCGGCGCAGACTCAGCGCCGAGCTTGTCGTCATTGATTCGTCGCCAATCCAGACGTCTCCGTGATCGGGCGCCTCCAATCCCACGATGAGCGCGAGCAAAGTCGACTTCCCTGAACCCGAGAGCCCCATCACGACCGTCGTGCGACCCTGCGGCAACGTCAGGCTCACGTCCTCGAGCACCCTCGACAGGCCAAAGGACTTGCTGACTTTTTCCAGCCTTATCATATGAGTCACATCAACCTGAAGGCGCGCGCCTCGATCAATATAGCGGCCCAAACGCGCTGCCGCCATTCGATGTCGGAACACAGCCCAGCTATTGTACTTGTTTCAATTAACCAAGACGCTTTGCCCGCTCGAAGTCGGCCCTATATGCTCAGCGGTCAGCCGGCTGCGAAAGCGCTGCACTGGGCGAGGACATTTATGATTCGATTGGCCTCTGACATTCGTATGGAGCAACGCGCCTCGGCGTTGCACGCGCGTCTTTTTGAGACGCGTGCGCTCTCGATGAAGCTCGCGGCGCCGTTGAGCGCGGAAGACATGGTGGCGCAGGCGATGGACGACGCCAGCCCGGCTAAATGGCACCTCGCCCACACCACCTGGTTTTTCGAGACCTTCGTTCTTGCGCTGAAGCTGCCAGGTTATGCGATTTTCGACGAGTTTTTCGGCTATTGCTTCAATTCTTATTACGAGCAGGTTGGTCCGCGTCAGCCGAGGCCGAAGCGCCACGTCCTCACCAGGCCTTCACTCGAAAGCGTGCGTGCTTATCGCGAGCATGTCGACACGGCGCTCGAAGCTTTCTTCGCGCTTGGACTCGATGCGGACGACGCGGCGGCGTCTGCGCTCGAAATCGGCATCAACCACGAACAGCAGCATCAAGAATTGATGCTTACCGATATTCTCGCGCTCTTCGCCGCCAACCCGCTGCGGCCCTGTTACCTGCAGGCGCAACCCCGGGGGATCGAGGCGGCGAAGGCGGGTTGGATGATCGAATATGCCGGCGGGATCGAACGCGTCGGCCATGCGGGCCAAGGCTTCGCCTGGGATAATGAAGGGCCGGCCCATGAAGTGCTGATCCACCCCTTTCGGATCGCCGACAGGCTCGTCACCAACGGGCAGTTCCTGGAATTCATTCAGGACGGCGGCTACGAGCGCGCGACGCTCTGGCTTTCGGACGGGTGGGACCGCTCAAATCGTGAGGGTTGGCGCGCGCCGCTCTACTGGGAGCAGCGCGACGGCGATTGGCGCGCCATGACGCTGCACGGCCTGAGGCCGCTCGATTTGGCGGCCCCCGTCGCGCATGTGAGTTATTATGAAGCCGACGCCTTCGCGCGTTGGGCCGGGAAACGGTTGCCAAGCGAATTCGAATGGGAGATCGCCGCGCGCCGCGCGCATTCGGCCGCGAATGACCTCTCGACCGGAGCGTTTCATCCCCTGCCCGCCCCCTTCGGCGCGGCCGACGCGCCAAGGCAGATGTTCGGCGACGTCTGGGAATGGACTCGCAGCGCCTATCTTCCCTATCCGGGCTATCGGGCGCCGGAGGGCGCGCTCGGCGAATACAATGGCAAGTTCATGGTGGGTCAGCACGTGCTGCGCGGCGGCTCCTGCGTGACGCCGAAGGGGCACGTCCGCGCCACCTATCGCAATTTCTTTTATCCGCACCAGCGTTGGCAGTTCATGGGTCTGCGCCTCGCGGAGGATCTCTGACCATGCGGCCAGCGCTCGAGCGCGTGGAGCGTCGAGAAGGCGCGAGCGATTTCGCGCTCTGCGCCGTCGATGGATTGTCGAGACCGCAGAAAAACCTACCCTGCCGGTTCTTCTACGACGCGCGCGGCAGCGAGCTGTTCGAGGAGATAACCCGGCTTCCCGAATATTACCCGACGCGCACGGAAATTGCGTTGCTCGAAGCGCATGTCGGGGAGATTGTGGAAGACCTCGTCGAGGGTGGCGCGCTCGTCGAATTCGGCTCCGGATCCAGCCGCAAGACCGAGATCCTGATCGCACGGGCTCCCCGGCTCTCGGTCTATGCGCCCATCGACGTCTCCCAAAGCGCGCTCGATGGCGCTGGCGAACGTCTTCGCGCCCTCTACCCAACGCTCGAGACGCGGCCAATCCTCGGCGATTTCACGCATGGCGTCATGCTGCCGCAGGACATCGCGCGGATACGGCAGCTCGGCTTCTTTCCCGGTTCGACGATTGGCAATTTCGCGCCGCCCGAGGCGATCCACGTGCTCGGCGCAATGCGCGAGACCCTCGCGCCCGGGGCCGCGCTGATTGTCGGCGTCGATCTGAAGAAAGACGCCCGCGTGCTCGTCGAAGCCTATAACGACCCCGCAGGCGTCACGGCCGCCTTCAACCTCAATCTGCTCGCCCGCGCCAATCGAGAGCTTGGCGCGGATTTCGATCTCTCCTCCTTCCGTCACGAAGCGATCTACGATCCGCTCAAAGGCCGGATCGAGATGCATCTCGTCAGCGTAAAGGAGCAGACCGTCCGACTTCTGGGCGACCGCTTCCATTTCCATGTCGGAGAGCGCATCCACACGGAAAATTCCTACAAATACTCCATCGAGCAGTTCGCGGAACTCGCCGGCGCCGCCGGCTGGCGCGTCAGCCGCTGTTGGACCGACTCGCGCGGCTGGTTTTCCGTCTTCAAGCTTCGCGGCGATCTTTAGCTGCGCGGGCGGACTCCCTGAGGGTCGAAAAAGGGAGCGAGCGAGAGGGCGGCTTGGACTCTCTCGCCGGCGACATCGAGCTCGTAGGTTCCGCTGCGCAGGAACTCCGCATCGACTCCCTCGGACCGGCGAACATAACCATAGCCGATGGGCTTGCCGAGCGTGTAACCAAATCCGCCGCTCGAGAGCCAGCCCACTTGCGCGCCGTCGCGGTAGATCGTCTCTCGTCCGAGCAGCGTGACATTGGGATCCTCCACCGAAAAGCCGGCGAGCCGGCGCGGAAGCGGCGCCTTCGCCGCCTGCTCCAGAGCCTCCCGACCCTGGAAGGACTGCCCTGACTTCAGTTTGACCGCCCATGAGAGACCGGCCATCAGGGGCGTTTGATCCGGCCCGATGTCGGCGCCCCAGGCGCGATAGGCTTTCTCCAATCGTAGCGATTCGATCGCGCGATAGCCGGCATTCACGAGACCGAGCGGCGCCCCCGCCTCCATCAGCCGCTCATAGACGGACACCGTGAATTCCACCGGAATATGCAGCTCCCAGCCGAGCTCGCCGACGTAGGTCACGCGAACCGCCATCACCGGCGCGCCGGCGAGATGAATCTCGCGCGCCGACATGAAAGGGAATGCGGCATTGGAGAGATCATCCGCGCAGCATGACGAGAGGATGTCGCGCGCGCGCGGACCCATTATCGCGAGCACGGAGCGGGCGGATGTGACGTCGATGAGCGTCGCGTTCACGCCTTGCGGGATGGAGCGCCTGATCCAGTCGAAATCATGCGTCGCGAAGCCGGTGCCGGTGACAATGTAGTAGCGGCCCTGGTCCAGCCGCGTGACGGTGAGATCGCATTCGATGCCGCCTTTGCGGTTCAGCATCTGCGTATAGATGACGCTGCCCGGCGGCCTCGCGACGTCACCGGCGGCGATCCAGGACAAAGCGGATTCGGCGTCGTGACCGACGAGCAGCGCCTTCGCGAAGCTCGTCTGATCGAACAGCGCCGCCGTCTCGCGGCACGCGCGATGCTCTCGTCCCACTGCATCGAATGACCCGGGCTTTTCGAAGGAAGGACGATCCTTGGCAACCTCCCCGGCCGCAAGATCCGCAAACCAATTGGGTCGCTCGAATCCCATCTTTTCGCCAAAACAAGCGCCCTGCGCCTTCAGTCGCGCGTAGAGCGGGGAGCGGCGCAAGGGACGGCCCGAAGAGAACTCCTCGGCAGGCCAAGCGATGGTGTAATGCCGGGCGTAAGCCTCCAGCGTGCGCGTGCGCACCCAGGCCGGGTCCTGGTGATTGGCGCCGAAGCGGCGAATGTCGATCGCCCAAAGATCGAAAGGCGGCTCGCCATCGGCCGCCCATTCGGCGAGCGCCATGCCTGCCCCACCGGCCGAAGCGATGCCGAAGGCGTTGAAGCCCGCGCCAACGAAGACGTTGCGGACCTCGGGCGTCTCGCCGATCATCCAGTTGCCGTCGGGCGTGAAGCTTTCGAGGCCGTTGATCATTTGCTTGACGCCTGCCGTCCCCAGTGCCGGCACACGACCGAGCGCGAGGCTCATGATCGGCTCGAAATGATCCCAATCGTCCTCGAGCAGACGGAAGGCGAAGTCGTCCGGGACATGCGCGCCGCTCCAGGGAATGGGATTCGGCTCATAGCCGCCCATGACGAGACCGCCGACCTCTTCCTTGTAATAGGTGAGGCGATCGGGATCGCGCAGCGTCGGCAGAGTGGCGGTCACGCCTTCAATGGGTTCGGTGACGATATATTGGTGGCGCACCGCCGCGAGCGGGACGCAGGCGCCGGCGCGAGCGGCAAGACGGGCCGTCCATTGCCCGCAACATAGGACCACTTTTTCGCAGTCGATCCTTCCTCGGTCGGTCACGACCCCGCGCAGCCGACCGTTTTCGACGACGATGTCTTCGACCGACACGCCCTCGACGAGCTTCGCGCCGCCAAGGCGCGCGCCCTTGGCAAGCGCCTGGGTAATGTCGGAGGGGTTCGCCTGTCCGTCGGTCGGCAGGAAAGCCGCGCCGACGACGTCGTCCACGTCCATCAAAGGCCAGAGCGCTTGCGCTTCCTTCGCGGAAAGGAGATGCATCTCCAGCCCGAAGCTGCGCGCTGTGGTCGCCTGGCGTTTCACCTCGATCCAGCGGTCGGCGTTGCAGGCGAGCCGCAAACCGCCGTTGCGCTTCCATCCTGTGGCGTAGCCCGTCTCGGCTTCGAGCTTCTGGTAGAGCTCGACCGAATAGCCCAGCAACCGTGTGAGATTGGCGTTCGTGCGCAGCTGCCCGACAAGGCCAGCCGCGTGCCAAGTGGAGCCGGACGTCAGCTGATGCCGCTCGAGCAGCAGGATTTCCAGGCCACGCTTCGCCAAATGATAAGCGACAGAGCAGCCGACGATGCCGCCGCCGACAACAACGAACTTCGCGCTACTCGGCAAATCGGTCATGTCTTCTCCCGTTCTTCGAATGCGGCGTAGGCGGTCTCGAATCGCCGCAGATTCTCTCGCGTATAGGCCTCATAGTCGAAGTCGATCGTCGACTTGATCTCCGAAACCATGCTCCACAGGGTCTCGCGCAAGAGCGAGGCCGCCACCATCGCCTGCAACCCACGCCGGGTCGCCTCGGTCGGGGGCTCATCGAAATAGTCGGCGAGCATCGCTTCATCCTCTTGCGCGGAGAGACCGTTATTAGAAGACAGACCGCCGAGATCGAAAAACGGCGTACCCCAACCTGCGTAATCCCAGTCGATGAGCCACAGCCGCTCGCCGTCGTCTATGAAATTCGCCGCGAGAAGATCATTGTGCCCGAAGACGAGGTCGATCGGCCCGAGCGCGCGCTCGAGCTTCTGCGACGCTTCCAGCAATTGCGGGAGCATGGGAGTCCAATCGGATCCCTCCTCGCGCAGCAGATGCGCGTAGTCTCGAATGACGTGGAAGACGTTGAAGCAAAGCGTTGGACCGCGCAGATGGTTGGGCATCTCTCGATGCGCGCGCTTCACCAGCCCCAGGCAGCGGTGAAGATTCTTGCGAACGTCTTCGGCGTCATAGGTCCGTCCGTGGATATAGTCCATGACGAGAAAGGGCGGCGCCGCGTAAACCAGATGCGGAGAAATCCCCGCCGCGGCCGCGGCCTTGGCGGCCGCCAATTCGTTAAAGCGCATGACCCCGTGATGCGGGATGTCGCCGCCATAGCGCACGACAACTCGACGCCCCCTCTCGCTCACGAGAAAATTCTTATTGGTGATGCCGCCCGACAGAGGCTCGATTTCGACAGGGCCGCTCCAAATCGGGAGCGCACGAATCAGGGATAAAGGATCGGGTGCGTCTGCGGTCATCGCGGCCTGCCCTGCTTGCCAATGCGAAGAACCCTAAGGCCGTGTCACGGAGGTGACAAGCGGGCGGCCGAGCGCTAGTTTCAAGCGCGTCATCGTCTCTGGGTCGCATGATGTATTCGATCGACCTGCAAGGAACCCGTTACCGGTTCGACGACCTGAAGTCGCTGATGGCGAAGGCGACGCCGCTGCGTTCCGGCGACTGCCTCGCGGGCGTCGCCTCTGAGAGCGCCGTCGAGCGCGTTGCGGCGCAGATGCGCCTCGCCGATCTTCCGCTCTCGACCTTCCTCGCCGAGCCGCTCATCCCCTATGAGGACGACGAGGTGACGCGGCTCATTTTCGACACGCATGACAAGCGCGCCTTCGCGCCGATCGCCAGCCTCACCGTCGGAGAGTTCCGCGACTGGCTGCTCTCCGATTCCGCCACGCGCGAAACGCTCGCTGCCCTCGCGAAGGGGATCACGCCGGAGATGGCGGCCGCGGTTGCGAAGATTTCGCGCAACCAGGACCTCATCGCGATTGCTTCAAAAATCCGCGTCGTCACGCGCTTTCGTAACTCGATCGGTCTGCCCGGCACGCTCTCCTCGCGCATTCAGCCCAATCATCCAACCGACGATCCCAAGGGCGTGCTCGCCAGCATCATCGACGGGCTGCTGCTCGGCGCCGGCGACGCGGTGATCGGAATCAATCCCGCATCCGACAGCCCGCGACGCTGCGAAGAATTGCTGCTGCTCATCGATGAATTGCGTGAAACCCTGGAGATCCCTACGCAGTCTTGCGTGCTCGCCCATGTCACGACCACGCTGCCGCTCATCGCGAAAGGCGCGCCCGTCGATCTCGTCTTTCAGTCGATCGCCGGGACCGAAGCCGCGAACCGCAGCTTTGGGGTGGACCTCGCACTGCTGCGCGAAGCGGACGACGCGGCGCACAATCTGCGACGCGGAACCGTCGGTAATAACGTCATGTATTTCGAAACGGGCCAGGGCAGCGCGCTTTCGGCGGAGGCGCATCATGGCTGCGATCAGCAGACGCTCGAGGCGCGCGCCTATGCAGTGGCCCGCGCCTTCGATCCGCTGCTCGTCAACACGGTCGTCGGCTTCATCGGACCGGAATATCTCTTCGACGGCAAGCAGATCATACGCGCCGGGCTCGAGGATCACTTCTGCGGCAAGCTGATGGGCCTGCCCATGGGGTGCGACGCCTGCTACACGAATCACGCCGAAGCCGATCAGAACGACATCGACGATCTTCTCACGCTCCTGGCGGTTGCCGGCGTGAATTATGTGATGGGCGTTCCGGGCGCCGACGACGTCATGCTGAATTATCAGAGCACGTCCTATCACGATGTCGCGGCCGTTCGAAAAATTCTTAATCTCTCGCCTGCTCCGGAATTCGCGGAATGGCTTGCGCGGATGCGCGGCGGCGATCTCACGCAGGCGCAAGCGTTGCCCTCGTCCTTCCAGCGTCTCTTGGCGAAAGTTTGAAGCATGGCGGAGAAACTGCCGGCGATTGACGGTTTGGCGGCGCTGAAAGCCTCGACTCCGGCGCGCATCTTTCTGCCGTGCGCGGGCGCGGCGGTCGCGACGGGGGCCAATCTCGCCTTCCAGCTGGCGCACGCGCAGGCGCGCGACTCGGTCGAGGATCATCTCGACACACAAGCCCTCATGAAAGAACTGCACCAGCGCGGGTGGGAATCCGTGTGCGTCGAGAGCGCGGCGCCGAACCGGCGCGCCTATCTGATGCGGCCCGATCTCGGACGGCGCCTCGACGATCCCTCGCGCGCGCGTCTCTCAACGCTCGCGGGCGATGGCGATATCCTCTTCGTCGTCGCGGACGGCCTGTCCGCACGAGCCGTCACAGCGCATGCGCTACCGCTGCTCGATGCGGCGCTGCCTGCCTTTGGCGCCGAAGGCTGGAAGATCGGCCCCGTCATCGTCGTTTCTCAGGGCCGCGTGGCGATTGGCGACGAGATTGGCGAGGTCTTGGGCGCAAAGCTCGTCGCCGTTCTCATTGGAGAGCGGCCCGGTCTCTCCTCGCCCGATAGTCTCGGGGCGTATCTCACTTTCTCCCCGCGCATCGGCCGCACGGACGCCGAGCGCAATTGCCTGTCGAATATTCGCAGAGAGGGAATGTCCTACGCGGAGGCGGCGGCGCGGTTGCTTTATCTCGCCACCGAAGCGCGTCGGAGGAATTTATCCGGCGTAGAACTGAAGGACGAGTTCCAAAGTGCGGCGTCCGCTCGCCTTGTCGCGGGCTGAATTCGCCGGGCCGCGCGCAAAGAAGGGCATGCACAAGGTAATGAGCGCCGCCGATGCGGGGGCCAAAAGTTTATTGAACTTCAATAGGATCGATTGTGGCTGCCCTTCCTGGACACGTATCGAACCATGTGCATTGCTCCGGAGCCAAATTTCCGTTGCATCTTGGAGGACCTTCGAGTGATGCAGTCCATGGCGTCGGGCATCAGGTAACGACCGTTTTCCTAATTCGCGTCTGCTGCGGGATCGCTACCGGACTCGCTCACCCCTGAACTCGGGCGCAGCGAAAGCCAATATGATTGATGCGTTCGCGCGGAGCGCTCGCGGTCCGGCCGGCCGAGCGGACGCCCGACGCGTAGTCGGCCCAGGAACCCCCGCGCAAGACGCGCCCTCCAGCCCCATCGTTCAGCCAGACGGAGCCGTCTGCCGGGGCGCCGACATAGTCAGGGTGATCGGGATCTTCGACCCATTCCCAGACGTTTCCAAGCATGTCCTGAAGGCCCCAGGGATTCGCCCGCTTGCGCTTCACGCGCCGAGTTCCCGCGCTTTGATGCGCGTATTGCTTTCCGGACCAAGACGAGCTGTCCCAGAGCGCCCCGAGATCGTAATCCCTGCCACTGTTGCCTCCGTACCAAGCGATCGGGTCGAGGATCGGCGCGTTGTTCAGTCCCAGAATCTCCAGATCGCCCGCGTATGTCGCCGCCGTAGTCCCGGCCCGGCAGGCGTATTCCCATTGCGCCTCGCTCGGCAGGGAGAGGCCGAGACCGGGAACGAGCGCGTTCACCTTGCTGATAAACGCTTGCGCGTCGTCCCACGAAACTCTTTCGACCGGGCGATCAGGGCTTTGAAAATCGCTTGGATTGTTCCCCATCACCGCGCTCCAGAGTGCTTGCGTGCATGGGGTCTCGAACATCCAGAACCCTCGCGCGATCGTCACCTCATGCTGCGGGCCTTCGTTCTTGGCCCGCCCCGCCTCCGACTCTGGCGATCCCATTAGGAAGTTGCCCGGCGGAATCCAGCGTAAGAGCTGATTGGCGTCCTGAACCGCGAAGCCAAGAAACAGGCCGTGACTATCCTGCCCCCATTCGCTGGCCCAATCGGGCGGAGCACCCTCGATCAGCCGCCGCCGCTCACTAAGAAGGTCGACCGCAAGTGCTCTCATCCTTGTGTGCCCCGAATGCTGACGTGAAAAAGCGCGCCGGCGAGCCTTGGAGGAGGCTTCGCCCGTTTCTAGCACGCCGACGGCCCTTCGTTTTCGCCATTCGGAACATCGAGAACTCGTCTTGGGGGAAAATCTCTCCGTAGGCGATCTTGCCGCAGTTTATCGACGCCGGCCGGCTTTCTGCGTTCTGTTCCAGATAAGTGACGCAGAGCGCCCAGAAGCTCGTCTGCCCGTCCTGAACGAAATTCTTCTCGACCGAGACGATCTTGTGGCTGGTCAAGAGCTGGTTCAACGTCGCGCTGGCCTCGTCGTCGCCTCGACAAGAGCAGGCGAAGACTTTCACGCGCATCCTCCTGCCTCCTCTCGCGCTCTCGCGTGGTCGGCCCCGCCAGCGACCCACCGACGCAGGCGGTCGGCTCGCTCCGCTCGAACTCGCCGCGTCCCTCCCGGCTCCCCTCACTCCTGAACTCGGGCGCAGCGAAAGCCGATAATGTCGGCGCGCACGTCCGGAGCGTACGCGCTCCGGTGCGCGGAGCGGACGTTCCGCGCGTCGAGGCCCCAGGAACCGCCGCGCAAGACGCGCAAAGCAGCCATAGCTGCTTGCGATGCTCCAGCCTCTACATCCGATCTGCTCCCCAAGCGAAGCAACTGTTTTGCCGCGTCGAGCAATCCCGCGCGCCGGACGGAGCCGCGCCAAGGCCTGCCGTCGCTGGGCGCCGCCTCATAGTCGCCGTGCCAATCGTCCGCGCACCATTCCCAGACATTTCCGTGCATTTCGTAAAGACCCCAGAGGTTAGGCGGCAGGCTCGCCACGGGAGCCGTCTCCTTGCGATAAAGCACTTTGGTCGCGTCGTCGTAAGGGTAGTTGCCATCGTAATTGACGAGCTCGGGCGTAATGTTCTCGCCGAAGCTGAACGGCGTCGTCGTCCCCGCCCGGCAGGCGTATTCCCACTGCGCCTCGCTGGGCAAAGAAAGACCGAGATCGGGAATGAGCGCATTGATCTTGTCCAGGAACTGCTGCGCGTCGTCCCATGAGACTTGCTCGACGGGGCGGTCGGGGGCCTGAAACCGACTCGGATTTGTGCCCATCACGGCCGTCCACAAGGCCTGAGAACAGGCCGTGTCGAAGAGCCAGAAGCCCTGTGCGATCGTGATCTCGTGCCGGGGACCCTCCGAAGTCAAACGCCCCCGCTCGGTCTCCGGCGAGCCCATCAGGAACCGCCCGGGATTGATCCAGCGCAGCTTCTGGCGCACGGGGTCTGCTGCGCCCGGCGCCTCGATCCCGGCCCACAGGCCGAAGCGATCGCGCCCTATCGCTGACGCCCATTTCGGGCGCGCCAGGGGCTCGACCGTCAGGCGCTCACAGTCGCTGCGAATGACGAAGGACCCGGCGCGCGGAAAAATCGCGGCGCCCTCGCCGCCGACGAATAGCCGCGCGCGCTCGCCGCCGCCGGACGGCGCCGCTGCGGTCGGCCTCGCTCCGCTCCGCTGAACTCGCCGCGTCTCCGCCGGCTCCGCGCCGTCCTGAACTCGGGCGCAGCGAAAGCCGACATACTGGTTTTCCTCCTGCCGCTTGTATTGATACCGGGACGCCGCACGGACGGCGTGCGCGCTGCTCTCCCAAGAACCGCCGCGCACGACACGCCCGACAGCCTTATTTGCGTCATCCCAAACTGAACCGTCGTTCGGCGCGCCTCGGTAGCCCCGATGCCAAGCGTCGGCGCACCACTCCCAAACATTGCCGTGCATCTCGTAGAGGCCCCAGGCATTGGCTGGAAGACTTCCGACAGGGACACGCCGCTGACGCCAACGTCCCTTAAACTCTTGATACTGAAAATCATCACCGAAGTAATTCACCTGATCCACAGTGACGGTCTCGCCAAAGCTGAACGGTGTCGTCGTCCCAGCCCGGCAGGCGTATTCCCACTGAGCCTCGCTCGGGAGGGTGAGGCTGAGCCCGGGAATGAGGGCGTTGATCTTGTCGATGAACTCCTGTGCGTGGTCCAAAGAGACGCGGACAACAGGCTCGGCGGCGGCGCCTGACCATCGCCACTCCCTCATCACCGCCTCCCAAAGGACGTTAGGGCATACCGTGTCAAACAGCCAGAAACCCCTTGAGATGTTTACTTTGTGCCGTGGACCTTCGTTGGCGTCCCGCCCCTTCTCGTTGTTCGGCGACCCCATCATGAACGTGCCCGGCGGGATCCACCGCAAGCGCTGCTTCACAAAGCCGTCCCGGCCTTCGATAGCGAATTCAAACCAGGGTCCAATCTTGTCGCAGCCGAAATCGCTGACGAAGGGAGGGACGGCGCCGTCCTTCCAGAAAGGCGGCGAATCGAGCGCGAAATCATCTTCGCGCGCCGTGATCCCGCAGACGAGGCTGCCATGAGACAGGGCTTCGCTCGCGAAGGCGCGCAGCCGACCGCCCAGCTGACGGATCATGAAGCGTCGCGGCGGACGATCCGATGACGTCACTCGGGTCGCCACATAACCCGGCGGCGCGGCGGGGTCGTCTCCGCGCGCCGAGCGCCAGAGCGACATGAAGGCGCGGCGCTCGGCGGCCTCGTCTGGCGTCCAGTCTTCCCAGCGCTCCAGCGGCAAACGGTGCGTCAAGCCCCAGAACCAGCCCATCTCGCCCGCCGACGCCTTCTCGGCCTCCGCAGCTTCCGCCAGCGCGAGGAAGTCCTCAGCAAGGCTCCGGCGGACGCGCGCGGGAACCAGAACCCGCGAGGATGCTGGGAGACTGCGGCATTCCTCCGCAAACACCCAGCGCATCCCGTCGCGCCAGGAATGGCGCGGGGGATGGAAACGCCATCGATAGATCAGCTTCAGGACATCACGACGTTCCTCTGGAGCGAGCGTGGCGAACTCCTTGAGCAGCGCCTCGCGCGCGGCGACGTCGGGCGTCGCGCCGATCGGATGGCGTCGCGCCACCGCGGCGTCCTGCCAAAATAGCCCTTCGAGCCCCGGGTCGGCCCTTCCGCCAAGCAGCCAACGCAGCCCGCGGAGCAGCCCGGGCTCGATGCTGAGCGCGGGCGAGGCCAGGACCTGCAGCTGCCGCAGCCTCTTCTCGCGCTCCTCCAGCGTTATCGGCTCGCCAATCCGGCGCCAGCCGATGAGGGACCACACCCTTGAGAGCTGCGCCACGGCGCGCAAGGGCGCCGCGGGCAGCACGGCGACCCCGCGCCCGCCGACGCGGCGCAAGCGCTCGCCATACTCGGCCCAGGCCCGCAACTCTTCGCCCTCCGGCTCTGAGAGCAGTCCGAGATCACTGAAAACGACGACGGTCGCGCCCGAGGGCGGCGGCGCCTGGTCGCGCCAATCGACGGGG
This sequence comes from uncultured Alphaproteobacteria bacterium, assembly GCA_963743565.1. Classification (GTDB taxonomy): domain Bacteria; phylum Pseudomonadota; class Alphaproteobacteria; order Rhizobiales; family Beijerinckiaceae; genus Methylocystis. The sequence continues at coordinate 121,245 of CAVUQD010000002.1, forward strand.
ATCACCCCGCCCTGCGGAAACAGCCGTTTCAGATCGTGATAGAGCGCCAGATAATCCTCGCGATAAGGGGTCAGACGCTCGCTCTTGTCGAAGAGCAGCAGCAACTCTCCACCCCAGCGGCGACGCTTCCGGCGCGGCCATCGCTTGAGTGGGATGCCGTCCGCAATCCGCCGCAGCGCCGCGTCCACGTCGAGGTCCTGTCCATCCCGCTGCCGCGCCGCCGCGCCGCGCAACAGCGCCGCCACATCCGCGAAGGATCCGAGCGGCGGGATGGGCGGCGGCGCGTCCCAACCGTCATCTTCCGGTGTGGAGGCGGCTTCCTCCAGCCAACGCGTCGCCTCGGTCTCCTGTTGCCCGGCCTTTTCAGCGACGTCGCCTTCATAAGCGACAACGCGCCAGAACAACGGCTCCTCGGCCTGGGGCTCCGACGGCGGCGGCGGCGGAGGAGGAGGAGGCGGGGGCGTCTGGAGCGGCTGCGCGGGCGGCTTTGACGGGCGAAGTTCGTAGCCGAGGAACTCCGCGACCTCGAGCTGGCGCCCGTGCGTCAGCGCCCTGAGCAGATCGGCGCGCCCTCCGATCGAGCGCCTGCAGATTGCCTCACGCGACATGCTTCTTCAGCACGAATTCACGCACGGTCTTGAGCGCGTCCCGCTGCGCCGTCGGCTCGCCCTCATGCTGATGCGCCACGACGCGCAGCAAATCGAGATATTCGGCTTGACCGGGGCGCGGGCGCAGGTCTCCATGCGCAGTTCGATCCTCGAACACCATTTCCGCAGCGAGGCTTAGCGTTTCCCCGTCGCAGTTCGGGAAATGCGCCTTTCCACGCTGCACGAGCAAATCCATCAGTCTTGCCCTGTCGTCTGGCAGCGTCAGCGCCAGCACCAGGCAGCGGCGCAGAAAGGCGTCCGGCAGCGTACAGTTCTTCGTTTGTGGTGATCACGACGAGCGGCGCGGGTTCTTTCGCGTTGACGACGCCGCAGCCCGGCGGCGCGATCCGGCCAGAGCCGAGCGCCTCAAGGAGTCCGTTGGGGACCTCCGCCTCCGCCTTGTCGATCTCGTCGATCAGGACGACGGAACCGTTGTCGGGATCGGCTTCCGCGCCACGCTCCGGGACATCCGTGCGGACGCGCGCGCGCGCGCTCGCCGCCGCTTGACGCTCCGCGCTGGGCCAGTCGAAGCCCCACCACAGCGGCCCGGGAACGACGAATTTTTCGATCGCGAAATCGGCGCGCGCGTCCTCGACCGATTTGTCGCGCAGCGCGCCGGCGAGTTGCGCCTCGGCGAGACGCCCTAGGGAATCGAGCCGCCAAAGGAGATCACGCGACTCGGTTTGGCTGTCGACCACTTGCTGAATGAACGTTCGCTTCAGCATCTTGGCCGCGGCGCGCGCCAACTGGCTCTTCCCGATCCCCGGTTCCCCGCGAACGAGCAGCGGCCGGCCCGCGGCTAAGGCCGCATTCAGCGCGCGCACCTCGCGCTCGTCGAAGAGATGCACCTGATCGGCGATGGCGCCATGCGGCTCGAGATCGGCACGAAGCCCTGGAGTGTAACTAATGAACTTCATTTGGTGAGTTCACCGTCGTGAAGCATGTCAAGAACCGCCCACAGCACATTCAATTCGTTTTTTGCTGCATCGCGTCCGTCGTCGAGCGAGAAAAAGGCGATTTCCGGATAGGCGGCCTTCGCCTTGTCGATCGCGGCGTCGACGTCGCGCTTGTATTCTTCGTACCAGAAAACGTTCCTATTCATGCGTTGTCCAATCGCGATTTCCCACTCCGGCGCATTGACGACGAAATAGTAGCGAGTCTTCTTTGTCCTCAGATTTTTCTGCAGACGCTCGCGCGCGCGTTTCCGTCTTTCCTCCGGCGCCAGAACTTCCTCGCCGAGCAACAGCAGCTTGGAAAAAACAAATTCGTCCAGCAGTTCCGTGAAGCGATCGAAAGTGGCTGGACCGCAGGCTGGCGGAAGTTGATAGGCGAACTCGCCATGCGGGCGCTGCGGCCTTACTGCGCCGCCGCCCAGCCGAGCGAAAGCGGGCGAACGTCCGAGCAGCCGAGCTTCCACTAGCTCCGCACCGGTCACGCTCTGCGCCGGAATCGGCACGACGACGGCCGCGCCGTCGCGCGCTTGTTCACGAATCTCCTCTATTTCCTCAGGCTCGTAAATCAGCAGGACGAATTCTCGAGTCGCGAGCTTGACCGCCCGCGCCCCAGCTGCATCATCGAGAACCGGACCTGACAATTCCGTATGGGCCTCAGCGAGCTTTTCGAGAGCCGTTTCCACATCCAGGCTCGCCAGCTCGTCGAAGACGACTCCACTACGGCGGCGAAGATCCGGTTCTGCGGAGGGCTTACTGAGCAGCTTCTCGATTTGGCCGACTGCCGCCGGCCATTTTGCGAGCGCCGCCGCGAAACGCTCCCGGATCGCGGCTTTCTCTTTCTCCGCCTTCTGCGCCGCCAGCGCCCGCTTCGCCGCGTCGTCTTCCGACGTTTGCGAGGGCAACTCCCGCGTCTGCTCAAGGCCGTAGAGGCGCCGGTAGCGCTCCTCAATCAGCCCGGCGATTTCCACGGCCTTGCGATTCGTGACGAGAGGAAAAACGTCCTGCTCACGGCCCTCGGGAACCTGCGTCATGTCGAAGCGAAATGGCAAGACTTGCTCGGATTGCTGCAGGAATAAGCGTTCGCGGATCACGCGTGCCTCGACGCGGGTCCAATTCTTCTCAAGATAGACCTTGGAGAAAAAGGGTACAACAAGTTCCGCCATGGAGTAGATATTCTGCAGCTTCAAATCAGAGTTGTAGCCGATCACCTCACCTTCGTGCCAGTTGTCATAAAAAATGCGCTCCTTATCGAAGCTCGCCAGCAAGGCCTCCGCGACCTTCTCGACATACGCACGATTCTCGCCTGCGAAAGAGAGGGCGACTGCGAAACGACGAGGCGTCAGCGTCATTAGCACGCCCCCACCGGCCCTGCCGCCGCCTTGAATCCCTCCCGTCGACGCTCGGTGACGGCGGCGATCTTGCCGCTGAACTGCCCGCGGCCAGGGGCCTTCAAAAGAAAGAAGCTCTTCATCCAGCATTACCGACAATGGCATCTGGCGTCTACATAGCATGGCGTCGGGACTAATGCATTCCCGCGCGGTGCGCGGACAGCACGGCCTTTTTCCGGCCTGTCCGGGGCCGCCGGCAACGCCATCGGATAGCCGATCTTCGCGGGCGTCAGGTTCAGCGATCTGCACGGCCAAAAGGACATTGCGATCGGCGGCTTGTAAGGCTTGGCTCCATGTGTCGTCGACTGTTTAGCTCCCAGTTGACAGGCGGCCTCGAATCAGGCTGTAATGTATCCACTAAACAAGAAACAAGGGAGAGGACATGGGAGACGAAAAGTTTGGTGCATTCGTGCGCCAGAGACGGGAGGAAAAGAAGATCGGCTTGCGGGAGATGGCGAAAAAGATCGGGGTGAGCCCGACCTACCTCTCGAAGGTCGAGCGCGACGAGTTCACGCCGCCAACGGAGGACAAGGTCTGCGCGATTGCGCAAATCATCGAGTGCGACCCGGATGAATTGCTGGCGATGGCCGGGCGCGTGCCATCCGATCTCGCGGAAATCATCAAGCGCCGTCCGGTCGAGCTGGCGGCGCTCTTACGCACCACCAAGGGCCTGTCTGCGGATGACATCACGCGGCTCGCGCGACAGGCAGAGAAGGCAAAAGCCCGGTAACCTCGTAACCCAGGCACATAGATGCAGATGAAAGGATCAAGACGTAGATGTCGAGAAAAATTCCTTACGTGACGGAGGAGCAGATCGAGCGCGACGCCGCCGCGCTTCTCGCCGAATACGAGCAGACTAGCGGTGTGAGGATCCTCAGGGCCGTGCCGATCGAGGACATCGTCGAAAAGCATATCAAGCTCGGCCTGGAGTTCGATGACATGCATCGGTTGTTGAACTGTCCCCGCTCGGGGCCCGGTCGAGATCCCGACATTCTCGGCGCGATCTTCTTCGACGAGAAGCGCATCGTATGTTGATTTCCATTGAGAGCTGACCCGGGCAGCAGGGGTTTTTCCACCGAGAACTGACCCATGTTCGAACCCTTCCCCCACGGGCATCGCGGGGGAGCATGGAGTGATCGACATGGAGTTATTGAGCGTCATCCGACGCTGGCGACATCGGCAACATCTCTCGATCCGGGAGATCGCGCGACGAACGGGGCTGTCGCGGAACACGGTACGCAAGTATCTGCGCTCGGACAGCGTTGAGCCGAAGTTCAACATCCCTGACCGCCCGAGCAAGCTGGATCCCTACGCTGACAAGCTGGCGCAGATGTTGCGGTTGGAGGCGGCGAAGTCGCGCAAGCAGAAGCGGACGGTCAAGCAGTTGCACGCCGATTTGGTCGCCCTCGGCTACGACGGCTCCTACAATCGCGTGGCGGCCTTCGCGCGCGAGTGGAAGGCGGCGCGGCATCGGGAGCAACAGACCTGTGGCCGCGGCGCTTTCGTGCCGCTGGCGTTTCTGCCCGGCGAGGCGTTCCAGTTCGACTGGTCGGAGGACTGGGCGGTCATCGCGGGCGAGCGGATCAAACTGCAGGTCGCCCAGTTCAAGCTCTCCTACAGTCGCGCGTTCATCCTGCGGGCTTACCCGCAGCAGACGCATGAGATGCTGTTTGACGCCCACAACCACGCCTTCCGCGTGCTGGGCGGCGTGCCGCGGCGCGGGATCTACGACAACATGCGCACCGCCGTCGACAAGGTCGGGCGCGGCAAGGAGCGGCAAGTCAACGCGCGTTTCGCGGCCATGGTCAGCCACTTCCTGTTCGAGGCCGAGTTCTGCAACCCAGCCTCTGGCTGGGAGAAAGGGCAGATCGAGAAGAACGTGCAGGACGCGCGGCACAGGCTCTGGCAGCCGACGCCGAACTTTCCTTCCCTGGCGGCGCTGAACGACTGGCTGGAGACGCGATGCCGGGAGCTATGGGCCGAGATTCCGCATGGCGCGCAGGCGGGCACGGTCGCCGACGCCTGGAGCGAGGAAGCGCAACACTTGATGCAGCTTCCCCGCCCCTTCGACGGCTTCGTCGAACACACCAAGCGCGTCTCGCCGACATGTCTCATCCACCTGGAGCGCAATCGCTACAGCGTCCCGGCCTCGTTCGCCAATCGCCCCGTCAGCGTGCGGGTCTATCCTGAACGCATCGTCGTGGCCGCCGAGGGGCAGGTTGTCTGCGAGCATCGGCGCGTCTTCGCCCGCTCCCACGATCGCAAGAGCGCGACGATCTACGACTGGCGCCACTATCTCGCGGTCATCCAGCGCAAACCCGGCGCCTTGCGCAACGGCGCGCCCTTCGCCGAACTGCCGCCCGCCTTCCGGGCCTTGCAACAGCGCATACTCAAGACGCCAGGCGGCGACCGCGAGATGGTCGAGATCCTCGCCCTGGTCCTCCAGCACGACGAGCAGGCCGTGCTCGCCGCCGTCGAACTGGCGTTGGAGGCGGGCGCGCCGACCAAGACGCATATCCTGAACGTGCTGCACCGGCTGGTCGATGGAAAACCGATCGACGCGCCGCCAGTGAAGCCGCCCAGCGCGCTGACGCTCACCACCGAACCGCAGGCCAATGTCGAGCGCTATGACGCCCTGCGCAAAGCCCGGGAGGCGCGCCATGCGTCATAATCCCGCCGCCGGCGCCATCGTCATCATGCTGCGCAGCCTCAAAATGCACGGCATGGCGCAAGCCGTCGGCGAACTCACCGAGCAAGGCGCTCCGGCCTTCGAGGCCGCGCTGCCGATCTTGTCGCAGCTTCTGAAGGCGGAAACAGCCGATCGGGAAGTCAGATCCACCGCCTACCAGCTCAAGGCCGCGCGCTTTCCAAACTATCGCGATCTCGCCGGCTTCGACTTCGCCAGCAGCGAGGTCAATGAAGCTCTCGTTCGCCAGCTTCACCGCTGCGAGTTCCTGGAGGATGCCCATAACGTTGTCTTGGTCGGCGGCCCCGGAACGGGCAAGACGCATCTCGCCACGGCGATCGGCGTCCAGGCCATCGAGCATCACCGCAAGCGCGTCCGGTTCTTCTCCACCGTCGAACTCGTCAACGCGCTCGAGCAGGAAAAGCTTCAAGGAAAAGCCGGGCAGATTGCGGCGCGGCTCACACACGCCGATCTCGTCATCCTCGACGAGCTCGGCTATCTGCCGTTCAGCGCCTCCGGCGGCGCCTTGCTCTTCCACCTGCTGAGCAAGCTCTACGAACGCACCAGCGTCATCATCACGACCAACCTCGGCTTCGGCGAATGGGCCGCCGTGTTCGGCGACGCGAAAATGACGACGGCGCTCCTCGACCGCCTCACCCACCGCTGCCACATCCTCGAGACCGGAAACGACAGCTTCCGCTTCAAGGACAGCTCGGCGAAAGCCGCTAAACCCACAAAGGAGAAAACCCGCAACTTGACGAACGCCTGACCCTCAAACCATCATCAACCCGGGTCAGTTCTCAATGGAAATCCCGGGTCAAATCTCGGCGGAAATCGACAGGCTGCCAGCTTTTCCGAGTGCGCCTGTTGGGAGAGGGCCTATCAACAGAACAGCTTGCTGCAAACCCGATACTCGAACTGGGAGCACCACCGAGAGACAAAGCACGCGCTGGCCGAATGAATGTGGAGTTCATTCCAATTCTATACGCCACGTTCAGCGAACAAACCGCGATTGCTGAAGGCCGCCCTAGCCTAGATGACGAGATCGCAATAGCTACCTTCACAACACTTTACGATCTCAAAGTTTTTGATTTTACTGTATTTTCTGCAGCGCTTGGCAAAAACTTTGAGGCCGCCATCGAACACACGCGCTATGATTTTATCGAACAGTTGGAACAGGAAATTAGCAAGCCTGTTCGAGCCTCGGATAAAGTCCGCCAATATATTCCGACTCAAATCGTTGCTGAGTACATACGAGAGCGATTCAACTGTGACGGGATTATATATAGATCATCAATGATCAAAGACCGCTCACTCGACGCGAGGAATATTGCGTTGTTCGACAAGCGCCGACCTTTTCTCGGTGGCACAGAAGCCTCTCTCAGCTTCGTCAATTACGTTATCAAGGAGGTCTGGGACGTCAAATACGTGGTCGGCAAGTCGCCCTTTTAAGCGGGAGAGCCATTGCGATCGACGACGTTTAGTATATACTAAACACATGAAGACATCCGTCAAGCAAGGCCGCGCCGTTGATCTCGCCCGTAAACAGGCGGTGGTCTATGCCCGCGTCTCCTCCAAGGAGCAGGAGAAGGAAGGCTTCTCAATCCCGGCGCAGTTGAAGTTGCTGAAGGAATACGCCACCGCAAACGGCTTCGTGGTCGCCGAGGAATATGTGGACGTGGAGACCGCCAAGCAGACGGGCCGCGCCGCCTTCGGCGAGATGGTGGTCTATCTCAAGGCGCATCCCTCAGTCCGCGTGATGCTGGTCGAGAAGACAGACCGGCTTTACCGAAACCTCAAGGATTGGGTGACGATCGACGAACTCGATGTGGAGATCCACTTCCCCAAGGAAGGCGTGGTGCTCTCGCGCAATTCGCGCTCCTCGGAAAAGTTCATGCACGGCATCAAGGTGCTGATGGCGAAGAACTACATCGACAATCTGTCCGAGGAAGCCCGCAAAGGCATGCAGGAAAAGGCCGAGCAAGGCATCTGGCCCACCAAGACGCCGCTCGGCTATCGCAACGTCACGGGATCGGACGGCAAGAAGGTCATCGAAGCCGACCCGGAGGTCGCCCCGCTCATCACGAAGCTCTTCGAATGGTATGCGACCGGACAGCATTCGCTGCAGACCGCGGCGGCCAAAGCGCGAGCCGCCGGTCTCGCGCACCGAAGGAGCGGCACGCGGGTGCCCGTGAGCACGATTCACACGATCCTGCGCAACCGGCTTTACACGGGCTGGTTCGAGTGGAACGGCAAGCTCTATCGCGGAAAGCACGACGTCTTGGTCTCGGTCGAGCTTTGGGAGCGCGTGCAGGGCGTGCTGGATGGACGCCACGCCAGTAAAAACCGCCGCATGACGCACGACTTCGCCTTCTCGGGCCTGATCGCCTGCGCAAAGTGCGGCTGCTCGGTGGTTGGGGAGATCAAGAAGCAGCAATACGTCTATTATCACTGCACGGGGTACGCCGATAAGTGCCGGGACGAGCCCGCTTCCTGTCGCCGCAAATATGTTCGCGAAGAGGTTTTGGAGCGGCAGTTCACGGAACTGCTTGGCCGGCTGCGCTTCGACGACGAGGTGCTCGAATGGGTGCGCGAGGCGCTGCACGCCAGCCGCGCGGATGAGCGCAGAGAGCATGAGGACGCGATCAAGCGCCTGCGCGGGGAATACGACCGCCTGCAAGCTCGGATCGACGCGATGTATATCGACAAGCTGGACGGCAGGATCGGCGGCGACTTCTTCGACCGCATGGCAGGACAGTGGCGCGAGGAGCAGAGCCGCTGCCTGCGCGAGATCGAGCGCTGCCAGGAGGCCGAGCAGTCTTACATGGACGAGGGCGTGCGGCTTCTCGAACTCGCTCAAAACGCCCAAGCCCTGTTCGAACGTCAGCCGCCACGCGAAAAGCGGCGACTTCTCGATTTCGTGCTTTCGAACTGCTCATGGGAGGATGGCGAAGTGGTCGCCACCTTCCGCCAACCCTTTGATCTGTTAGCGCAAACGACGGCAGCAGCAGCGCGATGGGAGGCAACGGGAAGCGGAATTTCGATGAAAAGCGAGATTTGGCTGGGGGACCTGGATTCGAACCAAGATTAACGGAGTCAGAGTCCGCTGTTCTACCGTTGAACTATCCCCCAATGGCCTTCGCCTGCGGGCTGTTCCCTCTAGTGAGCGGCGCGCGGCCTGTCAACATCGCGGCGGCGCGGCTTTTTTGTCCCGCTTATGGATCGAACTTCATGGTTTCGACGAAGTCCTTGAGGCGGTCCCTGAAAAATTGCCGCACCCGCAGCGCCGTATAGGGATGGGACTCGAGCACGAGGTGGAAGAGAGAACGCGGAATCCTCAGCACGGTCGACGGCTCTCGCGCAAAGGCCGTCGCCGGCCGCCTCGTCGCGGCGATCATCGCGCTCTCGCCAAGCAGCGCGACCGGATGCACGATCCGGTCGGCCGGCCGCCCCGGTTCCCCCGCCTCCACCGCGACGGCGCCTTTGACGAGCAGATAGCCGCCGTCGGCCGTCTCCCCGCGCCGAAAGAGCATGTCCCCGGCGCGCAGCAGCCGCGTATCGGCGCCAAAGAGCAGATCCCGCAAGGCCGCTTCCTCCATGACGGCGAAGACGTCGATGGCCAGGAGGTCCTCGATCTCACTACCGAGCGCCATGTTTCCTCGTATCGAGCGGCTGCGCCTCGGCGTCTTCCTCCAGACAGAGCCTATAGCCGCCCTGGGCCGTCACGAGCAGTTCTGTCCGACCGCTGATCCCCTCGAGCTTTCGCCGCAACCGGTGAATATGCGTTTCTAAAGTGTGCGTAACAACCGCGCCATTATAGCCCCAAACCTCGCGCAGCAAAACGTCCCTCCCCACGACCTCTCCCTGAGCGCGGGACAAGCGGAGCAGGAGAGCGATTTCCCTTTCCGTCAGCAGACGGCTCATCCCATTCGGCGCCGTGAGCCGCTGCGTGACGGGGCAGAAGCTGTGGCCGCCCAGGGCTTGCCGCAGGGGGCGCAGCGGGGTCTGTTCCAGAGCCCTGCGAAGCGTGATCAGCAAGTCGCAAAAGCGCAGCGGACGGCGTATCGCTGCGTCGAACTCGGCGTCGTCTTGTCCTTCCTCTCTGGCAAGCCATAACGACGCGCCGCTGAAGCCCGCAAGGCGCGCCGCGCGCAGCAGCGCGCCGGCCTCCTCCTCTTGGAAATCATCGGAGACGAGCAGCGCATCGGGAATGGCGGCCTCGATCGCGGCCAAAGCGCCCTGAACGGTCGCGGCCTCTCTCAAGGCGTAGTCCGGTTCTCTGGCGAAGAGCTCGGCAAGAGCCGTCCGCAACGAGGGACCACTGGCCAGGAGAATGTCGAGCGCCATGACCTGTAGAAGCTCCTCGGGCCGCACGCCCTTGCAGCAGAGATAGCAGAATTCCAGGGGCCTTGAACGCCAGCGGCTTCGCCGTCAAGATTTGGCTCCGTTTCCTTAGAGCAGAGCGAGATGAACAAAACGCCACGACTGTCGCCCCGGACCGGGTTGCGCTTTGTCACCGTGACGCGCAAGCTTGCGGGCGCTCGGCATCACGGCCTGCTGATCGCCGGCGCCGCGATCTTTCCCTGCGCGCTGGGACGGGCCGGTCTCGTTCACGCCAAGCGGGAAGGCGATGGCGGGACGCCGATCGGGACCTGGCGGCTCCTGGGCTTCCGGCATCGACCCCTGCGGCTTCGCCGCGCCGGGCTGCGCATTCCCGCCAGGGAGATTCGCCCATTGGACCTCTGGTGCGACGACCCCGGCAGCGCTTTCTACAACCGCCCTCTCAGCGCGCCTTCGCGCTTTCGCTGTGAGAAGCTTTGGCGGAGCGACGCCCTCTATGACGTGGTGGGCGTGCTGGACTACAATCTGCAGCCTGCAATACTCGGGCGCGGCAGCGCCATCTTCTTCCACATTGCGACGCAAGACCTCGCGCCGACCCAAGGGTGCGTCGCGCTACGCGCGCGCGACATGGCGCGCCTCACGCCGCGTCTCGCGCGCGGGGCGACCCTCGTCATCCGCTGAGCGCTCCGATTAGCCGCGTTCCCCCATGATCGCAGAGCCTACTCGCACATGCGTCGCGCCGAGCTCGATCGCCTGCTCGAAATCCCCGCTCATGCCCATGGAGAGGCTCGAGAGCCCGTTGCGCGCCGCAATGTCCGAAAGCAGCGCAAAATGCGGCGAGGCCTGCTCATCCGCAGGCGGCACGCACATCAGGCCTTCGACCGCAAGGCCGAGTTCATGGCGGCACAGACCGACGAAGGCGTCGGCGTCCTCGACGAGCGCGCCGGATTTTTGCGGCTCGGCGCCCGTATTGACCTGGACGAAGAAGCGCATGGGGCGGCCGCGCAGAGCGACCTCGGCAGCGAGCGCGCGAGCGATCTTTTCACGGTCGACGGACTGGATGACGTCGAATGTCTCGACCGCCTCTTTGACCTTGTTGGATTGGAGGGGTCCCAGCAGATGCAGCTCGACGCCCGGGTAGCGCGCCTTGAGGCCGGGCCATTTCTCTCTCGCCTCCTGGACGCGGTTCTCGCCGAAGACGCGCTGGCCGGCCTCGAGCAAGGGGACGATCGCGTCCGCTGGAAAGGTCTTCGTCACACAGACGAGCGTCACGGCTTTGGGATCCCGCCCGCTTTCCCGCGCGGCGCGGTCGATTCGGCTTCTCGCCTCATTCCAGCGGTCGATGACGCTCATGGCGGTCGGTTAAGACGACCAGCCCTCCGCTGCAAGGGGAAAGTCTTCAGGAAGGTATCGGCCGTTTCGTCACGCTTGCGAGCCAGTCCAGATAGGCGGCGTCGCCGTCCGCCACCTCGATCTTGAGAATCTCCGGGATCTCGTAATCATGCATCGACCGAATCAGCGCCGAGAGCGCCGCGAAATCCTCGTCCCTAATCTTGAAGGAGAGCGCGGCCTCCGCATCTTCGCACACGGCGCCGTTCCAGATGTAGCAGCTTCTGATCGGATGCAATTGGACGCAGGCTGCGAGCCGCGCTTCGAGCGCCGCCAGGGCGATCTCGCGCCCCTTGGCCTCGTTCGCCGCCGTCGCGAGCACGATCGCGAAAGTCTCCGGCATGCGTTTCTCCTTTCCTCTGGCCCTGGCTTGGAGGAAGCCCCGGCCTTCGCTAGAATTGAAGGCGCCGCTTAAAGGACAAATCCGCGCATGACGCAAAGCCTTGAAGACAACCGCGCTCGAGAGCGGGAAAAGCTCGAAATGCGGGTGGGTTTCGCCGCGGCGGTCTTCGCCGTCGCCTACGCCTTCATCGGCTTGCTCGACCGAATGGGGGCGCCCGAGGGATTCGTCGCAGCGCTCTCGCCTTACTTCACGATCGTCGCGCTCGCGACCCTCGGCGCGCTGCTGCACTCGATGCGCGTCTCCTATTATTATGCCGCCGGCCGCTCGGTGCCCGCACAATATGCGGGCTTCGCTCTCGCCACGCTTTGCGCGGGCCTCATGCTGCCTTTCGCGCCTCAGTTCGCGGCGCGCTCCTGGGGGATCGGCGTGGCCGGCGGAATGTTTGCGGGCGTCGCGCTCGCCGGCAGCATTCTGGGACCGATGCTGCGCAAGACCGGCGCGTTCTCGCTCTCGGGCGTGCTCGCGGCCCGCTTCCCGAGCCTGCCGCCCCGCCTCGGCGTGATCGCGCTCGCTTGCGTGTCCTCGGAGCTCGTGGCGCTGGCCGGCCAACAGACGGCCGTGGACGTCCTCAGCGGGCTCTGGGGCGGCGGGCGGGGCTTCGCCGCGGCCTGCGTGGCCCTCGCGGTCCTTGCCATCGCGGGGCCGGGAGGATTGCTCGGCGCGATCTGGACGGCCTGCGCGGCGGGCGCCGTCGCCCTCGTCGGCTTCGGCTGGCCGGCGCTGGGCCTCATGCTGCGTCGCGCGACGCCTAGCGGTGGGGACGCCGCGGGAGAGATCGGCGCGAGACTGCAGGACTGGGGGATACTCCCGGCGCAGGTCGATGCGGGCGGCGAGCTGGCGATCGCGCTGGCTGTGATGCTCGGCCTCGCCATGCTCGCCCCGCTGCTGGCGCCCGCCATTGTGACGCCCCGAGCCGAAAGCACGCGCAATGCGGGTTTCGCCGCGATCGCCTGGACCTGGGTTTTCGCTTGGCTCGTCGCCGCCGTGGTTGGCGGGGCCACGCTCTCGCTGGCGCGCCAAGTTGGCGGCCAGGCGGCGGAGCGGCTGCCGGACGCTGTCTACCAAGCCAGCGCGCGAGGGCTCGTGACAATCTGCGGGTCACGGGCGCCGGATGCGGCCAGCGCGAGACGCGCCTGCGCCGAAAAGGGGTTGCCGGCGGGCGCGCCCCTCAGCCCGACCGACATCCGGGCGCGCGAGGATTTCCTCGTCACCGGTCTTCCGGCTTTGGAGCGCATGGGCGCCGCCGCCTCCGGACTGCTCGCCGCTGCGCAAATCGGGCTCGCGCTCGCGCTTGCCGCGGCTGGTCTCCAAGCCTTTGGCACGGCGCTTGGTCACGAGGCGGTCTACAGGCTGCGCGGCGGCACGGATTTGACGAGCCGGCGACTGGCGACGACACGCATGGCGCTGGTGCTGATCGCGACAGCGGGCTATCTGGCGAGCGCGCATAACCTCTTCGACGCGAAAGCCTTGCTCGTTCTCGCGCTCGGACTTTCCGCCGCGGCAGGCGCTCCGGTCACCGCGCTCGCGCTTTGGCCGCGCGCCGAGGATCGCGACGCCGTCATTGCGCTGCTCGCCGGCCTTTTCGGCATGACCGTGACCATTATTGTGGCCGGCAGCGCGCGCTTCGTCGTCGTCGCGGAAGCCTCGCTCGTGGGCGCGGCGCTCGGCCTCGCCGCCGGCGTCCTGTCCGCCCGATCCCGTTCCGGCAATGTCTCGTCGCTGGCGAGCACCTTCGTCACGCGTGTGCTGCACGGAGACGGCGACGTGATGGGCCCGGACAAGGGCGCCTGAGGGACTCCCGCCCTCTGCTTGCGCGCAAGCGGGTTTTGCGGCAAGTCACGCGCCAGAGTGAATCGTTTTCGATCGCGTGAAAACATGAGATCGAAAGGGACTAAGCTCCAAATCAAAAACTTAGAGCATGCACTGATCGGAAAACGCTCCGTGCTATTCCGGGACATGCTCTAAACGGCTTGGGGGGATCGGTCATCCCTGCACGGATCCGGGCGCCGAGAAAGGCTCCCGACTTTCGAGGGAAGGGAAGACATGGCCCGCGATGCAGACGACGCTACGCCAATCTCGTCGCGTCGGGAGCTCGTGGAGTGGCTGGCGGCAGGCGTCAAGGCCCCGGGCTCGCGTCTCAGGATCGGGACGGAGCACGAAAAAATCAGCTTCTACAAAGCCACTCGCACGCCGGTCCCCTACGAGAACGGCGTGCGCGCGCTGATCGAAGGGCTCGAGGCTTCGCTCGGCTGGACGGTGATCCGCGACCGCGATTGGCCGATCGGACTCTACGATCCCAAAGGCGGAGCGGCGATCTCGATCGAGCCGGGCGGACAATTCGAGCTTTCGGGCGCCCCGCTAGAAAGCGTGCATGAGACGAGACGCGAGCGCGACGCGCATTTTGCGGCCGTCGCCGCGATCGCGGGGCCGCTTGGCGTCTCCTTTCTCGACCTCGGCGCGAGCCCGAAATGGTCGCGGGCCGAGACGCCCGTCATGCCCAAGCAGCGCTATCAGATCATGTCGGACTATATGCCGAAGGTGGGCGCGCTCGGCCTCGACATGATGTTTCGCACCGCGACGATTCAGGCGAATCTGGATTTCACGAGCGAAGCCGACATGGTGAAGAAGTTTCGCGCGGGTCTCGCGCTGCAGCCCGTGGTGACCGCGCTCTTCGCCAATTCGCCCTTCATCGACGGCAAGCCCACGGGAGCGCTTTCACAGCGTTCCGTCATCTGGCGCGACACCGACCCCGCGCGCACCGGCATGCTGCCTTTCGTCTTCGAAGCGGGAATGGGCTTCGAGCGCTATGTGGACTATGCGCTCGACGTTCCGATGTATTTCGTCAAGCGCGCTGCTTTCTATCATGACGTCGCCGGCGCGAGCTTTCGCGATCTTCTGGCCGGCCGTCTCCCGCAGCTGCCGGGCGAGCGCGCGACGATCTCCGACTGGGCGAACCATCTCTCGACCATCTTCCCGGAAGTGCGGTTGAAGACCTATCTCGAGATGCGGGGCGCCGACGCCGGCCCGCCGGAGCACATACTCGCCCTGCCGGCGCTGTTCGCTGGGCTCTTCTATGACGCCGCCGCGCTCGACGGCGCTCTGGCGCTCGTCTCCGATTGGACGGCCGAGGCGCGCGAGGAGATGCGCGCCGCGGTCCCGTTCCACGCGCTGCAGACTCGCATCAAGGGGAGGACGCTGCGCGAAGTCGCGCTCGACATGCTGACGCTTGCGAGGGGCGGCTTAGAGCGGCGTGCTTTGCGAGACGCGAGCGGCGCTGACGAAAGCGTCTATCTCGCCCCGCTCGAGGCGATCGCGGAGAGAGGTGCGCCGCTCGCCGCCGAAAGACTGCAAGCGTTCAACACGCGATGGGGAGGAAGCGTCGATCCCGCTTTCGCGGAGTGCGTCCTGCTTTAAGCCGGACTGGTTCGACCGGCGATCAGCGCCTGTAAAGTTGCGCGTCGGAAGCGGCAGGCCCCTGGACGGTTTCGGAAACGCCCCTGACGCCGTCGGAAAGCGCGCGCGCCAGCCCGGCCGGGGCCGCCATCAGCGTCGGCGGCGCGCTCTCATGGGCCATTTCCGCGTGCACATGCTCGCCAATTCGCACGCAGCGCTGTCCCCCGGCGACTTCGACATAATCCGGGCCACGAGCGGCGCAATGGTTGTGGTTGACCGCCGGCTCCGCCGACGCAGACGCGCAGGCGAGACCCGCGAACGCGACGAAGGCGGCGGCGCGTGAAAGAGAGCATGTCGGTCGAGAGAAAGCTCGCATTGCCGCGGCCCGTGGTTGCGTCGGCCTGCGGGCCGACATTCATTCTTCAACGCCACTCTTTAACGCGCCGGGGCGGGCAAAAATGCGGCCGAATGCATACGCCGCTTTTGAAAGGAGAATTACCCCACCCTAAGCGCCGCGACGCTCGTTGAATTTAGTAGACTAGAACATCGTGGCGGCATCGTGTCGGAGCGCAATAAGTTCTTCACCGCCAGTCGCCCAGAGTCGCCTGAATCAGCGCGAGCGCCGCCACGGCCGCCGTGTCCGCGCGCAGTATCCTCGGACCCAGTGAAAGGCGTAGGACATTGTGGCGGCTCAAGATCATGGCGCGCTCCGTTTCGTCGAACCCGCCCTCCGGGCCGATCAGCACGGCGAGCGGAGGGGGCGCGGGCAAATCGGCGCCCTTGCCGCGCAGAGTTTCGAGCGCATTGGTTAACGGAGCGTCTTCGTCACAGAAGACGAGCAGGCGCTGCGGGTCGAGACCCGCGAGATAGCGGTCGAGATCGACCGGCTCGAGCGTCTCGGGGATCGTCAGCAGGCCGCATTGCTCCGCCGCCTCGATGGCGTTGGCGCGCAGCCGATGCGCGCTGACGCGCCGCATTTGCGTGCGTTTCGTCAAGACGGGCGTCAGGCGCGCCGCGCCCATCTCGGTCGCCTTCTGAACCATATAGTCGAGGCGCGCCTGCTTGAGCGGCGCGAAGGCGTAGTCGAGATCGCCGGGCGCGGTCTGCTCGCGAAGCCGCTGCTCGACGCGGAGCGCCGCCGCGCGCTTCGAGACCATGTCGATCGTCGCCCGCCATTCGCCGTCGCGACCGTTGAAGACAAGAATCGCGTCGCCCTGCCGCAGCCGCAGCACATTGAGGAGATAGTTTTGCGCGTCAGTAGTGGGCGCGACGCGCGCGCCCTCCGTGAGGTCGTCCTCGACGAAGAGGCGTTGCGCGGCGAAGTCGTAAGGGGACACGCTTGCTTCCTTTGACCAGCGAGGGGACGATTGCTTTCAGGATAAGGCTGCAACGCCTCCCCCCTCAGCCCCGGCGCCCCCTGTGTGATTTTATCCTTGGACGCGCCAACCATGCAGGCCGGGTCAGGTGCGGCGCACTTGCCCGGCCGCGCCGGAGTTGACGAGGGCAAGGAAGCGGTCGCGGATCGTGGCGAAGAGTCCGGGCGGCAACATGCCGTAGGCGACCGAAGCCTCGTCGGCGTTTGGCGCGCGGCGCAGATCGGGGCCGGGCCAGACGAATTCATTCCACTCGGAAAGCACGATCCACGAGCGCGCCGCGTCGAGACGCAGCCGTTCTTTGACCTTGGCGGGAATCTCGACGGCGAGGCTGGCGTGATCGGGCGGGCTATGGGTGATCGGCAGCACGAGGACGCGGGTGTCGCCGCTTTTGTCGGCGCGGATGGCGGCGATGATCGCGCAGGGGCGATCCTTCTGACCTTCCTCGCGACCTTCAAGATGTTCGCGATACCAGAGATAGCTGTAGCGGATAACGAGGCCGGAAACCGGTTGAGGGAGCGCCACGGCCTCACTTCAGCTCGGCATCGAGGGGCGCAAATTCGTCCGGGACTTTCGCCGACTGCACCGCCTCGACCCATTCCTCGGGGAGTTCGGTCGCGAGCCCGACGCGGCGGTCGCGGCGCTTGAGGCGTTCCCATTCTTCCGCCGACATGATGACGAGCGAGTCGCGGCCGTGCTTGGTGATGACGACCGGCTCTTGGCGGGCCTTGTCGCTCAGCGCGCCGAAGGCTTGCTGAAACTCGCTGGCGGTGACGCGGGTGGGCTGCATGGCTGACCTCTCTTTTGGATATTATATCTAAAATAGATAATTTTGCACCGGGCTAAATAGGGAGCCCGCATGACCCGCGACGAATAGGAGGCCGAGATATGCGCGCACCCTCTGCGAGCGAGTCTTCGACGAAGAGGCCTTGCGCGGCGAAGTCGTAGGGGACAAGGCGATAATCCTTGTGGCGGCGAAGCACAGGAGGCAGGATAGGCTAGAAGCGCTCCGAATGTCGGATGAACAACCAAGGAACTCCCATGTCGCTCAACATCAAGGTTGGCGAACCCAAAAGCCGGCTCTCCGAGCTTCTCGACAAAGTCGAAGCCGGCGAAGACGTCTTTATCGCCCGGGACGATGAGCCGATCGCGCGGCTGACCCGTGTCCCCAGGACGATGGAATTCGCCGCCCTCGTCGCCGAGGTGAAAGCCGCCCGCGCCGGGCGCGCGAAGACGACGCCCGAGGAGTTGATCGCCTGGCGAGATGAAGGTCGCCGGTTCTGATGGCGTTGAATGCCGACAGGCGATTAAGGGCAACGGGCAATTTGATCAATTGTTGAAATTTGCTACGCTGGCGCTGGTCCTGGTTGGGGGCGGCGTCCCATGCAAATCATTTCCTTGATAACGTCGGAACTCCCGCTTCCAACGTTAGTGCTTGTTGTTTTTATTAGCATAGTTGGGATTTGGTTCCATCTATTTTATTCAGAGAAAACAGTTGAGTTCGGGCCGGCGATCCTCACTACCACTGGCATTTTCGCTACATTCATTGGCATTGCTGCCGGGCTCTCAGGTTTCGACGCTAAACATATTCTTGAGAGCGTGCCTGCGCTCCTCGATGGCCTCAAGACGGCGATTTGGGGCTCTGTAGCGGGCGTATTCTGGGCTCTTACGATCAAATATCGTCTTTACATTTTCGGGATTGGATCGAAAGCGCCCGAAGTTGGCCAAGGTGGAGCCACCGTCGACGACATCGTCAAATCCTTAGGCGGGATTCATTGGGCGCTTGCTGGCAACGAAGACAGCACGTTGGTTTCTCAACTCAAGCTGATGAGGCAGGAAACTAGAGACGGATTGGATGCCCTCAAAAAATCTCAAACAGAAGCGCTGCAAATGTTATCCAAAATGGGCTCTGCTGCGCTGGTGGAGGCTCTTCAGGAGGTAATAAGGGACTTCAACGCCCGGATCAACGAGCAGTTTGGCGAGAATTTTAAACACCTTAACGAGGGGGTTGCGGCCCTCCTTGTGTGGCAGGAGCAGCACAAGGCGCATGTTGAGGCCGTGTCATCGCGCCTGGATCAAGTTGTCGAGAACTCAGCACTCATAACTGAAAATCATCAGCGAATAGTGAGCCAAGCAACTGCGTTTACCGCAACTGCTGAAGGCCTTTCTTCGCTTCTGGAGGCACTTGAGACACAAAAGGAGCAAATCTTGGCTTATGCTAGCTCTTTGGGTGAACTGTTGAATTCCGCGCAAGGATCAATTCCGAAAATCGAGGAGCGTATTGTAGCGATTTCAGATCAACTTGGTCGCGCGTCGACACAAAGCCAAGAAACGCTCGCTCGCTCGGTCGAGGAAAACGCGACAAATATCAAGCGCACGTTGGAGAACGCGAATCTAACTGCGGCTAAAGCGCAGGAACAACACTCTCAGCAGATATCTCAGCTCGTGACGGAGTTGGACAAACGGATATCAGCTATGATCCGCAAACTCGATGATACTACTACAAGAAACCAGGAGTTTTTGACACGCGCCGTGGAAGAGAGTGCCGCTAGCGTCAAGCGTACTTTGGAGGCATCGAGCGAGGCTTCAAGGAAAGCGGTAGAAGCCCATGCGCAGGAAATTTCTCAGTTGGTTGCCAAGACCAAGAAACAGATTGATCAATTAGACGAAGCCCTTGGCGTCGAATTGACGAAATCATTGGATGCAATGGGTGGGCAGTTAGCGGCTCTAAGTGAAAAATTCGTCTCAGATTATGGACCACTTACGGAGAAGTTGCGTAAGATTGTCGCAATCGCTGAGGGCGTTTAATGGTCAACACGTCCCTTCCAACCCGAAAGCCGGCTCGGAAAGCGAGCGAAGAGCATTGGATTCCGTTAAGCGACCTGATGACGGGATGACCTGCCCCCGAACTTTCATCCATCGGCGAGTTGAGTCCTTGAGGTTGATACGCCTGAGGGCGCGGATGTAGCAACAGGCGATCGGCGGAGCTGGTCGGGGTTGCGGCGCCGATCGCCTGTTGCGGCGAGGTTGGCCGCATATTCTGCTGGCGTCGCATAACCGAGGGAGGAATGCGGTCGCTGGTGGTTGTAGTCGGCCGTCCACGAGCCGATTGTCTTTCTCGCATGGTCGAGGCCGAAGAACAGCGTCTCGTTGAGCAACTCATCACGCATGCGGCCGTTGAAGCTCTCGCAGAAGCCATTCTGCATCGGCTTCCCCGGCGCGATGTAATGCCACTCGACCCTGTTTTCGTTCGCCCAGGATAGGACGGCGTTCGAGGTGAACTCCGTCCCGTGGTCGGAGACGATCATGCCAGGCCTGCCGCGTCGTGCGATCAGCGTCGTCAGCTCGCGCGCCACTCGCTTGCCGGAGATCGATGTGTCCGGGATCGCCGCCAGGCATTCGCGCGTCACGTCGTCGACGACGTTCAAGATACGGAAGCGGCGGCCGCAGGCGAACTGATCATGCACAAAGTCCAAAGACCAGCGCGCGTTCGGCTTCGCCTCGACCGGGATCGGCGCCCGCGTCCCCACGGCTCGGCGGCGAGCGCGGCGCTTCCTCACCGTCAGCCCTTCCTCACGGTAGAGCCGATAGATGCGGTTCTTGCCCGCGGGCTCGCCCTGTTGCCGAAGCAACACGAACAGCCTTCGATAGCCGAAGCGCCGGCGGGCGTTGGCGAGATCGCGCAACTTGGCGCGAAGCTCGGCGTCCGCCGGTCGCTTCGACGCATAACGCATGGTCTTGCGGTCGATGGCGACGATCTGGCAGGCCCGACGTTCCGACAGGCCCATCACGGCCCGAAGGTGCGCGACGGCTTCGCGCTTGACGGCGGGCCCTACCATTTTTTTGACAAGAGCTCGCGAAGCGCGGCCGCATCGAGCATCTGATCGGCCAGAAGCTTCTTCAGCCGCGCGTTTTCCTCCTCCAGCGCCTTCAGCCGTTTGGCCTCGGAAACCTCCATGCCGCCGAATTTGGCTTTCCAATTGTAGAGCGTCGTCTCCGAAACCGCGTATTTGCGCGCCAGGTCGGCCGCCTTCGCGCCCGCCTCTTGCTCTCGCAAAATCCCGATGATCTGCTCTTCCGTGAACCGTTTCTTCTTCATCGTGTCCGTCCTGCAATAGGCCGGACTCTAATCGCTTCTGGAGGGATTTCTCAGGGGCAGGTCAGGGATTGATGATGATATTTATGCTTGTTGCGGTCGTATTCATGCTGAAGGTGGAAGCTGATTCGAAGGCGGCAGATATCTTGAGGGACCAAGTCAAAGAGAAGGCCAAAGAGACAGAAAAACAAAAGAAAAAAATGGAGGATTTAGCCTCTTTGTATCTAAATATGAAGACTAAGTTGTATGAGCGCTTACTACAGGAATTTTCAAAAAATCGAGATCAGTGGCACTTAGACATAAAACCCGATCTTGCTATCGAATTTCGCGAGCCTGACGTGTTATTCGAGAGTCAAAAATTCGAATTGCGTGATGCGTTTAAAGATATACTCAAAGACTTTTTCCCCCGCTACTTAAACATTTTAGATGGCCAAGAATTCAAAGACTCGATAGAGGAAATCAGAATAGAGGGCCATACTTCAAGTAAATGGAAGGACATGCCTCTCGATGAGGCATATTTGAAAAATATGGAGCTATCGCAGGCCCGAACTCGTGCCGTCTTGGAATATGTCCTACTCGAATTACCACGAAGTCCGGACGCGCAGCGCTGGCTTAAGGGTCATCTGACAGCGAATGGGCTGTCGTCATCAAAGCTGCATGTCAAGCTAGATGGGACCGAGGACCCCGAGGCTTCGCGTAGGGTAGAGTTTCGAGTGCGCACGAACGCCGAGCGTCTCATTGAAAAAGTGCTGGAGGCCGCTCGGCCACAGCCGATGCCCCGAGCAGTCAATCCGGAACAATCCAAAAAGCCTGTTCGACCATGAAGCTCCCGAATTTTCTTCAGTTCGAACCGTTTAACCGCCTGAAAGATGGGATGGGAATCCCGCGCGATAAGTTAGGGGCCTTGGCCGGAGTCGATATGAATCCCGGCGGAGTATCTACGCAGGAGATAAAGCAGTTATCAAAAGAAGGTATCGATATCAGGGACATCGATGAAATCAGAGTTTTGGATGATGGCACGCTCGCTTATAAAGACCGACGCATCCTCCTTCATATTCGTGACATTCAAAGTTACGGACGAACGGATACATCTCCTCGTTTCCATTTCGCAAATTGTAATACATTGCAACGAATGCGCGCTGAGAAAAGGTTTGGAAGATACGTAGCCGCAAATAAAATGGATGGAACCTTTACTTTGATTTATGTTGATTCAAAACACAAGGTCGAACGAAGATTATATGTATGTCAAAACTGCTTAGATTACATAAAATACAATGGTTTTGATCGGACACTTCCCGATACGGAAAAGACAAAGCACGTAACAAATTTTTCGATAGACGATTTTTTTGATGCCTTTCCCAAAAACCTGCATCATTCCTATCCGAGGTACACCTCTACTGATGCCCCTATCAACGATTACAGTCCAGATTTTTCTACCATTAGCTCTGCCTATCGGAGAAGTGTTGATTGGAAATGCGAGGCCTGCGGAATCGATCTTTCCTACCATAATTTGAGGAAATATTTACATGTCCATCATATTAATAGCTTAAAATACGACAATTCTGAAAATAATCTACAGGCTCTTTGCTTGCATTGCCACGCAAACCAGAGTTCCCATAGCCATATGCGAACTTCTTCTCATTATTCAGAATTCGAGGGCATTTGGCGGAAGTGGCGACAGGAATGAGTTTCCTCAGACAAGCCCCACCAGTCTCTTAGGGTGTCAGGACTGCGGCCCCTCAACGCCCTCACCCCCGCAACCCCGGCGCCTCCTGGCCGGTCCGCGCGACATATTCGGTATAGCCGCCGTCATATCGGTGCACGCCTTCCGGAGTCAGCTCCAGCACGCGGTTGGAGAGCGCCGCCAGAAAATGCCGGTCGTGCGAGACGAAGAGCATCGCGCCCTCATAGCTCGACAGCGCCTCGATCAGCATCGCCTTCGTCGCGATGTCGAGATGGTTCGTCGGCTCGTCCAGCACCAGGAAATTCGGCGGGTCGTAGAGCATTTTGGCCATCACCAGCCGCGCCTTCTCGCCGCCCGAGAGCACGCGGCATTTCTTCTCCACATCGTCGCCGGAAAAGCCAAAGCAGCCGGCGAGCGTGCGCAACGCCCCCTGCCCCGCCTGCGGAAAGCTGTCCTCCAGCGATTGGAACACCGTGCGGTCGCCGTCCAAAAGCTCCATCGCATGCTGGGCGAAATAGCCCATCTTGACGCTCGCCCCGAGCGCGACCTCGCCCTCGTCCGGCCTTGCTGCGCCCGCCACGAGCTTCAACAGCGTCGATTTGCCGGCGCCGTTGACGCCCATCACGCACCAGCGTTCGCGGCGGCGCACCTGGAAGTCGAGCCCGTCATAGATGCGCTTCGCGCCATAGAACTTGCGCACCTCGGCGAGCGTCACGACGTCCTCGCCGGAGCGCGGCGCCGGCGGGAAGTCGAACAACACGGTCTGGCGCCGGCGCGGCGGCTCGACGCGCTCGATCTTTTCCAGCTTCTTGACGCGGCTCTGCACCTGCGCCGCGTGCGAGGCGCGCGCCTTGAAGCGCTCGATGAACTTGATCTCCTTGGCGAGCATCGCCTGCTGGCGCTCATATTGCGCCTGCTGTTGCCTTTCCGCCTGCGCGCGCTGCGCCTCGTAGAACTCGTAATCGCCGGAGTAGGTGGTGAGCGAGCCGCCGTCGATCTCGACGATCTTGTTCACGATGCGGTTCATGAAGGCGCGGTCGTGCGAGGTCATCAGCAGCGCGCCTTCATAACCTTTCAGGAATTGCTCGAGCCAGATCAGGCTCTCGATGTCGAGATGGTTGCTCGGTTCGTCGAGCAGCATCGCGTCCGGGCGCATGAGCAGAATGCGGGCGAGCGCGACACGCATCTTCCAGCCGCCCGACAGCGCGCCGACGTCGCCGTCCATCATCTCCTCGGAGAAATTCAGCCCGGCGAGAACCTCGCGCGCGCGGCCCTCCAGCGCATAGCCGTCCAGCTCCTCGAAGCGTCCTTGCACCTCGCCGTAGCGCTCGACGAGCGCATCCATCTCATCCATGCGCTCGGGGTCGGCCAGAGCCGCCTCCAGCGCGTGCAGCTCGGCGGCGACCTCGCTGACCGGACCCGCGCCGTCCATCACCTCGGCGACGGCGCTGCGGCCGGCCATCTCGCCGACGTCCTGGCTGAAGAAGCCGATGGTGACGCCGCGATCGACGCCGACCTGGCCTTCGTCCGGTGCCTCCTGCCCCGTCATCATCCGGAAGAGCGTGGTCTTGCCGGCCCCGTTCGGCCCGACGAGCCCGGCCTTCTCGCCCCGGAGGAGCGAGGCCGAGGCCTCGATGAACAGGATTTGATGGCCATTCTGCTTGCTGACGTTTTCGATGCGGATCATAGGGGCCCGTGTCTGAGGTGAGGAGCAGCGCGGGGCTTATGCCACGCCCGAGGCTTTCCGTGCTATGCAGCCGCCAAACAGGCGCCGCGGCCGGGGGGCAAATTGAATCAACAGGTCGAGCCCATTCGCGCGGGGGTCCTCTCCGGCGGACAGATCGAAGCGCTTTTCCGCGGCGAGGCGATCCGCGCCAAGGCGCCGCTGGCCCCAAGCCAGATTCAGCCGGCGAGCCTCGATCTGCGGCTCGGCCCCACGGCCTATCGCGTGCGCGCGAGCTTTCTGCCGGGCAAGAATCGCAGCGTCGCGGAGATGCTGTCGCAGCTCAAATCCGACGAGATCGCGCTCGACGGCGCCGGCGCGGTGCTCGAACGCGGCTGCTTCTACGTCATCCCGCTCCTCGAAGACCTCGCGCTGCCGGAAGACGTCTCCGGCGCGGCGAACCCGAAGAGCTCGACCGGACGGCTCGACATTTTCACGCGGCTCATCGCCGACCGCGCCGAGCGCTTCGACCTCGTGGAGAGCGGCTATCGCGGCCCGCTCTACGCCGAAGTGTCTCCCCGCTCCTTTTCGGTGCGGGCGCGCGCCGGCGCCAAGCTGAACCAGCTGCGCTTTCGCCGTCATGAGCCCGAGGCGCCGCTCAAGACGAGCTTCGCGCTCTCCGACGAGGCGATTGCCGCGATCCATGCGCAGGCGGCGCTCGTCGACGGGCCGCTCAATCTTCGCGACGGCGTGGTGCTGCGCGTCGATCTCTCCGCGCCGCTCGCCGCGGGCGTCGTCGGCTACCGGGCGCAAAAGCACACGGATGTCATCGATCTGGAGCGGATCGGCGCCTACCGGATCGAGGATTTTTGGGACCGGCTGCCGGTTCGCCCCGACAGGCGGCTCATTCTCGATCCGGGCGACTTCTACATTCTCGCCTCGCGCGAGCGCATCCAGATCCCCGCCGATCTCGCCGCCGAAATGGCGCCGATGGACGCCGCCATCGGCGAGTTCCGCGTGCATTACGCCGGCTTCTTCGACCCTGGCTTCGGCCGGACCCCGGCAGGCCCCGGCGCGCGGGCCGTGCTGGAGGTGAGGAGCCGGGAAGTGCCCTTCATCCTCGAAGACGGGCAGTTCATCGGCCGCCTCGTCTATGAGCCGATGCTGCAAATCCCGGAAGCCCTTTATGGAGACGCGGGCCTTTCCAATTACCAGGGACAGGGGCTGAAGCTTTCCAAGCATTTCGAGGCGGTGTAGAGCGGAGCGGATTGAGCCTCGCTCTGGGTCAAGTCTTGGCCGGGCTTGTCCCAGGGTCGTCCGGTTGAACGCGTCTGCGATCTTGCAGTCCAGCGCTCCCCGCCAGCTTGCGAGATTTGGCAAGCGCTATCCCTCCCCCTTGCGGGGAGGGCGGAGCGCCGTAAGGCGCGACGGGAGGGGGTGAAAGCCTCTCCGTTTCCCGCACCTTCCTGGATTCACGTGCTGTTGCGGCTCCCCCCACCCGGCTCGCTACGCTCGCCACCCTCCCCGCAACGGATCCACCTTGTTAAAAATGCCAGCCTGGGCAATCATTGCATCTGAAAGGAGCCTAGCCGGCGAATTCCGGTTCGGGTGGCTCTTTATGGATGGTATGAAGTAAGATTTTCTGATCCACTAGATAACACTAAAGGCAATGGCTGTCGGCATGACCGAGATTCTCGCCCTACAATATCACCAGCCGGCATTTATTCTGCTTCACGAATTATTTGATGACAATATTCGTTACGCGCTCACTCTCAAATTCGCCGAATTTAGAGGAAAGCAATTTCTCGCACACTTCCCCGTTAATGAAGTGATTGACAGCAAAGTCGCTTGGACGATAACAAGAAAAATCCTCGACAATATCGACAACGAAATCCATGATCTCGTGTCTAAAAGAAGTGTTGCCTACTGGCTACACATATATCGACGAATAGGCGTATCTCTATCGGCTGATCACGAAGATAAGACTGACGACGTCACCGTCGGACTTGTCCGACAAATTGCTGAGCTTGAAATCCAAAAACATGGACTTCGTATCGCACCAAAGGAATTTGGTTTGTCAGATAAATTGAGTCCAGACAAAATACTTGGTGGCTGGATGAAGAAAGGGTTTAAGAATCTTGAACGCCGTGGATATATTGAAGAGGATTTATTCAGTAAATATAGCGCTATGCTCAGGAGCAATTCAGAATGGGTAATACGGGACTTCTCCAAAAGGGATTTTATAGACATATACGCAATCGAAGGCGCAGCTTATCAATACTGGAGATTGACGGCTCTTCTGAGATCGCTTGGCAAGGGCGCAAATATCATCGTCGACGAGACAGGAGACTGGGATTACGCTCCGAACCCTACGCTGAATCAGCTGATTTTGTCGATAGATAAAAGGAACAAACATAGCAATTCATTTTCATCTTTAATGGGTGTCTGGATAGATAACGAGGATTTAACCGGGAGAGGACCCGGACGTACCCCGGAAGGCGAATGGAGTGTTGTCTTTTTCCCGATTTACAATACTCGAAAGCATTCTTTAAAAGATGCATTAGAAATTTTTGGCGTGCGATTTCCAAAGGACTATGTTCCAAATTTTCTTCCATTGTACTTTATGCCGAAGGTATTTTTTAAGCATCACGAGTTCATGATCGACGTATTTGTGAAAACACGGAGATACGATTTCGAAGTATTAGTAGGAGTATTAGCCGGCCTTTCATCGTTTTTTGTTATTCCTAATAGCACTCCGTATGCTGAGAATAAATTAGAATTGCAGCATATGATGCTTCGCTCGTTTACACAGACTCTTACTAGGGGCTATCACCTTTTTGCTGGTTCTCATCAAGATCTAATTGAAATGTTAATAGATAGAATGTCAGTCATCTTCTCAAAGCAATTTGATCGCCGCCAAGTTGAATTCGTTGTTGATTCAATCACGCTAACTGAAGATATTCAGAGGAAAATCTCTCCCTGGAGCAATGGCCCTAGATGCGTAATTATCCCAGCGGACGGCTTCTGTCTAGTTGATTTAGTTAGCACCCCCGCCCTCCTACATTCGATATTCGTATTTCTGCCAGATAAATTTGGTGAAAGCGGTACAGTATTTGAGAAACTTTTCAAAGACGCCTTGGAACGACGAGGATACGACGTACAGTCCGGTAGACTAGTTGCAAATGATGGCTTGGAGCGTGAGTTAGACGCGGGAGTGATTATTGGAGACGAAATGTACATTTTTGAATGCGTGTCCATAGAGCGTCCACTGGACTATGAGATCGGTCGGCCTAGGACAATGGCAGTTAGACAAGATCGCCTCTCTCAAAAAGTTGACCAAGCAAAGTCACTCCACGCGTTTGTTTCCCAAAATCCCATAGGTCGTAATTACGATTTCTCGGCAGCTAAAAATTTTACATGGGTGGTGGTGTCTCCATTTGTCGAATGGATTTGGGACTTGCGGCCCGAGCTGTGGCTCGATTCCAACACTCCCCGGATTCTCTCACCGGATGAGGCATTCTCACTCCTTCACTCGGAAGATGGTAAGGCTCTCCACAGGGAGACGAACTGAACATCAGAGCCTCGCAAATTTGAACGGCGCTAGGAAAAGGTCGTAACTCCCTGATAAGAGGCCGGAGCGTCGGCACCAAACTTCTGCATCGCGTCAAGAGCGATCCTGTTGTAGCGGGATGCCACTCTCGTGGCTGTGGTCGCCAAGCCTCAGATTTTGACCACTCGCTCGCCCCCCCCCCCCGGCTCCTTCGCCGGCGCCCCATGACATCGGCGCGCTGAGAGGCTAAAGAATCTTCTAGCCTTTCGCGTCTTACGCCCCGGAACCTGATGTCATTCCTGATCATCCCCTTTCCGGTCATAAATCCCGTCGCGATCGACATTGGGCCGCTGCCTTTCGGGCTCGGCAGCCTGCCGCTGCGCTGGTATGCGCTGGCCTATATCGGCGGCTTCGTCGCGGCTTGGGCCTATATGCGCTTCATCGTCGTGCGGGACGCCTTCTGGAACAAGGACCAACCGCGGCCCTCGCCCATCGGCGTCGACGATCTCATCGTCTATGTGGCTTTCGGCGTCATCATCGGCGGCAGGCTCGGGCATGTGCTGATCTACGATCCCGGCCACTTCCTGCGCCATCCGCTCGATGCCTTCATGCTCTGGAAAGGCGGCATGGCCTTCCACGGCGGCTTCCTTGGCGCGGCGGTCGGCATGGCGCTCTTCGCGCGCGCGGAAAAACTGCCGCTGTTCACGGTGGGGGATCTTTGCGCCATCGCCGCGCCGATCGGGCTTTTCCTCGGCCGCATCGCCAATTTCATCAAGCCGGAGCTTTGGGGCCGGCCGACCGACGTTCCCTGGGCGATGGTCTTCCCGGACCCCGCCGCCGGCGACGTCCCGCGCCATCCGAGCCAGCTCTATGAGGCGGGGCTCGAGGGCGTGGCGCTCGGGCTCATTCTCTGGGTCGCGCTGCGCGCCGGGGCGTTGAAGAGACCGGGACTGACGACGGGGATATTTTGTCTGGGCTACGCCCTTGCCCGCACCTTCTGCGAATTCTTCCGCGAGCCCGACCCCGAACAGGAAGCGCTCGGCTACGGGTTTACGAAGGGCATGGCGCTGTCGCTCCCCATGGCCATCGCCGGCTTGATCCTGATAGGCTTCGCGCTTCGAAGGCGGAGGGCAATCGCATGACCGCGCTCGGCGACGAAATCGCGACCGCCATCGAGCGGGAAGGTCCGCTGCGGCTGGACCGCTACATGACGCTTTGCCTGCAGCATCCGCGTCACGGCTATTACATCACGCACGATCCCTTCGGGCCGCAGGGAGACTTCATCACCGCGCCGGAGATTAGCCAGATGTTCGGCGAGATGATCGGCCTCTGGCTCGCCGACGCCTGGTCGCTTGCCGGCGCGCCGCAGCCGGCGCGGCTCGTCGAGCTCGGCCCCGGCCGCGGGACCTTGATGACCGACGTCTTGCGGGCGCTCCGCGTCGCGCCGGGCCTGACCGAGCGGCTGGAGGTCGATCTGATCGAGACCAGTCCGGCGCTGCGGCAGGCTCAGCGCGAGACGCTGGGGCGGGAGACGCTCCCCATTCAATGGCGCAACAGCCTGACGGAAACGCCAAGCGGATCGCTCTTCCTCGTCGCCAACGAATTTTTCGACGCGCTGCCGGTGCGCCAGTTCGTGAGGACCGCGGCGGGATGGAGAGAGAGGGTCGTCGGCCTCAATGGGGCGCGGCGCCTCGCCTTCGGCCTCGCCCCGAGCGTCGAGCCGGACCTGTCGGCGGTCGCGCCGCTGCATTCGGTGATCGAGATCTGTCCCGAGGGGCAAAATGTGATGGCGGAGATCGCCCGCCGCATCGTGACCGACGGCGGCGCGGCGCTCGTCATCGATTACGGCTACACGCGAACGACGCTGGGCGAGAGCCTGCAAGCCGTCTCGCGCCACGCCTATGTCGATCCGCTGGCCTCGCCCGGCGAAGCCGATCTGACGGCGCATGTCGATTTCGCGGCTCTCGCCCGCGCCGCGAAAGCGGAGGGCGCGAAGGTGCTCGGTCCAACGACGCAAGGCCGCTTCCTGACGCAGATCGGCATCGAGCGGCGCGCCGCGGCCCTGCGCAGCCGCGCGAGCGAGCGGCAACAGGGCGACATCGATGCGGCCTTGCGCCGCCTGACCGGCTCCGGCGACCCGCGCGAGGTCATGGGCGATCTCTTCAAGGTGATGGCGGTCACGCATCCCGATATGCGCGAACCGCCGGGCTTCGCGGAGTGATGCGAATCCCTTCTCCACTTGCGGGAGAAGGTCGTACCCGGCCTGTCTCGAATGTCGTTTGACCGGAAAGACGCCTCTTGACGACACCACTACAGACCTTTGAAGCGCCAAGCCTCGCCCTGCCCGGCCTCGCGCACGGCTTCTTTGGCCGCGGCGGGGGCGTCTCCACGGGCGTCTACGCCTCGCTCAACGGCGGGATCGGCTCGCGCGACGCGCCGGAATGCGTCGAGGAGAACAAGGCGCGCATGGCGAAGAGGCTCGGCGTCGCCGCCGACCGGCTGCTCGTGCCCTATCAGATCCACTCGGCCGATGCGCTCGCCGTCTCGGAGCCCTGGGCGCCCGATGCGCGTCCGCGCTGCGACGGTCTGGCGACGCGAACGCGCGGCCTCGCGCTCGGTGTGACCGGCGCCGATTGCGGCATGCTGCTCTTCGTCGACGCGTCGAGAGGTGTGATCGGCGCGGCCCACGCCGGCTGGAAGGGCGCGCTCTACGGGGTGATCGAAGCGACGATCGCCGCGATGGAAGGACTCGGCGCGCGCCGCAGCGACATCAACGTCGCGCTCGGACCGATGATCGACGGCGAGAGCTATGAGGTCGGGCCCGAGTTCGTCGAGCGCTTCACCACCGAACATCCGAGCTTTGACCAGTTCTTCGCGCCTTCGCCGAAGGCGGGCCATTCGATGTTCGATCTGCCGGCCTTCATCGAGATGCGGGTCGCGCAGGCGGGCGCCGCCTCCTTCGAGAACATACGCGTCAGCACCTACGCCAATGAAGAAAGCTGCTTCTCCTATCGGCGCAGCGTCCATCGCGGCGAGGAGGACTACGGACGCCTCGTTTCGGCGATCGCGCTAATTTGATGTGTAAAAACAACATTTTGGAGTTGAGGCCAAAAATCCTCGTCGATTTTTGAAATTTTCGCTTGACGCGCGTGGGCTGCTGCGATATAAAAACATCATCATCAAGAAATGCGCCCGGGAGTGATGCTTCCGGGCTTTTTCATTTCTGCGACCTGGGGGCCTTTTCAACGTCATGACGAGACCCGCCGCGCCGCCTAAATCCACGGATCGCGCGCGGCGCGACGCGCGCATCCTCAAGGCCGCGACCAAAGGCCAATCTGTCCAAAGCATAGAAAGGGCGCTCAAGGCCGCGGGCTTCAGGCCAATCTCGCGCGCGCGGCTCATCTCGATCATGAAGCGCGCGTCGTCCGGCGCCGCCCCCGCGCCGATGTCCGAGGACTTCCTCGAAACCGAACTCAAGCGGCTGGGCGAGTTGCAGAAGGCGTTGCACGCCAAGGCGCTCAAAGGCGACAACGCCGCGGTGGATCGGGTGCTCGCCATTCTCGACCGCCGCGCCAAGCTCCTCGGCGTCGCGATTCAGCCGGCTGCGCAGCCCGGTTCCGGCTCAGACGCGAAAACGATCCTGATGCAAAAGCTCGACGCCATGGCGGCGCGTGTCGCACGAGCGCCCGGCAACTCTCGCTAACGCCACGAGTAACCTCTCAAAGGCCCCACGACCCCCTCCGTGCTCCGCGCCGCCGATCTCGCCAAGCTGCCGCAGGAGGCGCGCGCGGAATTCATCGCGCGGCTCTCGCCCGAAGAGGCGGCGCTGCTTCCCTATCTCTGGGAGTTCTGGGCGCGGCCCGAGCAGCTTCCGCCTTCGGGCGACTGGGTCTATTGGCTGCCGCTCGGCGGCCGCGGTTGCGGCAAGACGCGCACGGGCGCCGAGACCGTGCGGCGCTGGATCAGGACGAACGCGCATGTGAACGTCATCGGCGCGACGGCCGACGACGTGCGCGACATCATGGTCGAGGGCGAGTCTGGGATCTTGAACGTCTGCCCGCCCGACGAGCGGCCCAAATTCGTCGCGGCGCGCAATCGTCTCGAATGGCCGAACGGCGCCAGGACCCTGCTCTTCTCGGCAGAGTCGCCCGAGCGATTGCGCGGCAAGCAGCACGCCAAGCTCTGGTGCGACGAGCTCGCCGCCTGGCGCTATCCGGAAGCCTGGGATCAGGCGGTCTTCGGCCTGCGTCTCGGCGACAAGCCGCAGGCGGTGATCACGACGACGCCGCGCCCGACGAAGCTCCTGCGCGAATTACTCGAAAGCCCGCTCACCCACACGACGAAAAGCGCGACCTACGCCAATCTCGCCAATCTTCCCGAAGCCTTCGCGCATAAGATTCTGCGCGCCTATGAGGGCACGCGGCTCGGGCGTCAGGAGCTGGAGGCCGAGCTGCTCCTCGACACGCCCGGCGCGCTGTGGACGCGCGCGATGATCGAGGCCGCCTATCGCCATACGCCGCCGAAGCTCACGCGCATCGTCGTCGCAATCGATCCGCCGGCAAGCTCGTCGGAACGTGCCGACGAATGCGGGATCGTCGTTGCGGGTCTCAGCGCCGAGAAGGAAATCTGCGTGCTCGCCGATGTCACCTCGCAGGGCGACACGCCCTTGCGTTGGGCGGAGCGCGCGATCTCCGCCGCGCGCCGCTACGAGGCCGACGCCATCGTCGCCGAGGTCAACAATGGCGGCGAGATGGTCGAGGCGGTGATCCGCCAGGTCGACGCCGACATCCGCGTGAAGTCGGTGCGCGCGAGCCGCGGAAAGTTCACGCGCGCCGAGCCCGTCGCCGCGCTCTACGAACAGGGCCGCGCGCGCCACATCGGCGTCTTCGCCAAGCTCGAGGATCAGATGTGCCTGATGACGCCGGACTTCGATCGCGCGTCGGCGGGCTTCTCGCCCGACCGAGTCGATGCGTTGGTCTGGGCCGTCTCGGAGCTCGTCTTCGCGCCGGGCGACGGCTCGGCGATCATCGATTTTTACCGGCGTCTCGCGAGCGACGCGAAGGGATAGCGATGGCACGGAACCAGCGATCTTCGCGACTGCACCCTCACTCCTCTGGCGACATCTCTGACGCCCCTTGCATCTGATGGCGGCGAGCATGGCGAGCGGTCGGACCTTGTCAAGGATGCGCGTTGCGCACCGCCTTCGGCGGCGGCCGAAGGCCGTCCTTGACAACGGCCGAACCGTCTCGCCGACAATGCTCCGCCAAGAGATGCAAGGCGCACTGCAAGCTCCGGGGATGTTTGGCCACCGGGGCCGACGCCAAGGGGGAAGCCATACGCTTCTCCCTACCTCTCCTCCCCAAAGAGCCGAGTCCATGCCGCAAAGAATCTGGGCGCCCGAGGGCGCCGCCCCGAGCGCCCACGCATGAACGCGCGCGATTCTCAAGCCGGCCGCCCCTCCTGGTCGCTTTCGCCGCAAGACCTCACGGTCTCCTACGGGCAGGCGCAGTTCATGTCCTCGCGGGGCGAGGCCAATGCGTCCGGCTGGTTCGGACCGCTCGCGCCGCTCGCCCCCATCGCGCCCAAAGAGGTCGCCGGGCGGCAGTTCGATTTCCCCTCGGGCTACAATATCGCCATCGGCACGCGCGCCTACGAGCCGATCACCTTTCACGATCTGCGCGCGCTTGCTGAAACTTACGATCTGCTGCGCCTCGTCATCGAGACGCGCAAGGATCAGATCGAGCGCATGAGCTGGTCGCTGCGTCCGCGCCCCGGAAGCGACGGTCCCGGCGCCGCGCGCATCAAGGAGCTGACGCGCTTCTTCCACAAGCCCGACGGCGAGCATTCCTTCGCCGCCTGGCTGCGCATGCTGCTCGAGGACCTGCTCGTCATCGACGCGCCGACGCTCTGGAAGCAGCGCGCCCGCAACGGGTCGCTCCTGGCCTTGCATCCGCTCGATGGCGCGACGATCAAGCGCGTCATCGACGACTGGGGGCGCACGCCGCAAGCCTTCGTCGGCGATGACGGCGCGCTCGTCTATCCAGCCGCCTATCAGCAGGTGTTGAAGGGCTATCCCGCCGTCGACTACGCCGCGCGCGATCTGATCTATGCGCCGCGCAATCTGCGACCGGGCCGCGTCTACGGCTTCTCGCCCGTCGAGCAGATCGTGATGACGGCGAATATCGCGCTGAAGCGCCAGATCTTCACGCTGACGCATTTCACCGAAGGCAATATCCCCGAAAGCCTCATCGGGGTGCCGGAGAGCTGGACGCCCGACCAGATCAAGAATTTCCAGGACTATTGGGACGCCTATTTCACCGGCGATCTCGCCGCGCGCCGCCGCGCCAAATTCGTGCCCGGCGGCGTGGCGAAAACCTTCATTCAGACGAAGGAGCCGGAGCTCAAGAATCTCTTCGACGAATGGCTGGCGCGCGTCGTCTGCTACGCGTTTTCAGTTTCGCCGCAGGCTTTCGTGAATCAGCTCAATCGCGCGACGGGAGAGACGCAAAAGGAGCTCGCGGAAGAGGAAGGGTTGTGGCCGATCCTGAAATGGGTGAAGCGGCTCATCGATCGCGTGCTGATTGAGGATTTCGACGAAGAGGACGTCGAATTCGTCTGGGGCGAGGACGCGCAAGTCGATGTTTCGCAGCAGGCGCAAATTTTGACGAGCTATGTCGCCGCGGGGATTCTGACGCGCAACGAAGCGCGCGCGCAGCTCGGACAAGCGCCAGTCGATAACGCTGGCGCCGATGCGCTGCTGGTGACGACGGGGAGCGGGCCGGCGCCGTTGCCACAGCTTACGACCGTAGACGTGGGCCTCGTCTAAACCCGCGACGCGGCGTCCCGCGCATTCACACTCTCGGCTCGCCTCGCGCGGGTCTTTTCTTTGGGAGCAACCCCGCATGGCCGAATTCAATCTCTTCATTCCGCTGACCAA
This sequence comes from uncultured Alphaproteobacteria bacterium, assembly GCA_963743565.1. GTDB lineage: Bacteria > Pseudomonadota > Alphaproteobacteria > Rhizobiales > Beijerinckiaceae > Methylocystis. Next base: position 155,748 of record CAVUQD010000002.1, read on the forward strand.
GGCCGACGCGAAGCGGCGACTCGTCTATGGCGTCGTCACGGCAGAGGCGCCCGATCGCGGCAATGAGATTTGCGACTATGCGACGACCAAGCCCTATTATCAAAAGTGGTCGGCGGAGTTCCTGAAGGCCTCCGGCGGCAAGAGCCTCGGCAATCTGCGCGCCATGCACGGCAAGATCGCGGCGGGGCGGCTCGAAGCCATCAACTTCAACGATGACGAGAAGCAGATCGAAATCTGCGCGAAGATCGTCGACGACGCCGAATGGTGCAAGGTCGAGGCCGGCGTCTATACCGGCTTCTCGCAGGGCGGCGGCTATGTGCGGCGCTGGAAGGACGCGAACGATCCGACTCTCACCCGCTACACGGCGAATCCGAGCGAGATATCGCTCGTCGATCTGCCAGCGTTGCCCAACGCGACCTTCTCGCTGATCAAGGCCGACGGCGCCGTCGAAACGCAAGGCTTCGCCATGCATGAGAGCGCCGGCGAGGTCGAGCAGGTCTGGATGGCCCAGGACGGCAAGACGTTCAAGAAGAAGGCCGAGGCGCTCGCGCATCAGATGGCGCTCGCGAGCATGGGACCGATGCTCGGCGCGCTCGCACGGGCGGAAAGCGATATCGACGGCGTGCGTCTTATGCCGCGAAAGCGTCCGGAGCGCGAAAAGCTCGTCAAGCTGCTCTCCGAGCAGGCGCTGGACGCGGCGCGGGCGGTGGCGGCGCTCGAGATCGTCTTCGATATCCTCAACAACGCGCTCGACGATGATGACGCCTCGGACGAGATTTCGGCGCTCGCTCAAGCGATCGAGGAGCTGAAGCAATTCATCGCCTCTCTCCTCCTGGTGCATGACGAACCGCTGGCGCAGAGCGTGGGCGGTCAAGATCTCGCCAAGGCGCTGGAGGAGACGCGGCTCGAACGCGACGCGCAGCGCGCGCTGCTCGAAGAGCTCACGCCACGGCTCGAGAAGCTCGCGGCGCGCGTCGAGGAGATCGGCCGCCAGCCGCTGCCGCCGCCCCTGCTCGCGGGAACCCGCGCGATTGAGAAAGGCGCCGAGACGCAGCAGGAGGATCTCGCCGCGGCGCTGGCCAAGATGAGCGGCGAGGAACGCGCCAGGCTCCTCATCAAGGTCGCGCAACGTCAACCCGCGCCGCTTCGCTGAATCAACCCGCTCGATAAGAGCTTGCCGCCGGGGACGGCGCTTTCTCACGCCACAGGACACTGACTAAGATGAACATTCACGCGACCACGCACGAAGTCCTTCAGGCCATCCGCAAGGCGCAGAGCGTCTCCTTGACCGATCCGCGTCTCGGCGGACTGGAGAAGAGCACCTTCCAGCAGCCGATTAGCGCGACAAGCGGCCTCAACTTCTACGATCTCGAGCCCGGCGCGAAATTTCTCGTCCCGGTGCTGACGCCTCTGCGCAATGAAACGCCGCGCGTCTCCGGCATGGGCGGCATTCAGGCGAATTGGCGCGCGATCACCGGCGTCAATACGACGGGGCTGCGTCTTGGCGTTTCGGGCGGCAATCGGGCCGGCGTGCAGGCGGTGACGACGACCGACTATTATGCTTCCTATAAGGGGATCGGTCTCGAGACGAGCGTCGATTTCGAGGCGGAATATGCCGGCATGGGCTTCGACGACGTGCGGGCCCAGGCGGGTCTTCGAGGACTTCAGGCGACGATGATCGGCGAGGAGGCGCTAATCCTCGGCGGCAACAGTTCGATGCCGCTCGGCGTGACGCCGACGCCGACGCTCACCGCATCTTCGAGCGGCGGCGGGCTCGCCTCGGGAACCTTGTCCGTCATCTGCGTCGCGCTGTCGCTCGACGGCGTCATCAACGGCTCGGTCGCCACTGGAATTCAAGGGCAGATCACGCGTCCCAACGCCGACGGCTCGTCGGACAGCTTCGGCGGCGGCGCGGCTCAGAGATCCGCCAACGCCACCGTTTCGGTCACCGGCCCGACGGGGCTCGTCACGGCAACCGTCGCGGCCGTGCGCGGCGCGCTGGGCTACGCCTGGTTCTGGGGCTCGACCGGATCGGAGGTTCTAGGCGCCATTACGACGATCAACTCCATCGCGATTTCCGCGACGGCGGCCGGAACGCAGACCACCGCCTCGCTTACGACCGACTACTCGACGAACGCGCTGGTCTTCGACGGGCTTCTGACCATCGCGCTGAAAGCCGGCTCCGGCGCCTATGTCGCCCAGCAGCCGACGGGAACCGGCGCCGCCGGAACGCCGCTCACGGCCGATGGCGCGGGCGGCGTGGTCGAGATCGATGCCGCGCTCAAATCCATGTGGGACAATTTTCGGCTCTCTCCCGACACCATTTGGGTGAACAGCCAGGAGGCGCTGAACGTCTCGAAGAAGATTCTCGCAGGCGCCGCCAATTCGGCGCAGCAATTCGTCTTCAACGCGGCGCAGGACGCGATCAACGGCGGCGTGATGGTGAGAAGCTACCTCAACCGCTTTTCCATGAGCGGCGGCTCGACGCTCGACATCAGAGTGCATCCCAACCTGCCGGCCGGGACGATCCTGATGACCTCGCGCTCGATCCCCTATCCGCTGTCCGGCGTCGGCAACGTATTTCAAATCCGCACGCGCCGCGACTATTACCAGATCGAGTGGCCGCTGCGCTCGCGGCGCTATGAATATGGCGTCTATGCGGATGAGGTGCTGCAGCATTATTTCCCGCCTTCGATGGCGGTCATCACCAACATCGCCAACGGCTGACGCAACAACGAACTGCCGGCTCTCGCGCCCCCGGCGCGGGAGCCCGAAAGACCGAAAGGGAGTGGCGCGTTATGGCGACGGGCGATCTCGTGCAGCTTGCCACGGTCAAGAACTGGCTCGGCGTCACCTCTTCCGCCGACGACGCGTTGCTCAGCGCGCTCATCACGCAGATCAGCCGCGCGATCTACAACTACATCAACCGATCCTTCGTGCTGCCGTCCAATGTGTCCGAAGCCTATGACGGCTCGGGCCGCGAGAGCCTGATCCTGCGCAACTGGCCGGTGGGCGCGATCAGCGCGGTTGTCGTCGACGGCAAGCCAATTCCGCCCGCCCCGCTGATGCTCACAGGCGTAGAGCCCGCGCCTGGATACGTGCTGGAGCAGGCGGACGATCAGCCGCCGGGCGCGATGCAGCAACTCTTTCTGCGTGGCCCCTATCGCTTCCACAAAGGCCGCCAGAACATCGTCGTCTCCTATCGCGCCGGATACGAAATTGTCGGAGAAGCGCAGAGCGTGCCGACACAGGCGCCCTTTCAATTCACGGCGTTCTCGCCTTACGGCGTCTTTGCCGAGGACACGGGCGTCGCCTATGCGAATGGATCGCCGCTGAGCGCCGTGGCCGCCAATCCGGGCGCGGCCCAATATACGGTGGATGCGACGAGCGGAACCTATGGCTTTTCCGCCGCCGACGCCGGCGCGGCGCTCACGATCTCCTACGGCTACATCCCCGCCGATCTCGCCCAATGCGCGCTCGAATGGGTCGCCGACCGCTATCGCTACAGGGACCGCATCGGCGTTGCGAGCCGAAGCCTCGGCGGCCAGGAGACGACCGCCTATCAGAATCGGGCTATCCCCGATTTCGTCGTCGCCTCGCTCGTCAATTTTCGTCGCATCATCGCCAACTGAACCATGCTCAGCGTCGATATCCAAGGCGCAGACGCGCTCGACGCGCGTTTGGCGACGCTCTCGGTCGCCGTCCGCGACGCGCTCGCGCGAAAGATCGAGGACCTCGCGGAGCGCCTGGAGCAAAGGATCAAGGATAATCTCTCCGGGACGGTGTTGCAGGCGGAAAGCGGCACGCTACGCGATTCGATCGAGGTGAGATTCGAGCCTTCCGCCGCCGCGCTCGTGGCCATGACGAAATACGCCGCCGCGCAGGAATATGGCTTCGTCGGCGAAGAGAGCGTTTCAGCGCACAGCCGCGAAATCAGAGAAGCCTTCGGCCGCACGATCGCCCCCAAAACCATCTTCGTTCGCGCCTTTTCGCGGACCATGAATCTGCCCGAGCGCAGCTACATGCGGTCGGCGCTCGACGAGATGCAAGACGAGATCGCGGCGGCTCTCTCCGACGCCGTCGAGGAAGGACTGAGCGCATGAATGTCGCGCGCGAGGCCGTGATGACGGCGCTGGTCGCCCTGCTCGCAGGGGTGAGCTTCGCGCTCCCCGTCAATGGGCAGAGCGGCTTCGTCTCCGTGTCGCGACGCTTGAAACTCTGGTCAGACGTGCCGAAGTCGCAGCGCCCCGCCCTTTTCGTCACCGAGCACCGCGAGCAGCAGTCCTATCAGAACGAGGCGCTGCCGGCGAAGACGACGCTCGCCGTCGATCTCTTCGTCTATATCGACGCCAGCGACCGGAACACGGTCCCCGCGATTGCTCTCAACACGATCCTGGACGCGCTGGAAGCCGCGTTGAACCCCGCAAACGGAGCTCGCCAGACGCTCGGCGGACTCGCCTCGCATTGTCGCATTGAGGGCGCGGTCCTCAAGGATCCCGGCGATTTGGATGGCGACGGCCTGCTTTGGGTTCCTCTGAAGATTCTCGCGATCTGATCCCGTCTCCCCACTCCACCCCTTGCAAGCTCAAGGAGCCAACGCATGTCCACCAATACTTCGCTGGCCTTCGGCGCCGGCGTCCTGATCGGCACGCCAGCCGGCGGCTCGCCCCTCCAGTTCGGCACGCTGCAGGACGTCTCCGTCGACTTCAGCTTTTCGGTGAAGCAGCTGATGGGTCAGTTCCAGTTTCCGATCGCCGTCGCGCGCGGCGCGGGCAAGATTTCCGGCAAGGCGAAATTCGCCAATATCGACGGCCCGACCTTAAACCAGATCTTCTTCGGCAATGCGCCGACGACGGGTCAGAAGCTCTGGTCCTACAATGAAGGCGCGACGGTCGCCGTGGCCTCGCCTTATACCGCGACGGTGGCCAACGCCGGGTCCTTCGACCAGAATCTCGGCGTCGCCTATGCCTCCACCGGCCTGCAATTGACGCAGGTGACATCGGGCCCGGCGCAGGGTCAGTATAGCGTCGCGGCCGGCGTCTACACGTTCAACGCGGCCGACAGCGGCAAGGCGCTGCTGATCACCTACAGCTACACGCAGTCGACTGCGGGCTCCAAGGCCGTCATCGGCAACAAGCTCATGGGCGTCGCGCCGACATTCCAGATCGACTTCTATCAGACCAATCCCAACATCGCCGGCGCGCAATGGTCGCTGCGGCTCTATTCCTGCATTTCCTCGAAGCTCGGCCTCGCCAGCAAGCTCGAGGATTTCACGATCCCCGAGCTCGATTTCGAGGCCTTCGCCAACGCTTCGAACAATCTCGGCGAGATCAATACAGCGATCTGAGGGAGCGCCCCGTGAGTCCTGATCCTCAGATCGATTGCGCCAACGCCGCCGTCGTCACCCTCGCCGGGCGCGAATGGTTCGTGCCGATGCTCGCGATGCGCCAGGCGCGCATCGTCGTCCCGGCGCTGATGCGCCTGATGCCGGTGCTGCAAAGCCTGCAGAGCGGCGTGGCCGAGGGCGCCGCCCAGCTCTCCGAAACCGATTACGACGCGATCCTCGACGTCGTCTACGCAGCGCTGACGCGCGCCTATCCGCGACTGACGCGCGACGCGTTCCTGGACCTCCCCGCCTCCACGCCGGAGCTCATCGCCGCGCTCGCGGTCGTGACCCGGCAGACGGGCTTCTTCAAGCCGGAGGAGGCGCACACTCCCTCGGGGGAGGTCTGAGGGGAGACGCCGAAAGCTTCGACGGCTCCCCAAAACACTTCGATCGTTTGATGGCGCATTATTGCCAATGCTCGGGGGAAGCGTGGAGCGACGCGCTCGAAGCCGAGCTCACCTTCCCGCGCCTCTTCGCACGCCAGGCCTATTGGCGCGAGTTCCCGCCACCGCCTCTGCTGCTGCGCGCGATCGCCGTAGGGCTAGGGGTTTACAAACCCGTCGCGAAAGCGGCGGACGCGATGGGGGCGCTGAAAGCGATGTTTCCGGAAGGAAAAATCTAGCGCGCGTCAGGGATGGCTTTTGATTACCTCAATCACAGCCCCCTCCGACATTACGCCAATCTCTCCAAATCCGCTCGCGAGCTGCGGCAAGCGTCAGGCGGCCGGCGCAGACCGCGCGGACGAGACAGGTTTCCTTGCGGTCCTTCTCCGGCGCCTCGTCCCAAGGCTGCAGCTCGAGATTGACACGCTCGAAGGGCGCGCCTCCGAGGCTCAAGGGGATACGATGGTCGAGCTCGAATTGCGACGCGCTCTCGGACGGGAGCGCCAATGTGCGCAACAGCTCTAACTTGATACGACGCGCGTAGGCGCTCGACGGACGAATGAAGCGCGTCCAGCCAACCAGGCAGATCGTCTCCTGGACGCTTTCCTGCGTCACCGCCGGATTGAGCCGAATATCAACACGCGCTGGCTGAGAGAAACTGGGACTGGAGAGAGCGGCCAAGAGGATCGAGGCCAGCTTCATCAGGTTTTCCGCATCCTCCCGAATCAACTTTCACGCGAAATATACAGCCAAAAATTCGAGATTTCGCTCCGCCGAAGCGCAAGCGTCGGCCAATCCCGAGAAGGAGTCGCCGCCATGGCCGACGAGGTGACGATCCGCTTTGGCGCCGACACGAGCGACTTCGAAGACGGCTTGAACGAGGTGCGCGGCGCCGTCAGCGGCGTGACGCCGGAGATCAAGAAGCTCTCGGATGGAATCGGTGAGGCGGCGCAAAAGGCGGCGCCCGCGGCGAGCGCATTTTCGCAAATCGGCAAGGGCGTCAACGACGGCTTGACCGCGTCCCTCGGTCCGGCCTCCGCCGCATTGACGAAGCTCGGCGCTGACGCCGAGGAGCAGGCGAGGCTCGTCAAGAGTCAGCTCGACGAAGAGATTCGCCTGCTGCAAGAGCAGCTCGCGACCAAGAAGACGATCTACGACGGCGATGCGCAGCTCAAACGCATCAGCGAAGGCGAGAAGATCGCGCTCATCAGACAAGCGACGGAAGAAGAATACCGGGCGCAGCGCAATCTGCTGCAGCAGGAGGCCGAGCTCGACGGCCTCTCCCTGCAGCAAAGGCAACAGGCGTTGAACAGGCTCGCAACGCTGGAGGCCTCCCATGAGCGCCAGATGCTCGACCTCGCCTATCGTTCCGCAGAAGAGCAGGACAGGATTTGGCAGGATCTCGGGAACAAGATGGGCCACGCCATGAGCTCCTCGGTCCTCTTGCTCCTGCAACACACGACGACCTTCCGCGAAGCGCAGCGGCAGATGGCGGTTGCGGTGGTCGGATATTTCCTCGACATGGGCGTGCGGTGGATCGCGAGCTTCGCGGCGACGATCGCCAAGAACGTCGCGACGCATGTGCTCGGCGAAGAGACGATGACCGCGGCGACTGAGCTCGGCACGGCGCAACGCACCGCGAGCGCCGCTGCGGGCGCGGTCGCCGAGAATGCGGAGAAGGCCGAGGCGGTCGTAAGAAGCATTCTCGCTTCCTCGGGAGAAGCCTTCGCCGGCGTCTTCGGCTTTCTCGCGCCCTTGCTCGGGCCGGCGGCGGCAGGGCCCGCGGCGGCGGCGGAAGCGACGGTGGCCAGCGCCGCGTCCATCGCGAGCTTCGACATCGGCGCCTGGAGTGTGCCGCAGGATCAGCTCGCCCTGGTGCACAAGAATGAATTGGTGATGACGGCCGCGCAGGGCGACGCCCTCCGCAATCTCATCAGCAATGGAGGAACGGCCGGCGCGAGCGCGCCGCAGGTGCATGCGCCGGTCAGTTTCAACGCTCAGGCGCTCGACGCGCAGGGCGTCGCAAGCTTTCTGCAAGGCAATGGCCGCGCGATCATGAAGGCGATGGCTTCTCATGTGCGCGACGGCGCGCATCTCGGGATGAAGGGGCTCAATCCCGCATGAGCTTTCCGTACATCGGCGCGATCAATCTGATCCCCGCGACCGGCGAATTCACTTACGACACGATCGCCTACAGCGGCCAGCAGCCCGGCGGCGCCATGACGCCGATCAACACCTATCACGCGCCAGGGGGAACGAAGACCGACGTCGAATTCGCGCTGGACCAGTTGCAGGCCTCGCTGCCGAATTGCGCGGCCGTCGCCGTCGTCGTCCAATGGCTCGCCAATTCTCTCGACGCCGCAACGTGTCAGATCTACCCCTCTTCGACATACATCGGCGGCGCCTTTCAGCCGACGGCGGGCGGAGCCGATAGCTGGCGCGTGAGCGATGTCACGCTTGCGACCGCGGGGCTCATCCCGATTAGCCGACCCGACGGCGTTCACGCAGCCTATGGCGGCACGCCTTCCGACCAGTCCATCGTGCGCTGCCTTCAGGCGATCAAGGCGCGTGGGCTCAAGGCCGCGCTCTATCTCTTCCTCGGCGTCGATCTACCCGGAAAGCCCTGGCGCGCCGACATTACCCATGCGCCCGATATTTCCAGCGCCGCGAGCGGCGCGGTCGCTAGCTTTCTGGGCTCGGCGACCACGGCGATGTTCACGCGCGACGCGGCGAATCTGACCGTTCACTATTCGGGGAACGTGCTCGACTTCACCTATCGCCGCTTCGTGCTGCACTACGCCAATCTCGCCGTGCTCGCGGGCGGCGTCTCGCTCTTCGCGATGGGCTCGGAGCTCGGCGGCTTGGAGGCGATCCGCGGGCCTGCCTGGAGCCCCACGGGGACGACCGACGCCAATGGCCATGCTGTCTGGGACTATCCTTTCGTCGCGGGCCTGATCACGCTCGCCGACGATTGCCGATCGGTTTTCGACTCCGCCGGACTGACCAAGAATCTGGCGACGCGACAAAACCTCATCGTCTATTCGCCGGACTGGACGCAATGGATGGGCGCGCAGCACTCGGGCGCGGGTTATTACGGAATCTGGCCGCATCTCGATAGTCTCTACGCCTCGAGCAACATCGATCTCGTCTCATTCGACAATTACATGCCGCTCGCCGATTGGACGACCGGCGACGGCGGATTGGACGCGCAAAACTGGCGACTGCCCGCGCCGGCTTCCTGGCCGATCTCCACGCCCGCCACGCTAGGCTACGCGCTTTCGTCCACACCCGCCCTCGACACGCTCGCCTATCTGCAAGCCAACATCGAAGGCGGCGAGAAGTTCGACTACTTCTACACAAACTACACCGCCGCGCAGGCGCTCGATCCAAACGGGACACTGCAATGGGTCACTACGCCGCAGGGCGACCGTCTGGCGCAAGCGCGGAGCGCCTATTCGTCGGATCAGCAGCTCTTCGCGTTCAAGCAGATCCGCTGGTGGTGGAACAATCCACACCAAGCCGTCTACGACAGCGGCGACGGGAACGGCTCCATCGCACGCGGTCTGCAAACGCCTTGGGCCCCGCAATCAAAGAGCGTCTGCTTTCTCGAATACGGCTTTCCGACCGTCGACAAGAGCGTGAACCAGCCGAACAAATTCTTCGACCCAAGCGCGTCGGCCGGCGGTGCGCCTTTCTGGTCGATCTGGAACGCGGTCGACAAGGCGCCGCTCGTCGACGACACGATCGCGCTTCTCGCGCATCAGGCCTTCTACGCCTATTGGAGCGCGAACAACGCGACGTCGAGCGGCGGCGTTAATATGATCGCGACCGATCTGATGTTCGCGTGGTGCTGGGACGCGCGCCCGCTGCCCGAGTTTCCGCTACGCTCCGACGTTTGGGGCGACGCCGGAAATTGGCGTTACGGGCACTGGCTCAACGGCAAGCTCCCCGCCCTGCTGACGCCGACCGCCTCTCCACCGCCAAGCTTCGGGCCCTTCCCGTCCTTTCCGACGCTGCTGGGAGTCGGATGGTCCGTGAAGGTCACGCCAAAATTCTCGACCGCAACGCTTGAACGCGCCTCCGGGAAATCGGCGCGGCGTATGCTCATGCGCTGGCCGCTCTACGAGATCGAGCTCACCTATGATTTTTTGAGGAGCGACTCGGTTAATCAGGAGCTCCAACAGATCATGGGCTTCTTCGAGGCCATGCAGGGTCAGACTCAGCCCTTCTGGTTTCAGCCGCCGGGCCTTTCCACGTTGCAGAACCAACTCGTCGGCGTGGGCGACGGCATGACGACATCCTTCCCGATGCAGCGCACGACGGGCGCCTTCACCGAGCCGCTCGCCGGCGTCGCCAGTCTTTCGGCCGTACGCGTCGATGGCGCCTTACTTCCCGCGGCAGTCTGGTCGCTCTCCGCCGGTTATGAGCCGACGCTGACGCTTTCAACGCCGCCAGCGAGCGGCGCACAGGTGGCTGTCGACGGCGTCGCGCTCTGGCTCTGCCGCTTCGCCGACGACGCGCTCGATCTCGAGCAATTCGCGTACGGGCTCTTTGAATTGAAAAGCCTCAAGCTCGTCACGGTGAAATTGTGACTCTTCCCCTCTTTCCCGCATTGCCGGGCACAGGCTTTGCGAGGAAGAGACCGATCGCCGTCTCTCTTCTCGCAGAGCACGAATCGGGGAGGAGCGTCAGAAGCGCGCTCTATGGCGGCGTTTATGAATTCGAAGTCGACATCGACGGCCTCGCTTCTGACACGACCCAGAATCCAGGGCTTGCCGCGCAATCGCTGCAGGCGCTCATGGGCCTCTATCTGCAATGCGGCGGAGCCTTCGGAACTTTTCTTTTCACCGACCCCGACGACAATACGGCGGTCGATCAGCCGATCGCCATGGGCGACGGCGCGACGACGACCTTCGTGCTTCTGCGGAGCGTCGGCGCAGCGAGCGACACGGTGTCTTACGTCACCGGAGTCTCCGCCGTCACGCTCAATGGCGCCGCGGCCTCGGATTGGAGTCTGCTTTCTCCCAACCTACTGCAGTTTGCGACGCCTCCCGCAGCCGGCGTCGAAATCGCAGCGAGCTTCACCTACGCCTTCCAATGCCGCTTCCTCGACGACACATTGGAGTTCGAGAACTTCATGCAGAATCTCTGGTCGTCGAAGGTCGTCAAATTTCGAAGTCTGCGTCCATGAAAGCCGCTCCTCCCGCGCTGGTTTCCTTTCTCGCCGCGGCGCGCACGCAAAGAGATCTGACGATCGCCTTCGCGGACTGCTTCACCTTCACGCAAACGAACGGTCTCGCGCTCACCTACACAAATGCGGACGTTCCAGTCTCCTATGACGGGAAATTCTTTCGCGCCGACGGCCCGCTCATCTCGGGTCTGAAATACCGCGCCACGATCGGCCTCAACGTCGACCGGCAGGAGATTTTGATCGCGGCGCGTCCGAACGATCTCACGAGCGGGGCAGCTGTTCTCTCCTCGTTGCGCGACGGCGCCTTCGATGGCGCGCGCGTGCGGCGCGACCGCGTCTTCTTTTCCGACTTCGTCGGCGGAACGCTCGTTGGCGGCGTCACGCTCTTCTATGGCCGTGTCTCGACCATCGACGAGGTTGGCCGCACGCGCGCCAAGGTCACCGTCGCCAACGAGTTGGTGCTGCTCGACATCGACATGCCACGCAATATCTTCGGCGCGACCTGCCAGAACGTGCTTTATGGCTCCATCTGCGGCCTGCCTGCCGGGGCCTTTTCGACGCAAGCCGGCGCCGGCGCGGGCTCGACCACGAGCCTCATCTATTCTTCGGCCGCGCTCGCGGCGCATGCGCAGGGCAAGCTGGTCTTCTCCTCGGGAGCCAACGCAGGGGTCGTCGCGACGGTGAAGCTGGTTGCTCCTGGCGTCTCGCTAACGCTCGCCTATCCGCTACCCTTCACGCCAGCGACGGATGACGACTTCACCGTCTATTACGGCTGCGACCACACCCAGGCGACCTGCCAATCGCGTTTCAACAACCTCGCCAATTACCGCGGATTTCCCTACGTCCCCCCGCCACAGATGGCGGTGTGACCCTCTTGGCGGACGCTCGGATTCTGTTCATGCGCGAAAAAGTCGTCGCCGAAGCCAGGAGCTGGATCGGCACGCCCTATCACAATTGCGCCGACGTCAAGGGCGTCGGCTGCGATTGCGGCATGCTGCTGGTGCGAGTCTTCGTTGATGTGGGAATCGTCGAGCCCTTCGATCCACGCCCTTATTCACATGACTGGCATCTGCATCGCGGCGAGGAGCGCTATCTGGACGCACTGCTCTCGCGGGCCGCAGCGGTCGAGACGCCGAAGTCCGGCGACGTGATGCTCTTTCGTGTCGGGCGCTGTTACAGCCACGGCGCGATCATCAGCCGCCCGGAACCGCTGACGGTCGTGCATGCTTCCTTTCCCGCTGGCGTCGTGCTCGAGGAGGTCGTGGCCCAGAACGCGATTATGCGAGAGAGAATGCACAAAGCGATTTTTGCGAGCCTCTTGGACGCCCGCCGATGAGTTTCCTCGCCACGAAGAAAGCGTCGCCGAATTCGGCGATGATCTGGCCGAGCTATACCGGCCTGCAATTACAGACGGCGACGAATGTGTTGCCAATCCCGGTGCTCTGGGGGATGAACAAGCTCGCCGTCAACATCATCTATTACGCGAATTTCCGCGCGAACCCCGTTTATTCGCCGACGCCCGTCACCGGAAAAGGCGGTGTTCTGAGCGGCACCAAGGGCGGTCAAGGCTATACGTGGTCGGTATCCGGCTGGACTTACAGCGCAGATCTGATGATGGCCCTCTGCGAGGGCCCCATCATTGGAATCAATCAAGTCTATCAGGGTCAGTCGATATATGGGACGCCCTATGCGACTTCGGGTGGAACGGTCACCGGTGGCGGCTCTGGGCTGTCCGCGCTCGGGCTGACGCTCTTTGCGGGCGTCACGCCGCAGCAGCCTTGGGGTTATCTCGCTGCGAGCAACCCGAGCGCCAGCCTGTCCTACCCTGGTCTCGCTTACGTCAGCGCGGCGAACTTCAGTCTCGGGCAATCCGCAAGCATCGGCACGCTCAACCTCGAGGTGAAAGGCGCGTTTTTCGGCACAGGCGCCAATGGTCTCGACGCAGATCCTGCGCAGGTCGTCGCCGACTTCCTCCTCAATGAGCAATACGGCGTGGGATTTCCCGGCGCCAATATCGACGCGACGACGCTTTTCGGTTCAGGCAACGACGCTTCGATGCAAACCTATTGCCGCGCCATGGGCCTCTGCTTCAGCCCCTCGATCAATCAGGTCGAGACTGCTTCGAGCGTATTCACGCGCTGGCTGCAGCTCTTGAACACGGCGGCTGTCTGGTCGGGAGATCGCCTGCGTTTCGTCTCCTATGGCGATGAAGCCGTGACCAGCAATGGCGCGACCTACACGCCAAATGTGACGCCAGCCTTCGCGCTGGATGACGATGATCTTTTGCTGACGCCAGGCCTCGACCCCATCAAAGTGACGCGCGTCGATCCTTTTTCTCTTCCCAATCTGCAGCGCGTCGAAGCGCTGAACCGCACAGGGGTTACGAGCGGGCAAGGCTTGCCCGAGTATCAAGCGACGCCGATCGAGGCGCGAGACCAGGCGATGATCGAGCAGTTCGGCCTGCGGGTCGGCTCGACGATCACAGCGCACGAGATTTGCGATCTCAACGTCGCATCGATCGTCGCCCAGACGATTCTGCAGCGTGGCCTCTATGTGCGCACGCAGTTCAAATTCGACCTCTCCTGGGAGTTCTGCCTGCTCGATCCGATGGACGTCGTCACGCTTTCCGACTCCAATCTAGGATTGAGCGGCGCGCCGGTGCGGATCGTCGAGATCGAGGAGGACGACCAAGGCAAGCTCTCGGTCCTCGCCGAGGAGCTCGTGATCGGCGTTTCGACGCCAGCGCCCAATCCAACCGGCGCCGCGGGCGGCGGCTCGCTCAATATGGCGGTCGCCGCCGCCGCGGTGAACACGCCGCTCATCTTCGAGCCGCCGCCGCAGCTCACCAACAATGTCGCCGAAATCTGGCTCGGTGCCTCGGGCGGAACGGCCGGCGTCGCCGATCCCGCCTGGGGCGGCTGCGTGGTGTGGGCGTCGCTCGACGACACCACTTATCAGCGCATCGCCACGATCCGAAATCCGCTTCGTCAAGGTTTTCTCACCGCGCCGCTTCCGGCAGCAAGCGGATATGACGTCACGAACTCGCTTGCGGTCGATCTGACTGAAAGCGCCGGAGCGCTCAGCGGCGCGACGCAGGCGGCGGCGTTCTCCGGACAAACCCTCTGCCTCGTCGACGGTGAGCTAATTGGGTACACCACAGCGACCCTGACGGCCGCATATGGTTACACGCTTACCGGGCTCGCGCGCGGCATGTATGGCGCCGCGCCGGCTGCGCATGCGATCGGCGCGCCCTTCGCGCGTCTCGACGGGGCCGTCGTGCAATACGCTCTGCCGAGCGACTTCATCGGTCAGACGACCTACCTGAAGTTCCAGAGCTTCAACGTGTTTGGGAGCGGGTTGCAGGATCTCTCCACCTGCGCCGTTTACAGCTATGCGCCGAGTGGGGGCGGTGCGGTCGGACCCGTGGCGACTTCCCTCTCGCTGGGTCAGGCGCAGGATTGGGGACAAGCCAGCCTGGCGGCGAGCCTCTTTGACAACTTCGGCACGGCGACGGGAGCGGCCTATGTCGCTATCGATTTGGGGAACGTCACCTGATGAGCACACAAGTTCAACTGCGACGCGATAACGCTGCGAACGTCGCCGCCTTCGCGGGCAAGCCCGGCGAGGTCATCGTCGACACGACGAACAACCGCCTCTGCCTGCAAGATGGCGCGACCGCCGGCGGCATTCCGGCCGCGAAGCTCTCCGAGGTCGTCACGCTCGGCGCAACCTCACTGCTCGCGCAGGCGCCGCATGGCGGCGCCGTCAGCATCGGTTGCCTCGAGCAGCTCATTTCTCTCTCAGGCGCGACGACGACCTCGACGGTTCAAATCCCCGCCGGCGCGATCGTGATCGCCGTCTCCAACCTTGTCGTCACGGCGATAACGGGCGCGACCTCCTATAGCTGCGGCGTTTCGGGCAACTCCACGCAGTTTGGCTCATCTCTCGGCGTGAGCGCGGGCTCGACGAACCTCGGCCTCATCGGACCCAATCCTTCTTACAGCGCCACACCCGTCCTGTTCACCGCCGCAGGCGGCAATTTCACGGGCGGCCAGGTGCGCATGACGATCCACTATCTCATGCCAAGCGTCGCTACCTCCTAAAGCGACAAACCTTTCGTCTAACCCCAGAAAAACGAACGTCGTCGCGCGCGGTGATTCGCGCGCCGTTCCACGCGCGCGCTGAATAAGGAGCCTTCGATGCAATGGAAGAATCCCGATGGATCGATCACGACTGGCGTCGTGGTCGAGGACGGCGCCGGAAACAAGATCACATCCTTCTCGGGCGTCGGCGGCTCAAACGCCAATTTCACACCGAACGGCAACACGGCGCAGCTCTCCGTTTCCTCGGCTAGCGCGCGCGTCGCGCTGCCAGCCGGCGCGACTGTCATGGTGTACAACACCGGGCCGCAGCCAGCTTTTGTAGCTTTCGGCGGCAGCGGCGTGCTGGCGACGATCGCAAGCGATGAGGTGCCTTCCGGCGGCGCGTTGCCCTTTGCGCCGGGCTCCGCGACTTATATCGCCGCAATCACGGCGAGCGGCGCAACGAACCTCAACATTACGGGCGGCTCGGGCCTCGGTTTCGCGCTGAGCGGCGGCGGCGGTGGCGGCGGCGCCAACGCCTCTGTGAGTGCAACCGGCTCGACGGCTCCGAGCTCAGCGACGGAAGTGGGCTTCATCGACAGCTCAGGCAGTTTGCGCGCGCCGTCGAAGACCTATCCCTTCCCCAACGCGATCACCGACCCCGCGGCCGGATATCAGTCCGCCGTGCTCGCCTTCCACAACACCGACAACCAAGCGCTCAGTGGAACCACCTACGGGCTCAACACCGGCGGCGTCGCGCAGCTCGTCAACAATGTGGGAAATCTCGACCGGCAGCGGGAGACAGGCTTCGACGGCATTCCCTCCGTCGGCGTCTCCGCGGGCGCGCAGCAGCTCGCCGGGCCGCCGCTTTCGACGACCGTCACCTCCGGCGCGATCACCGCCTCGGGCTCGCCGCAGAACGTCACGCTCGGCGCGATCTCCTTCACCAATCGCGGCGTGACGACGGTCTTGCAGGCCGGCTCTCAGCTCCTCGTCGACGCGGCCGCGAATCAGGAAGCCGTCTTTCTAACTTCGGTCAACACCTCGACCAAGGTCGTGCAGGCGATCTTCGCCAAGAGTCATGCGGCGAGCGTCGGCGTCTCCGTCTTCGCGTATAACCAGGCGCGCGACGCGACGATCCCGGACGGCTCGACGCCAGCGGGCATCGCGGCGAGCGCCGCCTATTTCTTCAACGCGCCGGCGCAGACCGTCGAGATGGAGCGCTCCGCCGCCGGCGAGCTTGACGGCGCCACGGGGATCGGCACGGCGCTTGCTGCCGAATATGAGTGGAACGCCGGCGGTCCGCTCACCAACGCCGGCGCGATCTCGGGACTGGCCTTCGATCGTGCGCGCAATCTGCAGGGCAAGGGCGCCGGCGGCTCGACGCTTAACGGCACGGTCGCGGCGGGCGCCGCTTCACTGACGCTCAATGCAGCCGTGGGACTCAATCCCGGTCAACAAATCCGACTCGACGCGGGCGCAGGCGTCGAAGAGTCGGCCTATGTCTCGCCGAGCTACACGGTCGGCTCTCTCGCCGTTCCGCTGCAATCGGCGCTCGCCAATGCTCACTCGAATGGCGCGACGGTCGCCTGGGATGTTTTTGTCTCGGCGGGGCCAGGCCTCAACGGCTTCACGCCGACCGGCGTCGGGATCGAGGAGGAGGCGCTCTACGATCCCGTTTCGGCCAAATATTACATCGAGCGCGCCGCGACGCAGGACGGCTGCGCGCCGCAAAACGTCGTCATCGAAGCGCCGGGGCTGTGGAACGGAACGACGATCGACCGTGCGCGCGAGGTCATCGGCGACGGCCAGGCCGCCACCGGCATCGCCGTCAAGGCGCTGATGCTTTGGAACGGCGCGACCTACGATCGCGCCAGCGGCAGCGCCGCCTACGGCCTCTATGCGGCGCCGAAGCCGCTCGCCCCGGTCGCGACGAGCGTGGCGGCCTCGTCGCTGGTGCTAAAGAGCGCCGCCGGCAACCTCATGAGCCTGATGGCCACCTCGACCGTCTCAGGGTGGCTCATGCTCTTTGACGCGACCACGGCGCCGGGAAACGGCGTCGTCACGCCGAAGTGGGTCTACCCGATCGCCGCAGGCGGCGCGCTCAACATGGCGTGGCCCAACCCACTCGTCTTTGTCACGGGCGTCGTCGCGGTCTTCTCGACGACCGGCCCCTTCACGCTGACGGCGAGCGCGACGGCCTTCATCTCCGGGCAGGTGCAATAATGATGAAGCGCTTTCTTTTCTCCACAGCGCTGTCCTTCAGCCTCGCGCCCGCGCTCGCGCAAGAGGGCGGCTCGTTTGTTCCAGGCGGCTCGAGCACGCTTACGCCCGGCTCGACGTCGACCTCTGGCTTCTCCGCGGGACAACTTTTGTACAGCAATGGATCGACTTTGCAGGCGCTTGGGCAGGGCGTCTCGGGACAATTCCTGCAGAGCAATGGCGCCGGCGCGACGCCGAACTGGGCGAGCGCTTCGGGCTCCGGCACGGTCAACAGCGGGACGCAATATCAGGTCGGCTGCTATCTGACGACGGGCTCCGCGATCTCCGGCTGCGGAAACCTTACGCTGAACGGCGCGACGGCCGCGATCGGCGCCAACGGCACGCCGGGAAACTTGCTCGTTTGGGGAAATATCGCGGGCCAATCCTCGACGCTCAGCGCCTCGACCTATTCGGGCGCGACGAGCTTCGTCATGCCCTATTCGGGCACGGCGAACGATCCATTGCTTTCCGCAGCCTCCACCGCGACCCTCAGCAACAAGACCTTCTCGGGCGCGACGAATGTCTGGCAAGGCGGCGTCATCGGCGCGACTTATGGCGGGACCGGCGTCAATAACGGCTCGAGCACGATCACGCTCGGCGGATCGCTCAC
The DNA here is from genome assembly GCA_963743565.1 of uncultured Alphaproteobacteria bacterium. Classification (GTDB taxonomy): domain Bacteria; phylum Pseudomonadota; class Alphaproteobacteria; order Rhizobiales; family Beijerinckiaceae; genus Methylocystis. Next base: position 173,662 of record CAVUQD010000002.1, read on the forward strand.
CTTCTCTGGAGCCTACACCTTCGCCGGCACACTGACCGGCGCGACCGCGATCACCTTCCCGACCTCCGGCACGCTGCTCGCCAATCCGATGACGGCGCCAGGCGATCTGATCCTCGGGGGGACGGCCGGCGCTCCGTCTCGGCTCGCGATCGGCTCGAACAACACCTGCCTCACCAGCAATGGCGCGACCGCAAGCTGGGGCTCCTGCGGAACTGCATCGCCCGGCGGCGCGAGCGGACAGATCCAGATCAACAACGCCGGCGCCTTCGGCGGCTCGGCGAACCTCACATGGTCCAGCCCGGCGCTGACGATCGGCGCACAGGGAACGACGCTCGGTCAGCTCGCGCTCGCCTCCTCGGCCGCTTTCACGACGACGCTCCAGCCCTCGGCCTCCGCCACGGCTTCCTACACGTTGACGCTGCCGCCCGCGGCGGCGACCGCCGCGCAATGCCTGCAGACGACGGCGGCGGGCGCCGCGCTCACCTTCGGCTCCTGCGGCGGCGCGGCGACTCTGGCGGTCGGCTCGACGGCGACGAGCGGCGGCGCGGCCGGGCAGATCATGTACGACACGGGATCATTGCTGCAGGAGCAGGCGAATTTCGTTTGGGACTCGACCAACCACAGCTTCAACCTCTTCAACGTCACCGGCACGAATTACGAGCAGTTCAATCTGGGCTGGTCGTCGAACGTCGCGATGCTCGCCATCTCCAAAGGTGGCACGGGCACGCTGCGCAACTTCGAGCTGACGGTCGGCGGCACGAATATCCTCGACTATGGCGTGCAGACGGCGAGCACGCTCACGCTCGGCGCCAACGGCACGGCCAATGTGGTGACGGGCGGCGGCGGAGTTGGCTTCAATAAAAGCGGATCGGGCGCAAACGCGGTTATTGTCGCCGGTTCCTCCGGTTACGGATGGGCCAGCGCTGGCTCCGTCACCACAATTCCCGCTGCCGATACGTCTCTCTGCCGCGCGGCGGCGGGCGTGGTCGAAGTCGGCTCGGGCTCCAGTTGCGCGACCACGGGAACCCTTCGCGCGAAGGTCGTCGGAACGCCAACGGGCTACACGGTCGCGACGCTCCCGACCGGAACGACTGGCGACCGCACCTATGTCACCAACTCGACGTCCTGCACGAAGAACGGAACTTTGACGGGATCGGGATCGATCTTCTGCGCCGTCATCTACAACGGCTCGGCATGGGTGGGCGAGTGAAGAAGGAGAGACGCATGAAGCTGAGCATTGGCGCGTTTGCGGCGATCGTGTTGTTGTCGCTTCCGGCTTTTGCCGAAGTTCCAGACCTCCCGAGCGCGGCGCCGCCCGCCGCGGAAAAACGCGTCACGGATTTAGAGCAGCAGGTCACAGTCCTTTCCGAGCAAGTCAAACGCGCCGACGCGATCATTGCCGGACTTTCCCGCCAACGGAACGAAGCGATGGACCGCGCCCTGCTGATGGAGACGCGCGCGCTCGCGGCCGAAGCTATCATTCCCAAGGACGCCAAAAAATAAGGATCGATCGATGTTTCGAGGCCTGGCTCTCAACCGAATCGCGGCGGTGGTCCTTCTTTTGGCTGGAGCATCCTTCATCCCGCTTCTTATCGCCATTGGCGCGATTTTCTTGGCGGCGCGCGAGGCCCATACCGCGCCGCTGCCAACCGCCCTGACCTTCCTCGGCTACGGGCAATCCACGATGCAGGCGCCGGGCACAACCGTGCTTTCCGCCGGCCTCACCTGCACCTTCTCGACCACGAGCGGCGGCCAGGTCACGATCGCCGGACTCAGCGGCACGCCGCTCTCCGGCGTGCTCTCGGGAGCCCCGCTCGCGGCGGCCGGTCTACCGACATCGCCCGCGCTCATTCAGACGACCGGTTTCGTATCGGGCACGAGCGGCGGCAACGGAACCTATTCCGTCAACGTCTCGACGACGCTTGGTCCCGTCGGCTGCTATGTCGGGACAGAAACGACGTTCGGCGCGTCGCTAACCGGATCGAACATCAATTCCAACGCCTTCATGATCAACACGAGTCCGGTTCTCGGGCCGCGCGCCATGTGGGAGACGCTCAACGGCTCGAACTGCAACAATTCCAAGCCCGTCATTCCGTCGAACTGGTCGGGCTTCGCATTGCTGAAAGAAACAGCCTACAGCCAGAGCTGCGGCGGCGGCTTCCTGATCGAAACGCCGCTATCGAGCTTCGTTGCGCAGTTCATCGCGCAAACCGGCTGGAGCGCGCCGAACGCCGTCGTCGCCGCGAACATGGCGCATGGCGGTTTGGACTGGAACGCGACGCAACCGAACACGCTCTCGCCCGGAAGCAAGAGCACTTCCGACTGGACTAATCTCGTCACGGCGCAGAAATATATCAAGAACGCCGTGCAATCGAACGCGAGCGCGCTGCCGGGCATCACCGGGCCGTGGACCTATCGCCTCGGTGGCGTTCCGCTGCGCCTCGGCGAGAGCGCGGCGGCGCCGTCGAGCGGTATGGCCGCGACCGCGGCCTTCACGACCTCCTCGGCGACGATCCCTGTCAATACGAATACCTACAACCTAAACATCGCAGGCTGGTGCGTCTATGACTCCACGGCGAGCGCCTTCATCGGCTATGCGGTCTCCTGGACTGGAACCACGCTCACGCTGCAATCCGCGAGCCTCGCGGCAAGTTCCGGATCGACCGACAACTTCTATATTTCGCCCTGCTATGCGGGCTACCTCGCCACGCTGCAATCCATCGTGGCGCAACTCACGGCGTCAGACGTCTCCGACGCGCCCAACCCCGCCGGCGTGCCGATCTTCGCCACGGCGCCGTCATCGACCAATTTCACGGCGGCGCAGGGCCAGTTTCAATTCGTCGTCAACGCCGCGATGGTGACGGAAGCGCTCGCCGATCGCCGCTACGTCCATGCCGGGCCTGGCTTTATTGGGAAGTTTCAGAGCGACTCTGTCCATCAGGAGCCGCACGGCAACGCGATGGCCGGCGCCTATATGGGAAAATGGGCGGCGTGGACTCTGACGGGCAAGCGGACGCCGCCCTTCGCGATGATCTCCGCGCAACGCCTCGGGCCAGGATCGGTCGATGGCAACGGCTCGCACTATGGCGTGCGCGTGACCTTCCAAATGCCGCCGTCTCAGCCCTGCGTCGCGCCCGGCGCGAACGGGCAGAGCTGCGCGTCAAACGTTTCGGCGGCGCAGCAGCAGGTCTTGCAGTTCTACAGCGACGGCGACATTCCGCTTTGGACAGGCGGCAACTACGGCTTCTGCTATACGGACGGGGCCTATCCGGCTGGCGGCTCGACCTTCTTCAAATATTGCGGCGCGGCGGCCAGCGGCATTTCGATTGCGAGCCTTCCGATCCTCGCGACGTCGAACAGCTACACGGCGGGCGGACAGCCGAACCAGATCGACATCGCGCTGACGGGCGACCCCAACACGGCGAGCAATCCGACCATTAGCCTCGGCGCGGCTTCGACCGGCAATGGCATTACGATCTGGGGCGTCGCCAACGTGCATCTCTATCTGCACAACGTCGCGAACAAGGATTGCACGATCCCCGGCAATTCGGCTCTCTCGGGCAACGCGTACAAGAACGCGGTTTGCGACGGCGTCGGAACGGCGCTCAACTATCTCATCGACTTCGCGGCGCCGAGCTTCATCGGCGTCGGCCAGACTCTCACGACGGCATGGTGACGCTGATGTCTCTTAGCAGCATTTTGAGGCGGGCGACTGCAGCCTCGCCGTTCCTGATCGGTATTGCGTTGACGCTCTCGACGGTCGCCGCCTTCGGCGGATGCGGCGTGAGCTGCTATCCCGGAGAAGAGCAGATAGGCCTCTGGCCAAACGTGATGGCCGACCTCGTCGCGCAGCCGGCGTCTTCTTCCAACGCTTATTGGGACGAACAGCAGCAGGCGTACAACTGGCTCACGACTTCCGCGCCGACGCTAACGAGCAACGTCAACTCGACGGTCTTTTCGGCTTGGACGTTCAACGGATCGACCGCGAACAACATCCAAGCGAATTTCAGCGGTCCGAACGGCGGCCAGATGTGGCCGATCACCGGCGACTTCACGCTCGCGGTCGTCGCCGACATCAACGCCTCAACGCCGACGACCGGCTCGACAGTCTATGCGCTTGCCGGCTCCGGATTGCCCGCTGCGCACGGATGGGTGCTCGGCATCCAAAACAGGCAGCTTTGCTGGGTTCCGACCGGCGGGACGAGCTGCACGATTCTTTCCGGCGTTCTTTCGACGGGAGCGCCGCATCTGATCGTTTTCGCGTGGTCGAGCGTGGACCAGATCGTCGGCGTGTCGGTCGATGGTGGGGTTTGGACGACGAGTTCGATCTCGGCGACCATTCAGGCCTCAACGCTGACTGACGCGACACTATGGATCGGTTCATCAGCTTCACCGTCTTATTCGCCCTGCTGGGGCAACGTCTTTCGCGTGACGCTCTTCAAGGAGAGCCTGCAAAACAGCGCGAAAGCCGCGCAGCTCGCCTATCTCCAGGCGATTCTGACGGCAAAATATTGAACTGCCTAAACCGGAAAGGGACTACGTGTATGGCCAGCCCCACAAACCCTGTCATCTACATCGACGACTTCGCCCGTACGAATTTTACAAGCTACAATGATTGGGCGCCTATTGTGGCGGCCGCGCTCGCCTCCTTCGATCACTTGGAAGATAATTTGTCGGACTCGCCAGGGGGCACAATCGTCTTCGGACCGGCTCCCGGCAGCGCGCCGCTGACCAACGGAACATACAATTTTTTGTCCGCCGCGCTTCCGAACATGCCTCAGGGATTCGGCATCGAGCTGAATAGAACGGTTCGGCTCGTTGGCTCTGGATCGGCAGCAGGCAACGCGGGCGGCCGTACTCAGCTGGTCTTCGCCGCAGGCATTGGCGGCATTCGTGCGAACGCCGCCGGCTATCCGATCAACAACAGCGGCGCGCAATCCGGGCTGCTCGGCGCGAACGGATTCCTGATTGAGAACCTTTACCTGCTTGGACCAGGGGCGGGCAACGGGCCTGCCACGGCGCACGGCGTCTACTTCAACTGCGGCGGGAGGATCAACGGCTGCTCGATCCATGCGTTCTCGGGCGATGGCGTACAGGCCTATGGAAATTCCGGCGACACCCCGACTAACGGATGCGATCTGTCGGTGATTGCCTTTACGGATCTCGACGCCAACGGCGGCAACGGCATAACGATCATAGGCCACGACGCCAATGGAATCATGGTCCTGCAGTGCACGCACCGGCAGAATGATTATGGGCTCTATGACGCCAGCTTGACCGGCGCGCATGTCATCGGCGGGCAATTCGAAGCGAATGTGATCGACGTCTGGGCGAACAACCCATCGACAACCACGACGCTCGTGAGCTGTTACAAAGAGGCCGGTGAGCCGGTAACGATCTGTGGCAATGCAGTGGTTCTCGGCGGCGTGCTTGCAGCCAATATGCTCAGTCAGCCGTCCATCAACACGCCTGACGCAGTCGGGGGAACGCCAACGATCATCAGCGGCGCCGGCGAAGTGTCTTGGCTAAGGGCGAAGGCGCTGACCGGCACCGGCGGTTTTGCGATGGGCAATCCGAGCGCGGGCTCAGATTACTTCTTGGGGCTCACCGACTACCGGGAGTCTGGCGGCGCCTGGCCCTTCCGCGCCAAGAGCTACACTTCGGGCGGCATCGGCATCGATTGGGGCGCGACGGGTCAGCCGGTTCTCACCTTTCTAAACAGCCGCTGTCTCAAGGCGAACGGCTTCCCGATCGACGCGGCGAAAATTCCCGACATCGCCTCCAGCGGCGGCGTCGCTGTGCGCGGCCTCGTCATGGGGACGCCCCAGACGAGCATGATCTTCCAGGGCATCGCCACGGCGGTTCCGACAAACACGTCCTATCCCGTCGGCTCGGTCATACACAACGCCTCGGCTACGAATGTCGGCGATCCGACCCTCTGGAAGCTCGTGAATCGGAGCGGAACGCTGAAATGGGTTGTCGGCGCAACGCTGCAAAGCTGACACTTGCAGCTTTAGCCGATCGCTCCTCTCGCGCATCCGTGCGCGAGAGGAGAAGGCCGGCTATCGTTCTCTGCGTCATGGATAACGAGGCAAAGTCGTTGGCCAACGAGGTGCTTTCAGGATGAGGCATGCAGAGCTCGGCGCATGGTTTCTGCTTGCGGCCTCCGCAGCGATCCTCGCAATGGTCATCGCCGACGCCGCACTTGGACAAGCACCCACATCCGAACGCGAAAGGTCGCCGGACTTTTTCGACGAGAATTGGACGCATGTGCTCGGCGCAGAAATGGTCCTTTTCGAAATCTGGTTTCTCTTCTTCACGCTTTGAAAGCGCCGGGCGTCCTCATTTGCCGTCTCCGCGCCTCCATGCCGGCGCGCGACGGCTGATTGCTCGTTAGCCGTTCCGAGAGCATGTCCCGAAAAGTGCAGAGGGGTCCACGCGAGCGGGACGCGCTCCGACGCCGCTTTCATCCACACGAACAGCGTTTCCTGGCCTTGCCGGCCGGGCATCACCTGGAGTCTCCCGTGACCTTCCTTGCCGACCCTCTCGCTCTCACGATCGACGAGTTCCGCGCCTATGTCGCCACCAAAAGGTGGGCGCGCTGGAAGCCTGAGTTCATCGTGCTGCACAACACGGCAGAGCCGAGCCTCGCGCAGTGGGCACATTTCGGCCTGGGCAAGACCGCGGCCGTGCAGCGCGCCAGGAACCTCAACCACTATTATGCAAGCCAGGAAGGTTGGCATAGCGGGCCACATCTCTTCATCGCGCCGGACCTCATCATCGTCGCCTGCGACCTCGAGTCAGAGGGGGTGCACGCCTCCTGTTACAATCGCCTTTCAATCGGCGTCGAGATGGTCGGCGACTATGGAATCGAGCCCTTCGACAGGGGTGACGGGGTCAGGGTGCGCGACAATGCGGTCGCAGCACTCGCCGTCTTACATAATGCTCTGCGCATCAATCCCGAGACGCTGCATTTCCATCGCCAGTGCCTTCGCGACGCGCACCAATGCCCCGGCAAGAACGTCAGCCAGGCGGACGTGATCGCGCGCGTCAAGATGCAACTGCTTCGAGAGAGGGCCGCGTGATGCTCGACACTTCCCATTACCTTCCGCGGCAACTCTCCAATGCCCGCGAGATCTATAAATTCTTTCTCAGCAAATTCTCGCCTGCCGGCATCAAGCTCGAACCATGGCATGCCGCGGCTTTCGTTGAGCAAGCGGACGCCGAGTCAAGCTTGCAGCCAAGCGTGCGCGGAGACCATGGCGAGGCCTTCGGGCTCTTCCAGATGCATCAGGATCGCATCGACGCGATCAAACGGGCGACGGGTATCGACATTGTCGCGACGCCAGCGATCGGCGCACAGCTCGAGGGCGTTTGGTGGGAGCTGACGCATCCGGAGCTCATTCATCTCAATCAGATTCTGAAAGCCGGAAATGCTTATGAAGCTGGCTATCTCGCCTGCAAGCTGTGGGAGCGCGCGGGCGCGCCCGGACAGCCGGCGAAGCGCGGCCAGGGCGCGCAGACTTGGCTTGCCTGGCTCGACGGCAACTAGGCGATAGGCGGCGGCGCTTTCGAGACCTCCAGCCCTTTCCAATTTTCTAGCGTTAGCTCGCGCGTCTGGGCGCGCGAAGGGATCGGCGCGCGGTCTCTGCGGCCGCGGCGCAGCGCCGATCCCAATCCTCCCCGCCTGATGCGCCGCGGCCCCCTCCAAAGGTGAAACCCATGAACATTCGAACTGCTCTCGCGATCGCCTCCGCGGGCCTGTGGGGTCGTATCCACGCCTATGGCCTCGTCGCGGCGATCATCGCGCTTTCAGTTTGCGCGCCGCCGGCTTTCGCGGCCGATCTCCCCTCGCGCAAGGCCACGCCGCCGGCGCCCGCGGCGACGCCGGCCAGCTGGACCGGCTTTTATGCGGGCGTCGACGGCGGCTTCGTGTGGGATTCCTCGCCGGCAACCGTGATCGCGGCCGGCGAAGGCCTCTCGCAGACGGGCGTGCAGCAGTGGATGGCCTATCCCTATTATATCCCCGGCGCCGCAGTGATGAACGCCTCGGGATTCGCGGGCGGCGGCCATGTCGGCTGGAACTACCAGTTCGTGGGCTTTTCGCGTCTCGTCGCAGGTTTCGAGACCGACGCGCTGGTCTTCGCCGGCAACGGCGGCCACACATCGACCTTCGTCACGCCCGGCGGCCTCAATCCTTCGGTCGCGCAAATCGGCCGCGCCATGCCCTGGGCCGGCTCGGCACGCGCGCGCGTCGGCTTCCTGATCACGCCAGCGCTGCTCGTCTATGGCACGGGCGGCGCCGCCTTTGGAGCCGCCAACGTCAATGAATACGCCTATGGCTCGGCATTGGCGGCGAGCTATCTGCCAGGCCAGGCCGGGCGCATCTATGGTGGCTGGGCGTTCGGCGGCGGCGTCGAATGGGCCTTTCTCCCCAATTGGAGCCTGCGCGCGGAATATCTGCACGCCGACCTCGGCACGCACGCCGCGAGCTTTCCGGGCTTCGTCTATGGGACGGTCCCGAGCTTCCCCGTCCCGCAGCAGTTCCTGGCCGAAATTCCCCTGCGCGCCAATGTCGTGAAGCTCGGCGTGAGCTTCCACTTCAACGGCCTCCTGACGGGCAATCCGGCGACGGACTTCCCGACGCTGCCATCGCTTTGAGACGCCAACGAATCCGGCGGCGCTCTTTCCCGCCGCCGGGGCGCCTCGGAGGCGATGATGCTGACGAAAGAAGAAATCGCGCTCGGCCTGTTCCTCGCCGCGACGCTGCTGACGTTTGGCGTGACGCTCTCCTGGGCGAACGACGACCCGCGCGACGCGCCGCCGGTGCGCATCGACGATCGCAAGACCTGGCGTCGCGAGCCGACCTATTGGGCGACGCGCTGGCCGCATGTCGCCGGGCCGATCGCCGTTGGCCTCGAGCTTTACCTCATGCTCGCCAGGCTTTCCGGAACGGCGCCGTGATCGCGCTGATTAAGCCGGACCGATTTTCACAGCCTGCAGCTGGCCTGTCGGGCGTCGCACGGGAGCGCGCTAATGCATATCGTCACTGATCCTTCGACCTTGCGTCAGTTCGCCATTGGCGGGAGGCGTCGCCCCGCGCCGCATTCTCCACGGCTCCGCCTCGCCAATTATCTACGCGCGAACATCCCGGAGCCGCCAGCTGCCGGCGACTACTCCGTAAAAGCGTGCGCAGCGCTCAAAGACATCTACCTCAACGATGCGCTCGGTGACTGCGTCGTCGCCGGCGCGGCGCATATGATCGGCGTATGGACCGGCAACGCGCTCCCGCAGCCCGCGCTCTTCGACGAGTGGGCGATCAAGAACGCCTATCACGCCTTTTCCGACGGGCAATATCCCGCGAGCAACTCCGGCTGCGACGAAGTCTTCGCGCTCAATCTCTGGGCGCATGCGGGCTTTGCGCCGACCTACGCCAATCCGCACAAGATCGTGGCATGGGTGGAAGTGGACGCCTCCAACAGCAAGGAGGTCGTCGCGGCGCTATGGCTCTTCGAAGGCCTGATGAGCGGCGTCGAACTTCCAGACGCCTGGATCAATCCGCCGCCGCCGGGCGACCGCTTTACTTTCGACGTTGCGGGCGAACCAGTTCCGACCAACGGCCACTGTATGACGCATTTCTCCTGGAGTGCGGAGGGAGTGGGCTGCGCGACCTGGGGACTTTACGGCCGCATCACCTTTGCGGCGCTCGCGAGATACATGACGCCGGCGAATGGCGGCGCGCTGTATGCGGCGATCTCGCATGACGCGCTGATCCGCGCCACCCAAAAGGCCCCTAACGGCTTCGACGCCGCGCAGCTTCTCGCAGACGCGCGGCGCATTGGGTTTGCGCATCTCTGACTCATTTCACGCCGGTTACGAACGAGCTCAATGCCTCGCTCGCGCCGTCTTTCTTTTCCTGCCCCTGCTGGGAGAATCTCGATGATCGCGATGCTAACGGCCCTCACTCTCGCTGCTACCTCATGTGAATTCGCAACGAACAGCGCCGAAGCCGCCGCTGCGATCGCCGCCGCAAGGCCCGATAGCGTGGATCTCGCCACTGTAGCGGAGATGCGGCGGATCGAGCGCGACGCAATCTGCGGATCGCGCGATCGACACTGACGCTCGCCCGAAACAGCCGGGGATGCAGCGCCTGGCGTTCGCCGGTTGGCAAGAATGGCCCCTCGAAACAAGGATTTTCCATGCCCTCGATCGATCCGAAATGCTCGCTCATGATCAATATCATCGTCGCTATCGCCGGCGCCGTGCTCGCTTACATCGCTTCGAACGGATTGCCCGCGCCGATCCCCGCAGAAACCTCGCATCTCTGGCAAGTTTGGGCGCAGTGGATTGGCGGCCTCGGGATTGCTGTCGTCGCCGCCTTGAACGGCTACCTGCACGGCGTCTCCTCAACTGCGGCAGGCCCGCTGGTAAAGTGAACACGCGCCAGGAGACGCCGATGCGCGACGAGAACGTTTGTCTCATGCCAACCCAAGAATGCTATCGCGACATCGGCGCACTAGGCGCCCGTCTCGACGAGATCGAAAAAGCGCGGCTCGAACGCGAAGCCACGGCTGAAAAGGCGGCTCGCGAGCGCGAGGCGCGCATTGACGCGCGTCTCACGGAGATCAACACCAAGATGGACGCGATCAACGCGGAGCGGCAAACCCTCATCGGCGTGATTTGGGCAATCCGCATCATCTTCGGCGCAGCAGGCGTCGCCTTCTTCTATCTCCTTAGCAATGGCGCGCCGGCCTGGCTCAAACGCGCGCTGCAATAGGGCTCCTCGCCCCTTCGCTTCCAGCCCCGTCCGGCCCAACGCCGGGCGGGGCTTTTTTGCGTTTGAGCTAAAGCAAGGCGAGTCGCCGCCGCAAGACGCTCAGAGCCACCGCGCAAGCGTTCGAGACGTTGAGGCTCTTGATCGGGCCGGGCATGTCGAGCCGAGCGACGACATCGCAGCGTTCGCGAGTCAGGCGACGCAACCCCTTGCCTTCGGCGCCGAGCACGAGCGCCACGGGAGCGCGCAGCGGCGCTTCCTCGAGATCGGTCTCGCCTTCAGAATCGAGACCGACCAGCCAATAGCCCTGACGAGACAGCTGCTCGAGGCTGCGCGCCAGATTGACCACCGTGACGATCGGTACATGCTCGAGAGCGCCCGAGGCAGCCTTGGCCAGCACACCCGAAAACTGTGGGCCATGACGCTCGGTGACGACCGCCGCGTCGACGGCGAAGGCTGCGGCTGAGCGCAGCATGGCGCCGACATTGTGCGGATCGGTGATCTGATCGAGCGCGAGCACCATCCCGCTCCGCGTCTCGATCCCGCCGAGGGCCAGTTCCGGCAGAGGTCGGGCTTCGAGCAGCAGACCCTGATGCACCGTCTCCTCGCCGAGCCGCCGCGTCAGCTCGCGCGCGTCAACGAGCCGCGGTTCGAGCCCCGCGCGCCCGGCGTCTTCCGCGATACGCGGCCACGCGTTTTCCGTCGCGTAGAGCGCCAGGAGCTCGCGCTTTCCCGCGAGTAGCGCCTCGCGCACCGTATGCGCGCCATAGAGCAGCGCCACATTGTCGGACCTCGCCTCGGCGTCGCGACGCCTCTCGGGGAGATTCTTGCGGGGATTTGGCCTGCGGCCATGCGCGCGCGTCACCGGAACCTCAGCGCAATATCGCCGCCTTCACCCACCATTGCGGGTGAGCGGCGTGGATCGTGGTCGCGGCGCGCGCGGCGGCGCGCGGCGAGGTGAACAGACCGAAGCATGTCGCGCCCGATCCCGACATGCGCGCGAGCTTGCAGCCTCGCGCAGCGCCAAGGAGCGCGAGCACGTCGCGAATGACCGGCGCTTCGGCCAAGGCTGCAGGCTCCAGATCGTTGCGGCATTTGCCAAGTAGGCGCCACAAGGCTTCACGATCGGCGCTTTCGGCCACGGCGGGGTGCGGCGCGGCGCCCGCGCGCTCGCCGGGCTGCAATCCGAGCCGCTGGAACACTGGCCCTGTCGCGACGGCGACGCGCGGATTGACGAGCACCACGGGGAGAGGAATCAGTTCGAGCGGGGCGCCAACCGTCTCGCCGGCGCCAAACATCATGCGGGCCCGCGGCGCGAGACAAACGGTCACATCCGCGCCCGTCGCCTGCGCGGCTTCGAGCAGACGGGGATCGTCCCCATGGAGCCCGTTCGCTCGCGCCAGCAAGCGCAGCGCCGCGGCGGCGTCGGAAGAACCGCCGCCTACGCCGGCGGCGACCGGCAGACGTTTCGTCAAGCGAAAGGCGCCCAATAGCAATTTCGGCGCGCGCTCGGACAGCGCCCGCGCGGCGCGCAGCACGAGGTTGTCGCCTCCCTCGCCCGCGGCCTGGGCCGTCGGTCCGTCGACGCCAAGCGAAAGCGACGGGCCGGGCTCGAGACTCAAGACGTCGCCAGCGCCCGTGAAGGCGACGAGGCTTTCGAGTTCGTGATAGCCGTCGGCCGCGCGCCGGCCGAGCACATGCAGCGTCAGGTTGACCTTGGCCGGCGCGCGAGCGATTAGCATCGCGAGCCCTTTCCCCGATCTCGCGGTATAAACGCGTGTCTCATCGCACCCGCAATAAGCGCTCGCGCCTTCCGGCGCCAGCTTGTTCGGCGCTGGATGGGCTCAAATCCGAGTCCCCGCACGTGCGCTGCAGGATCGATTGTTCCGGTTACGCTTTGTTCCCACCTTGAAAAAATCGGCGAATTCCCACTTTAATAAGCAAGTCCGGCCGCGTCGGCGGCCCATCCAGCGGGAAGGCCATGAACGAGAGCGCAGGCGTATTCTTTTCGCCCCTCACGCTGCTCATCGGCGGCGGGCTCTTTACCCTCGGCCTCCTCTCCCTCCTGGGTATGGATTTCTTCAAAAGCAGGTTTCAGGGTGGGGTGGCCCTCGCCTTGGGCCTCGCTTTCCTGCTCGCGACCGAGACCATGTTCATGACGGGCGGGAACGCCGGGCGATATTTTGCGGCCCAGAGCACCGACGTCACGGACTGCGAGTATAAGGCCGAGCAGGCCAATCCACTCGAGCGTGGGAAGAAGACGAGCGTCATCCCCGACGAGATCCGCGCCTGCATGGACCGGCTCGGCTATGATTGGACCACCGAGCATCCGCATTGCGAAGAGGCGAAGATCGCCACCAACAGTTTTTGCTACTTGCCCAAAACGCGCTTTTCCCGCGCCATCGTCGCCTGGCAGATGAAATTCGAATAAGCCGCGCTTGGGGCCCGCCGCCCCACCGTCTCTCGTCCCGATGTTGCGCCGCCGGAAAAATCTCGGCATGAAGGGGGCAAACCTCCATCTTTGCCCTGGCGGGCGCAGCTTCGAGAGCTAGAAAAAATGACCATTTCCGCCGTGAACCACTCCGACGCCTCCGTTTGGCTGGCCGACGCCAAGGTGGCGCTCGCCGGCGTCGAGGCGCTTTATGATGCGGCGCTGGCGAAGGTGCGCGCGCGCGTCACGAAAGACGGCAAGCTCTCGGCCTCGCTGATCGAAAACGAGCAGCACGCCTCGCATGGCCTCGCCTGGTTTGCGACCTACAGGCAGTCGCTCAGCGAGCTCATCGCCTACGCCGAGCGGCTCCTGTCCGAGGGCGCTTACGGCGAGACCGAGCAGCTCCTGACCCGCATCGGCTTCGGAGAGTTTTTGGCGCAGGTCTTCGGCGGCATCCCGATGAGCCAGGGCGAAATCGTGCGGCTCTTCGACTTCGGCTTGAGTTGCGACGAGGTGCGCGCCCGTTCCAGCGAAGCCGCCAATCGTGTCATTCACCAGGGGCTGACGCCTCAGAACAAGGCGCGCCTGGCCGAACTCATCGACCACCATGAGGCGGCGGAAACGGTCGGCGCCTCCGGCCTCGACGAGACGCTCGAGGCCATCCGCTCCGAAATGCGAAAGTTCGCGTCCGACAATGTGACGCCCTTCGCCCAGGAGTGGCACGCCAAGAACGAGTATATCCCGCTGGAGGTGATCTCGGGCTTGGCTGAGCTTGGCGTCTTCGGCCTGACGATCCCCGAGGAATTCGGCGGCTCCGGCATGGGCAAGATCGCCATGTGCGTCGTCTCCGAGGAACTGTCGCGCGCCTATATCGGCGTCGGCTCGCTCGGCACACGTTCGGAGATCGCGGGCGAGCTGATCCTCGTCGGCGGGACCCCGGCGCAGAAGGAAAAGTATCTTCCCAAGATCGCGGCCGGCGAAATTCTTCCGACCGCCGTCTTCACCGAGCCAAACAACGGTTCCGACCTCGCCGGTCTGCGGACGCGCGCAGCGCGCGAAGGCGAGGTCTATAAGGTGACCGGCAACAAGACCTGGATCACCCATCCGGTCCGCGCCGACGTCATGACGCTGCTCGTGCGCACCAATCCGGAAGAGAAGGGCTACAAGGGCCTCTCGATGCTCCTCGCCGAAAAGCCGCGCGGCACGGATGAGAATCCCTTCCCGGCCAAGGGCATGACCGGCGGCGAAATCGAGGTGCTCGGGTATCGCGGCATGAAGGAGTTCGAGATCGGCTTCGACGGTTTCGAAGTGCCGGCGGAAAACCTTCTCGGCGGCGAGGAAGGCAACGGCTTCAAGCAGCTCATGGAGACCTTCGAATCGGCGCGCATCCAGACCGCGGCGCGGGCGCTGGGTGTGGCGCAAAGCGCGATGGACCTGGGGCTCCGCTACGCCAAGGAGCGCATCCAGTTCGGCAAGCCGCTGTTCTCCTTCCCGCGCATCTTCGACAAGATCGTCGCGATGGCGGTCGAAATTCACGTCGCGCGTCAGATCACCTATTTTTCGGCGCGCCAGAAGGACGGCGGCAAGCGCTGCGATCTCGAGGCCGGCATGGCGAAGCTGCTCGGCGCGCGCGTCGCCTGGGCGGCGGCCGACAACGCGCTGCAAATTCACGGCGGCAACGGCTTCGCCCTGGAGTATCCGATCTCCCGCGTGCTCTGCGACGCCCGCATCCTCAACATCTTCGAGGGCGCGGCGGAAATTCAGGCGCAGGTGATAGCGAGAAGGCTGCTGGAGGGGTGAGCCGCCGCCGCGGCCCCCTCCCGCGCGAGTCGCAGACTGTTAATGGACCGCGCGCCTCTAGGCGCGCTGTCGGCAAGAGCGTTGGCACTAACTCCACCGCGCTCAATCGCCCGCGGTTCAGGAATTAGGACCGCGTCCTATCCCATCGCCTTCTTCAGGTTCTCGTCTATCTTGTCGAGAAAGCCCGTCGTCGAGAGCCATTTCTGCTTCGGGCCGATGAGCAGGGCCAGATCCTTCGTCATATAGCCGCTCTCGACGGTCGCGACGCAGACCTCCTCGAGCGTTTTGGCGAAGCGCGCGAGTTCGGCGTTGTCGTCGAGCTTGGCGCGGTGCGCGAGACCGCGCGTCCAGGCGAAGATCGAGGCGATCGAATTCGTCGATGTCGCATGCCCCTTCTGATGCTCGCGATAATGGCGTGTCACCGTGCCATGCGCGGCCTCCGCCTCGACCGTCTTGCCGTCCGGCGTCATCAGCACCGAGGTCATGAGCCCGAGCGAGCCGAAGCCCTGCGCCACGATGTCCGACTGCACGTCCCCGTCGTAATTCTTGCAGGCCCAGACGTAGCCGCCCGACCATTTCAGCGCCGAAGCCACCATGTCGTCGATGAGCCGGTGCTCATAGGTGAGGCCGAGCGTCGCAAAGCGCTCCTTGAACTCCGCGTCGAAAATCTCCTGGAACAGGTCCTTGAAGCGGCCGTCATAGGCCTTGAGAATCGTATTTTTCGTCGAGAGATAGACCGGAAACTTGCGCTGCAGCCCGTAGTTGAGCGAGGCGCGCGCGAATTCGCGGATCAACTCGTCTAGATTATACATCGCCATGGCGACGCCGGCGCCGGGGAAGGCGAAGACCTCCTTTTCGATGACGTTTCCGTCCGCACCCTCGAACTTGATCGTGAGGCGCCCTTTGCCGGGGACTTTGAAATCCGTCGCCTTATACTGATCGCCGAAGGCGTGGCGGCCGACGACGATCGGTTGCGTCCAGTGCGGCACGAGGCGTGGCACGTTGCTGCAGATGATCGGCTCGCGAAAAATCACGCCGCCCAGGATGTTGCGGATCGTGCCATTCGGCGACTTCCACATCTCCTTGAGGCCGAATTCCTTCACGCGCGCTTCGTCCGGGGTGATCGTCGCGCATTTGACGCCGACGCCGTGGCGCTTGATGGCGTTGGCCGCGTCGATCGTCACCTGATCGTTCGTCGCGTCGCGGTTCTCGATCGAAAGATCGAAATAGTCGAGATCGATGTCGAGATAGGGATGGATCAGCTTGTCCTTAATGAAGGCCCAGATGATCCGAGTCATCTCGTCGCCGTCGAGCTCGACGACTGGATTGGCGACCTTGATCTTCGGCATCTCATATCCCCTGGCGCAGCGCTGCCCTCTTCTCCCGACATCGCCAATTCACAGGCGCAGCGAGCGTCGGTCCGAGAGGGGCGGAAGAGGCCATGGGCCCCGTCATAAAGGGTTGGCTATAACATTGGCCCAGAGGGCGGCAAAGCCTGTGCTTGCGGCGCCCTGAGCCTATTAAACGAACGCGACGGTCAATATCTCATAGCTCTTACCGCCCTTGGGGGTCTTCACTTCCACCGTATCGCCCGCTTTCTTGCCGATCAGCGCGCGGGCGATCGGCGAAGCGACCGAGATCCTGCCGTCCTTCACGTCAGCCTCGGCCTCGCCGACGATCTGATAGCGTTTCTCTTCTTCCGTTTCTTCGTCGAACACGGTGACCGTGGCACCGAACTTCACGGTCGAGCCGGAAAGCTTGGAGACGTCGATGATCTCGGCGCGCGACAGCTTGTCCTCGAGCTCGGCGATCCGACCCTCATTGAGCGACTGCGCCTCCTTCGCCGCGTGATATTCGGCGTTCTCCGAGAGATCGCCGTGCGCGCGCGCCTCCGAGATCGCCTGAATGATGCGCGGCCGCTCCTCTTGCTGGCGGCGCCGCAACTCCTCCGTGAGCGCAGCGTGGCCGGCGACGGTCATGGGCACTTTTTCCATTATCATCCACTTTCTTTGGCTCGGCGTCCGCCAAAAGGCCGAGGGCCCGCCCCGGGCCGACCCACGCCAAAACCGGGTCCTGGGGGGCGTCGGGCGGCCCGAGCTAGCGGAAATAATCCTGCAAGGCGCGGACCTTCAGTTCTCCGGTGGCGTAGGCCTCAATCCCCTCGGCGGCGGCGATCGCCCCAGCCAACGTTGTGTAATAGGGAATTTTATGCAGCAGCGCCGCCCGGCGCAAGGAGCGGGAATCCGCCATCGCCTGCGCCCCTTCGGTCGTATTGAAGACAAGCTGGATCGACCCGTTCTTGATTGCGTCGACGATATGCGGGCGCCCTTCCGAAACCTTGTTGATTTTCTGCGTCGGAATGCCGCGGCTCGTCAGAAAACGCGCCGTTCCGCCGGTGCCGACGCTCTCGAAGCCCAGTTTCTGCAGCAGACGCAGCGGTCCGACGACGCGCTCCTTGTCGGCGTCGCGCACCGAGACGAAGACGACCCCGCCCTTGAGAGGCCGGGCGCCGGACCCGAGCTGGCTCTTAGCGAAGGCCGCGGCGAAGCAGGAATCGAGGCCGATGACCTCGCCGGTCGACCGCATCTCCGGTCCGAGCACAGTATCGACGCCCGGAAAGCGCGCGAAGGGGAAAACGGATTCCTTGACGCCGACATGGCCAAGCGTCGCGCCTGTGGGGAGATCGAAGCTCGTGAGCGGCTCGCCGGCCATCACACGCGCGGCGATCTTGGCGATGGGCTTGCCGACCACCTTGGCGACGAAGGGGACCGTGCGCGAGGCGCGGGGATTGACCTCGAGCACGTAGATCACGCCGCCCTTCAGCGCATATTGCACGTTCATCAGCCCGACGACGCCCAGCGCCGTGGCGAGGCGCTTCGTCTGGTCCTCGAGCGCCGCGATCGTTTCGGCCGAAAGCGAACGCGGCGGTAGCGAGCAGGCCGAATCGCCGGAGTGAATGCCCGCCTCTTCGATGTGCTCCATCACGCCGGCGATCGCCACATCCTCGCCGTCCGCGATGCAGTCCACGTCCACCTCGATCGCGTCCGTCAGATAGCGGTCGAAGAGCAGCGGATTCTTGCCGAGCACCGTGTTGATCTGCCCGGTCTTGTCGTTGGGGTAGCGCGTCTTGATCTCGGAAGGCACGAGACTGGGCAGCACGCCAAGGAGATAGTCGTCAAGCGCTCCTGCGTCGCGGATGATCGCCATCGCGCGCCCGCCGAGCACATAGCTCGGGCGCACCACCAGCGGCAGACCGAGCTCGGAGGCGACGATTCGCGACTGCTCGACGGAATAGGCGATGCCGTTCTTGGGTTGCTTCAGGCCGAGCTTATCCAACAGCCGCTTGAAGCGATCCCGGTCCTCGGCGAGATCGATCGAATCGACGGGCGTGCCGAGAATGGGGGCGCCGCTTTCTTCAAGGCCTTTGGCGAGCTTCAGCGGGGTCTGTCCGCCATATTGCACGATCACGCCCTTGAGGCGTCCCGCTCTGCGCTCGACGTCGAGGATCTCGCCCACGTCCTCATTCGTCAACGGCTCGAAATAAAGACGATCCGACGTGTCATAATCAGTCGACACGGTCTCGGGATTGCAATTGATCATGATCGTTTCGTAGCCGGCGTCATGCAACGCGAAACAGGCGTGACAGCAGCAATAGTCGAATTCGATCCCCTGACCGATTCGGTTGGGCCCGCCGCCGAGAATGACGATCTTGTCGCGCGCCGAGGGTCTCGCCTCGCAAGCAGGCGCCCCGCTAAAAGGCGTTTCGTAGGTCGAATACATGTAGGCCGTGGGCGAGGCGAATTCCGCGGCACAGGTGTCGATGCGCTTGTACACAGGCCGTACGCCGAGGCTGTGGCGCAACGCGCGCACCTCCTTCTCCTCCGTCTTTGCGAGAGTGGCGAGGCGTCCATCCGAGAAGCCCGCGGCCTTGAGCATGCGCAAATTTTCCGCATCTTTCGGCAGGCCGAAAGTCCGCACCCTGGCTTCGAGCGCGACGATCTCATGGAGCCGCTCGATGAACCACGAATCGATCTTGCACGCCTCGTGAATCTCAGCAACGCCCATGCCAAGCCGCAGCGCCTGACCGACGACGAGCAAGCGATCCGGCGTCGGCGTGCCGAGCGCCCCGCGAAGCACGTTCATGTCGTCGCCCTTGCCGAGACCCTCGATCTCGATCTCGTCCAGTCCAGAGAGGCCCGTCTCGAGCGAACGCAGCGCCTTCTGCAGCAACTCGGCGAAGCTGCGGCCGATCGCCATCGCCTCGCCGACCGATTTCATGGCGGTCGTCAGCACGGGCTCGGCGCCGGGGAATTTCTCGAAGGCGAAGCGGGGAATCTTGGTCACGACATAGTCGATCGTCGGCTCGAAAGACGCAGGCGTCGCGCCGCCCGTGATCTCGTTTGCGACCTCGTCGAGCGTGTAGCCGACGGCGAGCTTCGCCGCGACCTTGGCGATCGGAAAGCCCGTGGCTTTCGAAGCCAGGGCGGAAGAGCGAGAAACGCGGGGGTTCATCTCAATCACGATCATGCGACCGCTCGACGGGTCCACCGCGAATTGAACGTTGGAGCCGCCGGTCTCGACGCCGATCTCGCGCAGAACGGCGATCGAAGCGTCGCGCATGATCTGATATTCTTTATCGGTGAGCGTCAGCGCCGGCGCGACGGTGATGCTGTCGCCGGTGTGCACGCCCATCGGATCGATATTCTCGATCGAGCAGACGATGATGCAATTGTCCGCCTTGTCGCGGACAACCTCCATCTCGTACTCTTTCCAGCCGAGCACGCTCTCCTCGACCAGCACTTCATTCGTCGGCGAGGCGTCGATGCCGCTCTTCACGATATCGATGAACTCGGCCTCGTTATACGCGATGCCGCCGCCGGTGCCCCCGAGCGTGAAGGAGGGGCGGATGATCGCGGGAAGGCCGATGTCCTCGAGGGCGGCGAGCGCGGCGGATAAGGTCTTGACGTGATGCGAACGCGGCGTGTCCAGGCCGATTTTTTTCATCGCCTCGCGAAAAAGCTCGCGATCCTCGGCCTTGTCGATCGCCGCCGCCGAAGCGCCGATCATCTCGACGTCGAATTTTTCGAGCACGCCCATCTTTTGCAGCGAGAGCGCGCAGTTCAGCGCCGTCTGGCCGCCCATGGTCGGGAGCAGCGCGAAGCCGCCGGGCGCGGCGTAGCGCTCCTTCTCGATGATCTGCGCCACGATCTCCGGCGTGATCGGCTCGACGTAAGTGCGGTCGGCCATGTCCGGATCGGTCATGATCGTCGCCGGATTGGAGTTGACGAGCACGATCCGAAAGCCTTCGGCCTTCAGCGCTTTGCAGGCCTGGGTCCCCGAATAGTCGAACTCACAGGCCTGACCAATCACGATGGGCCCGGCGCCGATGATCAGGATCGTCGAGATGTCGTCTCTCTTGGGCATGCTCTTCCGCTTGCGATGGCGCGCATAAAAAAAGGCCGCGCCGCCGGCCTTTCGGGACCGGAACGCGTCCTGCTGGATCTGAGCGGGCGCGCCCGGCTCGTTGTGGTGGGGTGGTGTTAAACGATTGCGAAGGTTGTGAGAAGGGGCCTCGCGCCCTCCACAGGAAACCTCAGGGGCGGCAGCCCCCGAAGCGCGGCTGTTTCACTTTTCTGAGCAGCTTTGGCCCTCCGGCGCCTGCGGCGCGACGCTCCACCCGATCCCCCCTCTTGCGGCGGTCCGCTTTCCCCGATATGCGGGAACGGCGGCGTAGGGGTGTCTTGAAGACGCGGGAGGCGTTCAGCGCCTTCAGGCGAAAAAGGAAAGCGGCGCGCCGTGCGCTGAAGCCGCGGAAGACGTAAATAAGGGATTGAAGCATATGAGCGATGTCGCCGAGCGCGTGAAGAAGATTGTCGTCGAGCACCTCGGCGTCGAGCCCGAGAAGGTGGTCGACAAAGCTAGTTTCATCGACGACCTGGGCGCCAACTCGCTCGACATCGTCGAACTGGTCATGGCCTTCGAAGAGGAGTTCGGGATCGAGATCCCGGACGACACGGCCGAGACGATTTTGACGGTCGGCGACGCCGTAAAATTCCTCGAGGGCGCGAAAGCTTCTTGAGCTTGACTTGACGGTCTCGGACGCCGCGCCCTCCCCGGGCCCCCGCAGGCGGGCCGCGGCTGGGAGACGCGCGGCGCGTGGATCTACTCAACATAATAACTGCTTGCGAGAATGCGAGCCATGCGCAGGGTGGTGGTCACAGGTCTCGGCCTCGTTACGCCTTTGGGCTGCGGCGTCGAAACAAATTGGCGGCGATTGATAGCCGGAGAGTGCGGCTTCAAGCGCATCGACACGTTCGAGGTGAACGATCTCGCTTGCCAGATTGCTGCGGTCGTCCCCCGGGGGACGGGCGTCGAGGGGAGCTTTAACCCCGACGACTGGTTCGAGCCCAAAGAGCAGCGCAAGGTAGACGATTTCATCATCTATGGCGCCGCCGCGGCGACGCAGGCGCTCGCTGACGCGGGCTGGAAAGCCGACACGCCGGAAAAGCAGGAGACGACAGGAGTCCTTATCGGCTCCGGCATCGGCGGACTCGGCGGCATTTACGAGACATCGGTCACACTGCTGCAAAAGGGGCCGCGGCGAGTCTCGCCCTTCTTCATCTCGGGCCGCATCATCAATCTGGCGGCGGGCTACGTCTCCATCATGCATGGGCTCAAGGGCCCAAACCACGCCGTGGTGACAGCCTGCTCCACCGGGTCGCATGCGATTGGCGACGCGGCGCGAATCGTCGCGCTCGGCGAGGCCGAAGTGATGGTCGCGGGTGGCGCGGAGTCGCCCGTCAACCGAATTGGCGTCGCTGGCTTTGCGGCCTGCAAGGCTTTGTCCACAGGCTTCAACGATCGCCCGAAAGAATCGTCGCGTCCCTATGACAAGGATCGCGACGGCTTTGTCATGGGAGAAGGCGCGGGCTGCGTGGTGGTCGAATCTTACGAGCACGCCAAGGCGCGCGGCGCGAAGATCTATGCCGAGATCATCGGCTACGGCATGTCGGGCGACGCCTATCACATTACGGCGCCTTCGCCCGACGGCGACGGGGCCTATCGCTGCATGAGGGCCGCGCTGAAGCGAGGCGGGCTCGCGATCGAGGACGTGGATTACGTCAACGCGCATGGAACATCGACCCCGCTCGGCGACGAAATCGAGCTCGGCGCCGTCGAGCGGCTCATCGGCAATGGAGAGTCCAGGCTCTCCATGTCCTCGACGAAATCAGCGATCGGACATCTTCTCGGCGCCGCGGGGGCCGTCGAAGCGATCTACACGATCCTCGCGATCCGCGACCAAGTGGCGCCGCCCACGCGCAATCTCGACAACCCGTCCGTTGAAACAGCAATCGACCTCGTGCCGCATGTCGCGCGCAAGCGAAAGATCGACGTGGCGCTGTCCAACTCCTTCGGCTTTGGGGGCACCAACGCGTCCTTGCTGCTCCGCCGGGCGGATTGAGCGGCAGGCTGGCTCTTTCCGCTTTCGCCGTGGCGGCGTATGGTCGCGCGGAACGAATCGATCGCATCCTCGCGTGTGTCGCAGAACTCGGCCAAGGTCGTGAGGCGACGAAATTCTTCATCGGCGCGGGCGGCATGAACGCATGACGAGCGACAACGACAACGACCAGACGGCCGAGAAATCTGGGACGGAGACTGCGGGTCCCGCCGACGCCGCGTCCGCTCAGCAGGCGGCGGCTCAGAGCGCGCCGCCCAGCTCGGCCACGCCGAGCCCTCCGCCAAAGCCTGAGCCAGAGCCACGCAGGAGTTTCTGGCGATTTTGGAGGAGAAGACCCCGCACCCGCGAGGAGGAGCAGGCGCGCAAGCGGCGCGCGCGGACACGCCGACGCCGCCAGCGGGGAAGCCTTTCCCTGTTGAGCGACGGCTTCAGCTTCTTGCTGGTGGCGCTTGTCGCAGGGATTTTTGGGCTCGTTTCGATTCGTCATGTGTTGAATGAGCCCGGCCCACTGCGCGCCGACAAGGTAGTCTATTTTCCGCCGCGCACGGACGCGCTGGAAATGATCTCGCAACTCGAACGGGAGGGCGTGGTCCAGAACACCTTTTTGATGAACGCCACGCTTCTGGTCGAGAACAAGATCGGCAAGGTGAAGCCGGGCGAATATCTCTTCAAGCAGGCAGCGAGCCTTCGGGAGGTGATCGACGAGTTGGTCAACGGGCGCCAGGTGCTCCATTCCGTGACCATTCCCGAGGGCCTGACGAGCGAGCAGATCACGCAACGTCTGCGCGACAACGACATTCTCTCCGGCGAGATTATGGAGACGCCAAAGGAGGGGGCGCTTCTGCCTGAAACCTACAAGGTGACGCGAGGCTTTCAGCGCGCCAAGCTCGTGGCGAAGATGCAGGACGATCTGAAAAAGCTGGTCGACCAGGTCTGGGCGCACCGGCGACCCGACCTGCCGATCCGAACGCCCTTCGAGCTCGTGACGCTCGCCTCGATCGTCGAGAAGGAGACTGGAAAGGCGGAGGAGCGCCCGATGGTCGCCGCCGTGTATGTCAACCGGCTGCGCAAGAAAATGCGGCTGCAATCCGATCCGACCATCATCTACGGCCTCGTCGGCGGCAAGGCGACGCTCGGCAGGCCGATTCTGCGGTCTGAGATCGAGAAATACACGCCTTACAACACTTATGCGATTGAGGGCCTGCCGCCCGGCCCGATCGCCAATCCCGGACGCGCCTCCCTGGAGGCGGCGGCCAATCCCGCGAGAACGAATGATCTCTACTTCGTCGCCGACGGAACGGGCGGGCATGTCTTCTCGCAGACGCTCGAGCAGCATAATCGCAACGTTCAACATTGGCGCGACATCGAGCATGAGAGGGCCGCGCCTCCTGAGGCCGAGCGCGCCGCGCCGAGCCTGATGCAACCGCCCCCGACGCCAGACGTCAAGGAGAAGCATGGCGACGCAGGGCCTTTCGGTCGCCTCGTCCCGGTCTCCGAAGGGGCGGCGGACGACACGCGAAGCCACTCGCTGAATCCCAGCGCGGGCGCCGCGAGCGAGGGTTCGCGCGAGAGGCGCGTCTTCGACGCGTCGCAGGGGACGCGGCTCGACCCGCTTCTCGATAAGTCGTGGGATTTGAACTCGCCTAAGACCGTGCCCTCGGACGTCTCCTTGCGATGAGCCGTGATCTTGCGTCGGCAAGTTGCGAGCCCCCTGTCGGCGGCGCCGCAAGGGTTCATGCGCCGCACCAGAATCAAAATTCCTGACTCCTTCGACGATATTTGGAGTCAAGCGCAAAGGCGCAGCCGATATGTCTATCGCCAGCATGACGGGGTTTTCTCGCGCACAGGGCGCTCACGGCGTCTGGAGCTATGCCTGGGAGGTCAAGAGCGTCAACTCCAAAGGCCTGGATCTGCGGCTGCGCTTGCCGCCCGGCTTCGACGCGGTCGAGATCAAGGCGCGCCGCATCGTCTCGGAGAAGCTCACACGGGGCGCTTGCTCGGCTTCGCTTTCCGCCTGCCGCGCCTCGACGGGAGGCGCGCTGCGCGTCAATCGTGCGGCGCTCGAGACTTTGCTCCAGGCCATCGAGGACATCCCGCTCAACGCGAATCTTCGGTCAGCCTCGCTGGACGGGCTGCTGGCGCTGCGCGGCGTCGTCGAATTCGTGGAGCCGGAGGAAGAAGAGGCGGAACGCGCGGTCCTCGAGGCGCAGATCACTTTCTGCCTTGAGGAAGCGCTCCAAGCCCTCGTGGTCTCGCGTCGAGCCGAGGGCGCAGCGCTCTCGGTGGTGCTGCTCAAGCGACTCGACCGCCTGGAAGAACTCGCTCGACAGGCGGACGAGAGCCCCGCGCGTCAGCCGGAAGCGGTGCGAGCGCGTCTCGCCCAGCAACTCTCGACCATTCTGCAGACGTCGACCGGACTCGACCCACAGTGGCTGCATCGGGAAGCGGCGCTGCTCGTCGTGAAGTCGGATATTCGCGAGGAAATCGATCGGCTGCACGCGCATCTCGCCAGCGCGCGGGCGTTGCTCGCGGCAAGCGGCCCGATGGGCCGACGCCTCGATTTCCTGGCGCAGGAACTTGCGCGCGAGGCGAACACCCTCTGCGCGAAGGTGAATGACGCCTCGCTGACGTCGATCGGTCTCGAAATGAAGTTTGAGATCGAGCAATGGCGCGAGCAGGTGCAAAACATCGAATAGCGCGGCAAAGCGCCTCCGGGAGAAGTGGAAACCTCGAGCGCCCTTGGTCGGGAGGGGGACCGCTTTTGGACAAAGAACCTCGCTTCGACTATGGACTGTGCGCGGGGCTCATTGGTCTGTCGATGAATCTCCGATCCAACAGCCACGCAACCCCTCGTGTTTCCTTTGTCTATGTCTCCGCAAAAGTCCGAACGCCGCGGCATCGTGTTGATTCTGTCTTCGCCCTCCGGAGCCGGAAAGACGACCTTGACGCGGATGTTGCTGCAGGATCGACGCCTCGACCTCACGCTGTCGATTTCGGTCACGACACGTCCTCGGCGCACGAGCGAGGTGGACGGGATCCATTACCGTTTCATCACGCAGCGCCAATTCGAGGCGATGCGTGACTCAGGCGAATTGCTGGAATGGGCTCAGGTGCACGGAAATTTCTACGGCACGCCCCGCCAGCCGGTGGAAGACCTTTTGGCGCAAGGCCGCGACGCGCTGTTTGACATCGACTACCAGGGCACGCAGCAAGTCCGCCAGAAGATACCGGCGGAGGCTGTAACCGTCTTCATTCTCCCGCCCTCGATGAAAGAGCTTCGCGCGCGGCTGGAGCGCCGCGCCGAGGATTCTCAGGAGACGATCGAAAAGCGTCTGGACAACGCGCGCAACGAGATTTCACGCTGGGCGCAATATGACTATGTGCTCATCAACGACGATCTTCAGGCCGCATTCGACGACCTTCTGGCCATATTGCGGAGCGAGAGGCTGCGGCGGCCGCGTCGCGCTGAGAGCGTCGCCGCCTTCGTCGACACTTTGCTTTCGGAAAAGTGACTCGCGCTTCCTGGGCCTTCCCTGGAGCGCGATGACAAAAGGCGGCAACTGATTTTTGGCGTGACCCGCCCTCTGGATTGCTACCTTCGACCGCGTTTTGCAGGCGGTTTCGGATCTCATGAAATCGTTTCCGGAGGCGCCGGATCGTCCTCACATGAAGCCCGCATCATCTTCAGGCCGAACCTCTCAACGTCCAAAGCGTGCTCGGTCGATGTGTCGAAAAGGTCCAAGCGGCATGCGTCTGGGCCGCAAAGGCAAGCGGCAACGCGCTGGCGTGTGAGTTTGGTGGTTTTCAGAAAAAAAGCCGGCCGGAGAGGCGATCTCCGGCCGGCGGTTTTGTCTATGGCGTATCGATCAGGGCATGTCGCCCGCGACGAACTTCGGAATGACCGGGCCGCCGATTTCCGCGGCGTAGCGCTGGCCGTCCGGGGTGAAGAAGAACAACAGGCCGCCGATCTGGCTATCGGTGTCGTAAGCCAGGTCCGACAGACGCTCGATGTCCCAACGCGCGTCCTGCACCTTCACCACAATGTCCTTCGTCTCGCCGGGGGCGATCGGCGTCGGATCGGTCGACAGACCGCGATCCGCAAGCAGATAGTCCGGGAACTCAGGCTTCGTCGTGAACACGTCAGGGTTCAGGAAGCGCAGGCCCGCCGCCGTATATTCGCCGAGGCGAAGCGGATGGGCGGTGGTGTTCTTCACCTTCACGTTGATCGTCAGCTCACGGCCCGGCACCTTGTAGACGCCGCCCGAGAGGTCAACGGTCACCTGCTCCTTGCCGACGCCCGCCGTGCCCGCGGTCGTGATCGGCGTCAGCGGCTTCTGCAAGCCGGCCTGAAGCGGGATCGTGCGCGGGAACTGCGAGTTCGTGTAGGCGTAGCCGAAGATCGTCGCCAGGATCGTCAGCGCCAGGACGATCGCGCCAATGCGGCGGTCTTCGTCGGTGACCGCATCGTCCCGGCCTTCCGCAACGCGCAGATAGGAGGCGATGATGCCCTTGCGGACGAACCAGAACAGGATCCACGCCGCGCCCACGACCAGCCACGGAAGATGCCAGGCGTAAACCCGGCTGATGCCGTAGTGCTCGAGGTCGATCGTCGTGCCGTCAAGGAGCGTCACCGGATCGGTGAAGTCCTTCATGTCGCCCTTGATCTCGATCCACTGGCCCGGCCCGATGATCGGTCCGCCGCCTTCGACGTTGATCTGCGCATGAACGTGCCACCGGCCCGCGCGACGGCCGCGCAGGTTCACCGAGAACGCATAGTCGTTACCCGGAACCAGCGAGAAGGAGCGCGGAGCGAACTGCTCGCCGATGAACTGCGCCGTGCGCACCAGAACCGGGCCCGGCTCGCCGGCGTTCAGGAACGACACGCGCGGGTTCGCCACAGCCTGCGGCCATGCCGAGAACACGTGCACCTTGCCCGAAAGCACCATCTCTTCATTCACCGCCACCGAGGTCTTCGACCACGCGACGTCATACCAGTTCAGCGTGCGCATCCGGAGGAACGCCTGCTGCGACTTCTCGCCGTGCGCGAAGGCCGGAGCCGCAGCTCCAACCGTCGCCACTACCGCCGCCGCGCCCAGCGCAGCGAGCTTGACTAGGGCTTTCATCAACAACCTCCCAAGTTTCTTTCGTTTGGAGCAAAGCCCGCTCTTCGCGAAGCCCCGCCCCCGCTCGTTTCCCTCCCCGCGGCCCGCCCGACCCTTGCGCCAGGCCAGTCCGCGAGGAAGCGCGTCGTCAAGCTGTAATTAGATCGCCTTGATGATCTTCGTCGTCGAGTAGAAGCGGCCCAGGAACCACCACGCGAAGTAGACCAGCATCGACACGAAGCCCGAGAAGAAGGCCGCGACCGGCACGACGTCCTTACCGAAGGTGCGCAGCGTGCCGCGCTCGACCATGCGGATGTATTCCGGCATCGACGTGCGGACGAAGTGGAAGCCGATCAGATCCGCAAGCGACATCAGCTGACCATGCTGCTCGGTCGCCTGGTGATACTGACCAATCGCCGGCCAGTTGTTCGGGTAGAACAGAAGGCCCCAGCCCAGAGCGCCGATCACCGCCGTGATCACATAGCTGCCCGAAAGCAGAAGGATCACGTCAAGCCAGATCGCCGGAACGATCAGAGCCGACGGGAACACCAGCGAGATCGGGAAGTAGGTCCAACCCCAGAAGTTCACGTAGCGGTTGATCCACTCGCCAATCAGCAGGCCCAGCGCCGCGAACACCGCACCGAACGGCAGACGGAAGTTCACCCAGAAAAACGCCTGCGTCGCCGCGCAGAAGGTCACGCCCAGAATCGGCACGACCGTCGGCCACATACGACGATCCTTCCAGTCAACCCAGAAGTCCCAGTCGCCCGCCGTCAGCATGAAGTGGACGTGATAGCCGCCCAGAACCGCAAAAAACAGCAGCGTCAGAAGCATCCAGTCGGTGGTTTGTACGCATCCCGCCGCTTCCGCGACGGAATGGAACGGACCGACCGCTCCTCCGCTCTTCGATGTCGACATCTCTCTTCTCCTTGGTCAGAACGCTCTCCGGCTTCGTCTGCGCCGGATTGTCGTCTTCTTTTCAGTTTGAACGCTTTTCCAAGAGAGCCGCGCCAGAAGGCGCGACCCTCCAATTTCCTCGCCTGTCGCTTACGCGAGCAGCGCGACGCCTTCCTTGCCGATCAGCGCATGGACGCGGCCGAGGATCTGCAGCACGACGCCGAACACGCCGAGCGCCATCCAGCCGAAGAACACGAAGCCCCAGTGCAGCGGCGCAACGAACAGCTCTTCCATGAACCAGAAGGTGTGGCCCCACTCGTTGAGACCAACGTTCGGGATGATCATGAACGGGCCAATCGCCACGATCAGGAACGCCAGCGAGTAGCCATGAGCAAAATACGGGATGCGGGTCTTCGCATAGAAGAACGCGCCCACCGCGATCACCGAGTAAATCGGATAGCTCATGTAGAACTCGATGATGTGCGACGGCGTGAAGTCCGTGTCGCGAATCACCGTCATGTGCCACGTGCCGTCCTGCTCCGTGAAGAACGAAGCGCCCCAGTAAATGGCGATGCCATAAACCGTCAGCCACTGAACCAGCACCACCAGACGGCGCATCTCCTCGCGAGGAGCGACGGCGTCGACGTTGCGGTCGCGGGTCTTCCAGAGATAGCCGGCGAGCGCGATGCCCGAAACGAGTTCCAACGGGATCTCGGTCCAAAGAATCGACAGCCAGTAGGTCTGGAACTCCGGCGCGAACGAGTCGAGACCCGCGCGCCAGCCGTAGATCTGCTCATAGATGCGAACGATCAGATAAAACACGTTCAGCACCACAAGGCCGATCCACATGCCTCGCAGATCGACGATGGTGTCTGTCGCGGCTGCGCCGGCAGCCGTGCTTGTTGTCGAACTCATGCTTGGTCCTCCTAAGTCTGCTCTCTATCCAAGATTTGCGCGTCTTTCGGCCGTTCCGCCCTCTTCAAGGCGGCGCAACCCTCGTCCTGCTCGAGCTTTCAGGCTTCTCAACCCCCGACATTGCAGGCCTTCACGCCTCTTCTTGCTTTTGTTGTTGCTTTTGTTGGCGTTTCGGCTCTTCGCGTTCCGGCGCTCTTCGCTCTTCTTTTTGTTCTCGTCGCTTCCGTTGGTCTTCGTCGTTCGCTTGCCGAAACTCGCGACGCCATCGGCGCCCCTCTTTCTCCAAGCCGCCCGGACTGAAAAGGCCGCAAGCGCGAAGCCGCGCCCCGACATCCGTCCGAAGTTTTCACCAAACCGAAAGCGCGAAGCTTATGCGCCCTTCCCCCTCGTTCTTCTTCTTCTTGTTCTTCTTGTTGTTGTTTTTCTTGTTTTTGTTGCTCGTTTTTTGATCGTTCCCGTCGCAGCGACAAGTCCGACGCGCCGCTTGGAGCCGCCCCGTGAAATCCGAAAGAAAGCGCCTGAACGCCCCTCCTCGAACCCCGCCCGGGCCAAGCCCAGCGTGCCGAGAGCATTTCTGTTCAGGGACCTAAAAACAATACTCGATAGGGCAGGAGATGACAATCTATCGAAGGGGCTTATCGACCCATTCGGGTAGTTTTCTAGCCACCCTAAGCCCGCCGCAACGCTTCCCCCAAAATCCCTTCGCCACCGCAAAAAACACCGCCAGCAGCCCATTTGACCCATCCCTCGCTAAATATCACCCCCAACCCAACCCAATCCCCTCGCCAAATGTCACCCCAACCCAAAGGACTGTGACAAAAATGTTGCACTGCGTCAAAATTGGGCCTCGGCGTCTCTATTCTTCACCTCCGATGCCGCAAAGACCCTATAGAAAAGCTGTTTTGCGATCTGCGCTTACGGCTTTTCAGAGTCCCAGACGTTGACGCCCTTTTCGTCCAGCCGCCGCAGCGCCTCCTCGACGGTAACCCCGCCGAGCGCGAGTTCAGGCGCGATTTCCGCCAGAGGCGCAAGGACAAATCGGCGCGCGAAAAGTTCTCGGTGCGGGATCGTGAGCTCTGGGTCGTCGATCGCCTCGGTTCCGTAGAAAAGGATGTCGATATCAATGAGCCGCGGCCCCCAACGACGCGTGGGTTCGCGACCCATATCGGCCTCAATCGTTTTGACGGCGGCGAGCAACTCGTAAGGGCCTAGGGAGGTTTCGCCGACGGCGCAGGCGTTGGCGAATTCCTGCTGATCGAGGTCGCCCCATGGCGCGGTGCGATAGATGCGCGAAACGGCCGAGAGCGTCGCAACGTCGCGCGCCACGATAAGGCGCAGCGCTTCGCGCAGATTCGCCGGCGCGTCGCCGATGTTGGAGCCCAGACCAAAGCCGACCGTCGCAGCCGCCATCTCGTTCCCTCACTGTTCGCCGAATCGCAGCGCCTCGAGCACCGCAAAGGCGGCCTTATGCTCCAGCGCGTCGTGTACGCGAAAGAGCTGCGCGCCCAGACCCGCGGCGACGATATTGGCGGCGAGCGTCCCGATGAGGCGTCCATCGATCCGCTCGCCCTCAAGATCACGAAAGATCGACTTGCGGGAAACGCCGACGAGCACCGGGAATCCGAGAGCGCGCAATTGCGGAATGGCGCGTAGCGCCGCGTGATTCTGCTGGCGCGTCTTGCCGAAGCCAACGCCTGGATCGAGAAGGATGAATCGCTTCGGAACGCCAGCCCGAGCCGCGAGCTCGAGCGATCGTTCGAAAAAGCGCTTCATGTCCTCGACGATGTCGATTCCTTCTTGTGTCTCTTCCCGATTGTGCATGATCGCCACGAGCGCCCCGGCCTCCGCGACAACCTCCGCCATCGCCGGATCGCGCTGCAACCCCCAGACGTCATTGATCATGACCACCCCGGCCGCCAGGGCGCGACGCGCTGTCTCGGCCTTGTAAGTGTCGATGGACACGGGTGCGCCCGCCTCGCGGACGAGTTGAACCAGCAGCGGCTCGAGCCGACGCCACTCCTCTTCGGCCGAAACGGGGGCGTGCCCCGGCCGCGTCGATTCCGCGCCGACGTCGACGATGTCGGCGCCGTCGGCGACGAGCTTCTTCGCCTGCGACACCGCCGCGTCGCGCGCCAGGAACAGACCGCCGTCCGAGAAGGAGTCCGGCGTCACATTCACGATGCCCATGATCGCGCGACCGGCGTCGAGCCGGGTCAGGAAGGCGTCGCGGCGCGCCTCCAGCGTCAGCTTCTGCGAAGTCACCGCCATCTCCCGCGCTGAAATCGATCGCAAAAGTCTGCCGACTATTTGCGCCTCAAGTTACTCCAGGGCGGGCTTTTAATCACAGCGTGAGGGAATGGCGAATCGCTCGCCGGGGCGCTCAACCGGCGTCTTGGTCGAAGGCCAGCTCGGTTGTATCGCCGTCCATCTCGATGGTCGCGCCAGCGAGGCCGCCGTCGTCACGGTAGCGGTAGGCGTGGCGCAGCTCGACCTCGCCGTAGACAATCTTCTCGCAAAGCGTCATTCGGTCTCGCCCGTCGTATTCGGCGCGAAAATAAGTATTGCGGTTCTCGAGCCCGACCGGTTCGATCTCGGAAACGAGATTGAGAGGTAAGCCTCTGCCGCTGTAAGACAGAAAATATCTGAGACTTCGACTTTCGCGCACGCGGACGACCTCTGCTACGAGCCATGCGAACGCCGCGCGGTGGCGCCTCTTGGCTCCCCGCGCTGCGTCCACTCAGACTTTAGATATAGCGGGACCTCGATGGAAGTCCCGCGTCTTTGGAGCGAAACTTAATGTTAACCGCGGACCGACAGCTTTCGCCAAGCGTTGTCGGCGTTCGTCACGAAGACATGGCCGAACTCGGTCTTCGTCCATTCCACCTTCTCAGCCGGCAAGGGAATCCGCAAGGCGAGAAGCTTGATCGGATAGTCCGGCGTCGCCGAAACGCCCTCGAGAACGACCTCCCCGCCGAATCCGACGGAAAAATCCGCCACAGTCGAGCCGTCAGCGGCAAGCGCCCGCGCGAAGCCGGGCGTCCCTACGTGCTTCGCGACGGCGGGATTTTCGACGAAGGAAGGCGCGAGCGCTCCATCCGCCGCGTCGGGGCCGAAGGCAGGGGACGCGAAGGTATAACTCACCAGCTCCGAGCTCCGCGTGATCGCGTGATCGGCGGAGGGCGGACGGCCGACCGAGTAGATGACGAGTTGGCCGCCCGAGAGCGCCTCCTTGATTTTCGACAAATCGGCGTCTGCATAGGCTTCGGCCACTCTCATTTGTGCTTCTCCTTTTCGATGATGCGGGACGGCTTGGCTTGTGACAAACCCGACATTCCGTGATCCCAAATCGCGCTGGGGCAAATCTCGTGCCGAGGATGCGAAGGACGATGTTGCGGTTGCGCTATCGCCCTGAGCTTGAAAACCTTCGCCTCGGGCGCCGCCGCAGCGAAAAACTTCCGCAAAACGCTAGCTTTCGCGATTCAAAGAAGTTTGTTGTCCCGATCACTTGGCAAACGCCGATAAAAATGATTGAGTCCGCGCCGCTCGGGATGGTCCCGTGCGCATCGGGCCGGCAGGGGGGGCTGCAGCTCCCGGCCGACGAACGATAAGGGAGGGCGCCCGGATCCTAGCCAGGGATCCGCGGGAGGCGCTTGGTTTTGTCGAAAGGAAACGCACATGGCTTTAATCAACAAGATGCTGATCGGCGAGTCGCTGGTCGGCGAGGGCAATGAAGTCGCGCACATCGACCTGATTATCGGTCCGCGCGGAAGCGCCGCCGAGACCGCGTTCGCCAACGCTCTTGTGAACAACAAGGACGGCTTCACGACCCTGCTCGCGGTCGTTGCGCCGAACCTCCTGGCCAAGCCGAACACGATCCTGTTCAACAAGGTCACGATCAAGGGCGCCAAGCAGGCCGTCCAGATGTTCGGCCCGGCGCAGGCCGGCGTCGCCAAGGCGGTCGCCGACTCGGTCGCTGAAGGCGTGATCCCGGTCTCCGAGGCCGACGACCTCTTCATCTCGGTCGGCGTGTTCATCCACTGGGACGCCAACGACGACAAGAAGATCCAGGAATACAACTACCAGGCCACGAAGGAAGCTCTCGCGCGCGCCGTGCGCGGCGAGCCTAAGGCCGCCGAGGTCGTCGCCAAGCGCAACGACGTGAAGCACCCCTTCGGCGCGAACTAAGCGCAAGGGCTTTCACGCCGCCAGATCCGCGGCAGGGAGCGAGTCTCCCCGCCGCGGAGGCTGCGTTCAAGGGAAGCGCCGGCTCCGGGAGGGCGCCGGCGAGAGGGGAGCGACGCCGATTGCGCGACGCTCGCAAGGCCGGATCGAGGCCGGTCCATCGCGTCATCCTTGGGCCGAGGCGAACTCGGGACCGAATCCGGATCGGCGCGACTCGGAACCGGGACGCATTTTCGGCCTCCTCGCGCGACAGCGAAGGCTGTTTTGGTCGAGGGGAAACAATAATCCTGCGCCGGAACCCGTCCGCGACCCGCGTCGCGGCTGCGCGGCGGCGATAACAGACCGGAAGGAATTCGAACAATGGCCTCGATACTGGATACCATTCTCGGCGCGCTGCTGGGCAAGCCCGTCGGCTCGCCGGGCCTCGGCAAGACCGGCGTCGGCAAATCGCTCGTCGGCGACGGCAATGAAGTCGCGCACATCGACCTTCTGATCGGACCGCGCGGCAGCGCCGTCGAGAAGGCTTTCGCCAACGCGCTCGTCAACAACAAGGACGGCTTCACCACGCTTCTCGCTGTCGTCGCGCCGAATCTCCTCGTGAAGCCGGCGACCATCCTGTTCAACAAGGTCACGATCAAGAACGCCAAGCAGGCCGTGCAGATGTTCGGCCCGGCGCAGTATGGCGTGGCCAAGGCCGTCGCCAATTCGGTCGCCGAAGGCGTCATCCCGGTCGACAAGGCCGACGACCTCTTCATCTGCGTCGGCGTCTTCATCCATTGGGACGCCAACGACGACAAGAAGATCCAGGAATTCAACTATCAGGCCACCAAGGAAGCCATCGCGCGCGCGCTCAAGGGCGACCCCACCGCCCAAAGCGTTCTCTCCGCCCGAGTCGAGGCGAAGCATCCTTTCGCGGCCTACTGATCGCGCGACGGAGAAAACTCCTGGGAGCGTTGAAGGAGCCGTTCGCGGCTCCTTTTGCGTTTTGGCCCGGCGCGAAACCGATTGGAGATTTCCCGCGTGACCAACTCTCGCGGCTGGCTTGAGGCCCATCTCGCCGATCTCGACGGACTGCGCGCGGGAGATCGCTTGCGCGGGCTCGCGCCCGCCAAAGGGACGGACTTCGCCTCCAACGATTATCTCGGCCTCGCCCGATCTGAGGCGCTGCGCGAGCTGGCGGCCGCCGCGCTCGCGCGGGGCGTTCCGCTCGGCGCGGGTGGTTCGCGGCTCCTGCGGGGCAATTGCCCCGAGCACGAAGCGCTGGAGGAAGCGGCGGCGCAGTTCTTCGGGGCCGAGAGCGCGCTCTTCTTCAGCGCCGGATTTTCCGCCAATGAGGCGCTGCTCGCAACGCTTCCGCAGCGCGGCGATCTCGTGATTCACGACGCGCTCATTCATGCGAGCTGTCATGAGGGCCTACGCCTGTCACGCGCCGAGCGCCTCGCAGTTCCCCACAATGACGCCGACGCGTTCGCCGACGCTCTTCGCGCCTTCCGCGCCAGGAGCGCGTCGGGCCGCGCCTGGATCCTGGTGGAGAGCCTTTACAGCATGGACGGCGACGGAGCGCCGCTCGCCGAGCTCGCCGCGCTCGCGGAAGCCCACGAGGCGTTCCTGCTCATCGACGAGGCGCATGCGACGGGCGTCTATGGCCTCGGCGGCCGCGGTATCGCGCATCACTTCGAAGGGCGCGAAAATGTCGTGACGCTGCACACCTGCGGCAAGGCGCTGGGTCTTTCCGGGGCGCTCGTGTGCCTGCCCAGCGCGCTGCGCGACTTTCTCGTCAATCGCGCACGCAACTTCATCTTCGCGACGGCGCCTTCGCCGCTGCTCGCCGATGTGATCCGCACCGCACTACCCCTGATCGAAGCCGCCGAAGAACGCCGCACCGCGCTGGCGCGGCGCGTGTTTCGGCTCGGCGACAGATTGAAGCGCACGACGAAGGTGACGCCTTCGGGAACGCAAATCCAGCCGGTGATCGTCGGCGCCGACGGGCGCGCCCTCACCATCGCGCGCGCCATGCAGGCCGCGGGCTTCGACGTCCGCGCGATCCGTCCGCCCACCGTGCCGGAAGGCTCCGCGCGCCTTCGAATATCGATCACGCTCAATGCGAGCGAAAACGAGATCGACGCGATGGTCGCGACGCTTGCGCGAAATCTCGGGGAACAACCGGCATGAGTGTTCTCGTCGTGGCGGGAACCGACACGGAGGTGGGCAAGACGGTGTTCGCGGCGGCGCTCGCGGGCGCGCTCGGCGCCGCCTATTGGAAGCCGGTGCAGGCGGGTCTCGACGGCGAGACCAATTCGCAAATCGTCGCGCGTCTCGCGGGCCTTGAACCCGAGCGCATCCTGCCCGAAGCGTTTCGCCTCAGAACGCCCGCTTCTCCGCATCTCGCCGCAAGGCTCGACGGCGTCGAGATCATCCCCGAAACGCTCGATCCGCCGCGAGCTCCCCGCCCGCTGGTAATTGAAACGGCCGGCGGCGTGATGACGCCTTTGACGCTTCAGAAAACGAACGCCGATCTCCTGGCGCGCTGGCGCCTCCCCGTCGTGGTCGTCGCGCGCACCCGTCTCGGCACGATCAACCACAGCCTGCTGACGCTGGAAGCCTTGCGGCGCCGCGACGCGCCGGTGCTGGGCGTCGCCTTCATCGGCGAGGAGAACGCCGAAGCTCAAAGCGCGATCGCGCAGATGGGCGAGACGCGCATGCTGGGGCGCCTGCCGCAACTTGCGCCGCTCACGCGAGAAACGCTGGCCGCCGCCTTCGCCGCGGCTTTCAACCCGCGTGACTTTTCATGATGGCGCCATCATGAGCCCGCTTTCGTCCCCGCCCGTCTGGCGCCCCTTCACGCAGCACGCGCTGCAGCCCCATGCGATCGAGATCGCTTCCGCCGAGGGCGCCTGGCTTACCGCGAAAGACGGCGCG
Organism: uncultured Alphaproteobacteria bacterium; assembly: GCA_963743565.1. Classification (GTDB taxonomy): domain Bacteria; phylum Pseudomonadota; class Alphaproteobacteria; order Rhizobiales; family Beijerinckiaceae; genus Methylocystis. The sequence goes on from CAVUQD010000002.1 coordinate 210,141, forward strand.
CGCTATCTCGACGCGATCTCCTCCTGGTGGGTGATCACGCATGGTCACTGTGAGCCCCGGATCATGCGGGCGATCCGCGATCAGACGGAGCGGCTCGATCAGCTCATCTTCGCGGGCTTCACGCATGAACCGGCGGAGACGCTCGCGCGCCGGCTCGTCGCGCTGACGCCGCAAGGTCTCGACTACGTCTTCTATTCCGACAGCGGCTCGACCTCGGTCGAGGTCGCGATCAAGATGGCGCTCGGGTTTTGGAGGAACCGCGGCGAGGAGCGCGCACGCATTCTCGCGCTCGAGCACAGCTATCACGGCGACACGGTCGGGGGCATGTCGACCTCGGCCCGCGGCCCCTTCAACGCGACCTACGCGCCGCTGCTCTATGACGTCGAGCACGTTCCCTTTCCCACCGCTGGGTGCGAGCAGGTCACGCTCGATGCGCTCGAAGCCGCTTGCAAGGCGAGGCCTGCGGCCTTCGTAGTCGAGCCGCTGATCCTCGGCGCCGGCGGCATGTTGATCTATCCGCCTTTCGTGCTGCGCGAGATGAGAGCGGTCTGCGCACGGCACGGCGTGCTCTTCATCGCGGACGAAGTGTTGACGGGCTTCGGCCGCACGGGAACATTGTTCGCCTGCGAGCAGGCCGGAGTCGTCCCCGATATCGCTTGCTACGCCAAGGGCCTCACCGGCGGCGCGCTGCCACTCGCGGTGACGATGTGCCGCGCCGGAATCTTCGAGGCGCATGTGTCGGAAGACCGTGCCAGGGCGCTGTTCCACTCGAGCTCATTCACGGCGAACCCCATCGCCTGCGCCGCCGCGCTCGCCAATCTCGACATCTGGAAGAGCGGCGACGCGCGCGGTGCCGTGGCGCGAACCTGCGCGTTGCAAGAGGAGCGCATCGGGCGCTTTGCGAAGAATGCCCGTTTTCGCAATGTCCGCCGCATCGGCACGATCGCGGCGCTCGATCTCGCAGTCGCGGAGGGAGGCTATCTCGCGACGATCGGTCTGGAACTCATGCGCTTCTTCAACGCGCGCGGGCTCGTGCTGCGACCGCTCGGGCCGACGATCTATGTGCTGCCGCCCTACTGCGTGACGGGCGAAGACCTCGACCTCGCCTACGGGGCGATCGAGGAGGCGGGGGAAAGGAAATGGTTCTGATCCTTAAAGGTGCTAAGCGGAGGATCGTGACCCTGGCTATCTCATGAATAACTGCACTTGAGACGATTAGCGTCCGACGTCCTTCGCGGCACGATCTATCCACGCCCCTATATTCTTGTGCCCCTCCCCAGCAACGAAATCATATAGGCCTGCCCCTTCGGACAGACTACGGACGTATCCAACTCCGGGATCTAGGAGGTAGGGCCGCAAAGTAACCGGATGGGTGTGATCATTGTATCGCCGCCACTGCCACTCCTTCTCGCCGGTCAGCACATTGATGACCACATGCTGCTGCTCATAAAGATAGAATTTCCCGTCGTGCGACTTGCACACCCCCAACATGCTCAATGGATTGAATCCCAAGAGATCGGGACGCCTTCGCTGATGATGATTAAGTCCGTTGATGTGGACGGCAAGAAGGCCACGGTTGTCGATGACGGAACGCGCTATCTCATATCTAACCCAACAACTCGACCAAGTTTGGCTTCCGACGAGAACGCACACTGCGGAGGTGTTTTGAACAGCCTCGCGCATTAATCGCTTTAGCGTTTCGTCGCCCTCACGCTGGCTCGCCTCCCAGATGCTTCTGTCGCGGAAACTGCGCATCGAGTCGCTGTCTGGATGGTCGATTTTCCAGGCGTTGCGCACGTTATTTACGCGCATCACATCATCAAATTCGAACGCAAAATATACGCTGCGCTTCACTGTCGTCTGAACAAGCGGACTCCGGGGTTGGAGAGGGCCACCATTGAAGCCCAGCAAAGACTGTCCCGGAGGGCCCCCAGCTAGGAACGAGGCCAGCAACGCATTGGAGCTTTTGGGATCAAATTTGATCATGAGGAGACCTTCGCGCCCGCCCTTCAGGGCGAACGCCATTTCTCCGGACCTCCGCCTGAGGTGTGGCGCACACGCTCGACCATTGGAGTCGATTTCGGTTCCAACTCCTTGGCGCGGGCGATCGCCGCAGCCTGCGTCTCGCAGATCGCGCTGGCTCGCTTGGACTCCCCACGCCTAACGGCATAGTCATTCGTCACGGGACGCCGCTCGACATACAACTGATGCCTGTTTCGATGGCTCATGCGCGTCAACCCTTTGCGTCAATCGAGCTAACGATGCCCAAGATGTAGGAAAGCGCCCTTCCGGTCAAGTCCTTTTTACAACCTGTGCGCGTATTCTCGCGCGGCTATCCTCGCCTACCTCATTTACGCGTTGACTTTCGCCAGCCGCCCTACCCCCGCTCCTTCAAATACTCCTCGCGCAGCACGCGGCGCAGGACCTTGCCCACCGGGCTCTTCGGCAGGGAGTCGCGGAATTCGTAATGCTTCGGCAGCTTGTAGGAGGTGAGGCTCTCGCGGGCGAATTTGTGCAGTTCATCGGGCTGGGGCGGTTCGCCGCGCGGGACGATGAACGCGACGGGCGCTTCGCCGGAGTGGGGATCGGGCGCCCCGACGATCGCGACCTCCTTCACCTGCGGATGATGCGCCAGCACGTCCTCGACCTCGTTGGGGAAGACGTTGAAGCCGGACACGAGGATCATTTCTTTCAGCCGATCGACGAGCTTGATCTTTCCGTCGGGCAGCATCGTCGCCACGTCGCCGGTGCGAAAGAAACCGTCCGGCGTCGTCGCCGCTCGGGTGTCCTCGGGCTTGCGCCAATAGCCGGCCATCACTTGCGGACCCCTGACGCAAAGCTCGCCGCTTTCCCCGAAGGGCGCGACCGACCCGTCTTCGGCGCGAATCGAAATGTCCGTCGAAGGCACGGGGTAACCGATCGTGCCGGTGAACTCTTCAACATCCGGCGAATTGACGCAAACGATGGGCGAGGTTTCGGAGAGGCCGTAGCCTTCGATGATCGCCTTGCCGGTGATCGCCTTCCACTTGTGCGCAACCGCGTGCTGCGTCGCCATGCCGCCGGAGATGCAGAAGGCGAGGGTGGAAAAATCGAGGCTCGCAAAGCCCGGCGCGTCCGCGAGCGCCGCATAGAGCGTGTTGACCCCCGAGAACATCGTATAACGCGACTTGCGCAGGGTTTTGATGAAGCCCGGGATGTCGCGCGGATTGGCGATCATCAGGCATGAGCCGCCGATGCGCACCATCATCAGAAGGCAGGCCGTCAATCCGAAGATGTGATAGAGCGGCAGGGCGGTGACGATCTTCTGCGGCTCCTGACAGTAGCGTTCGAGCCACTCCGCCGCCTGCTCGACATTGCTCGCCACATTCTTTTGCAACAGCACGGCGCCCTTGGCGAAGCCCGTCGTTCCGCCGGTATATTGCAGGAAGGCGATGTCGTCGGGCCCGACAGGCACAGGCGGCCGAAGATGCAGATGGCCGAAGCGCAGCGCCTCATAGAGATAGATCGAGCCCGGCAGGGCGAAAGGCCTCACCGCACGTTTGACATAGCGCGAGAGGAAATTGATCAGCACGCCCTTCGCGCCGAGGAGATCGCCCGGCCTAATGATGATCGCCTTCTCGACCCGCATTTGCGGCCAGGCTTCCGCGACGACATGGGCGAAATTCTCCAGTACGAAGATGAAGCGCGCCTCCGCGTCATTGACCTGCCGCTCGAGCTCGAGCGGCGTATAAAGCGGATTGATATTGGTCACCACGCCGCCGGCGAGCAGCACGCCGAACAATATGGCGGGATAGCTCGCGAGATTGGGCGACATGATCGCCACCCTCTCGCCCTTCTTCAATCCTTGCGCCAAGAGCCACGACGAAACGGCCTGGGCGTGACCGCCGAGCGCGAAATAATTGACGCTCACGCCAAAGCTCTCGAGCGCCTCGCGATACGGGAAGCGCTCGACGCTCTGGAGAAAAATCGCGTTGAGCGTTTGCTCCTTGAGATCGATTTCGGCTTTTGCGTCCTTGGGATAGGCGTTGAGCCAGGGACGCGACGCATAGGGATCATCGATCGGCGGCATGGGCTTGTCCTGCGTGAAATGAAGCGCCGAGCGCGAATCGGCTAATCGGAAAGCTAGCGAATTCCTGACCGGAAACCTCGCCTTGCACAAATTTTTGCGTATTGCGGCGCAGCAACCGCGCCCCGCTTAAGCCGCCTGCGTTACGGATACCCCCAGCAGCAACGCCAGACCGATGAACAGCACCAGCGCGGCGGCGACGAACTCGGCGCCGCGCGCTGCGAGAACCGTGGCGCGGCGCTCGGGACCGGCCCAGCGCCGCGCCGCGCGCCGTGCGAGAACGGTTGCGGCGGCGAGCGCGCCGGTCGTCAGCGCCGTGCCGACGGACATCGCCAGAACAGCGGCGCAACCGGCCTTGAAGATCCCTTGCGCCAGCGTGAAGACCAGAATGAGGATCGCGCCGGAGCACGGCCTCAGGCCCGCGGCGGCGACGGCGCCGGCGGCGCTTCGGAAGGAGAAGTTCTGGTCGGAGAGGTCCTGCGGATCCACGAGGGCGCAGTGCTCGCAGTTTTGTGGATGCGCGCCGGAGGCGGGTTCGACCGCTTCGCAACGAAAGCCGCTGGGGCTCGCCGGCGCAAGCTGCGGCGCGCGCAGCGCGGCGAGAAGCGCCGCACCTTTTTTCCACAGCAGACCGGCGCCGAGCGCGGCGATCGCCGCATAGCTTGCGAACTCCACCCAGTCGACCGCGCTCTGCATCTCGAGCGCCGTGAAGCCCAGGAGCGCCGCGGCGAACCCGACGAGAGCGATGGCGACGAGGCCTTGCAGCAGCGCCGCAAGGCTTGCGAGAATCATCCCTCTGCGCACGGCGCTGCGGCTCGCGATCATATAGGAGGCGATGACGGCCTTGCCGTGGCCGGGGCCGGCTGCGTGAAAGACGCCGTAAGCGAAGCTCGCGGCGATCAGCGACCAATAGGCGGCGCTATCGCTCTTCACCCGCCGGGCCGCGTTCTGCAACTCGAGATGAAAGCGGCTCTGCCAGGCCAGGATCGTCCCGGCGAAGCCGGTCGCGGCGCCGGCCCCCTCGCCGCCGCCGACGGCGAAAGGGTTCTTGCGCTTCGCCGCCCCCGCGCCGAAAGGTTGGGCGCAAGAGAGAGAGCCCATGGCGATCCCCAGCGTGAGCGCAAGCGCGCCCCGTATGACGGCCCGACGCGAGGCTCTCACGGGCAGGCCACGATCATTCGCGTCGCGAGCTTCACGCCGAAATCGGCGCCAGGCGAAAAATTCTGGAAAAAGGCTTCGGTGAGCTGCTTGTTGTCCTCGGCCGCGAGCGGCTTGGGCTCGAGGGCGCTCACTGAACAGCCCTCGGGCGCCTTAGCGAGCGTGACCGGGTCCTGCTTCTCGAAGCCGAAGGAGACGTAGTAGGTCGGATCGTACACTTGGAAGGAAAACGGCTTCTTCGCGCTGACAGGCGTCTCGAGCGGAAGGAAAAAGCGAAAGGTGACGATCTTGCGATCATCCGCCTCGAGCGTCGCCTCCACGGGCGGTTTGAATTTGAGCTTGGCGCCGCCCTGCTTGGCGAAAGTGAAGTAGTCGAACTCCGCGAGCAACTCGACATTCGTCTTGGCGAGGGGCGCGAGCTCCTCGCGGGTCGGCGGCTTGCCGTCCTTGCCGAGGCCCTGCACCGCAAAGGCCGAATACATCTCGTCGAATTCCCACGCCTGACGCAATCCCAGGATCTTTCCGTCCGGACCGAAGACGACCTGGCTGCGCGCCGCCACCCAGACGTGCGGATGCGCCTCGGCGCCGCGCGCGCTGAAGAGCCACGCCAAGACGAAGAGAGGGAAAAGGGCCGCGAAGGAGCGTGTGTACATCTCTTGAGAAGGTTTCCCCGCGATGCAGACCGTGGACGGCCCCCTTTATCACGAAGCGGTGGACCGCCATAAGGGCTTCTTGAAATGACGCTCCGGACTGTCGTATTCTCACGACGGCGCGACTTTGGCCCCGTCCAAGCTGAGCGCAGCCGATCGCCGCGGTGATCGGACTTCCTTTTGAGGACACTGGGGCGCCGCAAGCCGCCGCCCAAGAATGATCCGCTTCGAGTTCGTCCCTCCCCGGGACTCGCTTTGGCGTTTTACGGTCGCAGGAGAGATGCAGAACATGGCGGAATTTTCTGCCGAGGCCTCCGCGCTCGATCCAGTGCTCGGCTCCGCGACGCTCGAAGACAGATACGATCTTTGCAAGGATCGCGTGCTGATGACCGGCACGCAAGCGATCGTGCGCCTTCTTCTGATGCAGAAGGAACTCGATTCCCGAGCCGGTCTCAAGACGGCGGGCTTCGTGACGGGCTACCGAGGCTCGCCGCTCGGCGGCGTCGACGCGCAGATGCATCGCGCGAAAAGCCGCTTGGATGCGGCCGACATCAAGTTCATGCCGGGCCTCAACGAGGACCTCGCCGCGACCGCGATCTGGGGCGCGCAGCAGGCCGAGATGCGCGGCGAAGGCCGATATGACGGCGTCTTCTCTCTTTGGTACGGCAAGGGCCCCGGCGTCGACCGCAGCGGCGACGCGCTTCGGCACGTGAACCACGCGGGAACCTCACGCTACGGCGGCGTGCTCGCGTTGATGGGCGACGACCATCTGGCCGAGTCGTCCACGATCGCACACCAGTCCGAATATCACTTCATCGACGTGATGATGCCCATCCTCTCGCCTGCGGGCGTGCAGGAGATTTTGGACTACGGACTCTACGGCTTCGCCCTGTCGCGCTATAGCGGGCTTTGGGTCGGTCTGAAATGCGTCAAGGACACGGTCGAGTCGACCGCCTCGATCGACGCGTCGCTCGGCCGGGCGCCGGTCAGGATTCCGCAAGATTTCATCTTGCCGCCCGGCGGCCTCAACATCCGCGCCGCCGACCCCGTTCTGGCGCAAGAGGCGCGTATGCATGAGCAGCGCATTCCGGCAGCGCTCGCTTTCATCCGCGCCAATCGCCTGAACCGGATCATCACCTCGGGCGGCCCCAACGCCAAGATCGGCGTGATCACCGTCGGCAAGTCCTATCTCGACGTGCGGCAGGCGATGGACGATCTCGGCATCGACGAGGTTAGGGCGAACCAGCTCGGGCTACGCCTCTACAAGATCGGCTGTCCCTGGCCGCTCGAGCCGAAAGGGATCGAGGAGTTCGCGCGCGGGCTCGATCTCATCATCGTCGTCGAGGAAAAGCGCTCGCTGATCGAAACCATGCTGCGCGAACAACTCTACGACGCGGCGAACCACCCCGTTTGCATCGGCAAAAAGGATGAGCGCGGCGAGTGGCTCTTCCCGGGCAAGGGGGCCTTGGACCCCAACGACGTCGCGGTCGCGCTGGGTCGTCGCCTCCTGAACTATCATCGCTCGGACGAGCTCGAGGCGCGCGTCCTGCGGCTCGAACAGCTGCAGCAGCGTCGCGCGACGATGACCGAGGTTACGGCGCGTGTTCCGCATTTCTGCGCGGGCTGCCCGCATTCGACCTCGACGCATGTGCCGCAGGGGGCGCGCGCCTACACCGGGATCGGCTGCCATTACATGGCGCAGTGGATGGATCGCTCGACCGAGGGCTACACCCACATGGGCGGCGAGGGCGCCAACTGGATCGGCGAGGCCCCCTTCTCGACTCGCAAGCACGTGTTCCAGAATCTCGGCGACGGCACCTACAATCACTCGGGCTCACTCGCGATCCGCTTCGCGGTCGCGACGAACACGAACATCACCTTCAAGATTCTCTTCAACGGCGTCGTGGCGATGACCGGCGGCCAGAAGCACGAGGGCGATCTCACCGTCGAAGCCATCGCGCATCAGGTCGCGGCGGAAGGCGTGCGCAAGATCGCGCTCGTTACCGACGATCCCGGCAAATATCCGGTCGCGATGCAATGGCCGCCGGGACTGCAGATCCACCATCGCAACATCTTGAACGAGGTGCAGCGCGATCTCGCTGATACCCCGGGCGTCACCGTGCTGATCTACGATCAGACCTGCGCCGCGGAAAAGCGCCGCCTCCGCAAGCGCGGACTGCTTGAAGACCCCGACTCGCGGATCATCATCAACGAGCTCGTCTGCGAAGGCTGCGGCGACTGCGGCACCGCCTCCAACTGCGTCGCCGTGCAGCCGCTCGAGACCGAGTTCGGCAGGAAGCGCCGCATCGACCAATCCGTCTGCAACAAGGATTTCTCCTGTCTCGAAGGCTTTTGCCCGAGCTTCGTGACCGTGCATGGCGCGCACATGAAGAAGGCCGCTCTTCCCTCTGCCGCGGACGCGGCGAGCCAGCCCGCGCTCCCCCTACCCCCCATCGCGCCGATCGGCGAGACCCCTTATGGCGTGCTGGTGGCGGGCCTTGGCGGCACGGGCGTCGTGACGATCTCGGCGCTGCTCGGCCTCGCCGCGCATTTCGAAGGCAAGGGCGTCGGCGTCATCGACATGGCCGGGCTCGCGCAAAAAGGCGGCGCCGTCTATTGCCACGTCAAGATCGCCCGCTCGCCGAAGGACGTGCATGCGATCCGCATCGCCGCGGGCGAAGCCGACCTCGTGTTGGGTTGCGACCTCGTCGTCTCGGGAGCGAAGCTCGTGCTCTCGGTCGTCGACAAGGATCGCACTGCGCTCGTGATCAACAGCGCGGAGGTGTTTCCCGGCGACATCGAGCGCGATCCCGACTTCGTTCTGCCGGCCGAGGCGGTCAAGCAGTCGATCATCCGCGCCGCCGGCCCGCGCATCGACCTGCTCGACGTGACCGCGCTGGCTCTCGCGCTGCTCGGAGACTCGATCGCCGCAAACATCTTCATGCTGGGCTACGCATGGCAAAAGGGGCTGCTGCCGCTCGGCGACGCCTCGATCCTGCGCGCGATCGAGATCAACGGCGAATCGGTCGAGATGAACAAGCAGGCCTTCCTCTGGGGCCGACGCGCCGCCCATGATCTCGCGAGCGTCGAGCGCGTCGCGCGCGCGCAGCGGCCGAAGAGCGAGGCGCGGCGACTCTCCAATAGCCTGGAGGAGATCATCGAACGACGCTCGGAATATCTCGTCGGCTATCAGAACGAGGCCTATGCACGGCGTTATCGCGAGCGCGTGGCGGCGATCGCCCGAGTCGAGGCGGCGCGCGTTCCGGGCTCGCGAGACCTGACCGAGGCGGCCGCCCGCTATCTCTTCAAGGTGATGGCCTCCAAGGATTTTTACGAGGTCGCGCGCCTCTACACCGATGGCGCTTTCGAGCGACAGCTGCGCTCGGCTTTCGAGGGCGACCTGAAGCTGGAATTCCACTTCGCGCCGCCGCTGCCGGCCCTGCAGCCCAAGAACGACTTCGGCGGCTCGCGCAAGATGACCTTCGGCGGCTGGGCTTTCGCGGCGCTCCGCCTGCTCGCGAAGCTGAAGGTATTGCGCGGCACGCCCCTCGACATCCTGCGCTTCGACCAGGACCGCATCCGGGAGCGAGAGATCAAGGCCAATTACGAGGCGCTGCTCGACGAGATTTTAGAGAGACTGCACCCGCAAAACCACGCGACGGCGGTGGCGCTGGCGCGGCTGCCCGAGAAGATCCGCGGCTTCGGCCACATCAAGGCGCGCAACACCGAGGCGGCGCAGGCCGAGGAGAAGCGCCTGCTGGAGCAGTTCCGCCGCCCGATCGATGCGGCGCGCATCGCAGCGGAGTGAGAGCACAATCGCCTCACCCCAACCCTTCTCCCGCAAGGGGAGAGGGGCTTCTACGCGAATTTCAAGACTGCGAAACATTGGAAATGAGTGTTGAGTTTCGCCCCCGCGCCCCTTCTCCCCTTGCGGGAGAAGGTGTCGCCGAAGGCGACGGATGAGGGCTCACCCCTCCATCTTCAGCGCCGCGATGAAGGCCTCTTGCGGGATTTCCACCCGCCCGAACTGGCGCATCTTCTTCTTGCCTTCCTTCTGCTTCTCGAGAAGCTTGCGCTTGCGCGTCGCGTCGCCGCCGTAGCACTTGGCCGTCACGTCCTTGCGGAAGGCGCGCACCGTCTCGCGCGCGATGATCTTGCCGCCGATCGCCGCCTGGATCGGCACCTGGAACATATGCGGGGGGATCAGCTCTTTCAGCTTCTCGCACATCTGCCGCCCGCGCCCTTCCGCGCGCGTGCGATGCACGAGCATGGACAAAGCGTCGACCGGCTCCGCGTTCACGAGAATGCTCATCTTGACGAGATCGCCGGGGCGATAGTCGGTGATCTGATAGTCGAAGCTTGCATAGCCCTTCGAGATCGACTTCAGGCGATCATAGAAATCGAAAACGACCTCGTTCAGCGGCAGATCGTAGACGGCCATAGCGCGCTTGCCGACATAGTTCAGGTCGGCCTGCACGCCGCGCCGATCCTGACAGAGCTTCAGCACCGCGCCGAGATAATCGTCGGGCGTCATGATCGTCGCTCTGATCCACGGCTCGCGAATCTCCTCGATCCGCACCACATCCGGCATGTCGGCCGGATTGTGCAGCTCGATCTCCTCGCCGTTGGTCAGCAGGATCTTGTAAACGACCGACGGAGCCGTCGCGATGAGGTCGAGGTTGAACTCGCGATGCAGCCGCTCCTGAATGATCTCCAGGTGCAGAAGCCCGAGGAAGCCGCAGCGAAAGCCGAAGCCCAGCGCCGCCGACGTCTCCATCTCATAGGAGAAGCTCGCGTCGTTGAGGCGCAGCTTGCCGATGGCCGCGCGCAAATCCTCGAAATCGGCGGCGTCGACCGGAAAGAGTCCGCAGAAGACGACGGGCTGCGCAGGCTTGTAACCCGGCAACGCCTCGGCGCAGGGGCGCTTGTCGTCGGTTATCGTGTCGCCGACGCGCGTGTCCGCGACCTGCTTGATCTGCGCGGTGATGAAGCCGATCTCGCCGGGGCCGAGCTGCGCAACGTCCTGCATCTTGGGCTTGAACACGCCGATCCGATCGATCTCGTAATGCGCATTCGCGCCGATCATCTTGATCTTCTGGCCCTTTTTCATGACGCCGTCGAAGACGCGCACGAGCACGACGACGCCGAGATAGGCGTCGTACCAGCTGTCGACGAGGCCGGCTTTCAGCGGCGCCGTCTCGTCGCCCTTGGGCGGGGGAAGCCGCTTGACGATGGCTTCCAGCACCTCGTCGACGCCGAGGCCGGTCTTGGCCGAGATTGGCACGGCGTCGGAGGCGTCGAGGCCGATCACCTCCTCGATCTGCTGCTTGATGCGGTCGGGCTCGGCGGCCGGCAGGTCGATCTTGTTCAGGACCGGGACGATCTCGTGCCCCGCGTCGATCGCTTGATAGACATTGGCGAGCGTTTGGGCCTCCACGCCCTGGGAGGCGTCGACGACGAGAAGCGAGCCCTCGCAGGCGTGCAGCGAGCGCGAGACCTCATAGGCGAAGTCGACGTGCCCGGGCGTGTCCATCAGATTGAGGACGTAGGTCCTGCCGTCCTTGGCTTTGTAGTCGAGCCGGACAGTCTGCGCCTTGATCGTGATGCCGCGCTCGCGCTCGATGTCCATGGAATCGAGCACCTGGTCGACCATCTCACGGTCGGCGATCGTCCCGGTGAGCTGAATCAGCCGGTCGGCGAGCGTCGACTTGCCATGGTCGATGTGGGCGACGATCGAGAAATTGCGGATATTGTCGATGGGGTGAGCGGTCATGCGCCCCGGATAGCAGCGCCGGGGCGTCGAGAAAAGGGCGGCGCGGCAGAAGCGCCTGCGCCCCCTGCTATTTCTTCGCGAGCAGCTTTTCGAGCTCGACTAAGCCTTTCGCCCAGAGATCCTTGGCGACGGGGGTCGCCCATTTGACGAAGGCCACGGTGCTCTCGACGGCGAAGGAGCCGATCGTGTGCAGCCACTCGACCGTGAGATCGAACCATTTCAGTCCCGCATGCCCTTCCGGGATTTTCGAGCGCACAAAGGCCACGCCCGCCTTGGTTTCCTTGCAGACGACGCCCCAGAGCACCTCGAGCGAATCGGTGGGGTTTTGGCGCGCGAGCTCCTGGGCGAGACGTCCCGCCTCGGCGAGCGCCTCCTCGGCGCGGGCCGCCGCATGATTGAGCGCGCTTTTGAGGGTTTCGGCCTCGGCCGACAGCCGATCCTTCTCCTCGCCCAAAAGCCCGACGCGGTGAGCCAATTCGTCGCGCTCGCGCGAGGCCGCATCGGCCATGCGCAGCACCTCGGCCTTGTCCGCGGCGTGACGGTCGGCGTCGGCCATGGCGCGCTTGAGCTTTTCCTGCAGCTCGGCGATGAGCGCGTTTGCGGCGGCCACCGCGGCGGCGAGGGGCGAGTTGGAGGGGTCTTCGTGGTCTTCGAGCACGGCGGGGCTCCCGATTTGAGCCCACGCGGATAGCGGGGCTCGGCGATGATATGGCGACGAGAAGCGCCGCGAAAAGAAAAGCGGGCTGGGCCGCTACATAAGGGGTCCCGCGCACATACGCCAGCCGGTTTTTGCCGGGGGCGGGCCGATAGGGCGCGGCCCTCTTTCACCCTTCACGAGGCGCCTCTTGGCCAGCTTGAACGCGACCTAAAATTTACGGAAGAGGTTGTTCCAAGAACATATTCCTACTCAGATACACCCACGCTCTTCGCCCGAGCCTGCGAAACTTGAAACTCGATTTTTTCAGTATTCGGTTTATCCTCACTCGCGTATTTGCGGCGACTTTTGGGCTTGGGAGGGGGCATTGCGCAAGGTCGTTTACGCAAACAGCGGCGTCACCGTCGAGGATGTCGCCGACGGGCAGACTGTGCTCAACGTCTCCATTCGTCACCGCATCCCGCACCACCATCAATGTGGCGGTCAAGCGCGCTGCACCACTTGCCGGTTTCAGGTCCTTGACGGCGGGTCCCATCTTTCGGCGCCCAACCCCTTTGAAGTGGAAGTGGCGAAGCAGCGGGGCTGGGACGACTACACGCGACTGGGCTGTCAAGCGAAGATACATGGGGACGTCGTCGTCCAACTCCTGGTGGACAACCCCCAGGATATCATCGTTCTCGATCTCGACGAGTTGCAAGGCGCAGGTCCCGGTGAAGGGCAGGAGATACAGGCGGCCATCCTTTTCGCGGACATCCGAAATTTCACGAATTTCGCGGAAAGGAACCTTCCCTACGACGTCGTGCACATGCTGAACCAGCATTTCGCGACGGTTACCGAACCGGTGCTCAACAACAATGGCTTGGTGGACAAATACATCGGAGACGGCATTCTCGCTGGGTTCGGCGTTCGGCAAGAGTTGGCCGAGACAAGTTGCCGTAACGCCGTAAGGGCGGCGCTACTCATGCAGGACGCCGCGAATCGTTTGCGTCCGCTTTTTGAGCGCTCATTCAATTTGCCGTTGCGGATCGGTATTGGCGTTCATTTCGGCGCCGTCATCCTCGGCCGCATGGGCCATCCCAGCAAGCGCCAGGTCACAGTGATCGGAGACGCCGTCAATATGGCGTGCCGCATCGAGAACCTGACCAAGGAGCTCGATGCGGAAATTCTTCTCAGCGACGAAGTGGTCCACCATCTTTCGGGGGCGCTCCGGCTCGGCGTGGCGGTGGACGCTCCGATCAAGGGAAGGAGCGGCCATTCGTTGCTTTACCCTTGCGAAGGCTTCGTCCAACCAGACATGGTCTATCTCGTTCAAAAATCCTTCGAACGCGTCTCGGGCCGAGCCATGGAATTTGGCGCGCGGTTTTACGTACTGCTGTTCGAGGCCAATCCGGAACTCAGGCCACATTTCAAGCACGACATTACGGTCCAGACCAAAATGCTCATCTCCATGCTGACCTCACTCATAAGGAGCTTGAATCGTCTTGCGGAAATAGATGGCGGTCTGCGCGAACTCGGCAAACGTCACATCTGCGACTACAAGGTCGCGCGCGTGGACTACGATAAGGTCGCGCGCGCCCTGCTGAAGACACTGGAAGAATTCCTCGGCGAAGAATTCACGCCGGAGATCCGACAAGCCTGGATTGCCGTTTATGGCCGGGTCGCCGCCATCATGGTCGAAGCAGCAGAAGATTACGCATTTGACGTGTAGGCCCGCACTAAGCTACGCAAATGGCGCGTCTCGCGCGCCACGCATGTAACGTTCACACGAAATATTGCGGAGCTCTGCTACTCTGCTGGCCTGCCGCCCTCTTCGCACAAGGCACAAGCAGTATGCTACTGTTTGCTCAAGCGCTCATTGACGTCATCAAAAGCGAAAGGCCCTGCTCCACAGAGGCCGCAACAGCCTTTGTCGCCGACCTCAAGAAAACGTCCCGGTATCAGACGGACGTCTATTGATTTCTCGCTTGGGCGCCGCAGCCCTGCCAGTGTAGGCGACTAGCCGGCGGGGCGTGCGCACCTCGTTCCATCTTTCCCGATGGCAAGCGATCCTCACCGCGCCTTGTCGAGCGCGGAAAGCCCGGCTCCCACGGTCTTGACCGCGGAGAGGCAATCCTCCGGACGCTTGAGGCACTGCTCTCTCATGGTCTCGGCAAGTTTCTGCGTCGCGGCCTTCTTCAGCGTCTCGATCGCGTCGCTCTCTTGCGCGGCCGGCGCGACGCGATGCGCCGTCTCAACCTTCGCCTTTGCGGGACCCTGCCCGTCCGGCGGCTGAGCGCGGCTCGCCAGAAAGAAAACCACGGCGAGGACCAGCAGGGATTTCAGGAGGAACCACACGCTAAGGCTCCGTGGTGCGCGCTGCGGCGCGGGGCCGCAGTTCTTTGGGCAGGGCCTTATCCAAAATCCGGTTCCCGCCTTTTGGATGCGCTGCCTTGTCAACATGCGCGACAGGAGCTTTCGCAAAGGTAAATCGGCGCGGTCCGGAAAGGCCCGTGACGGTAACCATTCGCCAACCATGAAGGGAGCGGCAAGGAGGCGGACGCAAGCCTTGGAGCCGCCTGACTTCGAAACTTAGCACTCGCTTAACGCCGTTTTGCAAAACTCCTCGCCAGTTCCAAGGAGTGTCGTCTTGCGGTTTTCCCCGGCCTTAAAAAGCCCCTGCTCGCCCGCCTGGCTCGAGTTGCTCGCTCCCGACAGCGGAGCCGAGAATCCCATCGAGCGCGAACGGCAAAAGCTCTTCATCCTTCTGCGACTGGTCGCCGGCGGCGGCGCGCTGCTGCTCGCTCCCGCCTATCTGCTGCTCGCCGGCGTCCCGACGCCGCAGCATCTTTCGCTTTTCATTCTCGCGCTCACGCCCCTCGTCTCCATCGGCGTGTTGAAGCGCAGCGGTGATCTAACCTTTGCGCAAAATGTCTCGATCTGCGGCTGGTCGGCCCTTGCTGTCGGCGTCGGCCTGTCGGCGCCGGATTTCGCGCCCGTCGCGGCGATGCTGCTGGCGGTGGCGCTGATCGAAGCCGCACTGACGCTGCAGACGATCGTTATCGGCGCCGTGGCTTGCGCCGGCTTCATCCTCGTCGCCCTCTACGCGGGCCTGCCGATCTTCGGCGACAGAGCGCTGTTTCCCGCGCGTCCCGCGGTCGCGCTGGCGGGCGCCCTGCTCCTTGGCTATGCGGCCCTGCTGGCCTTGGGCGCGGTTCTCGTCGAGAGCGCGCGCGCGCGCGCCGACCACCGCAACGACCGCGATCTGAAACTGCTCACCGCGGCGCTCGGGGACATCGTGGCGCATTTCGACCGTCGTGGCGCCGCCACCTCCATCCTGGGCGACAGGCTGGGCGCTTATGGGCTTGAGCCCAGCGATCTGCTGGGACGCGCCTTTCTGCACCGCGTGCATGTCGCCGACCGCCCGGCTTTTCTGGCGCTCGTCGCCGACGCTGGAACGACCGGCGAGCCCTCGCAGGCGACACTCCGGCTTCTGGTGAACGGACCCGCCGAGGACGGCGGCGCCGCGCCAAGCTTTGTTCGCTTCGAAGCGCGCACGCGCCCCGTCGCTGCGGACGTCGACGAGGATGCGGGGGCCTTCGTCTGCATCCTGCGCGACGTGACCGCAACCGCGCGAGCGGAGGACGAGATCGCCGCGGCGCGGCGCGAAGGCGAGCTCGCGCTCGCCGCCAAGACCCATTTCCTCGCCAATGTCAGCCACGAGCTGCGCACGCCGCTCAACGCAATCATCGGCTTTGCCGAAATGCTCGCCAATCCAGAATCCGAGCCGAAGCCGCAGGAAGCGCGCAGGCGGCTCGAATATGCGCAGATCATCAGCGAATCCGGCCGTCGCCTGCACGATGTCGTCAACACGATCATCGACATTTCGAAGATCGAGTCCGGATCGATGCAAATCCTGATCGAGCCCTTCTCGCTCAGCGCCCTGATGGATCAGTGTTGCGAAACATTGCGACCGCGGGCGATGGCCTGCGGGATAGCGCTCGCCTGCGATTATCCGCCCGGGCTCGAGGAGATTTGGGCCGACAAGCGCGCCTGCCGGCAGATTCTCATGAGCCTGCTCTCCAATGCGATCAAGTTCACGCCGGCCTCCGGCCAGGTGGCCTTGGGTCTAAAGATCGAGGGCGCTCATTTCGTCATGAGCGTCAGGGACACCGGGGTCGGCATTGCGCCGGCGGACCTCGCCAAGCTCGGCGAACCTTTCTTTCAGGTGAGCGCCTCGGACGGTCGCGTCGTGGAAGGCGCAGGGCTCGGCCTCGCCGTGGTTCGCGGCCTCGTCGGGCTCCATGGCGGCCGCATGGGAATAGAAAGCGGACCTCGGCTTGGCGCGACCGTGACGGTGCGCCTGCCGCAGGACTGCCGGGGTCGCGGCGAGACGCGCGCTCCGGTCAAGATCGAGACGGTCGTCCGTCGCGCCGGCCCCAGGGCTGCCGTGGGCGACAGAACCGAAGTGGTGAAGAAAATTGCCTAAATCCGCTCCCCTCGACTTCGACGCCTTCCAGCCCGCGCGCGGAAGCTGGTTCAAGCGGCTCCTGCGCTCCGGCCTGAAGATGCGCATGCGCGTTTTGATCTTCTTCGGGCTCGCGGTGATGGTCGTGGTGCCCATCAACGCGCTCTACCTGCAGGAGGGCCGTCATCCGGCGCCCTTGTTCCGCATGTCGTCGCTTCTGCCCGAGCCGCAGATCGAGGCGCCCCTGCCCCCGCCTCGCCCGGCGACAAAAGCGCCGGCGAAGATCGACGCCGCAAAGCCCGAGGCGGCCAAAGCGGAAAGCGTAAAAAAGGCTAGTGGTCTGGATCAGATCGCCGAGCTGATCGACGGACGCCTGCCGAAGAGCGACGCGAAGCCGCACCACGGGAAGGACGCGATCGGCGAGGCGCTCGCCCATACGGATGGCGACAACAAAACGACGGTGCTCTTGGCCCAGCGCGCCCTCGTCAAGCTCGGCTATGTGCTGCGCCAGGACGGCGTCTTCGGCGGGACGACCCGGCAAGCGATCGAGAAATTCGAGCGCGCCAACCGTATGCCGGTGACGGGAGAGCTGACGCCGAAGCTCGTCAAGCTGCTGGGCCAGCGCGCCGGCCTCGAGGCGCGATAGGCTCTGGCGCGCCGAAGAGCACTCCCCGCGGTCGCCGATTTGCGCTAGTTTCGGCCGTTGTGCGGTTCGGTATTGGAGTTCTGCGCGTGGCGGCGGAAACGAAACGGCCCGGCGACGTCGCGAAACGCGCGGCGCGCGCGCTGAGAGACGAGCGTTCCCATTCATGGCGGCGCGAAACCTATGTTCTGACCCGGCTCGACGCCCGCGCCAAGGCGCGCGAATGGTTCGATCTCTATCCCAAGGCCGCCTACATGACCGAGATCGAGGCTTGGCGAGAGCTCGCGGACGGTCGTATCGAATTCACGATCCGGCGCCTGCCGAGCGCGGATTGAGTCGAAGCTAAGCCCGAATCCGCTGGCGGGGGAATTTGCCGCCTTTACTCCGCGCCCGTCCGCAGCGCCCGCCCCAGCGCCATCATCGGGAAATAGTGGCGGTAGAGGTCGTAGCGCAGCATGAAGGCGCGGGACAACTCCGGCCCCTGCATCAACCGCTGCTGCAACGTCGGGTCGGTCAGCTTGATCGTCTGCCCGACGCCATAGCCGGGAAAGCCCGTGCCGGTGTAATGCGCCTCGGCCCAGGTCCCGTCCTTCTGATGCTCGATCAGATAGAGACAGCCGCGCTCGATCGCCTCGCTGTCCTGCGGCCGCTCCGCAGCGATCAGCGCCATCAGCGCCCAGGCGGTCTGCGAAGCGGTCGTCGCGCCGCGTCCCGCCATCTCGATCGCCATGTAGGAGGCGCAGCTCTCGCCCCAGCCGCCGTCCGCCTGCTGGCGCGCGATTAGCCAATCGCAGGCGCGCGAGACGTAATCCTGGCTCATGTCCTCGCCGATGGCCTTTAACGCCGGCAGAACCGCACCGGTGCCATAGACGTAATTGACGCCCCAGCGTCCGAACCACGCGCCGTCCGCCTCCTGCTCGCGCTTCAGATAATCGAGCGCGCGCACCATCGACGGATGCTCGCGCGAAATCCCGAGCTTGCCGAAAGCCTCGACGATATGCGCGGTCACATCGACGGAAGGCGGATCGAGCGCCTCGCCGAAGTCGCAGAAGGGAATCTTCGTCAGGATCGTCTGGGTGTTGTCCTTGTCGAAGGCGCCCCAGCCGCCGCTCACGCTCTGCATGCCGATGAGCCAATCGACGCCGAGCTGTATGGCCTCCTCGATCCCCTTGGCGCGCCATTTCGGATCGTTGCGAAAGGGCGCGAGCGCGAGAAGCGCGACGGCCGTGTCGTCCGTGTCGGGATAATGGATGTTGGCGTATTCGAAAGCCCAGCCGCCGGGTTTTACATGCGGCAGTTTGACGGACCAGTCGCCGGGCACGCGCACCTGACGGTCGAGCACCCATTGCACCGCCCTTTCGACGGGCTCCGGATAGTCCTCCATGAGCCCGGCGTCGTCGAAGGCGAGCAGCGCGAGGATCGTGTCCCAGACGGGACTGTTCGTCGCGCCGATCCAGGTCGCGTCTCCCACATCCCAGCGCCAGCCCGGATCGTTCAGGGCCTCGAGCCCCTTCACCATCACCGGATGCTCGAGCGGATAGCCGCAGGTCTTGAGCGCCATCAGGCTGTAAATCCACGGCGGCTGAATGCCGCCCCAGCCGCCGTCGGCGTCCTGATGCCGCACGATCCATTCGAGCAGGCATTGCAGCGCCGCGCCGCGGAAGAGCCCAATATTGAGCTTCCCGCCCAGCCACTGCAGCGCGTGCAGAATCACGTCCGTGCCGCGGAAGAATCTGTCCCACCCGCCGGCGCCGATTTTCGGCGGCAGGTTGTAGTCGAACTTGTCGCGCCCCTGCGGAAAGAGCGCGTCGAGCCGGCGCTCCTGCGGCAGCGGACGCGCCGGACGCTTGGCGGAGAGCACGGCGATCGCCATCAACGTTGCGCGCGCCCATTGCGCGAAATGATAGATCGAGAAGGGCGTCCAGAGCGGAAACCAGACGATCTCGGCAGGAATGTTCGGCGTCTTACGCCAAGGCCATTCGCCGATGAGCGCGAGCCAATAGCGCGTGAAGACGCGGATATGCGCGAGCCCGCCCTTGGAGACGATCCAGGCGCGCGCCTTCACGAGCGCCGGGTCGTCGTCGGACAAGCCCAGCGAGCGCAGCGCCGCATAAGCTTCGACGGTGGCGTTGACGTCGCCGTTCGGCGCGCCGTGATAGACCTGCCAGGCGCCATCCTCGCGCTGCGTCACGAGCAGCGACTTGCCGAGCCGCTCGCGCAGCGGATGGTTTTCTAGCCCCAGGAACCAGAGCGCCAGAATCCATTCGGCCTCCATGCAGGCGTTGGTCTCGGGCCGTCCGACCCAATGGCCGTCGGGCTTCTGGTTGCGCACGAGCCAGTCGGCCGCCGCGCGCGCGGCGGAGCCAATCGCAGCGCTGAGATTATGCGCGGAGGCGCTTTGCTCGCGAATTGCGGCAGGCGTCGTCACCAAGAATTCTCCTATCAACCTGAAGCCGGGAGAGGTCATAAACGCTCGCGCCTCGGGAGAGAAGGGGCGATCGCTCCCTCCGGTCGCGTTCCTCATCTTCCGCCTCGTCGCCGCGTCACGGAGAGCTTCGCCGTGTTCAGCTCGCGCAGCAAGGGATTGGGAAAACGGCGGCGCCGGGTGATCGCGTAAAAGCTCTCCTTGATCGCCGGAAAGCGATGATGCTCGATCAGAACGCCGGCGTCGAGTTCGTCCATCACGACGACGGGCGGCACGAGCGCGACGCAGCGGCTCTCGCGGGCGATGAGACGCAGCATGGTCATGTCGTCGATCTCGGCTACGATGATCGGCTCTATGTCGCCTGTCTCCAGCAGGGCGTCGAAGGCCATGCGGATGCTGTTGCCGCGCCCCGGCAACGCCACGGGGATTTTGGCGAGATCGCGCGGGAAGCGCAGCGCGCGCTTGAGAAGCGTCGGGCGCCCGACCAGGCTGACGGTCTGCTCGCCGATCAGCGTGCTCTGCCAGTCCGTGTCCTGATCGGAGGCCGCCGGCTGATTGGAAAGAACGAGGTCGAGCGCATGATGCTCGAGTTGCGTCAGCAGATCGGGGAGCGAGCCCGAGCGGATGATGATCTCGACGTCGCGACGGCCGATGAGCGGTCGGATGAGCTCGATTTGGAAATTACGCGACAGCGTCGCGACGGCGCCGATGCGCAAGGTGCGGCGCGCCTCGTCATCGAGACCTTTGAGCGTGTTCAGAAGCTCGTCGCCGGATTTGAACACCGTATTGGCGTAAGCGAGCGCGACGCGTCCGGCTTCGGTGAGCTGCAGCGCGCGATTGCGTCGCTCGAACAGCGCATGGCCGAGCTGCGCCTCGAGCGCCTTGATTTGCACGGAGAGAGACGACGGAGAGACATTTAGGCGCCGCGCGGCTTGAGTGAGCCCGCCTTCATTGGCGATCGCCCAGAAGTAGCGGAGGTGGTGGTAGTTCAGGAAAGCCATGCCGTCATTCTAATTTATAGAACGATCACTTCCAATAATTGAATTTTTCAAACTGAAAGGCGGTGAGTAGGTTCTCCCCAGCTTGATCTTTTGGGAGAGCCCCAATGTCGCAACCACTCGCTTTGATCGCTCTTATACCCCCCGTCGCCCTCTCGGCCGCCGCGCTCCTGCCGGTCTCCGGCGAGGACGCCGCGAAGCGCATAGCGACGCGCTGCCTTCTGGCCGGCCTGACGGCGCTGGCAGGCGCCGTCGCGCTGGCTGCGCTCGTCGCGTCGCGAGGGACGCTGTTCCTCCCCCTGCTTTCGCTGCAGGGCGTCGGCCTGAGCCTCTATGTCGATACGCTCTCGTCCACCTTGCTTGCGCTCGTCGCCTTCATTGGGGTCGTCGTCCTGCGCTTCAGCCGCAATTATCTCGACGGCGACCCGGGCCAAAGCCGCTTCTTCAAATGGCTGGCGCTCACGCTCGCCGCTGTTCTGACGCTGATCGTCTCGGGCAATCTGGCGCTGCTCATCGCGGCCTGGATCGCGACGAGCCTCGGCCTGCATCGGCTGCTGCTGTTTTATCCCGAGCGCCCGGCCGCCCAATTGGCCGCGAAAAAGAAATTCCTGGCGAGCCGCATCGGCGATCTCTGCCTCCTCGCCGCCGCCTGGCTGCTGTGGACGCGCTTCGGCTCGCTGGAGTTGCCGAGCCTGATGGATGCGGGGAGAACCCTTCCGTCCGCGGCGCGCGATCTCTCTGCGCCCGGTCTCCTCATCGCCTGCGCGGCGCTGCTCAAATCCGCGCAGCTCCCCGTGCACGGCTGGCTCATCGAGGTGATGGAGACACCAACGCCGGTCTCCGCCCTGCTCCACGCCGGAGTCATCAACGCCGGCGGTTTTCTCGTGCTGCGGCTTGCCGACATCGTGGCCCCCTCGGACGCGGCGATGATGACGCTCGCGCTCATCGGCGGGGCGACTGCGCTCTTCGGCTCAATCGTGATGCTGACCCAAACCTCGGTGAAAGTCTCTCTCGCTTATTCGACCGTGGCGCAAATGGGCTTCATGATGCTCGAATGCGGCCTCGGCGCCTTTGCAGCCGCCGCGCTGCACATCGTCGCGCATTCGCTCTACAAGGCGCACGCCTTCCTGTCCTCGGGCAGCGTCATCGATCTCGCGCGCTCCTCGTGGTTTCCGAGCCCGGCCGGTCAGCCGCACCCCGCCCGCTATCTTCTGGCGATCGTCGCGACGCCGCTCTTTGCCCTCGTGGTCGGCGCTTTCTTCGGCGCGACGCTCATGGAAAAACCCGGCGCGATCGTGCTGGCCGCGATCCTGATGATGGGGCTGGCGCATCTTTTCGCCAACGCCTGGGACGAACGGCTCAATCTTTCAGTGCTCGGCAGAACGGCGATCATGGCGACACTCGTGGCCCTGCTGTTCTTCTCGCTTCATGCGGGCGCAGAGGCGCTGCTTGCAGGGAGTCTGCCGTCTTCGGCGCCTCTGCGCGGCGCGCTCGACGCCGTCATCGCCGCCGTGGTCGTCTTCTGCTTCGGCGCGGTCACGCTGTTCCAAAGCGTCATGGCGAGCCACGCGAAATCCGACTTCTGGCAGGCGGCCTACGTCCATCTCTCCCAGGGTCTTTATCTGAACGCCTTCGCCAATCGGCTGATGCTGCGCCTCTGGCCGCGGCGCGCGCTCGCACACTGAAATAGGAGGTCATCCCGATGAACGCCGCATTCCGACTTTCCCCTGCCTTCGAAGCCGCTGTCCCCGCTGAGGCGCCGACGCGCGCGCAGATCGAGAGCGCGATCGAGGCCGCCTGCAAAAAGATTGCGCCTCTTTGGCCGCTCAAGAACTTCGTCGCGGTGAATCCGTTCCTGGGATTCAGCGACCAGTCCTTCGAGGCGACGCTCGCCGATCTGAAGCGCGTGGCGCACGCCGACGCCCTCGCCCCGCGCGCCTTCTATCGCGAGGCGATTGCCCGCGGCGCGATCGACGATCGCGCGCTCGAGGAGTCGCTGCGCTGGGCCGCGACTCGCGTGAATCTGCCGGGGAACGCCGAGGCGTTGAAGCAGGCCGCGCAGGCCGAGCCGAAAGCCGCCACGCGCCCAGCCGGCGCCTTCACGACCGTCGCCGAATTGCTCGACGCGCTTTCGGAGGGAGATCGGCAGTCCTCGCTCGTCGGCTTCATGATCGACGAAATCTCGAAATGGTGCGCGGCCTATTTCGATGAAGGCCAGGCCAGCTGGCGTATGCCGCAACGCTCGCTCTCGCCTTACGCGGCCTGGCGCGCGAGCGCACGGTTCGACCGCAGCGCCGAGGTCATGGGCGTGACCGGCTTTCGTCGCGCCGTGCTCGCCTTGCCGGAGGACCCGGTCGCCTCGATCCTGGAGGTTATCAAGGCCCTCGGGATTCCCGCTCGCGCCATCGACGATTATCTTTACCGCGCGCTCTTCGACATTGGCGGCTGGGCGGCCTATGCCCGCCATGTCGTCTGGAACAGCGCGCTCCACGGCGAGCGCAACGATCTCCTGATGGAGCTGCTCGCGATTCGCGTGGCCTATGGTTACGGCCTCTATCAGGCGCGTCGCGACGACGCGTTCCGGGCGGCCTGGGCGCGCGCCATGGCGCTCGCGGCGCAGGCCCCGATCGATCATCGCCTCAACGACGACGGCGATCTCGCTCTCGATCGCGTCCTCCACGAGGCTTATGAGATCACGTTCCGCCGCCGCCTGATCGCCCGCCTTACGGCTGCGGCGCCGAGACCGGCGCGAACCGCATCCGCAAGAGCGCCGGCGCAGGCGGCCTTCTGCATCGACGTGCGCTCCGAGATTTTCCGCCGCGCGTTGGAGACCATCGCGCCGCAAATCGAGACGATCGGCTTCGCCGGCTTCTTCGGCCTGCCCATCGAATATGTGCCCATCGGCCGACAGCGCGGCGAAGCGCATTGTCCCGTGCTGCTCAAGCCGCGTTTCATCGTCTGCGAAGCAGTCGGCGACGCTACGGATGAGGAGGAGCGGAGAATCTTCGATCTGCGGCTCATGCGGCGTCGCGTGGCGAAAGCCTGGAAGGCGTTCAAGCTCTCGGCCGTCTCCTCTTTCGCCTATGTCGAGACGCTGGGCCTCACCTATTTCCCGAAGATTCTGTCCGACACTCTCGGGCTGACCCGCGCCGCGCCAGACCCCCATCTCGAAGGTTTCGACCGCTCCGTTATCGATCGCCTTGGCCCGCGCGTCGAGGCGGGCGCGCTCGGCGGGAGAGAGACCGGCTTCAATCATGAGCAAAGCCTCGCGATGGCGGAAGCCATCCTGCGCGCGATGTCCTTGACAAGGGATTTCGGCAGGCTCGTGCTGCTGGTTGGCCATGGTTCGACGACGGTGAACAACCCTCACGCCTCGGGCCTGGATTGCGGCGCCTGCGGCGGTCATACCGGAGAAGCCAATGCGCGCGTCGCGGCGGCGATCCTCAACGAGCCGCGGGTGCGTGACGGGCTGGCCGTGCGGGGCATCATCATCCCTGAGGACACCTATTTCCTCGGAGCGCTGCACGACACCACGACGGACGCGGTGAAGATCTTCGATGTCGACCGAGCGCCCCAGAGTCATCGGGATGAGATCGCGGCGATCACGGCCTCGCTCGAAAAGGCCGGCGCGCTCTCCCGCGCAGAACGAGCGGTCTTGCTGAACGGAACGCAGGATGGCGACGTCGACGCACGCATTCGCGCCCGCAGCCGCGACTGGTCGCAAGTGCGTCCCGAATGGGGCCTTGCCGGAAACGCCGCCTTCATCGCCGCGCCGCGCGAGCGCACCCGGGGTCTCGATTTGGCGGGACGCGCCTTCCTGCACAGCTACGATCAGCACGACGACGAAGGCTTTCGAACGCTCGAGCTGATCATGACCGCGCCTATGGTGGTCGCGAGCTGGATCAATCTGCAATATTTCGCCTCGACCACGAACAACAAGGTCTTCGGCAGCGGCAACAAGACCCTTCACAACGTCGTTGGACAGCTTGGCGTGCTCGAAGGCAACGCTGGCGACCTGCGCGTCGGCCTGCCTATGCAATCGGTCCACGACGGCCGTCGCTGCGTGCACGAGCCGCTGCGCCTGAATGTCTTCATCGAGGCTCCCGAATCAGCGATGGAAGCGGTCCTCCACAAACACGCGGCCGTGCGCGATCTCGTCGAGAATCGATGGCTGTTCCTGCATGCGATCGTCGAGGACGGACGTCGCCTGCGCCGCTATCTCGGCGCGGGCGAATGGCAGAACGTGATCGTGGAGCACGACGCCGTCGGAAGTCTGTCGAGGTGAGGCGTGACGCTCTCCCATCCCTACAATGGGCTGCGTGCTGCGATCGCGACGATGCATGGCAAGGAGCGCGTCGTCGCGCCGCTCCTCGCGCAATGGATAGATTTACGCGTCGAGCGCGCGGAGGGCGTTGACACCGACGCCCTGGGAACTTTCAGCGGCGAGGTCGAGCGCAAGGGCGACATGTTGGAGACGGCGCGCGCCAAGGCGTGGCTCGCGATCGAGCGGAGCGGAGCGCGCTTCGGCATCGGCAGTGAAGGCGCCTTCGGTCCGCATCCGGTCCTGCCGCTGTTGGCCTCGGGCCTGGAGCTCATGCTGCTCGTCGATGCGGAAGCGGGTTACGAGATATGCGCGCATCGCCGAACGCGCACCAATCACGGATCGGCTTCTGTCCGGCCGGACGAAGCTATCGACGATTTCCTTGCACGGGTCGGCTTTCCCGAACATGCGTTGATCGTGCGGCCGGAGGGCGGCGATAGGCCCGCGGCGGTAGACAAGGGAATTGTCGACGGGCGTTTGTTGAGCGAGGCGATCCGCACCATGGCCGCCCTCTCCGCGACAGGGAAAGCGCTGGTCATGACCGACATGCGCGCTCATCTCAACCCCACGCGCATGCGCGCGATCAAACAGACGACGAAGGCGCTGGCGCTGCGCATCGCGCGCCTTTGCCCGGCCTGCCTGGCGCCGGGCTTCGGTCTTTCGGAAGTGCAACGCGGCTTGCCCTGCCGAGATTGCGGCTCCCCAACGGACCTCATCCACAGCGAGATCCATGCCTGCAATCGCTGTGGCCATCGAGAACATCGGCGCCAACGCGCGGCTGCGGTGCGCGCCGACCCGAGTTTGTGCGCATTTTGCAACCCCTGAATCGGGCCTTGACCGGAGCGTCTTCCTGGTGAGACAAGCTGGGCTCGGCAGGCGCGCGTCGGTCCTGATCAAGTCAATTTCGACGAAGGATCGCGGACATAGCCGGCGCCTCCGTAACGCTAAATCCAACGGCCGAGGAGACGAAGTAATGCAAATCCATGACAGCCGTCGTCGCAGAGTGGCGCTTCGCGTCAAGAGGTCTGCGAGGCGCGGCGGATTCACGCTCGTCGAAATGCTCGTCGTCTTGGGGATTCTTGGTCTGATCGTGGGCCTGGTGGGCCCGCGCGTGCTGAATTATCTGTCGGACTCGAAGGTCAAGGCCGCTCAGATCCAAATGGAGAATCTCGCGAGCGCGGTCGATCTCTATTATCTCGACAACGGTCGCTATCCATCGACGGAGGAAGGACTTGGAGCGTTGGTGCGACGTCCGCCGACGGCGGGCGCCTGGAATGGGCCCTATCTGAAAACCAACGGCGTTCCGAAGGACCCTTGGGGCCATGAATATCTATATCGAACCCCGGGACAGAATGCTCCCTATGACATCGGCTCGCTCGGACCGGAAGGTCGCGAGGGCGGATCGGCGTCGCTGTCGCGCAAGCAATAGTCCGGAGCGTCACGAAGGCGCGAGCCGGTCTCAACCAAAACGGTTTCCCTTGGCGCGGCGCCCTTTGCGCGGCGCCAATTTTTTCTTGGCCTGCAGCGCTCCTGTCGTCGCTCCATGCGCTGCAGACCGGCGCGATCCAGAATATGCAATCAGAGCATTTAGCAACTTTCACAGTGCACAATCAGGCCCTTGCAGTGTCAGCGCTAAACCGCAGAGACCATCTTTGCATCACAATTCAGGTAGAGACTGGTTTTCGTCGAACCAAGCTCAACAATGTCTTGATAATGTCATCTCGAGCAGCTGTCGGGGCGCGTTCGACATTCGGCTGACCCCGATATGCATGCAGTAGAGCGAGTGGTCGTGAGCGAAGCACAAGCCGTAAGCGGCGAACTCATCGATTTGAAGAAGGTGCGGTCGAACCGCTTGAAGCGGCCGTCTGGCGCGTCGATGCCGAGGCTCGATGCCGACGGCGGCGATTCGGCGCAGCCTCTCGACGATCTGCAATGGCCCGTCGCCTCTTTGAATAAAGCGATCCGCGAGGTGGAAGATCGCATCACCAAAGAACTCCGGGACGGCGTCACGATCCATGATCGGAGCCCAATCCTCCGCGATCTCAAAACAGAGGTGACGCAGGTTCGCAGCCGGCTCGACGAGCTCAACGAACGAATTGAACGTCTCTCCGCGGCACCCGCGCCTCGACGGGACCACGATGAGCCGCTGCCCGCGCCGATGGATACAGACATCGCCGCTCTCGAGATCTTCCTCGCCGATCTCGCGGGAGAAATAGATTCCGCAATCGCTCATGGAGCCGCGAGCGCCGGCGTCGTCGCGCCCGCCGACGCATTAAACATCGTGGAAGAGCGCCAATCGAGGACAATCGCCGCCTTCACGTGCGAGGACGCAACGCTGGCGCGGAATGCCGAGGCGATATATTCGCAGCCGATCTACACCGAGGGCGACACGGCTCTAAGGTCCGCCGTCCAATCGTCGACGCTTTCCGATGTCCGGCCACGCGCCGACTATGGGCGCGCGACATGGAGCGCTTCAAACCGGCTGAGGTCTGACGCCGCGCGGTGGGTTCGTCGCATTCTCATTGAAGCCGCGCGCCGGACCAAGCGGCGGGGCGCCACTGAAACCAAGCCGATGCGGAGGCCGCTCTGGGGCGGCGACGCGTCGAGGGAACTGTCCCACGGCCAAATCGGCAATCGAAGCGGGACAGGTCTGCCGTCGTTCAGGCGCGCCTCCCTATTCGGCTTAGCGGGCCTGATCCTCGTATTGTGCGGCTATGCGCTCTCTCGCCCTCCCGACACGAGGCCGGGTAGCGCATCGAGCGCCCTTCCCGCTTCGGACCCCGCGAGCGCCGGCGCGGGACGAATCGGCGTCGGCGTGGGACGCGCCAATTCAGCGCGATCCGCGATGCCTTCTCCCTTTGCCGCAGGCGATGTCCTGAACCCGCAGATGGCGGGAGGCGCGACGGTGCAATCTGCGCTTTCCCTCATTCCCCCCGCCGCAGATCAAGCCGCCGCAACCCGCGACCCGGGCGCCTGGGCCCCTCCGTCGAAGAGCGCGCCGGGCGCCGATCCCAACATGAGCGAATCCGAGGTTCAGACGCTCGCCGCGCAAGGCGACCCGCGGGCGCAGTACGAGCTGGCGACGCGTCTGTTGATGCGGCAAGAAAAGGGGCCCGATGCGAAAGTCGCGGCCGGCTGGCTCGAGAAAGCCGCCAACCAGGGCTTCGCGCTGGCGCAACTCCGCCTCGGCATCCTCTACGGGAAAGGGGTCGGGGTAACTCGCGACTATGCGATGGCGCGCAAATGGTTTCAGGCGGCGGCGGAGAACGGCAACGCGCACGCCATGCATGACCTCGCCGTGCTCATCAGCGAAGGTCACGGCCGCAAGCCCGATCCCGCCGCGGCGCACGCCTGGTTTCGCAAGGCTGCGGAGCTCGGCGTCCTCGACAGCCAGTATAATCTCGGCCTCGACTTTTTGCAGGGCGTCGGCGTCGAAAAGGATCTCGTCCAATCCTACGCCTGGTTTTCAACGGCTGCGGCTGCCGGCGACGCCAAGGCGGGCAAGAAACGCAAGGAAATCGCCTCTCTCCTCGACCCGGAGGAACTCGAAAGCGCGCGGGCGCTCGCGGATCGTCTGAAAAGGAAACAAGCCGCCACGCAAGCCGAAGATTGATGACACGTCGATGGCATCAATCGCGCTCTCTCTTTTATAATCGATCACGCTTTTTGCATTCAGGCGATTCCGCCTGATCGCAGCGTGATCTAACGCTTGACCGGCCTGCCTCGGATGACGAATGCTCCGGAGAGGTGTCGAAAGTGGCGGAAGGTGGCAATGAAGACAACCGATGCGCGGCGAAAGGCGGCGGTCTTCCTCGTCGCGGCCTTCGCGGCTTTCGCAGTCGGAGGCCCCGCCTCCGCACAAAGCGACGTCCATCGCTACCTGCGCTGGAAGCGGAATGGACAGCTCGACTATCGCCGCCTGCTGCAGCGCTATGAATGTGTTTCATCTTTTGCCTCTTGTGGGCAGAGATACGGCTATCCCTATTCCTCCAACGGCGGACTGAGGCAGCCCCGTTATTTCTACCGAGACACGCCTGACGGCGTTGTTATCGATGGGCCTTATTACGTCGGGTCGCCCTACGACCTGATCTTCTGATGTGACCCGCAGACCGCGAAGCGGATTGCTGGCGCGGCGCTTTCTGCGTGACGCCGTCGCCGTGTGGTATTTCTGCCGCTTTTTGGGGAAATTCGCTCCAGGATTGCATACGGATGTTTACAGACTGGGGTTTTCTTGGCTTTCTGTCCGCGCGTGGAAGCTTGGGCTGAAGGGTTTTCGGTGGCAGCGTTCTTCCGCGAATGATCGGTGGCGCTTTGGCGTCGACCTCGGAAGGATATCGGCTATGAAGACTCTGAAAGCTTACTTCGTTCTCGGCGCCGCGGCGGCGGCGTTGTCACTCGGCGTGGTCTCGTCGGCGTCGGCGACGATCGCTCAGGGGGACGTTATTGAAATTCAATCTTTCAACCCCGATCTATCGACTCCTGTTGATGTGCCTCCGGCGAGCACAATTTTCGCCCCCCCCAGCGTGGAACTTCAAGTTTATCAAAACTCCGTGGACGTGATCATCGACCCCAACCAGATCATCCTGACGCAGCTTACGTGGGGCGGTTATGCTCCGGCAGCCTTCAACGGCCTCGAAATTACCGATCAGAGCAATTCGAATGCCTTCTTGGGCTGGACGGCTCAACCGGGGGGAGCGCCTTGGCCTTTCGACGAGTACCAGTCCGGCGGCTCGATCTTCATCAACTGGCAAGGTGTAGCTGCCGCGGGCTATGACCAGCTCGTTCTCGCTCCCGGCCCGATTCCGGGCGCGGGCCTTGCGGGCCTCGCCGCGCTGGCGCTCGCGGGCCTGCACGCGCGCAAGCGCCGCGCCTGAGGCGCCACTTTCCGCCATCCGATGACGCGCCGCCCCCAAAGGGCGGCGGTTTCTTTTTTTAAAGCCAGTGGCTGAACCGTCATTGGGCCGGAACAAGGAATTTCACAGTCACAAATCGGCCATAGGCAAAGTTTGCTGGGAGTTTTCGCTAGCTTGAGCTTTGCTCCCTTGCCGCTCAATCGAGGGAAGTTTACAGAGAATCGGCACCTGCGTACTTTCACAGATTTGAGTTCTCGTGAAAAGTGCTCGGGTGCCGATCTTGGAAAACAACTGAAAATGGGGGGTAAGATAGCATGAAATTCAAAACGTTACTGGCGGCCACCGCGGGCGCTTGTCTACTTTCCACGGCCGCGATGGCGGACTGCAGCAATCCATCCCTCCCGGGCCACGACGCGCTGAAGGCGGCCCTGAAGTCCGCTGTCCAAGCGAGTGGCAACGGCGGCCTTGGCTTCAATATGTGGGCGACCGTCGTCGCCAACGACGGAACAGTCTGCGCGGTGGCCTTCTCTGGGACCGCCTACACGGATCAGTGGCTCGCCAGCCGCGTGATCTCCGCGCAGAAGGCGTCGACGTCGAACGGCCTGAGCCTCGCGACAGTGTCGGGCGCCAGCACGAATGGGAATTTCGCGTTCGCCAGCGGCAATCTCTATTCGCCCGACCGCGAAGGCGGCAGCCTTCTCGGCCTTCAGTTCAGCAACCCCGTCTCTACTGCGAACGCTTACCAGCAAGGAGGCATCCCGGGCTCGGTCCCCAATGCTGCGAACTTCGGCACCGCCAGCGATCCGATGATCGGGCAGCCGATTGGCGGCATCAATGTGTTCGGCGGCGGACTCGCCCTCTACGATACCGGCGGGAATAAAATCGGCGGCCTAGGCGTCAGCGGCGACACCTCTTGCACCGACCACATGGTCGCGTGGAGAACCCGCAACGGTCTGCATCTCGACAATCTCGCCGTCCCGGGGAAGGCCATCGCTGGTCCTGCTGCGGCTTTCGCAGGCGATACGGCGCATCCGGACAATCTGATCTACGATATGCCCAACAATACCCAGGCTGTCGGTCCGAACAAGGTGCCGGTCGAGGGCAACAACGCCGTCAGCCCGAGCGGTTTCGGTCATCCTCGGTGCTACAACAACCCGCCTCTGCAGAACAACAGCGGTTATCAGACGGCGGGCGGTCTTCCGCCGGTGGGACCGTCACCGGCGCCTACGGCGCACTAAATCTCGTGATGAAGATGCCGCGCTTCAGCGCAGGCTGACTAACAAACCGGAGAAGCGGCGATCTGCCGCTTCTTTTTTTTGCTGTCGCGGAGCCGCAGGGACGCGCCGATCTTTTCTCAAATCGCGATGTAAACGTCACAGCCATAATAAGAAACGGGATTGCCCAATTCGTCGGCGATCTTGTTCCAACAGCGCCCCACGCCATCAATGCGACGGTAGACGAAGGTGCCGTCCGGCTCGTCGGCGACCTCGTCGCGGACATGTCGGACGCCGAGATAGTTGAAGTAGGAGATCGCCACGTCCTCGCGGCAGCGATAGAGGACGTGACGATCGAGCACATAAACGGAATTCTTGTCCTTCGCCTGGCTGACGCACCAGGAATAGAATTTCAATCCATCCGGCCGGACATCAATGAGGGCCCGCCCGGGCGCCGGGATCGAGAGCGCCAGAGCGACCGACAGCGTGAGCGTCACGGATTTGTGCATGGCCCCCTCTGCAGCTTCTCGCCATCGCGCGACGGCGCTCATGCCGACCCTTCCCGGCGAAGGTCAAGCCATAAAGCATAGTGCCCGGGTTTTTTAGCCATGGGCTTCCTCCACGGCAACCGGTTTCTGACGCTGGACCCGGTCCGCCGCTTCGCGCGCCTTGACAAGGCGGGAGCGCGCTGGCGTGTTGCCGCGCCGGGGCCGGCCCGGGGATTATCGGCTCTCATGCGCGCATTCACCTGTCTTGCGGCTTCATCGCGTCGACGCTGGCGGCGGCTGGGGACATGCGCTCTCGCCATATTGCGCGCCGAAAAAGGAAGCCGCGCGCATAGCCACGTCCTCTGGCTCGGCCTTGCCGGCGCCATCGTCCTCGTCCTCGGCGCGCAAATCGGCGACTTGGGATGGTATGCGGCCCCCAGTCTTGCGCTCTTTTGCGGCCTCTCCGTCATCGTCCTCTTCGACATCGAGTATTTCGTCATCCCCGATGGCCCCCTGCTCTTCTTGTTTGCGACGGGCGTCGTGACCTTGCTGCTCGGCGCGCGCGACGAATTAGGGCCCCGATTGGCCTGCGCCTGTGGCGCCTGGGCCGCGCTGCGTCTTCTCGCCTTGGGCTATGAGCGGTGGCGCGGCGTCGCCGGACTGGGGGTCGCCGATCCGAAGCTCTTCGGGATCGCCGGGCTGTGGCTCGGTCTCCACGCCCTTCCGGGCTGCCTGCTGATCTCCGCGGTCTCCGGCCTGATCTCGGCGATGGTTCTCATGCGCGAGCGTCAGTTGACCGATGGGAGGCAGCCTCTTCCTTTCGGTCCCCATCTCGCGCTCGGTCTGTGGCTTTCCTGGGTTTTGGGCCCGCTCGAAACGGGCTAACGCCTCAGCAGCTTCAGCGCTGACGCAGCGCGACCACGAAAGAAACGTCAACCGTCCGCCCGGAGCTTTCGCCGGCCAGCCGCACGCCGATGAGCAGCGGCAACTCTTGATGGTCGATCCACGAATCCGTCCAGACGGGCGGTCGGCCCTCCTCGACCTCTCCGTAATAGGACAAGCGGAAATAGGCGGCGTTGCGTAAGACGGAAACCCGACGCAGGGAATCCCGAGGGAGATCGATCCCTTGAGAGGGACGAAACACACCGGACCAGAGCGCAACGTCCTCTTGCGGGCCTTGCGGCGCCGCAATCTCCGTCAAAATGAGCCCTCCCCACTGCGCCCCGCCCTCGCTCAGAGCCACAAACCGGCAGCTGTCCGGAGACCCGCGAAAGACGACGACCTGCCCGCCATTGGCGCGGGGCATGGTGACGGCGGCGGCGCGCGCCAATTGCGTGTTGATCGCACGGGCGGCTTCTTCGATTTCGCTTACCGACTCGTATGTTTTTCCAGTCTCCCACGCGCGCCGTCCCAGGTGCAGACCGCCAAGGATCGCCGCGACGATCATCGAGAGCAGCGTGACGGCCAGCAACATCTCGAGGAGAGTGAAGCCCGATCGCGCGCCACGCTTCATTGTTGAGGCTCTCGCGTCGGAATGATTTTCAGCGTCGTCAGCGTCAGGGTTTCGCGCGCGCCGTCCTGATCGCCTGGACGGCGAATCGACAATCGCAGCCAATAACTCGCCAACTCGTTGTTCCCCACGGGAGACTTGATCGCAATATACGGTTCGACCTGTAAGCTCCAAAGCAGCCCATCGTCGTAGGCGCCGCTGGTCTCGCCCCGCGCGATCGGCTTCTCTATGCCGACCGCGTCGAGATGCGACTGTCCCTCCCGAGAAGCCCGCAACAAAAAGTCGGCGCGGCTCTCGTTGCGCGCGCCGCCGCCGAGCGCCGCCATCAGCTGAGACATCGCCAAGGCTAGCACAGCGAAGGCCACGAGCGTCTCAACCAGCGTGAAACCGCCGCTTCGTCGGATCAGGAGACGTTGCACCGCGTCGCTCCGCTGAGCCAATTGACTTCGATGGTCGCCCGGGCGCCGCCGATCTCGAGGGTGATGTCGCCGCCGGAGGATCCTCCGCTGGGATAGAACTTCAGGCCGGCGCTTCCATCCGAGTTGCGCAAACCCTGCGCGGCGGAAACATCCACGCCCATCTCCGCCGGCAACAGCGTTTCGCGCACGCTCGGCGAAGAGTAGCTCTTCCGCGCCAGATCGAAGACGAACGTCGCCTCCTCATTGGCGGAGATCGCGCGCGCGCGGGTTGCGCGTAGCGCCGCGCAGAGCCCGCGCGCGGCGGCCTCCAGGCGAAGATGCGGGGCCGCGGGACGCACCAGTTGCGTCGACAAACCGGCAAGCAGGGCGATGATCGCCAATACGGCGAGCATCTCGAGGAGCGTGAATCCCCCGCGCCGTCCAAGAATTGGGTTTCGGCTTCGGCTCACTTCGTGGCCAACTCGTTGATTCCGAGAACGGCGTCCATCACGGTCATGATCAATCCGCCCACCACCACGGCGATGAGAATCGTCAGCGTCGGCGTGACCATGCTCATGACTCGCTCGATCGCTCGCTCCGTCTGCTTTTCATAGATCGCCGAGACGCGCAGCAACATCGAGTCGAGCTTCCCAGTCTCTTCGCCCAGCGAAATCATCTGCGGGACGACGCGGGGTATGGCGTCGATGCGGCCGATCGCGCCGCTCAGGCTTTCGCCGCCGCGCACCGCCTCGATGGACGTCTCGATCTGAGCGCCGAGATGTCGATTCGACACAGCCGTGCGGCCGCACTCCAGCGCAGGCAACAGGGGCACGCCGGCTTTGAGCAGGGAGCCGAGCGTGTGGGTGAATCGGGCCGTCTCGAATTGGGCGCTCAGCGCGCCCACGAAGGGAATTTGCAGGAAACGCCGATCGATGGCCTCCATCCACTGGGGACGTTGACGAGCGGCGCGCCAAAAGAGGAACAGGCCAAAGCCCGCAAAAGCGAGACCCGAGGCCAACCATCGCCAATTGGCTTCGGCGTCCAGAATGAACTTCAAGCCCGACGGAAGCGGACGGTTATTGTCCACGAAGATCGGCGCAATGTTCGGGACGAGGGTGGCGAGCACGATCCCTGTGGAAATGATCGCGAGCGTGATCAGCATGGCCGGATAGACCAGCGCGCTGGTGATGCGGGAGCGCAGCTCGACGCGACGCTCCAACATGTCGGCGAGATCGCTCAGCGCCTGGCCCACATCGCCGATGGTTTCCCCCGCCCGCACCACATTGACGTATTCCGTCGAGAAGACATCGCTGCGTCCGGCAAGCGCCTCCGAGAGCGCGGTGCCATTGACGACGCGCCCCAAAATCTCCTCCGCGAGATCGCGCAACCGAGGCTTGGCGCTTTGCGCTGCCAGGATGCGAAGACCATGATCGAGCGGGATATCCGCCTTTTCGAGCGTTGCGAACTCGCGCGTGAATGAGGCAAGCTCGCCCAGGTTGGGCGGTCGCGAGCGATTGATGGGGTTTGCGAACGCCCCGCGTCCGACTTCCCGCGTCTCGAAAGGCGTCAGTCCGCGCCGCCACAGCGCGTCTTCCGCCTCATCCTGGGCGTTGGCCGCAATCTCCCCTTCGACGAGATCGCCGGCGGCGGAGTAAGCGCGGTATCGGAACGTCGGCATCCTAGTCCATTCGGGTTACGCGCATGACTTCGTCTACGCTCGTTTCGCCACGCCAAGCCTTGCCCATGCCGCACTGGTACATCGTCGTCATACCGGCGCTTCGCGCGCAGGCCTCGAGGGCGGATTCAGGCGCGCCTTCGCAAACGAGTCTCTGCATGGCTTCGTTCATGATCAGGAGCTCGGCGATCGTCGATCGACCGGAATATCCAGAATTGCGGCAGGAAGGGCAGCCGGCCGGCGCGCGCAGCCGCTCCTTCTGGTTCGTGAAAGCCTCGCCGGAGAAGCGCGCGCGCCATTGCGCCTTGGTTTCCAGGGGCGCCTCGCAGTGCGGGCAAAGGCGCCGCACCAGACGCTGCGCCAGGACCGCTTTCACCGTCGATGCGATCAGATAATTCTCGACGCCCATATCGATGAGGCGTGTGATCGACGAGGCGGCGCTGTTCGTATGCAGCGTCGAGAACACCAAGTGGCCGGTGAGCGAGGCTTGAATGGCGATCTTGGCGGTTTCCGCATCGCGGATTTCGCCGATCATGATGATGTCGGGGTCCTGGCGCAGGATGGAGCGCAGCGTATGGGGAAAATCCAGGCCGATCGCGGGCTGCACCTGCACCTGATTGACGCCGGTCAGTTGATATTCGACGGGATCCTCCACCGTGAACACTTTCACTTCGGAACTGGTGATCTCCTTGAGCGCCGTATAGAGCGTCGTCGTCTTGCCGCTGCCGGTCGGACCCGTCACGAGCACGATCCCGTTGGGATTGCGCATGGTCCTGCGCAAGGTGTCGATGGTGCTCGGCTCGAAACCCAGCGCGTCGAAATCGAGCGTTGTCTGGGAGCGATCGAGAATGCGCAGAACGATGCTTTCACCGTGAGCCGTGGGCAGCGTCGATACGCGGAAGTCGATGTCAACGCCGCGGATCGCCATTTTTATGCGTCCGTCTTGCGGAAGCCGGCGCTCTGCGATGTCCAGACGGGCCATGATCTTTATGCGAGAGGTGATCGCCGCCTTGAAGCCGGGAGGCAATGTTTCGATGGCGCGCAAGACGCCGTCGACTCGAAAGCGCACGATGACCGATTCGAGCGTGGGCTCCACGTGAATATCGGAGGCTCGCGCCTCGATCGCGTCCGCAATGATCTGGTTGACGCGGCGGATGACGGGCGCTTCGTTGGCGATGTCGCGTAATCGCTGCAGGTCGAATTCGCTTGCAGCCTCGAGATGGGCGTCATCGGCGACAAGAGCGAACCCTTGCGATTTCCTGCCGTAGAGTTCCGCCCAAGCCTTTTCGAAAAGCGAGGGGCTGAGCAAACGCAGCTCGAAATCGAGGCCGGTCGAATAGACGAGAGCGTCGACGGCCTCGAGGTCGAGCGGATCCGTTACGGCGAGCGCGGGCCTGTCGCGGTCCACGAAGAGCGGGAGGATCGCGGCCGTACGCAAAAACTTCTCGGGTATCTTGTCGACCAACACGGCCTCGAGCGGAAGATCGCGCGGCTCGATCGCCGGAATATCCAGAAAACTACTCAAATGCGCATAAAGATCGGCCTCCGACACGAGACCAAGCTTCGTCAGCACGCGGTCGAACCTCTCGCCGCTCTGTTTCGTCGCTCTCTGCGATCGCTGTAGCGCGAGCTCGTCGAGCGCTCGCGCATTGATGAGAAAGGCGCCGAATTCCTCGGCGAAGGCGCCGCTTCCGCCCGCGAAGCGGCGGTGCGCGAAAGAGCGCTTGGAGGAATGGGAACCCTGCATCCGCCGTCCTCGCGACTCTCACGGCCCTGATGTCGCCATTCCGTCCCCCGCGACAGGCGAGCGTCATCAAGATGCCGTTATTCGAGGTATTTGCTAAAGCAAAAAACGAGGGTCTTGTCCATGTTTGGCGCACCGAGCGCCTGCTTGCGCAAAGGCGTCAGCAAGATGTGGCGCCCCGCGCGCGCCAAACGGCGGGGTCGCGAGCGCGCGCCCCTCTCCAGCGGATAAGGATTGTGGCCACGCGGATCGCCAAGCTTCCCGCCAACGCAGGATATGCTCGCAGCGGGTCGCGGCGGCGCTTGCGGGTGCGGCCCGATTTCGAAGATAAGGCCTCATGACGTCGCAAGCTCGCGCCCCATGGAACAAGGACCTTTTCACGGTTGCGCTGCTGGCCAGCGCGCAGAAGATTTGGCGTCTTTATCGCCGGGAATTTTTCGCGCTTTTTCCGCAGGCGACCGTCGCGTGGTTGCTTCAGACGGGCGACCGGAAGCTCGTCATTCGCGTCAGTGACGGCGCCCCGGAGTTTCTTTTCCAGGGCGGCTCGCCCGAGGCGCTTTCCTTGCCCCTCACCCCGGAGGAAGCGCGCCAAAGCTCTCTCGCTCAAGGTTTGGCGCGGCGCGGACTCTCGCGAGCCGGGACCAAAGTTTTCCTTGAGATTCCTCGCGAAGCCTTCTTCGTTCGCCGGTTCGACATACCGGCTGCGGCCGAGGGAAATCTCTCCCAGCTGCTGGTCGCCGATATCGAACGCAAGTCGCCGTTTCGGTTGGGCGACGTCGTCTATGGCCATACCCTGAGAAGAAAGCCTGAGGCGCCGGAAAAATTTGCCGTCAGCCTGTGGATCCTGCGTCGGGACCTCGTTTTGCAGTTCGTCGACGCCGCCGGGATCGGTTGGGAGGACCTCGACTTCGTCATGCCCGCAAAAGGCGGCGGCCCGGAAGACGAAGGTCCCGCCATCGCGCTCTCCACGGGTAACGAGACTCCCCACTGGTTTCGCAACGTCGCGCTGGGGCTCGCGGCCGCGACGGTGATCCTGAGCCTTCTCGGCTCGATGGCCCTGATCTGGCGAACCGGCCAGGCGACGGACACGCTCGACGCGGAGCTCACCGAAGTGACCGCGCGGGCATCGAGCGTGCGCAAGATGGCCGACCAAGCCGTCGCCGAGAGCCGCCTGCTGCAAACTCTTCGTGCTGAACGCGCCAAAGGACCGACCTTCGCCGATTTGTGGGAGGAGGTGTCGCGGATATTGCCCGACGGGGCTTACCTGACCGAGCTACGCCTGTCGGATGGAAAGAACGACGAGCGTTATGTCGATCTCGTCGGCTTGGCGGAATCGGCAGTCGGTTTGCCCGCGCTGTTCGACAAGTCGCCGATCTTCACCGACGCCTCGCTGACGGCGGCGATCACGCCCAATGCCGCGGACAAGCGCGAGGCCTTTTCCCTGCGGGTCAAGGTCAAACGTAGCACGGCACCGGAGACGAAATGATCTCCCTTGGCAGTCAACAGCGGCTGTGGTCGCGCCGTCTCCTCTTCCTGACCGCGAATCTGGTCATCGTGCTCGTGGCCTATCTCCTCTTTGTCGCACCAATCGAGAGCATGGTGGAGGAGCGGGAGGACGCGCTGGCTCAGCGTCAGGCGACGTTGGCGCGGTATAAATCCGTCGCGAGCCAGCAGGCGGCGGTTCAAGCCTTTGCAAATCAGGTCACAGAAAGCAATGCGCATGGCGAGCTCATCGGCGGCTCGAATCCCGGCATCATCGCCGCGAATTTGCAGGCGCGTTTGAAAATGCTCTCCGAAAAGGCCAACGTCTCGGTGAGATCCATCGAAATGTTGCCGCCCAAGACCATCCACGGCGTAACGCTGGTTGGCGCGAGACTCGATGTTTCAGCCACCACCGAGCCGCTTCGCAACCTGGCCCGCGCGCTGGAGGGAGAGACCCCGCTGCTGTTCGTCCTCGCGGCGACGATGCGGGGTCAGGCGGTATTTTGGGGAAGGCCCGCCGACGAAGCCAACAAGGGGGATCCGGCGATCGAAGCGCAATTCGACGTCTACGGCGGCGCTCTGGGGAAGGAGCAACCGTGAGAGAAGCTTTTTCGACGACGCTTCTCGAACGTCTCTCGGCCTTGCTCAAGTCGGAGCGCTTTTCTTCCCCCTGGTTGCAGGAGGCCCTTGCCCGCCTTTCGGCCTTCGCCAAGGCGAAGCGTCTCTCGCCGCTCATGCTGACGGCGTTGAGCTTGCTCTGCGTCACGACCACGCTCTCCGCGCTTTTCTTCTTGCGCGCGCTGATCGGTTGGAACGAAGCCGCGCCTGCGGCGGCGGCCGACTGGCGTCCGCCGTCCGCATCCTTCCTCAATCCGTCGCCATCGCAGCCTCCACCGGCTGACGTGCACACTTTGACCAGGCCGACCTTTGTGAAATCCAGGCGGCCCGCCCCCAAGGTCGCCGGAACCGCAGCGCCGCAACACCAGGCCGGCCCGCCTCCGGCGGTGACCGTGCGGGCCATCGTCCTGTGGAAAGGCGCTTGGCGCGCCTACCTCGTCGGCCAGGGAGGAGCCGAGGGCGATTGGCGCCTCGCCGGAGAAATTGTCGAAGGATGGACCATCGCGGAGATCCGCGCGACGGAATTGACCCTGAAGAACGGCGAACGAACCGCGGTGCTGTCGCTCTACCCCGAGCCGCCGGCCGCCGGCGAAGCCGAGGCGAGCCCTCCACCGCCGATCCCTCCATTTATACCTCCGGGCTCGCCGCCAGGAGGCCCCCCTCCCGGCCCGTCGGCAGAGGGGCCGAGGCCGGATCGCCGGGGCCGGAGATAGCGACCAGCGCCTCCAACGGCGCTGCGTCTATGTGCGCAGCAATCAACGACTACGGCTTGCACTCTGGCGCCGATCTCCCGCCGCTGGCGGCGAGCGCGCGCAAGTCAGCGAGATGGCGCAACGAGCCCGAACGCACTTCACGCAGCGCGAAGGCGCTGTGGGCGGCCGGCCTGAAATCAACGATCGCCTCTTTCACGCCGACCTGCCCGTTCGCGGCGAGCGTTTCCGCATGTACGAGGAAAACGGGGGCGCCGCCGCCTTGAGCCGCAGACTTGAAGTTCTGGGGAAAGCGCCCGTCGTTCCGATCGAGATCATTGGGAAAGGGCTTTTTCAAGAGAGAGCGCACGTCCTCCTCCGGGAAACCGGCGAGCGCGGCAAAGAGCGCAGGCGGCGCGGCTTTCACGTTGATCCCAGGCCGATAGGAATAAACGGTGGCGAGGCGGTTGATGAGGGAAAAAAGAGCTGGATCGACGCCCGCTACCTGATCGAGCTCCAATGTCGTGGCGAAGGGCGCATGCTTGGGGCCAAACGGCCTGGCGGAGTCGGTGGGATCTCCTTTGTCGGCGCCCGCGCCGTTTGTCGGGGGAGCACGAAATCTGACGATCGCATCCGCCAGGGCGCTCGCCTCGCTGGTCTGCAAGCCCAATCCTGAAAACAGCGCCCCCAAAATCTGTGGCGTCACGCTGTTGAGATCGATCTTGCCGCTCTCGTCCTCGATCGCGACGGCAGCGGCGACCCCCTGCAGAAAGCAGAAATTGGGCGTGCCATCATGGACCAAATCCGTCGCCTGCCGGGACTGCTCGGAAGCTAGCGTTAGGATCGCCATGCTGATGGCCGCGTCGGCGGAAAGGCCCGCTTGGGCCGCGCCCGCAATGTTGAAAGCCGTTTTCAGTCGCAGGCTGCTCGCGGTTGTATAAGACAGGATCAGCAGCGTGATGATGCTCAAGCCCCAAATGACGGCGATCAGAGCGAAGCCGCGCTTTCGTCGCAGCGAAGGCGCTCTCCACAGTGCAGACGCCGCGCCGTTGTTCAGAGGAAACATCCTTGTCGGTTCCGTTGCATAAGAGAGCATCGAATCATTCTACGATCGGCAGATCCGGACCCGCTTCGATGCGAACCCGATGGATACCACGAAGACGCCTCGGGACGCTGTTGCTAGGACCGCATTCGCCTAGAGCGCGTCCCGCTTGGCCTGGAATTACGCGAGCGGTAAGGACACGCTCAAACTCAGGAAGTTATCACATGTCCCTGTCGGAAAGCCGCTCTGCGCTTTTCCGGGACAGCGGGCAACGATGAGCCCCGGCGAGCTGTCAAGCATCGGCTCACGCATAAATACCTGCGGGGGCCGTCAACTGAAGCTTTGGCGCGCACTTCCGATTCTCAGGCAATCGCGTCCAAATGCCGACCAGGCAGGGGCAATCGATAAGCATCTGCAAACTGGTTTCTCGATCCGGCTCCGCCGACTAGCCCCGGCGCAATAACGGCGCCCAAGCAGAAAAGCGCGGCGTCGCCGCCGCGCTTTCGTTGCTTCTCTTCAAGTCCCGCGCATTGCGCGCTGACTGGTTTAGTGGCCGACGAAGACGACTCCCGGAAGCACCTGCGTGCCTTCCGCTTGCACGGCTTGCAGGGCGTTCGGGTCGAGGCCCAGGACCTGCAGTATGGTCGGCGCAACCTGCGCGGTCTGCACCGGGGTGGTGATCGTCGCGTGCTTCAAGCTCGGATGAGACAGCAGGAGAATCACATTGGTGTCGTCATGCGAGAAGCCGCCATGCTCGGCAAGTTTCTTGGTGCTCGTCGAATAGGTGACGCCGACATTGGGCGTCACGATGATGTCCGGCGTGCGAGGGTCGCCGACCGGCGACTGGCCAGTATATGCCGGGTAGCCCGGCGGATTGAACATTTGCGCGACTCCGTTTCCGGAGAAGATCTGACCGATGCCGGCGACATTGCCGGTAGATGGCGACGTGGTCTCGAGCGTGTTGACGGCCGCGGCCGTCGTGCAGCTGGGAGGCACGTTGGAGCCACTCGACAGCCAGAGCAGCGAGATGTCGTCCTCGGTCGGCCCGATTCCATTCGGGTTGTTGGGCGACTCCGACCACGGCAGGCACCTGGCGAGGATCATGGCCGGCGATGTCGTGATCGGACTGTTCGAAGGGACGCCGATGCCCAGATAACGCTGACTATCCACCGGGCTTTGGCCATGCTTCGCGGTGATGACGATGAGCGTGGAATTCAGATTGCCCGTGCTCTCGAGCGCCGCGATCATCTTGCCGATCGACGCATCGACGAACTTGATTTCGCTGAGGAGCGGCGCCGAGGGCGTGCCCACGTTATCCAGGTAGCCGCCCTTCACGCCGCCGATCGACTTCTGGATGAGCTTCTGACCGACGCTCACCGACTGGAAATTCATGCCGAAGATGGTCGGCACTTTCGGGGCCGGCGCGCCGGTAGCCTTCTTGCCGTGGATCTGGTTGAGGATCGCATTGACCTTCACCGTGTCATAGCACTGAATGTTCTCGAAACTCGTGGTGTAATCTTGCCCGCTACCCGTAGCTGCTTGATCGGGCAGCGGATTACAGCTCGTCTTCCCATCCGGCAGCGGAATCGGCAACGTGACCCCCGGGAGCGCAACCGGAAGAGAATTGATCTCGGGCGAGAAATAATCGTCGAGATTGGTGGCGCCGCCTTGACCCGCGACGGCGGAATACGCCGGGTGCTTGTCGGACCAGGCCGTATAGCCGCCCGCCTGATGGATCACGCCGAAGATCGTGTTGGTGCGCACGAAGTTCCACGGCCAGACCGGGGCGCACGCATTGTAGGGATCGCGGGGGAGTCTCGTCTGATCGATCGACGCGATGCCGCCCTCCGTGAGACCGGCGCCGGGAGCCCCGCCGTTGAGCAGCGATTGATTGATATCGATGCCCTCTTCATACTCGGTCGTGGTGCCGTTCACCTTGTTAGCAAAGCAAGAGCCGCCTGCGACGCCATTGCCCGTCGTATTCTGGGGCGGCGCCAGGACGCGGTCGTAGGCCACGTCATAGAAGCCACCTACAGTGCGCGGCGACCCGCCGGTCACGATCGCCAGGATCCCGGGAAAGGAATCGGACGGTTTCGAGGTCGAGGTCTCGAGGTAATCGACGCCTGTGGTCGCGAGGCTGGCGATATTCGGGCAGGTATTAGCGCTCTTGCAGTTGATGAAATCGAGGGCGTGCATGCCGTCGATGCTGATGAGCAGCACGCGGTTGACGCCCGATCCGGCGACGTCGGCGCGTGCGGCGCCCGTGGCGACGAGAAGCGCCGCGGCGCTGATCGCCGTGGCGGCGATTATCCGTGGTAGCATCGGTATTTACCCCCCCTTGGCCAGGCTCGACCTGAGCCCTGATAGAGTGCCTTAGGGTGGCCCGTTGACATTCCCATGACATTTGAGCGGGCCTACCCAGATAGGCCCCAAGTTTCGAGATATCCTGAGGTTTTCGCCTTCTCGAGATCACCGGAAGGGCGGCTTGCCCCGCCTCGCGAGCCCGGTCCGGGGAATGTGACCCAATAATTGACGGAATCTTATCGGACGAAGAGGCGGACGATCGCGGGCCAAGCCAGAACTCTGTCACAATGGCCCTTTACGTTTACGCGATACCGGCCCGCTCTCAGGGCCAGACGGGTGAGTTGCTCTTGAGCAGACGTGTTGTGAGCGCCTTCCTGGCGGCCATATGCTTGGCCGTCGCGGCCTGTCAGGCTACGAGCGAGCCGCCCGTGGCGGAATGGAGCGTGGAGCCGTCGAACGCCCCACTCGACCGCGGGCGGGCCAGCGGCGGCGGCCGCAGCGCCGCCCTGAGCAACCCGCGTGGGAGCTCTGGCGCAATTGTCGTGCCGGGAAGTGGGCGTTTCGTCGGATCCGGCCAGACGAGACCCCAAGCCCCCGACGGCGGCGAAGAAAACGTCACCCTCAATCTTGCCAATTTGCCCATCGCGCAGGCCGTCAAGGTGGTGCTCGGGGATATCATGGGCGTGAACTACGTCATCGACCCGCGGCTCGATGGCAAAATCACCGTTCACACGACGCAACCAGTCAGCAAAGCCGCGGCGTTGGACCTCTTTCAGTCCGCTCTGCGCGTCGCCGGTGGCGCCGTCGTGAATGCAGGGGGCGTCTATAAAGTCGTGCCGCTGGATCAGGCGGGAACAGCGGGCGGCCCCGTTTCGGCCTCGGCCGCCGAGCCTTCAGCGGCCCAGGTCGGGGAAAACACGCGCGTCGTCCAGCTTCACTATGTTGCGCCCGCGGAAATGCGCCGGCTCCTCGAGCCGATGACGATCCAGGGCGGCATCGTTTCTGCCGACGACGCCCGTCACACGATCACGCTGAGGGGCTCGCCGCAGGATCTTGCGACGCTCCAGGACATCATCGCGATGTTCGACATCGACACGATGCGCGGAATGTCCTTCGCCCTCGTTCCGGTGAAGAGCGGCGACCCGGATCTGATCGTTGAGGATGTTCGCAAGGTCTTCGGAACGGAGGAGAAGGACGG
Organism: uncultured Alphaproteobacteria bacterium; assembly: GCA_963743565.1. Lineage (GTDB taxonomy): Bacteria > Pseudomonadota > Alphaproteobacteria > Rhizobiales > Beijerinckiaceae > Methylocystis. Next base: position 254,489 of record CAVUQD010000002.1, read on the forward strand.
CCCGATGCGGGGCATGGTGCGCTTCGTCAGCAACAAGCGCCTCGCATCGGTATTGGTGATCTCGGCCCAGCCCGCCTATCTTGAGCGGGCGCGGTCGTGGATCCAGCGGCTGGACGCACGCGCACAGGGAACGGAAAAGCAGTTTTTCACCTACCGGGTTCAGAATCGTCCCGCCAAGGAGATGTTGCAGGTCTTGAGCTCGATGTTCGGCTCGGACGGCAAGAGCGGAAGCAACACGGCGCCGCGTTTTGGTCAGAGCTCGGCGTCGTCATCTGGCGACGACAATGGGCTCGGCTCCTCGGCCTCGGGGGCGCCGAGCAGTCCCCTGGGCGCACTTTCGAGTTCCGGCCCGACCGGCGCCAGCGGCGGGCAAGCGGGCGGCGGCCTCGGTGGGGGCGGTATTGGCGGCGGCGGCATTGGCGGAGGCCCCACGAGCGGCGGCGCCGCCGGCGGGCTCGGCGGGCAGGTTGGAGGGCCGGCCGGCTCGGCCGGCATGTTCGGCGGCGCAGGGGGAAGCGGCTCGAGCGATCAGAGTCAATCGAAGGGCCCGGGCACGGTCTCGCTGGGCGAGGAGGGCCGTTACAAGGTTGGGGTTGACGAGGCCAAGAACTCCCTCGTCATCATGGCGACGCCTGACGACTTCAAACGAATATTACATGTCGTTGAGGCCCTCGACGTTCAACCCAATCAGGTCTTCATCGAGGCGACGATCGCCGAAGTGGAACTCACCGACGAGCTGCATTTCGGCGTCGCCTGGTTCCTGCAGAAGGGTCCCCACGCGGCGGGCTTCGGGGGACAAGCCGGCTCTGGATCGTCGACCACGAGTTCTGGCTCTTCTAGCCTCGTCAACACGATCCTTGGCAACAACAACGTGTCTGGCAATAACCTGATCGGCGTTCCGCTTCAGAGTCTCTTCCCGGGCTTTTCCTACGCCTTCACGCTGGGCAGCGCAGTGGTGACGCTCAACGCGCTGAACGCGATCACCAATGTGAACATTCTATCGACGCCTTCGCTGACCGTGCTGGACAATCGGCAAGCGACTTTGCAGGTCGGCACGGAGATTTCGGTCAACACCCTGCAGAGCGTTTCGGCGATCGGCAACACGTTCAACTCCCAGTCCTATCTCAATACCGGCGTCATCCTCGCCATCACCCCGCATATCAGCGAGAGCGGTCGCTTGATGCTCGACATCAACCAGGAAGTCTCGAACCCGGTGCCCGGCACGGGCGGCAATGGCAACAACCCGAACATCGAGCAACGCAAGGTGAAGACGCAGGTCGCGGTGACCGATGGGGAGTCGCTGATGCTCGGCGGCTTGGTTCAAGACCAGCGCAACAAAAGCGCGAACCAAATTCCCGTCATCGGAGATGTTCCCATCATCGGCAACGCCTTCAAGGACAAGGACGACCAAATCACAAAAACGGAGCTGATCATCATGATCACGCCGCACGTGATTCGTAATCAGAACGAAGCGCGCGAGATCGCTGAGGAATATAAGCGCAAGCTGTTGAATGTCTCGTCAAAGGCGATCGCGAGACCGCACGACATCGAGCAATCCACGCGACGAACGCTCCTCGACGACACTTCCGTAAGCCCCTGGATTCTCGACCGGGTCACGCGTTAGAATTCGTCCCGCTGGCTTGCATCCACGCGAGCAGGTTGCAGCGGCGGCTTGTCCTAGCGCACGACGGGACCGGAGCAGATGGGACACGCCGCAAGGAGGGCCAGCCGGCGGCTTGACTCGAACTCATAACCGTCTAACCCTCAGGCTTATCAGTCGACCGATGGGGGGCCTCCATCTCGTCCGCAGAATGTCTATCGACAGCCTGGGCCGGAGGACCGGACCATACGGGAGCAATTGGGCTTCAGCAATCGAGGTGGCTCCGTGGAAGGCGATAAGGTGGGCATCATTGGCGCCGTGACCTCGCAATTCGCGATGTGGCGCGGCTTCTTCACGCGCGCGTCGGGACTTTTTCAGCAGCTGACGTTCCGAATCCCTGAGGGCTCCAGCGCAGAGACGATCGCACAGCTGAGCCAGAGATGGAAACTGACCGAAGCGCAGCGGCAGTCTCTCGTTCAACTCTGCTCCGACAAGGCCGGGGCGACCTTCTTCGCCGACAAGGTCGAGGAGATGAACCGGGCCGCGCTTCACCGCTCGGCCTTTGCGCTCAATGCCGTCACGCACTTGCTTTTCGTCGACCTCGGCGCGCAGCTTTCCTTGTCGCTCCCGCAGATCAAATGGTTCTTCGTGCTCGCCAATCTTTGCGTCGCGTGGCTCGCCCACGCCTCCGTCCGACAGGAACTGGGGGCTCTCCTTGCGGGCCCGGACGCCTTGCCGCCGAAGCGCCGCATGGGCGGGCTCGTTCCGAACCCAGATTACAACAAGGCCGTGAAACAAAGCTCGCTCCCGCACGCGCGCAGCGCGTGGAGGGAAAAATCATTGTATCGGCCGGCGTATTTCATCAACGCGGGAGCTATATTCCTAGGCTCGCAATTCATTATTGCGCCGGAAAAGCTCATCTTTCCCTTCGGCTTGATCCTGCGCAAGACGACGGGGCTCTTCTCCACGGTCGTGATGTTGTTCGACGTCTGGCGCGGCGTCAGATCGGGAGACGACGCGCGGGGCGCGCGCGAGAAAGAAATCTCGGTCTACAGCAATCTGGATATCTGACACGCTGCGGTCGCGGGCGCACCGCGCCTCGTTCAAACGCGACGACCGACGATTTACGCTCTGCCGGAGAGTTGGTCGAGCGTGTCTTCGACGAGCGGGGCGATGTGATCGACGATGCGGCGGACGCCTTCGCGATTGGGGTGGATTCCGCCCCAGAGGACGAGCTTCGGATCGCCAGACACCCCTTCCAGAATATTGCGCACAAGCGGCAGCGAATGCCGCGCCGCGAGCGAGCGGAAAAGCCCGTCGAACCCACGCTTTTCCGCCTCGTCGAGCGACGCCTGGGTAACGCGCAGGCCCGCGAGCAGAACATGCGTCCCCTTTGAGCGCAGACGCGAGATGATCTCATCCAGATTGGCCCGGGTGAATTTTGGATCGACGCCATTCAGCATGTCGTTGCCGCCGAGCTCCAGGATCACGAGGTCCGGATTGAGCGCCTCGACGCCTCCAAGCCGGGAGAGGCCCTTCTGTGTGGTGTCGCCGCTAACGCCGGCGTTCAGGACGGTCGCGTCATAGCCATCCTCGCGCAGCCGGCGATGGAGAACGACTGGAAGAGCCTCGGCGGGCCGCAAGCCGTAACCCGCGGTCAGGCTGTCGCCGAAGGCGACGATGGTCTTCCGATGGGGCGGCGCCCCGTTGAACGAAAGGAGGCCTAGCGCGCACACGAGCATGAGGCGCGCCATGCGCGCCGGTCCCTGCCAGCCGCGGCGGGACCGTGACAGCGAGGCTTGAGTAGGAAGCACGGCGCGAGGTTCCTGGCTCGATCGTTCCTCGAAGGGATCGTTCGAGCAGAAAGTAACGCGCCGGATCGAAAAGCCAGCCCGGAAGAGACCTACGCCCGTCCGCGGGCCTGCAGAGGCTCCGCCGGCGCGCCGATCCATTCGGTGTTAGCAGGGATGCTCTCGCCCTTCATCACCACGGTCAAGGGACCGAGCCTCGCAAAATCGCCGACATGCGTGTCATAGAGCACCGTCGAGCCCGCGCCGACGCTGACGCCGCGTCCCAGATGCACGCGCCCGACCTTCATGACCCGATCCTCGTAGAGATGGGTCTGCAAGGCGCTGACCGCGTTGAGCGCGCAAAAGTCCCCGATCGTGACGCAGTCGAACTCGGTGATGTCCGTCGTGTCCATGAAGACGCCCTTGCCGACCTTCACGCCGAGCAGGCGCAGCATCATCGGCAGGAAGGGCGTGCCGCGCAAAATGTCGAGCATCACCCTGCCGGCGAGCCCCCAGTAGAGCACGGCGCAGGCCTCGGTGCGCATCGCCCAGAAGGACCACATCGGCTTCACCTGCGGCTCGTATTTGCCCATCGTCAGCCATTTGACGAGCACTACGACGAGCGTCGTGCCGACCGAAATGAGGACCGAGTCGAGAATGAACAGTTCAAGCACCGTGCCGTATTCGCCATCGACGAGCGCTTGGCCGAAGCTCTCCACCGACCAGGTGCCGAAGGTCATGAAGAGCATCGTCGGAAGCGAAACGTTGATCGCCTCGTAGCCCGCGCGCATCGCCTTGCGCCAGAAGGGCGGATCATAGGTCCAAGCGGGGCCGCCGCCGTCGAACTTCTGGCGGACGGGCAGCTTGATAGGGGGAGATCCGAACCAGGTGTCCCCCTGCGCGATCGGTTGATCCGTCGGCGGGCGCGACTTGATGCCGATCAGCGCGCCGGTCGGGATTTCGGCTCCGGGCGGGATGACGGCGTCGTTGCCGACGAACACCCGATCGCCGGTCTTCACCCGCTTGAGATACATCCAGCCGCGGCGGATGTCCTCGTCGCCGAAAACGACCTCGTCGGCGATGAAGCATTTCTCGCCGATTTCGACGATGTCGTAGCGCCCGGAGAGATTGGTTGAAATCTCCGAGTCCTTGCCGATCTTGGCGCCCATCATGCGGTACCAGCTGCGCATGTAGAGCGTCGCAAAAAGTGAGGAGAGCGTCTCGAGCGTGACCTCGGTGGCGAGCGCCACCGCCCACTTCCGTAGGAAGAAGCTCGACCACACCGAATAGACGCCCTCGCGCACGCGCGTCGGCATGACGATCCAGCGGAAGACGACGATGAAGGCGACGCTGACGAGCATCAGCGTGAAGGCCGTCGGCAGGGCGAAGAAGGGAATCGCCGCAAGGTAATAGATGTGGTTCGAACTCGGAGACGCCCATCCAGGCGTCGAGCCTTTCGAAGACGTAGAAGGCCGGGAAAATCGGCAGGAGACCGATCGGCGGGATCAACAGCACGAAGAGCGCGAAGAGCCAGGTCACAACCTGCCGGCGAGCCGGGCTCGGCTTCACCTGCGGATCGAGCTCGGCCTCGTCGACCAGCCCGACGCGCCGGGCTGGCGAACCGGCCCAGATTTCGCCGGCGCCGATGCGCGCACCGGCGGGCAGCGAGCTCAGGTCCTCCAGCGCGGCGCCGTCCTCGATCACGACATCTTCCTCGAAGGCGCAAGACGAGCCGACATAGGCGTCGGCGCCGATCTCGATTGTCCCGATGATCAGCTCATTGCCTTCGACGCGCGCGTTGGAGAGCTTCAGCTTGCCGCCGAGCGCGGCGCCCGCGCCGATCTTGACGAGATCAATCGCGCCCGCCTCCACCTCGCCGATGAGCGCGTCCTCTCCGATGTCCGCGCCGAGCGCCCTAAGATAAAAATTCATCAGCGGCGAGACTTGGAACCATTTGGTGTGGGTCATCCGGATCAAGCGCTGCGAGAGCCACCAGCGAAAGTAATACACGCCCCACAGGGGATAGCGTCCGGGCCGCGTCCGGCCGATCACGAGCCATTTGCCCCCCACCGAAATCGCGAAAGTCGCGAGATTGATGAGGCCGTAAACGGCGAGGAGCATCGTGGTCTCTTCGAGAAAGCTCGCGTCGGCGGCGGTGAGCAGCTGGTAGGAGACGAAGACCCCGAGCCACTGCGCGGTGACGAGGCTCAGGATGAGCGGCAAGACAGCCGCTTGCGCGAGGCCGCAAAGCAGGCGACGCAGCAGTGGCGGCGGCTCGAAGGAGAGGTCGCGCGGGACGAGATCGATCTCGGGACCGCCCGAAAGATGGCGCGCCAGCGCACGCAGCGTGCGATGCGCATAGAGGTCTTGCAGCGTGATCCGGGCGAGCGCCGGCGTCTCCCGCGCGACGCCGACAAAGCGAGCGGCGAGCAGCGAGTGGCCGCCGAGATCGGTGAAGAAATCCGCGTCGAAGGGAATGGGCGCGTCGGGGAGCACGCGCTTCGCCGCTTCGAGGAGCATCGCCTCCGTGGCGTCGCGGGGCGTTTCCTGTTCCTCGTCGAGGCCCGCCGGAGCCGTCAGCTCCCATGTCGCCAGCGTCTTGCGGTCGGTCTTGCCGGAGGGCAGCGTCGGCAGCGCATCGACGAATTCGTAGCGCGACGGAACCATGTAGATCGGCAGGGTCTCGCGAAGCGCCGCGCGCAACTCTGACGGGTCCGGCTTTTCGCCGTCCGACGTGAGGAAGGCGACGAGCTCGTCCAGGCCCTTTTCCTGGCGAAGGACGACCGCCGCGTGCCGCACGTCCGGGAGCTTCGAGAGGGTCGCCTCGATCTCGCCGAGCTCGACGCGGAAGCCTCGGATCTTGATCTGATCGTCGATGCGCCCGCGGTAGACGATGTCGCCGTTCTCATCGACGTAAGCCGCGTCGCCGGACCGGTACAGGATCGGATCCGAACCGTCGGAGGGGAAGGGATTGGCGATGAACTTCTCGGCCGTCAGCGCCTCGCGCTTGAGATAGCCGCGCGTGACGCCGGGGCCGCCGATCAGCAATTCGCCCTCGACGCCGCGCTCGAGGAGGTTCAGCGCTTCATCGACGACGTAGCAGGTGTAATTGGGGATGGGCCTGCCGATCGTGACCGGCTGATTGAGCCGCACCTGCGCGATCGTCGCGACGACGGTGATCTCGGTGGGGCCGTAGCTGTTGAAGATTGTGCGTTCGGGAAGCGCCCAGCGTTCGGCGAAGGAGGGCGGACAAGCCTCGCCGCCCAGAATGATCTTCCGCAAGCTCTTCACATCGCGCGGCAATACGGAGAGGAGCGTGGGCACCGTGTCCATCACGGTCACCTTGGCCTCTTCCAGAATGTCCGGCAGCTGCTCGGTCTCCGCGAGGATCTCGGGCGTCGCGACGAAGAGCGAGGCGCCGACGAGATAGGCGATCCAGATCTCCTCCATGGAGAGGTCGAAGGCGACGGAGGCCCCCTGGAAGACCACGTCGGAGGCGCTGAGCCGATAGACCTCGTTGCACGCGCGCAGATAGTGGCAGATGTTGCGTCCGGTGACGACGATGCCCTTCGGCGTCCCTGTGGAGCCCGAAGTGAAGATCATATAGGCGGTATTATCGGGCGTGGCTCCGAGGCTTCGCGGATCGGGCACGGCGTCGCCCGGCTCGGCGATCTCCGCGTCGATCCAGAGCGGCGCGCCGACACCCTTCGCAGCCTTCGCGGCGAAAGCCGCCGATGTGAGCAGGCCCTTCGCCTCAGAGTTTGCGAGGCAGACCGCGATGCGCTCAAGCGGCGCGCCGGCGTCGAAAGGCAGGAAAGCCGCGCCGGTGAAGGTGATCGCGAGCTGCGCGATCAGCAGCTCGGGCCCGCGCGCCATCCAGAGCCCGACCACGTCGCCTGGACCCACGCCGCGCGAGACGAGTCCCCGCGCGATCGCGCCGGCCATCGTCTCGACCTCGCGGTAGGTGAAACGGCGCTCGAGCGTGGCGAGAGCGATGGCGTGCGGATGCGCGCTCGCGGAAGCTCGGAAGATCTCGCAGAGCAGTTCGTCGCGCAGGAGTTCCGGGATCACCGGCCCCCGCAGCGCCGCGAGCGGCCGCTCCGCCTCGTTCTGTTGCTGCTCCGCGTTCGGACGCGGCGCGGAGCGCGCCAAATCTAGGTCGAGTTCGTTCATGGGCGCAGACCTTTAGCATGCCGCGATTGACGAGCCTATGGCGCAACGGCGCGTCTTTTCCCGGCGCTTGGCGGGGTGCTGAGCGGCTGTGCAGACGCTCACTCGTGGTCTTCGTCGTCATCTCCGCGCAGATCAGACGGGGTCACGAAGGAGGCGAGCGTCGCCCCGCCGAAGGCGGCCTCCGCCCATCTGTCCGAGGAAAATTCGAGCACGGCGAGCGCGGCGGTGGGATATTTTGTGCGCATTCGCTGCAGCGCCTCCGTCTCGCCGGTTCCCGCGAGCGCGCTGGCGAGTTCGGAGAATCCCGGATTATGGCCAACGACGAGGAGCGTCTCGACCCGGTCGGGCGACTGACGCAGGATCTCCAGGAGGTGATCGGCCGTGGCGTTGTAGATCGTGTTTTCGATCAAATGCGCGACATGCTCGGGAAAGGCTTCGAGCGCCTGTTCCAAGGTCTGCCTGGCGCGTTTTGCGTTGGAGGCGACCGCAAGCTGCGGGGTCAGCCCAAGGCCGGCGAGATGCTCGCCGACCCGGCGCGCGTCCTCGAGACCGCGGCGCGTCAGGGGACGTTCGCGGTCGCCGCCGGCGGAATGCCGGTCCGCTTTGCCGTGTCGCAGGAGCAGAAGTCTTCGCATTGGCCTGCCTTCTAGCGCGCTTGTCCCGAAAACGGAATCCTTTGAGCGATTGGAAATCGCGCCAGAACAGAACGCTGGCGAGCGGTTCGCTCTAGCATGCGATTCGTGCGCGGCGCGAGGCGGCGGGTCGCGTGAGAATGTCGCGGCGCTCAGGCCGGCGTCATGTCCGGCGCGGCCCTGAACGCAATTATCATTCTGTATTTAAGCGTATTTCTCGTCCTTTTGGGCCTCCGGGCGCCGGCCGCGCGCTTTGGAAAAACTTGCCGGCCGGAAGAAACTTGGATTCTGGGGAGAACGCCGAGTCTCAGCCACTGCTGCAACTGGCCCTTTCGGCGGCGCCCGGCGACGGCGGGGCGGGGAGAGCCCTGATTTCCGGGAGCAACCCGGCCGCGCCTCTTGCGCTCGCCGCCGCGCCGCGTCAAAGTCGCGCCCCCTGCGGCTCCCCGGAGCCTTCGATTCCCGCGGCAATTCGGATTTCTGGTCCATGAAAGTCACGATCGAGAGAGCGACGCTTCTGCGGGCGCTCGGCCACGTTCACCGCGTTGTCGAGCGGCGCACGACCATCCCGATCCTGGCCAACGTTCTCCTCGAGGCAAGCGAGAAGACTCTGTTGCTGAAGGCCACCGACCTCGATCTCGAGATCACCGAAAAGGTCCCGGCCGAGGTGGCGCGCGCCGGAGCCACGACGCTGCCCGCCCACACGCTCTATGACATCGTTCGCAAGCTGCCCGAGGGCGCGCAGGCCTCTCTTGAGACCAGCGGGGAAACGGGACAGCTCACGCTTCTCTCCGGCCGCTCGCGCTTCTCGCTGCAGACGCTGCCGCAGAGCGATTTTCCCGAGGTGACGTCAGGGGAGTTCGGGCACAAATTCGAGCTGCCGCCGGCCGAGCTGAAGCGCCTCATCGAAAAGACGCAGTTCGCGATCTCCACCGAGGAGACCCGCTATTATTTGAACGGCATCTTCATGCATGTCGCCGAGATCGAAGGGCGCTCGCTGCTGCGCGCCGTGGCCACCGACGGCCACCGGCTGGCGCGCTTCGAGCTGCCGGCGCCCGCTGGCGCGGTGGGCATGCCGGGGGTGATCCTCCCGCGCAAGGCGGTGGGCGAGATCCAGCGGCTGCTCGAGGACGCCGAGGGCGAGGCGACGATCGAGGTCTCCGCCAACAAGATGCGCTTTTCCTTCGGCGACGCGCTTCTGACGACAAAGCTCATCGACGGCACGTTCCCCGATTATGGACGCGTCATCCCCGCCGGCAACGACAAGCGGCTCACCGTCGAGCGCGACAGCTTCCGCAACGCCGTCGATCGCGTCTCCACGATCTCCTCGGAGCGCGGCCGCGCCGTGAAGCTGGCGCTCTCGCCCGGCAAGCTCGTGCTGTCGGTGACCAATCCCGACCAGGGCTCGGCGGTCGAGGAACTCGAAGCCGACTACGACGCGGCTCCGCTCGATATTGGCTTCAGCTCCCGCTATCTCCTCGACATACTGAATCAGCTCGAAAGCGATACGACCCTGTTCCTGCTGGCCGATCCCGGTTCGCCGACGCTGATCCAGGATCGCGACGGCGCATCCGTGCTCTATGTGCTGATGCCGATGCGGGTTTGAGGCGCGGTTTTCGGCGGGGGCCGTGGGCGCGGGGTGGGGCGGAGGAACGGCTTCACTGCTCCAAGAAAGCAACTCAGGCGGCTTATCGCAATCTATTTTTTATCGTCCATAGCTTCTGCCAAGCACCATATGTAAAAACCAGGCATACTAGCTAATATTATCATGTCTTCAGTCAAAAATTTAACGCTATTCACTCCAATAGTATGACTGCGGTCGTTCCAATAATAATCATCCCACGCTGATCTAACATTAGAAAACAGGAATGGCAAGCGTGAGGCCCTAAACATTTTCATTTTTACGCCAACGATTTCCGGAAGGCCGTCGATCTCATTAAGAAGGTCACGCGCGCTCGCAAATTCTATGTGGAGCTTGCGTGCATAATAATATGGCCTGTTAACTAGCGCTCCAAACCGCTGAGGCGAATGAACCTCGGAAGCTGCTTCTTCTTCCTTCTCTAAATAAGCTGCTTCTTCGGGAGGAACGAAGGGAACAAATGCCTCCACTTTGTCCAGCAATCGCAAAGCAGCTTTCGGATTTCCTGTTGGATTATCATCGCAGGATTTGGCGGCAAATGCCGGAGCCGATGCGGCTACGATTGGCACGACAACCGCATATCCGACGGCGGCAAGCATTGCTAACGCGAGTCTGAGTTCCATGCCCGCGAGGCAATCACAGTACTTTTGCACCCTCAAACGCTTTCTTCTTATTTCCCCAGGTTTTTGCGTCGTGCGCCGATACCTAGCTTGGATAATTCAGCGCCCGTTCCGAAATTTTACAGGCATCGTCGCCTAACAGCCACACCCGCCGAAACGGTCCAAACCCCTTGTCTCCGATAATTTCTTGGATGATCTCAATTACAGCCTCGTCATGGGTGCAGATGCGAACGTCCGTATAACAAAGAAGCTCTATCGGATGTTCCGTTTTATATTTCTTCTTCAATTTTTTGTATATTTTTTGGCGAAACGAATCGGGAGCAGACCAGAGGAAATCTGACACCCCTTTTTCAGAGCGAATGGCTTTCGCATTTGTCCACGCAATTTCTTGGTCACATAACTCTACCAACTCAAAAGCGATGAACCCTTCTTCTTCGTGACGGCACAAAATATCTGGTTCACTGGGCGACCTGCTTTCGACGGAAGCGGCATCAATCGGCAGGCAAGATTCTTTAATAAAATCCAGGAAAATTTGCTTCTCGCGGCTAGCTTTTTCCTGCTCTCGCGTCATGGATTGGGTTTCCTTCGCGTGTCGCAGGGGTAGCAATCGCATCTACCCAAACGTCGTCGCAAGGCGGGACAGTCAGATTCCGCTTGCAATCCCCAACGCGATTAACGCTCCGGGAGGGGCGGATGTGAGCGGGACCGCGCGGCTGTGGACTGCCTCCCTTCGCATTTCGGGCTAAGGCTCGTCGCCATTTTCTTTCTTCTCAACCTCAAAGCCACCGCCAAGACCAAAGGAAAAACATGCCTTCACTTTTTGTCGAAACGGTCGGCATGGCGGCGGCGGCTCTGACCACCTTGTGTTGGGTGCCGCAGGCCGTTCGGATCATCCGAACCCGCGACACGCGAGCCATTTCGCTGGCGACTCAAGCCACCCTCGCCACCGGCGTTCTGCTTTGGCTGGCCTATGGCTGCTTGCTTGGAAGCATCCCTCTCGTCGCCGCCAACGCCGTGACGCTGGCTCTCGTGACGGCAATTCTCGTCATGAAGCTGCGCTTCGGCTGACGGATCTCAAGGCTGTCCGAGCGGCCTCGGAGCGCCGGGCGCGTTCGGATGCTGCGCCGGGTCGAAGGCGTCGTTCGGATGAGCGGCTTGGCCTTGCCGGTGTTTTTCGGCGGGATCGGCCGCCTTGCTGGCAACCCTGTCCATCTTGCGCTTCGACGCCGAGCGCGCCGCGCTCATCTCGGCGAGTTTGGCGTTCGTTTCCTGTTGAAGCTGCGAGAGGCGGCCCGACAAAGCGCCGATCTCGGCCTTGCTTTCGGATTTCGCCTCTTCGAGCCGCCGGTTCGTCTCCTCGAGCGACGCCAAGGACTTCGTGGTCGCGTTGCGGGCTTTTTCCAGCGCCGCCACCTTTGTCCGCAGCGCCTGAATCTCCGCTTCCATCTTTTGCGTCACCGGAACGAGATCGACCGGCGGGGTGAGGATCTGCGCGTATTTGGCGGCCAGCAGACTGGTCCAAGCGGCGTAATGCGGGACGACAAGACCATAGAGGCCCCAAGCGGCTACGCCCGCAAGCGAACAGGCCGCAATCGCTGCGCCCACTCTCCCGCGGCGTCGCAGGAACCACATCCGCGTCTCGACGCGACCAGAGCCGGCTTCGGGAGCCTCCCGACGCCGCCCGCCCGGAGGCCGGTCGGCCTCGCTGATCGTTATTTCGGGGATATTCCCTGCGGGCGATGAGGAGCCGAGGGAGGGATCGAACTCGTACGACATGCGCGGGCCTCGCGAGAAAGCGACGCTCCTCAAGTCTGAAGCCGACTCGATTAACATCCTCCTAACGCGTTTCGTCAACCGGCGTTTCCACGCGTCGTCACCCATGCGCAAATACATTTAGGTATTTATACTTATAATATTTTCACGGATTGAGTGCGAGACGAGTATTCGTGGTACGAAAGCCACAGAGGAACAATAATTTTTTCTCTGTCTAAATGTGAACTTGCCGACCCCCCCGTTTGAGGCGAAGCTCTGTCGAAATCCATCTATCTGTTTCAGCAGCCTGGGAAGCAGCGGAGGCACGCATGCCAATACTCGAGATTGACAGACGGAGATTTTTCCTTGGGAGCATTCTCTCGTTAAGCCTGTGGGTTGTCGCGGTTGGAGCTCCAAGCGGCGCAAAGGCGCAAAGCGTGACCTTGGGCGCGACGGGCGCTCTGCAGTACTACACAGTGCCGAAGACGGGCGTTTACGACATCACGGCTTTCGGCGCGCAAGGCGGTACGTCATTTTTTATCCCACCGTCCGAGGGCGCCCAAGGTGCTGAAATCGGCGGCGATGTCGTTCTTACGGCGGGTCAGAAATTGACCATCCTCGTGGGCGGAGCAGGAGGGGCAAACCTCGTCGGCGGCGGTGGCGGTGGCGGGACCTTCGTCGTGCTCGGCGGCGCCCCCTTGGTGGTCGCAGGCGGCGGCGGCGGGGCCTGGAGCTTCCCCGACAACAACTGCGCGGGTGAAGGCCTATGCTCCGGCGTAGGCAGTTGGGGCGGCGTCGGTCTGGCCAGCACGGGAGGCAGCGGGGGTGGCGGCGCCGGCGGCGCCGCTTACACAGGCCCCGGCGCCGGTGGCGGCATGGGCGGCGGCGGCGGCGGGGGTGGCGGCGGCTTCTACGGTAATGGGGCGAACGGGGGCTTCCCCGACTACACGGGCGGCTACGGCGGCAGCAGTTTCGTAAACGGCGGCACCGGCGGCGCCGGCAGTACCGGGGACGGGGGCTTCCCCGCCCCCGCCGGCGGCTACGGCGGCGGCGGCGGAGGAGGAGCGTCGACGGTTGGGCTCCCCGGAATAAGCTGCGACTTTAACTGCACCTTTCCTGCCGGCGGCGGCGGCGGCGGCGGCTACACTGGCGGCAACGGCGGAGACGCAAATGGCGACGTTAACAGCAGCGGCGGCACCTCCTTCCTCGCCAGTTCCGTCACGCAAGTCGTTGGAATCAGTGGCGAAAATATAGGCGACGGCCTCGTGACCATCGATTTTCTGGGTCCTGCCCCTCCCCCTTCCCCCGCGCCAATGCCGGGGGCCGGAATGTTGTCTCTCGCCGCGCTGATCATCATGGGCGGAATCAGCAGGGCGTTTAGATCGGCGCGTTTCTTCCGCTTCTGATCGAGCGCGCTTCCCCCAAGGCGCGGCTGGGCTTCGAGCCCCGGAAACTATAGACTGGCTGCGAATCCAAGGCCCGCACGATCGAAAGGGCAAGGGAGCGCGCAGCATGGACCCTCTGCTTTGGCGTTTCGGTCCCTGGCTCGCCGCCATTTTTGCGATCGGGGGTCTCACCGCCTTCTGGCGACGCCGCGCCGAAATCGGCGGCGGACTTTCGCCTTGGCTCGCCTGGGGCCTCATCGCTTTCGTGATCGGGCTCGTCGCCGCCGGCGTCTCGGCGTTGCAGGGAGAGGCCGGCGTCTGGCTCGATTCGGGACTGGCGGCCTATGCGGCTTTCCTGCTCGGCTGTTGCGCCGGCGCGCTCGCACGCGGCGGACGATTGCAGGAGCATCGGGAGTGGGCGCTGGGGCTGCTGCCGGCGACGCTGCTTTGGATCGGCGCCAATGCGCTCGAACTCTTCGAAGATCGAGCCCTCGCTCGAAAAAGCCAATGACGCTGCCGTTCAGCGCGCGGAATTCCTCGCGAGCGCGCGCCGGCAGGCTGAAAAGCTGAACGCCGCGCGCAGCCAGCCGGCGGATGCGGCGACCGCGGCCGGCGGCGACCGGACCGCCTCGATCCCGCCCGCCCGAAGTCTCACGCCACAGCAGCGCAAGGCGCGTCTCGAAGCCGCCCGCGCCTATCTCGCAGAACTCCCCGCCACCGGCGCCCTCGCGGTCTCAGTCTGCCGAGAGGCGCTCGAGGCGGCGCAGACGGTGAGCAAGGTCGTGTTTCCGACCGCGAGCGCCGAAATCACCCGTCCTGCTGCCAATGCGCTGAACGGTTTGACGCCGATCCTGCGGCGCTGTCCCGACGCCAGGATCGAGATCGCCGGCCATACCGACAATGCCGGCGACGAGGGCTTCAATCAGGCGCTCTCGCAACGCCGCGCCGAGGCGATCCGGCTCTATCTCGTGCTCCAGGGCGTTCCCGCTGCGCGTCTCGCTGCGATGGGCTATGGCTCGAAGCAGCCGATCGCCCAAAACGATGACGAAGCGGGCCGCGCCGAAAACCGCCGCATCGATTTTGTGGTGAAGTAGACCCCGCCAATCCAGGGATTTCTGAGTTGCGCGCTCGCCTTACCGGAGCCATCGGCTATGCTCCGCTAACGAGAGCGCGATTCGTTGAGATGAGCAAGCCGACCTACTACGAGTTCTTCGCCGGCGGCGGCATGGCGCGCGCCGGGCTCGGAGACGGCTGGCGCTGCCTCTTCGCCAATGATTTCGACGCGAAGAAAGCCGAGACCTATCGCGCCAATTGGGGCGGAGACGAACTCTTCGTCGGCGACGTGCGCAAGATCGACACGGCGCAATTGCCGGGGATCGCCGACCTCGTCTGGGCCTCCTTTCCCTGTCAGGACCTCTCGCTCGCGGGAAGCCGCGCGGGACTCGCCGGCGAGCGCAGCGGAAGCTTCTGGCCCTTTTTCGACCTCGTGCGCGGCCTGCGCAGAGAAGGCGGTGCGCCGCGCCTTCTGGCTTTCGAAAACGTCTGCGGAACCCTGACCTCGCATGGCGGCAAGGACTTCGAAGCCATTTGCGAAGCCTTGGCGAGCGAGGGTTATCGCTATGGCGCCCTTGTCATCGACGCGGCGCTTTTCGTGCCGCAGTCGCGGCCGCGGCTGTTCATCGTCGCGACGGAGGCGACGCTCGAAATTCCTCATGGCCTGTCGGCGCCAGATCCCACCGACCCTTTCCATCCCGCAAGGCTGCGAGATGCAACCGCGCGTCTTTCGGGCGCCGCGCGCAGCCAGTGGCTCTGGTGGCGTTTGCCCTCGCCGCCGAAACGCAACCTCTCGCTCGCCGAGATCATCGAAAGGCAGCCGCGCGACGTCGCGTGGCGCTCGGACGAAGAAACATGCGCGCTCGTCTCGCTGATGAACGAGACGAACCGCGAACGACTCGCTGCCGCCCAGGCGACCGGCCGGCCGATGATCGGCGCGGTCTACCGGCGCACGCGCGCTTCGCTCTCCGGTGAGCGCCGTCAGCGCGCGGAGGCGCGCTTCGATGGGCTCTCGGGGTGCCTGCGCACACCGGCCGGCGGCTCCAGCCGGCAATTCCTTCTCTTCGTCGACGGCGCAAGACTGCGCTCGCGGCTCATTTCCGCGCGCGAGACGGCCCGCCTGATGGGCCTTTCGGACGACTACCTCCTGCCCGCGGGCTACAACGAGGCCTATCACTTGACCGGCGACGGGGTCGTCGCGCCGGTCGTGCGGCATCTGAGCCAGCATCTGCTCGAGCCGCTCCTTCGGGCCGCCATGCGGCGGCAAGCCGCGTGAGGCCGGAAGACCCGGCCCGTCGCTCCGCCACGATGCGCGCGGTCAAATCGCGCGACACGACCCCGGAGCTGACTGTCCGGGCGCTGCTGCGGCGTTTCGCGCCCTTCTACCGGCTGCATCGCAAGGACGTCGCCGGAAATCCCGACATCGCCTATGTGGGCGAAAAGCGCGCGATCTTCGTGCACGGCTGCTTCTGGCACGGCCATGACTGCGCGCGGGGCGCGCGCATGCCCAAGGCCAACGCCGATTATTGGCGCAGCAAGATCGAAAGAAACCGCGCACGCGACGCGGCGAACGCCGGGAAGCTTCAGGCGGCCGGCTGGCGCTCGCTGACAGTCTGGGAATGCGAGCTGAAGGACCTGGACGCGCTGGAGCGGAGGCTCAGGGAATTCTTGGAGTAAGGCCTAGCCCCGGGCAGGGAGCGGGAGCAGCCCGGCGGCTTCAAACGCGCCCTAGACAAAAGGCGGAAGCGGTCCCTGCAGGATCGCCTCCGCCTCCAACCGATACGCGTCCCTGCCTCCGCCGCGGGCGGTAGATGGGGCACGCGCGGGGCGCGTTTTCGCCGCCTAGTTCGCGCAGACCACCCTGCGCGTGACGTGGACCCCCCCGCTCTTGTCCGCGACCTTCGTCACGGCGAGCGTGCAATCCTCGTCCTCGGCGTCGAATGCGCGACCGACCCGGAAGGCCGGCCCGCTGCCCAATGGTCTCATTCCTTTCGCGGTTTCGCCGGACGTCGCGCCCGCCCCTTTTTCGATCGTGGCGGATGTCGCGATGCCGTTTTCCTTGCCGATCGACGCCGAAGGCGTAGCCGCGATTGCTGCGCAAAGTCCAGCGGCTGCAGTTATGGCGAAAACAGCTCGCGACGTGCGGCTGGCGAAAGGATTGTCCCGCGAAACGACCATCAGACGCCCCTCTCGGTTAAGGTGGACCTCCCTCTCCGGCAGCGTCGTCGCTCCTGAGGGCGTCCCCGTACGGCCTCTCAACGCGAGAAAGGCGTCCTTGGTTGCACCGTTCGCGACAAAAATATTAACCATGCCGCTTGCTCAGGGCTTGAGCGCCGCGATCAGGCTCGATGTGTCCCAGCGCGCCCCGCCCATCTGCTCCAGGCGGGCATAGAACTGGTCGACGAGCGCCGCGACGGGCAGCTGCGCGCCATTCCGCCGCGCCTCCTGGAGGCAGATGCCGAGATCCTTGCGCATCCATTCGACCGCAAAACCGTGATCGAACTCGCCCCTCAGCATGGTCGCCGCGCGGTTCTCCATCTGCCAGGACTGCGCCGCGCCGTTCTTGATGAGGTCGACGACGGCCAGCGCGTCAAGCCCCGCGCGGTCCGCAAAGTTCAAGGCTTCGGAAAGGCTCTGGATCAGGCCAGCAATCGCGATTTGATTGACCATCTTGGTGAGCTGCCCGGCGCCCGTCGGGCCCATGAGCCGGCAGGCCTTGGCGTAGGCGGCGATGACGGGCTGAGCTTTCTCGAAATCGCCAGGGTCGCCGCCGCACATGACGGTGAGCTGGCCCTTTTCCGCTCCCGCCTGGCCGCCGGAGATCGGGGCGTCGAGGAAGCCGAGGCCGCTGTCGCGCGCCGCCCCGAAGAGTTCCCGCGCCACCGCGGCGGAAGCGGTGGTGTGGTCGGCGAAGATCGCGCCATTGCGCATGCCGGCGAAGGCGCCGCTGTCGCCGAGTGTCACCGAACGCAGGTCGTCGTCATTGCCCACGCAAGAGAAGACGAAATCCGCGCCTTCGGCCGCTTCGCGCGGGGTGGCGGCGGTGCGCGCCGCGAATTCTTTCGAGAACCGCTGCGCCTTCGCGGCGCTCCGGTTGTAGACGGCGAGGCGGTGGCCAGCGCGCGCGAGATGCCCGGCCATGGGATAGCCCATGACGCCGAGACCGAGGAAAGCGACATTGCAGCTTTGAGACATACACCCGCTCCATTTCGAATTTTTGAGAGCGCCATTAGATCGACGGCTGGGAAAACGGAAGCGAGCACTTCGCCGGGGTGACGTGCTGGCCCGACAGGATGCGAATGGTCGAATGCTGAAGCCTTACGAAAGTTTCATCCCCTCTCCACTGGCGTGCAAGGGGAGATCCCCCATCTTCCCTCGCATGGGCCGCCAGCCGGCCTTAGCCGCGCGGCCCCTCCCCCGCGGCGACACTTGGGCGCCGTCGGATAGCCGGCGGCGCCCTTTCCTCGAGATTCCTGGAGACAAGTTCCCATGGCCAACCCCGCTTTTCGGGTTTCCTCTCAAACATTCCGCCGCCGCCTTCTGAGCGCCGCGGCGGCCCTGGCGCTCGTTGGAGCCGGCGCGACGGTCGCCCTCCCCCCTGCCGCCCACGCCGAGGCGCTGGCGCCGCAAGCCGCCTCGGGTCCCGCCTCTTTCGCGGACGTCGTCGAACGCGTTAAGGGCGCGGTCGTCGCCATCAAGGTCAAAGCCGTCGAGACCCAGAGCTTCGCCGGCATGGGCGAAGGCGAAGACGGGCAAGAGCTCGCGCCCGACGATCCGTTGGGCGAAATTTGGAAACACTTCGGCGAAGGCCGCGGCGGCATGCCGCACAAGCACGTCACGCAGTCGCAAGGTTCGGGCTTCGTCATCAGCGCGGACGGCTATGTCGTGACGAACAACCACGTCGTCGAGCATGCGAAGGAGGTTGAGGTCACCTTCGACAACGGTAAGACTCTGCCGGCAAAAATCATCGGCACGGACAAGCGCACCGATCTGGCTCTGCTCAAGGTGACCGACGGCGGCAACCTGCCTTACGTCGAGTGGTCGAACGCCGCGCCGCGCGTCGGCGACTGGGTCATCGCGGTCGGCAACCCCTTCGGCCTCGGCGGCACGGTCACGGCGGGCATCGTCTCGGCCCGCGGCCGCGATATTCAGGCCGGCCCTTACGACGATTTCCTGCAGATCGACGCGCCGGTGAACCGCGGCAACTCCGGTGGACCGACCTTCGACGAGCGCGGCGGCGTCGTCGGCGTCAACACGGCGATCTACTCGCCTTCGGGCGGCTCGGTCGGCATCGGCTTCGCGATTCCGACGGAAGTCGCCAAGGACGTAGTCGCTGCGCTGAAGGAGAAAGGCGCGGTGACGCGCGGCTGGATCGGCGTGCAGATTCAGCCCGTGACGCAGGATATCGCCGACAGCATGGGGCTGAAGTCCACCAAGGGCGCCCTGGTCGCGTCGCCCGCCAAGGGCGGACCCGCCGAGGCCGCTGGTCTGAAGTCGGGCGACGTGATCGTCTCCGTCAACGGCGATAAGGTCGAGGGACCACGCGAGCTCTCGCGCAAGATCGCCGCGCTCGGCCCCGGCAAGTCGGTCGATCTGAGCTATCTGCGCGGCAGCTCCGAGAAGACCGTGAACCTGAAGCTCGGCACGCTGCCGGCGGAAAAGGACGTTCGGGCTGAGCTCGGCGGCGAGGAGAAGGGCGCGACGCTCACCGCGCTCGGGATCGATGTCGTCCCGGCCTCGCAGGTGCGCGGCGGCGCCGGCGGCGAGGGTCTCTATGTCACGAATGTCAATCCGGAAGGACCGGCCGCACAGAAGGGCCTACGGCGCGGCGACATCGTGCTCGAGGCGGGGGGCAAGGCGCTCGAGGCGCGCGCCGACCTGGTTCAGGTCTTCGACGCCGCGCGCAAGGAGGGCCGCAAGGCCGTGCTGCTGCGCGTGAAGTCCGCGGAAGGCACGCGCTTCGTGGCGCTGCCGGCCACCGGAAGCTGAGCCTGCGTAAGGTTGCGTTTGCGTAAAGTTGCGTAAGAAGGGCCTCTCCCCGTGATTCCGGGAGAGGCCTTTTTATCTCAGTATCAAGACAAAAGCGCGACAGTTTGGATGTATTCCAGAAAATTGAATTTGAGATTACCCAGAAGTTAAAAGCTCATCGTGCTCGCGGTTGGAAGGATTCCGATATAGCGGACGCCTTGTTGACACCTACTCTACGTCATTATACGAAAATAAGGATGAGGTTGCGCAGAGAAAGCGTGAAATAACGATATGCATCCCAGCTAATGTTAAAAATACGCATTCATGGCGCGATATATCTATGAAATGAGGAGCAACGGTTATGGAGCGCAGGCGGCTTGCTGCAGCGTTGGGATTGTTCGCGGCCGCCATCGTTCTTGGCGGCCGCGCCGCCTCCGCGGGCGATTTTGTCGAACCCGCCGTATTCGCGAGCCGCCGGGGTGTGCTCGACCTGACCATGATCGCCAAGGCCAAGCCCATTCCCAGCATCGTCTTCACGGACCGAAACGGTGCCCCGGTCAATCCAACGGGATGGGTTTACGAGATTTGCGAGCGAGCCGCGGCGACGGGGGATGCTTGCCCCGCAGGATCGGCTACCGTCGCCGATTACGGCGGCGTTCGCCTGGCGCTGCAAAAAGGCGACGTGTTGAAGATTCATTTCGTCAATCGCCTTCCCAAGCTCGATCCCGTCAAAGTCACCCATTCCGCCGACCTTGGCGGCGTGAATTTGCCACTCAATCCGACCAATCTCCACACCCACGGCATGATCGTCGAGCCACGCGCCCCGACGCCGCAAGACTCGACTTTTGGGGATTTCATTTTCGTGTCGGTTTTCAACCCGGCTAATGGCGAGCCCGTTTCGCAGGGCGTCCATGATCACGGAGCGATGATTTCCGGCGCGATCGATTACCGCATCGAAATCCCGAGCAACCATCCTTCGGGCCTGTTCTGGTTTCACCCGCATGTGCACGGGCTCGCGCTCAATCAGGTTTCGAGCGGCCTTGCCGGAATCATCACCGTCGGCGACGTGGGCGATTACGCACGGCCCGACGGCGCGGGCGGCGGCTTTCCGAACGGACACGTCCGACACCTGATCTTGAAAGATCTGCAGGTGCTCGCCGCGGGAAAGATCGCCTTCGAAAACGGCCCGGCGACAGTCGCGGACGGGGAAGTTCTCAATCAAGAGGATCCGGAGTTTTGCGCGCAATATCCGGGTCCGAACGAGCTGAGACATGGCTCCTGTCTCGGCGCAGACAACAGCGCGGATGGCGGCAACGATTACCGGGGCGGAAAATGGTATTTCACGGTCAACGGCGTGCCGTATCCGACGGTGCGAACCGCTTCTCCGGATGGCGAAATCTGGTGCCTGACCAACGCCTCCGGCAGCCTTTCCTATCGCCTGCAGCTCGTCGACGACGCGACGAAACAGCCGCTCGTCATGCAGCTTACCGCGATTGACGGCGTCAGCGTATTTCTCCCGCAAGACACGCCTATGGACTCGGTCGCGCATCTAGCGGGCGCCAAGTTCAAGGTGGTCCCCTGTCCGACAAACCCGCCGGTGATTGCCTCGCAACCCGTTTGCGTGACCGAGCTCGTTATGATGCCGAGCTCGCGCGCCGAGCTGTGGGTGACCTATCGGAACGCCTCGGGCCAGATCGTCCGTCCGCCGGCGGGCGCTTCGGCGACGCTGAAAATGGTCGGCGTGACCCTGGGCAGCGGAGATGCATGGCCTGCCGTCGATCTCGCCAAGGTGCAATTCACAAACAGTGGGGGATTGTTCGAAGCCCATGCCGGTCTCAACGTCGCCGGCGACGCCTTCACGGCGGCTCAGCCGGGAGGCATTTTCGCAAGCGCGACGCCCTATGCTCGACCGTCACCCTTGCCGGCGGGCTGCAAGGCGCTGCCTCAGGGCCACCGGCGCAGAATCTTTTTTGGTCTTGAAGACCTCGGCGACGGTGATGCCTTCGGCCTGGGCTATGAAGAAGTCGATGACCGCGGCGTCCCCGTCCCCGGCACACAGCTGCCGGTGACGCAATTCGATCCGATGAAGCCTGTGGTCTGCCTTCCTCTTGGTCCCGGTCAGACGCCCGTCCATGAGACCTGGGAGCTCGTGCAGCTCTCGACCGAGAACCACAATTTTCACATTCATCAGACGAAGTTCCGTCCAATCCTGATGTCCGCGCCCGCGAATTCGCCAGCGTCCAAAACCCCCGCGTCCCATGTCGGCTTCGGCGTTCTGGAGGACAATCTGCCCCTCGGCGTCGCCGCGCCCAACGCCAGCATAAACGACCAAGTGATGAACGCGCAGAATGGCGTGTGCAGCGTCGATCAATGGCGGAACGGGTCATGCGCCTCCGCGGCGGTGACGCTCGACATTCCGTTTTCGCAGGTCGGCGAGTTCGTCTACCACTGCCACATTCTCGAACATGAGGACGGAGGCATGATGGCCAAGATCAAAGTCGTAGCGGCGCCGAAGTAGGCCCGCCGGCGCCGAAGTAGGCCCGCCGGCGCCAAAGCGGGGCGGCGCTCATTAAGCCGTCTCGCTGAAACCGGGGTGGTAGCGCTCGCCGCTTCGTCGATGGCGCTTTCACTCACGCCCCGGGGGATGAGGGTTTCGGCGAAAGGAAGCGGTGCGTCGGAGACTCGACCTCACCCCCGCTTGCGGCGCAGCCGGATGATGACGTCGCAGCCGACGATCTCCATGCCCTCGGGCGGCGCGGGCAGCCGCGCGAACTCGATCGACCCGTCGGCGGCGTCGAACATGCGCCCCGTCGCCTCGTCGATGAAGTGATTGTGCGGCGACGTGCGCGTGTGGAAATAGGTGCGCGGTCCCTGCACCGCGATCTGGCGAATGAGGCCCGCGGCCGCGAACTGGTTGAGCGCGTTGTAGACAGTGGAAAGCGACATGCGCAGCCCAGCCTCGCGCGCTTCGGCGTGCAGCGCCTCGGCGCTCACGTGGCGGTCGCCATTCTGACAGAAAAGCAGCTTGCTGAGGGAGATGCGCTGCACTGTGGGGCGAAGGCCCGCCGCGCGCAGCTTGCCCTTCAGCGCAGCCTCGGGCAGCGGCGCGCGGGGCTGAACCCCTGGAGTTACGGACGGCGCGTTCCGGCCGATTGAAGGAAGTTGCGTCACGTCCATCGCGCGGAATCTCCGCGCTCCCCTTTATCGAGCTGCAGGTTCGCCACTAGAAGTCACCCTCGCGCACCTGTCAAACAAATACCCCGAACGTGTAATCTTTCCAGAAAACACCATCGGCTCCGACTGCGGGGCGTGCGCTATTCCCAACGGCGGAGACCAATCACTATGCAATTTTCGAGCAACGGCCTGCGGCTTGACCGGCGAGCCCTCCTCGGCGGCCTCTTGAGTCTGGGCGTCGCGGGCCGGCCGGGGCTGGTTCAAGCCGAGGATTTTCAGGCTTTTGTGCAGAGCCTTTGGCCGCAGGCCGAGGCTGCCGGCGTCTCACGCGAAACCTTCGAACGCGCGACGGCAGAGCTATCCCCCGACCCCGGCGTCGTCGTGAAACCCAAGGTCCAGTCGGAGTTCACGGTCTCGATTCCGACCTATGTTGGCGGCGCTGTCACAAAAGCGCGCGTCGAGCGCGGTCGCGCGCTCGCCAAGGAACTCTCGCCCGTCCTGCACGACGTCGAGAAGCGATATGGGGTCCCCGGCGAGGTTCCCCTCGCCATTCTCGCGATCGAGAGCAATTTCGGGACGGCCACGGGCGGCTCGGACGTGCTGCGCGTTCTGGCCACGCTCGCCTGGAAGGGGCATCTGACCGAGAAGCTGAAAGAGGAGTTCGTCGCGGCGCTGTTGATGCTGCAGGACGGGTTTCCGCGCGCCAAGCTGCGGGGCTCCTGGGCCGGCGCGATGGGCATGCCGCAATTCCTGCCTTCGACCTATCGCAAATTCGCCGCGCCCTATGCGGGCGACGGAACGCCGGACATCTGGGGCTCGCGTCAGGACGCGATTGCTTCGATCGCCAGTTTCCTCAAGGGCTCCGGCTGGGTTGCGGGTCTGTCCTGGGGTTATGAGACGCGCGTGCCGGACAACTTCGACTATGCGAATTTCGACATGGACTTCGCGAAGTTTCGCAGTCTGGGTTTCACGCGCGCCGATGGCGGCGAATTGCCGGCGAGCGGCGCCGCGAGCCTTTATCTGCCGGCGGGAGCGGCCGGCCCGGCCTTTCTGCTCACGGACAATTGGGAGGTCGTGCGCCAATACAACACCTCCGACGCCTATGCGCTGGCGGTCGGCGTCTTGGCAGACCGCATCGCCGGCCGCGACACGCCCTCGAAGCCCTGGCCGAAGGTCACGCCGCTCGCCACAGTCGATATCGTCAAGATGCAGCAGGCGCTGGCGCAAAAGGGATTTTATAAGGGAACGCAGGACGGCAAGCTCGGCCGGGGCATGCGCAACGCCATTCACGCCTGGCAACTCAGCGCGGGCGTTTCGCCTGCGGACGGCTTCGCGACGCATGGGGTGCTGGAAAAGCTGACGGGACAATAAGCTTTTGCGCCCGGTCCTTCGAGCTTCCGCCTTGCGGCCCAAGCCGTTGTCCGGGAATGCCGAAGGCCTATCTTTATCGCGCGAGCGAAGCACGGGACGGAATTCGTGACCCAGGCGACCCACAGAATAATAGACGGCGTCTCGATGCGGCGCTCCCAGGCTCCGGCAACGAAGCTGCCCGGCGCGACGCGCGCGGGAGAAGCGGATTTACGAATCAAATTCGCGATACGGGACGGTTCATTCGGCAAAATCCTCGTCGCCGCGACCGACAAGGGCGTCTGCGCGATCTTTTTTGGAGATGAGGCCGAGCCTCTCCTTCACGATCTTCAACACAGATTCGCGAAAGCGCGTCTCTCATCGAGCGACGCCGATTTCGAGGCGCTCGTCGCGAAAGTCCTGCATTTCGTCGAGGCGCCGGCGACGGGCTTCGACTTCCCGCTCGACATTCACGGCACCGCGTTCCAGCGGCGCGTATGGTCTGCGCTCCGCGAGATACCCGCTGGCGCTACCGTCAGTTATATGGACATCGCCCGCCATATCGGCGAGCAGAAGTCCGTGCGCGCCGTCGCAGGCGCCATTGCCGCAAACAAGATCGCCGTGGCTATTCCCTGCCATCGCGTTTTGCGCCGCGACGGCTCCCTCTCGGGCTTCCACTGGGGCGCCGAGCGCAAGCGAGTTCCTGCTCGATAGAGAACGGCAGTAAGAAATTTCGCATTATGCAGCCCTAGGAGCGGTTGCGGCGAAGCCGGAACGAAGTCGCGCCCGCCGGGGCCGCCTGTTATAAAGTGATTTGGGGGCGCGGAGCTCGGGAGACAGCGCAATGATTTGGAACGATCGCACGAAATTGGGAACCGTCATCGTAGTTTCGGTTCTGGCGGGAATGATGTTTTTCTGGCTGGCGCTTCTTCTGCTCGCCATCGGCGCCTTCCTGATCGTTTGGGGCCAGGACCCGAAACGCACCGAAGAGTTTCTCGCCGGCCTGCCGGGAGGAGAGCATCTCTTGAAAGCCCTGGGTCAGATTGATTCCGCGATCCCGTCGCGGGAGCGATGAACCTGGGCGGAGCCGCAAATGCTCTGCGTCACTTGAGCATGTCCCGGAAAAGTGCGGAGCGGTTTTCCGATAAGGACATGCTCTAACTTTCTAATTTTGGGACAGGCCTTTTCACTCGCGTGATTCCGCGCGAGCGGGACGCGCTCTCGGGAAAAGCGAGAGCGCTGCACTCGAGCGGGGTCGCTCGAGCGCAGCGGCTTGCTGTATCGACTCGGCGTGAGCGCCCTGCGTCGCGCTTCGGCCGACCGCGGCGGTTACTGGGCGACCGGGGACTGCTGAGAAGGCGTCGCGGGCTCAGCCGCCTGCGAGGCCGTGGCGCTGTGCTCTTTGGCGCCGCCCGCGTGATGCTTCGGGTGCTTGCCCTGGGCCTGGCCTTTCGCGCCCTCCACTTCTTTCGTGGCTTTCTTGGCGGGCGCAGCTTGGGTGGCGGCCTCGCTTGTGGAAGTCGCAGGCGCGGAGGTCTCGGCGGAGGCTGCGGCGCCGAAGGATAAGACGAAAGCAGCAACGGCAAGGGGCGCCATGCGGGAGAAGCGGATCATGGAAGGATCTCCTTAAGTCCCAGGCGGGCTGCCTGGACCTGCGAAAAATCGCCCCCTGCCGATGAACCGCGCCTGAAAGTCCCGTTAATCTCGCGTTCAACCAACATTCGCCTCGACAAATGAAAAACCCCACCCGCGGTGCGGGCGAGGCGCGTTTTTCAGGAAGGGCGCCGGCTTGAGGATAGCCTGCGTTATGCGAGATTCGCTGCGCGCGGAAGGCTCAGCGACGTTCCCCGGGCAGAAGTCCGGCCGTCGCGTAGGGCGGCGCATAGGCTACGCCCGGGCGCGCAACTCCCCTCCATCCCGAGGCCGGAGGCAGGTCCTCGCAGAAGGGGCGCGGCTCGAAGCCCAGGAGAAGCTCGCGCACGGCGCTTCTACGACGCAGAGTCCTTTTCATCTTCATGACCCGATCTCCTTTGTTCGCGTCACTTACGATGCCCCCCCGGCGGCTATGCATGCAAAGGTCCGCCCAAAAAGGGGATTCGACAAGTCTAATTCCGCCTTCTCGCGGAATTCGACTGCAGATTCTTGGAGAGTGTTGCAAAATTATCGCACCGACGCGGAAAATGTGGCGATTTCGCAACACGTCTTCGATCTGAAAAACTCGAAACTCCGGTCAATGTTCCTCGTCTACGCCTGGGGGAAGCGCAGTACGCAATCGCTGCAGCAGCGGCGTAAGTATCCCCCGGCAAAGCCGGGGGCTTTAGGATGTGAGCCGCTCATAGCGGCTGCGGGGTCGCTGACGCGACCCCGATTTCTCTTGGCCGCCTAGTGGCGGCGGCGCAGCGTCATCGCCACAGGTTCAACTGTTCCAGTCGGGCGTCTTCAAGTTCCTGGTTGCGGATGTAATCCCGGATCACCGCTTCGTCTCGCCCTACGGTCGAGACGAAATACCCCCGCGCCCAAAAATGCTGCCCCACGAAATTGCGCCGACGTTCCGCATAAACCCGCGCCATATGGATTGCGCTCCTGCCCTTGATGTATCCCACCACCTGAGACACCGCGTATTTCGGCGGGATCGCGATCATCATGTGCACGTGGTCGGGCATCAAGTGTCCCTCCTCGATCCGGCTCTCCTTTTGCACGGCCAGTTTCTTGAACACTTCCCCGAGGTGACGCCGCAGTTCGCCATACAGCGCTTTCCTGCGACATTTGGGAATGAACACAACGTGGTATTTGCAGTCCCACCGCGTGTGACTTAAGCTTTCATACTCGTCCATCGTCGATTTTCCTCGTCGTGTGCTTGGCGGCTCACGACTGGAAATTTCGACGGTGGACTGCCGAAAAGGTCAAACTCCTACTGCCACCCCGGCAAAGCCGGGGGATCTCCCTTACGGTTTAGCACATGTCGGAAGGCCCCCGGCCAGCCTGCCATGCTGTTGCCGCGGACGGCTTCTAATCGGAGCCATCGAGGCGGAACCGCCTATCGTTTTGGCGCTCGCACGACTGTCCCAGAGACGCGACGTTTGCGCGCTGAATTAAGCGAAAACCAAGCTATTCAGGCTATTTGTCTGGCGGCTGGCCAAAAGCTATAAAAAGGCTGCGGCCGGACTGAGTGAGTGGAGGGTGGATGAGGAAGGCGACGCTCGGCGTTCGATGCCGCATTGCGGCGATCGGGCTTGCGGGCGCCTTAGCGGGCTGCGCGTCGAGTGAAGGCGGCCTACAGTCCCAGCTCACCCTCGCCTCGCAGACGAACGGTCCGCGGGAACAATCTGGGGCGGCCGAGCCGGCGCAGGGGGATTTCCTCGGGCTCGCTGACGGCGCCGCGGGGACGACGAGGGACCCGTCCGAGGCGCGCAATCGCGCCACGCTCGAGTTCAACCAGGAACTGAACAAGTCCGTCATCTATCCCGTCGCGAAGACCTATCGCGAGGGAATTCCGGAACCCATGCGCGACTCGATCGAGTCCTTCGCCAACAACCTGGGCGAGCCCCTGATCTTAGCGAACGACCTTCTTCAGCTGCGCCCTGAGGCGGCGGGGACGACCCTCGCCCGCTTCGCCATGAATTCGACCTTTGGCCTCGGGGGCCTCGTCGATGTCGCGAGCCGGGAGAAGCTGCCGCGCCAG
The DNA here is from genome assembly GCA_963743565.1 of uncultured Alphaproteobacteria bacterium. Lineage (GTDB taxonomy): Bacteria > Pseudomonadota > Alphaproteobacteria > Rhizobiales > Beijerinckiaceae > Methylocystis. The sequence continues at coordinate 282,304 of CAVUQD010000002.1, forward strand.
ACCGGCGACTTCGGGCAGACGCTTTATGTTTGGGGCGTGCGGGACAGCGAATATCTCGTCCTGCCGATCCTCGGCCCGACCAACACGCGCGACCTGATTGGCTCGACGGTCGAATTTGTCGCCATGACGCCCATCAACTTGCTGGCGCCGGCGGGAGTTGCCGCGGGAGCCCGCGAATTCGGCCTCGCCGGATCGACGGCGACGACCCTCACGACGGGAGTCAATATCTCGGGGTCGACGGCAGGCGCGCTCACGAAAGTCGATAAGGCGGGGGAATTGGAGGCGCTGGAGGCCAGTTCGATCGATTTTTATGTCATGCTGGAAAGCGTCGTGACCCAAAAGAGGGAAGCAGAACTCAAAGAGGCGCTGGCCCAGAGCCGCTGGAGAACCTTCTCCGACGCCAGGACGACGGACGCCGCCGCCTGGAATGCGTTTCAGAAGCCTGCGGCCGGAAGCGCTTCGATTGCAGGGCCAGAATCGGGGCACGCGGTTCAGTGAAGGAGTCCAGGTAGGCGCCGCGCGCGGCGTCGGCTTCCTGCCCATTCGACAGCGAAGTTCCTTTCGGAGGGAAAAGAAATATCATGTCGCGAACGTTCGTAATACTGCCGGTGATCGCCGCCCTCATGCTCGCGGCGCCGGCTCGCGCCGAAAGCGCCGATCCAGCCGCGTCGCGGGTCGATGGCTTTTACGATGTCCTTCTCGGCGTCATGCAGCAGGGGAGGCAGCTCGGCATCAAGGGGCGGTATGACAAGCTCGCCCCCGTGCTGTCGAAAACCTATGATCTGGCGTGGATGGCCAAGACCGCCGTGGGTCCAAGCTGGAGCGAGTTCACGCCCGAGCAGCAGCGCGACCTCGTCAAGGCGTTCACGCGGATGACGATCGCGACTTACGCCAGCCGTTTCGACGATTTTTCCGGGGAGCAGTTCGACGTCGCGCAAACGGCCGATCAGCCGAACGGCGACAAGATCGTCAAGACGCGCATCGTCCAATCGAACGGAAAGACGGTGGCGCTTAATTATCTGATGCACAAAAGCGGCGCCGAGTGGAAGATCATGGATGTTTATCTCGATGGCGCGATCAGCGAGCTTGCGACCCGCAGATCGGAGTTTGGCGCCATCCTGAGATCGGGTGGTCCCGATGCTTTGATCAGCTCGCTGACAAAACAGAGCGAGAAGCTTCTGGCGGGAGGTTCGTAAAGCCGACCTGGGTGCGCCGAAATCACGAGGCCAAGGACGCCAATGAAAGCGATTGTGACCGGAGCGACGGGATTCATCGGTTCGGCGGTCGCGCGTCGGCTCCTGGCCGAGGGAGTCGCCGTCCGCGCGCTCGTGCGCCGCAACGCCGATCGGCGCAACATCGGCGGCTTGGACATCGAGATCGTGGAGGGCGATCTTAGCGACGATGACGCTTTGGCGCGGGCGTGCCACGGCTGCGACGCCCTGTTCCACGTCGCCGCGGACTATCGCCTGTGGGCGCGACGCCCAAGTGAAATTTATCAGGCCAATGTCGAAGGCACGCGCGCCATTTTAGAAGCTGCGGCGGCGGCTGGCGTCAGCCGCATCGTCTACACCAGCAGCGTCGCGACCCTGGAGCCGCCTGGCGACGGCGTTCCCGGCGACGAGTCCACGCGGGCGACGCTCGCGGAAATCGTCGGCCACTACAAGCGCTCGAAATTCATGGCCGAGGAAATCGTCCGCGACTTCGTGCGCAAAGGGCTGGCGGTGGTCATCGTCAACCCCTCCGCGCCGGTCGGTCCGCGCGACGTGAAGCCGACGCCGACGGGACGTATGATCGTCGAGGCCGCCGCTGGCCGCATGCCGGCCTATGTCGAGACCGGCCTCAACATCGTCCATGTTGACGACGTCGCCCACGGGCATTGGCTGGCGTTTGAGCGCGGCTGCGTCGGCGAAAGCTACGTGCTCGGCGGCGCGAACATGACGCTTTGCGAGATTTTGACTGCTATTGCGGAACTGGTCGGTCGGGAGCCGCCCAAGCTCCGCTTGCCCTACAATCTCGTCTTGCCCATCGCGCATATCGCTGAGGCGGCGGCGCGATTCACCGGCAAGGCTCCCGTCGCCACCGTCGAAGGCGTGAAGCTCTCCAGAAAGATGATGTTCTTTTCGAGCAATAAGGCTGAGAAGGATCTCGGCTATGCGGCGAGGCCCCCATTGCTCGCGCTTCAGGACGCGGTCCTCTGGTTTCAAGATAACGGCTATCTGGGGCATCCGCCCGCATCGCGGCGAGGGAAAACGAGTACCAGACAAGGCCCCTCGACGCACGCTCAAAGCTTGTTACGCGAGAGCGCCAAGCAGCTTTTGCAGAAACACATCTTCAACCGTTGACGGACGCCACTCGCATCCCCTCGCCCGGTTTAGCGCGCGCTTTCCTTAAGCTTTCGCTGCACACGACCGATCTCGACCCACTGCCAGGAAGCGAGCGCCGGGAGTCCAACTGCTATCTCGCGGAAACGTTTCGCGAGCGACAACGCGATGGCGACGTCGGCAGGCAGCCCGATGAGCGCGCCGATGACGACCAGCCCCGTCTCCTGCACGCCCAGGGCGCCCGGCACGAAGAAAGCGAGATTGCGGATCGCATGACAGAGGCTCTCGAGTGCGATGGCCTCCCATGCCGACACAGGATGGCCGAAGAGCTTCAGCACGAGCCAGGTTTCGAAAGAGCCGGCGATCATGCCCGCGAGCTGCCAGGCCAGCGCCGCCCAGAGCCGCCCGTAACGCCGGCAGAGCTGGACGACCTCCTCGTCGAGCGTCGCGGCGCCGCCGGTGAGCGCCGCGAGCCCCCAGCGCTCGCCGAGCGTGCGCTCGATCATCTGCGCGAGGTGCGTGAAAGGCGAGCCGTAACGTAGGAGCAAAGCGACAGTGACGGGGATCGCCGCGCTCGCGGCAAGGCCCGCGAGCATGGTGTCCACGAGCGGGGTCTTTTTCACGATTGTGAGAAGCAGCGCGAGACCGACAGAGGTGAAGAGAATTTGGTTGACCAGAGTGAGCAGCACCTCGACGATCACGCTCGCGGCGACAGCGGCGCCGTTTAGCGGCCGCAGAAGCACGAGTCTGATCCCGACGATTTCGCCGCCTATGCTCGCGACCGGCAACAGGCGGCTGATCGCCTCGCGCACGGTCGCGATCCAGAGCAGGAATGGCCGGGTGGCGTAAGCTTGGGGATCGCTCGAGGCGAGCAGCGCTCGCCATCCCTCCGCATCGAGAAAGAGCGGCAGCGCGTGGAAAGGGACGATCCATAAAAGTCTCCATCCGCCCCGCTGGAGCGTTTCGAAGATCGCCCCCAAACCTTCGAGCGTTATGAGCGCGGCCAGAGCGGCAAGGCCCGCTATCGCGGCGGCAATCGTAAAAGCGTGAGGCGGAATCTTCATGCATGACCCCTGGCCGGCGGCCAGAAGTCTGAAAAGCCGCCTCGCTTGACGCCCAGGCTATCCATGGTCTCGCGAACGCGCGGCGACAGCAGCGCGGCGAATTCATCCGTGTGCCGGTAGGACGCCATGGAAGGCGTGATCCTTCCATGCGTCGCGGGATGCGCGTAGATTTCGGTCACGCCGGGCGGCAGGTGAGCGAGCGCGTCGAGAAACGCGTTCTCGTCCATGCCGCCGCTCTGCTCCATGCCGCAGATCCTGTCGTTGTGCGCGACGCTGGCGCGATCCAGCCGGCCTCGCATGAGAGCGAGCCACGGGAGCAGGAACATCGGCGGATTGACGGGGAGCGGAAGCCGCATGGCGTGAAAGGGAAAGCGTCGGCGCGCGGCCAGAATGAGCGAGAGCACGGTCGGATGAACATGGAAATGCTTGTGCGCGCTGACGTGATCGAGCGTCAGGCCGCTCGCTTGAAAGAGCGCGAATTGCGCCTCGATTTCCTGCGCGAGCTGACGCCTCACCTGCGGTAGGAAGAAGAAGCGGAACCCGTCGCGCGCCATGGTGTCGCCGAAGCGGCCATCCGCATCGACGAGGTCGGGAATTTTCTCGCGTGGGAGCACGGCTGGGCCGTCAGCCAGAACGATATGCAATCCGACGCGAAGCTTGGGCATCCGCTTGGCGCGGGCGATCGCGTCGGTTGCGGCCGGCGCCCCGACCATCAGACTGGCCGTCGTCAGCACCCCGTCCCAATGCGCCCGTTCGACGGCTTCATCGATCGCCTCGTGAAGGCCGAAGTCGTCGGCCGTGACGATCAGGCCCCGTGGGGCAGACGGCTTCGGCATGGCGAAGGCCAGGCAGTCAGTGCTGATGAGCGTTGAGAAAACGGAAGAATTCGGCCCCTTCCCGCAGACGACGTTTCATCATCTCCCAGCTTCCGAGCATCTCGGAGACGATCTCCCATATTTTGCTCGGGCGGAAATAGAAGCGCTTGTAAAAGCGCTCGACGCCGTGGAAGATTTCTTCCTTCGACAGATGCGGATAGCTAAGCGCCGCAAGCTGCACGCCCTCGCTGTTCACGAGATTGACGGCGTCGTTCTCCTCGAGCCAGCCGTTGGCGATGGCGTCCCGATAGAGCTTCGTGCCGGGATAGGGCGCGGCGAGAGAAACCTGTATCGTGTGCGGGTTGATCTCTTTGGCGAATTCTATGGTCTTCTCGATGGTCTCGCGCGTCTCGCTCGGCAGGCCGAGGATGAAGGTTCCGTGGATCTTGATGCCGAGCTTGCGGCAGTCCTCGGTGAAGCGGCGCGCGATGTCGGTGCGCAGGCCCTTCTTGATGACATGCAGAATCTCATCGTCGCCGGACTCATAGCCGACGAGGAGCAGACGCAGGCCGTTCTCCTTCATGATCTTCAACGTTTCGTAGGGCACATTGGCCTTGGCGTTGCAGGACCAGGTGACGCCGAGCTTGCCGAGGCCGCGCGCGATCTCCTCCACGCGCGGCTTGAAATCGGTGAAAGTGTCGTCGTCGAACATGATCTCCCGGACTTCCGGCATGTTCTCCTTGATCCACTTCACCTCTTCGAGGACGTTTTCCGGAGAGCGGACGCGATAGCGATGTCCGCCCACAGTTTGCGGCCAGAGGCAGAAGGTGCACTTCGAGCGGCACCCGCGGCCCGTGTAAATCGACACATAGGGATGCTGCAGATAGCCGATGAAGTAATTCTCGATCTTCAGATCGCGCTTGTAGATCGGGCTCACGAACGGCAACTCGTCCATGTTCTCGATCATGGGACGCGGCGCGTTGTGCGCGAGAGAACCGTCCTCATTGCGATAGCTCAAGCCGAGGATCTCGCCGAAGGGCTTCCCTTCGGCGAGCTCGAGGCAGGCGTAATCGAATTCCTCGCGGGCGACCCAGTCAATGGCGGTCGTCGCGTTGAGGGAGCCGTCCGGGTCCACCGCGACTTTCGCCCCCACCATGCCGATGAGCGCCTGGGGCTTGCGCGCCTTCAGCAGTTCCGCGAATTTCGCATCGGTCGGGAAGGAGGGCGTGCTGGTGTGGATGACGATGAGGTCGTAGTTTTCGGCGATCGCCAGGGTTTCCTCGACGGTCAGTTCATCGGCCGGAGCGTCGAGCAGACGGCTGCCGGGCACGAGAGCCGCGGGTTGGGCGAGCCAGGTGGGGTACCAAAAGGACTTGATCTCGCGCTTGGCCTGGTAGCGAGAACCGGCGCCGCCGTCGAAACCGTCGAAAGACGGAGCTTGCAGGAATAGGGTTTTCAGCATCGGGTCCTCATGTCAGCGTCGAGCCCTCGGTCTCGATCTCATAAAAAACGCCCTTCCCTTCCGCGTGGAAGCGCTGACTACCCCAGCGGACGCGCCAGCTGGCAAAGCTCGCGCACCAAAGAACGAGATTCAGGCAATCGCGCGGCGCGATCAAGGCGATTTCCGAGAACGCGCTTTTCCCTGCGCGCCTGCGCTGGATGACGTGCAACGCCAGCCGGCTCGCAGTCGTCACCCCGAGGCACGCCTGAGCCGCGAGCGAGTCCGCTGCGAGCAAGAATCCGATGAAGGCGACGGGCAGGCTGAAGGTGATGAAACAAAACATGAAGCCCGAGGGCTGAAGCGAGCGGATCGTGCGCAACCAGCGGAGCTCGTGCTCGAAAAGGCGAGCGAGATCGTTTTCGACGACGTCGGTGGTCACGATGTGCGAAGACAAAACCGTTCGCAAGCCCAGCCTTCGCGTGAGCTCCCCCAGCCGATAGTCGTCGGCGAGCTGGTTGGCGATGGCCTCAAATCCCCCGATGGCGGTCAAAGTATCGCGCCGCAGCGCGATCGTGGCGCCGAAGGCGTGCGCCTGCGAGCCGCAGAAGCGCGCGACCCACACCGACGGCGCGAACCAGTCGTCGATGAACAGCGCGCCCATGCGCGACCAGAATCCCGCGACGGACCGCCCTCGGTAAAGGCAGGTGACGAGGCCGACCGAAGGGTCGTTCAATGACGCGACCACCTCGGCGAGATAATCCCTTCCCACGCAAATGTCGCTATCGGCGATCACGAGGCGATCGTGACGGCAGCGGCGAAAAATGTTGATGAGGTTGCTGACCTTGTAGTTGGCGCCATGCAGCCTCGGATCGACCGCCAGTTCCAAGTCGAGCGACGGGAATTCCTGCTGCAGGCGTCGAACCACCGCGATCGCGGGGTCGTTCGCATCCCTGACTCCGCAGACGATCTGGAAATTCGGATAGTCTTGAAGGCAGAAGGAGCGCAGGTTTTCGTAAAGCCTGGGCTCGGCCCCGTAGAGCGGCTTCAAAACGCTCACGGGCGGCCGATCATGGGGCGAATGTGCGGGCAACGCACGGCGGGGGCTAAAGAGCGTCGCGGCCATCGCAACACCGGCATAGGCCGCAGCGAGCGCCGCCAATGACAAGCCAAACAGCACCTTGGGTCCTCGATTTGTTTGTAAACTGTTTTGGGAACGGCCGCGATTCAATCCCTTTCAAAGGAAAGCAGCAAAATCAGTCGATTTCATGGACTGCCCCTGCTTCTCGGCAGCCTTTGTCGCGAGCCAAGGCGCGCCGGCGCGCGCTGCCTCAGTCCGCCGCCTCCTTCACCCCCGAGGCGCTTCCCGTCCGCGAAGCCGGCGCTCGCGCCGCCTGCCGGGGAGGACCCATCAGAATGGGCTGAAACAGCACGGCGGCCACGAGCGTCGTCAGCAAGGAGAGACTGAGGAGCTTGCCCATGCTGGAGGTTCCCGGATGGTCCGAGACCCAGAGGCTCGCGAATGCCGTGGCGGTGGTCATCGCGCTGAAGAGCGCGGCGCGAGTCAGCGAGGAGGCGAGGAAGCTGGTTTCCCCCTGCCGCCAAGCCAGAACGTAATAGATCTTGAACGCGACGCCGACGCCCAGCAGCAGCGGGAGCGCGATGATGTTGGCGAAATTGAGCTTGAGCCCGAAGAGAACCATCAGCTCCAGCGTGAGGACGGCGGCGAGTAGCAGCGGGATGATCGTGACCAGCACATCGACGACCCTGCGCAGCGCGATGAGGAGAATCAGGCATATCGAGACGAGCGCGAGCGTCGCCCCCTCAATGAAGGCGCGCAGGATCGTGTTCGCGGATTCCTGAATGAGGATCGGCCCGCCGGTGGCTTCCGGCGCGACGGCGAGGACGGCGTGCGTGAAGCGCTGCATGGTCTCGTTGTCTTGCTTTTCGTCTCTGGGTCTCACCTCGATGCGGGCCCTGCCGTCGGCGGTCTTCCAGTCCCGCACGAGGCGCGACGGCAGGACGTCGAGCGAGACCGTCTGCGGCTGAAGACCCAGTCTGATCTGCTCGAGGCGAAGCCCGAGCCCGCCGAGCAGCGCCTTTTCGACAGCGGCGAGGCGGGCGGAGTCGGCGCCGGCGAGCGCCCTGAGCGACCGCGCGATCGTTGTCGCCAGCGTCCCGGATTCCGTCAGCGAAAGGAAATCCTCCGAAGCCTCTCTCAGGGCTTGCCGCGTCTCCTCTTCGTTGGGGGCGGACTTAATGTCGGGCGCGTCCAACGTCGGCCCGAGCAAAGCATGCGCGTCGGCGATGATGGCGAGCTTCGCATCCTGATCCTCGGGGACGAAGCTTTGCAGCGTGACCGTCTCCGCCGCCTCGGGCAATGCGCTCAACCGGCGCGCCAGGGCGTTCGCCGCATCCAGCGACGGTGAAAGCACGTTGACCGTATTCGGCGTCGTCGCCGCATCCTTCATGAGGTCCTTCACTGTCGAAATCGACTCGGAGGCGGCGTTACGCAGGTTCAGAGGGTCGAAGTCGAAGCGCAGATCCTTGAACAGGGGCGCGCCCGCGGCCACGATCAGCGCGGCGAAGACGAGGATGGGCTTCCGATGGCGCGCCATCACGCGATCCACCGGCGCAAGCATGGGAAAGCCGATGGGAGCAGGCTCCGGCGGCGGCTTAAGCACCGTGAGCAGCGCCGGCAGAAGCGTGACGCTCGTGAGATAGGCGACGATCATGCCGGCGCCGGCGATGAGGCCGAGTTCGGAAACGCCGATATATTCCGTGGGCAGGAAGGCGAAGAAGCCGGCGGCGGTGGCTGCGGCCGCGAGGAGGAGCGGCTTCGCCGTCGCCGCTGCCGTCGCTTGGAGCGCCGCGTCGAGATCGTTGTCGAGATGCCTCTCCCGCCGGTATCGCACTGCGAATTGGATCCCGAAATCCACGCCGATGCCAACGAAGAGAACCGCAAAAGCCACCGAGATCAGATTGAGCGCGCCCACCATGGCGAGACCCAGGGCCGAGGTGATCGCGAGCCCGACAAAGAGCGCCGTCACAACGGCGAGCATGATTTTCCCCGAGCGAAGCGCAAGCCATAGAATGAGCAGCACCGCCACGACCGTCAGCGCGGAGTTGAGCGCGGCGCCCTCCGCCAGGCTGCCGAATTCGTCATCGGCGATGGCGACGGGACCGGTCAGCCGGACGGTGACCCCATTTTCGGCGGCGAGCCCGAGGTCGGCGACCGTTTTGCGAATGGCGTCCGAAGCGGCGGCTCCCGGCTGCAGCGCGTCGAAATCAAGCACGGGTTTAACGCGGATGAAGCGACGCAGCTCCCGAGGCTGGGGCGGCTGGCCTGTCATCAGCTCGCTCCAGGAAAAGGCGGCCGGGCGCCCGGCGAGCTGCGCGTCGATCGTTTCCGAGAGCCGCGACAGAGGAAGCGCGAATTCCTCGAGCCGAATGGCGCCGCGCCGCACGCCTTCCGGGATGAACCGCAGCGCCCCGGCCATGCCGCGTAGGGTCGGATCGGCCGCAAGCGCGCCGAGGAACGGCTGGGCGCGGATCAGCTGCTCCGTGAGACGGCGCAGCTCGTCCTTGTCGAGAAACAACAGGCCATTCTGCTTGAAGAAGGCGGGCGCTCCGAGCTCCTCGACCTCATGGAAACGGCCCTGCGTCTTGGCGAGCGCAGCCGCCAATGTCCCGGCGGCGCTCTCCGCGAGCTCGGGGGTTGCGCCGTCGACCACCACCAGGAGCGTGTTCGCCTGCTGCGGAAAGGCGGCGTCGTAAGCAATATCGCGCTGCCGCCAGGGGAGCTTGGCGGAAATGAGCTGATCGGTGTCCGTGTTAATCGCGATGTTTTGATAGGTGTAGGCGGCGCTGAGCGCGGCAAGGATCAGGGAAACAAGGATCGTAAGGATCGGGCGGCGTCGGCAAGCGCTGACGAGATTGACGATTGCGGTTTCCGTGGTCGCGAGCATGTCTCTCCGTTTCGCGTTTCGATGACGGATCGGGTCTGGCGGCGCATAGTCGACGCGATCTTGCCTTTTCTGCGGTCGCTGAGCCGCGGCCGGCGATTCCATCCTCTGCGGGCCGCAGCGAATCGGATAGCATCCGCCCATGCAACCGGGACAAAAGATCGTTGGCTCCTTCAGGCCGATGGGCGCGTTCGCCGCGCAGGTTGGCAGAGAGTCCTTCGCGCCGGTCGTAAAGCTCAGCCTGGGCAACGACCCGAGATGGCGCGCCGGCGATCAATCCACACCGGAGGTGATCGAGCGCGGATTGTCGGCCATCATAGACACCGGATCCGATGTGACTCGCATCGATACGAGCTTAGCAGATAAGCATCATCTGAAGAAAGTTGGAGATGTCACTTCTAACTTTACAGGCATTCAATCCCCCACCGCGATCTATTTAGCCCAATTGATTTTTGAAGAGCAGGATTTTGTAATCAGGGGAAAGTTCTCGTCGGCGAATTTCAAGGGCGGTGGATACTTTCATGACATGATTCTCGGCTGGGACGTTCTGCATTTTTTCGACATACATCTGAATTCTAATCTCGACCTTGTCGTCCTTACGTATCTTGGCCCTTCGTAATCGGCCAGGAAGCCTCCCACAATTCTTCTTTCACCTCCAGCTCAATCGATGTGACACGGTTTTTGCGATCCGGCCCCTTCCCCGTTGCAGCCAAAAGGATGGCCCCAATGGCGGTGAATAGAAACTTCCTTCGCTTCATGATCCATTTCCCTGGCGACACTTCAGCATGGTCGGATGACGCTTGATGTAGTCCGGCGCCCTCACCGGGAGAAGCCTCGCAACATGCCGCACCCCCGCTCATCCGCGGCGACCAAACACAGCCTTGCCAAATAAGACGACTGGTCATATTCTTCGCAGATGAGTTGTCGAAACGCCAACGAGCTGAAGGGCAAGCTGCTGGATGAGGGGGTCACGCTTCTCATGGAACGGGGCTATCACGGCTCCGGCCTGCAGGAACTGGTGCAAAAGGTCGGCGTGCCAAAGGGCTCGTTCTACAATTATTTCGCCAGCAAGGACGCTTTTGGCGCCGAGGTCGTCGGGCGCTATCTCGAGCCCTTCATTCGCCAACTCGACGCGCAGCTTCAACGCCCCGATTTAAGCGCCAAGGCGGCGTTGCGCGCTTATTTCAACGAGCTGATCGAGGAGTTGGAGCGACGAGACTTTCAGGGCGGCTGCCTTCTCGGCAATCTGATCGGGGAAATCGGCGAGTTGAGCGGTCTTTGTCAGGACGCCTTGCGCGCGGCCGTGCATCGCTATCGCGACAAGCTGCGCGAAGCCTTGGCGCGCGGCCAGCGCGAGGGGGATTTCCGCACCGACAGGGACGCCGCCGCAATGGCTGACTTCCTGCTCGATGCCTGGCAGGGTGCGCTGCTGCGAATGAAGATCGAACGCTCGGTCGCGCCGCTGCGCCACTGTCGCGACATGCTGCTCGACGACCTCTTCAAAGGCTGACTTTTTGGCCCAAAAATAAGACGACCGGTCATATTGACCGGATCCAAGAAAAGGATGCGGCCTAAAAGGGAGAAAAGGGTATGGCCAGCAACATCAACCGCGGACGGCGGACGCGGATCGCGCTCGCCGCGCTGCTCTGCGCGTCAACACTGGGGCTGTCTTCGGCGCAGGCCGACGAGACATGCAACTCGCCCTTCATGACCGGCCTCATTAAAGGGCAGGAGCAATATCTGCACGTCTGGACACTCGGCGAGAAAGGCGTCGGCGACGAGTCCGACAAGCTTGTCACGATTGACGTCATCCCCGGATCGAAGACCTATGGCAAGGTGATCCACGCGCTTTCCGTCGGGGGCCGCGGCGAGGCGCATCATATGGGCTTCACCGACGATCGCAGATATCTTTGGGCCGGACGATTGGACGACAACAAGATTTTCATCTTCGACGTCGGCGCGGACCCTTCGACGCCGAAGCTCGTCAAGACGATCGACAATCTGGCGGAAAAGACGGGCTTCGTCGGCCCGCACACTTTCTACGCCCTGCCCGGCCGCGTTCTCGTGCAGGCGCTGTCGAACAAGCAGGATCACGGCGGCCGCACGGGGCTCGTCACCTTCAACAACGCCGGCGAGGTCATCGCGACGACGCCCATGCCGTTGGACAATGGCGGCGACGGCTATGGCTATGACATCGCCATAAACCCGGCCGAGAACCTGATGCTCACGTCGAGCTTCACCGGCTGGACCAATTATATGATGGACGTCGGGCAGTTGCTGCAGGACAGCGCCGCGATGAAGAACTTCGGCGCGACCATGGTGATGTGGGACCTGAAGGCGATGAAGCCTCATCAGGTCTTCTCGGTGCCCGGCGCGCCGCTCGAAATCCGCTGGGCGCTCACGCCGGGCGCCAATTGGGCCGTGACCGCGACGGCGCTGACCTCCAAGCTCTATCTCGTGAAGCAGGATGAGCAGAAGCAGTGGCGCGCGAGGGCCGTCGCCGACATCGGCGATCCGTCGGCCATTCCGCTGCCTGTCGATATTTCGATCGCCGCGGATGGGAAATCGCTCTGGGTGAACACCTTCTCAGACGGAACGAGCCGCCTCTTCGATCTGAGCAACCCCGAGGCGCCGAAGCAGATTTACGCGAAAAAGATTGGCGCTCAGGTCAACATGGTCTCACAGAGCTGGGACGGCAAACGCGTCTATTACACGTCGTCGCTCCTCGCCAATTGGGACAAGAAAGGCGCCGACAACGAGCAGTTCTTGAAGGGCTACGCCTGGGACGGCAAGGAGCTCAAAGAGTCCTTCGCCGTCGATTTCCACAAGGAAGGACTCGGCCGGGCGCATCACATGAAGTTCACGGCCGCGGCGCCAAAGGCCTCGTCGGAATGATGCGACGAAAGACCCTGGCGAGGGGCGCGCTCGCGCCTCTCGCTCTTGCGGCGGCTGCGCTGGCGTTCCTCGCGGCGGCGCCCGCGTCGGCGGAAAAGTTGCCGGCGCCGGGGACCTATGCATTGCAGCACATCCAGCACGCGCCGGATGCGGAGCTGCTCGACCGCGCGGGCGAGCGCCTGCGGCTCTCGCAAGCGACGAAGGGCGCGGTGACCGCCCTCGCCTTCTTCTATGCGCATTGCGAGGATCCGACGGGTTGTCCCGTCGCTTGGTCGGTCTTCGAGTTGGCGCGCAAGGAGGCGAGCGAAGACCCACTGCTGAAGAACCGGTTGCGCCTCGTCTTCATCTCGCTCGACCCCGAGCGCGACACCCCGGCGGTGTTGAAACTGCTTCAAGACTCCAAGCGCTCGGACAAAGAGGCGCCCTGGTCGTTCCTGACCGCCCCGTCGCGAAACGCCCTAGCGCCTCTTCTGCAAGCCATGGGGCAGGACCTCGCTGCCGACGTCGACGCGAAGGGCGGGAAGACGGGCGCGCTCAATCACATGCTCAAAGTGTTCTTGATCGACCCCAACGGTTGGATCCGCGAGATTTACACGGTCGCTTTCTTGACGCCGGATAATTTGCTGAACGACGCGCGCACGCTGGCGCTGGAGTTTCCGGACGCCGACAGTGGTTCGACGAGGCGATGACATGCGCGTCTCCGCCCTCCTCGCTTTAGCTCTGTCCGCGCTGTTGAGCGCCGCTCGCGCCGAGGCGATCGAGTCGCCGCTCGGTCTTCCGCCAGTTCCCGTAGCAACGGCCGGCTCACCGGAGATGCGAAGCCTCGGCGAGAAGCTCTTCTTCGACCGAAGCCTCTCGGCCAACGGCACATTGTCTTGCGCAATGTGTCACATTCCGGCGCAGGGCTACGCCTCCAATCAAAGTAGCCTAGCGATCGGCATGGAGGGGCGCGCGCTACGGCGCAACGCGCCTTCGCTCTACAACGTCGTCTTCAAGAAATACGTCTTTCACGACGGACGCGAGACGGACCTCGGCGCTCAGGTTTGGGGGCCGCTGCTGACGCCCGACGAGATGGGAAACTCGGGGATAGGCCCGCTACTGACGCGGATTGCGCAGGACAAGGACTATGGGCCGGCGTTCCGCGCCGCCTTTCCCGGCGAGGGCGTGACAATGGTGACGCTCGGTCGCGCGATCGCTGCTTTCGAGGCGAGCTTGCTTAGAGGCGATAGTCGCTTCGATCGCGCGCTCTATGGCGGCAATCACGCTGTGCTCACGCCGCAGGAGTGGCGCGGCTATGAGATATTCGTCACAAAGGGCGGCTGTGCGGCCTGCCATGAAATTGGGGCGACGAGCGCGCTCTTCACCGATCAGGCGTGGCACGACACGGGCGTCGCCTTCCGCTCCACAAGCGAAGGAGCGAAAATTGTCGAGCTGGCGCCTGGGGTGACGACCCGCCTGCGTTCTTCGCCTTTCGGTCCTGGCCCGCTCGACGCCAGAGGCGACCTCGGCCGCTTCGAGATCACCAAAAATCCCGCCGATCGCTGGGCCTTCACGACGCCCTCGCTGCGCGGCGTGACGGACACGTGGCCCTACATGCACGACGGCAGCCTCGCGACGCTGCAAGAGGTCGTCGAATTCTATGACGCGGGCGGCGGCCCCAACCCGAACCTCGACCCCCGGCTTAAGCCGCTTGGCCTCACAGAGGACGAAAAGGCGGCGCTCGTCGCCTTTCTGAAAGCGCTTTGAAACACGCAGTCGCGCCGGCTTCGAAAAGCGGCGTAAATTGTCGTATCGAGAGCGCGAAGCGGCGCGCCGGTGGCGGCGCGAGCCCAAAACCTGCGGAACATGTTGGAGAAGCATGACCTTAAGTTCTCCGTGGCGCCCATGATGAATTGGGCAGCCGGATAATAGATATCAATTGGATAGGAACGTCCGTGTGCAAAATTTGCACACGGACGTTCTGCTCTTCTTCCGTTTTCGTTCCTTCGCTAAGCATCGACCCGGCGCGCTGGGCCACGGCAAAGCACGCGAGCGCGCTCCACGACCGCAGACCCTGCGCTGGCCCACCGCACAGCCACACGAGTTGTGGGCGCGCCGTTGCTCCGCCCCCGCTCGCTCTTCAGCTCTCGGAAGTTCAATCAGGACATATTCGGGGCATGAAATGAGACCTAGACGGTGGCGCCGCCGCTAGGCGTGTCCTCGACCCGGGTCCGGCCCTTATGTCCTTGGATCGGTTCGTGCGCTACGGCCACCGTGCCAGAAACACATTAGCCCGAATGCATCCGGAGTGTCTCAAGAGCGCGTTCCGCCGAGAGAACGTCGATCTGCGTCTCGATGACCCTTAGGGTCTGCCGTCTGGTATCGTCGCCTGAATGAGCTGGTGCGATAGCTGTTGCGCAAAATCGCGGTTAGCCATGCCTTGGGATTGCTACCTTCGGCGAAAGGGCCCTTTGACGCCAAGGCCTTCTTGAGGGTCTCTTCGACCAAGTCATCGGCTCGACTAACGTCACCGCAGAGCCAAACGGCAAACGCGCGCAAGGATGGAACAGCGGATACGATCTCCGCCTTGAGAGCTTCCGCATCAGACCGTCGCGTACTGTCATCCATGATTGCACCTCTCAAAGAGGAGCGTGGCTGAGTGGCCCGCAGGAAAAGCCCCGCCGGCCGGGGAAGGCCGAGCGGGGAAGTTAGCAGACTTCACGCGAGGGGAGATCGACTGCGTGAAGCGCTATCGCCGGGGAACGGCGTCTCTTCAGGCGCCCGGGCGGGGAGGAGAGCCCGGACGCCAAACCCTCACTTGCGGCGTCTCGCGACAGCCAGCGCGACTTCCGGGCCCATCAGCTCGCGCAGGCGCGCCAAGATTTGCAGCGTGACGCCAAAGCAGCCGAGCGCCATCCAGCCGAAGAAGGCGAAACCCCAGTGGAGGGGGCTCGCGAAGCCCTCGTCGAGCACCCAGAAGGTGTGGCCCCATTCATTCAGGCCGATGTTCGGGATCGTCATGAAGGTGCCGACGAGGAGCAGGCCGAAGGGAAGAGAGACGCCCTTCGAAAAGAAGGGCAGTCGCGTCACCGCATAGGCGTAGGCGGTGACGCCGACCACCACGAAGAGCGGATAGGAGATATAGAAGGTTATGATGTTGCTCGGCGTGAAGTCGGAGTCGCGCACCGCGGTCAGGTGCCAGACCGCCGTCTGCTCGGTGAAGAAGCTCAGCCCGAGGAAGAGCGCGATCCCATAGAGCGCGAGCAACTGCGCCAGCACGTGATAGCGGCGCAACTCCTCGGCCGGCGTGATGGACGCCAGGCTCCGGTCGCGCGTGCGCCAGAGGTAGCCGCCGGCGCCGACAATGGCCAGCACCGAGACCGGAACGGAGACGACCAGCAGCGTGTGCCAGTAAATTCGATATTCGTCGGAGAAGGAATCGAGTCCGTTACTCCAGCCGAAGGCCTGTTCGTAAAGTCGTAGGCCGCTGACGATCGCGGCGAGAATCGCCACGCCGACGAAGAAAGTGCGCAAGGTGAAAAGCCGTCTGGCGCTCTCGGCGCCACTCCGGCTGACGGTTTGATTGACGCTCATGGTCTAAATCCTCTCAAAGCTCGAAGATCGGGCTCGCGGCGAAGGGCTCGCGGCGCGGGACGCGCGGAGGCGCGACCTCATGGGTCTTCTGGGCTTGCGACACGGGCTTCCTCGCGAGGAGGAAGCGGCGTCGGGTGGGGAGGATCTGAAGACTGGCGCCGCTCTTGGCTTGCGCGTCGGCCGCTCGAACTCCTCTGCGCCAGCCCGGGGGGCAGCTTCGCTACGCCCGGCGCGTCGAGGAGGAGAGGCTCAGATTTGGAAGGCGGGAGGGCCGCGCGGCGCGAGCGGCTCGAGCTCCGGCGGCGCCTGCGCGTCGACCTGATTCTCCCGGCTTGCCGGGAGTATGGCCTCCACCGGAAGCGTCAGCCGATCGCCGACGCTGATGGGAGCGCCGAGGTCCGCCAGACCGGTGTGGAGCACGCAGCAGAGGCCATGGTCGTGGCCATGCCCGCGAGGCGCGAGCGGATCCTGGCTGCTCGTCGTCGTGACGCAGCCTTGGGAGAAGCCCGCTTCTCCCGAAGAGGCGACGCCAGCGAGCGCCATGCCCGTGAGCAGCACCTGGACCCCGAGCGCGCACGCCACAAGCAACGCCACGAGGGCGTTCTTCCGCGCATGACTTGCTCGGCCGCATCCGATCACGTCCGCTCTCCTTTCGGGAACGCGCTCAGGCTAGGCTGTGCTCGAGAGAGCGTCAAGGCAGGGATGTACTTACGGCGAACAGGCGGACAGTTTGTCGCAGGAGGAGGCAGTCCTGCTTCGGCTTTGGTGGGTACATCAAAAGAGTTACATCCGCATTCACCGGATGACCTCGTGCGACGACTGCAGCCGTTCGTCTGCGGGTCTGAGCTCCGGCGGCGCTCTCCACGGCGGTTTTGCCTTGTCAAAAGCGACATTCTAGGGGATCTTTGCTTGTGATCTGGGGTTCAACCGCTGACTGCCGGTTGAGGTTGCCGCGCGCGGCACGAGTCGCTTTGTCATCGAATCCGAATTTGATGGTTTGCTGTTGGCGCAGCAGCGCGTCCGCCGCAGTTTAAGACGACCTGAGCAAGCCTTCGCCTTCGTGATACGGAACAGTTCATGCTTAAGAGTCGCCTCGCATTTGCAAGAGCCGTCGCCACCGGCCTCGCGCTCTTCCTGCCCGCCGCGCCTGCTGCGGCTCACGGCGCTCTCAAAGTGAACCGCGAAGTCTGCTTTCTGTTCGTCGGGCCGGATTACATGTTCTTCACGGGCTACGATCCCACCAATCCAATGAAGCGCTATTGCGAAGACGTGCCCAATGTGGGCTACACGGTGATCACGTTGGACATCGCGCATCCGTAGATGCGCGAGATGAAGATTGAGCTTCGCATCATGCGCGATATTGGTGAGACCGATGATCAGAGCTCGGTAGAGCAAGCCACGCTTGCGTACCGGCCGCCGCAGCTCTACCCCGCCGGCAACATAAGCGTGCCGATCACATTCTCCGAAAGCGGCATGTATGTCGGGATCGTCACCTTAGACGGACCACATGGCGAGCACTGGACGGCGCGTTTCCCCTTCACGGTCGGCCGTCCACTATTTACGATCAACCTGCCTCTTTATCTGCTGACCGCCACCGCGCTCGGCGCCGTGGGGTTGTACTTTTGGGGCTATGAATTGTGGGTGAAGAAATCTTGACGGCGCTTCTGATCGGCCTGCCGCGATCGAGGTGATGGAGAGCCTCGTCGTTTCCTCCGCCCTATGCTTGCACGAAGCAGATTCTCGATAATGCAAGGCCGCGTTGAGCTGTGCTCCCGGCGTGGCGTACCGAAAGAAGCGCGGAAGACCAAAGCAAATTGCTCCTTGTGGAAAACGCCAAATTGAGCAATCTTTCCGATCGAACCAGGGCTAAGCGGCGAGCCCCGGCTCACATATCGTTCGCTCTAACCCAGATCGTCGCGCCAACTGTCGTTGCGACGCGGACGGGTGACGATATGAGAAAACGGCCGAGACGCTTCGTCCCTGGAAAGCTGCAGCCGGACATCAGTCTCAATTCCTTCCTTGATCTGGTTCTCAATATTCTGCTGTTCTTCGTCTTCGCGACAGAGCTCGCGGTTTCAAACACGCTGAACGTCGCGGTGCCCAAAAGCGAGTACGGGGAACAGAAGCCCAAGGACAACACAACGTTACTGATCACGGTTACCAAGGATAACAGGTATTTTCTAAATGGGGAGGAGGTGCCTGTCGGCGAGCTAGCCGAGCGGCTGCGTCAGAAGAAACAGGCGAATCCGGACATCGAAGCCGTGATCGTGCGAGGCGACCTCGAGAGCCGGCTGCAGGCGACCGTCGAGGTGCTCGGCGCTTGCAAGCAGGCCGGTGTCGCCAAAGTGAGAATCGAGACGGAGAAGCCGTATGGCGATAGAAATCTCTGAGTTCACGCATGCGATAGGCACGCGATTCGAGGAATATGTCTTGCGCGGCGGCTTATGCATGGCGCTTCTGGTTCCGCTCTCTATCTTCACGCTCGGCGTCATCATCCAGCGCTTTCTGGAGCTCCGGAGAAGCTGTGTGGCCCCAGCGGGCCTCGTCAAGACGGCTTGCGCGGTCAGCAGCACGGATGAATTCGCAGCCTTTCGCAACGGGCTCATCACGGATGAGCGCCCGCTGGCGCAGGTCGTGCTGAACTACATCGAGGCCGGCGAGCGCGGAGAGCCCTTCCATCCGGACATCAACCGCGAGCCCATCGAGGAAACGACTGACCAGCTTTACCAGTCGCTGACGCCGCTCTCGACCGCCTACGTCGTGGCGCCACTGCTTGGCGTACTCGGCACGACGATCGCCATCATGGGAACATTCAAGCAGTTCGCCATCGCCGGCCAGAGGGACATGACCGCGTTGGTGCTGGCGATCGATCAGTCTCTCGTCTCGACGATGTGGGGCCTCTTTATCGCTGTGCCCGCCTACTACTGCTTCTCCATGTTGCAGCGCCGCGTCTTCCATTACGAGCGCCATGTGCTTCCGAGTCTGAGCAAGGAGATCGTCCGAAAACTCGCGCCCTTCATCCGGCTTCGGGAGGACGGTCTGCCCCTCAAAGGCTTAGCCGAACCGCGGCGCGTCGAGTTCAAACCCCATGACAGCAACCTCGACGTTTCCTGAGCAGCCAGCCGAAAACGGGCCTTCTCCACTCGCGCCCCTTGCGCGGCGCAACCTAGGCCACATCCTGTCGATCACGACGCACGCTACGCTGTTCGCGTTTCTCGCCGTGACGGCGCCGGATATCGTCTCTCCGCTCGACGCGCTCAGCATTGATCTGGCGCCCCAGGGCGATACGCGGCAGTCGGAGGACGCGCCGGAAACGGAAATATCTTTAGTGCAACCCAAGCCTATCGAGCAGCCGGACCCCGACGCGCCGCCGCGCCCGATCGAGAAGGAAGAGGAAAATCGAGTTAAGCAAGTCGAGCAAAAGCAGAACGTGGCGCGCTCGGATCGGCGCCAACAGGCCTCGGTGAAGCATAAGCTCGGCGCCGAGGGAGGCCAGGCCAGCGCCATGTCGCGCGCGAGCTACCTCGGGTTGCTCGCCGCGGCGATCGCGCGTCACACGCCATCGACATCCCGGCTCGGTCCCGGCACGGCCATTTGCCACTTCACGGTCACGAGCGCGGGCGCGATCACGGGCGTGTCATGTTCGGGGACGACGCCGACGCAGGCGGCGTTGCTGCGCACGGCGATCTTCGCAACTCAGACGCCCGGCCCGCCGCCGGGCGGTAGCCTCCACGCTTTGCAGCCGGCGAATTTCCATTGAAGTGCTGCGGTCTTGCCACTGACCCCACACCGTCAAGCGAAGCTCAGCGCATGATCATCTGGATCAATGGAGCTTTTGGCTCAGGCAAGACCACGTTGGCGGCGGAGCTCGGTCGCGCTATGGAACCTTGCCTTCTCTTCGATCCTGAACTGGTGGGCTCGCTGCTGCAGAGAACCGTGCCAGCTGCGCCTTCGGGTGACTTCCAAGACCTCCCGGTCTGGCGCGATACGGTCGTATCCATCGCCCTGAGTTTGAGCAGACGTTATCGATGCGCATTGATCATTCCGATGACCCTCATCGTTCCGGAATATCGCCGCGAGATCTTCGGCGCGCTGAGCATAGCCGGGGAAAGGCTGTTTCACGTTTTTCTGGATGTGGATGCGGCGACGCTCGCCAGCCGCATTGGCGCGCAGGTCATCCACCCTCGCGATCCGGTCCAGGACGCCGAGGTTCGGGCGTGGCGGCTCATGCAGATACAACGCTGCCTTGCTGCACGGGAGTCGCTTCCGCCCGACACGTTGGTTCTTGACGCTGCGTCATTGACGGTGGGTCAACTTTGCCAAGCGGTGATTGGCTCGGTCGGCGTTCCGACGACGACCGATGGCGCTAGATCTTCGAGCGAACGATGAGTCAGGACGTGCCCAGCCCTATCGATTTCGCGGATATCGATCAGGCGCGAGCCTGGACGGCGGATACGGTTGCTCGGCGTCCGTATCGGACGCATTTCTTTGAAAAATTCTGCGCCGAGCTATCTGGACGTTTTGACAGACCGCTCAGCATCACAGAGCTTGGCTCCGGTCCTGGGCATCTGGCGCGCGCGATCTTGAGCCGCTGTTCGGTCGATACATACTCCGCGGTAGACTTTTCTCCTGCGATGCATTCGCTCGCGCAAGAGCATTTGGGAACTTTCGCAAGTCGAGTCAGCTTTATCGTCGCTGATTTCCGTCACGGCGACTGGATTGGAGACATTCCCCCGGCAGATGCTTTGGTTACCCTGCAGGCCGCGCATGAAGTGCGCCACAAAAGCCGTCTCCCCCAATTCCTGCGTCACGCCCAGCAAGCCATACGCGCTGGCGGCCTAATCCTGTTTTGCGACCATCATACCGACGCCGCCACCGCGAAGCGCTCCGACCTCTACGTGTCACGAAATGAGCAGTCTGAACTGCTCTCAAAAGCGGGGTTTAGCGGGGTCCGTTTACTCCTTGACGAAGGAGGAATGGCGCTCCATGTCGCTACGCGAGCATGATGCCTTTAGGAATCAGGAATTCGGGTCAATTGACGATTGCGCCCGAGGGGTTGAGTTTGTGACTGTGTAGCGAGCGTGTGCGCTCCGTGTGCACTGAGCTGTCGAAAAGCAGCGAAAAGTGTCGTATCGAGGCGCACTCTGGAGTGCACACGACGTGACCTACGCAATTGAAACTGCGCGAAAAACGCTTTCAAATCAAGATCTTAGATTTGCCATTGCGCCCATGATGGATTGGACGGACCGTCACTGCCGCTACTTGCATCGGCTGATGACGCGCCGCGCCCGGCTCTATACGGAGATGCTGACGACCGGCGCCGTGATCCACGGCGACCGGGACCGGCTGCTCGGCTTCGACCCTTTCGAGCGCCCGCTCGCCTTGCAGCTTGGCGGCTCGGAGCCTGAAGCTCTCGCCCGCGCCGCAGTGATCGCCGCGCCCTTCGGTTATGACGAGATCAACCTCAACGTCGGCTGCCCCTCCGACCGCGTGCAGAACGGCGCTTTCGGCGCCTGTCTGATGCTGCAGCCTGCGCTCGTCGCCGGCTGCGTGCGTGCGATGAAGGACGCGATCAGTCTTCCGATCACGGTCAAGTGCCGGATTGGCGTCGACGATCAGGACCCGGAGACGGCGCTTTTTGCGCTCGCGCAGCATGTGATCGACGCCGGCGCCGACGCGCTAATCGTCCATGCGCGCAAGGCCTGGCTCAAGGGGCTCTCGCCCAAGGAGAACCGCGACGTGCCGCCGCTCGACTATGCGCTCGTGCATCGGCTGAAGCGCACCTTCCCGCAAACGCCCATCGCGATCAACGGCGGGATTACGACGATAGAAGGCGTAAAGACGCAGCTCGCGGAGGTCGATGGCGTGATGGTCGGACGCGCGGCCTATCAAAACCCCGAGCTGCTCCTCGCCGTCGATTCGGAGCTTTTTGACGAGGAGGCGCCTTTCGCCGACGCCTTCGCGGCGATCGAAGCCTATTACCCCTATGTCGAGCGGCAGTTGGCGCGGGGCGAAAGGCTCTCGGCCATGACGCGGCACATGCTCGGCTTCTTCGCGAGGCGTCCCGGCGCGCGCCGATACCGCCGCCGCCTTGCGCTCGAAGCCGTGCAGAAGGGCGCGGGTCTCGAGCTTTTGCATGATGCGGTCGAGGAACTGAGGGGCGCAGCGGAGGCAGCGGAGGGCGCGTTGGCTGGGGCCGCATTCTAAGGAAAGGGGGCAGCGGCTGGCGGCGGTAGCTCGGACGAGGCCGCGTCGCACATTGGCAATCCCAAAGCTAAGGAAGCGGGAAGGACTTCTTTGCCAGGGGGCGTAACATCGAATAGGGGATCGTGCAGTGACACATACAGGCCCCATAGCCTCCAAACGCGTTATCATTATAGTCGATCTCGACCGTCAACTCGAGGAACTGCCAATTAGAGAACTCTCTTGTGCCCTCTGCAACTTCCTCCAGCGTGACATCATCTAGGCTGTCGTCGACACCATGAATGTCCGCGCCCTCCATTTTCTCCTTTGCAACCTGCGAGCGGCAGTATTTGAATATTTCCTTCGCCTCGGTTTCGTTCAAGAGATCCTCGAATTTTAGTTCCCGACCAGCCTGAATGTCGAAATTGACGTTCCTTTTCCAGCGAAACGGATGTGCCTGACCCAATTCATTTTCATATGTGGCAGAAAGGGAAATCAAACGTGGAGAAGCATAAGTGAGCACAATCCCAAGATCCACGAAATATGTAGCGTCAGGGACGGCGGGTTTTCCTTGAGACTCCCTGACATCGGAATCTGCAATGGCGTCCTTCACCATTCGTTCGATGCTCGAATTGACTTTGGATTGCCATACGTTGTCGCCGGTGAATTTTATCGCTTCGATGGTAAGGGGCGCGAACCCGATCGCGGCACGCCGAACGATGAACATCGGTCTCAGGGAGCCGGTCGGCAGATCGCCAGCCGCAGGCTTTCCTTCCAAATAGGCCTGACGCGCTTTGGTTCTCTCAGTGAGACATGCGGATAAAGGCTTGATCGCCCGGGGCGCCAAACACCACTTGTCGCGGGAACGTATCCACGCGATTTGCGACAACCTTAGGCTGCCCCTTTCATCGTCGGGCAATTGCACGCGTAATTGATTGAATGCGTTTCCGAGTGCTTCATCGGCGGTGCGCGCTGCCGAGTCCGAGCAAATTGCTTTCTCCGCTACGCTCTTCGCCAGGGAGCAATCCAGAGCCGACGCCGGGCTAACAAACAAGACCGTAGCAAAAGCAACTCCCAAAGTGCGCATGCGAATTGTCTCCATCCTGCTCCTAGCTCATCACCGCTGCTCGCGGCGCGTCATTTGCTCGACGTATGAACGCAGCACGGCGTTGATCCTGGTTTGATACCCCTTCCCCTGCTTGCGGAAGAAAGCGAGCACGTCCGCGTCGATCCGCAAATTCATGTGTTCCTTTCGCTGCGGCAGCGGCAGGCTCGTCGTCGCCCAATCGACCTCCTCCATGGCGTCGTCGGGGTCGGCGCCGTCGGGAACGGGCTTTTGCGCCGCGAGACTCCAATCGCTGCGCGTTTGTCCCGCAGCGCTCAGAGCGCGAAGCTCATCCGCCGAATGTCGCTCGATATTTTCTTTCTTCGTGCCCATGGCTCCGCCTCATCGAGATGACGCGTATCGTGTCGTCGCGCCACATCCAGACGACCGTGAAGAATTTTCCTTCAATCAGCGCCGTCGATTTCCACCTCTCCTCATCGTTGCGAGGCGTCGGCTGGTGGATTACGGGCCGCCCGTCAAAAAACTGGAATGCGTCCGCGAAGTCGAGATTGCGCTCCCTCAGCGTCCAATCCCGCTTGCTTTTCTCCCATTCGAATTCCATTTGCCTACCATTTGTACCCACATTTTGCAATCACAATTGTTATGGACTGACCGCTCCCGCCCCCAGGGATCAAGCCTCTACCCAGCGCTCAACGCCAGCAGCCCCGCGATCTCGGCGGCCTGCTGCGCCGCGCCGAGCACGTCGCCCGTGTGGCCGCCAATCTGCCGTTCCGCGAGCCGCGCGACGAGAAGGGCGGCAAGGCCGGCGGCGAGATCCGCAATGACGACTTGACCCGGCGTCGCGCCGCAGAGCGCCGGGGCAAGCGACAGGAGCGCCGCGACCCCCGCGGCTTGCGTGAGCGCCCCGGAAGACGGGCGGGGCATCCCGGCGCCCAATCCTCCCGGGCGAGCCGGCGCCAGCATGAGCAGCGGCGCGAGGCCAGCGACGCGCGAGAGCGCACCCGTCGCGATCATCGCGGCGGCGGCAAGGAGCGTCGAGCGCTCGGCCAGGGCCGCGAGCGCGAAGACGCGCAGCAGGAGCGAAAGACCGAGCGCCAATCCCCCATAGGCGCCTAGGCGGCTATCGCGCATGATCTCGAGCTTGCGGTCGCGCGTCGCGCCGCCCCCGAAGCCGTCGGCGACGTCGGCGAGCCCGTCCTCATGAAGCCCGCCCGTGACCAGGACGAGCGCGGCGACGCCGAGCGCCGCCGCAACAAGGGGTGAAAGCCCTAGCGCCCGCGAGAGCGCCAAAGCGAAGGCGCCGATGACGCCAATGACGGCGCCGGCGAGCGGGAGAGCCCGCAGGGCTTCTGCGAAGCACGCCATCTCAACAGCTTGTGCATTTCCCCAATGCACGCGCGTATAAAAGCGCAGGCACTGCGCCCAATCTTTCGCCAAGGCTCGAAGGATTTCCATCGCGATAGTTTAGCGCATTTTCGCAACGGTTGCGGCGCCGCAGCAATTGATCTAGTTAGTTTCCCTAAAGAAACCGGCTATCGAACGAGGGGAGCCATGATCGAGGCCGAACGCGAGACTCTCGCGGAGAGACGTCCGCTCTCGCCGCATCTGACCGTCTACAAGCCGATGCTGACGATGGCGATGTCGATGGCGCATCGCATTACCGGCGTTGCGCTCTATCTCGGCGCCGCGCTGCTAGCGATCTATTTCGCAGGGCTCGCCGCCGGTCCCAGCGCCTATCCCGCCGTCGCCTGGATCGTCGACGGCGTGCCCGGAAAAATCATTCTGGTCGGCTTCGTCTGGGCGCTTTACCACCATCTGCTCGGCGGCGTGCGCCATGCGCTCTGGGACCGGGGCATTCTCATGGACCCGGTCGGCCGCGAAGCGCTTACCCAGGCGACGCTCGTCGGCGGCGTGGTCCTCACGGCGCTGACCTTCTATCTCGTGACCCTCGTGCGTCTCTTTTGAGCGCTCCGGAGCTTCGCCCATGACATCGCGAACGCCATTCATCAGCGGCCGAACCGGTCGCGGCGCAGCCTTCGTCTCGGATCGCTCCGGGGCGTCGCATGATCGCTTCATGCAACTCACCAATTGGCTGCTGCTGCCGCTCGGCGTCGCCGTCGCCTTCGTCCTCGCCTCGATCGCCGCAAGCCCGTCCTATGCGGAGGCGCGCGCCATCGTCGAGCAGCCTCTGCCGGCCCTCGCGCTGATCGCTTTCATCGTCGTCGGGATGACGCACGCCGTCGTCGGCGCGGGATCGATCATCCTCGACTATGTCCATGATGCGCAAAAGAAAGCGCTGGCTTTCGTCGCCAATACGATCGTCGGCGTGCTCATCGCTGGACTTTGGGCGGTGGCCGTCGGCCTGATCGCTGTATTCCGCTGAAATTCGACCTTCAAGCTAGGCAGAACCCTCCATGGCCGGACCTAACGGAGCCTCAGCGTCTTTTGGCGTGAACGGCCGAAGCTACGAAATCATCGACCATTCCTTCGACGTTGTGATCGTCGGGGCGGGCGGCGCGGGCTTGCGGGCGCTCGTCGGCTGCGCCGAGGCCGGTCTCAAGACCGCCTGCGTGACCAAGGTCTTTCCGACGCGTTCGCACACCGTCGCGGCCCAGGGCGGCGTCGCCGCCGCCCTCGGCAACATGGGGCCGGACGATTGGAAATGGCACATGTACGACACCGTGAAGGGCTCCGACTGGCTCGGAGACCAGGACGCGATCGAATATATGTGCCGCAATGCGCCGAAAGCCGTCTATGAGCTCGAGCATTGGGGCGTGCCTTTCTCGCGCACCGCCGAGGGGCGCATCTACCAGCGCCCCTTCGGCGGCATGACCACCGATTTCGGCAAGGGCCCACCGGCGCAGCGCACCTGCGCCGCCGCCGACCGCACGGGCCATGCGATGCTGCACACGCTCTACGGCCAGGCGCTAAAGCAGGGCGCCCAGTTCTTCGTCGAATATTTCGCGCTCGACCTGATCATGGACGCGCAGGGCCGCTGCCGCGGCGTCATCTGCCTGAAGCTCGACGACGGAACGATCCATCGTTTCCGCGCTGGCCTCACCATTCTCGCGACCGGCGGCTATGGCCGCGCCTATTTCTCCGCGACGTCGGCGCACACCTGCACGGGCGACGGCAACGCCATGGCGCTGCGCGCCGGTCTACCGCTGCAAGACATGGAGTTCGTGCAGTTCCATCCCACCGGCATCTATGGCGCTGGCTGCCTCATCACGGAGGGCGCGCGCGGCGAGGGCGGCTATCTCACGAACAGCGAGGGCGAGCGCTTCATGGAGCGTTACGCGCCTTCCGTGAAGGATCTCGCGCCGCGCGACATGGTTTCGCGCGCGATCACGCTCGAGGCGCGCGAAGGCCGGGGCGTGGGCAAGCTCAAGGATCACGCCTACCTGCACCTCGAGCATCTGGATCCTGCGATCCTGCACGAGCGTCTGCCCGGTATCTCGGAGTCGGCCCGGATTTTTGCAGGCGTTGACGTGACGCGCCAGCCGATCCCGATCATCCCGACCGTGCATTACAACATGGGCGGCATCCCAACGAATTATCATGGCGAGGTGCTAACGAAGAAAGGACGCGACCCCGACGCGGTCGTTCCCGGCCTCATGGCGCTCGGTGAAGCGGCATGCGTTTCCGTTCACGGCGCAAACCGGCTCGGCTCCAACTCCCTGATCGACCTCGTCGTCTTCGGTCGCGCCGCCGCGCACCGCGCCGCCGAGCTCGTGAAGCCCGGCGAGATCGCTCCGGATCTGCCTGCGGACGCTGGGGAAGCGGCAATCGCGCGGCTCGATTCCTTCCGCTTCGCCAATGGGTCGACCCCCACGGCGGAGCTTCGCGAAAAGATGCAGCGCGCGATGCAGACGCATTGCGCCGTCTATCGCACCGGCGAGGTCCTGGCCGAGGGCGCGACCCTCATCGACGCGATCTGGCAGGAGAGCGCCGACATCAAGACCACCGACCGCTCGCTGATCTGGAACTCCGATCTCGTCGAAACGCTCGAATTCGCCAATCTGATCGAGCAGGCGGCGGTGACGATTCATTCGGCGCTGAACCGCAAGGAATCGCGCGGCGCCCATGCGCGCGAAGACTTCCCCGATCGCGACGACAAGAAATGGATGAAGCACACGCTCGCTTTCATCGACCCGCAGAAGAAAAGCGTCAGGCTCGACGATCGCCCCGTGCACAGCTATACGATGACGAAAGAAGTCGCCTATATCGAGCCCAAGGCGAGGGTGTATTAGGCTTCGGAACTCCCGCGCACGATAGCTTCGAGGTTTCGCTGCGCATAATCCCCGTCATCGATCTCATGGGCGGCGAGGCCGTGCGCGCCATCGCCGGCCGGCGCGCCGAGTACCAGCCCTTGCGAAGCCCGCTCGCCGCATCGAGCGATCCTTGCGACGTTGCGGAAGGGTTCCTGCGTCTGCATCCCTTCCGGACGATTTATGTCGCCGATCTCGACGCCATCATGGAGCGGGTCGGCAACGCTCGAGCGCTCGCGCGCCTCGCCGCGGCTTTCCCGCAGATAGAGTTCTGGCTCGATCGCGGCCGCAAGGAGCCTCTCGCCGCAGAGAACTTTGTCCGCGTCGTCGGCAGCGAGAGCCTCGCGCCCGCCCTGCCCCCACCCGATCTCTCCAGGGAGGAGAGAACAGTCCTTTCGCTCGACTTTGACGGCGAGCGCTTTCTCGGCCCGGAGGAGCTTGAGCAGCGCTCCTCGCTCTGGCCAAAGCGCGTCATAGCGATGACGCTGGCGAAAATCGGCGGCGGCGCCGGGCCGGATTGCGAACGGCTCGCCGCGCTCAAGGCGCGCGGGGCGAACCGCGAGATCTATGCTGCGGGAGGCGTCCGAGATGCGGACGACCTCGCAAGCCTCGCCAGACTGGGAATTGCTGGCGCGCTTGTCGCCACTGCTCTGCATGCGGGGCGCATCGGGCCAGCGGAGATTGGCGGCTACTGCTGAGGTGAGGTCGGCGCTGAGATTTTTTGAAGCGAAGTGATGCAGCGCTTCCTGACCGATGCGTCAAAAACTGACAATGTTCCCATCAAGGGAACGAGCGCAGGCTTTAAGACGTTAGCAGTCGCAGTTCCTCGGATTCCCATGCGCCCTCCCGGTCGGGCAGAGGAAAGCGTTCTTTGTTTTTCAGCGGGGGCGATCTTGTCAACCCAGGATTTTCTGGACGCGGAAGCCTCAGTAAACCGGCGTCGTTCGCGCAACGGCGCGGCTCAACCTGTCCCTGCCGAGAGTGAACCGGACAAAGTTCACCCGCGCTACCAGTTCGGCTGGATCAAGAACTTTGTTCATCGAGCGGTCGACCGTATCCCGTCCATCTGGCGCGAGGGGGCGGCGGAGCGGCTGCTGCGCCGAGAGGGCTCCCCAGCGCCTGCCGCCGAGCACGCCATCCAATACCTTTTGAGCGTCGAACACGCGAAAACCCATGCGAACGCTCGCAAGGGCGCCGTGGTCGCCAAGGGAGCGGACCTTTTCTACGAACGTCAGTATCGACAATGTTTCAATGCGACGATGGGCGCCTTCGCGATGACGGCCAGTCACGCTTTGCTCGGCGCCGGCCATTCGCCCGCGGGCTACCCGTGGTCGCGCCGGCGTAAGACCGCCGCGGCGATGCTCGATGAGGCAGGCGCCGGCGGCCCGCCGATCCTCGTGATCGACGCCGAGACCGTGGCGGTCCCCATGCTGCTTCCGGCTCCCCGCGACGCGCAGGAAGGCGTCGCCGTCGCGCGCTGGCTCGCCAAAGGCGAGCCTATGCCGCGACGCTATCGCGATCTCGCCAACGGGACGGAGATAACCTGCTACGAATTTTTCGCGCGCGCCGTCGAACGGACGACAGAGGGAGCTCTGCTCAAGCTCCTCGACGCGGTCGTGCAAAGCCGTAAATTGGCGGTTCTGGCGCTCAGCCCCTGCGATCCGGACGCCATGGGTCTGCACGTCACGCTCTTCGACGTGCGCTGCCTGACCGCAGACCTGCTTGAACGCGATCACGGCCTGCCAGCAGAACCGCTTGCGCCGGCCCGCGAGTTGGCGCTGGCGCGGAGGGCGCTATTAATCTTCTGCGTGGGCGCGACCGAGGAAGTTTTCACGCAATGCTCGCAAAATCTTTTCATCAAGCGGCAGCTGTCGGAGGCGGAGGCGCGACGCCGCGCCGCCCGGCCTCCATCCTGGGACCCGGCTTTGCCACTGGAAAGGCTCATCGACTCGCAGTTCGAGCTCCTGCAGATCACCGTTTCCGCTTCCGGCCTCCCGGGCGCGTCCCCGCGCAATGGCGATCGCGGCAGGGCAGGTTTCGTGGAGCGTCGCGGGCGTCGGACATACGTGCTGATTCCCTATTTTCCCGGAAACGCGGTGCACGGCCACGCCGCCAAGCTCTGGTCCAACCCCTACGGCTCGCTGCTGGTCCATGACGACACGGAGACCGGCGCCGCGGTTACGATCTCGGGCGCGTGCCGCACTCTCTCGCACCGGCGAGCGCGCCGAGCCTTTCCTCGGAGCGCGGAGAAGGTCACAGCGATCCGACGCCGCAACGGCTCCCCCATGCCCGATCCCGAATATTGGTTTGCGCAAAGGGTCGAGGAGATAGCGACGCTCTCGGGGACTCTGCGGCCCTGCGGGCTCGATCCGGCTCGTCCAACCTGCGCCATCCACGCCGGCGGTCAGGCGCTTTTCGATAAGAAGCCCGCTTATTTCGCCGCCAACTCCCTGCCAGTGTACGACATGCACAGGCTCCACCAGCGCGAGACCGCAGGCCGGCGGCGAGATGCTTCCGGATCGGAGCACGATCGCTGGAGCGAGAAGGTCCGCGAGGCGCTGCTTGCGCGCCTCACGCATCTCAAGGATGTCGGCGCGCCCCTAAGATAAAAACGCTTCAAGCGCAGTCAACACCGCCTCCGGCGCCTCTTCGGCGAGATAGTGGCCACAGTCGAGAGGCTCGCCGCACAAATCCTCCGCCCAGTCGCGCCAGACGTCGAGAAGCGAGGCGCTTTCGGGCACGTGAACCGCACCCCAAAGCACGAGCGTCGGCATGATTAGCTTCCTTCCCGCCGCTCGATCGGCGAGCAGCGCGTCCTTGTCGGCGCCCTCGCCGGCGCGGAAATCCTCGCAAAAGGCGTGGATGCGCGAAGGCTCGTCGAAGGCCTGCACGTAGGCGTCGAGCGCGTCGGCAAAGGGGTCGAGCGTCTGCGACTTCGTTCCGCTCTTCAGCGCGTCGAAGAGAAAGGCCTTGGCGTCCTGCGAGATCAAAGTCTCGGGGCGCGGCGCCTCGAAGCTCAAGAATTTGGCGCGGCCGACGCGGGCGAGATTGCCGTCGCCGAGCCCCTCCTCGAGGGGCGCGACGTCAAGGAGCGCGAGCTTCTTTACACGCCCGGGATGGTCGAGCGCGAGCCGCAGGCCCACCCGTGCCCCGCGGTCGTGCCCGACGAGCGCGAACTCGATCGCGCCGAGTTCCTCCATGACCTTCACCACGTCGCCCGCCATCGCACGCTTCGAATAGGCGGCGGCATTGTCGCTCTCGGGCGCGGCCGACCAGCCATAGCCGCGCAGATCCATCAGCACGACGCGATATCGCTTTGCGAGACGCGACGCGATTCTACGCCACGCGACGTGCGTCTCGCCGAAGCCGTGCAGCAGCAGCAACGGCTCCCCAGAACCGGCGGATCGCGCGAAGATTTTGCCGGCCTCCGTATCGATCCAATGAGAGGCGAAACCGGGCAGGAGATCGGGAGCGGACATGGCGGGGTCTCTGGCGGGGCCTCGGGCGAACGGTCGCGCTCCGCTATAGCATCAGATCGCCACTGATTGCGCCTTGCGATTGCGCTGGCGGTCCGATAGGGCCGAGTGTTGCGGCGAGGCGGACCTCGCCGACGCGGACAGAGCTCAGCCATGCGGATATGCGTTCTTGGCGCCACGGGCACGATAGGTCGAGCGACGGCGCGCGTCCTGGTGCAGCGCGGACATGAGGTGGTTTGCTTCGTCCGGCCGCACGCAGACCGCGACGGGTCGCGCCTGCCGGAGGGCAATCGGGCCGTGGCTCACGGCGCCGCCGCGAGGCTTGTCGATGTTTCGAGCCCCGTATCGCTCGCAAAGGACGGATTTCGGGGCGAGCGGTTCGACGCTGTCCTATCCTGCATGGCCTCCCGCACCGGAGCGCCGAAGGATGCGTGGGCGATCGATCATCGAGCGCATATGAATTTGCTATCTGCCGCGCAGGAAGCAGGCGTCTCCCACTTCGTGCAGCTCTCCGCCATCTGCGTGCAAAAGCCCGTCCTCGCGTTTCAGCACGCCAAACTCGCCTTCGAGACGGCGCTCATGGAGTCGGGGGTCAGATATTCCATCGTGAGGCCGACAGCGTTTTTCAAATCCCTGTCGGGGCAGATCGAACGGGTGCGACGCGGCAAGCCGTTCCTCGTCTTCGGCGACGGCAGGCTGACGTCCTGCAAGCCGATCAGCGACAATGATCTCGCCGTCTATCTGGCCGAGTGTCTGGAGGACGAGCGTCGTTGGAACCGTGTGCTTCCCATCGGCGGCCCGGGGGACGCCATCACGCCGAGGCAACAGGGAGAGTTCCTTTTTGCGCTATTGCGCCGCCCGCCTCTGTTTCGCAACGTGCCGCTCGCGATGCTCGATGGCATTGTCGGAACTCTTAGCTTTGTCGCTCCAATTTCTTCCACTTTTGCCGAGAAGGCCGAGCTCGCGCGGATCGGTCGATACTACGCGACCGAATCGATGCTTTGGCTGAACCCTGAAACGGGCCGCTATGACGCCGCCGCCACGCCGTCGACCGGCGTCGAGACGCTCTTCGATTTTTACGCTTCCGTCATCGCTGGCGACGCCGAGCCGGAGCGGGGCGATCACGCTGTATTCTGAGCGCGGGCCGGCGCCCCAGCTTGCACAGCCGGCAGGAGCGACTTGACGTTTAGGAGCGACGTTCATCCTTGGAGTATATCGGTTAAAATCGCTTTTTTTTGGAGGCTCGCGCTCATGGCGATCGGCTATCTGTTGCTAGCATCGGTGTTGGCGTTCACGTTGAACCATCCCAAACCTTTACTGCGGGCCATGGGCGCACTGATCGCCGCGCTCGGTCTGTTCATGATCGCGACATCGATCGTACTGGCCGACGTCGATGGAGCCTTCGCAACGTTTTCCAAAGGCGCTTCCGGTCTCGACGCGCACAAACCGCAGATCTTGATCGTGCAGGCCGCCGCGGCCTCGATCGCGATCCCCTTCCTGCTTCGGGCCGGCTGGACTGAATTGCACCGAGGCGAAGTCACAACGAAGCCTCTTAGAAATTCGGCGTGCGCCTTCGGCCTCGTCTCGCGCGCGCTTCACTGGGGGATGGCGGTCATGATCTTCTGTCTGATCCCCATGGGCCTGTTCGTATCCGTGCTCCCCGAAAGCTCGCCCGATCGGGAGTCGTTTCTCGCGGCGCATCAGTCGCTTGGCTTAACTGTCCTCGCTCTGGTTTTTGTGCGGCTCGCATGGTTGAGAATAAGTCCAGCGCCGGCGCTTCCGGCCGAATTCGCCTCCTGGGAGCGCTTGTGGGCGCTCTCGATTCGCGCGTGCCTGTATCTCATCGTCATCGGATTTCCGCTGAGCGGATTTCTTGTGAACGTCTTTCATGCCGAAACCGTCGATCTCTATGGCTGGACGATTTCGCCGCCCTTCGCCCAGAACGCTGACATGGCCTCCCTCGCCTCGGCGGCGCACGCCCTCATATTGCCCTTCGCGTTCTATGTTGCGATCTTCGCCCATGTCGGCGCGGCGATGAAGCGCCACTTTATCGATCGTCGCGTGGACGCGATCCGACGGATGATCGCGTGACCGCAACCGTCGACGAGGTCGAAACAGAAGTCGGCAAATCGAGGTCAGTTTCCGCTATGATCGTCGCCCGAACCGCCGACGCGAAAGCCTGCCGAGCCGCTGCGTCGCTATAGATGGAGTTCCTGAGAGACATTGGCAGTTCGATTTGGACCCCCGCGCGCATCCGCCCTCGATTGCAGATGTTATTGGGGGCCTTTCCCTGCATATGGTGGTCGAGGGATGTCTTGAATCCCGAGCGCTCGAGCGCCGCTCCTATGGAGTCGCGCAATGCGTGATGGAGGCCTCCCATCCACACCGTCCGATGATCGCCCCTGTCCGCGCGTCCGTGTATCGCGATGGCGATGTCGGAGGCCTCGACAAGCGCAACTCCCCTCGGCTCGTCGAAGCGCGCCGATGTGATGTGAAGCCGCCTTCCGGGAGCGATGCCTTCGAAGCAATAGAGCGAGAAGTCATCGCCGGCGATCAGAGCGGCTGTTTGGGACGTCCCCGCCTCGATCCTTCCACCATGCGGCGCCACGATCACGATCGGCGAGGCTCTCTCGATCATTCGGATCTGATAATGAACGCCTTCCGTCTCGTAGAGGGCGAGTTCGGCATAGCTTACGTATTGATCCGACATTTTCAGCCACCGCCTTCCCTCGCTAAAATTGGCGCCCCGAGGCGGGCGAGCAAAAGATTCGGATCATCGGCGAGTCGATAGCCGTTACTCATTCTCGCGTCAATTTTATCCTTCTCGGTTTCTTTGTCGACTTCATGAAAAACACGTTCGATGAGGGAATATTCCGTATCATTAGATATTTACCCTTAACCTGCTCGGCCGTCGTTGCTCCGGTGCTGGGCCTCGCTGCGTGGGCAATGCGTCTGCGCGGACAAAGCCTCAGCCCCGGTATTGGGGATCACCCAAAGGAGTGAGGCGTTCATCAGCGATTCGGGACATTGTGACCGAACGCGCTACGTCCTTGTAAAATTGATATTCGGAACTATCCAGCCGAACCATCCCGCCCATTCCTGCCAAAACGGGCGTCGGCCAAAACCTCGCTCGTCATGCCAGGCCGAGCGCGTCCTCGCGATCGCGCGAGGCGAGCAACCCGTCGTCCGCGGAGTTCGAAGGGCCGGGCCTCGCAACATCCCTTATGGTCGCACCAACTCCGCTAATACAGAATCGCAGGCGAATGCGCTTAATGCGGGAACTCAGGCATGCCGCTCGACATTATAGAAGGAAGGACCGTCAAGGAAAATGATACGCCATGCATCAATAAAGACAATGATACGCCATGCATCAAGGAAATTAAAAATTTCCTGTAGAGTATCACTTAAGGCCACGTACGTACTGCATTTCAAATCTGCAGCTAGACATCTTTTTTAGTCCGGGTTAAGAGAGACGACTTGATAGTAGACATGTTTGCTGTCTAACATTTAAGTGGAGAACTAATGAACTGAACGGGCGGTTTCGCCTTTGGCGGCAGGCGTGTGCGCAGAGCACCAGGGGAAGCGGGAGATCACGATGAATTTTCCTCAGTTAACGGTAACGGAGAGCGCTCCACGAGCCCCCCAAGATCTCGCTTATCAAGATGTCATCAAGTCTATCTGCGCTTTGGACTGGAGTGGGCTCTCGCAAGAGGGCTTAACTAAGATTGCCTACGTTTATTACTTCTTCTCGGTTCATTTCTGTGAGACCGTAGGACTCGCGCGAATCCTATACCCGAATGATGAAAGGCTTGAGGAACTGGATCGCGGCGAGCGAAATACAGATAACCTCTCTCCTTATCCGGGAGTCGTTGAAGCCAATGAAAGGGTCGACCACTGTGAGTTCATGCGTAGAACGCTTGAGCTTACGCCTGTCGAGTTGGGCGAGCGTCTCCGGCTCGAATCCATCGGCAATGCCTATCTCATTCTGACGCGTACTCTGGACCCCGCCACGCGAGCGGTAAGCCTCCCAACATACGAAGACGGCGGTCTTGAGCAAGTGTTTCGCAGCATTCTCCGGGCGCGTCACTGGGACACCCCGCTGCTAGGAGCTTTCAAGCATTTTCTCGAGGGTCACGTCGCCTTAGACAGCGATCCGGAGCACGGCCATGGAAGCCTGTGCCGGTTCCTCGAGCCAAACGCCAAGGTTTTCGATCTCTGGACGGCCTTCGCACAAATGTTTGTGGAAGCAGCCCCGGAATTGCGAAACTGAGCAGGCTTCCTCCGGAGCCCGCTGCGCAAAGCGCGCAATAGGTGGGCAAAGACCAAACTTCTATGGCCCCAACTGTCACCTCGGCTGCTTCGACCGCAAGCATGGTCGATGGCAAGAGAGTGATGCGCGATTGGTTGCGCGCGCTGCAAAACGTCGCGGAGATTGGGAGTGGGCCTGACGACAGCCTTTTCGCCCGGTTTGACCAACGGGTCCAGGCCCAACCCAGCGCTTTCGCTCTAATCTCGGACCAGGAAAGTTTCTCCTATTCGGAGCTTGCAGCGCGCTCCAATCGTTACGCCCGTTGGGCCGCCCACAACAGCCTGGGCAGGGGGGACGTCGTCGCCCTGTTTATGGGAAATCGGGCCGAATATGTTTGCTGCTGGCTAGGTTTGAATCGCGCGGGCGTTACCGTTGCGCTCCTAAACACCAATTTGAGAGACGAGGCGCTTCGACACTGCATTCGAATCTGCGGCGCGCGTTTGGTCATCGCCGAGGCAAACCTGTACTCGGCATGCGTCGGCGCCATGGGAGAAGGCGGTGGGATCACCGTCACGGCCCACGGAGGCGGGACCTGCGCGCGACGCGTCGAGGAGGAGATAGAAGCTTTTTCGGACGCGCCGCTCTCCGATGCCGAAAGGCCAGAGCTCGGCCTTCCCGATCACGCTCTTTATATTTACACGTCTGGCACGACGGGCCTCCCCAAAGCCGCGATCATTTCCCATCGGCGTCTCTTGTACTGGGCTCTATGGTTCCAGGGGCTTGTGGATTCGCGGCCCGACGACCGAATGTATAATTGCCTGCCGCTCTTTCACTCCGTTGGCGGTGTCATCGCCATCTGGTCGGTGCTGCTCGGAGGCGGGGCCGTCGTCATTCGTGAGCGCTTTTCGGCAAGCCGATTCTGGGAAGAGATCGTCGCTTTCGACTGCTCGCTGTTTCAATATATCGGGGAGCTTTGCCGTTATCTCTCAGCGCTGGAACCGAGCGAGGCGGCGGCTTCACATCGACTGAGACTTTGCGTCGGCAACGGCTTACGTTCAGATGTGTGGCAGAGTTTTCAAGAGCGCTTCAAAATCCCAAGAATTCTGGAGTTTTACGCGTCGACAGAAGGCAATTTCTCTCTCTACAATGTGGAAGGGAAGCTTGGCGCCATCGGTCGCGTCCCGCCCTTTCTGGCCTCCAGCCTTCAGATCGCGATCGTCGATGTAGACTCCGAGAGAGACCAGCCCTTCCGCGACCCTGAGGGCCGCTGCCAACTCAGCAAAACTGGCGAAGTCGGTGAAGCCATCGCCAAGATTGAGGCGATGCCGAAAGGGGGACGCAATTTCGAAGGCTATCTGGATGCAGCTGACACGGAACGAAAAATCCTGCGCGACGTGTTTGCGCCGGGCGACGCATGGGTGCGCAGCGGCGATTTGATGCGCAAAGACGCGCAGGGCTTTTACTATTTTGTTGACCGCATCGGCGACAACATTCGATGGAAAGGCGAGAACGTATCAACCCTGGAAGTGGCTCAAATCATCTCATCCTGCCCGGGAGTGATTGAAGCCATCGTCTACGGCGTTGAAGTGCCCGGTCATGATGGCCGGGCCGTGATGGCGGCCCTTGTCGCCGACGAGCAACTCGATCTCCAGTCGTTGCGCAAAACGGTGAACGCTTATTTGCCTACATATGCGCAGCCTCTGTTCTTGCGCCTCATCGGGAGCCTTGAGACTACAGAAACATTCAAACACAAGAAGCGTGCGCTTGTCGAGCAGGGCTTTGATCCGCTACGTATAGCTGAGCCGCTATATTTTGCGTCACATGGAGACACTACCTACGTCAGGCTCGATCGTGAACTTCATGCACAGATCGTGGGTCAAAAGCTCCGGCTTTGATCGTCTTACGACGATTTAAACGGAGATGGCGCATGAACTCTGACGCAGAGTAGGTGTGTCAATCCCGGCACTGGCAAATCGGTTCGAGCCACTGGCGACGCACAACATACTCACTCAGTGTTGCTCGCGGAACCAAAAAACCAAGGGATGTAGACAGGAATGACCCCAAGGTGTCAGAAACGATTTTTATCTTCTCATCGTCTCTTGCTTCACAGTATTTTAGCTCATCGCATACGATATCATTTATCATTCCGCGATTTCTCGTCACGGTAAGATACAGCATCCACCTGAATAATTGCATCGCGATTTCTCTTTGATAATCTATATTTTTATCAGCGCTCTGATCATATACAACTTGCGGCAATACATAACTATAATCCAATTTCTCGGGGTCCAGTCTGCCATGCGAAATCATCTCGCGCTCAAAATATGAAATTATTTCCCTCTCTAGCATGTCGATTGAGCGTTGCATAAGATCTCCATTTTATACTTTGTCGACACGCAAGGAGTTGGAGGCTCATTACGTAATGCTCTGCCGGCCTTCGACCGACTGGTCACGGCGGCAACGGGGATCTCCTCCCGCCTACGCGCAGTGTGGCCAAGGGTTCAGCAACCCAGGGCTTCCTCTTTGGCGCATCCGACATCGAAGCCGTCGTGCAGAACAAAACTCTGAAGCTTCTCACGAGCTTGAACGATTTCGTCGCCCCGCCTCTCGTTTTAGCGCCGCCGCATCGGCGCTATTCGTCGGGCCCTAAGCTCAACCGAAAGCCCCGCCTCAGCTCTTTGGGCCCACCTCGCTCATCCCGCATCGCCCGTAGACAGCGGAAACTTCCGAGCTGTCTCTTCGTTGGGATACCAGCGACATCTTCCCCTCATGCTCCTTAACCAACTTCGCGCCCGCTCGAGCCCCCCCCCCCCCGCGAGCGCCGCGGCCTTTTCCGTGGCGCGGACGGCCTTGGGCATGGGCGTTCGGCCTCCCAATGTCCTCACCGGTATTCCCTGTGATGATAATCCATTCGTTGGCGCGCTTCTACGTGCTTCACGCAGTCATGGCGACATATGCGCAAACTTCCTCTATGGCAAGCATAGGAAAAGTTTTAAATATTGCAAGATTGGCTGTCACGAGGACGCATCTTCCGTCGATTGCGGAACTGATGAACGGCGGCGCCGACTACATACGCTGCATCTCGCGATTACGCCTCGTCGAGGGCGAAATGCCTAAACACCCTCCTGGGCAAACCACCGCGTAGATATACTTTCATCCCGTCGAAGACAGGGAGAATTTCTGCGCCCGAAACGCCGCGCCTCGCCCATCGCTGCAATGTCCGCCGGCTTAACCAAATCGGCGCCGCAAAGCGCGTCGGATGCGCGCTGCCGGCGGCGTTGACTCTAAGAGAGACAGGGAGAGGGGGAGGGAAAGAGTTTAGTTCAAATTTTTCCTGTCGTGCTTCAGCGAAGTTGCTGTGAACCTGTCCTGCGGAGCCTAGGACCTGCGTTGATGCAAGGTGTATTATCTCGTGGCGGCAATAACGGTTCCCCTCCGGCTGAGGATTTATTGCAAAAAAAAAATAAGCGTCCCTGGCAACGATTTAGGCCCCGGTTGAAGGAATCTCAAGGGCGCGACACTGGACAGGGGGTACCCCGAAGTGTATGTCAACTTGTAATATAGACAGTAAACGCATTTAGTATATTACCTCTGTTAACTAAGTATATTCCCCTAATCGAGTTCTCGGGCGTTACGGGAGAGGCAGGGAGAGGCCGGTGGGTGCAATGAGCGCATCAGTAAAAGGTTATGGCTAGGTTCGCGTCCACAGACGAGACGCTTTAGGCGGTCATGCAAGCTTCATCCGTAGCGTCGGGTACTACTTCACGCTGCTACGCAGATTCGGGGCAGGATCTAAGCTCTTAATGCAAAGTAGAGAGCCTGCATTGCAGGCATTCTGCTCCAATAGCGTGAGAAACAGAAGGCTTAGTTCTTACGAACTCGGGGCGCCGCGGGACTGAAATTTGGTTTGCGAAGGCGGGCAACCGACGGGAGACGACGAAATGACACGGGGATCGACAATGAAGAACGTAGGTGTCGTGGGCTACGGTTATTGGGGCACGAATTTGGCGCGTGTCTTCTGGGAGTTTCCGGGAGCCCAGCTTTACGTGATCGTCGAGGCCAACAAACAGAGACGGGAACTCGCGCAGCAGCGCTACCCTGGCGTCAAGATTGCGGAGAACCTGGAGGACGTCCTAGACGATCCGGCGCTCGACGCCATCGTGATCGCCACACAGGTGGAGACGCACTTCGAGCTCGCGCTGGCGGCGCTGGAAAGTGGGAAGCATGTCTGGCTCGAGAAGCCCATGACGGAGACTTCCGCCCAGGCTCAACGGCTTGTGAAGGAAGCGGAAAAGCGTAATCTGACTCTCCTCGTGGATCACACTTTCGTCTACTCAGGAGCAGTCCGCAGAATCGCAGAGCTCGTCGCAAGCGAGGATTTCGGTGACGTGCTCTATTACGACTTTACGAGAATCAATCTCGGGATCTTCCAGCGCGATGTCAATGTCATCTCAGACTTAGCTGTTCATGACTTTTCCATACTCCAATACGTGCTCGGCGAGAGCCCGACGGCGGTGTCTGCCAGCGGGATGACGCATTTCGAGGGCGTGCCGGCTAACGTCGCCTATGTGTCGCTCTTCTATAATTCGGGCATCATAGCCCACGCGAACGTGAGCTGGCTTGCGCCCGTCAAGATACGCCAGGTGCTTTTGGGCGGCAGCAAGAAGATGATCGTTTACGACGACATCGCGCCGTCGGAAAAAGTGAAAGTTTACGACAGCGGCGTGATCCTCACGTCGGATGAGGAAGAAATATTCAAGCGGCGCGTCGGTTATCGCACGGGCGACATGTGGGCGCCCAAGATCGACGGGACGGAGCCGCTGCGCCTTGTGGCGAAAAACTTCCTGGAGTGCATCGAGACCGGCGCCACGCCAGTGACCGACGGGCGCTTCGGGCTGGGCGTCGTGAAGCTGATCGAGGCCGCAACTGACTCCATGCATAAGCGTGGGGCAACCATTCATCTCGCCGATGAGGAGAAGGCCGTAAAGTTTGCGGTCGAGGAGAAGGTCTAAGATGATCCCATTCGTTGATCTCAAAGCTCAACACGCGGCAATAAGGGACGAGCTCAACGCGGCGATTGCCGGTGTTCTGGACAGTTGCGCCTTTACGCTCGGGCCCGAAGTCGCGGCTTTTGAGCAAGAATTCGCGAATTATTCCGGGGCCAAGCAAGGCATCGCGGTAAACAGCGGAACCAGCGCGCTGCACCTCGCGCTGCTCGCCGCAGGTGTGGGTCCCGGCGACGAAGTGATCACCGTTCCGTTTACCTTCGTGGCCACGGTTTCGGCGATCCAATATGCTGGCGCAACGCCCGTTTTTGTCGACATCGATCCTCAGTCCTTCACGATGAACGTCAGGCAGGTGGAAGCGGCGATAACGGAGCGCACGAAGGCCATTATTCCGGTCCACCTTTACGGGCAACCCGTGGATATGGATCCGCTATTGGCTATCGCGAGGAAGCGCGGGCTGGTCGTCATTGAGGACGCGGCGCAGGCGCACGGGGCCGAGTATAAAGGCCGACGCGCCGGCAGCCTTGGCGACATGGCCTGTTTCAGCTTCTACCCCGGCAAAAATCTTGGCGCTTGTGGCGAAGGCGGGATGGTGACGACCAACGATCCCGACTTCACGCGCACGCTCCGCATGTTACGCGATTGGGGCGCCGAGAAAAAATACGATCACAGGCTCAAGGGTTTTAATTACAGAATGGAGGGCATCCAGGGAGCCGTCCTCAGGGTCAAGCTTCGGCATCTGGAGAGCTGGACGGAGGGCCGAAGACGCGCGGCGGCGCAATACAAACGGCTCTTTGCGGGGAGCGGCGTTCGCACCCCCACAGAG
This sequence comes from uncultured Alphaproteobacteria bacterium, assembly GCA_963743565.1. Classification (GTDB taxonomy): domain Bacteria; phylum Pseudomonadota; class Alphaproteobacteria; order Rhizobiales; family Beijerinckiaceae; genus Methylocystis. The sequence goes on from CAVUQD010000002.1 coordinate 323,449, forward strand.
ATGCCCTATGCGCGCCACGTGTACCACGTCTACGCCATCCGTTCGAAACAGCGCGACGCTTGGCAACAGGCGTTGCAGGCCAAAGGTGTATCCACCGGGATACACTATCCCACCCCGGTACATTTGCTGCCGGCTTTCGCCGACTTGGGCTATCCCGCCGGGAGCTTCCCGCACTCTGAGCAGGCGGCGAGCGAGGTCTTGTCTCTGCCCATGTTCCCCGAGCTGCGCGACGATCAATGCGAGACCGTGTGCGAAGCCGTGAAGTCGCTGCTGAGCGAGGCTGTGAAACAGGTTCCGGTTAACGCCTGAAACCTGGGGCGCTTCCGTAAAAGCGGGTGGGGCAACCGGCGGTGGCGATCGCCAAAAGCCCCATCCCGCGAGGCGAGATGGCGCCACGCGCAATATCCCGTGAACGGCGCCGTCGCAGACTTCGACACTCCTGGCCGAGATGAGGGCCCGCAACGGGCGAGGCCTCCACATGCTCGACGAAACCTCCCGCCTGCCAAATCCCGACCGGGTCCAGTCCGCTCGCCTTTCACGGATAGGACATGCATTGACGTATGCTTAAGCTTCTTGGATGCCGTCGAAGCAATTAACTGCGGCGTTGACAATTGACTATGGGTCTCATTCCCCTACAACTTCTTCCGTGGGACGCTTTGCAATCCATGCCTCTCCATTATAGGTAAGCTTGCTGACGCTCACTCAATCGCTAAATCGGCAACACATCAACAGATTTGTGAATATTTAAGCCGCCTGCTAGATGATCGGTGGTGCTGCGGCTCTTCCAAAAAGCGCGCACCAGAGAAGCGGAACCCTCGTCGGAATGTGATCACTCGTTACCCGCGACGTTGAAGAAGGGGCGTTCTTGCGTGCATCCCGCAGGCGCACTCCAATCGACGCCTACGGCGCTGCAAAAAAGCTTCTGGATCCAGCGCGTCAAGGGAGATCTCCGCGCGCTGGCGCGAAGAGCGACGAATTCACGGCAGAGAAGCTGAGATGGACATTAACGGATCACGTATTCTGGTTACGGGTGGTTGCGGGCAGATTGGATCCGCCACAGTTGACCTGCTGCTTCGTGACTACTCCCCAAAAAGTATCGTCATCCTCGACAATCTGAGCAGGGGGAGGCTCGCTAATGTCGAAAAGGCGCTGCAGGACCCTCGCGTTTCTCTCGTTAGCGGCGACATTCGCGACGCGGAGTTGGTGCAAAGGCTGACCATCGCAGCGGACGCCGTCATTCACCTCGCCGCAATGCGCATCACAGCCTGCGCCGGCGAACCTCGAGAAGCGCTCAAGATCATGTGCGACGGCTCCTTCAACGTCGTCGACGCGTCGAGGTTAGCAGGAGTCAAAAAAATCATCGCCGCCTCCTCTGCGTCCGTCTATGGCTTGGCCGAAGAATTCCCGACGAAAGAAAGCCATCACCCCTACAACAACCGCACCTGGTATGGCGCGGGCAAGGTAATGCTCGAGGGACTGCTCCGCTCTTATAATGATATGTATCGGCTTCCCTATGTCGCGCTTCGTTACTTCAATGTATATGGCCCACGAATGGCCGTTGATGGGAAATATACAGAAGTATTAATTAGATGGATGCAACATATCGACTCAGGCGTTGGACCACTCATTCTTGGTGACGGCCTCACGACGATGGATTTCGTCCATTGCGAGGACGTCGCGCGCTCAAACGTTTTGGCGCTTGCCTCCGACGTCGAAGATGACGTGTTCAATATCGCCAGCGGCGTGGAAACGAGCCTCGCTGAGCTCGCCAACGCGCTGCTCGCGGTGATGGGTTCGGATCTGACGCCCAAACACGGTCCAGAACGCGTGATCAATGCGGTGTCGCGCCGCTGGGCGGACGTCAGCAAGGCGGAGCGCGAACTGAAATTTCGCGCCGAGATCGGCCTCGAGGAGGGACTTGCCGGGCTCGTGGATTGGTGGCGCGCGGTCAAACAACGAGCTTCATGATCCCGATCATCAAACCCGTAATGGGCGAACAAGAGGTCGACGCGGCGCGGCGGGTCATTCTCAGCGGCTGGATATCGCAAGGCCCGGAGGTGGCGGCGTTCGAGCAGGATTTCGCGGCCTCGGTCGGAGCCGAGCATGCATGCGCGGTCTCCAATTGCACCTCCGCCCTGCATCTCGCCCTATTGGCCATAGGCGTGCGCCCGGGCGAAGAGGTCATCACCGTAAGTCATTCATATGTCGCCACCGCCAACGCCATTCGCTATTGCGGCGCCGTCCCCGTTTTCGCCGATATCGAGCAAGGGGGCTTCAACATCGATCCCGCTCAAATCGAAGAGCTGGTAAGTGAGCGTACGCGGGCGATCCTCTGCGTGCATCAGATCGGAATGCCATGCGATATGGTCGCCATTACCCAAACGGCCCATCGCTGCGACCTGCCGGTCATTGAGGACGCGGCCTGCGCGATCGGAAGTGAGATATTCTGGCAAGGCCGGTGGGAAAGGATCGGCAAACCACACGGCGACATCGCATGCTTTTCATTCCACCCCCGCAAGGTTCTCAGCACCGGCGACGGCGGGATGCTTACGACGGCCAATGCTTCCTGGGATGCGGCCTTCAGATTGTTACGGCAGCACGCGATGAGCGTGCCGGACGTGGTTCGGCACGGCGCCAGCCAGGTCATCTTCGAGAGCTATAAGGAACTCGGCTACAACTATAGGATGACCGACATTCAGGCCGCGATTGGCAGAGAGCAGCTCAAGCGCCTAGGCGAAATCTACGCCAAGCGTCGCGAGCTCGTGGCGCGTTACAAACGGCTTTTGGCGGACATTCCTGGCCTTGGCTTGCCTATGGAGCCGGATTGGGCGAGGAGCAATTGGCAGAGCTTCTGCGTGGTGTTGCCGAGCGGGTGTGAGCAGCGAGAGGTGATGCAGGGGATGCTCGATGACGGCGTGGCGACGCGTCGCGGGATCATGTGCAGTCATCGGGAACCCGCATACGCCGACCTTCCCCTGCGCCGGGCGCTGCCGCTTTCCGAGTTTGCGCAGGATCACGCCATCATCCTACCTCTCTATCCGCAGATGACCTCTCAAGAGCAGGAGCAGGTGGCCGACGCCTTGGCGCGCGCCTGCCACGCATAGCAACAGGGAGGCGTGTCGGCGCGGAGCTGATGTTGAGCCGAGCCCTGCGCAGGTCGCGGGAGGGGCAAATGATGGCGGCATAGTTTTCGAAGCCGAAGTCCGAGAGCCGGCTTTGCGCCACCTCTTCCTTATCGCGAATAAGTTGGGTCAAAAGCCGGGTCATGCGCGAATCGCCAGTAAAGCTCCCGCGCCTTTTGATAGAACGGTGCGGTTGGCAATGGGCGCTCGTCTATCCGCGTTATCGGCGCGACTTTCTGAAAATTGCCGGTCGAAAAAATCTCGTCCGCCGCTGAAAAATCGCGATAGCTAAGTGTAGCTTCCTCAACCACAACGCCCGCGGCGCGCAACAGCGCGATCACGCGTTGGCGCGTGACGCCGTTCAGAAACGTCCCGTTTGGAACGGGCGTGAAAACCACGCCGTCCTTGACCATGAAGGCGTTGGAATTGGCGAATTCCGTGATATTGCCGAGCGCATCGAGCATAAGGCAGTTATCGAAGCCGCGGCTATTCGCCTCGATCAGCGCGCGCGCGCCATTCGCGTAATGGCAACTCGCTTTGGCGTTGACGGGCGCCATTTCAAGCGTGGGCCTCCGAAAAGGCGATAGCGTTACAGCCCCGCCCCGCGGCGCGGGCATCGGGGCCTCATAGATCGACAGGCACCAATTCGTTGAAGCGGGGTCGAATCGCACGCCGCCTCCATAGCCATGCTCCGCCCAATACATGGGGCGGATGTAAAGCTGCGCGTCCGGCGAGAATCGGGAAAGGCCCTGTTCGACAAGTTCTCGCCAACGTTCCGGCGTAACTACCGGATCAAGCGACATATTGGCCGCTGACCAATTTACACGCGCCAGATGCTTGTCCAGATCAGGCGCGACGCCCTCGAAGGCGCGCGCGCCGTCGAAGACGACAGAGCCTAGCCATGCCCCATGACTGCGCACGCCCAGGATCGGCAAGTTGCCTTCTCGCCAAGCTCCGTCGAAGAAAGTCCAAGTTCGAGTTGGCTCAGAGGGGGTCGTGTTGGCGGCGGTCATATCAAGCCTTGCCTATGCATCACGGCGCGCGGGAGAGGACTATCCAGCCCTTGTTTTCGTTCAGTCACGATGGCCCGCAGCCAATTGCTATAAAGCCGGTCTGCGTCGCCGAACCAGTTAGCCGTCGGCGGACTCCGTTTAATGATCATGTCCAACGTCTCGACGAAGCCGGAAGGATCCAGCTCGCCTGAGTTCGCTATCAGCAGAGCGATCTCGTTTCGGGTGGATTCCGAAAAGTAATTATCTGGTATTTGCGGAAAAGATGCACTCGTTCCTTTGAGGAAACGCAAGGCGTCTCGCCTGAATTCGCCGGCCAGGGTGTTTGCCGCGTATTCTGGATGTCCTTGCGTAAAAAGAAACAAACTCGGCTCCCGGCGCCAAAAACTGTCAACTCCTATCAGTGGGGACCATGAGGACACCGTATACCCATTTTCTTCCAATTCATCTTGGCAAAGACCGTTATATCGCGAGTGCGGAACGAGAATTTTGTCGGCGGCGCCCTGAGTCGCCCAATCGCCAGGCGTTGCGTTGCAAGCAAAAATTCCGCTGATTTTTTGCTTTTGTCTTCGCCGGAGGACGCCGCTGAGGAGTTCCGCCGCTCCATGGGCAGCGAGGCAGGACCAGAGACTTCCTATGGTATGAGCGCGAGCCCAATAAACGAGCCTCGAGAAGTCCTCCCAGAAAGGCTCCTGCGCTAAGCTCTCGGCTCGCGGTTCGGCTCCAGTTACGATCAGCGCGTCGGCGCCGCGCGCGTATAGCGCCTCAACACCTTCATGACCTTCCAAAGTGGAACACTGAGCGACATCGCTCCGCGCCAGGACGTAACAGCTCAATCGATACGCAATTCCCTGCCCCGCTCGGCGAAGCAATGTCTCGAACTGTCGGACCGTCGCCTCAGCCGCGCTAGCGGGCATGTTGTTCACGAGCGCGATTTCGAGTGACGCGCCGTCAACCGCTTCTATGGGAACTGAGGGGTTCACCTGGCTGCCGCGCTCTCAGGATCGCTTGCACGCGCCGCCACCGTTCCTGCGGATAGAGCCTGATCCAAGTCCTCGATGATGTCGTCGTAGTGTTCCAGTCCCACACTAAGCCGTATCAGATCCGGGGAAACCCCTGCCTTTTTCAGCTCTTCGATCGACATTTGCCTGTGCGTCGTCGAAGCAGGATGGGTAGCCAGCGATTTGGCGTCGCCGATATTGACAAGGCGTTTTACGAGTTTCAATGAGTCGTAAAACGTCTTGGTGCGTTCAAACCCTCCTTCAACGCCAAAGGTGAGGATGGAGGGCGCTCGGCCTCCAAGATATTTTTTAACGCGATCATGGTAGGCGTTTTCCGGAAATCCGGCATAGTTGACCCAGGCAATGCGTCGGTCCTGACGCAGAAACTCGGCGACCTTGCGCGCATTTTCCACGTGGCGCTCGATTCGGAGCGGCAACGTTTCAAGACCTTGCAGCAGCAGAAACGCCGAGAACGGCGCCAGCACAGCCCCCGTTGTGCGCAAATACACGCTGCGAGCCCGCTCGATGTAGGCGGAGTCGCCAAAACGATCGACGTAGACGAGGCCGTGGTATGAAGCATCGGGTTCGTTGAACATGGGGAAACGCGAGCGGTGCTCTCTCCAGGGGAAGCGCCCGCTGTCGACAATCGCGCCGCCGAGAGTGGTCCCATGACCGCCGATGAATTTCGTTAGCGAGTGGACGACGATATCCGCGCCATGCTCGATTGGCCGCAGCAAGATGGGGGTGGGAACCGTGTTGTCGACGATAAGCGGGATCCCGCGCGCATGGGCGATTTCGGCGAAAGCTGCGATGTCGCAGATATTTCCTGCCGGGTTCCCGACGCTCTCACAAAATACGGCGAGCGTGCCTTCGTCGATAGCGTCGGCTATGTCCTGCGGCGCGTCCGTTGGCGCAAATCGCGCGGTGACGCCTTGGCGCGGCAACACGTGTTCAAGCAGGGTATGCGTCGTGCCGTAGAGCGTTGGCGTCGAAACGATATTGCCGCCGTGATCGGCGAGGTTGGCGAAGGCGTAATGCAGTGCAGCCTGACCCGATGCGACGCATAACGCGCGCACTCCGCCCTCAAGAGCTGCAATCCGCCGTTCCAACACGGAGGTCGTGGGATTAGCGATGCGACTATAACGATAGCCTTCCACTTCGAGGTTGAAGAGCGCGGCGCCGTGATCTGCGCTATCGAATCCATAGGCCACGGTCTGATAGATCGGCACGGCGATCGCCTTTGTCGCGGGATCTCCGTCGAATCCCCCGTGTATGGCGATGGTTTCGGCGCGCATCAGTTTCTCTCCACAGACATCAGGCCGAACCGCGTGGAGCTCACACACTCTCGCGGTTGGCGCAGCAGAACCTCAGAGCCCAAAATTTTGCCTGTCGCTCGAGTCGGGCTCCAAAAGCGCGAGCGGCGTCCAACTTCACTGGAAAATTTGCAGCCGGTCCAGAGAATGTGGCCGATCCATTATGGCGGGATCGGCCCTGCTGACGGCTCCACTACGAATGTTATTTGATCGTCGGGCTCTAAGCTAGGGCCTATTGAGATTATCAAGGCGCGGCGAGATGGGCCATGGCCGCAAAGCTCTGATCCGTCTTGCCGGCGCGTAGGACGATTGGTTTGGTTTCTTTGCGCTGCAGAAGAAATTTTCGATCAGAAGGGGCCACTTAGCCATCTGTTCATCAATTCTACGCGACCCGGGGCGATAGGCGTCCTGCGAGCGAAGAGGGAGAAAGGAGAGATTGTTAAGCGGACAGTTAACGGTCAGGTTTCCGGGCCTGGCGGTTGGCGGCGAGCCAACGCCGCAGCCCGGATTTCTGAAAGATTTGCCGTCGGCGTGATGCGGTCGGGATCGACTTTCAAGTGGATGATCGACGGTTGCCCAGAGGCTCGCGCCTCTGCGAAGGCGTCCGCAAAGTCCTCGGTCCGCTCGACGCGTGAACCGAAGCCGCCGAAGGCCCGCGCATAGGCCGCAAAGTCCGGGTTGACCAAATCCGTCGCGATCACGCGGCACGGAAAATCTCTCTCTTGGTGCATCCGGATCGTGCCGTAGCTTTCATTGTCGCAGACGATGAAGATTATCGGGAGGCTGTATTGTACGGCCGTCGCGAATTCCTGACCGTTCATCAAGAAGTCGCCATCGCCAGCGAGCGAGATCACCAATTTTTCTGGATAGAGACGCTGTATCGCGACAGCTGCAGGCACTCCATAGCCCATGGTCCCCGAGGTCGGCGCAATATGAGTCGCGAAGCGACGGAAGCGATAGTATCGGTGAATCCAAGACGCGTAGTTTCCCGCTCCATTGCAGAGGACGGCGTCTGCGGGGAGATTCTCACGCAGCCAGATCATTACGCGCGCCAGGTCGACGTTCGTTGACGGCAAGACCGTCGACGAAAAAGCGAGGTACTCCTCATGCGCCTCGCCGGCCTGCTCACGCCAAGGCCTCGTGCGGGGCGCGCGCAGGGTCCGCAACGCCCTGGCGAAGGGCCTTGGCGACGCGTGAATGGCGAGCGTCGGGGTATAAAGACGCCCGAACTCTTCCGCCTGCGGATAAACATGCACAAGGTTGGCGCGGGGCGTCGGGATGTCGAACAACCGATAGCCCTGCGAGGGAACTTCTCCAAGCCGGCCTCCCAGCAAAATGACAAGGTCACTTTGCATGACCCGTTCAACCAGAAGAGGATTGGCGTTGAGACCGAGGTCTCCGGCGTAACAACGATGCAGAGAGTCGAAAAGCGGCAGTCGGCGGTAGCTGGTTGCAACGGGTAGGTCGAAGGCGTCCGCGAAATCAGCGACGTGGCGGCAGGCTTCTTCGTCCCAGCGCGTCCCTCCGAGAAGAAGGAGCGGTCTAGCGGCCTCCTCGATCAAAGCTGCTAATCTCTTCAGGTCCTCGTCGTCTGGCGCGGTTTCGACTTCTCGGTACCTCGGGCTGAGGATCGTCGGAGTGCTCTCCTCCAGCATGTCCTTTGGCAAGGAGAGCACGACCGGCCCAGGCCGCCCCCCGCAGGCGACGTGAAACGCGCGAGAAAGATATTCCGCGACTCTCCGTGCATCGTCGATCTCGGCCACCCATTTGGCTTGACCGCAGAACATTGTCCGATAGTCCATTTCCTGAAAGGCGTCGCGATCCTTCAGCGAACGCTTCACCTGCCCGATGAATAGGATAAGCGGGTCAGAGTCATGGCGAGCCACATGGACGCCAGCGAAGGCGTTTGCGGCGCCGGGCCCGCGCGTGACAAAACACACTCCTGGTCTTCCGGTCGCTTTCGCATAGGCGTCTGCCGCCATTGCGGCTCCGCCCTCGTTGCGAAACACCGTTGTCGCGAGAGAGCGCTCGTAGAACCCATCGAGGACGGAAAGGTAGCTTTCGCCGGGAACGCAAAAGACGTGATCGACGCCGTGGACGATCAATTGATCGACTAAAGCGTGAGCCGCTGTCGCGTAGTTAATGGTTCCACCCATGCTGCTTCTCGCCTCCAGCGACGGGTACTCCCGCCAAATGATCTCGCCAATTCGTGGTCTTATAAAGTGCTTCACTGAAGTTGGGAAAGCCTAACACCTATGTCCTAATCTAAACAAGACGTCGACCAACAAAAGAAGCTGCTTCTAGGGCCCCAATACAGCTTGCCGTTGGTCGATTCAAAGCTGGACTCCTTGTGTTTCGCCATCATATCATGTCGCCCTCGGAGACGAGGCGGGCGTCGACCCTTCACCGCGGCGGAAGCGAGCTATTCTCCAGTTACCTTCGGCGGTTTCGTGAGACTTGTATGACACGGCACAACTCTGACACGCCCGCCCTGCGAGAGTTCGTTTTGCGTGCGGCCTCCGCGGAGCAAGCGTCCCTGCGTGGACCTCGTTCCTCCGTCAGCTTCGCCGATGCGACGCGAATGACGCTATTCTCGGGGCGTGTGGCGGAACTCAAGGATAGATGCGTTCTGATCGCCGCTAAGGAGCAATTCAATGCGGCGTTGGCGCTGATCGAACTTGACGGATTTGCGTCTCGCATTGTGATCTGCCCCCCGGACTATGCCGTCGATCAATTGGCTTCCGTTGTCTCGTCAGCGAAGGTCGACGCCATTCTCTGTGATGAGGGGACAGGGGATGTTCCCGCCAGCGCGCCTGTCTATATGCTCGGCGATCCAATCCTTGCCGAGAGCACGCCGAAGCGGTGCGGAACCACAGAGTGGGTGTTGCCGACTTCCGGCACGACAGGCGCCCCCAAGCTGGTCGCCCATGATCTCACACGTCTGCTCGGCGCCATTCCGAAGGCGCCCTCCGCGGGAGAGCAGGCCGTTTGGACCACGTTTTACGATATCAGGCGCTATGGCGGCCTTCAGGTCTTTCTGCGCGCCGCGACACGCGGAGCGACATTGGTGCTCTCTGACCCAGGCGAGTCCCTGGAAGCGCATGTCCAGCGTTGTCGAGCCGCTGGGGTGACGCACATTACGGGAACCCCCTCCCACTGGCGCCGCCTGTTGATGAGCCCCTTCATCAATTCTCTGGAGCCAAAATATGTGCGTCTGTCCGGTGAGATCGCCGACCAAGCCGTTCTGCAACGGCTTCGAACCGTCTACCCACACGCGAAAATCGTGCACGCATACGCCTCGACCGAAGCGGGCGTTATGTTCGAGGTCCACGACGTCCGGGAAGGATTCCCCGCGCAATTCCTTGGCGAGCGGGACGGTGTCGAACTCCGTGTCGTCGACGGTGTCATCCGCGTTCGATCGTCACGCAGCGCAATCGATTATATCGGGACGGATAATCGCTTACGAGACGAGGAGGGGTTCATCGATACGGACGACGCCGTAGAGCTGCGAGGCGACCGTCTCCATTTCTTGGGCCGCCGCACAGGGGTCATCAACGTCGGCGGATTGAAAGTTCACCCTGAGGAAGTCGAGAACGCGATCAATATGCATCCGCAAGTGCATATGTCATTAGTCAGGGCTCGGAAGAATCCCGTCCTCGGCAATATCATCGTCGCTGAGGTCATGTTGAAAAGCGGGGCGCGAGATAACGAATCCCACAACGTGCGAGACGAGATTCTCTCGATTTGTCAAGAACATCTCGAGCAGCACAAGGTTCCCGCCATTTTGAAATTTGTCGCCGCTCTCAATGTGGTTCCAAGCGGGAAGTTGGAGCGTCGTCATGCGTAACGTGATCGTGTCGGGAGGCAGCAGAGGCATCGGGCTGGCTATCAGCAAGCGGCTCGCACGGGACGGCTATCGTGTTATCGTCATTGCAAGAAGCGAGAGCGAGGAACTCCGCGAGGAGATCCGGCACATGGAAGGGGCGGTCGCTTTCGTTCCCTTCGATTTCAACGACGTGCAAGGCATTCCAGCTCTGGTCACCGGTTTGAAGAAGACGTTCGGGCCGCCCTACGGGCTGGTGAACAATGCGGCATTAGGCACGGAAGGCGCTTTAGGCGTCATGCACAACAAGCAGATCGAGGAGCTGATGCGGGTAAACGTGCTGGCGCCCATGGTGCTCACGAAATATCTAGCCCGCAATATAATGGCGGCGGGATTCGGTGGGCGCATTGTCAATATATCCTCGATTATCGCTTTGACGGGATACAGTGGTCTCTCCGTCTATGGCGCCACGAAGGCTGCGATGGTCGGCTTTACGAAATCATTCGCTCGCGAGGTGGGTACGACAGGGATAACCGTCAATGCCATCGCTCCCGGCTTCATCGCCACGGAAATGACGTCCATGCTCAACGCAGAGGACAAAGCGAAAATAGCCCACCGCGCCGCCCTCGGCCGCCTCGCCACGGTCGATGATGTGGCGAGCGCGGTCGGCTTCTTGTTTGCCGATTCAGCGAGCAATATAACCGGGACAATGATAACCGTGGACGCCGGCGCGACCGCGTAGCCGCTAGCGGAGCTCGCCGGAGTAGCGCAGCAGATCGACCGTCCATCCCCAATTAGATCACGACGTGGCGGCCCCAACTCCTCGCGGGAGCCATGAAGGAGGGCGCCAGTGCGCCGAAACGAGCTGCCCGCTGGATGGGGCCAGATGCGCGTGGAACATACCAACGAGCATATGATCATTCGGAACAGCCCGGGGTAAAACCGGCGGAAATGACCCCAGGCTGCTTTTCGGCCGATACCGCGTCAATACGAGTAATACATGTCGTATTCGATCGGGTGCGGGGACATCTCGAAGCGGTAGACGTCCTGATACTTCAGGTCGATGTAGCTGTCGATGAAGTCCTTGTTGAACACGTCGCCCTTGGTGAGGAACTCGTGGTCGGCCTTCAGGCTGTCCAGCGCCTCGCGCAGCGAGCCGCAGACCGTCGGGATCGCCTTCAGCTCTTCCGGCGGCAGATCGTAGAGATCCTTGTCGGAGGGCTGACCCGGATCGATCTTGTTGGTGATGCCGTCGAGACCCGCCATCAGCATCGCCGCGAAGGCGAGATAGGGGTTCGCCGTCGGATCGGGGAAGCGCACCTCGACGCGCTTCGCCTTCGGGCTCGTCACATAGGGGATGCGGCAGGACGCCGAGCGGTTGCGCGACGAATAGGCGAGCAGCACCGGCGCCTCGAAGCCCGGGACGAGACGCTTGTAGGAGTTCGTCGAGGGGTTGGTGAAGGCGTTGAGCGCCTTGGCGTGCTTGATGATGCCGCCGATATACCACAGGCACTCTTGGCTGAGGCCGGCGTATTTGTCGCCCGCCATCACCGGCTTGCCGCCCTTCCAGATCGACTGGTGCACATGCATGCCCGAGCCGTTGTCGCCGTAGACCGGCTTCGGCATGAAGGTCGCGGTCTTGCCGTAGGAATTGGCGACCTGATGGATCGCATATTTGTAGATCTGCAGATGGTCGGCGACAACCGTCAACGACGCGAACTTCAGACCGAGCTCGTGCTGCGCGGAGGCGACCTCATGGTGGTGCTTCTCGACCGCGACGCCCATCTGCGCCATCGCCGCGAGCATCTCGCCGCGCATGTCCTGCGCCGAGTCGACCGGCGGCACCGGGAAATAGCCGCCCTTGGTGCGCACGCGGTGGCCGAGGTTGCCGCCCTCATAGGCGGTGTCGGAGTTGGTCGGCAGTTCCGTCGAGTCGACCGTGAAACCCGTGTTGTAGGGATCGGCCGAGAAACGCACGTCGTCGAAGACGAAGAATTCGGCCTCGGGGCCGAAATAGGCAATGTCGCCGATGCCGGTCGACTTCAGATAGTCCTCGGCCTTGCGGGCGATGCCGCGCGGGTCGCGGTTGTAGCGATGGCCGGTGGTGGGCTCGACGACGTCGCAGACGAGCACGAGCGTCGAGGCTGCGAAGAAGGGGTCCTGCGTGGCGGAGTCGAAATCCGGCATCAGCAGCATGTCGGACTCGTTGATCGCCTTCCAGCCGGCGATCGAAGAGCCGTCGAAGGCGATCCCCTCGTTGAGGGCGTCGGCGTCGAGAACCGAAACGTCGAAAGTCACATGCTGCCACTTGCCGCGCGGGTCGGTGAAGCGGAAATCGACGTATTTAATGTCGTTGTCCTTGATCTGCTTGATGACGTCGTCAGCGGTGCTCATGTCGTCTAGCCTCGTCCTTCTCTCGTTGCGCCGGAGGGCGAATCGATTTTTGGCCGGCGGCCGGAATATCCTGACCGCGCCACTGCCGAGCCGTCGCGTGTAGAAACAAGTTTCTTGCCACGGCAGGCATTCCTCGGCGCCCCGTCATGCTCAGCTCTTTTCCGGAGCATTTTTCGAAGGATTCCGGTACGGACCGACGGAGTCGTCTGACTCAAAGCGTTTTGGCGCCCCTAAAATGAGCAAAATGCGCGATATTGTTTTCAATAACCGCCTTATTTTTAGGCATTGACGGAGAACGGCTTTTTCGCCGCATTGCTCGCCAATCTCGCCTTGCCTTCCTGTCTTTCCTGAGCCCAGAGCGGAATGCGGGCCGAGCAGCGCGCCACCACCGGGGTGCATCCTTCTCTGCGACATCTGAGTGATTCCAAGCTCCTAGGGTCAGAACTGCCGAACTCCGCTCGACGTTTTGAAACCCATGGCACGACATTTGATGACCAATAGCGCGAGCTCCGCCGCGCGAGTACGCATGTGCCTCGCCAAATAGCAGCGCTCGCGGCATCGCCTCGACCGGGCAAGAGTTCGATCGAGGGAGGAACTGACAGGGAGGGCAGATGAAACTGGTGATTGCGATCATCAAGCCGTTCAAGCTGGACGAAGTCCGTGACGCGTTGACGAAGGTTGGGGTCAACGGGTTGACCGTCACGGAAGTGAAAGGCTACGGCCGGCAAAAAGGCCACACGGAGATCTATCGCGGCGCCGAGTACAACGTGAATTTCCTGCCCAAAATAAAGGTGGAAATCGCCCTACCGGCAGACCAGGTCCAGGTGGTGGTTCGCACCATTCAGGAAA
>CAVUQD010000003.1:0-417500 GCA_963743565.1 uncultured Alphaproteobacteria bacterium
CAAAACTTCATCGGCGACATCGCGCCGACTGCCGCCGTCGCGAAGAATGTCGAAGGTGTGCAGAAGCTGGATCAGTCGCGCTTTCTGCAGCGGCGTGAGGCGCAAGCGCGCCGGAAGGAAAGCAGCGGGCCTTCGGCGGAGTTGGCGAACGAGGCCCACGGCGACGTCGAGGCGCGCCTCGATCATGTCGTCGAGGGGTAGAAGGATAGCCGGGCGGTTCTTCGCCTCGTCATGCCTCATCGAAACGTAAATCGCTCCCGACGAGTTGCTTATCACGATCTCGCGACCTTCGGCGTCGGTGCGCTCGTCGAACGCCGGGCCGATTGCCGCCGCAGAAAATGGCGCCGTGGCGAAGGCGGACGGCGCTTCCGTCAGCAGCACTACGCCGGGAAAGACTTCAGGCCGCCACAGAACCACGTTGTGCCTGGCTGGGATCTCGGGATCATGGGCGAAAACGCAACCCCCATCGTCGGGCAAGATCATTGCTCGCCTCGTCGGGATCGACGCGGCGATGCGCGATATGCCGCTGCGTTCTCGCGTAATCGTCGCGATAAGCGGGATTGCGTCGAAGGAATTCGAGAGCGAAGCCGGCGCGTTCGAGCTGTTTCAGCTGCGCGACAGCGTCTGCCGATCGCCAAAAGGATCTGGGCATGGGCGCCTCCTTTCAATGTGGCCCTTGTTCGGAGGTAGGCGCTTACGATTCCGGAAAGCTCAGCTGTTCGATAGACCTCGAGGTTGCATTACGTCGTCGATACCGCCGCGTAACTTTCTGGGACAATGTCCGGAGACGCCGCAAATTACTGCATTCTCGGCTCCAGCAAGTGGCGGTACCCGCTCTCGGTCATCCAGCGCGCCCGGGCCAGATGGCTGTCATGAACGATCTTGGCGCGTTCGGGCTCGCGCGCCGGATCGAGACCAAAGACGATCTGCACGACTTCACGCCAGTCGGCGCCCTCGGCGTCGGCGTCGAGCAGGCGCAGATAGGTGACGAGGTGCTTCTCGTCATAGGCGTTCACGCGCTCGGTCAGGGGCGGCCGATCCTGGAAAGCCGGTGTGCTCATTTCCAACTTCCTCGATGACGCAAGGAGGATTTCTCACGGATTTACTAAAATTTTGTAGGGGTGGGGCTGACCAGCGCTCGATCGGCGATGCGCGCCGCGCATCACGCGTATCTCCGCTTTCGCAAACGCGGATGTCGCGCGTCCGTCAGGCTAGCATGGCCTTGCACGAATCGGAACGATAGTTCCTGGAACGATTGTTCTTGTGCAGGCTCCATCCTCGCCATGGATCTCAAGGAGGTCGTGGCGGTCAATCTGCGTCGGTTGCGTCATACGAAGAAACTGACGCAGGAGGAACTCGCTGAGAAGGCCGGGCTGAGCGCCCGCCACATCGGCGCGATCGAGCGCGCAGAAGACTCAGCGAGCGTTACAGCGCTTGGCCAAATAGCGGATGCGCTCGAAGTGGATGCGAGCGAGTTGGTGCGCGCTCTTCCGTCGAGGGGACGAAAGTAACAGCCGGCGATGGATCCGCTTTTGAATACGACTTGTCGCGATGGCGTTTGAGCAACTTCTACGACTGGGGTCGCCAGGGCCTTCGCGGAACTTCAAGCACACTACGTTCGTACTGCGTCTCCTTTACGTGAGGCGAGCGGGCAGCTGGAACGTTCCGCCATCAGTCGGCTCAAAGGGTTCGACGCTAAAAACAGCATTCCGATTCAAGGGTCCATATATGTGAGGATAGAGCTTACCGTTGCCCGCATCCTCGTATCGAATATTGGGGATCACGCGGTCCGGGTCGATGACAAGCAAGACGAGACCGTGTTGGCCACGAAACAGATAGTCAGCGACCTCGACGACCTGGTCAGCGCTCGAGCAGTGAATGAAACCTTGGGTGTCGAGCGATGCGCAGCGATATTCGGAGCTGTTGGCGGCGGCCCATTCTGTCGCTGAACAAATGTGAAAAATTGAGTGCGACACTGGACCTCCTCATGTTGGATCGGAATTCGCGCAAACGACATAGGCAATGACTCTCCAGTGCTGCAATCGAGGAGCGAGCGCGAGCGATCTAGATTTAAGATACTCGGATTCGCTCTAGGCGAGCTAAGTTCTGCCGAGTCAGAAATAGGGCTACCTTTGCCAACTCTAACATAAAGTCGCGTCCCATTTCTCGGGTCTTTCGGCTTCAAGATGCGCAAAAAGGCGCGGCGACCCTCTGCTAGAATGTCTTGCGCTTCGAACCTTTGGAGAGCCGGTAAACTTTCCGATCAGCCCCGCCCGGACCGACCGGGCGGGGCGTCGTGCGGGGGTCAGTCGCCGCTGCGGCGGCCGTTCGGGCGGGACCAGATCAGGCTGTAGCCTTCGCCGTCCTCGTCGTCGAAGAGATTGGCGAAGATCGGGGCGTTGAAGCTCGGATCGTCGAGCTTGAGGCCCAGATAGTCGCGGCCCTCGTTGGAGCGCTTCGACCAGGCGGCCCCGATCTCCACTCGTCCGCAGTAGACCCGGTGGCTGGGGCTGTTCTCGCCGGAGCGGGTGGTCTCAGGGACGATGCGGACGTTCTTGGCCTGGACCGAGAGGGTGACGATTTCGCCGGTGAACTCGTTCGCGCCGGTTTTCTTGAAGCTGCCGATGGTCGCCATTGTCGTTCTCCTTGATCTCTGTTTGCGAGCCCGCACCATTGCGGCCTCGATGGTGATCGAAGAGCCGGAGGCGACCGACGGCGCACCCCGAAGGGGCTCGACAGCAAAGGAGGAACTTTCTTGCGTCGCGAGGAATGACGGCGCAGCCGGCAGGGGAAGAAAGTTGCGACACCGCTGTTGCGCCTCAGGCGGTCGAGGCTTCAGCCGGCCTTCGGCTAGATCAATCCATCGAAGAGGCCGTTCGGTGCGTTCGGTGTGAACAGAAGCTTCGTCAAGGAGAAGGCCTTGGCGACGGTCGTGAAACTGCAGAGCTGGCATGAAAGAGCCGCCGCAGAGCCCCTATCCTGCTCACAGGATCGCCCGCAGTGTCGTTCACGAACATTCAGCTGATCGCGGCGTCGTCAGCTTATCCAGCGGGTCTCCGTTGGCGGCCTCGCGATGGCCGGGGCAAACTGCAAGCGCTCCGGCGAGGGACACTTCTAGCGTTTAGAGGGACGACAGGCTTGTGCGAAGCCGCGTCGCCGCAAAATCGAGAAAGAACCTTGTCTTCGTGGGGAGGACGCTGGCTCCGGTGTAAATCAGGTGTACCGGCAACGGCTCAGGCTCAAACTTCGACAGAACGATGCGCAAAGCATTGTCTCGCACGGCGTCCGCGCATTGGTAGTGCAGCACACGGGTTACCCCGACGCTCGCCTGGGCGGCCGACACCGCAGCTTCGGCCGTGCTGACCGTCAGTCTCGGTTTGATCGCCACGTCCGAGAGACCCTTGGCGTCTTTGCGTCGAAACGACCAGATCGAGCCGGGCGCGATGAAATCGAAATTGACAGTGGGCATCGAGGCCAGTTCGCCGGGCGATTGCGGCACGCCATGGCCGGCGAGAAATTCAGGACTTGCGCATACGACCGTTCGGATGACGCCCACGCGGGTAGCGATCATGGAACTGTTCGGAAGTGGCCCGATCCGCACCGCCAGATCGACATGGTCTTCGATCAGATGGAGGTTTCGGTCCGAGAGGAGAAGGCGGATATCGATTTCTGGATATGTGGCGAGGAACGCCGTGACGATAGGCAGGACCTGCAGGCGCCCGAATAGCACCGGCGCCGTCAGGATCAACTCGCCGCGCGGGCCATTGAATTCGCCCGCGACGACGCGCTCCGTCTCTTCAATCTCCTCGAGAATGCGGCGCGCGGACGCGATGTAGACGGCGCCGGCGTCGGTGAGCGCGATCTTCCGAGTGGTGCGGGTCAGGAGCCGTGCTCCCAGGTGCGCCTCAAGCTCCGTCACCTTGCGGCTGACCGTCGCAAGGGGCACGCCCAGCTCCCGGCTAGCTCGGGAAAAGCTGCCTCTGTCGACGATCTTGAGGAGAATCGACATGGCTTCGAGGCGATCCATGACCATTCCATCTAGTGAAAATGTTATCTCCAATAATAGGAGATTATCTATAAAATTGAAACAGCGTACCTAATCCGCAGCGGGAGCCGCTCCCTGGCTCCGCAGGAAAAGGAAGATCGCCATGTCTCGTCTCGCCATTCCCGCCCGCAACGACGTCCCCGCCGCCGCCAAGCCTACACTGGACGCCGTCCACGCCAAGCTCGGTGTGGTCCCGAACATGTTCCGCCTGATCGCGCAGAGCCCGGCCGCGCTGGAAGGCTTTGTCTCCAACAACGCGGCGCTGGGCAAGACGCTCGACGTCAAGACTCGCGAGCGCATCGCGCTGGCCGTCGCGGAAGTGAATGGCTGCGACTACTGCCTGTCGGCGCCAGCTACCTGGGTCTGAACCTTGCCAAGATCAGCCCCGACGAAATCATCCTCAATCGCGCCGGGAAGTCGGGCGATGCGAAGGCGAACGCTGCGGTGGGTTTCGCCGCCAAGGTCGTGCGCGAGCGCGGCCACGTCGACGCGGCCGACATCCAGGCCGTGCGCGAGGCCGGCTATACCGACGGGCAGATCGTTGAGATCCTAGCCGTGACCGCCGAGAACATCTTCACAAACATCCTCAATGTCGTCGCCGAGACCGACATCGACTTTCCGGTTGTGCGCGCCGCGCAGGCTGCCTGACTTCAGCGGGCTGACGTCGCTTTGCACCGCCGGCCCGCCCCTGTCCCGCGCCAAGGAGCGCCATCATGCCGTATGGATTCCTGAACATCGCCAGAACTCCGAGCGTCAGGGCGGTGGAAGCTCAGATGGGTGCGGAGGGGTTCTGGGAGGAGTTTAAGGGGCGCCGCGAGTTCGACCGCTTCACGGAGAACGAGGCCGCGTTCATAGCCGACCGTGACAGCTTCTACATGGCGACAGTCTCGGAGACGGGGTGGCCCTACGTCCAGCATCGGGGAGGCCCGAAGGGCTTCTTGAAGCTCGTCGACGACAGGACGCTGGCCTTCAGCGATTACCGGGGGAATCGCCAATACATCAGCACGGGCAATCTCGCGGCCAATGATCGGTGCTGTCTGTTCCTCATGGACTACACGCGCCGCGCCCGGCTCAAGATGTTTGTGCATGTCGAGACACTGGGGCTGGCAGACGATCCAGCGCTTGTCGAGTTCGTCACTATGCCCGGGTACAAAGCTAGGCTCGAACGCGTCTTCAGGCTTCATCTGGAGAGTTTCGATTGGAACTGCCAGCAGCACATCACCCCCCGCTTCACTGAGCAGGAAATAGCGGAAGCGGTCCGTCCGCTCCGTGATCGCCTGACCTTGCTCGAATCCGAAAATGCCGAGCTGCGCGCTCATCTTTCACGAAGCGAGGAACACCAATGACCGAACAACGCCTCCCGCTGCCGCCTTTCGATCTGCAGACGGCGATACAGAAGGTCCGCCTGGCTGAGGACGGCTGGAACAGCCGCGCCCCGGAGAAGGTCGCTCTCGCATACACGGTCGAGAGCGTCTGGCGGAATCGCGCCGAATTCCTGCAGGGCCGCGACGCGATCATCGCCTTCCTGACCCGCAAGTGGCAGAAGGAGCTGGACTATCGTCTCATCAAGGAGCTTTGGGCCTTTCAGGAGAATCGCATTGCGGTGCGGTTCGCCTATGAGTGGCGCGACGATAGTGGCCACTGGTTCCGGTCCTACGGCAACGAGAACTGGGAGTTCGACGAGCACGGGCTGATGCGACGGCGCATCGCGTCGATCAACGACGGCCCGATCCGGGAGAGCGATCGTCGATTCCACTGGTCGCTGGGCCGCCGCCCGGATGATCACCCGGGCCTGAGCGAGCTGGGCTTCTAGGAATGGTCCGATCGGACTGGCCTCGCGCCTCTGCCCTTGGCCGGGCGCGATGCTTTTTGTGGCGCGTGGGCTTCAGCTCCGTGCGACGGCCTGAGTGGACTGGCCCGCCACGGTCATAGCGGTGAAACGGACGAACGACGTTGTGCCGATAGCGATGGCGCCGATCATCGAGAAGACAGTTTGCCAGGTCGCGGATGGCATGGCCATCTGAGCAATCCCATGCGTGGCGTTGTAGCCGGCGACGGCGGCGGGCGCGACGAAGAGCGCGAATGATCAGCAGCCGGAGCCAGTTCCAGGGTGCGAAGGCGAGTAGCAGTTGACCGATACCGAAAGTCGCGCCGCCAGCGACGACGCCGACGATGATCCCGCCGAGCGCGCCGGCTCCGGTGTGGAAGGCCCACATGCCGACTGTGAGACCGACGAAGAAGGGAAGCGCAAAGGCGGCGAGCGTGAACAGCAGCCAGCAGAAAGATGCGATGCCGGCGAGGACGAGCAGAGGACCGAGGAAGAGCATGGTGGCAGTCTCCGTGAGATAGAGTTCTGACGGTCGCGCCTTCCACCACCACCGCGGCGCAATGCGAGGATAACCGCAAACGGCCATGGCCGCGAGCGGAAATGCCAGAGAGCTTTAACCGTGTCCCCGAAATTCAGGCGCCAGCGGTCCAGGGGTCGATCACGGTGAGCCCCGCGGCCCTGAATGCGCTTGCGTCGCGCGATGCGACGGCGAAGTCGCGCGACGCGGCGATGGCGGCGATATAGCCTTCGGCTGTGGGGAAGCCCTTGCCGGCGGCGCGCGCCTTCACCGCCAGATCGCCATAGCGGCGCGCCGCATCCGTGTCGAACGGGAGGATTCGACCTTCGAACAGCTCCAGCACGCCCTCACACGCGGCGACGAGCTTCTCCTTGCGCTTGCCCTTCGGAAGCGCGCCAATGCCAAACATCAACTCGGCGATCGTGACACTCGAGAGAAAGAGCGTCTCCGCCGCTTGCTCGTCGAGCCATCGGCGCACCGCCGGTGCGGGCTCAGGCTTCATCGCCTCGGAGACGACATTCGTGTCGAGCAGGATCATTTGAAGCGTAGCGGCTCTGCGGGCTTGCGGTCGCGGGCCTGCTCGAGGGCTTCGACGTCGGCGTTGGTCAGGCCGATCTTCCGGCTAATCTCCGAGAGCGCGCTGCCAAGGCGGAGGCGATCGGCGGGGCGAACGGCGGCTTCCAGTATGTCGCGCATTTCCGCTTCCGTGCTGCGGCCGTGCTGGGCCGCCCGGACCTTCAGCGCGCGATGCGTCTCTTCGGAGAGGTTGCGGATGGTGACGGCGGGCATGATGGCGTTTCTACCTCAATTGATAGCGATGCTATCAATATATGACATATGATAGCAGCAGGCAACTGCGCGAGGACGAGCCCCTTCGTGCCGCAAAATTCGAGCGCCGGTATTATCCTCAGGGAATACCGATTCGTCGTTGAGCGAAGGCTCGCGGCGCGCATCGAGGTCGAAGGTTGGAAACGAGCCTCTATCTGCCGGTCAAGCGCTTCCTCGAAGGGTTGGGTTTCGAGGTGAAAGGAGAGGTTTGCGGCTGCGACGTCGTGGCGGTGGATCGCGGCGCGCCAATCGCGCTCGTGATCTGCGAGTTGAAGCTGAGCTTCACGCTCGATCTTGTTCTTCAGGCCGTGGATCGATCCACGGCATGCGATGAGGTTTGGGTCGCCGTCCGCGCATCGGCGCGCGGACGCGGACGCGAGTCCGACCCCCGGGTCAAGAGGCTCTGTCGAATGCTCGGCTTCGGGCTGCTCAGCGTATTCAGTTCCGGTAGGGTGGAGGTCTTGGTCGAGCCGGTTGCATGGCGGCCGAGACTGAATGCAAAGCGCCGCTCTCGGATCCTCGAAGAGCATCAGCGGCGCAGGGGAGATCCGGCGACGGGCGGCGGCACGCGACGGCCCATCATGACCGCCTATCGACAGCAGGCGCTGCAATGCGCCGGGGCAATGGCGCATGCGCCCGCCCGCCCGCGCGATCTGAAGGAGGCCATTCCGGACGCGCCGAAGATTTTGCTTCGCAACGTCTACGGCTGGTTCATCCGGGTCGAGCGCGGAGTCTATGCGCTCTCGGACGCCGGACAAGCCGCCTTGGTGACGTGGAAGGCGCATCTGCCCGAGCCGCCCGTCAGTCACAATGATATCTGAACGCTAGCTCGTGGTTGCCACAGAGTCGCGGTCTATCCTGAATGGACGACGACCGCGGGGCCGCTTGAGCCGATCATTTAAGAAGGTCGCCCCGAAGTCGAGATTAGCAGGGCGCTGTGGTCAGTAAATCCCGCCTCCCGACTGGAATGGTCATAGCGGCATGTTGGATCGAAGGCTATGATGAAAGCAGGGTTGCCGAAAGCATGATCCAGCCGAAAGCCATTAGTCTTCGTCATCCAACTCCATTCGCGGGCGTCGGCGCTGTGAGTTCGCCGCCAGAGATCGATGAGGCCGTGGGATTCCGAAAGCGCGTCGAAAAGATCGGCGCAAACGTACTTTTCCCCGGTTGGCGTCCTATCCGCGCGCTGATTGCCGGTGTTCAGGTCGCCCATTAGGATGAAAGGCTCAACGCCGACCGCTGCCGCGACGTCGCTGCAGGCCTCGAAATATCTCGCCTTCGCGTCGCGTTGCGGGAAGTATGCGGCGAGCATAGTCCAACCGTCGAAAGTAACGCGAACGAGCGTCCCGGCCGTTTCGCTGTCCGGTGTGACGTTGGTCGCCTCGAAGGGCAACGTTGACGCGACAAAAACGCCATTCTTTGTAGCACCTTCGCACGCCTCGACCCACTTCATACCGCGAGACGTCGCCCAGGTTACCGCGGCGCCAGGCGCCTCTCTCTGGCGCCATTCGGTGAAGATCACAACGTCGGCGCAGTGCGCTTCGACGAAGTCCAAGATTCGGCCCCAACGGGTTCCGCCTCCGCTTCGCACGTTCAAACAGAGGAGCTTCATGGCGCTCGTTCCTTGGGGCTTTTGCAGACCGACAACGTTTCGATAGATTTGACGAATGCGCCGTCAGCATTGTGCGCGGCATATTGCCCGCATCGAACAATTCGCTCGAGCCATGACGCATTCACGTTCTTCGCGAAGGCGGAAATTTGGCGCAAACGGGTGCTCCGGGAACGCAAAAACTTGACCCTTATCCGACATTCGTTGCCAAGCGCGTTCATCTTCACCTCCGCGTGCTCGGCGCCGGGCTCCGGGCTAGACCGACAAGTGGCGTCGCGAGCAAATAGCCAAGTTGCGCCGTCACTGTGAAGCAAAGGGCTTGCTCGTGTCCTGACCACAAGAGTTGGGCTCGATTTCGTGCTGGCCGAAATGCTCGATTCGATCAATCGCGGAGCGCGGTTCTCTGGAAATAGTGTGGGACATCGCCCAACAAGGGTTGCGAATCGAGGAGTAATAGACTCACGCTTGGCGAACCGAGTCGCGGTGCGTTTAGGGAGCTCCTCTGATGATCGATCCAATAACTGCCCTGGCGTTTTCAATGTATGAGAATAAGGGCGTTTATGCTCTACTTCTTGGCTCAGGCGTCTCTCGCGCTGCGCAAGTTCCTACGGGATGGGAAATAACGCTGGATTTGGTAAAGCGCGCGGCTACCATGGCCGGGGTCGAAAATCAGGCTGACTGGGCAAAATGGCATTTTGAACAGTATGGGAATGAGCCTAGTTACTCGGAGTTGCTGGACCAACTTTCTACTACTCCCGACGAGCGCCGGTCGATTCTGCACAGCTACATCGAGCCTTCTCCAGAGGAGGCTGCGGAGGGTCGGAAGGTTCCCACAAGTGCGCACCGCGCCATCGCTCGATTGGCGCAGACGGGATTCGTGCGCGTTATCATTACCACCAACTTCGACCGGCTTCTTGAAAACGCCCTGAGGGATGCTGGCATCGAGCCGATGGTGATTGCGTCAGATGATGACGTGAAAGGTGCCGTCCCTCTCATTCATAGCCGCTGCGCCGTTGTGAAAGTCCACGGCGACTACTTGGACACCCGCATTCGTAACACAGAAATCGAGCTGTCGAGCTATTCGGATGAGATGAACACCCTTCTCGACCGGATCTTTGACGAGCATGGCCTCATAGTGTGCGGCTGGTCTGCAGATTGGGACCCAGCTCTCAAAACCGCCGTGAAGAGAGCGCCGAGCCGGCGTTACCCTTTATTTTGGGCGACAAGAGGCGAGGCCACCCAAGCCGCGCACGATCTCATTGCGTTCCGCGGAGGAAAAGAAATCCGCATCGAAAGCGCTGATTCGTTCTTCGAAAACCTTGAACGTCTCGTGTCAATCCAATGTGATTACAACGTAGTAATCCACAAAACACGGATCTGCTTATTGCAAGTGTTAAGCAATATGTTGCAGAACAGAAATATCGCGTTAAATTGGATGAAATAGTTGGTAATGAACTTAGGGACTTGTCAAGGCGTATTTCAGAAAGCAAGCTGGTTGTTACGCAATATCCTGGGCCTTATGGTATGGAAACTTTCTCCAATAGATTTGGCAAATATGAAGCAATTGCGGAAAGAGCTGCTAGGATCTTTGGGTTATTAGGAAGATGGTGGGTCGAGGAAGATTTTGATTTAGCATCCTCTGCGATCAAGGAATTTTCCACACCAAAAACTAGGAGTGGCCTCTTCGCATTTATTGAGCTTGAACGATATCCGGGCGTATTGCTTATGTATTCATATGGCTTTGGTCTGCTTAAGGCGGCGCGATACGCCGACTTGTTTCAACTGTTCTGCATCCCCGTTCCGCAGCACGACGTGAAAAAGCCGCTTATAACGCGATGTTTTTTAGGTAGTTGGGACGAAGTAGGGAAGCATGCTTTTGATGGCGCATCAGGACGAGGGGGTGAGAAAGCTTCTCTTAGCGATCATTTATTTGATTTGTTCAGAGTATGGCTGCAAGACTATGTATTCATCGATTCAGATATACCACTTCTGTACGCAGAATTTGAAATTCTTGCTTCTCTTGCCTACCTAACGTTCTCAGTCAACCTTAGTGATTTCATTGAGGCTGATAAGAGAGACCCAGCTCAGGGGAATTATGTTTGGTGTCCTGTGGGTCGGGTCGCTTGGGACGTCAGCAATCGGGAGCAGATCATTGAAAAGCTAAAAACCCCCGCCAACGCCAAAACGCTTTTGGAAGCCGGCTTCGCTAAAGGAGATCAGAGATTTTTCGACCTCGCATTAGGGAACATTCATCGATTTTGTAAAGCAATGCAATCGCAATGGCGGGGATGGCGGGATTTGGCGTGAATGACACGGCGACAGACCTGGACTTGATTAATCTCCCTGAGGTGAATGTCCGCTCCTGGCGCATCTGGCACCTTGCCGAAGGTGACGGACTGACACATCACCGTTCGAAGGTGCCTCAGCCTGCGCCGGTGCAAGGGACCCAAATTGCGTCGTCAGGATCGTCGGCGTGGCCGAATGCACGCCGTTGTGCTGACGGTAGGCTGGCAACCCACGCGGCCATGAACGCGTCTAAGCGGTCGTGACGACTTCCAGAGACCGACGCCTTCAACTTGGCTTCCAATTCCAGCGGTTCCCACCCGGTGCATGCCGCTAACTCAGCGAGCTGTGATTGGTATCCATTCGCGGTCGATTTGTGCTCGCACTCGGATAACAAGGCGCGAACGATGGCGAATGGATAGACCTCAATGACCTCGGCTGTGAAGCCGCTCCTTAGCTCGGCGAAGAGCTGGAAACCGAATAACATCCAAATCTTGTTGGCGTAAGGCAGAGTGGCTAGGCTCCGGCCAGCCCCCAAATGGGTCGCACACTTCTCGCGGATTTCGACCCAGGCGGACTCAGGAGGGGTGCGAAAGGACGACAAGCCACGCGCGGCAAGTTCGTTCTCTGACGCGCGAGAGTTCGTTGGGGGTGGCGCCGGGGGTGCGTCGACGGCGACACGTTCGATCCGCCACCCCATCTCGCTTTCAATGCGTCTGATCGCGCTTACGACTTCGCGGGCAGTTTGGTGATAGGGCGAGCTCTTCAGGATTTCTGAGTTGCCGACGCCGCGAGGTACGAGATCTGCCAAGCGCTTGGAGATCGTCAGGGGCGTCAGACGATCACTGCCCGTAACGACGCAGATTGGCAATCGCTTGCCGCGGGCGCACGCAACATCGATGCCGACGTAGACGGAAGCTGCTGGCATGGACACACCCCGTCTCTTTCGAAGCCGCCCATTGGAGTTCCGCCACTGTTAGGAATTTCCATCCCGGCTTGAAGATGACCCTAGTATGGCCCTCCGTTCCAAGGATGCTCAAGTGGGGCGCTCCGCGCACTTCGCGGCGGGCCGAACAGGCGCTGGACGACTCCTCATCGGCAGTTTGCTGCCGCCTATGAGGCGACCCCGCCCGAAATCCAGACCGGAATGCCGAACTTTCTTGCTTTGTCAGCGAGGTTCGCCGAAATGCCGGAGCCGGGAAAGACGATGACGCCGATCGGCATGGCTTCGAGCATCTGATCGTTGCGCTTGAATGGTGCCGCCTTGGCATGACGCGTCCAGTCAGGCTTGAAGACGATCTGAGGAACTTTGCGCTTCTCGGCCCAGCAGGCGGCGATGCGCTCTGCGCCACGGGGGCTGCCGCCGTGCAGCAGAACCATGTCGGGATGCTTAGCGAGCGCCTTGTCGAGACGGTCCCAAATCGCGCGATGATCGTTGAAGTCGAGGCCGCCGGTGAAGGCGATCTTGGGCCCGGCGGGAAGTAGCGGCTCGATCTCGGCGCGGCGCTTGGCTGCGAGGAAGTCGCGGCTGTCGATCATCGCCGCGGTTAGCGTCCGGTGGTTGATCTTGGAGCCGGCGCGCGGGCGCCAGGATGAGCCGGTATGGCGTTCGAAGGCCTCTGCGGCCTGGTCGCGAAAGAGCTCGATGCTGTCGCGGCGCTCGATCAGCGTCTGTCCCTCGGCGATAAGCCGCTCGAGCTCGACCGAGCGGACTTCCGAGCCATCTTGCTCTTTCTGGCTGCGCCGCTGCGCCTGCTCATTGTCGTCGAGCTGGCTTTCGATGCGGGCGACCGCGCGGTGGAAGAGATTGACGGTCGACCAGAGCAGCTCTTCGAGATCGGGCTCGAGGCGCGTCTCGCTCAATGTGGCGACCAGGGCGTCGAAGATATCGGCGACGGCGACGGCTATTCGTTGCGCCTCCGGCAGCGGCCGCGGATCGGGTTCGTCGCAGAAGGGTCGGTAGCCATAGAGCTGGAGTTCGTGGAGGACACGGCCGGTCGGGGATGAGCCGTGGCAGGGCTCAATTTCGGAGTCGTGGTCTGCGGTCATGGCGCTTTCCTTCGCCGGATCGGACGCGCCCATCGCGGCCTTCGTGGCGACGAAGGCGGCGAACGGCGCGGACCTGCACCCGAAGACGAAGCGAAGGGCCGAAGCCTCTGCGGAGGATGGCGAAGGCCGGCGATTTTGTCTCGCGATGGAAAGCGGCCCTTTGGGCCGCGCCGGAAAATCGCCGGCCGCAGCCATTGCCGGTCCGCGTCGCTTGCCGCCTGATCGCCCTTTGAGAAGGCCGTGGGCGCGGTCCTCTCCGGCGCCGAGGGGAAAGCATGACCGCCGGCTACTTCACGACCATGCCGACGCGCCGCTCCTCGCCGAATGGCTAGGCCACGAGCTCCATGAAACGGGCGACGTCCTGCGCCGCGATCTGCCCGCGGATCGCCGCCCGGAACGCGTCGATCCCGAGCAGCCGAAGGTCCTCGTTGAAGTCGCTCAAGGCGGGCGAGAGCACAAGCGCCTCGATCCCTGCCGACCGTGCCCGGTCGATGAGCGTCGCCGTCGCGCCATCGCCGGCTGGATCGTTGTCGCGCGCGATATAGAGCCGTCGCAGCGTGTCCGGGAAGAGGATGGCGGAGAGATGCGCCGCCGAGAGCGCCGCGACCATCGGCATGGAAGACAGAACGCAGCGAAGCGACAGCATCGTCTCGACGCCTTCGCCGGCCGCCAGAACCTCGCCTGCAACGCCAAAACGCACGGCGTGACCGAGCAATTCGCCCATTGCCCGCCTCGGCATGTCGATCGGCGCCTTGCCGAGCGTCGCCTCGCTGAAGCCGTCGGGATCGAGCCAGGTTCGATGCGCGCCTGTGACGGATCCTGAGAGATCGGTGACGGCGGCGATCATGGCGGGCCAGGTCTCGGTCGCACTATGCTCGTCGGGCCGATAGTAGCAGCGTGCGTGGAAGCGGAGGCTCTCGGTTTCGTGCAAAGCCGTAATGGCGCGTCGGCGCAGATAGGCTTCAGCGAGAGTGCGCTCGATCGGCTGCGACATGGCGAAGAGGCGTCGCGCCGACTCGGACGATCCCGTCGGGGCAGCGGGCTTGGACGACGATGAGTGCGTCGGCGGCCGTTCCGGCGCTGCACGCGGCACGCTGAGGAATGAACGCGCCTCATCGGCGACGTCCTTGAAATCGA
Organism: uncultured Alphaproteobacteria bacterium; assembly: GCA_963743565.1. Taxonomy (GTDB): domain Bacteria; phylum Pseudomonadota; class Alphaproteobacteria; order Rhizobiales; family Beijerinckiaceae; genus Methylocystis. The sequence continues at coordinate 14,297 of CAVUQD010000003.1, forward strand.
CGAACCCGCGAGTTTCGCGAATGACGTCGAGCAGATCGCCGTGCTCGCCACTAGCGGCGTCGACCTTATGTGGAACTGCACATAAGACGGATTATGTTGCCTTGCTGGTTATGTTGCGGCGTTCTTGACTGGCTGCTTTTCCACAGATCATTGCGCGGCCTCTCCGCAACATAATTTGCTTCGGAACGGTCTGAAAACAAGCTCGGCCTCCACCAACAAGGAGGCGCGATCATGTTTGAAGAAATCTTCTTTCCGCGAACTGCGAAGAAATATCGAGCCGCATCGCTTGTCGAGCAGCGGGAGCGGTATCTCATTTATCTCAGGGATACCGGCGCCCGACGCCAGACCTTGCGGAAATGCGCCAACGACCAATTGAGTTTGGTTCGCCTTCTGAAGCTAAATGAAGCCGGCAGAGTGCGTGTTTCCCAGATTGAGGCGGCGACCGCGATCTGGGCACAGCCGAAGGGTCGCAGGTGCGACTGGTCGGCAACTCCCAAGACAAGAGCGCTCTTCATCAGCCGCGCGGTTCGATGGCTGAGTTTTCTAGACAGGCTTGATGAGCCCGCGCCGCTACGCCATCCGCATGGCGCCGAAGTTGACGCCTATGAAGCGTGGCTGCGCGCAACTCACGGACTGTCCGCCGCGACGGTTGAAAGTTACTGCGCGGCCGCGGATCGCTTTTTCAATTGGCTCGCGGAGCGCGATGTTTCACTGACCTCTGTCAAGATCACCGATATCGATGACGCCATCGCGGCCGAAAAAGCGCGAGGAACTTGCGGCCGAAGAACGATGCACGATTACGCGCAGCGTCTTCGCGCGTTCTTTCGGTTTGCGGAAACGCGCGGTTGGTGCGCGCGCGGCCTAGCCGATGGGATCATGCCTCCGCGTTTTAAGCGCGACGAAGACGTGCCGAGAGGCCTGAAGCGCGATGATGTCCTACGCCTCTTAGCCGCGACGGAAGGCGAGCGGCCAGCCGACAAGCGCGACCGGGCGGTTCTGATGCTGTTCATCGCTTACGGACTGAGAGCAGGCGAAGTCGGCGGCTTGCGCCTGGAGGATTTCGACTGGGAGAACGAGATGCTCCGAGTTCGCTGTCCGAAGCCGGGACGGACACATTCGTATCCTCTGTCCCGACCGGTTGGAAGCGCCGTGCTGCGCTACCTACGTGAAGTCCGCCCGTCCGGCTACGGACGCACGCTTTTCTTCACCATGCGCGCGCCCATCCGGCCTCTCTGTCGGCGCACTTTGGGAAAAATCGTCAGAGACCGGCTGGCGCGCATCGGCATCGTCACCGGGAAGAGGGGAACGCATGCGCTGCGCCATTCCGCCGCCCAACATCTTCTCGACCAAGGCGTGTCGATGAAAGTGATCGGCGACTTTCTCGGACATCGTGATCCCTCGTCCACCGCGATCTACGCCAAGGTCAATCTTCCCGCGCTGCGCGAAGTCGCCAGCTTCGACCTGGGGGACCTCGTATGACGCTGCGGGAAGCAATCGATCAATACATCGCGTGGCGGCGCGCCCATGGCGCGATTTACAAGAGCGGCGCTATCCTCTTGAAACTCTTCCTAAAAAGCGTCGGCGAGGCAGCCGACTGCAACTCCGTCAGCACGGCGCAGGTCGTTTCCTTCCTCGCCGGCATCGGCCCGCTGACCCGAAACCGTGAAAACAAATACAGCGCCCTGGTCGGCTTCTACCGCTATGCGGTCAGCCGCGGCTTCCTGACGCGTTCGCCAATGCCGGACAACGAGCCGAAGCCGCCCGCATCGGCGCCGCCCCACATATATACGCGCGAGGAGTTGCGCCGTCTGTTGGATGCCATCGGTCGCAGCCAGGGGCCCTTGGCTTACCTGGAAGCCGAGACACTCCGAACCTTGCTCCTTGTGCTCTATGGAACCGGCTTGCGCGTTGGCGAAGCACGGCGGCTCACTCTGGAGGACGTCGATCTGCAAGAGGCGCTGCTGACCATACGCGCCACGAAGTTCTTCAAAAGCCGCCTCGTTCCGATCGGCCCACAGCTCCTCCATGTGTTGAAAACATACGCGGCGTCGCGTGCGAAGCGCCCGCTTCCGCAGGGGCGAAACTCGTGCTTTCTCTCGAACCGCAATGGAACGCCGCTCGCCAAGACCACGGTCAACACCGCATTTTTAAGGTTGCGACGCGCGGCCGGGATCTGCAGTCCAGGCGGCGGGCGCCCATCTCCGCGCCTGCATGACCTCAGGCACAGCTTCGCTGTCCACAGGCTGACCGCCTGGTATCAGCAGGGCGCCGATGTGCAGCGACTGCTGCCGGTGCTTTCGACTTACCTCGGTCACACGGATCTCGCGGGCACCCAGGTCTATCTGTCGATGACGCCGGAACTGCTGCAGCAAGCGTCGTCTCGCTTCGAGCATTATGCGCGCGGAGGGAGCGATGCCTGATCTTCAGACCCTTGGACCATGGCTGCGTCGGTTCCTGTGCGAGCACATCGTCACCGAGCGCAACTTGGCCCGAAACACTCAGAAGAGCTACCGCGACACTTTCAACCTCTTGCTGCCCTTCGTTAGCCGCAAGCTACGAAAGCCCGTGGATCGGCTGGCCGTCTCTGACCTCACGTCGAAAAATGTGTTGGAGTTCCTTGCGCATCTCGAGGATGAGCGCGAATGCTCCGCTCAGACCCGCAACCAACGCTTGGCGGCTGTTCGCGCGTTCGCACGCTTTGTCGCCAGCCGCGATCCGGCGCATGTCGAATGGTGCGGTCACATCCGCACCATTCCCGCGAAAAAAGCCATGCCCCAGCCAATCGGCTGGCTTACGAAGGCGGAAATGGAAGCGATGCTGAACGTTCTTGACCGAAAGACGCCGCAGGGGCGCAACGAGCATGCTCTTCTTCTGTTCCTCTACAACACGGGGGCACGCGTCTCGGAAGCGACGCAGATGAAAGTGAGCGATCTACAGCTCGGGCGTCGTGATGGCGGCCATACGCTCGCGACCTTGCATGGGAAAGGCGGGAAAATACGCCAATGTCCGCTGTGGCCGGAAACTGAGCGGGTGCTGACGCAATTGGTCGAGGGCCGCGCGGCCGATGATGCGGTCTTCGTCAGCAGGCTTCGCAAATCCTTCACGCGCTTCGGCGTCTATCGGTTGGTCGAGCGTTGCGCCGGCCGCGTGCCGGCTTTGAACGGCAGGAACATAACGCCGCACGTGCTCAGGCACACAACAGCCTGCCACTTGCTTCTCGCCGGAGTGGACATCAACACGATCCGCGCCTGGCTTGGCCACGTCTCGATCAACACCACGAACATCTATGCTGAAATCGATCTCACACTGAAAGCCAACGCGGTAGCTCTTTGTGAAGTTCCTCAAGCACGCCCCGGACGCTCATGGAAGGAGGACAAGGATGTCATGGCCTTTCTGAAATCCTTGTAAGTCGAGAGCTATGTTGCGGCGTCCTGAGGAGAGCACTCCCGCTCTGATGGTGTTGGACGCGGCGCAGCGATCTCCCTCTTGAAGGCCGGCACTGGCATTGTCCGGCGTCGGCCTCGCCGGAACAGCAAGGACAGCCCGGAACCGACATCCGTCACTCCGTCCTGGCCGTTCCCTGACACGTGAAGCGAGCGACATCCTGCGGCGCCAACTGGATGCGCAGTGCCGCCCGAAGTGCGCCGAGACCGAATGCGAGCAGGTCCTCGTTGAAGTCGCCCATCCGAGGAGATAGGGAAAGCGCCTCAATGCCCACAGCGTCGGCGCGTGCGGTCAATGCCGCGAGCGCCGCGCCACCCGCGGCATCGGCGTCGCGGGCGATGTAGAGCCGACGCAGCGTCGGCGGAAGCAGCAGGGCTGCAAGATGGTTCGCCGAGAGCGCGGCAGCCATCGGGATGGCAGGCGCCGCATAGCGCAGCGACAACATCGTCTCGATACCCTCGCCGACAGCGAGGACATCGTGGGCGGCGCCGAAGCGGACAGCATTGCCTAGAAGACAGCCCATGGCTCGTCGCGGCGTGTCCACCGGCGCCTTGCCCAAGCCGTCCGGGGCAAGCCAGGTGCGATGCGCACCGGTGATGACGCCGGAAAGATCCGTGACGGTGGCGATCATCGCCGGCCGGGTCTCAGTCGACGAACCGTCGTACGGGCGATAGTAGCAGCATGGATGAAACCGCAGAGCACCCGCGTCGTGAACAGTCTTGATGCCGCGGTTGCACAAATAGGTCTCGACGAGCGTCCGGCGGATCGGCCGCGATGTCGCGATCAGGCGCTGCGCGGCCTCTGGCGATCCGGTGGCGACGGGTGTGCGAACGGGCTTTGGGGTACGGCGCGGTTCCGCGCGCGGCAGACGCAGAAAGCGTCGCGCCTCATCAGCCACATCGTGAAAGTCGAGGAAACCACAGCTCTCGCGAATGACGTCGAGGAGGTCGCCATATTCGGCCAAGGCGGAATCGGTCCAATGCCCGGCGGCTCCGGGACCGGATTCCGGTCCGACAAGCCGGACGAACATCGACCGGCCGGGCGTATTGCGAACGTCGCCCACCGTCCAGTAGTGGCCCTGGCGCCGTCCGTTGAACAGGTAATGGCGACATACCGCCTCGGCTTCACGTGCGAGGCGGCGCGCCAGTTCGGAAGCGTCACGGGGCATCACGCAACCTCCCGTAACGCCTAAAATTATGTTGCGTAAAACCTGTCAATCGTCCGAGAGACGGCGCCAGTTTGCAAATGCGCAACATAACTCTCGGCGCAACATAATCGAGCTTATGTGCAGTTGAACATAAGACGGAAGGGGCGGCTTGAGCCGCTTTATCTCCCCACGAAGCGCGAAGTGCCAGCGGTGGAAGCAGAATTGATCGAACACGATCTGAAATGGAGTCCCGTCAAAGTTCTAGCCAAAACCTTCCCTCAAGGCGTCGGCCCATCTTCGAACTGGCGGTTGTTCGTCGATTATCTGACCCGAGCCGGCGAGGTTATGCCCGACGAAGGGGTGCCTTTCACGGCTATCGTCACCATCAGCGATCCCGACGCCGAACAACCGGTGTTCAACGATATGCGCCAAAACCTGCAGGCGCTTGGTACTCAGATTGCCGATATTCGAACAGCCGCTCGGATCACGCCGCGTATTTGATCCTACAAGCTAGCATGTCGAGGAGGTAGTTGTGGCGAAGTCAGTGTCTCTCAATACGGGGCGAACTTTTGCAACCATCACGGCTACGAAAAAATACTTCGTCCGGATACTCAGTGGCAGCGAGCTAAGGCAGGAACTTTGCGGAGACGAGCTAGCTGATGTTTATGCAGTTTATGAAGACTACTGCACTAAGACCGGCTGGGAATTGCAATCGCGTCCCGCATCCTTCTATCCCACTCACGACCGCGGCCCGGGCTACACCACTCGGTGCTTTGGCGTGACCTTCGAAGATGGGACGACGGGCAACTGCTCCATGGACAAGGCGCTGAGGGCGATAGCGGCATAAGGCTTTCTGCTTTTCCCAAACCTTCCTGGGGTTCCTACGCCGGGCGCGCTTCCCGCCGCTGCGTTCGCGTGATAGCCGCCTGCCGTCTAGGATGTTGGCCATCTCGTCCGCTATTTGGTCAAGCCGCGAGCCGCAGCGCCTCGTCGGCATGCACATAGCGCTGCCTCACGCCACGCGCGGGGTGACCGAGCAGCGCCGCGATCGTAAGCTCGCAAAAACCGAGGTCGCCGACGACGCTGGCGAGGGTATGGCGGGGCGTATGCGGCGTCACGTCATCCAGCCGCGCCATCGCGCACACGCGATCGAACACGCGCACGACGCCGACGACGGTGGACACCATGTGGACACCAAGCCAAAAACGACGAAGGCCGCCTAGCGGCGGTCCCTTCGTAAGCCTCTGATTGGTCTTGGAGAAACTGGAGCGGGCGAAGGGATTCGAACCCTCGACCCCAACCTTGGCAAGGTTGTTATAACGCCCGCTCTGAGCGCATGGGCAGGAAATTTGCGCGGTGAACGCGGGCTCGCTTTGGTGAGTAGCGGCGTTAGAAAGAATTGGCTTTATCGAATAAGCATCTGATTTTATTGGCGCACCCGACAGGATTCGAACCTGTGGCCTCTACCTTCGGAGGGTAGCGCTCTATCCAGCTGAGCTACGGGTGCCTGTAACGTGGAAGTACTCTCCGCTGATCACTCTGGTCAACCATGCTCTGACGCGGCTAAATCCGGTCCGAGTCGCTGACCACCTGATGGCAATTTACCTGCCGGCGCATACGCCGGATTTTCCGCCGAGGTGGTTGCAATGTGGTTGCAACGCTTCCTGTCAACGTCGATCCAAAAACCTCTCTGTCTCTAACCTCTTCAGTTCATTGCCAAAATCGACCCGCAAAACGCGGCCCAGCCTTGACCCTCTCGCCTTCGGAGGGCAACGCTCTATCCAGCTGAGCTACGGGCGCGAGCAGCATCGGGTTTACCTTGGAGGCGCTCCCAAGGCAATGCGCCGTTGCGAACGGGGTCTCGGGCTCGGGCGGAAAGCTCACTCCACCACAATCCTCACGCTCTGGGATCGTCCCGGACGCAGCGCCAGCCGCGCCTCGATGCGGTGCTGGCCGGGCTTGAGCGGCCAAAAAACGGTTTCATCCGCCTCGGCGATCCGGAAAGGCTCACCGTCGACATACCAGACGATCTGCTCGGAGCGGAAAAACGGGGCGAGCTTCAGCGCGATCCGGCCCGCCATGGGCTGCTCCGGGTTGCGCCAGATATGGCTGTCGGCTTCCGGCGTCGCGACGACCAGCCGCTCGGGGCTCGAGGGCTGCACGGGAAGGGCGGCGGGCGCGGCGCCGGGCTTCGCCCATTCGCGCAGCCGCGCTGCGCAGGCGCCATGCGGGTCCGCGTCGAGGCAATAGTCGAGGGCGGCCCGGCCCGGCGGCGGCGGAAAGGCGTCGCCTTCGATCTCGCCGGGTTTCGCGCCATGCAGCAGAACGAGCGTCGCATGGGCGAGGCGCGCGCTCGACATCGCGCCGCTGATCTCCCGCATCGTTCCGGCGTCGGCGCGGCCGATCCAGACGCCGACGATGAACCGCTTCGAGAAGGCGAGCGTCCAGGCGTCGCGATAGCCTTGGCTCGTGCCTGTCTTCACCGCGACAGCGAAAGGATATTCGAGCGGCCCGTAGCGCGGGAAGGTCGGCAGCCGCGCCTGCGGATCCGCGAGCATGGAGGTGACGAGCCGCGCCGTGTCGAGCGAGAGCGCGCGCTGCGGCGCGCCGATATGCTGCTCCTCCGCGTAAACGAGATCGCTCAGCCAGCCGTCGTCGGCAAGCATCGCATAGGCGCGCATCAGTCTGTCGAGCTGCGTCGGCAGCGAGCCGATCGCCATGGAGACGCCAAACGATTCCGCCGGGGCTTCGCGTTCGTGCAGGCCGATGTCGTGCAGAAACTGGAAGTTCGCCTCGACGCCGACGCGGCGGATCAGATTCGCCGCCGGGACGTTGCGCGAATTGGCGAGCGCCTGACGCGGCGTCATCGGCCCGAGATAGAGCCCGTCGGCGTTGCTGATGCCCGGCGCGCCCTCGGGCACGTCGGCCAAAAGATCGGTCGACTCCAGCGCGCCGCGCTCGAAGGCGAGCGCATAGACGAAGGGTTTGAGCGTCGAGCCCGGCGAGCGCGTCGTACGCGTGAAGTCGAAGCTTCCTGCGTCCTTGCCGCCAAAGCGCGCCGAGCCGACCTCGGCGACGATGCGATTGCCGCTCCCGCGCTCGGCGACCATGATGGCGACCTGGCGCGCGCCCGCGTCGCGAAAGCCGTCGAGATAACGGCGCGCCAGCCGTTCCATCCGGGTCTCGAGATCGAGATCGATCGACGCGTGAATGCGCGGATCGTGCGGCTCCGCCTCGATGCGCCCGTCGCGCAGGAGTTGCGCATAGCGGAGAGCAAGATGCAGCGCCTGCGGGCGCTTTGGCGTCTCGATCGGTCGCAACGCCGCAAGCTGCGCCTTGGCGAGCGCGGCCTCTTCGCCGTCCAGCGCGCCTTGGCTAGCCAGCGCGTCGATAGCGCGTCCCGCCCGCGCCGCGGCGCGCTTCAAGCCGCTTGCGCGCGACAAATTCATGCGCCCCGGGGCCTGCGGGATCGCCGCGAGCAAAGCGGTCTCGGCCCAGGACAGGTCTTCGACGGGCTTGTCGAAATAGAAGCGCGCCGCATGCGCCGCGCCATGGCTGCCGGCGCCATAGGGCGCGAGTCGCAGATAGTGCAGGAGCACGGCTTCGCGTCCGTGACGGGCATTGAGCGCCAGGGCCGACGCCGCCTCTGCGAGCTTTGCGATGAGCCCGCGCGGCTTGGGGTTCTGCATGCGCGCGACCTGCATCGCGATCGTGGAGCCGCCCTGACGATGGCCATGACGAGGGAGGTTGCGCCACGCGGCGCGCGCCAAAGCCAGCGGATCGACGCCTGGATGCTCGTGGAAGCGGCGGTCTTCGAGAGCCAGTGTCGCCAGGGCCAGACGGTGGGGGATTTTTTGCAGCGGCCAATAGCCGTAACCCAGCGTCTCCGGGCCGTGCGCGACCTGCGTCAGAAAGGCGCCGTTGCGGTCGTAGACGATTTCGGTCGGGGCAGGGGTTTCGAGGCGGGCGTTCTCGACGGCGGCGCGCAGGGAGAGGCTGCCGGTGATCGCGAGCGCCGTCACCGCGAGCGCGACGACGGCCCAAAGGCGCCAGTCGCGCGGCTGGGTGTTGCGATGTTCCTTTTGGGTACTCTAAATCAACGCCCGTTTCAGCCTCTCGCGAGGATCACTCCAATGGCCGCGCTAGTATTAGCACAGGGCCCTTCAGTTAGGGGAGTATAGAGATCGCGGGCCGAGCTGAAGGCTTACCCCAACAGGCCGAAAGGCGCGCTTTCTGATGTCCCGCAGTGAAGAACGCAGACAATCTGGCGCCCTCGCCCTTCTCAGCGCGGCCAAGAACGGCTTCCTTCGCTGTTAGCGCGCTAAGCCTGGCGTCCGACGCGCGCGCCAACCTGGCGCACGTTGCAAGGGGCAACCGCCGGTCGAGAGGCAAGCCGCAAGTCTTAGTATTGCAGCGTAGCGCCAACCACCCACCGTAGCGCGCCATAGCGGTTCACGAGCTTCCACAGCAGCGGGTCGCCGACATTGGCGGCTGCGTTGTTGTGAAAGATTGATCCGACTGGATAGGCCGTGCTCGTCGGGGCTGAGCTCGTCACGCCGACGAAAATCTTGTGATTATTGTCGCCAGTCAGATGACACGCGATGTCAAGCCCGCCGTTCGCAAACTCTGGGATTTTCGCCGCGTCGACCGGGAAGCCGTTCGTCTTCAGGCAGCGGCTATTTAGGAAGGTCAGGACCGGGACGCCCGTCCCACCGTAATCCACCGCGATGCCGCCTGTCTTCCCGCTTGCGAAGCGATACGGCCATGCTCCGTCATTTTCGCGGCGGTCCGCCAGCGCGAGCATGGCGCCCTTGCCTGTGCAGCTCCCAACCTCAATTCGTGCCGTGTCGGTCTGGGCGCGTAGCCATGAAATCACGCCCGCGCCGCCGATGACCGTAGGGACCACGCCGGACGCGTAAAGCGTGTTGACGGTCGGGTTGTTCTGTAGGTCGCACGCCAGCGTCCCGCCGACGACGACGGCATTGCCGCCAATGGTGACAGGCTCGCCGCTTTCCTTATAGACGCCGAAGAACGTATCCGTCGCGGGCGGCGCGGCGGCCCAGCAATCGTTCGCGTTCGCCTCCATCTGGCCGCCAATCATCGTCACGCCGCACAGCGTGTTGAAATAGAAGCCATAGGTTCCGGGCGTCGGGTTCTTATGCGATCGACAATTGACCAGCAGCGGATTATTGGCGTCATGGCCCTCGATCCAGATGCCGCATCCGTTGACCCACGAAACGTCCACGTTCTCCAGATGGTCAAAGTCCGCGCCCGTCCCGTCCGGGTTGCCGTGCAGCATGATCCCGTTGCCGCTGAAGCAATTGATGTGGCAGTCGCGGATCGTGCCGTTGATGTCCGCATAAATCCCATGCGCCGTCGCCGGGCTCTGAGTGATGTTGCCGCCGTTGTTGCCGACGAGCGTCAGGTCCTGCACCTTCCATCCGTAGGCGCCGAGGAGGCCGGAGCCTGACCCGTCCGATTTGAGCGGGTGGCCCTTGGCGTTGGCGCGAATGCCGCCGAGTCCGACGGCGAAGTTGAGGACGGTGCGCCCCCCCGTCCCCCGCAGGATCGCGGCCCGATTCAACTCGATGCCGAACCCCTGCCGCGCGCTCAAAATCGCCGGGGACAGAAAATTATATGTTCCGTCGGTTAGGGGCGAAAGGCCAGGGGACGGTCCGAAGACGATCGTGCCGCCCGGCGAGTCCGTCACACCATCTTCCATATGATCGAACGAGGCCAGCGCCGCCGCCACGATCGGCGTCCAGTCACTGTAGGTCGTGAAATGTGCACGGGCGAAGTCGTCGATATAGATCACGGGGTTGGTGGGATAGTTGGCGGAAGCCGCCGCCGCCTGGCCCGACTTCGCCGCCGCGACGATCGCTCCGGCCGCCGTGGCCGCGAGAATATTGCGTCTGGAGAGTGTGGCTGCCAACTCACTCAACTGAATTGAAGGCGCTTTTATATTTGTGGCAATCCCGACGACGTCAGGTTTTCTCCCCAATTGGTCCGAGGACGTCGTGGCTTCCTTGTTCCGTACCTTCATAATTCTTGCCTTTCCTAACTCCAGCTTAGCCGATCTATGTAGACGATGCAGCCAGTCTCGCTCCCGAGAAAACATCGAAAAGCAGAATCTCGTGTAAAAGAAAAATATTAATCTTTTCCAAAACTCGATACAACTAATATAAAATAAACGAATGCCTCTATAAGCGCAATAACATTGGAAAAAAGTGGAAAGTATACAAGCTGTTCAGCGAAAATTTGTAATGGCAGGGCCGCTTTATATCGGTTTGTTGGCATTCCGGAGCCGACGAGGTCACCCGCTCTCCTCCGCTCCACCCGCGTTCTCCGTGATCAGGGGGCCTTGCCGCAGGGGGCAAATGCTGGGACTATCCGGAGACCTGAGCTCCAAGCGACGACGGGGGCGCAAATGGCAACCGCGCCAAGTGTGGGTTTTTGGGTGAGTTCGGCATTTGCCCTCAACTGTCTCGTGACCGCGGTAATTTTTGCAATCCGCGGTCCCGGACTCTCAGGCACCCACATTGCGTTGGCGGCCACAGCGCGGGTCTCGTTTCTATTGTTTTGGATGGCGTATACGGGCGGCGCGCTTGAGCTGTTGTTCGGAGCAGCATTCATGCCGCTGAAACGGCATGGCCGCGATTTTGGTCTTGCATTTGCTGCGGCGCTTGTCGTTCACCTTGGCCTCGTCACATGGCTTTGCTGGATCGGCGGCGCACCCAAACGAGAGACTTTTGTGTTCTTTGGAATCGCTGCTTTTTTTACCTATACGCTGGCGCTGTTTTCGTTTAGAGATTTACAGCGGAGGCTTGGTTATAGAAATTGGTCAATTCTACGGATCATTGCATTGAACTTTATTCTATACGCCTTCCTTGTTGACTTCATGAGAAATCCATTTGATGACGGCATATTGCGCATCGTGAGATATTTGCCGTTCATGGTTCTGGCCGTCATTGCTCCGTTACTACGCATTGCTGCGTTAATTCGGTCAGTGCGGACAAAACCCAAATAATTTCTGCCGGTTCGCATCGAACCGACACCCGGCCGGCGTCGGCTTGCTTCCGGGCCGGAGCGCGTCTAGGTGTCGCCTTTCAGGTGGGCCGCTCTGTCTGACTGGAGCCAAGCGCGCCGACCTTACGGCCCGCCCGGCCCGGCCTCAAGGAAAACCGCGCAAGGAGAGTCCGCCCCGTGGCGACCATTTCCGAATTTTTCAATCCGACGCGTTTCATGGCGCTGACGGACAGGCTGCTTCCCTGGCTGTCGGGCGCCGCGGCGCTGCTGCTCGGCGTCGGGCTCTTCGCCGCCTTCTTCCTCGTCCCCGCCGATTATCAGCAGGGCGAAACGGTTCGCATCATGTATATCCATGTGCCCGCCGCCTGGCTCGGCATGTTCGCCTATATCGTGATGAGCTCCGCCTCCATCGGGACGCTCGTCTGGCGCCATCCGCTCGCCGACGCGGCGCAGAAGACCGCGGCGCCGCTCGGCGCGCTCTTCACGTTCATCTGCCTGGTCACGGGCTCGCTCTGGGGCAAGCCGATGTGGGGAACCTTTTGGGTCTGGGACGCGCGGCTCACATCCTATCTCGTGCTGTTTCTGATCTATCTGGGCGTCATCGCGATCCGCCAGACGATGGACGACACCCCGCGCGGCGCGCGCGTCGCGGCCATCATGACGCTCGTCGGCCTCGTCGACATCCCGATCATCAAATTCTCGGTGGACTGGTGGAACACGCTGCATCAGCCGGCGTCTGTCTTCCGCGCCGGCGGCTCGACGATCTCGGGCTCGATGCTGTGGCCACTGCTCGTGATGGCGGTGGGCGCCTCCTGCCTCTTCCTGGCGCTGCATTTCATGACGCTGCGCAACGAAATTCTCCGCCGACGCCTCGCGAGGCTCACGCTGCGCGCCGTGCGCGCCGAGGAGGCGCTGACATGAACGCCGATCCGCACTGGGGCTATATCGTCGCGGCCTACGCGATCACCTTCGTTGCTGTAGGCGGCGCGATCTGGCGCATCGTCGGCGAGCACCGGAGACTCCTGGCCGAGCTCGCGCGCTTCAAGGATCAGGGAGACGAGCGTTGAGCGCCGAGACGGGGGACGCTCCCCGCCCTTGGCTGCGCTTAGCGCCGCTCGGGGTTTTTCTGCTTCTTGCCGGCCTCTTCGTCGTGCGGCTCTTTTCCGGCGATCCCTCAAAGCTGCCGTCGGCGCTGATCGGCCGGCCGGCGCCGGCCTTTGCGCTCCCTGCGGTCGAAGGGCTTTCGGGCGTTGCGGGCTTCAGCGACGCCGACTTGCGCCAGGGCCACGTCAGCGTCATCAACGTCTTCGCTTCCTGGTGCGCGCCCTGCCGCGCCGAAGCGCCGACGCTGATGGCGCTCGCACATGACGAGACGCTGAAGGCCGCGGGCGTGAAGCTCTACGGCCTGTCCTACAAGGACGATGCGGCGAACGCCGTGCGTTTCCTGACGCAGGAGGGCAATCCCTTCGACGCCATCGGCGCAGATACGCTGGGCCGCACGGCGATCGACTTCGGGGTCTATGGCGTGCCGGAGACCTTCGTCATCAGGGGCGACGGGGTGGTCGCCTATAAATTTGTGGGGCCGTTGTCGCCCTACGCGCTGGAAAAGACGCTGACTCCCGAGATCGAAAAAGCGCTGAAGGCTCCGGCGCCCCACTCCTGATTTCAGCCCTGCGTCAGGAATAGTCCGATCGTCAGCACGACGCCGATGACGGCGATGGCCAAGCGTAGCACTCTCTCGTTGAGCCGGTGCAGGAGGCTTACGCCGAAGAGGCCGCCGAGCGTCGCGCCCGCCGCGGTCGCCAGCGCCTGCGGCCACGCCACCTGCGGGGAAAAGACGAAGATGAGCACGGCGGAAGCGTTCATGATGCCGGCGAGCACGTTCTTCGTTGCGCTCGCCGTTCTGGCGTTTTCGCCGGCGAGCGTCAGCGCCGCAATCATCAGAAAGCCGATGCCGCCGCCGAAATAGCCGCCATAGACCGAGACCGCGAATTGCGCGAAGCCGGCGCCGACGGGGCCCATATGCCCTGAAATCTTGGTCGCCTTGCGAAAGAAGCTGCCCCACACGAAGACGCCGGTCGCAAAGAGCACGAGCCAGGGTACGAGCCGCGCGAAGAAGGACGAGGGCGTGAGAAGCAGGATCGCCGCGCCGAGAGCGCCGCCCAGGATACTGATGGCGAAGAGCGCTCGCAGCGAGAGGCCGGCGACGCCTGTGGCGTGCGAGCGGCCTGCCCAGCCCGTGGCGATCTGTCCGGGAAACAGCGCCACGCAGGAGGTGATGTTGGCGGCGAGTGCGTCGAGCCCCGAAAACATCAACATCGGCAAGGTCAGAAAGGAGCCGCCGCCCGCGAGAGCATTCTGCGCGCCGGCCCAAAGGGCGACGAGGAAGATGAGGAGAAAGGTCATGCCCGCCTATTCCTGCGCATTGGCTTTTTGGGCAGGCTCCTGTTGAGCTGCGGCGAGGCCGCGCGAGTAGGTGAGGACGAAGGACGAAAGCGCCGCTTCGAGCGAAGCGCCCTCACTCCCCCCGAGCTTCTCCTCGAGCCCGAGCGCGACGATCCCATGCACGGCGGAAAAGAGCGTGCGCGCCTCTTGCCTGACATCCCCCGCTCCGCGTCCCGGCAGGAGCGCGGAGAGCGGCGCTTCGAGCAGCGTGAAAAGCCTTTCTCGCTTGACCGCGAACCAGTCCGGCAGGGAAACGCCCGGCGGCAGGCGGTAGTCGAAGAGCGCCTCCCAGGAGGGCGTCTCTCGGCGCGCGAAGGCGAGATAGGCGAGCGCCAGACGATTGAGCGTGTCTCCTTCGCCGGGCGCGCTCAGCTCTTTTTCCAGACGCGCCAGGGTGCGAAGGCCAACCCGCAGGATCACCTCGTCGAGATCCGAGAAGACCGTGTAGATCGCGCCGAGCGCACAGCCGGCGGCCGCCGCGACCTCCCGGGCCTTCAGTCCTGCAAGCCCTTCGTTGGCGATAAGGCTTTGGGCGGCGTCCAAAATTTTCTCGCGGAGATGCTCTCTGCGAGAAATCTCCCTATTTTCAGTCGGTTTCGACAAAGTCTCTCCCCTTCGGCTGCGCCATGAACAATGTTCATAAAAACGCTTGAACATTGTTCAGGCCTGCGTTAGGCTGCGCTTTGAACATTGTTCATAGCAGGAGACGACTGATGTTCAAGACCAATGAGGCCGCGCTCAGCTTCCCGGACGCCATGGCGGAGCCGGAGGAGACGGCGGCTAGCCGGCCGATAGGGGCTCGTCCTAGAAGCTCTTTGCCGGCGACAGCCGGTCGGAAGCCTCTCCCGATGGACGCCGCCATGTCCCAGTCCCTGCTCCTGGCGCGCCGCTTCGCGCCGCTTTTCTGGTGCCAGTTCTTCGCGGCCCTGAACGACAATCTCCTGAAGAACGCGCTGGCTTTTTTCGTGCTGTTCAAGATCGGCGGCGAAAGCGGCGCGTCGCTCGTCACGCTGGCGACCGCGACGCTCATGGCGCCCTATTTTATCCTCTCGGCTCTCGGCGGCGAGCTGGCCGACAAGTACGACAAGGCCGTCGTCATGCGGCGCCTGAAGCTCGTCGAAATCGGCGCCGCGGGAATTGCCGTCGCGGGCTTCTATACGAACTCCACCCCATTGCTGTTCTTCGCGCTCTTCCTCTTCGGCGCGCTCGGTGCACTTTTCGGCCCCGCCAAATACGGGATCCTGCCCGATTGCCTGCGGCGCGAGGAGCTGCCGAAAGGCAACGCGCTCGTCGAAGCCGCGACCTTCATCGCGATCCTCATCGGCACGATCCTCGGCGGCCTCGCCATGACGGACGGCCGCGATCCCGCCTATCTCGCGCTCGGCATGATCGGCTTTGCGATCCTCTCTTATGCGGCCGCCTGGTTCATCCCTTCGACGCCGCGCGCAGATAGCGCGCTTGCGATCGACGCCAATATCGCGCGATCGACTTTCGCCTTCGTCGCCGAACTCTATCGAGAGCCGAAACTCTGGCGTCTCGGCCTCGTCACGAGCATCTTCTGGCTTCTGGGCGCCGTGGCGACCTCGCTCTTGCCCACCCTCGTCGCGCAAACGATGCATGGCGGAGAGATCGTCGTCACGGCGCATCTCGTGGTTTTCGCGGTCGCGATCGGGCTCGGCTCCGGCCTCGCCGCCTATCTCTCGCACGGCCAGATTGTGCTGCTGCCCTCGGTTCTGGGCGCCGCAGGTGCGGCCCTCGCCGCGGGCGATCTTTCCCTCATGCTCGCCTTTCGCGAGCCGTCCTCGCCGGGCGCGCTGCTCTCGCTCGATGCCTATTTCGCTCAGGCCGGCGCCTGGCGCGCGCTGATCGACCTCGCCCTGATGTCGGTCTCGGGCGGCATGATCGTCGTGCCCGCCTTCGCCGCCTTGCAGGCGTATTCAGACGCCGCGAGACGCGCCCGCATCCTCGCAGCGGTCAATGTGCTCAACGCCGCCGCGATGGTCGGCGGCGGCCTCCTCATCGCGGCTCTGCAGCAAAAGGGCGCGCCGACCTGGACGCTCTTTGGCGGCGTCGCGCTCTTTGCCGGCGTCTCCGCGATCTGGATCAACAAGGCCGTCGTCGAAAGCCCCGTGCGCGATCTACTGTCGATCGTCTTTCGTTCGCTCTTCGGCCTGGACGTCAGGGGTCTCGAAAACTTCGACCTTGCCGGTCCCAATCCGATCGTCGCGCTCAATCACGTGAGCTTCCTCGATGCGGCGCTCGCGCTCTCGATCATGCCGCGCGCGCCGATCTTCGCCATCGACCGGACCATCGCCGAAGCCTGGTGGGTAAAGCCCTTCCTGAGATTCGTGCGCGTAGTCCCGCTCGACCCGACGAAGCCCTTTGGCACGCGCGCGCTCGTCAACGCGGTGAAGGCCGGCGAGCCCTTGGTGATCTTTCCGGAAGGCCGCCTGACGGTCACCGGCAGCCTGATGAAGGTCTACGACGGCGCCGGGCTCATCGCCGATAAATCCGGCGCGGAGATTCTGGCCGTCCGCATCGAAGGCCCGGAGACCACGATCTTCTCGCGCGTCGCGAAAGGCAAGGCGCCGCGGCGTCTCTTCCCGCGATTCCGCCTGACCGTGCTCGAGCCCGTGCGGCTTTCGGTCGAACAAGATTTGAGGGGCAGGAAGCGCCGCGCGGCGGCTGGCCTCGCGCTCTATCGCATCATGTCGGACCTGATTTTTGTCACGACCGACGCCAATCGAACGGTCTTTGAGGCCACCGTCGATGCGGCGCGCCGCTACGGTCCTTCGAGCATGGCCCTGCAGGACCCAGAGAACGGCAAGCTCAGCTATCGCCGGCTGCTCGCTGGCGCGCGCGCGCTTGGCGAAAAGCTTGAGACGCTGACCGAGCCGGGCGAAACGGTCGGTCTCATGATCCCCAACATGAATGGCGCGGGCGTCGCGCTGCTCGCGCTGTTCTCGACGGGCCGTGTGCCGGCGATGGTGAATTTCACCGCCGGGCCCGCCAATATTCTCTCGGGGTTGAAGGCTTCGAACGCGAAGCGCATCGTCACCTCGCGCGCCTTCATCGAGAAGGCGCGGCTTGAGACCCTCGTCGCGGCGCTGTGCGAAGAGATCGTCTTCATCTACCTCGAGGACTTGCGCGACCAAGTGTCGACTTTCGACAAATGGCGGGCGCTCTTTTGGCACCGTCGCGCGCTCGCGCCGCGACAGCCCGATGACCTCGCTGCCGTGCTCTTCACCTCTGGCTCGGAAGGCGCGCCCAAGGGCGTCGCTCTCTCGCATCGCAATCTTTTGACCAATGTCGCGCAGGCCTCGGCGCGCATCGACTTCAGCCACGAGGACAAGGTCTTCAACGTTCTGCCGATCTTTCACTGCTTCGGGCTGAACGCCGGCTTCGTGCTGCCGCTCGTCTCCGGCGTGCCGATCTATCTCTATCCCTCGCCGTTGCATTATCGGATCGTGCCGGAGCTCGTTTACGAGTCCAATGCGACCGTGCTGTTTGGCACCGACACATTTCTTTCCGGCTATGCGCGCACGGCGAATTCCTACGACTTCCGCTCGATCCGCTATGTCGTCGCAGGCGCGGAGCCGGTGAAGGAGGCGACCCGAGCGCTCTGGAGCGAGAAGTTCGGCGTGCGCATTCTGGAGGGTTATGGCGTGACGGAGACCGCGCCGGTGCTCGCGCTCAACACGCCGATGCACAATAAATTCGGCACGGTCGGCCGTTTGCTGCCGGGGATCGAGGCGAGGCTCGAGCCCGTCGCGGGCGTCGAAGGGGCAGGGCGGCTCTTCGTGCGCGGACCCAATGTGATGATGGGATATATGCGCGCAGATGACCCCGGCGTCATCGAGGCGCCGGAAGACGGCTGGCACGACACCGGCGACATCGTCGCGATCGATGCGGAGGGGTTCGTCACGATCAAGGGCCGCGCCAAGCGCTTCGCAAAGATTGGCGGCGAGATGATTTCGCTCGCGCGCATCGAGGCGCTGGCCGCCGAGTTGTGGCCGGACGAGCTTTCCGCCGCGGCGAGCGAGGCCGACCCCCGCAAGGGCGAGCGCATCGTGCTCGCGACGCAGAATCGCGAGGCGACGCGCGCGGCTTTTCAGGCCTTCGCCAAGAGCCAGGGAGCCTCGGAACTGATGATCCCGGCCGAGGTCGTCATCGTCGAGAAATTGCCGGTCTTAGGCTCGGGCAAGCTCGATTTCGCCGGGGTGACGAAGATGATTCGCGAGAGGGCGCGGGCGGCGGCGGAGGAGTGAGCAGGGGGCGCAATAGCCCCTTTCCGCTTGCGACAAAGCTCATTGCGTTCCAAGCGCGTCCCTGTGCTCAGCCGAGAAAACATGCGCGTACAGATTGGCGACCCATTGTTTGCCCTCCTGCGTGACGCTCAAATAGCGCAGCGCTTCGCCGATATAGGGACGGACCGCCTTCCAGAAGAAGGCAGGATAGGCGGCCCGCAAATCGTCGGGAGATTGATAGCCGAGCTTCTCGATCGCGCCGGTTTCCCGAAATTCCGCGAACAACGAAGAAGTTTTCTTCAGGTAGTTGATGTCGGCGAGTTGGCCGATCAGATCGGCGGCGCGAAGCAGGCCCGGATAATCCGACGTCGAGCCGTGCTGTTCGTTCTCGGGGACCGGAAAACGCGTGTGCTCGATGTTTCTCTGGATTTCCAGCGTATCGATGTGCGTCAAGCTCGATCTTGAAAAACGCTCGCGGACAAAGAGCTTCGAGCGCGCGACGTGATAGGGCGTCAAGGACGCGTCTGTGGCGCCCGCGCCGACGGAGACGAGCTCGCCTTCTTCGTTGCGGACATATTGGCCGTTGCGGTCTCCCTGGCAGACTCCCCGCACATAACCAATGTCGTGGCATAAGAGGGAGATCATGAAATGGAGCCAGTCGCGAGGCGTCACGCCGCCCTCGCTGTTGTGTTTCCCAAGCAGAATTTCCTGGCCGACGAGCGTCACCATGATGGTGTGGTTCATGTCGTGATAGGCCGCATCGCTATTAGCGATATTCTCCAAGGCGAGCCGCCCGACAAAGCCGATGACGTCCGGATAGGCAGGCTCGAGAACGCCGTAGATCAGGCGGTATTTCTCCTTGAGCTCATCCACGAACGCCCGGATGACAATTTCTGTCGGATTGAACATGATCGCCTCCCCTTTGGCGGACGTTACCTAAGCCCCGGCGTGCGGCCGGCCGAAATCGGGGGCGGCCGTATCCTGACCCTGCTCGACGACGCCGCGGCGGATCGCCCGCGTGCGCGTGAAGAGATCGAAGAGGCCCTTGCCGTCGTCCTCCTCGATCATCCTCTGGAGCGCGCTCAGGTCCGCGTTGAAGCGCGACAGCATCTCCAGCACGGCTTCCTTGTTGTTCAGGAAAACGTCGCGCCACATGGTCGGATCGGAGGCGGCGATGCGCGTGAAGTCGCGAAAGCCAGAGGCCGAGAATTTGATCACCTCCTGCTCCGTCACCTTCTCCAGATGATCGGCGGTGCCGACGATGTTGAAGGCGATGAGATGCGGCAGGTGGCTCGTGATCGCCAGCGCAAGATCGTGATGCTCCGGCGTCGTGACCTCGACCCTGGCCCCGAGCCGCTTCCAGAATTCGGCGAGCGCCTCGACCGCGTGGCTCTCCCCTTCGGGAGGCGTGAGCAGGCACCAGCGGTTCTGGAACAGCGTCGCGAAGCCCGCGTCGGGTCCGGAATATTCGGTGCCGGCGAGCGGATGCGCCGGCACGAAATGCACGCCCTGTGGCACATGCGGGCCGACTTCCTTGACGATCGATCCCTTGACGGAGCCGACGTCCGAGAGAATGGCGCCGGGCTTGAGATAGGGCGCGATGTCGCGCGCGATGGCGCCGCAGACGCCGACAGGCGCGCAGAGGATGACGAGATCGGCGTCGTCGAGCGCGTTTCCGACATCGCCGCTCGCGTCGTCGGCGATGCCCAGCTCGCGCACGCGCGCCAGCACTTGCGGGGAAGCGTCGAGCGCGGCGATTTTTCGCACGGCGTGGTGGGCCCTGGCGGCGCGCGCGATCGATGAGCCGATGAGGCCGAGGCCGATCAGCGCCAGCTTGCCGAAAAGCGGCTCCTCATGCATCGGCGCCTCGCAGGAAATCCTCGATCGCCGCGACGACGAGCGCATTCGCTTCCTCGCAGCCAACCGTGAGCCGCAGGAACTCGGGCATCCCGTACGCGTTGACCGCCCGCAGGACGAGGCCGCGTCGCGTGAGGAACTTGTCAGCGTCGACTGCGCGCCGCCCCGCGGCGTCGGGAAAGCGGATCGCGATGAAATTGCCCTCGCTCGGCAGCACCTCCAACCCGAGGGCGCCGATCTTTTCGGTGAGCCAAGGACGCCAGCGCGCGTTATGCGCGATCGCTCGATCCAGATGGTCGCGGTCCTCGAGCGCCGCGATTCCCGCCGCGCTCGCGGGGATGGAAACATTGAACGGCGAGCGGATGCGGTTCAGCGCGTCGATCACAGGCGCGGGACCATAGCCCCAGCCCAGCCGCAGGCCCGCCAAGCCGTAAATCTTCGAGAAGGTGCGCGTCATCACGACATTGTCGCGCTCGCCCGCGAGCCGCGCGCCTGCGTCGTAATCTTTTGCCAGGGCATATTCCGCGTAGGCGGCGTCGATGACGAGCAGCGCGTGCGGCGGCAGCGCGTCGGCGAGCCGTTCGACTTCGCGGTTGGAAATATAGGTTCCAGTCGGATTGTTCGGATTGGCGAGGAAGACGATTTTCGTGCGCTCGGTCACCTGTGCGAGCAGCGCGTCGACGCTCGTGACGTAATGCGTGTCGGGCGCCACTTTCGGAACGCCGCCCGCCGCCAGGATCACGATGCGATATTCGAGAAATCCGTGCTGGCTGTAAATTCCCTCGTCGCCGGGGCCGATATAGGCGAGCGCGAGCAGCTCCAATATCTGATCGGACCCTGCGCCGGCGATGATGCGTTGCGGATCGAGGCCGTGGCGTGCGCCGATCGCCTCGCGGAGCGCGCGCGAGGAGCCTTCGGGGTATGCGGCGATGTTGTCGATTGCGCGGCGGGCCGCCTCAATCGCGCGCAACGAGGGACCGAGCGGCGTTTCATTGGCGGAGAGCTTGAAAACGCGTGCGCCATCGGGTCGCGCCAGGGCGCTCTTGCCGGGAACATAGGCGTCGATGGCGAGCACGTTGTCGCGCGGGGTGGGTCGGGTCATATGCGCCTCGAGCTCAAGACGCCGGCGCGAAGACGCCGGCGCGCGCTTCATCCATCTCGAAGCGCGCCGAATGGCCGCCGACAGCTTCGATCTGCGCGGCGGAGAAGCCCGCTTCGCCGAGCGCTGCGGGCAGGCGCGCCGCTTGGGCCGCAGGGAGGGCGGCGAGCAGCGAATGGCCGGCGGAGATGGGCGCCGCGGCGAGGATCTCGCCCTCCGCGGCGGCGACCGCGGCCGGCGCGTCATGCGTCCAGCGCGGCAGGGAGATGGAGAAGAGCGCGATGTCCTGCGCTGCAGCCTCGGCGCCAGGGTTCGCGATGACGAAAACGGGCAAGCCCGCCGGGTGATCCGGACGCTCCACGAAAGGCAGGCGGGCGATGATCTTTGGCGCGGAGTCGCCAACAAGTTGCAACCACCAGGCCCCGTCGCCCGAGCCGCCCGAGGCGCGCAGCACCCCGAGATCGCCTTTCGCGTTGGAAACCGCCCCGATGACGGCGAGCGCGCCGTGATGCGGCGCGTAGGGAACGGTGAAGCCGAAATGGAATCGCGCGCTGTCGCGCATTTGCGCGTCGCCGCCCGAATCGTCGGCGTGGACCGTGTACGGCGCCTGCACATAGGTGAAGGTCGAAACGATGACGCGCCAGATTCCTTCCACCGCGTCGAGCGGCAGAAGGCCTCGATGGCGTTCGACGAGCGCGCGCATCATCTGCGCCTCGCGGTCAGGGCGGAAGGCGCATCCCGCGCCCTGTGCGCGCTTGACCTCGATCAGCCGATGAATGATCTCGCCGCGCTCCATCAACAGCCGATGCAACGATAGATCGATGCGGTCGATCTCCTGGCGCAGCTCGCTCAGCGCGTCGGTTGGGGAAGTCGGCACGGTCGTCGTCCTGGAAGGGCGGATGCGAGCCCCTCTTAGGGCAGCCCCGTCCGGCGCGCAAACGTCGTCGGCGGGGAGCCGCGAGCGCCCTCGCTCAGCGGAAGGGGGCGAGCGCCGGGATCGCCTCGATGATCTTGTCCACGTGCTCCTTGCCGATCACCTCCTCGGCGTGGGCGAAGAACTCATGCGCAAGCTTCTGCATCTGGCCCATGCCGAGCCCGATGCTTCCCAGATTGCCGACGAGACCCATGATGTCGCCGGTCGCGCCGCCGAGCAGGCCTCCAAGACCCCCGAGTGCGGCCCCCAGTCCCTCCGCCTGGGTCCCCGCGGCGGCGGCGATGGCTTCCTGCGAACCGGGAAGCTTCTCGATGAGGTCAGCCACCGGCCCCTGCGGGAACTCCTTCTGCAAGAAGGCGAGCACATGGCCAACCGCCGACTTGGCGACGGTTTCGTCGACGCCGATCAACTCGCCGAGCTTCCTGATAAAATCGTCCATGAGACGTCTCCTTCCCGCTTGCGCCGACGCTTGCCGCGTCAACCGGTGCTAAGTCGCCTCTCGCGCGCCGGAAGGCAAGAGCGAGGCCGGCCGAAATCCTCTCGATCAGTCCTCGCCGTCGAGTCCATAGAGCGTGTGGAGCGTGCGCACGGCGAGCTCCGTATAGGCAGCGTCGATCAGGACCGAGAATTTGATCTCGGAAGTCGAGATGGCTCGGATGTTGACCCCCTTTTCCGCCAGCGCACGAAAGCCTTTCGCCGCGACGCCGGCGTGGCTGCGCATGCCGACGCCGATGACCGAGACCTTCGCGACGTCCTTGGCGCCGGCCAGCGCCACAAAGCCGATCTCGCCCTGGGCTTTCTCCAAGATCGCGCGGGCGCGGTCGAAGTCGGCCGCGGTGACCGTGAAGGTCATGTCGGTGGTATTGTCGGCCGAAACCGTCTGAACGATCATGTCGACGTTTATGCCGGCGTCGGCCAAAGGCATGAACACGGCCGCCGCGACGCCCGGCTTGTCGATGACCCGGCGCAGCGTGATCTGCGCCTCGTCGCGAGAAAAGGCGACGCCCGTCACGACCTGCGATTCCATGATGTCTTCCTCCCGGCAGATCAGCGTGCCCGGCCGCGGATTGTCCGGGTCGTCGAAGGACGAGCGGACATACGTCGGCATGTCGTGCTTCAAGGCCAGCTCGACCGAGCGCACCTGCATCACCTTGGCGCCGAGCGACGCCATCTCGAGCATCTCCTCGAAGGCGATGCGGTCCATTCGGCGCGCCTTCGAGACCACTCTCGGGTCCGTCGTGTAAACCCCGTCGACGTCGGTATAGATGTCGCAGCGCTCGGCCCCGATCGCCGCGGCGATCGCCACCGCGCTCGTGTCCGAGCCGCCGCGTCCGAGCGTCGTGATGCGGCCGGTGGCCTTGTGCAGCCCCTGGAAGCCCGCGATCACCGCCGTTTCCTTGCGCTCGAAGCCCTCGAGAATCCCCGCCGGCTCGATCGTTTCGATGCGCGCGGCGCCGTGGGCCGCCCCGGTTAGCAGCGGTATCTGCCAGCCCTGCCAGGAGCGGGCGGCCACGCCCTGCGCCTGCAGCGCGATCGCGAGGAGTCCAGACGTCACCTGTTCGCCCGAGGCGACGACGGCGTCATATTCGCGCATGTCATGGAGCGGCGCGGCCTCTTTGCACCAGCCGACGAGCTCGTTGGTCTTACCCGACATGGCGGAGACGACGACCGCCACGTCGTAGCCGGCCGCGATTTCGCGCTTCACGTGGCGCGCGACGTTGTGGATACGTTCAACTGTGGCGACAGAGGTGCCGCCGAATTTCATCACCAGGCGAGGCATAGGGACCGGACTTCAGGACGAGCGAATCGACGCAAAAGGGGATCGACTTTGGCGATCTTCGCTCCAACAATCTGCATTGGCGCGATCGGTGTCTCTCGAACATTTTCGTTCGAAACACGATCGCGCTCACGCCCGGGCCGGGCGTCGTCTCGCCTTTGGGCGAACGCGCGCGTATATGTTACGGCGCCGTCGGCGCTGTCAACGCCGCTTCGGGAAGACTTGCGGGAGGGATTGGGAGAAATGAACGCGTCACAGGAAGTCCCGCAAGAGCGGCAATCGAGCGTCGATCCCGCCGACGTCGCCCGCTTCAACCGGCTCGGGGAGCTGTGGTGGGACAAGACCGGCAAGATGGGAATCCTTCACGAGATCAACCCCATACGGGTTGATTACGTGCGTCTGCACGCCACGCGTCATCTCGGCGGCGAAGGGGGCGGGGATCTCGAGGGGCTTTCGGTCGCCGACATCGGCTGCGGCGGCGGCATATTGGCTGAGGCGCTCGCCGAGCTCGGCGCCAGGGTGACGGGCATCGATCCCGCGCCGAACAATGTCGAGATCGCCCGCCGCCATGCGGCGAAATCCGGGCTCGACATCGATTACCGCAACATCACGGCCGAGGCCCTCGCCGCGAGCGGCGAGACCTTCGACATCGTCACCGCGCTCGAGGTCATCGAGCATGTGGAGGGGCCGAAGGACTTCGTGGCGACGCTCGCACAGCTGGTCAAGCCGGGCGGGCTTTTGTTCCTGGCGACGATCGATCGAACCTTCAAGAGCTTCGCTCTGGCCATCGTCGGGGCGGAGTATGTCCTGGGTTGGGTGCCGCGTGGCACGCACCGCCACGAAAAGTTCGTTCGTCCTGCGGAGCTTTCGGGCTGGCTCAGGGCCGCGGGCATGCGTGAGGTCGATCGCGCCGGCATGACTTTCAGCCCCTTGACGCGTCAGTGGAGCAAGAGCGCCGACACCTCGGTGAACTATCTGATGGCGGCGAAGAAGGATGGCTGAGAATTTCAGGCCCTTGTTCCTTGGCCCTGGCGACGCTAAACAGACGACCATGATCGGCTCCGCCCCTTTTTGCAAATTCGCGCCTCGTCTACTTCTCGCCTTGGCGGTCGCTTCCGCCTCCCTTGTGTCGACAAATACACAGGCGGCGCCGGAAAAATCGAAGTCGGACTCAAAGTCGAAATCGGACGCCAAGTCCAAGGGCGATTCCAAGTCCAAGGGCGACGCCTCCGGCAAGGGGCCGGCAAAGCCCCTTTCCCTCGGCAAGTTCGGCGACTGGGAGGCGCTCTCCGCTTCGGGCAAGGACAAGGTTTGCTATGCGCTCGGCGCGCCGCAGAAGCGGCAGCCCGAGGGGAAGCTCAAGGACGCGAAGGCGAATATCTTCGTTTCCACCCGCCCGAGCGAGGGGGTGCGCAACGAGATCGCCATTAATCTCGGCTATCCGACGAAGGATAATGGCGCCGCGGCCGCCGACATCGACGGAAACAGCTTCGATCTGGTCACGATGAAAGAGAGCGCCTGGCTGAAAAATCCGGCGCAGGAGAAAGAGTTCGTCGAGACGATGAAGCACGGGTCCAAGCTCGTCGTGAAAGCGTCTTCCTCCAAGGGAACCGCGAGCACGGACACCTATTCGCTCAAAGGCCTCTCCGACGCGCTGACGCGCGTGCAGCAGGAGTGCAAATAAGAGCGGTCAGGCGGCGTTGCGCAGCTGACGCAGCGCCTCCCCAAGCGCCATCGCCGCGGCGACGGCGACGTTCAGCGAGCGCATTCCCGGCCTCATCCCTATCGAAGCCGTGACGTCTGCCGTGGCGGCGACCTCCTCCGGAACGCCCGCCGATTCGCGGCCGACCATCAGCACGTCGCCATCGCAAAATTGCGTGTCGAGATAAGAGAGCGGGGACTTCGTGGTGAGCAGCACGAGACGTCGTGGAGGCGAATGCGCGCGGCGCCACAAGTCGAAGTCCTCGAAGCACGCGTGGCGCGACAGCGCCACATGATCGAGATAATCCATGCCGGCGCGCCTTAGCGAACGGTCGCCCCAGGCGAAGCCCGCCGGTCCGATCAGCGCCGCCTCGACTCCGAGACAGGCGCACATGCGCAACAGGGTCCCCGCATTTTGCGCGATGTCTGGCTGGTAGAGCGCGAGCGTCAGTCGCGGCCCCAAACGTTGCGAATTCCATAGGCTTGGCGCCTGCGCCGCCGTCAATGCAGCCTCTTTTCGCGTCATCAGCGCAAAAAGTGTCAAGGCGACGATCCAGTTCGTCCCTTTGCACGTATTAAGAGTGGCTTGCCTGCGACAAACTGGCAAGCCCATTCTGCGGAAGCGGAAGTGGACAAGAAAGGTTTTTGGCGCCAAAAGCGAGGGATAGGCCGCTACCGCATCGCAGCGTCAAAGAGAGAAGACACCGCGAATGTGTGACGTGGAAAGGGAGTAAAGGTTGAGCGACGAAATGCTAGAGCGGCCGGGCCGCCGGGACATTCTGTTCGTCGCAACCGGCGCGCTGGCGACGGTGGCGACCGGCGCCGCGGTTTGGCCTCTGATCGCACAGATGAATCCGGATGCTTCGACGCGCGCCCTGGCGTCCATCGACGTCGATCTCGCGGGCATCACGCCGGGTCAGATCGTCACCGTAAAATGGCGCGGAAAGCCTGTGTTCGTGCGGCGCCGCACGCCTGCAGAAATTAAGGCCGCGGAACAGACGCCGCTCAATGTCCTTCCCGATCCCCAGGCGGATTCGGCGCGGGTCAAGAAGCCCGAGTGGCTCGTCGTGATCGGGGTTTGCACGCATCTGGGGTGTATTCCGCTCGGTCACGAAGGCGAGTTCGGCGGCTGGTTCTGTCCCTGCCACGGCTCGACATATGATGTCTCCGGCCGCATTCGCAGCGGCCCCGCGCCTGCGAATCTCGAGGTGCCGGAATACGCCTTCCTCACAGATACGAAGATCAAGATCGGCTAGCTCGACGCGTCGCGACGAAGCGGCTTCTCATTCAGGGACCTAAGCGACCGATGAGTGGACCTTCAAAATATACGCCTCAAAGCGCATTTGCGCGATGGATCGAGCGACGCATGCCGATCCTCAGCTTCATGCATGATTCCTTCGTCGCCTTTCCGACGCCCAAGAATCTGAACTACCTCTGGACGTTCGGGGCGATCCTGAGCTTCATGCTGGTGGCTCAGATCGTCACGGGCGTCGTGCTCGCCATGCATTACACGGCGGAGACCAGATTGGCCTTCGATTCCGTCGAGCACATCATGCGGAACGTGAACTGGGGGATGATCCTGCGCTATGCGCATGCCAATGGCGCGTCCCTGTTCTTCCTGGCCGCTTATATCCACATCCTTCGCGGGATGTATTACGGCTCCTACAAGGAGCCACGCGAGCTTCTCTGGCTACTAGGCATCGTCATCTTCGTGCTGATGATGGCGACGGGCTTCCTCGGCTATGTGCTGCCCTGGGGACAGATGTCCTTCTGGGCGGCGACGGTCATCACCAATCTCTTCACGGCGATTCCCGTCGTTGGCGATTCGATCACGACCTGGCTGCTCGGCGGTTACTCGGTCGACAACCCCACGCTCACCCGCTTTTTCGCCCTGCATTATCTGCTGCCCTTCGTGATTGCGGCGGTCGTCGTGTTTCACGTCTGGGCGCTGCATGTGACCGGGCAGAACAACCCTGACGGGGTCGAGGTCAAGGATATCGAGAAAGAGACCGTGCCCTTCACTCCTTACGCGACCTTCAAGGACGCGGTCGGTCTTGGGGCCTTTCTCGTTCTCTTCGCCTGGCTGACGTTCATGACTCCCAACTATCTCGGCCATCCCGATAATTACATCGAGGCCAACCCGTTGGTGACGCCGGCCCACATTGTGCCGGAGTGGTATTTCCTGCCGTTCTACGCCGTGCTGCGCGCGATCCCGAACAAGCTGCTTGGCGTCATCGCGCTGTTTGCCGCCGTGCTGTTGCCGGCGGCGATGCCCTGGCTCGACACGTCGAAGGTGAAATCCGCGCGCTACCGGCCGCTGTTTCGCCGGTTCTTCTTCGTATTCCTCGCTGTTAGCCTGGGGCTGGGCTATCTCGGATCGCAGCCGCCGGAGGGCGGGTTTCTGATCGCGTCCCGGCTGCTCACCTTCTGCTATTTCGCTTATTTCCTCGTGGTCCTCCCGCTTCTGAGCAAGCGTGAGAAGACTTTAGAGGAGCCCGCGTCCATCGACGCGGCGATCGCTTCCAAGAAAGCGGCGGTGGATGCGACCTATGTCTGAACCTTCGATCGATAAATACGGCGCGCCTTCGCGCGTCGCCCGCGCAGCGGCTGTCGCGCTCATGATGCTGGTTGCGCCAGGCTTGGCCCATGCGGGCGAGGGCGGCGGGGTGGAGCATGAGGAGCGGCCCAAGAAGTTCGATTGGAGCTTCGCAGGCGCTTTCGGGCGCTATGACAAGGCGCAACTGAAGCGCGGGTTCAAAGTCTATCGCGAGGTTTGCTCGAACTGCCATTCCATCCGATTGCTCGCCTTCCGCAATTTGGGGGAGCCGGGAGGGCCCGAGTTGCCCCAAGCGGACGTCGTGAGCATCGCCGCGAGCTACAAGATCAAGGACGGTCCCAACGCGGCGGGCGACTACTTCGAGCGGCCGGGTCGTCCAAGCGACACCTTTCCCACGCCATTCGCCAATGAACAGGCGGCGCGCGCGGCGCTCGGCGGCGCCTATCCCCCGGACATGTCGGTGCTTGCCAAGGCGCGCGGCTACTCGCGCGGCTTTCCGACCTTCCTTTTCGACGCGCTGCCGGGCTTCTCCTATCAGGAAGGCGGCGTCGATTACATCACATCGCTGCTCCAGGGCTATCACGACGCGCCGGCCGGATTCAGTCTCGGAGATGGGCAGTACTACAACGTCTACATGCCGGGCCGGAAAATTGGCATGGTTCCGCCCCTCAGTGACGGCGTGGTGAAATACGAGGACGGCGCGCCCGAAAAACTCGAGCAATACGCGCAGGACGTTTCGGCCTTCCTGATGTGGTCCGCAGAGCCCCATCTCGACGACCGAAAGAAGGTGGGCCTCGCGGTGGTGTCTTTCCTGCTCGTCTTCGCGGGGCTGCTCTACCTCGTGAAGCGGCGGATTTGGGCCTCGGTCGACCATTGATCGCGAGCGGCGATCAGGCGCGTTCGCCTGATCGCTAACGACGGCGATCGCCACTCTTCTGCTGCGCGCTCCGCGATCGATAAGGCTTTGCGTGCGCTTGCCTGCTGGCGATCGCTATGTCGGTCGGGCGGGGAGCGCCGCTGCAAATTCGACGGCCCCTTGCTGAGCGGCGACTGAGGCGGGGGCAGAGCGCGGCGAGAAAAGCGAACAATCCCGTCTTCCCGCTAAACGCGCTCAAACATTAAAATCGACAACGTCTCACCCGGCGCGGGGGCAGGGCAAGTGGAGGTTACTCCCCCTCATAAATCTTGCCGTCCGGGCCCTTCCAGCTCTTGCCGGCTTCGTAGAAGCGAAATTCTTCGTCAAAAAGCACTTTTTGCCCGGGCGCCACATATTGCTTGCCCTTAGGATCCGAGCTGCGCGGCGCGGTTACGTAGTGCGTGCTCGGCGAGCATCCTTCAGGAGACTTGCCAGCTTCGTCCGGCTTGCATTCGAGATTGGCTCCCTCAGGAAACAGCACGGTGGCGTTGAAAAAAAATTCGAAACCCTTCTCTCCGGTCGCATGCATCTCCAGACGCTCGGTCATCGTCTTTTTGAAGTCCAGGATCTGCCCCGGCTTATCAAATCGTTGCTTGAGCAGATTTTCAAAAACGGCCTTCGCCGCCTTTTCGCCCACGTCGCAGCCGCCAAAAAGGCATATCGCGGCAAAGGACGGCGGCGCAGTCATCACTCCCACAATCAACGTCGCAGCGAGCGCCTGCGTCTTCAGGGTCCATGGGCGCATGTCGTGTTCCTCTGGTTTACAAATCGGGCGTCGTCACGCACCCGTTGGTGGCCGCATTCACTTACAGTCTGCATTCTAGCTCAATGTCGTGGCCTTAGGAAAGCGAGCCACGCCGCTACAAGCTTTCTTAACTTCGCGCCTCAACCATGCGATCGCGCGCAGCTCTTGTCGCGCCCTGAATGTCCATCTCGCAAGGTAGCGCCTTGAGCAGCGTCGTCTCGTCGATCCAACTCGTATCCTCCTGCGGCTCTGCCGCACGAAGTCGCGTTCCGATCGTCCCACCCGACCGCTTGGTCTCGCGCTCACGGACGATCGGCGGCGTGATCCTTTGCGACATCGCCTCAGCGCTCGCGGGCGGCATCCTGAGCGCGCTTGCCGTGGAGTGGCGTCCGCATCCGAATCTCGTCGTGACGATGATCGAGATCCTCGGGGTTACAACCATATTTGTCGCTCTCCTGGCCGCGCGATGGGCTTATACAATCCGGGCTCTCGGCGCGATGGGGCGATCGATCGCCAACGTCGCCGGGGCGCTGTTCGTCGCCTTGTCCGCGAACGTCATTTGCTTCGTGCTCTTTGACGCTTACTCAACCGAACGGCGCGCCTGGCTTGTGGTCTGGTATTTCCTGACCCTTGTCCTTTCCGCGATGTCGCGCGGCGTCTTTGAGCAATTGATCGCGCGCTGGACGCTCCAGGGGCGTCTCGCGCGGCGCGCCGTCGTGGTCGGGGGCGGCGAGGGGACTGTCGAACTGCTGCGTCACCTGGGCAAGATTTCGTCCGGCTCCCTGCAAATCCTTGGGTTTTTCGACGATCGCGACAACGGTCGATCGCCGGGGAGAATCGACGACCATAGCAAGCTCGGGCGCTTCGACGATCTCGTGGACGTTTGTCGCGCCCAGCGCGTCGATCTCTTGATCGTCGTTCTGCCGCTCGCGGCCGAAGAGCGCCTGCTTCATCTGCTGAAGAAGCTCTGGGTTCTTCCGCTCGACGTGCGCGTCGCGGCGCTGAGCAGCCAACTCCAGCTGCAGCAGCGGGTTTACAGTTACATTGGCGAAGTGCCGTTCCTGCCGGTCTTCGACAAGCCGATGTCGGATTGGAGCGTCGCCGCAAAAAACATTCAGGATCGGCTGATCGCCGGCGCCTTGCTGCTCCTCCTCTCGCCGCTGCTCGCCCTCGTCGCGGTCGCCGTCAAATTGGATTCGCGCGGCCCGGCGCTGTTCAAGCAGATCAGGCACGGATTCAACAATGAGCCGATCGAGGTCTATAAATTCCGGTCCATGTACGCCGATCAAACCGACGCTTTCGGCCTGAAGCTGGCCACGCGCGACGACCCGCGCGTCACGCGCGTGGGACGGTTCATCCGGAAGACGTCGCTCGACGAATTGCCGCAGCTCTTCAATGTCGCGATCAAGGGGAACCTCGCGCTCGTCGGACCCCGCCCGCACGCCCCGCATTGCAAGGCGGCCGACCGTCTCTACGACGAGGTCGTGGACGGCTATTTCGCCCGGCATCGGGTTAAGCCCGGCATCACCGGCTGGGCGCAGGTCAACGGCTGGCGCGGCGAGACCGACACGGTCGAGAAGCTCGAGAAACGCGTGGAGCACGATCTCTATTACATCGAGAATTGGTCGATGCTTTTCGATCTTAAGATCCTGGCGATGACCCCTTTCGCGCTCCTTAGCGCCAAAAACGCTTATTGAGAGGTGGTTTGCCGCGAAGGAGGCCGCCTGTGCGCCAATTCGTTCTCGAGGCGGAACTCGCCTGAGCCACGAAGAGAGTCACGAAATACCCTATTCTCGCCATGAACTTGGGCGACACCAGTCTCGCCTCGCCTCGTCGAGGCGCCCAAGAAACCCTTAACCATCGAAGGCTAAAACTTGCGGCAATTCACTTACCGTTCAGGCGCCATGGTCTCAAATGACCCCGGTCATGACGCGCCGGCCTGGACGCAGCTAGCTGCCGCAACACATGCCGGTTCTGATGGAGCCCGGAATTGATGAACGAGACCGTCCGCCGCCTTCTGGATCAGCAAGGCTGCCTGCACCGCCCCGCAATGGCTATCGCCTCGGACGCCAATCTCTATGACGAGGGACTGACGCCCTTCGCAGCGATCCGTATAATGCTCGCGCTCGAGGATCATTTCGAGATCGAGTTCCCGGTTTCGATGCTGCGACGCCAGAGCTTCTCCTCGATCAATGCGATTGTCGCATGTCTCGAGTCGCTTCCCCTCGCCAAAATGCCCACGAGCCGCGCCGCTTAGGCTCCCTCCGTCTCGTCCCGCCCGAACGCCGAATGTTGCGGCGACGGGCGGGTTGGGGTAGTGCACGGCTCTCCCTCTGCTTCGGCTGGAAAAGAGAGCCCGCCATGCCTCCCTATCGTTCGCGCACCTCGACTCACGGCCGCAACATGGCGGGCGCGAGGGGACTCTGGCGCGCGACCGGCATGCGTGACGATGATTTCGGCAAGCCGATCATCGCCATCGCCAATTCCTTCACGCAATTCGTGCCGGGCCATGTGCATCTGCATGACCTCGGCCAGCTCGTCGCGCGCGAGGTCGAGAGGGCTGGCGGCGTCGCCAAAGAATTCAATACGATCGCGGTCGATGACGGCATCGCCATGGGGCATGACGGCATGCTCTATTCGTTGCCGTCGCGCGAGATCATCGCCGACAGCGTCGAATATATGGCCAATGCGCATTGCGCCGACGCTCTCGTTTGCATCTCCAACTGCGACAAGATCACCCCCGGCATGTTGATGGCCGCGCTGCGGCTCAACATTCCCGCGATCTTCGTCTCCGGCGGTCCCATGGAGGCCGGAAAGGCCGAAGTGCACGGCAAGGAGATCGCGCTCGATCTCGTCGACGCGATGGTGGCCGCCGCCGACGACCATTACAGCGATGTCGAGGTCAAGACGATCGAACGCTCGGCATGCCCGACCTGCGGCTCCTGCTCCGGCATGTTCACGGCGAATTCGATGAACTGCCTCGTCGAGGCCCTGGGGCTTGGTCTGCCGGGCAATGGCACCGCGCTCGCGACCCACGCCGACCGGAAGGAGCTGTTCCTGGAAGCGGGGCGCCGCATCGTGGAGCTGGCGCGCCGCTGGTATGAAGAAGAGGACGCCGCCGCCCTGCCGCGCTCCATCGCGAGCTTCAAGGCTTTCGAGAATGCGATGACGCTCGACATTGCGATGGGCGGCTCGACAAATACGGTGCTGCATCTCCTGGCCGCGGCGCATGAGGCCGAGGTCGATTTCACCATGGCCGACATCGATCGGCTGTCGCGCCGCGTGCCGGTGCTCTGCAAAGTCGCGCCTGCAAAGGCCGACGTGCATCTTGAGGACGTGCATCGCGCCGGCGGGGTGATCGCCATCCTCGGCGAGCTTTTGCGGGCGGGGCTCATCCATGACGGTCTGCCGACCGTGCACAGCACGACCTTGAGAGACGCCATCGCCGCCTGGGACATTTGCGGCGGCGCGGGCGTTGCGGCGAGGAACTTCTTCCTGGCGGCGCCGGGCGGGGTGCCGACCCAGACGGCGTTCTCGCAGGATCGCCGTTACGAAGCGCTCGACATGGATCGCGCTCATGGCGTGATCCGCGATGCGGCCCACGCCTTCTCCAAGGATGGCGGGCTCGCCGTGCTCTCCGGAAATCTCGCTGAGGACGGCTGCATCGTGAAGACGGCCGGCGTCGATGAGAGCATTCTAAAATTTGCGGGCTCCGCGAAGGTCTATGAGAGTCAGGACGCGGCGGTCTCGGGAATCCTCACCGGCGATGTGAAGGAAGGCGACGTCGTCGTCATCCGCTATGAGGGGCCGCGCGGCGGTCCCGGCATGCAGGAGATGCTCTATCCGACGAGCTATCTGAAGTCGAAAGGTCTCGGCAAGGCCTGCGCGCTGGTCACGGACGGGCGTTTTTCCGGCGGCACCTCGGGTTTGTCCATCGGCCATGTCTCGCCGGAAGCCGCGGAGGGCGGGCTCCTTGCGCTCGTCCAAGATGGCGACAGGATCGAGATCGACATTCCCAACCGCTCCATCACGCTCGCGGTGAGCGACGCGGAGCTTGCGGCGCGCCGCAAGGCGCAAACGGCCAAGGGTTTTGTCCCCGCGCAGAAGCGCCATCGTAACGTTTCGAAGGCGCTCCGCGCCTATGCGTCGATGGCGACGAGCGCGGCCAGGGGGGCGGTGCGGGAGGTGCGGTGACCACTGGCGGCCCTTTAGCTCCGACGCATCTGTGTGTTGCTCAGACGGCGCCCTCGATTTGCCGCCCCGTAAACCTCTCTCAGATCGAGACTCAATCCCGGCGGATCAAGCGCGATGACGCCCGAGCGGAAGATGCGCGTTACGATCGTCTCGCCTTCGCCGCGCGCGTGATGGATCACGAGCGGCTTATCGGGAGAGAGGATGAGATAGTGGCGCACGCTGGACGGCTGAAAATAGCCCTCGAGCTTGCGCAACTCACGCCCAGTCGAGGAAGATAAAACCTCGACGACGATGATCGGATTTTCGGAGATGAGCGCGTCGGCTGGCAGCTCGGGGCCGCAATAGACTTGGGCGTCCGGCTCGAAGACCGTGCCCTTGTCGATGCGCACCGCCATGCCGTCCGGTAGCGCCTGACAGGGCAGATCGTTCCTCCGGATCGCCTCGCGCAGAGCGACAAAGGCCTCGCCTTTGATCTTCGCATGCGCCGCACGTTCCGCGGCCTGCGCGAAAATCTGTCCGTCGACGAGCTCATAGCGCCCGGGGACGCCTTCCTCCCAGGCGACGAACTCTTCGGCGGTCATGCGCTCCTTAGGGATGGCGTTCATGCCGGCGTCCTCGTTAAAGCCTCAGCGCCCTTCAACATACCGCCCTCGCCGGCGCTTCGCCACATGACAAGCCCTGCCGTTTAGGCGAGATTGCGCGCCCCATGCGCCCCTCCATCCTCGATCCTTTGTTCGGCCGCGTCGCCGCTCTTCCCGGCGTAGGTCCCAAGACCGTGGCGCTGTTCAACCGTCTCCTGGCGAAGCCGGGGCAGGAGGCGCGCCTCGTCGATTTGCTGTTTTCGCCTCCGACCGGAACGCTCGACCGGCGAATGCGCCCGCGCCTCGCCGAGGCCCCGCTCGACACGATGGTGCTCGTCAAGGTGCGCGTCGCCGAGCACCGCAGGCCGGAAGGGCGCTACTCCAAGGGACCTTACAAGGTGCTCGTCGAGGACGAGACCGGCGACGCTTTGCTCGTCTTCTTCCTGGCCAACGCCGACTGGATCGAGCGAAGTCTGCCGGTCGGCGAGACGCGCTGGGTTTCTGGAAAGCTCGAGCTTTATGACGGTCACCGCCAGATCGTGCATCCCGATCGCATCCTCGACGAAGCGGGTGTCGCGCGCCTGCCGCCGGTCGAGGCGGTCTATGCGCTGACCGAAGGTCTGCAGCAGCGGCACATTCGGGGCGCGGTCGATCGCGCCTTGGAGA
Source organism: uncultured Alphaproteobacteria bacterium (assembly GCA_963743565.1). GTDB lineage: Bacteria > Pseudomonadota > Alphaproteobacteria > Rhizobiales > Beijerinckiaceae > Methylocystis. Next base: position 49,633 of record CAVUQD010000003.1, read on the forward strand.
AGCTTCCGAAGCTACCGGAGTGGCAGAACGCCTCGGTTCTCGCCGCTCACAAGCTCGGAGGCTTCGCGGAATCTCTCGCGCGCTTGCACCATCCGCAGGAGCCAAGCGACGTCGCGCCGACGAGCCTCGTGAGACAGCGGCTCGCGCTCGACGAGCTTCTCGCCCAGCAGTTCGCCCTGCGATTGCTGCGCGCTAAGATGCGCCGTCCGCCGGGGCGGGAGCACAAGAGCAGGGGCCGCCTCGCGCGGGCGCTTGAATCCTCTCTCCCTTTTTCGCTGACGTCGGCGCAGCGCCGCGCGCTCGATGAGATTCATGCGGATCTCGCCTCCGATCGGCGTATGCTGCGTCTGCTGCAGGGCGACGTCGGGTCCGGCAAGACGATCGTCGCCGCGCTGGCGATGGCCGAGGTGGTCGAGGCCGGCCGCCAGACGGCGCTGATGGCGCCCACGGAGATTGTCGCGCGGCAGCATTATGAAAAGCTCGCGCCGCTCTTCCGCGCGCAGGGCGTGGAGACGGTTCTGCTCACCGGACGCGCGAAGACCGCGGAACGTGCTGCGCTCCACGCGGCGGCGGCGGCGGGAGACGCGCGCGTTGTCATCGGCACGCATGCGCTGATCACGGGCGATCTGGCGTTTCAGGATCTCGGTCTTGCGGTTGTCGACGAGCAGCACCGCTTCGGCGTCGTGCAGCGGCTCGCGCTGGGCGCCAAGGGCGAGGCGGCCGACACGCTCGTCATGACGGCGACCCCCATCCCGCGTTCGCTCGCACTGACCCTGTTTGGGGACATGGACAGCTCGATCCTCGACGAGAAGCCGCGGGGCCGCACGCCGATCAAGACGCGCGCGCTGCCGCTATCGCGGATGGAAGAGGTTCTCGAGGGGCTGGAACGCAGCCTAGCCGGCGGAGCCCGGGCCTATTGGGTCTGTCCGCTGGTCGAAGAAAATGAGGCGCTCGATCTCGCCGCCGTCGAGGCGCGCTTCGAGGTCCTACAAAAGCGCTTCGGCTCGGGGGTGGGGCTCGTGCACGGACGCATGAAGGGCGTCGAGCGGGACGCCGCCATGGAGGCCTTCCAGCAGGGCCGGACGCAACTCCTCGTCGCGACAACCGTGATCGAGGTGGGAGTCGACGTCCCGGAGGCCACGGTCATGGTGATCGAGCACGCCGAGCGGTTCGGTCTGGCGCAACTGCATCAGCTTCGCGGCCGGGTGGGCCGCGGCCGCCTCGGCTCCTTCTGTCTGCTTCTATACAAGGGCCCCCTCAGCGAGGCGGCCGTGCAGCGGTTGAAAACCATTAGGGAGACAGAGGATGGCTTTCGGATCGCCGAAGAGGATCTGCGGCTACGCGGGGAAGGGGAAATTCTGGGCACCCGCCAATCCGGTTTGCCAACCTTCCGTCTTGCCGAGATCGTGGCGCATGCGCGGCTCCTTGCCGTGGCGCGCGACGACGCGGAGTTGTTCCTTCGGCGCGATCCCGATTTGACCAGCGAGCGCGGTAAAGCGCTCCGTGTGCTGCTCTATCTGTTCGAGAGGGACGAAGCCCTGCGCTTGTTGCGCGCCGGGTGAGGGGCGTCCCTCTGGCCGCTGTGGGGCTCGACCGCCCGGGGCCGCTGGTCCTGGGCGGCCCAGAATTTGCAGAACTTGTCGATCGGCTATGCATTGACGCAGGCGCGGGGCTCGGCCTATAAGCCCTTCCACTTCGCCGCGTCCTCGCGGCTGCCGGTGCTGCAAAGCCCGTTACTCGCTTCGCGGTCCTCCAAAAGGAAACAGAAATGGCTAATACGAGTTCGGCCAAGAAGGCCGTTCGCAAAATTGATCGTCGCACGGCAGTAAATCGCGCTCGTCGCAGCAAACTGCGTACCTTCCTGCGCAAGGTGGAAGAGGCGATCGCTTCGGGCGACGCAACGGCCGCGGCTGCAGCTTTGCAGAGCGTTGCTCCGATCGTGATGCGCGCGGCTCAGCGCGGCGTCCTTCACAAGAACACCGCCTCCCGCAAAGTGTCGCGTCTGTCATCGCGCGTGAAGGCGCTCGCGACGGCGGGTTGAGGCTCTCTCGTTCTGCGCGCTGAAATCAGCGCGCTTTTCACCTTAATGTTTGCAATCCAATGTATTCACACTTCGACGGCGAAGATGAGGCTTCGCTCAATTTGAGCGCGTGAATTTTCCCGAGCATAAATTTTTTCTGAAATTCAACTCCTTGCGGACAAGGTTGGCGCGACGGCGTTTAGCGCGTTGGTTCACGTCAACTCTTGTGCGCTACAAGAACTCCGATGACGATTGAATGAAAAAAAAATTTCAAACGCCGCGCATTCGACAAGGCGTTAAATCACAAACGCATTGCATCGCTGCGCGCGTCGCAACCTCCCAATGCCTTCGTTTTGGGCCTCTCATTAAGGCGTTTTGCGATTGCGAGGCGAAAAGGGGCCGACTAAGGTCATTGCATAAGAGACAGAGGAACACCCAGGCGGTTCGTAACGTTTCGAAGCTTGTTGTAAGTCGACGCCGCGCGAGTCTCTGATCAATTCAGCGGCACGGAATGGCGACAGTCTCTTAAGCGTGGATGACAGGTCGAGGCGAAAACGCAGCTTAATGCTTGGCTGAGCATTTGCGAGCGCGCGTTGACAGAATATGTGTGCATGGAGGGCTGGTTATGCGGGCTGGGCTGAGGATCGAGAACGGCGGAGTCGCCGATATCATGGAGAGAGCGTTTAGCTCATTCCCGTGCCCCCGGGCCTCGAATCCTCCCGAGATTTACGATAGAGCGCTGACGGGCTGAAGCGCTCCTCCCGGCGTTTGGATCCCTCCGAAGCCTTGGACTTTATCGCTTCCAGAATTTGCAAATGATCGAAAGCCGAGCGGCGCATCGTCGCTCGGACGGAGAAGATTACTGTCAGGGCCCTTCCATGTTGGACCAAGATCGACCGTCAATCATCACAGTTCTGAATGAATGCCGACAAGAATGGGAACGTGCACGCGAACGAATGCGTGCCGAGGTTGGCGATCAGAAATACGAGACGTGGTTCTCCGCGCTGGAATTGCAGCGTCGGGAGGCGAACGTCGTCCATCTGACGATGCCCACCAAATTCCTTCGCAACTGGATGAACCAGCATTACCTCGAGCTCATAAGGGCGCGCATCGCCGCCGAGTTCCGGGGCGTGGATAAGGTGATCATCGAGGTGCGCACTCCGAACCCGAAGATGAAAGCCGTGCAGGCTGCCGCGCCCGTTTTGAGAAGTCCCGCGCCGGGCGTCAGGACGGTCGCGCCGCAAACCCTGGCCAGGGTGGGGCAGGATGCGGACGTGCTTGGTTTCGGGCGGCGTGTGTGCGGTCCGAAGCCGGGGAACCGTGCGGAGGCCGAGGGTTTCATTGGCTCTCCCCTGGACCGGCGGCTGACTTTTGCGACGTTCCGGGTGGGCAAATCGAACGACTTCGCCTTCGCCGCGGCGCGTCGGGCGGCGGAGCAATGCGCGCAAGGCGCCGCGCCGCTGTTTAATCCGTTGTACGTCCATGCGTCGGTCGGCTTGGGCAAGACGCATCTTCTCCAGGCTATGGCCCGACTGGTCAGCGACGGCCGGCGCCGCGTCCTTTATCTGACCGCCGAACGCTTCATGAGCAATTTTGGCAACGCTCTGCGCGACCAGACCGCCTATGCGCTCAAGGAAGACTTGCGCTCCATCGACATGCTGGTTGTCGACGATCTCCAGTTTCTCCAGGGCAAGATCTTGCGGGCCGAATTCTCGCATCTCGTCAATGCGCTGATCGACTCCGGTCGCCAGATCGTTGTGGCCGCGGACCGGCCGCCGTCGCAACTCGAGTCGCTCGACGAACGCGCGTCCTCGCGGCTGAAAGGCGGGCTCTGCGTGGAGATCGGTCCGCTCGACGAGGAATTGCGTCAGCAGGTGCTGGAGACCCGCATCGCCGCCGCGAAAGAGCAGCACGACGCTTTCGTCGTTCCGCATGACGTCATCGTCTACGTCGCCAAGATCATCACGTCGAACGGCCGCGATCTCGATGGCGCGGTCTCGCGGCTTCTCGCGCATTCAAGCTTGAACGGCGCGCCGATCTGCGTCTCGACGGCAGAGAGAGCAATCCGCGACCTCGTCAACACGCATGAGCCGAAGCGCGTCAAGATTGATGACATTCAGAAGCTCGTCGCGAGTCATTACAATGTATCGCGCGCCGACATTGTTTCCTCTCGCCGAACCGCCAATGTCGTCCTGCCGCGTCAGGTCGCCATGTATCTCTCGAAGGCCCTGACGCCGCGCTCCCTGCCGGAAATTGGCCGGCGTTTCGGCGGCCGCGATCACACGACCGTGATTCACGCGGTGCGTAAAATTGAAAATCTGATCGCCAAAGACAATGGCCTGGCTCAGGTGGTCGAGCTGCTCAAGCGCATGCTGAACGAGCAATGATCGCGTTTGTCCCCCTCACCGCGGGCTGTGCGGAGAGGAGGGGCGCGAACCGTCACACGCAGCCCATCAGCGGCCCGTCTTCACGTGCGTCCAGGCCCGCGTGAGAATCCTCTGGGTGGGGAGGTCCGGCGCGGTGACGGCGAAGAGCCGGTTCATGGTCGCTTCGTCGGGATAGATTGACGGATTGCCGAGAATCGTCGGATCGATCAGCGGTCGTGAGGCGGCGACGCCATTCGCGAAATGCGTAGCATTGGTGTTGCGGGCGGCGACTTCCGGGCGCAGCAGGTAGTCGACCAGCGCATAGGCTTCTTCGGGATGTGGCGCATCCTTTGGAATGGCGAGGGCGTCGAGCGAGATCAGCGTGCCTTCGCGGGGGATGGCGAAGGCGATTTCCACGCCATTATTCGCTTCGCGGGCGCGGTCGCGGGCCTGGAAAGCGTCGCCGGACCAGCCGATGGCGACGCAAATGTCGCCGTTCGCCAAGGCGTTGATATATTCGGAGGAATGGAATTTTTTGACGAAAGGCCGCAACGTCTGCAACAGGTTACTGGCCCTCTGAATGTCCTCGGGCTTCTTCGAATTGGGATCGAGCTTCAGATAATTGAGCGCGATGGCGAACATGTCCTCCGGGCTGTCGAGCATATAGACTCCGCAGCCCGAGAGCTTTTTCAGATTTTCCGGCCGTAGGACCTGCTCCCAGCTCGTGATCCCGTGGTCGCCGAGCTTCTCTTTCACTTTCGCGACGTTGTAGGCCACGCCGGTCGTGTACCACATATAGTCGATCGCGTAGCGGTTGCCCGGGTCGTAGCGAGCGAGCTTCGCGGCGATATCGCGCCATATGTATTTTGCGTTTGGCAGCTTGCTCATATCGAGCGACTGATAGACACCCGCTCTGATTTGGCGCGCAAGGAAGGTCGCCGAGGGGACCACAAGGTCGTAACCCGTCGAGCCCGCGAGCAGACGCGTCTCTAAAATCTCATTGGAATCGTAAGTGTCGTAGACGACCTTGATCCCGGTCTCGCGCGTGAAATCGTCGAGCGTCTTGGCGTCGATATAATCGCTCCAGTTGAAGACGTTGACGACGCGCTCCTTGGCGACGGCTTGGGCAAGCGAAAGCGCGCCGAAAGCAAGCAGCGCGGCCAGGATTTTTTTCATCTCGCGACACCCTTTGGCGGGAAAAGTGCGCGTTGTTACCACGGTTGCGTGCGGTTTGGCGACGCAAGAGCATCAAGGCGTTGGCGCTTTATCGGCCCGGCGCAGCAGCAAATCCGCAAGAGTTGACAGACTTTTTCGATGGGACCAACATCTTGATCCGACGCGACTTATTATCGCTCGCTCCACCTCATCCGAGCGGGAAGGCGCCGAGGAGCTTTGTGACGTGCCTCATGACATGCCCGCCGGATCGTCCGAGACGCTCCTCTTGCGTCCGGAACAAACGCGCAGCGTCACGAGGGGCGCGAGCATTCTACTGCGGTCGCTGGGCCATGCGGTGCTCAGCGAATTTCCGCTCCCCAACGGGCGGCGGGCTGATTTGTTGGCGTTGGGACGCGACGGCTCGCTGCGCATCGTGGAGGTCAAGTCCTCCGTCGCGGATTTCCGGGCGGACGGCAAATGGCGGCATTACCGGGCCTATTGCGACCGCTTCTATTTTGCGATCCCCCTCGGACTCGCCCAAAGCGCCGGCGCCGACGGCGTTTTCCCCCAGGAGACCGGGTTGATCATCGCGGACGCCTATGGCGCGGCGATTGAGCGCGAGGCTCCGATCCACCCGCTCGCGCCGGCGGCGCGGCGGGGGTTGCTGGTGCGCTTCGGCGCCCTGGCGGCGACGCGCTTGCACGCCGCTCTGCATCCCGGCGAGCCGTAGGGGCTCTCGCCAGCGCTTTAGCGCGGCGCGCGCTTGGCGAGAATGCGCTGCAGGGTGCGCCGATGCATGTTGAGCCTGCGCGCCGTCTCCGAGACGTTGCGGTCGCAGGCCTCGAACACGCGCTGAATGTGCTCCCAGCGGACCCGGTCGGCCGACATGGTGTTCTCGCTGGTTTCGGGCTTTTCCGCCTGCGTCGCCATCAACGCGTGATAGATTTCGTCGGCGTCGGCGGGTTTCGCGAGATAGTCGAAGGCGCCGAGCTTCACTGCGGTGACGGCCGTCGCGATATTGGCGTAGCCGGTCAGCATCACGCCGCGCGCATCGGGTCGCCGGGCCTTGAGCTCCGAAATCACGTCGAGGCCGTTGCCGTCGCCAAGCCGCATGTCGATCACCGCAAAGGCCGGTGCGCTCTGCGCGATCGCGGCCAGACCAGTCTTGACGGAGTCGGCGACCGAGACCAAAAATCCCCTCGCCTGCATCGCGGCGGAGAGTCGGTTCAGGAATGGGCGATCATCGTCCACGATGAGCAGCGTCATCTCCTGGGGCAGGGCGGCCTCCTCGAACTGGGCCGTATCCGCCTCGTCTTCACCGGGTTTCTCCTCCATTGTCATTTTTGGGTCCTCGTTCGAGTCTCATACATCTTAGCGGGCGTGACCCTTTCGTGAAAGGGCCGCCGCTTTCTCGGCCGATACGGCTGGAGAAACGGTGGAAACAGCGAGCCTTACCACGCGGCGATGGAGCGACCTCCGTCCTTCGCCGCGCGCGAGAAAAGGCGACGCCTTTGCCTTATACATAATCAGCTCGCCCCTCGAAGCCGTCGCTTTCGGAGATCCCATGACGTTCTTTTCCCTCGCGCCGCAAAGCTTGCGAAAGATCCCGGAGGGCGTGTGGGCGCTGGGATTCGTCTCGCTTCTCATGGACGTCTCTTCCGAGATGATCCACGCGCTTCTTCCCGTCTATCTGGTCGCTACGCTCGGCGCCTCGATGACGGAGGTCGGGGTGATCGAAGGCGTGGCGGAATCGACGGCGTCCATCGTCAAAGTCTTTTCGGGCGCGCTCTCGGACTGGCTCGGCCGGCGCAAGCTCTTGGCCGTCATCGGCTACGGGTTGGCGGCGCTGACGAAACCCGCCTTTCCGCTGGCGCAGGGCATTGGTTTGCTCGTCGCGGCGCGCTTCGTCGATCGCGTCGGCAAGGGTATACGCGGCGCGCCGCGCGACGCGCTCGTCGCCGATCTCGCGCCGGCGGAGCTGCGCGGCGCAGCCTTCGGACTTCGTCAGTCGCTGGACACGGTGGGCGCGTTTCTGGGGCCGGCGCTCGCGATCCTGCTGATGTGGCGGAGCCACGACGACTTCAAGCTCGTGTTCTGGATTGCCGTCTTGCCGGCTTTCCTGGCCGTAGCGCTTCTTCTTGTCGCGGTGACGGAGCCAGTACGGGCGGGAGACCTGCGCAAGCCGCGTTTCCCCCTCCATGTGGATGAGCTCAAACGGCTTTCCTCCGTCTTCTGGCTCGTCGTGGCGACTGCGGCGCTTTTCTCGCTCGCTCGCTTCAGCGAAGCGTTTCTCATCTTGCGCGCACGCGACGCCGGACTGCCGATCGCTCTGAGCCCGCTGGTGCTCGTGGCGATGAACGTCGTCTATGCGCTCTCGGCCTATCCCGCCGGCGCCTTCACAGATGGGCGCAGCCGTCTCGCGCCGCTCGTGGCCGGGCTCCTGCTCCTCGTCGGCGCCGACATCGCGCTGGCCGCGCCGCAAGGCGCCCTCACGGTCTCCCTCGGCGTTGTTCTCTGGGGCCTTCACATGGGCTTCACGCAGGGGCTGCTGGCGACCCTCGTCGCCGACGTCGCCGACCCCGAGCTGCGCGGCACGGCTTTCGGCCTCTTCAACCTCGTTGGCGGTGTCGGAACTCTGCTCGCGAGCCTTCTCGCCGGAGCGCTCTGGGACGGCTACGGCGCCTCCGCGACGTTCTTGGCGAGCGCGGGCTTCGCGCTGCTCGGGCTCGCCGCGCTGGCGTTGACGCATCGCCTCGCGCCCGGGCTTGGGGCGCCGCGTGCGGAAGCGCCAAAAGGCTAGCTCCCAACGCCGAGCTTCGCCGCGATGCGCCGCGCCGTCGCCTCGCGGCGCGCCGTGATCGACTGCGTCATATGCCGCACGTCTTCGACGACGGCTCGCGGAGCGGATTCCGGAGAGCCGCAGGCGAAGGGCGGCTGCGGCGCATATTCCATGAAGAGCTGGATTGCCTGCGCCCCAGCATCGCCGCGCAGCGCCGCGGCGAGCCGCAGGGCCCCGTCGATGCCCGAGGTGACGCCAGCGGTGGATGTGATGTTGCCGTCGATGACGACGCGTTCGTCGACGGCGACGGCGCCAAAAAGGGGGAGCAAGTGGCGCACGGCCCAATGCGTCGTCGCACGACGACCTTTCAGGAGCCCCGCGGCGCCGAGGATCAGGGCTCCGGTGCAAACCGAGAGCACATGCGTCGCGTCCCTTGCCTGCCTTTCGACCCAGGCGAGGGTCTCCTCGTCCTCCATCAGCGCCTCCTGACCGAACCCGCCCGGAACGAGGAACGCATCGAGGCGCGGCGTCTCACTGAAGACGGCGTCGGGTAGGAGACGCAACCCATGCACGTCGCGCACGGGCAGGGCGCTTTTGGCATAGAGCCGAAACGTCACGTCGGGCATAGTTGCAAGCACCTCGAACGGGCCGGTCAGATCGAGCTGATCAATTCCTTCGAAGACGAGCGCGCCGATCTCCAGCGGCCGCTTCCCCTCGGTCATGCGGAAGGACCCACGTCGCTCTGGGGCGGCGTCGGCGGCGGGCGCCGGCGGAAACGCGGCGAGAGGGCGCGGCGCGCGAACATGGGCGTCAGCAACAGCCCCGCGACGATGCCGCCGAGATGCGCGACCCAGGCGACATGGTCCTGATCGCCGAGAGCGGCGTGAATGAATTGCAGCACGATCCAGGCCCCGACGAACATCCAGGCCGGCGCGCGAATGGGGAAGATCGCCGCGAGACCGAAGATGATCGCGCGGGGATAGAGCATCAGATAGGCCGCGCAAACGCCGGAGATCGCCCCCGAGGCCCCGACCAGCGGGGTGATCGTGTCCGGCGCGGCGTAGGCGAAGACAACGCCCGAGGCGACGCCGCAGGTCAAATAGAAGAGCAGATAATGCAGCGATCCCATCGCGTCCTCGACATTGTCGCCGAGCACATAGAGGAAGAGCATGTTGCCGATGAGATGCAGCCAGCCCGAATGGAAGAAGAGCGAGGTGAGGAGCGTGAGCGGCGCCGGCGGCCCCACGATCCATTTGGCGAGCTGCGCCTCGCCGAACAGCACGCGGGGAATGAGTGCGAAGCCGCGAATGACGGTCAGGGGATCGCCGAAAATCTCGCTGCGCACGACGAGGAACACGGCGACATTGATGAGGATCAGCGTCCAGTTCACGATGGGACGCCGCACAAATCTCAGTTCCGCGTCGTCGTGGAGAGGAATGACCATGGTGAGCGTTCCGTCAGGAGCATGGGGCCGCGTGGGTCCGCCGCCCCGCACTCGGCTATCGGCCTTTATACTCCAGCCCATGAGGTATTGTCGCGCGCCGCCCGCGTTGTGGACAGCCGCTTCGCGGCCATGGTAGAGCGCGGCTCGCGAAAGGGCGGGAGCCAGTTGTTTCGCGTGAAGCGCGATCAAACCATGAACCGCCCGCTTCCCCGCAAATCCGCAAAGGCCCTTCAACGATGATTCCGCGCTACTCCCGCAAGGCGATGACCGATATCTGGGAGCCGCAGACGCGCTTTCGCATCTGGTTCGAGATCGAGGCGCACGCTTGCGACGCGCTGGCCGAGCTCGGCGTCATCCCAAAGGAAAGCGCCAAGGCCATCTGGGAGAAGGGCGGAGCGGCTCAATTCGACGTCGCGCGCATCGACGAGATCGAGCGCGTGACGAAACACGACGTGATCGCCTTCCTCACGCATCTCGCCGAGTTCATCGGCGCCGATTCCCGCTTCGTGCATCAGGGCATGACGAGCTCCGACGTGCTCGACACCTGCCTCTCGGTGCAGCTCTCGCGCGCCGCCGATCTTCTGATCGCCGACGTCGACGCGCTGCTGGCGGCGCTCAAGAAGCGCGCCTTCGAGCACAAAAACACTTTGACGATGGGCCGCTCGCATGGCGTCCACGCCGAGCCCACGACCTTCGGCCTGAAGCTCGCGCAGGCCTATGCCGAATTCTCGCGCGCCCGCGCCCGGCTTGTTGCCGCTCGCGCGGAAATCGCCGTCTGCGCCATCTCCGGCGCGGTCGGCACCTTCGCCAACATCGACCCGCGCGTCGAGGCGCATGTGGCGGAGAAGATGGGTCTCGCCGTCGAGCCGATCTCGACGCAAGTGATCCCGCGGGACCGACACGCAGCCTTCTTCGCGACGCTCGCCGTCGTCGCCTCCAGCGTCGAACGGCTCGCCGTGGAAATCCGTCATCTGCAGCGCACCGAGGTGCTGGAGGCGGAGGAGTTCTTCTCGGAAGGTCAGAAGGGATCTTCCGCGATGCCGCACAAGCGCAACCCGGTGCTGACCGAGAATGTCACCGGGCTCGCGCGCCTCGTGCGCGGCATGGCGATCCCGGCGCTGGAAGACGTCGCGCTCTGGCATGAGCGCGATATCTCGCACTCCTCCGTCGAGCGCATGATCGGCCCGGACGCGACGGTCACGCTGGACTTCGCCCTGGTTCGTCTGGCGGGCGTGATCGAGAATCTCGTCGTCTACCCCGAGACGATGCGCAAGAATCTCGAGAAGCTCGGCGGGCTCGTCAATTCGCAACGCGTGCTCATCGCGCTGACGCAGAAAGGCGTGTCTCGAGAGGACGCCTATGCCATTGTGCAGCGCAGCGCCCTGGCGCAATGGCGTGGCGAGGGTGATTTCCGCAGGCTGCTCGGCGCCGACGAGGCGGTCGCCTCAAAGCTCACGAGCGAGGAACTCGATAGTCTTTTCGACCTCTCCTATCACTGCAAGAACGTCGATAAAATATTCTCGCGCGTCTTCTCGTCATAGGTCGCCTCGATGCCGTCCGCGTCGAGCCTTTCTTGCACCTGCTTCAGGATTCGAACGAGCGTCGCCTGCGCCGCTTCTTTCGTTTCGGAGGCGTGCGACGCCAGTATTTCGCCCTTCGGTCCGAAGAATACGATCACGGCGGGATAGTCGCTCGTGGGGGGAGCGTAAACGACGCCTTCGATTTGCGACACACTGGCCTCCGCTTCCCCCGGCCGAATAACTAGGCGCTTCCCCTGCCGTCTCAAGAAGCCTCTGGTTTGGGGGCATGCGCCGCAGTGGGCGTCGAGCCCGAGAATGGAGCGCCGCCCCGGCCGACACATGGGTTTCGCATTCACGCGTAATGATTGATGTAAGAGGCGTTTGGGGACGATGACGAATCTTCGCCACGTTGGACTGAAGCTATTCTTGTCCGCGGGGCGCCGCTTCGCCGCTGCGGCGATGCTGGCCTGCTGGTTCGTCGCGGGAACCTTCGAGGCGCGAGCGCAACCTCTGAGAGTCGCGGTCTACGACGCCGCCCCTTACGCGCGCGTCGAGCGGGACGGCTCCTTTACCGGCGCGAGCGTCGATCTCTGGCGGCGCGTGGCGGAAGACATTGGCCAAAGTTATCAGTTCACGCTCGTCGCCAAGATGGAGGACGTGCTGCGAGGACTCGAGGAGCGGCGGTTCGACGCCGCGATCGGCGCAATAACCATTACAGAAGATCGATCCGCTCGCGTCGACTTTTCCTACCCCGCGCATCGTTCCGGCGTCGCGGCGGCGCTCCGGAACACAGCAGGCCCGCGCGCGGCGATCGCCTCCTTCTCGGGCGCCGCATTCGAGCTGGGACCGCTTTTCGGCGTCATGATCGTATTGCTGTTCGTCGCGGGCATCGCCATGTGGCTCGTCGAGCGGCTGGAGAGCGACGCATCCAGGACAAACTCCGCCGTGCGGACGCTGCGCGACGGCCTTTATTGGGCCGTGGTCACGATGACGACCGTGGGATATGGCGACAAGACGCCAAAGACGATGCCCGGGCGGTGGATTGCGGCGCTCTGGATGCTGAGCAGCCTTGCGCTGGTTTCGCTGCTGTCCGCGAGCCTGGTGTCGCGCCTCACGGCGGAGCAAGTGGGCGCGGCGGTGAGCTTCTCGCAGAGCGATCTGTCGAGCCGGCGCGTCGCGGCGTCAGCCGCATCTTCCGGCGCCGAATATCTCGAGCATCATCGCATCGCGCACAAGAATTATGCGAGCTTGCAGGAGGCGCTGGAGGCGCTCGCGGCCGGCCGGGAAGACGTCGTCGTGAACAGCCTCGGCGCGCTGCGCTATCTCGTCGCGACTCGCTTCCACAGATCGTTACGCGTGGCGGAGCCGCTCCTCGCGCCAGCCTATATGGCTATTGCGCTCCCAGAGCATAGCGCGCTGAAAAGACCGATCGATCGCGCTTTGATGCGCATCACGGAGGACCCGCAGTGGCGGCAAGCGGAAGACGCCTATTTCGCGCGATAGCACTCCCTCCAGGAATCGAGGGGATTCAAAGACATAGCTGGAAAAACGTAGGGGAAATCGGTCGAGGTGAAGGAAGCGCCGGGCATGCCGCCCGGCGCCGATGGGCCTTACCGCGCTTGGTTGGTTCCGTGTTCCTTCACGAACTGGGCGCCGTGCGCCTCGCAACCGCAAGCGTTGAAGCAGGCGATCGCCTTCTCTTTCTGCACGTTGAAATCCGAGCCATAAACCATGGTGCCGGCGGAGAAACCGTCCTCGCACTTCTCGGAGCACTTGGTCTGCTTGTCGGTGTCGCGATCGCCCTTGTGCGTGTCGCATTCCGCGAAGGCGAAACCCGTCATGCCGACGAAGAGAGCGGCGGCGGCGAGAATCGTTGTAGCTTTCATCTGATTTCCTCTTCCCTGTTCTGTGTTATTTTGCAGTAACTGCATGCGACGCGTGCGTTCCTCCCTGAGGACCGGCATCGCCGACAACTCTCTTAGAATTCGGCGCAAGAAGCAAGGCGGGAGTTGTGTATCCGTCAGAAACCGAGCCCCCCTTGGTCGCAGCAACGTCGCAAACTCTTCTCGCACGCGCGAAAAAGCCCCTGGCGCCTGGGGATGTCGTTTTGGCGGAGCGGGCCCTGGAGCGGGCGCGAGAGCGCGACCCCGACGGATTCCTCGCCGCCCTTCTCGAGCGTGAATCCAAGGCGAAAGAACTGCTTATCGGGATTTTTGGCGGCTCGCCCTTTCTCGGCGAAATCGCGGCCCGAGACGCTGGGCGCCTTGTGCGGTTGCTCATCGCGCCTCCCGAGGAAAGCCTCGCTGCGCTATTATGTCGCGTGCGCGCCGCACGGCCCGAAACCGAGCCCGAAGCGATGCGGGTTTTTCGTGTCGCCAAGCAGGAGGCGTCGCTCCTGATCGCGCTCGCCGATCTCGCCCAGGTCTGGGAGGCGGAGGTCGTCATGCGCGCCATGACCGATTTCGCCGACGCTGCGCTTTCCGCGGCGATCGATTTCACCCTGCGCGAGGCGGCGCAGCAGGGAAAGCTGACGCTCGCCGGTTGCGAGGAGCCCGGTCGCGGCTCGGGCTGGATTTTTCTCGCCATGGGCAAGGGCGGCGCCTTCGAGCTGAATTACTCCTCCGATCTCGATCTCGTCGTGCTCTTCGACCGCGCGCGCGCGCAACTCGCCAAGCCCGAAGACGGTTGGGATTTCTTCGTCCGGCTGACGCAGCGCGTCGTGCGACTGATGAGCGAGCGCACAGCCGACGGCTATGTGTTTCGTCTCGATCTGCGGTTGCGGCCCGATCCGGGCGCGACGCCGATCGCCCTGCCGCTGGAGGCCGCTTACGCCTACTACGAAAGCATGGGTCAGAACTGGGAGCGAGCCGCCTTCATCAAGGCGCGGCCCGCCGCGGGCGACATTGAGGCCGGCGAAATCTTTCTCAAGGAGCTCCAGCCTTTCGTGTGGCGCAAGCATTACGACTTCGCCGCGCTCGCCGACGTGCACTCGATCAAGCGGCAGATCCATGCGCACAAGGGGCATGGCGTCGTCGCGGTGAACGGGCATGACGTGAAGCTCGGGCGTGGCGGGATCCGAGAGATCGAATTCTTCGTGCAGACGCAGCAGCTCATTCTCGCTGGGCGCGACCCGTCGCTGCGTGGGCGCTCGACGCTGGCGATGCTCGACCGCCTCGCGGAAGCCGGCTGGATCGAAGGCCGCGCGCGCGACGAGCTTCGGGATGCCTACCTCTTCCTGCGCAAGGTCGAGAACAGACTGCAGATGGTCGATGATCGGCAGACCCATGTGCTGCCCGCAGCCGACGACGGCGTCGCCGTGATCGGCCGCATGATGGGTTTCGCCGGCTATGACGATTTCGCGCTGGCTTTGCGTCGGCGGCTCGAGACCGTCGAAGGTCATTATGCCAGGCTATTCGAAGGCGCGCCCGAGCTCTCCACCGCGGGCGGCAATCTCGTCTTCACCGGCGACGAGGACGATCCCGAGACCCTCGCGACATTGGCCCGCCTCGGTTACGGACGACCGCGCCTCGTGACCGAGAGCCTGCGCTCCTGGCATTTCGGCCGTGTTCCGGCGATGCGCTCGGCGCGGGCGCGAGAACGGCTGACCGAGCTGACGCCGGCGCTGCTCGAGGCGCTTGCGGCGACGGGAGAAGCGGACGAGGCCTTCCTGGCTTTCGACAAATTTATGAACCGCCTGCCGGCCGGGCTGCAGCTCTTCTCCTTGCTCGCCGCCAACCCGCGCCTCTTGCGTCTCCTCGCGACCATCCTGGGCTCGGCGCCCAAGCTCGCAGAGACGGCTTCGCGGCGTCCGCGCGTCATCGCCGCCCTGATCGAGCCCGCCTCGGCGGGCCGAGACGACCTATCGCGACGGCTGCAAGTCGCGCTCTCCGAGGCGCGCTCCTACGAGGACGCCCTCGATCGCGCCCGCATCTTCGGGCAGGAGCAGAAATTCCTGATCGGCGTGCAGCTTCTGACCATGGAGCTGACGCCGGCGGCGGCGGGCGCGGTCTACGCCGATCTCGCCGAAGCTCTCATCCGTGGTCTGCTGCAGAGGGTCGAGGAGGAGTTCGCGCGGGCGCATGGCCGGATCGAGGGCGGCGCGGCGGCGGTGGTCGCGCTCGGCAAGCTCGGCGGCCGCGAGATGACGGCGGCCTCCGATCTCGATCTCATGCTGCTCTATGACGCCGATCCCCTCGCGGAGAGTCGCGGCGGCGAGAGCTCCTTGTTTGCGGCGCAGTATTACGCGCGCCTGACGCAAAGGCTCATCAGCGCCCTTTCGGCGCCGACCGCCGAAGGCCTGCTGTACGAGGTCGATTTTCGGCTGCGCCCCTCGGGCAACAAGGGGCCAATCGCCGTGCGGCTTCAGGCCTTTGAGGAGTATCAGGCCAAGGAGGCCTGGACCTGGGAGCGCATGGCGCTGACCCGTGCGCGCGTCGTCGCCGGTCCGGCGGAATTCGTGGCGCGCGTCGAAAGCGCGATCGCCGCCGCGCTCGCCCGCTCCCAGGACGCCGCTTCTGTCGCCGCCGACGCCCTCGACATGCGCCGCCGGCTCGAACGCGAGAAGGGGTCGGGCGGCCTATGGGATCTGAAGCAGGCGCCGGGCGGCCAGATCGACATCGAATTCGTGACGCAGTTTCTGGAGCTGACGCAGCGGCGCAGGGACGGCCTGCGCTTTTCGACTTCGACCGGCGCCGCCCTGAGCGAGCTCGCTAAAATCGGCGCGCTGTCGGAAGGAGACGCCGGCGTGTTGAGCGAAGCGACGACGCTGTATCAGGGGCTCACGCAAGTCTTGCGGCTGGCGATCTCCGAGAATTTCGATCCCAAGAAGGCCTCCCGCGGGTTGACCGGCCTCGTGCTGGCGGCTGGCGCCGCGCCGAGCCTTTCACACCTCGAAGCGCGCCTCGCCGAGACGCAGGGCGGGGTGCGGGAGATTTTCACGCGGATCATCGGGGCGGTGTGAAGGCTAAGCAGCGCGAGGGCTGGGACATTTCGGCGTTCAGAACGCCTGTTTCAATGCTACGAAAAATCCCCGCCGCGGGCCATATTGCGGCGCGAAGACGCCGATGCCCGAGCCGTCGCGCAGCTCATAGGCGTGATCGAGGAGATTGACGACGTCGAAGCGCAGCGTGAGCGGCTTGTCGAACACGGCGCCGATCTCGCGCCACAGGCTGAGATTGACCTGCGTATAGGGAGACACATGCGTCGTATTGGCGAAGCCCGAACGCAGGCCGCTGCCATAAACCATGTCGATCGAGCCGTGCGTTCCCGAAAGGACATAGGATGCGCCCGCTGAGGCCGTCCAGGTCTGGGCGTGGTCGGTATAGACGTAATGGTTCGCCACATAGGCATATTCGTCGGCGTCGAAGAGGAATTGATTGGATGTCCACTGCGTGGCGCGCTGGCGGCCCCAGGCGAGATTGCCGTAGGCGCGAAAGTCGCCGCTCTCGAATTTGGACGAGAACTCGACGCCGCTGTTGTAGGCGCGATCGTAGTTGAAGGCCGTCAGCGCATAGGCTTGCCCGAACTGGCCGTCGTCGAGAAGATTGCGCGCGCGCTTGTAATAGAAATCCAGGCCGATCTCGAGGTCGTGCGCGATCTTCTGCGTCGCGCCGACGTCAAAAACATTCGCGCGCTCGGGACGCACGGGACTCGAGAAGGGGATCTCCGGCTGCTGCGTCGTGTTGTTGTAAAAGGCGAGAGTCGTCGGCGAGGCGAGCGCCTGTGGCGGCGGCGTGAAATTGCGGGCGTAGCCGCCGTGCAGCGTCGTTCCCTCCATCGGCTTGAGGACGAGCCCAAAGCGCGGACTGACCTGATTGGCCTCGACGAACTGCCAGATCTGATCGAAGCGCAGGCCGCCGTTCAGCGTCAGCAGGTCGTTGAGCTTCCATTCGTCCTGCGCATAGACGCCGGCGATCCAGCCGACCTTTGCGCTGGAATCATAAACTCCATAAGGTTGGTCGATCGGATCGCCATTCGCGTCGAGCGGCTGGAGGCTCGAATTGGTCACGACATGGGTTTTTTCGCCGCTGACGGTAAATCCCGCGCGCAAGGTGTGGGCGTCAGTGATGCGATAGGCGGCGTCCCCTTGCAGCCCGTTGACGAGGCTCGCGCGATAGACGTCAGACGCGACGCCGTCGAAGATGAGATCGCCGATCTGATCGGGGACGTAATGCAGCGTCGAGTAGCGCGAGAAATAGGAGAGCTGCGTGTCCACGGCGGCGGAGGATTGCGTCAAGGCGATGACATTGTAAAAATTGCGCTCGTCCTGGATTTCGTTGAGCTTCGAAGAATTGAACCAGCCGATCCCGAAGGCCTCGAAATTCGGCGGTTGATTGGGGTTGTTGGGGATGTGGAAATTGGCGACTGACGTTCCCGTGATGAAGCTGAGCTTCGTTGCGTCGTCGATCGCGTAGGCCGCGTAGCCGAAGAACCGCCCCTGCTCGGTGAGGTCGTGGATCGCTTCATGGCTCGGAGTCGGGTTTTCGATACCGAGGTTGTTACGAACCAGGCGGCCCGTGGCGAAGACCTCCCACTGCCCGCTCTTGGCGCCATATTCGAAGAAGGTTTGGCCGGTGGCGTGGCTGCCGCCATAGAGCGTCACATTGCCGCCAGGCGTGTCGGGCGGCGTGCGCGAGATGATGTCGACAAGGGCCGCGGTGCGCAGGCCGTATTGCGCCGGCAGCGCGCCGGTGACCAGCGACAGGGAGCCGATGAAGCCCGTGTCCATGACCTGCCCAAAGCCCGAGACACCGTCGGGCAGCAGGACCCCGTTGATGCGGTATTGCAGATTGGCGTGTTCGTTGCGGACATGCAGATTGCCGCTGGCGGCCGAATCTTGCGCCACTCCGGGAGCTTGAAGCAGGACCTTATCGAGCGGCGCCTGATTGCCTTGCGGAAGCAACTCTATCGCCGCGCGGTCGAACGAATATTGGCTCACCCCGATCTTCGGCAGCAGACGATCGAGCCTCTCGGGGTTCGTCAGCGCCGCCGGCGACGACTGGGGAGCGGGAGCCGGGGGGCCGGGGACCGCAGCCGCAGCATTTTGCTGAGGCTGCGGCGCGGGATGGCGCGTCGCCGACGTCGTCGGGCGCGCCGGTTGCGGCGGCCTGCTCCGGGCCTGCTTGCGCGGCTTGTGAGCCAGCTCGATGTCGGGAAGCGCATGTTGAGCGGCGGCGTCGCGCGCCGACAGCGGCGCCAGAACCGCCGCAAGGAAAGCGAGAGACCGTCTGGCGAGCCCTTGGCCCATGGCAGTGTCCATTCTCGTCGGGGTGAGGACGTAACGTTATAATATAACGTCAATTGTGGTGAGAAAGCGGCGCGATCGGATTTGCTGGCCCCGCTTGGCAGGCGAACAAAGCTAGAAAACGGGCTTGCGAAAAAGAACAAAACATGCACAATGGCTGGGCCGGTTGGGCCCTTCTTCGTTTCCGCCCGCCGTTGCGCCGCCCGCTTTTCGTGTGTCAGAAGGAATTTCGCCGTGAGCCAAGCCGCCAATCTCCGCCTTGTGGAAGGAACCTCCGTGGACAAGACCAAGGCGCTCGACGCCGCGCTCTCGCAGATCGAGCGCGCCTTCGGCAAGGGCTCGATCATGCGGCTCGGCAAGAACCAGAAGCCGGTCGAGATCGAGACCGTCTCCACCGGCTCGCTCGGGCTCGACATTGCGCTCGGCGTCGGTGGCCTGCCGCGCGGGCGCATCGTCGAGATTTACGGGCCGGAGTCGTCGGGCAAGACCACGCTGACGCTGCATGTGATCGCCGAGGCGCAGAGGGCGGGCGGCGTCTGCGCCTTCGTGGACGCCGAGCATGCGCTCGATCCGGTTTACGCCAAGAAGCTCGGGGTGCAGCTTGACGATCTCCTGATCTCGCAGCCCGACACGGGCGAGCAGGCGCTGGAGATCACCGACACGCTGGTGCGCTCGGGCGCGGTGGACGTGCTGGTCGTGGACTCGGTCGCGGCGCTCACGCCCCGCGCGGAGATCGAGGGGGAGATGGGCGAGGTGCAGCCGGGCCTGCAGGCGCGGCTGATGAGCCAGGCGCTGCGCAAGCTGACCGCCTCGATCTCGCGCTCGAACACGCTGGTGATCTTCATCAACCAGATCCGCATGAAGATCGGGGTGATGTATGGCTCGCCGGAGACGACGACGGGCGGCAACGCGCTGAAGTTCTACGCCTCTGTGCGGCTCGACATCCGCCGGATCGGGGCGATCAAGGACCGCGACGAGGCGGTGGGCAATCAGACGCGGGTGAAGGTGGTCAAGAACAAGGTGGCGCCGCCGTTCAAGCAGGTCGAGTTCGACATCATGTATGGCGAGGGCATCTCGAAGGTCGGCGAGTTGATCGATCTGGGCGTGAAGGCTGGCGTCGTGGAGAAGTCGGGCGCGTGGTTCTCCTACGACAGCCAGCGGCTCGGGCAGGGACGCGAGAACGCCAAGACCTATCTGAAGCAGAACCCGGCGGTCGCGGAGAAGATCGACCAGGCGGTCCGCGCCAACGCCGGCGTCGTCGCCGAGAAAATCCTCGAGGACGGGGGCGCCGAGGAGGGCGACGCTTAAGAGCGCGGAGGTTAGGAGCGCGGTAGTCGCAATTCCGGATGCGATGGGCTATCTCTGCGACTTCGGCGTCTTCGCGTGGATGGCCGGGACTAGCCCGGCCATGACGCGGACAACAGCCCGGGTTGGCTTGTCTCCGCCCCGAAAGGTCTAGCCTTGAATGCTCTTGCCGATCCCGCGACCCTGCCTTTTGAAAAAGCCATGCAGGAGCTGGAGGAAATTGTCGCGGCGCTCGAGAAATCGACCGTTTCGCTCGACGAATCCGTGAAGCTCTTCGAGCGCGGCGAGGCCTTGAAGCGGCGCTGCGACGCGCTGCTGAAGGAGGCGGAAGCGCGCATCGAGAAGATCGCGCTCGGCCAAGACGGCAAGCCTTCGGGGCTTGCGCCGCTCGACCCGGAGTAAGCTCGGCCGCGCAACCGGGGCTTCACCCCAGGCTCACCCCACGCTTCGCTCGATGATATGCGCCAGATCCGTCATGATCTGGTTCAGATCATAATTTTTCGGCGTGTAGACCGCCGCGACGCCGCTCTCGCGCAGGAGCTTCTCGTCGGCGGGCGGGATGATGCCGCCCACGACCAGCGGCACATTGGCGAGCCCCTCGTCCTTCATCAGCTTGATGACCTCATGGGCGAGCGTCACATGCGAGCCGGAGAGGATCGACAGGCCGACGCAATGCGCGCCTTCCTTTTTGGCGGCGTCCACGAGCTCCTTCGGCGTCGAGCGGATGCCGGCGTAGATGACGTCGAAGCCGGCGTCGCGGGCGCGGACCGCAATTTGCTCGGCGCCGTTCGAGTGTCCGTCCAGCCCGGGCTTCCCGACCAGGAATTTGGCGCGCTTGCCGATCTTCTGCGAAACGCGCTCGACCTCCCCTCGCACCTTGTCGAGCGCGCCGCCGACCTGGCGCGCGGTTGAGGAGACGCCCGTCGGGGCGCGATATTCGCCGAAGACGCCGCGCAGCACGCCGCCCCATTCGCCGGTGGTCACGCCGGCCTTCGCCGCCGCGATCGACGGCTCGACCATATTGCGGCCTTCCTTCGCCGCGCGCGAAAGCTCTTCGAGCGCCGCCTTCGCGGCTTTCGCGTCGCGCGCCTCCCGCCAGGCTTTCAACCGGGCGATCTGCTCGGCCTCGACCCCCTCGGGCACCACCATGATCGCGTCCTCGCCGGAGGCGAGGGGCGAGGGCTCGCCCTCGGTGAACTTGTTGACGCCGACGACGATCTGCTCGCCAGCTTCGATCGCTTCGAGCCGGGCCGTGTTCGACTCGACGAGCCTTGACTTCATATAGCCCATCTCGACCGCGGCGGCCGCGCCGCCGAGCTCGTCGATTTTCTTGAGCTCGGTCTTCGCTTCGGCCTTCAAAGCCGCCACCTTCTTCGCGATCTCCGGATTGCCGGCGAAGATGTCGCCATATTCCAGCAGATCCGTCTCATAGGCCATGATCTGCTGCATGCGCAGCGACCATTGCTGGTCGAAGGGGCGCGGCAGGCCGAGCGCCTCGTTCCAGGCGGGGAGCTGCACGGCGCGGGCGCGCGCGTCCTTGGAGAGCACAACCGCCAGCATCTCGATCAGGATGCGATAGACATTGTTTTCCGGCTGCTGCTCGGTCAAGCCCAGTGAGTTGACCTGCACGCCGTAGCGGAAGCGGCGCGACTTCTCGTCCTTCACGCCGTAGCGGTCGCGCGTGATCTCGTCCCACAGCTCAACGAAAGCCCGCATCTTGCAGAGTTCCGTCACGAAGCGCATGCCGGCGTTGACGAAGAAGGAGATGCGGCCGACGACCTGCGCGAAGTCCTCCTCCGAGAGGCCTGCGGCCTTCACGCCGTCGAGGATCGCGACGGAGGTCGCGAGCGCGTAAGCGAGCTCCTGCGCCGGCGTCGCGCCTGCCTCCTGCAGATGGTAGGAGCAGACGTTCATCGGATTGAACTTCGGGGATTCCTTCGTCGCGAAGAGAATGAGGTCCTGCGTCAGCCGCAGCGACTGCGCCGGGGGAAACACATAGGAGCCGCGCGAAAGATATTCCTTGATGATGTCGTTTTGCGTCGTGCCCTGCAGCTTGGCGCGCGAGACGCCCTGCTCCTCGGCGGCGGCGATATAGAGCGCCATCAGCCAGACGGCCGTGGCGTTGATCGTCATCGAGGTGTTCATCTCGCCCAGCGGAATGCCCTCGAAGAGCGTGCGCATGTCGCCGAGATGCGAGACCGGCACGCCGACCTTGCCGACCTCGCCCCTCGCGAGCGGATGATCGCTGTCGTAGCCGGTCTGCGTCGGCAGATCGAAGGCGATGGAAAGCCCCGTCTGCCCCTTGGCGAGGTTGGAGCGATAGAGACGGTTCAACTCGCGCGCCGTGGAATGGCCGGCGTAGGTGCGAAACATCCAAGGCTTGTCGCGGCGCGGGGCCGGAGCGTCGGTCATGCGTAAAGGCTCCCTTTGCTGTGCGAATAGCGCACTGGGCGGCGGGGCGTCAAAAGAAGGGGGCGCGACCGCCATCTGCGACGCGAGATCGGCGGATAGCCTGAAATCATGGAAAGGAAAAACCGCCGTGCTCGGCAGGGCCGGCGACGTCGCCGTGGAGCGCCTCGCAGATCACAGAAAAACTTTCATATCTCATTATTAACGTATTGCACCACATAGACGCAAAAGAACGGATTACTTTATCGATCTTTGCACCTGATCATAGGTAATGCCTACAGCCGTCCGGAATGGGATTTTTATCTTTTCTTCGTTTTTCAGCATCTCGACATATCCATTCTGCCATATTTTCTTCCACTTGATCGTAACTAAAACCTTTGTGCGTCCCGGTACGTCCCATGATGATTTTTCCACATGCGTTTCTTTGACGGTATTTGATGCAGAGTATTTTTCTTTGATGCTTTTCTCAACACTGACCTTTGCGCCTGTTTGGTTGATCTTTATAGATTTTTCTCCCTTTTCGCTGAATGCATTTTCATACTCAATGCTGAATGATTTGGTCCATTCTTTCTCGAATTCTTTATCTCTGGTCGAAGTCACGTCGCTGTCAGAGTTGTCAATAATGAACTGCTCTTCGCCGATGTACTCCTCGGCACGATCTGTTTCCCTAAGCTCGATCTTATCTGAAGGCTTCAAATAAAACCATGGGCTTCCACAATTAGCGCATTTGAATATATGCACATTTCTGTTAAATGCTGTCCAAACTACTTCTCTGCCTACATCGTCATAGATAGTGAGGTTTTTATTATCGACCAAATCGGACCCTATTGGGAAGTCGCAGTTGGGGCACTTGGCGGTTCTGAAAAACTTTATCGTGTCTCTTGAATACCTTTTGAAGGGTGGGATCTTGTGTACAGTAATGTCGACATTTTTTGACACTAAATCTGCGGTGCTTTTAACAAATTTACTTGCTACATCGGCTACGCCCGCTAGGGTGCCCTCCGTTATTTTATATCCGTTAACAAGGCTATCGACAGCTTTTCCTAATAGTTGCTTCACGGTAACCTCTCCAATTTCGGGAGCTGACGTTCAATGAGTTGAATCCGCGCGTCGGCTTGACCATCTGCCTCAATCCAACGTAGCTCTCACCCCGCGAGTTTTGCCACGAGCGCGTCGGAAAATTCGGCGTTCACATAGACGTTCTGCACGTCGTCGTTGTCTTCCAGCGAGCCGACGAGCTTCAAGATCTTTTCGCCCGCCTCGTCGTCGACCGCGACCGTGTTCTGCGGGCGCCAGACCAGCGCCGCCTTCTTGGGCTCGCCGAATTTCTCCTCGAGGCTCTTGGCGACGTCGCGCAGGCCCTCGAGCGAGGTGGTGATCTCATGCGTCTCCTCGTTCGAGGCCACGTCCTCGGCGCCGGCCTCGAGCGCCGCCTCCAGCACCGCGTCTTCCGAGGCGACCTTGCGGTCGAACTCCACGAGCCCGACGCGATCGAACATGAAGGACACGGCGCCCGTCTCGGCCAGCGCGCCGCCGGCCTTAGTGAAATAGGAGCGCACCTCGCCGGCCGTGCGGTTGCGGTTGTCGGTCAGGGCCTCGATGATGACCGCGACGCCGCCGGGCGCATAGCCCTCGTAGCGCACCTCGTCGTAGTTCTCGGCGTCGGCGCCCGAGGCCTTTTTGATCGCGCGCTCGATATTGTCCTTGGGCATGTTCTCGGCGCGGGCGGCGAGCACGGCGGCGCGCAGACGCGCGTTCATATTGGGGTCGGGCAGGCCCATCTTGGCCGCCACGGTGATTTCTCGGGCGAGCTTCGAGAAAAGCTTGGAGCGAAGGGCGTCCTGCTTGCCCTTCTTGTGCATGATATTCTTGAACTGACTATGCCCGGCCATCGACCCGCTCTTGTTCCTGAAAAGCCGCGTTTTTCCGCGGCGCTGGCGCCCCTCGGAGCAAACTCTGAGCGCAAAAGGTCTCTCGTCTTTCGCCGTAATTCGCTCTCGGGCGGCTCCTATACGCCGGGCCGGGGCGGAAATAAAGCAAGGGCCAGGGAGGGAGAGCGCCGAGAAGATGTGCGTGCGAGGAAGCAATCACGCTCTGAGCAAATGTGGTTTCTCTCTGGTACGCCGCGGACCCGCTTGGCGCTTCACGGATGCTTTTCCTTCTTCTTCGACTTCATCCCCGCGCTGATCGCATCGCCTTCACACATATAGGCGCCTTGCCTAGTGTTCCCGTAACGGCGTTCACCATAGAAGTGATAGACCTTCGACGCCAAATTCGCCCACACGACCGTGTCCTTCGGGCAATGACTCTTTGCCTGCCCCGCGGTTTCGAATTTGAGCTCGCCAGAAGAGGCCCCGTCCGACGATCCGCTCGGCGAAGCCGCCGCCTCGGGCGGAGCAGAAGGGGCGGCAGGGGCCGCGGCCGGCGCGGAAGGCGGCGGGTTCGGCGTAGTCTGCTGCGCCATGCCACCCGAGACTGACAGGATCAGCCCGGATATTGATGCCAAGACTGAAATGGCGGGACGTTTACTCATCTCAATATTTCCCCTTGGAGCCGTCTATTTAGACTGGAAGTAGAGCGCAAGCGCTAAAATCAATCTCTGGCTTTCCCGCAGCCACCGAGCTGTCGCTGCGGCTCATGTGGCAAATGTCCTTTCCCCAAGCGAGGGCGCAACAGTCACGCCAGTGACATGCGTCCATCCTATCCCCCCGCTCTTGCGGCGACGACGCCCATATTTTTTGGGCCTTGGGGAACGAATCGACGATGAGCGTGGATCTCGGCGAGATGAAGCGAGCGACGGCTGCTGGCCTTAGCGCCGCGGTGCACCGGAACAGGACTTTCTCTCGCGCCGGGGCGCTGGAGCGGCTTTTCACCTTCGCCTTTCGGGGGCTCGTCTACCCGCAGATTTGGGAGGACCCCGTCGTCGACATGGAAGCCCTCGCGCTAAAGCCGGAGGATCATCTCGTCGCGATCGCCTCCGGCGGCTGCAATGTGATGAGCTATCTCATCGGCAATCCGGCGCGGATCGTCGCGGTCGATCTCAACGGCGCGCATATCGCCCTGAACCGTCTGAAACTCTGCGCGGCGCGTCATCTTCCCGACTTCGACGCTTTCCACCGCTTTTTCGGCGAGGCCGATCGGGCCGAGAATGTCGAGGCCTATGACCGCTGGATCCGTCCCCACCTCGACCTGGAGTTGCGCGCCTATTGGGAGGGGCGGACGGCGTTCGGACGGCGCCGGATCGAGCGCTTCGCCGACAATTTTTATCGTTATGGCCTGCTCGGCTCCTTCATCGGCGCCGGTCATCTCCTCGCGCGCGCGCACGGCAAGAACCCGCGCCGGCTTCTCGAGGCGCGCACGCTCGATGAGCAGCGCGAGCTCTTCGAAGACGAGATATCGCCGCTCTTCGAGACGAAGACGCTGCGCTGGCTCGTCAATCAACCGGCCACGCTCTATGGCCTCGGCATTCCGCCCGCGCAATATCGCGCGCTCGTCGGCGACTCGGAGGGCGGCGCGGCGGCGGTGCTGCGCGAGCGCCTGCGCCGTCTCGCCTGCGATTTCGATCTTTCCTCGAACTATTTCGCGCGCCAGGCCTTCGGGCGCCGTTACGGCGATCGCGACGAGGGCGCCGCGCCTCCTTACCTGGAGGAGGAGTGCTTCGATCTCGTCCGCGCCCGCGCCAAGCGGGTGGAGACGATGCACATGTCGATGGGCGCCTTCCTCGAGAGTAGCAAGCCGGCGAGTCTCGACGCTTATGTGCTGCTCGATGCGCAGGATTGGATGGACGACGCGACGCTACGCCATCTCTGGGAGAACATCACGCGCACGGCGCGCCCTGGCGCTCGCGTCATCTTCCGCACCGCCGCCGACGAGCGTCTGCTGCCGGGCCGGCTGCCGGCCGATCTGCTGGCGCGATGGCGTTACGACGAGGAGCGCTGTCAAGAGCTCGCACGTCGCGACCGCTCCTCGATCTATGGCGCCTTCCATCTCTACACCCTGCAGACGCCACAATGACAGAGGCCCACGCCGCGCTCATGGATCGGATGTATCGCCCGCAGCGACACATCTACGATCTCACGCGCAAGCACTATCTTCTCGGCCGCGACGAGACGATCGAGGCGCTTGCGCCGCCGCCGAGAGGCCATGTGCTGGAAATCTCCTGCGGCACTGGGCGCAACCTCATTCGGGCGTCGCGGCTCTACCCGCAGGCGCGCTTCTACGGCATGGACATCTCCTCCGTCATGCTCGACGAGGCGAGGGCCAAAGCGGCGCGCAATCGAAGCGCCGCGCCGATCGCTTTCGCCGAGGGCGACGCGACGGATTTCGACGCGCGGGCGCTCTTTGGCGTCGCGCGCTTCGAGCGGATTTTCATTTCTTATGCGCTGTCGATGATTCCCGCCTGGCGCGAGGCGCTCGCGCACGCCTTCGAGCTGCTCACGCCGGACGGAGAGCTGCATGTCGTCGATTTCGGCGATCAGGCGGGATTGCCGCTGTGGTTTCGTATCGCTCTCACCAAATGGCTCGCCTGGTTCCACGTGGAGCCGCGCCAAGGGCTCGCCGACGAGTTCGCGATGCAGGCTCAGGCGAAAGGCCTCGCGCATCGGCATGAGGCGCTTTATCGCGGCTACGCCTTCCACGAGGTCGCAGCGCCAAGGCTCGCCTAGAGGCCGCGCCGACTCGCTTTAGCGGTAGCCTTCTTCCGCGAGCACCTGCCGGACGGCCGGGCGGTTTTTCATCCGCTGATAATGGGCGAGGCAGGACGGCGGGAGCTCCATGCCGATCTTGTCGGCCCAGAACTCGTTATAGAACAGGGCAGCGTCGGCAATGGAAAAGCTCCCGGCGACATAGTCCCTGCCCGCGAGCTCGCTGTCCATCGCGACCAGCGCCGAGGCGACGATCGCGCGTCCCTCCGCCTTGATCGACTCGACGTCGGCGCCGCCCCTCTGGTAGCGCTCGGGGACGAAGACGCGGCGAAAGCCCTCGCCGTGAATATGGCCGACGCAAAAAGCCAGGCTCGACAGCGCGGCGTCGCGCGGCGCCCGTTCCTCGGGCAGCAGCTTTCTTCGCGGGAAGGCCTCGGCGAGCCATGTCGCAATGGTGACGAAATCCGTCAGCGCGACGCCGTCGTCGCGGACCAGGGTCGGAATCGTTCCATTGGGGTTGATCGCGAGATATTCGGGCTTGAGATGGTCGCCTTTGGGCAGGTTGAGGACATAGGCCTCGAAAACGAGCCCTGCCTCTTCAAGCAAAATATGGATTCCCGTCGAGCACGAGCCTGGGGTCATATAGAATTTCATGGTTGATCTGCCGCCTCGCCGCCGGGTCGATTGTCGTGCCGCGCCTGAAGCAACTGGGGCGCCACTCGCCGCATTGCCCTGCGGGCCGCCGGCATGCGACGCAGCGGCGGCTAGGCAGTGGCGGCCGTAGGTCATAAGACGGTCTCGAGGAGTCCCAGGCATGGGCGAAGAGATAGAAGCCGTAGCCTTCACCCAGGAAGACGCCGCCCGCTTCCAGCGGCGGCTTGAGAGCGAGACGGCGCTCGCCCGTGAGCTTTTCGAAGCCGACGCCTTCTCAAATGAGGGTTACGCCTTCGGCTTCGAGGTCGAAACCTGGATCCTCGACCACAGCTTTTTCCCGTCGCCCGTCAATCAGCAATTGCTCGAAAGGCTGAACGACCCGCTGGCGGTTCCGGAGCTCTCGCGCTTCAACCTCGAATTGAACAGCGAGCCGCTCGCGCTCTCCGGCGACGCTCTGCGCCAATCGCTGAAGGCGCTCGATGCGCTGTGGCGCCGGTGCAACGAAGCGGCGCACGGGCTCGACGCGAACCTCGTGCTGATAGGCACTTTGCCGACCATCCGCGAGGAGGACCTGACGCTCGCCAATATCTCGCCGCTCAATCGCTATTACGCGCTCAACGCCGAAGTGTTGCGTCTGCGCGATGGTAGGCCGTTGAGGATCGATATCGCCGGCCGCGATCGGCTCGTGTCGGAGCATGAAGATGTGATGCTGGAGGCCGCGACGACGTCCTTTCAGGTTCACCTCAAGACGCCCGCGCAGCTCGCGCATCGCTTCTACAATGCTTCGGTCGCCGCCTCCGGCCCGATCCTAGCGGCTTGCGGCAATGCGCCTTTCCTCTTCGGCAAGACGCTTTGGGAGGAGACGCGCATTCCGCTTTTCGAGCAGGCTGTGGTGGTTCCCGGCCCTGCGCGCGTCTCGCTGGGCGCGGGCTATGCGCAGCGCTCCTGCCTCGAGCTCTTCGAGGAAAATCTCCGCGACTTCAGCGCGCTGTTGCCGATCGCGTTCGAGGAGCCGCCCGAGAAGCTGCGTCACTTGCGCCTGCACAATGGCGTGATCTGGCGATGGAACCGTCCGCTCATCGGCTTCGAAGAGGGCGGGCAACTGCATTTTCGCATCGAGCATCGGATTCTTCCCGCAGGCCCCTCGCTCGTCGACATGATCGCCAACGCGGCGTTCTATCTGGAACTCGTTCGCCATCTCGGGCTCGGCTCGCCTGACGGCGACGGCGGCTTGCCTTTCGAGGCGGCGCGCGAAAACCTCTACGCGGCGGCGCGCGATGGGCTCGCGGCGCGGCTGCGCTGGCCCGGGGCCGGCGAGATCGAGGCACGCCGATTGCTCACCGAAACGCTTCTGCCTGCGGCTCGGCAGGGGCTTGCCGACTTCGGCCTGGACGCGCAGGAATTTCTCGACATTGTCGAGGCGCGAATTCATTCTGGCCAGACCGGCGCCGCCTGGCAGCGAGCCGCCTTGGCGGCGCGTGACGGAAACCGCTTCGAGCTGATGGCGGCCTATTGCGAAAGACAGCGCAGCGGCGCGCCGGCACATGAATGGGAGCTCTAGCGAATATGGAAACGCCTTGCGCGGTGCTCGATCGCGTGCCGCCAGAATTTCTCGACTGCCCACCCGAGCGCCTCATCGACATCCTGCCGCGACCGACGCTTTTCGATCTCGAGGGCCGCGATCCCCGGCCGCTCTTCGTCTCCGTTCTGTTGCACGGCAATGAGGAGACCGGGGTGGAAGCGGCGCAGGAGGTGCTGCGTCGCCATCTCGCGAAGGGCTTCCCCCGCTCGCTCCTACTTTTTGTGGGCAATGTGGAAGCCGCCGCCGCAGGCGTGCGGACCTTGCCTGGACAGCCGGACTTCAATCGCATCTGGCCGGGGACGTCGCTCGCGCCGAATGCTTTCGTGCGAATGGCGCAATTCATATACGAATACGCGGCGCGTCGACCGCTTTTCGCGAGCCTCGACATTCACAACAACACCGGCGCCAATCCCCATTACGGCTGCGTCTCGCGCCTCGAACCGAAGTTCCTCTCTTTGGCGCGGCTCTTCTCGCGCACGATCGTCCACTCCGAGCGCCCGCTCGGCACGCGAACCGCAGCCTTCACCGAGCTCTGTCCCTCGGTCACCGTCGAATGCGGGAAGGTCGGCGAGGGCAACGCTAGAGACCACGCGGTGGAATTGCTCGAAGCCTGCCTCTCCATCGCGGAGCTTCCGGATCACGCGCCGTCGCCGCAAGACATGAACCTCCTGCGCAGCTATGCGATCGTTCGTGTGCCGCAGGCGGCGACGCTCTCCTTCGATGGCGCCCCGGCCGATTTCATGTTTCCCGCCGATCTCGACCATCTGAACTTCAGCGACCTCGAAGTGGGCGCGTCCTTCGGCAAAGTGGGCAATGGCGCGCAACGGCTCGAGCTTGCCCCGGGAGACGAGGCTGAGACGGCGCCGCAGCCTTATTTCGACTATGCGAACGGCGAGATACGCCTCGCGCGCCCGGCGATCCCCGCGATGCTCACGACGAAGCCCGAAGCCGTGCGGCAGGATTGCCTCGGCTATCTGATGCATCGGATCAATCTGCGGGGCGAGAGGATTTGAGGCAGCCTTTCGAACGTGCCACCTCGCGTCATTCAGCAAAGAATAGTTCTTCGCGGCCCACTGGTTTCCACGAATTATTCGCTTTATCATAAATTATTGCCACGCCGTAAATGTAGAGTTCATCGATTATTTTATCAAAATTCTTAATTTTACACAATTTATGAGTTTCATAGACATATACAAATATTGCGCGTCCTAAGTCGTCACTAAGTACAGGTAAAGATAGCTGTACAGACGTTGTTTTGATTTTTCCCTTCTGTTCATCGTTCCTCAATGTTTCCGTTTGCGCAATGCGACGTCTCTTAATCTCTGAATCGTTGCAGAGAACGTCTTTTCGTTCTCCCTCTGGATCCAATATTTGCCGCGGAATCGGGTGCTCAGACGGAATTAGGTCCGCGTGAATCTTCAACTCAAGGTATTTCTTCGCGACGTTTTCCGGGACGGCGTAATGGAGCCACTCATCCGACAATGCGCAGGGACCCGTCATCGCTGCATCCGACCAAAGCACGGCGCGGAATAACGCCGTTGCTTCCCTTTCTGAGCGTTCCCCGTCTCCCTCTTCGGCAGCCGAGAGAGGGGTGAGATGCGCCAATAGGCCGAAAACGAGCGCGAGCCAAAAGGTCATATCATAGCCTCACGACGTCGATCTTAACGTCCCTCATCTGCGACGCGATCTCGGCCACATGACGATGGTGGGTGAAGAGTATCGCCTGCCGGTCGCGACCAAATTGCGCGAGCAGGTCGAGCGCGCGGCGCGTCCTGTCCTCGTCGAAGCTCGCCAGGAGGTCGTCGCCGATGAAGGGCAGCGGCTCGCCCTTGCGCAATTCGAGCAAGGCGAGGCGCAGCGCGAGAAAGAGCTGGTCGCGAGTTCCCTCGCTCATGCCAGCGACGGGCACGCGCTGACCGTTCTCGCGCAAACCCACGAGCGTCGGCGTGTCCTCCTCGTCATAATCGACGCCCAAGGTCTGGAAGGCGCCGTCGGTGGCCGCCGCGAAGAGCAGGGACGCCCGCGCGATGAGCGGATCCGCCGTCGTCTCGCGATGACGCTCGATGGCAAGGGTCGCGAGCCGGGCCGCCGCAGCGCGCCGCAACCAACGGCGTGAGATGTCGAGAATCTCGGCGGCGGCCTCCGCCTTCTCGGCGGCCGCGCCCGCGGCGTCGCGTCCCTCGGCGAGTTCGTCGCGCTTTCGTCTCGCCTCATGCAAGCGCGTCTCCGCGAGGGCGATTTCGTCGACCATGTTCTTGACGGCGATCTTGGCGCGTTCGATCTCTCCGGGCAGCGCATCGAGCGCGAAGCCTGCTTGCTCCTCCAGCAGCGCCGCCTCGTCGAGGCCGTCGCCGCTCTCCAGAAGATCGCGGTGCGCCTCCTGTAGCCCCGTCTCGCAGTCGAAACGGCGATCGAGCCGGTCGATCGCGGCATGAAGCGCTGCCGGCTCGCCCATGTCGAGCGCCTCAGCGGCCGAGGCCAACACGCTCGCCGCGCTCTCGCTGCGCCGGAGCAGCTTGGCGCGCGATTCCTCTCGACGCCGCTGCTTCTCTTCGAGAGTCCGCCTTGTCGTCGCCGCCTCTTTCGATGCCGACAGTCTTTGGCCGAGCGCCGTCAGAGCGTCGCGTTGTGCAAGGCCGGTCAGGTCCGGCGCGGCTCTGGCGACAAGACCATCGACCGCCGCTTCGAAAGAGGCAATGTCGGCTTCCATCGTTTCAATGCGGCGCCGCTCGGACAAGAGCGTCTGACGAGGCTCCAGGACCTCGCGCCACACTTTCAGCGCCGCCTTGGCTTCGACGGGGGACGCGTCCTCGCGAAGGCCGAGCGGCGCAATCGCCCTAGGCCAGTCGGCCTGCGCCTGCTCAAGCTTCGCCTGCGCGAGCTCCTTCAGCCGTCGCGCCCGCGCGAGTTCCGTCTTGGCTTCTTCCATGCGCGCAATGCCGCCTTGCGCGGCGGTCCACGCCTCCATGAGCCGATCCACCGCCGCCGTCGCGTGCTTGAACAGCGCATCGATCGGCAAGGCGGGATCGAAGTTCTCGCGCAGGTCTTTGCCGAGCGCCGTCAACGCCTCGCGATATTCTTCCAGCTTCTTGTCCAGCCCGTCGAGTTCGATCTTCACCTCTCCCAAGCGGCTGCGCTTGTCCAGAATTTCGCGTGCGTCGTCGAGCCAGCGGAGCATTTCGGCGGGTGAACGGGGCTCGAGGCCGCTCGCCGACCAAAGTCCGCGCCACTCGGATGACGCGTCGCGACGCCGCTTTGCGTTTTCGTCCATCGCGCGCGCGCGTAGTTCACGCTCCTGCACGAGCTTTTCGCGCCGCTCTATCGCATTGGCGAAACGAGCAGCGCGTTCGCCATCGTCGAGAAGCGCGTCGGTGATCGCGTCGATACGCCGATTGGCGGCCTCAATCGCGACGAGCGCATCGCGTCTCACTGAAGGATCGGCTTCTGGCGCGTCGCGAAGACGCGCCAGGGCCTCTTCTCGCTCGCCGCGAGCCCCGCTGAGTTCCTCGCGGGTTGCCACGGCGCCAGCCTTGCGCAGGGAGGAGAGCTCCTCCTCGATCTCGACGATGGACGCCTACAGTCTCCGCGCCTCGCTCGCCTCGCGCTTTTCCGCGTCTTCGAGCCTTTCGAAAAGTTGGCGGCAGGCTTCGATACCCGCTCCATCGGGAAGCGGGAGAGCGGCGAGTCTGTCCGGCGTTCCTGGCGACGGATCGAGCCGTTCCGCCTCATTGAGAAGCTCGGCGGCGGCGCGCTCATGCGCCAGCCGGTCGCGCCGCGCACGATTCGCGTCTGCCGCCAGATCGCCGAAGGCGGCGATGCGCCGGCGAAAGGGCGCGGGATCGACGCAGGGCGTCTGGTCTTCCGGGCGTTCCAGTTCCTGCACGCGCCGCTCGGCTTGCGCCACCGCATCCTGCGCCGCCACGAGCCCTCTTTCCGCCTCGCCGCGCGCGTCGATCGCGGCCTCAGCGCGAACGGTCGCCGCATCGGTCGGTTGGCTTGCGACCACCGAATCTGCGCTCTCGGCGCCGAGCCGTCGCGCCAATCCGTCGAGCCGATCGTGGGCGCCGCGCGCTGCCTCGCGCCGCCTCGGCAGATCGCTCTCCGCCTTGCGGATTTCTCCGAGCCTTTCGCGCAGGGCTTCGACTTCTGCCGCGATCTCCATGAGCGGCGCGTCGATCTTGAGCGCGCCGATCTCTTCGGCGGCCTCCATCTCCTCGATCTGCTGGCGCGCGAGCTCCTCCTCGACGTTCGCTTTCATTCGCAGCGCCTCGCGCCACTGCGCCCAACTCTCTCGATCAATCGAGGGGAGGTCGGCAAGCTGCGCCAAATCTTCCCGCAGGCGACGCACGCGGTCGAGCTTTGGCCAGACGCGGAGCGCGCGCTGGCACCGCGCCAATCCGCGTGAAAGCTCGTCGTGCTCATGGTCCAACGTCTTGCGCGAGGCTTCCGCCTCTGCGACGGCTCTCGCGGCGCCAGCGTAAGCCTCAGCGGTGACGATCGCCTCTCGCAGACGCTTCTCGGCTTCCTGATGGCGATCGAGCGCGGCGTAGAACGGCTTGCGCTCGGCGCGACGCGGTCCAAAGAGGTCGTCTGCTTTTTCCGCCAATTCCGCGCGCAAGCGCGTCAGCGTCGAGAGCTGCGCCGAAGAGGCCGCAAGCGTATCAGCAAGTTTTCCGCCAGCTTGCAACAACTGGCGCCCTCCCGCGCGCAACGCGGCGGAGGTGAGCCCGAATTCCGCGAAGAACGTTTCGCGCGTCAGCGAGCCGAGAAGAGGAGCGAGACCATCGTTGGCGAGCGGCTTGTCGTCCGCGCCGAGGAGTGTGTTCTTGAGGCCCTTGCGCCGCCGAACCGATAGAGCGCCGCCGTCGGCGAGACGAATTTGCGCGCCGACTCTGAGCAGCTTTTGCTCATGCTGAAAGTCGTAGCTCGTTCGCTGCTCAAAGCCGAACAGGAGATCGCCGATGGCGTTCAGCGCCGATGTCTTGCCGGCCTCGTTCGCGCCGAGCACCACATGCAGGTAGGCGGTAGGCTCAAATTCCAATACGCGTCCAGTGAAGGCTCCATAGCGTTCGAGGTGAAGGCGCTCGATCCTCACGCGTCGCCCCGCTCATGACCGGCGAGAAGACCCAGGAGAAGATCGCGCGCCTCGTCTGCGAACGCGGAGGCTTCGCTCGTCAGCGCTGCGCGCAATTCGCGCGGCGACTTCTCCTCGATCGAGGTGAGAAGCTCGGCGAGTCCCTGCGAAAATTCCGGCTCAGCTGCAGCGGCCGCGATCAGCGCTTCCACGTCGAGCGCGTCGGCTCCATCGAGCGTGGCTGGTTTCTGCGTTGGCGCGCGGGTCTCGATCTTGAGGCTCTCGACCCAGAAATCCTCGGCGTGGCGGAAGCCGATGGCGCGCAGATTCTCTTCAAGCTCCTCGCGCTGAGAGACGAAGCGGCGATGCAGTGCGGTCGCGCCCTGCAGCGTGATGCGAAGCGCCACCGGACGTCCCTCGCTACGTTCGAGCTCCGCGCGCATGGCGGCCTCGACGCGCGTCACGACCTCCGCCTCGTCGCGGCAGGGAGCGACATCGACCTGCGCGAGGGCCCAGCGCGCGGCGTCGAGCGCGAGCGGCGAGACATCGACGATCCGCCCCTCGTCGACACTGACCCGCATGGCGCCCTTGGCGCCGGTCTCGCGCGGATGACGGCCCTGAATGTTGCCGGGATAGACGATGAAAGGATCGCGCGCGACGATCTCCGCTGCATGAACGTGACCGAGCGCCCAATAGTCGTAGCCGAAGCGCTTCAACTCCTCGACGGTGCAGGGCGCATAGGATGCATGGCCCCGCGAGCCGTCGAGCGCGGTATGCAGGAGGCCGATGTTGAGATAGCCATCGCGTCGAGCGGGATAGGAGGCGAGGAAATCCCCGCCGACGACGCGAGAACCGAAGCTCCTGCCGTGTAGCGCGACTTGCAGCGAATCGAGCGGGATCGTCTCAGCGCCGCGAGACGAAAAAACGCGCACGCTGTCGGGGTAGGGCACGCCTTTGGCGATTTGGCTTTCCGCGTCGTGATTGCCCTTGACGATGAAGGTCGGAATACCCGCACGCTCTAGCCGTCCGAGTTCGCGAGCAAAAAAATGCCCCGTCGCGACGTCGCGCCACTCGCCGTCGAAAATATCGCCGCAAATCACGAGGAAGGCGGCCTTGGCGGCGATCGTCTCCGCGACGAGATTTTCCACCGCCCGTCGGCCCGCATGGGCGAAGCGCTCGCGCACGAGCGCATCCCTGCAACCCAAGCCGGCGAGCGGACTGTCGATGTGGAGATCGGCGGCGTGAATGAAGGTGAAGGCCATAGGGTTTTCTACCCCCCGAATCGATCCTTCGCCAATCGTCGTGCCTAGCTTAGCCGGTCAGCACGGTCCGCGCGAAGACGAGGAGGTCCACCCGGGCGGCGCCCGCCCGCAGCAGCGCGCGTGAGGCGGCGTTGGCGGTCGCGCCCGTCGTCAGCACGTCGTCGACCAGCACGACATTCGCGCCGGCAATTCGGCCGGCGAAACTCGGATCGACCTTGAAAGCGCCCGCAAGATTTTCGGCGCGCTGGGCGCGGCTCAGGCCCACTTGCGGCGGCGTCGCCTTGACCCGCTCCAGGGCGAGGTTTTCAAGTGGCACCGCGCTTTCGCGCGCAATTGGGGCGGCGAGCAGCGCGGCCTGATTGTAGCGGCGCTCCGCCAGGCGAAGGCGGTGCAGGGGGGTCGGCACGATGAGGTCCGCATCAGCGAGCAATTCGGCGCCGGCGCGCGCCATCCAGCGGCCCATCGGCGCCGCGAGATCGTGACGATCGTAATATTTCAGCCGATTGACCAGCGCTCGCGTCGTCTCGCCCTCGTAGCGGGCGACGGCCCGCGCCCGTGTGAAGACCGGCGGCCGTGCGGCCGCTTCGAGCGAAATCATGCCGGGAGCGGAAGCGTCTCTTTCGAAGGGCTCGCCCAGTCGTTCGCAAAAGGGACGCTCGATGAAGGCCATGTCGCTCCAGCAGCGCGGACAAAGGCCGCCATGCTCGGCGATCGCGGCGCGGCAATGGAGGCAAGCGGGCGGAAAGAAGAGATCGAGCGCGGCCCGGCCGGCGCTTTTGACAAAGGAGGATAACGCAAGGGGAGACATGGCGACCGAGGATAGCGCGCGTCAACAGCCTGGCAAACCCTTGGCGTGGGTCGGGACAATCTCGCCGCCGTCGTTTGACGCGCGGCCGCCCGCCGCGCAGGATGAGAGAGAAAGGGGAACCTCCCATGGAGACGAGGCTCTGCGTCTCGCGCGAAGGCGGCGTGCTTCGCATCGTCTTCGACCGGCCCGAGAAGAAGAACGCGCTGACGCGCGATATGTATCTTCGCGCGCTGCGGGCGCTGGAGGAGGCGTCTCGCGACGAAGGCCTGCGCGTCCTGCTCTTTTGCGGCGCGGGAGGGACCTTCACCGCCGGCAACGACCTCGCCGATTTCCTCGCCTTCTCCGAAGGACTTCAGGAGTTTCCGGCGCTACGCTTCATCAAGGCGCTCGCTTCTTTTGAGAAGCCCGTGGTCGCCGCCGTCGCGGGCGACGCGGTCGGCATCGGCGTGACGATGCTTTTTCACTGCGACCTCGTCTATGCGTCGCCCTCGGCAAGGTTCAAGGCAGCCTTCATCGATCTGGGGCTGCCTCCTGAAGGCGGCGTGAGCCTCCTTGCACCCCGCCGCTTCGGCGTCGCCAAAGCCGCTGAGATCCTCATGCTGGGGGAAGCCTTCGACGCCGCGGAGGCGCATCGGATCGGCCTCGTCAATGCGATCGCGCGAGAAGAGGACCTTCAGGCACACGCGCTCGATGCGGCCACGCGCCTCGCCGCCAAGCCGCTGAGGGCGTTGCTCGAAACGCGCCGCCTGCTTCGAGGGGATGGGGGCGAGCTTCTCGCCCGGATGGACGAGGAAGCGCGGCTCTTCGCGCGCGCGCTCGAAAGTGCTGAGGTCCAGGCGCGCTTCGCGGCGTTTTTGAAGAGAAGCGCGAAGTAGCGCCAAGCGCCCCCACGGGTATCAAAAACATTCCGTGACCCAGTCGGGCGCAGCGCAGCTGTGGCGCCAAAGACACACTCGGGCTTTTTCTTCTCCTGCTCGTTGACTGGAGCTCTATACGTAAGCATCCTCCGAATAGACAAGTAAACGCTGTCTACATGTCTACAATTAAGCGCCAAAACGCCGCGGTGGTCGGGCTTATAAGAGGCGTTTGTTGAATTACGCCGACCATAGCAACAACCGCCCCGCGCTTGTTTGAGACTGTACACTGGAGAACCCCATGAAAACTTTGTCGACGAAGCAGCGATTGGCCGCGCTCGGGTTGTGGACTGCGATGGCGATGGGGGCGACCGGCGCCGCGCTGGCCAACTCTAGCAATCTTCCGCCGCCTGCCGGGGCCATCCTAGACCTCAATGGACAGGTCATTCCGCACGGCACGCCTCAACTCTATACAGTGGATTTCACCGCTACCGTCGCCAATACCGCCATCACGTTCGCCTTCCGTGAAGATCCCGCGTACATCTACTTTTCAAACGCCTCGGTGGTCGACGTGATCACCGGCGGCAGCAACCTGCTGACGAACGGCGACTTCTCGGCGCCGGGCTCGATCGGCACCCAATCGCCGCCTGGCTGGACCTACGCCAATGATTATGGTGCGACCTTTCCCGGCTATGTCCAGGCGTTTCCCGGCGCTCTCTCCGGGAACAGTTGGTACGATGGCTCCGTGCAAGCCTATGACGCCATCAGCCAGACCATCGGCACGACTATCGGCGATACATACCAGATTTCCTTCTATGCGACGGACAACAGCAGCCTCACCAATTGGTCGGCCCTGAGCACCAACGGCAAGACCGGCACCTTTGGCAATGGCGTCGATATAACGGTCTACGCCGAGGCGGATCTCCCGCCTCCGGGAGTGGTTCCCGGCCCCTTCCCGGGGGCCGGGTTTGCGGGTCTCGCCGCGCTGCTGGCTCTCGTTGGCGCGGCGAAGCTTCGCAGCCTGCGCGACTGATCGATGCGAGACGCAGCGTTACGCGCGGCGCGCTGTCCTTCTCAGCGGAATCGGTCTTCGTTTTCGAGATAGTCGCGAACATAGAGCCGCAGCCCTTCCTCGAGCGTGGTCATCTCGCCCGAAAAGCCCGCAGCGCGTAGCTTCGAGAGCGACGCGCAAGTGTAATACTGGTATTTCCCGCGTAAATTCGCGGGCAAGTCGATGAACTCGACGTTGGCGTTGCGACCAAGCTCGGCGAACATGATCTTCGTTTTGTCGTGGAAGGAGCGCGCGAGGCCGGATCCCACATTGTAAAGATCGGACGGCGCCTCGGGCGTCTTGAGCGCCCAGAGCACGACCGCGACGCAGTCGCCGACCCACACGAAATCGCGCAGCTGCTCGCCATCGGCGTAATCTGGGTTGTCCGAACGAAAGAGACGCGCCGCGCCCTGTTCCTTGATTTGCTCATAGAGTTGCGCCGCGACGCTCCGCTGGCCGCCCTTGTGATATTCGTTCGGCCCGTAAACGTTGAAGAATTTGAGCCCGGCCCAGCGCGGCGGCGCCGCCTTCTCGCGCCCTTTGACGCTGCCCAGCGCGAAGCGGTCGAAGACGTGCTTGCTCCAGCCGTAGGGGTTGAGCGGGCGGAGCTTGGAGAGGTAGGCCTCGTCGAAACGGTCGAGAAAACCTTCGGCGCCGTCGCCATAGGTCGCGGCAGAAGAGGCGTAGACGAGAGGCAAGCCGGCTGACGCGCAAAAACGCCAGAGGTCGACGGAGAGGCGAAAATTATTGCGCACAACGGCGTCGACGTTCGTCTCCGTCGTCGTGGAGATCGCGCCCATGTGCACGACGCCCTGAATTTTCGAGCGGTTGGCGTCGAGAAAGGCAGGGAGATCCTCGGGCGCCACGAGGTCGGCCAGCCGTCGTTTGGCGATGTTGCGCCATTTGAAGGCATCGTCCCCGAGCCAATCGACGATGACGATGTCGTCGCCGCTCTCATCGAGCGCCGCGGCGATGTTGGAGCCGATGAAGCCTGCGCCGCCCGTGATTATGTACATGACCGATGCTTCGCCTGTCCCGATTCGAAATGGTCGATCGCCCGGCGCGCCGCCGCCAGGAAATCCGGCGAGACGCCGGGTGTTGCGACATCGCCGGCATTGGGGGGCGCCACGCGAATGCCTGTGACGCCGCTCGCCGCCGCCGCGCCCATGTCGGCCTCGCTGTCGCCGATCAGCACGGCCTCGCCGGGCGAGAAGCCAAACTCCGCCATCGCGTCCAGCACCAGACCGGGCTGCGGCTTGCGGCAGCGGCAGCCGTCCGAGGGACCGTGCGGGCAATGATAGATGGCCTCGAGATCGATTCCCTCCTGCGCCAGCATCTCCCGCAATCGCCGATGGATTCTAGCCAGCGTTTCTTCGTCGAAAAAGCCCCTGGCGACGCCGGATTGATTGGTGACCATGATGAAGCGCAGGCCGGCGTCGCGCATAAGACGCAGCCCCTCGATCACGCCGGGCGCGAATTCGAGGCCGGCCGGATCGGAGAGATAGACCTTGTCGACCACGACGGTCCCGTCGCGATCGAGAAGCGCGAAGCGCTTTTTCATCCCAGCGCCCTCGTTCACCTGGCCCCTCCCATGCGCCCGCCGGCGCCGATCAGAAGAGTTTTTCCTTCCAGGTCCGCGGCGTCAGCTCGTTCACGATTTCGAGATCGAGATGGTAGCGGAACGGCCGCGTCCCCTTGCGACGGATGTGGTCGATCATCGCCTGCAGTCCGTCTTTCATCTTGACCTTGGTTTGATAACCGAGGAGCTTGCGCGCCTTGTCGGCGGAGCAGGTGGCGAATTTCACCTCCTGCGGGCGCCCGGGCATGTAGATCGGATCGACGTTGAACTGCAGCAGATTTGCGATGTTGTTCGCGAGGTCGTTGATCGTGACGAACTCCTCGTCGGGTCCGATGTTGATCACCTCTCCGACGATGTCGGACCGGTAGGCCATCTCCTTCAAGCAGTAGATGTCGTCGTCGATGAAGGAGAAGCAACGCATCTGCGATCCGTCGCCATAGATCGTCGGCTGGCGGCCCTGCATCATGAGATTCATCATGATGCTCGCGACGTTGCGATAGGGGTCGTCGTATTTCTGGCGGGGCCCGATGATGTTGTGCGGCACTGCGATCACATATTCGATGCCGTGGGTTTCGCAGAGATTGCGCAGCATCTGTTCTGCGGCCACCTTGCCGATGCCGTATGGGTCCTGCGGGCGCGGCGTATAGCTTTCGAGGAAGGGCACCTGGTTCTCGCCATACCGAGCCATTGAGGAGCAGAAGACGATTCTCTTGACCCGGTTGGCGATCGCGGCGCTGAAAAGCGAGACCGACGCGGTGACGATGTTTTGCGTCACGACATGCGGCGAAAAGACCGACAGGCCCTCGTAAGCGGTCGCGGCGCAATGATAGACGACGTCGCACCCCTTGGTGATCTTGACCATCGAATTGTGATGGCAGCAGTCATATTGAAAATAGTTGACGGCGGCGGGAACGTTGTCCAACTCGCCGCCCAGCATATTGTCGCAGCCGATCACTTCATGTCCGTCGGCAATGAAGGATTCCGCCAAGTGGCTTCCCAGAAATCCCGCGACGCCGCTGATGAAAATACGCATCCCTTCCCTTTCTCGGTTGTCGTCGCAACAAGGCTTCGGGCCCGGGGCGGATCAACGGCCGCCCGGCCATCGGAGAAGTCCCAGGCCACTGCTTTTCCGGTTAGCCCGTCCCTTGAGCTTGGTCAACTTTCGATAATGCTCGACCGAGGTATTGTACATCTCATTGGCGAGGTAGGGATACATCGCATCGTTCTGCAACAATCTCGGCGGTAGGTTCTCCAAGAGCCAGTCGAGCCGGTCGCTGTATATTCTTGGGAGATGCCAAATCCCGTGGAAACCAAACGTGGGAAAGGGCCTCGCTCCATGCTCCACGGCGAAATGTTCGGCGATGCCTTCGCTCGCGAAGCGTATATCGAATTTTTCTTCAAGCAGAATCCGGTTCAGCCGACACAAGAAGTGATCCTCGAGCACTGCCTCGTCCGGAGCCAAAGGGTGGGTTTCGAGAATCTTGGCCGCGGCTTCCGCCAGCCGGCGCGAGCGCCACGAGAAACCGCCGTTGCCCACCGTGAGAGCGCGATGAAACGGCCAGGGCGCGCCGATATAGTCGTAGTGATAAAAATGGGGGGAAAATTGATCGCCCCTCAGCACGAAGCCGTCATATTGAGCGATGATGAAATAGTCCGTGTTGATGTGCTTGTGCAGCTCCGACAGGATGAAAATATTGTAGTCTCTCCCGGAGGTGAAAGTGTCTATCCTTTTGATCGGGAAGTCGCCCCAGGCCTCCTGCCGATCGCTGAGAATGAGCACTTCGTCGAAGCTGAAATTCGCCACGGATTTGACGACGGCCTCAAGGCCGAGTTCATACGTGTCCGTCGAGACAACGACGAGTGTGATGCCGCTCTTTGCCATTTGATCCTTGTTTCGCTTTTTCCCGCTCTACCAATTTGGGACGTAGGGCAGCGCCACGGGGCGCAACCTCGGCCAGCTCGGGGGCGTGAGCGGATGGAAGTCGCGCAAGCTCCTCCATTCGGTCGCGGCGCGCAACCAGACCTCGCGATAATAGCGGTCCGTGTCGAAGTCCCTGCTGTGACCCCAGCTTTGAAGCTTCCGCATCATCTGCTCTTGTGAGCGCACCCAGGAGAAATGCAGCATCGTCTCGCTTCGCGCCAGCCGACTGTTCGGATTGAAGAGCGTGTCGCGCGACAGGCTCCAACTTCGGAATTGGGCCGTCTCCTCGAAAGTGGTTCGCGCTTCAACGAGCGCGGTTCCTGGGCGCACAGCGATGGAGAAATGTTCTTCCACATGGCCGCCCGACGGCGAGCAGACTTGGAGATAACGGCCATCGGCGGCGCGCTGAAACAAACTCCTCATCGGCCAGCGTACGCATCGCGTGGAAGCGGGCAGGGCCGCGAGGCGCCGATAGAGTGAGGCCGGCTGCGTCACCACTTCGTCGGTATCGAGCTGAAGCACCCAGTCGGCGTCGCCGGAGCGAGCTAGGGCGTCGCGGCGTTGGAGCGTCTCATTCTCCATTGGCGCGTTGCTCAGTATCGCAAAATCTCCCGGCGCGAGCTCCAATTTCTTGTCTTTGTCGATCGATCTGGCGCGGTCGATACATTCATCGATCGGGAGCGCACGTCCGGTCCATCCGAGCTTGTTGCGGTCGTAGGATACGACGATCTTTTCGACGATGTCGTAATAGGACTGAATGCTCGCTTCGAGCCAAGCCGGATCGGCCGCTAGCACATAGGCGCGTAACCGCATGGCGCTCCTCATTTCGACGCGGCGTCGACGATCATTCTCACGCCCCGACAAAAACCTTGGCCGTTGCGTCTCTATCCACTATCCGCGCCGCTCCGGCAAGGCGGCCGCCGCGCGACCTTCGAGGATAGCGCGCGCCTGCGCCAGGACGAAGTCGATGTCGATCGCCCTCACGCATTCGTGCCCCGCCTCGCACCATTCGAGAGAGGGGAGATAGCAGGGCGCGCAGGTGACGGGCGTATGCAGGATGGTCACGCTCCTACCCTGCGGCGCCCATGATTCGATCGGCGCAACGCCGGAGAACAGAGCGAGCGTTGCAACGTCCAGCCGCGCCGCCGCATGCGTAAGCCCGCTGTCATTGCCGATGTAGAGGTCGG
This sequence comes from uncultured Alphaproteobacteria bacterium, assembly GCA_963743565.1. Lineage (GTDB taxonomy): Bacteria > Pseudomonadota > Alphaproteobacteria > Rhizobiales > Beijerinckiaceae > Methylocystis. The sequence goes on from CAVUQD010000003.1 coordinate 92,489, forward strand.
ACGCCGCGATGACGGCGAGGGCCTGCGTGAGCGACGTCTCGCCGACGAGCGAGCGGACGCTAGCGGCCTCGCACAGCGAGGCGAGGTCCGGAACGCTTTCGGCTTCCTTCTTCGTTCCCAGGAGGACGACGGAAGCTCCCATCTCGCGCGCCAGTCCCTGGCCGAGGCGCAGGAAATTTTCGAGCGGCCAGTTCTTGATGGATCGGCCGGAAAAGGCGTGCATCGCGACCAACGGCCCGTCGCCCCGAAACGCGAAGTCCGCGGAGGTCGTTCCGACAAGCGTCTGGCGCAGCGCCTCTCCGTAAAGCGTATCGTCGCGATGAAAGAAATCCACGACGCTATGCGCGAGGCCGAGCATGAGCATGCGCTGGTTGGCGGAGAGGCTGTCGCCAAAAATGAGATTGGGGCGCGGCGGGCTCAAAGTCAAAACGGAGCGGCAGGCGTCGCTCGCATAGCCGCATTTATGCGTCGCCTGAATGTAATCGAAGAGGGCGCGCGTGTCGGCTTCCACGCGCAGATCGACAACGAGATCGAAGGAGACATTCGCGAGCTGGCCCAGACGTTCCCCGGGACGGCTGGGGCTGGCCCCCTCGGCGGTCGGCGCGAAAAAGTCGAGCGTTTCGACGCGGTCGAATATCCCCAGCGCGCGCGCCAAAGCCGCATTCCAGGGGGCGCAGAGCAAGGTCAGTCTCGCCTCGGGGAAGCCTTTGCGGAGCGCCTGGAAGGCGTCGAGCGCCAAAAGAAAGTCGCCGATGTGGTCCAGCTTCAGGATCAGCGCGTCTCGTATTTTTGGCGCATTCAGAAACGCCGCGTATCGCGTGTCGTTCCACACGCGCGGCCGTCCCGGGGGGGCCTGAGGCGGCCGCGCGGCAAATTGTGATTTGAACTCCTGGTTTAGCGAGAGCTCCCGCGAGATCTTTCCGACGCCCGCGCCCTTGGAGATGAGCGACGCATAGTAGTCGACAGTCTTCGGATCGGGATTACGGCCCAAAAAGGGGCCGAGCAGCTGCTTCGCGATCTGCCGCGCCGACGTCTTCGACAACGTCAACCACTCGAACCAGCGCATCCTTGGCAAGCCCTCCAGCTCCCGGAGCATTCCGCGACCTCGCGGACCCCATGGACGGTGCGAGCGACGTCTCTAACGCGCGGCGACAAGGCTGGAAAGAGGCTCGCGGCGATGATTGCGGGCCCCAGGGTTCGTTAATTCTCGCGAGGTTCGGCGGCAACGTCAGATGCATGTGTTGATTGACCGCCCGTTAAGGGGTCTTGTGCCTTCTGCAGATGCTCTTGTCGCTGGGCTCAGGGGAGCTCCATTCATGCCGATTTCCGCTCCAATAACCACCGCCGAATTCACCAAGCGCGCGGCGATTTTCATCGCGCTCGCTTTAGCGCCGTTCCTCATTTGGCTGCTCTTCGACGCGATCCTGATCATCGTCGGAGCAATTCTCTTTGCTCTCCTGCTCGACGTCGTCGCGCAACCCTTCCGCTTGTTGAGGCTTCCCCGCAGCGCGGCCCTCGTCTTGTCAGGAATTCTCATCGCTGGCGTGGTCGGCGGCGCCCTTTATCTCTTTGGCGAGGGCGCGCTCTCGGAATTTCAGGAAGTCGTGGTCCGCGCCGGGCAGACGGAAGAGGAGCTCATGCAGACCTTGCAAGATTCGGAGCTGGGAAAAATCGTCTTGGCGCACACCCATGGCGACAATCTTCCTGTGACTCATTTCTTCAGCCAGCTGTTCCGCGTGAGCGTCACCTTTATCCTAGGCGTGCTCGTCTCGATCTTCTCGGGCATCTTCCTGGTCGCCCAACCGGCGCTGTATCGTCGAACGCTGATCACGGCTTTTCCTGCAGCCCAGCGCGGCAAGGTGAGCGAAACGCTCGATTGCATTTACAGGGCGCTGCGCTTCTGGCTTCTCGGCCTGCTTTTCGAGACGTTGATTGTCGGCGTGCTGGCGGGTTTCGCCCTTTGGCAACTGGGCGTTCCCTCGCCTTTGGCGTTGGGGGTGATCTCGGGCGCCGCCGAATTCGTGCCCTATGTAGGACCCATACTCGCGATCGCCCCATCGGTTCTCGTCGCTGCGACGGTGAACGTGAAAACCATGGCCTGGACCTTCGGCGCCTATATTCTCATCCACCAGATCGAAGGCAATCTCATCATGCCGATCATCCAGCGCCAGCTGATCCACATACCGCCCGCGATCATGCTCTTCAGCATCGTCATTTTTGGCTTGCTCTTCGGGCCGGCGGGCACGATTTTCGCTGCGCCCATGACCGTCGTGCTGTTCGTGATCGTCACGAGGCTTTACGCCGACGACGGCCGCGATGCGGCGCCCAAAAGCTGAGGACGCTGGCAGCGGACGCGTCGCCTATTCGACCTCGGCGTCGAGGCTCTCGCCGGCTTTCGCGCCTTTGTAGGAGAAGTGCCACCACTCGCGCGGGTAGTTCTCGAATCCGACGCTTTGCATCAGCGCCACGAGCTTTTGCCTCGCGCTTTGCGCCCCTCGGGCGACGGGACTCTGGGTCCAGGAACGAGGGTCGAAATAATCGAACGGCGCGCCGAAATCCCAGCCTTTGACGCCGATGTCTACAGCCAATCCCGTCGAATGGGTCGAGTGCTCCGCGATGTAGCCTTGCGCGAAGAGTTCCGATTTTGCGACGCGCGGATAATAGGCGTCCTTTGTGCTCTCGTCGGGGTTTTTCGACCAGGCGAGAAAAGCCGCTACCGCGCGCTTCGGCCGGTAGCAATCGTAGACGACGAGATCGAAGCCGCGCCGGTGAGCGAGCGCCTGCGCGCGCGCGAGCGCCTGCGCCGCCTCGCGCCGCAGCCAACATTGCGGCGCATGGTAGCCGGGCACGGGCGCGCCGGTGAAATTGTTCGGGCCTGCGTAGCGCATGTCTTGCTCGATTCCCGGAGCCACATCCGCCAGCCGGACGAAACCGGGCGGCGGTTCGCCGGCGAAAGCGGCGACTGTGAGAAAGAGCGGCGCAAAGCCCGACAGCGCGAAGCTGACGAGCCCTGCGGGCAGGCGACCGCGTCGTTGCGGCGCGATATCGTGGGGTCTCATGCGCCGCCATATTGCGCCGCCCTGCGTTGAGCGCAAGCTTGCGCAGTCGGCTGCAACGCAATCATCTTTCAGGACCCTTTCAGCCGCCGCCACAACCGCAAAGCGCATGATCGACAATCATTTGTTCGCGCCCGTCACGCTCGAGGCCGCGCTTTCGCTGCGGCGCCGTACAATTCTCCGGCGCCTGAGGCGTTGCAGGAATAACGAAGCTCGTCTACCATTTGCGCAAGGGGCGGCGGAAGTCGCGCGGAGAAACCCGCGACAGTCGAAGGGGGGAGCAGCGACCAAATTTCGAGCGCCGGCGCTCGGCCGACGCACGGTCCGTCGCGCGCTTAACCTCAAAGCATCGCCACCCCTCGAGACGCGGCGCGCGAGCGCCGACGCATGAGGGGCGAGACCGCCACGGAGCCGAGGCGACCCGGCTTCTGACGCCGCCAAGACGCTGTCCCGATTGGAGTCCTTGATGCGAATCGCTGTTCTCGCCGAAACCGACAGATCCGAGCCCCGCGTCGCCGCGACGCCCGAAACCGTCAAGAAATTTCTCGGCTTGGGCGCGGAAGTCGCCGTGCAGGCCGGCGCCGGCGCCGGCGCCGGCTTCGCCGACGCCGATTATGCCGCGGCGGGAGCCTCCATCGCCGCCAACGCCAGGGACACGGTTGCGGGCGCGGACGTGGTCCTGCGCGTGCGCCGGCCCACGGCGTCGGACGTCGCCGGCGCCAATCCCGGCGCGGCCGTCGTCGCAATCATGGACCCCTACGGCGCCGAGAGCGCGGTCGCCGAACTCGCCAAGGCGAATGTGACCGCCTTCGCCATGGAGCTCATGCCGCGCATCACGCGCGCCCAGGTCATGGACGTTCTGTCCTCACAGGCGAACATCAACGGCTATAGGGCGGTCGTCGACGCCGCTTCCGAATATGGCCGCGTTCTGCCGATGATGATGACCGCCGCCGGCACGGTGCCGGCTGCGCGCATTTTCATCATGGGCGTCGGCGTCGCGGGCCTGCAGGCGATCGCGACGGCCCGCCGCCTTGGCGGCATCGTGACCGCGACGGACGTGCGGCCGGCCACCAAGGAACAGGTCGAATCGCTCGGCGCAAAATTCGTCGCGGTCGAAAACGAAGAGTTCAAGCAGGCCGAGACCTCCGGCGGCTACGCTAAGGAGATGTCGAAGGAATATCAGGCCGCGCAGGCTGAACTCGTGAGCGCCCATATCGCCAAGCAGGACATCGTCATCACGACGGCGCTGATCCCGGGCCGCCCCGCGCCGAAGCTCATCTCCGCCGCGCAGGTGCGCTCGATGCGGCCGGGATCGGTGATCTACGATCTGGCCGCCGAACGCGGCGGCAATTGCGAGCTCTCCCGCCCGGGAGAGATCATCGAAGAGAGCGGCGTGAAAATCATGGCTCCGCTCAACATCGCCGGGCGCACGGCGGCCACGACCTCGAGCCTATACGCCAAGAATCTCCTGGCTTTCGTCGAGACGCTGATCTCGAAGGAGACGAAGAGTCTGGCGATCAACTGGGACGACGAGTTGGTGAAGGCGACGGCCTTGACCCGCGACGGCGCCGCCATCGCGCGCGGCTGACCATAGACGGCCCGCGGGGAAACGGGCTGAACGACGGAACGGATTTCGAGGGGAGACCCACTTATGACAGACGACACGCAGCAACTGCTGGAGAAAGCGCGTCAGGCGGCCGAGGCGGCTCGGCACGTGGCCGAACAGGCGCAGGCCTATTCGGAGCAGATCGCCCAGACCGCGGCCGCCGCCGCGTCGCATGGCCTGGGAGGTGGCGCGATCGACCCCGTCGTGTTTCGCCTTGCGATCTTCGTTCTCGCGGTCTTCGTGGGCTATTACGTCGTCTGGTCGGTCACGCCGGCGCTGCATACGCCGCTGATGTCGGTCACCAACGCGATCTCTTCGGTCATCGTCGTCGGCGCGCTGCTGTCGGTCGGCGTGGGCTCGTCCTCGGAGCCCGGATCGAGCACGGCGAGCTGGCTCGGCTTCGTCGCGCTAATCCTGGCGAGCGTGAACATTTTCGGCGGCTTCCTCGTCACCGAACGCATGCTTGCGATGTATAAGAAGAAGGGCTGACGGCAATGATGGCCAATATCACGGCTCTTCTCTATCTCGCCGCGGGCATTCTGTTCATTCTCGCGTTGCGCGGCCTCTCCTCGCCGGCGACCTCGCGGGAGGGCAACCGCTACGGCATGATCGGCATGGCCATCGCCGTGGCGACGACGCTCTTCGTGCAGACGCCGAGCCTTTCGACCTTGGTTTGGATCGTGATCGGCGTCGGCATCGGCGGCGGGATCGGCGCGACAGTGGCGCAACGCATCGCGATGACCGCGATGCCCGAGCTCGTCGCGGGCTTCCACGCCCTGGTCGGCCTCGCCGCCGTGCTCGTCGCGGGCGCCGCCTTCCATGCGCCGCAGGCCTTCGGCATCGGCCTGCCAGGCCACATCGAAGGCGGAAGCCTCTTCGAAATGTCGCTCGGCGCAGCCATCGGCGCGATCACCTTCACCGGCTCGATCATCGCCTTCCTCAAGCTCTCGGAGAGGATGTCCGGCAAGCCGATCCTTCTGCCGGAGCGCCATACGATCAACATTCTGATCGGCGTCGGCATCGTCTTCTGCATCCTGCTCTTCGTCACCAGCGAGTGGGGCTTCTGGCTTGCCGGCCTGATCCTGCTGTCGCTCGTGCTCGGCGTCACGCTGATCATTCCGATCGGCGGCGCCGACATGCCGGTCGTGGTCTCGATGCTCAATTCCTATTCGGGGTGGGCGGCCGCGGGCATCGGCTTCACTCTGGGCAATCTGGCGCTCATCATCACCGGCGCGCTCGTCGGCTCCTCGGGCGCAATCCTCTCCTACATCATGTGCAAGGGGATGAATCGCTCCTTCATCTCCGTCATTCTCGGAGGCTTCGGCGGCGAGGTGGCCGCGGCAACCGGCGGCAAGGAGACCCGCAACGTCAAGCAGGGCTCCGCCGACGACGCCGCCTACATCATGAAGAACGCCGAGAAGGTCATCGTCGTGCCGGGCTACGGCATGGCGGTCGCGCAAGCGCAGCATGTGCTGCGGGAGATGGCCGACAACCTCAAAAAGGAGGGGGTGGACGTCAAATACGCGATCCATCCCGTAGCGGGGCGCATGCCGGGGCACATGAACGTGCTGCTCGCCGAAGCGAACGTCCCCTATGACGAGGTCTTCGAACTCGAGGACATCAACTCCGAGTTCAGTCAGGCGGACGTCGCCTTCGTGATCGGCGCCAATGACGTGACGAATCCGGCGGCCAAGACCGATCCCCAGTCGGCGATCTACGGGATGCCCATCCTGGACGTCGAAAAGGCCAAGACGGTGCTCTTCCTGAAACGCGGCATGGGCTCCGGTTACGCCGGCGTCGAGAACGAGCTGTTCTTCAGGCCGAACACGATGATGCTTTTCGGCGACGCGAAGAAGACCGTCGAATCGATCGTGAAGGCGCTGGCGCATTAAAAACCGCTTTTGCGGGAGACAATTAGCCCGTTCGGCGCTCTTGAGCGCGGAACGGGCTTTTTGGATCGGGATTTCGCAAAATGAGAGGCGTTTCGCCTCGCGCAGTGCGAAATGAAGCATCCGGTGATTGCGGAAAGTGCGATCTACGCTCTTGGAAGCGATTACTTTGATCCGCGTCTGAGCAATTCCTGGGCTTTGTCGCCCACCTCACATCTGGGGTGGCAAGACGCGCTCAACGCCGCGGCGCGCACTCGTCGCGGATCTCATGACCGGTGACGCCGTATCCCTCGTCGAGGTCGACGTCCACCTTGCGGCAGTCCGGCAGGTTTTCGGCCAGCTCGCTCTGGCCGCTGAGGGGCTCGAGGCTCGACTGATCGGCCATATGGGTCGTCCGATTCTCGATCCCCGGATTTGCCTCCCGCGCCACGGCGGAGAGGCCGAAACTCAACGCGGCGAGCGCCACAAAAGCCAGTCTCAACCCCTTCATCACCGCCGCTCCCTCTTAGCGCAATTCATCTCCCCGAACGGGACCGTTCGAGACCGCAAAAATCGCGCCAGATAAACTAATGATAAGACGAATTCACGTCGCCAAAAGCCTGTCGGCTTCCGTGCCATTTCGCCATTGGACTGTGCGGAGCATCCGTCGTCAGCCATCCAATAGTTAGAGAGGCAGGGACCCCGAGACAAGAAAAAATTACGGTAAATGGAAAGCAAATGCGCGGAAAACGCCAATATGATTGATTTTCATGAGGTAATCGTACACAGCACTCGGCGTTGCGTGTTCCTTGGCTTGGCGCCTCTGCGTCCTCGAACATGTCCCCGAAAAGTGCGAAGCGGTTTTTCGCTGGGGACAGGTTCTATTATCTGGTTTTGAAAGAGCCCCCATCGCCCGCCTGATTCCGAGCGCGAGGGACGCGCTCCAGGGACATGCTCTTCGTTACTGAAAGCGATCGTAGCTCGAACGATTCCTTCGCGTGACAAGCTCACGAGCGACGAGACAAGCCGTTAAAGCCTATGCCGAATGCAAACCGCCGACTTTTGCAGATATTTGCTCTATCGCAAGGCCGGCGGCTCGCCTAGAAGCCGCGGATCGAGATGGCGTCGCGCCGGCTTGCGCGCGCGGATGAGGGAGCCGAGATGGCGCAGGGGAAGAGCTCCGAATCGGGCGGCGGCGAGAAATCCGTCACGCCGGTCGAGCTACGCGAGGCGCTCGAAGAGCGCTATCTGCGCTATGCGCTTTCGACGATCACGGGCCGCGCGCTCCCAGACGCGCGCGACGGTTTAAAGCCCGTGCATCGGCGCATCCTTTACGGCATGCACATCTTGCGGCTCGATCCCGGCGCGCCCTTCAAGAAATGCGCAAAGATCGTCGGCGACGTGATGGGCTCCTTTCACCCGCATGGCGACCAGGCGATCTATGACGCGCTGGTGCGTCTCGCCCAGGATTTCTCCTCGCGCTACCCGCTCGTCGATGGACAAGGAAACTTCGGCAACATCGACGGCGACGCCGCGGCCGCCTATCGCTACACCGAAGCGCGGATGACGACGGTCGCGCGCCTTCTGCTCGAAGGCATCAACGACGACGCGATCGATTTCCGGCCGAACTACTCGGGCGAGGAGCAGGAGCCTGTCGTGCTTCCCTCCGCGCTGCCCAATCTCCTCGCCAATGGCGCGCAAGGCATCGCGGTGGGCATGGCGACTTCGGTCCCGCCTCACAACGCAGCCGAGCTCTGCGACGCGGCGCTCTATCTCATCGCCCATCGCTCGGCGACGGCCGAGCAATTGCTGAACTTCGTGCAGGGACCAGATTTCCCCACGGGGGGCGTCGTCGTCGACCCTCGCGAGGATATCGTCGAGACCTATCGCACCGGCCGCGGCTCCTTTCGCCTGCGCGCGCTCTGGCACAAAGAGGAATTGCCACGTGGCGGCTGGGTCGCGGTCGTGACCGAAATTCCCTATGGTGTGCAGAAATCGCGGCTGATCGAGCGCCTGGCGGAGCTCGTCAACGACAAGAAGTTGCCGCTTGTTGCGGACGTGCGCGACGAATCGGCCGAGGACGTTCGCATCGTCCTCGAGCCGCGCGCGCGCACGGTCGATGCGGCGCTGATGATGGAGACGCTGTTCAAGCTCTCCGAGCTCGAGACGCGCTTTCCCGTCAACATGAATGTGCTGGTCGACGGAGTCACGCCACGCGTCGTCTCGCTCGACGAGGCGCTGCGCCGCTGGCTCGATCATCGCCGCGACGTGCTGCTGCGGCGCTCGCGTCATCGCTTGGCCGCGATCCTGCGCCGGCTCGAGCAGCTCGACGGCATGATCATCGTCTTCCTCAATCTCGATGCGGTGATCCGCATCATTCGCGAAGAGGACGACGCCAAGGCCGCACTGAAAGCCGCCTTCGGGCTGACGGATCTCCAGACCGACTACATTCTCGACACGCGGCTTCGCGCGCTGCGCAAGCTCGAAGAGATGGAGCTTCGTAAGGAGCATAAGGAGCTGACCGACGAACGCGCCGAGGTCGAGGCCTTGCTCGGCGACGAGTCCAAGCAGTGGCGCGCCATCGCCGGCCAAATCCGCGAGCTGAAGAAAACCGTGGGCGCGACGACGGCCCTCGGCAAGCGACGAACGCAATTCGCCGACGCGCCGCCGACCGCCGATCTCGATCTGGCCGAAGCGATGATCGAGCGCGAGCCGATCACGGTCGTGGTTTCGCAAAAAGGCTGGATTCGTTCGCTCAAGGGCCATGTGCCCGACGTCTCCACGCTGGCCTACAAGGGCGATGACGCGCTGGAGACGGCTTTCTTCGCGCAAACGACCTCGAAAATCCTGGTCTTCGCCTCGAACGGCAAAGTCTTCACGATCGACGCCGCCAAGCTGCCGGGCGGACGCGGTCATGGCGAGCCCATTCGCCTCTTCGCCGAGATCGAGGAGGACGCGTCGGTGGTGACGACCATGCCGCACACGCCGGGCGCGGCGTTGCTGCTGATTTCTGACGACGGCCGGGGCTTCGTCGCCGCGGAGGACGATCTGATCTCCTCGACGCGCAAGGGCCGCGCGGCGCTGACCTTGGAGGGCGCGGGGCGGCTGAAGATCGTCACGCCCGCGCAGGGGGACTACCTCGCGATCATCGGCGAGAACCGAAAGCTCCTCGTCTTCCCGCTCGAGGAAGTGCCGCGCATGGCGCGCGGCAAGGGCGTCAGGATCCAGCGCTACAAGGACGGCGGCGTCGCCGACGCCAAGGTTTTCGCGCTTGCGGAGGGCTTAGGCTGGACAGACGCCTCGGGCCGCGCCTTCAACGTGTCCCGCGCGGAGATCAAAGAGTGGATCGGCCACAGGGCCGAGGCCGGCCGCCTGCCGCCGAGGGGCTTCCCGCGCAGCAATCGCTTTGGATGAAGATGGCGAGAAGCGGCGGCGCCCTCGCCGTTGGAGCATGTCCCGATCGCAAAAGCGCTTCGGGCTTTTCGAGGAAATGCTCTAACGCCGCAGGTGGCGGCTTAGTCTCCCGACCAGTTCCGCAAGGTCGATCGGTTTGGGCACGAAATCATCGCAGCCGGCGTTCAAGGCCTGTTCGCGCTGCTCGGGCAGCACGCCCGCCGTCAAGGCGATGATTGGCAGGTCTTTGAGACCGAGCTCCGCTCGAATGGCGCGCGTGGTGGCGAGCCCGTCCATCACCGGCATTTGAACGTCCATGAGAATGGCGTCGAACGCCGTCGGATTCGCCCTCAATTCTTGCAGCGCCTCCTGACCGTCCATGGCGAGCGTGACGCGCGCCCCTTCGCGGATAAGCAACTGCTCGGCGACCATACGGTTGACGTCCGTATCATCCACAACGAGGCAGTGCAGCCCCGCGAGGCGTTTCTCATTCCGCTCATCGGGTCGATCATCCGGCCAAGCAGGAAGCTTTCCCCGGACCGGCAAGTCGAAGGGAAGCTCGAACCAGAAAATGCTGCCTACCCCCGCGGCGCTGTTGAGCCCAATGGCGCCGCCCATCAATTCGACAAGGCGTTTGCATATGGCCAGCCCCAAGCCGGCGCCGCCAAAGCGGCGCGTGATCGATGCGTCGGCCTGAACGAAGGCGTTGAAGAGATCGGAAACTTGATCGGCGGCGACGCCAATTCCGGTGTCTTGCACCTCGAAGCGCAAGCGCCTCACGGAAGGCGTATCCGCAACGGGCTGGACGAGGACCTTGACGCCGCCTCGTTCGGTGAACTTGATCGCATTCCCCACCAAGTTGGTGAGAATTTGCTCTAGACGCAGCGTGTCTCCCAGCAGCGGAGTCGAGCAAATCTCCGGCTTACAGATGATCTCTAAAGTCAGCCCCTTTGCTTGAGCGGCCGGCTCCAGCAGGTTCTTCACGCTATTCAGCGCCGAAGCGAGCACGAGCGGCTGGCGTTCAATGAGAAGCTGTCCGGACTCGATCCTCGAAAAATCGAGAATGTCGTTGATGATTCCCATCAAGGTGCGGCCCGAGTCGGTAATCTGGCGCGTCAGTTTTAGCTGATCGGGCGTCAGTTGCTCCCTTTCCAGCAATTGAGCCGCGCCGATGACGCCGTTGAGCGGCGTTCGGATTTCGTGGCTCATTTTCGCAAGAAACTCGGTCTTGGCCTGGTTCGCCGCCTGCGACTTTTGCAAGGCCAAGGTCAGCTGCTGCTCGTGGGCGCCGATCCGGCTCACCATTTTATTGAAGTCCTGCGACAATTCTTTCAGTTCGGAAATGCTTCTTGGCAGATCAATCTCTGCGAAACTATTTTTTTCGTTGACCTTGTTGATTTCAGCTTGGAATTTCCGGATAGGAACAACGAAGTGCGACCTCATAAAGAAGATGTAAGCAATCAAAAGCGCCGTCGTTAACGCGGCGGCGCCCATCGCCCATTTTCGAAAAGTCTCGAGAAGGCCATTGAATGTGGTCAAGTGTTCTTTCAAAAGCGTAATTGCGGCGCTATTGAATGCATTTATGTCCACTTGTATGGCGTCGATCTGCTGCTGGTCTCTGTTCAGAGTGCTAATGACGGCTTTCTTATCGAGTTTACCTTTTTTCTCTATTTCGACTGCCTCAGTCATGTTGGCGAGAGTCTGCTTCGTGAGCGCTTCGATTTCCCTCAGGCGCTCTTGTTGCTCTGGATCATGTTCGGTCAAGAGTTTCAGTCTATCCAATTCCGAATGCAAATTGTTTTTCAGAGAATTGTAGGGCTCGAGGAATTTCTCTTCTCGTGTCAGCAAATAGCCGCGTTCACCGGTCTCCGCATCGAGGAGATGATCGGAAAGCATTTCAGAGGCCCTAACGGCCTCATAGGTGCGCTCTACCAAGCTTGTCGCGGGATCGGCAGCACTACTCGCACGCTTGAAGGCGAGAATGTACGCAATAGACAAGACGAGAAGGATAGCCGATAGGCCAAGTGACACATGCTTTAGCGATGGGCGCATGTGACACACTTCAAGTCTGGATGCGTCGGCTGGGCTCCGGTTTGCAAGCCAGTTCTTCCCTTCAAACTTCGATAAGGCCGCGAGCACTCGGACCTTCAGGCCCATCGCCATCGTCAAATTTCAAGAGCTGTGCCAGAGCCCGGCCCATGAAAACAGCCTAATACGTAACGCAAAGCCAAAATTTGTGCTAGCGGGAGCAACTATTGTGGACAATGTTTGACGCCTTTTGCTTTGCAAATTCAGAATCGCGAAAAAGGGTTTCGTCGCCCGCAAGGCGAGCGTCGCGGAGAGGCGCGCGTCACCGGAGGGGCATGGGTCGAAATGGAGTCCGATCCCCATGGGATTGAAATGCCGGTCGCGGAAGATGGTTTTCGTCCACGGGGCTATGGGCTGGGGCCCGGGGGAACTGCCGATTTCCTATTGGGGAGACGCCCTTGCCCAGTATGACGCCCGTTTCGAGACGCATGAAGTGAAATGGGGGCCGGGGAGCTCTTTCCACGATCGCGCTTGCGACGTGTCCGCGCAGCTTCATGGCGGCGACTTCGTCTACGACCCCACGACCGCCGGCGACAGCGGCCCCAAGCGCCCGCGCATCGCCAAGGCGGAGCGTCCTTCCGCACAGGATCGGCTCGCGCCGAATTGGTCGGCGGAAAACCCGATCATTCTCGTCGGCCACAGCGCCGGCGCGCACACATGTCTCAGGTTGCAACAGCTGCTCGCCGAGGATTACTGGGGCGTGGGCTCGAACGCCGATTGGGTCGAAGCGGTACTTTGTCTTGCGGGCGTGCTCAACGGCTCGATGCTGACCTATCTTTTCGGCTGCGATCCGGTTTCGGGTCTGCTCGTTGGAAATCCGCAGCGTCTGATTGGAGGGATCGTTGAGGTCGAGAAACTGCTTGGGAAGCTGACGCCGAGGGGCATGGGGGTCGAGGCGTGGTTGGAACAATGGGACGATCGGGGCTTGTTCGTTCGAGGTGTTGACAATATCGCCTATGATCTCACGCTAGCGGGGTGCCGAGCGGCGAATGAGAGGCTCATTTGTCATCCGAACAGTTATTATCTCTCCGTGGTCACGGGCATGCCCTATGCGGAAACGGGATCGCCCACCATCCCCGTGCCGTTCCGTCCGAGGATTTCATCAATCCTCTGCTGCTGGACGCGGCTCGTTATCAGTTGAATGTGAATTTTTCCGCGGACCAGCCGCCGCTGCCGAACTGGGGCTCGACGGACGATCTCAGGATCGAGGCTTGGCGCGAAAATGACGGGGCGGTGAGCTCGATCTCGCAACGTTACCCCTTCACGGCAGGGAATGCGGCCCATGCGGCCGAGGAGACGAAGGACTTGGCCTCGATTGAAAAAGGCAAATGGCGTTTCCAGCGTGTGGAGACCATGATTCAACGCTCGTTCGACCATTTGGACCCGATTTGTGGCTATCTCTTCAAGCCACACGTCCGCACGGCCCACAGGCTGCTTCATCAAAAATTGAACGCCATTCTTCTATGAGCCTCGGCCAGGGCAGGGCGGTTGCAATTTAGACCGTGCTTGCGCGGCGAGCGCGGCCAGCGGGGTGGCGCCCGCCTCTTTTCCTTCGTCCTTCAGCCTGCTAAGGCTCCCTCCATGACGCTTCTCGCCAAGGGACGAATTACCGGCCCGGCCCGCGCTCGACGCTAGAAGCTCGCGCGGAGTCCGGGAATTGCGCTCTTGGGGCGCCCTGTTCGTCAGCCTTTCTGAAATTCCCGTGACGGGCGCGCTCGCGCGCCTTACGCGGCCCGAGCTTGGTCCAGCACGATGAACAAAGACGCCAGCGACGCCGTGGATTATTCCTCGACGCTCTATCTGCCGCAGACGGATTTTCCGATGCGCGCCGGCCTGCCGCAGGCCGAGCCCAAACTTTTGAAACGCTGGGAGGAGATCAATCTCGCCGACAAGCTGCGCGCGGCCGGCGCGGGGCGTCCCAAATTCGTGCTCCACGACGGGCCGCCTTACGCCAACGGCAATATCCACATCGGCCACGCGCTCAACAAGATCCTGAAAGACCTGGTGACGCGCAGTCAGCGCATGTCAGGGAAGGACTGCAGCTATGTGCCGGGCTGGGATTGCCACGGCCTGCCGATCGAATGGAAGATCGAGGAAGAGAACTATCGCGCCAAAGGGAAGAAGAAGCCGGATTTTTCTGACCCGGTCGCGATGATCGCGTTCCGCCGCGAGTGCCGCGCCTATGCGGCGCATTGGCTGTCGGTTCAACGTGAGGAGTTCAAGCGGCTCGGCGTCGCCGGCGAGTGGGACAATCCCTATTCGACGATGGCTTTCGAGGCGGAGGCCCGCATCGCCGCGGAAATCATGAAATTCGCGGAGAACGGACTGCTCTATCGCGGCTCGAAGCCTGTGATGTGGTCCGTCGTCGAGAAGACCGCGCTCGCGGAAGCGGAAGTGGAATATGAGGACCACACGAGCGACACGGTTTTCGTCGCATTTCCCTGGAAAAGCGCCACCCTCGTGTTTGGAGGAAATTGCAGCGACGATCTGGCAATAGCCTTTGACAAAGCACGAGTTGTCATTTGGACCACCACCCCGTGGACCCTTCCCGGCAATCGAGCGATCTCCTATTCTAGGAAAATCCGCTACGGGCTATACCGTGTTACCGATGCGCCGGCAGATAATTGGGCGAAGGTGGGTGACACTTTTGTGATTGCCGACAAGCTCGCAGGAGACGTCTTCAGGGCCGCCCGAGCGAATGCCGAATATTTGACTGAAGTGGGTGCTGACACTTTATTGTCTGCTACTTGCAGACATCCTCTTCATGGGGTCTTGAGGGGTTACGATTTCACCGTTCCGCTCCTCGACGGCGATCACGTCACCGACGACACCGGCACGGGCTTCGTGCACACCGCGCCCGGTCACGGCCGCGACGACTTCGACATCTGGATGGCGAGCGGGCGCATGCTCGCCGAGCGCGGGATCGACACGCGCATCCCCTATACTGTCGACGAGGACGGCTTCTACACGACCGATGCGCCGGGTTTTTCCGGTAAGCGTGTGCTCACGGAAAAAGGCGAGAAGGGCGACGCCAATGAGGCGGTGATCGCCGCGCTGATCGAGGCCGGCAATCTTCTCGCGCGCGGACGCCTGAAGCATCAGTACCCGCACTCATGGCGTTCCAAGAAGCCGGTGATCTTCCGCAACACGCCGCAATGGTTCATTGCGATGGATAAGCCGCTCGACGGCGCTGCGCACGGCGAAGCCGGGCATAACGCGCCCACGCTGCGCCAGCTCGCGCTCTCTGAAATCGCCCGCACCCACTGGACGCCGGCCGCTGGCGAAAATCGCATCACCGGCATGATCGCGACGCGCCCCGATTGGGTCGTCTCGCGTCAGCGCGCCTGGGGCGTGCCGATCGCGCTCTTCGTCAAGAAGGGGACGCATGAGCCGCTCGTCGACGCGCGCGTCAATCGGCGCATCGTTGAGGCCTTTCGCGCTGAAGGCGCCGACGCTTGGTTCGAGGAAGGCGCAGCAGAACGCTTTCTCGCCCCGGAACACGCTCCGCAGGATTACGAAAAAGTCCCGGACGTGCTCGATGTCTGGTTCGACTCCGGCTCGACCCACGCCTTCGTGCTCGAGGATTCCGAGAGCTTCCCCGCTCTGCGCGGCATTCACCGCAAACGCGATGGCGGCGCGGACGAGATCATGTATCTCGAAGGCTCGGACCAGCACCGCGGCTGGTTTCACTCCTCGCTGCTCGAGAGCTGCGGCACGCGCCATCGCGCGCCCTATGACGCCGTGCTCACGCATGGCTTCACGCTCGACGAGAAGGGCCGCAAGATGTCGAAATCGCTCGGCAACACGGTGGCGCCGCAAAAGGTGATCGCGGATGCCGGGGCCGACATTCTGCGGTTGTGGGTCGCAAGCTGCGACTACGCCGACGACCAGCGCATCGGCCCGGAAATCTTGAAATCCGTGACCGACCATTATCGCAAGCTTCGCAACACGCTGCGCTGGATGCTCGGCACGCTCGCGCATTACGAACCTGAGCCTTCCGACCTCGACCAAACCGAAGAGCTCGAGCGTTTCATGCTGCATCGGCTCGTCGAGCTCGACGAGGCCGTCCGCACCGCTTATGCGGCCTATGACTTCAAGCGCATCGTGGCGCTGCTGACGCCCTTCATGATCACCGATCTCTCGGCTTTCTACTTCGACATCCGCAAGGACGCGCTCTATTGCGATCCGCCCTCCTCACCAAAGCGCAAGGCGGCCCTGGTGGTGATCGACTGGATCTTTCGCTGCGTCTCGACCTGGCTCGCGCCAATTCTCGTTTTCACGGCGGAGGAGGCGTGGATGTCGCGCTTTAAAGACGCCGCGTGCGTGCATCTCGAGCTTTTCCCCGACGTGCCCTCGCATTGGCGCGACGAGGCGCTCGCGAAGAAATGGGCCGACATTCGCGCGATCCGCAGCGTCGTGACCGGCGCGCTTGAGGTGGAACGCGCGCAAAAGCGCATCGGCTCTTCGCTGGAGGCCGCGCCGATCGTGCATCTCTCGGACCCGAAGTTCCTGATGGCGCTCGACGGCGTCGACTTCGCTGAGATCTGCATCGTCTCCGACATCAAAATTGATAGCGAGAGCGAGGCGCCCGTGACGGCTTTCCGCCTGCCCGAGGTGAGGGGTGTCGCCGCCGTCTTTGCGCCGGCCGACGGCGTAAAATGCGCCCGGTCCTGGCGCTATTTCGATCCCAAGACCGCCGACCCCTCCTATCCCGACGTGACGCCGCGCGATGCGCAGGCGCTGCGCGAAA
The DNA here is from genome assembly GCA_963743565.1 of uncultured Alphaproteobacteria bacterium. Lineage (GTDB taxonomy): Bacteria > Pseudomonadota > Alphaproteobacteria > Rhizobiales > Beijerinckiaceae > Methylocystis. The sequence goes on from CAVUQD010000003.1 coordinate 109,250, forward strand.
AGGGCAGGGCATGAGGCGGAAGAGGTTGGCCGGAAAGCGCCCCGCCGCGCGGAGGGATGCCGCGCAGTGAAGGTGATGCTCGCCTTTCTGGCCAATTCCATCACGAACTTCGTGATCGGAATTCTCGTCGCCAAATATCTCGGCCCCGAAGAATACGGGCGCTTCGCGATCGCCTTTTCCATCGTCGGCGTCGTCCAGACCGCGCTCTTCGACTGGATGCGGCTTGCCGCCACGCGCTTCTATTCCGAGAAGGTGCGCGAAAATCAGCCGGTGGTGCGCGCGAGTCTCGACATGTCCTTCGTCGTCGTCACGTGCGGACTGGTCCTGGCCACTATCCTCTATTCGTTTTTCGGTCCGACGCTCGATTTCGACGGGACGCTGATCCTGCTGGCGCTGGGGATCGCCGCGGTCAACGGGCTCTTCGACTATTTGATTGCGCTCGTGCGCGCGCGCTTCGAAGACCACCTCTTTTGGAGGCTCGTTCTGGGGAAGAACTTGCTCTCGCTCGTGCTCACGGGCGGAGGCGCCTTCTTTTTTCACTCCGCCGCGGTGGCGATGGGCGGCGTCATCGTCAGCCTGCTGGGCACCGTAATTGCCGCCCGCGCTTCCTTGACCGATCGCCAGGCTCAGCCCCGGTTCGCTCATCGCAACATGGCCGCGACTCTCGCCGCCTATAGCGCCCCTATCGTCGCGGCTCACCTCATCTATCAAGCGGTGCCGTTGGCGACGCGCTCGGTCGTCGCCAACGTCTTCGACTTCGCCGAGACGGGGCAATTTGCGCTCGCTTTCGATCTCGGCATGCGTGCCATCCTCGCGCTGGGGTCCGCGCTCGACGTGCTGCTGTTCCAGATTGCCGTCGCCGCACATGAGAACCACGGCGACGACGAGGCGCGTTGGCAGGTCGGCCGCAATATGGCGGTCGTGCTGGCTGTTTTGCTGCCGGGCTGCGTCGGCGTCTATTTTGTCCTGCCGTCGGTCGAGCTATTGATCGTGCCTGCCCAGTTTCGCGGGCCTTTCGGACATTATCTTGGCCTGATGCTGCCGGGGCTTTTCTCGATGGGCATGATCCTCTTTGCGGTCAATCCTGTCTTCCAGATCGCCAAGAAGACCGCGCCGATGATCTCGGCGGCGCTGATCGGCGCGCTCGCCGGGGTGATCTTGTATTTCGTCTTGCCCTGGGGAGCGGACGCCTCCAATCTCGCTCTCGCTCAATGTGGCGTCTACGTCGTCGCCCTGCTCGCGACCCTCGTTTTCGCCGCCCGGGAAAATCCGATCTGGCCACGGGCGCGCGATCTTGGGGCGACCGTGGCGGCGACGCTCGGGATGGTCGGCGCGCTGGCGCCGGTGCGGGATTGGACGCCGGGGCTCGCCACCCTGCTCACGCAGATCTGCATCGGCGCGCTCGCCTATGGGGCGCTGACCTTCGCATTCGACACGGCTGGGTTGCGAGGCGAATTGATCCGCTGGGCGAGGCGACGCAGACTGTCCGTCTGAAGCGAGAGGAGGAGGCCATGGGGATATCCGTCCATCAGTTCATTTGCCTTTCAGACAATTTCGGTCTGCTCGTTCGCGACGAGGCGACGGGCGCCGTCGCCTCGATCGACGCGCCGGATGGAGAGGCGATCGCCACGGAGGCGCGCCGCATCGGCTGGCCTCTGACCGACGTCTGGCTGACCCATCATCACCTCGATCACATCGAGGGCGTCCCGGCGTTGCGCGAGGCCTTCCCGGCAACACGCGTGGTCGGCGCGCGCCAGGACGAGCATCGTCTCGGTCCCGTCGACCTCCTGGTGGGAGACGGCGACCGTGTGGCGCTCGGAAATTCGCGCGCGCGGGTGATCGACGTGTGCGGCCACACGAAAGGCCACCTCGCGTATTGGTTTGAAGAGGACGAGATCGTGTTCGTCGGCGACACGCTTTTTTCGCTCGGCTGTGGGAAGGTGTTCGAGGGCAGCATGGCGGAGATGTACGGCTCGCTACAGAAGCTCGCCGATCTTCCCGACGAGACGCGCGTCTATTGCGGGCATGAATACACGCAGGCCAATGCGCGTTTCGCCTTGACCGTGGACCCGGAAAATCCCCTGCTCGCGGAGCGCGCGAAGACGGTAGACCTGCTGCGTTCGCAGGGACGCGCCACACTGCCGACGACGGTCGGGCTCGAGCGCGCGACCAACCCCTTTCTCCGCGCCGAGGACCCTCTGGTTCAGCGAGCGGTCAGAATGAGCGAAGGCGATCCGGTTGCGGTCTTCGCCAAGATTCGCGAGATGAAAAACGCCTTTCGCGGCTGAGCGCCCTTCGTCGCGCTCTAGAGCGGGATGTGTTTAGGCGGAAGCGTATCCTGAGTTGGCGATGTATCTGGCGCATTCCTCGGGTTTGAACCTGTCGAGCAAGGCTCCTGCGCGTCTCCAGGTGGTTTCGACGGAGCGCTCGCCAGCCTTGCGCATAAAGTGCTTCAGCTTGGCGAAGAGCTGCTCGATCGGGTTGAGATCGGGACTGTAGGGCGGCAGGAAGACGAGCCTGGCGCCGACGGCGCGGATGGCGTCACGCACCGCTTTTCCCTTGTGACTGCCGAGATTGTCGAGGATCACGACGTCGCCCGGCGACAAGGCGGGCGCCAGCAGTTCGGCGACATATCTCTGGAAGGCGACGCCGTTGATCGGCCCGTCGAGCACGAAAGGCGCAACGATGCCGTCATGCCGTAAGGCGGCGACGAAGGTCAGCGTCTTCCAATGGCCAAAGGGGACGAAGGCCTTCAGCCGACGCCCTCGCGGGGCCCAGCCGCGCAAGGGCGCCATGTTGGTCTTGATCCAGGTTTCGTCGAGGAACACCAGCCGCCGCGCGTCAATGCGGCCCTGATAGGCTTTCCATCGCCGCCGCCGCCGCGCGACGTCAGCGCGCGCCTGCTCGCTGGCGAACACGGTTTTTTTTGAAGCTCAGCCCCTCGTCATGGACGAAGGCCCACACCGAGCGATAATCGACGCAAACGCCGCGCTCGGCGAGTTCAGCGACGAGCCCGCGCAGCGTGAAAGGGCGCTCGCGCATGCGCTCCCGTAGCCACTCGGCGTTGGCCCCCGAGAGGACCCGCGGCTTGTGGCCGCCCATCTTGCCGGGCGCGACACTCCCGGTCGCCCGCAGCCGCTGCGACCACTTCGATACGCATGAGGGACTGATCGAGAGAGCCGTTGCGATCTGACGGATCGACCAGCCTGCGGCGACGCGGGCCATCGCCCGCTCGCGAAGATCATTGGAAAGGGGGTGCGCCATTCGTCCCGGCCTCCGTTTCCGGCAGCCAGTTTGAATCAGATCCCGGCCAATTCGGGAATCCCTAATCGATTCTGCTAAATCTCATCCCGCTCTAGTGCGAGGGCGGAGGCTCGTCCTTCTTCTCGACGGGTCCATGTGGACCCGCGATGCGCAGGGCTGCGGCCAGCGCGACGGTCGAGACGACAAAGGTCAAGTGAATGCCGATATAAAAATAGAGGTCGCGGTCCGAGGTCTCGCGCACGTCGATGAAGGACTCGAGCAGACCGATCGCCGAGATCGCGACGATCGTGCCCAAGAGCTTCATTTTGAGTTTCCAGAAGTCGATGTCGCCCATCCAGCTCGGCCAGTCGCGCCGGCTGGCCGTCGAGATGCGCGCGACGAAGTTTTCATAGACCGAGATTGTCACGATGATGATCAGCGCGCTGGTCAGTGTGACATCGACGAGGTTGAGGACCGTAAGCGCCACATGCTCGTCCTCCCCATTGGCGAGCAGGAAGATAAGTGTGAACGCCTTCTTCGCTCCCTTGAAGATCAGAGCGAGCTGCGCGATCGTCAACAGCAGGAGAAGCGGCACAATCAGCCAGCGCGAGGAGATCAGGTAGGACTCAAATAGCCGCTTCAGCATAAGGATCGAATTCCTGGCGCGCGGATCGTGGCGGGTCTTTGCGGCGTGAGGGAGGGTCGCCGCGGTTCAGACGAGCGTTTTCGCGAAACCCTCCCGGATCTCGGCTTCCTTCAGCTTGCGGCCGATGAAGACGAGGCGCGTGCTGCGCTTTTCATCCTCGCGCCAGGCGCGTTGCAGATCGCCGTCGAGGATCATGTGCACGCCCTGAAACACGAATTGCCGGGGCTCGTTCTTGAAGGAGACGATCCCCTTGCAGCGCAGAATGTCGGGACCGTCGCGCTGCGTAAGCTCTTCGAGCCACGGCACGAAGCGCTCCGGATCGACGTCGCCATCGTGGCGGATCGAAACAGATTGCATATCCTCGTCATGATAGGCCTTGAGAAGCGCGCCGCTCTGCTTTTCCTCGTGGTGGTGATGATGATGCTCGTGATCGTGATGATGGTGATCATGGTCATGGTCATGGTCATGACCGCAATCGGGTCCGCAGGCGTGCTCATGGTGATGATCGTCGTGCGCGTCAGCGCCGGTCGAGAGGAAGTTGGGCTCGATTTCCATGATGCGGGAAAGATCGAATGCGTTGCGCTCCAGCACCGCCTCGAGCGGCACGGCCGCCTTCACCGCCCGGTGTATCGTGGCGTAAGGGTTGATCCCGCGGATGCGCGCCTCGATCTCCAAAAGTTCGTCGGGCGCGACGAGATCGGTCTTGTTGAGAATCACCACATCGGCGAAGGCGATCTGGTTCTTCGCCTCCGGCGCGTCCCTCAAGCGCTCCAGCAGGAATTTGGCGTCGGCGAGCGTCACGACCGCGTCGAGCCGGGCAGCGTCCTTGACGTCGGCGTCGACGAAAAAAGTCTGCGCGACGGGCGCCGGGTCGGCCAACCCCGTCGTTTCGACGACGATGGCGTCGAATTTGCCGCGACGGCGCATCAGGCCCTCGATGATGCGGATGAGGTCGCCGCGCACGGTGCAACAAATGCAACCGTTGTTCATCTCGAATATTTCCTCGTCGGCCCCCACGACGAGGTCGTTGTCAATGCCGATTTCTCCGAACTCATTGACGATGACCGCGTAGCGGCGGCCGTGCGTCTCGGTCAGGATACGATTGAGCAGGGTGGTCTTCCCGGCGCCCAAATAGCCGGTGATGACCGTGACGGGAATTTTGTCGTTCAAGCCATCTCTCCAGAGCGCCGGGGAGAGAACAGGTCGGCGCAGCCGCTCCTTATAGCGGGTTCGGAGAAGGAAGCGGTCTTCAGATCAATTTTTTTCGCAAATGACAAAAGGACCCGGTCGCCCGATAGGGCTCCGGGTCTGTAAGAAGAGAGCGGGAGGAGCCCTGCGGCGCGAGAACGCGCCGACGGCGGAAACGAGCAGCATCTATCTGCGCGGTCTTCAGACGGCCACGAAGGAGGTGATGGCGAGCGTGATGGCGGCGGAGGCGGCCAGAATGGCGAGAATGGCGGTGGGAGCGTTCATCGACGTTCTCTCTAATTGTTTCCAGGCCAAGCCCGACCCTTGAGTGTCGGGCTCCGTTGCGCGTCGGGGAAATCCCGGACCTTGTCGCGCCGCGGCCGTAAAGCTCTGAGACTCAGGCCTTTACGATGCGACAAAATAACGCATGGAGAGGCCATTGAGTTCAAGCTGAAAATATGGTGCGCCGCCGCAGCCAAGCGCCGGCCCGGCCGGCCGCGCTGACGCCGGAATTCCAAACAGTTCCTCAATTTGCAGCAGATTTCGCGCCGCAATGACGATTTTCTCGGCGCGGCCGCGTTCTAGCTTTCGGCGGGCGACACATCCGAGAGTGCGGCAAGCCGCTCGTTGAGCGCGCGTATGTCGAACTCGGCCTTGACCTGTGCGCTGACGTCGAACTGAATTCCGAGGAGGTAGAGCGTCCGGCCCTCGGCGTCGCGTAGGGGCGCGACGCGCAGACGGTTGTGGAAGAGCGAGCCGTCCTTGCGGTAGTTGCGCAGCGTCACCTCGATCTCCTCGCGCCGGGCGATGGCGTCGCGAAGCCGCGCGCGCTCTTCCTGGTCACGGTCGTCGCTTTGCAGGAAGCGGCAATTGTGGCCGATGATCTCGTCCCTCCCATAGCCGGTCATGCGCTGGAACGCTTCATTGGCGTAGACGATCGGCGCATCCTCCTGGTCCGGATCGGCGAGAGTCACGCCATTGACGCAGGCGTCGAGAACTCTCGTCAGCATTTCCGGAATGAGCTCGACGCCTTTCCTCGCGGCGAACAGGAGGCCTTTCGGATGGCTGCGGGCGCGCGACAGAGAGCGATAGGCTCCGGGCGAGATGCCGGCGTAGCGCCGGAAGGCGCGCCGGAAGCTCGAATTCGTCGGCGAAGCCGGCCTCGGCGGCGAGCTCCTTGACGGCCTTGCCGCTGGTCTCGAGCAGCACGCGCGCCGTCTCGACCCGCACGCGATCGATGAACGCCTTCGGCGCGCCCGCGCCCGCGAGCTTCAGGCGACGATGCAGCGTGCGCTCCGAGGTCGAAAGCGCGCGCGCCAGGTCCAGCGTGGAGAGGGGAGCGTCGCCGGCCTCCCGGACAATTCGCTCCGCCTCGACGACGAAAGGGTCGAGACCCGACAGATACCCTTCAGGGCGGTAGATCGCAGCCTCGGCGCCACCGTCTCCAAGGAGGACGGAATCAGCGGCGATGCGCGCCGTCTCCTCGCCGCAGAGCCGCCGGATCGCATGCAGGGCGAGGTCCATCCAGGCGAGCGGCGGCCCGGCGGTCGCGACGCGCCGGTCCTCGAGAAGCGCCGCGCCGCGCGCGACGTCGGCGCGAGGATAGCGACGCTTGAGCTCATCCAGCCATCGTGCGGTGGTCGTGCATCGCCGGCCGTCGAGAAGTCCCGCCTCGCCCAAAAGGAAGACCCCCGAACCCGCCCCACAAGTCAGCGCGCCACGCGCGTGCTGGCGGCGCAACCAGGCCGCCGCGCCCGTGAGCGCCGAAAGCAGCGGCGGTTGACCGCTGTCGTCGGGCTGGAAACCCGGCACGAGTATCGCGTCGCATTCGGTGATTTCCTCCAAGGCGGTCGCCACCGGAAACACCCGTCCCCCGCCGTCGACGACGGGCGCGCCAGCGGGGCTGGCGGTCAGAGCGAAGAAAGGCGCCTCTTCGCCCGTCGCGCGCGCGACCGCGCGGCCAGCGAGCTCAAGAGCGTCGCACAGACCAAGAAACGCCGAGCCTAAACAATGAGTTAGGCCAGCAATAACGATCTTGGCCATTCCCCTCCCGCGCGTTGGCGAATTCTGCAGCCGACTTGGCGAATGCGCCACGCTGCTTATTTTTGCCAGGCGAGCATAATGCAGTTTAATATGGCGGCAAGCCCAACTGGACGCGCGCCTTCCGCCAAAAGGCGGGGAACGAGACGTCCAGCACGTCGGGGAGACGAATGATGAGTCCCAAATGGAAAAAATTCGCGCCCTGGATCCTGATCGGCGCGCTCACTGCGCTGGGGATCTATCTCGCGCTTGATCAGCGCGGGCAGCGCACGTCAATCCGCGACATCACTTACAGCGAGCTTCTAATCCAGATCGATGAAGGCCGCGTGCATGACGTGACGATCTCCGGCAACGAGATCACCGGCCACTTCAACGACAATCGCAGTTTCGCCACCTATGCGCCAAACGACCCCGACCTGGTGACCAAGCTCGAGGCCAAGAAGGTGCAGATTTCGGCGCGGCCGACGGGCGACGTGAACGGCTTCTGGATGACGCTGTTGCTCAACGCCTTGCCGCTCGTCCTCTTCATCGGCTTGTGGATTTACATGTCCCGCCAGATGCAGGGCGGGATGGGCGGCCGGGCCATGGGCTTCGGCAAGTCGAAGGCGAAGCTTCTGACCGAGTCGCAGGGCCGCGTGACCTTCGAGGACGTGGCCGGCGTCGACGAGGCGAAGGAGGATCTGCAGGAGATCGTCGAGTTCTTGCGGGACCCGCAAAAGTTCCAGCGGCTCGGCGGTCGCATTCCGCGCGGCGTGCTGCTCGTCGGTCCGCCCGGCACCGGCAAGACGCTGCTCGCGCGCGCCATCGCGGGCGAGGCGAATGTTCCCTTCTTCACGATCTCGGGCTCGGACTTCGTCGAGATGTTCGTGGGCGTCGGCGCGTCGCGCGTGCGCGACATGTTCGAGCAGGCGAAGAAGAACGCGCCCTGCATCATCTTCGTCGACGAGATCGACGCGGTGGGCCGCCACCGCGGCGCGGGTCTTGGCGGCGGCAACGACGAGCGCGAGCAGACGCTGAACCAGCTGCTCGTGGAGATGGACGGCTTCGAGGCGAATGAGGGCATCATCCTGATCGCCGCGACGAACCGTCCGGACGTGCTCGATCCGGCGCTGATGCGTCCCGGCCGCTTCGACCGTCAGATCACCGTGCCGAACCCGGACTTCATCGGGCGCGAGAAGATCCTGAAGGTTCACGCGCGCAAGGTGCCGCTGGCGCCGGACGTGGACCTGAAGGTGGTTGCGCGCGGGACGCCTGGCTTCTCGGGCGCGGACTTGATGAACCTCGTCAACGAGGCGGCGCTGCTCGCGGCGCGGCGCTCGAAGCGCATCGTGACGAAGCAGGAGTTCGAGGACGCGCGCGACAAGATCATGATGGGCGCGGAACGGCGCACGCTGATGATGACGGACGAGGAGAAAAGCCTCACCGCCTATCACGAAGGCGGCCATGCGCTGGTGTCCTTAAATATGAAAGGCTCCGTGCCGATCCACAAGGCGACGATCATCCCGCGCGGCAGGGCGCTCGGCATGGTGCAGGGCCTGCCCGAACGCGATCAGATCTCGCAAAGCTACGAGCAGTTCATCGCGATGCTCGCGATGGCGATGGGCGGCCGGGTCGCCGAGGAACTCGTGTTTGGACACGACAAGGTCACCTCAGGCGCCGCGAGCGACATCCAGCAGTGCACCCGCGTCGCTCGGGCGATGGTCACGCAGCTTGGCTATTCCGACAAGCTGGGCACGGTGGCTTATGCGGATCCGCAGCAGGAGCAGTTCCTCGGCTATTCGCTGGGCCGGCAGGTCACGCTCTCGGAGGCGACTCAGCAGACGATCGACGCCGAGGTGCGCCGTCTCGTGTCGGAGGCCTATGCTACGGCCAAGCGCATTCTGACCGAGAAGCGCGAGGATCTCGAGACGATCGCTAAAGGTCTGCTCGAATTCGAGACCCTGACCGGCGACGAGTTGAAGGGGCTCTTGAACGGCGTACAGCCGGTGCGTGAGGACCCGAGCAGCACGCCGCCGCAGCCTCCGCGCTCTTCGGCCGTGCCCTCCACGGGCCGCAAGCCCGAGCCGGACGTCGGCGGGCTGGAGCCTAATCCCGTTTGATAGAGTGGGCGGACCTGAGAAAACCCGGCGGCCACGCCGGGTTTTTTCTTTTGAGGCGCCCGCTCTTTTCTTTCCGGCGCGGCTGGTCTAGATCACGCTGCATTCAGGCGCACTGCCTTCGGCGCGCCTCGACGACTTTCCGCGCAACACGACCCATGACTGGCGAAGACGGCTTTCGGGCCGAGGATTACGCGCATCCCGACGAAACCAACGCCGCGCGCCGCCGCATCCGCGTGCGCGCCTGGCGGCGCGGCATGCGCGAGATGGATCTCCTGCTCGGCGGGTTCGCCGATGCGCGCGTCGACGCGCTCGACGCCGCGCGGCTCGCGCAATTCGAGGCGCTGTTGGAAGCTCCAGACGGCGAGGCGTTTCACTGGTTCTGCGCCGGCGCCGCGCCGGCGCCCTACGACACGCCCCTGTTCGCCGAAATCCTCGCCTTCCACGCGGAGCGCGAGCGTTGAGCGCGCTCGCCGAGAGTCTGAGGCCATCAGACGCCGGTCTGCTGCACGCGGCGCTCAAGGGCCTCGCGGCCGGCAAGAAGCTCACCTTCGCCCGCGCGCCCGAGGGCTTCGACGCCTTCGTCGCCGGGGATCTCGCGCGCGCGCTCGCCGCTGGCGCCGAGGGCCAGGCGGCGGTCTTCGTGCACGTCGCGCGCGACGCCCAGCGCTCCGCGCAATTTCGCGAAGCGCTGCGGTTCTGCGCGCCGTTCTGCGAAATTCTCGATCTCCCGGGCTGGGACTGTCAGCCCTATGACCGCGTGTCACCCTCGGCGGCGGTCGCGTCCCGGCGCATGCTGGCGCTCGCTCGTCTCACGCGCGCGAAATCCTCGGCGGCGCAGCCCCGAGTCGTCGCGACGACCATCGACTGTCTGCTGCAACGCGCGCCGCCGCTCGCGCGCGTCGCCGCGGACACGTTCTCGGCGGCTCCCGGCAACGTCGTCCGGCTCGACGAGCTCACCGCTTGGCTCGAGGCCAACGGCTTCACGCGCGCGACGACCGTGCGCGAGGTTGGCGAATACGCACAGCGGGGCGGCCTGATCGATCTCTACGCCCCGACATTGCCGGGGCCGATCCGTCTCGATTTTTTCGGCGACACGCTGGAATCGATCCGCAGCTTCGACCCCGAGACGCAGCGCACGACGGGTCAGCTCCGCTCGCTCGATCTCGTGCCGATGAGCGAGCTGCGAATCGTCACCGAAACGATGCGGCGGTTTCGCCAGTCCTACACGTCGCGCTTCGGCGGCGAGACGCGCGGCGATACGCTCTACGAGGCGATCAGCGAGGGACGTCGCCACCCCGGCGCGGAGCATTGGCTACCGCTGTTTTACGAGCGTCTCGACACAATATTCGATTATGTCGGCGCCGCGCCCTTTCTGTTCGACGCGCGCTGCGCGGAGGCGGCCACCGAGCGTCTCGCGCAGATCGCCGATTACCATGATGCGCGACAGAGCGCCTTTGAGCGGGAGGGCGCGCGTTGCAACTACAAGCCGCTCGAGCCGGAGGCGCTTTATCTCTCGCAGGCGGAATGGCGCGCAAGGCTCGACGCCTGCCCGCAGGCGCATTTTTCCGCGCAGCCGGCCCATGAGGGCGACACCGGTGCGCTCGATTTCGGCGCGCGGGCGGGACGAGACTTCGCCCCGGAGCGCGCTCAAACCGAGGTGAACGTCTTCGAGACGGCCGTTACGCACATTGAATCGCTCGCAGGCGCCGGCCGCAACGTTGTGATCGCCGCCTGGTCCGACGGATCCCGCGAGAGGCTTGGCCATGTCCTGGTGGAGCATGGCCTTGCTGCGCCGGCTTCCGTGGCCGACTGGCCGCAGGCGCAAGCCCTCGGTCCCGGCGCCGTCTCGCTCGCCATTCTTGGGATCGAGCACGGTTTCGAGACGGCGAACCTCGCAATCGTCGGCGAACAGGACATTCTGGGCGACCGTCTCGTGCGCCGCCGCCGGAAGGCCAAGCGCGCCGAGAATCTGCTGAGCGAGGCCGCGGCGCTGTCGGCCGGCGATCTCGTCGTGCATGTGGATTATGGCATCGGCCGCTTCATCAAGATCGAAACGATCACCGCAGCCGGCGACCCGCACGATTGTCTCGAGATCCACTACGCGGAAGGCGCAAAGCTTCGACTGCCGGTCGAGAACATCGAGCTGATCTCGCGCTACGGCTCCGAGGACACGGAGGTTCAGCTCGACCGGCTCGGCGGCGCCGCCTGGCAGAACCGCAAGGCGCGGATGAAGAAACGCATTCGCGAAATGGCCAAGGGCCTCATCGCGATTGCGGCGCAGCGCCTGCTGCGCGCCGCCCCCAAACTCGCGCCGCCTGAAGCGCTCTACGAGGAATTCTGCGCGCGCTTTCCCTACGACGAGACCGAGGATCAGGCGGCCGCGATCGAAGCCACGGTCGGCGATCTTGCTTCGGGAAGGCCAATGGACCGTCTCGTCTGCGGCGACGTCGGCTTCGGCAAGACGGAAGTCGCGCTGCGCGCCGCCTTCTGCGCGGCGATCGAAGGCAAGCAGGTCGCCGTGGTCGCGCCGACGACGCTGCTCGCGCGCCAGCACTACGCCAATTTCACGCAGCGCTTCGCGGGATTTCCCATTCGCATCGGAAGGCTCTCGCGCATGGTCGGCGCGGCGGAGGCGCGCGAGACCAAGAAGGCGCTCGCCGACGGGAGCCTCGACATTATCGTCGGCACGCATGCGGTGCTCGGGAAGGCCGTGACCTTCAAGGAGCTCGGACTCGTCATCATCGACGAGGAGCAGCATTTCGGAGTCGGCCACAAGGAGCGCTTGAAGGAGCTGCGCGCCGAAGTGCATGTGCTGACACTGTCGGCGACGCCCATTCCGCGCACCCTACAGCTCGCGATGACCGGCGTGCGCGAATTGTCTCTGATCGCGACACCGCCGATCGACCGGCTCGCGGTGAGGAGCTTCGTCTCACCCTTCGATCCGCTGATCGTTCGCGAGGCGCTGCTGAGGGAACAATTCCGCGGCGGTCAGGCCTTTTTCGTCTGTCCGCGGATCGAGGACCTCGAGGAGGCCGCGGCCTTCCTGCGCGAGAACGCGCCAGAGGCGAAATTCGTTCTCGCGCACGGCCAATTGCCGGCGAGCGAGCTCGAAGACAAGATGTCGGCCTTCTACGAGGGAAAGTTCGACATTCTGCTTTCGACGAGCATCGTCGAGTCCGGTCTCGATATTCCCAACGCCAACACCCTAATCGTCTGGCGCGCCGACATGTTTGGGCTTGCGCAGCTCTATCAGCTGCGAGGACGCGTCGGACGGGGCAAGACCCGGGCCTACGCGCTGTTCACGACGCCGGTGAACCGCACGATCACGCCGCAGGCGCAGAAGCGCCTCGAAGTGCTGCAATCGCTCGACACGCTCGGCGCCGGGTTTCAACTCGCGACGCATGATCTCGACATGCGTGGCGCCGGCAATCTTTTGGGCGACGAGCAATCAGGTCACATCAAGGAGGTCGGTTACGAGCTCTATCAGCAGATGCTCGCCGACCAGATCGCGTTGCTCAAGGCGGGCGTCGAGGAGCCGCAAGAGGAAGTCTGGTCGCCGACGATCTCTGTCGGCGCGCCGGTGACGATCCCCGAGGATTATGTCCCGGATCTGACCTTGCGCTTACAGCTCTATCGACGGCTCTCGACGCTCGAGACCGACGCCGACATCGAAAGCTTCGCGGCCGAAATGGTCGACCGGTTCGGCAAGGCGCCGCCTGAAGTCGAGCTGCTTTTGCGCATCGTCGCGATCAAGGCGCTCTGCCGGCGCGCGCATGTCGAGAAGATCGACGCCGGGCCGAAGGGCGTCACGCTCTCCTTCAAGGACAATCTCTTCGCCGATCCGGCGGGGCTTGTGCAATTCATCGGCGAGCAAGGGCCGCGCGCCAAGGTGCGGCCGGACCAGAAGATTGTTTTTGCCGGCGAGTTCAACTCCTTGAAGGAGCGCCTCGCCGGGGTGCGGCGCATTCTGACTGCCCTCGTCGCTATCGCGGAAAAGAAGGGGAAGAAGTAGCCGCGACATAACGCGTCAAGCCGCCGCGAAGCGGGCGGTGAAGTGGCGCAGAAAGGGCGCCTGCTGGACGATGCGATGCGGCCGTATAGAGGCGCGGGCGCGCCAGACCGCCTCCACAACCTCGATCACATAATCGAAATGACTCTGGGTATAGACGCGGCGGGGCAGGGCGAGGCGCACCAGCTCGTGCCGCGCCGGCTCCTCGCCGCTCCCATCCGCGCGAGGCTTTCCGAACATCACGCTCCCGAGCTCGACAGCGCGCACGCCGCCTTCGAGATAGAGCGCGTTGACGAGGCCGATGCCCGGATAATCGAGCCGGCCGAGATGCGGGCAGAAAGCCGCGGCGTCGATAAACACCGCGTGACCGCCCGGCGGGCGCACCACGGGGACGCCGCGCTCCATCAGGCTTCGGGCGAGATACTGCACGGTGGCGTGGCGGTAGCGCTGATAGTCATATTCGAGCGCCTCCATCAGGCCGACCGAGATCGCCTCGAGATCGCGGCCGGCGAGACCGCCGTAGGTCGGAAAGCCCTCGGTGAGGATGAGGAGATTGCGAAAGTCTTCCGCCCAGGCGTCGTCATTGCAGCCGAAAAATCCGCCGATGTTGGCGAGACCGTCCTTCTTCGCGCTCATCGTGGCGCCATCGGCCAGCGAGAACATCTCGCGCGCGATCTCGAGAAGGCTCTTGTCCGACCAGCCGGGTTCGAGCTGCCGGATGAAATAAGCGTTTTCGGCGAAGCGGCAGGCGTCGAGGATCAGCGGAACGCCATGCTCGCGCAACAATCGCCGCGCGTCCTTGATGTTTTGCATCGACACGGGCTGTCCGCCGCCGGCGTTGTTGGTGACGGTGATCATGCAGAAAGGAATGTTCCTCGCGCCTTCGGTCTCGATCAGGCGCTCCAGCGCGGGAAGATCGATGTCGCCCTTGAAGAGCCGCTCGGAGTAGAGGTCGCGGCTATCGGACGACAGCAAGTCAACCGCCCTCGCGCCCGCATATTCGATGTTGGCGCGCGTCGTGTCGAAATGGCTGTTATTGGGAACGATATCGCCGGACTTGAGCCGCGTCGCCGCGAGGATGCGCTCGGCGGCGCGTCCCTGATGGGTCGGGAAGATGTGCTTGAAGCCGGTGATGTCGCGGACGACCCGCTCAAAGCGGCGCCATGAGGCGCTTCCGGCGTAGCTCTCATCGCCCAACATGAGCGCGGCCCATTGCCGGTCTGACATCGCGGCCGTGCCGCTATCGGTGAGAAGGTCGATCGTCACGTCCTCGGCGGCGAGAAGGAATACATTGTTGTAAGCCGAGGCGAGCCGCTGCTCGCGCTCCTCCCGCGTCGTCAATGGCAAGGGCTCGGTCATTTTGATGCGGAAGGGCTCGATGATTGTGCGCATGGGAGGAGGCTTTCAAGGATGTCGAAAATGTCTTCGTCGCAGATGGGGCGAGCGCCCCCCGCGAGCGATTACCTCGCGGGGCGGCGCGGCGCGTCAAGACCGCGTTCTTCCTCTGCCTTCGTCGCGACGCCGATCCTTGCGGCGCGGGCGTTGAACGCGGAGCCAAAAGACCTACGTGCCGACAAGCTTCTTGACCGGGGTTTTGGGAGACCGATTCGATGATCTACGACCGCTTTCGCTGGCGCTTCGCCACGCCGCTTTTCCTTGCAAGCTTGCTCTCGCTTGGAGCGATTGCGGCCTGTTTCGCGGCGGGCCGCTTCGCCGGCGCCGTGGCGCCGCCAAGCGGGACGATCCCTGTCAAGGACCTCGCGCGGCCTGAACTGCGCGTCGACTTCCAGGAGTGGGCGACACCGGCCAAGGGCGAACATCCGCACGATCCGCTCGCCACCCCCGACGGCGCGATTTGGTACACGGGGCAGAGGGCCAATCTGCTCGGCCGCCTCGACCCCGGCGCCGGCAAGATCAAGGAATATCCGTTGCCGGCGCCCAATTCCGGGCCCCACGGCCTCGTCGCTGACAAGGAGGGGGCGATCTGGTTCACGGCGCAAACCGGCGGCTATATCGGCCGGCTCGACCCCGGAAGCGGGCGAGTGCTCGAATATTACCCTCAAGCCCTCGAATACTACCCGAAGGGCGCGCAAAAGCTCGACCCCCACACGCCGATCTTCGACGCGAGCGGCGTCCTTTGGTTCACCGCGCAATCCGCCAACATGATCGGAAGGCTCGATCCCGCGAAAGGCGATATCGAGCTCTTCCCCTCGCCGACCAAGGATTCGCTTCCTTATGGCGTCGTCGTGGGAGCCGACGGGGCGATCTATGTCGCGGAGTTTGGCGCCAATAAAATCGCGCGTTTGGATCCGGCCACGCGCCGTATCCAGGAGTTCGCATTGCCCAACCCGGAGGCGCGGCCGCGGCGCATCGCCGCCACCCAGGACGGTTTCATCTGGTATACGGATTTTACTCGCGGTAAGCTTGGCCGCTTGAACCCGAAGACGGGGGAGGTCGTCGATTGGCCATCACCCGGCGGCGCGCAATCCGGCCCCTACGCCATCGCGGTTCTTGCTGGCGACGTTTGGTATGCCGAGACCGGATCCGAGCAAAACATGCTGGTGCGCTTCGACCCGAAAACGCAGAGCTTCGAGAGCTGGCCCATTCCGTCCGGCGGTGGAGTCGTGCGCAACATGGCGCCAACGCCAAGCGGTGGTCTCGCGCTTGCGCTGAGCGGCGTGGACCGGATCGCGCTCGTTACGGTCGGCCGCGCGCCGCCAGAACATTGAGGGCAATGAGGCGATTGAGGATCTGCTCGCTTTCTGGAGAATAACCATGGCCGAGGCGAAAGAATTCCCCGTCACCCGCACCGACGCGGAATGGCGCGCACGGCTCACGCCCGAGCAATATCATGTCATGCGCCGCCACGGCACCGAGCCGCCCGGAAGTTGCGCGCTCAATCATGAGAAACGCGCCGGCGTCTTCTCCTGCGCCGGATGCGATCAGAAGCTGTTCGTCTCGGGGCGCAAGTTCGAGAGCGGCACTGGCTGGCCGAGCTTTTTCGACCCCGTCAAGGGCGCAATCGAGACGAGCCTCGACGAGAGCCACGGCATGCGCCGCACAGAGGTGCATTGCAGCCGCTGCGGCTCGCATCTCGGACATGTGTTCCACGACGGGCCGCCGCCGACCGGTCTGCGGTATTGCATCAACGGAGTCGCGCTGAACTTCTCGCCCGAGTAAGCGCGCTGCTGCGACAAAATGCTGCGGCAAGCGCCGCATCGCATGCGCGACGCCCTGTCTCGGGGGATGGGCGTTGCGCCGCAAAAGGTCGCAACAGGATTGCATCATAGCGGCGGGCTCCCCGCCTGATTGTCTCCGGGATCAGGGCGGGCGAGCGAAAAACGCCCCAAGCGCAGGGCTGCGGCCCACACATTGGAAGGGCCTCTGCCGCAACCCAAAAGAGTAGGTGAGGGATAGGTAAAGGCGCCTACTCCAATTGAGCCTACGTTTCTCCTTACGTCTTATCCGCCGAACGGGAGAGGGTGATTTTGCTGCGCTGCCGCAGAAGCGGAGCGAGGGAATGCGCGGATATTTGCGCTTGACGTGGCCTCGCTTGCTCCCGCATACGAGCGGCCAAGCAGTGAGGCGGGCGTGCTCGCAAGTCGAGCGCGACGCGACTCCCTGTCGCTTGTTGACCGTTGGATAAAATTCTAGGGTCGCTGCAATAAGCCGACGCTCAGCGTGTCGGCAGGGCTGCCGTCGGGGGGCGGAAGCCAAGCGCATCACGCGTTTTACGCCCTTCCTGAGCCGACGGGTCACTCAGAGCGCCGGCAAAGAGCGCTTTTTTATATTTCGAGTCCGCCCGCGCGGCTCGTGGAGGGAGTGAAGCAGATTATGACGACGGCAACGCCGGCGCCGAGCGCGAGCGGGAAGAACAACCAGCACATTTCGCCCAAGTCCGACATCGAGATCTCGCAGGCCGCCAAGATGCGGCCCATTCTCGACGTGGCGCGCGAGAGGCTCGGCGTACCGGCCGAATATGTGCAGCCCTATGGACATTACAAGGGCAAGATCTCGCTCGATTACTTGGAGCAGCTCAAATCGCGCCCCGACGGAAAGCTGATCCTCGTGACCGCGATCACCCCCACGCCCGCGGGCGAGGGTAAGACGACGACGACTGTCGGTCTCACGGACGGTTTGAACTTCATCGGCAGGAAGGCGCTCTGCTGCTTGCGCGAGCCTTCGCTCGGCCCCTGCTTCGGCGTCAAGGGCGGCGCGGCCGGCGGTGGTTACGCGCAGGTGGTGCCGATGGAGGACATCAACCTCCACTTCACCGGCGACTTCCACGCCATCGGCGCCGCCAACAATCTTCTCGCCGCCCTCGTCGATAACCACGTCTACTGGGGCAATACGCTCGGTCTCGACACGCGCCGCATCTCCTGGCGCCGCGTGGTCGACATGAACGACCGCGCGCTGCGTTCGATCGTCTCCTCGCTCGGCGGCGTCTCCAACGGTTTTTCGCGAGAGGATGGCTTCGACATCACGGTCGCCTCCGAGGTCATGGCGATCTTCTGCCTCGCCTCCGACTTCGCCGATCTGCAGAAACGTCTCGGCGAGATCGTCGTCGGCCAGACGCGCGAGAAGAAGAACATCCGCGCCTCGGAGGTCAAGGCCGCGGGGTCGATGGCCGCGCTTCTCAAGGACGCCATCGCGCCCAACCTCGTGCAGACGCTGGAGAACAATCCGGCGATCATCCACGGCGGACCCTTCGCCAATATTGCCCATGGCTGCAACTCGGTCATCGCGACTAGGGCCGGCCTCAAGCTCGCGGATTACGTCGTGACCGAAGCGGGCTTCGGCGCCGATCTTGGCGCGGAGAAGTTCTTCGACATCAAATGCCGCAAGGCGGGGTTGAAGCCCGATCTGACCGTGATCGTCGCGACGATCCGCGCGCTGAAGATGCATGGCGGCGTCGCCAAGGACGACCTCAAGACCGAGAATGTCGCCGCGCTCGAAGCGGGCTTCTCGAACTTGAAGCGCCACATCGGCAATGTGAAGAAGTTCGGCGTGCCGGTGCTCGTCACCGTCAATAAATTCTCCTCCGACACGCCGGCCGAGATGGCGGCGCTCGAGAAGCTCTGCAAGGCCGAGGGCGTTGATTGCGTCGTCGCGGACAATTGGGGCTCGGGCGGCGAGGGCGCGGCGGATCTCGCGCGCGCCGCGGTTGCGACGATCGAGAAGCAGCCGTCGCACTTCAAGCCGCTCTATGCCGACGATTTGCCGCTTGCGGAGAAGCTGCGCACGATCGCGCGCGAGCTCTATGGCGCGTCCGACATTTCCTACAACTCCGCCATCAAGTCGCGTTTCGCGGAGCTCGAAAAGGAAGGTTTCGGCCACTTGCCGGTCTGTGTCGCGAAGACGCAATACAGCTTCTCGACAGACGCCAACGCCAAGGGCGCGCCCTCGGGTCATGTGATCCCGGTGCGCGAGCTCCGCCTCTCGGCCGGGGCGGGATTCATCGTCGCGGTCTGCGGCGACATCATGACCATGCCCGGCCTGCCGAAGGTTCCGGCGGCCAACAACATCGAAGTCGGACCGGACGGGCGCATCCAAGGCCTGTTCTGATCCAACTCGAGGCGATTTCCCAACCGCCGCTGCGCGCTAAGGGCCGAGGCCCGAGCCGCGGGGGCGACCGTTCAAACCAGCCAGAGGCGCTCGAAGGGAGCCAGATATGTCGAATTCCAGAATTCCCGGCCGCAATTTTCTCTTTGTGCCGGGTCCCACCAATCTGCCGGACCGCGTGCAGCGCGCGATGATGGTGGCCTCCGAGGATCATCGCTCGCCGATTTTCCCCGATCTCGTCAAGCCGCTGTTCCCGCAGCTCAAGAAGGTGTTCGAGACCGAGAAGGGTCACGCTTTCATCTTCCCCGCGTCGGGCACCGGTGGTTGGGAAGCGGCGATCACCAACACGCTGTCGCCTGGCGACAAGGTGCTGGCGCAGCGCTTCGGCCAGTTCTCGCACCTGTGGATCGACCTCGCGACCCGTCTCGGACTCGAGGTCATCAAGCAGGAGCGTCCGTGGGGAACGGGCAATGATCCGGAGCTCATCGAAGAGACTCTGAAGGCCGACAAGAATCACGAGATCAAGGCGGTCTTCGCCACGCACAACGAAACGGCGACCGGCGTCACCTCCGACATCGGCGCGGTGCGCAAGGCCATCGACGCCGCCAAGCATCCGGCGCTGCTCTTCGTGGACGGCGTGTCCTCCGTGGCGTCCCTGCCGTTCCACATGGACAAGTGGGGCGTCGACGTGATCGTCTCCGGCTCGCAGAAGGGCTTCATGCTCCCGGCCGGCCTGCTGCTGATGGCGGCGAGCACCAAGGCGGTCGAGGCGGGCAAGTCCAACAAGTCCAAGCGCGCCTATTTCGAATTCCAGGACATGATCAAGAACAACGAGACCGGCTACTTCCCCTACACGCCGTCGATCCCGTTGCTGCATGGCCTCAAGGAAGCGCTGGCGGTCCTCTTCGAGGAAGGCCTCGATCAGGTCTACAAGCGCCACCACCACCTCGCCAAGGGATGCCGCGCGGCGGTTGAGGCCTGGGGCCTAAAGACCTGCGCCAAGGAGCCGAAGTGGAATTCGGACACCGTCACGGCGATTGTCGTGCCGGAGGGGTTTGACGCCGCCAAGGTCATCTCCACGGCCTACAAGCGCTACAATCTGGCGCTCGGCGCCGGCCTCTCCGAGGTCGCGGGCAAGGTGTTCCGCATCGGCCATCTGGGCGACCTCAACGAGTTGATGCTGCTCGGCGCCATCGCCGGCGCGGAGATGGCGATGCTCGACAACGGCATCAAGATCCAGCCGGGTTCCGGCGTCGCGGCCGCTCAGGCGGTCTACCGCGCCGATCCGCTGCTGAAAGTCTAAGGCAATAGGCGGTCGGCAGGACGCGGTCGGATTTCACGACCGCACTGCCGACCGCCGCTTACAAGAAAAAACTCGCCGCACCGGGGTAAACGGGATGTCGCACAAAATCGTCTTTCTCGACCGCGAAACGCTCGACGCCAATTTGCGCATACCGAATTTCCCTCACGACTATAAGGAATATGCGCAGACCGCTCAGTCGGAGGTCGTCGAGCGCCTGAAGGGCGCCGACATCTGCATCACCAACAAGGTGCCCTTGCGCGAAGATGCGCTAAAGCAGCTTCCCGATCTCAAGTTCATCGCGGTCGCCGCGACCGGCACGGACGTGATCGACAAGGCCTATACGACCGCGCATGGAATCACGGTCTCCAACATCCGCAACTACGCATACAACACGCTGCCCGAGCACGTGTTCGCGCTGCTGTTCGCGCTGCGGCGCAACCTCGTGAACTTCCATAATTCGGTGTTTCATGGGCGCTGGGGCTACAACAGCCAGTTCTGCTACTTCGACTATCCGATCTACGACATCGCCGGCTCGACGCTGGGCATCATCGGCTATGGCGCGCTCGGCCGGGAGATCGAAAAACGCGCACTCGCGCTCGGCATGAAAGTGCTGATCAACGAGGTCGCCGACATCCCCAACAAGGTCGACTTGCCGACGCTCCTGCGCAACTCGGACGTCGTCACGCTCAACCTTCCGCTGACGCCGCAGACGAAGAACCTGATCGGCGCCAAAGAGCTGGCGTCGATGAAGAAGAGCGCCTGCATCATCAACACAGCGCGCGGCGGCATCATCGACGAGCAGGCGCTCGCCGATGCGCTGCGCAAGGGTGTCATCGCCGGCGCCGGCATGGACGTGCTGACGGTCGAGCCGCCCAAGAACGGCAATGTGCTGCTCGATCCGACGATCCCGAACCTGATCGTCACCCCGCATGTCGCCTGGGCCTCCAAGGAGGCGATGCAGGTGCTCGCCGATCAGCTCATCGACAACATCGACGCTTACGTCGCCGGCGACCCGCGCAATGTGGTGACAGCATAGAGAAACCTAGCGATCAGCCGCCGCGCCGCCAACATTTTCTCGCCGCGGGCGCAGCAAAGCAGTCAGAGGCCGTCTGGCCTTGGACTGAGCCGTTAAAGGCAAGTCTTTCTGGACTACGTCGCGCCGCTCACCGGCGCTCGAGGACCGTCACGGAACGAAACGCACATGACTCAGAAGCTTCTCTTCTTGCTCGACACCGACCCCGTTCCGAGCGTCTTCGATACCGTCGTGGGCTATGACGGCGGCGCCGATCACGTGATCGGCTACGGCGGCGTGACGCCGGACAATGTCGGCGCGCTCGTCGATGGCGCGATCTACACGCGCGGGCCGAAGGAAAAGCAGTTCACCGCGCTCTTCGTCGGCGGCGGCAGCATGGTGAAGGGCGAAGAGCTCTTCAAGGTCGTTAAGAAGCGCTTCTTCTCGAGCTTCCGCGTTTCGACCATGCTCAACTCGAACGGCTCCAACACGACCGCCGCGGCCGGCGTCGCATTGCTCGCCAAAGCCAAGCCGCTTGCGGGCATGAAGGCGGTCGTGCTCGCCGGCACGGGCCCGGTCGGCATGCGCGCCGCGGCGATGCTGCATATCGAAGGCGCAGAGGTCGCGCTGACCTCTCGCCAGCTGTCGCGCGCGAAAGCGTCGAGCGAGGCGATCAAGGAGCGCTTCGGATTCGCGCCGACGCCGATCGAGGCCTTCGACAATGAGGCGCGCGCCGCCGCCGTCAAGGGCGCGCAAATCGTCTTCGCCGCTGGCGCGATCGGCGTGTCGCTGCTGGACGAGAAGGACTGGCAGAACGATCCGACGATCGAGCTCCTTGCGGATTGCAACGCGCAGCCGCCGCTCGGCCTCGGCGGAGTCGAGGCGAGCGACAAGGCGAAGGAGCGGCACGGCAAGACCGTCATCGGCGCGCTGGGCCTCGGCGGCCTCAAGCTGAAGCTGCATCGCGAGTGCGTGGGCAAGATGTTCGAGGCCAACGACAAGGTGTTCGATTGTGAGAACATTTACGCGCTGGCCAAGGAACTCGCTTAAACAAAAGGGGACGCTGCAGTGAGCGCCAAGAACGATCAGATTGGCAATTTCCTCGATGCGCTGGCGAGCGAGAAGCCGACGCCGGGCGGCGGCGGGGCCGCGGCGATCATGGGCTCGGTCGGCGCCGCGCTCGTCTCGATGGTCGCCAACCTTACAATCGGCAAAAAGGGCTACGAGGCCCATGAGGCCGACCTGAAGTCCGTCAATGAGAAGGCGGAGGCGCTCCGCGCCGAGTTGACCGCCGCCATCGACGAGGACGTCGTCGCCTTCAATGCGGTGATGGGCGCCTATGGCCTACCCCGAGGCACGGACGAGGAGAAGGCCGCGCGCGCCGCGGCGATCCAGAAGGCGCTCAAGGAAGCGACCGACGCGCCGCTGCGCGCGGTGAAGGCCTGCCACGAGGTGATCAAGCTCTCCGAGGTCGTCGCGGAGAAGGGCAATCTGAACGTGATCAGCGACGCGGGCGTCGCGGTGCTTGCCGCAAACGCCGGCCTGCGCAGCGCCGCGCTCAACGTGTTCATCAACGCAAAGTCGATCAAGGACCGCGACTTCGCCGAGATCCGCCTTGGCGAGGTCAATGCGCTGCTCGACCTCTCGGCCAAGAAGACCGAGGCGGTCTACGACGTCGTGCGCGGCAAGATCGGTTCGTAAAACATTTCGGTTGAGGGAGGGCGAGGATGGACGTCCACGAATATCAAGCCAAGGAGCTTTTGGCGAAGCACGGCGTCGCGGTTCCGCCCGGCACGATCGCCTTCAGCCCCGACCAGGCGGTCTACGCCGCGACGGAACTCGGCGGATCGCATTGGGTCGTCAAGGCGCAGATTCACGCCGGCGCGCGCGGCAAAGCGGGCGGCGTCAAGTTCTGCCGCACCTATCACGAGGTGCAGCAGGCGGCGCGCGAGCTCCTCGGCAAGCGTCTCGTCACGGCGCAGACCGGACCTGAAGGCAAGCCCGTGCAGCGCGTCTATGTCGAGCTCGCCGACCCGTTCGAGCGCGAGATTTATCTCGGCTATGTTCTGGACAGGAAGCAAGAGCGTGTGCGCGTGATCGCCTCCAAGCACGGCGGCATGGAGATCGAGGAGATCGCCAAGAACACGCCCGACGAGCTCTTGCAGGTCATCGTCGAGCCGGCTGTCGGCCTGCAGCCATTCCAGGCGCGCGAGCTCGCCTTCCAGCTTGGCCTCAATCTGAAGCAGGTCTCCCGCGCGGTGCAGACGATCCTGGGCGCCTATCGCGCCTTTCGCGACTGCGACGCGACGATGCTCGAGATCAATCCGCTCGTCGTCACCAAGGACGACAAGGTGCTGGCGCTCGACGCGAAGATGTCCTTCGACGACAATGCGTTGTTTCGGCGCCGCAATATCGTCGACATGCAGGACCCCTCGCAGAGCGACCCGCGCGAGGCCGAGGCTGCAAAATACAATCTCAATTACATCGGGCTCGACGGCGAGATCGGCTGCATCGTGAACGGCGCCGGCCTGGCCATGGCCACGATGGACATGATCAAGCACGCCGGCGGCAGCCCGGCGAACTTCCTTGATGTGGGGGGCGGCGCCTCGGCAGAGCGCGTCGCCACCGCTTTCCGGCTCGTGCTCTCCGATTCTCGCGTCAAGGCGGTGCTGGTCAACATCTTCGCCGGCATCAACCGCTGCGACTGGGTGGCTCAGGGCGTCGTCGACGCCGTGCGCGAGACCAATATCGCCGTGCCGCTCGTCGTAAGGCTCGCCGGCACGAATGTGGAAGCCGGGCGCAAGATCCTAGAGGAAAGCGGGATCAACATCATCACCGCCGACACGTTGAAGGAGGCCGCGGAAAAAGCGGTCGCCGCCATCGGCAAGACGGCCTGAGGACAAGGCGCGCTCGCGGAGGACAGCATGAGCATTCTGATCGACGAGAAGACGCCGATCCTGGTCCAGGGCATCACCGGCGACAAGGGCAGCTTCCACACCAAGGAGATGCTCGACTACGGAACCAAGGTCGTCGCGGGCGTGACGCCCGGCAAGGGTGGAAAATCCGTGCATGGCGTGCCGGTCTTCGACACGGTCAAGGACGCCGTGAAGCAGACGGGAGCGACGACGAGCATCACCTTCGTCGCGCCGCCCTTTGCGGCGGACGCCATCATGGAGGCGGCCGACAGCGGCATCAAGCTGATCTGCTCGATCACCGACGGCATTCCGGCGCAGGACATGATGCGGGTGAAGCGCTATTTCATGCGTTACCCCAAGGACCGCCGCCCGATGATGGTGGGGCCGAACTGCGCCGGCATCATCAGCCCCGGCAAGGCGATGTTGGGCATCATGCCCGGTCACATCTACAAGCAGGGCAATGTCGGGCTGATCTCGCGCTCGGGCACGCTCGGCTATGAGGCGGCTTCGCAGCTCAAGGCCCTTGGCTACGGCATTTCGACCTCGGTCGGCATCGGCGGTGATCCCATCAACGGCTCCTCCTTCCTCGATCATCTCGTGCTGTTCGACAAGGATCCGGAGACGGCGGCGGTGCTGATCATCGGGGAGATCGGTGGTCCGCAGGAAGCGGAGGCCGCTGCGTGGATCAAGGACAATTTCTCCAAGCCGGTGATCGGCTTCGTCGCGGGCCTCACGGCCCCGAAGGGACGCCGCATGGGCCACGCCGGCGCGATCATTTCGTCCACCGGCGACAGCGCGGCCGAAAAAACAGAGATCATGAAGTCTTTCGGCCTCGTGGTTGCGCCGAGTCCCTCGGAATTCGGCGAGACGGTCGCAAAGGTCTTGAAGAGCGCCTGAGGGCCCCGTCTCCGGCCTGCGGGAGCAGGCGGAATTCGGGACTTCAGTGGGCATTGGAGCAATTCGCAGATGGGGGAGATTAAGTCCGCATGAACGACGTTACTCTCCGATCCTCGTCCGCCGCGCCTTCGGCTTTCGCGACGCGTTCCGTCAACGAAGCCTCGGCTTGGCTGGTCGAACAGCTTCTGCTCGTCGTCGAGCGCCAGTTGCCGCAGATCGCGCCCGTGCTGCGCGGCTTCTCTGCGGGCTCCAAGCTCTCCGACTACGAGATGGGCCGCACCCTGCAGGCGCAGGGCATCCTGTTTCAACTCGTCTCGATCGCCGAGCAGGCCTATGCGATGCGCCGCCGCCGCCATATCGAGCGCGAGCGCGGACACGATCAGTTGCTCGGCACTTTCGATCAGGTGCTGGCGGGAGCGAAGCGCGCCGGCGTCTCGGCGGACGAGATCCGGGCTCAGTTGCAGACTCTGCGCATCCGGCCCGTGATCACCGCACATCCGACCGAAGCCAAGCGCGTCTCGATCCTGGAAAAGAACCGCAAGATTTACCTCCTGCTGCGTGACCTGGAGTCCACTCGCTGGACCGACCGCGAGCGTAATGCGCTCGGCGCGCAGCTGCGCGATCAGGTCGAGCTTCTGTTTCTGACGGGCGACCTCCACCTCGAGAAACCCACGGTCGAGCACGAGGTCGCCTGGGGCCAGCACTTCTTCTCGGAGACCATCTTCGATCTCGCTCCCGAACTCCTCGCGACCTTCGAGCAGGCGCTCGCGAGACATTATCCCGATGAAACCTTCGAAGTGACGCCCTTCTTCCAGTTCGGCTCGTGGATCGGCGGCGACCGCGACGGCAACCCCTTCGTGACCAATGCGGTGACCCGCCAGACGATGCGCGACAATGCGCTGGCGAGCCTCAATTACTATCGCGGCCGCACGATCGAGCTCGGCCGCATGCTCTCCATCAGCCCGCGCGCCGCCCACATCCCGCAGCTGCTGCGCGACGAGCTGGAAAAGCGGCTGTCCGCCCTGAAGGACGCGAGCTTCATCACATCGCGCAACCAGATGGAGCCCTATCGCCAATTCTGCAATCTCATACTCTATAAGCTCAATCAGACCCTGCTTGCGACGCGCGGCGAGCCGACGACCGATCAGCGCTACGCCAACGCCGATGAGCTGATAGCCGATTTCAAATTGATGGAGGCGGCGCTCGTCGAGGGGCGCTCGGCGGAGCTGGCGACCGATCTTGTGCGGCCGCTGCGCCGGGCGGTGGAAGTGTTCCGCTTCTCGACCGTGCGGCTCGACCTGCGCGAGAACACGACGCGCACGACCAATGCGCTCGCCGACTTGTGGCGCGCGACGCGCGAGACGGATCCGCCGTCGGTCGTCTCCACCGAATGGCGCGCTTGGCTCGAGGAGCAGCTTCAGACCCCGCCGCTGAGCGTCGAGGAGCGCGAGCGCTTTTCCTCGGAGACCCGCGACACGATCGAAATGTTCGAGCTCGTCGCCGAGCTGCAGTCGAAGCTCGACCGCGAGGCGTTCGGCAGCTTCATCCTGTCGATGACGCACAGCGTCGCCGACGTGCTCGGCGCCTATGTGCTCGCCAAGGAAGCGGGGCTCGTCAAGCAGGGTTCCAAGGGCGTCTATTGCTCGCTGCCGATCGTTCCGCTTTTCGAGACCATCGAAGATCTTCGCGACGCGCCCGCCATCATGCGCGAGCTTCTCGCCATCCCGATCGTCAAGCGCAGCGCCCAGCGCCAGGGCGATCTGCAGGAAGTGATGATCGGCTATTCGGACAGCAACAAGGACGGCGGCTTCCTGCCGTCGAACTGGGAGCTCTACAAGGCGCAGGCGCGGCTCACGGCCGTCGGCCTGGAGCAGGGCGTCGCGATCGCCTTCTTTCACGGCCGCGGCGGATCCGTTTCGCGCGGCGGCGCGCCGACCGGACACGCGATCGCCGCGCAGCCGGCGGGCTCGATTCGCGGACGCTTCCGCGTCACCGAGCAGGGCGAGGTTGTCTCGTTCAAATACGCCAATCGCGGCACCGCAGCCTATCAGATGGAGCTTCTCGCCTCGTCCGTCTTCACCCATGCGTTGAAGTCCGAGCGCGAGGAAGCGCTGATCCCGCGCGCGGAGTTCGAGGAGGCTTTTGAGGCTCTGTCGAGCGCGGCGCTGAAGGCCTACACGGCATTCGTGGGCGAGCCCGATCTGGTTCTCTATTTCCAGGCCGCTTCGCCGCTCGAGGAGATCTCGCTCCTTAACATCGGCTCGCGTCCCGCGCGGCGCTTCGGCGCGAAAAGCCTCGCCGATCTGCGCGCCATTCCCTGGGTCTTCGCGTGGGCGCAGAACCGCCATGCGATCACGAGCTGGTTCGGCGTCGGTTCCGGGCTCAAGGCGTTTCTCGACGAGCGCGGCGACGCCGGGCTCGAGCTCTTGCGCCTGATGCACGCGGATTCACGCCTCTTCCGCCTCGTGCTCGACGAGTGCGAGAAGGCGCTGATGCTGGTCGATCTCGAGATTGCCGGCAAATATGCGAGCCTCGTCGATGATGTCACGGTGCGCGAGAAGATCTTCTCGAAGATCGCGGCCGAGCATGAACTCACCCGCGCGATGGTCTTGAAGGTCACGGGCGCGACGACGCTTGGCGAGCGCTTCAAAGTCTATAAGGCGAAGCTCGACGATCGTCTGCCGACGATCAATCAGGTCAATCTGGAGCAAGTCGAGCTGCTGCGGCGCTTCCGCAGCGCGCAAGACGAGTCAGCGCGAGAGCTGATCAAAATTCCGCTCTTGCTATCCATCAGTTGCATCGCCTCGGGCCTCGGCGCCACGGGCTAATCAGAAAGGGAGGGATACATGTCTTTCACGCTCATCGAACAGGCCACGTCGCGCCTGCATCGCTCCGAGCTCGCCGTGCCGGGCTCCGCGCCCGGCATGTTCGAGAAGGCCGCGACGTCCAAGGCCGACGTGGTGTTCCTCGATCTCGAAGACGCCGTCGCCCCCGACGACAAGGAGCAGGCGCGCAAGAACATCATCCAGGGCCTCAACGACATCGATTGGGGCAAGAAGACGATGACGCTGCGCATCAACGGCCTCGACACGCATTACTGCTATCGCGACGTCGTCGACGTGCTCGAGAACTGCCCTCGCCTCGACGTCGTGCTGATCCCGAAGGTCGGCGTGCCGGAGGACGTCTATGCGATCGACATGCTGATCACGCAGATCGAGCAGTACAAGAAGCGCACGAAGAAGACCGGCATCGAGATCCTCATCGAGACGGCGCTCGGCATGGCCAATGTCGAGGCGATCGCGAAATCCTCGAAGCGTCTGGAGGCCATGTCCTTCGGCGTCGCCGACTATGCGGCCTCGACCCGCGCGCGCACGACCGTCATCGGCGGCGTCAACCCCGACTACGGCGTCCTGACCGACAAGGACAAGGGTGGCAACCGCGAATACTACTGGATGGACCAGTGGCACGCGGCGCAGACGCGCATGATGGTCGCCTGCCGCGCCTACGGCCTGCGTCCGATCGACGGACCCTTCGGCGACTTCAACGATCCGGAAGGCTACAAGGCCGCGGCGAAGCGCGCCGCTGTGCTCGGCTACGAAGGCAAGTGGGCGATCCACCCCTCGCAGATCGAGCTCGCCAACGAGGTCTTCACCCCGTCGGAGGCGGAAGTGAACAAGGCCCGCCGCATTCTCGACGCGATGGCCCAGGCCGCCAAGGAAGGCAAGGGCGCGGTCTCGCTCGACGGCCGTCTCATCGACATCGCCTCGATTCGCATGGCCGAGGCGCTGATCGAAAAAGCCAACGCGATGGCCGCGTAATCTTCAGTCGCGAATGACTTTCGCGCCCTTTCCCGTCCGCGGGGGAGGGCGTTTTTGTGAGGATTTTCGGTCGGCGCCGGGTTTTGTCAGACGCATTGCCGATAACGGCGAGCCTTCTCCCCTTGCGGGAGAAGGTGGCGAGCGTAGCGAGCCGGATGAGGGGGCGCCGTAGCCGTTCTATGCCGAAGAATCCCTCATCCGTCGCCTTCAGCGACACCTTCTCCCGCAAGGCGAGAAGGGAGCGGCGGAGTGCGCGAGACGACGTTGCGCTTGAAGCATTCGGGGCGCCCGCGCCATTGCGGCACGCCGTCGTGGCTTTCGGCGTGAAGCTTCGCCGACTTCACGATATCCTCGACATGCGGCTCGAGCTGCAGGCCCGTGATCACATAGGTCCACTTGCCTTGGGCGGCCAAGGCGACGCTCGAGGGGCGCTTGCATATCGAGAGGCACTCGACGGGCGCAGCCTGGACCGACGGCGCGTCGCCTCGGGCCAGCCGTTCCTGGAGCGCCTCGTAGAAAACGCGCCCGGGGCGGGCTGAGGGATCGTCTGCGCCGTAGCAGCTCACACAAACGAATATCGTCGTCGCCGCGCCCGGCGCCTCTTGCGTCACTTTCGCCTCTCCCGATCCGGATCGCGCCTTTCGCATGGGCGGGGTTCCAAACGCAAGCCGCCGCCGATTCGCTCGGCGGCGGCCCTTTATGTCTGAGACTTAAACTCGACTTTTACCGCGCCGCAGTCCGATCGCGAAGCGTCGTGCTCTGGGCGACATTGTCTCCCGGGCCGACGCCGGGCATGCGGGCGAGCACGTCCTTGATCGGGAACTCTGTCCAGGCCTGCGTCACATAGCTCTCGTGGGTGTAGTCCGAGCCCGTGTCGAAGAAGGTGACGCCGCGGCCGACCTTCGAATCGTCGTCGCTGAACGGGATGCCTCTCGCGGCGAGCATCTGCTTCAGCTCGTTGTTGTGGCCCTTCGTGGAGAGCGTGTAGGAGCTCACGAAGAAGCCGCCGCTCTTATGCTCTCGCGCGGCCCAGTTGGCGTAGGTTTCGAGCTCGCCATAGGCCGCGTCGAGCAGAACGACGCCCTTCACGCGATTGGTCGAGGCGATGTCCCTGAGGCAGAAGGCCGCCGGAGCGAAGCCGCCGCTATAGGCGACCACGACGATCGGCATTTTCTGAAACGTCGCTTCCGAATCGGGCTCGCCGCGCAACGTGGCCAGATGATGCGCCGCCTCGTCGAGGAAGCGGCTAAACCCGCCGTGCTGCCAGAACCGTCCGGCGCTGCCGTCGCGGGCGTCGACGGCGAATTGCGGCGCGACGAGAACCGCGTTGGCGCCCGAGGCCGTGACCTGCGCCGGCACCTTCTGGCGACGCAGCACGTCGCGCGACAGCGTCGCCCCGAAGCCGTGGAAGAACACCACCATCACGCTGGGCTTGGCGGGGTCGAAGGTTTCCGGCACGTGAACGAGCACCCGTGAATCCCCGAAAGTCTCGTTTTCCCAGAGGACTCGGCCCGTGTAGGAGCGGTGGCCGCGTTGGCCGCCGTCCCGAACGTCGAGGAAGGCCCGGCCGCCTGGAGCGGCGCCATCATAGGGAAAGGGCGCCGTGTTGAAGGCGACGAGCTTCGTCAGGCTCTCCGAAGGACGGCTGTTCATGCTCGGCATGGTGGGCCCGAAAGCGCTTGCCGCGCGCTGAGGCGTTTCCTCCTCGGCGGCGGCCGCGTTGCGTGACCAAAGGCGCAGGTCGGTCGGCGGAATGGCGAAGGAAACGTCCTTCGGCTCAGGCTCTGCCGCGCGCGCCTCGACTTTTTCGTGCGACTTCGCGCGCGCCACGCGCTCTCGGCGCGCGCCATCGGCGGAGAGGCTCTGCGCGTCCAAGCCGGTGTCGCGTTGCGCCACATTCTGGGCGACGTTGCGGTCGCAGGCTGCGAGGAGCGTCAAGAGTCCGAGCGCCGCCGCCTTGAGCAGAGCCCCGCCTCCATGGCAGCCCTGGACCGACTGTTTCCGATCGGCGTCCAGACGCTGCTCGACGCGCGCAAAGGCTTTTGGCCAACAGTTCATCGCGTCAACCTTTTACGGACGCTCGGCGCCGTAGCGCTCGCCTATTCAGCTTATGCGTCCTTGGTTACCAATTGCTTGCCCCTGACCCGCGGCATGTCCTGAGGACCCGCAAGCTGTTGGGGTTAATCGAAATTACGCATTGCGAAGACGGCAGGTTTATGGTGTAAATGCGATCAATTCTGGCAGGGCCCTCCAGCGAAATGACCTCTTCGACGCAAAGCAATACGAACGCGGCTTCAGTGTCTATGATCGCCGCCACGTCCATAGTCATAGCAGACATGATTGGTGTGGGAGTTTTTACTAGTCTGGGATTCCAGGTTCAGGGTTTGTCTTCACCTCCCGTCGTGTTGCTTCTCTGGCTGGTGGGTGGCGTCGCCGCTTTCTGCGGGGCAATCTGCTATGCTGAACTCGCGGCGATGTTTCCGCGCTCGAGCGGGGATTATAATTTTCTCAGCCATTCGTTCGGACCGGCGATCGGATTCCTGGCCGGATGGCTCTCGGCGACTGTCGGCTTCTCTGCGCCGGTGGCGCTGGCGGCGATGGCGCTCGGGGAATACGCGAAATCCTTCTGGCCGGGCGCTTCCCCAATCCTGCTCGGACTTGGCTCGATTCTCCTCGTCACCATGGTGCATCTGAGCGGGGTGCGTCAGGGCAGCGTCTTTCAGATCGCCTCGACGGCCTTGAAGCTCGCGGTCATCGCCGCATTGATCGTCTTTGGTGCCATCGTCGGCTGGCGTGCGCCCGCGGCGCAGTTCACGGGCTCTTTCCAAGCCGAGCAGATATTCAGCGCTCCCTTCGCGATCAGCCTCGTTTTCGTCATGTACGCTTATTCGGGCTGGAACGCCGCGACCTATATCGTCGGCGAAATCCACGAACCGCAGAAGAACTTGCCGCGCGCGCTGTTCTTGGGAACGGGCGTGGTGATCTTCCTCTATGTCGCGCTCAACGCGGTTTTCCTCCTCACCACGCCGATCTCCGAGCTTGCGGGAAAGATCAATGTGGCGCAGATCGCCGGGGTCCACATTTTCGGGGAAAACGGTGGCCGTCTCGTCGACATCCTGATCTCGATCGGTCTCGTCTCGACCGTGAGCGCAATGATGTGGATCGGCCCGCGGGTCACGATGGTGATGGGGGAGGACATCCCGGCGCTGCGGGCTTTCGCGCGACGGACCAAAAATGGCGCTCCGGCCTTCGCGACGCTCGTTCAGATGGTCGTGGCGAGCCTGATGCTGTTTTCGCAGAGCTTCGAGGCGGTGCTCGAGTTCACCCAGTTCAGCTTGACCTTCGGCGCGTTCTTGACAGTTCTCGGAATGGTGAAACTGCGCTATACGCGCCCCGATCTCCCGCGGCCCTACCGAGCCTGGGGTTATCCCTTAACCCCGCTCGTCTTCCTCTCGGTGACGCTCTTCATGATGTACTATCTTCTCGAAACGCGCCCGCTGCAGTCGTTCGCCGGATTGGCGGTCATGCTCGCCGGTCTCGTGGTTTATGCGCTCGTGTCCTCGGCGCAGGTCGGCGCCATGGCGGTCCGCCTTTCGAAGCTCCGGCTGGGCCTCATTCTCGCCATCGCGGCGGTGGGCGGGCTCTGTCTCGCCGCGCCGAAGGCGCAAGCGGCAAGCGCGGACGACAACGCCCGGTTCCTGGCCGGACTGCCGGTGCCGGCCGATTCGCCCCTCGCGCCGCTGACGAAGACCGCGGCCTGGGAGAATCATGCGAGGAGCTTCGATCAAGCCTTCAAGCTGGTCGACGCCGCGCAGCTCTCCCATGTGCGCAACTGGGCCAAGGACAATGTGACCCTGCCGAAGCGGCCTAACCTCTTCTATCTCTTCAGCGGGCCGGACTTCCTTTACGCCAACGCCTTCTTCCCCGA
Source organism: uncultured Alphaproteobacteria bacterium (assembly GCA_963743565.1). GTDB lineage: Bacteria > Pseudomonadota > Alphaproteobacteria > Rhizobiales > Beijerinckiaceae > Methylocystis. The sequence continues at coordinate 141,910 of CAVUQD010000003.1, forward strand.
CCGCAACACCTATGTGATGGCGGGGCTGGAGCCCCCGGGCACGCCGCCGGACGTGGCCAAGCTCCCGGAGAAGATGGTCCCGGCCGCCCTGCAGGGTCTGGAAAAAGCGACGCGCACCATCCTCCAGGTGAGCTTTTTTCGCACGAAGGAGATGTCTGGCCAGTTCACCTTCACGCCGACGAAGGGAACGTTTCCGGTCCTCTACGTGTTCTTGGCGCGCTCGGGTAAAGTCATCCACGACGCGCAAGTCGTGCGGCTCCTTGAGAACGGCGACATCGTCGAAGGCGAGAAGGCGTTGGATCCGAACGCCCCCGGCACCAAGGGCGCGAAGATCGTCTTTTCTTCGCCCGGCGGCCCCGATCAGACGCTTTATTACTTCCAGGCCAATGTCGTGAACGGCTCTTTCGCCAAGACGGGACTGGACGCCCTGTTCGCGAAGCTCGGCGACGGCGACGCTTTGGTCAAGAGCGCCTCCTATCTGTTGCATGGCGGGAATTTCACCGAAGTGAGAAACTCCCTGCTCTCCCATAGCAGCGCAATTCTTCAGGACGACACCGGCGTTCCCTACCGGATGTACGGCGCCGACTGGACGATAAAGCCCTTCGGCCACTATTCGCGTCCGATTCCGATCTTCCGCTACGCCTGGCAGGGGGATTTGGCGAAGCTCTATCAGAAGGAGGCGCCGGCGGCGCTGCCCTTCGGCATCGGCTATCGCTGGCGACCCAACGAATCGAGCCTGCTCCTCGCCGTGAAGAAGGGAACCAAGGCGGCGGCGGCGCCGACCGCGCCGGCCGCCGGGGCTGCTCCGACGGCTGCCGCGGCTGCGCCGGCGCACTGATCGGCTCGCGAAACCATGCAGGCGGCGCAGTCCAGGACGCGGTACACCGATCATTGATCAGCGACCGCGCCTCGGCTAGCCGTCCGCACTCGCCGACATGTCGGACACGTCTCCCTCCCGAATTGCGCTGGTGACCGGCGCCTCCCGCGGCGTCGGCCGGGCGCTGGCTATGGAACTGGCGCGGGAAGGGGCGCATGTCGTCCTGCTCGCGCGAACGGTCGGCGCGCTCGAGGCGCTCGACGACGAGATTGCGGGTCTTGGCGGCTCGGCGACCCTGGTCCCCTGCGACCTCGCCGACTTCGAGGCGCTCGACCGGCTGGGCGCTGCGCTCAACGAGCGTTTTGGCCGCCTCGACGCGCTTGCCTGCGTTGGGGGACAACTCGGGCCGCTCACGCCGCTCGCTCATGTCGATCCGAAGGATTGGGAAAAGCTTCTGGCGGTCAATCTGACCGCCAATTGGCGGCTGCTGCGTTCGATGGATCCGCTCTTGCGAGCGGGACGCTCGCCGCGCGTGCTGATGATCACCTCAGGGGCGGCGCATCGCGCGCAGCTCAAGCCCTATTGGGGACCCTATGCAATCACGAAAGCGGGGCTCGAGGCGCTCGCGCGCACCTACGCGGTCGAATGCGCGAATATCTCCGACATCAAGGTGATGCTCGCCAATCCCGGCCCCCTGCGCACCGCGATGCGGGCGAAGGCCATGCCGGGGGAGGACCCAGCGACGCTGCGCACGCCGCAGGAATTCGCGCAAAAGGCGATCGCGTTGCTGCGCCCCGAGTGGTCCGAAAGCGGCCAACTCTATGATTTCCCCACGGATCGCCTGCTCGACTTCGCCGCGCCGTCATAGGGGATCACAGGAGCGGCGTGTTCGCCGCTCCGTCACAAGGGGCGAAGGAAGCGGCGTGTTCGCCGCTTCCCCAAAATCCCGCGTCAGCCGTGGTGGCGCTTGTGCTTGCGGTAGCTATGCGGGAAGGGCGGCTGCGGCGGCTCCGGCACATAGGTCAACTCGAGGCTTTCGGCGCCAGCGGTCAGCCCGAAACCCTTGCCGGCCTCGACCTCGAAAGGCTGCAGCGAGATCGTGTTGTTGTTGCCGCCCACGAGGATCGCCCCGCCGCCGCCCACGCCGACCTTCACCGTCGTTTCGGGCCCCGCATAGGAGCCTTGCAGCGCGCCCGGGCCGACATGGCCGGTCGCCGCGATAACGCCCCAGACCATCTCGCCCGGTCCGTTCACGCTGATATTGGCGCCGACCTTGGTGAGCTTGCCGACGTAATGCGCAGGCGCAACGCCCTCCGCGTCATCTTCGTAGAGGCAGTCGACGGTCTGATTCTCGACCAGAACGCCCAGCGAGTTCCCGGAGAGCCGGCACTGCAGCGAGCCGATTCGATCGCCGGCGAGCGCCTGACCCGGGACGAGGAACGCGAGCAGCGCCGCGCCGCAGGCCGCGCCGGCCCAACCCATCGGCCCGAATTTGAGTAGCTTGCCCATTCTTTTTCCCTCCGTTACCTTTTGCGCGCCAAGCGCCCCCGCCACTTATACATTGTTGGCGTAAGCCGAGCCGCTCTGCGGGATTTAGCTAGTTACCCGCCCGCGAAATGCCAAGTCTTGGCCGCGGCGGCGCGGGCGAGGCGCTTTGTCGCAGCCGGGAACCCGGCAGTGACGCCGGTCTTCCGGCAGGCTATGCCGAGACGCCGGAAAATTGCGCCGGAATCGGAGAAACTCATGCTTAGAGCCGCCCTGGCGATGGCCCTTGCTCTGACGTTTGGCCTCAACCCCGCTCTCGCCCAGCAGAGCGACGATCTGCTGGTCTCGACGGCGCGCGACTGGGGCGGGGATGGCGGGGTCTACACCTGCGACCAATGGCGCGCCTACATGGCGAAGCTCTATCGCCTCGCCGACCCCAAGAAGCGCGGCTATATCGACGAAAAGAGCTTCGCGATTGTCCCGAGGGCCAGCGCGCTGTTCGCCTCCGCGACCTTCGATTACTTCGATCAGGCCGGCAAGGGCCGTGTCACACGCGAGGAGTTTCTCGAGTTTCCCAGTCCTTTCTTCGCGCGCTTCGACAAGAAGCACAGCTGCCGCGTGAGCAATGACGAGCTGCGGGCGGCGAGCGGTCCGGCGCCGCAAAAGGAAGAAAAGCCGCAGCAGATAGGCGGCGGCCATCACGGCGGCCTGGGCGGTGGCATGGGTGGAGGCGGCGGCGGCGGATTCGGCGGGGGAGGCGGCGGCGGATTCGGCGGGGGAGGGGGCGGCGGTTTCGGCCGATGAGAATGCGCTGCAACGCTACGGGTGCGGCGTCGCCGGAACGCGCGGCGAACGCGGGCTTGAGCCCGATTCGGACGCGATCCGTTCGGCTTCGACCCCAAAGCTTAAGACTGGCGCGTCCCGAGGCGGGACGCGGCGCCGAAGTCGAACACCCTCTTAACCTTGATCCGTTCGGCGATTCGGTCGGCGCGGCTCTGGCGAGCGTGCGCGGGCGCCTCCACGCGGCCTGGCGCTCGGCGAGGATCCTGCGGAATGGCGGAGGCAAGCCGCTTCGCTCATAAAATCAGCGGATTTGAGCGCGAAAAAATTATCGATCCGGGTTGCGTGCGGCATTGACAAAAATCCCCTTCGGAGTCCTCTTCTAATCTCAAGATATCGTGTTATGAATCGGTGGCTTACCCAAGAAATAGTGTCGCGGCGGCTACGCGCCGCCATATCTGGGCGAACATAGCGCGATTCTCCTCCGCCATCCGATTCGAGCCCGGTTTGTTCCAGCTGCGTTCGAATGATGAATGATGGGGGCGGTGTGCGCTTCGTTTTGGCGCTGCTGACGCTTGGCACGCGCTGGCAAAGGTTAAGCCTTGAGGATCGTGCACTATTGTCCCCGGCACTACCCCCCGGTCCGTCCGCTCTGTAAACTCAGCCGAAACACAGAGAGACGCGAGGATGGTCACGAATGGCTGAGGATTTCCGCGCGCTGAGCGTCGCGTTCGACGTGGGGCCGAGCCGGGCCGGGCCGCTGTCGGGCCTGACCTATGTCGTAAAGGAGAACATCGACGTCGAAGGCCGAGTGTCGACCAACGGCCACCCGGACTTCGCCGCGAGCCACGCGCCTGCGTCGGCGAACGCGCCCGCCGTCACCACGCTGCTTGCGGCCGGCGCGAGGCTCGTCGGCAAGAGCCAGATGGACGAGATGGCCTACAGTCTGCTCGGCGCCAACGCCCATTACGGGACGCCGCTCAATCCGCGCGCGCTGGACCGCCATCCCGGCGGCTCTTCTTCGGGCTCCGCGGTCGCGGTCGCGGCGGGGCTCGTCGATTTTGCCCTGGGCACGGACACAGCGGGTTCCTGCCGCGCGCCGGCGAGCTTTTGCGGCATCTTCGGTTTTCGTCCGAGCCATGACGCGCTGCCGCTCGAAAGGATCGTGCCGCTCGCGCCGAGCTTCGACGTGGTCGGCTTCTTCGCGCGCGACGCGGCGACATTGGAGAAGGTTGGAGATGTCCTCTTGCCTGAGGATCAGGATCGCCGATCGCTCGCGCGCAATCAATTTCTCGACGAGGCTTTCGCGGACTGTCCGGCGGCGGAGGCCGCGCGCTTCGCCGCCGCCGTGACGGCGCTCGCGCCCGAGCTCCCGATGCGCGAGGTGGCGCTGGATGCGTCCTTCTGGCCGCAGGCGCTCGCGCTTTTTCGCAACTTCCAGGCTTTCGAAGCTTGGCGTTCGCATGGCGCCTGGATCGAGCGACAGCGCCCGCGCTTTGGGCCTGGAATTTCCGAGCGCTTCGCCTATGCGGCGACGGTCACGGAGGCGCAGAAGCGGGAGGCCGAAGACTTTCGCGATGCGGCGCGACCCAAGATTGAAGCGCTCCTTGGGGAAGACGGCGTCCTCGTTCTGCCCACAACGCCCTTCTTCTCGCCGCGCCTCGACGAGGGCGCGGAAGCGCTCGACGCGAAGCGCTATCAGATGTTTAAGCTCTTCCTCTTGGCGAGCTACTTCGGCCTGCCCCAGGTGAGCATCCCGCTCGCCTCCGACCCGCCGCTGGGCCTATCGCTTATCGGGAGGCGCGGAACGGACCGCGCACTTCTGGCGCTGGCTGCCCGGCTGGCGCCCCGACTTTGCGGGCCGGAAAGGCTCTAGGGTCTAAATCACAAACTGCGCAGGCATTGGGGGGGATAGTAATACATCCTCGGACCGCGCGCCCAACACGCCTCGCATCGGTGGCGCGGTCTCCATCGGTGGCAACCCTGACAGGCTCGCTCAATGTAGGGGTTTAAACGCGAGGCGACGGCGGCCGCTCCCAAATGGACGCCTGGCATGGCGAACGCGGCGGGCGCCTCCAATAACAGGAGAAAAGCGGCCATCCCAATGAATAAGCCGATTTTTGTCGAGGTCGCGCCCATCTTGCCTTCTCCAACCGAGTTGGTCGAATCCGGCAAATTCTACTCCGCATTGAAGAGATCGTATTAGAAACCTTTATCGGATTTGCCTTCTCGGTTAATTAGCCTTGCTCAAACCAGTCGCCGACAGGGCTCAGCCGCGCAGCGTCTTTTTCGAAGCAGAGCCATGCAGTGCATGGCCGACGGTTTGCATCGCGAGCGAGCGTTAATCATTCCTTCGGATATGTAAAGCGCGAGGGCGCAACTGCGTCCCGACAGAAAGTGAATAGAGATATGTCAGCGCCGACCGTAGGCTCCTTTCTTTGCGATTATCTCCATGAACTGGGCGTTACCCATGTGTTCGGTATTCCCGGCGATTTCGCTTTGCCGATTTTCCGCTGCATTCAGCAATCGCCGCTGAAAATTATCACCATGACGCATGAACCCAGCGTCGGCTTCGCGGCGGACGGCTACGCGCGCGTCCATGGGCTTGGCGTCGCCTGCGTCACCTACTGCGTCGGCGGATTGAACATGCTGAATTCAGTCGCCTGCGCCTATGCTGAAAAATCGCCCGTGCTGGTGATTTCGGGCGGCCCGTCGCCGAAAGACCGCACCAAGGATATCCTGATCCATCACAAAGTCCGCACCTTCGATACGCAGCAACGCATATATTCCGAAGTCACCTGCGCCAACGCCGTGCTGCTGGATCCCGAAACCGCGGCGGTTGAGATCATGCGCGTGGTCTCCGCCGTTTTGGAACAGTCACGCCCGGGCTATTTGGAAATCCCTTTCGATGTGGTCGATATGCCGCTCCCCAACATTCCACCCCTCGTCAAGAAACCCGCGCCGGTCAGCAATCCTGAAAATCTTCAGGCAATGCTGGACGACGCCACCGCGATGATCAATCAGGCCAAGCAACCCATCATTGTCGCGGATCTGGAGCTCAATCGTTATCATCTTGTGGACGAAGCCGTGACGCTTGCGACGAAGTTCAATATCCCCATCGCCTCCACGCTCATGTCGAAATCGCTAATCAGCGAAAGCCATCCATTGTTCATCGGCGTTTATTCGGGGCCTTTGTCCGAAGACGTCGTACGGAATTATGTCGATGCGTCCGACTGCGTCATCATGCTGGGCGCGTTGCTGACGGATGTGTGGTTCGGCTTCACGCGTACGAGCGATAAATTGAGCAGAAAAAACACCATGGTGGCGAATGTCGAGAAGATGCAGATCGGCGCCAGGACTTATGAAAATGTCGTGCTGAAGGAGTTTCTTGCGGGGTTAATGGAGATGCCGATCGTGCCGCGGCAACGGCAAGCGTTGCCGCACCCGACCTTCTCGCCAGAGCCGCTGGCTGAGGGCGAAAAAACTACGGCGATTTCCGTCGAGACGTTCTTCCGCATTTTGAGTCTGCATTTGGGCGATAGCAGCACCGTTGTCTGCGACACGGGCGACGCGCTATTTGGCGCGATAAAGCTGTGCGCCAGGAAGACCGCCGGATTCCTCGCCGACGCCTATTACCTCTCGATGGGTTTCGCGATTCCGGCCGCCATCGGAGCGATGGCGGCGAAGCCGGAGAGCCGAGTTATCGCGATTGTCGGCGATGGCGCCTTTCAGATGACCGGCATCGAGCTTTCCACGGCCGTCAAGTTCGGCATGAAGCCTATCGTGTTGATCCTCAACAATGACGGCTATGGGACGCAACGTTTTATCATCGACGGGCCATTCAACGATATTCTGCGCTGGAATTATACCGAATTGACGAAATTGTTCGGCGCGGGGGTCGGGCGGAAAGTCGCGACCAACGGCGAACTGGAATCGGCGATCAAAGAAGCCGTCGCCAGCGACGCGCTGTATATCATCGAGGTCATCGTTCCGCGCAACGATTGCAGCCCCAACCTGCGCCGCGTTGGCGAAGAGCTTGGCCGTCAGCGCGACATCAGCAAACGCAAAGAGGCCGGGGCATAGGCTTTCGAGTGCAATTACCGCAGCGAGCGTGGTCAATACGTCATCCTCGGGCCGACGGCGCTTTACCTTAGTTATTTGAGCCTTCGCGCGAGCAGCACGCAGCCGATGAGAAACTTTCTTCCTGCAAGCTCTACGATGCGCCATTCGCCGGCCGAGAGGGGGATTGGCGCGCCCTCGTCGCACAGGCGGAAATCGAGATCGACCGCAATCGCCGCGGGCTCGCGCGAAAAGCCGGAGCCCAGCGCCTTGAGATAGGCCTCCTTGGCGGTCCAGAAGCGCAGGAAGGCTTCGCTCTGCGCGTCTTTTGGAAGCACGCGAAGCATCGCCGTTTCGCTCGCGTGCAGCGCGCTCCACACCGGCGACGTCTCGGGTTGCAGCGGTTCGATGTCGACGCCGATGGCGCTGGACGCCAACGCGATCGCGCAAAAATCCGCGCGGCCCGAGATGGAGAGACAGAGCGGCGCTTGGGGCGCGAGAAGACGCGGTGCGCCCCTTCGATCATGGCCGATCTCCACCTCTCTCGGTTCGACGCCGAGTCTTTCCGCGACGAGACGTCGCGTGGCGGTGCGCCGGCGCAAAAACGCCTCGCGCGTTTCGCCCTCCGGCGCCTCGGAAAGGTCGCGCGCGTTCGGCGCCAGATTGTCCGCATCGAGAAGAAGCGCAGAGATTTGCGCGTCCGTTCCCGAAAGACGGAAATCCAGGCGGTTCAACCTTGGCTCTCCCACGGGCGGTGGAGATAGCTCTTGATCCGCGCGGCGAGCCGGTCGCGCGTCTCGCGGTAGGCCTCGAGAATCGTCTCGCGCGAGCCCGTTGCGGCGGTGGGGTCGGGCGTCGGCCAATAGACGACCTCGACGTCGAGATCGCGCGCGAATTCCAGCGCGCGGTGATGCGCCTCGGGCGACAGCGTGACGATGAGGTCGTAACTCTTGTCCTCGAGTTCTTCAAAGGTCCTCGGATGGTGCCGCGAAATATCCATTCCGATCTCCGCCATCGCGGCGGCGGCGAAGCCGTTCGGCTCCGCGCGCTTCAACCCAGCGGAGGCGAAGTGGATGCGGCGCCCGAAGTAATGGCGGGCGATCGCCTCGGCCATGGGCGAGCGCACGGCGTTGAAGGTGCAGGCGAACAGCACGGATTGCAGGCGCCCGGGCGCTTTCGTCGCCGGCGGGGCTGGCGGCGCGTCTGCCATCTCGCGCTAGCCCTTCCAGTGCAGCGCCGTGACGAGGGTGAAGATCCGCCGCGCCGTGTCTATGTCGATGTCGAGCTTGCCGGTCAGGCGCTCCAGCAAGAGCTGCGCGCCCTCATTGTGAAGCCCGCGCCGGCCCATGTCGATGGCCTCAATACGGCTCGGCGAAGCGGTGCGGATCGCCGAGTAGTAGCTCTCGCAAACCATAAAATAGTCTTTGAGAATGCGCCGGAACGGCGTCAGCGACAAGATATGCGTGACGACGGACTTGCCCTCGGCGTCGCTCACGGCGAGCACGAGCTTCGCGTCGCTGAGCGAAATGTCGAGCGCATAGGGGCCGCCCTCATGGCCGACGACGCCGAATTGATTGTCGTCGATGAGATCGTAGATCGCGGTTTCGCGCTCATGCTCCTGATCGGCCGTGCCGCGGCCGATCGAATTCTCGTCCAGCCCGACGCGGGTGAGGCGGCTGCGAACGCTGTCCCGCGCCACATCAGGCTCCAAGCGAGTTCAGCCGGATCGACACGGAGCGCGCATGCGCGGTGAGCCCCTCCGCCTCGCCCAGCGTCACGGCGGCGGCGCCGATGGCGCGTAGAGCCTCCGCATCGCATTTCAGGATCGAGCTGCGCTTCAGGAAGTCGAGCACGTTGAGGCCCGAGGAGAAGCGCGCCGAGCGCGCGGTGGGAAGCACGTGATTCGAGCCGCCGACGTAATCTCCGATGGCCTCCGGCGTGTAGCCGCCGACGAAGATAGCACCGGCGTTCCGGATCTTGCCGGCGAGCGCCTCGGCGTCCTCGCAGACGATTTCCAGATGCTCCGCGGCGATCCTGTCGGCGAGCGGCAAGGCGTCCGCGAGCTTTTGCACGAGAATGACGGCCCCGTAGTCCCGCCAGGAGGCGGAAGCGATCTCGTGACGGCTGAGGGTCTCGAGATGGCGCTCCACGGCGGCGACGACGGCGTCGGCGAGCGAGGCGTCATCCGTGATCAAGATCGACTGCGCCAACTCGTCGTGCTCGGCCTGCGCAAGGAGATCGGCGGCGATCCAGTCCGGATTCGCGCTCTTGTCGGCGAGGATCAGCACCTCGGAAGGGCCGGCGATCATGTCGATGCCGACCTGGCCGAACACCCGGCGCTTGGCTGCGGCGACATAGGCGTTGCCGGGACCGACGATCTTGTCGACCGGCGCGATGGTCTTGGTGCCATAGGCGAGCGCCGCGACGGCCTGCGCGCCCCCGACACGGTAGATCTCCTCGATGCCGGCGCGCCTGGCGGCGGCGAGCACCAGCGGCGCGACCTCGCCGCCCGGGGTCGGGACGACCATCGCGATGCGGTCGACGCCGGCGACCTTCGCGGGCGCGACGTTCATGAGCACGGAGGAGGGATAGGCGGCGGTGCCGCCCGGCACATAAAGCCCGACCGAGTCGATGGGCGTCCACCGCCAGCCGAGTTCCACGCCGACCGGATCGGTGAAGCGCAAATCTTGAGGACGCTGCTTTTCATGGAAGAAGAGAATTCGCTCGTAGGCGAGGTCGAGCGCGTCGAGCTGCGCTTTCGAGCAGCGCCCTTCCGCCGCCAGGACCTCGGCTTGGGAGACGGCGATTCCGGTCTTCTCGAGGTCGATGCGGTCGAAGCGGCGCGAATAATCGACGAGCGCCGCATCGCCGCGCGCGATCACATCGTCGATGATCGCCTTGACGGCGGCGTCGACATCGGGCGCAAGGTCCCGCTTCTGCGCGAGCAGCGTCCTGAATTCTTTGTCGAAATCGGGCGCTCTAGCGTCCAATCGCTGGGCCATGTCCTTCTCCCGCCGGTCTGGCGCGCCCCCCCTTAGACGAGAACGTCAAGCAGGGAGACATCGCGCCAGATCAGAATGCCGGAGCAAACGCCAGCCGCAAAAGCCTGTCAGCCTTGCGCAAATTCGCTCCGGGGCGGTTGTCATGGCCCCGCGCCTTGGCCCTCGTCAAGCTTATGTGACGGCCGCGACGAGATTCGCCAGCGCGGACCCATGTCGCTCAGCTGGGCTTCGATGCTGCCGACGTCGAGCGCGATCGCCGCTCCGCCCGAGAAAACCAAGCGGATCCGCCCTTCCGGTCCCGTGCCGTCGGCCTCGTAAAGGATGGCGAGAAGCGCCAAGGTCGCCTCCGGATTTTCTTGCGGGAAGCGGAGGCGGCGAACCCCGCGGACCCCTTCGAAATGGAGAGCAGTCGTGCAGCGCTCGCGCCGGCCCTCGGTGTCGGTACCCCAGTCGAAGCGCCCCGCGATCAGGGCGAAGCGGCGGCGCTCCTTCAGATAGGCGATGTCCCCGACGCGAACCGCGGCGTCCTGAAGATGCGCGGACAGAACGGCGAGATCTTCCGGATCAAGCGCCTGTAGGCGGAGCGGGCTCGAATTGAAAGGGCTTTCGGCTGCGGACATGGGCGTCTCCTCAAGCGTAATTGGCGGTCGGCCCGCCGTCTTGCAAGACTGGACCAGCGGTGTTTGGCGCCCTCGCCGCCGCCGAAGAAAGAGTTGCCGATTTCATGAGTTTAGGGCCCGCATCGCGCGGCGAGGCGCTCCTGCATTTTGCGGCGCGCGGCTGAGGGGGCTCGCGCCTCCTGGAGATTTGTGGCTCAATGAGCATACAAGCGGCGCTCGGAGGCGAAGCGGAAAGATGAAATGCATAAGGATCCGAAATTCTGGGCGCTCGCCGTGGGGCTGTTCATCCTGCTCTGCCTCGCGCTCGTAAACATCATAGAGAAAGTCAACATGCTTGCGCACCTCAGCGAGAACGGCTAGCGCCTTTCGGCTAGGCGGAAGCCACCCTTCATGACGCATTGGACTCCCGATCAGGATCAGGCGCTGAAGGCCGCCGCCGCTTGGCTCGAGTCGCCGTCCTCGCCCCAAATCTTCCGCCTATTCGGCTTTGCGGGGACCGGCAAGTCGACGCTCGCACGTCATCTCGCCGCCCATGTCGACGGGCGGGTTTCCTTCGCCGCCTTCACGGGCAAGGCGGCGCTGGTCATGCGCTCCAAGGGCTGCGAGGACGCGCGCACGCTCCACAGCCTCATCTACCGGGCGACCGAAAGCGAGACCGAGGAGCCGAGCTTCGTCCTGAATGAGGATAGCGAGGCGGCCAGCGCGAAGCTCATCATCGTCGACGAATGCTCGATGGTGGACGAAGAGCTCGGTCTCGACCTGCTCTCCTTCGGCCGTAAGGTGCTGGTGCTGGGCGATCCAGCGCAGCTTCCGCCGATCAAGGGCGGCGGTTTCTTCACCGAGGCGGAGCCGGACGCGATGCTCACCGAAGTGCATCGCCAGGCGGCGGACAATCCGATCATCAGGCTCTCGATGACCATCCGCGAGGGCGGCCGGATCGCGCCAGGCGCCTATGGCGAGACGCGCGTCGTTGCGCGCGGAGAGCTCGATCCGGAACTCGTCACCCAGGCGGACCAGGTGCTCGTCGGCATGAACAAAACGCGCCGCGCGTACAACCGGCGGCTACGCGAGCTGCGGGGCTTTTCGGGCGCCTTGCCGCAGTCGGGGGAAAAGCTCGTGTGCCTGCGCAACAACCGCAAGAAGGGCCTGCTCAACGGCGCAATTTTCACGGTGAAGAGCAGCGGCGTGGTGAGGGCGCGAAAGATCAGGATGCTGGTCACGCCCGAGGAGAACCCCGGCAAGCCGCAGCGCGTTGGGGTGATTCCGCAGTTTTTCGAGGGCGGGGAAGGGGATATCCCCTATGCGCTGCGCAAGGACTCCGACGAATTCGACTTCGGCTACGCGCTGACCGTGCACAAGGCGCAAGGCTCGCAGTGGGATGACGTCGCGCTCTTCGACGAATCCTTCGCCTTCCGCGAGCATCGCGCCCGCTGGCTCTATACCGGCGTCACTCGCGCCGCGAAGCGGCTGACGCTGGTGATGTGACCGCGCGTTGAGTCCTCACCGCGACCAGGCGTCGAGGGCGTCGGCGAAAACGCGCTCTCCCGAAGCGCCCTTCTCCAAATTCATCGTCGCGAGACGGTCGTCGGAAAGCTTCAGCGGAATGTCGATGATCGCGGGCGTCCGCAGGAGCTGAAGGTTGCGGGCTTCGGGGGGGCCGCGCATGAGGCCGATCAGGAAATTCAACTCGTTGATGGGCACCGGGATGCCGGCTACCGGCTGGCCCCTTTGCGCGTCCGGCCGCCGAAGCTCGACATTGCCGATCTGACTGATCCCCTTCACGTCGCCGCCCTGGAACTTGAAGGCGATGCTGATCGTGTGCGAGGCCGAAAGAGCCTGATCCAAATTCTTCTGGATGAGGATCGTAGCCTTCACCTTGGCGTCGGGAAAATCGACCTCGCCGCGAATGGCGGGCCGCAACTGGCCCCCGTCGGCGCCGCCGGTGTTCTCGAGCCGCCAGAGCACGCTGCCGCTGTAGATATGCTCGACCTTGTCGGGCTGGTTGGGGTAGGCGACGTAGAACTCCGCCCGCTGCGCGACGGCGATCGGCGGTCCCTGGTCGGCGGTCCGCCGACGATCCGGATCGCTGACGCGATCGCCGATCTTGCCACGCTCGTCGGCAGCGGCGCCGTTTTCATTCGGGTTGAACTTGGCGAGGTCTTCCGGTCGCTCCCGGAAGCGCAGCGCGAGGAAGGCGAGGAGGCCGACGATGAGGAGGGAGCCCGCCGCCATCAGCATGAACCAGCGCTTCTGACGTGTGGCGGCCTTCGCTTTCGCGACCGGGGCGGCCGGCCGCGGCCGCATGGGCGTCAGAGGCTCGGGCTTTTGATCGCGCGTGGCTTCGGGCGCCGGAGAGACCGGCGGCTCCGGCTGCGGCGCAGGGGCTTGCTGGGCCGGCTTCTCGGTCTCGACATCCGGGAGGCCCTTCACCTCGCATTCGGCCTCGACGCGCGCCACCGCTTCGTCGAGGGCGCGCTCCTCGGCGGCGACGACCTCGTCGGCGATCGGCGGCTTTATGGCGTGCAATTGATTGAGCAGCGCGCGGCGCGCCAAGTCATAGACCGTCTTCCGCGTTTGCGGCGTCGACGGCTCGAGCGTGGCGACCTTGCTCGCCAATAAGGAATAATAGTCGGCCATGCGTCCCCTAGAGCGCGTCCCGATCGCGTGGAATCACGCGATCGACAAGGACTCGCTCCAATCAAGAACTCTAGAGCACGTCCCTATCGGAAAACCGCTTCGCACTTTTCCAGGATATGCTCTAGACCACTGTTGCCAAATCAGCGTCAAGCGGGCGGGGGCGGATGCCGGAAGGGGAGGGGCGTCCTCGCTTTGTGGCCTGTCTCAGTCCCGGAATGGATTGTGAACCAGGATCGTATCGTCTCGTTCGCGCCCCGTCGAGAGCAGAGCGACAGGGGCCTCGATCAGCTCCTCGATCCGCCGCACATATTTGATTGCCTGCGCGGGAAGATCGACCCAGGAGCGGGCGCGTCCCGTTTCGCCTTGCCAGCCCTCGATCGTTTCATAGACCGGCTTCACCCGCGCCTGCGCCGATTGCGAGGCCGGCAAGCGGTCGATGCGCGCGCCGTCGAGCTCGTATTGCGTGCAGATCTTGATCTCCTCGAAGCCGTCGAGAATATCGAGCTTGGTCAGCGCCACGCCGTTGATCCCGGAGGTCTTGACAGCCTGGCGCGTCAGCACTGCGTCGAACCAGCCGCAGCGCCGCCGCCGTCCGGTGTTCGTGCCGAACTCGGCGCCGCGGTCGCCGATGAGCTCGCCGATCGCGTCGTGGAGCTCGCTCGGAAAGGGCCCGCCGCCCACCCGCGTCGTATAGGCTTTGGCGATGCCGAGCACATAGCCGATCGCCCCCAGCCCGAGACCCGAGCCCGCCGCCGCCGAGGAGGCGACGGTGTTCGAGGAGGTCACATAGGGGTATGTGCCGTGATCGATGTCGAGCAGCACGCCCTGCGCGCCCTCGAACAGAATGCGTTTGCCGGCGCGGCGCTGCTCCTCCAGCAGCCGCCATACCGGCGCCGTGTAGGGAAGAATCCGAGGCGCGACGCTTAGAAGCTCCTCGCGCAGGGTCGCGGTTTCGATTTCGGGAAGCCCCAGCCCGCGGCGCAGCGGATTGTGATGGGCAAGCGCCCGCGCGATTTTCTCGTCGAGCGTGTCGGGCTCGGCGAGGTCGACCAGCCGAATGGCGCGCCGGCCGACCTTGTCCTCATAGGCCGGTCCGATGCCGCGCTTGGTCGTGCCGATCTTGACGCCCTCGCTCGCGCTTTCCTCGCGATGGGCGTCAAGCTCGCGGTGCAGGGAGAGGATCAAGGGCGCATTGTCGGCGATCTTGAGATTGTTGGGAGAAATCTCCACGCCCTGCTCGCGCAGCCGATCGATCTCGCCCGCGAGGAAATGCGGATCGACCACGACCCCATTGCCGATCACCGAGAGTTTGCCCGCCCTGACGATGCCGGACGGGAGCAGCGCAAGCTTATAGGTAACGCCGTCGATGACGAGCGTATGGCCAGCGTTGTGGCCGCCCTGAAAGCGCACGACGACATCGGCTTCAAGAGAAAGCCAGTCGACGATCTTGCCTTTGCCTTCGTCGCCCCATTGGGCGCCCACCACCGCGACATTCGCCATGGTCTTAAGGTTATTTCCCTTCTTGCTGCGGCTTGTCGCGTGCGCGTCCCACGAAGTTTCGCGCCAATTCGCTGCGCCAGCCGCACGAAAAAAGCCCCAGCGGCAACGCCAGGGCTCGTCGAAGCCTTTCCTTATCCCAAGGCGCCGGCCCGGTAAAGCCTCGGTTGGCGCCAAAGGCACGCAGAACGCATCCGCCAATAAAGCAGTCGTTAAACAGATTCGTTATTAAATGCCATTGTGATGAAACGCCATCGCGGCGCGTAGCGCAGGTTTATTGTGTCCAGAGCTTGTCTGGCGCGGAGCGCAACGCGACATGTTTCGCTCGTGACGGCGCAAGGAAAGCCGAAAGTGTGGCGCTGGCGCCACAGGTGGCGGAAATTCGACGGCATAAAGACTTTTTTTTGTCCTTTAAGATTAGGGAACGATAGTCAGCCTTCTGCATTCATTCTAAGCTGCGCTCGAGATGAAATGGGCGTCGGCAGGCTTTGCGAGAGGAGACGCAGTATGCGGTTGCATGGTCGCTGTGGACAATTGATGCGCGCGAAGACAGCGGGCGCCGCAGTCGTCATTTTGACGCTCGGC
The DNA here is from genome assembly GCA_963743565.1 of uncultured Alphaproteobacteria bacterium. Taxonomy (GTDB): domain Bacteria; phylum Pseudomonadota; class Alphaproteobacteria; order Rhizobiales; family Beijerinckiaceae; genus Methylocystis. Next base: position 157,392 of record CAVUQD010000003.1, read on the forward strand.
GCAACGCCGGCGCCGGCCTCCGCTGAGGGGCTTTTTTCCTGGTTGTTCGGTGGACAGCAACGCTTTCAGCCGTCGCCCAGCGCGCCGATGCGCGCCATGCGCTATCGCGCCGCGCATAGGTCCATGATGCGCAGCGCGCCGACGTCTGTCGACACCGATACCGCGACGGCCTCCACAGGCGGGGCCAAGGCCTCGGGAACCAAGTCCTCGAGTTCGGCCAAGGCCGAGGCGAGCGACACGCATGGCCCGCTCTTCGTGGTCGTCTCGCTCAATGACGAGCACATCCGGATCTACGACGATCATGGACTCGTCACCAGTTCGATCGTCTCCACGGGCGTGCCGGGACATCCGACGCCGAAGGGCGTTTTTACGATCCTCGGACGGGAGCGCTTCCACGCCTCCAACCTCTATTCCGGCGCCCCGATGCCATACATGCAGCGCGTGACGTGGTCCGGCGTCGCCATGCACGTCGGCGTCGTGACCGGTCATCCCGCCTCGCACGGCTGCATCCGTTTGCCGGCCGCCTTCGCCGCGAAGCTCTGGGGCATGACGAAGATCGGCGAGCGGGTCGTCATCTCGCCTCTCGACGTGGCGCCCGAAGGCTTCTCCAGCCCTCTGCTTCCCGTTGCAAAAATGTATACGCGCCCGGAGGAGTCAACTCCGTCCGCGACGCCCGCCGTCGCGGCCCAAGCGCCAGCGTCGCCGCCCGCGATAGTCGACGGGAAGACGAACGGGACCGCGCCGACGACCGAAGCCGCCGCCGCTCCTGCCGCGACGCAGGAAACCGCTTCTGCGGCGAGCGACGCCTCCAAGCCGGCGGCGACAGCTCCGGCGCCTGTCGTCCAAGCCTCGGCCGAGGCGCGGCCGTCCTTGAACCCGAAGGAATGGGCGACGCGCATGAAGGCCAAGGCCGTCGCCGACCAAGCGGCGGCGGTCAAGGCCGCCAGGCAGGCGTCGGCCGCGCTTGCCGCCGAGGCGGGGGAGTCTTCGCGGCTCGCCAATGCGCTCAGGGTTGCGGAAGCGGGGCTGGCGCTCGCGAGGTCTCGATCGGACGTCGCCGGCCGAGCCCTGGCGGCTGCAGAGGCCGCCGTAGCTGCGAAACAGCGGGAGTCGACCGTCGCCATGGACGAGCCGACGAAGTCCGAGGCCGATCCGCTCACCCAAGCCAAGACAGCAATGCTCGCCAAGGCTATGGAAGTCGCGGTCGCGAACAAGGACTCGGCCGCCCTGGCGAAAACAAGAGCGGACGCCGAGGTTGAAACGGCGAGCGTGGCTGTGGATCAGGCGCGCGCCGCGATGGAGGCCCACGAGGCGTTGCACACCGAGACGGTCGGCAAGCTGAGAGAGGCGAACGAGTTGCAAACCGCTGCCGCGCGCGCCGAGAAGGAGGCGATCCAGCGGCTCGCGCCCATCTCCGTGCTGATCAGCAAGCGAGATCACAAGGTCTATGTGCGGCAGGGCCTTGCGCCGCTGTTCGATGCGCCCGCCACGATCCGCGATCCCGAACGGCCGCTCGGCACGCATCTCTTCATCGCGACCGGGGTGACGGAGGCCGGAAAGGCGCTGCACTGGACGGCCATGACGATCCCGGATGCGGGCGGCGTGGACCCGCAAGACCAGCCGCGGCGCAGAAGAAAGTGGGCCCAAGCCGAGGACGCAGTCGTGTCGTCGCATCTGTCGCCGTCAAGCCCTGCCGAAGCGCTTGAGCGCGTCGAGCTCGCGCAGGACGTTCGCGACCGCATCGCCGAGCGCCTTTGGGCGGGCGGATCAATCATCGTTTCCGATCGGCCGGTCAGCAGTGAGACGAGCGCGGTGGGTACGGACCTCACGGTGAAGACCCGATAAGTATTTTGAACGCGCGCCTTCGCCGGCGCGCGTTCCTCCAGCATTTCCTGGGGCTTACCAAATGTCGCGGAAGAGCGAGAAGCCTCTTTCCGACAAGGGCATGCGTTAAGTTTCTGATTTGGAGCGAGTCCTTTTCGATCGAGATTCCACGCGATCGGACGCGCACTAGACAGTTTCCCGGGTCAGTCGTTTTCGATGAACGCCATATCGACGACGTCGACGAAATTCGTCAGCAACTTGACCGCGGTCGCGCACTCCGTTTCCGTGAGATCTTGAGCCGGACAAACGGCGTCGACAATGACCGTAAAAGGAATATTGAACCAATAGGCGTCGATCGCCGAGGCCATGATTGTCGATTCGAGACCCCCTCCGATCATGACAATCGGCGGCGCGCCGATGTCGCCATGGAAGCTGCGGAATTTGTTATTGCGCAATATCGAACAGCGCACACTGTCGAACACCAGATCCGCTATGGCAAAAACCTCGGAACCCGTCAGAGAATCCCCTTCTCCGTCTAAATGAGATCGAACGGCCGTCAAGGGGGCCTCTCTCGCCTCCCAAAGCTCGATGACCCGGCGCACGTTCGCCGCCGCCCGCGTGAGGAAGTCCGGCGCTGAAGCGTAGTGAAATTCGGAACTCGAGACGCAAACCAACAAGGGTTGCTGTCTCAATCCACGGACGGCCCGAAAGTTCATCATGTTGCACGTTCGTCGGTTTCTACTTGTTTCCTCGCCTGAATGGTCAAGTCAGAGCCTGACACGTCGCTGCAGCCGTCATAGAACGCACTTGCTTCCCTCAGCATATCTTTCGGCATTCCAGAAAAGTAAGAGACAGTCTTTAGCAGGCCTCTGTCAAGCTCTGTCGTGTAGGCGCCAAAAGACCCTTGCGTGTCGAATTCGCAGCTGGTCTCATCCTCTCCCCGTCGCAAAGGGAATTGCCTCAAATACGATTTTGACTTAGTCGTAGATATAATCTTATTAGCTGCGTTGCTAACATTCACGCGGCGTATCGCGTCGATATAAAGAACGTCATTCTCCATAGGGTCAAGCTGCATTCTATCAACACCAACTCTTGCAGCATCTTCTGAGTAAACGAGATCGACGCCACGGTCCCCGCTTCCCCATATCTCGATCGCGAGATCGTGCATCGCATTCAAAATATTTAGCGTTTTGGTTATTTTTACATAAACCGCTGCGTAAGAATTATCGAATAGCTCCGTTGTGCGGAGCTCGCCGGCATAATGATATACTTCGTCAACGTTCTTCATAGCCCGTTTCAGCGAAGACAAAACCGTTATGTCTCCTCTGATATAGGAGACACCCTCGATCTCGAGATCGACTGACTTATCAAACGCGGTTACATCACATCCTTGGCGCATGAGCTCACGCGCGACCGCACCTCCTAGAAATCCACATCCTCCAATAACTAGCGCACGCATCAAATTGACCTCTCCGATATCATGTCCGCCGCAAAATCTCGATCCCGGGCAAGCATAGATAGGAATTGGCTTCCCAAGCGCGCTGCGGTCGAACCAGCTGGTTTTTCGCTCTGCCGCGCGCGCTCTAAATCTCGGACGCCGCGTAGCCGAAATGGCGGATATCGTCATCTGCGATTGTACGTATTTGATCAGCTTGCGCTTTCCCAGCGCGCGAAAACGATCTGCGTGTCGCCGTAGCGACGGGTCTCTTCCTCACGAAAACCTTCGGGAAGCTCGACCGCAACGCCGGCGGTCTCCTCGATGACGGCGAGCGCGTTCGGCGCGAGCCACTCGCCCCGCGCGAGCTCCGCCAAGGCTGGGGGGCTAGATTCTGGCCATAGGGCGGATCGAGAAAGGCCAATCCGAAGCGCTCGGCCTTGGGCGCTAATCCGAGACGCGTCGCGTCGCGGCGAAAGACGCGGGTGACGCCGCCTAGCCCTAGGGCTTCGATGTTCTGGCGCAGAAGCGCCCGCGCCTCGGCGCCTTGATCAACGAAGAGCGCGCGCGCGGCCCCGCGCGACAGCGCCTCCAGCCCGAGCGCGCCGGCTCCGGCGAAGAGATCGATGACCGACGCGTCCTCGATCGACCCCGGATAGGCGTGCGCGAGAATGTCGAAGATCGTTTCGCGCAAACGGTCCGAGGTGGGACGGATGGAGAGCGACTTCGGACCGGTGAGCTTCCGGCCGCGCAGCGCGCCCCCGACGATCCGCATGGATCAGCGCGGCTTGCGCGGCGCGCGCGGCTTGGGCTTTGTCGAAGCCTTCGTCCTGTCGCGCGCATCCGTCTGGGCCTCGCGGCGTTCGGCCGCGAAACGGCGCGCGTTGCGCGAGGAGGGGTCAGGCTTATCGCCTTTCGCGACGACGCGCTCGACGGCGACGGCGCGCCCCTTGCGGTCGGCGGTCGTCGCGCGCTCGATGCGCGTGCGCGGCTCGTCGGTCTCGCGCGCCTCGCGTTCGCGGCGAAGGACCGAGACGTGCTTGCGCGGCCGTGACGCCGCAGCGGCGCGCGCCTCCTCCAGCTTTGCAGGCGTCGGCTCGCGCAAGGGCGACGCGAAGTCGACGCCTGCGAAATCCGCGATGGCCTTGCCGAGCTGCTCGCGGAGAACTTTCAACCGCACTTCCTCGATCGCGCCCTCGTCGAGCTCGCCGAGTTGGAATGGACCGAAAGAAACGCGAATGAGCCGCGTCACGTCGAGCCCGAGATGCCCCAGCACGCGCTTCACCTCGCGGTTCTTGCCTTCCACGAGCGTCATGGAGATCCAGACGTTGGTTGCTTGCTGGCGATCGATCTTCGCCTCGATAGGCGCATAAGCGACGCCATCGATCTCGACGCCCTTGACGAGCTCATCGAGCGCGGCCTGAGTCACCTCGCCATGCGCGCGCACGCGATACCGCCGCTTCCAGCCCGTGGCCGGGAGCTCGAGCGCGCGCGCGAGCCCGCCGTCATTGCTCAAAAGCAGCAGGCCCTGCGTGTTGATGTCGAGCCGTCCCACGCTCATGAGGCGCGGCAGGTCCGGACTGCGCTCCTTGATATGCTCGAAGACCGTCTTGCGGCCTTCCGGATCCCTAGCGCTCGTGACGAGGCCCGGCGGCTTGTGAAAAAGAAAGAGCCGCGTGCGTTCGCGTTCGGCGAGCGGCTTGCCGTCGACCTCGATAGAATCGCCTTCCTTGACGTTGAAGGCCGGACTGGAAAGCCGGCGGCCGTTCACCGAGACCCGGCCCTCCGCGATCCATTGCTCGGCGTCGCGTCGCGAGCAGGCGCCGGCGCGCGCCATGGCTTTCGCGATGCGCTCGCCCTCGAAAGCGCTCTCCCTTGCGGGCGCATCGTATCTTCTCGGGCCGCGCTCACTGGCCTTGCGGGGGCGCGCCGCGCCGCTGCCGCGCGGCTCGTCTTGCCACTCTTTGCGCCGCGGCGGCCTTTCGTCGCTTCGCGGCGCAGAGGCGAACCGGTCCCGTCGCGGTGCGGCGCCTTCGCCGCCTTCGCGCGGAGGCCGCGCGCGCCCCTCGGCTCCGCGCTCCTCGCCTTGCGGCCTTGGTTTTCTGAAGGACGGGCGCTCATCCGAGCTGCGCGCGGCAAACTCCCGCTTGCGCTCGAAGCCATCGCGCGGCGCTGCACGAGGAAGCTCCTCGCGGCGCGTCGGTCTTTCGCCGCTTGACGCCGATGCGAAGCGATCGCGCCGATATCCTTCGCCAGCGCCGGCGCGCTTCTCGCGCTCCTGTCCCCTGGCGGCGCGCTCGTCTTCCTGCGCGCGCGGCTTTCTGAAAGTCGGGCGCTCGCCCGAGCCGCGGGTCGCGCGCTCTCCCTTGCCCGCGAAAGCGCGCCCTCGCGTTTCGCCGTCGCGCTCCGCGCGACGCTGCGGCCTTTCAACGCCCTGCGGGGCCGAGGCGTTCCTGTCACGTCGATGGCCGGCGCTCACGAAGCCTTCGCGCGGCGAACGCGCGCTCCTTTTTTCGGCGCGCTCCTCGCCCAGCTCTCTTGGCTTTTTGAAACGCGGGCGCTCCCCCGCGCCGCCAGCGGCGGAAGCGCCTGTGCGCTTCGGGGCGCCGTCCCGCGACCCGCCCGAATCTTTCGCCCGCCATTCCTTGCGATGCGGCGGCTTGCCGTCTCGTGACGCTTCGCTGCGGTCACGCCCACGACGGGCGCCGCCGCCGTCACGCGGACCGCGCGGAGGTTTGCCTTTTTTGTCGGTCATGGAGCCTGATAGCAGGCATGGCGCCGCAAAAGATAGGGCGCGGCGCGGCATTTTGCGCCCTTGCGACCGAGTTCGCTGCAGCGCGGCTACCCTTGAGCGCTCTTGAGCCAGTTGAGAGCGCCGGCGCGATCGCCGCTGGCGAAGATGCGGAATTCGGGGTGCGCGAAATGCGCCGCGATCTCCGGCGCGATTTTCACCAGCGAACTGTCGGTGAGCACGGCGACGCGCGCGACGCGCTCGTGATGGTTGCGCACGAATTTCACATGCTGAATGAGCGCCGCGAAGCTCTCCCATCCCGGAACATGTTCGACCTTGAGCAGAAGGCCGGCCAGTGTGAGATGGTCGGCGAGATAGCCATCGACCTCCACCGTGACGGCTTTGAAATCGTCCACCGTCAGCGGCCCCTTGGGCTCCAGGGTGAGAACGCCTGACGTTTTGTCGAGATGATGATCGAGCATGGCTTTCTCCTCGTAGGGGCCTTCGCGGATCAGCGGAGCGTCTGCCAAGCCTTCGCCGAGCAAGGTCAGCGTGGAGACTGGCGCCGATTAGGGGTTGGCGCAATCGCCTACGCAGGTTTTGCCGGGCGCTGTCCTGGAGCTTCAGGCAGTTTTGATAGCATTTCAACGGAAACTGCCTCAGAACTTGAGCTTGTCAGGTAAATCGTATCGCCTGTTTCTCGGAACGATTTACCCGAACACGCGTTTACCTTTGCCTAGTCTTACCTCGAACACTGCGTTGGTGCTTTGTCGCACTTCGCGGTCCCGGGCTTTTTTTCCGTAGAACATTATCCTGGCCCGCGAACGGGACGCTTTGCGGTAGAGTTAGGCAAGTTAATATTATAAACGGAGAAAAGTTATGCTAGATAATCCGAATCTCCCTAAGCTGACTGCCCATCCCATCCCTGACCCTGAACTACGGATACCCTCAGTCCGTCCCACGCCGCCTGACGCCGCCATTCTCCAAGACTTAGGGTTACTGGCCAACATCGCGGGCTCGTGGAAGGGGAAAGGCTTTAATCTTGTTGCCCGTCCAGACAAGGAGGGCAACGCCAACCTATACCTGGAGCTCAATCAGACCATCGAGGAGATCAAATTCACGCCGATCGGCTCCTCCATCCCCAATCGCGGCTTTGGGATGGACGACATCGAACTCTTCGGCCTGACTTACCTCCAGCAAATCAGCGACGCGGTGACGGGGGGAGCGCTGCACATCGAGCCCGGCATTTGGGTCCGCCAGCCGGCGACCTCCGCTCCTCCGGAGAAGCCGCCGGCCGGGGATGATATCGTCTTTCGCATGGGCTCCATCCCACATGGCAATGCGATCCTGGCGAAGGGGACAGCCCAGAAGTTCACTGGCCCGCCGACCCTGCCGACGGCGACGGCGAACTACAATGGCTCGATTTTTCCGTCCTTCAACAGCACACCCTTCGCGGTGGGCGCGCCGATTTTTGCGCCAGGGACCGCAGAGTTCAACCTTCCTCCTCCACCACCCCCAGCGCCGCCGCACGGGTTCACGCAATATACTATCACCAACCCTCCTTCAGCCGCCAATCCGCGCACGCCGTTTGGGAACGTTCCCGCAGTGCCGCTGCCCGCCGATATCGGCGGCGTGCTAATTCAAGATTTAGCGAATGATCCGATCAGGCTGCTCCAGGAGGTTGTCGCGCAGCAGCAGGTCGACGGCTACACCTTTGAAGGTGTGGCGCTCAACATCACCTCGCAGACGCCCATCACCTTCGGGACGACGCCGAACCAAGCAGCGCCGACCGTCTCGGTTGCTGTGCCTGACGGTGGAGGCGGCATCGAGAACATTCCGTTCCTCGTGGCGAATGCGGACTCGGCTCTGGTGTATGCGACATTTTGGATAACAACCGTCACGCATCCGAAGCGTCGCGAGAGTTTTCTCCAGTTGCAGTATGCGCAGATGGTGCTGCTGAACTTCCCGATCTTATTGGCTGCGCCCCCGAAACCAAATTTCAGCTGGCCCCACATTACCGTGGGCACGTTGACGAAGGTCTTCGGCTGAGAGTTAAGGGCATGATCGGCGACGATTGCGACAGCGAGCCGTCGCCGAGATTGCGGCGCTTTCGCATTTCTGAGCGGCAGATCGGTCTTGTCCGAAGCGCTCCTCAGGCGCAGCAGGAGTCGTGGCGGCGCTCTTCGCTACGCTGACACTTTCTTCGGCGATCACGCAAGCGAACGCGAATGCAAGACCATCATTGGCGGCACAGTCGTTTGCGGTAACGTCGTCAATAATCAAAAAGGCCCTTGAGATTCAAACCCGACGCTAGAGGCCCTCTCTCAGGTCCTAAAGGAGGGGCCGCGAATTCCACTCATGGCGCGCCCGCCCAACTCCGCAGAATCTCCCCATTTGCCGGCTAGAAGCCGACAATCGACACTTTACGGGAGAAATGGGGCTTGCTTCGAACGACATCGCGTCGCCTTTGGCGCCTCGCCGCCCTCGCAATTATGGTCATCGGCCTGTCCGTGGCCGGCGTGCGCGCCGACGAGCCGCCGGTCTCGATCGAGCAGTATAAGCAGCGGCTCGATAGCGCGCGCGCGACGCTCGACGAGGTGGGCAAGGCGCTCGCCGAACCGGCGGTCCCCTCCGACGCCTTGCGCGCCTTGCGCGAACGCGTGGCGCCCTTGCCGGGCGATCTCGACGAGGTCGTCCAGAAGCTCGCGCCCCGCCTCGCCGGCATCGACGCGCGGCTGAAGGAGCTTTCGGGTCCGGCGGCGGGAACGAGCCCGGCGCCGGCGGTCAAGGATCAGGCGCAAAAACCGCCAGCGGCGCCTGCGCCCGCTCCGGCCCAAAAACCGGCGCAGCACGGCAAGGCCGCCAAGAGTCCGCCGCCGGGGAAGCCTACCGCGCCGACTGCCGTCGCTGCACCCGCGCCCACAGCGGATTCCGCTTCCGCCGCCCTCGACGCCGAGCAGTCGGGGCTGCGCCAGCGTTACGACGAACTCGACTCCATCCTGAAGCGCGCGCGCGCCATGCAAGTCGAAGCGCGTCAGATGCTCACCGAGATCGGGACCCGGCAGCGCGCCCTGTTCACCCAGAAGCTGTTCTTGCGCACCCAGGGATTCTTCTCGCCGTCCTTGTGGCGTGAGGCGCTTGCCGATCTGCCTGCGACGGCGGATCGCGCCCGTGGCTCGCTCCAGGCGAGCGCCGACGCCTTCGCGAGCCGTCTCGACAATGGCCGCAGAAGCGAATTTCTTGGGATCGTATTGCTGATCTTCGTCTCGAGCTGTACGGCGATCTTGCTTTCCAACCGCTTTCTGATGCGAAGCGACAAGGTCAAGCAGCCGAGCGAATTGGTGAAGTCGGCGGGCGCCGCTGGGGCGGCCATTGTCATCACGGCGGTTCCGATCGCCGCCATGGCCGCCCTTCGAGCCGCTATCCTGGGATTCGACCTCGTCGAGGCTTCCGTGACGCCGATTCTGGAGGCGCTCGCGCCGGCCGTGGCGCGGGTCGCGTTCAGCTATGCGCTGGCGCGCGCGATTTTCGCGCCCGCCCGGCCCCAATGGCGTCTGCTCGATCCGGGCGACACGCTCTCGGGCCGATTCGTGCGTCTGGCGCTCGGGGTCTCGGCGATCTTCTCCTTGACGCACATCGGCGAGCAGATCGGGGACCTCGTGCAAGCGAGCCTGCCGGTCGTGATCGTGACGCGCGGCGTCGGCGCAGCGCTCATCGCCGCTCTCACGGCGGGCGCCTTCGCAACGATTCCGCGCCGCAATGGGGACAGCGACGCAGCAGAAGGCGCGCTCCGCCGCCGCGACTGGCTGGCCATCGCACAGTTTCTCGGACTGGCCTTCGTGGCGGGAATTTTCGTGGCCCTGGCTGCGGGCTATGTCACTTTCGCGAATTTCGTGATCCTCGAGGCCGGATGGCTTCTGGCCTTGCTTGCGATACTCGACATTGCGCTGGGCTTCGCCTCGGCAGGAGTAGAGGCTGCCTTCGATCCGAAAGGCGTCATCGGACGCCTGTTGCAGGCCGGCCTCGCCATACGCGAAGAGACCTTGAAGCAGATCGCGGTCGCCCTCGGCGGCGTTGCGACGCTGATGTGCTACTTGGTCGCGGCGGCGCTCGCGCTCTTGCCCTTTGGGGTCGGGTCCAACGACTTCCTCCCCTATCTCCAGTCGGCCTTCTATTCCTTCACCATCGGCGACGTCACCATCTCGCCCTCCAACGCCTTGACCGCGCTGCTGCTCTTTGGCGTGACGCTCGCGGCCACCCAGGGGCTGCGGCGATGGCTCGAACGACGATTTCTGCCGCTCACGCATCTCGACAGGGGCCTGCGGAATTCGATCAGCACCAGCATCGGCTATGCCGGCGTCACGCTCGCGTTGGTGATTGCGCTGTCCCACGTCGGCCTGAGCGTCGAGAAGTTAGCGATCGTCGCCGGCGCGCTCTCGGTCGGCATCGGCTTCGGCCTGCAGTCCATCGTGAACAACTTTCTGTCGGGCCTCATCCTGTTGTGGGAACGCGCCATCCGTGTCGGCGACTGGGTGGTGGTCGGAGACGAGCAGGGCTATGTGAAGCGGATCAACGTGCGCTCGACCGAAATCGAAACCTTCGATCGCGCCACGATGATCGTGCCGAACTCCAATCTCGTCACCGGCGTCGTGAAGAACTGGCTGCGCGGCGATAAGGTCGGACGCATTAAGATCGCGCTCGCCGCCTATTCCGGCGCGAATCCCGAGAGGGTTCGCGACGTGCTTCTCGCCATAGCCGGCGCGCAAGAAGGCGTTTTGCGCACGCCGGCGCCTCAGGTGATGTTCCTGGGGATGGAAGGGAACATGTCTCGTTTCGAGCTGTGGTGCTATCTCGAGGACATCGAGCAAGGCACGCGCGTGCGCAGCAATCTCTACTTCGAGATGCATAAGCGCCTCGTGCAGGAGGGCGTCGCCCTGTCCGCCCCGCCGTCGCAAACGATCATGCAGGTTCCCGATGTGGAGAAGCTCGCGGTCGCCGTGGCCTCTTCGCTTTCCGAGGCGGCCCGACAGGGGCCCGCCAACGATCTGAGCCCGGCCGAGGATGCTCGCCACAGGAGAAGCTCCCGCTCGAGCGTCCTATGATCGCGACTGACCGGCGCATGCAAAGAGAAGCGCTTCCGCCGAGGGAGAACGCCATGCCTCTCGATCCTCTTTCTGCCGCCTTCGAGGCCGCGCGCGAGGCGTCCGCCGCCGGCGAGGCGCCGATCGGGGCGGTGGTCGTTTGCGCCAATGAGATCGTCGCAGTCGCCGGCAATCGCGTGCTTCAGGACCGCGATCCGACGGCCCACGCCGAAATGCTGGCCCTGCGCGCCGCCGCGCGGGCCATGCAGAATGAACGGCTCCTCGGTTGCGACCTCTATGTCACGCTCGAGCCCTGCGCCATGTGCGCCGGCGCGATCTCGCTCGCGCGCATTCGCCGCCTCTATTTCGCCGCGGCCGACGAAAAAGGCGGGGCGGTCGAACACGGACCGCGCTTCTTCTCGCAGCCGACCTGCCACCATCGCCCGGAAGTTTATGGGGGGCTGCGCGAAGCGGAATCCGCCGCCCTGCTACGCGAATTTTTCGCCGCGCGGCGATAGAGCATGTTCCCCAAGACGGCGAAGCGGTTCTTCGAAAAGAACATGCGCGCATAAAAAGAAGTGGAGCGCGACCGCCCGTTCGCGGTCGCGCTCCAAAAAAGCGGGGCGACGGCGCCGCCCCCTCCAATTCAGCCTCTCGGGAACACCCGATCGAGCACGTCCTGCAGTTCAGCTTGCCGTCCGCCCGCTTGAGCGCTCGGGGAGCCGCTGGGCGCGGGACCGCCCTGCGCCAGCGTCTTCTTGATCATCTCGATCGCCGCTTGGATCGAGGCGGGGTCGAGCCCGCCCGGCAGGCCAGTGGGCGAAGGCGCGCCGGGCGCGCCGCCGGCCGGGCCTCTCGCGCCGCCGCCGCCGCCAAGCAGCGCTCCGAGCAGGCCGCCGAGCAGACCGCCGATGCCTCCACCCGCTTGGCCCTGCGGAGCCTGCGGGATCTGCTGCGGCCGCGGCGCTGGCGCGCCGCCGCCTGCGAGCTGGCCGAGGATCGACTCCAGCCCGCCGCCTCCGGCGATTTGTCCGAGAATGGGCCCAAGCCCTTTGTCGTTGAACGACTTCGAGAGGCCGCCGAGCACGATGGAGGCTAGCACAGGCAGCAGCTGGGTGAGGATGTCGGGACGCACGCCTGCGTCGCGGGCGGCGATCTGCGCCACCTGACCCGCCGCGGAGCCCGAGCCGAAGAGCTGATTGATCGCGCCCTGCCCGAGAGTCGCCGTCTCCTCGCAGCACGCCACCGAATGGTCCACGAAAGCGGCCGCGTGTGTGGGATGCACGAGCCCGTCGACGACCTTGTTCAGCGCCTCGGGGTTCGACGCGGCGTTGCGCAGGCCGAGCGCCAGAGCAGGCGCGAGCGCCGAGATCGCAGAGCGCATCTGCTCCGGCGACAAGCCGAAGGACTGCGCAAGATTGTCGATGAGCTTCCCGCCCTGGGCGGAAACCAGAATATCCTCGACCATGGACATCGATGCTCTCTCCCTCAAGCCTCTGCAGGCGGCGTCTCCTTGCTGAACGCCTTCGTCATCTTAACTGACTGTGTGAGAATCCGCGAGAGTCTTTGTCGATTAGCCTCGCCGGGACGCTAGTTTGACAAAAAGCGGCGCGTGTTGCGAAGATAAAGATTGCTGCTTCAGCGTCCTTCGCAGGAAGGACGCGGGCGTGAGGCGGGGTTGGAACGGGAGCCTACGGGGCCTGGAGTCGAGAGGCATGGATCGTTACGCCTACCAGATGTACGAGATGTTGCACCTCGCCTTCGCGCCGGCCCGGGCCGTGTCGGAGGCGACCATTCACATGTTGAATAGTCCGCTTCACCCATTCGGCGACAATTCGATCACGCGCAGCATCACCGCCACCGCCGAGCTGTTCGAGCGCATGACCCGTCGATATGGCAAGCCGGCGTTCGGGTTGCATAAGACCATTGTCGCCGGCGTCGAGGTTCCCGTTTACGAGGAGGAAGTCTGGCGCAAGCCTTTCTGCCGGCTGCTGCACTTCAAGCGTGAGTTCGAAGAAGGCCAGAAGCCCCGGCAATCGAAGCTGTTGCTGGTCGCCCCCATGTCGGGCCATTACGCGACGCTCTTGCGCGGCACGGTGGAGGCCTTTCTGCCGTCTCATGACGTCTACATTACCGATTGGGCGGACGCCCGCGCGACGCCCGCCACGGATGGGCGCTTCGACCTCGACGAATACATCGATTATTTGATCGAGATCTCGACTTTTCTGTCCCAGTTCGACGACGATACGCCCGTCCATACCCTGGGCGTCTGTCAGGCGAGCGTTCCGCTGATCTGCGCGATCGCCGCGATGGAGGCGCGCGACGATCCGCACCTCCCGGCATCCATGGTGTTGATGGGCGGCCCGATCGACCCGCGGGTCAACCCGACGGCCGTGAACAAGCTTGCGCAAAAGCGCGGCATCCGCTGGTTCAAGCAGAATTGCATCCACACCGTGCCGTTCCCGCACGCCGGGTGGGGCCGCGCCGTCTATCCGGGCTTCCTCCAGCTCTCCGGCTTCATGGCCATGAACATCGAACGCCATGTCTCGGCCCATCTCGAAATGTTCGAGCATCTCGTCGATGGTGACGGCGACAGCGCGGAGAAGCACCGCGATTTCTATGACGAATATCTCGCGGTGATGGACCTGACGGCGGAGTTCTATCTGCAGACCGTGGAGCAGGTGTTCATAAGGCACGCCATCCCGCTCGGCCTGTTCCAGCACCGCGGCGCGCCGATCAACCTCGGCGCCATTCGTCGGACCGCTTTGCTCACGGTCGAGGGGGAGAAGGACGACATTTCCGGCGTTGGCCAGACTTACGCGGCGCAGGAGCTATGCGCCAACATCCCCGGTCAGCGTCGTGAGCACTACTTGCAGGAAGGCGTCGGCCATTACGGCGTGTTCAACGGCTCGCGCTTTCGGCGCGAGATCGCGCCGCGCATCCAGGAATTCACCGCCCGGATCGAAAAGGTCGAGGCGGCGGCGGCGTAGCGCTCTCTCTGTAAGCTAGAGCGCGGGCGTCGCGCCTTTGGCGAGATTTTCCTTGGCGAGCTCAACGAGCCGGCCGCACAGCGACTGATCCGAGAGCCAGGCGTCGATTCGCTGATGGGCGATCTGCTCGGGGCGCGCGTGTTTGTAGACGGCGTAGCTCGCCGCGAGGAACTGCGGCAGCGTCAAGAACTCGCCGACGCCGTGAGAGATGTGGAAATTTCCGCGTTTGAAGAGATAGCCGCCGTGAACGCCAAGCCGGGCCGCGATCTCCGGGTAGACGGGGAAAATCTCCGAGCGCGCCAAATCGTCGATCGCGTAATCGTCGAAATTCTCGTTCTCGATGGGAATGTGCGTCGTTTCGAGCAGCCGCCGGGCCACGGTCGCGAGCACGAAGGGCTTGGGATGCACGATCGAATACATGAAAACCCCGCGCCGCGACCAGCTCATAAGGTCGCTCGAGAAGTCGAAGCCGAAATAGCTCCTGGCCTCTTGGATCAATTCGCGCGCCGAGCCGTCCCAAATGTCGTAGTAGCCGACGGTCGCGAAGACATTGTCGTTGAAGAGCGCATTCGCCTCGCGAAGGGATAGGCCGACGCGAAAGGCGAAGGTCGCGAGCGCGGAGTGATAGGCCCGCAAGGGGCCGTTCAGGGGCTTGTTTCCGCGCGTCGCGTCCAGGAGATAGACCATATCCGGCTGAAAGGCCGCAAACGCCAGCGACGGCATTCGCGTCACGGTAGTCAGGCGCGCCAGAAGATCCTCGTAGTCGCCCCCGCCTCTGACTATGCCTGCCGGGAAATTCTGCATGAAGACGCGGTCATAGCCTTGAAGCGTCCTGACGAGCTGCTCCATGTTCGCAAGCGTTTTGTGGACCACGGAATAATGATCGACCTGCGCCGAGGGCGCGAGCACCTTCATCGCATAGGCGATGCCGTAGCTCTGGCAGTTGCCGATCACCGCGAGTCGCGGCCCGCTGCCAGGCGGCCGCCGAAGCGCCTTGTTGAGGGCGGGAAGCAGATGGGCGCGAAGGATTTGCTTGTCGATTTGCGAGAGCATGGTTCAACTTGTCGATGCGCGCCCTCACGGACGCTGCCGCTTCGGCGTGGTTTCGAGTTGGCGCGCAATCTATCCTCTCGGCCCAAGAGCGGCCAGGGTCGGGATGTCGCGTTAAAACGATCGCTGCGCGTCTGGCGTGTCGGCGAGGCGGGGATGACAAGCGGCGGGTCCGCCGTTATGTTCGCCGCCCAAATGGACGACGCGAAGCCTCGTTTTTTCCGGGAGCTTATAGGTGGCAGAGAACCCGTACGCCAGTCTTCCCGACCATCGCTTCTGGCGCAAAGCGGTGGCGGCTGTACCGCCTTTCGCGCTCGATCCGATCGTGGCGACGCCCTTCAAGATCGCCAAGGACGACAAGGTGGCGACCGCCGGCAGCTGCTTCGCCCAGGAGATCGCGCTCCAGCTGCAGAATAGCGGCTACAATTACTACCTTTGCGAAGAGCCGCCGCCGGGGCTCTCCGCCGCGGAGGCGCGGGCGCGCAATTACGCCATGTATTCCTGCCGTTACGGCAATCTCTACACGACGACCCAATTGCTGCAGCTCTTGCGTCGCGCCTATGGAGAATACGCGCCGCAGCTCGACGTGTGGGAGAACGAGGAGGGCCGCTACGTCGATCCGTTCCGGCCGCGCATCGAGCCCGAGGGCTATGAAACGGCCGAGGAGATGCGCGCCGACCGAGAACGACATCTCGCCGCCGTGCGAAAGATGGTGGAGACGATGGATGTTTTCGTCTTCACCTTCGGCTTGACGGAGTGCTGGCGTCATCGGCCGGATGGCGCGGTGCTGCAACTCGCGCCAGGCGTCGCCGGCGGAAAATTCGATCCTTCGCTTTATGAATTCTGGAACATGAGCGTCGGCGAGGTCGTGCGCGATTTCCTCGAGGCGGTCGACATAATGCAGTCGCGCAATCCCGGGGTCCGAATGATCCTGAGCGTGTCGCCGGTCTCGATCATTGCGACGGGCGAGGACCGGCACGTGCTCGTCTCGAATTCGGCCTCGAAAGCGATACTGCGCGCCGCCGCGGACGAGGTGGTGCGCGCCCGCGCCAACATCGCTTATTTTCCATCCTACGACCTCGTGACCGCCGCGCCCAACGCGGCGCGCTTTTACGGAGACGACACCCGCCGCATCAACCGTTTGGGAATCGACCGCACGATGCAGATCTTCTTTGGCCACTTCATGCAGCGTCCCGAGGGCGCCGCGCAAAGCCCAGGCGTCGCGAGGCTAGACATCGCCGCCGAGGCCAGGAGCGCCTCGAAAATCATCTGCGACGAAGAGGCGATTGACGCGGCCTAGCGCGCCAGCGCATAGCTCGTCGCCCGACGGTCGCGCATCAAGGAAAGCAAGCCATGATTATAGGCTCACTCGCGCTCGCCGCCGCCGGCGGCCTCGTCGGCGCGGCGTTTTATGTCAATTACGTCGAGCAGCCGGCGCGCCTCGCGCTCGACGACGAAGCGCTAGCCAAGGAATGGGAGCCATCCGACCATCGGGGCTTCGTGGTCTTGGCGGGACTCGCGCTGCTCTCGGCGCTTTTTGGCTTCATCGCCTATCGCGAGCTCGACGACGTTCGCTGGCTGCTGGGCGCCCTCGTCGTGATCGCGAGCTGGCCTTACGCCTATATTGCGATCGTGCCGCTCAACAACCGGATCCTCGCGCTTATCGAAGGCGGCGCCCTGCATGAGGCGCGCGGCGTCATCAAGCTTTGGGGTCTGTTGGAGGTCGGGCTCATTGGCATCGGGCTTGCAGCGGTTTCGATCTACGTCTGGGCCGCGGGCTAGGGCCGGCAGGGGAGGGATTGCGCGCGATGGCTTATGATCTCGTCGTCATCGGCGCCGGTCCTGGTGGCTATGTTTGCGCGATTCGCGCGGCGCAGCTCGGCCTCAAAACCGCGATCGTCGAGAAGCGGCCAACCTTCGGCGGCACCTGTCTCAATATTGGTTGCATCCCCTCCAAGGCGCTGCTGCAGGCTTCGCATCTGTTTGACGAGACGGGAAAGCTCGCCCCCTTCGGGATCGTCGTGGAGAAGCCGCGGCTCGATCTCGGGGCGATGATGAAGCACAAGGACGACACGGTCGCCGCCAATGTCAACGGCGTCGCCTTCCTGCTCAAGAAGAACAAGGTCGCGAGCTTCATCGGCTCGGGCCGGCTCGTGGTCGGCAAGGACGGCGCGCTGAGCGTCGAGGTCCAGGCCGCGGACGGATCAAAGCAGGCGCTCGAGACGAAGAACGTCGCGCTCGCAACGGGCTCGACGGTCGCGCCGCTGCGCGACGCCTCGGGCGTGCCGATCGAGATCGACGAGACTCGGGTGATCTCCTCCACTGGAGCGCTGGCGCTCGCGGAGGTGCCGCAAACGCTCGTCGTCGTCGGCGCCGGGGTGATCGGATTGGAGATGGGGTCGGTCTGGCGACGGCTCGGCGCCCAGGTGACGGTGATCGAATATCTCGAGCGGATTCTGCCGGGCTTCGACGCGGAAGTTGCTCAACGCTTCCAGAAAATTCTCGAGAAGCAGGGCTTCTCCTTCCGTCTCAAGACCAAGGTGACGAATATCGCGCGCCAGGAGAATGGCGTGAGCGTCTCCTATGCGGCGCTCGACGGTTCCGGCGAAGGGACCGTCACAGCCGACGCCGTGCTCATTGCGACGGGTCGGACTCCTTATGTCGAGGGGTTGGGCCTCGAGCAGGCGGGCGTCGTTTTGGAGCGCGGTCGCGTCGTAATCGACGACGGCTTTGCGACGAATGTCCCCGGGGTTTACGCCATCGGCGACGTAGTGCGCGGCCCGATGCTCGCCCACAAGGCGGAGGAGGAGGGCGTCGCGCTCGCCGAGATCCTCGCGGGCCAGCATGGACATGTCGACTATGGCGTGATCCCCGGCGTCGTTTACACGCATCCCGAGGTCGCCGCAGTCGGCCTGACGGAGGAGGAGGCGCGCGCCGCCGCACGTCCCGTGAGGATCGGCAAGTTCCCCTTCACCGCGAATGGGCGCGCGCGCGCCATGCGCGAGACGGAAGGCTTCGTGAAGATCATCGCGGACGCGGCGACCGACCGTGTGCTCGGCGTCCATATGCTCGGCCCCATGGTCGGCGAGCTCATTGCCGAAGCCGCGGTGCTGATGGGCTTTGGGGGCTCCTCCGAGGACTTGGCGCGCATCTGCCACGCCCATCCCACACTCTCGGAGGCGGTCAAGGAGGCCGCGCTCGCCGTGGACGGGCGAGCCATCCACATCTGATACGCGCCACGACGATCCGTTGAGGGTTCTCGATCCGGGTATGCGCGCCAGGGCTAAAGCCGGCGGAGGGGTTAGGCCTTAAACTTTCCCGCGCTCGTCCTTGCTGAAATTGGAGAGGTCGCCCTCGCGCGCCGCGCGTTGCCGCCAGGAGCGGGCGATAGCAGGATATTTGATCTCGTTGCAAATCTTGGCGACCTGTTGCGTCAGCCGCGCGCTGCCGCAGGAGGGACACTGCGGCGTTTCGCTGGCGCGAACCAGAAGCTCGCTCTCGGCTTTGCAGTCTTCGCACATGTAAGAATAGAGCGGCATTGCGGTCCCGTGGGTTGATTTCTGACGCGATCCTATCGCAATTTTCGCGCCAAAGCGCGCCCATTTTAGGTCACCATCTTCTGGCAAGGAGAGAGCGAAAGGCTCAAATCCCGGGCGTAGATCCTCGCCCTGCCCAAGGAGACCTTGTGACCGACATCGCGAATTCGCAACCCCGCTTGAGCGAAGGCGAAAAAGTTGACGCCGTCGCGCCGGCGCGAACCCAAATCGTCGCCGCCATCGCCACGACGGTCCGCCGCCTGGCCGGCATTTTCGAGCCGCTGCGCGTCCTCGTCGTCAACGCGTCGGTGATCCTCGCCGTCGTCGTCGGCGGCTTTACGATCTATAAGCTCGCGGCGAAGACGAGCTTCGTCGTGAAGGACATTTCCGTTCCCGCCTCGCTGCAGCAGCAGGGCATCACCGGAAATGTGATTGCGCAACAGATCCTCGATCACATCGCGGAAGTCAGCGCCGCCGCGGGCTCGCGCAAACAGAAGGCCGAAATCTCCGGGCTCGACTTCCAGAGCCGGATGCCGACCATCAACCTGCCGGTCGGCGGCTTGAACATCGGCGCGATCGTCTCCGAGGTGCGCCGACTGCTCGGCTATACCGAGACCGTCATCACCGGCGAGATCTTCGTCGAGGAGTCCGAGGACAAGGACAACCCTACCAAATACGGGCTGCGTCTGCGCATCGCCGGCGAGGGGCCGATCTACAAATCGGAGGCCCCCGAGCCCGAGGTGCGCCGATTGATCGAGGCGGCGGCCGAGCGGATCATGCACAAGTTCGATCCGATCAACCTGGGCTATTTCTATTACCGACAGAAGGATTACGACAAGGCCGAAGAGACCGCCGACCTCGCGCTCGCGCTGCCGAGCGCCGAGAACTATCCCTGGGCTTACACGATGCGCGGCCTCGTCGCCCGCGACCGGGGCAAATATGGCGAAGCGGCGCGCAACTTTCGCCAAGTCGTGGCGCTCGATCCCAACTTCGGCATGGGCTATGTCAATCTCTCCGGCATTCTGCGGCTCGACGGCCAGCTGGACGCAGCCGAAACCGCCGCGCGCAAGGCGATCGAGCTGATGCCCAAGCAGCACGAAGGCTATGCTGCGCTCGCGCATGTGCTGCTTGATCGCGGCGACCACGACAAAGCGCTCGCCGAGATGGACAAGGGCGTGGCGGCCGATCCGCAGGAAGCGCAGAGTCACTTGTTGCAGGGCAAGCTGCGGCATCGCTTGGAGCGCTATGAGGAGGCGATCGAAGCTTTTCAAACCTCCGCTAAGCTCAGGCCCGCGGCCGCGCCGCTCATTGGCGCCGCGGATTCCTCTCAGCAGCTCAAGCGACAGGAGGAGGCGCTCGCCTTCCTGCAGCGCGCGACGCAGGCGGAGCCCAAGAGCGTCGACGCCTGGCTTGCGCTCGGCCTCGCGACAAGGCAGCTGCGCGATTGGAAAAGCGCGGAGGAGGCCTGCGGCAAGGCGCTGGAGCTCGCGCCGAATTCTCCTGTTCCGGTGATCGAGCTTGCCGGTCTCTACGCCGCGCAGAAGCGCTTCGGAGCCGCCGAGGCGCTCTACGCGAAGCGCGCGCGGCACTTCCGCCACAACCCGCAGTTCCTGATGGGGTGGTCGCGCCTCTACTTCGATCAAGGCAAGAAGGATGAAGCCAAGAGCAAATTGCTCGAGGCGCAGGTCGAGGCGATGTTCGACCCCAAGACGCTCGAAGGGGTCGCGCGCGAGCTCGAAGCGCGGGGCGACCTCGGGGAGGCGATCGCCGCCTATCAGAAGATCATTGGCATCGACCCAAAGATGGCGGAGACGCTGACGCCGCAGATCGACAAGCTCTCGGCGCGGCTCGAACCGAAGGCGCCCGATCGCGTCGTCGCGCCGGCGGCTCCCGCGAAGTCCGTCGAGCGCGCTCAATCCTCGGCGCTGGCGAAGACGCGCCAGGCGCAAAGCGCACAGCAAGGCGACGGCAAGCGGGGCAATCCCTAGAGCGCGTGGAATCACGCGATTGAAAAGGACTAAGCCCCAAATCATAAACTTAGAGCACGTTCCGGAGGCCGCATTCCGGGACATGCATAAAGCTCAACCTCGCTGGCCGGGCGCTTTCGAGCGCGCGAGCGTTTGGGTATACCTACTGGCTCGAGATGACGACGTTTCGATATGGAGAACGTTCCGATGACTGCCGCTGCCGCTTCGACCTCTTCAAAACACCTTCGTGGCGCGACGGGCGACTGGGAGGTCGTCGTCGGCATGGAGATTCACGCCCAGGTGACGAGCCGCGCCAAGCTCTTCTCGGGAGCGAGCGCCGAATATGGCGGTGAGCCCAATGACCACGTCTCGCTCGTCGACGCGGCGATGCCGGGCATGCTGCCTGTCATCAACGAGGAATGCGTCGCGCAGGCGGTGCGAACCGGCCTCGGCCTCAAGGCGAAGATCAACCTCCGCTCGGTCTTCGACCGCAAGAACTATTTCTATCCGGACTTGCCGCAGGGCTACCAGATTTCGCAGTACAAGAACCCCGTCGTCGGCGAGGGCGAGGTCGTCGTCGACGTCTCGCCGACCGAGCGCATCACCGTGGGCATTGAACGTCTGCACCTCGAGCAGGACGCCGGGAAGTCCCTGCACGAGCTCTCGGCGAGCGAGAGCCACGTCGACCTGAACCGCGCCGGGGTCGCCTTGATGGAGATCGTCTCCAAGCCGGACATGCGCTCTGCTGAGGAGGCGAGGGCCTATGTCTCCAAGCTCAGGACGATCCTGCGCTACATCGGCTCTTGCGACGGCAACATGGAGCAGGGCTCGCTCAGGGCGGATGTGAACGTCTCCGTGCGGCGGCCGGGAGAGCCGCTCGGCACGCGTTGCGAGATCAAGAACGTCAACTCGATCCGCTTCATCGGTCAGGCCATCGAGACCGAGGCGCGCCGGCAGATCGGCATTCTCGAGGACGGGGGCTCAATCCGTCAGGAGACGCGGCTCTTCGATCCGGGTAAGGGCGAGACGCGCGCCATGCGTTCGAAAGAGGAAGCGCATGACTACCGCTATTTCCCCGACCCCGATCTCTTGCCGCTCGAGTTCGACCAGGCTTATGTCGACGCCTTGGCCGTGGGTCTGCCGGAACTTCCCGACGCGAAGCGTGCGCGTTTTATCTCCGACTACGGTCTCACGCCCTATGACGCCGGCGTGCTCGTCATGGAGCGCGCCAGCGCCGACTATTTCGAGGCCGCGGCCAAGGGCCGCGACGCCAAGCTCGTCGCCAACTGGGTCATCAACGAGCTCTTCGGCCGCCTCAACAAGGAGGGGCTGGACGTCCAGCGTTCGCCCGTGTCCGCCGACGCGCTTGGAGAGATCGTCGATCTGATTTCCAACGGGACGATCTCCGGCAAGATCGCCAAGGATCTCTTCGAGATCGTCTGGACGGAAGGCGGCGATCCGGAAGCGATCGTCGAGGCGCGCGGCTTGCGCCAGGTCACCGACACGGGGGCGATCGAAGCGGCCATCGACGCGGTGATCGCAGCCAATCCCGACAAGGTCGCGCAAGCGCTAGCCAAACCGACGATGCTCGGTTGGTTTGTCGGTCAGGTGATGAAAGCCACGGGCGGGAAGGCCAATCCTCAGTCGGTGAACGAGCTGCTGAAAGCCAAGCTCGGCCTCTGAGCCGCACGTTTCGGGACCAAAACGAATCAGCTTTTTGACGCGCGCTGCGCGATTCCTTCTTGCGAGGGAAGTTCGCGCGGCGATTTTTTTGCGTCTCGACGAGTCATCGACAATTTTTTTTCGCGGCCTCCGCGCGCCGCTGTCGCCGGCGCCGGACGCCCTCGTCGCACGCCGCATCGAGGCGGCTGCAGCCGATGCTGGAAGCCCCAAGCGCATAGACGCATGGACTTGTCGATGAGCGGCGCGTTCGCCTCGGCGCGCTTGCAACGCGCGCGCAGCGTCATTGCTTAGGTCAAAAAAATCAAAGTATTGACCGCTGTTGCGCGCGCCGGCGCCGACTGCGGCGGCTTCGCGGTTGCGCGCGTGACGCCTCTCGTCGATGCATCGTTCAGGAAGTCGCTGGGCGATCATGCGATGAAAGATCCACGTCTTCATCGGCTCGTTTCAAGCGTCCTGCGAGGCTCGATTGATCGCGTCGTTGAATGCGTCGTCGCGTCTTCCGCGCGCGTTGCGATGATGAATCGCATGTTGACCTCTTGCACGCTTGCTTAACCTCGCTACGCTAGCAAAACCAGTTGTCGGTCGATTGTGTTCCGGCAATTTGGACAAAGGGGACCAATTATGGCGAGAGCAACCACCAAGCGTAAGCCGGCCAAGAAAGCGGCCGCCAAGAAGGGTGCGCGTAAATCGGCGACCAAGAAGGCTGGCGCGAAGAAGAAGGCCGGCGCGAAGAAGGCCGGCGCGAAGAAGAAGACCACGCGCAAGGGCGCCCGCAAGACGGGAGCGCGCAAGGTCGCTCGCAAGACGACAACTCGCAAGGCCGCCACGAAGAAGCGCGGCGTTCGTAAGGCCGCGACCAAGAAAGGCGCGCGGAAGGCCAGCGCCAAGAAGGGCGCTCGCAAGGGAGCAACGAAAAAGCGCTCCACCCGCAAGCCAAAAGAAATACCGTCGGCCCCTCCGGTTTCGACGCCCGAGTCCATTTGACTCGAACGCGCCGCGGCTTCGCGCAGGCTTTGCCTCGCGACCTGTGCGGAGCGTCCAGCGGACCGACTTTTACCCGAGCATGCGCCGACGCGCGGCTCGGGTAAAAAGCTTTGCTGCCGCCCCCTTCAGCGCGTCAGACATTTAGAGCCGAAGTCCCGCCATAGTGGCATCGGGCTGCGCGCTTCCAGCTTCACCTTCGACCATTCGATCGCGCAGGCGCGCATCTTCTCTCGCGACGCATCGGGCAGGCGCGGCGGCGGCGTCGCTGTGTCAGGCGGCGGAAGCGGCGGGAGCGGCGTTCTTCCAGCCTTCTCTTCCCGCGTGGATCGCTGCGGAGCCTGAACGGCCGGGCCGCGACCCGTCGCGCTGAGAGCCGGCGGCGGCGATTTGGGGGACGCGGACGCTTCGCTTGGCGCCTTTTCCTTGAGCGGGGTCTGCCGCGCGTTCTTCTGAGGATTGGTCGCCGGCTGGACTTTTGGCGATGAAGGCGCGCCGCTGGTCTCCTGGGCGACGGCGCCCGTCTCAATCGTCCAAAGGCACATCGCGACCGCCGTGCATCGCGCCAGCGCCAAATCCCAGCCGCTCAATGGATGTCGCTCGCGGCGAGAGAGCCGCGCGGTGGAGAAGAAGCGCGTCCCTTTCGACAGCCGAGATGCGAGCATGACCGGATCATAGCCGTCGGCGCACCGTTGCGGCAACCCGCGCTTTTTTGAGGCTCCGAGGCGTGTTAGAGCCGCGTCAGGAGGTGACGCACATGAGAGCCGACGAAAAAGCCTTGAAAGCGCCAGCCGGACTGGATCTCACTTGCCGGCCTCGACGCAATCGGCGGGCCGAATGGGTGCGCCGTCTCGTGCGCGAGACCACCCTCGACGTTGCCGATCTCATCCTGCCGCTCTTCGTCATCGAGGGCAAAGAGCGAGAAGAGCCCATTCCGTCCATGCCGGGCGTGCGCCGGCAGTCCATCGACCTCCTGATCCGAACGGCTGAGCGCGCGTCGGCTCTCGGCATCCCGGCCATCGCGCTCTTTCCCAATATCGACGCGGCGCTGCGCGACGAGCACGGCTCAAACGCTTTCGACCCCGAAAATCTCGTTTGCCGCGCTTGCCGCGCCATCAAGTCCGCAGTCCCCGAGATCGGCGTCATCACCGACGTGGCGCTCGATCCCTACACGAGCCACGGCCATGACGGGCTCTTGCAGGACGACGTGATCGTCAACGACGCGAGCGTCGCCGCGCTGGTGCGGCAGGCGCTCAATCAAGCGCGGGCCGGCGCCGACGTGATCGCGCCCTCCGACATGATGGACGGGCGCGTCGGGGCCATTCGCGCGGCGCTCGACGCGGAAGGCTTCGAAGAAGTTCAGATCCTGACCTACGCAGCCAAATACGCCTCGGCCTTCTACGGTCCCTTCCGCGACGCCATCGGCACTGCGAAGACGCTGATTGGCGACAAGCGCACCTATCAGATGGATCCGGCCAACGCGAAGGAGGCGCTGCGCGAGGTCTCGCTCGATCTCGAGCAGGGGGCCGACATGGTGATGGTGAAGCCCGGTCTTCCCTATCTCGACGTGATCGCCAAAGTGGCCGAAACCTTCGAGGTCCCGACCTTCGCCTATCAGGTGTCGGGCGAATATGCGATGCTTGCCGCCGCCGCCGCCAATGGCTGGATCGACGGCGACCGCGCGATGCTCGAAAGCCTCCTCGCGTTCAAGCGCGCGGGCGCGTCCGGCGTCCTCACCTATTTCGCGCTGCGCGCGGCGGAATTGCTGAAAGCAGGCGTCTGACTAACCGTCTCGCACTCGGCCTCTTGATCCGGCGCGCGTTGCGCGAAGCCGGAAAAGGCGCGTGGCAGCGTGACCCGGGCGATGAGCCCCCGCGGCTCGTGGTCAATCAGTTCCAACCGGCCGCCGAGCTCCTCGACGAGCGAGCGCACGATCGAAAGCCCGAGCCCGAAGCCGCTGCGGTCGGTCACGGTGCGGGCGGGCTCACCGCGCACGAAGGGCTCGAGCACACGAGCCTTGTCGGCGGTGGGAATGCCGGGTCCGTCGTCGCTCACATCAACCTGGACGAGCATGCCCGAGGGCTGAGTCAGCGTGACCATGACCTCTTTGGCGTGCGAGACGGCGTTCTCGACGAGATTGGTGAAGAGGCGCTGCAATTCGGTGAGCGAGCCCAGGATGATCTGGTGCTGCCCCCCGTTGTAGCTCACCTTGTGGCCGAGATCGGCGAACTGGTCGCAGACCGTCTGCAGCACGCTGTCGAGGTCGATGGGGCGGCGCTCGGGGCTCGGGCCGCCGCCGCGAAGGGCTTGAAGATTCTTGAGAAGCATCGTGTCCATCAGATCGGCGTCCGCAAGCATCTTGGACTTGAGCCCCTCGTCGCCGATGAACTCCGAGCGAAGCTTGATCCTCGTGATGATCGTACGCAGGTCGTGGCTGATGGCCGCCAGCGCTTGGCTGCGCGCCGCGATCATCGCCTCGATGCGTCGCTGCATCCGATTGACGGCGCGTGTCAGATCGCGGACCTCCCGCGGCCCGGCCTCGGCGAGCGGCGCTCTGGCGCCGCTTTCATCGGGGAAGCGTTCCGCCTCGCGCGCGAGCCGCACCAGCGGCGCGACGACGGCGGCTGAAATCCAGAGCGTCAATAGCGTGACGGAAAGCAGGAAGAACAGCGCCAGCCGCTGCACGCGTGTCGGCCAGCTCGAGCCCCAGGCCGGGAAACCCGGCCGGCGCGGCCCTTCCGTGGCTGCAACGAGGTAGCCGCCCTGCCGGAGCGCGACGACCACGCCGCTCTCGCCTTTGGCGTTTTTTTCGTTCGAAAGATAGACGCGCGCGCCTGGCCAGAGCCTCGTCTGGAATTCGGAGAGGTCGTCGGCCGCGTTGGCGTCCTTCCTTTCCGGCGGCGGCGCTTCGGTCACGCGCAGCATCGACCAAGGCGCGCTCCTCGCAAGCGCCTCGAGCGCCGCTGAGCGGCGCTCCGGCGGGGCGATATCGACGGCGATTATTGCGGCTGCGAGCGCTTCATAGGGTTCGGCGAAGGGATGTCGCGCGCCGTGCGCCTGCAGGCTCTGCGCGGCCGCGAGGGCGAATTGGAACAGCACGAGCGCCGCGAAGATCAGAAGCGCGATCTGTCCCGCGAGATGGTCGGGGCGCAGGCGTCGCAGGAAGCCCTTCATGCTCTGGTGACCTGCGTCGAGAAAAGATAGCCCTCCGAGCGCACCGTTTGGATGAGTCGCGGGTTCTTGGCTTCGGTTTCGATTTTCTGACGCAAGCGGCTGATGAGCGTGTCTATGCTGCGCTCATAGGGACCTTCCGTCGGGCCATGGGTCAGGCCGATGAGCTGGTCGCGCGACAGCACGCGATTGGGATGTTCGCATAAGGCGTGCAGCAGATCGAACTCCGCGCCGGTCAGCGCCACCTTGGCGCCGTCTGGAGCGGTCAAGTCGCGCGCCGCGAGATCGAGGGCCCAACCTGAGAAACGATAGACCTGTCGCGGCGAGGGGGCTGGCTCGCTCGACGCCGTGCGCCGCAGAATGGAGCGGATGCGAGCCAACAGCTCACGCGGATTGAAGGGCTTCGTCAAATAGTCGTCGGCCCCCATTTCGAGGCCGAGGATCTTGTCCACGTCCTCGGCCCTGGCCGTCACCATGATGATCGGGACGTTGTGATCGACGCGCAGTCTGCGGCAGATCGAAAGGCCGTCCTCTCCCGGCAGGTTCAGATCGAGAATGATCAGATCGAAACCGCGGGAGGAAAGGGCCGCGTCCATCTGGACGCCGTCGCGCACATGCGAGACGTCGATGTCGTTGGAAGAAAGATAGCGCGAGATCAGCGCGCCGATCTCCTTGTCGTCTTCGACGAGCAGGACCCCTGGACCGGTGCTCATATTCGTCTCGCTCGGCGGTTGGCCTATTGCGCCTGCTTCTCGAACGGAAGCGTTCGTCCGGTGAGAAGCCGCCCGTAGCTCAGAGGACTGAGGCGGATTCGAACCGCAGGCGCGCTCTTCGCGATCCATTCGATCACCTCATGGACCAGATAAAGTAGAGCATGGCCACATAGATCGACATTGCGGCCAAAATATCCCAAGCATAGCTCACGGCTTTTCCTCATCCGGCTGGATCAAAGCAGAAGAAGCGCGCGTCCAGACGCTTCAGCGAAGTCGCGCGCTCGTTCAGGTTCAGTTTTCGCCGCCGTGGCGCCAGTGACGGCGATGGCCCGTCGTATCGTGCAGTAAGATGCCGAAGCGGAGCTTTTGCCCCTCGTCGAGGCTGTCATAGAGCGGCTTCGCCGCCGCCGCGAGCGCCGTCAGTCGCGTCGCGCGCTCCTGGCTCGACTTCGCCTTGAGCTGCAGAGCCTCTATGACGTCGCGATGGCCAGCGCCGCCCTCATGGCGCAGTTTTCGCCACTCCTCGAAGCGCGCCGCGCGAGCCTTGGCGCCCTCGCGGATCGCCGCCTCGACGGCGGGCCAGTTCTTCTCCTGCTCAGGGGTGAGCTTCAGCCCGGCTTTCAACGCTGCGACGCGCGCGTCGGTCAGCGCGGCGAAATCCGCGGGCGACAGCTTCGGGCGTTCGTTTTGCTCGGTGCGGATATCCTGCGGGGCCGCGATAGTCGAAACTGCGGGAGTCATCAGTCCCGCTGCAACAAGGGCGGCGAGCGCGAGTGACTTTTTCATCATTGCCTCCAGTGGAGCGTTCGCGCTTCAAGGTCGGGACGCGGGAAGGCGCCCTCTGAAGCGCAACAGACTATTGCAAGGAGGTATTTCCTGGCTTTGTCCTGATTGGAGGATTTGTCTCCAAACCATTTCGTCACTTTGGAATGATTGTTGCGGAAATCCGCCTTTTTTGCCGGCCGCAAGGACGGCCCTCCTCACCCTCACGGCGCGAGGCGGGCGATGTCGAACGCGTCCGCCTCGAGGATGAGCTCGACGAAGGCCCGCGCCCAACGGTCCGCAATGGCTTCGCCCTTCTCGGCGCTTGCTAGTGTCGCATCGCCCATCGCGCCGTCTTTCGAGAGGTCCTGCGCCATCCAGCCGAAGCCTGCCGGCCGGTCGGCGGAAAGCCATTTGTAGTCTCGCGCAAACTTCTGCGTCGCGACGGGGAAGTTTTTAGCGCGAGCCATGTCGACGAGATCGGGCCGGAAGCGCAGCATCAGTGAGGTTTCGACCGCGCCGCCATGAATTCCATGGCGCAACTCATCCTCGGAAAAGAGTCCCGGCGGACAGCCGAAGCGCGCGAGGGAGCAGGTCACCGCCAGTACGCCATGACACGCGCGCAGCTCCAGCGCCGCCTGTGTCAGGAGGGCGGAATTGCCGCCATGCGAGTTGAGGAGCAGGAGCTTCCGGGCGCCGGCGGCGATCGGGCTTTCCAAGACCTCGGTCAACAGGGCCAGCGCTGTAGAAGGCTTCAGACTGAGCGTGCCTGGAAAATCCCGGTGCTCGGTCGAGACCCCGACGCTCTGGATGGGCAGAAACAGCACGCGGGGCGCGGCCGGCAGCAGCGGCGCGACGCGCGCGATCACGCCCTCCATGATCATCGCGTCGACGCCGAGCGGAAGATGCGGCCCATGCTGCTCGATCGCGGCGAGCGGCGCGACGACGATCGTGCGCGCCCAGTCGAGCGTGGCGAAATCGGTCGTCTTGAGGTCGGACCAGAAAGGGGAAGGCATGATCGGTTTGTAACGAGTTTGGGCGGAGCGGAACAGCGATGCTCAGCAAAAAACGCCGAGGCGCGTCGACTGCTATATCCCTGGCGTAAAACCGCTTTCGTTCCGCGAGCTTCGAGCGTGCGCGATCCTGCCTCCAAAAGGTCAAGAAATCCGGGCATAGGCCGGGTCAGGCCGTTTCTCCGGCCGCAGGCTCAAGGAGTTAGCCGCCACATGTCTTCTTTGCTCCTCAACGCTCGAACGCTCGGCGCGCCGGCGGCGCTTGGCGCGGCCCTCTTGCTGCTGGGCGTCGTCAACGCCCGGGCGGGAAGCGATGACACTGGACCCTTCGCGGCGATCGGCAACGCCATTGGCGTCACTTCCAACGACGACAGCCAGAAGATCGACTATCGCGAGCGCCCCAAGCTCGTCGTCCCCCCCAATCGCTCGGCCTTGCCCGAGCCGCGCGCCGAGGGCGACTCGCGTCCTCCGTCTTTCCCGGTCGACCAGACCTCGGCGTCCCGGCGGCAGAGCGCCCGCGCGGTCAGCGGTGAGCCGACCTCGGCCGACGAGCCGACGCGCCAGAACCTGACGCAGCCGCCCTACGGTTTCCGGCAGCCCAACAAGCCGCTTTCGCGTTTGAAGGACGAGGAGGGGCCGAAGAGCTGGTGGAATCCGATGAGCTATCTCGGCGCTAAAGGCGACGAGCCGAAACCGGCGGCGCCAAGCGCCCCGGCACAGACGTCCTCCCCAACCGCGGCCGGTCAGCCCGCTGCGCAGAAGCAGGAGACGAGCTGGTGGAATCCGGCCGGCTATCTGCCGACCTTCGGCTCGAAGTAACGCCTTCGCCGTCTCGCAGCATTTAGAGGCGACGCCGAAGACGATCACCGCGAAGACGGTGGCGGGGCGGCTCGTCTCTTCGGCGAGCCGCTTTGCCTTTGCGAAGGCGCCAGAGGCGGCTCGCAAGACTAACCCGCAAGCAGTCCGACCGCGCAGGCGGGAGCGCAGTCCGCCGCGATTGACGCCGCTGCAGGCGCAGCGGGCAGGAACTCGCCGAATGCGCGGTAGTCCCGACCTTCGCGTCGCGCGAAAGCGGCAATGACGCCGCGGCCGATTCCCGCGCCGACAATGGGCGCCGTGAGCGCCGCCGGCTCGCGCGAGGCGAGCAGCGCGATTGCGTCCTCGATCCGCCGCATCTGCGCGCGCGCGAAGAAATGTGCGAGCGCGTCCCATTGCTGCGGCGTGCCGCTCTCCGCATCGCGGCCGACGAGCCGCGCGAGCCGGGCGCGCGTGTCGTCTAGGCTCTTGGAGCGTCCATCGGCGGCCGGCAGTCCGTCAATCTCGGGAGCAAGGTCGCCAGTCAGGCGGCGCGCGTCGGCCATCGTCGCAAAGCGCTCCCCGACGAGCGCGGTCCAGCGCCCATCGACCGGCGCGAGATTAAGGCCTGCGGTTGGATCGCCGCGCAGCAGGCCCGTATAGACAAGCTCGCCCAGCGCGAGCCGGCTTGCGTCGTCCTCCCCTTGCGCCAAAACGAAGCCGTCGCGGATGAGCGTCAGATCCGTTGTCGTCGAGCCCATGTCGATCAGGAGCGCCGTTTTGAGAAAACGCGCAAGAAGCTCTGCGGGCGCGCGCCAATTGGCGGAGGCGATGGCGAGCGCAGCGTCCGGGACGTCGCGCTTTTCCACGAACCCCCTCGCGCCCGCATACAAGAGGCCGCGTTCCGAGACCTCATGCGCGAAGATGGCGGCGATGGAGACGACGCCGCTTTTGCGGTCGGCGAAGGCGTCCGAAAGCTCGGCCGTCATCGTGACGGCGTGGCGCTCCGCGGGCCCCAAGCGGTCGCGCATCGCCCGCAAGGCGGTTTCGAGCTCGACCAAGCCCTGGTGCGGCGCGCAGGGAATCTGCGCCGCCGCCACGATCACGCCGTCCTCGACGCGCGCGGCCTTCACATGCGCGCCTCCGATGTCCCAGCCGAGGATCTTACTCACCGATCAGCGCGCCTCTTCGTTCCAAAATGCGAAAAAGGGAGCCGGCGAGGGCTCCCTTCGGGATCTTACGCGAAAGTTTCTCGCCTCACACCAGCGTCCGGGCCAGCGCGAAGGCGTGACGGAAATCGAGGCAGAGCGGCTTGGTCGCGTCGGTCATCTGCTTGAAGAGGCCCGACTGCGTGCCGTATTTGACGTTGCCGATCGCCAGCGCGCCGATGCCGAGCGCGCCGCTCGGCGAAATGACGGACCCATTGTCGTGCAGTCCGCAGCCTTCGACGCCGAGCGGCGGCACGGCGTTCACGTCGGCCGCGATGAGCAGCGATTTGGCCGCAGCAAGATCGTCCTTGGAGAGAACTTGGACGCCGGCGCGCGCGGCGCAGAGAGCGATTTCATTCTCGAGGAGCAGCGCGCGAACCTGCTCGGCCGAGCTGCCGTCGGCAGGGTTGCACTTGACGTTGAAGCGGTGCTCGATTTCCTCGGTGAGCTTTTGGACGCGCTCGAGACCGCTATAGCCGACCATCGTCACCTGAGCGCCCTCGAGCGCGGCGATGACGCCCGCGGAATAGCCGACGACGCCCGTGGCCCCGTAAATGACGATTTTCGCACCCTTGAGCTCGCGCTGCTTTTTCTCTCGCAGGAGCTTCTCCACGCAGGCGACCATCGCGCCGGCGGTCGTGAAGGAGCCGTATGGGTCAGCGAAGAGCGAAATTTCGAAGGGTTTCAGCAGCGTCTTCTTGGCGACGTCGAGCATGTCGAGCGCGAGCACCGCGTCGCGGCCGGCGAAGAAAATGCCGGTGCGCAGCGCGGCGGAAGGCGCCCGGGAGAACATTGCGTCCTGCACGAGGGCAGGCACTTCCTCGATCGTGACGTTAGCGTAGGGAATCGTGACGTCATAACCGGCGTCGACCGCCATGTTCACGTCGAAAGGGCTCATATGCTTTAACGTGCTCAACATATGCAGAATGGCTTTGGCGGTCATGGAGCTCGCGATCCTTTCGGTTGAACTGGCGGCGCCGGCCGAGGGCGCGGCGATAGCGGCGCGAG
This sequence comes from uncultured Alphaproteobacteria bacterium, assembly GCA_963743565.1. GTDB lineage: Bacteria > Pseudomonadota > Alphaproteobacteria > Rhizobiales > Beijerinckiaceae > Methylocystis. The sequence goes on from CAVUQD010000003.1 coordinate 189,340, forward strand.
GGCCTACGCGCCGCCTGAGCCGGCTGGCGCGCTTCAGGGTTTCGCCTAAGCCGACCGCTCGGCATAGACCAAAGTACCGCGGCAATGTCCAGAGCCTTAATCGCCGCGGTTTTGGGGCGAGGGGGCGGACTTCGCGGAGGCGATGTGGGAAGCGGTGTGGAAGGCGGATTTGCGGCGGGCTTTCGAGGAGGAGGCGCGAGTCGGCTTTTCCTCCGCAGCGCGGTCTAGATACTCGGAATCGAGATGATTTTCCGCATTGGCTGGATTGTGCTCGAGCGCGGCCTGATCCAGGGCGACTGAGGCCTGATCCGCGGCAGCGGTCTGCACGCTTTGAGCGTCGCCGGCCGGCGCTTCGGCGCTCTGAGCCTCGGCCGGCTTGGGCTCGGTCGAGTCCGAGAGGGCGGCATGCAGCAGGCCGAGCCGGCCGGCGCGCTTCGCGTCGAAATAGAAGCCGCGCTCGTAAAGCTTCTGCGCCCGCTTCTCATCGCCTCCAGCCACGCGATAGGCATTGGCGAGATAGGCGACGGCGTATTTGAGGTTGGTCTCGGGGTCGAGCAATCCAATCGGGGGACCGGAATAGCCCATGCTCTTCGCCGTCGCGTGGCTGATCTGCATGAGACCCCAATAGCGACCGTGGCGCGCCGCGGGATCATATCGGCTTTCGCGCAGCACCACGCGGTGTATCAGCGATTCAGGGATTTCGTTCAGCTTCGCGTGGTGGGTGATCCGTTCGCAGATCGCCTCTTTGCCTTTGACCCGCGCTGATTGGATCTCCGACTCCGATGCCTGCGCGAGGAAACCCCCCGGGTCCCGGCCCGAGCAACCGCCGAGCGCGAGGACGGCGAAAAGCGCAGCGATGGCTGCTTTGTCGCGACGAATATTCATGTCTCAAGTTTCGCCGCCGAAAAGGGGCGAAAATCGGGCGCCAGAACCGTGGCCGTTCTGCTCATGCCTCGTTTTGCGCGGCGCGTTTTCCACCACCCGCCGCGTAACCCCCCAGGAGCAATCGAGGTCGCGCCTCCGTGTGCCTTTTCTGCAACAGTCAGGAAATATTTCACCTTCTGCACGAGGCGCCCGGGTCTGGACTTTCTCCCCCTGGTCGGGGCAAACCTCGATGAAGCGCGGGAGCAGCCCCGCCGGGGGAACGGGAACTTGAACACACGTCTGGCGAAAATCGCGCTGACGGCCAGCGTCGGCCTCTTCGCGTTGTTGGTCGGCCTCGACAACATCTTCGACTATCAGACCAATTTCGAGGCGGTGCGTCATGTCCTGTCGATGGACACGCTGCCCGCGGGCGCTGCGTTCGGCTGGCGAGCCGTCACGCTCGCCGCGGTGCAGAATATCATCTACTGGGCGATCATCGCGACGGAGCTCGCCTCCGGCGCCTTCCTGATTGCGGGCGCGGGACGCATGGCGCGCGCGGCGCGCTACAACGCCTTCATCTTCAACGAAAGCAAGCGGCTGGCCATCGCCGGCCTCGTTGCGCTGTTTCTACTCTACTTCGTGGCCTTCCTAGTGGTCGGCGGCGAATGGTTCGAGATGTGGCGCTCGACCGGCTGGAATTTCCAGGAACCGGCCTTCCGCTTCGCGGCGGTCATCGGCGTGATCCTGATCTTCGTGTCCCAACAGGACGCCTGAGGCGAACGTCAGGCCTTCGCGGCTTCGACGGAGCGCCAGTAATCGAGGAGCGCCGCGAGCATCTCCTGCGTCGAATGAGCGGGGCGCCACCCCACGGCCTCCCGAAGCTTCCCGGCATCGAGCGCGACGCTCGGCAGATCGACAGCGGAAGGCCGCATGAGTCCGGGGTCGTTCTCCAGCTCGAAGGGTCGCCGGGCCAAAGCGCGCAGACCGTCGAGCAGCTCGGCGATCGCGATCGGCGTCCCGGAGGCGACGTTGAAGAAATTCACGCGCTCAGGAAGCGAGTCGGCCCGCGCGATAAGCTGGCGATAGGCGGCGACGACGTCGCGCACGTCGAGAAAATCGCGGGCTTTTGAGAGATCGCCGACTTTGAGGCGCGGCGCGGCGCGGCCAGCCTCGATCGCCGCGATCTGCGCGGCGAAAGAGGAAAGCACGAAATTCCGCGGGCTCTGTCGCGGCCCCGTGTGGTTGACCGGGCGCACGACGATGAGTCGCGCCTCGGGCCCCAGAACGTCGGCGAACATCCCCTCCGCCGCCGCTTTCGAGCGGCCATAAGAGTCAAGCGGCTTGAGCGGCGTCTCCTCGCTCGCGGGGCCGTCTCTAAGGCTCAAGCCATAGACCGAGGCGCTGGAGGAAAAGAGCACCGCCGCCTGAGGCGCATGGCGGGCGAGAGCGGAAGCGAGATGGAGGCTTGCGCAGAAATTGGCCCGCCACGTCGCTTCGCCCGCGTGCAGGGCTTTGCCGATCGACGCCTGTCCAGCGAGATGCGCGACGAGATCGGGTTGGAATTCCCGGATCACCCCCTCGACCGCTTCGGCGTCGAGGAGATCGGCTTCGAGCCGTGTCCACGCCGGATCGACGGCGCCATCCGATCCGGGCAGCGTCAATATGGCGTGCTGCGCTGCCGGATAGTCGGCGGCGAGCACGGGCGCGAGATGCGAACCGACGAAGCCCGCGCCTCCAGTTATGAGAATGCGTTCGTAACGGGCCATGCCGGACTGGACCTTCGTCGATCACGCACGAGACGCGACTGCGCGTGCGTCGCCACCTTCGAGACGCCGAAGATCCGCCTCGACCATCTCGCAAATGAGCTCTGTCAGCGCGATCTGCGGCGCCCATCCGAGCTTGGCTCTCGCCTTGCTCGAGTTCGCCCAAAAGCACCTCGACTTCGGCCGGGCGGTAGAAGGCCGGATCGATGACGAGATGCTTCGCCATGTCGAGCCCGACGTGATCGAAGGCGATGCGGCACATGTCGCGCACCGTTGTGGTGACGCCGGTCGCGACGACATAATCGTCCGGCTTCTCCTGTTGCAGCATGAGCCACATCGCTCGGACGTAATCTCGCGCATGGCCCCAGTCGCGCTTGGCGTCGATGTTGCCGAGGTGCAGCTCCTTGGCGAGCCCCAGCTTGATCCTCGCCACGCCAGTCGTGACCTTGCGCGTGACGAACTCCTCGCCGCGCAGCGGGCTCTCGTGATTGAAGAGGATTCCGGAAGACGCGTGCATGCCGAAGCTCTCGCGATAATTCACGGTGATCCAGTGGCCGAAGAGCTTGGCGACGGCATAGGGCGAGCGCGGATAGAAGGGCGTCTTCTCGTTTTGGACCGGCTGCTGGATGAGCCCGTACATTTCGGAGGAGGAGGCTTGATAGAAGCGGGCCTGCGGCGCGGCGATGCGCATCGCTTCGAGCATGTTGGCGACGCCGACGGCGGTGATGTTCGCGGTTAGTATCGGCTGGCGCCAGGAGGAGGCGACGAAGGACTGCGCCGCCAGATTGTAAATCTCGTCCGGCTTCGTCTCCTGCACGATGCGCACGAGGCTGGAGAGGTCGCCGAGATCGCCGTCGTGCAGGCGCACGGAATCGGCGACGCCGATCCAGCGCAGGCGGTGATCGTCGACGCCGCTGTGCGAGGAGCGGCGCACGACGCCATGAACCTCATATCCCTTATCGAGCAGAAGCTGCGCGAGATAGGCGCCGTCTTGTCCCGTGACGCCCGTGATGAGCGCGCGCTTGGTCATTCTGTGTACCTTGTCATGTCTAAAAAAGTCGCTCTTCTTGCCGCAAAGGCTCGAAAAACAGGCTTTTCGAGCGTTCGGGATATAGAAGCGCGCCCGCCCTGACAAGAGCAACATGGAAGGCCCAACGTGCGACGCCTCGGCGGCGAGAACGGCGACGTCATTTCTTGAAAAGCTCGGCGTGCGAACCGAGCCGAGCCAACCGCAACGTCGTCAAGTCCGGCTTCGAGTAGATCAAGAGAAGGTCGGGCTTGAGATGACATTCCCGATAGCCTGACCAGTCGCCGGCGAGCGGATGGTCGCGATACTTGCTCGGCAAAGGCTGGTCGGCGCAAAGAGCTTCGAGCGTGGCGACGAGAAGAGACTCCGCGTCACGTCGATGTCGGGGCATCGATTTGACCTTTTTGTAATCGCGCCGGAAGGCGTTCGAATATTCGATCTCACGAGTTGAGGTCACGCATCAGTTCCTTGACGCCGCGAACGCGCTTGCCCTTTCCTGCTTCGAGCTCGGCGATGGCTTCACGTGTTTCGGCTTTGGGAACGCGAACCTCGAAAGGCAGACGTCGCTCCTCGGCGATGCGCAGAAATAGCAGGCGAATGGCGTCGGAGGCCGACAGGCCCATGGCGTCGAGGGCTTCGGTCGCGCGAGCCTTGGTCTCGGCGTCGATACGTGCACGGACGATGGCATCTGCGGGCATGGAGAGGCTCCTGGGAAGGCGTAGCTCAATTGTAGCCACAATATGGGGTGCTTCGTCAGTTTTCAAGCGAATCTGACTGATGCCGCGGCTGGCCGATCGCCTGCCGACATTAGCCATTCGGAATCCGGCAAACACGGCAGTCGCAAGGGACAGCTCGCAATGATTGAAATTACAACACGGACGCGGTTTCATCAGTCGCGACAGCTGGGCACGTTCATGCCAAAAAAGAAAGACGAATTTTTAGAACTCTTCGGCGTCGTTAACCATGACGCTGTTGCTTGGGCGCGCGGGGCAGCGACGCGAGAAACCGGCGCATTTCGGGACTTTTGGAATTTCATAGCTGACGGGCTCGAGGCTGGCTTAGACGCGCGTGCCATCGAGCGCGAATTGAAAGGGCGACTGGGGCCGGAGAAGAACCCGGGACCTCTTATCTGCGCAGCGATTGCGAAAGCCCAATGTGAGTCCTCTTTAGAGAGAGCAATCAAAGAGGAGGGCGAATTAAATTTGATTACGTGGAAAAAATGGAGCATCGCAAATGATGGAAAAGACTGCCTTATTTGCTCAACGAATGCCGCCCAAGGCTACATCCGGCTTAGAGATCATTTCCAGTCTGGCCACAACTCACCGCCAGCTCATCTGAAATGCAGATGTTGCGTATTACTCCAATCAGAACTCAACACTAGGCATGGCGCTCGTCAATGATGATTTTTTACCCCGCGTGGCGAGGCCCAGCGTGCCAATGAGGGCGCACTCTCACAAAATCCGCGCCACCTCCTCAAAAGCAAACCTCGGCCCGCGCGGATAGAGCTCGGACTCGTCGCCATAGCCGATGTTGATCAGGAAATTAGACTTCACCGTTCCTTCAGGGAAAAATTCCGCGTCGACAAGCGCCTTGTCGAAACCGCTCATGGGTCCGCAGTCGAGACCCAAGGAACGAAGCGCCAGCAGCAGATAGGCGCCCTGCAGCGTGCCGTTGCGGAACGCCGTCTCCGCGATGAGCGCGTCATTGCCGACGAACCACGCGCGGGCGTCGGTCGCAGGATAAAGCCGCGGCAAATACTCGTAGAAATTGAGATCATAGGCGACAACTGCCACCGCCGGCGCGGCCATCGTCTTTTCGAGATTGCCGGGGAGGAGCGCCGGGGCGAGGCGTTGCTTGGCTTCTCTCGAGCGAAGGAACAAGACGCGCATCGGCGAGCAATTGGCGCTCGTGGGCCCCCATTTGGCGATATCCACCGCCTCGCGCAGCAAGGCGTCGGGAACGTCCTCGTCGCGCCAGCCATTGTGCGTGCGCGCCTCTGTAAAGAGCTGCTTCAACGCTTCGTTCGAAAGCTTCGCGCTCATCGTCTCGCGCCTCCCTTCAAGCCTGCGGCAGCGACAGTATGCCCACCGCGCCGTTACCCGCGCCGAAGGCGAGGCGCTTCCCCTGCGCGTCCCAGGCGAGCGCCGTGATCTTGGCGTGCTCGCTCGCCACGGGCCGGCGAACCAGAATCTCCGAGCCGTCGGTAATGCGGGCCAGGAGTATCATGCCGTCCTCATAGCCGAGCGCGACGACGGGCGCTTGTGGATGAAAGGCGACGCGCGTGACGCCAATGCCCGCGCGCACGCCGCATTCGCGCGGCTGCGCGCCCATCGGGCCATCTTTCCCCTCGAAGGGCCACAGAATGCAGGCGTCGGCCCCCGAGGTGGCGAGCCACTTGCCGTCGGGCGACCAGGAAAAGGAGCGGGTCTTGGCGGGGTAGCCGGACATGCGCATGTTCTTCTTGTCCGACAGGCGCCAGCCGTGCAGCGCGTTCTCCTGCATGGAGGTGACGAGGAATCGGCCATCGGGCGAGACTGTGACGTCGAGATGCGCGCCCTTCCACTCGAGCGTTTCCGCCGCCGCGCTGGCGTTGGGATACCAGAGCGTCGCGCCGTTGTAATGCGCGATGGCCAAGCGAAGGCCCTTCGGCAGGAAAACCAATCCGCGCGAGGTCGAGGGCAGGTCGAGCGTCTTGATCTCGCCGCCGGGAAGACGCGCCCGGGCGCTGCGGCCGGCGCTCCAGGCGAGCGCGCCGTCGCTGCGCAGCGCCACGGCGTCGATCCAGCGGCCCGTTTCCTCCGCCACGAGACGGGGCTCGCTCTCCGCCGTGATCTCGACGAGCCGCCCGTCGTCTCCACCTGAGACGAGCCGCCTCCCGTCATTCGCGGCGCAAAGCGCGGCGCCGTCGGCGTGCGTCGCGATGCGCGTCTCCGTCTCGAAAGCGCCGACGCCGCTCATGCGTAGCGTCACGCCATGCGCCAGCACGAAAAAGGGAATGGAGGAGAGGAAGGCCGCCGCGACGACGGCCTCCTCCGCCGCGATTTCGGTGACATTCTCGGTGAGCGAGGCGGATTGTTGGGTCACGCGGCGCGTTTCTCCGACTGAGCGCTCGCCCGCGCGCGCTCAGCCCTCGTCATCGACGATCGCCCAGCGCGGCAATTGCGGCCGCTTCTTTGTGAATTGTCCCCGCATGACCATCACGAAGGCCACCACGGCGAGCCCCGCGAGCGTGAAGGCCCAGAGCTGCTCGCCGGCCGGCCCCATCAGGCAGACGACGAGACCGGCGGCCAGCCCGGCGAGCAGAAAGGGCGCAAGCGTGGACCGCGCGCGGCCCACAAGCGAAACGGCCTGGTAGGCGGCGGCGGCGAAAGCGGCGGCGCCGACGATCCCGAGGTCGAACCATATCTGGAAGGCGAGGCTCCTCGGGGATTTCGGATCGAGATAGCCGCCGAACAAGCCGTAGATCGCCGAGCCGAACCCATGGCCGAGCAGGGAACGCGCGCCCCCGCTCGAAAAGATCTGGCCCCAGACGTCCAGGCTCCTCAGCAGCTCGGGCGGATGGCTCTGATACAGAAAGCGGATGCCGAGCGCGAGCAAGGGAGAAAGAAGAAACGCCGCAGCCGCCAGCGGCGCGAGCCAAAGCGCCGCTTCGCGCGGGCGCCCGAGTGAAAGGCCAAAGATCGCAAATCCGACGAAGAGCGGCGGGGCGACGTTCTGCGCCCCCGAGAGGAGCACGGCGACGCCACAAACGAGCATCAGGGCGACGCAGAGACGCCACTTGCCGCGCATCGCCAGCGCGCCGGTCGCCGGCCACATGATCAGAAGAAGACCGACGCCGGAACGCGCCAGCGCGTCGCCGTCGATGATCTCCTCGAGCGTGAAGGAACGCCGAGCATAGAGCCCATAGGCCGCTGCGGAAATCATGCCGATGGCCGCAGCTGTGGCGCCGATCGGCAGGAGATAGAGATCGCAGATGCGTGTGCGCGTCGGAAGAAAGCCGCAGGCGATCGCGACGAGGCCGAGCGTGCCCGCGTCTTTCCAGTAGCGTTCCGCAGGGCCCCCGTGAAAGGGCGTCCAACTCAACGATACGGCGGCCCAGCCGGCGAGGAACAGCGCGGCGAGAAAGGGCGGCGACATCAGGAAGTCGCGCAGCGGCCCGGTCTTTTCCCGTCGATCCGGGGCGATCGCCGCGCCCATGAGCAGCAGCGCGGCGCCGATGGGAAGAAGAATGTAAATGGTTTGTCCCGCGATCACCGGGGCGATCAGCGCCACGACAAAAAGCAAAAACACCCCGATGCGCGTCAGAAGCCTTCCGGCTTCCAGCGCGGGATTATCGTTCGTATGAGGCGGCGTGAAGACGGTCATGCTGCGCGAACGATGAACTCTAGAGGCCATGCGGCCGGGGACGGTTTGGCTCGCGGGCGCGGCGTCGAGTTCCTGAAAATTCGATGGGCAGGAATTCAGGTCGAACGTGGCGTGGCGGGCGCATCCAATAGTCGCCCATTGGTTGCGCAATGCAACAATCAAACCCGCTCCGGCGTCACTTTTTCGCGGAGTGTGACATCTTTGCAATCTCTGCGAGGACGCTCGAATCTCGCTCGTTCTCGCGATAGGCTCTCACAAGCCGCGAAAAAGCTTCTGCTTCCAGAAGTCGACCCAACGCCCAGACTGCGGCGCCGCGAACGAGGGGCGAAACCGCGTCGAGCAGGGGGTGCAGCGCGGGCGCGAGCATGGGATCGGCGCTATTGCCGATCGCGATCGCCACATTGCGTAGAAATCGCGCGTGGCCGATGCGCTTCACGGCCGAGCCGGCGAAGAGCTTGCGAAACGCGGCTTCGTCGAGCCCCGCCAGATCCGCAAGACTCGGCGCGCGCAAGCTGGCGTTGGCTGCGAGCTTCGCCTCGCGTGCGTCTTGCGCGAATTTGTTCCAGGGACAGGCGGCGAGACAGTCGTCGCATCCATAAATGCGATTGCCGATCGCCGCGCGGAATTCCTCGGGGATCGGACCCTTGTGCTCAATGGTGAGATAGGAGATGCAGCGCCGCGCATCGAGGCGATAGGGCGCCGGGAAGGCCTGTGTCGGACAGGCGTCGAGGCAAGCGTGGCACGAGCCGCAGTGATCCGCTTCCCCCGCGTCTGGCGCAAAGTCGAGATCGGTGAAGATCGCGCCGAGAAAGAGCCAGGAGCCGAAGCCACGCGAAACGAGGTTCGTATGCTTGCCCTGCCAGCCGAGCCCCGAGGCTTCCGCGAGGGGCTTTTCCATGACGGGCGCCGTGTCGACAAAGACTTTCACCGCGCCGCCGCCCGCTTTAGCCAGCATGAAGCCCGCGAGAAGCTTGAGGCGGCCTTTCAGCACGTCGTGATAGTCGCGGCCCTGCGCATAGACCGAAATTGCGCCGCGGTCGCTCTTTGCGGTCGCCTCGCGCGGATCGACATCGGGGCCGTAATTCATGCCGAGCATGACCACGCTGCGGGTCTCGCTCCACAGGGCTGCGGGCGAGCCGCGCTCATCGGCGCGCGCGGCCATCCAGCCCATGTCGCCATGCGCGCCGGACGCGAGCCAGTCGTGCAGGCGCCCTGCTGCGAGCGGGATGGCGTCGGGCCGCGTGAAGCCGCAGGCGTCGAAGCCGAGCGCCAGCGCCTTAGCGCGGATTTCGGCCTTTAGCGCCGAAGGATCGGCGGAGGACGGGGGTGTTCGTTGCGCGAGAGACAGCTTAATCTCTTGCCCTGCGCCCGGGGATGGAGCGGGTGAAGGGAATCGAACCCTCGTATTCAGCTTGGAAGGCTGCTGCTCTACCATTGAGCTACACCCGCGCATCCCCACCTATGCCAAGCCAGGGCGCGCTTGGCAACAGCCGGAAGGCTCCCGGCAACAGGGGCGATAGCGGCCGGAGTCGAGGCCCAGCTTGCGCCTCGTGCCGCCCAGGCGATTTCTGATTTGACAGCGGCGCCCCGGCAAACTAACCCGGGCGCCCGACGCGCCCGCCTAGGAGGCGCCCGCGTTCGAAGTCCGGCTAATTCTTGAAGGATCGCGACATCGTGGCCAAACCCGAGCTCGGCGCCAAGCGGCAATGCCAGTCCTGCGCGGCAAAATTCTACGACTTCAACCGGGACCCCATCCTCTGCCCCAAATGCGGCGCGGCGTTCCATGTCACGTCGATCATGCGGGCCGCGCACACGCCCGATGAAGAGGCGGAGGGTGAGAAGGATGAGGCCGAGACGGTCTCGCTCTCCGAGGTCGAGGAGGCTGAAAACAAGACCGATGCGATCCCGATCGACGATGACGTCGAAATCGACGACGGCGACGAGGCGGACGACACTTTCCTCGAAGAAGAGGAAGGCGAGGAGGACGACGTCTCCGGCCTCATCGACGGCGACATTGACACGGACGAAGAGGGCTGAGGCCGAAAGCGCCGGTCGCTTCGGTCAGAACTGAATCGTCGGGGCTGAGGTCCCGACGCGCGCTTTTCGACCGACGTCGCGAATCGAACCACGACACTCGGCATTTTGCTTGAACCTTCTGTCGGGCGACCTTCCACGGCTCGCCGCTCCTGCGTCGCTTTGCCGCTTTTGTCTCCGCCTTGTAGCAAATACGCACTACGCCTATGCTCGCGTTCAAGCTCTTGATCATCGAGCCAAGCGTCACTTAGCGGCTAAGGCGAGCGACCGTCCTGCCCGCGCGGCTTTCGAAGCTTTTTCTTCGACGCGCTCTTAATCCCCTCCTCGTATGGAGCCAAGCCATGGCACTCTGCAGATCCTTGTCGATCTTAGTAGCATCTGTAGCGATTTTGTTTTCAGGGCCCACGTCTTCCTGGGCGCAGTTTCTCGAGGGCGCGTCGGCTTCGCCGAAATTCAAATATTCAACGCCCGCCTCGCCCGGCGTCGGCATAGCGAACAAAGTCGAGACGCGCTTCGGAACGCTAAAGTTCTTCGGCGGCTTACCCGATCAGGCCACCACCGAAAAACTATACGACAATTTGGATTTCCAGCGCGCCGTGCAAGCCTATCTGCTGGCGCTTCCGGTTGTCAGTCAGGCCGCCAACCGCGATGCGTCTCTCGCGATGGGGCCCGCCAACACGACGATCGGGCTCTGGCAGGATATGGTCGATCCCCGGACGGTCGAACTCACCGCGAACAACAACACGCCTTACACCTGGATGTGGCTCGACCTGCGTAACGGGCCGCTGGTGCTCGAGGTTCCGCCCAAGGTGCTCGGGCTCGTCGACGACATGTGGTACAATTGGGTTGGCGATGTAGGCATCACCGGCCCCGACAAGGGTGAGGGCGGCAAATATCTCCTCATTCCGCCGGGCTTCCAGGGCAACGTCTCCACGCGGGGCTACAACGTCCTGCATCCAGCGACCTACGACGTCTGGGTTCCCTGGCGCAGCTTCCTCGTCAATGGCGACCCGAAGCCAGGCATCGACGCGATCAAAAAGTTCACGAAAATCTATCCGTACGGGCATGCCCACCACGCGCCCACGGTCGACTTTGTGGACATGACCGGCAAGCCCTTCAACCTGGTTCCGCCGGCGGATTACCGTTTTTGGGAATTGCTGAACAAGGCTGTGCAGGAAGAGCCGACCAACTCGGTCGATGCGACGACGCTCGGCTTCTGGGCGTCGGTCGGCATCGTGAAAGGCAAGCCTTTCGCGCCCGACGAGCGCATGAAGAAGATCCTCACGGAGGCCGCTACTGTCGGCGACGCCACCGCACGCGCGATCATGTATAAATGGCGCAATGCAGACGGCTACTGGTATCCCAACAGCGCGTGGCGTCTTGGCTTCGTCGGCGGCTACAAGTTCGAGGAAGGCAACGCGCGGCAGCTCGACGCCTATTCGGGCTTCTTCTTCTATGCGACCGGCGTCACGCCCGCGATGGATACGCGCGCTGTCGGCGTGGGATCGCAGTATCTGGTGGCCTTTGTCGACTCCAAGGGAAGCCCTCTTGACGGCGGCAAGAACTACAAGCTGCGGCTGCCGGCCAACGCGCCGGTGAAGGATTTCTGGTCCGTGATCGTCTACGACGATCAAACGCGCTCCATGGTGCAGACAGACCAGCTATTCCCGAGCGTGAGCAGCCAGACGCAAGGCTTGCTCGTCAACGAAGACGGGTCGATCGACGTCTACTTTGGGCCGAAAGCCCCCGCAGGCAAGGAGAACAACTGGGTTCAGACCGTTCCCGGGACGGCCTGGAACACAATCTTACGGCTTTATGGTCCGCTGGAGCCTTTCTACAACCAGACTTGGCGTCCGGGTGAGATCGAGCTGCAGCCGACCCAGACCGCCGATCTTGCCGAGCGCGCCGACGCTGCTCCAAGCGCCGCTCCTCCCGCGACGAAGGCGGTTGTTCCCGCGCGCAAGAAGGCTTTGGGCAATTGGACGTGCGACGAATTTCTCGCGCTCGAGACAGACTATCAGCCCAAGGTCGTCTATTGGGCGACCGCTCAGGCGAAAGGCGGCAAGGACAATTCTTTCATCGATATCGAAGGCTCCGAGAGAGTCGTCCCGATGGTCATCGACGAGTGCAAGAAGACCCCGAGCGGATCGTTCCTGCAGAAATTGCGCGACGCCTGGCGCTCCATCGAAGCCGAAGCCAAGAAGCTGAGGAAGAACATCTGAGGCGACCTCCAAGCCGCCGCGTTAGCGCGGCGGCGCATTGGCTCTCGCCTCCCACTTTCGCCTCGCTGCTTCGAGCCCCCAAACGGCGCCCATCAGCAGGGGGAAATGGCGCCAGTGGTCGATGTCGATGACGAAGGCCAGGGCGAAATAGGAGATCAGCACGGGCGCGAAGATTTGCGCCCGGCTGCGGTAGGGTGAGGGGCGCGTGATGAGCCGTAAGCCGACGAAGACGCTTGCGGCTGCGATCAGCACATAGACGAGGCCGCCGAGCCAGCCGTCGTTGGCGAAAGCGGTGATGTAGGAGTCATGCGCCTCCAGCCCGAAGTAGAGACGGAAGCGCAAGGGACCAAACCCCCAAAAGCGATCGAGCAGCATCGGCAGGGAGCGCGCCTGATTGCCGAATCGTCCCGTTTCGCCTTCGTCATAGTCCTGCGTCGCATTGGCGCGCTGGAAGAAGAACTCGCGCGTCGAGTCCTGGGCGAGCAGGATCAGGACCACAAGCGCGCCGACGATGGCCGCGACGATCGCCGTCGTCATGATGCGGCGCCTTAGGCGAGGATTGTCCGCCTGCGCATAAGTGCAGCCCGTCATCAGCGCGACGGAGAACAGCGTCACGCCCCAGGCGCCGCGCGAGAAGGTGACGAACTCGCCGGCGAGGATGATCGCGAGCGCCGCGACCGAAATGAAGACATGGCGCGCGCGCCCGAGCATCAGCTTTTGCAAGAGATTGAGCGCGCCCGGCACGAGGTAGGGGCCGAGCACGTTCGGGTCCTTGAAGCTTCCCTTGGCGCGATCGTAGAGCGTGAACGTCTCGCCGAGGTTCGCGACGTTGAAATAGCCAGCAGGCCGCAGATTGCGGCGACCAATGCGCCGAGCGTCAGCGCGGAAAGGATCACGTCGGCGCGCCGCTCGCTGCGATGGGCGAGAAACAGCGCGAAGAACACGCCCATCATCATCAGATAGGTCGTCAGCACTTGGTAGGTGGTCGACTCTGGGTCTCGCCAGTACCGGCGTGAGCGCGACGAAACCCAGCAGGCAATAAGCGAGGAGCAGGCCGGCGAAGAGCAGAATGGCCCTGTGGATCGTAAAGCCGCCGAGCGCCCAGAGCAGCAAGGCGATGGGCGCCAGCAGGTCATACGGCGAAGGTTCGAAGAGAGAGATCGCGGAGCTTGCGACGAGAACGAAGACAAGTCCGTCGACAAGTCCTTGGTAGTCAAAGAGGGCCCCCCGCCGGAACGAGAGGCGCGCTCCCTCTCCTCGCAAGTGGGGAGAGGGCAGGGGTGAGGGGCTTGGGGGCATGGTCCTGTGCTTCCGCCACCGCCACGGATTCATCGATGCGAAAAAACTATGTGCGGACACCCCTCGACCCTTACCCTGACCTTCTCCCCGCAAGCGGGAAGAGAGAAGCGGCAGGCCTTTCCGCACGCATTCTCAGAGCCTCGCGATAGGCGGCGATCGCCGCATCCGTCATGCGGCGAACCGAGAAGCCGGCGCGAACGCGGACGGCGAGTTCGCCTGCTTCTCGTGCGCTACCGTCGTTGGATTGTCGCAGTGCCCGCTCGATGGCTTTCGCGAGCGTCGCGGGATCGTCGCACGGCACGAGTCGATCGGAGAAAGGCCCGAAGATTTCCGGAACACCGCCGACCTTCGTCGCGACGATGGGCTTTTGCGCGGCGAGCGCCTCCAACACGATGTAGGGGAGAGACTCGGCCCGGCTCGGCGCGACGAGCACGCGGCCGAACGCGAAAGCCTCGCGCGCGGGCGTTGGGGGCTTCACGGCGATCTGATCGGCGACGCCGAGGCGCTCCGCCAGCGCAAGCAACTCGGCTTCGTCCGGCCCCGCGCCGACGAGGACGAGGCGCAAGGGCCGACCCTCGCTGTTGAGGAGCTTTAGGGCCTCAAGCAGCGTGTCGAGGCCTTTGAGCAGGCGGAACTCGCCGACATAGAGCAAATCCGCCGCGTTTCGCGCCAGTGCTACCGGAGAGAATTCCTCGGGCCGCAAGCCGTTATGCACGACCCGGGCAAGGCCGCGCGGCGCCCCGACGAAATCGTCATAGCGCTCCGCCGCGAAGCGGCTCTCGAACAGCAGGAGATCGGTGCGCTGACGCAGCAGCCGTTCCAGCCCCATGTAGAGCGCGTGCGCGGGCGTCCCCCGCGCGAAGTGTAGGCTCCCGCCGTGCGGCGTGTAGACGCGAACGGCCATCGACCCGGCGCCGAGCGCGAGGCGCGCCATCGCGCCGCCCTTCGATCCATGTCCATGCACGACGTCGGGCGCGCAGGCGTTTAGGAGCCGGCTGATCGCGACGAGCGCCCGCACATCGCTCGGATGAGGAAGCCGGTGGATCGGCAGTCGGCAGAGGCCGAGGGCGAGACTCGGCGCGAGCGCAGCAAGCGCTGCGTCCGCGCGTGCTCCTCCCGTGAGGGAATCCGCGACGATCCCCACCGCGTGTCCGCGGGCCGCCTGCTCGGCGGAGAGATCCAGCACATGGCGGAAGAGCCCGCCCACCGGCGCCCGCAGCACATGGACGATGCGCAAGGGGCTAGCGCTATTCATGGGTGCGTCAGTCATCGGCTGCTCCTGCCCGGCGCGCAACAACAGCGCCAGAAGCCGCAGCTTTGAGACTGGGATGTTAACCTGAAGTTGCGACTGGGAGAAAGCTCGCCTTTAGCGAGCGCTTTCGGCCGTTTTCGACGAAAGAGCGGAAGGGAGGGCGGGACGCCCTCTCCTTCAGCGTATTGTTGGAGCGAATTCCGATCGCAAGTCTGTCAACTTTCGCGGAATTCGTTCTAGCCTTGCAGCGGCGTGTTCGGCACGCTTTTCGGCGCGGGTTTCTGATCCGCCGCTTCCACCTCGCGATCGGGTTCGTCCTTCGACGGCTCGTCCGGAGTGCGATCCTTGCGCGCGTCCCCCTCCGCAGAGGCGCGCTTCTTTCCCGCTTCGATGATGTCGCGTTCGGGTCGCGGCAACACAGGTCCCTCCGGATAGACGAAACCCAGCGTCTTGTCGCCATTCTCGCCCGCGACGACCACGACATGGACGGCGCCGCCGTTCTTGAGGCGCCCGAACAGCACTTCGTCGGCGAGCGGCGTCTTGATGTGGGTGTGGATGATCCGCGCCATGGGGCGCGCGCCCATCGCCCCATCGTAGCCGCGCTCGACGAGCCACGCGCGCGCCTCGTCGGAGAGGTCGATCGTCACATTTCGATCGGCAAGCAGCGCCTCGAGCTGCATGACGAATTTGTCCACGACCTTGGCGACGACCTCTGGCGAGAGCTGGCCGAAAGGCACGACCGCATCGAGACGGTTGCGGAACTCCGGCGCGAAGAGCCGGTTGATCGCTTCGCTATCGTCCCGTCCCTGCTGCGAGCGCGTGAAGCCGATTGGCGTGCGCGCGAGATCGGACGCGCCAGCGTTCGTCGTCAAGATCAGGATCACGTTGCGGAAGTCGATCGTCTTGCCGTTGTGATCCGTGAGCTTGCCGTGATCCATCACCTGCAAAAGGATGTTGAAGAGATCGGGATGCGCCTTCTCGATTTCGTCGAGAAGCAGCACGCAGTGCGGATGCTGGTCGATCGCGTCGGTTAGGAGACCTCCCTGGTCGAAGCCGACATAGCCGGGGGGCGCGCCGATCAGCCGGCTCACCGTGTGGCGCTCCATATATTCCGACATGTCGAAGCGCACGAGTTCAATGCCGAGCGCTGTCGAGAGCTGGCGCGCCGCTTCCGTCTTGCCGACGCCGGTCGGGCCGGAGAAAAGATAGCAGCCGATGGGCTTCTCGGGGTCGCGAAGGCCCGCACGCGCGAGCTTGATGGCGGAGACCAATAGGCCGACCGCCTTGTCCTGGCCGTAGACGACTCGCTTCAAGGTCTCGTCGAGATGCGCGAGCACCTCGGCGTCGTCTTTCGACACGCTCTTTGGCGGGATGCGCGCCATCGTCGCGATCGTCGAATTCGATTTCCTTGAGGCCGATGGTCTTCTTGCGCTTGCCTTCCGGCAGCAGCATTTGCGCCGCGCCAGTCTCGTCGATCACGTCGATGGCCTTGTCGGGCAGCTTGCGATCGTGGATGTGGCGCGCGGAAAGCTCCACGGCTCCCTTCACCGCCTCGGCCGTGTAGCGGATCTTATGGAAATCCTCGAAATAGGGCTTCAGGCCCTTGAGGATCTCAATCGCGTCGGGAACCGTCGGCTCGTTGACGTCGATTTTCTGGAAGCGCCGCGCGAGGGCGCGGTCCTTCTCGAAATATTGCCTGTACTCCTTGTAGGTCGTCGAGCCGATGCAGCGCAGCACGCCCTGCGCCAGCGCGGGTTTCAAGAGGTTCGAGGCGTCCATGGCGCCGCCCGAGGTGGCCCCGGCGCCGATCACCGTATGGATTTCGTCGATGAAGAGGATCGCCTTCTTGTGCTGCTCGATCTCCTTGACGACCTGCTTGAGGCGTTCTTCGAAATCGCCGCGATAGCGCGTCCCCGCCAGGAGCGAGCCCATATCGAGCGCGAAGATCGTCGCGTCGCCAAGCACGTCCGGCACTTCGCCCTGGATGATCTTGCGCGCGAGGCCCTCCGCGATCGCCGTCTTGCCGACGCCCGGATCGCCGACGAGCAGCGGGTTGTTCTTCTGGCGGCGGCAGAGCACCTGGATCGTGCGCATGACCTCCGCCTCGCGGCCGATCAGGGGGTCGATGCGATTGTCGCGCGCCTTGCGGTTCAGATTGACGCAATAAGCGTCGAGCGCGCCTTCCTTCTTGCGCTGGTCGCCGTCGCGCCCCTCGCGCCCTTCGCGACCCTCGGACTCGTCTTCGGCGCCGCGCGGCGTGCGTGACCCGTCCGTGAGACCGGCGCGCTTGGCGATGCCGTGGCTGATGTAGTTGACCGCGTCATAGCGCGTCATTTCCTGCTCCTGCAGGAAATAGACGGCGTGACTCTCGCGCTCGGCGAAGAGGGCGACAAGAACATTGGCGCCGTTCACATCCTCCCGGCCCGAGGACTGCACGCTGATGATGGCCCGCTGCACGACGCGATGGAAGCCCGAGGTCGGCTTGGCCTCCTCGGCGTCGCCGTTGACGAGATTGTCGAGCTCCCTGGCGATGTATTCGCGAAGATTGCGGCCCAGGAGCTCGAGATCGACCGCGCAGGCGCGCAAGACCGCGGCGGCGTCGGGATCCTCGATCAGGCTCAGCAGCAGATGCTCGAGGGTCGCGTATTCGTGGCGCCGCTCCCTCGCCAGCGACAACGCCCGATCCAGGGTCTGCTTGAGATTGCGCGAGATGGCCGGCATGCGTCCTGGCTCCTATTTCTTTTCCATGATGCACTGCAGCGGATGTTGATGCCGCCGCGCGAACTCCATGACCTGCGTGACTTTGGTTTCCGCGACCTCATATGTGTAGACGCCGCATTCGCCCACGCCGTGATTGTGGACATGCAACATAATGCGCGTGGCTTCCTCCAGCGACTTGTTGAAATACTTACGCAGCACGATCACCACGAATTCCTGTGTGGTGTAGTCGTCATTGAGGAGGAGCACGCGATACATGTGCGGGCGGCGGGTCAACGGCCGCGTTTTGGTGACCAGGGCGGTCCCCGAGCCGGGGCCGCCTTCGTCGTTCTTGCGAGGATCCTTGCTGGCGCACACCGGGACCGTGCGGGAACGACGCTCGGCGGGGCGGCTGTTTCGGTTAGGGACCGTGGTCATGCGTTCCTGGCGACCCTTTTCTGATCCAGCGCGGTTCCTTTCCTCCAATATAGGAGGTGGCGAAGGCTTCGGCAGGGGGCATACAAATCTCGCGCCGCCGCGCTCGCGGCGCTCGATAGGTCCCCCGAGCTCTAAAATTGTCCGCTTCACCCGGCTCTTGGCAAGGGGATTCCGGGTCCGGCCCAAAAAAATCGAAGGCTATGGTCGCCGCGCGAGGGGAACCCGCAGGCGGAAAGCCCTAAAAACCTATGGCCTGCGGGTAGTTGCGCCCTGCGAGGGAGGTCCTGCAGCCTTGCCCAATACGGGATCTCCCAAAAAGCCGGACTGTCGGTCGCCGACGGAATTGACGCCAGCCTTCTGATACGACGCCATTTCCCCTTCCTTGGGCGCTTCCGTTCCGGGGGCAGGCGCGCTAAGGAAGCCCTGCGCGGTCATACAAGTGAGCAAAATGAGCGAAAAGCCGATCAACCTCTTGAACCTCTCCACGCTCGTCGCTGTCGCGATCCTCGTCGGCACCGAGCTCGTCGGCGCCTCTTGGGCGGCCGGCTGGGCTCTCGGCGGGCTGTTCCAGCTCGATCCATTGGTCAGCCGCGCCATCGAGGTCGCCTTTGCCCTGGCGGGATTCGTCGGCCTCTATTTTTTCATGCGGACGGCCATCAAGCACGAGCCCATCCGCGGGTGAGGCGAGGCCTTTCCTTCCCCTCTCCGTGACTTCTTGAGGATGATCGATGGTCGACGCGCCGGATCGACGCGCCTTTCTGAAAGCTGCCGCCGCAACGGGCGCCGTGGGGGCGGTCGGCGCGCCTCAGCTCTCCGCGCAGCCGCAGGACGAATCGCTCAAATTCGGTCCCGCTGCGCCGTTTTCCTTCGATCTGCTCAAACAGGAGGCGAAGCGCCTCATCGGTGAGCCCTATCGCCCGCCGGCTCTGCCCGCCCCCGAGATCACCAGCAAGATCGACTACGAGGCCTGGGGCAAGATCACCTACAACACGGATCACGCGCTTTACGCCTCGGGCCCCGAGCGATTTCCGCTCGAGTTCTTCCACCTCGGCATGTTCTTCAAGAAGGCGGTGCGCATCCACAAGGTGGAGAAGGGCGAGGCGCGGGAAATTCTTTACGATCCGGTTTATTTCAACATGCCCGAGGATTCGATCGCCCGCGGGCTGCAGCAGGGCGCCGGTTTCGCGGGCTTCCGCATCCAGGAGGCCAAGGACGGCGAGCTTCCCTGGAAAAAGAACGACTGGGTCGCCTTTCTGGGCGCCTCCTATTTCCGGGCGATCGGAGAGCTGCGCCAATATGGCCTCTCGGCGCGCGGCATTGCGCTCGACACCTGGGTCGCCGACCGCTCCGAGGAGTTTCCGGACTTCACCCACATCTACGTGGGGCCGGAGACCGAGACCGGCGTCGTGCTGCATGCGCTGCTCGAAGGGCCGCACATCGTCGGCGCCTATCGCTTCCTGATGACGCGCGGCAAGGGCGTCGTGATGGACATCGACTGCAAGCTCTATCTGCGGGGCGACTTCGTGCGCTTCGGCGTCGCGCCGCTGACCTCGATGTATTGGTTCTCGGAGACCCGCAAGCCTACCGCCATCGACTGGCGCCCGGAAGTGCACGATTCCGACGGGCTCTCTATGTGGACGGGAACGGGCGAGCGGCTGTGGCGACCGCTCAACAACCCCGCGCGCGTGATGGCCTCGGCCTTTGGCGACACCAATCCCAAGGGCTTCGGCCTGATGCAGCGTGATCGCAATTACGATCACTATCAGGACAACGTCTTCTATGACCGGCGTCCGAGCGTCTGGGTCGAGCCCAAGGGCGACTGGGGCAAGGGCGCGATCCACCTCGTCGAGATCCCGACCGACGACGAGATCCACGACAACATCGTCTGCGTCTGGGTGCCGGAGAAGCCCGCCGTCCCCGGCGCCGAGTTCGACCTCTCTTATCGCCTGCACTGGCTCGCGGACGAGCCCTATCCCACGCCGCTCGCCCGCTGCGTCGCCACAAGGCTTGGCAATGGCGGACAACCCGGAAAGCCGCGCCCCAAGGGCGTGCGCAAGTTTATGGTCGAGTTTCTGGGCGAGCCGCTCGCGAAGCTGCCGTATGGCGTGAAGCCCCAGCCGGTGCTCTGGGCCTCGCGCGGAACGTTTTCCTACATTTACACCGAGTCCGTGTTCGATAACGTCCCTGGCCATTGGCGTGCGCAATTCGATCTCACCGTCACCGGCGACGAGCCGGTCGAGATGCGGCTGTTCCTGAAGAACGGCGACGAGGTGCTGACGGAAAACTGGCTGTATCAGTATCATCCGTTTTAGGGGCGGGGTTTGCCCCCTCCCTCACCCTCCCCCGCCTTAAGGCGGGAGAGGGAGCGGCCGGCGTTTCGCGAAAACTCGATGCCGCGCGAGGCCGAACCCCCTCTCCCGCGAAGCGGGGGAGGGTAGGGGAGGGGGCCATTCCATAAACCTGCCCATCCACCGCGACCTCCGTTAAACTCGCCCCATGAACGCGTCAGCGATTCGCATCCTCGGCGTCGATCCGGGCCTCCGCAACACGGGCTGGGGGATCATCGACGCGCGGGGCTCGCGGCTACTTTTCGTCGCCTCCGGTTGCGTTCAGACTGACGCGAGCGCGCCGATGGGCGAACGGCTGCGGCGTCTCCTGGAGGGTCTCGGCGAAGTCATCGCGGCCTTCTCGCCGCAGGAGGCGGCGGTGGAAGAAACCTTCGTCAACCGCGATCCGCAATCCGCGCTGAAACTCGGGCAGGCGCGCGGGATCGCGCTCGCGGCGCCGGCGCTCGCCGGCCTCAAAATCGAGGAATACGCCGCCAATCTCGTCAAGAAGACGGTTGTGGGCAATGGCCATGCGGACAAGGCGCAGGTGGCGATGATGGTGCGCGTGCTGCTGCCGGCGAGTTTCGCGGCGAGCAAGGACGCCGCCGACGCGTTGGCGGTCGCGATCTGTCACGCGCAGCATCGGGAGGCGCTTTTACGCGCGAGGCGGGCATGATCGGCAAGCTCAAAGGCGTCGTGGACAGCCTCGGCGAGGACTTCGTGATTCTCGACGTCAATGGCGTCGGCTATGTCGTGAACTGCTCGTCGCGCACGCTCTCCCATCTGCCGCGCCCGGGCGAGCCCGCGACACTCGCGATCGAGACCCAGGTGCGCGAGGACGCGATCCGTCTCTTCGGCTTTCTCAACGAGGGCGAGCGCGACTGGTTCCGGCTCCTGCAAAGTGTTCAGGGCGTGGGCGCCAAGGTGGCGCTCGCTCTGCTCTCGACGCTCTCAGTGGATGCGCTGGCCGCCGCCATCGCTGGTCAGGACAAGGCGACGATCGCGCGCGCGCCGGGCGTCGGGCCAAAGCTTGCAGCGCGCATCGTCGCAGAGTTGAAAGACAAGGCGCCGGATCTTGGAGGCGTCGGCGCCATCGCGGCGCCCGCGGAAGAAACCCCCATCGCCGCCGCCGCTCGCGACGCGATCTCGGCGCTCTGCAATCTCGGCTATGGCCGCCCGCAGGCGCAGGCGGCGGTCAATGCGAGCCTCGCCGCGCTGGGCCCCGAGGCCGACGCCTCGGCGCTGATCCGCCGTGGCTTGAAAGAGCTCGCGCAATAACTTCAGCTCCCGCCGCGCGCTATCTTGCCGTTAAGTGCAAGCCATCGCGAATTCGCTTTCCCATGATATAGTCGCGGCGTCCGCTCGACACGACGCCGTTGCACGAGCCGAAATCGCAAGGCGCATGTCGGGAGGAAAAGCGTATGGATAAGAAGATCGTCTCGGGCTCGGCGATCGCCGTCGCTGTGGCGGCCCTGCTCATTGCCGGCGCGGCGCCCGCCGCGGCGCGCAAGCAGTATCAGGCGAG
Organism: uncultured Alphaproteobacteria bacterium; assembly: GCA_963743565.1. GTDB lineage: Bacteria > Pseudomonadota > Alphaproteobacteria > Rhizobiales > Beijerinckiaceae > Methylocystis. The sequence goes on from CAVUQD010000003.1 coordinate 211,153, forward strand.
CAAGGCCAAGGTGGCGAAAACGTCCGAGACTCCACAAAAACATCGCTGCAACGCCAACGGCTGTCCGACCAAGTAACGTTACGCTTCGCCTGAGCGAAAAAAGAAGAAAATTCGGCGCAGCAGCCAGCCGTGGGCGCGAGGGCGAGACCACAAAAGCCAAGGAGGAGACATGAAGCAGATTACCCGTTCCGGAGCCGCGATCGCAGTTGCGGCCGTTTCGCTCGCGCTCATGGCGCAGGCGACTCCAGCGTCGGCCGCCATGGGGAAGCCGGGCAAGGTGAAGTGCCTTGGCATCAATTCATGCAAGGCCAAGAGCGACTGCATGACCCCGAAGAACAGCTGCAAAGCCATGAACGAGTGCAAGGGCCAGGGCTGGCTGTTCCAGGACTCCGAGGCGGAGTGCACGAAAGAAGGCGGCAAGGTCCTCGACTGATTCAACGAACAGGGCGGTCCGGGTCCGCTGGCTCGGTCCGCCATCTAATAAATGCGCCAGCTCGGACACGACTTTCGTCGTAACTCAGGGCTGAGGAGGAATGATGGAGCCGCTTCCCCGCCTCGGTTACGGTCTGGGTCTCAGACCGGCTTATTATGAGGAAATTCTCTCCAGCCGCCCTCCGGTAGATTGGTTCGAGATCATTTCCGAAAACTATATGGTCCCGGGCGGGCGTCCGCTCGCGATGCTCGAGCGCTTTCGGGCCGATTATCCGATCGTGATGCACGGCGTTTCGATGTCGATCGCCTCCGTCGATCCGCTCGACATAGATTATCTCACGGCGTTGAAACGGCTCATCGATCGGGTGCAGCCCGCCTGGGTTTCCGATCATCTCGCCTGGACCGGCGTTCACGGCGTCAACCTTCACGATCTGCTGCCGATCCCCCTCACGGTCGAAGCGCTCGACCATGTCGTCGACCGCGTCTCCCGCGTTCAGGATTTTCTCGGACGCCGCATGCTGATCGAAAACGCGTCGACCTATGTGTCCTTCGCGCAATCGGACATGACGGAATGGGAGTTTCTCGGCGAATTGACGCGTCGCGCCGACTGTCATTTGCTGCTCGACGTGAACAATGTCTTCGTCTCGTCCTTCAATCACGGCTTCTCCGCCGAGGAATACCTCGACGCCATTCCCGTCGAACGCGTCGCGCAATTCCACATGGCGGGACACACGGATAAGGGAAGCTACCGGATCGACACGCACGATCAGCCGGTCTGCGACGAGGTGTGGGAGCTGTATAGGCGCGCGCGCCGTCGCTTCGGCGCCGTCGCGGCGATGATCGAGCGTGACGATAATTTCCCGCCTTTCGCGGAGCTTCTCGCCGAGCTGCAGCGCATGCGGGATATCGACGCCGCGATTCTGGACGCCGCGGAGCGGAGCGCCGCATGAGGCTCGCCGAGCTTCAGGCCGCCTTTCAATCCGCAGTGCTTACGGGCGCCGGCAAGGATGCGACGGTGCTGGCGAGCTTGGCGAAGCCTCCCACGAGGGAGCGATCCGCCGGCTTCGGCGTCTATGTCAAAGGCTATCGTCTCCGGCTCGCTGAATATCTCGAGGAGGACTTCCCGACGCTGAAGCGCCTTTTGGGCGCGAAACGATTCGACGCGCTCGTGTCCGACTATGTTTCGGCCTGCCCCTCGCGAACGCGCAATGCGCGTTACTATTCCGCTCGCTTGCCGGAATTCATGCAGGACTCCGGCAAATGGCGGGAGGCGCAAGCGCTTGGAGTCGCGCGCCTGGAACGGGCGCTCACCGACGCTTTCGACGCGCCCGACGGCGACTCCTGTGCGCTCGAGGCGCTCGCGGAATACGCCCCGCAGGACTGGCCCCGCCTCGTCTTCGCCTTTCACCCGAGCCTCAGTCTCGTCAGCGTGGCCGCTGGCGCAGTGGAACTCTATGAGGCGCTGTCCTCCGAAGACGCCGCGACGCCGCGGGTCGAGCCGCGCGACGGCGAGGAGGCGGCGGCCGTTTGGCGCTCGGGTTTCGATCCCGTGTATCGGGCGCTCGAGGCGGATGAGTTTCTGGCGTTGAACGAGGCGCTCGCCGGAAAATCCTTCGGCGCCATCTGCCAGCTCGTCGCCTTTCAGCAGGACGAGGCGGCGGCGCCGGAGCGCTTGGCGCAGTTTCTCGTCAACTGGTTTTCCGATGGGCTCGTCGTCGCGATCGAGGAAAGCGACGACGCCGAGAGCGCCGCCGCGCCTTAAATCGTATTCTTAAACCTCGAGAACGCCTTCGAGCGCGTAATGCGAGACCGTCTTGCGGTTCTCGATCAGCGTCTCGATCGTCGGCTCGCCCTTCATGGCGCGCGAGATCGCAAGCTTCGTCGCCTCGTAATTGGTGCGATAGAGATCCTTCAGATCGAGGTTCTCATCGGTCGCGCAGCGCGGATCGAGCCAGACCATGATGATCATGCACAATTCGCCGATTTGATCCTTGGGCAGAACGTCTTCCGCGACGCAGTCGATGATGGCGTCGCCGGTCGCCGCCTGCAGAACCCCGCCGAGCAGCTCGACATAGGCCTCCGACTTCACCGTCATCTTGGTGGTCATCATGGTCGGGGGCCGCACCTGCTGATTGAGATCGCGGATCACGAACATGCGGGGGTGACCCGCGACCTGCCCCGCCATGGACGCGAAGGCGTGACCCACCGGGCCCTTCACATCGCCGATCATGACCTCCGGCATCGCGTCGGTGTATTGCCCCTCCGCCGCGAGCACGGTCGCCTCGCCCGTCGCCAGCCAAATCCCGCTCATCGTCTGTCCCTTCCTTGCGTTTTGCGCCAGATAGCATTGCCTTGGGGCCTGCGCAAAGGGGCGTCGAGCGGCCGCTGGGCTGTGCGCCGTCGCACAGCGACAAGGTAAAGAAAGTCCTAACGTCGCCAAGGTCGATTTGATCTTGGGAGGAAAAAATGCTGGTGACCGTTCTCGCCCTGACGACGCTGTCGGCCCTGCTCTTTTGGCTCGGGGCCGCGGCCTGATCCTCAGCTCGCTTGCCGCTCGGGCGGCCGGAGCGATGAGAATCCGCTGCAAAATATCGTTGTCGCGTTCGCGAAAGTCTTTCGGCTTTTGCGGAATTCGCGGTAAGCCCAGCCCGCGTCTAAGAGGCGAAGAGGCGCGCAACGGGCAGGAAAAATCATGGCGACGGCGGCGACGTGGCTCGGTATCGGCGCCGCTCTTCTCTCCGCCTTCTGCCAAACCGCAACCGACATCGGCACCAAGGCCGCCACGCGCGAGGGGGAGGAGCGGGTCGTCGTCGCGACGCAGTGGTGCGTCGGGGCCGTGCTGCTGACGGCGCTTTGCCTCGCGCTGCATCCGGAGCTGTTGCTTCGCCCGATGAGCGCCCTGCAAGAGCTGACGCGGGGGAATTTTTGGCCGCTGCTGCTCGGTTCGAGCCTCCTCAACGTGGCCGCCTTTTACTTTTTCGTACGCGCCTATCGGCTCTCCGACGCCTCGCTCGCGGCGCCGCTGCTCCTGCTCACGCCGGTGCTCATGCTCGTCACCTCGCCGCTCCTCGTGGGTCAGCGGGTCTCGGCGCTCGGCGCGGCGGGTGTTGTCCTGTCGGTCGCGGGCGGGTTCGTTCTCGCCTTGAGCGAGCCGGGCGCGCGGCCGCGCGCGTCGCTCATGACCTTCATCCGCGATCCCGGCGTGCGCTCCATGGGCGTGACGGCCGCGATTTACAGCGTTACGGCCAATATGGACAAGCTCGGAGTCGAAGCCTCGACGCCGATCTTCTGGGTCGCCGCCGCCTTCGACACGATCGCGGCCGCGAGCCTCGTGCTCCTGCTGACGTCGCGTTCCCGCGCCGTCCCTCTGTCGCAGCTTCGCTATGCCTGCGCCGCCGGCGCGGCGAACGCCGTTGGTAACGTCACGCAGATGTATGCGCTGACGCTGCTCTTCGTGCCCTATGTGATCGCGCTGAAGCGCATGAGCGCGCTCTTCACCGTGATCGTCGGCGGGCTCGTGCTGCGGGAGAATTTTCGCACCCGGCTTCTCGGCGCGGCGATCATGTTCGCGGGCGCCGCGCTCGTCATTCTCGCGCGTGAATAACAGCCGGCCTGCGTCTTCAGGCGTCGGCGGTTTTCCCGAAAATCTCCTCGAATCGATGGCGCAACGCGGCGTCGACGACGCGCATCTCCGCGGGCGCGCCGAGCGCATCCAGGCTCGTCACCCCGAGATGGGATGCGCTGATTCCGCAAGGCGTGATGCCGGAGAAATGCGTCAGATCGGGCGCGACATTCAGCGCCACGCCATGCGAGCTCACCCATCGCGACAGACGCAGTCCCAGCGCCGCGATCTTGTCCTCGGCCGGATCGCCTGAGGGGCTTCTCGGCTTTTCCGGTCGCGCGACCCAGACGCCGACCCGACCGTCGCGCGTGAACCCCTCGACGCCGAGATCGCCGAGCGCTGCGATGAGCCAAGCTTCGAGCGCGCAGACATAGGCGCGCGCGTCGCGGCGGCGGCGCGTGAGATCGAGCATCAGATAGACGATGCGCTGGCCGGGGCCGTGGTAGGTGAACTGGCCGCCGCGTCCCGTGCGGATCACCGGAAAGCGCGCGTCGAGGAGGTCCTTGTCCTTGGCGGAGGTTCCCGCAGTGTAGACCGGCGGATGCTCGATGAGCCAGACGCGCTCGCGCGCCTCGCCCGATTGGATCGCCGCAACGCGAGCCGCCATATCGGCAAGCGCTCGTTCATAGGGAACGAGGCCTTCCTCGATCCGCCATTCGACTGGCGCGCCGCCTTCTGGCGGCTTGAAGCCGATGATTTCGCAATTTGCGGGCATGGAGGCTATGCGCGGATTCCCTCTGACCGCTCGCGAGAAGAGGAGGCGTTGCGCACTCGCCCCGATCTCGTGCTTTCGTTCAGATCACCCATTCGACGTCGAGGCCCTTCACCCCGATCTCGCCCAGTTCGCGCATCTCTTCGAGCGTGGTCTTGTCGAGCACGCCGGCGATCGCTTCTCGCACCTGCAGCATGATCATGCGCACCGGGCAATGTTTTTCGTCCGTGCAATCGTCGCAGCGTCGATAAACGGTCTTGCTCGCGCATTGGATCGGCGCGAGCGGTCCGTCGAGCACACGGATCACCGCGCCGATCGAGATTTCCTTGGCCGGACGCGCGAGCGCATAGCCGCCGCCCTTGCCCTTTTTCGAGTGGACGAAGCCGGCGTTCCTCAAGTCGCCGAGGATAGCGTCGAGGAATTTCTTGGGGATCTGCTCGGCGTCGGCGATGTCGGTGACGAGTTCGGGGCGCCCCGGCTCGACTTTCGCGAGGTGAACGAGGGCCTTGAGACCGTATTTCGCCTTCTTCGTCAGCACCTTGAGGGCAAGCTCCAGCTCGAGCGCATTCCGCAAAAGTCGACAGACTTTTGCGATAGGAATTCGCTCCATTTTTAGTGTGGCGCGATTTCTTGACGCTCGAACCTTCCGTTCGAGGGGAAAGCGCGCTCGGCGGTGAAGGTTGCGCCGGCTCGACTTATAGTAGGGGAGGGGCCGACGGCATGGCAAGGCGGGCCTATAGATTTCATCAGCTTTTGACTGGGCGGCTGCTGAATTTGTGCGATCCGATGGCGATCACGGACTGGAAACGCGTGCTTGCGCTTGTCTTCGCAGGGAGTTGAGCGGCTCGCACAAGGGGGTTTCGTAGACGAAGGCCTTGCCGGCGGACAGGACGACGATCCGATCGGGCGCCGAGAAAAAAGCGCTGTCCGGATGGCCGTGGCCGAAGGACCATTCCCGCAGCTTCGCTCCCGTCTGCGTGTCCCACAGTCGAGCCACGTCGCCGCTCTCCGGCGGCTCTGTATCCGCGGAAAGGAACTGGCTCGTCGTGAGGATGCAGCTTCCGTTCGGACTGAATGTCTTCGACATGACCCGTGCGTTGTGCTGCAAGGGAAATTGCTCGCTCCCATCGGCTCGATTCTCAAGATACACGGTCGTCTCGTCCGTTGCGTCTAGGTGAAGCCGCAAGTCGCCGGATTCGGAGAGCGTCGCCTCCTGCAAGGGCTTCAATGCGCTCGCCTCGCCCTTGACCTCTGCGCCCGAGAGCGCGCTCCAGCCGCGCCAGCCGTCGCCGCGCCGCACGAGGATCGCGGATCCCTCCGCCCCGATCTGGATGTCTTGCAGGCCTTGCGGAATTCCGGCCTCTTCGCGCGTGTCATAGCCGAGCGGCAGGCGACGCTGCCACTGCCAGCGTTCCGCCTTCCAGAGGGCCAGCTTCCGCTTGTATTGGATCAGAAGCGCGTTTCCGTCGGGCGTGAACCCCGCTTCTTGTGCGCCGCCCCAGTGCGCGCTGAACTCCATCGACGGCTTGTTTAAGAAATTAGCTCCTTCGCTGCTGGCGGCGCCCTCGAGCGCAAAGAGCAGAACGCGGTTGGTCACGCCGTAGCGGACGCCGACGTAAGCGCCGTCGGGAGAAAAAACCGGGTCGATCGCAGGCTCCGGTGGCCCCGCGAAGGTGGCGAATTTCTTTTTCTTGGCGATATCCCAGAGAATCGCCTGCCCGCTTCGGTTCGTCGTCGCCAAGAGCTTTTCGTCGGGACTGAACCGGACATCCTCCACTGTTATGTCATGGCCGGTGTCACTTTGGAACACGGTCTTGAGCGAGCGGGGCTCGACGACATGAAATCCGTTCAGCGACGGCGCGACCAGATAGGCGCCCTTTGGGCTCCAGACGAGCTTATTCGCCATCGGAGCAGGAAGCGTTCGACTCGCCGACTTCCCCGAATCGAGATCGGTGACGGTGAGCTGCGAGATATTTTTCCTTGTGGCGAGCGTCGCGATTCGGCGTCCGTCGGGACTGAGCTCTCTTGATGATTCTTCGTCGTCTTGCGTTGATTGCGGATAATCGCGGGGCGTGAGCTTCTTCGACGCGCGCCAGCTTCCGGCGGAATCGATCCCGCCGATCTCGAGGGACTTGTCGCCGAGAACGACGCCCGTTTGCGCGCCCTCTCGCAACGGGCGCCAAAACAGCTCACCGTCGATCCGCGCCGAGGCTTTGGACGAAGAGAGATCGAAGACGAGCGTGCGTTTCTTTTCGTCGGAAGTCGCGAGGATCGCCGCGAGCCAGACGCCGTCGGGCGAGAAACGAAGGTCCGTCACCGACACGCCGCCCGCGTCGAGGCGCGCAACCACGCCGCCGGTTTTCAGTTCGACGATCCTGAGCGATTTGTCGGCGACGGCGATCCGAGTTCTATCCGGCGTCAGGGCAAAAGCAGCCGGCTCGACGTAATCGTCCTCACTCTTCGGCGTCCGCGGGGTCAAGGACAACAACAAGTCCGGCGCTTTCGCTAGCGCCAGCCGCAAAGCGCTCGTGGAGAGCGGCGTGTCGCGGTGTTCGATCGCCTTGCGCGCGAGCTGAAGCGCCTGCTCCGGGTCCCGGTCGCCTTGCTGCATTGACTGCGCGGCGAACTGCTCCGACTTCGCCGTCTTATCCTGGTGCCACGCGAAAAGGAGCGCAGCGCCCAACGTCGTCAGAATGACCGAGCTTGCGATGGTCCACCAGATCCGGTCTTGAACAACACGGTTTCGTTCGCGCTGCTCAACTTCCGCCCGCGAGCAGCCATAGATATCGGCGAGTAGCTTGTACCACCCCTCTTTGAATTTCTTTCCCGCCGCGTCCCTGTCCGATTTCGGGTCGAAGCCGCGATAATCGCTCGCAAGCGGCATGCTGAGTTGTTCGACGAGAGCCTGCGGAAACGCCAGTTCTGCGTCGTTGCCCGCCTTGGCTTCGTTATTGGGGATGCCCGCGATGATGACGGGGATGATGTCGGCCGCGGGATGCGTTTGGACAAAGCGGCGAATCTCGTCATTGACCCACTGGCTTGCGCGCGCGTTGGGCGAGCAGATGACGATCATCTTGTGCGACGCGTGCAGATGCAGGGCGACGGCAGCGCTATATTCCGTACCGGTGAAGTCTTCCGTATCGCGGAACACGTTCAGCCGACCCTGCGGCGCGAGCAGATCCTTGGGCGGCTTATAGCGCCGTAGCGCTTTCTCCAGCACCGCGACGAAGGCGCTGTCTATTCTGGAATAGCTGATGAAGACGTCGTGGAGAAAGGCTTTCTCTCCCAAGGGAATGGCTTCGGCCATGATTGGGGACCTCCAAGAGGCAGCGAATCTGACAGGAGACCGGCTGCAAACTCAACAACCGGAACGGCGCTGGGCGCGTCCTCACGGTCGCTTTCTTCGGCGGGACCTGTCTCTAGCGTCTCAATCTATCGCCGCCTGGCGGCCAAGGCGAGCGTCGGGCCGATCTCTGCAAGGCTCCCGCGGCGTGAGCGGAGGCATATTTTAGTGAAAATCCCTTGCCCGTGGCGTTGCGGCCCTCGCCCGCTCGATCAGACGCAGCGAGGGGGTGATATCCTCGACCTTGCGCGCGACGAGATGCAGCACGCCGGACTCCTCCTGCGCCTCGCCATGCACGGCGACGAGTCGCGCGCCCAGAACCTCGGCGCGCTGGCGCTCGAAAATCTTTGGCCAGACGATGACGTTGGCCGAGCCCGTCTCGTCCTCGATCGTCATGAAGATCGTTCCCTTCGCCGTGCCGGGGCGTTGGCGCATCAAGACCAATCCCGCGACCGTAATGCGCGGCCGCATCGGAGCCTTCACGCGCAAAAACTCCGCGCAGGAGACAATCCCCTTCTCGGCGAGGCTCTTGCGCAAAAAAGCGACCGGATGGCCTTTGAGCGAGTGAGAGAGCGCGCGATAATCCTCCATCACCGCCTCGCCCGGCGGCATTGGCGGGAGCGCGGCGTCTGCCTCGATCGGCGCGAAGGCGAGCTCGCGCAAGAGCGGCAGATCGTCCTTGTCGCCGACGCGGTTCAGTCCCGCGACCGCCCAGAGCGCCTCGCGGCGCGTGAGGCCGAGGCTCGCAAAAGCGTCGGCGGCGGCGAGCTTTTCCAGCACGGCGGGAGAAAGTCCCGTGCGCAGCCAGAGATCGCGCACCGAATCGTAGCCCGCGCCGCGCCGCGCGACGAGGAGGCGCATGTCCTCTTCCGCCATGCCTTTCGCCTCGCGAAAGCCGAGCCTGAGCGCAAAACGCCCGCAAATGTCCGAGGCCATCTCCGCGTGGCGCGTGTGGAGACGCCCTGCTTCTTGCGTTTCTTCCAGCGTCGAGTCCCAGTCGGAGGCGTTCACGTCGACCTCGCGCAAGATCACGCCATGATCCTCGGCGTCGCGCAGAATTTGCGCCGGCGCATAGAAGCCCATGGGTTGCGCGTTCAGAAGCGCGCAGGCGAAGACGTCCGGGTAGCGGCATTTGAGCCAGGCCGAGGCGTAGACGAGCAGCGCGAAGGAGGCCGCGTGGCTCTCGGGAAAGCCATAGGTGCCGAAGCCCTCGATCTGCGCGAAGCAGCGGCTCGCGAACTCCGCCTCATAGCCGCGCGAGACCATGCCGGAGATCATCTTGTCGCGGAATCGGCTCACGAGCCCCGCGCGCTTGAAGGTCGCCATGGCGCGACGCAACTCGTCGGCCTCCTGCGGCGAGAAGCCCGCGGCGACGATCGCGATCTTCATCGCCTGCTCCTGAAAGAGCGGCACGCCGAGCGTCTTGCCGAGCACCGCCTCGAGCTCGGGGGAGGGATATTGGATCGTCTCCTTGCCCATGCGCCGGCGCAGGAAGGGATGCACCATGTCGCCCTGGATCGGCCCCGGCCGCACGATCGCGACCTCAATGACGAGATCGTAGAAACACTGTGGTTTTAGGCGCGGCAGCATGGACATTTGCGCGCGGCTCTCGATCTGGAACACGCCGACGGAATCGGCGCGCGTGAGCATCGCATAGACGCGCTCGTCCTCAGGGGGAAGCGTCGAAAGGCGATAGGCGATCCCATAATGTGCGGCGAGGAGATCGAGCCCCTTGCGCAGACACGTCAGCATGCCGAGCGCCAGCACGTCGATCTTGAGGAGGCCCAGCGCGTCGAGATCGTTCTTGTCCCAAAGGATCGTCGTGCGCCCTTCCATCGCGGCCGGCGCGACGGGAACGACCTCGTCGAGCCGCCCGCGCGTAATGACGAAGCCGCCCGAGTGCTGCGTCAGATGCCGCGGAAAGCCTTCAAGCTCCTCGGCGAGCGACAGCGCCAGCGCGAAGCGCGGCTCGGCGAGGTCGAGCCCCATGCGCGCCATGTCGGCGCGGCGTTGCTCGGCGTTCGAGCCGCCGCGCGACAACGCCGAGAGCCGTCCCAGGAGATCGTTCGAAAGGCCGAAAACCTTGCCGATTTCGCGCATCGCCGAGCGCGAGCGATAGGTCGTCACCGCCGCCGCAAGGCCGGAGCGCTCGCGGCCGAAGCGCCGGTAGATATATTGGATTACTTCCTCTCGCCGCTCATGCTCGAAATCGACGTCGATGTCGGGCGGCTCGTTGCGCGCCGCCGAGACGAAGCGCTCGAAGAGGAGATCGTGTTTCGTCGGATCGACCTCGGTGACGCCAAGGCAGAAGCAAACTGAGCTGTTCGCCGCCGAGCCGCGCCCCTGCGCGAGAATGCCCTGGCCTTTCGCAAAGCGCATGATGTCGTGCACGGTGAGGAAATAGGCGGCGTAATTGAGCTCGCGGATGAGCTTCAGTTCATGCTCGAGCAGCGTCTCGACGTGTTTGGGAATCCCTTGCGGATAGCGGGTTTTCGCGCCCTCGTAAGTGAAGGCTTCGAGCGCCTGCTGCTCGCTCTCGAAACCCTCGCAGAGTTCCGATGGATATTCATAGGCGAGGTCGGAGAGCCTGAAGGCGAGCCCTTCGAGGAAGCGCGCGCTTTCGTCCACCGCCCAAGGCGCGAGCGCAAAAAGGCGCGTCATCTTCTGCGCGCTCTTCAAATGTCGCTCGGCGTTGGGGGCGAGGAGGAAGCCCGCTTCCTCCAGCGTTACGCCCTCGCGGATGCAGGCGAGCGCGTCGGCGAGGGGGCGGCGTTCGGGAATGTGATAATGCGAGTCATTGACCGCGACGAGCGGCAGCTCGAGCTTTTTTCCCTGCGCGATGCGCTGTTGCAGTCCCGCACGCATGTCGGGGCCATAGAGCGCTGTCGCGCCGAGCCAGAGCCTTCCGACGAAAGCCTCGCGCAGCGCGGCGGAGGGCGGCTTGCCGCCGAGCGCAATGATCTGCTGGCCCTCGCCGAATTCGAGGAGATCGTCGAGCGTGAGCCAACACTCGCCTTTCGGCGGACGCGCGCGAGGGTCTTCGTCGAGGAAGCTTTGAAGAGAGTCGCCCCCTCCCTCACCCTCCCCCGCCATAAGGCGGGAGAGGGGACGGCTGGCGCTTCGCGAAATCTCGATGCCGGGCGAAGCCTGCTCCCTCTCCCGTGAAACGGGGGAGGGGTGGGTAGGGGGCTTCGACTCGCGTGACGGATGGCAATAGCCCCTCGTGAGCAACCGGCAGAGCCGCCCATAGGCGGCGCGGTCCTGCGGGTAGCAGAGAAGCTCCGGCGTCTTGTCGGCGAAGACGAGCCTCGCGCCGACGCCGAGGCGGAAGCGCTCGGGTGGAATCTTATGCGCCTTGAGATAAGCAAAGGCGCGCACGACGCCGGCGAGAGAATTGCGGTCGGCGATCCCAAGGCCGACATGCCCGAGTTCCAGCGCCTGGGCGACGAATTCTTCCGGGTGCGACGCGCCGCGCAGAAAGGAGAAATTCGTCGTCGTCGCAAGCTCGGCGTAGCGGGGAAGGGCGGAGATCACGGCGCGCTCCGGCGCTGATGTTGCAGGAGTGTTTGTATTTTGTTCCTGTTTTGAGCCGAGTGTCAAGGCGGGGATGTGGCTTGCAACTCGCCACGCCGCGATCCTAGCGCACCGGCAACAGAAGATCGGTGACGAGTTCCGGCTCCGGGGTCACGCGCGGGTCGTTGCGGCAGATGTCGAGCGCCGGCCGGTCGTCCGGGACGTAACCGCTTGCGGGCAGCCATTCGCGGTAAAGCTTCTGGAACATCCCGGCGATCTGCGAATGCGGGCCGACGTGCCGATGGGAGGCGTAGCGCCCGCCCGGCGCCTGGACGATCTCGACGCCATCGGAAGCGGCCTCCTCGCCGCGCAGCACGACGCCGGCGCGGTAGACGATGAGGCCGGCCTCGTCGGGCGCCTGCTCGCAGAGCCCGACAGCAAGCTCGACACGGTCGCGCAGGCTGCGCGAATCGAGCCAGTCGTCGAGCCGCCGCCAGGCGTGCGGGATCTGCGAGACCGGCCCCGAATGGAGGACGGTGTGGAGGCGCATCGGCGCAATGTCGACGATTTCTACCTGCATGGATTTCTCTTCTGTCGTAGTGGAATAACCCACTGAATTGGCGCTGCTCCGCCCGCTCTGCTAAGACGCCGCTTCGCCAAGCTTCAGCGCCGGGAGAGGGGATGCTTTTTTACGAGCCGCTGTTTCTGTTCCTCTTCGCGCCGGCGGTCTACCTCCTTTATCTCGCGGTCGAAACGCGCTTCACGCCGCGCATGCTCGTGCTGCTCGCGGCGAGCATCGTCTTCTATGCCTGGAGCGAGCCGGTCTTCGTCTTCGTGGTCTTCGCCTCGATCGCGCTAGACCTTTTTGCTGCGCGCCAAATTGACGCGAGCGCGGAAGGCTCGCGTGCGCGAAAACTTTGGCTGACGCTCGGCGTCTCCGGCAATCTCGCGATCCTCGTCTACTTCAAATATACGGGCTTCATCGTCCAGAATTTTAGCGCGCTGATGTCGAGCCTCGGCTTCGCGCCGCTCGACGTCCCCAGCATCGCGCTGCCGATCGGCGTCTCCTTCATCGTCTTCGAGAAGATCACCTATCTCGTCGACGTGCATCGCAAGGTCACGCCGCCGGCAAAGAGCGCGACGCTCTATGCGCTGTACGTCTTCTTTTTCCCCAAGCTCCTCGCTGGCCCCATCATCAAATATCACGACATCGCCGGGCAGATGGAGGCCTGTCCGCCCGCGCATGTCGACGACTTCGTCGCGGGCTTCTCGCGCTTCATGTGGGGCGTGATGAAGAAGCTGCTGCTCGCCGACGCCTTCGCCGGCGGCTGCGATCTCGTCTTCGCGCACCCCGCGTCCGAGCTCGGCTTCGCGGAGGCCTGGGGCGGCGTGATCTTCTTCACCTTCCAGATCTATTTCGATTTTTCGGGCTATTCCGACATGGCGATCGGCCTCGCGCGCATGTTCGGCTTCCGCCTGCTCGAGAACTTCAACGAGCCCTATGTCGCGACCTCCATGACCGACTTCTGGCGGCGCTGGCATATTTCGCTCACGAGCTGGATCCGGGAGTATCTGTACTTTCCCCTCGGCGGGAACCGGGCCGGCGCGCTGCGCACGCAAGTCAATCTCTGGCTGTGCTTTCTCGCGTCCGGCGTATGGCACGGCGCCGCCTGGACCTTCATCGCCTGGGGCGCCTACAACGGCTTCTTCCTCGTGCTCGACCGGCTCTTTCTCGCCCGCTGGCTGGCGCACCTGCCTGTCTGGCTCGCCAACGCTCTTACCTTCCTGGCGGTCATGGTCGGCTGGACGATCTTTCGCGCGGTCTCTCTCTCGCAGGCCGGCGGCATGCTGGCGCTGATGCTGGAGCCCTGGGCGAATGCGCCGGGGGAGTCGATGATCCCGAGCTTTTATTGGCTGCTCGCGCTGATCGGCTTCGCGATCGTCGTCGCGCAGCGCACGGCGCTCCATGTCGAAGGCTTCGATTGGGTGACGCTTGCGAGGAAGCGCGCGCTCGTCGCAAACACGCTGCTGGCTCTGCTGTTCCTCGCGGCGCTCGCCAAGGGTCTCGCCGATCCGTTCAAGCCCTTCATCTATTTCAGGTTCTAGACGATGAACGCGCGCCTCCTCGCCCGAGCCCCGATCTTCGCAGCAGCAGGCCTCATCGGCTTCCTGTTCCTCGCGAATCTTTGGAACTTCGCGGTCGAACGCGACTGGCCTAAGCTGCGTATTCGCAGCGCCGAGCCGTTGAACGGGCTCGACGCAGAAAAGCCCATCCCCTGGACGCTCGACGCGTTTCTTTCTGGAAGGACGCAGCACGCGGTCTCGACGCATCTCGGGCGGTCGTCTCCGTTCTTCCCGATCTCGGTCAGGCTCAAGAACCAGTTCCTCTATTCCTTCTTCGGCGTTTCGGGCGCGCCGAACGTCGTCATCGGCCGCGACGGCGAGCTCATCTCCAGCGAATACATCAAGGAATTCTGCGCGCGCGGCGCGCCGCCGCCGGGGGACAAGCTCGACGCCTGGGCGGGCGACATCGGCGAGATCGGCGCGACGACAGCGGCGCTGGGAAAAAGCTTTGTCTATCTGATCTCGCCCTCGAAGCCAGCCTATGAGCCGTCCTGGCTGCCAGCCGGCATGCGCTGTCCAGCGCTCGCGCATCCTGAAGCCGCCGAAAAGCTCGCGCCCTACACCGCGGCGCTCGCGGCGCATGGCGTTCCCGTCATCGACGGGCAGGGGCTGCTGCGCGAGGAGCGTGCGCATTACCCGATCGATCTGTTCCCCAAGGGCGGCATTCATTGGAACCTGCTGGGCTCCGCGCTAGCGCTGCGCGAGATCACGACGAAATGGGCGGCGCAGCCGACGGGCTCGCCCATCGGTGACTTCGCCTTCGACTGGCGCGAGCGCGATATTGCGGAAGGAACCGACAAGGACCTCGTCGAGCTTTTAAACCTTTTCTGGCCGCCGCTGCGCTATCCGACCGCGTCGATCGAGCGGCGCGGGCCCGCGCAGGCCTGCGCCAAGACCCCGCGGCTGCTCCTCGTCGGCACGAGCTTCCTGCGCGAGCTCATCGTCGTCGCTTCGCAAGCGCCCTGTCCGCCGCTAATCGACTATTGGTTCCACGTGCAGGCCGAGGGCCACAGCGAGCTTACGCGCTTCATCACCAAGCCCGGCGAGATCGGCAATGGCGAGCGCGCGCCCGCCGATCCCGCATTGCTCGCGCAAAGCCTCAAGGAGGCCGACGCCGTCGTGCTGGAGGAGATCGCGCTCAATCTCACGACGACGCGGCAGGTGGGGAATTTGTTGGCCGGAGCGCGGGCGGCGAGGTGATGACAGCAACGCCTGACGTTTAGCCACGTCTTGGCCGCGACAAGCGCGGGCATGACGGGTGGTCGATTGGGCGGTTCCTGCCAGGTTCCTTGGTGAAGCAGACGCACAGAATAGTTGACTTTTCCTCTACGCGCTGGCTTTCGCCCAATAGCCGGCCTCGCGCGCGATGCGAACATATTCGCTGCGCACCTCATATTCGCCATAGGCCCGCTCGAGCCGCCGCACGGTGAAGTGGCCGCGGGCGAGCGTCTCGAAATGCTCCATGAAGGCGATGTTGACGACGGCGCCGCCGAGCGCGCCGAGGATCGGCGCCGCCTGCGCCGCGCTCTTTTGAGTCACGACGACGCCGAAGCGCGACGAAATTTTTGCAATGAAGCGCGCGACGACGGGCGCGCTCTCGGTCGCCATGCCGCCCGCCGCCACATAGCCGGCGGCGTCGGAGACGGACTTGGCGAGCACGCCGCGCAGCGCGAGATAACCCCCCTCCAGCACGCCCTCGCCTTCGCCATGGCCGCCGAGCGCGAAAACTTCGAGGCAGGCGAAGGAGACCGCGGGATCGGAGAGGTCCTCGCCCTCGGTGCGGGCGATGTCGGCGATGGCGCGCAGCATCAGCGTGGTCGACACCGGGAGCTCCAGCGCCAGAGCGACGCCGCCGGCAGCGCCGCCGACCGCGCCGCAAATCCCGGCGAGCTTGCGATGCGGCAGGCTCGGGCCGCCGTTCCTGAGCGATCGAACCGCGAAGCCGAGCGCCGCCTCCAGCGCCCGCCGCGCCGCGATGGCGCTGGCCTGGCGCCATTTTTGGGGCATCGCCCGGCCCGCGAGGCTGATCTGCTTACCCGCAAGCTGCGACATGCGGCGCGCGAAGCTCGTCCGCTCGAGCGCGGCGACGGCGGCCTCCAGCGCCTCCATGTCGGCGCGGCTCAGGCGAGTGGTCAGGGCGGGCAGGGTCACGGGCGCGGCTCCGGGCGCTTGGGTTTGGGTAAAGATCGGGCGTTCTGACCGGCCGCGCAAGGGGGGGAGTCGTCACGCTCTTGACGCTCAAGCCCGTCATGGCCGGGCTTGTCCCGGCCATCCACGCCAGCAAATTGCGCTTTCGGCGCCGCAAACACCTCCGAGCGGCGAGGCGGGGACTTCACGCCAAATCCTCGTAAAGGTCGCGCCACTCGTTGTTCATGTCGAGGATGGGCCGGGCCTTCCAGGAGCGAGGCCAATGCTTCATGTTGCGTTCCCGCTAGATCGCGTCGCGGATGTCTTCGTAACGCTCATACCAGACGAGACGCTTGAGGCCGCATTGCTTCGTGAAGCCGTCGATGAGCCCTTCGCGATGCTTCCATGCCCGGCGCGACAAATCTCTCGTCACGCCCGTATAGAGCGTTCCGTTCGGCCGGTTCGTCATGATGTACACCCACCCGCCCCGCATTCCCGGAAGGTGCACGGCGTGGATGGCCGGGACAAGCCCGGCCACGGGTCAGGCGGTTGTCGGCTCTGGTATGAGAGCGTCAGCAAGACACCCAAGGCTGAAATGATGGAAACGAGCCGCGCGCCGGGCGCCGAAGGCCAGTGGTCCCGACTCAAGTGCGCGTCATGGCCGGGCTTGTCCCGGCCATCCACGCCAGAGCATTGTGTTTTGGCGCCGTCGGGGCCGAGCGGCACGGCGGCGACCTACGCCAAATCCTCGTAAAGGTCGCGCCACTCGCTGTTCACGTCGAGGATCAGCCGGACCTTCCAGGAGCGAGGCCAATGCTTCATGTTGCGTTCCCGCTGGATCGCGTCGCGAATGTCTTCGTAACGCTCATACCAGACGAGACGCTTGAGGCCGTATTGTTTCGTGAAGCCGTCGATGCGCCCTTCGCGATGCTCCCATGCCCGGCGCGACAAATCGCTTGTCACGCCCGTATAGAGCGTGCCGTTCGGCCGGTTCGTCATGATGTAGACCCATCCGCCGCGCATGGCCGATGTTGCCCGGCGTGGATGGCCGGGACAAGCCCGGCCATGACGGGTCTGGGTTTGCGCGCTGTGTAGTAGGGCGTCAGCAAGACACGCATGGCAGAGATGATGGAGACGAGCCGCGCCCGGGCTCCGAAGGCCAGTGATCCGGACTCATGGGCCCGTCATGGCCGGGCTTGTCCCGGCCATCCACGCCAGCACATTGCGCCTTGGTGCCGCAAAAGTGCACGCCGCGAGGCGGTCGTGCCACTCGCTATAAGGGCGTTAGCAAGACACGCATGGCCGAAATGATGGGAACGAGCGGCGCTCAGGTCGACCGGCTGCTCGACCCCAAGAACAGCAGCGCCACGCTCAAAACCCTCATGCCATCCGCGAAAGCCGTGGGGCGTGAGCTGCGGCCCGAGCTTGTGTGATATCAGGCCAACTCGCGCGAGCATCAATAACCGCTACGCCATTTACGCCCCGGTAAAGCAGTTGTGCGCGGCTGGGCCAGAAGCGACGAGCCCTTGGCCGCTACACAAAGGCTAGCGTTGCATGTGCATAAGAAGGAGGTCATACGAGGAAATCATTGCGAGGATTGGGAGATCGTATAACGTCAGCGGGCGGACGATCGCGAGGCGGACATGACCTTCCAACTAACTAATCCTAATGTTTTTCAAGTTGAGGGAGGGCTCAACGTCACCAGCCTGTTCCCTCTGACTTTAAGGTGTCCGCATTGCCGTCAATTGGGATCATTTGGGTTGGCTCAACAGAATATGGCCATTGTCTATTCAAAAGTCGGGATGCTAGGCCCAAACAGGAATGTCAAACAGTTTAATGCTTCAATTAGAATCTGTCCAAATGTGTCATGCAGAGGTATTGTATTTGTGGTTGAGTTTAATGGCCGGGCTCTAGAAATCGAGCCTCCGGAGTTAATCGATTTTAATCCTGACAATTTACCGCCTCCTTTGTTGACCACTTTGCAAGAGGCAATTTGCTGCCACGCAGCGGGCGCGCATCGTGCGGCGGCAATGATGGTGCGGCGGCTTCTCGAGGAAATTTGTGATCTTAACAGTGCGCAAGGACAAAATCTTCATCAGAAGCTAGAGTCGCTCAAGACAAAAATTGTATTACCGCAGGCTCTTTTTGCTGCGATGGGTGAATTGAAGGCACTTGGAAATGATGCTGCTCACGTCGAAGCGAAGGCTTATAATAATATCGGCAGTGAAGAGGCGTCCGACTCGATTGAGCTAGCAAAAGAAATTCTAAAATCTCTCTACCAGCTTCAGAGTCTTCTTAGTAGGCTACAAGCTCGAAAGGCTTCTGGTAATTCATCATCTCAATAGCATCCTTCTCCCCCGTCAACTTGTGCGGTATTCCTGCCTCACGTGGGTTAGGCTGGGCGTCAACCAGAACGCCAGCATTGCCGTTGAACGGATTTACCCAGCCCCGACGCGGTAAACAGTGCTGACTCTCCGCCGCGCACCCCCCTCCCCAAACCGCTTGCTTTCGCCACGACTTCCCTATTTGCTGCGCCAGATTCCATCACTCCAAAGGACCGCCGCCTCATGTCGCAAGCCGCCGCACCTCTTTCCCTCGACGACGCCGTGATCGCCTCGGCCGAGCGCGCCGTCTCAGAGGTCAAGCGGGCGCGGGAGGCCATCGGCGGCGTCGTCTTCGGCCAGGAGGAGGTCGTCGAGCAGACGCTCGTGACGCTGCTCGGCGGCGGCCATGCGCTGCTCATCGGCGTGCCGGGCCTCGCCAAGACCAAGCTCGTCTCGACGCTCGGGAAGGTGCTGGGGCTCGACACGAAGCGCGTGCAATTCACGCCCGACCTGCTGCCGGCCGACATCCTCGGCTCCGAGGTGCTGGAAGAAACGGCGGATCGCTCGCGCGCCTTCCGCTTCATCAAGGGGCCCGTCTTCACGCAGCTCCTCATGGCGGACGAGATCAACCGCGCTTCGCCACGCACGCAATCGGCGCTGCTGCAGGCGATGCAGGAGCATCATGTGACGGTCGCCGGCCAGTCGCACGATCTGCCGAGCCCCTTTCATGTGCTCGCGACGCAGAACCCGCTTGAGCAGGAGGGCGCCTATCCGCTGCCCGAGGCGCAACTCGACCGCTTCCTGCTGCAGATCGACGTGACCTATCCCGAACGCGCGGCGGAGCGGCGCATGCTGCTGGAAACCACGGGCGAGGCGCAGGCCGCCCCCGCGCAGGCGCTGACCGCTGATGAGTTTCAGGCCGCGCAGCGGCTCGTGCGGCGCCTGCCCGTCGGCGAGAAGATCGTCGACGCGATCCTCGATCTCGTCCGCGCGGCGCGGCCCGAGGGCGGCGATCCGTCCGTTGCGCCTTATATCTCCTGGGGGCCGGGACCGCGCGCCGCGCAAGCCCTCATGCTCGCTACCCGTGCGCGGGCTTTGGCGCAGGGTCGGCTATCTCCCACCATTGACGATGTGGCCGCGCTCGCCGCGCCAGCGCTACGCCACCGCATGGCCCTGACGTTTCGCGCCCGCCAAGAAGTCTCGCTAGCCGAGGTCATCGCCAAGCTGGTCGGAAAACTCAACTGAGCATGGCCGAAAATCCCGCGACCGAATGGTTCGATCCGAGCCGGCGCAAGCCCTCAGGGCTCGAGGCCACGCGCGCGGCCGATCTCGCCAGCCGCCTGCCGCTCATTCTCGGCAAGGCGCGCGATATCGCCGCGAGCCTCGTGCATGGCGCGCATGGACGCCGCCGCGCCGGCATGGGCGACACTTTTTGGCAATATCGCCCTTTCTCGAGCGGCGAGGAGGCGCAGCGCGTGGACTGGCGGCGCTCGGCGCGCTCCGACCAGCTCTTCGTGCGGGAGCGCGAGCGGGAGGCGGCGCACAACTGTTTCGTCTGGATCGACGTCACCGCCTCGATGGCGTTCAAATCGGCGCTCAGCCCCGATTTCAAGATCGACCGCGCCGCCATTCTGGCGCTCGCCATCGCCGATGCGCTGGTGAAAGGCGGCGAGCGCGCCGGCGCGCTCGGGCTTTCGGCGCCGACCGCCTCGCGTCACGTGATGGAGCGTTTGGCTGAGCTCTTCGCAGGAGAGGCGGCTTCGGGCGCGGCGCAAAAGCTGCCGCCGCCCGTTCCGCTGCCGCCGAAGGCGCGCGCGGTGCTGATCTCCGATTTCTTTTGCGACGTCGCGTCGTTGAGCGCGCGGCTTGCGGCCTATAGCGACGCCGGCGCGCGCGGCGCGCTGTTGATGGTGCTCGACCCGGCCGAAGAAGCCTTTCCTTTCGCGGGCGAGACGCTGTTTCGCGATCCTCTGGGCGGCGAGGCGTTCCGCGCCGGGGAAGCGCGCGCGCTGCGCGACGCCTATGGCGTGGAGCTGGAGGAGCATCGGCAAGCGCTGCGCGAGGCCGCGCGCCGCGCCGGGTTCCTGTTCCTCGTGCATCACACGGATCGCCCGGCCGCGGAAGCCGCGCTGGCGCTGCTGATGGGCCTTGGCGAGAATGCGGAGGCGCTGCGATGGGCCTGACCTTCGCCGCGCCCTTCGCGCTTATCGGGCTTCTCGCGCTGCCGCTGATCTGGTGGCTGCTGCGCCTGACCCCGCCCGCGCCGCGCGAGGTCGTCTTCGCGCCCATCGCGATTTTGCGAAAGCTCGCGCCGCGAGAGCGGGCCAGCGCCGTCACGCCCTGGCCGCTGCTGCTGTTGCGCCTCGCGATCGCCGCGGCCATCGCCCTCGCGATGGCGGGGCCGGTCTGGAATCTCTCTCCGGCGTCGACGACGAACGCGCCGCTGCTGCTCATCGTTGACGACGGCTGGGACGCCGCGCCCGCATGGGAGCGTCGCATGGAGGCGGCGCGGGGACTTCTCGACGAAGCGGCGCGCAGCGGCGCGAGCGTCGCTTTGCTCGCCAGTTCGGAAGCCTCCCTCGCGCCGGAACCGACCTCGGCGGCGCGCGCGGTGGAGCAGCTCGCGGCGCTGCGCCCAAAGCCCTTTTTGCCCGCGCGTAGCGCTGCGGCGAAGCGCGTTGCCGCTTTCGCCGAGGCGCGACGTGGCGCGCATGTCGTCTGGATCGCGAGCGCGTTCGATGGAGAGGGCGGCGGCGAATTTGTCGAGGCGCTGCGCAACGCCGGGCGCGCGGGCGCGAAGGTCGAGCTCCTGGCCGACGCCGCGCGGCCGCTCGCGCTCGCCGACGTCTCGAACGGCGCCAATGCGCTCGAGGTTGCGGCGCTTTCCAGCGGCGAATCGGCCTCCGGCGTCGTCGAAGCGCTCGACGACAAGGGGCGCGCCGTTGCGCGCCAGACTTTCGTCATTTCCCCCGGCGAGCGCGGCAAAGTGCGCTTCGACTTGCCGGCCGAGCTGAGAAACCAGGTGAGCCAGTTGCGCATCGCCGGGGAGAACTCGGCGGGCGCCGTGGCGTTGCTCGAACTCAGGCCAGCGCGTGCGCCGCGTCGCGATCGTGACGGGCGGCGCGATCGACCGCGCGCAACCGCTGCTTTCGCCGACGCATTATCTCGAGCGCGCGCTGCAACCTTTCTCGCAGGTCTCCATCCCCTCCGGTGCGGATGTAGATCCGACGCTCGCGGCGTTGGACGAGCGCCCCGACATGCTGATCCTTGCGGACGCGAGCGTCGCGCCGGGCGAAGCCTATGAACGTCTTTCGGATTTCGTCGAGAAGGGCGGCGTATTGTTGCGGTTTGCCGGTCCGCGACTGGCCAACGATCCGGATGGCCTGACGCCTGTGCGGCTCCGCCGTAACGGGCGCGTGCTCGGCGGCGCGATGTCCTGGGAGGAGGCCAAGCGCCTCTCCGCCTTCGACGAGACGAGCCCGTTCTTCGGCCTTCCCGTTCCCGACGACGTAACCGTGTCGCGCCAAATCCTGGCGGAGCCCGATCCAGGTCTCGCCGACCACACCTGGGCGCGGCTCGCGGACGGCACGCCGCTCGTCACCTTCGAGCGCCGCGGCGCGGGCTTGATCGTGATGTTTCACGTCGCTGCCGATCCGTCCTGGTCGAAGCTTCCGATGTCGGGTCTCTTCGTCGAGATGCTGCGTCGCATTGCGGCCGAGGCGCGCGAGAGCGCGGGTTCAAGCGTCGGCGGCGATCGCAGCGCGGCGCTTCCCCCATGGCGTTCGCTCGACGGCTTTGGCGCGATGATCTCGCCGCCGCCGACCGCAAAGCCTCTTCCCGCGGATTTTTCCGGCCCGGCCGACGCCGATCATCCGCCGGGCTTCTATGGCGCGCCCGGCGGATTGCATGCGTTGCAGGCGCTCGCGCCCGGCGCTGCCCTGCACGCGCTCGATCTTTCCGCCTTGGGCGTGCAGATGCGCCCGCTCGAGGCTGCGCGCGACGCGCGCGATCTGCGCGGCCCGCTGCTCGTCGCGATCGTCCTGATGCTGCTCCTCGATTGGCTCGCCTTGCTTTGGCTCTCCGGCCGACTGCGCTGGGCGCCCGTCGCAATTGCGTTCGCCTGCGGATTAGCCGCTTTGGCGTCGGATGCATCGCAGGCCGAGACTTCTGCGCACTCGCCGCCCGCGCGCGACCGCGAGGCGGCCTTGAAGACGCGCCTCGCCTATGTCGCGAGCGGCGATCCGCGCATCGACGAGGCCACGCGGCTCGGGCTCGAGACGCTGACGCGCGTTCTCGAGCAGCGCACGTCCTTTTCCGGGGCCGAACCGGCGGCCGTCGATCCGGCGCGTGATGCGCTCTCGCTCTATCCGATGATCTACTGGCCGATCTCGCCCGCGGCGCCGCAGCCCTCCGCGCAGGCCAAGGCGCGTCTCGTCACCTATATGAAGCAGGGCGGGATGATCGTCTTCGACACGCGCGACGCACTGACCGCAAGGGCGAACGCGCAGCCGACCCCGGAGGCGCTCTGGCTACGCGAGCTCGCGCGTGGCCTCGATATCCCGGCGCTGGAGATCGCGCCGCACGATCATGTGATCACCAAGACATTTTATCTGCTGGAAGGATTCGTCGGTCGCTACACGAATGGCGAGACCTATGTGGAGGCGCTCGCGCCGGAGCCCGAGGAGCCGGGCGTCGCGCGGCCCGTGCGCGCGACCGACAGCGTCTCGCCTGTGGTCATCGTCTCGAACGATCTTGCCGGCGCCTGGGCCGAAGACAAGAACGGCGAGCCGCTCTATCCGCTCGTGCCCGGCGTTCGGCGTCAGCGGGAGATGGCGCTGCGCGGGGGCGTCAATCTCGTGATGTATACGCTGACCGGCAATTACAAAGCCGATCAGGTGCATGTCCACGATCTGCTGCAGCGGCTGGGACAGTGAGGCTGGCGGCGTTTTCGATCATCGCTCAGGGCGAATTCGAAGTAGCTCCGCTCCCGTAAGAGATATCGTAGTCATCCCTTGGCTGTGATCGCGTACGATCCATATTGGGATCGCGCGGCGCTGCCCGCTGCTCAGGCAAAGATGAACGTAGCGGAGGACGGACATGACGATCGTGCTGTCGGATGCTGAGGAGCGGCTGACCTCCCGCAAAACGCGGGAGACGCGGGACGCGACAAGGGTGCTGTCGGACGCGGAACGAGAGTTGATCGACGGTTACTGGCGCGCGGCGAACTATCTCTCCGTCGGACAAATCTATCTTTACGATAATCCCTTGCTGCGGAAGCCGCTGCAAAAGGGGCACATCAAGCCTCGCCTGCTCGGGCACTGGGGCACGACGCCCGGCCTGAACTTCATCTATGCGCATCTCGATCGAGTCATCAAACAGCGCGACCTCGACATGTTCTGCGTCACCGGCCCCGGCCACGGCGGCCCCGCGCTCGTGGCCAACGCCTATCTCGAGGGAACTTACAGCGAAATCTACCCCAACGTGTCGCTGGATGAAGACGGAATGAAGCGGCTGTTCAAGCAGTTTTCCTTCCCCGGCGGCATTCCGAGCCATGCGGCGCCGGAGACGCCGGGCTCGATTCATGAGGGCGGCGAGTTGGGCTACGCTTTGTCGCACGCCTTCGGCGCCGCCTTCGACAATCCGGATTTGATCGTCGCCTGCATCGTCGGCGATGGCGAGGCGGAAACGGGGGCGTTGGCCACAAGTTGGCACTCCAACAAGTTTCTCAATCCCGCCGCGGAGGGCGCCGTGCTCCCGATATTGCATCTCAACGGATATAAGATCGCGAGCCCCACGGTGCTGGCACGCATCCCGAAAGAAGAGCTGGAACAGCTCTTCCGCGGCTATGGCTACACGCCCTATTTCGTCGAAGGAGACGATCCAGGGGCGATGCATGAGCTGATGGCGGCGACCCTCGACCGCGCGATCGCGGACATCCAGCGCATCCAATCCGAGGCGAGATCCAGCGCCTCCATCAAGCGCCCGGCCTGGCCGATGATCGTGCTCCGGACGCCGAAGGGATGGACCTGTCCAAAGGAGGTCGACGGCAAGCGGGTCGAGGACTACTGGCGCGCTCATCAGGTGCCGATGGGGGAGATGCACGAGAACCCCGATCATGTCCGTATGCTCGAAGCGTGGATGCGAAGCTATCGGCCGGAGGAGCTCTTCGATGAGACGGGCCGACCCCGTGACGCGCTCTTGGCCTTTGCGCCCGAGGGAAACCGGCGCCTGAGCGCCAACCCCCACACCAATGGCGGCGCGCTGTTGCGCGATCTCAAACTTCCCGATTTTCGCGACTACGCCGTCGACGTGAGTCAACCGGGCGCCGTCATCGCCGAGGCGACCCGCGTGATGGGAAAGTTTCTGCGCGACGTCATGAAGTGCAATTTGAAGACACGCAATTTCCGTCTCTTCAGCCCGGACGAAAACAATTCAAATCGCTGGCAAGACGTCCTGGAAGTGACAAACCGCGCCTGGGTCGCGGAGACCTACCCCTGGGACGATCATCTCGCACCGGATGGCCGGGTCATGGAGATGTTGAGCGAGCATCAGTGCCAGGGCTGGCTGGAAGGCTATCTGCTCACGGGCCGGCACGGCTTCTTCTCCTGCTACGAGGCTTTCATCCACATCGTCGACTCGATGTTCAATCAGCACGCGAAATGGCTCAAGGTGTGCGATGAGATCAGATGGCGACGCCCGATCGCCTCGCTGAATTATTTGTTGTCGAGCCATGTGTGGCGCCAGGACCACAATGGGTTCAGCCATCAGGACCCCGGCTTCATCGACCATGTCGTGAACAAGAAGGCGTCCGTCGTTCGCGTGTTTCTGCCGCCTGACGCCAATTGTCTGCTCTGGGTCACGGACCTGTGCTTGCGCAGCCGCAACAAGGTGAACGTGATCGTCGCTGGCAAGCAGCCTGCGCCGCAGTGGCTGACGATGGAGCAGGCGATCAAGCACTGTTCGGCCGGCGTCGGGATTTGGGAGTGGGCGAGCAACGATCGGGGAGGCAAGCCGGACGTCGTGATGGCCTGTTGCGGAGACGTTCCCACGATGGAGACGCTCGCGGCGGTCGAGCTTCTGCGGCGATTGGCGCCTGAATTGAAGATCCGCGTCGTCAACGTCGTTGATCTGATGAGGCTGCAACCACCGAATGAACATCCGCACGGCCTGCCCGATCGTGACTTCGACATGCTGTTTTCGACCGAGTGTCCGATCATCTTCGCGTTCCATGGATATCCGTGGCTGATCCATCGGCTGACTTATCGCAGGAACGGGCACGACAATCTGCACGTGCGCGGCTACAAGGAAGAGGGCACGACGAGCACGCCATTCGACATGTGCGTGATGAACGATCTGGACAGGTTTCATCTCGCCGAAGACGTCATCGACCGGGTCCCGCAACTTGCCGTGCGAGCGGCCTATGCGAAGCAGGAGATCCGCGACAAGCTCACTGAACATCGCGAGTATATCCGGCGTTACGGAGACGATATGCCGGAAATCAAGAACTGGATATGGCAAGGTCACGCCAGGAGCCCAGCGGCCACCTCGACCGAGGCTGACAATGTCTAACGCGAGCGCTTCTGGCGCCGGCCGCCCCCATGAACGTCTTCGCGATTAGGCATGGGGAAACCTCGTGGAGCCTGAGCGGCCGGCACACGGGGACGACCGATATTCCCCTGACCGATAACGGCCGGCGAGCGGCCGAGCGGTTGCGGCCGGCGCTCGAGCGCGTGAACTTCGCGCTCGTGCTCGTGAGCGGCATGCAGCGAGCGCAGGACACTTGCGCGCTTGCCGGACTCGGCGGCAAGGCCATCGTCGATAACGATCTGATGGAATGGAACTACGGCGCCTATGAAGGGCTGACGCCTTCGCAGATCCTGGAAAGTTCGCCGAACTGGCTGATCTTTCGCGACGGATGTCCCGGGGGAGAGACGGCGGAGCAAGTGAGCGCGCGCGCGGATCGCGCCATCGCCCGTGCGCGCGCGACGCAAGGCGACGTCGCGCTCTTTTCGCATGGTCACATCTTGCGCGTGCTGGCGGCGCGTTGGATTGGCCTTCCCGCCAGCGAGGGCCAGCGGTTCATGCTCGATACCGGAAGGCTGAGCGTCCTCAGCGCCTACCGGGGCTCA
Source organism: uncultured Alphaproteobacteria bacterium (assembly GCA_963743565.1). Taxonomy (GTDB): domain Bacteria; phylum Pseudomonadota; class Alphaproteobacteria; order Rhizobiales; family Beijerinckiaceae; genus Methylocystis. The sequence goes on from CAVUQD010000003.1 coordinate 237,479, forward strand.
CCGGCGATCAAGATGTGGAATGCCGTTGTAACCGATAGCGTGGACGCGTGAGGATCGAGCGGCGTGACTCGAAAATCATGATTCGCGTTTCGGCTCGGGCTTCTTTCCGCGTCGGTCCTTGCCCCAGAAGGTAAAGAAGATGGCGAGCAGTCCCGCAACGCCGAGGAGATAATAGGGCAGGCGCGCCCGATAGGGCTGCGCGACGGCGAAGGGAAAATAGGCGACCCAATGCTCGCCATTCGGGCCGTCGACGGTCACGAGTCCCGCATATTCGCCCGCCTCCTTGAAGTCGTAGTGCAGGCTGAGGCTCCCCGTAGGATAGACCCGTGACGGCGCATGGGCGAGCGTCGCGGCCTCGATCTCCGCCGGATCTGCATCCTCGCCGATATTGCGCAGGATGCGGAAATCGACTTTCATCGCGCGCATTTCCTCCTGCGCGAAATCAATGGCGAAAACGGTCTCCCCCGTTCGCGGCGCCTCCTCGCAAAAGCGCTTGCGCGGCGTTTGCGGCTCGTAGGCGGAGAAATAGGCGTAGTCAGGCCCGATGTAGAGCAGGCAGGCGTCCTGAATGAGTGTCAGCGCGCCGCGCGCCTCGACCTTCCCTCCGGCGCCGCCAATGAGGAGCAGCGCCGTCAGAAGCGTTAACGCCATGCTTCTTCGCAAAGCCATCGTTTTTTCCTTGCGCCGCTCCGGCCGGCATTTCCGACATTTTCGCGCATGGCGTCAACGATCGTGGCGTTAGGCGCCCCGTCTCGCGCGCGAAACCATCTCGCGGGCCTTGAGCACGCGCGCAAGGCGCGGGATCTCCGCGCCGCCCGCTTCGGAGATCGCGCTTTTACGGGCCAAGAGGCCAACCGGCGTCGCCAGCGACGGCGCGAGGCGGGTGAGCAGTCCATCCGGCTGCGCTTTCAAGGCGCGCGCGGTCTTCAACCCGCCGAAGGCCGCGACGTCGGCCGCTTCGTCCACGAAGCCGCGGTCGACGCAGTAACCGGCGCGGAGCAGGAACGCGTCCGTCTGGCGCGCCTGCGCGAGAGCCCGCGCGACCGCCGCGCTGGCTTCCGCCTCCTCGATGAGATGGCAGCCGGCTTCGTCGGCGATGTCGGCGAGCGAGGCGGCGGGCGGCGCCACGAGTGTTGCGTCGGCGACGACGCCGGCGATTGAGGCTTCTACGAGCGAGGCGAGACTGCGCGCCGTCCGCTCGCGGATCAGCGCCTTGAGGTCTGCCGCTTCGCGCGCCGGCCCGAGGTCGTGGCATAGAAGAATGAGCGACAGCATGGGTTTCGAACCTGAGAGCGGCGGCGTTCGACGCGCCGGCGGGCGCCGAGTAGCGAACACATAGCAAATTCAGCCGGAAGGCGGAAAGCGCGCGCTCAAGCCGCCAAATCTTATGGCGCGCCCATTGCTCTCAGAGGAGCCATTTGCGACCATCCGCCTATGCCGCTCGATCCGTTCCCGACAGAGATCCTCACCGCCGAAGAGATGGCGCGCGCCGATCGGCTGACGATGGACTCGGGCGTCCCCGGCATGGAGCTCATGGAGAACGCCGCCGGGGCGCTCGTGAGCGTCGTCACGCGCATGCTGCAAACGAGCAGCGGCCGGCGTGTGCTCGTGCTCTGCGGGCCTGGCAACAACGGCGGCGACGGCTATGTGGCGGCGCGCCTCTTGCGCCAGGCGCGCATGAAGCTGCGCGTCGGCGCGCTTACGCCGCGGGGAAGCCTGCGCGGCGACGCGCTCACGGCGGCGAACGCCTGGGACGGGCCGGTGGAACCCGCCGAGGACTGCTCGCTCGAAGGCGTCGACATCGTGATCGACGCGCTTTTCGGCACGGGCCTCGCGCGCAACATCGAAGGCAAGGCCGCAGAGCTGGTTCGTCGGCTCAATCATTATCGCCGAGAGAGCGGCACGCGCGTCGTCGCGGTCGACATCCCTTCCGGGATCGACGGGTCGAGCGGGGCGGTGCGCGGCGTCGCGGTCGAGGCTGACGCGACCGTCACCTTCTTTCGCCTGAAGAACGGCCATCTGCTGCTGCCCGGCCGGCTCCATTGCGGACAAGTGACCTGCGCCCATATCGGCATCCGCTCCAGGGTGCTCGATGAGATCAAGCCCCGGACCTTCGTCAATGCGCCAGGTCTCTGGCGCAAGCTGCTTCCTCTGCCGAAGGTCGACGGGCACAAATATTCGCGCGGTCATGCGGTGGTCGTGTCGGGGGGCTTCTCCTTCACCGGGGCGGCGCGGCTGGCGGCGCATGCGGCGCTGCGCGCGGGCGCCGGGCTCGTTACGCTCGCGAGCCCGAAGGACGCGATGGCCGTCAATGCGTCGGCGCTGACGAGCGTCATGCTGCGCGAGGCCGAGGGCGCGGAGGGTCTGGCCGCGCTGCTTTCCGACGCTCGCAAGAACGTCGTTGCGCTGGGGCCCGGCCTGGGCGTCGGCGAGGCGACCCGACGTCTCGTCGCGACGGCGCTCTCGGCAGGATCAGGAGACCCGCGCAGCGCGGTCATCGACGCCGACGCGATCACGAGCTTTGCGGGAGAGTTCGAGTCGCTGCGGCGCCTCATCGAGAAAGCGCCGGGCGCAGTCGTGCTGACGCCGCACGGGGGCGAATTCGCGCGCCTCTTCGGCGATGCAGCCAATGGTGGCGCGTCGAAGCTTGACCAAGCACGCAAGGCGGCCCGCTTGAGCGGAGCGGTCGTGCTTCTCAAGGGGGCGGATACCGTGGTCGCCTCGCCCGACGGACGCGCTTCGCTCCTGGCCTCGGCGCCGCCCTGGCTCGCCACGGCCGGGTCGGGAGACACGCTCACCGGCATGATCGCTGGCCTGCTCGCGCAGGGCATGGAGCCTTTCGCCGCCGCGTCCTGCGCGGCCTGGATGCATGGGCGCGCCGCGACCCTCTTCGGACCGGGACTCATCGCCGACGACATCGCCGGGACTCTCCCCGCCGTGTGGCGGGAGCTCGTCGCCTATCTGGACGCAGTCCTCTGAGGCGACACAGCTCCGTTTGTAAGGATCGGGCTGAAGCCGGCGACCGAACCGCTCGCCGGCTTCAATTTCAGGGCTGGATCACTCCCCGGATCCCATTGACGTTGCTGAGTCCGTAGAGGGCGGCGTTGTGCTGGCTGTCCGCCGCGGGTTGGAGCCCGCCGGTCTTGGGATCCTTGGGACCGAAGGTGACGATCAGGTCATGGGTGCGCTGACGCTGCGTGTCGAAGAAGGGCGAGTTCGTGTTCGCGGAAACGCGAACCAATCTCCACTGCGGGGTGACGTTGCCATCGGTCACGACGAGGAACTGGACCTCATGCGTGATCGCATTTTGGCCGATCCCGCCTTTGCTGCTCCCGGTGCTGCCCCCGAAGCCGGCAATGACCTCGTGGATGCGCAGAACCGTCTTCAACCAATCGTAAATTTTAAGGTCGTTATTTGTGATCAGGGAGAGGAATTGCGCCGTCTTCGAGAGTTTCTTGGATTCTTCATTTTGATAGAGTCTGTCCCGCTCATCCTCGTTGATCGTCTGGTTGTCGCAGCTTTCCAATTCCATCTGGTAACGGCCGTGCATCTTGGCGTTTTGCACGAGCTGATGGACGCTGAAGGCGGCGCCGGAAGTTTCCGTGCGCGTCGATTGCGTGCTCGCCTTGCCTCCGAGGCCGAGGCTATAGCTCTGCGGGACCACGAGCGGTCCTCTCAAGTAGGTTGACCCGTAACCGCTTACCAATCCTCCCCAGGGCCCAGCAACTGATGCTGCCGACGATCCGAAGTATTCGCCGGCAAAATTTACGATGCCATTCTGCATCGGAGTATTCAGAACTCAGTCCAGGACTGAGCGAGGTCGAACTCCAGGATCGTAAGCTGGAGCGTCATTTGCGCCGCCCAATCCCTTTCAAATCTTTGCCGGTTCGCCTCGCTCTCCAATGGTCCGCCTTCTCGCAGGACGCAGACGACGGCCTTTTCGACGGACAGATATACGGTCTTGGAGATCTCGCGGACCAGGGTTTCACCATCCTGGGGGGTGTCCCAACCTTCTTGGATCTCGGGAACCTTGAGGCCAAAACCACATCCACCGAGGGCGAGAGTAGCGCAAGCGCCGATGGCCAAGTAGAACCTGTTTTTCATAGCAAACTCCAATTTCGACAAAGCCCTTAGGGCCGAATTGAGATTGGTTACTTAATCATTAATTGTCGACGATGTCTGTCACCCAAAAGCCACAGCGTAGCAATAATTTTTCAGCCGACGCTTCCGCTGTCTATCGAAACACTTCAGAATGTCTTGGCGTCCGCGAGACGCCGCCACCGCTTGCCACTCTCGCGCGCGCGTGCCAGACGCCTTGTCGTGGCGCGCGACGCCACCCTCCTCAGCAGCTCAGGACCCCCATGGCAGGCTTTTCCCGCGCGGATAAGGAATTCGCGCCTATTTCCGGCGCACGCGTGCTCGTCATCGCCGCGCATTTCAATGCGCGCGTGGTGGCTTTGCTGCGGGAGGGCGCGGTCGCCGCGCTTTCGCGTGCGAAGGTCGAGGCGCGGGTGATCGAGGTTCCAGGCGCGCTCGAAATCGCACCCGCCGCGGCCATTGCGCTGGAGGCTGCGCGCAAGGCCGGTTCCCCCTATGACGGCGTGGTCGCGCTCGGCTGCGTGATCCGCGGAGAAACCTATCACTTCGAGATCGTGGCCAATGAAAGCGCCCGTGCGCTGAGCGAGCTCGCCGTCGCGCAGCGCTTGCCGCTCGGCAATGGCATTCTGACCGTCGAGAACGAGGAGCAAGCGATGGCGCGCGCCGACCCGAAACAGGGCGACAAGGGCGCGGACGCCGCGCTCGCCACCCTCGCGCTGATCCGCCTCGCGCGCGAACCGGGCTCGCGCCGATGAAGGCCGGAGAGCGCTCGAACGCGCGCCTCGCCGTCGTGCAGGCGCTCTATCAGATGGAGGTCGCGGGCAAGGGTTTGCACGAGGTGCAAGCGGAGTTCGAGGCGCACTGGATCGGCCGCGAGATAGAGGGCGCCCGCTATTTGCCGGCGGAGGTCGGGTTCTTCCGCGAGGTGCTCGCGGGCGTGCTCGGAGAGCAGCGCGCGATCGACACGAAAATCGACGCGGCGCTTTCGGGAGGCTGGCCGCTGGCACGAATCGAGACCGTCATGCGCGCGATCCTGCGCGCCGGCGCCTATGAGCTTATGAACCGCCCAGATGTGCCTGCAGCCGTCGCGATCAAGGAATATGTGGACGTGGCCGGGGCCTTCTTCGGGCCCACCGAATGCGGCATGATCAACGCCGTGCTCGATCGTCTCGCACGCGAGACGCGGGCCGGGGAGCGGGCGAAGGGTTGAGGCTATAGTCGCTTCCGGCAGAACCATGACCCACCGCTTCACCGAGGATGAGCTGATCGAAAAGCTCTTCGCGCCGCTTGCGGGACCGGCGGGGCTTGGGCTCGCCGACGACGCGGCGCTGCTGCCGGCGGGGGCGGAAACCGTCGCGACGGTGGACGCGCTCGTCGCTGGCGTGCACTTTTTCGCGGACGACCCGCCCGGCGCCATCGCCAAGAAGGCGCTGCGCGTCAACCTCTCCGATCTCGCCGCCAAGGGCGCCGAGCCCTTGGGCTTCCTGCTCGCGCTGGCGCTCCCCGAAGGGTGGACCAACGACTGGCTTACGGCCTTTGCGCTCGGGCTCGGCGAGGACGCAGCGCGCTTTGCCTGTCCGCTGCTCGGCGGCGACACGGTCAAGACGCCCGGTCCCCTGACGATCTCGGTCACGGCGCTCGGTCGTGTCAAAGGGCGATTCGTGCCGCGCGCCGGCGCAAAGGTCGGCGACGGCGTCTTTGTCAGCGGAACCATCGGCGATGCGGCACTGGGGCTGAGGCTGCGCAAGGACGCAGCGCTCGCCGCGCGGCTCTCCCCCTCGGCTCGCGACTTCCTGCTGGAGCGCTACCTCCTGCCGCGCCCGCGCCTGGACCTTGCGCCGCTGTTGCGCCGGAGTGCGAGTGTCGCAATGGACGTTTCCGACGGGCTCTTGGGGGATCTCGCCAAGCTCGCCCGGGCCTCAGGGGTCTCCGCGCGCGTGCAGCTGGAGAATATTCCTCTCTCCGAGGCGGCGCGAGAGGCGTTGAAGCTGGTCCCTGATCTTCTCCAAACCATGCTCTGTGGGGGAGATGATTATGAGATTCTAGCCTGCGGCGAGCTGAACCTGTGGGGTTGCGCGGGCGGGCAGGGAGCTTTTGTGAGAATCGGCGAAATCATTGCAGGGCCGGAGCAACCTCAACTCGTCGACGAGATGGGAAAGATAATCCATTTCAGTAGTTTATCGTTCAGCCATTTTTGAGCAGCGTTTGAGCGTCGCCATTGCCGCGGGCAAATCTTTCTGGCAAAGGGGAGGGGAACAATCGTCGCAGCCGTGATTCTCGGATCGCGGCTGCGTGTCTTTTTTTCGGCTGGAGCGCGAGGGCGGCGATCCGTCGCGGCAAGCGGCGTCGGAGTGCGGCGCCTGAACGAGAGGGCGAAACCAAATGGTCTTGTTTCTGACTATTCTGTTCGGGCTGGCGTCCGTCGCCTATGGGGCGCTGACCGCTAAGGATCTGCTGGCGCATGACGCCGGCTCCGCGAAAATGCAGGAGATCGCGGGCGCCATCGCCGAGGGCGCGCAGGCCTATCTCAATCGCCAATATAGGACGATCGCCATGGTCGGCGGGGGCGTGGCCGTGCTGCTGGCGCTGTTCCTCGGCCTCTGGGTGGCTTTCGGCTTCGTGCTGGGCGCGGTGCTTTCGGGCGCGGCCGGCTACATCGGCATGAACGTCTCGGTGCGCGCCAACGTCCGCACCGCCCAGGCCGCGACGAAGTCGCTGGCCGAGGGTCTCGACGTCGCCTTCAAGGCGGGCGCGATCACCGGCCTTCTCGTCGCGGGCTTGGCGCTGCTCGGCGTCGCGGTCTATTACGCCATCCTCACCTGGGGCGCGGGCTATTCTCCCTCCGACCGCACGGTGGTCGACGCGCTCGTGGGCTTGAGCTTCGGCGCCTCGCTGATCTCGATCTTCGCGCGTCTCGGCGGCGGCATCTTCACCAAGGGCGCGGACGTCGGCGCCGACCTCGTCGGCAAGGTCGAGGCGGGCATTCCCGAGGACGATCCGCGCAACCCGGCGACAATCGCCGACAATGTCGGCGACAATGTCGGCGACTGCGCCGGCATGGCGGCGGACCTCTTCGAGACCTACGCCGTCACCGTCGTCGCGACGATGGTCCTCGCCTCCATCTTCTTCGCGGGCCAGGAGGGGCTTTCCAGCGCGGTGCTCTATCCGCTGGCGATCGGCGGCTTCTCGATCCTCGCCTCGATTGCCGGCACCTATTTCGTGCAGCTCGGCGACGCCCATTCCTTCGAGCTGACCAAGCTCGCCGCGCCCTACTTCAAGAAGATCGGCATCGACGACTCGATCATGGGCGCGCTCTACAAGGGGCTCATCGCCGCGGGAGTCTTCTCGATCGCGGGCCTCTTCCTCGCGACGCTCTTCACCGTGGGCCTCGGCGAGGTCGGCAAGGTGAACGGCCAGCCGATTTACGGCTTCTGGCTCTTCATCGACGGCGTCATCGGCCTCATCGTGACGGCGGCCATCGTCTATATCACCGAATATTACACCGGGACGGGCAAGCGTCCGGTCGTCTCGATCGCTCAGGCCTCGGTGACCGGTCACGGCACCAATGTGATTCAGGGCCTCGCGGTGTCGCTCGAGTTCGACGGCGGCGCCGGCGCTGGTGATCGTGCTCGGCATTCTCTTCACCTATAACCTCGGCGGCCTCTATGGCGTCGCGGTCGCGGTGACGACGATGCTCGGCCTCGCCGGCGTGATCGTCGCGCTCGACGCTTTCGGCCCGGTGACCGACAACGCTGGCGGAATCGCGGAAATGTCGGGCCTGCCGAAGGAAGTGCGCCAGTCGACCGACGCGCTCGACGCGGTCGGCAACACGACGAAGGCCGTCACCAAGGGCTATGCGATCGGTTCGGCGGGCCTCGGCGCGCTCGTGCTCTTCGCCGCCTACACCAACGATCTGAAGCACTTCACCGACCAGGGCCTGCCTTTCTTCAAGGGAATGGACAGCGTCGACTTCGGGCTCTCCAACCCTTACGTCGTAGCAGGCCTGATCTTCGGCGGGCTCATCCCCTATCTCTTCGGCGGCATCGCGATGACCGCCGTCGGCCGCGCCGCCGGCTCGGTCGTCGAGGAGGTGCGCCGGCAGTTCAAGAACCCGGGCATCATGGCCGGCACGGAGCGTCCCGACTACGGCCGCGCCGTCGATCTGCTGACCCAGGCGGCGATCAAGGAGATGATCGTTCCCTCGCTGCTGCCGGTGCTCGCGCCGCTCGTGGCCTTCATCGTGGCCTGGATTCTGGGCGGCAAAGCCAACGCCTTTGCGGCGCTCGGCGCGCTGCTCCTGGGCGTCATCGTCAACGGCATCTTCGTCGCGATCTCGATGACCTCGGGCGGCGGCGCCTGGGACAACGCCAAAAAGAGCTTCGAGGACGGCTTTGTCGACAAAGACGGCGTCAAGCACGTCAAAGGCGGCGACGCGCACAAGGCCGCGGTCACTGGCGACACGGTTGGCGATCCCTATAAGGACACGGCCGGGCCGGCCGTGAATCCGGCGATCAAGATCACGAACATCGTCGCTCTGCTGCTGCTCGCCGTGCTCGCGCATTGAGCGACCCAGAAGTCTGAAATCCCGGGGCGCGCTGCGAAAAACTCGCAACGCGCCCTAACTTTTTTAAGAGGCGGATGCGTCATCGGGCAAACGTCCCCGTTGCGAGAAAAGTTCCAGGAGCGGGGGGCGCTTTGGGGTCCGGCGTGACCGTACGATTTCGTCGTCAGCTTATGTTATGAGGAAAGCGCTAGAATTTTCTCGCTTCAAAGGCTCGGGACCGGGCGGGGTAGGAAAACGCGCTGATCGACTCTCTTTTGCTGACTGCGACGCAGATTTGCACGTTCGAGCAACAAAGCTTGCGAACGAACGCCAGCGGCTTTTTTTTCGAGCGCGATGAACGTTTGTTCCTGGTCACCAGCCGGCATGTGGTGATGGACGAGGGGAGTGGTCATCTCCCCGATCGGTTGGAGATCGAGCTCCACGACGATCCCGAGAACATGGCCAAGTCCACGGTCTTCTCGATCCCCCTCTACCGCCATGGCGAACCCGTCTGGCGCCAAGGCCTCGACTCCGCCGGGGCGATCGACGTCGCGGCGATCGAGATTGACCGCTCGGCCCTGCCGGAGACGGCGGTCTATCGCGCTTTCAATCCCGCCCACCTCTTGAGGGCGATCGAGCACATCGAGATTGGCTCGTCGCTGCTGATTCTCGGCTTTCCGCTCGGCTTTCACGATACGCTGCATCACATGCCCGTGGTGCGCCGGGCCGTGCTCGCATCCTCTTTCGGTTTGCGCTTTCAAGGACAGGGCTATTTCCTCACCGATGCGCGCACGCATCGCGGCACGAGCGGCGCGCCGGTCGTCATGCGCGCCTCCGGCGGCTCTTTGAAGCAGGGCGACTTACCTTGGCGACTCCTCGGAATTCACTCTTCGCGGCTCGATGTCGGCACGCGCGACCTCGCGCTCGACGAGGCGCTCGGTCTCAATTGCGCCTGGTATGCCGACATCCTGCTCACGCTGACGGCGGCTTGACCCGCAGGCTCTTGGAAGCGGCGCGGCTTGCGCTTGCCAGACATCCGGCTATCTTTGCGGCCATGCCATTGGGAAAGACCCTCTTCTACCTTCTTGCCGCGGCGATGCTCGTTGCGCCCGGGCTTGCGCGCGCGGCCGAAGAGGAAAGCGGCGCCTTCATCGAAATCCCGGGGTTCGGGCGCATCCCCTTGCCTCCCGCTCCAGAGTCCGAAGCGCCGCCGCCGCTTCGCAAGACGCCGGCTAGGCCGCCGCGCGCCGCCGCGCCCGCCAAAAAGCTGACGCCGGCCCAAGCCCAGGCGAAGGTGACCGACGAACTCGCCGCGCGCCTGCAAACCGCCTCCGATCCAGCCGAGGCCGAAGCCATCATGGGGCTGCTGCGCCAGTCCTTCGCCACTTCGATCTCCGACACCTCGGCGCTCATCGCAACGCGCGCCGCGGCTGCGGAAAAGGCCGGTGCGCCGGCGCTGGCGTTGATGCTTCTCGACCGCCTCGTCGCCATCGATCCCACTTGGTCCGAAGGTTTCGTCGCGCGGGCGCAGCTGCGACTCGTCGAGGGGGACGCGGCGGGCGCGCGGGCCGATTTCGAGGCGGCGCTTCGCCTGGAGCCGCGCCGTTTCGACGCGCTCATGGCGCTTGGCTCGCTCAAAGAAGAGGCCGACGACAAAAGGGGCGCGCTCGACGCCTACCGCCGCGCGCTCGCGCTCGCGCCGAAGCTCGAGAGCCTGCGGCGAACCGAGCAGCGATTGCGTGTCGAGATCGAGGGCCGCGACATTTGAGAGCCGTTTCGCCGTCGCTCGCCTGCCGATTCCTGCGGCGGCGCGTGAAGCCGCAGCTCATTCATGCGCGAACGATCTCTGAGGCCGCCAGCGCCTTCGCCCTCAATCTGCCCTATGAGGCGCCCGAGGGAGGCTTCAAGCGCCGGCGCCTCGGGGGCGTGCCGACGGAGGTCTGCGGAGCGGGAACGCCGTTGCTCTACCTCCACGGCGGCGCTTTTTTTGCGGGAACGCCCAGGTCCTATCGCCCCATCGCCGCGGGTTTCGCGGCTGAGGGTTTTGAGGTTTTCATCCCCGCCTATCGTCTCGCGCCGCGACATGTTTTTCCGGCCGCCTTCGACGACGCGCAGGCGGCTCTGGCGGCGCTTGCCGCGGAGCGCGGCGCGGTCGCGCTTGCTGGCGACTCGGCCGGCGCGGGACTGGCGCTCGGCGTCATGGCGGCGCGCCGGCAGGACGGCGCGAGCCTGCCCCGCGCGGCGGCGCTGTTTTCCCCCTGGACCGATCTCGCCGTGACCGGGGCCTCGGCGCGCGAGAACGAGGGTCGCGACCCGATGTTCACGCGCAGGATGCTGCGGATCGCGTCCCACGCTTATCTTGCGGGCGGCAACCCCCGGGATCCCCGCGCGTCACCGCTTTACGCCGAGCTTTTGGGCCTGCCGCCCCTGCTGATCCACGTCGCCGAAGATGAGCTGTTGCGCGACGACGCGTTACGCGTGGCCGCTCGCGCGCGAGCGGCCGGCGTGCAGACGACGCTACGACTATGGCCCCGTGTGCCGCATTGCTGGCAGCTTGCGCACGGGCTGATGGCGGAGGGGCGCGCCTCAATTCAAGAAGCTACGGCCTTCTTGCGTGAGGCGTTCGGCTGAAGCTTCGCGGGAGACGATTACCCTCGCGGCCCTCGCCCCAGCGCCTTTTCAACCTCCAAGAGCCGCCGCGTCGTCGCGAGCACCGTGTCGGGGTTGAGGCTGAGGGAATCGATGCCAAGCCGCACGAGGAACTCGGCGATCTCCGGGTAGTCCGACGGCGCCTGGCCGCAAATGCCGCAGTGGCGATGGTTGCGACGCGCCCCCTCCACCGCGAGGCGGATGATCTCCTTGACGCCGGCATCGCGCTCGTCGAAGTCGAAGGCCACGATCTCCGAGTCGCGATCGACGCCGAGCGTAAGCTGCGTCAGGTCGTTCGAGCCGATCGAGAAGCCGTCGAAATGCTTCGAGAACTCGTCGATGAGCAGAACATTGTTCGGGATCTCGCACATCACATAAATCTCGAGACCATTCTCGCCGCGCTTCAACCCGAGCTCCGCCATGGTCGCCAGAACGCGCTCAGCCTCCTCCACCCGACGGCAGAAGGGGATCATAAGCTTGACGTTCGAAAGGCCCATCTCGTCGCGCACGCGCTTGACGCCTGCGCATTCAAGCGCGAAGCCTTCCTTGTAGGCCGGATGAGCATAGCGCGAAGCGCCGCGGAAACCGATCATCGGATTGGCCTCCAACGGCTCGAAGGCGCGTCCCCCGAGCAGTTCCGCATATTCGTTGCTCTTGAAGTCCGACATGCGCAACACGACGGGCTTGGGATAGAAGGCGGCGGCGATCGTCGCGACTCCCTCGGCGAGACGCCGGACGAAAAACTCCTTCGGGCTTGGGTCGTTCGCCGTCAGCCGCGCGATTTCGGCGCGCTCATGCGCGTCGGCGATCCGCTCGGGATGGATCAGGGCCATGGGGTGCGCCTTGATCAATTCGGCGACGATGAACTCCATGCGCGCCAAACCCACTCCGTCGTTCGGCAGGCGCGAATGCGCGAAGGCGAGCTCCGGATTGCCCACGTTCAGCATCACATGGGTCCGCGGCCGCGGCAGCTGCGAGAGATCAACACGTTCGACGACGAAGCCGATCTCGCCCTCATAGACGCGGCCGACATCGCCCTCGGCGCAGCAGACGGAGATCATCTCGCCTGTCCGGATCGCGCGCGTTGCGCCGTCGGCGCCGACGATGGCCGGAATGCCGAGCTCGCGTGCGACGATCGCCGCATGACAGGTGCGGCCTCCGCGATTGGTGACGACGCCGGCGGCCGATTTCATCACCGTGCCCCAGTCGGGCGAGGTCGAGTCGGCGACGAGGATCTCGCCCGGCACGAATTGCGACAATTCGCTCAGATGCGCGATGACGCGCGCGCGCCCGACGGCGATCTTGGTTCCGACCGCCCTCCCTTCGATTCGCACGGGCGCCCGCTTCTCGATCCGATAGGTCTCGAGGGCGCCGCGGTCGCGGCGCGACGCGACCGTCTCGGGCCGCGCCTGAACGATATAGAGACGCCCGTCGAGGCCGTCCTTCGCCCATTCCACGTCCATGGGCCGCTTCTCGCCCGCGACGGCGCTGTAATGGTCCTCGATCACCATCGCCTGGCCTGTGAGGGTCAAGACCTCTTCATCGCTCAGGCAGAACTTCTCACGCTCCCGCACGTCGGTCGGCACGTTGCGCGTCGTCGCCAATCCGCCCACCGAGAAGATCATCTTGATCTTCTTCGCGCCGAGCTCTCGCTTCAGCACGCTTTTCTTGCCTGCGCGATAGGTCGGCTTGAAGACGTAGAACTCGTCCGGATCGACCGCGCCCTGGACGACGTTCTCGCCAAGGCCGTAGGCGCCGGTAAGGAACACCACGTCCTCGAAACCAGTTTCCGTGTCGAGCGTGAACAAAACGCCGGACGAAGCGATGTCCGACCGCACCATTTTCATGACGCCGACGGAATTGAAGACTTTGAAATGATCGAAGCCGTTGTCGACGCGATAGCGGATCGCCCGGTCCGTAAAGAGGCTCGCGAAACAATGCACGACGGCCTCGAGCACGCCCGCCTCGCCGCGAACATTCAGATAGCTCTCGTGCTGCCCGGCGAAGCTCGCGTGCGGCAGGTCCTCCGCCGTCGCCGAGGAGCGCACGGCGACGGAGAGCTCCGGCCCGTACTCATCGACGAGCTGCGCCAGCGCCGCGCTGATTTGCTCGGCTAGGACCCCGGTCAGTCCTGCGCGACACACGATCTCTCGCGCTTTTTTCGCCCGACGCGCGAGATCATCCACGTCGGAGACATCCAGCCCGGCAAGCGCCTCTTGGAGCGCCGGCCAGGCGCGGGCGGAATCGAGCGCATGCCGATAGGCCTCGGCCGTGATCGCAAAACCATTCGGGATCAAAATGCCCTTCGGCGTCAGCTGGCGGTACATTTCTCCCAGAGACGCGTTCTTGCCGCCGACGAGCGGCACATCCGCAATGCCGACCTCGCCGAAAAAACGAATGAACCGGTCCGCCATGCCGTCCTCCCCGATGGCTTGTAGCATAGTGACCTGGGGAATAAGGACAATGACGACAATAGGACGCGGGGCAGGGAAGTTGAGGGTCCTGGCTGAAAAGGCGGGGCTGCGCTACCATCGCTAGAGGCCGCTCGTCGGCGGGGTCGCGATTCACGAAGACTGCCCAAGAAGCGAAGAAAAAGGCATGACAAAGAACATCGGCAGCGCATTTCGCGAAGCGGACGGCGAGGAATTCGGCAGGCTTCTTCGATGCCTGGATTTCATGGGCGGGCTTCCCTTCTTCCAAGCCTACAAATCTCACTCTTGGAAGTCGCTGAAAATCGAGCCGGGGCAGACGATCCTCGACGTCGCCTGCGGGACGGGATCGGATCTGATCCAGCTCGCGGATCAGTATCCGGCGACGAGTTTCATCGGTGTCGAAAGAAGCGAGAATTTCATCGCCGTCGCCAGGGAGCGGGCGGGGGCGCGGGCGAATATTCAGTTCCTGTCCGGCGACGCCCACGAAATCCCGCTGGAAGACCGGCGCGCGCACGCCGCGCGGATCGACCGCTCGCTGCAACATGTGGAGGCGCCTGCCGCCGTCATGAGGGAAATGGCGCGCGTCACCAAGATCGGCGGCCATATGGTCGCCTGCGAGCCCGATTGGGAAACCTTCATCTTGTTCAATGGCGAATTCGACGACAGCCGGAAGATCGCCGGCTTTTTCCAGCGCTCCATCCGCCATCCCTTCCTCGGGCGGGAGCTCGCGTCGCTGATGAAGGAATGCGGAGTCAAGCAGCCCGAAACCTTCGTTCACGCTTACTGGACCAGCAAATTGCAGGAGGCTGACGTCATCTTCGATGTTCGAAAAGTCGCCGATCAATGCGCGGAGGCGGACCTCATCGCGCAGGAGGACGTGGACAATTGGTGGACGCTTTCAGAGCAGGCGACGAAAAAGGGAATTTTTTTCGCGGCGCTCAATGTCGTCGAAACGAGCGGCGTTGTCGGAGCTTGAGTCATCGGGCCCTGCGTGCGTGCTGAGCGTCAGCATCCCCGCAATCGGCCGATAATCGTCTTCGTCTCCTCGGCATAATCGCGCGCGCGCGCTTCCGTCATTTTCGCACGAGGCGTCTCGATCGGCAGTGTCGCCGCGACGCGCGTCGGACGTGGCGCGAGAATGAAGATACGGTCGGCGAGCGCGATGGCCTCGTTGAGGTCGTGGGTCACGATCAGCGTCGTCACATGCGTCTCATCAATGAGCCGCGCAATGCGCTCGCGCAGCTCGAGGGCCAAGGCCGCGTCGAGCGAGACGAGCGGCTCGTCGAGCAGAAGGAGCGTGGGTTGGATGGCCAGCGCGCGGGCGAGCGCGGCGCGGCGCGCGAGGCCAAGCGACAGGCGCCCCGGAAATTCGTCGCGATGCGCGGCGAGATCGAAGTCGGAGAGCAGCGCGTCGATTTCTGCGTCGCTCGCCAGCGGGGCGGCGATCTTCAGATTGTCGAAAACGCTGCGCCAGGGCAGAAGCCGCGGCTCCTGAA
Source organism: uncultured Alphaproteobacteria bacterium (assembly GCA_963743565.1). Taxonomy (GTDB): domain Bacteria; phylum Pseudomonadota; class Alphaproteobacteria; order Rhizobiales; family Beijerinckiaceae; genus Methylocystis. Next base: position 252,697 of record CAVUQD010000003.1, read on the forward strand.
AGGCCATGCCGAGCCGGCTTCCTTGCGGCAGAGAGACGCGGCCGGCGAAAGCCGCGTCCAGGCCGGCGATGATGCGCAAGAGCGTCGTCTTTCCGCATCCCGAAGGACCAACGAGCGCGCCCGCTTCGCCGCGGGCGAGCGCAAAGCGCAAGTCCTCGATGACCGTCGTTCGGCGCCCGTCTGCGCCCAAATAGTCTTTGGCGGTGATGTCGACATCGAGGAGCATCAATTCACCGCCAGCGGGCGACGCGCCGCTCGAAGGGCTGGACGAGGAACGTCTCCACGCAAAGCATCAGCGCGACGAAAGGTAGCGCGTAGGCGAGGAGCAGACGAACGTCGAACAGCTGGAAAGCGGTGTAGATCTCGAAACCGACGCCGTTTGGGCGGCCCAGGAGCTCGACGATCAGAACGATTTTCCAGACGAGGGACAGACCCGAGCGCGTCGCTGCGGCGAGATAAGGCGCAAGCTGCGGCAGCACGACATGGCGGAGACGCGTGGAGACGGGAAAGCGAAAGGCTTCCGCCATCTCGTCGAGCAAAGGGTCCTGGGCGCGCGCGCCTTCTCTTGCGAGCACCATCGCGCCGGGCAGCTTGTTTAGCGCGACGGCGCCGATCGCTGCGACTTCCGTGAGCCCCGCCCAGAGATAGGCGAGAACGATCACGACCAGCGCCGGCAGGTTCAATAGCGCGACGAGCCAGGGGTCGAGGATTTTGTCGGCGAGGCGGTTGCGCCCCATCAGATAGCCGAGCGTTGAGCCGAGCGTCATCGCCAGCGCAAAGCTCGCCGCGACGCGGGCCAGCGTCACGCCGAGATTGGTAAAAAGCGCGCCCGAGCGCGCCTGCTCCTCGATCGCCGCGAGCACCGGCAGCGGCCCCGGCAGGCGGCGCGGATCGGAAACGAGCGCCGCCCCCTGCCATAGCGCGAGCATCGCGGCGAAGGAGAGCAGCCGGATCAAGGCGCCGCCTTGTAGAAGGTTCCGGGCGGAAGCGTCTTGGCGGGTCCGACCAGCGCCTCGCCGCCAATCGCCGCGAGCACGGCGAAGAGCTTCGCGGCGTCGGCCTCCTGCTCGGCGAGCGAGCCTTTGGGCGCCGCTTCGACATAGCGCTTGCGGTAGAGGTCGAGCGTCGCCTTGTCCTTCGCCGGTATGCGCGCGGCGGCCTTCGCCCAGGCTTCGTCGTTCGTCGCGATGAGAGTCTTCGCCTTCTTCATCATCGCGAAGAAGCGCGCAAGCGCCGGGCCATGCGCAGCCGCGAACTTTTCATCGAATACATAGCCGGTCACGACCGGGGCGCCCGCAGCGCCGAGCGCCTTCTCGACCTCAGTCATCTCGATCGCGCGGCGAAAGCCTCTCGCCTCGAGATCGATCGCGAAATTCCAGAATTCGAGCGCTGCGTCGAGCTCGCCCTGCGCGGCCTTTTCGGCGAGGAGCGGCGGCGCGCCATAAACGATTTGCGCTCTCTGCTCGAGATCGACGCCTTGCTTGAGCGCATAAGCCTTGAGCAGCAGCCAGCTCTTGTCGAGCGGGCCGCCCGCGACGCCGAGCTTCTTGCCCGCGAGGTCCTTGACGCTCTTGATCGCCGGGTCCTTCGTCATGACGGCGCCGATGCCCGCCGAAGCCGGATAAAAGACGAAGGAATGACCGCCGGCGCGCTCGCGCCCGACCCACAGCCAGTCGGAGACAATGACGTCGGCGGAGCCGCCCATGAGCGCAATCTTGCCGGCCTCGGTCGAGGCGAGCTCTGTGACCTTCAGATCGAGATCGGCCTCCTTGTCGAGGCCATAGGCCGACACCACCGCCATCTCCCAGACCGTGGTCCCGGTCACCTGGAGCGCCAGCCGCAATTCCTCAGCCGCGCGCGCGGGGATCGCGAAGAGGCCCGCGACGAGCGCAAAAATAACGAGACGGGCTGAACGCATGATAGGCCCCGACAAGAGGTTTGATTTATGCCTCTTATCTCAGGTGCGGACGCGCGTCGATGCGGGGCCTCGCCCGCGCGCAAAAAAGGCCGCGTCCTCCTCGGACGCGGCCGCGCATTTGAGAAGCGTCGCTTACGCCGGTCAGCTCACCTTTTTGACCGCCGGGATTTTCCACGAACCGTTGAGGATCGACGGGTTGTGCTCGCTGGGCCAATAGAGGCGCAGCATGAGTTGAAACTTCCCAGCCGGCGCCGGGAGCCAGTTCAACTCCTTGTCCGGCCCAGGCAACTCGTTCTGGATGTAGAGATCCACGGAGCCGTCCGGGTTCGCCTTCAAATTCTGTCGAGGGCTGATGGAATAGCGGTTGATCGGGTTGGCGACGAAGAAAAAGTCGCTGTCATACATGGTCAGGGACCAGAAGCCGTGCACGGGCGGAAGCTGGCCTTTCGGAAAATGCATCACATAGTTGTCGCGCCGTCGTAAGCCTGTCCTTCCCCGTCCTTGGTCGACATCGGGTAGATCGCGTCCTGCGGCCGGTTGGCGCCGAGACCGACGGCGGTGATGAAGGCGCGCATGAGATAGTCGGTCCCATACAAGCCCGTCGTCGTCGTATAGAGCCATCCATTGTGCAGCGTGATCGCCTTGTTGAGCTTCACTTGCGCCATGATGCGGTCGAAGCTCACCCGCGGCAGATGCTTGCCGAAGTCGGGATTGAATTTCGACACGTCGAAGTCCTTGCCGGGAACGATGCCGATCTTCGCGAATTTCGCGACTTCCGGCGCGTCCGCAGGCGCGGGCGGATTGGCTTTCATGAGATCGCAAAGCAAGGTGAAATAGGCCACGCTGTCGAGGCTGTTCACCTGTTCGCGCACCGCCGACTTCATGTCGATCGCGGGATCGACCTTCCCGGCGGGCGGCGTGTAGTCCTTTCCATAGGCGCTGAGCGGAACCAGCTTGAATTGATCCTGCAGCGCATGCACGGCGGCGTAATCCTCAAGCGTGCCCGTGCAATAGATTCTGCCGAGAAGCCAGACGATATCCGTCTCCAATTCATATTCCTTCACTCCCGCAGGCAGAGCCCCCTAAAATTGCTCGGCGGCGCTGGCGCGCTCATCACTGCGCCGCCGAAGGCGATCAGGCCGCTCGATCGAGCGCCGCTTCCAGCGCGCGCATGTCGACGATTGGCGCGGGGAGGCGTCGCGTTGCGGCCGTCGCGGCGCGCGCCGTCGCCTCAGCGCGGGCGGCGTCGATCGCCGCCTCCGATTCGAAGCGGCGCAACAGCGACATCAGCCGGTCCAGCTCGCCATTGTTCATCCGATCGCAGCGCGCGATCACAGGCTCGACGATGGCGAGGCGCAACTCGGCATCCTCCTCGCCCCCCGCCGAGACGCTCGCCTCTATGGCTTCGAGCGCAGCGCGGAACCCCGGCAGGAGCTTCGGCGGAAGCCCCGCCTGCGCGTAAAGAGCGGCAAATCCCGCACCCTTGAACGCCCGGAGCTGGCCCGAGACGCGCTCCTCGGAAAGGCCGGAAAGCTCGGCGAGCGCGGCTTCGAAGAGATCCACCCTGCCGCTCAGCAATGCGCGCAACAGAAGGCTCGGCGTGAGCTGGCCCGTGCGACGCAGATGCCAGACGAGCGCGCGCAGTCTCTTGCGGCCCGAGCCGCTTCCTTGCGCCGCGATGATGACGTTGGATTTTTCGCGGGCTTCGCGCGAGAGGCGCTCCGCGCGTTCCGGCGCCAGCCAGGCGCGTTCGACCGCGAAGGCGATGAGGCCCGACGCCGTCGCCTGCACGATCTGGCTTCTGATGGCGGCGGGCAGAAACGGGCGCGCGAGCAGCGCCTCGCGGACCTCGCCGTCGTGTCCGAAGCGCTCGAGCATCCGGCGCATCGCGGCCTCGGTAAGGTCGGCGCCGGGGTTCATGGCAAGCGTGATCGCCGGCTCGCGTCCGCCAAAGTCGGCGAGCGCCAAGGCGAGGCGAGGGGGTACATGCGCACGGCGGCAGATCGCGGTTTGCGCCAAAGCGTCGCCGATCCGGGCGCAATCGATGAGCTCGGCCTCCGACAACAGCGGCGAGCGAGATAGGATCGGCGCGGCGACGTCCGACTGGTCGTTCGCGAGCGTGGCGATCAGGGCGCGCGGCGCCTGTGGCGCGCTGGCCAGCGCGTCAGCGAGCGCGCGGCGCACGCGCGGCGAGAGATCGTCGGCGAGGGCGGTGAGCGCGAGGGCCGCGTCGCGGCGGCCCGAGGGGTCGAGGTTCGAATACAGATAGGCTCTGGCCAGCGCGCTCGCGCCTTCGGTTCGCCGCGCCGCGCTCGCGCTCTGCGCCCATTTGAGAAACTCGCCGACAATCATAGACGCGTTCTCCATTCGATGAGGCCCGCCAGGCCGATGCTGAAACTTCAGAAACGATGGAGATTTATGGTAAATGGTGATTTAACGCGAAAGACGACAACAAAGAATGCGATAAGCATGTCTTCACTGAGAAGCTGTCTCATCATACCAAGGATCGACGACGACGACGCGATGTTTGCATCCGGCGCCGGCGCGCTCCTCTTCGACTTTGCCGACGGCGAAGGAATAGAGCGTCACGCTCCTCTCATCGCCAGAGCGCGTCTGGCGCAAGGCGCGTCGCGGATCCTCGTGCGACTGCCGCGGCTCGACGACCCTTTGTTCGACCGCGCCCTCGAGACTTTGCAGGGCGCACCGCCGGACGGCGTCGTGCTGCAGGCAGCCGAAGGCGCTGCAAGCGTGCAACAGCTGGGCTCGCGGCTTGCGGTTTTCGAAGCGGAAGCGGATATCGCCGACGGCGCGACCCACATTGTCGCGGAGCTCTCAACTCCTGCGGGATTTCTTAGCTTAGCCACGCTGCCCGGCGCCTCTCGGCGGCTCTCAGCTTTGCTCTTCGCGCGCGCCGCGCTAGCCTCGGCGCTGGGCGCGGAGGAAGCGTCGGCCCCCGTCGAAACGGCTCGGTCGCTACTCGTCATCGCCGCCGGGGCCGCCGGGGTGAAGGCGCTCGACGCGCCCTGCCGAGCCGCAGGAACGCTTGAAGAAGAATGTCTTGTGGCGCGCCGCGATGGCTACTCCGGAAAATGCGCCGCGAGCCCCGAGGACATCGGCGTCATCGAGAGCGTTTTCGGCGCCGAGAAATCGCCCCATTCGCCACGCTAGTTCCTGCAATGAAACGCCTCGCGCCGATCCTCCTCCTCTTTTTTGCGCTTTTGGCGGGCTCAGTCGCCTTCGCCGAGAATGCGCCGCATGGCCGGGCGGGAAAGCCTGCGCCTGAGCCGCCGGCCGGCGGCGTCCGCCTCTCCGCCGCGCTGACGGCCAACGAGACGACGAACGTCAAGGGCGGCGTGCATTGGCGCGTCTTCGAGGAGCAGGCGCAGCCCGACGGCTCGCATCGCCTCGTGGCGGAATCGCTCGAGGCGACTCCAAGCTTTGCGCTTCCGGACGGAGCCTATGTCGTGCATGCGGCCTTCGGTCTCGCGGGCGCGACGAAACGCATCGTCGTCGACGGACGCGTCGCGCACGAACGGATGATCATGAACGCGGGCGGCTTGCAACTCATCGACAAGCTCGGCGACGCGACGATCCCGCCGCAGCGGCTCGCGATTTCGATCTATGTTCCCGAGCGCAATAATTCGGAGGCGAAGCTGGTGCTGGCCAATGCGCGCGCTGGCGAGGTGATCTCGCTACCCGAGGGCCCCTACCACATCGTCGCGACCTTGCTCGACATGAGCGGCGCCTCGCCCGGCGAGAATAATACAACAAACTCCGTGGTGACCACGGATCTGCGCGTGCCGGCGGGCAAGCTCATCGAGGCGACGCTGCGCCACCGCGCCGCGACGATCACGCTGAAGCTCGTGAACTCCCCGGGCGGCGAAGCGCTCGCCAACACCTCCTTCTCGGTGCTGACGCCGGGCGGCGACGTGATCCGCGAATTGATCGGCGCCTTTCCCTCGCTTGTGCTCGCCGAGGGCGAGTATGTCGCCATCGCGCGTCACGACGGGAAGACCTACCAGAACAGCTTCAAGGTCGTCTCGACGAAGGATGCGGATGTCGAGATCGTGGTCGGCAAGAGCCTGCCCAAGCAGCCCGACTCTGTGCAGCCGGAGGGGTTGCAGTAGGCGCCCGATGACGGCGAGGGCTTACCCGCCTGCGGTCGTTCCGCCGGAGAGGCCGAATAGCGCACGCAGCAGGTCGCGCGCATAATCTCGCTCCTCAACCCAAAGCCAGGCGAACACAAGCGCGGCCGCCGCGAGCGCGGCGATGACGGTTGAAGCGCTGGGCGGTCGATAAGCCACGCTACTGGCGATAGGTCACGGCCCGCGCCGCGGCGACGATCTCTTCAATCGACGGCAGCGCGAGCTGCTCGAGATTGGCGGCGTAAGGCATGGGCACGTCCTTCCCCGTGACGCGCGCGATGGGCGCGTCGAGCCAGTCGAAGGCTTCTTCCTGCACGCGCGCCGCAATCTCGGAGGCAATGCCGCAGCACGGCCAACCCTGCTCGATCGCAACGACGCGATGCGTCTTTTGCACCGATTGGACGATCGTCGCGATGTCCATCGGGCGCAGCGAGCGAAGATCGACGACCTCCGCCTCGATCCCCTCCTTGGCGAGCGCCTCGGCGGCGGCGAGCGCAAGGGTCACGCCGATCGAGAAGGAGACGACCGTCACGTCGCGGCCCGGTCGCGCGATGCGCGCCTTGCCGATGGGCACGAGGAAGTCGTCTAGCGCCGGCACGTCGCCCGACTTGCCGTACAGGATCTCATTCTCGAGGAAGACGACGGGATTGGGATCGCGGATCGCGCTCTTGAGCAGGCCCTTGGCGTCGGCGGGATTGGACGGCGCCACGACCTTCAGCCCCGGCACTTGCGAGTACCAAGCGGAGTAATCCTGGCTGTGCTGCGCCGCGACGCGCGCGGCCGCGCCATTGGGGCCGCGAAACACGATTGGGCAGTTGATCTGGCCGCCCGACATATAGAGCGTCTTCGCAGCGGAGTTGACGATGTGATCGATCGCCTGCATCGCGAAATTGAAGGTCATGAATTCGACGATGGGCCTCAGGCCCGCGAAGGCCGCGCCGACGCCCAAACCCGCGAAGCCATATTCGGTGATCGGCGCGTCGACGATACGGCGCGCGCCGAATTCCTGCAGCAGCCCCTGCGTGACCTTATAGGCGCCCTGATATTCGCCGACCTCCTCGCCGAGCACGAAGATCGTGTCGTCCCGGCGCATCTCCTCGGCCATCGCGTCGCGCAGCGCTTCGCGCATGGTCATCTGCAGCATCCGCGTTCCAGGCGGGACCTCGGGCTGCGCGACCTGAGGTTCCTGCGCCGGCTTTTGCGGCGCCGGCGTCGCAACCGTATGGGCGGGAGGCGTCGAGACGGCGGGGCTGGGCGCAGCGGGGGCAGGGGCCGGCGCAGCGGGGGCGGGCGCTTCCGCGGATTCGCCTTCCAGCGCGATCACCGCGATTGGGGTGTTGACCGCGACGTTCTCGGTCCCGCCCGGCACGAGAATATGCGCCAGAACGCCTTCGTCGACGGCCTCGACCTCCATGGTCGCCTTGTCGGTCTCGATCTCGGCGACGACGTCGCCGGATTTAACCGGGTCGCCTTCGTTTTTGAGCCATTTCGCGAGCTTGCCGCTTTCCATCGTCGGCGACAGCGCGGGCATCAGGATGTTGACGGTCATGCGTAACGGCCCTGTAATCTGGAGCCACAAAGGCCCCCTCCCTTTCCCTCCCCCGCTTCCGCGGGAGAGGGGATGGCCCGCGTTGCGCGAGACCCCTGTAAAGGCCCGAGTTTGCTCCCTCTCTCGCGAAGCGGGGGAGGGTTGGGGGAGGGGGAGGCGACTCTTAACAAATCGCGTCACTGTTGACGCCACGGCATTCTTCACGCCCATACATCCGTATAAAGCTCGCTCGGATCGGGCTCCTTGTCCGCCGTCGCGAAGTCGGAGGCCTCCGAGATAATCTTGCGCACATCGGCGTCGATCTTTTTCAAGTCGTTCTCGGGCACGCCCGCCGCGACGAGACGCAACCGCACCTGCTCGATCGGGTCATGCTCCTCGCGCATGCGCGAGACCTCCTCCTTCGAGCGATACTTCGCCGGATCCGACATGGAGTGGCCGCGGTAGCGATAGGTCTGCGCCTCGAGGATATAGGGACCGTTCCCCTTGCGGCACCACTCGATCGCCTCTTTCGCCGCGCTGTGCACGGCGCGCACGTCCATGCCGTCGACTTGTGCGCCGGGAATGTTGAAGGCGACGCCGCGCTTGGCGAAATCGGACTGCGCCGAGGAGCGCTCGACCGAGGTGCCCATGGCGTAGCGGTTGTTCTCGACAATGAACACGACGGGCAGACGCCAGAGCTCCGCCATGTTGAAGGTCTCGTAGACTTGGCCCTGATTGGCGGCGCCGTCGCCAAAGAAGGTCAGCGACACGCGGCCGTCGCCGCGATAGCGATTGGCGAAGGCGACACCAGCGCCGATGGGAACCGGCGCGCCGACGATGCCGTGCCCGCCGTAGAAATTCTTCTCGCGCGAGAACATGTGCATCGAGCCGCCCTTACCCTTGGAGACGCCGTGGCGCCGCCCGGCGAGCTCCGCCATGACGGCCTTCGGGTCCAAGCCGCAGGCGAGCATATGGCCGTGGTCTCTGTAAGAGGTGACGATCTGGTCGCCGTCTTTTGCCGCCATTTTGACGCCGACGACGACCGCCTCCTGGCCGATGTAGAGATGACAGAAGCCGGCGATGACCCCCATGCCGTAGAGCTGCCCCGCCTTCTCCTCGAAGCGACGGATCAACAGCATCTCGCGATAGGCGGCGCGTTCCTCGTCGAGCGTAAAAGGCGACGCAGCCTGTGAGGAAGTCTCCATGCCGCTCGTCATCGCTCCTCCGCCGCAAGTCCGTGAGAATCCGAACATAGACCAAGAGCCGCCCGAAAACGAGCCGCGGGGGTTGGGCGTCGACATGAAAAACCCTCCTCCCGTCGCCGGAAGGAGGGTCGAAGCTTCAAGCTCTCTGCCCGGATTACTTCTTGGGCGCGGGGGCCTTGGCGGCGGACTTGGCCGGCGCGGGCGCAGCGGCTGCGGGCGCGGCTTCCTCAGCGCCGCCGGCCGGCGGCGAGATGCTCGCCACGGTGAAATTCTTGTCCGGATTCGTGGGCTTCGCGCCCTTGGGCAGGGCGATCGCGCTGATATGGACCGAATCGTTGAAGTCCAATCCGGTGAGATCGACGGTGATCGCCTCCGGGATATCGTCGGCCGGGACCCACATCTGGATCGCGTGGTAGACGATGTTGAGCGCGCCGCCGCGTTTCAATCCGGGCGCCGCTTCGTGATTGGTGAAGTGCACCGGCACTTCGAGCTTCACCCGCTGGCCCGGCTTCAGGCGCAGGAAGTCGACATGCACCGGAAAATCCTTGATGACGTCGAGCTGATAGTCGCGCGGGATGGCGCGCTCCTTCTTGCCGTCGATGTCGAGCTCGAAAATCGTCGTGAGGAAGTGCCCCGCGAAGATGAGCTTCGTGACCTCGCGCGAGTTGAGCGAGAGTGGGGTAGGAGCTTCGCCGCCTCCGTAGAGGACGGCGGGCGTGCGGCCTTCGCGGCGTGTCGAGCGGGCGGCCCCCTTGCCTGTCCCGCTACGAACCGCGGCCGCGAGCGTCTTGGTCTCGGCCATGGTGGTTCCTTTTGGTCAAAAGAAAAGCGCGCCCTTCGCCTCCAGGGGTGTCGGAAACAGGGCGCGCAGGCGGTTTATAGGGGAGGGCGCGGGGAGAGGCAAGCTGGCCTATTCGCTGTCCGTTCCTCACCAACTTGCGGCCGTCTCCTCCGCGAAGGCGCGATAGCTTCGCAGCGGATGCGAGAGCAGCCCTTCGAGAATGGCTCGACTGGCCTCGCCGGAAACCATGCCGTGGCGTTGGAACGCCCGATACATGATGCGGAGGTCGTGCGCCAACCAGCCGGGCATCATGGCCGCCCATTGCGTCTCGCAGGCCGCCAAATCGTGCCCGCCATAGCGCACCTCGCGCCCTAGCACCGAGGACCAGATCGCCGCGACTTCTGCTCCGGTCAGCGTTTCCGGCCCCACGAGATCGATGGTGACGGCGGGGAGCGGATGTGGAGACCGCTCGCGCCGCAATAATTCCAAAACGGCCGCCTCGGCCACGTCCCGCGTGTCCACCATGTCGACCCCGAGGCCCCCGATCGGCTGCGGGTAAACGCCGGCCTTCAGCGCGTCCCGCAGCATCGCATCGTTCTGCATGAAGTAATTGGGCCGCAGAATCGTGGCCGGTAGCGCTTGCGCCTCGATCAGCCGCTCGACCGAGCGTTTGCTCGCGAAATGCGGGACCTCGGGAATTTGGACGTTGAAAACCGAGAGATAAACGATGCGCTGGATGCCGACCTCTTGCGCGAGATCGAGCGTCAGTAGCGCCTGCGTCGCCTCGTCCGGGGTCACAGCATTGAGCAGGAACAGCGTATCAACCCCGTGCAGCGCCGCGCGCATCGATGCAACGTTGATCATGTCTCCCCGCATGGGTTGTACGCCTGCAGGGGCCTTCAGTTTGGCCGGGTCGCGCGCCAGGGCGCGGACCGTTGCGCCCTGTTCGGCGAGACCCTTCACGACCTGCGATCCGACGGCGCCCGTGGAGCCGATTACGAGAACGGTCATCTTCAGTCTCCGGTTACAATTTTCCTGCAGGCAACTGCGAGCGCGGCGCGAAAACCAGCTTATCTGTCGCTCTCCCGATTTTTTATTACAGCCGCTCGATCTTGCGTGCGGCCTCGTCGATGAGGTCGGCGACCGAGAACAGCAGCGATTTTTCCGGCTTAGCGGACAAGCGCTGGTAGAGCACGGCCTTCAGATTGCTCATCGCGCGAAAGACCGGCCCCGCGTCCATCACCTCGCTCTTTTGGCGCAGCGCCTCGAGCCTTGCGAGCGCCGTCTCGGCGTCGCTGCGGTTCTCCGCGAGATGGGCCGCGCCGGCTTCGGTGATCGCGTAGAGCTTCTTTGCCCCTTCCGTCGCGCGCGACTCGACCTGTCCAAGCTCCTCGAGCAGCGTCAGCGTCGGATAGACGATGCCGGGGCTTGGCGCATAGGCGCCGCCGGTGCGCGTCTCGATCTCGCGGATGATGTCGTAGCCGTGTCGCGGCTCACTCTCGATGAGCAGCAGGATGACGAGGCGCAACTCGCCCCCCTCGAACATGCGGCGCCGTCCGCCGCCTCTCCCCGCCCGCTCGGCCTCGCCGAAGCGTGCGCCGAAGCGACCCCGGCCGAAGCCTTCGCCGCCCCCGCGCATGCCGCAGGGCTCCCGGGATTCCCGGCTTTCGTGGGAATGCCGACGCCAGTGGTTGTGTCTCATAAAACATGTCTCCTTTTGTTTAGACAGCACTAAGATATATCTTATAGGCAGCGTGTCAAGCCCCCTCCGCGGCATTCCCGCTCAACGCGGCCAGAGAGCCTGGGATTTGGAAATGAGGTAGACCTCAGCCGTCCGCGCGCCCGTCATGCTCCAGGCGTTCAGCCCGCGCCCGGGCGCATTGAGGCGCCCGGGCGCATTGAGGCGCCCGAAGCGATCCGAATGCCCCGACGACGCCGGCACGACCGTGACGGCGGCGGATAGTTTGGGTGGGCGTCGCTTTGCAGTCGGTCGCAAGCGTTTCAGGCTGGCAGCCACGCTTCGGTAGGTGGATGATTTCGCCGATGCGCAGTCGGCGCGGGTTGAGGCCGGAATTGGTCGCGGCGATGTCGCGCCACCGGCGCTCGTCGCGATAAAGCTTTTTGGCGATGCCAAAGAGCGTGTCGCCGGCAACGATCGTGTAGGAAAGCGCTTGACTCGCCTCAGCGGGTTCTTCCTTCGCGAGTGGAGCGGCGCTCTGCTCCGTCACTGTCTGCTCGGAGGGCTGCGGTCGCGCTTCCTCGCCGATTTGCGGTTTCTCCGCAGTCGTAGGCGCGTTCGCCGTCGACGCTACATTCGCTTGCTCTTTCTGAGCCGGCGTCGGAACGGGACCGCCATGATGACCCCAGCTGATTGCGACGAGGGGGATGACGGCCGCCAGCGTCAGGAAAGCCCCGCCGATCAGCCTCGGGCCGACGTAGGAACGGGCGAGGCCCGACGCCGCGACAGCGTGACGACCGATCTCAACGACCTCGCTTTTCTCGGAGTCTCCAAACGACAAGCGCATCACAGCCATTGCGCCGATGAGCGCGAGCAGAGCGAGTCCGACCGAGGCGAATACGTAAAGAGCGGCGGCCATGGGCTGCTTGCGTTCATAGAGCAGAATCGCTTCCAGTGAAAAAGCCGAAAAAGTCGTGTATCCGCCAAGCACGCCGGTCGTCAGGAGCAGCCGCCAATGCTGCGACGCCTGACCCTTGAAGGCGAAAAAGCCGACGATCGCGCCCATGAGCAACGAGCCTGAGACGTTTACGATCAGCGTCCCGTAGGGAAAGCTCGTTCCAAAGGACCGGGCGACCAGCAGGTTGACGCCATGCCGAAGCATAGCCCCGAGACCGCCGCCAAAAAACACGGTCAGAAAGTCCACTGCGCTCTCCGTCGAATTCTGAGCATTCCAGCGAGGTCGCCGGATCGCTTTCGGCTCGGGCGCGTGAGAATGACCCCGTCGGGCGTTTTCGCCAAGTCGCTTCGCGCATCCGGACTGTCCGAAGCGCACTGGCGAAGATGAAGGGGTGGACCAACGGGGGTTTATGAATGGCTCCCGTGTCCCGCCTCATAGCCACCAGGCGCCGAAGGCGATGGTGAGGAAAGTCAGCGGCGCGCCGACCCTAAAATAGGTCCAGAAGTCGATCTCAACGCCTTGCGCTCGCGCGCGTTGCGCGACGATCAGATTGGCCACCGAGCCGACGAGGGTGAGATTGCCGGCGAGCGTCGAGGCCATCGCGACGATGAGCCATGCTCTTTTCGGATCGGCGAGGCCGTCGACGAAGGGCCTCATGACCAGCACCGCCGGCACATTGCTGACTAGATTCGAGAGCGCGGCCGTAATCGCGCTCAGGATCGGCGTCGATCCGAGATCGAGCGCCGCGATCTTTCCGACCAACTGGGGCGTCAGAAGCGTCGTCTGGAGCCCCGTGACGACGATGAAGAGGCCGACGAACATGAGCAGCAGGGGCCAGTCGATCTCGCGATAGACCTTGTTCGCCTTGACCGTGCGGGTGACGAGCAGCAGCGCGCCGCCGACGATCGCAACCTTGGCGACGGGCTGTCCCGCGAAGAACAGGACCATCATCCCCAAGGTCACGAGCACCGCCTTGGTCGCGAGCGCGCGGTGATAGCGCGTCGGACGCGGCGCCAACGTCGGGAGACGCTCTTCGACGAGAAATTCTTTGCGGTAAGCCAGGGCGATCAGCGCTGCTGTGATCAGGAGTCCGACCAGCGCCACGGGCCAAAGCGCGGCGGTGAAGGTCCCGTAGGGGATGTGCGAGAACGAGCCGATGATCATGTTCTGCGGATTGCCGGTGATCGTGGCCGTGCTGCCGACATTGGAGGCCATCGGCACGGCCAGGAGATACGGGACGGGGTCGCGCTTCAGCCTGCCCCCGAGCTCGAGCACGATCGGCGTCATAACGAGGCAGATCGCGTCATTGACGAGAAACGCGGAAAGCAAGCCCGTAACCAGGACGATCGCGAACAGAAGCAGCAAGGGATGGTGCGCGCGCGTCACCGCGAAATTGCTGACCAGCCGAAAGAAGCCCGATAGCCGCAGATTGGCGACGACGATCATCATGCCGAGCAGCAGCGTGATCGCGTCGAAATCGATCGCGCGGTAGGCCTCGTCGAGCGACACGACGCCAAGTCCCACCATGAAGCTCGCGCCGAGCAGGGCGGCGCCGGCGCGGTCGAGCTGATAGCCCGGAAGCTTGCCGATCGCGATGATCACATAGGTGGCCACGAAAATGAGCGCCGCGAGAGCGGTCTTCCCATGCTCCCCTTTCGGCGCCGATTCCAGCACGAGGGCGGCCGTTTTCGCCGTGACCAACAGGAGAGCGGCGGCGAGCAGCGCGCCGATGACGACGAGCGCGACAGCCGAAACCGCTGACTTGAAATCGCCTCTGTCGCCTCCGGGCGCATTGCGGCTCAAGGCGGTCTCGGCGCCGTCGCGTGTCGCCGAAGGCGTTCTCGAGCTCATGTCCATCAGGGGAGGCTCTATCGCTGACCGGAGCCGTAATTAGGGCCCTGGCGCTGAACGCCAAACCCGCGACTTGGGCATCGCCGATGCGAGAATCGAAAAACCCACGGATAGGGGTGTTCAGCCTAGCGATCGCTTGCGCAAATTTCACGAAGGGCGACAATCGTTTGCGATCAGCTCTCGCTTCGGATTTCGATCTTGCGGTCCGTTATCGTTCGACCGGTTCCGTCTGAGGAGCGCGCGCGCCAGCGGGTCTCGCCAGTGGATTGGGCGTCGGCTCCGCGATCTTGATCAGCGTGGCTTTATCCGTGTGCTCGAATTTGTTGCGACCGTGGATCATCAAGATCGTCGTTTCGTCGTAGGACCATGTCCCGTCGGCGTTGATCGTCACCTTGATGCGATATTCATCCGTGCGGAATGCCTCCTCGAGAAAAGGATTGGAGCAAATGCCGTAGGTCGTCAGGCCGCGAGACGCGACGAGCTCGAACTCCCTCGCATTCGGCGCGGCCTTGCCGACCGCCATCGCCGTCTGTCCGCGCGGGATCGCCAGCGTCTGGATGATCGTCCCCGTCGCGGGCTCCCAAAGCCAATAGCCGATCTGATCGTGATAGGTTTCGACTTCGCCCGGTTTCACGATGTGCTGGTGATAGCGCAGCCCATAAAACAATTGCGGGCCGTTCGTCTGCCGGTCGATTGGCTGAAGCTCCAGACGCTCGACATAGGCTTGCCTCTCTGGCCCGTCGGCCTTTGGGTTGACGTCCAACCCTTTCGCGCCGCGCCACACGCCCGCCATGGGTGTTAGCGGGCCGAGGTTCCTCAGGGTGTCCAGGTCGGCATCGGGCTCCGTATAAATGTCTTTGCCATAACCGGCGTAAGGGTCCGACATCCCGGCCTCTGCTTTCGATCTAGACAGGAGGCGCCCTCGGGCACGGCGATTGACGGGCCCAGGGAACGCCGAGTTCAAGGTCGATCATACCCAAAAGAGTGCCAGCCGCTAGACCGGATCTGCAAAAGCGGGAGAAAGATCAGCGCTCAGAGCCGCTCAGAACGGAATGTCGTCGTCGAGCTCGCTCGAAAGTCGCGAGCCCGCTCCGACCGGCGCCGGGCGGCGGTCGTCGCCGCCGCGATCCATCGGCGAGGAGCGGCCGAAGCTGCTATTGCCGCCGCCGCTATAGCCCGCCTGCTCGTAATCGCCCCCCTCGGAACGCGAGCCCTTGCTGTCCAGCAGCGTCAGCTCGCCCCGGAACTTCTGCAGCACGACGTCCGTCGCCTTGCGTTGGTTGCCGTCCTTGTCCGTGTATTCGCGGGTCTGCAGCGCGCCCTCGAGATAGATTTTCGAACCCTTGCGGCAGTACTGCTCGGCGATCTTGCCCAAATTGTCGTTGAAGATCGAGACATTGTGCCACTCGGTGCGGTCCTTGCGCTCACCCGTGTTGCGGTCGCGCCAGCTCTCGGTCGTCGCCACCGAGAAGGAGACGACGCGGTCGCCGGAGGGCAAGGTCCGCACCTCGGGATCGCGGCCCAAATTGCCGATGAGGATCACTTTATTGACGCTGCCCGCCATCTCACTCTCCTTCACGCCAGCGCGCTTGTCGTCTCGAACGGAATCGTTCGAGCATCAAAAAATCGCGCCAGAACAAAAATCTAGTGCGATCTAAATCGCAAAGCCTTCAGCCTTCGCGAAAATCGGCCCTAGACAGCACCCTAGAGCAAACGGGCCGCCCCCGCCCGCAAGCCGCGCGCTTATCCACAGCTGGGTCGCCGGGACGGAGCTTCCATATGTTCTATTTTTATGTTCTATTTTTGTTCTAGCCTCTCGGCGCGCGTCGCGCAAGCGTCAATTTCGCTTCGTCGCCTAGGCAGTCTCGGCCCGGACATTGCGAGGCGCGCTGGCGTTTGCAGTTCGCATGGGCGAGCCCCATCTCACCTCCGCTGGACCCACGCCATGGATTCGCCTGCCGCCGCATGGCAAAGGAAGAAGCAAATGCGGCTTGGAGCGCGCCGCGAAAAGGCGGGAATTCGTCTTTCGCACCCGGCGCCCTCCAAGCGTTTAAAGCCGATCACGTGTTCCTCGTTCAGGCGATAAGTCTGACCGTGGCGTGATCTTATCGCGCTCCCTGCCAGGTCGAAGCTCTAAATGGCCAGCCCCCGAAAGTCGACCGCGCTCGCGAAAGACGCAGACGCGCCGCAACTCGCCTTCGACACCCCGCGCGCCGACGACCGGGTCATCGCGATCCGCGGCGCGCGCGAGCACAATTTGAAGAACGTCGATCTCCTCATCCCGCGCGACAAGCTCGTCGTCTTCACCGGGCTTTCGGGCTCCGGCAAATCCTCGCTCGCCTTCGACACGATTTATGCGGAAGGCCAGCGCCGCTATGTCGAGTCGCTCTCGGCCTATGCGCGCCAGTTTCTCGAGATGATGCAGAAGCCCGACGTCGATCAGATTGACGGGCTGTCGCCGGCGATCTCGATCGAGCAGAAGACGACATCGAAGAATCCGCGCTCGACCGTCGGCACGGTCACCGAGATCCATGACTATATGCGGCTCCTCTGGGCGCGCGTCGGCGTGCCCTATTCGCCGGTTACGGGCCTGCCGATCGAGAGCCAGACCGTCTCGCAAATGGTCGACCGCGTGCTGGCGTTGCCGCAGGGGACGCGGCTCTATCTCCTCGCGCCGGTCGTGCGCGGCCGCAAGGGCGAATACAGGAAGGAGCTCGCCGAATTCACGCGGCGCGGCTTCCAGCGCGCCAAGATCGACGGCGCTTACCATGAAATCGTCGAGGCGCCGGCCCTCGACAAGAAGCTGAAACACGACCTCGATGTCGTCGTCGACCGCATCGTCGTGCGCGCCGACATGGCCTCCCGGCTCGCCGACAGCTTCGAGACCGCGCTGGAGCTGGCTGGCGGGCTGGCGGTCGTCGAATTCGCGGATGCGCAATCGGCGCCGGCTGCCGCCAACTCCCCGGCCGCCGCAAATGTCTCCACCCATTACGGCAACCACATCCTCTTCTCCTCCAAATTCGCCTGTCCCGTTTCGGGCTTCACGATCCCCGAGATCGAGCCGAGGCTCTTCTCCTTCAACAATCCCTTCGGCGCCTGCCCCAAATGCGGCGGCATCGGCCATGAGCAAAAGATCGATCCCGATCTCGTCGTGCCCGATCCCAAGATCACGCTGCGCAGGGGCGCGATCGCGCCCTGGGCGAAATCCTCCTCGCCCTATTACATGCAAACGCTCGAGGCTCTGGCGCGTCATTACAAGTTCCGCATGGAGACGCCCTTCGCGCAACTGCCGGAAAAGGCGCAGCGCGCCATCCTCTATGGATCGGGCGACGAGGAGATCCGCTTCACCTATGACGATAGCTTTCGATCCTACGATGTGAAGAAGCCATTCGAGGGCGTCGTGCCCAATCTCGAGCGGCGCTGGCTCGAGACGGAAAGCGAATGGTCGCGCGAGGAGATCGGCCGCTACATGTCGGCGACGCCCTGCAAGGCCTGCGGCGGCTTTCGGCTGAAGCCGGAGGCGCTTGCCGTAAAGGTCGCGCATAAGCACATCGGCGAAATCTCCGAGCTGTCGGTGCGCGCCGCCGCCGACTGGTTCTCGGCATTGCCGGAACAGCTCAACAAGAAGCAGAACGAGATCGCCTATCGCATCCTGAAGGAGATCCGGGAGCGGCTGACCTTTCTCATCGACGTCGGCCTCGACTATCTGACGCTGTCGCGAAACTCCGGGACGCTCTCCGGCGGCGAAAGCCAGCGCATTCGCCTCGCCTCCCAGATCGGCTCCGGGCTGACCGGCGTGCTCTATGTGCTCGACGAACCCTCGATCGGTCTGCATCAGCGCGACAACGACCGCCTCCTCGACACGCTGAGACGCCTGCGCGATCTGGGCAATAGCGTGATCGTCGTCGAGCATGACGAGGATGCGATTCTCGCCGCCGATTACGTCGTGGACGTTGGCCCCGGCGCCGGCATCCATGGCGGCGAGATCATCGCGCAGGGCACGCCCGCCGAGATCATGGCGAACCCCAAGTCGCTGACTGGGCAATATCTCACCGGCGCGAAACAGGTGAAGCTCGCCCATAAGCTGCGCAAGCCGACGGCGGGCCGCTGGCTGAAGCTCTTCGGCGCCAAGGGCAACAATCTGAAGAATGTCGACGCGCACATCCCGCTCGGCCTCTTCACCTGCATCACCGGCGTCTCCGGCGGCGGCAAATCGACCCTCGTGATCGAGACGCTTTACAAGGCCGTGGCGAAGCGCCTGGGCAGCGCGCATGAGCATCCCGCCCCCTTCGACAGGCTCGAAGGCCTGGAGCAGATCGACAAGATCATCGACATCGACCAGTCGCCGATCGGCCGCACGCCGCGCTCCAATCCCGCGACCTATACGGGCGCCTTCACGCCGATCCGCGAATGGTTCGCGGGTCTGCCCGAAGCCAAGGCGCGCGGCTATGCGGCCGGACGCTTCTCCTTCAACGTGAAGGGCGGGCGCTGCGAGGCCTGCCAGGGCGACGGCGTCATCAAGATCGAGATGCATTTTCTGCCCGACGTCTATGTCACTTGCGACGTCTGCAAGGGCAAGCGCTACGACCGCGAGACGCTGGAGGTGAAATATAAGGAGAAGTCGATCGCAGACGTGCTGGCGATGACGGTCGAGGAGGCGGCGCAGCTTTTCAAGGCCGCGCCGTCGATCCGCGACAAGCTCGAGACCTTGAAGCGCGTCGGGCTCGACTATATCAGCGTCGGTCAGCAGGCCACGACGCTCTCGGGCGGCGAGGCGCAGCGCGTCAAGCTCGCCAAGGAGCTCGCGCGGCGCTCGACCGGCCGCACGCTCTATATTCTCGACGAGCCGACGACGGGCCTGCATTTCCACGACGTGGCGAAGCTTCTGGAAGTGCTGCACGAGCTCGTGGAGCAGGGAAACAGCGTCGTGGTGATCGAGCACAATCTGGAGGTGATCAAGACGGCGGATTGGGTGATTGATCTGGGGCCGGAAGGCGGCGACGGCGGCGGCGAGATCGTCGCGAGCGGCCCGCCCGCAGAAGTCGCGAAGAATCCGCGGAGCCACACGGGGCGTTATCTCGCCGAGGCGATGGCGCGGAGGGGCTCAGAACAAGGGGGGCAAAAAGTCTCTGACTCTGGCCCACGCAAGAAAAAGTAAGGTTACGGCCGCCCGCACATGCGCACACATTCCGAAACCATCCGCGCGGTCTTCAACTCCGCCGCCGCAAATTACGACGCGCTGCGGCGCAAGCTCATTCCCGATTTCGACAGCTTCTACGGTGTCGCGCTGAACCTGCTGGCGGAGGCGGTGGGCGACAGGCCCTTCGCCTGCATCGATCTGGGTGTCGGCACGGGGCTTTTCTCCGAGATGATCTTGCGTCGCTTTCCACAGGCGACGATCGAAGGCGTCGACTTCGCGCCGAAAATGATCGAGGCGGCGCGGGCGCGGCTTGGAAACTTCGGCGAGCGCGTCTCTTTGCATTGCGCCGACTACAATTCCGCGCCGCTTGCCAGGCCGGTCGAGGCGGTCGTCTCGGCGCTGTCGATCCATCATCTGGAGCACGAGGCCAAGCGTCGTCTCTTCCGCGAAATCCATGCGGCGCTCGCGCCCGGCGGCGTCTTCGTCAATGCGGATCAGTCGCTCGGAGCCACGCCCGAAATCGAGGTCGCTTATCAGCGCCGCTGGGAGCAAGATGTCCGCGCGGCGGGCGTGAGCGACGAGGACTTCGCCGCAGCGCTCGCCCGTGCGGCGCTCGATCGCAGCGCGACTTTCGCGGATCAGCTCGCCTGGCTCGCGGAAGCCGGCTTCGCCGACGCCGACATCGCCTGGAAGCGCCATCGCTTCACGGTGTTTTGCTCCCGCAAATGCGGGTAGCGCGGGCTTTCCTCTTGTTTCGAGAATACACCGTCCAACGCGGCGAGGACCGGCGCGAAGCTCAAGCCCAGCCGCCTACAGAATAAACCGGCTCAAATCCCGGTTCCGCGCCAGATCGCCAATGTGCTTCTCGACGAATTCTCCGTCCACGACGATTTTCTCGCCATGGCGGTCGGAGGCGGTGAAGCTGATGTCGTCGAGCACGCGCTCCATCACCGTCTGCAGCCGGCGCGCGCCGATGTTCTCGACCGAGGTGTTGACCTCGACGGCGACCTTGGCGATCGCCGAGATCGCGCTTTGGGTAAACTCCAGCTCGACGCCTTCCGTGCCGAGCAGGGCCGTATACTGCTTGGTCAGGCAAGCCTCGGTCTCGGTAAGAATGCGGCGGAAGTCGTCTTCGTTGAGCGAGGCGAGCTCGACGCGAATCGGCAGGCGGCCCTGCAACTCGGGCAACAAATCCGAGGGCTTGGCGACGTGAAAGGCGCCCGAGGCGATGAACAGAACGTGGTCGGTCTTGACCGAGCCGTGCTTGGTCGACACCGTCGTGCCTTCGATCAGCGGCAGCAGGTCGCGCTGCACGCCCTCGCGTGATACATCGGCGCCGCCGCGCCCTTCGCGGGCACAAATCTTGTCCATTTCGTCGATGAAGACGATGCCGTTATTCTCCACGTCGCTGATCGCCTCGCGCACACATTCGTCATTGTCGATGAGCTTGTCGCTTTCCTCCGCGATGAGCGGCCCGACTGCGTCCTTCACATGCAGGCGACGCTTCTTGGCGCGGCCCTGAAAGGCCTTGCCGAATATGTCGCCGATCGAGAAAGCGGTGACGTTGCCGGGCATGTTGGGCATTTCGAACATGGGCCCGGAGGGGCCCGAGGAGGCGATTTCGATCTCGATCTCCTTGTCCGCGAGCTCGCCTGCGCGATAGCGCTTGCGGAAGCTTTCGCGAGTCTGCGGCGAGGCGGCGGGCCCGACGAGCGCGTCGAGGACTCGCTCTTCTGCCGCGAGCTCCGCGCGCGCCTCGACGCCTTTACGCTTTTTGTCTTTGACGAGGGCGATGGCGACCTCGACGAGATCGCGCACGATCTGCTCGACATCGCGCCCAACATAGCCCACCTCGGTGAACTTCGTAGCCTCGACCTTCAGAAAAGGCGCCTCGGCGAGCTTCGCGAGGCGGCGGGCGATCTCGGTCTTGCCGCAACCGGTCGGGCCGATCATCAAGATGTTCTTAGGCAACACCTCCTCGCGCATCTGACCCTCCAATCGCAGGCGGCGCCAACGATTGCGGAGGGCGATGGCGACAGCGCGCTTTGCCTCATTTTGTCCAACGATATAGCGATCGAGCTCGGAGACGATCTCGCGGGGCGAGAAATCGGCCATGGGGTGTTCCTTTGCTATGGCGCTTCGACGCAGACAGTCGGGGGCCGAGGGTTTTTCGACCGCCTATTGCGGACCGCGTTTCTTCAGATCGTCTCCACGACCACATTGTGGTTGGTGTAAACGCAGATATCGGCGGCGATCGTCATGGCGCGACGTGCGATCGTCTCTGCGTCATGCCCGCTGTCCAGCAGGGCGCGCGCCGCCGCCAGCGCGTAATTGCCGCCCGAGCCGATCGCTGCGACCGCGCCGTTGGCGTCGGTCTCGGGCTCCAGCACGTCGCCGGAGCCGGTGAGCACGAGTCCCGCCTCCTTGTCGGCGACGAGCATCATCGCCTCTAGACGGCGCAGATAGCGGTCCATGCGCCAGTCCTTGGCGAGTTCGACGCAGGCGCGGGTGAGCTGACCGGGATATTGCTCGAGCTTCGATTCGAAGTCTTTCGAAAAGCGTGAAGGCGTCGGCGGTCGCACCCGCGAAGCCTGCGATCACCTCGCCCTTGCCAAGCCTCCTGACCTTCTTGGCGTTGCCCTTCATGATGGTCTGGCCAAGGCTGACCTGGCCGTCGCCAGCGATGACGGTCCTGCCGCCCTTCTTCACCATGACGATCGTCGTCGCGCGCCAGATGTCTTTTCGCGCTTCAGTTTCCCTGTCCATTCCTGCCTCGGCTCTCGGTCTTGAGGTGAGCATCTAAGAAGTTCGCCCGCTGGGGGCAAGTGCGGGCTCCGCGGAGGAGGTCCAGGCGGTCGCCCTCACGCGGAGACCTTGATTTCTTTGTCACGTTTCTTAGCATTGCTGCTCACAGCGTCGGTCATAAAACCGACAGCCTTGTTTCACGAGCGGAAGGCAAAAAGGTCGCGAGGGGCGGCGCGCGACCCGTCTTCGCCGCCTGCATTTAGGGGAGCCCCCTCCGCAATGTGCTTTTCCTTTGCCGCGAGCGTTAACGCCGGCGTCTCGCTGGCGGTCATCGGGGGAGCGACCGTCTATAAGGCCGCGCGCAACGATCCCCGCATGCTGGGCTTCGCCGTCTTTCCCCTCGTCTTTGCGGCGCATCAGCTTGTCGAAGCCGTCGTCTGGTGGTCCGTCGCTCACCCCTTCGAGGGAGATCAACTCTTTCGCTACGTCTACACGGGCATCGCCTTTCTCGTCTGGCCCGTGCTTACGCCTTTCGCCGCCGCCTATGCCGAAACCGACCCGTTCCGGCGGCGGCTCTGGACCTGGATGCTTTACGTCGGCGAAGCCTTGGCGGCCTATCTTTTTATCAAGCTTGCGTTGGCCGACGGCATCGACCTGAAGGTCTACCAGCATGCGCTGGCCTATGATCCCGGCTTCGAGCGGCCCCCACTCCTCGCGCACTTCCTTTATGTCGCGCTGACGGTCGTTCCGCTCGTCTCCTTTCACAATCGCGCGCTGCGCCTCTTCGGCGTCCTTGTCTTCCTTTCCTTCCTCTACGCGCTCGTGAACAACCGTCCCGCCTGGTATTCCCTCTGGTGCATGTCGGCGGCGGTCTTCAGCTTCATCCTCGCCTTCGCGGTCAAGGAAAGCGCCAAGTCGACCGTGCCCGGGAGGGTTGGGGCGTAGAGCTCCCGCTCATTCCGCAAGGCCTTCCGCCTGCGCGACCTCGAGCACCGCTTGCGCCTCGGAGGCCTCGCGCTGGCGATTCCACATCGCGGCGTAGGCGCCGCCTTTCGCCAAGAGCGTCTGGTGCGATCCACGTTCGACGATCCGCCCCCTGTCGAGAAAAATGATCTCGTCGGCGTCAACGATCGTCGAGAGCCGATGCGCGATGACGAGGGTCGTCCGCCCCTTGGCGACGCCGTGCAACGCGTCTTGGATCTCGCGCTCCGTAAAGCTGTCGAGCGCCGACGTCGCTTCGTCGAGCGCCAAGATGCGCGGACCTTTGAGAATCGTCCGTGCGATCGCGACCCGCTGCTTCTCGCCGCCCGATAGCTTCAACCCGCGCTCGCCGACCTGCGCGTCATAGGCGCCCGGGACGGATTCGATGAAGCGATCGATCTGCGCGAGCCGCGCGGCTTCCCGCACCTCGGCGTCGCTCGCCTCCCATCGTCCATAGCGGATGTTGTAGCCGATACTGTCGTTGAATAGCACCGTGTCCTGAGGCACCATGCCGATCGCGGCGCGCAGGCTTTTCTGCGTGACCGTCAGAATGTCCTGCCCGTCGATCAGGATGCGGCCGCCCTGCGGTTCGTAGAAGCGAAACAGCAGGCGGGAGATCGTTGATTTGCCGGCCCCCGACGGCCCCACAATCGCCAATGTCTCGCCGGGCTCCACGCATAAGCTTACGTGATCGAGGATTGGACGCTTATCGTCATAGCGAAAGGACACGTCCTCGAACACCAAGCGTCCTTTGGAGACGACGAGATCGGCCGCGCCCGGACGATCGTCGATTTCCGGATGCCGGTTGAGGATCTGGAACATGCGCTCGATGTCGATGACCGCCTGACGCACCTCGCGATAGAAGGTGCCCATGAAGTTCAGGGGCTGGTAGAGCTGGATCATCGTCGCGTTGATCAGCACGAAATCGCCAATGCTCGCCTCGCCAGCCTTGATCTCGTTGACGCACATCAGCATCATCAGCGCGAGGCCGAAGGTGTATATCGCGGCCTGACCGGCGTTGAGAATGGCGAGAGAGATGTATGATTCGACGCTAGCCCGCCGATAGCGCTCCATGGACTTCTCGTATCGCGCCGACTCGCGCTCCTCGGCGCTGAAATATTTGACTGTCTCGTAATTCAAGAGACTATCGATCGCCTTCACATTGGCGTCGATGTCGCTGTCGTTCATCTTGCGCCTGATTGCAATGCGCCAATTGGTGGCGAGCGTGGTGTAGGAGAGATAGACGACGATCGTGCTCGCTGCGACGAGCGAATAGCGCCAGTTGAACTGCCAGGCGAAAATGCCGAGCACGAGCAGAAATTCGACGATGGTCGGGAGGCCCGTCGACATCACGAGCCGCGCCAGCGTCTCGATCGCATCGCGTCCACGCTCCAAGAACTCGTGTCAGGCCGCCCGTCTTGCGGCTGACGTGATAGCGCATCGACAGCCGATGCATGTGGTCGAAAACGTCGATCGCGAGCTTTTTCACCGCATGCATCGCGACGGCGGCGAAAAGCGCGTCGCGCGCTTGCGTGAGCAGCGCGTAGAGCGCCCGCAGAGCGCCATAAAGGACAGTGAAGCCTGCCGCTCCAGTAAGAAGCGTCGACGCCGAGGCGTCCAAATGGCCCTGCAGCGCGTCGGTCGCCCATTTGAACGTGTAGGGCACGAGTGCGTTGACGAGCTTGCCGACAAAGAGCAGCGCGAAGCAATAGAGCACGCGCCTCTCGAGTTCCGGTCGACCCTTCGGCCAGATATAAGGCCAAAGATGTAGGATGGTCGTGACGAGGGTCACCTTGCCGAATGTCGGGCCGTCATCCTCCTCGCTTGTATTTCCTCTCGAGTTCGTTCCAACCCTCAGCATCGGCCCTTCCGTATTTTGACCGCTTGACGCGCGTCGATCGCCCTTCATATAGCGCTTTATGCATAAGCGAAAACCGCGCTTGATCTTGCTCGCTACCCCGGTGTAATTCGCCTATCGGCAGGAACCATGACGAATATCCGGACCATTTGCGTTTATTGCGGCTCCTCGCCGGGCCACGATCCGCGTCACGAGGCTGCTGCAAAGGAGCTTGGCGCGGCAATCGCCAACGCAGGCATGGGCCTAGTCTTCGGCGGCGGATCCTGCGGACTGATGGGCGTCGTCGCACGGGCGGCGCTCGACGCCGGTGGCGAAGTCTGTGGGATCATTCCTGATTTTCTCGGAAAGCGCGAGATTGCGCTGGAGGGGCTGACGGAACTCTGCGTCGTGGCCGACATGCACCAGCGCAAGCGCCTTATGTTCGAGAAGTCAGACGCATTCATCGCGCTGCCGGGAGGGATCGGCACGCTCGAGGAGCTTGCCGAGCAGCTCACCTGGATTCAACTCGGTCGTCACGAAAAGCCGCTCGTCATCGCCGACGTCGCGGGATTCTGGCGACCGCTGCTCCGCCTTTTCGCCCATATGCGGGAAGAGGGCTTCATCCGGGCGAATTACGAGATACGCTATCTCGTGGCCGAGCGCGTCGAGGACGTCATTCCCATGATCCTCAGCGCCGCGGGTCATCGGCGCGCTGACGCGGAAGCCGCGGTGGTCGAGCGCCTGTAGAACACGTCTTTTCGTCTTTCGACAGCCTCGTCACGTTGCTTTCGCAATGAGGCGCTACACGGCCCCGTCGCGCAGCAGCTTGTAGTTGATCGCGTCGATCAGCGCCTCGAAGGAGGCGTCGATCACATTGGCGGAGACGCCCACCGTCGACCAGCGATCGCCCTTGCCGTCTGCGCATTCGACGAGCACGCGCGTCACCGCGTCGGTGCCGCCCTGAAACACGCGCACGCGGTAGTCGACGAGCTTCACGTCGTCGATGTAGCGCTGGTAATCGCCGAGATCCTTTCGTAGCGCCAGGTCCAACGCGTTCACCGGTCCGTTGCCCTCGGCGGCGGAGATCTTCGATTCGCCGTTGACGTGGAGCTTCACGATCGCCTCGGCGCCCGCGTCCTCCACGCCGCCGCCGCGCGCAAACCGGCGGTCCACCGCGACGCTGTAACGCTCGACGTCGAAGTAGTGCGGCGCCTCGCCCATGATGCGCTTGGCCAAGAGGTAGAAGGAGGCGTCGGCGCCCTCATAGGCGTAGCCCTGCGCCTCCTTCTCCTTGACCTCGTCCAGGAGCCGCGCGAGCCGCGGATCATCCTTGTCGAGCGCGACGCCGAGTCGCGTGAGCTCCGCGACGATGTTCGATTTCCCCGCCTGGTCGGAGACGAGCACGCGACGCCGGTTGCCGACGCTCTCGGGCGGCACATGCTCATAGGTGCGCGAATCCGTCAGCACGGCGGACGCATGGATGCCCGCCTTGGTCGCGAAGGCGCTTGCGCCGACATAAGGGGCATGGCGGTTCGGCGCGCGGTTCAACAGCTCGTCGAGCGCATGGCTCACGCGCGTGAGATGCGTCAGCGTCTCGCGCGTGACCCCAATCTCGAACTGTTGCGCGAACTCGTCCTTGAGCAGCAGCGTTGGGATGATCGTCGTGAGATTGGCATTGCCGCAGCGCTCACCCAGTCCGTTGAGCGAGCCCTGGATGTGCCGGGCGCCGGCGCGCACCGCGGCGAGCGAATTCGCGACCGCCTGGCCCGTGTCGTCATGCGCATGGACGCCGATCCGGTCTCCGGGAATATGCTTTGTCACCTCGCGAACGATGCGGTCGACTTCGTGCGGGAGCGAGCCGCCATTGGTGTCGCAGAGCACGATCCAGCGCGCGCCGGCCTCCGCCGCGGTCTTCGCGCAGGCGAGCGCATAAGACTCATTGCCCTTGAAGCCGTCGAAGAAATGCTCGCAATCGACGATCGCCTCCTTGCCGCGCGCGACGACGGCGCGCACGGACTGCGCGATCGCCTGGAGATTGTCTTCCTCCGTGGAGCGCAGCGCGACGCGTACCTGATAGTCCCAAGCCTTGGCGACGAAAACGACGGCGTCGGAAGCGCAGTCGAGCAGCGCCGCGACGCCGGGGTCGTTCTCGACCGAGCGGCCCTGGCGGCGCGTCATGCCGAAGGCCGCGAAGCGCGCCTTGAGCGGCGGGCGCGTGGCGAAGAATTCGGTGTCGAGCGGATTGGCGCCGGGATAGCCGCCCTCGATGTAGTCGATGCCGAGGTCGTCGAGCATCGCCGCGATCTGGCGCTTGTCGTCGAGCGAGAAGTCGACGCCGACGGTCTGCGCGCCATCGCGCAGCGTTGTGTCGAACAGCGTGAGCTTCTGCTTCGTCATTGTGGACGGCCTGACGCGGCCGCGAGCCGCGCGTCGCCCCCGCCCTTGAGGAGAGTCTTCGTCATTCGGGTGCGCCCGAGCCATTCGCCGTCGAGCTCGATCGTGTTGCGGCTCTGCCCCTGAAAGCCGCGTTTGACGAAGAAGTCGCGCGCGGCGTCGGAGGCTTCGACATCGAGCGTCGTCGTTCCACGCGCTGCGGCGAGCTTTTCCATCGCGTCGAGGAGCGTCGAGCCGACGCCTTGGCGCGCGAAGTCGGGGTGAACATACAGCATCTCGATTGTCTTGTTCGCTTCCAGCGCGGCAAAGCCGGCGATTTCCTTCTCGACGAGGGCGACGAGCGTGAGCGCGCGCGCGAGCTTCGCGGCGAAGGCCGCTTCGTCCTCGGCCCGTGCGGCCCATACGGCGCGCTGATCCGCGTCATAGAAGTCTTCGGCAAGCGTCTCGACGCTCTCGCGAAAGAGCGCGGCGAGACGAGAAGCGTCCGCGGGCAGAAAGGGCCGCAGCGAAGGCGCCGCGCGAGAGCTCGCCATCTCTAGAACACGCCGAAGAGATGCAGCGCGATCGCGGTCGCAAGGGCCAGCACGAGCAGCTTGAAGCTCAGATAGCTCAGCCAGTGGGCCGGGAAGGGCAGGGATTTTTTCCAGTCGTCAGCCATGGCGGGCTCCTTGGGTCGGTGCGTCTATGTTTTCGTGGGCGCGAGCGATGACGGTTTCGACGACGCCGTCGAGATTGGCGTCAACCTCATGGTTCCAGAAGCGCAGTGTCCGGAAGCCAAGCGCAGCAAAATGAGCGTCTCGTCTTGCGTCATGCGCGAGGCCAATATCTTCGCCATGCTGACTGCCGTCGACCTCGATGATCAGCCGATGCTTGAAGCAGACGAAGTCGAGGATGTAGCCTTCTAACGGCGCTTGTCGGCGGAAGTGAAAGCCCTGGGGTCTAAGCTGACGCAAATGCAGCCACAGCTTCACTTCCTGCGGTGTCATCGCCTTGCGAAGCGCGCGGGCTTTTTCGTTCGCCATGACGTCATCCTCGCGGGCGCGAACCCCACCCGTCGCCCTTCGGGCGACACCCTCCCCGTGAAGGGGAGGGATTGGGGCTGCATACTCACGCCGTTTAAGCTGGAACGCTCGAGGCTGCATCATGGCCGCAGTGAGAGCCGAGATCATGGGGCATGCATCCCTCCCCCTTGCGGGGAGGGTGGACGCCGAAGGCGGCCGGGTGGGGGTTGTTTTCGCTGACCGGGTGGGGGGCCGAAGCGCGATCATCGCTTCACCTCCCATGTCGTCGTGCCGTCCTTATTGTCCTTGAGCGCGACACCCATCTCCGCGAGCTCCTCGCGGATGCGGTCGGACTCGACCCAGTTTTTGGCCGCGCGGGCCGCAAGACGTGACGATACCAATTCGCTAACCTTTTTCTTCTGCTCGTTAGAAAGTTCATCGACCAAGGAATAGTGATCTCGAAATAGGCGGAAAAACTTGAGCGCATCAGAGAATGCAACTGACGAATTGTCACCTCGATTATGAACAACATTATTTCGGAGATGAGAGAGCTCAGATAGAGCCAGAGGCGTGTTCATATCCTCGCAAAGTGCATCTACTATCGGAGGAAAAAGAGGGCGAGTCGGAAACGCGGCGAGTTCCGACAAGTCGTGCACCCTAATTGCCTGCGCAATCTCCATCCACTCGCGCCAAGTTCGCTCCGCCTCCTCCAGCGCCTTCACGGTGAAATCGATCGGCTGACGGTAATGCGTGCGCAGCATCGCGAGGCGCAGCACCTCGCCAGGCCATTTGCGCCCCCCAAATTTCTCCGTGTGCAGCAGCTCGTGGATCGTCACGAAATTCCCCAGGCTCTTGGACATTTTCTCGCCCTCGACCTGCAGGAATCCGTTGTGCATCCAATAATTCGCCATCACGTCGCTGTGGAAGGCGCAGCGCGATTGGGCTATCTCGTTCTCGTGATGCGGGAAGACGAGATCGATGCCGCCGCCGTGGATGTCGAAAGTCTCGCCGAGATGCTTCCAGCTCATCGCGGAGCATTCGAGATGCCAGCCGGGACGCCCGTATCCCCAGGGGCTTTCCCAGCCGGGCTCGTTTTGCTTCGAGGGTTTCCACAAAACGAAATCCATCTCGCCGCGCTTATAAGGCGCGACGTCGACGCGTGCGCCGGCGAGCATTTCGTCGAGCGAGCGGCGCGAGAGGCGTCCATAGTCCGCCATCGACGGCACGTCGAAGAGCACATGCCCGTCCGCCGCATAGGCGTGCCCGGATGCAATGAGCTTCTCGACGATCGCGATCATCTCGGCGATGTGCTCGGTCGCGCGCGGCTGCACAGTTGGCTCCAGGCAGCCGAGCGCCTTTACGTCCTCTTGGAAGACTTTGTTCGTCTCTTCAGTGAGCTCGCGGATCGTGATGCCGCGCTCGGCGGCGCGCGCATTGATCTTGTCGTCGACGTCGGTGATGTTGCGGACGTAGCGAACGTGCTCTGGCCCATAGATGTGCCGCAGCAGGCGGAAGAGCACGTCGAAGACGATAAGCGGCCGCGCATTGCCGATATGGGCGTAGTCGTAGACAGTCGGCCCGCAGACATACATGCGCACGTTCTTCGGGTCCAAGGGAGAGAAGACTTCCTTGGAGCGCGTCAGCGTGTTGTAGAGCTTCAACTGCGGCGACATGGAGTTTCCGGGCCTTTCGGCCGGGCGTCGCTCTCGATGTTGAGCAGTCGTGACGGCGCCGGCCAGCTTTTCGCTAGTCGATAATAATCCGGCCGCAGAGCGGGAGGCGGAGGCGGGGCGTCATGCAAAGACCTTGCCCTCGGGGCGGGCTCCCGTCAAGCAAAACTCAGCCCCGCCCCACGCCTGGAGGTCAAGGATGTCGAAATCCCTCCCGCTTCGCGCGAGTCGGCGCTAGTTTCACCTCCATGCGCGCGATGGTGCTGAAGCGGCCGGGCGAGCGGCTGGTGATGGAGGAGCGGCCGGACCCGCGTCCCGGGCCGGGCGAATTGCTGCTCAAGGTCGAAGCCTGCGGCGTCT
The DNA here is from genome assembly GCA_963743565.1 of uncultured Alphaproteobacteria bacterium. Classification (GTDB taxonomy): domain Bacteria; phylum Pseudomonadota; class Alphaproteobacteria; order Rhizobiales; family Beijerinckiaceae; genus Methylocystis. The sequence goes on from CAVUQD010000003.1 coordinate 282,889, forward strand.
GCCGCACGGACCTTCATATTGTCGACGGCGATCTCCCGGACCCGCGCCTCCCCATCGTGCCGGGCCATGAGATCGTCGGGCGGGTCATCGCCAATGGCGCGGGCGTTTCGGCGCCGCCGGGCCAGCGCTTTGGCGCGCCCTGGCTCGGCCATACCTGCGGCCACTGCCCCTATTGCGTGAGCGGCCACGAGAACCTCTGCGACGCGCCGCTTTTTACCGGCTACACGCGCGACGGGGGCTTCGCGACCCATGTCGTGGTCGACGGCGCCTACGCTTTTCCTCTGCCCGAAGACGCCGATCCGGTCGCCTCCGCGCCGCTGCTCTGCGCGGGGCTTATCGGCTGGCGCTCATTGAAGGCCGCGGGCGATGCGCCCCGGATCGGCCTCTATGGCTTCGGCGCGGCGGCGCATATCGTCGCGCAGGTTTGCCGCTGGCAGGGCCGGCGCGTCTTCGCCTTCACCAAGCCCGGCGACGAGGCGTCCCAGGGATTCGCCCGCGCGCTCGGCGCCGAATGGGCAGGGGGCTCTGACGAAGCGCCGCCGGAAAAGCTCGACGCGGCGATCCTCTATGCGCCGGTCGGCGCGCTCGTGCCCTTGGCGCTGAAAAACATGCGCAAGGGCGGGCGCGTCGTCTGCGCCGGCATCCACATGAGCGACATCCCGAGCTTTCCCTACGATCTCATCTGGGGCGAGCGCAGTGTCGTCTCGGTCGCCAATCTCACGCGCGCCGACGGCGACGAGTTTCTGGACGTCGCCCGCCGCGCGAAGGTCGAGACCGTGACGCGGACCTATCCGCTGGAGCGCGCCAATGAGGCGCTCGACGATCTGCGCGCCGGGCGTTTCGACGGCGCGGCCGTGCTGACGATGTGAGCCTAACCTTTCGGCGTCAACGCGTCGACGACCGCCCCCACGAGGTCGCTCAAGGGACGCGCGCCGTCCAGGCGCAGCACTCGGGTCTGCAAGGTGTCGAGCCAGGCGAGCTGGCGCGCGAGACTGCGTTCTTCGACGGTTCCCGCGTCATATTGCGCCGCCCACTCGATGAATTCTTCGAATTCCCTCGCGCGCCAGCCGCCGGGGCCGATCGCTTCAGAACCGAATGTCCGCGCCTCGCGTGATCTCAGCCGCTCGAACTCGCACCTCCGTTGCCGTGCGCAAGAAGACCACGAGATCGAAGCAGCAGACGATCTCTTCGCCCCAGCCCTGCACGCCGCCGCTCAAGACCCATTCCGAGCGCGGCAGGAAAATCTCGCGCATCAGGCGCACGCGGTCTTCTTTCGGTCGCCAGTCTTGATAGGGCGGCGCGCTCGGGAGCCAAAGATAGTCGTCGGTGTCGTGATGCGGGAGCGCGAGCGCCGTCGCCAATGCCCGCCCGAGCGTGGTCGAGCCGGCCCCCGCGGCGCCGGTGATGAAGATGCGGCGCGTGCGGAGAGCCGTCAAAAGGGAACCTCAACGCCGGCGTCAGCTCGCAGCGCGCAGATCCGGCGGCGTGGCTTCCGCGACCAGATCCGCCAGCGCCGTCTCCAGAGCCTCGACCTTCTGCTCTTGCGAGCCGAGCCGGCGGATGGAGATCTTGTGCTCGGCGGCCTCCTTCTTGCCGGCGATCAGCAGCACGGGGATTTTGGTCATCGAATGCTCGCGCACCTTGTAGGAGATCTTCTCGTTCCGCAGGTCGAGCTCGACGTTCAATCCGCGCTTTCTCGCCTCCGCGGCGATCTCGAGCGCATAGTCGTCGGCATCCTGCGTGATCGTGCAGACGACGATTTGCACGGGCGACAGCCAGAGCGGCAGATGGCCGGCGTAATGCTCGATCAATATGCCGGTGAAGCGCTCGAGCGAGCCGAACATGGCGCGGTGCACCATGACGGGCGTCTTCTTTTCGGAGTCCGCGCCGATGTAGAAGGCCCCGAAGCGACCCGGCAGGTTGAAGTCGACCTGCGTCGTGCCGCACTGCCACTCCCGCCCAATCGCGTCGCGCAGCGTATATTCGAGCTTCGGCCCGTAGAAGGCGCCTTCGCCCGGCTGCACCGAGGTCTTCATGCCGCGCTTCGCCAGCTCGTCGAGCACCTTGCCGAGCGCGGCCTCCGCCTTGTCCCAGGCTTCGTCCGAGCCGACGCGCTTCTCGGGACGTGTCGAGAGCTTCACCACGATGTCGTCGAAGCCGAAGTCGCCGTAAATCGAAAGGATCAGATCGTTGATCTCGAGCGCCTGGTCCATGATCTGCTCTTCGGTGCAGAAGATATGTGCATCGTCCTGCGTGAAGGCGCGCACGCGCATGACCCCGTGCAGCGCGCCCGAGGGCTCATAGCGATGCACGACGCCGAACTCCGCGATCTTCACGGGAAGGTCGCGATAGGACTTCAGCCCGTTCTTGAAGAGCGCGACATGGCCCGGGCAATTCATGGGTTTTAGCGCGAAGATGCGCTCGTCCTCGGTCTTGGTGAGGAACATGTTCTCGCGATAGGTCTGCCAATGGCCCGAGGTTTCCCAGAGCGCGCGGTCGAGCACCTGTGGCGTGTTGACCTCCTGGTAGCCCGCGGCCTTCTGACGGCGCCGCATGTAGGAGACGAGCGTCTGGAACAGCGTCCAGCCCTTGGCGTGCCAGAAGACCGCGCCCGGCCCTTCCTCCTGGAAATGGAAGAGCCCCATCTCGCGTCCCAGGCGCCGATGGTCGCGCCGCTCGGCCTCCTCCAGGCGATGCAGATAGGCGTCGAGCTCTTCCTGCGTCGTCCAGGCTGTCCCGTAGATGCGCGAGAGCATGGGGCGGTTGCTGTCGCCGCGCCAATAGGCGCCCGCGACTTTCATCAGCTTGAACGCCGTGCCGATCTTGCCCGTCGAGGTCAGATGCGGGCCGCGGCAGAGGTCGAGCCATTCGCCCTGCTTGTAGATCGAGAGGTCCTCGCTTCCGGGGATGGATTCGATGAGCTCGCCCTTGAAGGCCTCGCCCTTCTTCTCGAAGAAGTCGAGCGCCTCGTTTCGCGACCACACTTCGCGCACGATCGGCCGGTCGCGCGCGATGATCTCCCGCATCTTCTTCTCGATCCCCGGCAGGTCTTCGGGCGTGAAGGGCTCGTTGCGATAGAAGTCGTAATAGAAGCCGTTCTCGATGACCGGGCCGATCGTCACCTGCGTGCCGGGATAAAGCTCCTGCACCGCCTCGGCGAGCACATGCGCGCAGTCATGCCGGATGAGCTCCAGCGCGCGCGGATCGTCGCGGGAGACGAACTCGATTTTCGCGTCGCGGTTCAACGGCGTCGCGAGGTCGCTGAGGGTTCCATCGACGGTCATGGCGACCGTCCGCTTGACGAGCGAGGGCGAGATGGATTTGGCGATGTCGAGCCCGGAGACGCCCGGCTCGAACGGGCGGGAGGCCCCGTCCGGGAAGGTGACGTGGATCATGCTCTCTCCTTTGCGCTCACTCGCCGAAGCGAACCGGCGTAAGACGCGGAAATCGCCCGCGCAAGACGGGCGGCACGGGTTTAGCGGCAGGGCAGGGGGTGTGGCAATGGCCTCTCGACCAGGTCGAGAAGAGGGGGGAGCGCGGGAGAAAAGCGCGAGCGACCTGCTGGCGCCTGTCAATTAACCCTCATGCACGCTGAGGAAGCGCCCGCGAGAGCCGCGTGATGCGACCGGCTTTTTGCGAAGTCGCCGGAACGGAGGCGGGCTTTTCCGTTCGTCGGCGCGCTCGCCCTCCAAAGTCTAGGCGCCTGAATGAGGCTCTTGCAATTCTCGCCGGTTCCATTAAACCACTAAAACGGTAGACTTGGTGAACGGTCCAAAGGGAACAATCAATGATGGGTTGGATTCAGTCGAAGACGCCGAAGCTGACGCGCGCGCTCGCGCTGTTTTTGTCTCTCGTGATTCCCGGCGTGGCGGCGGCCGATCAGATGCTGCTCAACGTCTCCTATGACCCGACGCGCGAGCTCTACAAGGCGATCAACCCCGCCTTCGCGGCCGAGTGGAAGGCCAAGACCGGCGAGACCCCGCGAATTCAGGCCTCGCATGGCGGCTCGGGCGCGCAAGCGCGCGCCGTGATCGATGGATTGAAAGCCGATGTCGTGACGCTGGCGCTTGCGGCCGACATTGACGCGATCGCCGCCAAGACCGGCAAGATCCCCGCCGATTGGCAAAAGCTCTTGCCCAATAATTCGACGCCCTACGCCTCGACGATCGTGCTCGTCGTGCGCAAGGGCAACCCAAAGGGGATCAAGGATTTCGACGACCTCGCGAAGCCCGGCGTCGGCGTCGTGACGCCGAACCCGAAGACGTCGGGCGGGGCACGCTGGAACTATCTCGCTCTCTGGGGCTATGGCCTTGAGAAATTCAAGGGCGACGAGGCGAAGACGAAGGAGTTCGTGCAGGCGGTCTACAAGAACGCTCCCGTGCTCGACACCGGCGCGCGCGGCGCGACGATCAGCTTCGCGCAGCGCGGCATCGGCGACGTGCTGATCGGTTGGGAGAACGAGGCCTATCTGGTGTTGCAGGAGTTCGGCGCGGACCAGTTCGAGATCGTTTCGCCACCGCGTTCGATCCTCGCGGAGCCGCCGGTCGCGGTCGTCGAGGCGAACGCCAAGGCGCATGGCTCAGAAAAGCTCGCCCGCGCCTATCTCGAGTTCCTCTACACGGCGCCGGCGCAGGCGATCATCGCCAAGAATTTCTACCGTCCGGCGCACCCCGAATTCGCTGCGAAGGAGGATCTGGCTCACCTGCCCAAGATCGAATTCTTCACGGTGGACAAGACCTTCGGCGGCTGGGCCAATGCGCAGAAGACGCATTTCGCGGACGGCGGCGTCTTCGACGACATTCAAAAGGCGATCGCCCAGCAGAAGTAATGTCCTACCCTGATATCTCGATTTGGCCGAACGCGGCCGACCCGCTCTCCCTTCGCGCAAGGGAACGGGGGCGCGTTCTCGAAACCGGAGCCGGGCTTTCATGAGCGTCGCCGCCGCCAAGCCCAGACCCTGGCGCTTCATACAGCCGAGCGTGTTGCCGGGGTTTGCGCCCGCTTTCGGCTTCACGCTGCTTTATCTCGGGCTGATCGTGCTGCTGCCGCTCTCGGCCCTGGTGTTGCGTGCTTCCGAGCTCGGCTTCGGCGGTCTCTTCAGGATCGCCGCGGAGCCCCGCGTCGCGGCCGGACTGTGGACGAGCTTCTCGATCTCCCTGGCGGCTGCAGCGATCGACGTCGTCTTCGGGTTTCTCGCGGCCTGGGTTCTGACGCGTTATAAATTTCCAGGACGCAGCCTGCTCGACGCCGCAATCGATCTCCCCTTTGCGCTGCCCACCGCGGTGGCTGGCATTGCGCTTGCAGCCCTCTACGGGCCGAAAGGCTTCTTCGGCGCGCCGCTGCTGCAGCTTTTCGGGATCAAGGTCGCGTTCACGCGGCTCGGCATCCTCGTCGCGCTGATCTTCGTCGGCCTTCCATTCATCGTGCGGACGGTTCAACCCGTGATCGTCGAGTTCGAGCCCGAATTGGAGGAAGCCGCGGCGACGCTCGGGGCCACGCGCACGCGGGTCTTCTGGACTGTGATCCTGCCGCCGCTCCTGCCGGCGCTGCTGACGGGCTTCGCGCTCGCCTTCGCCCGCGCCGTCGGCGAATACGGGTCGGTGATCTTCATCGCCGGAAACATCGCCTATGTGTCGGAAATTGCGCCGCTGCTCATCGTCGTGAAGCTAGAGCAATACGACTATGCGGGCGCGACGGGCATCGCGACGATCATGCTAGCGTTCTCTTTCGCGGCGCTCCTCGTGATCAATCTGATTCAGGCGTGGGGCCGCAAAAGGCTCGGCCATGTCTGAATCCGCGCAGGTCGTCTCGACGCAACTCGACCCAGCGTCCGGGGGCCGCGAGCCGCCACGGCGTAAAGCCGTGCGCGGCGAAACCACCTTCTTCGCGCTGAGCGACGTGCGCAGCGAACGCCCGGTGACGCGCCGCGCGCTCATCGCCGTGGCGGTGATCTTTCTTTCGCTCTTCCTGCTCTCGCCTTTCGTCATCGTCTTCATCGAAGCCTTTTCCAAAGGCCTCGGGTTCTTCATCGAGAGCCTCACGGATCCGGACGCGATCGAGGCGATCAAGCTCACGCTGCTCGTAGCCGTGATTGCCGTCCCGGCGAACCTCGTCTTTGGGCTCGCCGCTGCGTGGTCCATCGCGAAGTTCTCCTTTCCCGGCAAGGCTCTGCTAATCACGCTGATCGACCTGCCGTTCTCCGTCTCGCCGGTCGTCGCCGGCCTCGTGTATGTGTTGCTCTTCGGCGCGCAGGGTGTGTTCGGCCCCTGGCTCACGGCGCATGAATTGGAGATCGTCTTCGCCGTGCCCGGCATCGTGCTTGCGACGATCTTCGTCACCTTCCCTTTCGTCGCGCGCGAGCTGATCCCGCTCATGCAGGACCAGGGAACCGTCGAGGAGGAAGCGGCGCTGACGCTGGGCGCCTCGGGCCTGCGCACCTTCTTCACGGTAACGCTGCCCAACGTGAAATGGGCGTTGCTCTACGGCGTGCTACTCTGCAACGCGCGCGCCATGGGCGAGTTCGGGGCCGTCTCCGTCGTCTCCGGACACATTCGCGGCTTCACCAACACCATGCCTCTCCAGGTGGAGATCCTCTACAATGAGTACCATTCCGTCGCCGCATTCGCGCTGGCCGCGCTCCTGGCGAGCCTCGCTCTCGTCACTCTCGGTCTCAAGACTCTTCTCGAATGGCGTCACGGCGACGCGCTCAAGCGCCGCCACGGCCACTGAGTCCGGTCACGCCGTTCGAATCCGCATCGAAGGGGTGGAGCTCGATTTCGGCTCTTATCCGGCGCTGCGCGACATCTCGCTCGACATTGCGGGTGGCGAACTCGTCGCGCTGCTCGGGCCCTCGGGCTCGGGCAAGACGACTTTGCTGCGCGTCATCGCCGGCCTCAACTCTCCCCATCGCGGCGCCGTGTTCTTCGACGCGCTGAACGCCACGAGTTTTTCCGTGCAGGAGCGGCGCGTCGGTTTCGTGTTCCAGAACTACGCGCTCTTCAGGCACATGAGCGTCGCGGACAATATCGCCTATGGTCTCAACGCCAGACCGCGCGCTTCGCGGCCGTCAAAGCAAGAGATCGCCAGGCGCGTCGCCGAGCTCTTGGAACTGGTGCAGCTCGAGGGGCTCGGTGAGCGCTATCCTGCGCAGCTTTCCGGCGGTCAGCGACAGCGCGTGGCGCTTGCGCGGGCGCTCGCGATCGAGCCGCGCGTGCTTCTGCTCGACGAGCCTTTCGGCGCGCTCGACGCGCGCGTGCGCAAGGATTTGCGGCGCTGGCTTCGCGATATTCACAAGCGCACGGGGCTAACGACGGTCTTCGTCACTCACGACCAGGACGAGGCGATGGAGCTCGCCGACCGCGTCGTGGTGCTCAACCAAGGCCGCATCGAGCAGGCGGGCGCGCCCGAAGCGCTCTACGACCATCCGGCGTCGGCTTTCGTGCTCTCCTTTGTCGGCGAGGCGGTGGCGCTGCCGGTCACGGTGCAGCACGGCCATGTGTCGCTCGGCGGGCGTGAGCTGCATGTCGACGCGCATGGGCTGCGCGACGGGCAGGCGCGCGTGTTCTTTCGTCCGGCCGATATCGCGATTGCAGGCGTCGGTCCGAGCGCGCTCGAGGGGCGCGTCGAGGCGTTGCGGCGAACGCCGTCGGGCGTGCGCGCGACGATTTCGATCGACGGCTCCGACCAGCGTCTCGAGATCGACCAGGCGCTGGAAAATGCCGCGGAGGTCGGCGCGATCGTGCCTCTCTCCCTCTCCAACGCGCGCGTCTTCGCTCAAGGTCAGGCCGAGTATGAGGACGCGGGCGAAGGGATATGACGAGGTTCGTTGCAACCCAGTCAAAAATTGGTCATTTCGCTGGGTTAAGAGACAGTTCAGAACGAAGCGCGCGAATGCGATGTGGAGTTCGAAGCGCCGGGCCGGATGTACGCCCGGCGTTTTTATATGGTGACGACGACAGAGCCGACGAGCCGTATGAGGCTGCCGCGAGATTATTTCTGATATGCAACGCCTCCGGATTTTTTCCTGCCGTTCTCGAAATGTTTACAGTCTCGCTTTCTTATAGTTATGTTCAAGGATGCCGAGCGGCCTTTCGCTTGTCGAAATGGGGTGCGAGGCGTCGTCACGATGTCGCCTATGGCTTGCAGGCTTTTACGAGCTTTCCGAGACGGCTCCGAATAGCCACGGCCTCGCGCCTAACGAAGGGAAAGACCGCATTGCCCTGCAAACTCTTCGCAATCGTCGCTGCGGTCTTGATCGCCGCGGTCGCGCCAGCCCGCGCCGCGACGTTCAGCGCCCTGTACTCTTTCGGCGATAGCCTCTCGGACGTCGGCAACGATTTCATCAACAGCGGCAACCCCGGTCCGCCCTATGCGGACGGCCAGTTTTCAAACGGTCCGCTGTGGGTGAAAGACCTCTCGGCAACGCTGGGCCTTGGGTCGGTCACGGCGTCGCTCGCTGGCGGCAATGACTATGCCTACGCCGGCGCGACAACAGGTTATTTTGGACCCCCAAGTCCCTTGGTGACGAATAGCGATCAGCAGGTCACGACTTTCCTCAACGCGCACGGCGGCATTGCGCCTTCGACCGGGCTTTACACCTTCTGGATTGGCATCAACGATCTGCAGAACATCGTCGACGGCGGCGCCTCTCCAGCGATTGCGCTGGCTGAAGCGCAGGCCGCAGCCGGGATGGAGGCGGCGCAGATAATCTCCCTGGCCGATGCAGGCGCAAAGACCTTCATTGTCCCTCTTGTTCCCGATCTCGGCATGACCCCCCCGTATCACGGACAGATGGCGGCGTCGTCGCTGACCTCAGCGTACAACACGGCTCTGGAAGGCGACTTGTCGAGTCTTGCCGGATCTCTCCTCGGCGGACTGCATTTCCTTGACACTTTCGGTTTGCTCGATGCTATCGTGTCCGACCCCGCAGCATACGGCTTCAAAGACGTCACAGACCCCTGCTATGCAGGGGTGATCTGCGCCAACCCCGACCAGTATCTGTTTTGGCACGGCGTGCATATGACCGCGGCGGCGAATACGCTGATCGCGGCGCAAGCGGCGGCGCTGCTGGATGCTGGCGTTCCCTCGCCGGCCCCCGGCGCGGGTCTCCTTTCTTTGGGCGCGCTGATCGTCTTCGGCGTGATGAGAAGGGCGCCTGAGCTGCTGGCGAATGTGCGGGGGATTTGACGCCAGTCCTTCGGACGTTCCCAATTTCACCCCAAATTTGCGAGGCCCGGAAAGGTCTGCAGCAGCCAGAACGAGACGTTCTGCATTCCGCCCGTCAGAAAGGCGACGCCGGTCAGCACCAGCAGCGCGCCGACGACGCGCTCGACCTGCGCGAAATGGCGCTTGAAGCGCGAGACGAAGCCGAGGAAGGGTTCGAGAGCCAGGGCCGCGAGCAGGAAGGGAATGCCGAGCCCCAGCGAATAGACGGCGAGGAGTAGCGCGCCCAGGCCGACCGTCTCCTGCGCGCCGGCGATCGCCAGGATCGCGGCGAGGATTGGGCCGATGCAGGGGGTCCAGCCGAAGGCGAAGGCCAGCCCCATCACATAGGCGCCGAAGAGGCCGAAGGGCTTCTCCACTTGCGCGCGTTTTTCGCGGTACATCAGACCGATCTTGAACAGGCCGAGGAAGTGCAGCCCCATCGCGATGATGATCGCGCCCGCGACATAAGAGAGAATCTGCAGATTTTCGCGCAGCGCCTGCCCAAAGAAGCTCGCGGTTGCGCCGAGCGTCGTGAAGATGGTGCCAAATCCCAGGATGAAGAAGAGGGCCGACAAGAACACGTCCCGGCGGGCGCCAGCGCGGCCTTCCGCCGAAAGATCCTCCACCGTCACGCCAGCGAGGAATGTAAGATACGGGGGCACGAGCGGCAGCACGCAGGGCGACAGGAATGATAGAAGTCCCGCCGCGGCGGCGGCAGGAAAAGTCACGTCAGTCGCCATGTTCTCCCTCGCGTGCGGTTCAAGAAATCTTCTGCCACAGGCGAGGAGAGCGAGCAAACGGGAGTGAACGCGAGTCGGCGCACCCACGCCCGCCACCAAGTTCACAAAAGCTCGCCGCAGCAGAAATTACCAGCGCCGCGGCGAAGGGTTGCGAGGCGCTTGGGGGAGCGCCGCCGATCAGAGGATGCCGAAGAGGCCGGCGCCCAAGAGGCCGCCGCCGCCACCCCAGCCGCCCCAGCCCCAACCCCACCCCGCGTAGGGGTAGTATGCGGGGTAGACGAGAACAGTGCGGGCGCGCCACCAATGATGGTGGTGGTGATGGCACCATCCGTACCGATAGTAGACGGACTCTACTGGCGATTCGGTGGAAACCGCGGTCTTGTCCGTCGGCGCGATCACGCCAGCGAAACTCGGCGCGGCGGTCAGCGCGCCGAGAGCCGTCGCACAGGTCAGCGCAATCAGGGTTTTCTTTGAAAGCAGGCTCATTTCTCGCCCTCCAGTTTCTCGCGGCGACCTAGGCCTCCGATCGACGCGAGCCGCATCCATCAAATTACGTAATTCACGGTCGGCTTCGGTCAAGCCGCGGTCGTTTTTCTTCTTCACGAGAGTTTCAAGAGAGCGAAAACGCAACAGGACAAATTCTGGTTCTCAAATGTCATCGATATGGGCCGTGCTATAGTCGAAGCTGGAGTCAGAGCATTTCCGCGGCGAAGCGTGTGACCTCGCCGCGGCTCAATATCAAATGGCTCGAGCATGTCCTGGGGGAACCGCTTCGCAATTTTCCGGGACATGCTCTAGTTCGCTATGCGCGTGCGCCCCGGTAACAGACAGAGGGCCGCGACCGATCAGAGGAAGCCGAACAACCCGCCGAGCAGGCCACCGCCGCCGCCGCCCCAGCCAGCGCCCCAGCCGCCGCAACTTCCGCCCCAGCGGCCCCACCCACCGCAACCCGCGACCGAATAGGGGGCCGGATATGGGTTCGCATAAGTGTAGACGGGGTAGTTCCAAGCCGCGTGGCAGCCGCGCCAGTGGTAATGGTGGCGACGCCAGGGGCACCCGCCATAATAGACGGAGTCGATCGGGGATCCGCTCGAAACGGCGATCTTGTCGGTCGGCGTGATGACGCCCGCAAAGCTCGGCGTAGATATCAGCGCGGCCAGCGCCGTCGCACAGGCGAGCATGGTCGCGCTTCTTTTCGATATGATGCTCATTTTTGTCCTCCAGCGATTTCGCGACGACGTTGGCCCTGTCGCCTCGATCCGCATCGGTATTTTAGGTATCTCGCGTCGTCTATGCGTCAAGCGAAGGACGGCTTATTCTTCAGAGGGTAGGCTTGAACGCAGGCACTACGGCATAACGAAGCGGTAGTCTGAAACTGTACAGTAGCAACGTGAGTCTCTACAATTCTCTGGGCAATCGCGCCGCGAAGCAGGCGCCTGTCCTAAACAGCGCCGCCGCGGCGAAGCGCGCGCCTCGTCGCGGCGAAACAACTTGCTAGCCGCTCCGCCCCAATGAACCGGATGGAGCGGCGGTCGTCGACTGATCAGAGGAGGCCGAATAAGCCGAGGCCCAGCAGACCGCCGCCGCCCCAACCCCAGCCCCAGCCGGCGCCCCAAGCCGGGTAGACGACGTAAACAGGTTCAACGCCGCCACAGTAGTGGCGGCGATGGCACCAGCCGTAGTGGGGATAGTCTGCCGCGACAACGCAGCGGTGACTCGGACGCCATGCCCAGTGGCAGTGATAGTGGCAGATTCGACGCCATCCGACGAACTCGAGCGGAGTATCGGGCGCGACCGTCTCCTTTTCGGTCGGCGCGATGACGCCCGCCACGCTCGGCGTCGCGGCAAATCCGACCAGCATGGCCGCGCAAGCCAGCGCGATCGGCATTTTCCTCAAAGAGATTTTCATTTTTACCCCCCTATGCTCAATGCGGCGATGATGAAATTTCTCGCCGCGCGCCGCACCCGCAGATTAAGTGTATCGCGGAAAATCCGGGTCAATGCGGCAAAGCTTAATTCTGTTGGATCAGCTTGAGCTCATCCGTTTCACTGTCATGGCCTTGGCGCTCCGGGGGCTTGATGGCGCAGGTCGAGAGACGCCCTTAAAAAGGGTGAGCCAGATCACGCTGCATTCAGGCGGAAATCGATTGAGGACGGAGAACGTGGTCGATCTAGTGCCGCGTCGAGGCCATTCTCGCGTCCACTGGGCCGGCGGCGAGCGGGCTCGCCTGGTGGTGCACGAGCCGCCATTCGGCGTCGACACGGCGAAACCAATTGGTCGCGACGAGCAACGTTTCGCCGACCTTCTCGATGCAGATGATCCGCCCGTCGTCCGCGCCGCGCATCAGCGTTTCGCCGCCGAGCTTGATCTCTTCCTGAAGCGGGTTTCGGAAAATGTCGCGGTAGGAGGCGAGAACCGCGTCGCGCCCGAAGATCGGCGGCCAGCCGGGATGCACGCAGGAAACCTCGTCTTCTGCCCAAACGCGCGCCATGGCCGCGCCGTCGCAACGGGCGAACGCCAAGTAATAAGCGGCGTTGGCGGCGCGGAGCGCGTCGTCTTCGGTCATGTCGCGAGCTTTGCGGATTTTTCCGCGAAAGGCAAACAATTAAGAGACTCACGGCGCCGACATTGCGATATTATTTCGAGCAAAGCGAACCCTTGACCGCGTCAAAGAGCGAGCCCAACCCATGTTCATCCAGACCGAGACCACGCCCAATCCCTCGACGCTGAAGTTCTTGCCCGGCTGCGTCGTCCTGCCAGACGGCGCCCGCGAGTTTCGAAGCAAGCAGAGCGCGGCCTGCGCGCCGCTCGCCGAGGCGCTCTTCGACCTCCCGGGCGTGGAGGCGGTCATGCTCGGCTCGGATTTCGTTTCGGTGACCAAGGGCGACGTGGACTGGGCGCATTTGAAGCCCGCGGCGCTCGGCCTCATCATGGAGCATTTCACAAGTGGCGCGCCGCTCTTCGTTGAAGGGGAGGGGACCGCCGAGGATCAGAGCGAATTCTTCGACGCCGCGGACGCGCCGGTCGTCGAGCAGATCAAGAACCTCATCGAAATCCGCGTGCGCCCGGCCGTTGCGCGCGACGGCGGCGACATCGTCTTTCGCGGGCTCCGGGACGGCGTCGTCTATCTCACGATGAAGGGCGCCTGCTCGGGCTGCCCATCCTCCGCGGCGACGCTGAAGAGCGGCGTCGAGAATCTGCTCCGCCATTATGTGCCGCAGGTGCGCGCCGTCGAGCAGGCGTGACCGTTGTCGCTTGACGAGTCCGAGGCATCGATGGTCGGCGCCGGGAAGCGCCGACCTAAGTACCGATACTTCCCCGTTCACAATCGTAAGTATTTATAGATAGTAGAAACTACGTATGGTCACGCTAAAAGTCCAGGTGGCGTTGGCGGCGCTGTTTCAGCGACATCGACTCGATCATCAAAGCACAGGAACTTGGTCCGGCCACCTTAAATCCTGCCGAAGGTGGCCTCTCTGCGATTTTTGCTAACGGCGGATCAAAGGGTATTTAAAATAAAGCGTCGCTAAAATCGTCACATTTTGGAAAAACCCAGGTCTGTTGCTGTGGTACGGAAGCCACAGTCGGAATAATTTTCAGGTCAAGCGCGTGGCTGGGTTGACAATAAATTCCGCGCTGCACAGGCTGCGATTGTCGAGGGAGGATTTCAGGCGACGATTCCTGCTGGGCGCCAAACACCCCAGGGGACACGGCGGTGCCGCCCTTGATTACATCATTTGTCACTAGGAGCGACGAAATGAAACTTGGAACGAAGGTCCTCATGGGGACCGTTTTCGCGGCGGCGCTTGGTGCGTCCTCCGCTTACGCTGGAACCATCCCCTATCCGAACGTCGGCACCCCGAACCCCGTGACCTATACCTTCACCGCCACGGCGGACGGGCCGATCACCGCCTATTTCGGGGGTTCGGGCGCCAGCTATGAAGAAGAGATCGGGCTGCTGGTTAACGGCGTGTCCACGGGCATCTTCGGCCTGAACGATCACTCTTCATCTGTGGGCGATTCGATCGTGCTCGGCAATGTGCATGCCGGCGACACGCTTGTCTTCGAGGACTTGATCCTCAATCCGTCCAGCGTCGGACCCTGGTATTCAGACCCGTCTTTGAACAGTGACGGGGGTAATCACGTCTATTCAACCTCGGCCACAGCGGGTCAGGTCTATTCGGGAAGCCCCGCGGGCACTTATGTCGCCTTCGAGGACCTCAATTTCAAGCCCGCTGGCAACAGCGACTACAACTACTTCGACGACACTTTCGTCTTCACGAATGTGTCTACCACTCCCAGCACTCCCGGTCCGGTTCCCGGCATGGGCCTCGTGGCGCTCGCGCTGCTGGCGCTGTACGGCGCGGTTCGGCTGCGCCGCGCCTAAGCCGTTATCGGCGCTGTTCCGCACACGCCAAGAAGCAAAAAAAAAGGGGCCCAACCGGGCCCCTTTCGCATTTGAGGCATGCGCTTTTCCGATAGGGACAGGCTCTAACTTTTGAGTTTGAGCTATCGTTCGCATGACCCCAGGCGGTTTTATCCTCGCCAGCGTGACGCGAAAGCCACAGTACGGAAAATTACGAAACGACCCGTTTGGCGGCGTCAAACATTAACTGATTGTACACCACTAGAGCCCAAGTTTGAAATGTAAACAGCGCCACGCCTACTCTGCCGGAACCACTACATTTTACAAGAGAAGCGTGGATGCAGAGTGAACACTGTCTTAACGCCCCGAAAACCGGGGAGTGGACCGTCACATTTTCGGAGCGCAAAATGAAACTTGGACTGAAACTTCTTGCGGGATGGCTTCTCGCCGCGGCCGTGATGGCCGTCGCGCCGGCCTCCGCCACGACCTATGTCACTGGAACCAGCGGCAGCGTTTGGGTCAATGTCGGCAGCGACAGCGCCGCCACTGTCCCGAGCGGAACGCCGTTCACGACCTTCACCCCGGGTCCGCTCGATTACAACAGCAACGTCACTAACGACACGCTCGGTGGATTCACGAATGGCGCCGTCGGGGGCTCGGCTGCGTCGTACAACATGGCTTCTGGCACCGGCAACAATTTCTACCAGATCACCGGCGCCGTCACCCTGGGGGCTGGCGCCAACGGTTTCAATCTCGAGCACGACGATGGCGCCGTATTCTACATCACGGGACTAACCGGTCCGCAAACCGGCGGGTCCTGGTTTTACGATCCGGGCCCGACTGCGGCCGTACTCAGCCCGTTTGTCGTAAATGCGCCCAGCGCAGGCACTTATAACTACACGCTCGACTACGTCGAATGCTGCGGCCCGCCGGCCGTTCTGCAGTTCTCCTATTATCCTGCTGCGGTGACGCCTGGGCCGATTCCCGGTGAGGGCTTCTCCGGGCTCGCCATGCTGGCGCTCGCCGGCGCCTATGCCTGGGCGCGCAAGTTCGCCTGAGCAGGATCGCAACCAACAACGCCGGCGATTAGAAAAGGTCGGTTGCGTAAGCACTGGACTGAAAGGGGCCCACCGGGCCCCTTTCGTCTTTGCGGCTCGATCCTGGTATCTTCTGCGTCCTGGTAGCCGAGCGTTCCGGTTCGGCGTTAATCCCCCAGAGCAGCGCCCAAGTGCGCAGAAAACGCTGAGATTCGTGAAGACAAGTTGACGCTCGCTGCGTATAAATCCGAATGACAACCCCCAGCTTTTGTCCTAAGGTCATTCCGCCAGTTAGGTCGGGAGCCCCGCGCCGAAAAACGCAAGGGGAGGCCGGGCTTAAGGTCCGAGTCGGGGAGGACGCCGGCTTCGAATTACTCGCTTGCCCTTCAAGGGCGCTGGCGAAGAGGCCCTAGAAGCGCACCAAAAAACGCGCTCGAGCCTCGCAATTCGGGCCGGTTAAGGACGAGGCGCCAAAGAGCGGGGACTGGCGTGTCGCCATCCTCGCTCTTTGTGTCTCTGGCACCCGCGACTGCGCTTCAAATCGTCACGTCGAGCCCAAGATCGAGCGCACGCGCCGAATGGGTGAGGGCGCCGACCGAAATCAGATCGACCCCGGTCTCGGCGATCGGCGCAATGGTCTCGAGCGTCACGCCGCCGGAGGCTTCGACGACGGCGCGCTTGGCGATCAGCCCCACGGCCTCGCGCATCGTCGCAATCGTCATGTTGTCAAGCAGGATGGCGTCGACGCCAATCTCAAGCGCCTCTTCTAGTTGCTCGAGAGACTCGATTTCGATTTCGATCTTCGTCATGTGGCCGGCATAGGCCTTCGCCGCCCGCAAAGCGGGGCCGACCCCGCCGGCGACGGCGATGTGATTGTCCTTGATGAGCATCGCGTCGTCGAGTCCGAAGCGGTGGTTCGCGCCGCCGCCGCAGCGCACCGCATATTTCTCCAGCGCGCGCAGCAGCGGCGTGGTCTTGCGCGTGTCGCAGACCTTGGCGTTGGTGTGGGCGATGCGGCCCGCGTAACGCGCGGTGAGGCTGGCGACCCCGCAGAGGCGTCCGAGGAAGTTCAAGGCCACGCGCTCAGCCGCGAGCACGCCCAGCGCCGGACCTTCGACAAAGGCGAGCGCGCCGCCGGGCGCGACGCCGCCGCCATCTTTTAGCGCCGCCTCGAAGCTAATCGTTGGATCGACTTGCCGGAAGGCCTCACGCGCCAAAGCCAGGCCCGCGACGACGCCCGGCTCGCGGGCGGCGATCACGGCGCGCGCGCGCGCGCCGGCGGGCACGACCGCCTGACTCGTCAGATCGCCGGCGCGACCCAGATCCTCGGCGAGCGCGGCGCGCGTCACCTCTTCAAGGAGGGCGGGAGGAAAAGCGGGCTTCGGCGTCATGGTCCCTCGTGGAACTCTGAGGCGAGACGCTGGATGGCGTCGAAGCCGAAGATCGAGCGCTTCGCCTGGACGGGATCCGGTTTCGGGTAATCCGAGCGAAAGTGGGCGCCGCGGCTCTCGCGCCGAGTATAGGCCGCACAGGCGATGCAAAGCGAGGTCGTCAGCATCGCCGCCGTCGCCTCGTTGGCGGCCTCTCTCTTCAGCCGCAAGATCGTTCGGATGGCGCGGGCGAGGCCCGGCGCGTCGCGAACGACGCCGACGTCCCGGGACATCGTCGCGCGCAACTCCTCGACGAGCGCCGCTTGCGGCGGAGTGTCGTCGCGGGAAGGACATCGGTCGTCGACGACGTGGGGCGCCGTGCGCGAAGCTCCGGCGTCTTCGGCGATGCGTGCGCCGAAAACCACGGCCTCGAGCAGCGAGTTGGAGGCGAGGCGATTGGCGCCGTGCACGCCGGTCGAGGCGACCTCTCCGGCCGCCCAGAGGCCAGGAACGGAGGTGCGGCCGCATGCATCCGTCCACACGCCGCCCATGTGATAGTGCGCAGCCGGAGCGATCGGGATCGGCGCCGCTCTCGGATCGACGCCCGCGGCCATGCAGCGCGCGAACACGTTGGGGAAGCGCTCCGGGAAGGCTTGGCCCACCGCCTGCCGCGCATCGAGAAAAGCGCCGTCGCCGCGCGCGATTGACGCAAATATCCCGCGCGCCACGATATCGCGCGGCGCAAGCTCGGCCAAGGGATCGACGTCGAGCAGGAAGCGGCGGCCGTGGCGATCCACGATGACCGCGCCTTCTCCGCGCAGGGCTTCTGTCGCGAGCGGCGCGGGATCTTCCCCTACGTCGATGGCGGTCGGGTGGAACTGCACGAATTCGGCGTCGGCGATCAGCGCGCCGGCTTCGGCGGCCATGGCGAGCCCGTCGCCGCAGGCTTCCGGCGGATTGGTAGTCACGCGATAGAGCCGGCCAATTCCGCCCGTCGCAAGCACCAGTGCTGCGGCGGGGAGGAACGCGGCTTCACCGCTCGCGTCTCGCGTGATGACACCGATGGCGCGCCCGCCCTGCGTGACGATGCGTCGCGCCACGCGCCCTTCGACGATGCGGATCGAGGCCGTGCGTGACGCGACGGCGGCGAGGGTTCCCATGATCGCGCGTCCGGCGCCGTCGCCCTGAACGCGCACGACGCGCCGATGCGAATGCGCGGCCTCGCGCGAAGGGACCAGCACGCCCGTCTCGCCGCGATCGAAGGGAACGCCAAAAGCGATCAGGTCCTCGATGCGCGCGCGCGCCTCTTGCGCCATGCCGAGCGCCATCGGGCCGTCGACGAGACCCGCGCCCGCGCGTATCGTGTCCTCGGCATGCGCCTCGGGCGTGTCTTCTTCGACTACTGCCGCCGCGATGCCGCCCTGCGCCCAATAGGAGGAGGCGGCGGGACCGACGCCGTGCGGCGCGAGCACCGTGACGGGCGCCGGCGCGAGCTTCAAGGCGCAGAATAGACCCGCGAGGCCGCCGCCGATAACAACGATCGTGGACTCGTCGCGCTCCACGCTCAATCGACCGCGACCTCGGCGAGGCGCGCGAGCGCCGCGGCTTCCCGCTCGAGCGCCTGGGCGACGAGAGTCTTGGCGCGAGGCGCAAGCGACAGCGTGAGGGCGGCGGCGTGGCCGCGCGGCGACATTTTGCACAGCGTCTTGCCGAGGATGTCGACGATCTTTCCATCGTCGTAGCTTTGGTATTTGGCGAGGAAGTCGTCGAAGTAATGCTCGAGGAAGACGAGCGCCGCGATATTCTCCAACGCTTGGGATTCAGGGTCTTTCTTGAGCCGCTCCTTGCGGATCAGCGCGCCGACCCGCGCCGCCTCCTCCTCGCTCCACCCGAGGCCGAGCATGATCGCGCCCGCGCGCTCCGCGTGATGCGCCCGGCAAGTCTTGCGCCAGTCGTTGTAGCCCTGTCGACCGTCGGGAAAATCGGCGCGGGGAATCTCCCACCGGCGTAGATGCTGCGCGCGCACGGCGAGTTGCAGAAGATCGGAGGCTTCAGGATAGACGCGCGTAAGCGCGTCGCTCATGCGGCGGGCGTAGAGCTCCTCGAAGCCCATTTCGCCGTCGTTCGTTGCGATCCGGCGCGGGTCTTCGGCGTTGGCTGCGTCGATCGCAGCGAGCGTCGCCGCAACGCGGCTTTGCGGGGCGGACATGCGGGCGACCCTCCCATTCAGGAAGCGGGCGAGAGGTGATCCGGGATGCGGCCGACTCGCTCAACCGACGTCGATCATGCGTTGCACGCTGGCGCGTGCGCGCTCCGCGAGCGTCGGGTCGATCAAGAGTTCCTCGCGCATGTTAAGGAGGCTGTCGAGAATTTTCGGCAGCGTGATGCGCTTCATATGCGGGCAAAAATTGCACGGACGAACGAATTCGACGCCCGTCGTCTCCGCCGCGACATTGTCCGCCATCGAGCACTCTGTGACGAGCAGCACGCGCGCCGGCTTCTTGCTGCGGACGTAATCGATCATCGCGGCGGTCGAGCCGGCGAAATCCGACACCTCGATCACCTCCCGCGGGCATTCCGGATGCGCGATGACCTTCACGCCGGGATGGTCGGCGCGATAGCTCTCGATCTCCTCCGCCGTGAATCGTTCATGCACCTCGCAGGCCCCATGCCAAGCGATAATCTTCACGTGTGTCTGGGCCGCGACATTCTGCGCGAGATAGCGATCAGGAAGCATGATCACCTTGTCGACGCCAAGACTCTCGACGATCTTAACCGCGTTGGACGAGGTGCAGCAGATGTCAACTTCGGCTTTCACCTCTGCCGAAGTGTTCACATAGGCGACGATCGGAACGCCTGGATATTGCCGGCGCAGCGCGCGCACATCGGCGGCCTCGACCGAGGCTGCGAGCGAACAACCGGCCTCGGAGTTTGGGATGAGCACCGTCTTCTGCGGGTTGAGGATCTTCGAGGTCTCCGCCATGAAGTGCACGCCGCCCTGGACGATGACCTCGGCGTCCGACGCCGCCGCGAGCTTGGCGAGTTGGAGGCTGTCGCCGACGTAGTCTGCGACGCAGTGGTAAATCTCGGGCGTCTGATAATTGTGCGCGAGAATGACTGCGCCGCGCTCCCTCTTGAGCTCGTTGATCGCTTTGACATAGGGCGCGTGGAACGGCCACTCGATGGGCGGCATGACCTTGGCGACGCGCTCATAGAGATGCGCCGTCGCAGCCTCGACTTCTGGAGTCCAATCAAGATTGGGCCGCGGAAGAACGGGAAAATGGGGGGCGTCCCACGCCTGCGGCGTGGGATCCAGTCTCGGCCTGATTGATGCGGAGTTGACACTCATGACGCGTCCCCGAGAAGCCTCGCCGCTGAATGGAGGTCTGCGGGTCTTAGGCTCATCTTGAGCATAAGTTCCGCGCGCCTAGTGAACATAGGTCGCCCCTCTACGGCCTGAGGGGGAGGCGCCCGCTCGCAATTTATGAGACGAACGTAGACGAGGGTTATACTCGTTAAGAGTATATGTCAAGCGGGCGCCAGGCCTTTCGTTCTTGTGCGGCGAGCCGTGCGGGCCCCTCAGAATCCGGTTTTTCGCGCCGCTGGCGTTGGGGAGTCGCGCGCGGGAGCTCCGGACCGCCCTCTTTTCGCCGCCTCTTTGGGGTTAGCTTGTGCAAGATTTTGTTAGCCATCCCGACCGAGGGAGCGGGCTCAGAGACACTCTCCACACTCCGTCAAGGTTGATGGAACCTTCGCTTAACCCCCCGCCGCTAGGAAGTACACAAGGGGCTGGGTCGACCCGTCATGGAGTTCGCTTGATGCACAACGTCCAAACGCTGCGCGCCGCCGGACTGATCGTCGCCTTGGCCGCGGCGCTGTCGCTCGGGGCCTGCGCCAAGAACACGGCGGATGAGGATCCAGGCGCTCTTGGCGTCGGGGCTGGCTTGGGGGCTGGAAGAGGGGGGCGTGGCGCGGGCGCGCCGGGAAGCCCTCAAGACTTTGCGACCAATGTTGGCGATCGCGTTTTCTTCGAGACCAACTCGACGGAACTTACCCCGACCGCCCAGGCGACGCTCGACCGTCAAGCCGAATGGCTGAACCGTTACGGGCGCTACGCCTTTGCCGTGGAGGGCCACGCCGACGAACGCGGCACGCGCGAATACAACTTCGCTCTCGGGGCGCAACGCGCCGAGGCCGTGAAAAACTATCTCGCTTCACGCGGGGTCGCAGCGTCGCGCATTCGCACGACGAGCTTCGGAAAAGAAAGACCTGTCGCCGTCTGCGACGATATTTCCTGCTGGTCACAAAACCGCCGCGCCGTCACCGTGCTCAGCGGCGGAAATTCCTGAACATAAAAGCTCGGGCGCCGCTTGCGCGCGGCGCCCATGATCCATCCCTACCAGCACCCGCCGTAGCGATAGCTCGTGGTGTAGGAGGGATAGGCGTAGGCGTAGTTTCCGGAATAGGGGTAGGAGGAGGCGTAACCCAGGCCGTAGCCGAGACCTAGTCCCAGCCCCAGTCCGCCCAAACCCCATCCGCCCCAGCCCCATCCAGAACGGCCCCATCCCCAACCGTGGCCGCCCCAGCCTCGTCCCCAGCCGCCGCCCCACCCTCGCCCTCTCCAATAGGCGGACGCCTCCGACACCGAGCCCGCGAGGGTGGCGCCGACCAATAGAATGACCGCAAGCTTGCGCAGCATGATCTCAGCCTCCTTTTTCATCCGGCCATCGCTGGACGCAGCTCTGCGAGGGCTCGCGTCCAAAGGCCACGGCGCAAGTATCTATTCCGCTGACGAGCGCAGGCGAGCGAGGCTGTCACGTATTGACGATCTCGGAAAAATACGCAGGAGCTTCTGCGCTAAGCCTCGAAGCGTAGCTTGAGTGATTGGTTCGGCATGTTTTGCGCCGCCTCAATATTCACGAAAGCAATGCAATCCAATCTTAGGCTCGGCGCTCTTATGCAGCGATGAGCCTGGAGAGCTCGGCTCGTCGCGTCAATGCCGGCCGCCGCAGGAGAATTCTCCGTCGCGCAGCCGCCCCGGCAGTCGCTCGGCAAAGCGAGCGACTTGCTCTTCCCCATGCGTCGCGACGAGCTCGCGCAGCGCCGCGCTCAACGCCGCATGGGCGAAGCTCGCGCTTTCGATGCCCGCAAGAATGGCCTCGGCATAGGCTTCGTTGACGAAGGCCAGCGCCGCGAGCTGCTGTTCGGCGACGGCTTCGTCCAGGGCCGCTATGGGGGGATGCGTCATGGCGCAGAAAATAGCCAAGCGTCGCCGCCTGCGCGACCGGCGTCTTTGCCAACGGTTAACGTCGCAGGATCACGCTTCGTTAGGGCGTTCCGTAGCGCGTGGCCACGCTGCTCGCGACTTGCTGCGCTTCTTCGAGATAGCGGCCGATCACGAGCTTCGCGTTGGGCGTGCAACTGCGATAGGTGAGTTCGTAGCCCGAGAAGCCGCGATTGAAGGCGGCGGTGAGCTTGGCGCGCCGCGAGCCCGAGGGCGTCTCGGCGTCGCGCAGCTTCGAGAGCTTGGCGCGCCAGTCGGCGCCGTCACCCTCGCCGCACAAATCGCGCAGATAAGAAAGGCCGCCCATGATCTCGGCGAGGCGCTGGATCTGAGCGTCATAGGGCGCAGGCGGCGTCTCTGGCCCGGCCTTGGCCTGATCCGCAGCGGCGGGCGCCGGCGCCGGTTTCGGCGCGACGAGCTTCGGCTTCTCGATACGGCGCACCCGCGGACGACGCTCGGCTCTTCCTCCGCCTCCGCCCCCGCCCCAGGAGCGGCCGCCTCCGCCGAAGCCTCCGAAGAGGTCCGAAAAGAAGTCCTGCGAAAGCGCCGGGGTCGCTCCAAGCATAAGGGCCAGCGCGAGCGCGCCGGAGCGGAAGAAAGCTCGGGTCATGGGTAGAGGCGCTCCTTCTTCCAGGGCTCGGTCAGGCTCCCACGCGTAAACCGCAGGCGATCATGCAGCCGGAACGGGCGGTCCATCCAGAACTCCATGGCGAGCGGCCGGATGACGTATCCCCGCCAGTAGGGGGGACGCGGGATGTCCCCGATCGCATATTTCGCGGCGTTGACGGCAACGGCCTTTTCGAGAGCGAAGCGGCTTTCGAGAGGCCGCGATTGCTGGCTTGCCCAGGCCCCGATGCGGCTGTCGCGCGGGCGGCTCGCGAAATAAGCATCGGCGGCCGCGTCGCTTGTCGGTTCGACTGGCCCGCGCAGCCGCACTTGACGCCGCAGCGACTTCCAGTGGAACAGCGCCGCGGCGCGCATGTTCGACGCGAGCTGTCTCCCCTTGGCGCTTTCGGCGTTGGTGTAGAACACGAATCCGTCTTCGCTCCAGTCCTTGAGCAGCACCATGCGCGCATCGGGACAGCCCTCGGCGTCGACGGTCGTGAGCGCCATCGCCTCAGGGTCGTTAAGCTCCCTAGCTGCGGCTTCCGCAAACCAATCTCCAAACAGGGTGAAGGGTTGCGAGGCGGAGTCGAGGTCACTCGGCGTTAAGAGATTCAAGCGATGATCCCGTGGAGCACTGCGCCGCAACGGCGGGGGGTTGAGTGAAGGTGGAACTTTGCGTCGTTTTGCAGCGAGACATAGCGCCTTCGGCTTCGATCCTCAAACCCCGCGCGTGATCACGCGCTTTGCACTGCTGTTGGCCAGCCTGCAACTCGCCGGCTGCTCGATCGTCATGCCCGCCTCGCCGCACGGCGACGATCTCCATGTCGCCGCCGAGGTCACGGGATCAATCCGCAAGCCGGCGCCGGAAATCGCGCGCGGCTTGGAGGCAGAGGACAACCGCCGCGCCAAGGCCGCGCTCGCGACCGCCCTGGATCCGCAGGGTTCGGGCGAGCGGGTGGATTGGGACAATCCCCAGTCGGGGGCGAAGGGCGTGTTCACGCCTGTCGGCCAGGCCTATCCGAGCGACGGGCGGGTCTGCCGCGCCTTCCTCGCCGAGGTCGTGACGAACCACAACGAAGAGCGCCTGCAAGGCACGGCCTGCCGCGACAAGGACGCCGAGTGGACGCTGCTCGACGTGAAGCCCTGGAAGAAGGGATAGACACGGCGGCGCGCCAGCGGATTGCGCCTTACGCCGGGACGCCCCATCTAGCTCCCATCGCGCCCATATGGCGTCTCTCGGGAGTTCCTATGCGAAAAGCGCTCGCCGTTTACGATCCGCCCGCGCCTCATTGGGTGGGCGACGGATTTTTCGTGCGCAGCCTCTTTTCTCCTCAGGAGCATGGCGGAGCCGTGAGCCCCTTTCTCCTGCTCGACTACGCGGCGCCGACGCGTTTCGCGCCGACGACGCAAAGACGCGGCGTCGGCGAGCATCCGCATCGCGGCTTCGAGACCGTCACGATCGTCTATAGCGGCGAGGTCGCGCATCGCGATTCGACGGGCGCCGGGGGCGTTATCGGGCGGGGCGACGTGCAATGGATGACGGCGGGCGCGGGCATTCTCCATGAGGAGTTCCATTCGGACGCTTTCGCCAAGAGCGGCGGCGAGATGGAGATGGCGCAGCTCTGGGTCAATCTGCCCGCGAAGGACAAATCGGCGAAGCCTCGTTATCAGACCCTCTCCAAGGCGGAGATTCCCACGGTTGAGCTGCCCGAGCAGGCCGGGACGGCGCGCGTCATCGCCGGGTTTTACGCGGGCGTGAAAGGGCCGGCGCATACCTTCACCGAGCTCAACGTGCTTGACCTGCGGCTCGACGCCGGAAAGACGGCGCGCATTCCTATTCCGGAGGACCACACGGTCGCGATCCTGCTGCGCAAAGGCGCCGCGACGCTCAGCGACGGAGCAAGATTGCAGCCCGCGCGCGTCGCGCTGCTCGCTCGCGAGGACGGTCCGGTCGAAATCGCGGCCGAATGTCAGTCCGAACTGCTGCTGCTTTCGGGCAAGCCGATCGAGGAGCCCATCGCGGCCTATGGGCCTTTCGTGATGAACACGGAAGCCGAAATCCGCGAGGCGATTTCTGACTTTCGCGCGGGGCGGTTTGGCGCACCATTGACGCAGTAGATACGTAGGGGCCTATGCTTTAGCGCTCGGCCGCTTCTCGCTTATGCCCTTCGTCAGGAACTTGCCGGCTTCGATCCGCGCGCCCTTCGCGCCGCGCCGGCCTTCGCCGGCCTTGCCGGTCCCCGCCGGCTGCCAATTCGGCACGAGCTGATGCTTGCCGGGGCCGATGAGATCGGCGCGGCCCATGGCTTTCAGCGCCTCGCGCAGCACGGGCCAGTTCTCGGGGTCGTGATAGCGCAGAAAGGCCTTGTGCAGGCGGCGCTGGCGCAGGCCTTTCACCGCTTCGACCTTCTCCGACGCCCCGTGACGCACGGGCTTCAGCGGGTTCACGCCCGAGTGATACATCGCGGTCGCGAGCGCCATGGGCGACGGTAAGAACGTCTGCACCTGGTCGGCGCGATATTTGTTGCGTTTGAGCCACAGCGCCAGATTCATCATGTCCTCGTCGCGGGTGCCGGGATGCGCGGCGATGAAATAGGGGATGAGGAAATATTCCTTGCCCGCAGCGCGCGCCGCCGCATCGAAAAGCTGCTTGAACCGGTCATAGGCGCCGATGCCCGGCTTCATCATCCTCGAGAGCGGCCCGGCTTCCGTGTGCTCGGGGGCGATCTTCAGATAGCCGCCGACGTGATGCTCGACGAGCTCCTTCACATAAGCCGGGCTTTTCACCGCGAGATCGTAGCGCACGCCCGACGCCACCATCACTTTCTTGACGCCCGGAATGGCGCGGGCCTTGCGGTAGAGCGAGATCAGCGCCTCGTGGCTCGTATCGAGATTCTTGCAGATATCGGGATAGACGCAGGAGAGGCGGCGACACACGGCCTCCGTCTCGCGGTCCTTGCAAGCCATTCGATACATGTTGGCGGTCGGACCGCCGATGTCGGAGATGATCCCCGTAAAGCCTTCCGTCTTGTCGCGAACCGTCTCGATCTCCCGCAGGATCGAGGCCTCGGATCGCGACTGGATGATGCGGCCCTCGTGCTCTGTAATCGAGCAGAACGAGCAGCCGCCGAAACAGCCGCGCATGATCGTGACGGAGTGCCGGATCATTTCCCAGGCGGGGATTTTCGCGCCCGCGTAAGAAGGATGCGGCGCCCGCGCGAAGGGCAGCTCATAGACGGCGTCCATTTCGGCCATGGTCAGCGGGATCGGCGGCGCGGTGAGCCAGACGTCTTTTGCGCCATGGCGCTGTGTGAGCGGCCGCGCGTTGCCGGGATTGCTCTCCTTGTGCAGCACGCGCGAGGCGCGCGCGTAAGCTTCCGGGTCGCGCGCGACGGTTTCGAAAGAAGGAAGCCTGACGACGACGGCCTCGCCTTTCCCGGCTCGGCCTTCCTCGGCGGATTCGAGATCGTCGGCATGAGCCTCAAGCCAGCCCTCGGGCGTCGCGTCGCGGAGCAGCGCGACGCCGCGCACATCCGAGAAATCCTGATCGACGCCACGCTTGGCCATGCGATGCGCGACCTCGACCAAGGCGCGCTCGGCGTTGCCGTAGAGCAGGAGGTCCGCCTTGGCGTCGAGGAGGATGGAGCGGCGGACCTTGTCCGACCAATAGTCGTAATGGGCGATGCGTCTGAGCGACGCCTCTATCCCGCCGAGAACGATGGGCGCGTCCGGAAAGGCCTCCCGCGCGCGCTGCGCATAAACGATCGTCGCGCGATCCTGCCGCTTTCCGCCCTCGCCGCCCGGCGTGTAAGAGTCGTTGTGCCTGAGCCTCCGGTCGGCGGTGTAGCGGTTGACCATCGAGTCCATATTGCCGCTGGTCACGCCGAAGAAGAGATTGGGCTTGCCGAGCGCGGCGAAGGCCTGCGCGTCGCGCCATTCGGGCTGCGCGATGATCCCGACGCGAAATCCCTGCGCCTCGAGCAGGCGGCCGACGATCGCCATGCCGAAGCTCGGATGGTCGATATAGGCGTCGCCGGTGACGAGGATCACGTCGCAACTGTCCCAGCCGAGGCGCTCCATCTCGGCGCGCGTCATCGGCAGAAAGGGCGCGACGCCGAAGCGATGCGCCCAGAATTTTCGATAGGAGAAGAGGGGCTTGGCGCTCGGGGGCGCCTGGACGTGCCTCATGCGGCGGCTTGGGCGAGAGGGGACGAGGAAGCGCTTCGCAGGACTTGCTTGGAAGGCCCCGGAAACGCTGGTCGCCCCTTTTAGCACGAAACCTTCAACCTCTGCACGCGGCTTTGCTGGAGGGCGTTGCGCTCTAATTGTCGCCACTGCCGTTGACTTGCCGATGTAATGAAATGCGGGCAGTATCTGCCCGGCTGGCCGCGGCGCCGGCGCGTTCGGGGCCGCGCCCTGAGCGGTTTGCGAGCGAGAGTTTGAGAGGGCGTCATGACTACTCCTGCGACGGGCACATCGATCCAATATCTCGATCGCGCGACCGGCGCCTTGCGTGATCTCGGCATCAACCCGCCCAAGGCGGACTTCACGCCGATCAACGTGCTCCTCGACAAGATCACCGACCTCGACAAGGATCGCGTCGCCGTCATCGCGCGGACTCTCTCGCAGACCGAGGTCTTCAACGAGGTCGTGCGCGACCAGACGCAAGCGATGGACATCGGCCAGCGCTATGAAGACATCGCCAAGGCCTTCAATTCCATCCGCGACGACTCGAAGGCGATGGTCGATCAGCTGGCGGATGGCAAGATCGACATTTTCGAGCGCGTCGCCAACATCTGGATGAAGATCTCACGCGGCGACATCGCCTCGCGCTTCGAAGAAATTCGCTCGACTTACCTTGCGGTGACCAAATCCACGAAGGACCAGATCGAGCGGGAAGCCAAGATCCTGCAAGCCTATCAGGACTTCCGTGGCGCGCTGAAGCAGGCCGAGGTGCTCGCGCTCGAAGTGCTGAAAGAAGCCAATGGCAAGCTCGAGGCGGCCAAAGGCGAGCTCGCGAAGGCTGCCGACACGCTCGGGCAATATAAGGGCGAGGACCTCGCCGAGCGCGCCAAGCTGGAACTCGCCCGCGATGAGAAGTTGCGCGCGGTGCAGGACGAGGACAAGCGCTATCAGATCGCAAAGGATCTCTCCGACAATCTGACCATCGGCTACAACACCTCGGAAGTGATCATGGCGCGGCTCAATCAGACGACCAGCGCCAAGGAGCGCGTCTATGCGCAGGCCGTGAGCTTTTTCGCGACGAACGATTCGGTGCTGACGGCGCTGAAGGCCTCCTTCACCGGGCTTGCCGGACTGCATGAATCAACGCAGACGCTCGAGACAATGAAGGAAGGCGTGTCGCGCAGTATAGAGGTTCTCTCCGAGCTCGGCGACAAGGTGCAGGAGGCGGCGCTGCGCGCCGGTTACGGCCCTACAATCCGGTCCGACGCGGTCGTCAAGCTCGTCGACTCGATCACCAATTTTCAGGAGAAAACCTTCGGCATCGTGCAGGAGATGCGCAAACTCTCCACCCAGAACGCCCAGGAGATCGAGACCGCGGTCGAGGAGGGGCGCAAGCGCGTGGAGAAGCTGATCCTCGAAGGCAAGACCTACGGCGTCAATGTCTGACGCGGCCGCCGCCGGGCAAAGCCCCAAGCTCGACGATCTGATGTTGGCGATGGACGTCGTCGACACGCTGCGTCACGACCAGCGCGTCGTCGAGCGGGAGCTTTCGGCCAACCTCTCCGACGAGGCGCTCATCGAGCGTCTGCGCGACATCTACAAGGGGCAGGGGATCGCGGTCTCCGATCAGGTGCTGCAAGAGGGCGTCAAGGCGTTGCGCGAGAAGCGCTTCTCCTACAAGCCCCCGACGCCGGGCCTCGCACGCTCGCTTGCACTGATGTGGATCGATCGCGCGCGTTACGGCGCGATCCTTTTGGGGGTCTTGGCGGTCCTTGCGGTCATTGGGGCGGGTCATTACTTCCTGGTCACGCAACCGGAGCAACAGGCGCGAGCCAGGGAGCAGCAGGAGCTCACCGTCACGCTGCCGAAGACGCTCGACGACGACTTCGCGGAGGTGATGCGCGAGTCGAAGTCCGAGCAGGCGAACAAGGCGGCGGCGCAGCTCCTCTCCGACGGCAAGGCGGCGTTGGGACGCGGCGACTTGCCGGCGGCCCGCAAGGCCGTCGCGGACATGAAGGCGCTGCAGAATGAGCTGAACGCCGTCTATGTGTTGCGCATCGTCAATCGGCGCGGAGAGGCAAGCGGCGTCTGGCGCCGACCGCCCAATAATCCGGAGGGCCGCAACGACTATCTGATCGTCGAGGCGGTGACGCCGGATGGCGCGGTTCTCCCGCGAAAGATCATGAATGAAGAGACAGGCCAGTTGAGCACGGTCGACAAATGGGGGGTGCGCGTCAGCCGCCAGACCTATGAACGCGTCGCCGCGGAGAAGCGGCAGACCGGCATCATCGAGAGCAATGTCGTGGCCAAGAAGGAGCGCGGCTCTCTCGATCTCGACTATGTCATCCCGGTCATCGGCGGCACGATAACCAAATGGTGAGGCGCGAGAATGCTGTCGGGCTTTGAGGCGCAGCAATCGATCGATCAGGCCTATGCGCAGCTGCGCAATGAGGAGGCGCGGCTCGACTCTGGACTCCGCTCTGCGTCCGACGACGCTGCGCGGCTGCGCCAGGAGCGGCTCAATGCGCTAAAAGCGTTGGCTGAACTGAAATTCAACCTTCTGCAGAGCGGAGCGCTCGTTCGGGATCTCGACGCTGCGGAGCAGCGAGTGAAGGAACTTCTCGAGCGCGCTCGCGCCGAGGTCGCGGCCGCGGCGCGACGCCGGTATGACGCGCATCAAGCGATCCTTTCGGCTGAAGCCGCGCGCAACGACTGCGCCGCGGCGCTCGAGGCGGCGGTCGGCGCGCTCAAGACCTTCGAGACGGATGTCGCTTCGCGCTACGCCGCCGATGCGGACTGGCTCGCCTTGAAGCAGGACTTCGAGACGTCGCAAAAAACGCGCGACGAGGCGGAGAAGAAGACAAAGCAGGCCGAGGACGACCGCGAGAAAAAGAAGGTCCCCTATGAAGGAGACCGGCTGTTCATGTATCTCTGGCGCCGCAATCTTGGAACTTCCGAATACGCCTCGAGCTTCATCGTTCGCTTCTTCGACGAATGGATCGCGCGGCTCGTTAATTATCGCGAGGCGCGCGCCAATTACGCGATGCTGAACGAGATCCCGGCGCGGCTGCGCGCGCATGTCGACGGCCTCGTTGCAGCGCTGGAGGCTGCCACGCAAAGGCTCGCGGCTTTCCAGCAGGAGAAGATCGCGGCTGCTGGCGGCGTTCCTCTGCAGCAGAAGGCGGCCGACGCCAAGGCGGCGCTCGAGGCCGCGGAGGCCGAGGTCTCGCGCGCCCATCAGGTCTTTGAGGCGGCGGAGGCGCAATACCGAGCGCTCGCCGACAAAAATCAGAAGAACGTCTATGCCCAGGCGATCGATCTCATGGTCGAGAACGACTCGCGTGACGACATCGCCACGCTGTTTCGTGAGGCGGCGCGCACCAAGAGCGACGAGGACCGCGCGATCGTCGAGAAGATCGATCAATTGACCAAAGGCATCGCGAGCGCCGACCGACAGGTCGCCCAATTGCGCGGTAGCCTCGTCGAAGTTTCGCAAAGACGCGCCGAGATCGAGCGGGCGCGCGCCGAATTCCTGCAGCGCGGCTACAATTACCCGGGCGGCGGTTTCGGTAATGAGGCTGCGATCCACGATGTGCTCGGCGGCATTCTGCAGGGCGTCATCAAAGGCGCCGTGCTGGGGCAGGTGTTGCAGCAGGGCTATCGCGGACCACCGCCGGGGTGGGGGCCGCGAGATGACGGCTGGGGTCCGCCCTCCGGCTGGGGCGGCGGCCGCTCATCGGGACCGGTCTTTCCGGGAGGCTTCGACGACGGTCCGTCGTTCGGCGGCGGCGGGGACGATTTCTCGACGGGCGGATCTTTTTGAGGGAGCCAAGATGCTCCAATCCAATTCGGCCGGAGTACCTCGCAATCATCTGTATTTGACGTTTTCTTTGATTTCGAGTTTACTGCCGCACGTTCCGCCAGTCACTCAATGCGACGCATTAACGTAACGCGCAAGGGCTTTGTCATTCCATGGCCTCACTTAACTTCGACACTGAAAAAAATTCCTTTCGGGATTTCTATGACAGCAACCTTGAAATTCTCAGAGGGGCGCTTGAATCCTTCACAACGTTGATAAATTCCTTGCTATATTCGATGCCGGACCTTGCGATATCTGACGTTTCGGGTCGCATCAAGGATCGTGAGGAATGCCTTAAGAAGTTTACACGGAAATATAGAACTGCGCTCGAGGCCTCTGGCACACCTTACTGCATAAATGAGAAGATCAGTGATCTTATAGGGTTGCGCATTGTCTGCCTTTATGAGGATGATATAGAGCGGATCAGAGACGCTATCTCAAACGAATTCGAGGTGATGGCTATCACCGATAAGATTGCCCAAGTCGAAGGGACTGAAGACTCTTTTGGTTACAAAGGGATGCATCTCGATCTATGTTTGAATGATACAAGAAAGGGAATGACAGAGTACCGCATGTACGCGGCACATCCTTTTGAGTTACAGATACGTACGGTTGTGCAGGACTCCTGGAGTATAATTGACCACAAGATCAAGTACAAAAAGTCGATACCGAATAACCTGAAGCGTCGAATTAATACATTGGCTGCTCTTTTTGAGCTAGCTGACAGGGAATTTCGTGCCATCCGAGACGCAACGAGAGATGAGCTTAAGAAAACAGAAAACATATACGATACGATCGAGCGAGAGACAACGGAAGCAAACCCTAGTGCAGGTAGTAGTGGAAATCATGAAATTCCGTCCGGCCGGTATGCGCCGCTTAACGCTTTCAATTTCCTACGGATTGCACAACACTTCTTTCCAAGCTTTGATTTTGAGTCATACAAAGTTGACGGGTTCACCCAGGAGATCATACTGCTCAAGCCTGATATTAGTCGCGGAAAATTCAATTTTTACATGCGTGAAAATATCAGCGATGTGAAGAGCTACAAAACTGAATTCGAAAAATCAGGCGAGGCCATGAATCCATATACCGTAATTCGGCATTGCTTATACGCAGGTGATGCCAAGATATTCATGCCTATACTCACAGAAGCAGCGCGTGAAAGATTTACTATTTGGTTAGCCAAAAGGACTGTCGCGGTATAGGTCGTTGTTGCCTACTCCACCCCAGTAGCTCTCGTCTCCTATCTCGCCTGTTTCAATTTGATGGTGCTAGGTCTGCGCTTCCGCGAGCGCCGCATCGAGAGCCGCGGCCCCGGGCTCGACTACGCTCGCGTCGCGCGTGAAGATCAGCACGCAGCGCGCAGGCTTTCCCGGATAAAGCGCAGACGCCGCGGCGCGATAGAGCGCGAGCTGCCGCAATTCCCAGGGCGAGGGCTCCGCGTGCGGACGGCCGGTCTTGAAATCCGCGACCAAAATCTCCTCGTCGGTCACGGCGAGGCGATCGATGCGTCCGACGATCTCGCGGGCGCCGCTTGGCGTGTCCAGTCGCGCGACGATGTCGACCTCCGCGATCGACTGCGGACCGAAGAGCGGCGCGAGCGATGCGTCGTCAAGCACGTTGAGCGCTGCGCGGGCCAATTCTTCACGGAGCGCCGGGTCAATGCGCGGCGCGCGCTGCGTAAGGAAACGCAGGGCCGCCTGCAATCGTTGCTCGCGTGGCAGCTGCGGCAAATGCTGCAGCATGGCGTGCGTGAGCTTACCCAGCAGCAACGCCTCGCCTTCGCGACGCGTCGCGGAGTCGGCTCCAAAGGAGAGAGCTTCGTCGGCGCCGGCGAGCGCGCTCGACGGCCGTAGCGGCGGCTCTGGCCCACGCTCCTGCGGGGCGGGCGTCAAGGCGAAGGTTGGGAGCGTCACCGGCGCCGGCGGCGCAGCGCGGGGCTGGCGCATGCGCGCGGCGGGCGGTTGCCGGCTGCGCAAGATGCGTCCGTCGGCGTTCAGCGGATCGGGCGCCTCTTCGAGCCGTTCTGCGAGCGCCGCGCGGATCATCGCGTGCCAGCAGCCGTCCGCCAATCCCTTGGCGCCATGAAAGCCCGCGACATAGAGCCGTTCTTCCGCGCGCGTCAGCGCCACATAGAGGAGACGGCGGTGCTCCTCTTGCGCCGCTTCCTGCAGCCGCTCTCTGACGCGGGCGACAGCGGGCGGATCGCACGTCGCGCGCGGCGACCAGATCAGGCTGGGCGCCGCCCCCAGATCGTCGTCGACCGTGAACACCTTGGGATCGAAGCGTCCGCTCGGCGCGCTGCAGGCGTCGGGCAGAAACACGATCTTCGCCTCCAGTCCCTTGGCCGCGTGCACCGTCATCACGCGCACGACGCCGCTGGCGGCCTCCATGTCGCGCTTGATTGAAATGTCGAGCGTGTCGATCTTGGCGAGAAAACCAATCAGCCCGCTCGCTTCCTCGCGCTCGAAGGCGAGTGCGAGCCGGAGGAATTCGTCGATCGCGTCATTGGCCTCGAAGCCAAGCCGCGAGACGAGGCGCTTGCGCGCGCCTCCGACGCCCAGCGTACGCGCAAAGAAATCGAAAGGCGAAAGACGCGCGGCCGCCTCGCGCCACTCGTCGATCTGACGCGCCGCCTCTTGATGTGCGGGCTTTGGAGACTGACGCAGCGCGTCGACCAGCGCGCCGTCGCGCCGCGGCGCAAGCGCGATGAGATCGTCGTCGTCGAGCCCGACGAGCGGCGACTTCAAGAGCGTCGCCAAGGTCAGATCGTCCTGCGGCAGCAGCGCGGCGCGCCCCAAAGCGCAGAGGTCCATCACGGCGATATGCGATGCGAGATCGAGACGATCGGCGCCCGCAACGGGAATATGCTCCTCCTTCAAGGCGCGGATGACGGACTCGAAAAAGACGTCGCGATTGCGCACGAGAATGAGAATGTCGCCGGGATCGATGGGCCTCGGCCCCTCTTCGCCCTCGACCCATTCGCCTTCCGCATCGTCAAGCAGGCGCCTGACTTTCTTCGCGACGGCGCGCGCACAAAGCGCGGCAGGGTCGTTCGAGGCGACGTAGTCGAGCGGAAGACGCCAATCCAAGGGCGCCTCCTTCTTGTCGGGGCCGATCGGGTCCCAAATCTCGACGAGACCGGGCGCGTCGCTCTTCCAGGCGATGTGCTCGGGTGCGGGTTCCGCGGGATCGAAGGAGAGACCGCGCCGATTATCCGCTTTGGCGAAAATCGTATCGACGGCTTTGAGAATTTCCGGGGAAGAGCGGAAGGAGAGCGCGAGCCGCACGCTCTCGAAGCGCAGACCGGCCGCCTTGAACCGATTTTCAAAGGCGCGGCGCATCGCTTCGAATTTCTCCGGCGCAGCGCCCTGAAACGAAAAGATGGACTGCTTCTCGTCGCCGACCGCAAAGAGGGTGCGGCGTCGCGACGGCTTCTCCTCCTGCGCGAACTCCCCGGCCAGCGCCGCCAGGATCTCCCACTGTTCGGAGCTCGTGTCCTGCGCCTCGTCGAGTAGGATGTGGCCGATCTGATGATCGAGCCGGTAGAGCACCCAAGAGGGGTTGGCGCGTTGCAGCAAGTCGCGCGTATGCGCGATCAAATCGTCGAAATCCAAGAGGCTGTGCTGGGCCTTCAACGCCGCAAAGGTGGCGACGACCTCGCCGCCGAGTCGGATCAGCGCCAGCGAACGCTCGAGCGCGCGCCCGGCGTTCCGCTTTTCAAGGAGCCCGGCCAGCCGGTCCCGTTCGGCTTCCATCAGCTCCAACAGCCCGGGATCGGCCTCGCGGAGGCCCTTCGTCAGGATCTTCGACTTCTCCCCAACACCTCGCGGCTCCAGCTTTAGAGTGAGGAAGACCAGCAGATAGTCGTCGAGCGCTGCGACATCGGGGGCGCGCGCAATAGCCTTGTCCAATTGCTCGGCGCGCTTGGCGTCGTTGTCGCTGCCTTGGCGCAACCTCTTGGCGATCTCGGGCCATGAAGCGATCGGCGCGCCGCCGGCGAGCATCTCAGCTTCGATCGAGGCGAGGGATTCATGGTTCTTGAGCCCGAGTCGTCGACGCAGCGCCGTCGCGCCCAAGTCGCTGGCCGCCTCGGCGAGCAGCGCGCGCGCCGTGAGCAATTCATTGATGAGTTTGTCAAAGTCCGACCCGCTCGTCTCCCGCGCCACGATCTGCGCCGCTTCCAACAGAGAGCCGTCCTCACGCATGGCGCGCGTCAGCGTCTCGCGCCGCGCCTGCGAAAGGAGTTCTGCGCGCTGGATATCGTCGAGCACGCGAAAACCCGCCGGGGCATTCGCCTCGAACGGGAAGCGGTGCAAAATGCGCTCGCAAAAGGCGTGGATCGTCTGAATCTTAAGTCCGCCCGGTGTCTCGACGGCGCGCGCGAAGAGCTTTCGTGCGAAATCGCGCGTCGCGGGGTCGAGTTTTGGGCCAGAAATCGCGGCGACGGCCACGTCGAGTGCGTCGTCGTCGAGCAGCGTCCATTGTGCCAACATGTCGAAGATGCGCTTCGCCATGTTCGCCGCCGCCGCCTTGGTGTAGGTGATGCAAAGAATGCGCGAGGGCGGGACACCTTCGAGCAGCAATCGCACGACGCGCTGCGTCAGCACATGCGTCTTGCCAGAGCCAGCGTGCGCGGAAACCCAGGCGGAGAGCCGGGGATCGGACGCTCGCGCCTGCGCGGTCTGCGTCTGCTGCGGAATGGGACGTCGGCTCACGTCTCGCCTCCACCTTCGCGCGACCATTCCTTGACCCGCGCGAGATGATCATAATCGCCTTCGCGTGCCGCAAACGCCACGAAGGGGCGCGAAGGGTAGGGGCAGTTCGGCTCCCGGAACTGGTTGAGGAGCGCCAAGAGCTGCTTTTTGTGCTCCTCCACGAGCTCTCGAAAGCTCATCTTGTCCTTGGGCTTGATCCAGCGCTCCTCGGCGCCCTCGCGCACACGCACATAGGCGACTTTTTCGACCTCGCGGCGGCCGACGCTGGCGAAGGCTCCCGCTTCGAGCATCGCGGCCTCGAGCGTCAGCTGCGGCGCGAAGCCGACATGCACCTGCTTGTCGGTCGGCGGTACGCCGGTCTTGTAATCGAAGACGAAGGCGGCGCCTTTCGCGTCGACCTCGATGCGGTCGGCGACGGCGGTGAGGCGGAACTCGGTTCCGTCGTCGAGCGGAAATCGCCATTCGCCTTTCTCTTCGACGTGAATTTCCGTAACGACATCGCGGCGCCGCCGCTCGAAACGCAGCATCTGCCTCAGGCCGTCCTCGAGACGCGCCCAGCGAAAGGCGCGGAAATCGGGATCGGTCAGGAAAGGCGCGAATGTTCCTTGCGCGAGCGCCAACAGGAGCGCCTCCGCGTCGTTGCGCAAGGGGCCGTGCGGGTGAGCTTCCACGAATTTTGCGAGGACTTCGTGCACGGCCGTGCCGATCTCGCGCACGCCTCTTTCCGCGTCGAGAGGATCGAGTGGCGCGAGATTCAGGATGCGCTCCGCGTAGATCGAATAAGGGTCGCGCCGCAGCTTTTCGATGCGCGTCACGCTGAGCTGCTTTGGCCGGAGCTCTACGGGCGGTTTCGGCTCCGGGCGCTTGCAGGGCGCGATCCTTTCGGGCCTGTCGAGCGCCCTGGCGATCGAGAGCATCGCGTCGCCGCGCGCCCGGCAAGGAGCAAAGTCCTCGCCCGCCAGCGCTTCGAGCCGCGTCAGAAATCGCGAGGCGACCGTCGGCGATCCGTCGCGCTTCAACGCGTGGCTCAGCACGACGCCGGGAGCGCCGAGCGCCATCTCGAAGTCATGCGCGCTCTGACCGATGCGCCGCTCCGGCGGGGTTAGTTCGAGCGCCTCACGCATGGCGCGATTGAGAAACGCGCCGGTCTCCGCCTGCGGCGGCCATACCCCTTCGTCGAGGCCGGCCAGCAGGACGAGGTCGGCCTCCATGAGGCGCGCTTCGAGGGGACCGAGAATCTTCAGTCGCGGATGCGTCCGACGCGGACCTCGCACCGTTGCTTCGAAGAGCAGGGCGTCAAGAAAGACGGCGAAGCCCGTCGCGTCGAATTCGAGCCCCTCTCCGGCAGCGATGAGGCGATCGAAAAGTGCGAGAAGCTCCTCGGCGCCTTCGAGATCGTAACTTCCGTCGCCCGCGGTTGCGGTCTCGAGCGCGCGCGCCAGCGCATCGACGCGGGTTGCCAGCGTCGACCGATGAGGGAGGGTGGCGAGGGGCGCCAGGACGGCGTCGAGCCTTGCAAAGAGATCCTCGATCGCCGTCCATTGCGCTTCGTTCAGGCGCTTGGCCAGTGGATGCGCGTTGAGCGCTCGCGCCATCTCTCTCGCACGCGCGGCGCGCGTCACGAACGTCTCGCCGCTTTCCGCAACGACACGCAGGACGGCCGCATCGGCAAAGGGCAGAATCGCGTCGATGGCTTCGCGCGCAAGGCCGAGGCGCGTCTGCGGGTGGCCTAGCAGCGAGGCGGCGTCGAGGCAGGAGGCGCCGTCTGCCGTCACGGCGGCCAAACGTCTGGCGAGGGAGCCGATGGACGTTGTGGCGAGCGGCGCGCCGCCGGAGTCGTCCACCTCGATCCCGAAGCGAAGCAGCTCGGCACAAACTCTTCGCGCCAACTTTCGGTCCGGCGTTATCAGCGCCGCCGTCCGCTCCTGCGTCTCGAGCGCCTCGCGCATGAAGAGCGCGAGCGCGAGCGCCTCCTGGTTTTCATCGGGGGCTTCGAGGACGCTCACGCCCGCGAGCGCCGCGGGAAAGGAGGCGTCGATATTTTCGCGAAAGCGACGCCACATCTGCGTCGTGTCGGCCGGACGCAGCGCCTGCGACAGGAAGCGGCGTCGCGTCACGAGTTGCGGCGGAGCGGCGCCGAGCGCCTTCACCTCGGCGCGTTCGACACCGAGCTGGCGGAGCAGACGCTTCAACATCGATTGCGGATGGGTGAAGGCCGGTTCGCCCTTGTCGCCGATCGCCTCGCCGATATGGCGCCAGCCTTCCTCATCAAGATCCCTGTCGAGACCGGGGAGAATGACGGCGCCCAGCGGCTTTTGCGCAATCGCAGCGAGAAGCCGCGCGGTCGTCGGATTGGAGCCCGTTGAGCCCAGCGCGATGACGGGGAGGGTGTGGGTCTCGGCCTGTATCGTCCGGATCTGCGTCTCGAGCAGCGTCTTGGCGCGCGCGGTCCGATCGACGAGGCCGCGTTCTTTCAAGACAGCGGGCCATTGGCGAAGAGCAATGTCGAGAAAATCGCGCGTGATGGCCCAGTAGCGATCGAAGGACTCGTCCACGCATCGGGAAATGCTCTCTGGCTCGACTCCCTCGATCATGAATTCGTCGATCAGCGCGCCAAGCTCCTTGGCGAGGGCGCAGGCGTTGACGGCGCTGGGGGTGACGAGAGCCGGTTCAGCAAGACCCGCGCCCGCCGAGGATGTGAGAGCGCCTTCGAGCGCGCGCGTCCAGGCGAGTATGAGTTCGGCGAGCGCGAGACGCCGGTCGATCTCGTCGATTGCCGGCCCCGAGTCGTCGAAGGACCCCTCGGCATCGGGGGCGAGAAGCGCCGCGCTCTCGATCTCATCGAGCGCGCCGAGCGGAAGGATGCGCGGCAGCAGCGCGGCCGGCCGGTCGAGCTTCAGCGCGAATTCGACGGCGAGCGCGCGCGCGGCTCTCCGCGTCGGCGTGAAGATCGAGATGCGGGCGAGATCGATCGGCGAGATGGAGCGCGAAACGCCTTCAACGATCTCGCCGTCGAGCAGCGCCGCGACGAAGGTCGCGAGGAAGGGAACGCCGGGCGCGATCGTGAAGATCCGGGGCGCCATCGCAGCCGGCCGTTAGCGGGCGGTTGCGCGCAGCGCGCGCTCGGCTTCCTCTATCGCGGCCATGCAGCCCACGTGCATCCAAAGTCCTCGCGCCGGGAGACCGAAGAGGCGCCCTCGCTTCGCGGCCTCGAAAAAGAATGGGGAGAGCCGGAAGACCTCGTCGGATACGCCGTCGAAGAGCCGCGGCGACAAGATGCCGACGCCCGTATACACATAGCGGCGACGCCCCTGGGGCTGGGAGAGGCGACCCATCTCGTCGCGCTCGAAATCTCCGCCCCAATCGACGCCGAGGCTGCCCTCGGTTTCAGCCAGCAGAAGCGCCGCATCCATGCTTTCGTCATCGAAAAATCGGGCCAGGGCGCGAATGTTCTCGGCGCCTTCCTCGCGCCAGAAGGCGTCGGTGTTGCAGATGAAGAACGGCGCCTCCCCCAACAAGGGCAGCGCCTTCTTGATGCCGCCGCCCTGATCGAGCAGCTTGGCGCGCTCGTCCGAAATGACGATGCTGGGCGACCGTCGAGTGGCGAGATGCGCGACGATCTGATCGCCGAGATGGTGCACGTTCACGACCGCTTTCGCAACGTCGCCTTCGGCGAGCTGGTCCAGCACATGATCGAGGAGCGGCCGCCCGCCAACACGGACCAGAGGCTTCGGCGTCGTTTCGGTCAGCGGCCGCATGCGGGTGCCGAGCCCCGCGGCGAAGACCATCGCCGCCTGGGGTAGGGAGCCCACCTTAGGCGCCATCAATGAAGAGATCGGGAAGGTGGTTGGCATACCAGCGCGCGATGTCCTGTAGGGCGGGGTGACGCAGGCTCTTTATCAGATAGCGTTGCACACGCGGCATATGCGCGAGATATTGGGGCTTGTTGTCGCGCTGGTCCAACCTTGCGAAGATGCCGAGAATTTTCGTGGCGCGCTGCGCGCCCAGGATCGCATAGGCGCGGGCAAAGCTCGCCATGTCGAACCCTTCGTCGAGCTGGCGACGCCTCTTTGCGTAAGAGGCCATCAGGCGCAGCTCCAATTCGTCAGGGACGGTCACGCGCGCGTCCTGCGTCAGCGAGACCACGTCATAGGCCGGATGACCCATGGCGCAATCCTGGAAATCGATGATTCCCACCCGCTGTATTCCCTCGCGATCGGAAAGCCAGAGGAGGTTCGGGGAGTGGAAGTCGCGCAGGGTCCAGGTTGAATGCGCAGCGACGCATTCGGCCAGGAGATGGCGCCAGAGCTTGATGAAGACGGCGCGCGCCCCCGAGGGGATGATGAACTTGGCGACCCGGTCGACATACCAGTCTAGAAGCAGCTCCACCTCGATGAGGAGCGCGTCGATATCGTAGGGGGGAATTCGGTAGCTGCCGCCGTCCGATAGGGGCAGCACGCTAGAGAGGCTGCGCGAATGCAGAAGCGCGAGCGCTTCGGTCGCTTGCTCATAGCGTTCCGCAATGGGGCCCTCTGCGCTGACGATGCCTTCGCGTCCGAGATCTTCGACAATCGCGAGACCGGC
The DNA here is from genome assembly GCA_963743565.1 of uncultured Alphaproteobacteria bacterium. Lineage (GTDB taxonomy): Bacteria > Pseudomonadota > Alphaproteobacteria > Rhizobiales > Beijerinckiaceae > Methylocystis. The sequence continues at coordinate 322,843 of CAVUQD010000003.1, forward strand.
TTCCAGATCGCGTGCGATGATTTTTGGCGCGGACAAGCCCTGCGCGGCGAGACCTTCGGCGACCGCGACGAAGGCCCGAATGTTCTCGGCGAGCCGCGCGATGGCGCTGTACGACCTGCCGAAACGAATGGGCGGACCGTCGGGCCGAGCGGGCGAAACCATGAGGATCGCGCTCTCGCCATTGGGCTTCCTCATGGTCTCGTAAGACCTCGAAGAGGCGTCCCCCTGCAGGAAGGCGCGATGCGCGTCGTCCCAGCCGGCCTGGCGCAGGAACTCGCGTAGCGACTTGAACGCCTCCAGGCGCTTCGCGAAGGCGCCGTGACCGGAAATGGTCACGATGCGCGCGTCAGGCCCGATCTCGCTCGCGTAGCTTAACGCCACGTCGAGGTGATCCGCATCCATGATTTCCTTGGAGCGCTCGGGCCATTCGACGAGCACGATCGCATCCTGCACGACGTCTTCCCAGCCGAGTTCGGCGAGCTCGTGCACGGCTTCGATGCGATAGAAGTCCGCATGCACGATCTTCCCGAAATCGCCCTCGTAAACCTGCATCAAGGTGAAGCTGGGGCTCGGCGCCTCGATCGTCGGGTCCTTGGCGATGGCGCGAATGAGCGCGCGCGCGAAGACAGTCTTGCCGGCTCCGAGCTCGCCGCTCAAAGCGACGACGTCGCCGCTTCTCAACAAGGAGGCCAGATCAGCGGCGATCGCGGCGGTCGCCGCCTCGCTGTCCGCCTCAATGCGCCAGACGCTCTTCGTAGCGTCGTCGTTCATTGCGACACGCTTTGCGCTGCTTGCTCGGCTTCCACGACGCAACTCGTGAAGACGCAAGTGATCACGAGTCCTTCACCAGCGGCAAAATCGGTCTGCATCTTGCCCCCGTTGGCTTCAATCAAGGCCCGCGCCTCACTTTGCAGGGTTGCGTCCCCTGCTTCGGTCGCATGGCGGTAGGACAGCTTGAAAGCGACCTCGCCCTGGCGACGCAACGCCACGAAACTTATGGCTTCTCCGGCTTTGGCGCAAGCGAGCAGATAGCGAAGCAGATTTTGCAAGGCCCGATTTATAGCGTTCTCATCGCAAAGGACGCATTCTTCCGCAAGGGTTGGAAGCACGCGTAGCTTGACGCCTTTGCTTTCGGCTTCGCTTCGCACGGCTTGCGCCGCAGCGTGAACGAGGTCCTTCGCAGAGACGGGCTCGCCCTTCGGCGCCGGCAACGCGTCGACGGCGGGTCGCTCGCCGGGGAACACGCATGTCACCGCCGTGCCTTCTCCCAGCGCCGAGTCGATCAGCACCTTGCCGCCGTGCAGGTCCATGAAGGCCTTGACGATCGAGAGACCGAGGCCAAGGCCGCGATGGCGGGAGCCTGCCGTATGCGATTCGAAGCGATCGAACACGCGCTCGAGCACTTCGGGAGAAATGCCGCGTCCGTTGTCCACGACCTTGAACACCACGTCACCGTCGCGCCGCATCGCGGCGAGCGTTACGAGCTGGCCGGGGCGGGAGAAGCCGATCGCGTTCGAGAGAAGATTGAACAGAATCTGGCGCACGCGCTTGCTGTCGCCGCGGAAGCTTCCCAGGTCGTCGGATTCGACGATGCGCAGCTCGATCTGGTTCTCCAGGAGCCGGTCCTGCACGCCCTCCACGGCGCCGCGGATCGCTGCGTGCGGATCGACCTCCTCCACCTCGAGCGCCATCGCATCCTCGTCGATCGTGGCCAGATCCAGAATGTCATCGACGATGGCGAGCAGCGCGTCCGAGGATTTGCGCATGTAGCCCAAATACTCGGATTGTCGCGCATTGAGAGCCCCGGTCGATTCCTCGCCGAGCAGATGCACGAAGCCGTTGATGTTGGTGAGCGGAGACCGCAGCTCGTAGCTGACGTGGTGGATGAAGTCGTTGCGCAGCTTCTCGGCGGCGAGCAGCGCCGTATTGCGTTCCGTCAGCGCGCGCTCCACGTTCACATCGGCGGAGACGTCCACGAAGGTCAAGAGACTCGCCCCTTCCGGAAGCGGCTGCACAGTGAGATCGAGGACGACGCCGTCACTGCGTTCGACGCGGCGCGTGAAGCCCGCTCTGGACTCGCCGAGGCCTGTCACCACGCCGCGCAGATCGCGCCAGGTCGGGTCGTCGTCGGGCAGCAGCGGGCAGCATTTAGCGGCGATGGTTTCGAAACGCGGTTTCTCCTGGAGAAGGCTCGGCGTGAGCCGCCACAGCGAGGCGAAGGCCGGATTGCCGAATCTCAATCGACCGTCGGCGCCGAAGACCGCGACGCCCTCCCGTAATGTTTCGAGAGTTTCCTTCTGCATCCGATAAAGCGCGTTGAAACGCGACTGTAGATCGTAACGCTCGGTCACGTCGTCGTAGAGATAGGTCACGCCTCTGTCGGGATTGGGCGTGATCGTGACGCTGATCGTGCGGCCGTCGGGCATGTGCCACATGTGCTGAAGCGGTTCCGGCGAGCGATAGCCTTCCAGAAGCCGCGCCTTCCAATTGCGATAATCGCCTTCGTCGGGAAGCCGCTGCGCGAGCCGCAACCGATCCAAAATCTCGCCGTCGGAGGGGCGAGCGTCCAAAAAGATGGGTGGAAGCCGCCAGAGCTTTTCGTAAGCCCCGTTGCGGTAGATGAGCTGTTGGGCGCCGTCGTAGATTGCGACCGCGATCGGCAATTGGTCCAGCGTTCGCGCATGCGCGTCCTTCTGCTTCTGGAATTCCGCGCGCAGGTTGAGGACTTCCTGACGATCGAAGGCGATCGCCGCGGTCCCTTTGAAAAGACGACCCTGGATTACATAGAGCCGTCGCCTTTCCCCGCCGACGACCGCGGTGATCTCGTCTCGCCAAAGCGCGCCCTTGGATCGCGCTTCGGCGGCGGCGTTTCTCGCGCCCTCGTCGAGTAGCTCCGCTTGTCGACTGACGCTGTCTTCGCCGTCCCGCGCTTCGACGGCCTGGGCATAGGCGTTGTTGACGAACAAGAGACGACCGGCGCTGTCGCGCAGCCAAACCGGGGTCGGCAAGGAGTCGAGCAGCGCGAGCAGTCCCTCGCTATAAGCTTCGATTTCCGCATAACGCTCGCGCAGGCGATCGAGTTCGAGCTGCTCGCCGGAAATTTCGCGCAGCCTCAGCATGGCGCGTCCGCCAACCGCGCGTCCGTCCACATCGTAACGCCGGCCGGAAACGCCCTCGAGCGACAGCCGAAAAGCCTCGCCGCGGATTCGTAGCCGCTCCACGGCGGCCTCGAGCAACTCGACGGCGGCGGGCGTGAGCCATGAGCCGAAATCGAGGATGGTGGGCTGCGAGGACGACGTGTCGATGAGGCGCTGCGGCGCACCCTCAATCTCCGGCTCGCCGCTTGGGCCGTCCCAGGCGAGAAAGACCTGTTGGTCGGCGGAGAGAAAAAGCTCGGCGCGATCCCGTTGCAGGCGCGTCTGCTCGAGACTCGCGACGAGATTGGCTTCGCGGCGTCTCCAGCGCTTTCGCTCAGCATTGTAAACGATGGCCAGAAAGACGGAGAACAGCGCGAGGCAGAGAGTCAGCGTGGCGCCGTAGAATTCGACGTCGGGCGCAAGCTCGGCAAAGATCGTGATGTCTTCGGCCTGGGCGCGGCCTGTCCAGCCGAGGGCCAGTAGGACGAGGCAAGCACGTCGTCCGTGTCGAGCGGCGTCGGGGAAAGCAGATCGCGCTTCGATCCGCCAGTCGGGTCGGCGCGCGTCTCGCTTCGAGCTCATTCGGGTCCGATCTCCGAGGTCGTTTGGGGCACGCCTCACGAACGCCTATGCCGCTCACGCGCGCGAGCGCGTCTCGAGACGGGGACGACGTCGCCGACGGGCTTGACGCCGGCCGCGGAGAACAAACAGCGATCTCTCGGCCCCACCCAAATCACCCCAATGTAAAACGCGTTTTGAAAAAACGGAATCGCAAATCTCGCACTTCGGCTGGCTTTGTTTCCAGCGATTCGCCTTTGTGGCGACAAGATGGCGCGCATTCGCTTTTCGGCTTCCATCATGGCGCCAATTCGCCGCGAAATGCGTTAAAAGCGCCCCCATGAGTCAAAGCGACGATCTCTTCGGCGCGAGCCCCCGCAAGGGCGCGGGCGCCGCCGGCAAGCCCGCGAAGTCGGGGCAAGCGGACTATGACGCCCATTCGATCGAGGTGCTCGAAGGACTCGAGCCGGTGCGTCGGCGTCCGGGAATGTATATCGGCGGCACGGACGAAGCCGCGATGCATCACCTCTTCGCCGAGGTGCTCGACAATGCGATGGACGAAGCGGTTGCGGGCCACGCCACTTTCATCGCCGTGACCGTTGAGCCGGGCGGCTGGCTCACGGTCGCGGACAATGGGCGCGGCATTCCGGTCGGTATGCATCCCAAGATGAAGGACAAGACGGCGCTCGAGGTCGTGATGACCGTGCTGCACGCCGGCGGCAAGTTCGACTCCGGCGCCTACCAGACGTCCGGCGGATTGCATGGCGTCGGCGTTTCGGTCGTCAACGCGCTCTCCGAGAAGCTCGAAGTGGATGTCGCGATCGACCAGCTTCACTACCGCCAGGAGTTTTCGCGCGGCCTTCCGCTCGGCCCGCTGCTGAAGCTCGGCAAGGTCCATAACAAGCGCGGCACCAAGGTGCGCTTCAGGCCCGATCCGCAGATCTTCGGCGCCAACGCGCATTGGAAGCCGTCGCGCCTGTTCCGCATGTCGCGCTCCAAGGCCTATCTCTTTGGCGGCGTCGAAATCCGCTGGCGTTGCGCGCCCGAGCTGATCGAGCCGGGCTCGAACATCCCGACCGAGGCGGTGCTGCGCTTTCCGGCGGGCCTCAAGGACTATCTTGCAAGCGAGATCGAGGGCAAGGAGACCGTCACGGAACAAACCTTCACCGGCAAGGTCGAGCGTGAAGGCGGACATGGCTCGATCGAATGGGCGGCCGCTTGGCTCGTCAATGAAGACGGTTTCGTCAACTCCTATTGCAACACGGTCCCGACCCCCGACGGCGGCACGCATGAAGCGGGCTTCCGTCTCGCGCTGCTGCGCGGCCTGAAGGATCACGCCGAGCGCGTGAACCAATCGCGGCGCGCAAAGGACCTCACGGGCGAGGACGTGATGGGGCAGGCGGCGGCGATGATCTCCGTCTTCATTCGCGAGCCGGAGTTTCAGGGCCAGAACAAGAGCCGGCTGATGAGCGCCGAGGCCCAGCGCGTCGTCGAGAGCGCAGTGCGCGACGCTTTCGATCACTGGCTCGCCGCCGCGCCGCGGCAGGCCGACGCGCTCCTGGAGTTCGCGATCGCGCGCGCGGAAGAGCGGCTGCGGCGCAGGGCCGAGAAGGACGTGGCGAGAAAGAGCGCTACGCGCAAATTGCGGCTTCCCGGCAAGCTCGTCGATTGCTCGAACACGACGTCGGTCGGCTCCGAGCTCTTCATCGTCGAGGGCGATTCCGCCGGCGGCTCCGCGAAAGAAGGACGCGACCGCGTCAACCAAGCGATCCTGCCGCTGCGCGGCAAGATATTGAACGTCGCCTCCGCGACGAAGGACAAGCTCGCGGCCAATCAGCAATTGCAGGATTTGACGCAGGCGCTCGGCTGCGGCGTCGGCCCGCATTTTCGCGAGGAGGATCTGCGCTACGAGAAGGTCATCGTGATGACCGACGCCGACGTCGACGGCGCGCATATCGCGTCGCTCCTCATCACCTTCTTCTATCGGCAGATGCCGAAGCTCATCGAGAAGGGTCATCTCTATCTGGCCGTGCCGCCGCTCTATAAGCTCACGCAAGGGGCGAAGACCGTCTATGCGCGCGACGATGCACATATGGAAGAGCTGATCAAGAAGGAATTGACCGGCAAAGGTAAGGTCGAGGTTTCGCGCTTCAAGGGCCTGGGCGAGATGATGGCCAAGCAGCTGAAAGAGACGACGATGGACCCCAAGAAGCGCACCCTGCTGCGCGTCGTCATCGCCGGAGAAGAAAAGGAAGAGACCGCCGATTGCGTCGAGCGGCTCATGGGCAACAAGCCCGAGGCGCGCTTCGCCTTCATCCAGGAGCACGCGGCTTTTTCGAGCGAGCTGGTGGACGTGTGAGGGGGCCGGAAGCTGAGCTTCGGCGTTCAAAGCTGTTCCAGCTGCCCATCCAGCAAGAGGGGCGTGACGTCGGCCGCCGACTCTTCCAGGCGCTTGCGTCCCATGTTATGTTAATTGAAGGCTAGGAGCCGGGGAGGCAGCCAAGGTAGCCCTGAGGGACCGGTTTCACTGTGCTGGATCTGTTAATTCTAAGGCTTTAGGAGTGTCGTGGTGGGCGGATTCATAGACAGCATGAGGGATGCAGTTGTAGCGGCGCTCATAGATGCTTTCAAAAAGCTTTCACTTGCAACAAGGATCTCGGCCGCGATAATATTGCTTTTGATCGGCGGAGGATATTATTATAAAGACCTTGTTAGTAAGTATCTTGGGCTAATGCTATATGTTCCACGCGTCGTCTTGGCAGATGTGCAGTACGGTCGTGAATTTAAACGAATTCCTTTTACGCAGGATGTCCGAGAGATACTGAAAGAAACCCAGCGTCGGCTTAACCTAAAGGCAGCAGATGATATTTCGAAAATATCTGATGGCACTTTCACACCATGGTCCGCTTCTCAGACGGTCGTTTCTCTTCAGGGTAGTGAGGAATTCATAAAAGATAAAGATATTTTAGTGAATTTTATCTACTCTGGTCGTATTGATGGCTGCGAATGTTGGTCTGAGCTCCCAAAACAAAATATAGTTTTTCGGTCTCCTCTCATTTCTGGTTGGGTATTATATGCTTTTGCAGATTTAAAGGTCAAGGCCTCTCAAGAGGCTGTTAAAAAGCTATTGGCAGAGCAGCAAGGTGAGGGGTGGTGGCCCATTTTCCCAGCAAATGCAGATAAGCAATATGCATCCACCTATGCAACAGCTTGGGCTATTCTTGGACTCTTTAGGCAACATGAAAATGGTTACATTGATCCTAGCCAAGTAGACGCTGTGAAAAAGGCGCTAGAGCACGGGGCGGCGTGGTTAAGCGCTCGGCGCCATACCGCAAGATGGAGAAACTATCCATATCTTATTGACAACAGTGAGGAGTCCGACAGTATTTCTGGCCTGGTTTTGCATGCTCTAGATCGCATTTCCGGTCAGGAAAATCTTAAGCATTTCAATACAGCCTGGCTCGATAAGCTTCCGAATCACGTTGTCACTGCAGGTGACGTAGAGCATAGCTACATAACGGTTCCCGTTCCTTCAACAGTGACGATTGACCATTTTGAGCAATTGAAGATGCCGTGGATGGTCGTAGCCACTCTCGACGCTTTTTCTAGTGGTAACTGGTGGCAACGAGCCAAGGCTCTCAAATGGCTTGAAGATACACTCAGTGATGAAAGCGTCTTGTCATCCGACGCATTGGGCGATTGGTGGCGAGCAGAAGTTTTATATTCCTTGAATTACGCGATGAGATTTTTAGAGAAGTAGATCTACATTAGACTTCGCTTTCTAGCGTTCCGCTAGCTTCACTCCTGTCAACCGGGGTTGTTCGTTACGACACTCCGGCTTCCCCATTGACCCCCCGGCTTCCCGCGCCTATCCCAATGTCGCCAGCCGGCCGGATGGCCGCCGCGCTTTACGCGCGGAGGAAAGTCCGGGCTCCACGGAGACACGCCGCCGGATAACGCCCGGCGGGCGACCCCAGGGAAAGCGCCACAAAAAGCGAGGTTATTCTACCGCAAGAGCTAAGCGCGAAAGGCGCGCTCCAAATCGACCCTGCGCACCACCATCGCGCGGCGCGGATCGAAGGGGAGGTTTTGAAATCCCCAGCGCGCATAAAAGACGCGCAGGCTGTCATCGAAGGGATGTGTGATGACCCCGATGCTCCCGATCATTTCGGCTGCCTGCAAGGCTGTCTTGAGCGCGAACAGGAGGAGCGAGGCGGCGTGTCCTCGTCTCTGAAAATCCTTGTCCACCGCGAGCTGGCCGAGCAGCGTGACGGGGAGGGGATCCGGACGATTGCGCTGTTGCGCTTTGGGGAGGAAGGCGCGTTCGATTTGCGCGGCGCTCAGCGTGACGTAGCCGACGATGCGCCCGGTCGAGACATCGGCGAGCACGCTGACGCGCGTGGCGCCGCTGAGATGATTGGTCCAGGCATGGCGGCGAAACCAAGCGTTGAGCGAGTCCCGCCCGCAATCGAAGAGATCGCGGTTGTCACTTTCGGCGAGCGGGCGAGGCGGATGGACCGCCACGCGTCATGACTCCCAGGAAGGACGGCGGCGCGCGAGCTCGGCAAGCGCGGGGTTGGCTTCGGCGGGACGATTGACCCAAGCCTCGAACGCTTCCCAGTCTTTGGCCGGAATGGTGACGATGCTGCGCGCGAGGATTTCCGTTTCGGCGGCTTCGACCGCCTTGCGGCGCATGAAGTCGCTGAGCGTCGTTCGAGATTGCTCCGCGGCCGCTTCCAGCAGGGCGCGCTCGTCCGGCGTCACCCGAACACTGAGAACCGACGAGGAGTGAGCTTGCTCTTTCATGTGTATGACAATAGCACACAAGATGGCAATTCTCAACGGCTTGCTGAGGCTTCGCCCGCGCTTCCCCATTGACCCCCCGGCCTCCCGCGCCTATCCCAATCCCGCCAGCCGGCCGGATGGCCGCCGCGCTTCCCGCGCGGAGGAAAGTCCGGGCTCCACGGAGACACGGCGCCGGATAACGTCCGGCGGGGGCGACCCCAGGGAAAGCGCCACAGAAAGCAAACCGCCGCGCCTCGCGCGGTAAGGGTGAAAGGGTGCGGTAAGAGCGCACCGCTCTCGCGGCAACGTGAGAGGCATGGCAAGCCCCGCCGGGAGCAAGACCGAATAGGGGCGACCGAAGGCCAAAAGCCTTCAACCCGTCTCCGGGCTGTCGCCCGGGTTGGTTGCTCGAGACGGCCGGTAACGGCCGTCCTAGAGGAATGGCCATCGCGCGGGCGCGGGCAACTGCGTCCGCCATACAGAACCCGGCTTATAGGCCGGCTGGCGCTTCAAATCAGGATGATTTCGTATAGCAGAAACGGCTCGTCGATGTACCAGTCAGGCGGGCAGAGGCGCAGCAGCACGCCGCCATTTTTCTCGATCACACGCTGTGAAGCGAGGTTATCCTCCCCGCAACTGATGCGGACGACGCCGAGCCCCATGCCGCGACAAACGTCGAGCGCCAGCCCGAGCTGGCGCGTTGCGTAACCGCGACCGCGCAGCGAAGGGCGAACGCCATAGCCCAAGTGCCCGCCGAAGCGCGCGAGAATCCGCGAGCCAACGCGCGCGCGAATGCTAACAGAGCCGATGAACCGAGTCCCGTCGACGAGCCAAAACATATTGGAAGGGACGCTCGCGACCCTCCCGGTCCCCATGGAGGAAGCGTTTCTGCCCGTCGTGGTCGAGGGCCCGCAGGTGGCCTGCGAAATCAGCCTCGATCGCGCAGATTCCCTCCGCTGCGAGCGGCGCAGTCTTAAAATTGAAGCCCTCGCGAAGCGCTTCCAGATAGCTGTCACGATAGGCTTCTGTCGGGCGGATTAGAAAGCAGGTCTCGCTCATTTTTTGACGTCTCTTAACGACGATTTCGCGCCCCCTTGGGACCCCCGGCGTAGCGAGGGGCCCAAATCGCGAGTGAGCTTGGCTGAGAAGGGCGCGCGCCGCAATGGCTGAGGCTGAGGCGCATGGCGCTTCTGCGCAGTTGACGAAGCCTTCACCATCCTCGTTCATAAAGTAATAACCACCAGGCTTTTGGTCGTTGTTTTTTTGATAACCATCTTAATTGCTTTTTATTTACGATGACAATTAAGGGTATATATTTACCATATCTGTGGCGCCGACGTGCGCGTCCTCGGTCCTTCGAAATGGCGTGACCCATGTTCCCCCGGTTAATCTTCTCGCTTCTTTTCTTCGCAGCCTTCGCCCTCGGCGCCGCCAAGGCCGACCCGATGCGCCTCGCGGGGCTTTACCCCGACCAGCGCATCTCGCGGGCCGTTGAAGCAGAGCCCGTTGCCGAGGAGCCGGCCGATCTCGGCGGCGGCTTTCTGGAAATGCTCTTTTCGGGCGGCGGCGCGCGCCGCGGCGACGCCGACGATCCCGGCCCGCTGCGGCGAAGCGCCGCCTATGGCGCCGCGCCGGGTGCGCAATATGCATCCGCGGACCCCGGGGCGATCGAGGCGCATAGCTCGATCGATCCGGCCTTTCGCCGCGCCGAGGTCGACTATTCCGGCGCCGCGCCGGGCACGGTCGTGATCGATACGGCCGAGAAATATCTCTATCTCGCTCTGCGCGGCGGTCGCGCCATCCGCTATGGGATTGGCGTCGGGCGGCCGGGCTTCGAATGGTCCGGCGTGAAGGCGATCAGCCGTAAGGCGGAATGGCCCGACTGGACCCCGCCGTCGCAAATGCTGAAGCGCCGCCCCGATCTGCCGCGCTTCATGCGGGGCGGGCCGGACAATCCGCTCGGCGCGCGGGCGCTTTATCTGGGGTCCTCGCTCTATCGCATCCATGGCACGAACGAGCCCGATACGATCGGTCAGAACGTCTCGTCCGGCTGTATTCGGATGATGAACGAAGATGTGGAGGACCTGTACGACCGGGTTCATGTCGGCACGCGGGTCGTAGTACGCTAGAGACCTGCGGTTGCTTTCGATGCTGCTTCGCGCGATAGCTGTGCCGATCCAGCCTTCTGCAAAGGTTACGCCGTGCCCAGCCTCGTTCGTTTCCTCACCATTCTCGCCGTGCTCGGCGCGATCGCTTACGGGGTCATGTTCGCGCTCGTCTCTTTCGTGACGCCGGAGCCGCGCGAGATGACGCAGACGATCTCTCCGACGAAGCTGAACAAATAGAGACGTACATGCGGGCTCCCTCAAAAGCGGAGCGCCAGCTCGAATGTTTCCTCGAGATGCTCGCCGCCGAGCGGGGCGCCGCGCGCAACACGAGCGAAGCCTATCGGCGCGATCTTGCCGACTATATCGCCCATCTCGCGCGCGCGGGCGAGGAGCCGCAGACAGCGACGCTCGAGCACTTGCGAGACTATCTCGGCGCCCTTCAGCATCGTGGGATGTCGGCGGCGACGCAGGCGCGCCGTCTCTCGGCGCTGCGCCAATTCCATAAATTCCTTTTCGTCGATCGGCACAGAGCTGACGACCCCGCCGCTTCTCTCGAAGGGCCGCGCCGCGCCAAGAGCGCGCCGGGCGTGCTGAGCGCAGACGAGATCGAGCGTCTGCTGGCCGCCGCGCGCGCGGGCGTCGAGGCCGAGAACGTCCCCCCGGGCGAGCGGTTACGGGCTCTGCGGCTGCTGGCGCTGCTCGAGACGCTTTACGCGACGGGGCTGCGCGTCAGCGAACTGCTGGCGCTTCCCAAGCTCGTGGCGCGCGCGCGCGATCCCTTCATTGCGGTCAAGGGCAAGGGCGGCCGCGAAAGGCTCGCGCCGCTGGGCGCGCCAGCGAAGAAAGCGCTCGTCGAATATCGCGTGGCGCTGGAGGCGCTGCGTCCCGCGCTCGCCGCCTCCTCTTACCTCTTTCCGGCCGAGGCCGAGGAGGGGCATCTGACGCGCCAGGCTTTCGCGCGCGAGTTGAAGGCGCTCGCTGGCGCGGCGGGGCTTCCTGCCGCGGCCGTGCATCCGCATGCGTTGCGGCACGCCTTCGCAAGCCACATGCTGCAGAACGGCGCCGATCTCCGTGTCGTACAGGAGTTGCTCGGCCACGCCGACATCGCGACGACGCAGATCTACACGCATGTACTCGACGAGCGGAAGAAGGCCATGGTGCGTGATCTTCATCCGCTCGGCGACGAAAGCCCATCGTAAAGCTAGAGCGCGGTAGCGCGGCTTGAGCATGGCGCGCGGAGCGGTCTTCTCTCCTTTGAGAATTTCTCGTAACGTCTGCGAGCGGCTTCGCGAAGGAGTTGGCGGCGGCTGGAAGGCCGTGGGGTGAGAATGAGCCAGGACACAGAGGCGAGAGGGCAGGCGGGCACGCACGGCCATGCGCGCTTCGTGCGAGTCACGCATTGGATCAACGCCGTCACCGTCTTCGTCATGATCGGCAGCGGCTGGCGCATCTACAATGCTTCCCCGCTCTTCGACTTCCGCTTTCCTCCCGATCTTACGGTCGGCGGATGGCTTGCCGGAGCGCTCGCCTGGCATTTCGCGGCGATGTGGCTGCTCTTCGCCAATGGCCTCGCCTATCTCGCCTACGGATTCGTCTCCGGGCATTTCTGGCGAGATCTGCCGCGCTTTAGGCCGATATCGGCCTATCGTAACTTGCGTCTCGAGTGGACGACGCTGACTATGCATGGCGACGACGATTACAATCCAATCCAACGCATCCTCTACACGGGCGTGGTGGGGGTGCTCATCCTGCTGATCGCGAGCGGGGTCGCGATTTGGAAGCCGGTCCAGTTCCAGCCTTTGACCGCTTTCTTTGGCGGTTATGACGCGGCTCGCTATGTGCATTTTTACGCAATGGCGGCGCTTTGCGCCTTCATCGCTTTGCATGTAACGCTCGCCTTCTCTGTGAAGGGGGTGTTGCGCTCGATGATCACGGGGCGACGGCCGACCGCGGCGGCTTCGAAAGATTGACGGCGATGCAGCAAGAGAAAACGCGCCCGAGGCCGCGCTCATCGCAGTTCCAATCGCAGCTTGCTCGGATCGAACGCCGGTTGTTCTTGAAGCAGGGCCTTTCGCTGGGAGCCCTGACCCTGCTCACGGGATGCAATCTGAAGGACGATGACGCCGTCGATCGTCTGCTGTGGTCGATCTCGCGCTGGAACGATCGGGTTCAGCAGGCGCTATTCGACCCGCGGCGGCTGGCCCCGACCTGTACGGAGGCCGAGATCACGCGGCCCTTCCCCTTCAACGCCTATTATGAGGAGGCGCTGGCCCCCGTCATCGACGGCTCGTCCTATCGGCTCTCCGTCGCTGGCCGCGTCGACGATAAGCGCGCCTGGAGCCTGCAAGACTTGCGAGCCTTGCCCCAGACGAGCCAAATCACGCGTCTCATCTGCGTGGAGGGCTGGAGCGCGGTCGGAAAATGGGGAGGCGTTCCTTTCCGGCTGTTTCTCGAGCGGATCGGCGCCGATCTTTCGGCGCGCTACGTGGGTTTTCGGTGTGCGGACAAATACTCCACGAGCATCGACATGCCGACGGCGCTGCATCCGCAGACGCTTCTCGCGCTCGACTTTCCTGGCTCGCCGGGAGAGACGAAATACGGCTCCCCGGTGAAAGTGAGCGTCCCGACGAAGCTCGGCTTCAAGAATCCGAAATTCGTCACCGAGATCTTCGTCACAGACGACTATCCCGGGGGATATTGGGAGAACCTCGGTTACAACTGGTTCAGCGGTTCCTAAACCTCGAACAGGCTTGCCTCCGTCAGCTCACGAGCATCGCCTCGACGCCCGCGAGATCCAGGCGTTCGCTGAGCCTTCCGATCTCCGCCTCGGCCTGGACGAGCTTGGTGACGTCATATTGCACGCCCAAAAAATAGAGCAATTCGCCCGATGCCCCGAACAAGGGTTTGACCACCAGCCGATTGAAAAACAAGACGCCGTCCTTCCTGTAATTGCGCAGGACGACCTCTGCGGGCTTGCGCTCGCGTATGGCGGCCCGCAGCCTGTGAAGTTCGGGTTGATCGCGATCAGAGCCTTGCAAAAAACGGCAGTTGCGGCCGACGATTTCCGGCTGGGCGTAGAGCGTGATGTTCTCGAACGCCTTATTGGCGTAGACGATTGGCAAATCCTCCAGATCCGGGTCCGACAGCGTGACGCCGTTCACGCAGCTGTCGAGAATTTGGTGAAGCACACTGGGAATGATCCCGGAGTTTTTCCTGAAGACGAACATTTCGCTGCTCTCGCTGCATCTTGTGGAATTGCCTAGTTGCGTCACGCGGCGCGGCTTTCCTGCGCCGGCCCGCTTTCAAGTAGCGCCTTCAGATTCTCGACGGTCTGAGCCGCGCCCTCCTGCAGCGCGGCTCTGATGAGTTTCTGGAAGGGGCGCATTGCAAGATCGAGCTCCTCGAGTTCAAACGTGAAGGCGATTTTCGTTTGCTCGCTATCGACGGGCTCGAGCGCGTAGCTGGACTTGAATTTTTCCGAGACGCCGGCGATGGCGATCAGCTTCGCGGGTTCGAAGGCGCTGATCCGGAACGTCAACTCCGTTCTGATGCCGCGCTCACATGTCACCTGCCGCGCCAAGGGCCCCCCCTCGATGGGCCCGGGGGAGAGGGGTTCGAGCTCCACCACTTGCGGGCACCATTTCGGGTAGTTCTCGAAAAACCCAAAGCCAATGATCTCAAAGGCCTTCCCCTGCGCGCAGCCGACCACCGTTTCTGCGGCGCCGCGCAGGCCGTCACTCGCCCGAAGACCAAGCATCGACTTCTCCTGACCCGTGACCTCTTGAGGATTTTTACCTGAAGAGCGCGAAGAGCAACGGCGATTTTCGCCAAAAGAGCGGCGAAAACCGCTGGCGAGAAATGGGCGTCGAATGGCAATCCGTTTGCTTGAGCATGAGACGGACGCGTCCAAAATCTCCAAGCATAGCGTCCGAGGCGCTGACCTCGGCCGCGCCCCTTGCTCTCGAACTAGGAGGGAGGCGAGCATGCACGCGTGCCCCAATATGGTGAACTATCTCTTCATCGCAGTCTTGATGCTTTTTATCGCGCTCCTCGTGATGGAGCGGCGTCGCCCTTATATGAAGACGCCGAATTCACGCTTGCGCGAGTCCTTTTCGACGAATGCGTCAGCCTTTCTCTTCAATAATGTCGTGATGAGCGTGCTCTCCGTCTCGAGCTTGCTCGTCGTGGCGGAGAATTATGCGGGCTATGGTCTGCTCGCCCGAATGGACGATGGCCCCCTAAAATGGGTGACGAGCTTCGTCCTTTTCGATTTCGCCGTCTACTTTTGGCACTTCCTGGGCCATCAGAATGAGTTCCTCTGGCGTTTCCACAAGGTGCATCACAGCGACAAGAGCTTCAACGTGTCGACGGGCTTGCGCTTTCACGTTGCCGACCAATTGATGGAGGTGGGGTTCAAATGCCTGTGCGCGGTCGTGTTCGGCGTGCAGGCTAAGATCGTGGTGGTCTGCGAGGTGGTGCGGATGTTCTTCGTGCTGTTTCACCACGCCAATGTCGAGTTCCCGTTCGAGAAGTGGTTGTCCTACGTCTTCATCACCCCCTCGCTGCATCGCACGCACCACTCGACGCGGCGCAGTGAGCATGACAGCAATTATGGGATCGTGCTGTCGATCTGGGACAGAATTTTCGGCACGAGGAGAGAACTCGCCCCAAGGCGCATCGGGCTGGATATGATCGAAGCGGAAAATCTCCTGCAGCTTTTCAGCCTGGCGTTCGTCACCGAGCGGCGTCTTGCGCGTGTGCTGCATCTGGTGCCGCGCCGACGCGTCGGCGGCCAAGGGTGAGCCCGGATTGGAGTCGCGGGGCTTCCTTCGCTAGATCTCGTGGCGAATGAAATCAGCGATATGAGCGACGGTAGGCTCGTCCATCAGCAATGGCGCGTGCCCCTGTCCTTCGACGATATGGGTTCTCATCGTGGGGGCGGCGCGCTCCATGCGCTCGAGAATTTCATGCGTGAGGAGATCGGAATTGGCGCCGCGCAGCGTCAAGACAGGAACTTTGGCGAGCGCTTCGAACCCGCTCCAGTAATCGAGCGGCTCCATCTCCGGGCCGACCTCGTCGAGTGAATGCGAGAGCGCCGGATCGTAGCGCAGCACGACCCCTTGCGGGGTCTCGACAAAGCTTCGTCGCGCAAAGCGCTCCCATTCTTCCGGCCCGACGCCGGCGAAATCCGCGCCCACCGTCAAACGCGTAAGGCCGATCGCATCCTTCATTGAGACGAGCGGCGGGAGCTTCCCGACATAGCGCTTGATTCGCATGAGCCCCGAGAGCGCGAGCTCGGGGCCGATATCGTTCAACACCGCGGCGCGGATGAGGCTGGGCATAGTCTGCGCGAGCCGCATCGTGTGTATGCCGCCGCGCGACGTCCCGACGAAGACCGCGCTCGACACCCCCTCTCGCGCCAGTACGGCGAGAATGTCCTCCTCTTCGACGCCGAGATCGTAATGCGTCCAGTCCGAGTCCCATTGCGAGTTGCCGCGACCGCGATAGTCGAGCGCGAGGACCCGCAGCCCTTCGGCGCTGAGTTTGGCGGCGAGCGCCTCGAAATCCTCGGCGGGACGAGTGAGGCCGGGCAGGCAGACGACGGGTGTTTCCGCGGCCTGCGAGGGGAAGTCCAAATAGTGAAGGCGAAGCCCGTCGCGGGCCTCCAAGTAGCGATGAAGAGGGCTTTTTGGATTAGCCTGCATGCCAGCCAGCTCTCAGTTCCCGTAAGTCGGGGCGCTAAAGCAAAATACGCTGAGCCGCTTTAAAGCAAAATGCGGGGCGCGCAAACCGAGCCTGGCGAGCCGCGCTCGCGGCCGTGACTTCCGCCGTCTGCCGCTTAGTTTCTGTTTTTGATATCGGTTGCGCGCCTTTCAGGCGCCGCGGGAGCAGAAAGAGGAATGAGACATTGCGCCAAGCCGCGACCATCCTAGCCTTCGACACGCGCGGCCATGGCTTTTATCCGATGACGGCGGCGCTCGCGCGCTTCGTCGCCGAGCAGCGGATCAAGACAGGCCTGCTCACGGTCTTCTGTCGCCACACCTCCGCTTCGCTGCTGATCCAGGAGAACGCCGACCCTTCCGTGTTGCGCGACTTGCAGAAGTTTCTCGAACGCCTCGCGCCTGAGGACGGCGCCCGCTACGAGCATGACGCCGAAGGCGCCGACGACATGCCGGCGCATTTGCGCGCCGCATTGACGCAGACCCAGCTCGCCCTGCCGGTGATCGGCGGCGCGCTGGCGTTAGGGACGTGGCAGGGGGTGTTCCTGATCGAACACCGCCGGCGTCCGCACCGCCACGAGATGGCGCTGCATCTCATCGGCGAATAGCCGCCTCTGCGCCATTACGAGACGGTTGCGCAAGGCGGCGGGTAACGGACCAGCAAGCCTAATCAGCGATAACCATGAACTGGTCGGCCGCGTCGCCTCATTCCCGCTGCGGAAAAGAGCGACGTTTCGGGAAATGGCGTCCAAGTCGGGTATTGCGCATGCGTCATAAATCGAGTGCGAGTTGGGCCGTTGGCGTGGTCGCTCCGTGGTGTCTCGGCGTCGGCGTTCTCGTTTCCTTTACAGCCTCCGCAGGGCAAGACCCTACGGCGAACGCGAGAAAAGCGCCGCTCGCGGCGCGTGTCGAAGCCTCCGTCGAGGGGGCGTCGCTCGCGGCGGCGCTGAATGGCGATCTGGCCGGCGCGCGGGCAAACGCTCCGCTGCAGCTCGCAAGCCTCGACGTGGGGGGGCCTTTCGATCCGCACTCGGCCCCCGACGAACGGGAGCCCCACGCCGAATTGAAGCCGAATGCTGCGAGCGTTCCCGAGGTCGACCGGTCGCATAAGGGCGATCCGCTCGTCTCGCAGCTTCGGCCGAGTTATGAGAGCCGCCGCAACGGTCAGGCCAAAACGGTTCAGGCTGCGAAGACCGAGGACCCGCAAGTCACGACTCAGCGCACCGCCTCGGCGGCGCTTCCCGATCAGGCCGGCTCGACGGCGACGCCCGCCGCCGGCGCCGCCCCCCTCGCAGCCGTGAAGGAGCGCGCTCTTCACGGCGCGAGCCCCGCCACGCCGCGCGCGGTGGCGCTCGGCTCTTCGACTCCGGCGCAGCCCGACGCCGTGCCCATCGAGGTGGCGTCCTTTCCGCATGTCACGCTCGGCCCGATGGCCGCCGTAGCGCCGGGCCAGCGACCCGATTACGCTTCTCTGATCGATCCCGAGAAGATGAGCAGCGAGAAGCGCTGCCTCGCCGAGGCGGTTTATTTCGAAGCGCGCAGCGAACCCATCGAGGGCCAAGCGGCGGTGGCGCAAGTCGTTCTGAACCGCGTCTCGAGCGGGCTCTATCCAGCGAACATCTGCGGCGTGGTCTATCAGGGACGGCGCCACTTCATGGGCTGCCAGTTCTCCTTCGCCTGCGAAGGAAAATCCTTGCGCATCACCGAGCCGGAAGCCTGGTCGACCGCCGTGCGCGTCGCCGACGAGGTGCTGGCGGGCCAGACCTATCTCTCGCAGGTCGGCCGCTCGACCCATTATCACGCCGACTATGTCAGGCCGTATTGGGCGCGCACGCTCACCAAGATGGAGAAGATCGGCCACCACGTGTTCTACAAGATCAAGGGTCAGAGCTGAGCGGCTCGATCACGCTGCGTTTGAGAGGAAGCGCTCAAGCCCAGATAACGTGATCGATTCGAAAAGTTCACTGCGCGAAAAGCCGATTTTCGCTTTTTCGCATCGCTCTAGTCTCGCTTGCCGCGAAAGCCTGTCGCGAGCACGTAGAGTTCCGCGGAATCGGAGCGGCTCGCGGCGGGCTTCAAATGACGCACCGTCGCGAAGTCGCGTTTGAGCCGCGCGAGCAATTCCCCCTCGGTTCCGCCCTGCAGCACCTTGGCCACGAAGAATCCGCCGGGCTTGAGGATTTCTGTAGCGAAGTCGGCGGCGAGTTCGGCGAGCGCGACAATTCGCAAATGATCGGTCGCCTTGTGGCCGGTCGTGTTGGCCGCCATGTCGGAGATGACGCCGTCGGCGCCGCCGTTCAGCTTCGCCTTGATGAAATCGGGGGCGTCGGCGTCATTGAAATCCTTGACCGCAAAATCCACCCCGGGGACGGGGACCATCTCGAGCAGATCGACCGCGACCACTTGCCCCTTGCCCTCCGTGGCCTTGACCTTGCCGGCGGCGACTTGCGACCAGCCCCCGGGCGCGGCGCCGAGATCGACGATGCGCTGCCCCGGTTTGAAGAGGTGGCAGCGCTCGTCCATCTCCATGAGCTTATAAGCCGCACGCGACCGGTAGCCCTCGCGTTTGGCGCGCGCGACGTAAGGATCGTTGAGCTGCCGCTCGAGCCAGAGCGTCGAGGCAAGCGAGCGCTTTCGCGCCGTGCGCACGCGCGTTGCGAGCGTGCGCGCGCCGGAGCCTCCGCCGTCTCCCTTGCTCACGTCAACGCCTCGACACGCGGCGCGAACATGCCTTCTGGCTCTGGCGCCATGACGAGATGGCGCTCATGCAGCGGTTTCAGCGTCCCGCGATGGCCGATCGAGACGATCGTGGTGTCGGGGAGACGCTCCCGCAGCATCGCATAGATGTCGGCTTCGAGCGCCTCGTCGAGCGCCGAGGTGGCCTCGTCGAGGAATAGCCAGTCGGGCTTGGCCAGAAGCGCCCGGACGATGGCGACGCGCTGCTGCTCTCCGCCCGAGAGTCGCTGTCCCCAATTCGTCTCGTCATCCAGCTGATCGACGAAGGGCGCGAGCCGAACGGCAATAAGCGCGGCGCGCATCTCCTGGCGGTCATAGGCTTTCGCCTCTTTTGGATAGGCGACCGCGGCGGCGAGCTTCCCGATCGGAAGATAGGGACGCTGCGGCAAAAGCATGACGGAGGCGCCGCGCGGAATCTCGATGGAGCCGTCGCGATGCGGCCAGATGCCGGCGATGGCGCGAAACAGCGTCGATTTGCCGGAGCCCGAGGGGCCGGTGAGTAGGGTCGACACATGCGGCTCGAAGGAAAGGCCTCTCGCGTCGACGATGGGTTCGCCATCGGGCAGGCGCAGGACGGCGTTGAGGGAAACTCCCGCATCGCCGCCGACCTGGCGCACGCCCGCCCGCTGCAGCTCCACCTCCGCGCGTCCAGCCGCGGCGTCGAACAATTCGAGGCGCAGCAGCACGGCGTGGAACTCGGCGAGATAGGCGTAATAGTTGACGAAGAAGTTGAGCGCGTCGTCGACGACGCTGAAGGCGTCCGCCGTCTGACGGATCACGCCGATCTTGATCTTACCCGAAAGCACAAAGGGCGCCGTGAGCACGAAGGGGAAGATCGGTGAGAACTGCCCGTAGATGCTTGTGAACCAGGTGATCTTCTTGCGTCGGTCGACGATGGCGAGGAAGTTTTGATAGATCGCCGCGAAAGCGCCGCGCAGCCCGGCGCTCTCCGTGGTTTCGCCCGAAAGCAAAGCGACTTGCTCGCCATATTCGCGCAGGCGCGCGAGGCCGAAGCGGAAATTCGCCTCTCGGCGCTGGCGTTCGAAGTTCAGCTTCGCCAGCGGCTTGCCGATCCAATGGGTCACCACCGTGCCGGCGGCGACATAGACGAGCGCGATCCAGAACAGGAGCCCGGGAATGACGAGCTTGCCGTCGAAGAAGGTGAGTTGGCTCGAAATCTGCCACAGCACGATCGAATAGGAGACGAGCGAGCTCAGGGAGCCGATGAGGCGCATCGCGAAGGAGAAGATGCCAAGACCCCCATCGCCGCCGTCGATGAAGTAGTTCACATCCTCGGCGATGCGCTGGTCCGGGTTGTCGGCGAGCCCGCCCTCGAGCGTCATGACATAATGCCGGTGACCGCCGAGCCAGCGGTCGATGAAATGCTGCGTGAGCCACCGCCGCCAGCGGATCACGAGATAGGAGCGCATGACGTAATCCGTCACCGCGATGGCCACGTGAAAAAAGGCCCACGGGATGAAGCCATAGAGCAGCTTCGTCCAGAAAACCGTGGCGTTCAGATCTTGCAGCGCGCTGTAATAGTCGCGGCGGATGTAGCTGAGCCGCAGCGAGATTCCCACGAGCACCTGTAGGAAGATCACGAGCGTGACGATCATCGCCGTCGCCATCGTCGCTTCGCGCGCCTGGAAAGCCGGCAGCGGCCACAAGCGGTATGAATCGCGCGCGTCGCTGTCGAAATAGAGGTCGGTCAGGCGCATGATTCGCTTGACGATGGGGATGTGATCGGCGCTCCAAGCCAGGATCGAAAATACGGCCACCGTGATCGCAAGCGTCGCTGGCGGCGATGCGTCTTCATAAGCTTTCGGCCAGTAGCCGAGGACATCGACGAGGACGGCTAACCCAAAGAGGATCGTCTCGACCGAGAAGAAGGCGACGAGGATTTTGAGGAAGGTCGAGATCTGCCTCGCGCGCCAGGTCGTGTAGGCGCAGGCCGCCGCGGTCAATGCGAGCAGGAAGGTTTCCGCGTCCGCGGCTTTTGCCGCCACCACGAGGGCGACGAAGGCAAAGGCTGCGAGCCCGAAAGCTAATCTGTGCATCGGCGTCCCCTTGTCGGCGCAGTTCTCGAAGGCGAGGTTCCGCCTCCGGCTTGGGCCGGATAGCGCGACTGGGAGGGGAAGGGAAGCGTGTTGGCGAAAAGGCGCTTAGGCGAACGCCGACGGCGGGCTCGAGCGGAGCATGCGCCCTGGGGCTCGGCTATCGCCCATCCACGGGAGCTAATCCGCCTCTTCTTCCGGCGCCGCTTCGCCGTTGATGGTCGCCACCAGAACAGGCGAGGCTTTGAACGTCAGCACGCGACGCGGCGTGATGGGCGCCTCGACGCCCGTCTTGGGATTGCGGCCAACGCGCGCGCGCTTGGACCGAACGGTGAAGGTGCCAAAGGAGCGCAGCTTCACCTGTTCGCCGCGCAAAAGCGCGCCGCAGATTTCGTCGAAGGTTGCGTCGAGAATTCGACGCGCCTCTGCCCGCGATAGCGAAGGGCAACAGCCGTACACCGCCTCGCGCAGCGCCGCGCGCGTCAGCGCGCTTCCTTGCGGTTTCTCCCGGTTCACGGCGCGCCTGTTATTCGGCGGAATTCGACGTCAAATGGTATGTGAGACGCATCGACCACGATAAACTCCCGCCCCGACTGCGCTTTTTGCTTAGCGTCGCCATTGAGAATGGCTCTGCGCAGACCCCACTGCGCAGATTAGTGGCAAATCCAAAAATTGCAAGCGTTCTCGGGGGTTGCAACGCGAAGGCCTCGTCCGTAAATCCCCGTAACGGTCGCGTCGACGCGCGAATCCTATTTGTTGATGCGGGTTAAGCAGGCACCGAACCGCTTTAGAGCCTTACTTTGTGTTTCGCGACCGGAATCATGGACCTGATCTTTTTGATGCGGTCGGCGTCGATATGCGTCGACACCAGCCCGGCGCCCTCCGACGCTTTGGCGACCACATGTCCCCAGGGGTCTGCGATCAGCGAATTGCCGTAGCTGAATCGCGTCTCGTGACCTGCTTTGTGCGCGCCGGTTTGCGCGGGCGCGCAAAGATAGGCCTGGACCTCGATGGCGCGCGCCCGGCAGAGCACCTCCCAGTGGTCCTTGCCGGTCACGAGAGTGAAGGCGGCGGGAAGCGCGATCATGTCCGCGCCTCGTTCGGCGAGCGCTTGAAAGAGGTAAGGAAAGCGCAGATCGTAGCAGATCGCGCATCCGATCGTCAGACCCTCGCAGTCGTAGGTGACGACCTCGCTGCCCGGCTTGAAGGCTGCGCTTTCATGATATTTCGCGCCGTCCGGGGCGGTGATGTCGAACATGTGGATTTTGCGATAACGCGCAACCTCCTTGCCGTCGCGGTTGAAGGCGATGCTGGTGTTGTGGATGCGGTCGTCGCCGGGAATCCTCTCCAGGATCGAGCCGGCGTGGATGAACACCTTGTTGTCCCTGGCGAGCGATTGGCACATCTCATAGGCTGGACCGCCCGGCAGATCTTCTGCCGCGGCGATCTTCTCCGCGCGCGTGCCGCCGATGAAGTCGAAGCATTCCGGCAGGCAAATCCAGTCGGGGCTCTCCATCTCGATCGCCCGTTCGATCAGCGCGCGGGCGGTCGCAAGATTTGCGTCCTTGTCGCCGACGGAATTCATCTGCACCAGAGTGACTTTCATGACCGCTCTCATTTGTGTTTCTTGGCGCGAATTCCGCAAAGGTCGAGACTCTTGCGAGATCCGCTACGGCGTTATGTCCCGGCAGCGCGAGGCGAAGCGCCTCTTGCTGTTTGGCTGACATAATACAAGAGCCTGTGGAGCAAAGCCAAGTTCGGGCTCCAGCTGCGCCGCCGCCGCAGATTCGCCTAAAAGCCTTCTCGATCCTCTGCATCCGCGCCACGCGTCCGCCACAGCTCCAGGCCGACCCAGACCGCCAGCGCCGTCCAGGCGAGGATCGTCACCGAGCCGCCGACGGGCGCGGCATAGGAAAAAACTTTGTTCTGCGTGACGGCGGCGAGCGTGAGACTGGCGGCAAAGAGCGTCACGCCGCCTTGCAGCGTAAAAGCGAGGAATGCGAGGGCGCGCCCGCGCGGCCGCAGCGCTATCAGCACAGCTGCAAGCCCGACTCCGGCCGCGGCGTGGATCATCAAAAATCGGCTCGCCGAGGCGAGCGAAGAATTGCTGCTCGTTTCTGCATGCGCGGCGATGGCGGCAAGCGTGACGCCGCAGGCGCCCTGCACTGCGGCGATCAAGATAATGATGAGCGCATAGCGACGCATTCCGGTGCTCCTCCGCGGCGCCCGGCCGCGTCAGCAGGTTTTTGAAAGGGAAACAGCGCAGCGAGCGCGAGGGCCAACATACAGGCCTCGCGCGGCGGCGGCCAGACTGCTCGCTAGGCGCTGTCAGAATATCCGCTCGCGCGCCGTCACGGTGTCGCCGGGACGCAAGAGCGTGTCGAGCGGCACTCGGCCGGTGACCGGCTCTCCGTCGATCAGCCGCGTCAGATCGACGGCGTCCTGGTAGCCACGCGCGCTGAATCCTCCGGCGATCGCCACGGCGGTGCGAACCGTCAAGCCCTCGACATAGGGAAATTGGCCCGCGCTCTGCACCTCGCCGAGCACGAAAAAGGGGCGGAAGGCTTCGACCTCCACCGAGACCTTCGGGTCGCGCACATAATCCTTGCGCAGGCGCGCGGCGATCTCACGCTCCACGGCGGCGGGATCGCGTCCATAGACGGGCACGGACCCGATGAGCGGCATCGAGATTCGCCCGGAACCGTCCACGGCGTAGCTGTTCGAAAGCTGGTCCTGACCGAAGACGATCACGCGCAAGCGGTCTCCCGCAGCGAGGGGATAACGGTTCAAGGGCGGCGCATGCTCGAGCTCTGGTTGATACTGTCCTGGCGCCGCGCAGCCGCAGAGCGTCGCGAGAAGCGGCAAGCAGAGTAAGGCTATAGGAGGTTTCGACATCGTGGAGAGCACAGCCTTTACCAATTTGTTGCGCGCTTCCGCTGAAGAATTTCTCTATGAGGGCGTGGTTAACAAAGACTCAAACCGCTGTATGTTTGCAATAAGGCGATTTCTATTTACGATTGCAAGCAACGCTCGCGCAACCCTGGCCGGGAATTCTCCGCGGCAACCCATGGAGCGTGAGCATGAATAATGAAGTCGCGAGCGTTGAAGGCGAACTCAACTCCGCGCGGCTCTTTGGCGCCCTCATGGCCAAGCGTTGGACAATTCTTGGCGGCGCCTTGGGCGCCTTTGGCGCGGCGCTGATCTTCGTCGGCGTCGTGACGCCCCGCTATTCGGCGGACGCGAGGCTTCTGCTCGAGAACCAGGACAGTTTTCTGCCGCGCGCCGAAAGGGGGGAGGCCAGGAGCGAGGTTGCGCCGCTCGATCCGGAGGCGGTGCAAAGCCAGATCGAGCTCATCAAGTCGCGTGACCTTGCGCGCCGCGTCATCAAGACTCTCGGCCTGAGCGGCAATGACGAGTTCGACCCCATGGCGCGGGGCGCCGCTGTCGTCACGCGGGCCCTCGCGGCCCTGGGGGTGGCTCGCGATCCCTTTCAGGGGTCGCCGGAAGACCGCATGTTGGAGGGTTTCGGCGAAAGACTGAATGTGATCTCGCCGGCCAAGACCCGTGTGCTTGCGATCGAATTCACCTCGCGCAGTCCCGAGCTCGCCGCCAAGGGCGCGAACGCCGTGGCCGACGCCTATATCGAGATCCAGCGCGAGGCGAAAAGGGAAAACGCGCGCGCCGCCGCAAAGACATTGGCGTCCCTGGTGGCCGAGCTGCGCAGGCGCGTTTCGGAGGCGGAGGGCGCGGCGGAAGCGTTCCGCGTGAAGTCGGGGCTTCTCGTCGGCGCCAACAACATCACCATCCACGCGCAGCATCTCAGCGATCTGAACACGCAGCTCTCTCTTTCCCGCAGCGCGCAGGCCGACGCGCAGGCGAAAGCGAATTTGATCCGCGACATGTTGCAGCGCCGACGCCTCGCTGACATTCCGGATGTCGCCAACAATGAGGTGATGCGCCGGCTCACGGAGCAGCGCGTCGCGCTGCGGGCGCAACTCGCGCTCGAGCAGCGCACGCTGCTTCCAGGCCACCCGCGCATCAAGGAGCTGCAAGCGCAGCTCGACGATCTCGATCTGCAAATGCTCGCCGCGGGAGAGCGGATCGTGCGGACGCTGGAGAACGAGGCGCGCATCGCCGGCGCCCGGGTCGACAACCTTGCGCGCGCGCTCGATGACCAGAAGAAGGTTGTCGCCGCGACGGAGGCCGACGACGTGCGGCTGCGCGAGCTGGAGCGCACGGCGAAGCTTTATAAGGAGGAGCTCGAAGCCGCGACGGCGAAGTATCAAGAAGCCCTGTCGCGCGAGAGCGCGGAGGCCAATCCCGCCGACGCGCGCATCGTGCAGCGGGCGCTGGCCCCGCAGAATCCGTCCTTTCCCAAGAAGTTTCCCATTCTCGCCTTCGCGACGATCGCGGGCTTTGTCCTCTCGCTCGGCGCGGTCGTCGCCGGCGAGCTCTTGAGGACGCCGCCGGGCGGGCCTTCGGCGGGGCAGGGCGTGGGCGCGCCGCCTTTCACCGGCGAGACTGTCACGCCCTTCAAGCGGCCAGTCGGCGAGCCGGAGTCCGAGGCGCGACCAAGCCCGGCGGCTTCGGGTTCCGCGACGCGTGCGGCGAAGGCGTCGGCACCCGTCAAGGTGCTGATGGCGAGTGCCGTCCCCGACCGCCAAACCTTCGCCTCCGCGCTCACGCTCGCGCGCGCGCTCGCCGAGCACGGGCGCACGATCCTGGTGTCAGTGGACGCGGGCGTCAGCGGGGGTAACCCCGGCCAGGAGGCGGCAGCGGCGCCGAAAGGGCTGAACGAGCTCGCTAGCGGCGCGGCGAGCCTCGACGACGTGATCTCGCGGGAGGAAAAGTCGCCGCTGCATCTCATTGGGCCAGGGGCGGAAGACGTTGCGCCGCGGGCGGACCTTGCGCCGATCTTCGAGGCGCTCACGCGTAGCTACGACTTCATCATCTTCGCGGCTTCGACGGCGATGAACGCGCTGTCGCTCGCGCCGATGTTCGACAAGGTGCTGTTGCAGGCCTCCGAGGCCAAGGACGCAGAATTGCTGGAGGCCTTGTCGCAAGCTTGCGACGACGTGTGCCTCATCGAGGATTCCGCAGTGGGCGCAATTCCGCCGTGAGCCCATGCGCCGGGGCGCGCCAGCGGAATGTTTAGCTGGGATAGGTCGTCCTAGCCTCGGGCGGGACTCGGGTTATCGGAGACACAAAAGGCCCCCTCCCTAACCCTCCCCCGCTTCGCGGGAGAGGGGATGCCCCGCTGGAGTGTTTCGACATCCTGATTAAGGGCCGAATCTTCTCCCTCTCCCGCGAAGCGGGGGAGGGCCGGGGAGCGGGCGCACATCCCATCGATTCGAATGACTCGGGGTTTAGGCCGTCACCGCCCGCGCGAGACCCCCGCGTCGAAACCACTCCAACCAGTGCAAAAGCCATGGGGTACGCTTGACCCAGCGCTTGCCGGCGAGGCTCGCCCGCAGCATGGGCGCGGCGAGGGCGCCGACGGGCGAGACAGGAAGCACGGTGTCGTAAAGCTCGATCGCCTCGTCGCAGACAGCTTCCTTGTATTGCGCCTCGCCGATCCCGAGATCGAAATGCGTGAAGCCGCGGCGCGCGAGATTTTTGAGCAAGGCCGTAAGCAGCAGTTCCCCCGGCGTGTGGCGCGCCACCGCACCGTCGGCGTCGAAGGAATTCGCCAGCACGGAAAAGCGCCCTTGAGCGGCGACGCCGACATAGGTCGCGACGATCCGGCCGCCGACATAGAGCGCATGGGCTTCGAGCAGCCCTTGCTCGGCGAGATCGTTCAGAAAGCGCGCCATCGGGCTTCCCGAAAAGGGGTTGGCGCGCCCGAGATGGGAAAGTCGGGCGGCTTTCTGGGCGCAGAGCGCCGCGATGATTGTCTTTCGGCGCGCGCCCGTCGCAGCGTGCTCGAAGGCGAGGGGGCCGAGCGCCGTTAGCCGGCGAAGGCGATAGCTCGCCCGCTTTCTGGCGCGCGGGGAGAGGCGCCGGTCGATGGAGCCCGAAAGTGCGCTCCCATAGGCCGCGCTCGGGCTGCGGCCGGAGCCGGAAAAGATCAAGGGATTGTCGCGGCCACTGAGGCGGCGCGGCTGATTGCGGAGGAAGTAGAGATCGAAGCCGCCCGGCGACCGCCGCGCCGCTTCGACGAGAAGGGCGCGAACGTCCAACGAGACGCCGGGCCGCACCAGGGCGAGGTTGAAATTGCTCTCGCGCCCGCAAGGGAACTCGGCCAAGCGGAGCCCCAGCGCCCGGCGGACCGCGAACGGCAGGAGCGCCACGGGCTTTCCCCCGCCGTCGAACGCGACGGCGATGCGCGGCTCGACGCTGAGTTCCTCGGCGAAGGCGTCGAACCAGAGTTTCATATACTCATAGTGCTGATAGGGGCTGACAGGCGAGGCGTCATAAAGCAGCCGCCAGGCCTCTCGCGCGTCCTCGAGACGCGTGAAAACCTTGAGCGACGGCGTGCTGGCTTGCTGGTCTCGCGCCTGTGTCAGCATCTGGCTGAAATTCCTCCCTCGGCGGCAATTTGGGGCGCAATCGCAAGGAAAGGTCAAGAATGACCCGCCAGAATGGCTAAAGCCGCGATTCCTGCGGCGGAGAAAACATTCATGCCCAATTGGCGCGAGAAGGTCATCGACGCGGGGATGGGACTGTTTCGCGCGAGCGGCGCGCACTGGCTTGCCGCCCCCTTCACGCGCGGCGAGGGCGCGGTCCTAACCTTCCACCATGTTCGCCCGAGCCAGGAGCGAGAATTCGCTCCGAACCGGGGTCTCGAGATTTCTCCGGAATTCCTTGACGCGCTGCTCTCTCATTTGCGGGCCCGCGGCTACCGGTTCTTCTCCCTCGATCAGGCGCTCGACGCCCTCGCGGCGCCCGATCCGGGCCAGGCCACCTTCGTGGTCCTCAGCTTCGACGACGGCTATCGCGACCTCGTCGATTTCGCGCTGCCGATCCTCGAACGCCACCAAGCGCCATTCGTTTCCTATGTGACGACGGACTTTGCCGATGGCGCTGGGCGTCTCTGGTGGGTCGAGCTCGAGGAGGCGGTCGCCCGTCTCGACCGGATCGAGATCGAGGTCGGCGGCGAGCCGTTTCGGGCTAGCGCCTCCAGCGAAAGCGAAAAGATCCGGGCTCATGACCAGCTCTATTGGCGCTTGCGCGCCGGATCGGAGGAGGAGCTGCTGCGCGTCGCCAGCGAGCTTTGCCAACAAGCTGAGATCGACCCATCGGGGATCGCGCATCGTCTGTGCCTTGGCTGGGCTGACCTCGCCCTCCTGGCGAGACACGAGCTCGCGACGATCGGCGCCCATTCGGTGACGCATGCGCGGCTCGCGAAGCTGGAGCGCGGCGCGGCGCGGCGGGAGATGGCGGAAAGCCGGGCGAAAATAGCGACGAAGCTTCGGCTGGCGGCCCGCCATTTCTGCTATCCCGTGGGCGACCCTACCTCCGCCGGCCCGCGCGAATTTGCGCTTGCGAGCGAGCTCGGCTTTGCGAGCGCGGTCACGACGCGGCCCGGCGTCCTCCTTCCGGAGCACCGCGCCGACCCCTTCTCCCTGCCGCGCGTTTCAGTGAACGGGCGGCATCAGAATCTCGCCGCAATGGACGTGCTGCTCAGCGGCGCGCCCTTTGCGCTCTTGAATGGCTGGCGCGGCGCGCGCGCGGCGTGAACGGCGGAGGCTGACATTAGTTTCGAGACGCTCGATCCGCGCGTGGCGCGCGTCGCCGGGGGTGCGCCGCGCGGCGTGGCCCTCATCGTCGCCGCGGCGTCGCTCGCGCTCGGCGTCGCGGTCGCGGCGCCTGTCCTTTACGTTCTACTCACCGCTCGCTGGGAGCTCGGCGCGCTCGCCGTCGATCCCATCCACTCCACCTGGGCGCTCGAGCGGCACAAGTTCCCCTTCCACGAGGCGGCAGTCGCGAGCGGACGCGCGGGTCTCGCGGCGGCTTTCGTGGGACAGACCCGCATCGCAGCCTTGGGGCTCTGCGCGGTCGGGATTTATTTCGCCTGGCGCGGCTACGCCAATCACCGCCCGCGCGGCTGGGGGCCGTTTTTCTGGGTTTCGGCCGTGTGCCTGTTCTTCTTCGCGCCCGCTTTGCTGCCCAAGCTTTCCATGCAGCGCGCCGACTACGCCGTGACGGCGGTCCTGGGCGCCGCGCACGGGTCCGACCGCTTGGCCGTCAAGCCGCGCCCTCTGAACGCCGCCGTCTTGCCGCTGAAGCTCGACGCAGTGAACGTGCTCCTGACCCGCGCGGGCCTCGCGGCGCTCGCGGCGGCCTTCCTCTCCCTGGCCTGCCACGACGCGGCCTACCGCCTGCGCGAGGCGTTCATCGAGTTTGGCCTGCTGGAAGCGGAGGCCGAAACGCCCCAGTCGATCGGCCGGGCGGAAGAGAGCGGCCAGGATAAACCCCGCCGCGCGCCCAGGAAAAGCCCGCGGGAATCGCAGGGGGAACGGGGAGAAAACGGCTTTGGACGACGGGGCCGCGCGCGCAAGTCGCAGCCTCAGGGAGACCCCCGGGCGCGGGCGTTCGAGATGCTGGGCCTGCCGGTCGGCGCGACCCGCGCCGAAATCGAAAAAGCCTTCCGCGCCAGGATCAAACGCGCGCATCCGGACCACGGCGGCTCCGCCGAGCAGGCGGCGGCCTTGAACGATGCGCGGGACCTCCTGCTCTCGCAGGGGTGAGGCGTCGGCTGCCGGCGAAGTTTGGCATGGCGTCTGCAGAGGGAGAGCCTATATTTATAAGACGCTCGCCGGGAGCCCCGGCGCATCCGTCTTGCGCGGCTATCTCTCCAACGAATCGTTCGGAAGATGGGAAATCGCGCCAGATCAGAAGGTTGGAGCGAATTCTGATCGCCAGAGTGCGTTTGTTGAATTCGCTCTAAGTAAGGATCGGAGCCTCTGATGAATTCCCTGGCCGTTCTGATATGCGGCGCAATCCTTCTCTCCGCCGGCTTCGGCGCCTACTTGCGCGTTCGGCAAGTCGCCTTCGTTCGTGATCATCGCGAAGAGACGCCGCCAGACTTCCGCGACAGCGTGACCGCCCATGAACATCAGCGGGCCGCCGACTATACGGTGGCGAACGCGACGATTGCGATCGAGGAAACCTTGTACAGCGCCTTCGTCGCGCTCGGCTGGCTCCTCTTTTGGATTGCGCCGCTGTACGCGGCCGTCGCCGCAGCGACCTCGCCTGGGCTTTGGCGGAGCGTCGCCTTCGTTCTGGCCTTCGCGGCCATCGCGAGCCTTCTCGACCTCCCCTTCTCGCTCGCCCGCACATTTTGGCTCGACGGCCGCTTCGGGCTGAACAAGCAGAAGCTCAGCGGATTTCTTCTCGACTGGGTCAAGTCCAGTGCGCTGGAGTTTGCGCTTGGCGCGCCGATGCTCCTCGGCATGTTCGCGCTGCTGGCGGCTTTCCCGGACCACTGGTGGATCTACGCCTACGCCGGCTTCATGCTCTTCGTGGTGGCCATGACGATGGTCTATCCGAACTTCATCGCGCCGCTCTTCAACACCTTCACGCCCATGCCGCAGGACGCGCTGCGCCAGCGGCTCGAAGCCTTGCTCGACCGCTGCGGCTTCTCGGCGAAAAATCTCTATGTGATGGACGCCTCGAAGCGTTCCACGCGCGGCAACGCCTATTTCGCAGGCTTCGGCAAGACGCGGCGCATCGTGCTCTTCGACACGCTGATCGAAAAGCATAGTCCCGACGAGATCGAGTCGATCCTCGCGCACGAGCTCGGCCACTTCAAATTCGGCCACATCAAGCAGTCGATGGCGCTTATGGCGGCCGTATCTCTCGCTGCCTTCGCCGTGCTGTATTGGGCTTTAGGGCCCACGGGGCTCGCGCCCGCTTTCGGTTTCCCCGTCGAGCCCGCGATCGGATTCGTGATCATGATGCTGGCACGGGAGCCCGTCATGCATCTGCTAACGCCCGTCTTCTCGTGGCGCTCGCGCCGCGCCGAGTTTGAGGCGGACGACTTCGCCAGGAAGATGGTGGGCGAAGCGCCGATGATTTCGGCGCTGACTCGGCTCAGCCGGGATAATCTCGCGACGCTGACGCCGGATCGGCTCTATGCGATGTTCTACTATTCGCATCCGCCCGTGCCGGAGCGCATAGCGCATCTGCGCGGGGCGGCGTAACCGGTCAGTCGTCTCAAGGCGAGTCGACGGGGCGTCAGGCTCTTCCGAGGGACGCTTTTCAATGCGTCCCCGGAGCGAGCTTCACTCCTCGACGTTCGAAAGTAACGTAGGAGAGGATCGCCGTCATCTTCGGATCGTCGGCGCCGAGCGGAGAGCCCTGCAAGGGATTTCGCAGGCACCAGTTCACCATCTCCCAGAGCTGCGCGACCTTGCCCAGCTGCTTCTGGAACTTGGGGTACGTCTCCGGATGCGTGTTGGCGGCGTTGGGGTGGCATTGCCCGCAGGCGACGCCATTCGTCCCCAGCGATCCGTTCGTCCATAGCGCGCGGCCGTCGGCGACGACCTTCTGATATTCCGCCTGCCAGCGGTCGACGTCGGACTTCGTGAATTCGTCGGCCCGCGCCGGCGCCGAAGGCGCTAGCGAAAGGACGAGCAGGAAAGCGGCGGCAAATGTGAGGCGCATCGTCGGCTCCTGATCAATAATGGCTCTGCGGCGGCCGGCGGCGGCTCGGCTCCTGATAAGCGAGATCGACGGGCGCGCCCTTGGCCGGGTCGAAGCCAACGGTGCGCGGCTCATTGTCCCAAAGCTGGAAATGCGCGGTGACGCGGCCCGAATGGAGATCGATGAGCTGCCAACCGGTGGCGTCGCGCTCGAAGAAGGGGTCGCCTCGGTTCATCGGCACGGTGAGAACCGGCAACTGGCTTTCGGCCTGCGCATAGCTTTGCGGATAGGGCCAGGGCCAAGCCGTGGCCATCACCGAATTGAAGGAGATGTTGCCGATTTGGTTGTACTGAATCTGGTGCACGTGGCCGTAGATCACATTGGCCGAGCGGAAGGGCTGTAGCAGCGCCTGCACCTCCTCGGCGTCGTCCGTCCAGAAGTTCCAGCCCTTGTAAATCTTTTGCAGCGGCGAGTGCGAGAAGACGACCAGCGGCGTGTCGTGACTGACTTTGGCGAGGTCCTCTTTGAGCCAGGCGCGCTGCTTCTCACCGACCATGAAGGGGGAGCCGTTGGGATTGTCCAGGCCCGCCATCTCCAACATGCGCCGCTCGGGCGTGTCCCAGCGGCGGTGGGTCCAATCGTCGTTGACGATGATGGAGTTCAGCACGACGAAATGCACGCCCTTGTGATCGAAGCTGTACCAGTGATCGCCGTAGAGCTTGCTCCAATATTCGCCGAGATCGAGATAATAGTCGTGCTCGCCCATCACGGTATGCAGTTTGGGCGTAAGCTGCGAGAGCATCTCGGCGCCGTGATCGAGCTCCTCGCGCTTTCCGAGTTGCGCCAGATCGCCGCCGAACATGACGAAGTCCGACTCGGGCTTGATCAGATTGGCTTCGGCAACGGCGCGCTTCAGGCCCATGTCCCAGTTGCGCACGAAAGTCGCGCCCTTGATGTGCTGGATGTGCGCGTCGGAGATATAGGTGAAGGAAAAGTCCTCGCGCTCGCCCGCGAAGGCGAGGCGCACCATGCTGATCGGAAGCGTCGTCAGAGTTCCCGCGACGCCCGCGGCGCCGGCCGCCATGACGCTGCGTCTCGTGATCAGTTTGCTCATCTTTGCTGCCCCTCGAATGGCGATGGCTCTTGTCGGGCGCGACCGTTAGGTCCGCGATTACGCGCGCTTCAATTCGTCCCGCCGTCCTTCGTCTTGGCGTTGGCGTATTGCGGGCTCGTCAAAGTCTCCAGGAAAGCCACGAGATCGCTGATCTGCTGATCCGTCAGACTTAGAGGCCTGATGCCCCCCGAGAGATAGGGATTGACCGAAGGGTCGCCCGCGCTCTTGCCGCCCTCGTTGTAATGCTTGACGACGTCGCGCAGCGTCTTCAGCGAACCGTCGTGCATGTAGGGGCCCGTGACGGAGATGTTGCGCAGGGTCGATGTCTTGAAGGCGCCGATTTCATCGAAATGCGTCGTCACGGCGAAGCGGCCGAGATCCGAAACCTTCGGATCGGCCAGCACCGTCTTGTCGACCGAGGCGCCGGAGGCCTTCGCCTTCTGGAATTCGGCGGAGAGGCGCGGCACGTCAGGCTGGATCCGATTGATGCCGACGCCAATGTTGTGGAAGCGGTTGTCGGTGAAAAGAGCGCGATCCTGCTCGATGGTGTGGCAGGAGACGCAGCGTCCCTGGCCCAGGAAAATCTCGAAGCCGCGCTTGGCGTCCGCGCTGATCGCCTCGTTGTCATGTCCGAAATACCAGCGGTCGAAAGGCGAGTCGCCGGAGACGAGCGTTCGCTCGAAGGAGGCGATCGCCTTCTTGACGTGGTCCATCGTGATCGAACTGCCGCCCACGCCGAAGACCTTGATGAAGGCCGCGGTGTACTCGGGGTCCTCTCGAACGATCTTGAGGATCGGCTCATGACTCGGCAGGCCCATCTCGATCGGGTTGAGGAAGGGGAACTGCGACTGGTCCTCGAGGGAGGACGCCCGCCCGTCCCAGAAGAAACTGTCGTAATAAGCGGCGTTGACCACGGTGGGCGCGTTGCGGGTGCCAAACTGACCGCCGATGCCGCGCGACGTCTTCAGCGGGGAGTCGGTGAAGGCTTTCTCGTCGTCGTGACAGGTGCTGCAGCTCTCCTTGCCGTCGCCCGAGAACCGCTTGTCGTGAAAGAGCTTGCGCCCGAGCGCGATCTTGTCCTCGGATTGCGGATTGTCGGCCGGGATCCGCGCGGACGGCAAACCCAGCGGCTCTGCCCGGACGAACGAAGACGCCGTCACGAACCCCAACGCCGCCAAGAGCAGCGCTCTCGCTCCTTTGCGCCTCATTGCTCCCTCCCCAGCATGCCACATGCCGGCGTTTTCCGCCGTCTTGATTTTGCTGCGCGCGGCCTCGAGCGGCGGCGCAACTGCAGACATCTTGCGCTCGCTTTTTAGCAACGGCAAGTGACTTTGCGACGACCTTCGCCGTCTCCAGCCCTTCGCAATCGCACGCTCGAATGGCGCGACAAGTCTTCAGCTTTGCGGTTGTTCCGCTCCCGTGATAGGGGGCGCACGGAATTGTCGCGCTGCACAAGGAAGCGCGACAGGGAGGAAGACATGAAGCTATGCACTCTGATTTTCGCCTTCACGCTGCTTCCGTTGGCGGCGCACGCGGACGATCTCCGGCATGACGCGCTGGCCGCGTCCCTGGCGCCGATCGACCCCGCTGCGGCGGTGAAGGCGGTCAAGGGCAACGCCGTCACGCCGGCCAAGATCGAGCTCGGGCAGAAATTGTTTTTCGATCCGCGCCTTTCGAAAAGTCAGCTCCTCAGCTGCGCGTCATGCCACAACCTCTCGCTCGGCGGCGCGGACACGGGATCGACGTCCGTCGGTCACGGCTGGCAGAAGGGCCCGAGGCGCGCGCCCACGGTGCTCAACGCGGTGTTCAACACCGCGCAGTTCTGGGACGGTCGCGCCGAGGACCTCAAAGCGCAGGCCAAGGGGCCCGTGCAGGCTTCCGTCGAAATGAACAACACGCCCGCCGCCGTCGAAGCCACGCTTCGCAGCATGCCCACCTATGTGAAGGACTTCGAGGCCGCGTTCCCGAACGAATCGCAACCCGTCTCCTTCGACAATATGGCGAAGGCGATCGAAGCGTTCGAAGCCACGCTGGTCACGCCGAACGCCCGCTTTGACCGCTTCCTCGCCGGCAACGACGCCGCTTTGAACGACGAAGAGAAGAAGGGTCTGCGGCTCTTCCTCGATAAGGGCTGCGTCTCCTGCCACAACGGGCCCAACCTCGGAGGAACCGCCTATTTCTCCTTCGGCGTCGCGAAGGCGCCCACCGAAGAGCTGCGCCCGGCGGCCGACAAGGGCCGCAGCGCGGTCACCAAGAGCGCCGCCGACGACTTCGTCTTCCGCGCCGCGCCGCTGCGCAACGTCGCCTTGCGCGCTCCCTATTTCCACACGGGCAAGGTGTGGAGCCTGGACGAGGCGGTCGACTTGATGGCGGTGCATCAATTGGGAGCCACGCTTTCTTCCGACGAGAAGCGGGAGATCGTGGCCTTTCTGGAGACGTTGACCGGCGAGGCGCCGAAGGTGGCCTATCCCACTCTGCCGCCCCGCGAGAAGGAGACGCCGCGGCCTCAATACTGAGCCGCTTTCTTCACTGAGTCGATTTCTTCCACAATGGCGCGCCGGTCCTCCCTCGAGGGCCGGCGCATCCTTTTCGGGGCGCGGCGAGGGTTCATTTGCGCCGCATTTGACGCAGTGCAACATTTTTGTCACAGTCCTTTGGGTTGGGGTGACATTTGGCGAGGGGATTGGGTTGGGTTGGGGGTGATATTTAGCGAGGGATGGGTCAAATGGGCTGCTGGCGGTGTTTTTTGCGGTGGCGAAGGGATTTTGGGGGAAGCGTTGCGGCGGGCTTAGGGTGGCTAGAAAACTACCCGAATGGGTCGATAAGCCCCTTCGATAGATTGTCATCTCCTGCCCTATCGAGTATTGTTTTTAGGTCCCTGAACAGAAATGCTCTCGGCACGCTGGGCTTGGCCCGGGCGGGGTTCGAGGAGGGGCGTTCAGGCGCTTTCTTTCGGATTTCACGGGGCGGCTCCAAGCGGCGCGTCGGACTTGTCGCTGCGACGGGAACGATCAAAAAACGAGCAACAAAAACAAGAAAAACAACAACAAGAAGAACAAGAAGAAGAAGAACGAGGGGGAAGGGCGCATAAGCTTCGCGCTTTCGGTTTGGTGAAAACTTCGGACGGATGTCGGGGCGCGGCTTCGCGCTTGCGGCCTTTTCAGTCCGGGCGGCTTGGAGAAAGAGGGGCGCCGATGGCGTCGCGAGTTTCGGCAAGCGAACGACGAAGACCAACGGAAGCGACGAGAACAAAAAGAAGAGCGAAGAGCGCCGGAACGCGAAGAGCCGAAACGCCAACAAAAGCAACAACAAAAGCAAGAAGAGGCGTGAAGGCCTGCAATGTCGGGGGTTGAGAAGCCTGAAAGCTCGAGCAGGACGAGGGTTGCGCCGCCTTGAAGAGGGCGGAACGGCCGAAAGACGCGCAAATCTTGGATAGAGAGCAGACTTAGGAGGACCAAGCATGAGTTCGACAACAAGCACGGCTGCCGGCGCAGCCGCGACAGACACCATCGTCGATCTGCGAGGCATGTGGATCGGCCTTGTGGTGCTGAACGTGTTTTATCTGATCGTTCGCATCTATGAGCAGATCTACGGCTGGCGCGCGGGTCTCAACTCGTTCGCGCCGGAGTTCCAGACCTACTGGCTGTCGATTCTTTGGACCGAGATCCCGTTGGAACTCGTTTCGGGCATCGCGCTCGCCGGCTATCTCTGGAAGACCCGCGACCGCAACGTCGACGCCGTCGCTCCTCGCGAGGAGATGCGCCGTCTGGTGGTGCTGGTTCAGTGGCTGACGGTTTATGGCATCGCCATTTACTGGGGCGCTTCGTTCTTCACGGAGCAGGACGGCACGTGGCACATGACGGTGATTCGCGACACGGACTTCACGCCGTCGCACATCATCGAGTTCTACATGAGCTATCCGATTTACTCGGTGATCGCGGTGGGCGCGTTCTTCTATGCGAAGACCCGCATCCCGTATTTTGCTCATGGCTACTCGCTGGCGTTCCTGATCGTGGCGATTGGCCCGTTCATGATCATCCCGAACGTTGGTCTCAACGAGTGGGGCCACACCTTCTGGTTCATGGAAGAGCTGTTCGTTGCGCCGCTGCACTGGGGCTTCGTGTTCTTCGGCTGGATGGCGCTCGGCGTGTTCGGCGTCGTGCTGCAGATCCTCGGCCGCGTCCATGCGCTGATCGGCAAGGAAGGCGTCGCGCTGCTCGCGTAAGCGACAGGCGAGGAAATTGGAGGGTCGCGCCTTCTGGCGCGGCTCTCTTGGAAAAGCGTTCAAACTGAAAAGAAGACGACAATCCGGCGCAGACGAAGCCGGAGAGCGTTCTGACCAAGGAGAAGAGAGATGTCGACATCGAAGAGCGGAGGAGCGGTCGGTCCGTTCCATTCCGTCGCGGAAGCGGCGGGATGCGTACAAACCACCGACTGGATGCTTCTGAC
The DNA here is from genome assembly GCA_963743565.1 of uncultured Alphaproteobacteria bacterium. GTDB lineage: Bacteria > Pseudomonadota > Alphaproteobacteria > Rhizobiales > Beijerinckiaceae > Methylocystis. Next base: position 360,091 of record CAVUQD010000003.1, read on the forward strand.
GCTGCTGTTTTTTGCGGTTCTGGGCGGCTATCACGTCCACTTCATGCTGACGGCGGGCGACTGGGACTTCTGGGTTGACTGGAAGGATCGTCGTATGTGGCCGACGGTCGTGCCGATTCTGGGCGTGACCTTCTGCGCGGCGACGCAGGCGTTTTTCTGGGTGAACTTCCGTCTGCCGTTCGGTGCGGTGTTCGCGGCGCTGGGCCTGCTGATTGGCGAGTGGATCAACCGCTACGTGAACTTCTGGGGTTGGACCTACTTCCCGATCTCGCTGGTGTTCCCGTCGGCTCTGATCGTTCCGGCGATCTGGCTTGACGTGATCCTTCTGCTTTCGGGCAGCTATGTGATCACGGCGGTGATCGGCGCTCTGGGCTGGGGCCTTCTGTTCTACCCGAACAACTGGCCGGCGATTGGTCAGTATCACCAGGCGACCGAGCAGCATGGTCAGCTGATGTCGCTTGCGGATCTGATCGGCTTCCACTTCGTCCGCACGTCGATGCCGGAATACATCCGCATGGTCGAGCGCGGCACGCTGCGCACCTTCGGTAAGGACGTCGTGCCGGTCGCGGCCTTCTTCTCGGGCTTCGTGTCGATGCTGGTCTACTTCGCGTGGTGGTTCCTGGGCCGCTTCTACTCGACGACGAAGATCATCAAGGCGATCTAATTACAGCTTGACGACGCGCTTCCTCGCGGACTGGCCTGGCGCAAGGGTCGGGCGGGCCGCGGGGAGGGAAACGAGCGGGGGCGGGGCTTCGCGAAGAGCGGGCTTTGCTCCAAACGAAAGAAACTTGGGAGGTTGTTGATGAAAGCCCTAGTCAAGCTCGCTGCGCTGGGCGCGGCGGCGGTAGTGGCGACGGTTGGAGCTGCGGCTCCGGCCTTCGCGCACGGCGAGAAGTCGCAGCAGGCGTTCCTCCGGATGCGCACGCTGAACTGGTATGACGTCGCGTGGTCGAAGACCTCGGTGGCGGTGAATGAAGAGATGGTGCTTTCGGGCAAGGTGCACGTGTTCTCGGCATGGCCGCAGGCTGTGGCGAACCCGCGCGTGTCGTTCCTGAACGCCGGCGAGCCGGGCCCGGTTCTGGTGCGCACGGCGCAGTTCATCGGCGAGCAGTTCGCTCCGCGCTCCTTCTCGCTGGTTCCGGGTAACGACTATGCGTTCTCGGTGAACCTGCGCGGCCGTCGCGCGGGCCGGTGGCACGTTCATGCGCAGATCAACGTCGAAGGCGGCGGACCGATCATCGGGCCGGGCCAGTGGATCGAGATCAAGGGCGACATGAAGGACTTCACCGATCCGGTGACGCTCCTTGACGGCACGACGATCGACCTCGAGCACTACGGCATCAGCCGGGTTTACGCCTGGCATCTTCCGTGGCTGGTCGTGGGCGCGGCGTGGATCCTGTTCTGGTTCGTCCGCAAGGGCATCATCGCCTCCTATCTGCGCGTTGCGGAAGGCCGGGACGATGCGGTCACCGACGAAGACCGCCGCATTGGCGCGATCGTCCTGGCGCTGACGATCCTGGCGACGATCTTCGGCTACGCCTACACGAACTCGCAGTTCCCGCGCACGATCCCGCTTCAGGCCGGCTTGCAGAAGCCGCTGACGCCGATCACGACCGCGGGCACGGCGGGCGTCGGCAAGGAGCAGGTGACCGTTGACCTCTCGGGCGGCGTCTACAAGGTGCCGGGCCGTGAGCTGACGATCAACGTGAAGGTGAAGAACACCACCGCCCATCCGCTTCGCCTCGGCGAATATACGGCGGCGGGCCTGCGCTTCCTGAACCCTGACGTGTTCACGACGAAGCCTGAGTTCCCGGACTATCTGCTTGCGGATCGCGGTCTGTCGACCGATCCGACGCCGATCGCCCCCGGCGAGACGAAGGACATTGTGGTGAAGGTGCAGGACGCGCGTTGGGACATCGAGCGTCTGTCGGACCTGGCTTACGACACCGATAGCCAGATCGGCGGCCTGTTGTTCTTCTTCACCCCGGACGGCCAGCGCTACGCCGCGGAAATCGGCGGCCCGGTCATTCCGAAGTTCGTCGCGGGCGACATGCCCTGATCGATACGCCATAGACAAAACCGCCGGCCGGAGATCGCCTCTCCGGCCGGCTTTTTTTCTGAAAACCACCAAACTCACACGCCAGCGCGTTGCGCGTCGATTGGTCGCAATTCGCGCTTTCGCTTTTGTTCGAAACTGTATTTAGACTAGGCACACGTTCGATGCGGAGCGGCGACAAAACAGGCGCCGGCAAAGGTCGTATCGCTCCAGAAGGCGATGCGATGGGCGCGCGAGCCAAGGAAGAAGCAGGAGAAACCTGAGGATGAGACGAACTCCAATTTTGTCGGCGATCTTCGGGGGGCTGCTCCTTCTCCTCGCGCATGGCTCGGCGCGCGCGGAAGGCGGCGCGGGTCCCGAAGCGATGACGATGGGCAATATGTGCATGGTCATGTTCGGCTATGACATGATCCACATCACCTCCTATCTGCCTGGGATGTCCCGCAGCGAGTACTGCGAGGAGATTCCGGCGACGGGCACGATCATCATGGTTTTCGACATCGAGAACCCGAGGTTCCGGGATATGCCGATCGAGATCCGCATCATCCGCGATCCTTTGACGCCCATCACCGGCGACACGAAGCTCGACCCGCTGACCGAGGTGCATTTTCCGCCGACGCGTTATCGAACCGGCACGTTCAGCTTCGAGCACGATTACAAGAACAACGGCCATTACATCGGCATGGTGACGCTGACGAAGGAGAGCGGGGAGCAGGAGACGCAGATCTTCAAGTTTTCCGTTGGCGAGACGCTGTGGCAGTGGGTCCCCTACATTCTGGGCGCCGTGCTGATCGGCATGCTCATTTTCTTCTACTGGCGATACTCGCATCGGGCCGTCACCAAAGAGACTCAGGCCGCAAGCTGACGCGAAGAACGACAGCGGCCCAAACGTCGGGTGGGAGGAAACAAGAGCATGAGCACGATCAAGCTTGCATGGAGAGGATCGACTTGGCGCAGAGCAACGGCTGCAGCGCTCGCGACGCTTTCGCTTGTTGCGGCTGCGCCGGCGCTGGCGCACTCCTTCCTCGTGGACGCCAATCCGTCGGCGAAGGATCACGTCGACGCCATACCGAAAGCGATCAAGCTCAAATTTGGCGCCGGCGTCGAGCCCGCCTATTCGACGCTCTCGATCGAGACAGGCGACGGCAAGGTGCTCGCCAAGGGCGCGGCCGGCAAGCCGGAGACGCCCCGTGAGCTCACGCTCGACGCGCCCGCGGATTTGCCGCCAGGCCGTTACGTCGTGCGCTATCGCGTTCTCTCGCAGGACGGCCATATCGTCGAGGGCAGTTACGAGTTCTTCCTCGACGCAAAGAACTAAGAAGACAACTGTTCGGCGGTCGCGAGGCTTGTCGCCGCTCTGTCGCAGGCGTCATCCTTCGGCCAGCAAGTCATGCGCCAAGCGTGAAAAGCCGATCGAGACGACCTAACGGAAGTCAAACGACATGTCCCAAACCTTCCTCCGCTTCTTCGAGGCAATCCCGACGGCGGTCGCGGTCGGACTTCTGTTGCTGCCTCTTCTCAGCGAGGAGAGCGGCGCCCGCTTCAAACGGGTGATCGCCCTATGCGGCGTGCTGCGGGCGCTGCTCGGCTTCGGCCTCATTGTGCTCATCGCCCGAGCGATCATTCCCGCCGATGCGCCTCTCACTTTCGATGGCCTCATCAACTTCGGCGCGAACACCACCGTCGGACGGGCCTGGATCGCGACCGAAGTTCTCGCGCTGCTGTTCGCGGTGACGACACTCCTTCGTCTGCGCGTCGATTCCGATTTGCTCGACAAAGCCGCGCTCGGTCTCGGCGTTCTCGTCCTCGCGGCCACCTCCGTGACGGGCCATGCGATCGACGACAGCTTCACCTGGTGGCAGCAGGCAAGCTTCCTCCTGCACACGGCCGCGGGGCTGACTTGGCTCGGCGGGCTCCTCGGCCTCGTCTGGTGGATCTTCACCGGACGCGGCAAGCCGCCCGAAGTCGCGGCAAAGCTCGCGGATCGCTGGTCGACCATCGCCAAGATCGCGATCGTGATCGTGGTCATCAGCGGCATCGTGATGGCTTGGGAAAATGTGGGGAGCTTCGCCAATCTGCTCGCGACGCCTTATGGACGCTTGCTGACGATCAAGCTGGCTCTCTTCTGCGCTTCCATGCTCGCGGCTTTGGCGCTGGCGCTCTATCTCAACCGCCGGCCGGCCGGCGAGTTCGACTATGACTGGTATGGGCGCGTGGGCCTCGCCGAAGCCGTTGCGGCGACCGCACTCGTCTTCATTGCGGGATGGATCGCCGTCATCACCCCCGCCTCGCATGAGACCGATCTCTATTGGCCGCTGCCTTTCCGTCTCTCCTGGTCGGCGACCTGGGGCTATGTCGGTTGGAAGCTGCCGTGGATCGACGTGCCCAATTGGTATCTCGCCCCGGCCTGGTCCGGGCTCCTCGCGGTCGTCTTCGTCGCGCTCGCCGCGCTGTTCTGGTGGCTGCCCCGCATGCGGCCATGGCGTCGCTTCGGGACGCCCGCCGCCGTCGCCTTCGCCGCGCTCTTCACGGGCTCGTCATTCGCCACGCTCGCTTATACCGACACCTATAACGATCCCGCCGTCGATTACACGGCCATGTCGGTGGTGCGCGGGCAGAAGCACTTCAACGCCAATTGCATCGCCTGCCACGGCGTGTCGGGCGAAGGCAATGGCGAGCTCGCCACCGCTCTCAAGGACGCCAAGGGCCAGGCCGTCGTGCCCGCCGACCTCACCGCACCGCATGTCGGCAACCACACGATCGGCGACATTTTCCACTGGCTGACTTTCGGCGGAACGAGCGGCGTCATGCCGGGGTTCAAGGACACGCTCGACTCCGACGACCGCTGGGACGTGATCAACTTCCTGCTGATGATGTCCTATTCCAATCGCGCGCGCTTCATTGGTTCGCAGCCGATGGTGCAGTGGCTCATCGCTCCGGACTTCCAACTGATCGACCCCGAGGACAAGATCACCACATTCTATGGCCTGCGCGGAACGCCGACGCTGCTGTCCTTCGCGCGCTGCAATGCGCCGGACGTCGATGAAAGCGCGCTCGAGGCGTCTCTTGCGATTGCGGGAGAAACCGCCAAAGCCGCCGGCGCCAATCATGTGACGGTCTACCAGGGCGGTTGTCCCGCGGCGCTCATGGCGCGAACGCCTTCCAATCCGAAGGCGGTCGAAGGCGCCTACTCGATCATCAACCGCTATCCGAACGAGAAGCCGAGCGACGAGATGCCCGAGGCGCATTACCTCATCGACCGGTCCGGCTATCTGCGCTCGCGCTATCGGCATTTCGAAGCAGGCGGCGGTCAGGCGGCGCAGCTCTCCGCCGCCATCGCGCAGCTCGCCAAGGAGCCCTTCATCCCCGTGAGCCTGCACTCGCATTAACGAACGACCGTCCGCCCCATGCGGTCGGCGAAAAAGGAGGAACGATCATGATGAAGCGGCGTGATCTCTTGCGCTCGGTTGGCGCTCTGCTTGCCGGGCTCGCGACGGGAAAGCTCTTCTCCTTCGGCGCCGCGAGCGCGCATGAGTATGAGCTTGGCAAGCTCATTGTCGAGCATCCCTGGATTCGCTCGCCCAAGGACGGCGAGACCAAGGCCTATCTCTATGCCTTCATCCACAATGAAGGATCGGAGCCGGACCGGCTGATCGGCGCGACGGGCGAGAAATTCGGCAATTTTGAAATCTATCCCGACGCGAGAAGCGGCGCGAAGGGTAAGGGCATTCTCATTCCGCCGAACGCCACGACGACGCTCGCGCCTGGCGGGGCCTATGTGCTGTTGCTCGACATCAAGAAGCACCTCGAGGTCGGCTGGGGTCTTGAGCTGACGCTCAAATTCGAGAAAGCCGGCGAGGTCGTGATCGACGCGGCGATCGAAGCGCCCGACGCCGCCCACGCCCATGATGCGGAGGCGCAAGCCCGCTGGGAGAAGGCGCAGGCCTCAGGCGGGGCGCCCGCGACGAATGCGCCGGCAGGGCATGACCACGATCATCATCATCCCTAAAAGGTGCTGGGTTTGAGCGAGAAGCTCAAACCCAATCACATGACCGATCTCAGAAGCGGAGCGCGCCCTTTTCGCGAAACGCCTGGTCTTTGCGGGGGCTCTGCTGGTTCGCCAGAGGATGTTCCGAAAGTCTGCGAAGCGGTTTTCCGATCAGCAGATGCTCCAAGTCTTTGATTGGAGCTTAGCCCTTGTCGATCGCGTGATTGCACGCGATCGGGACGCGCTCTATGTTTACTTGGCTTGGGGCGGCGGCTCTTGCGGCATGTCCTCCGGCGCCGGCGCGTCGCCCTGACAATTGACCATGAAGTTGTTGACGAAGGACATCGGCACTTGGATCGCAATCCAGGCGCCGATCAAAATCCAGGCGATCTTGCGCTTGCCGCGTCCATAGAAATAGGCTCCAGCCAGTGGGATGAGCAGCAGCAGGAAGGGCCAGGGACCGGCGACGATCTGATCGCAATACCAGCTTTCCGTATTCGGCATATTTTTCACCTCGGCAGGTCAGTTTCGCCCATCAGGAATTCGTCGATCGCCGCGGCGCATTGTCGTCCTTCGCGGATCGCCCAGACGATAAGCGACTGACCGCGGCGCATGTCGCCGCAGGCGAAGACCTTCGCGCGAGAGGCGGCATACCTTCGCGTATCCGCGGCGACATTGCCGCGCTGATCGAGGGCGAGACCGAGATTTTCAAGCATTCCGTCTTTCACGGGAGAGACGAAGCCCATGGCGAGGAGCGCAAGATCGGCCTTCAGCAAAAAGCTGCTCCCGGGGATTTCGTTGAACTTGTCGTCCACCTTGACGCAGCGCAGCCCTTTGACCACGCCGTTCTCACCGACGAATTCGGCCGTTTTGACTGAGAACTCGCGCTCGGCGCCTTCCTCATGCGACGACGAGGTGCGCAGCTTCAGGGGCCAGTCGGGCCAGACGCGCAGCTTGTCCTCCTTGTCCGGCGGACGCGGGAGGATCTCCAGCTGCGTGATGGAGAGCGCGCCCTGGCGGCGAGAGGTGCCGATGCAGTCGGAGCCCGTGTCGCCGCCGCCGATCACGATCACGTGCTTGCCGGTCGCGAGAATGGGCGCGCCGGGAGCGGCGGGCTCCCCTGACACGCGGCGGTTCTGCTGCGGCAGGAAGTCCATCGCGAAGTGGACGCCCGCGAGCTCCCGTCCCGGAATGGGAAGATCGCGCGGCGCTTCCGCGCCGCCAGCGAGCGCCAGCGCGTCGTAGGCTTCGAGCAAGGCGTTGACGTCCTTGTCGAATCCGACGGCCACATTGTAGTGGAAGACCACGCCTTCGGCCTCCATTTGCGCGACTCTGCGTTCGACGAGATGCTTTTCCATCTTGAAGTCGGGGATGCCGTAGCGCAGCAGTCCCCCCGCTTTGGCGCGCTTCTCGAAAATATGCGGCTCGTGTCCGGCGCGCGCGAGCTGTTGCGCGCAGGCGAGCCCTGCTGGCCCCGAGCCCACGACGGCCACCCGCTTGCCGGTCTTGCGGGGGGGCGGCTCGGGAACGACCCAGCCCTCGGCGAAGCCCCGGTCGATGATGGCGCATTCGATCGACTTGATCGTGACCGGCTGGTCATTGAGATTGAGCGTGCAGGCGGCTTCGCACGGCGCCGGACAAACCCTTCCCGTAAATTCCGGGAAGTTGTTCGTCGAATGCAGATTGGCGAGCGCGCGCTTCCAGTCGCCCTCATAGACGAGGTCGTTCCAATCGGGGATTTGATTATTGACCGGGCAGCCGTTGTGACAGAACGGGATGCCGCAGTTCATGCAGCGCGCGGCCTGCGCTCGGGTCGCTTCCTCCGAGAGCGGGATGACGAATTCGTCGTAATGGCGGATGCGATCGGCTGCCGGCTTGTATTTGCGGTCCTGCCGGTCGATCTCCAGAAATCCCGTCGCCTTGCCCATGTCGCCTTTCGCCCCGCGCCTTCGAGCGCGTCATCGCAATTTCGCTGGGTTGGGCGCTTCGCCACAAGCGAAGCCACCCATTCGCGGGCGTAAGCCCCGCCCGAGGTTCGTTCGACTTCTTCTAAAGAGCCTCGCGGGCGCGTCGTCAAGCGGGAGCGCCGAACTCTCGCTCGCTGAAAGCCTTGCGCTGGCCTTCGGCGCGGCCCTAAATTGTTCTCGCCATGACGCCCCAAGAAAAGCACGCGCTCGAAGAAGGCGCAAATTTCGCCCCCCGCTTCGACGCGCAGGGCCTCATCGTTTGCGTGACGATCGAGGCGGGAACGGGTCAGGTGCTGATGGTCGCCTATATGAACCAGCATGCGCTGGAAAAGACCATCGAAACCGGCGAAGCTCATTACTGGTCGCGCTCCCGCCAGAGCCTCTGGCGCAAAGGGGAGACTTCCGGCCAGCTGCAGCGAGTCGTGAGCTTGAGCGTCGACTGCGATCAGGACGCGCTGCTTCTCGAGGTCGAGCCGCAAGGCGACGGGGGCGCGTGCCATACGGGAAGAAAATCCTGCTTTTACAGGAGGCTTGAGCGTGACCGCAGCAAGCGGCTCGTTTTCTCGCAATGAGGCGAAAAGCGCCCGCTTGTTAACAATCCCCTCACTTTCGAAGAGCAGCTTTCAGTCCTAAATCTGACTCAATGGCAGCGCTTGCTGGAGGCTCGAACAGGGACGAAGCTGCTCAATGATCTCCATGATGCGAAAGAGCTTCGACATGACGGATGAGCGGTTGAGCGTCTCGCCGCCGCCCGGGTCGGGAAAAACGGAAAATGGGCGAGCGGCGCGGCGCGTGAAGATCGGCTTGGCCCTGGGCGCCGGCGCGGCGCGCGGCTGGGCTCATATCGGCGTGCTCCGGGTGTTCGCGGAGCACGGGATCATCCCCGACGTGATCGCCGGCACCTCGATCGGCGCTGTGGTCGGCGGCTGCTACGCCGCGGGCCGGCTCGACCAGATCGAGGCCTTCGCGCGCTCGCTGACCAAGCGGCGCGTTTTCGCGCTCATGGATCTGTCCTTTTCCGGCATGAGCCTCATAAGCGGCGAGCGGCTGAGGGCCGCGCTCGAGCACGAGATCAAGGGCGTCCAGATCGAAAATCTGCCGATCCCCTTCGCGGCGGTGGCGACCGAGGTGGGCACGGGCCATGAGATCTGGCTGCAACGCGGCGCGCTCGATCTCGCCATTCGCGCGTCCTATGCGCTGCCCGGAATTTTCGAGCCCGTGCGCGTGGGCGAGCGCTATCTGTTCGACGGCGCGCTCGTCAATCCCGTGCCGGTCACGGTCTGCAGGGCGCTCGGCGCGGAATATGTGATCGCCATCAACATGTCGAGCGACATGATGTATCGGTCGAAGGTCGTCGCCGACCAACTCGCTGCCGCAGCCGCGGGAGCGCCGGCCGCCGCGCCTTTCGAGGACAAGGCGAGATTCTCGCTCGAGTCGGGGCTGTTGCCCCGCTATTTCACGCGCAGCAGCGGCGGCGCGCCCAATGTGGCGTCAGCGATGGTCGACGCCTTCAATATCGTTCAGGATCGGATTCTGCGGTCCCGTCTCGCCGGAGACCCGCCCGACGCGATCGTCAACGCCCGCGGCGACGAAATCGGCATGTTCGACTTTCACAGAGCGGAGCAGGCGATCGCAATGGGGCGCGACGCGGCCAAGCGCGCTCTGCCGACGATTTTCTCGCACATCCCGGCGGCGGCGCTTTCGGGTTGAGAGCCGACCGGCTGGACAAGCGCTTATCGCGGACTCCAGATGCGTCTCAGGCCGAAGCGCCTAGCGGCCGCCGCGGCTCGAACCAGCCGTAAAGCAGAAGCCCTGCGAGAAATCCGCCGAGATGGGCCTCCCAGGCGATAGGCCCGGCGCCGCCCGGCGCGGTCGAGAGCGTTCCAAACAGAATATTGGCGAGAATCCACGTCACAACGAAGATCGCCGCGCGCCGATTGTCGAGCAGCGCCTGTAGCGGTTGCGTGGTTCCGCCCGCGCCCGCGCGACCCCAATCTTCATGGAGGGCGCCGCCCGGCGCGAAAGCGAAGCGCGCGATGGCCGCGATCGCACCCGAAATCCCCGCCGAGGCGCCGACGACGGCTTCGAGCGAGAAGGGGTGCGTCACGAGATGCGCGAGCGCGCCGGCGACCGCCGTCGCCATGAAGAAGAGGAAGAATCGCAGCGATCCGAGCCGCTTCGCCACCGGCGAGCCAAAAGCCGCGAGAGACACCGCGTTGACGCCGACATGCGTCCAGTTGGCGTGAAGAAAAGCGTAGCTTCCCAAGGTCAAGGCCGCAAAAGGCCCCTGGTCGAAGAGCCCCGTCAACTCATCGGCGTCGAGATCCGCGAGCGCCGCAAGCGTCGCCACTGGCGCGACGAGAAAGCTCACGCGCGCGGGGATGAAGGCGAATTGCGAAAAAAGCCAAAGCGCGAAGGATTGGGGCAGGAGGTCGACGGCGAGTTGAACGCCGATGATGACCACGAGGAGCGCAGCGACCGCTGACGGGATGTTGAAAATCGGCTCCCGCTTCACCACGCCTCCTCATCCAACGGCGCTTGGCGCGCTTGTCGCTCGAACTCCGTTCGGGCGGAAAGCGCGCCAGGATCGTCCGCGCCCGCGACGCGCCCGGCGGAGCCATGAGCCCGGCGCTCGCACGCTTCCATTCGGGAGGCGTTGCTTTGCGAGCGGAGTCTCTCGCGAGCGACTTCCCGAAGGCCGCGTGAGAATGCCATGCGAGGCTTCGAGGGGCAATCTTGGCCGCGAGCAAAGGTAACCAACAATATGGCGCGCCATCTGCAATCTGCGAGTCGGAGCGCCGCTCAGGCGCTTCCGTCGTGCCGAAGCGACGCAGGTCCGTTTCACTTCGGAATGAGGAGCGCGTATGAGACATTCCGTCAGCAAGGATCTTTACGCTTATTGGGACAGACTGCGGGGCGCGCGCGCCGCTCCCGATCGCAACGACATCGACCCCGGCGCGATTCGCCACCTGCTGGCCGATTGTTTCATCGTCGAGATCGATCAGGCCTGCCAGTTCCCGCTGAGGCTCTCTGGCACGCGGCTCAACGCGCTTTGGGGCGGCGAGGGCAGGGGCAAGCCCTTTCTCAACATGTGGCGGGACGCGGACCAGCGCGAGATCGCGGCGGCCATGCTGACGGTCATCGACGGCGCCAGGCCGATCGTCGGCGGCGTGAAGGCGCGCGCTGACGCGCAGAACGCCGATGGCGTGGACGGCTCCGACCGCGAGCTCGACCTGGAGCTGTTGCTCCTCCCGCTGCGCCATTTCGGCAGGACCCGCTCGCGGCTGCTCGGCGCGCTCGCGCCTTTCGGAGACGTTGACTGGTTCGGCCGCACGCCTGCCGCCAAGCTCGAGATCGTCTCCCTGCGGATGATGAACGCCAGAGAGCGCGAAAGGCTCAGCGGGGCGCGGGCGACCCGGCCCGCCTTCTCTCCCCAGGAGAGCGGCGGCCGCCGCTTCATCGTCTACGAAGGGGGAAAAGCCCGCGCTTAAATCAAGCGCGGCCCCGCCGCCGTAATTTCGCGTTAAGGCGCGCTCGTTAACCTCATTTCCCGTTGAACTGTTGACCAAAAGCGATCGATGACGAGCATGACGTCGGATTCAGATGCGGCGCTCCAGGTTGCGGAAAGCAGGCGCTTCCAGCGCGTGCCTGTATCGCTGTTTGGCCGCTACATGCTGGAGTCGAAGAGCGAGTTTCCCTGCCAGACGAAAGAGATGTCGCCCGGCGACATGCTCTTGCAGGCGCCCGCCAAGCCCAGCCTCGGCGAGCAGGTCGTCGTCTATCTCGACGATTTGGGGCGCTTCGCCGGGCCCTGCGTGCGGCTCACCGATGTCGGCTTCGCGCTGATGCTCAATCTGCCCGCCGCAAAACGCGACAAGCTCGCGGATCAGCTGACTTGGTTCGCCAATCGCCACAATTTCGGCATCGCGGACGACCGCCGGCATGAGCGCATCGTGCCGGTGATGCGCCGCGCCGTGCTGCGCACGCCTGACGCGCGCGAGATTATCGTACGAATTCAGGACATCTCGCTCTCCGGCGCCGGCCTGGAGAGCGACTGCCAGCCGCCGCTCGGCTCTCAGGTCGTGGTGGGCTCGACGCCCGCCGTCGTCGTGCGCCACTTCGACGGCGGCTTCGCCTGCGCCTTTCAGAAGCAATTCCCCCCGGGCTCGATCAACGAGTCGACGAGGTTGTGAGGGGCCTGTTGGAAATGGCCTGTCTGGGGTTCGAATCCTTCCTCTACGCTTTTTCTGACAGTGTCCGGACCGGACAGATAGGTGACAGATTGTTCCTAAGACATGGGTGACACCCGTGGCCCGAACGGGTTGTCGAGGGGTTGCAGGGTTTTCTGTTCCAGATCGATGAAGCCGAGATCGTAGCTCATAAAGCTGACGAGCCAAATGCCGTCGTCGACTTCCTTGATCCCCAGGCGCTGACCGGCGAGCACGGTCGAGATGTTGACGCGCTTGCGATACATGCAGATGCGTCCGCAGGCTGTGACCAGCACGTCGCGGTCGTGCAGGGGATAGGCGAGTTCCGGCAAGCGACCGTCGAAGGGCTTGGCGGAAGGCGCATAGACCTCCGCCGGCCGTTTCATGGCGAGCGCCTCATGCGGCCTTTCCTCGTTGAACTCATGGACGAACGCGTCGAAGCGCGCCTGTTGCTGCAAGCTGTTCATGCCGGGCGGGCGGGTGGCTTCCTTCTTCAAGGTCAGATGCATGCGCTCGTGGCGGCCGTTCTGCTGGGGATGGCCGGGTTTGATCCGCTCGATCTCGACGCCGAGGCGCAGCCACCAGACGGAAAGCTTCGAGAGGCCAAAGAGGCTGTTGGGGCTGGCGAAGGGAACGCCATTGTCGGAGCGGATGGCGTTCGGCAGGCCGCGCTCGCGGAATAGTCTGTCGAAGGCGGTGATGGCGGGGTCTTCTTTCGTCGACTCCAGGGCCTCGCATAAGAGCAGGTAGCGCGAGGCGTGATCGGTGACGGTGAGCGGATAGCAGTAGCGCCCCGAACCGAGCTTGAACTCGCCCTTGAAGTCCACGCACCAGAGGTCGTTGGGCTTTGCGCCTGGAGAGAGCTTTGTTCCCTGGGCGCGCGGGCGGCGGCGTCCGAGCGCCTTGACGAGGCCATGCCGGCACAAAACCGCATGGATCGTGCTGTTGGCGGGGACGCGGAAGTCGCCGTCGAGCTTTCGCAACAACAGCTCGCGGATCTTGCGCGCGCCCCAATGCGGCTTTTCCCGCTTGGCCCGCAGGATGAGCGCTTCGATCTGCTCGGGGAGCTGATTGGCGTAGCGCACCGGGCGCCGTGAGCGGTCGGAGAGGGCCTCGAGGCCGTGCTCCTTGTAGCGATCGAAGATTTTGTAGCCGGTCTTGCGCGAAATGCCGAACTCCCGACAGACCTCGCTCATCGCCTCCCCATCGAGCAAACGCGCGACGAACCGAAGACGCTCTTCCATAACCGAACACTCCTTCCAGGGCATTCGACACCTCCAGCCTGGCTAGCCAGGCTGGAGGTGTCACCCATGTGTCCGGAACAATCTGTCACCCATGTCTCGGGACGCTCACATGAAGCGGATCCTCGGGCGGAAAGCGCTGCGACCCCTTCGACCAGTCGCCTCACGTCCCCGTCTGTAACCAGCCCTTAAAGCGCCTCGGTTAATCCTTAGGCCAGCCTACCGTCGCGAACTTCAGATGCGGGAGCGAATTCTGATCGCAAAAGTCTGCCAACTTTTGCGGAATTCGCTCTGAGCGGCGCAGGGGAGATCCATGGCGCGCACATACGACCGTCGCGAGCCCTTTTTCGAGGAGGCAAGGCGCGCCGAGCTTCGGGCCGATCCGCGCGATCGTCCCGCCGCGACCCGTTCCGGAAGCCGCTCCGCGCCGCCGCCGAAGGAGCCGCCGCGCAGGGAGCCCCCGAAGCCGCGCGGGCGGGGGCGGGGGCCTTCGCGGTCTTCCTCGCTTTTCGGCCGGCTCCTCTATTGGTCCTTCGTGCTCGGCATTTGGGGCGCGATCGGGCTCGGCGCGCTCGTGATCTATTACGGGGCGCGGCTCCCGCCCATCGACCAGCTCGCCGTGCCGAAGCGCCCGCCCAATGTCGCGATCCTCTCGGCGCAGGGGGAGCTCATCGCCAATCGCGGCGACATGGGCGGCGAGGCGATCCCCATCGCCGAGTTGCCGCCCTATCTGCCGAAAGCCTTCGTCGCGATCGAGGACCGGCGCTTCTACACCCATTGGGGTCTCGATCCGCAGGGACTCGCGCGCGCGCTTCTGCGCAATGTGATCGGCCGCGGCGGCGTGCAGGGCGGCTCCACGCTCACCCAGCAGCTCGCCAAGAATCTCTTCCTCACGCAGGAGCGCACGCTCTCGCGCAAGATTCAGGAGGCGATCCTGGCGCTGTGGCTCGAGCGCAAATACAGCAAGAATCAGATCCTCGAGCTCTATCTCAATCGCGTCTATTTCGGCTCCGGCGCCTATGGCGTCGAGGCGGCGGCGCGCCGCTACTACGGGCACGGCGCGCGCGATATCACGCTTCCCGAGGCGGCCGTGCTCGCCGGTCTCATGAAGGCCCCGAGCAAGCTCGCGCCGGACCGCAACCCGCAGGGCGCGCAGGAGCGCGCCGAGCAGGTCCTGGCCGCCATGCGCGAGGAGGGCTTCATCACGCCCGCCCAGCAGAAGGCGGCGCTGGAGAAGCCCGCCCAGACCCGCCGCGACGGCGGCGCCGGCACGATCAACTACGCCGCCGACTATGTGATGGACGCGCTCGCCGACAAGATCGGCTCGATCGAGGAGGACATCGTCGTGACGACGACCCTCGACAAGCGGTTGCAAGGGCTGGCCGAGCAGGCGCTGAAAGACGAGCTCGACAAGAAGGGCGAGAAGTTCGCCGTCACGCAGGGCGCGCTGGTGGCGCTCGATCAGACGGGCGCCATTCGCGCCCTCGTCGGCGGGCGCGACTATGGCGAGAGCCAGTTCGACCGGGCGACGTCCGCCAAGCGCCAGCCAGGCTCTTCCTTCAAGCCCTTCGTTTATCTCGCCGCCCTGGAGCATGGCCTCACGCCCGACACGGTCCGCGAGGACGGACCCCTCAATGTGAGAGGCTGGCAGCCCGAAAACTACAGCCGCGAGTATTTCGGTCCGGTCACGCTGACGCGGGCGCTGTCAATGTCCCTGAACACTGTGGCCGTGCGCCTCGGGCTCGAAGTCGGCCCCAAAACGGTCGCCGCGACCGCGCATCGGCTCGGCATCGGGTCCGATCTGCAGGCCAACGCCACCATCGCGCTCGGCACCTCGGCGGTGACGCCGCTCGAGCTCGTCTCCGCCTATGCGCCTTTCGCCAATGGGGGAATCGGCGTTCTGCCGCATGTGGTCGCCAAAGTGCTGCGCGCCTCCGATGGGCGCGTGCTTTATCAATGGAAGAACGCCAGCAACGGGCGCGTCATCGAACCGCGCCATGTCGCGATGATGAACACGATGATGCGGGAGACGCTGCTCACGGGAACGGCGCGCAAGGCGGAACTGCCTGGTTGGCAGGCAGCCGGCAAGACCGGCACGAGTCAGGATTTCCGGGACGCTTGGTTCGTCGGCTACACGAGCCGCCTCGTCACGGGCGTCTGGCTCGGCAATGACGATAATTCGCCCACCAAGCACGTCACGGGAGGCAATCTGCCCGTCGAAATTTGGAGCCGTTTCATGCGCGAGGCCATGCGGGGCGGGCGTCCGGAGGATCTTCCCGGCGGCTACTGGAACGCCTCGCAGGACGTGAGCGCGCCCGAATTCGTCGAGAACGTTCTGGATTTCCTGCGCGGCGGGGCGCCAGCCGCAAACCCAGAGCCGCCGATGCGGGCGCGGCCCCAGACGCCTCCGTCCCAGGTCGCCCCGTCCCAGGTCGCCCCGTCCCAGGTCGCCCCGTCCCAGGTCGCCCCGTCCCGAATCGCCCCGGCGTCGGACGACGCGCCGTCGCCGCCGGTAGGCCATAATCCGCCGGATTCCTACCCGGCCGGACTCACGCCGCCGGAAGACATCCCTTCCGCCCCGTCCAGCCGCACCGGCCGGAAGGCGCCGCAGGCGCGGCGCGGCGACGCGGAGCAGGGCTTGTTCGACCGCCTGTTTGGACGCTGAGGCGAATCCCGAGAAGGCGACGCGGCTCTTGGAAATGTGCAGACTCAATTAGAGCGATCCGCCAACCGGCTTCGGCTTCGTCAGAGCGCCGCGAAGAGCGCCGCGAAGAGCGTCGCGAAGCCCAGTCAATGTGTTGAGAAAACGCTGCTTTATCAGGCTTTTTGTGCGCGTCCAGACTTTTCCTCTCCTTCAGGGCTTGACAAGCACCCCCCCGCGGGACGACTCTCCGGCCCGCGGCTTCGCTGCAAACAAGAAAATCGCCATTCAGTGGCGCAATGAAACGGGAGGTTCTCATGGGTTGGCTGGTCCCCGGCGCGATGGTCGCCATGGTCGTGATTTTGGCCGTCACGCTGACGCGCCTTTGATCTGAAGGCTTCGCTAGTTTTTCCCGACGCTGCGGAACGAGAGTTTCGCGGCGCGGGATCTTTCGCGCGTCGGCTGTCGCTCGTCCAATGTCCGGACCGGTCTTTGCGACGCCGTTTCAGGCGCTGGACCCGGTGATAGCGCCGCCCTCTGTTCTGAGCTAATTTGCTGATTTTTATAGATTTTTATATGTGCAGCCGAGTCCGTCTCACGCGCATTCCGCAGTTTATTTTTTCCTGGACTCAGAGCGTATAACCCCTTATGCCGCAGCGCACTCTCGGCGCGACGATTTGTCCCTCCAACTACGACCTCACGTCGATTGCGCCCTGGCAGGGCTTATGGTTGAAGGGGACCGGCACAAAGGTTGCGTCGCGTTAGACCCGCCGAAGCGCGCAGGCGTTCCGGCCGCTCTGGGGAGAACGAGCGAGGGCTCCGCGCGTAAATCGCCACGATGGGCGGACCATCGACAACGGGGAACGACATGTCGAAAAAGACTTTGGCTTGCCTGTACGGCAAGGCCTTTTGCTGCGTCATTGCGGCCCTTGCCGCCAGTCAATCCGCGTATGCGCAAGAGTTGGGGCGGCCGACGCCGGGCGGCATCGGTCTGCCGGCCATGGCGACGCCGGCCGGCCACGAGACCCAAGCCTTCTACAATGACGTGCTGCTCCCGATCATCACGTTGATCCCGATTTTCGTTCTGGGCCTCCTGATCTATGTGATTTGGCGTTTCAATGAGAAAGCCAATCCGGTTCCTTCGAAAAACGCCCATAACCACAAGCTGGAAATCATCTGGACCCTCATCCCCTGCCTTATCCTGATCGGCATCGCCTTTCCGTCCATGCATCTTTTGACGACGCAGGTCGTCGTCCCGGAGCCCTCCGTGACGATCAAGGTCACGGGCAATCAGTGGTACTGGAAATACGAATATCCGCAGGAGCAGGGCGGTGGTTTCGCTTTCGATCAGCGGATGAAGCCTGACTCGGATCTTCAGCCCGGCGAGCTGCGCATGCTGGCCGTCGACAACGAAGCCGTCGTGCCGGTCGGCGAGGTGGTGAAGGTGCAGGTGACCTCCTCCGACGTGATCCACGCCTTCGGCATTCCCTCCTTCGCTATCCGCATGGACGCGATCCCCGGTCGCCTGGCCGAGACTTGGTTCAAGATCGACAAGCCGGGCGTTTACTACGGAGAATGCTACTTCATCTGCGGCAAGGACCACGCCTACATGCCGATCGCCATTCGCGCCGTCAGCCGGCCGGAATATGAGAAATGGCTCGCAGAGGCGAAGGAAAAATTCGCCGGCGGCGATGGCGCCGTGGCCAAGGCCCGGGTTGCGGTCAATCCGTAATCCCCATCCCGCGAAACTCATACAAGCCAATCCCGCAAGGACAACTCACATGGCTCACATCGACACTCTGAGCGCGAGCAATTCGCACGACCATCACGCGACGCCGACAGGGCTCAAGCGCTTCCTGTTCTCGACCAACCACAAGGACATCGGCACGCTCTACATTTGGTTGGGCGCCATCGGCGGCGTGATCGCCTTCCTCCTGTCGCTCGCGATGCGCCTCGAGCTCGCGCAGCCCGGCGTCCAGATCTTCCCGGCGCTCGCGCATGTCTTGCATGGCGCGGACGCCGACAGCGCGTTCGATGCGGGCAAAAATCTCTACAACATGTTCATCACCGTCCACGGCGTGCTGATGATCTTCTTCATGGCCATGCCGATCCTGATCGGCGGCTTTGGTAACTGGTTCGTGCCGATTATGATCGGCGCGCCAGATATGGCGTTTCCTCGGCTCAACAACATCTCGTTCTGGCTTCTCGTCGTGGCGCTCGTGCTCGCCGTGTTCTCGATGTTCGTCGAGGGCGCCCCGGGCATGAAGGGTTTCGCGGGTGGCTGGACGTTCTACCCGCCATTGTCGAGCAACGCCGGCACGCCAGGACCGGCGATGGACTTCGTGATCCTCGCCCTGCACGCCGCGGGCGCCTCGTCCATCCTCGGCGCCATCAACCTCATCACGACGATCTTCAACATGCGCACGCCCGGCATGGGCCTGATGAAGATGCCGCTTTTCGTCTGGTCATTGCTCGTCACCGCCTTCCTGCTGATCATGGTGCTGCCGGTGCTGGCGGGCTGCGTGACGATGCTCCTGACCGACCGCAATTTCGGCACGAGCTTCTATGATCCGGCCGGCGGCGGCGACCTGCTGCTCTTCCAGCACTTGCTGTGGTTCTTCGGTCACCCCGAGGTCTACATCATCATCCTGCCGGCCTTCGGCATCATCAGCCAGGTGATCTCGACCTTCTCGAAGAAGCCGGTATTCGGCTATCACGGCATGGTCTACGCGATGCTCGCCATCGCGGTGATCGGCTCGGTGGTTTGGGCGCACCACATGTATACGGTGAACCTGTCGCTCACGGCGCAGCGCTATTTCGTGCTTGCGACGATGGTGGTCGGCGTGCCGACCGGCATCAAGGTGTTCTCCTGGATCGCGACGATGTGGGGCGGGTCGATCTCTTTCCGCACGCCGATGCTGTGGGCGATCGGCTTCATCTTCGTGTTCACGATCGGCGGCGTGACCGGCATCGTGCTCTCGAACGCTGGTGCAGACAGGGCGTTCCACGAAGGCTACTATCTCGTCGCGCACTTCCACTACACGCTGTCACTCGGCGCGGTCTTCGGCATCTTCGCTGGCTTCTACTACTGGTGGCCGAAGATGACGGGCTACCTCTACAACGAGCGTATCGCCGATCTGAACTTCTGGCTGATGTTCATCGGCGTGAACGTGGTCTTCTTCCCGCAGCACTTCCTCGGCCTCGCCGGGCAGCCGCGCCGCTACATCGATTATCCGGACGCCTATGCGCTCTGGAACATGGTGTCGTCCCTCGGCATGATCTTCGTCACGGGCGCGCTCATCGCCTGGGCCTATGTCATGATCGAGTCGCTCGTAAAGAAGCGTGCGGCTGGGCCGAATCCGTGGGGTGAGGGCGCGAATACGCTGGAGTGGACACTCTCCTCGCCGCCGCCCTTCCATCAGTTCCTGACGCCGCCGGCTGTTCCCGCGGTTCACTAGGGGAACGAAGGACCGCTTGCGGCCCAGCGGGTCTAGCCTGCACGTGCGAGACCCGCCGTGTCGCAAACTGTAAAGCATCGCGAGGCGCTCAGCGCCTCGCTTAGCGGAAAGGCCGCTTCGGTGGAGCAACAGCGCGAGAGCACGAACCAAAAGCGGACATCGCGCACAGCGATGGGCATCGTGGCTTTCACCGTCGGCATGCTCGCACTTTCCTTCATCGCCGCGCCGGCCTACCGGGCCTTCTGCACGGCGACGGGCATCGCCGGGGCCACCAAAAGGGCCACCTCAGCGCCGACGGAAACGATCGACCGGACCATCGCCGTGCGCTTCGACTCCAACACGTCGCCCACTTTGCCTTGGCGCTTCGAGCCCGAGGTGACCAAGGTCAAAATCCATGTCGGAGAAGTGGCGACGGTCTATTACCGAGTTGAGAATCTCTCCGATCAGGAGACGCGGGGGCTCGCCTCCTTCAACGTGAGTCCGGGTCAGGCGGGTCCTTACTTCAACAAGCTCGCCTGCTTCTGCTTCCAGGAGCAGACCCTCGGGCCGCATGAGAAGGCGGAGTGGCCCGTCGTCTTCTTCCTCGATCCGAAGCTGCAGGACGAACCCCTGATGGACGGCGTCGAGGAAGTGACGTTGTCCTACACTTTCTTCGCTGCGAAGGGGAAAACAGCGCAGAGCGGCGAGGCGGCCGCGGAGAAGAAATCCGACTTGAACTAGGCTTAAGGCGCCGTTCGCGCGCTAGAGGGGAACGCAAATGACGCATGCGCATGGAGTGACGGAAAGTTCTGCAGATCAGAACCGCAACTATTGTCTCGTCGATCCGAGCCCGTGGCCGATCGTCATGTCGTTTTCCGTCCTGGTCCTCGCGACCGGCGCGGTGATCTGGCTTTCCGGACACAAGGGCGAAGCGATCTTCCCGCATTCGAAGGAGATCGGGGCCTTCGGCTTCTTCTTCGGCTTGGTCTCCGTGCTCGCGACGATGTTCGTCTGGTGGCGCGACGTTATCAACGAGGCGAATCAGCCCGGCTTGCATACGCCCGGCGTGCAGAACGGCCTGCGCTGGGGCATGGCGCTCTTCATCTTCTCCGAGGTGATGTTTTTCGTCGCCTGGTTCTGGGCCTTCTTCGACTCCGCCACCTTCCCGACGGACGCCGTGCAATATATGCGCACGGAAGTTTTCGGGGGGATCTGGCCGCCGAAGGGCACGATGGTCATCAACCCCTGGCACCTGCCCATCCTCAACACGATCATTCTGGTCAGCTCGGGCGGCACGCTCATGTGGGGACTGAAGGGCTTGAAAGAGGGCAACCGCGATCAGCTGGTCAAGGGCCTCATGATCACGATCGCTCTCGGCCTGCTGTTCACGACCCTGCAGGTTTACGAGTTCATCCACGCGCCCTTCGTGTTCGGTTACGATCCGCGCCACCCCACCGCCAATAACTACGGCTCCACCTTCTTCATGGCGACCGGCTTTCACGGCTTTCACGTGGTCGTCGGCACGATCTTCCTGTTCGTGTGCCTGCTGCGGGCCCGCGCCGGCGCCTTCACGGCGCATAACCATCTCGGCCTGGAATTCGCCGAGTGGTATTGGCACTTCGTGGACGCGGTCTGGATCTTCCTCTTCATCTGCATCTACGTCTGGGGCAATTGGGGCGGCGTGATGGAGTGAGAAAGCGCGCCGCGTGACGTTCGCGTCGCGGCGCTCCTTGGAAATGGGCGCGGGAACGGCTGGCCGTTTCCGCGCCTTTATTTTTGACTCGCAGGAATCTCGAACGCCCTCACGCAGGGCGGCAGGCGCCGAGGGTTTTTTGCCGCTCTGGCCGCCTCCAATTCCACCTCGTTCAGCGGCACGCCGAGCGCGGCGCCGTCCGTCGCGTCGAAGAGCGAGACGCTGTAGCGGGCGCAGAGCGCGGCGACATCCGCATCGCTGAGCGCGTGCAGCGCCAGGCGGACGGGACGTTCGCGCAGGAAAGGATCGTTGCGCGCGAGGTCCACGCCGTAGCGCATGCCGGTCTTGTCGATCAGGACAATATCGCTCCTTGCTTGCCGGAGCGCGGCATCGGCGCGCGCATAGGGCTCGGTGAGCGTGCGTGCGCTTTCCAGATGCGCGGGCAAGAGAACGAGCAGCGAAAAGGCGCTGGAGAGAAGCAGCGCCGCCCGCATTGCCGCACTCTCCCGCGCCGCGCCGCTCGTCGCCGCGATCCAGCCGAAGCCTCCGAGCAGCGCGAGATTGCCGATCAGCCCGTGCAGATAGCGGTAACCCCAGCCATGGCCCTGGAAGGGCATCAGCAAGCACATCGCGCCGAGGGTTAACAGCACGCCGGCGAGAAGCTCGCGCGAATAGCCGCGATCTTGCGACAGCGCGCGCCTTGAGAGCGCCGCGAGCGGCAGCAGCAGAGGATTCTGCCAGACGACGAAGCGCAGGCCGTTCTTCAGCATGAGCGGAATGGACTGCCACTCATAATCGATGAGGAGCGAGGCGATCCGCTCCGCAAAGAACCGCGTGCCGCCAATGGCGGCGGCGCTCGGCGCAGCGGCTGGCGCGGCGATAGCTTGCAGCGTGAGGGCGATCTTCCAATAGCTGATCCAAAAGAGACCGATGCCCGCATAAGAAAGCGCGTAGACGAGCGCGAGGCCGAAGCGCTTTTGTCGATAGAGCGAAAAGATGAAAGGCGCCGCGAAGAGCGGATGGAATACAAGCTGATGGAGGCCGCTCGCCAGAAATCCGATGACGATCGCGCCCGCGTGGCTCCACGGCGCATCGCGCAGGAAGAACCACATCCAAAGCATGTTCAGGGCGAGATGCGCGGTCATCGCATAAGGGGTCATCGCCGTGACGAGAACTTGGCTGGAGGTGAGGACGAGAATGGCTGCGACGAAGGCCGCGTCGCTTCTTTCAGGCCACAGGAGTCGTCCGACCTCAAAGGTCGAGAGGATCGCCAATGCGGCAAGCAACGGGCTCGTCAGACTTTCGTCGGTCCAAAGGCTGACCAAGGCGCGAAGCGCCGCATTGACGGGCAGATAGGCCGAAATCAGCGCCGCGTGATCGGCGACCGGCTGCATGAAGCTTTGCCAAGCAAGAGCGCCGGCATAAGGACGCCATTCCTCGCTGAGCGGCGCGATAGCTTGACCGCTGCGAAAGATGAGGGAGTCGAAGCGGGCGAGGCACTCGTCCCACGACAGCGGGTAATCGAACAGAATCCGGTGTGCGCCCAGAAAGCCCATCACGACGACCATGAGCCCGAAGACAAACAGCGCGGTCCGCTGAGCGCGAAGCGACCATTTCTTGACGCGCGTGAAGGAGCCCGCCGGCAAGGGCGTCCCCGCAAGTCCAAACAGGAAAAGCGCGAGCGCGACGACCCAGAAGGCGTCATGCCCATGGAAAAACCTGTTCGTGATGTAAAAAAGCTGCGGAGTCGGCAGGATGCGATCGATCACGAAGACCGCGGCGCAAAGAGCCAGGATCAGCAGGGCGACGCCGATCGTCGCCCGCCGCAACGGCGCGGGAGGACGCGCGAAGACTGGCGCGCTGGGAGAAAGATTGCGCTGCAAGAGGAGGCTCATCCGGCTTGGCTCCGTCGCGCGCGAGAGAGCGAATGGCGGCCTTTCGCCAGCACCTCGTCGAGAAGCCTGCGGTAACTTTCCCCGACGGCGCTCCATGCGTAGCGGTCAGCGGCGAATTGGGCGCACCGCGCGCGCGCCTCGAAATCATGGCCCCTGGCAAGGGCTCGCGTCAGCGCGTCGCAGCAGTCTCTCGCGGCGTCGTCGGGATTGGGCGCAACTCTCACGCCTTCGATGAAATCCGCGGATTTCGGGTCCGCCGCCGCCGTCTCCGCGCCGCACAGAACCGGCAGGCCGCAAGCCAGCGCCTCTTGAACAACAAGGGGAAAGCCTTCGCCGACGCTCGGCAGCAGCAGCAGGTCGGCCGCCCGATAGAGCGGCGCGAGCGATGCGCCGGAGAACGAGCTGAAGACGCGCGTGTTGGGAAGCCCCCAACGCCTGGGATCGAGAACGCCCCGGCCGGCAAGCACAAACAAGACTTCGGGTCGAGTGCGCGCAAGGCGCTCGATGATGGCGAGGCCCTTTTTCTCGACGAAGCGTCCGACGAACAGGGCGATGGGACGGCCAGCAGGAAGATTCAAGCTGCGCCGCGCGGCGGCGATGTCGGCTTCGTCCTTGGGCGGCGTGAATATCGTTGCGTCTACGCCGTTGAAAATGACGAGGGGCGGGTGTTTGAATTCGAGGGAAGCAAAATGCTTTCGCGTGGTCTCGCTAATGAAGATGACCTGCTCCGCCTTGGCGAGAATGGGCTCGACGAGACGGCGATTAGCGGCGTGCATGAGCGCCGAGAGCACAGCGCTGCGATATCGTACGACACTGATGTGCTGGACGACGACGAAGGGCTTGCGATAGACGCGCGACGCCAGAAAGGCGGCGACGCTCGTCATGTAGATCGCGTCGTGGGCGAGGACGATGTCGTTCTCGCGTGCGGCTGTGAAAATCCTGCGCATCGCGAGAGGCGAGAGGAGAGGGTAGGGGAGCGCGGCGATGCGCTCGATCATGTTCGTCGCGACAAGCGTCTCGCCGCGCAGGGCTGAAGCGGAGGACTGATCGCCCGTCGCGAGCCACAGCACGTCGAAGGCGCGGCTCAGCTCTTGCGCAAGACGGCCGGCGACGATCTCCACGCCGCCGCGATGCGCGTCGAAATAATGCGAGACCATGAGCAGTCGAGCGCGCACAGCCGGCGCTTCCTTCTGGTCCTCGCGCGCTGCATCTGCGGACGTCAAATCGGGGACCATTTCATGCTGATCTCGAGGCGGTTCGGAAAAAGTGTGGCGAAGACTCCGTCGCGATAGCCGCCAGAAAGTCGCATGTCCTCGCGAAAACCGGTTTCCATCTTGAGCGCCGACCAATCCGCCTCGGTCAGATATCGCGCGCGCACCATGCCGTGAAACGGCGCATTGCCGAGAAGGTCGAGCGCCGCGAGACGGGCGACGTCGAGGGCGCCGGTCGAGAGATGATCCTTGATATAAACCGGGCCGCAACCCACGACGCGACGGCATTCGCGCAGGAGCGGCGCGCGAATTTCGAGCGGCGCATGGTGCAGGACGTTGAAGAGCGTGACACAGTCGAAGGACGCGTCCGCGAAGGGCAGCCTTTCGCCGTCGAAGACCAGGGTCTCGACGTCGAGACCCCGCAGGAAACGATTCTCGACGTCTATCGAGACGACGCGCTCCAGCGCGAAGAAAGTCTTGAGCGTTTGCGCGAGGACGCCCGTGCCGCCGCCGACGTCGAGCAGCGTGCGGCGCCCCGGCGACCACATACGTCGCAAGGCGTCGAGCGCGAGATATTGATAGACGGGCCGCCGCCAGCCATAGAGCGGAATCCTTGCCGCAAGCGCGTGCGTCACGTCTTCGAGCGTCATCTCTTTCATCTGTTTCTCTCCGTGGGGAGCGAATCGGAGAACGGCTTGCGTCCATGCGTCAGCGCCCATCGGGCCGACAGAAAATTCCAGACGATGAGCATCACGGTGGCCGCCGGCGCGGCGAGAGAGATCGGCGCGCCGAGAAGATCGCAAAGGATGAAGAGCGACGCGCTCCACGCGGGGAAATTCGTCGCCATCGCCAGCGCGTAGCGCAGGAAGGCCGCCTTCGACATCGCGATCTGGAAAGTCAGCAGGCTGTGCAGCGCGAACCCCATCGCGACCACCGGCAAGAAGGCGATCAGGGAGGCTGCGAGCGGGTGGAAGCCCGCCCAGACGAGTCCGATCACGAGCGCATTGTTGAGCGCGGCGCAAAAGCCGCCGACGAGGAGAAAGTGCGGCAGTCTCATGCGGACTTCTGGTTGGGCGACGGAGCTTTGTCGCCGGCAGCCCCGTGTGTAGGCACTTTCAAGAACTCCGCCTCATGCCCATTGAGGATCGCAAGCAGAAAGCCGCCGAGCGCGTTCTGCGCGCCGATGACGAGCAGGGCCGCGCCGACTGCGGCCGGCAGCGCGCTCCGGATCGCGGAAAAGTGATTCTGCGACCAATAGCCGAGCACGCACACGAGGATCGCGAGGCCGGCGGTGATCAGCGCGACGCCCAGGATCAGCATGGTTTCGAGCGTGATCCACCTGCTGAGAGCGTCGAGGCGGCCGGATTTCGGGCGAAAGCCGGCGCGCCGTCCGTAGAGATGGCTCGAGGCGGCGAAGAGAAAGCCGACGTGAGAGAGGCCCAAGAGCGAGCCCGCGAGAATGACCCAGTAATTGCCGAAATGCGAGCTCTCCCACCCTCCATGCGCCCAGGCCGCCGTTGCACAGGCGAAGATCGCGATCGCGGCGAGCGCGGCGACCCCAGCGGGCAGGAGGAAGACCCAGACGGGGCTCAACATCAGCAGGTAGCGCAAGTGCCGCCAGCCGTCGCGCCACGGGCGCAGATGCGGCGCCCGCTCGCGCAAGTCCCGGCGCAGCTTCGCCGGCGCCTCGACGATGCGCTCCTTCTTGAGCGCCGCCTTGATGATCATCTCGCTCGCGAACTCCATGCCGGAGCCGGAGAGTTGAAGGCGCTCGAAGGAGTCTCTGGTGAGTGCGCGCAGGCCGCAATGAGCGTCGCCGACGTTGGCGCGAAAGAAGAGGTTGAGCACGAAGGTCAGCGCCGGATTGCCGATATAGCGGTTCTTCCAGGGCATGGCGCCGGGCTCGATGCCGCCGGAGAAGCGCGAGCCGAGGCAAAGGTCCGCGCCGTTGCTCAGCCTTCGCACCATCTCGACCGCATCGCGAAAATCATAGGAGCCGTCGGCGTCGCCCATGACGAGATAGCGGCCTTGCGCTTCGCGGAAGCCCGCGATCAGCGCTGCGCCATAGCCGCGCGGCGCGACCCCGATGACACGCGCGCCGAGCGCCCGCGCCAGACGCGGCGAGCCGTCCTCGCTGCCATTGTCGGCGACGATGATCTCGCCCGAGAGGCCGAGCATGTCGCGCATCTCTTCGAGGGCGGCTTTCGCATTGGCGATGCAGATGGGCAGCGAGCGCGCCTCGTTGAGGCAGGGCATGACGATTGAGACGTCGCACGCCGCCGCCGCCGCCGGAGACACAAGTTTGAGCCGCTCCATGCCGTCATCCGTCCGATTCGAAGACGGGCGAGATTAGGAAGGCGTGGATTGAGCGAGGATGGAGATGGAGGGGAGGGCGAATCTACTCGCCGCTAGGCGTATAGGCGGCCCAGTAGAGCACGCACCATCCCGCGGTGATGAGCCCTGACCCTAAGAGCGTCGCGCTCACGCTTTCGTCCCTGACATAGAAGCTCGCGACGGCCGCGAGCAGACCGACGATCGCGACGAGCAGGGGAACCGGGCTGCGCTCGGGCTTCTCACGGCGAAGGCGGTCCCGTTTCATGGCGTCAATGGCAATCCGTCGAAGGCTTTATTCGCGTTGAACTACCGCGTCGACTGAAGACGTCCAGGGCGCAGCGAAGCTCCGGCTATATTTTCGGCGGGGCGTCCGCGACGCGGGCCAGCAACTCGGCCTCGATCAAATCCTCGGGCCGATTGACGTTGAAGAAAGGATCGTAGGGCACAATCAGCCAATCCGCGGCGACATTCTGATAGCGCGCGATGATGCCGGAGACCCGCCGCTCGCCGTCCGTGAGCGCTTGCCGCAGTTCCCCGGCGAGACACGAAGGCCAGAGCGCCACGGCATGGTGCGCGCGTCCCGCAGATGCGGCGACCGCTATTTTGGCCCCGGCCGCGGCGCGCGCTTCGGCGAGCCGCGCGGCCAGATCGCAGGGCGCGAAGGGGGTGTCGGCCGGAACGCTCAACACATCCGTCGCGCCCGGGAGATGCGTCGCAGCGTAGTCCATGCCGGCAAGGACCCCGGCGAGTGGGCCGGCGAATCCCTCAATTTCGTCGCCGACGACAGGGAGGCCGAAGCGCGCGAAACGCGACGCGTCTCCATTGGCGTTGAGGATGAGCGCCGCGCATTGCGGGGCGAGACGCTCGACGAGTCGCGCCAGGAGCGGCCGGCCGGCGATCTCGATCAGCCCTTTGTCGACGCCGCCGAGGCGCCTGGCAAGGCCGCCGGCCAGGATGATTCCGACTGGCTTATTCATGAAAAAAGACCCCGGGGAGCGATCTACGCCCCCGGGGGCCCTGCGTTCAAGAGTCGTTGCTCAAAGCGCCCGATTAGCGAAGGCTGAGGCTCTAGCTTGCCGAGCGGTCGCGTAACTTGAGCGCGACGGCGGCGAGCGAGAGGCCGAAGAGGCCGAGATAGCCGGCGCCCGGCGTCGGAGCGGGAGAGCCAAGATCGGTCAGCGTGCTGAGCTGGCCCTGCACCTGGGAGGCGGTGATGACGTTGCCAAAAACGTCGATGGAATCCGCAAATAGCAGCGGGCCAGTGCCTGCGTCATAGGTGTATACGTCGACCGTCGTGCCGTCCGCGGCCTGGAAAGCGAAGCCTCCGGGGTTGTCGCCGGGAGTCGGATCGGTGAACCAGGTCGTAGCCAGGTTCGAACTCGGAGGCGTTGTGTTGTTGCTGTTGACGAAGCTCAACAGCAGATTGTCGTTGTAGAGGCCGCTGCTCTGGTTGACGACGATCCCGGCCGCGATAATGCCGGTGACGAGCTGCTGCATCCCGCTATTGTTGAAACTGCTGCCGGTCGTGGTCTCGGTGCTGTAGATGGGGGCGCCGCCATCAATGGCGGGGATGACGGTCCCGTTGGGCACGAGCCCGAGTATCTGTCCCGGGAGTGCGCTTGGCGCCGGAGCGTAGAAATAGATCTGCGCACTCTGAGAAGCGGTCGCGAAGCTGAATTCATAGACGTCCGCCGAGGCGGGCGACGCCGCAACGGCAATGCCGGCGCCGAGACAAGCGGCCAGAAGCTTTCTGGGTTGGGAAACAGTTCTGTTCATAGCCGCCTCTTTAAGACTGTTCGTTGATCCGGAATGCGCGCCCCTGCAGGTCGGGCCAAGTCGAAATCGGGGGACTTAGGCTGCGCCTAAGCGCCTTTTCAGCTTCAACCCGGCGGCTGAGAGGGCGAGGGCGGCGAGGCCGAAGAAGCCTAGGCCGGGCGTCGGATCAGGCACCGACAGCGTGGCCCTCCCTGCCGAGTAGATGATGTTGCCCGAAGCGTCTCTCGCCTCGACATAGAAGGTCGGCTTGAGGGCTCCCTTCACGGGTCTCACGAATATGTCGATGATGGTGGCGTCGGCAGAAATGCTGTTGTAGGCCTCGACGGCGAATCCGCCGCCTGAAAACCAATTGAGGTCATTGGGAGGCGATGAACTCGCGGGAATGGTATGGTTGGTGTTGGCGAAAGTCAGCAGCTCGTTATCGTTCTTATACCCAAGGAAGTTCGAGAAGCCGTCAATCGGAACGATGCTGCGGATACGCTGCTTGATGCCGCTATTATCGAAGTCGGAGCCGACCGTGGTCTCATAGCTGTTGACGATTTCGATCCCGGAGATCGCTCCCGGCAGCGCCCCAGGCGTCATATAGTCCGGGGCGATGAAATAGATCTGGCCCGTGGTGCTGGCGGTCGTGAAGTCAAGAACATAGAGCATCGCCGAAGCGGGAGAAGCCGCGATCATAAGTCCGCCGGCGATCGCGCCGAGCAGGAGTTCCCTGGAGCGGGAAAAGATTAGGTGCATTGCCGCCTCACATGCCTCAAGCGCATCGGGCACGATCAGCGCACTCCGCCGCCGCGCTTGCTTATCGCGGCGAATGAAAACACAGGCGGAAAAGTATGTAAACACGCGTACGCACAAATCCCTAAAAAATTGTTAACTGTGGCTAAAATGCCGCAGCGAACGATAAGTGTAATTTAAAACAGTTGGTTGACAATCTTCCCGGGGAGTTCCGGATGGTGGTTTTGCGTCGCAAAGCCTCGCTTGATGCGCCGCGCAACTCATTCACCGCGTTCGTCGCGCGCAAATATTTTTATCACAATCTTCAAATGAGGGGCCAGCAGCAACCCGCCACGGCAATGGAGGAGCGTGGCGGGTTGCGCCTGGCTTCGCCCCAACGCGGGACCTTGCCTATGCGCCAGGTGGACCGCGTTGGCGGTTAGCCTCGACGCGCGGCTTGAAGCGGAAAACGCCGCCGCCATGCGCCGAAGAGGAACCGCCCCAAGGCAATCACTCCACGGGGAGATGCAGAATGTCGCCGAGGACAAGGGAAGAGTATTGGAGCCAGGAAAGGCAGTCTATCCGCAAATGTACAAAAATAGATGCTTTTTATCAAAGCATGAATTTTTTATTGAATGCTTCCCTCTCCGAAAACGGCTAGGTAAGGACGCTAAGAGGAAAACCGTAATTGCTGTAATCGTGCGGGCAGACGTCGCTGCAAGCCAGGGCTTGCCGAACCCCACTCGCCGAGGCCTCCGGACTAGCGCCCCAGCTGCGCGAGATGGCTGATCAGGCTATTCGTCAGTCGAAAGCCGGCGTAGGCCGATTTCGTCAGCGCGCTCATGCGGCGATATTCGGAGCCGAGGCTGACATATCGTCCGCCTAGGGTTTTTTTGAAGCTATAGATGGGATCGCTGGGGGCCGTCGTCGCCGCTCCGCCGAGATCGTACCATTTGAATTCACGGCTCCGCAGCCACTTCACGCCCTCCCACCGCAAAAGATGGCCGACGCCGTTTATCCGCTTGCTCGAACTCGCTCCCCAGACATCATAGGCGTATGGTGGAAGCAGGTAGATCAGATTGACGGCGACGACAACGGACCCCTGCGCCACGGCGGCGGCGCTGATCATATCACCCGAGTTTATCATTCTCTCCACGAGCCTTGGCGAGGGAATGTCCAACTTGGCTCGTTTCGCTAGAGGTCTGTAGAACTCAAAGAAGCTCCGGAGATCCTCCTCGTGGGGCCTTGCGGAAATTCGTATCTCCACGCCCTCCTTGGCCGCCCTGCGCACTTTCGTTCTGGAGTTCGGCTCCAGCTTGCGCCAAAGTTCTTCTTCCGACTCCTCAAGATCTATCACGAGAGTTCCAATATTCAGCATTCTGTCGCTTTGACAGAGCTCGAAATGCCGGCCTCCCAGGCGAATTCCGGCCTCCTCCGCCGGCCGCGAGAAATCATGAATGACCTGGATTGTCGTGGAGCCGCCAAACCGGCGATCGTTCACCAGTTGCGACAGCCGCCGATGGTCGACGTTTTGGCAAAGGAAGAGGGTCTTGGAGAAGAAACCCAACTGTTTTTTCACAATACGCAGCCCGGGTTCTGCGTGCGCGCAGCGCCAGCCATAGTATTTTTCGGAGGGGCAGCGGGGATCGAAGAAGATTGGTCGAAATTCGGAACTCGTGAAGGGCTCGGTTCCAACCGATACGATTTCACTCGCCCTGACGAAGCTCTGCTCGGGACCAAAATTGCGCCGCTGCTTCGAAGTCGAGCTTGAGCTTCCCGAAGCGTTCGAAGCCGTTAGCGTATCAGTGTCAATCGCCGAAAGTCTGCTCCGCAGATCATTTAGGCCATTATTTCCAGTATTTATTGCTTCAAAAAGCTTTTGCATCGGAATCCGCTCGCTGTGCGCAGAGGCCGGAATTGTATTCGCGCAGGAGCGGCAGGCCTATTCGTAAAGGTACTGGACTTTTTTCGCTGAAGTACAATTGCTGAACGAAAGACATAAGCTTGGCAATTCTGACGGAGACTTATGGCTCCATATATGAGGAGAATACTTATCGCTAACCGCCTGCGGCGCGCGGCGGCATTCGTTCGTTATTTCCGGCGAAGAGAGCCGCAACGTGTCAGATCGTGGAGCCAGCCGGGGGCGGGCGGCGGTATTCTCCGGGCATTGGGAATGTGCGTTCGGAACGCCGCCGCACGCCTGGACCGAATGGGAGCGTGCTGCTCCAGCCCGGGCCGCGTCTCAGCGCCCTTGCTGTTCGGGCGGCGGCGCGGCCTTGCAAGGAGCGAAGGGTTGGGAGGGATCCTCGGCCGTGCCGGTGGGGCAGAAATGGTAATTTGCGGCGCAGCCGCAGAGCGACTGAGCCAGACAGAGCGCCAAAGCAAGGCAGAAGGCGCGCATCGAGGACGGTTCGCGCGAGAGGGTCTGCATTCTCTTCATATCGGATGCTCGCCCTCCTCAGCCCTCGCGCTCAGCGCAGGCTCGCGCAGAAGCGCTGGATCTTCGCGCAGGCCCTCTCCAGGAGTTCGGTTGAGGCGGCGTAGGACACCCGGAAATTCGGAGCCGTTCCGAATGCCGAGCCTTGGACGACGGCGACGCCCTCCGCCTCCAAAAGCTCGGTCACGAAATCCTCGTCGCCCTTGATCTCCTTGCCCGCCGGCGTCTTTTTTCCGATCGCCGCGGCGCAGGACGGGAAGACGTAGAAGGCGCCTTCGGGCGTCGGGCAAGTCAAATGCGCCGCCTGGTTGAGCATCGAGACGACGAGGTCGCGGCGCTCCTCGAAGGCCTTGCGGAAGGTCGCCAGATGGTCCTGCGGGCCTTCAAGCGCCTCGACCGCGGCCCATTGCGCGATCGAGCAGGCGCCCGAGGTCTGCTGCCCCTGCAAGAGGTCCATCGCCTTGATGAGCGGCGCCGGCCCCGCCGCATAGCCGATTCTCCAGCCCGTCATCGCATAGGCTTTGGAGACTCCGTTCATCGTCAGCGTTCTCTCGAACAGCCCGGGCTCTACCTGAGCCGGCGTGACGAACTGGAAACCGCCATAGACCAGATGCTCGTAGATATCGTCCGTCAGCACATGCACCTGCGGATGGCGCATGAGCACGTCGGTGACCTTCTTCATCTCGTCACGGCTGTAGGCGGCGCCGGAGGGATTCGAGGGCGAGTTGAGGACGAGCCACTTGGTCTTCGGCGTGATCGCCCGCTCCAAAGCCTCCGGCTGCAGCTTGAAGCCGTGCTCCATCTTCGTCTCGACGGGAACGGCGGTCCCGCCGCAGATGGCGACCATCTCGGGATAGCTCACCCAGTAAGGAGCGGGCACGATCACTTCGTCGCCCGGATTGAGTGTGGCGAGGAAGGCGTTGAACAGAATGTGCTTGCCGCCGGTCGCCACGATCGTGTCGGACGCCTTGTAATCGAGACCGTTCTCTCGCTTGAATTTCTTGGCGACTGCGGCGCGCAGCTCTGGAATGCCGAGAACCGGGGTGTAGCGGGTCTCGCCCCGGTCGATCGCGGCTTTCGCCGCGGCGCAAATATGCGCCGGCGTGTCGAAGTCAGGCTCGCCGACCGAAAGGCTGATCACTTCGCGGCCCTGGGCCTTGAGGTCGCGCGCCTTCTGCGTGGCGGCGATCGTCGCGGAGGGTTTGACGCGCGAAAGCGCAGCAGCGAGGAAGCTCATCTTCTTGAACCTTGTCAGGGGGGTGGAGTGCTGCCCGGCGGGCGAGCGAAGTTCTTGTGCGTCGCACAGCGAAGGAAGAACCATAAAAGCCCGAAATGGGGAGGGCAACGAAATTCCGGAGCGGCCTTAAGCCGCTGTCGTTCTGGGGAGCCGGTCGCGGGTCCGGTTCCGCAGTGGGAAAAAAAATTTTCCGGCGAAAATGGGTGTGCGGCGCAGCAAATGCGGCGGCTGGGCGGCGGCGCGAGCTTCGCCATGGCGGGGGCAGAGCGCGGCCTTAAAGATGTAAGTCAACGCCTCTACTGAATTTTCCGCCACACCGCGCCGACGCGACTCAGGCCGCTTTAACCACGCCGTAACCACGTCCGCGACAATTGGGCAAAAACAAGATTAAAGGGGGTTAAAGAAGAATTAAAAAAATCGATCCTTCGATGCAACCAAAACGAGGCTGATCAGTTTTAGCCTCAGAGACCGGTCGGGGGTCGACCGGAGGGGTGGCGCCGCCGAAGAGGGCGCACAAGGTTCAGCGGCCCGGAACGTGGCCGCGAGGGAGACAAAAAAATGTCTTTGGCAGACAAGTTCGAAAACGAGGTGGAGCCGGCGTTCACCCACAGCTTCGACCCGGAAAGTGCGCGCCGTCAGTTGCGCGTTTCGATTACGCTGGTCGTGGCGATGGGCTTGGCGGCCTTCGTGCTCGGCTTCATGTCTCCGATCGGCGGCCAAAATGTGGCGAAGCAGACCAAGATCGCTCCCGACTCAGCGTTCTCCGGTAGGCTCGTGTCGCTTGGCCCCACGCGCTGATTAAACTTCGACGGGTTCCTTAAAGGCTGGGGCGGCGCCCAAGGGGGAGGGCGCTTCCATAGTCGACTGAGGGGCCGAGAGGGACGTTATTCTCTCCCGAAAGGTCGGGAGAGGCATTTTTTTGCCCCAGGGCTGCGCAATGCAGCGATCAAGCACTGGCCAACGGCAGTTATAAAGTCTCACCCAACGCGGGAGGCGAGTCGATCCCTCCCGGATCGGTGAGGGTGAGATGGGTTTCAAATTGCTCCGCACGAAGGCTGAGTTTCGCAAGGCCCCGTTTCGCTTGGGAAGCCGGCGCGGTTGCTAAATCGGCTTGGGCGCCCGGGTCGCGGATGGCGGCACGCCGCTCGCACTTCATTTCCGCTCGCGCTTTTTATGTGTTCACGATGGTTTGACCCAGCCGCCGCATGCGGCCACGGGGCCCCCGCGGGGCGATCATCTCGTTCACCTCGCGCCTTCCAATCGCTTCTCGGTGAAGGCGGTGAGCCGACTTCGCCCCAACGGGCGTGGAGCCCCATAGCCCTTGCGATCGCAAGTCGAGCCCGCTTGTGTTTTGGGAAGTATAATACGCCTCCTCGCGCTGAACAGCGTTGGTCGCCTCTCTATTCTGAAAAACCAGCTTGCTCGATAAAGTGTCGACGCGCTTTTCGGCGGGCGCTCAAATTCTCCCTCAAAACCAAGCAAAAAAGGACGGCGGCGCAAATCCCCGCAAGTAGGATTTACGCCGCCTCCCTTCCACGACTAAACGGTCGACTTCAGAGCGTAGAGCAGACGCTCTTTAGAGCACGTTGACCGTCGCGCCGACTTTCACCCGCCTGTAGAGATCCGTCACATCGGCGTTCAGCATGCGGATACAGCCGCTGGAGACCGCCTGACCGATCGTGTCGGGTTCGTTGGAGCCATGAATGCGAAAGCCCGAGTCGTGATCGCCGTCGTAAAGATACATGGCGCGCGCGCCGAGCGGATTATCCACTCCGCCGGTCATGTAATGCGGAAGATCCGGGCGGCGTTTCAGCATGGCGCCCGGCGGGCGCCAGTCGGGCCACTCTTCCTTGCGGCCGACGTGGCGCAGGCCATGCCAAGTAAATCCGGGGCGTCCTACGCCGACGCGATAGCGATAGGCCTGCCCGTCCGGAAGCGAGAGATAGAGGGTGCGCTCCGCCGTGACGATCGTGATCGTGCCCGCCCGCGCATGGGTTGGATCGGCGACGAGCTCACGAGTCGTCAGAGGAACTTGTCTCGAGAGCTGCTGTTCCTCGGGCTGCGCATATTGCTCTTGCGGCGAGAAATCGAAAAGCGCGAGAAAGCCCCGATCATCGGCGCGCGCCTGCGGCGCCGTCGCCATCGCGCCAAGCAACATTACGGACAACAAAACCGACTTACGCATCTTGCGTCCCCGCATTGAAACGCCCCCTCAGCGTTCGCGGGGATAATGCATAAGCGCGGGCATTGGTTCCGCTCGCACGCGAGTCTTTATTCGACGTGGTGAAGGCCTGACGCGTTCAGGGATTGGAGGACGGCGCAGCCGGGGGATGGAAGGCGGAGTCGTCCGCGCGCCCGCTCCGCGCTGGCTGCAGGCCGCCCTTGACGAAGACATGGGCCGCGACGGCGCGTTCGATCGACGCGTCCTGAGCCGCCGTCTGCTTGGCGTCCTTGCGGGCGAGATCGTCGGATTTGGGGGCGGCCACGTTCGTGAGCGGCTGCACCTGACCCACCTCGGCGCGATCCGCCGGAAGCGTTGGGGGCTTGTCGGGGCTCGGGGTTTCGGCGGGCGGCCGAAAAACGAGCGGCGCGGCGGGTTGCGGGGCCGCAGGCTGCGCAGGCGCGGGAGCCGGCGCTTCGGGAGCCGCATTGACGCTTTCTGGCAATCGCGCCTCGTGCTCCGCGTGCAGACGTTTGATTTCGTCTTCGACGAAGAGCGCGAGTTTGCGCGCGCCCGCGTCGGTGAAATGGATGCCGTCGGTTGACCGCAACGTCACGATCTGGCCGCTCTCGTCTGGGCCGGAAGCGGAATATTGGCCGTGCTCGTCGGTGAATTTGTCCCAGAGATCGATGAAGGGAACACCGGCCTTGGCGGCGCTCGAGCGGAAGATCTCGTTGATCTGCGCGATCACCGCGGAATAGCCGGCGGGCTGCATGACGGGCAGGCCGACCCAGACGACCGGGATATTCTTGTCCTTGAAGATTTGGATGAGCCCGTCGACGCGCTCGCCGTAGACTTCGCGCCAGCGCGGCGACAGCGGCTCCTGCGCCCCCGCGCCTGCGTTCAGCGCTTGCCGATCGTTGCCGCCGATCATGATCACCGCCATGTCGGGTTTCTTTGGGTCGTCGGCGATCTCGCGCGCCGCCTTCATCCAGTCGTAGTAGTCGC
Organism: uncultured Alphaproteobacteria bacterium; assembly: GCA_963743565.1. GTDB lineage: Bacteria > Pseudomonadota > Alphaproteobacteria > Rhizobiales > Beijerinckiaceae > Methylocystis. The sequence continues at coordinate 396,095 of CAVUQD010000003.1, forward strand.
TACGCACGAGCCCGGAATTGTCATTGCCTCGGCGCAGCACGGCGATCTTCGGATCGCCGACGAAACTTTGCTCGAGGCCCGCCGCGAGGAGCTGCGAAAAGGCGTCTCCCAGCACGATGACCCGAAAGGCCGCCGGGTCTTTTTGAGCCGCTTGAGCCTTGGCGGCGTCGGCCGTCGCCGGCGCGACGCCCTGGGCGTTGCGTCTCTGCGGCTGCGCGTGCGGCGCCATTCGCCGCACCCGGCGCTCCCGCCATGCGTCGCTGCGGCGCTCTTCGTAGCCAAAGTCATTATCGTAGTCGCGGCGACGATGGCGTCGCCGTCCGCCTCCGGAGTCGCCGCCGCCCCATCCTCCGCCCCCAAAGAGGTCCGAGAAGAAATCCTGCGCCATGACGTCGGACGCTTGCGTTGCGCTGAGAAGCGCCACAATCGCGACGAGACGCCATTTGCGCGCGAGGAAGGAAAGGGCTGGCGGGAGCTTCATGCCCATACTATAGCGCAAGCTCCTCGATAGCAGAAGGTTACAGCGCGCTTGCCGCCGAAAACGGCCCAATTTTCTCGCCGGCTCCCCCTTAAAGCGGTCCTCTGCGCGGTCGCCGGCCTCGCGCCGCGCGTTTGCCCGGCGCAGATCTTCGTTTTTTCGGCGGCGCTCGCGCTGATCGGCCATTTCGCGCTGCCCGCCTTTGCGCAGGGCGACTGCATCCTCGACCGCTGCGCCGACCAGCAGCCGTCGCCCGGAAGGCCTTCGGCGGTCGCTCCGGCAGGGTTCGACTTTTATGTCCTCGCGCTCTCCTGGTCGCCGAGCTTTTGCGAGACGCATCGCGGCGGCGGGAAACAATGCGGCCGGGGCGGCGCCGAACGAGGCTTTGTTCTGCACGGCCTCTGGCCGCAATACGAGCGCGGCTTTCCGCAAGATTGCCGCGCGGAACAGGCCCTGTCGCGCCCGGCGCTCGAGCGCGCGCGCGGCGTCTATCCCGAGGAAGGGCTTGCGCGCTACGAGTGGCGCAAGCACGGAGCCTGCACGGGGCTCTCTGCAGTCGACTATTTCGACGCCGCGGCGCGCGCGAAGGCGATGGTCGCGACCCCACAAGCGCTCGCTTCTCTCTCCCGCGACCAGACGCTCGGCGGAAGCGAGATCGAACGCGCCTTCCTCGAGGGAAATCCACGGCTGCGGCCGGGGATGCTGAGCGTCGTCTGCGATCACGGCGCTTTGCAGGAAGTGCGCGTCTGCGTCGCCAAGGATCTGCGCGAGTTTCACGCCTGTCCGGAGCTTGCGAGACGCGGTTGTCGGGACCGCGCGATCCGCGTTCCCGCTCCGCATTGATCGGCTGAAGCATGAACTATCGTCACGGCTTTCACGCCGGCAATTTCGCCGACGTGTTCAAACACGCGCTGCTGGCGCGCATACTTTCACATCTGATCAAGAAGGAAGCGCCCTTCCGCGTCATCGACACGCATGCGGGCGAAGGCGCCTATGATCTTGCGTCCGCGGAAGCGGAGCGCACCGGCGAATGGCGCGAGGGCGTCGGGCGTCTCGCGGATTTTGCGCTTTGGCCGGCGCCAGCGCGCGCGCTCCTGTCTCCCTATGTTGAAAGGCTGGGCGTTTTTGCCGCAGGGCGGCCGCGGCTCTATCCCGGCTCGCCGCTACTGGTTCAAAGCTTCTTGCGCGAAAAAGATCGCGCGCTCTTTTGCGAATTACGCGCGGACGCTCACGCGACGCTAAGCGCCCGATTCAAGCGCGATTCGCGCGTGAAGGCGCTTGGTCTGGATGGCTACACGGGCCTTGGCGCCTTCGTGCCGCCCAAGGAGCGGCGCGGTCTCGTGCTCATCGATCCGCCCTTCGAACGCACGGACGAATATCGCGCCATGTTTTCCGCATTTCAGTCCGCCTACGCCAAATGGCCGACGGGCATTTATGTGCTGTGGCATCCGATCAAATTTCCATCCGAAACCCGCGCCTTTTACGAGGCTTTCGTAAAGGCGAAGGTGCGGCGAGTCCTGCGAACTCGAGATTTGCGTCGGGGGCCAAGCGCAGCGTCTCAACGCTTGCGGTCTCGTCGTCGTCAACTCGCCCTACGGGTTTATCGAGGATGCGCGGGCGATCCTTAGCCTTCTTGCGCCGCGCCTCGCGCAAGGAGAGGGGGCGGATTTCGTTGTCGAGGAATTGATGGGGGAATGAAGGAGCGACGGATTCTGCCCATTTCGAACTCCGGGGGACTTTGCCGTCATCAGTCTGATAAGGGTTGTTGTCGAGGACGCACCCATGAGCGATTGGAACTCGGCCCTTTATCTGAAGTTCGAGCATGAGCGCACGCGCGCCGCTCGCGATCTCTTACTCCAAATTCCCGCCTGCGATCCGGCCGCCGTCTACGATCTCGGCTGCGGCCCCGGGAACAGCACCGCGCTGCTCGTGAAGGCCTTTCCAAACGCCGAGATCGTCGGGGTCGATTCCTCGGAGGAGATGTTGGCCGCCGCGCGAGCGCGGGTGAAGGGCGCAAGTTTTGTCGCCCAGCGCGTCGAGGACTGGCGCCCCGCCGGGAAGGCCGGGCTGATCTTCGCCAACGCCGTGCTGCAATTCGTGCCCGACCACAATGCGCTGATGCCTCGCCTCGCCTCCTACCTCCAGGACGGAGGCTGGCTGGCCGTTCAGATGCCGCATAACATCCACGAGGTGTCGCATGCGCTCATGCGCATGGTGGCGGCGGATGGCCCCTGGGCCGACCGTCTCGTGCCGATTGCGAAGAGCCGGCCGGTGATCGGGCTCCTCGAGGACTACTATCATTTGCTGGCGTCTTCCAGCGCGCGCTTCGAGATCTGGCAGACGACTTATGTCCATCCCCTCGATGGTCCCAAGGGCATCGTCGAATGGTTCGAGGGCTCCGCGTTGAGACCCTTCCTCGACCCCTTGAGCCCGAACGAGCGGGAGGCTTTTCTGGCGCGCTACGAAACAGAGCTTGCCTCGGCCTATTCGAGGCAGTCGAACGGCAAGGTCCTGCTGCTCTACCCGCGTCTCTTCTTCATCGCGCAACGATAGCCTGCGACCGAGGAGCCGTGGCCGATCGCGATGCGACCCAGCTTGCGCATTCCGACGACCTAGACGCGATTTGCAAAGCGCCGGCGTCCCCGGTGTCGCCCCGTCTGGCGGTGGTCAAGAATTAGAGCGGCGTGCTATGGCTCCGCCATGCTCGTCCTCCGCCATCATCCCGCCTCTCCCTATGCCCGCAAGGTCCGGATCGTCGCCGCCGAGCTTGGGCTTGCGCTGGAGCTCCAGACGACCGATACGGCCGATCCCAGCGACCCAATCCGCGCGCAAAACCCGCTCGGGAAGATCCCGACGCTTCTCCTGGAGGATGGATCGGCGCTCTACGACAGCCGCGTCATCGTCGAATATCTCGACCATCTCGCGGGAGGAGGGCGGATCATTCCTACGGACGCGGCCCGGCGTTTCGACGCCTTGCGGCTGCAGGCGCTCGGCGACGGAATCTGCGACGCGGCCCTTCTCATCCGCTACGAGCAAACGGCGCGCCCCGAGCCGCGGTCAGCGAGCTGGATGGAGTTGCAGCAGGGCAAGATCGAACGCGCGGTCGCGGTGCTCGACGCCGCGCCGCCTTCCGGGCCGCGCGACATTGGCCATGTGGCGACGGCTTGCGCGCTTGGCTATCTTGATCTTCGCTTTGCCGGCGCTTGGCGTTCGGCAGCGCCGAAGCTCGTCGCTTGGCTCGACGCTTTTGCGCGGGAGACGCGAGCGTTCAAGGAGACGGAAGCGTAAACGGGGGGCGCTAAGCCCGGTGAGCGGCCTTCAGTTCCGCGCGGCGTTCACGCCGCGCGAGATGTCATGATCGACGAGGGACTTCAGGTCGTCGGCGATTTCCAGACGACCTCGTCCTCCTCCTTCTTTCCAGCCTTGCTGGCGGAGGCGACTTCCTGCGGCGGTTTCCAATCCCCCGAAGCCGTCTGTGCGCCGCCGGCGTTCCCGTGCGCAAGGTCGGGAATCCGCAGCACCTGACCCGGAAAGATGCGGTTGGGATCTGTCAGCAGCGGACGATTGGCCTCGAAGATCTGCTGATACTTCGGACCCTGCCCGTGGCCGAAGAAATGTTCCGCGATCGCCCACAGGGTGTCGCCGGACTTCACGGTGTAAAAGCGAGAACTCCGCGTGCGCCTGCTGCACGTCGATATTGTTGACGACCTGCGCGACCCCTTGCGTGTTTCCAACCGCAAGCGCCAGCTTCTCCGCGTCCGCCGTCGTCGCCGCGGAACCCGACAGCGTCACCTTGGACCCGTCGACGGCGATCTCGACCTTGGAGGCGTCGAGACCGTGCCGCGCGATTTCGGCCTTCAGGGCCTCGGGCGAAGCGGCGCTTGTCTCGGTCGCCCCCGCCGGGGCCGGCGCGTCTTTTTTCTTTCCGAAGAAATCAAGAATACCCATGTCGAACTCCCTCCTTTTACGACCGCCAGTTCGGTCGCGCGCGATAATATAGAGCGGGACAGCCGCGCGGCTATGACGGGAGCCGGGCCATTTTCCCGCTCGCGATTGGGTTTTTCCTGGGGGCGCGCACCCTCAGAAGTGGTAGTTCACGCCAAGACGCACTTGCGAAGAATTGGTTCCAAGCTGCAACGCCCAGGGGGAGTAGTCGAAGTAGGAGGTTGAGCTGAGCGAGGTGTAGAGATATTCGGCTTTCACCGATAGGTTTGGAATCACCAGATACTCGACGCCGGCCCCAAGCACCCATCCGAGCTGATAGCTGGACTGCTGACCCCAGAAGTTTCCCCACCAAATGTTCTGCAAGTTGACCTGGGTGTTCCCTCCCGCCAAGCCGCCGGAGACGAAGAACAGCGCGCGGTCCCAGGTGTAGCCGACGCGACCGCGCAGGGTGAAGAGATCGTTCACGTTGCTGGAGGTCTGGAGGCCCGGGAAGGGGTAGCCCGTAGCGCTGATGCCCGCGAAGTCGAAGTCCGCTTCGGCGCCAATGAGAAAATTTGGCGTGAGCATATGGTTGTAGCCGGCCGTGAACCCGATCTGGCCGCCCGTCGGCTGCGCGAACAGCCAGTTCGAGTTGTCGGTGAACGAGCCCCATCCGTACCCGGCGTTGAGGCCCACGTAAAAGCCTTGCCAACGCGCGACGGGAACGGGCGCGTAATAGTCGGCGGGCGCCGACTGGCGATAGGGCAGGTCTGCGGCGGCGGCGGGGAGGGCCACGAAAGCCAGGGGCGCCGTCAGCGCCGCGAGAAGCAGGTGTTTCATTGTCATCACTCCATGGTCCCTCGCGAGCCTCGCCCCTCAGGCTGCGCCATGAGACACGACGCGGCCTAGTGGACGACGCCCCGGTGTATAATCATTCAGCTTAACGAGACCTTTCCGGAGCGACATATCTTCGTATGGTTAAAGCAAAACTTTGGAAACCATCAAGAATGAATTGTGTCGATAATAGGGAATTCTGGCATAGCTCCCGATTTATACTGTGCAACCCCGAAAGGCGCCAGAAATTTTGGCTTGGTTTTCGGTTGATGATGGCTAATAAAGCGTCAATATCGGCCGGACGCCAGCGGCATTACGGAGGAACGCATGGAGGGGGCGGAGCAGGGCGGCCCCGTTCTCGTCACGGGAGCGGCACGACGCATCGGCCTCGCGCTGGCGCAAGGGTTTGCCCGCGCCGGCCGGCCGGTCGTGCTGCACGCCTCGCCGCAATCGCAGGCCGCGGCGGAAGCGGCCGCCGCCGCGCTTGTCGCGCAGGGCTTCAGGGCCGAGGCGCTCTCCTGCGACCTTTCGAGCGCCAGCGAGACCCGTGACTTGATCCCGCGCGCCGAAGCCTGTTTCGGGCCACTCGCGCTGCTGCTGAACAACGCCGCACTTTTCGAGCCGGATTCTGCAGCGGACTTCACGCCCGAGGGGTTCGAGCGCCATTTCGCCGTCAATCTTCGCGCGCCCCTGCAGCTCGCCCAAGCCTTCGCGGCGCGCGCTCCCGAGGACGCGAAAGGCGTGATCATTAACCTGATCGATCAGCGCGTTCTTCGCCTCACGCCGCGCGACTTCACCTACACGCTCTCGAAATCCGCGCTGTGGACCGCGACCCGCACGATGGCGCAGGTCTTCGCCCCGAGCATTCGCGTCAACGCCATCGGCCCGGGCCCGGTGCTGCCGAACCAATTCGCGGGCGAGGCCGCCTTCGCGCGGGAGGCCGCCCGCGTGCCCTTGCAAGAGGCGATCGCGCTCGACAGCGTCGTTGCGGCGGCGCTCTATCTGGCGGAAGCGCGGCACGTCACGGGCCAGATGATCGCCGTCGACAGCGGCCAGCATCTCGCTTGGCGCACGCCGGACGTCGATGAAGGCTGAGTTGACCCTAGGTTTCCCGGAGGCGCATAGCCTGCCTTGAATAAGGGACATCGCCATGAGCCAATTCAACATCCTCGTTCTCGTCGGCAGTCTTCGCCGCGATTCCTACAACCGCAAGCTCGCAGGCGCCGTCGCAAAATTAGCGCCGCCGGACTTCTCCTTTACGCAGGCGCAGCTCGGCGACTTGCCGCTTTACAATCAGGATGACGATGCGGCGCAGCCGGCCCCGACGAAACGCCTCAAAGGCGATATCGCCGCCGCCACGGGGCTGCTTTTCGTCACGCCCGAATACAACCGCTCGATTCCCGGCGTGCTCAAGAACGCTATCGACCACGCGTCGCGTCCCTATGGGCAGAACGCCTTCGCGGGCAAGCCTGCGGGCGTCATCGGCGTCTCGGTCGGCGCGATCGGCACAGCCATCGCGCAGCAGCACTTGCGCAACGTGCTTGCGTATCTGGACGCGCCGACGCTGGGCCAGCCGGAGGTGTTTCTGCAGGTCAAGGAAGGCTTGTTCGATGCGGATGGCGGCATCGGCCCGGCCAGCCGTTCTTTCCTGCAGGGTTGGATGGACTGCTATGTCGCCTGGGTGAAAAAGCACGCAGGGTAGGCCGAGGCGGCCCGGGTCGCTTAGGACAGGAGCGCTTGCGCGATGACGCAGCAGAACGGTTCGGCGAAGGTCCAGATCTTAGGACTGGCCCATATCGGGATACGCGTCCACGAGCTCGAGCGCTCCGTGCGATTTTACGAGCTTCTGGGCTTCGCCAAGACGGCGGGTCCACTCGGTCCGGAGCCGGTCGCGATCCTCGAGCATCCGTGCGGCGTGGTGCTGAACCTCATCCTCAACGCGTCAAGCGCGAGCGAGCCGAACGTGCTGATGGACGTGCCTGAAAAGCATGCCGGCGTCACCCATTTCGCGCTGCTCTGTCCCGACATCCTGGCGGCGAAGGCGTCGCTCGAAGCGGCCGGCGCGCCGTTGAGCGGCGGCCCGATACGTTTCGGCCCCGACGCGCAGGCGATTTTCGTGCGCGACCCCGACCGCAACGTGATCGAGCTGCATCAGAGAGGCTAGCGCGAGAAAGAGGGCTCAGGCGCGCAGCAGCTTCAGCGCGAAGACGAACCCCAGAAAGCATAGGAGCCACAGCGTGATCGGGCCCGAAGGCCCGGTGAACTCGAGCCCGAAGGCCTTGAACTGGAGCGCGGAAGCCGCTGCGTCCGAAGACTTGGAGAAGGCCGTCATCAGAAGCGCGACGATCGCGAAGGACGATATCGCCGCGGAAGGGAGGCCTAGATTCTGCGCTGGGTAAGCCGTGAACCAAGTCGCGAGCTTGGCCCCCTTCGAATTCGGATTGTCGGAGGCGAAGGCCGCCATCGCCAGGGCGATGAGATAGCCGATAACTCCCGCGCCCAAGAAAAAAACGGCCGCGCCGATGGCGATGTCGGTGATTGCGGTCATCGATGTCTCCGTCAAAAAGGGTTTGATAGTGTGGTCACACGACTGGCTTAGGAACGCTTCATGTTCCGTTTATCATCGCCCATTGACGCTCGTCTGACAACGTCGTTTTGTATGCAAAACGCTCGCGGCGGGTCTCAGAGCCAGCGCTGCCGGCGAAAATAGAGGTAGAGCATCGCTGAGGACGCCACCATCAAGGCGAGCGCCATAGGATATCCATAGCTCCATTCCAACTCGGGCATGTGTTTGAAATTCATTCCGTAGACCGAAGCGATGAGGGTCGGCGGCATGAAGATCACCGCCAGGACCGAAAACAGCTTGATGATGTGGCTTTGCTCGAGGTTGATCAAACCCATGGTCGTGTCGAGCAGGAATTGCACCTTCTGACTTTGAAAGGTCGCGTGCTCCTCGAGCGACTGGAGGTCGCGCAGGGTCGCACGCACGTCGTCGCGTAGCTGCGAGGGGATGTGCGAGCTCTGGTAGTCCGGAGCGAGAAAGAGCAGCACGCGCTCCAGCGAAACGAGGCTTTCTCGGATGTTCGAGATGCGCGTGCTCTGTTCGCCGAGCGCCTGCAAAGCCTCCTTGAATTGCTGATCGTGATTGCCGGCGTCGCCCTGGATGCCGAATATCGTTGTCGAAACGTCGTCGAGGCGATGGCCTGTCAGGTCGATCTGCTGCGCCGTCCAGTCGATGATCGTATTGATGAGGCCCGCGAGGATCGCTTCCGGTGTGATGTCCTGCACGTCGGCTTCGGCGAGCCGCTTCGCGAACAGGTCGAAAGCGACGAAGTTTTCATAGCGGACCGTGACAATGCTCGTGGCGGTCAGAATGAAGATCACCGAAGAAGCCGCGGTAAAACCATTGGACGCGTGGATCAATCGCGCGCTCAGGTAGCGCGTTCCCTGGCTCGCGTATAACGAGCCCACTTCCTCGGCATAGCCGACGTCGGAGCGCGTCGGAATGTCGATCCCGAGATGCGTCTCGCAATGGCGATCCTCGGCCTCCGTCGGCTGGTGGAGGTCGATCCACAGCGCATTGGGCGGGATCGGATCGGCGGGCTTCAGGACGCTGGAGTTTATCGCCGCCGGCCCGGCCGCTCCCGTTGGAGCCGGCTTCGCCTCTTGTTGCGTGTGGATCAGGATCATCGCTCCTCCTCGCGTTTTTGGACCTATTGCCCGGCCGTCAAGTTTTCATGACGCGGCCCGTTGCGCAGGGCGCCGCGGCCCACGAGCGCCGTCAGTCTCGGCTCCGGCCATTGGACTGCAACCGAAAGCTAACTCTTTAGGCCTCCAATGACGACGTGGTTCGCCCTGCCACTCTCGGGCCGTCCCGCGAACAATCTATGCAACCTATGTCGAGCCACATAAAGCCGGGAAACGAGACGTCATCACAGACGGGCAGGGCGAAGCGGCTCTGTCTCGCCTGGTTCGTCGGCTTCGCTCTCCTCTCGGGCTATTACTGGCCGAGCGGGCCGGGGCTCGCATTCATGGGGCTCGCCTATCTCGGCGTTCTCCATCTTGCCATGCTCGTCTTCGAAGAGGTCACGTCGCCGCAATTCCATTCGGATATGAGCCCTGAGGAATTCGAACGCTATTGCGCGTCGGTCTTGCGCGAGCGCAAATGGGACGCGCGCGTGACGCCGGCGAGCGGCGATCAGGGCGTGGACATCGTCGCGGACAAGCGGGGCTTACGCATCGTTCTCCAGTGCAAGAAATATTCGAAGCCGGTCGGGAACCGCGCCGTGCAGGAGATCGTCGCCGGCATCGCCCACCGGGACGCGCAAAGAGGCGTCGTGGTCGCGACCAGCGGCTACACCGCCTCAGCCGTAAAGCTCGCGGCCTCGAATGAGGTGCTGCTGCTGCATCACTCGGAGCTACATCGCATCGATAGGCTGTTGCGATGAGAGAGCCTGCTACCGCCCGCGCGCGGGCTTGCGTTGTCAATCACAGCGGCCGTCTAGAGTTTTACGCGCTTTGATGGGATAATCGGCTTGCGATTCTCGCCCCGGCGCGAACGCTCGCGCGCCCCGAGGCGCCGAACCCTTCGAAGGCCATCCCGGAGCACAAATATGCGCCTCGACGCCATCCCGATCGGCGTGAACCCCCCGCATGAAGTGAACGTCGTCGTCGAGGTGCCGCTCGGCGGCGAGCCGATCAAATATGAGCTCGACAAGGCGTCCGGCACACTCTTCGTCGATCGCTTCCTCTATACCGCCATGCGCTATCCGGGAAACTACGGCTTCATCCCGCACACGCTCTCCGATGACGGCGACCCTTGCGACGTGCTCGTCGCCAACACGCGTCCCGTCGCGCCCGGCGCGGTCATCTCGGTGCGGCCGATCGGCGTGCTTCGCATGACGGACGAGGCCGGCGGCGACGAGAAGATCGTGGCGGTGCCATCTTCACGTCTGACCCAGCGCTACGTCGATGTGCAGAATTACACCGATCTGCAGGAGATGACCTGGCGGCGTATCGAGCACTTCTTCATCCACTACAAGGATCTCGAGCCCGGCAAATGGGCCAAGGTCGCCGGCTGGGGCGACGCCGCCGACGCGCGCGCGCTGATCCTCGAGGCGATCGAACGCGCCAAGGCCGACGCGAAATAGGCGGGGGGCGGCGGCGATTTGGAGCAGCTCTCGATCGCGTGATTGCGCGCGATTGGGATGCTCTCATTTTAGATTTGACAACTCGCGGCGGCGAAGGTGGCGCTGCCTCAGCGCTATGCAGAGGCGCGTGGCGCCGAAAGGCTGCTGCGACGAACGCTCAAGCGGTCAAGTAATTGAGGTCTTGCCGGATTTTCTCGGAGCGGGCGCGCAGATTGACGGCCTCTTCGCCCTTGGCGTTTTTGAGCTCGCCTTCAAGTTGAATGAGCTTTTCCTTCAGCTCTCGCAGATAACGCTGCCATACCAACGGGGGTCGCAATGAAACTCGGTTCGCCATTCTCAACTCTTCGTTCACTCTTTTGGGCGCAGCGGGAGCTGCGCCACTAAGGATGGCCGCCTTTAGAAGGCAAATCCGGCAAAATTTCGTTAAGCGGCCCATGGGACGCGAGCAGCCCAAAGGCTGCGCCCGAGGTAAAGCATTCGCTATGCCGTTGCGGAACGCAGCAAGAACGGTTATGCTTCGTTCATGATTTGTTTATGGAAGGCGGTTATGCGGAGGCGGGCGGCGGCGCCACTCCTTGCCGCCTCGGGGGCCCAGAGCGATGCTAACGAGAAAACAGAGCGACCTTCTGCGCTTCATCCATGAGCGCCTGAAGGAGACGGGCGTTCCGCCCTCCTTCGACGAGATGAAGGACGCGCTCGATCTGCGTTCGAAATCGGGGATCCATCGGCTGATTCTGGCGCTGGAAGAACGCGGCTTCATCCGCAGGCTGCCCAACCGCGCGCGCGCGTTGGAGGTGCTGCGGCTGCCCAAATCGGCGACGCTGCAGAACGGCGCCGCCCGCGCCAAGAAGTTCTCTCCGAGCGTCATCGAGGGCAACCTCGGCCGCGTGCGCTCGCTGCAGGAGCGGGAGGAAGAGGAGGCGGAGCTGAACGTCGCGATCCCCGTCATGGGGCGAATCGCGGCCGGCACGCCAATCTCCGCCATTCAGTCGCGCAGCCACACGATCAGCCTGCCGCCCGATCTCCTGAGCTCCGGTGAGCATTTCGCGCTCGAGGTGCGCGGCGATTCGATGATCGAGGCGGGCATTCTCGACGGCGACACGGTCGTCATCCGCAAGCAGGAGCAGGCGGACACCGGCGACATCGTCGTCGCGCTCATCGACGAGGAGGAGGCGACGTTGAAGCGCTTGCGCAAGCGCGGCGCCTCGATCGCGCTAGAAGCCGCCAACCCTGCCTATGAGACGCGCATCTTCGGACCCGACCGCGTCCGCATCCAGGGCAAGCTCGTGAGCCTCCTGCGCAAGTATTGAAGGGGACATCGGATCCCGCTCACTGCCGCGTGGCGCGCAAGACATTTTTCGTGAAGGCCGGTCCGATGCGGGAGTCGACGGTTTCCTCGGCGTAGATCGCCGAGCCGTCGTCGAGCGACAGGCGCACCGTCGTCGTGATCGTCAGGCTCGCGCGCGAAAACTCGGCCGTAGAAACGCCGGGGCGTCTGGCCGCGAGTTCTTTCGTCTCCCGGTCGATGACCTCGCGCCAGACCTCTGTCAGCGCGTCCGGGTCGAAGACCTTCGTCGAGGAGAAGGTGACGAAGCCGCCGGCGTCGTCCTTGTCGAAGCGCGTCGTGAACTTGAGGGGGACGCTCGCCCCGTTGTTGCGGCCTTCCGCGTTCACGGTCCTCGTCATGCCGAGATCCGCCTCGCGCGATTCCGGATCCTGGGCTTCGGCGAACAGCCGGGCGGCCGGCGCGATCACGTCCATGGGAAAGAGCGAGCCGGGCTGCAGTCGCTGCAGCAGCGACTGCAGCCGTTCTTTGGCGGGATCGTCGCTCTTCAACGACCCGATTCGAGTCTCGACGGCTTGGCGCAACGTTTCGAGATTGTCGATCTTCGCCGCCGCCCCCCGACGATCGGTCTCGACTTCGATCGTGTCTGTTCCGAAAGCCTGAATGCGGTCGCGGAAAATCTCGGTTAGCCCCGGCTGTCCCGGCGGCGGCTCCTTGGGCGAGAGCCGCCAGCGCATCTTGAAGCCGTCGAGCGTCGGCTCCATCACGGTCTGAGTGTTCGTGAACTCTCCCCGTAGCGTTTTTTCGCCGACCTTGGTCAGGCCATGCAAATCGGCGCTTGTCTCAATCTCGACATGGTAGTCGCGCTCCACCCCGAGCTTAGGCCGGTAGGGGGGAAGCCGCATGGTCAACTCCGCGGCCTGGGCGGAGGGCCAAGCGGCGAGGACGAGCGTCGCGCCGAGGAGGAAGCAGAAGCCTCTTTTGATGGATTTAACCATGATTTCCGCGAATGGAGACGCCGGGCGACGCCCCAGACCTAACGCATTCGGCCTGACGGCGCCAGGGCGGGCATCCCTCATGAGGGGTTGTTGAGTCGACAAGCAATTAAGTAGAAACAAAAGGATATCGAAGATCCTGTCGCTTCGAGCCTATCAATTTTCGCTCAGTTCGCTCTATAAGCCGAGGCCGCCCAGGCGCGGGAAGCTCGAGCGTTGCTACGAGGAATCCGCTTTGGGCGCCTTGGTTTTGGCTAAGGGCGCGGCCATGATGGGGATCGGCGGGCGACCTCCGGCCGACGAGCGGGGAGGGATCGTGGGCGGAGAAGCGCTGCGCGGCGTTGAGAGGGCGGTCTTTTTTTGAGCGAGAATGACGCCGCGGATTATGGATTTCGCCGCAAGGGTCTCAGCGCCATCTGCGACGCGCTGCCCTTGCCGCGCCTGCCACACGGGCTGCGGCGAACAGCGCGCCTTTACGGCGGGATCGGCCTCGTCATCGTCGTCATCATCAGCTTCGCGGTCGGCGCCTTCCTCATCGCCCTGGCGCGTGGTCCGATCGTTCTCTCCTGGCTCGCGCCCGTCATCGTCCAGTCGCTCGACGAGCTTTACGGCCAGCGTTACGACTTCGGCCTCGGAAGCGTGGCGCTCGCGGATACGCCACACGGACCGACGCTTGTTGCCGAAGGCTTCACGGTCAAATCGGCGGGGCGGACCGTCGTCGCGGCGCCGCGCGCCGAATTTTCCGTCGATTTTCTGAGCCTGCTCGCCGGCCGGGTGACGCCGAAACGCGTCGAGGCGCTCGATCTCGAACTCCGACTCGTCATGCTGCCCGACGGCTCGCTGGCGATCTCGGCCGGCGCGGATCCCAAGGAGGCCGTCGTGATCGGGCCGGCCGCCCAGAAGCCCGCTCCCGCCGAGACAACGGGAGCAGATCCGAAGCTCCTACAATTCGCCGGCGCGGCCATCCGCGAGCTCATGAATTTCGCGACCAATCCAGGAAGCGCCATCGGCGGCGTCGATCATGTCGGCGTCACCCATGGTCGGCTCGTCATCGACGACCGCGCGCTTGGCCGCACGATCCGTTACTCCGATCTCACCTTGATCGTGCAGCGAGGGTCAGGAGGCTCGAAGTTCGAGTTCGCGGCGACGGGGCCCACGCGGCGCTGGTCGGTGGTTGGAACCGCTCAGGGCTCGCCGGGAACCCAGCGGGAGTTCGAGGCGCGCGCTCAGGACTTCACGATCGACGAGCTGACCCTGCTCGGCGGCTTTCGCAACCAGCTCTTTGACACGGATGCGGCGCTGTCCGCGCATCTGCACTTCGCGCTCGACGCGAAGGATCGGATCGCCGACGCCTCGGGTGGCGTCCTCGTCGGGCCAGGCTATTTCCGCCTCGACGAGCCTGACCATGAACCGATCTTGATCGAGCAGGCTTTGGGGGAGGCCCGTTGGGACCACAAGAACCGGCAATTTATCTTTCCGGTGCTGAAGCTCAAGACGAAGGAAGTCGAGTTGTTCGGCGAAGGGACGCTCGCGCCTCCCATGCCGCTCGACGCGCTCTCCGACCCCGCCGAGCCCGCGGCGGAGCAGAGCGGCGACGTTTGGACCGGTTCGGCGCATCTCGCCAAGCCTGCGAAATTTGCGCCCGAGCGCCCGGGTCAGGAGCCGCTGCGCATTGATCGAGGCGCGCTTCGCCTCAGCCTCCACCCCGCCGACAAGAAAGTCTTCGTGGAGCGTTTCGAGGCCTTTGGACCGCAGCTCGATGGAAACGGCGCCTTGGCCTTCGACTGGGTCAAGGGGCGGCATCTCGTCTTCAATCTTGCGCTGAACAATACGGATGTGCTCGCGGTCACGCGCCTCACGCCGACCCATATAGGCGGGCCGGCGCGCCTCTGGCTGCTCGAGCATGTCGCCGCCGGCGCGTTCAAGCATGCGGAACTGCACAGCGACTTGTCGGAGGCCGACTTCGTCGCGATGCGCTACGAGCAGCCGCCGCTCGACTCGGCGGTCCAGGGCGACGGCGAGATCGTCAACGGCGAGTTGATCAATGTCATGCCTGAGCTGCCCACGATCCGCGGCCTTTCCGCGCATGTTCGCCTCACGGGCCGCACGCTCGTCGTGGATCGCGCCAGCGCCGTGATGGACACGGCCCATGAGCGTCGGATCACCTTGAGCGAAGGCTCCTTCGTCATTGCCGACAACGCGCCCATCCCGACGCCGGCGATGCTCGAGCTGCGCTTCGCCGGCAGCGTCGACGCCGTCTCCGAGATCCTGTCATTGCCGTCGCTCGCGCACTATTCGGCGACGCCGATCGACCCCGCCCAGATCAAAGGGCAGATCGATGGCAGGGCGCGCATCGGCCTGGAGGTCGGCATAGGCGCAAGGCCGGACCGCGTGAACGTGCAGCTTGCGGCCGACGCCGCCAACGTCTCGGTGGAGCGCTTCATTGGCGCGGAGAAGCTCGAGTCTGGCGCGGTTACCATCGTTCAGGACCATGGAGGGCTGCGCGTCGGCGGCACGGCGCGCGTGCTCGGCAGCCCGGTGCAACTCGACATTCGCAAAACGGCCGGCGAGCATGGGCAGAGCCAGGCGCAGATCTCCATGACGCTCGACGAAGCGGCGCGCGCCAGGATGGGCTATGGGATGCCCGGCGTGGCCGGCCCCCTCGTCGCAACCGTCAAAACCCCCATGCCCATCGGCGACACGGAGGCGCAATTCGAGATCGACCTCACCAAAGCGTCGCTCGACAACGCCTTGCCGGGATTGTCGAAGCCCGCGGGCAAGCCCGCCAAGGCGAGCTTCACGCTGATCAAGCGTCCCGATGGCATGACGCTAGACCATTTCGTGTTGGAGGCCGGTGCGACGCTCATGCAGGGCGTCGTCGAGCTCGCCCGCGACGGCGCTTTTCGCTCGGCGAAATTCTCGCAGTTCCGGATATCGGCGGGCGACGACGTGAAGCTCGAAGCCACGCGCGGCGCGGACGCGTTGAAGCTCGTCGTGCGCGCCGCCAATTTTGACGCGAGGCCCATGCTCCGCTCGCTCGGATCCGCCGGCGTCGAGCGTTCGTCCGGGGGCGCCGGCTCCATGACCAAGGGCGCCGTGTCCTTCGACGACGTCGACGTCGATTTGAAATCTCCGCTCGTCTCGGGCTTCGGCAAGCAGATTTTGACGAATGTCGAGCTGAAATGGGAAAGGCGCAACAATCGTTCGCGACGCCTTGGGCTTACTGGACATTTCGGCCGCGAGGCGCTGGCCGTGGCCCTCGAGCCCGGCGAAGGCGGCATGTCGCGTCTCGATCTTTCCTGCGCCGACGCGGGCGCGCTTTTCGCGTTCCTCGATCTCTACAGCCGAATGGAATCGGGCTCGATCACCGTTCAGATGCTGCTCGCCCCGTCGGGGCGGGCGGACGGCGAATTGCAGGTGCGCGATTTCTATCTCAAGAATGAGCCGGCGATGCGCAGCCTCATGGAGCAGGGGGCCCAGCGGCGGGACGATAAGGGCCGCCTGCGTTTCGATCCCGAATCGGTCAAGGTGCAACGTCTGCAAGCGCAATTTGTCTGGATGGGCGGCAAGCTCCATCTGCGCGAGGGGGTGATGTCTGGCCCCGAAATGGGCCTTTCATTCGACGGCTCAATAGATTTCGCACACGAGGCCTTCGACCTCGGGGGCTCTTACGTGCCCTTCTATGGGTTGAACAATCTCTTCAGCAACATTCCGCTCTTCGGCCCGATTGTGACCGGCGGCGCAAACGAAGGGCTCTTTGCGCTGAACTACAGCGTCGTCGGAAAGATCAACTCTCCGACGATCAATGTCTCGCCGCTGTCCATGCTGACGCCCGGACTGTTTCGCAAGATCTTCGGCGTGATGGACGGCACCGCGCGCGGCCTCGAGCCGCCCGGGCGTTAGATCGCCTCAGCGTCGCCGCCGGAACGCAGGAAACGCGACGCGCATCCTGCAAAAACCGGTTCGCCTGCGCGCCGCGTCGGTTTCAGAAACCGTCCGCCTTCCGCCCCCAGGGATGCGATCCTGGAACCAGTGTCGCTTTTATGCCGGCTTTGCCGACGTCCTCGATCGTCTTGTAAAGAGTGGCCTCGTGCACGAGCGTGCCGCCCTTCCCCATGACCGCGACATAGCGCGCGACGCGATCCACCTCGCAGTCGTAGCCGCCGCCCGGGTCGTCCGTGCTGCGCAAATTCCCATCCCAGTCGACGAAGTAACCTTCTGAGGGCATCGGCCATCCCGCTTGTTTCGAGTCTGCGGCCCTGCTCAGCAAGATTTCTGCCAAGGACGAAAGCGCCAAAAGCCGGGGGTCGCCCAGCGAAGCGGCCCAGGGAAGGGCGGTTTTTCGACACAAAACCCGGATGGCTTGCCGATTGCAGGGGCGCTATGCGCGCACCCTTCCGGAGCGCGGCGAGAGAAGCAGGACCGAAAACATGGGCGAGCTCTATGCAATCTGTGAGACCCGGCAGATCGAGGACGGGGAGGCTTCCGGATTCTTGCTCATGCGTATCGAGTTGACCGGGGAGCCCAAGCCCTGGCCCATCATCATCACGCGGAAGGGCAACAACTTCTATGGCTTCGAAAACGCCTGCCCCCACAAAGGCGAGCGGCTCGACGCCAACCCGGGGGTCTTCCTCGACGAAGAGGGGAATTTCCTCTCCTGCGGGCATCACGGCGCGCAGTTCGATCTGGACACGGGGGAGTGCTTCATCGGCCCGTGCCGGGGTCAATCGCTCAAGCCCATCACCCTTGTCGTCGATGAGGGCGACGTCTGCGTGACCGACGTGGAGCTTGCGGAGGAAGCGTAGCATCCGAGACACGTCGCAACAGCTGCTTTCTCGATGCTTGGCGCCATGCGCCGCCCAAAAATCTAAGGGAAAATCCATGACGGACATGGCGGAATTGCAAGCGCGCAAGAAGCCGTTGAATCTTGCGGTCGTCTATGTGGATCCGGAGGCTTTTGTCGCCCATTTCACCGGCTGGCTGGAGATCACCTCCTTCATCACGGCGCTACGCGCGGGGGAGGCCGTCCCTCCAGCGGATGGCGTGACGCCGAAGCTCGACGCGAGCCGGCTGGGCAGCGATGCGGTCAAAGGCGTGGGCAATGACGCCGTATTCGCCTTCTGCATGACCGCCGCGCTGAAGGCCGACAAGGCCGCCGTCGATAAGGTGGAGGAGGCGCTCGTCGAGAGTTACGGAAAGGAATTTCCGGGCTCCAATGCGCTTTGGTATTTTCGCGCCAATATCGACGCGCCCGTCAGTCTCGAAGATTTTGTGGGACAGGCCGGCAAGAAGATGCTCACGCAGGACATTCCGCCGCCGCCGCTGCGCGCTAAGGAAAACTGGAACGCCGGGCTTCGCTTCTTCGAGAAGGCGCGCAAGTCGAATTTCGTGCATGAGATCCTGTACCCTCTAGCGACATGGCACCGAGAGCGGTGGCAGGAGACTGCGGAGAAGGGCGTCGCCTTCCTGCATCATATTGAGGACAACGTTCCCGTGTTGCGGGAAGCGCTCGAGGATTCGCGCAACGATCAGGCCTTTGTCGCAAATCTGCTTCTCAAGAGCGCGCCCGCCGTGGACATGGAGCTCACGGACGAAATGGCGGGCTATCTGCGTTCGCTCGCGCGACGGGTTTGAGCAGCGACGAGGCGAGGCAGCGGCTTGATTGGTGCGGGTAGGGCTGCTTCAGACACGACGCGCCCTCAGCTCCGCTCCAAGAGCACGTGCTTCTTCTTGCCGAGCGATAGCTTTGCGACGCCGTCCTTTTCGAAATCCTTCTCGCTGAGCGAAGACTTCTCGTCGCTCACCACGACGTCGTTCACGCGCAGACCGCCGCCTTTGATCTGGCGGCGCGCCTCGCCCGTCGAGGCGACGAGCCCGGCCTTGACGAAGGCCGTGAGCACGCCGATTCCCTCGGCGACTTCCGTTGCCGAGACAGCGACCTTGGGCAAGGAGAGCGATAGCGCGCCTTCCTCGAAGGTCGTTTTCGCTGTCGCGGCCGCCTGCTCGGCGGCCTCCCGCCCGTGCAGCAGCGCCGTCACCTCGGTCGCGAGCGCCTTCTTCGCCTCGTTGATCTCGGCGCCCTGCAGCGCCGAAAGTCGCGCGACCTCGTCCAGAGGCAGAAAGGTAAAGAGCTTGAGGAAGCGCGAGACGTCCGCGTCCTCGGCGTTGCGCCAATACTGCCAGTAGTCGTAGGGGCTCAGCAGCGCGGCGTCGAGCCACACGGCGCCGGCCGCGGTCTTGCCCATCTTGGCGCCCGACGCGGTCGTGAGCAGAGGCGAGGTCAGCCCATAGAGCTGCGGACAGCCGAGCCGCCGCCCGAGATCGATGCCCATGACGATGTTGCCCCATTGATCGGAGCCGCCCATCTGCAAAATCGCGCCGTGACGCTTGTTGATCTCCGCGAAGTCATAGGCCTGCAGGCACATATAGTTGAACTCGATGAAGGAGAGCTCGTGCTCGCGCTCCAGCCGCAGCTTGACGCTGTCCATTGTCAGCATGCGGTTCACCGAGAAGTGCCGGCCGATGTCGCGCAGGAACTCGATGTAGTTGAGCGGCGCGAGCCATTCGGCGTTGTCGAGGAGCTTGGCGTCCGTCGCGCCGTCGCCGAAGGCGAGAAACTTTGCGAAAGTCTTGGTGATGGACGTCTTGTTGGCGTCGATCTCCTCGATCGTCAGCAGCTTGCGGCTCTCATCCTTTCCGGACGGGTCGCCCACGCGCGTCGTGCCGCCGCCCACAAGCGGCAGGGCCTTGCCGCCGCTGCGCTGGAGATGCGCGAGCAGCATGATCGGCAGCAGACTGCCGACGTGCAGGGAAGAGGCGGTGCAGTCGAATCCGATATAGGCGGCGAGACCGCCCTCGCGCGCCTTCGCGTCCAATCCCGCAAGATCCGAGCATTGGTGAACGAAGCCGCGCTCGACGAGCGTGGCGAGGAAATCGGACTTCGGCGCGGCGTCTGACATGCGCGGGTGTTACCGGCTCGCGTGAATCCGCGCAAGGGCGCGAACTGTGGCTCCTCTGGCCCGCTCTAATGCCCCATCGTGAGATGCGAGAGGCGGAAGAAAGCGCCGAGCAGCCGTATGACGAGGCCGACCACCCCCGAGCCTCCGTAAAGGCCGGAGCGGTTGAGCTGGATGAAGACGAAGGCGGGACTTCGCGAATGATTGGTCATCTCGCAGACGAAAAACCCCTCGCGGGCGCGCAGCGACTCCAGGAGAATGCGGGCTGAAGGCCAAAGGCCCGGCGGCGGCGCGACCTCGCGGGGCGATGCGACGCCATCCTCCCCGACGATCTCGGCCCGAAAATCATCAGGGTGGCACTGGCTCGTCGGACGCAGGCGCGATGAGACATTGGCGGTCGCGGCGATGACGTTGCCGAGCGCAAAGTCGCGGCTGTCCCCGGGCTCGAGCCTCTCGCACCACACCATGGTTCGCCCCGAGAGGCAGAGAACGGCGGCGCGAGAGCGGTCTTCTGGCGGCTCGGCGCAGTAGACGTAGAGCGCGCGCGCCCAGCTCATCGTCGAGGCGTCGCAGGCTTTGGAGGTCAGGCTGATCGAGGCGCTGCTACAGAGATAGGAAGGCTGCAGCAGCAGTAGCGGCGGCGCGCCTTCGCGGGCGTATTCGCTCAAATCAAGCTTTTCTGCGACCGCGCCGTCGCCCGCCGACAGCAGTGTCTCCCGCTGCTTGCCGAGCGTCTTGATCATGCTGAGCTTCACGTCGCCGCCGCCGAAGGCGACGCGTTTGAACGTGTCGACCTCGCGAGCGAGCCATCCGCGCTTCGGCGTGGCGTGGGGCGTTTGCCGCGCGAGAATCTTCGCGCCGGGCCAGCGGCTGACCGTCGCGCCCGGCCGCACAAAGACCGGGGTGTCGGGACCGAGCGTGACGACGACGCCTTGCGCATCGTCCTGCAGCGCGAAATCGCTCTCGCCGCGCCGTAGAACGAGATGCGTAAGGTTGAAGAAAGGATGCCGCATCGTCGTCGTCCCAAGGTCACGGCTGCGGCGATTTTGGCTTGAACGCGGCGACGAGCGTATCGACCTCTTCGCGAAACTCGACCTCGACCGGGGCGAAGCCGAGCGCGCGCAGCTCTTCGAGCGCCGGGGTGAACACCATGATGCGGTCCGGCCTTTCGTCGCTGAAGAGATGGACCACCCATTCCTCTAGGAGGTCCGGGCGGCGGAGCTTGGCGAAGGTCGCAAACCAATGCCGGATCGTGGCTTGCGTGAGGGCCACATGCGCTTCCTGGTCGTCCAGCGCGAAACGATCGCCGTTGATGAAGAGCCCGCCGGGCTTCAGCGCCCGAAAGACTTCCGCGAAGGCCAGGCGGCGATAGTCGGCGCGGAAATTATGCGTCGCGTAACTGGAGGCGACGAGATCGACGCTCTCGTCCGGGAGCGCGCGCAAGCCTTCCAGCGCGTCGGCTTCGACGAAGCGCAAGCGCCCGGCGGAGGTCTCGGCCGAGAGATTGGCGCGGGCCTGCTCGAGCATCTTCCCCGAGGCGTCGAGCGCGATGAGCGACAGGGCCGGCGCGGCGGAAAGCAGGGCATGGGTGCTGATCCCCGTGCCGCAGCCGATTTCGAAGCCCCTTATGGCCGCGCTTTGGCTCCAGCGGGCGACATAGCTCGCCAAGCTTCTCGCCAGCAGGGGATGGTTGGGGCAGATGAGCCGCAGCGTTTCATATTCTTCGCTGAGCGCGCCGTTGAAGGGGTTGGCGTCGTCTGCTAGGCTCAAGCTTTCCTCCATGC